>NZ_CM181701.1:0-4020078 GCF_059338375.1 Shewanella sp. 553
GTGGCGGTTTCACTTTGGCAGCAATGTATCGGACGACTACAAGACGAGCTTTCGGCTCAGCAATTCAGTATGTGGATCAGACCGTTACAAGCCGAAATGGACGGGGATACTCTAGTGCTGTACGCACCGAATCGGTTTGTTCTCGATTGGGTAAGAGACAAGTACCTTAATACCATTAATCAATTCTTTACTGAGCAAATGGGCAGTAATGCGCCTAAGTTGCGTTTCGATATTGGTAGCCGTCCAGCGAGCCAGCCGGTTCGACCGACCGCTTCAGTAAAGAGTGCCACGATACCGTCGGCCAATAAGTCCCCTGGTAAGCCGTCGTTCAACACCAATGAACCGTCAACGATGACCAATCATCGTAGCAACATCAATCCAACCTATCAGTTCGAAAACTTCGTTGAAGGTAAGTCGAACCAACTGGGTAAAGCGGCTGCATTGCAGGTGTCTGAAAACCCAGGTGGCGCCTATAACCCACTGTTTTTATACGGTGGTACCGGTTTAGGTAAGACGCATTTACTGCATGCTGTGGGTAATGGCATTATCAAGAATAATCCCAACGCCAAAGTGGTTTACATGCATTCTGAGCGCTTTGTTCAGGATATGGTTAAAGCGTTACAAAATAATGCGATTGAAGAGTTTAAGCGCTACTACCGCAGTGTGGATGCGCTGTTTATCGATGATATTCAGTTTTTTGCTAATAAAGACAGATCACAAGAAGAGTTTTTCCATACCTTTAATGCCTTGCTTGAGGGAAATCATCAGATCATTTTGACCTCTGATCGTTATCCTAAAGAGATAGACGGCGTTGAGGATCGTCTTAAGTCGCGCTTTGGCTGGGGCTTAACCGTGGCGATTGAACCACCAGAGTTAGAAACTCGTGTTGCAATTTTGATGCGTAAGGCACAAGAAAGCGGGATTAACCTTCCTGATGAAGTGGCATTCTTTATTGCTAAACGCTTACGCTCCAACGTACGTGAACTTGAAGGCGCATTGAACCGTGTTATCGCTAACGCAAACTTTACCGGTCGGCCGATCACCATCGATTTTGTGCGTGAAGCGTTAAGAGATCTCTTGGCTCTGCAAGAAAAATTGGTCACTATAGACAATATTCAGAAAACCGTTGCTGAATATTACAAGATCAAGATGGCCGATATGCTGTCTAAGCGTCGTTCACGTAGCGTGGCACGCCCACGACAGATGGCAATGGCACTGTCGAAAGAGTTAACTAACCAAAGCTTACCTGAGATTGGTGATGCGTTTGGTGGTCGTGACCACACTACCGTATTGCATGCGTGTCGCAAAATCGCACAGCTACGTGAAGAAAGTCATGACATTAAAGAAGATTATGCTAACTTGATCCGTACGTTATCTTCATAAAATCAGGGAAATTGAAACACATGAAATTTTCAATTGATAGGGATGCCCTATTAAAGCCACTTCAACTGGTTAGTGGAGCGGTGGAGAGACGACATAACTTGCCTATTCTGGCAAACCTTTTAGTTGAAGTAAGTGGTCACTCACTTAAACTGACCGGCACCGATTTAGAGGTAGAGTTGGTTGGCCAAGCACAGCTTGAGGGTGAGGTCATTGAGGGGCGGACGACCGTCCCGGCTAAGAAATTTCTCGATATTGTTAAATCACTTCCTGATCAAGTCGAACTTAAAATAGAGCAACAGGAAAACCGCCTGTTGCTTCGCTCTGGCCGCAGTCGTTTTACTTTAGCGACTCTGCCTGCTGAAGAATATCCCAATGTTGACGCCTTTCAGGCGGATATCGAGTTTACCCTCAAGCAAGGCACCTTAAAGTCGCTCATCGATGCAACCCAGTTTTCGATGGCTAACCAAGATGTGCGTTATTACCTTAATGGTTTGTTGTTAGAAACCGAAGGCAATGTGCTCAGAGCCGTTGCAACCGATGGGCATCGTCTGGCGTTGAGTCATCGCACCTTAGCCGATTCATTACCTGAAAAGCAGGTCATTGTGCCGCGTAAAGGTGTGTTAGAGCTGCAACGTTTATTTGAAGGTGAAGATCTCGATGTCACCATCGCCATTGGTGACAATGCCATCCGTGCTATCACTCAAAGCGCGGTATTTACCAGTAAACTTGTCGATGGGCGTTTTCCTGATTACCGCCGAGTACTGCCTAAAGGCGGTGATAAGGTAGTGATTGCCAGTCGTCATCAATTAAAGCAAGCCTTGCTACGCGCCTCTATTTTGTCGAATGAGAAGTTTCGCGGGGTGCGGGTTCAGCTAGAACAAAATTTAATTAAGATCACCGCTAATAATCCCGAGCAGGAAGAAGCGGAAGAGATCTTAGATATCGAATATGACAATACTCCGCTAGAAATTGGCTTTAACGTCAGTTATTTATTGGATGTTTTAAACAACCTACCTTCCGATGATGTGCGTATCACCCTAATCGATGGCAACTCCAGCGCCTTGATTGAAAACCATATTGAAGAAGATTCTATGTATGTTGTGATGCCAATGCGTCTGTAACGCAACAGGTAACGCCACTTTTGGGTGGCGTTTGTTTTACCCGTCTGGTTGATCAATTGAGTATTTAATGAGTTTAACTCGGCTTCATATCGACGCTTTCCGTAACATCACTAGCGCGCAGTTGCAGTTAGGCGATGGCTTAAATCTTATCTATGGTCAAAACGGTAGCGGCAAGACCAGCATCTTAGAAGCGATTTACTTTCTGGGGATGGGGCGTTCGTTCCGCAGTCATCTGTCGCAGCGTGTCATTCAAAACAGCGAAGATAAGCTCACGCTGTTTGCTAATCTAAGCCTCGGCGATCAACAACACAAAATTGGCTTACGCCGTTTTCGCTCCGGTGATACCGAGGTTAAAATTAATGGCGATAAGGTCAAAAGATTATCGACCTTGGCCGAAACTTTACCTATTCAGGTGATCACTCCTGAGAGTTTTTCACTGCTTTTTGAAGGCCCCAAAGCGCGGCGACAGTTTATCGACTGGGGAGCCTTTCATACCGACAAAAACTTCCACAGTGCATGGGCGAATGTCAGACGTATTTTAAAGCATAGAAATCAGTTGCTTAAAAACCAGATTGACTATCGGCAAATCCAGTTTTGGGACAAAGAACTGGTGCGTTATGCCGAAATCGTCACCGAGATACGAAAGCAATATGTAGGCTCGTTAAATGAACGACTTAAGGGTATAATCGAAGAGTTTTTACCTCAGATAGATGTTAAAGTTTCCTTTACTCGAGGTTGGGATAGCAAAACCGATTATCAGGCGCTATTGCAGGCACAATATCCCAGAGATTTAGCGGCGGGACACACTGCGAGTGGGCCCCATAAAGCGGACTTAAGACTGCGTGTGGGCACTTTGCCGGTGCAGGATGCATTATCTAGAGGTCAACTGAAATTGTTAGTGTGTGCGCTGCGCATTGCACAGGGCAAGCTGCTAAAACAACAAATCGATAAAAACAGTATTTATCTGGTGGATGATCTTCCATCGGAACTGGATGCAAGACACAGGCAACTGTTGTTGCAGCAGCTATGCGATACCGGGGCACAAGTGTTTGTGACGGCAATCGAGCCTGCGGCAATAGTGGATTCGTTAAACACACCGCCGGTAAAGGTGTTCCATGTGGAACAAGGGTGTGTAACGGTAATTGAATAACCGACGAGAGAATAATATGTCAGAGAATAGTTATGATTCTTCGAGTATTAAGGTTTTAAAAGGCCTTGATGCGGTACGTAAGAGACCGGGAATGTACATTGGTGATACCGATGATGGCACAGGTCTACATCACATGGTATTCGAAGTGGTCGATAACTCTATCGATGAAGCACTTGCTGGCTATTGTAGTGATGTCACCATCAAAATCCATTCTGATGGCTCGGTATCGGTTAAAGATGATGGCCGCGGTATTCCTGTCTCTATCCATGAGGAAGAGGGGGTATCTGCTGCCGAAGTAATTATGACGGTTTTGCACGCCGGTGGTAAGTTTGATGATAACTCTTACAAAGTGTCTGGTGGTCTCCACGGTGTAGGTGTTTCAGTGGTTAACGCGCTGTCTGAAAAGCTGCAAATGACCATTCGTCGTGACGGTAAAGTATATGAACAGTTCTATACCCATGGTGTACCTGACGCACCGATAGCTGAAGTGGGAGAAGCCACCACAACGGGTACCGAAATCCGTTTTTGGCCAAGTAAAGAAACCTTCACCGACGTTGAATTCCATTTTGATATTCTGGCTAAGCGTGTACGTGAGTTGTCATTCCTTAACTCTGGTGTCGGTATTCACCTTGTTGATGAGCGTGATAACCGTGATGAGTTCTTCAAGTATGAAGGCGGTATTAGTGCCTTTGTTGACTACTTAAACGTTAATAAGACGCCAGTAAACAAAGAAGTATTTCACTTTATCCAAGAGCGCGAGGATGGTATTACCGTTGAAGTGGCGATGCAGTGGAACGATGGCTTCCAAGAAAACATCTTCTGTTTTACCAACAACATTCCTCAGCGCGATGGTGGTACTCACTTAGCGGGTTTCCGTAGTGCATTGACCCGTAACCTGAATGCGTATATGGATCGTGAAGGATTCAATAAAAAGGGTAAAACCAGCGCCACCGGTGACGATGCTCGTGAAGGTTTGACGGCAGTGATTTCGGTTAAAGTGCCTGATCCTAAGTTTAGCTCACAAACTAAAGATAAATTGGTTTCAAGTGAAGTGAAAACTGCGGTAGAGCAAACCATGGGTGAGCAGTTAAGTGATTACTTAATGGAGCATCCAAACGAAGCTAAGCTCATTGTTGGTAAGATTATCGATGCCGCTCGTGCTCGTGAAGCGGCGCGTAAAGCCCGTGAAATGACTCGTCGTAAAGGTGCATTAGATTTAGGTGGTTTGCCAGGTAAACTGGCTGACTGCCAAGAGAAAGACCCTGCGCTTTCTGAAATATACATAGTGGAAGGGGACTCTGCTGGCGGTAGCGCCAAGCAGGGGCGTAACCGTAAGAACCAAGCGATTCTGCCACTAAAGGGTAAAATCCTTAACGTAGAGAAGGCGCGTTTCGACAAGATGTTGTCGTCACAAGAAGTGGCCACGCTGATCACTGCATTAGGTTGTGGTATTGGCCGTGATGAATACGATCCAGATAAGACCCGTTATCACAACATCGTTATCATGACCGATGCTGATGTCGACGGCTCGCACATTCGTACCTTGCTGTTGACCTTCTTCTTCCGTCAAATGCCTGAGCTTATCGAGCGTGGTTATGTGTATATTGCCCAGCCACCACTGTACAAAGTGAAAAAAGGTAAGCAAGAGCAGTACCTAAAAGACGATCCGGCGTTAACCGAATACCTGACTAACCTAGCTTTGGATGGGGGGGAAATTCACCCATCGAAAGATGCGCCGGCAATGTTGGGTGCGCCATTAGAGAAGCTGGTTTATCAATATCGCGAAGTTGAGCAAATTTTCGATCGTCTTGAAAAGCGTTTTCCATTGATGCTGACCGAGCGCATGCTGTATCAAGCTCCGTTAACTGACGAACTGTTAGCCGATGAAGCCAAAGTTAAGCAATGGTGCGACACTTATGTGGCTGCGCTAAAAGAAGCCGAGTCTGGTGGGTTTATCTTTAGCGGCGAAGCTGTGTTTGATCCTGAGCGTAAAGTGTATCTGCCGCAGATCACTATTCGTAAGCATGGTATCGACGCCCATTACCTGTTCTCGTATGACTTCCTGCATTCAAGCGATTATCTGCGTATGGCGAAACTGGCCGATGCTCTTGACGGTTTGATTGAAGAGGGTGGCTACGTTAAACGCGGTGAGCGTACTAAAGAGATCAGCTCTTTCGTTGAAGCCTTAGATTGGTTGATGGGCGATTCAAAGCGTGGTCTCTATATCCAACGCTATAAAGGTTTGGGTGAGATGAACCCTGAGCAGCTGTGGGAAACCACAATGGATCCTGAGTCGCGTCGTATGCTTCGAGTGACTATCGAAGATGCCATTGGCGCCGATCAGCTATTTACCTGTTTGATGGGTGATCAGGTTGAGCCGCGTCGCGAATTTATCGAGTCCAACGCACTTAATGTGGCTAACTTAGACGTGTAAGTCTTATTGACCATTAAGTTCTGGCAAAAGCCTCAGAGAGATCTGGGGCTTTTTTGTTGCTCATTTTTGACTGATGATGGTGATAAAGAATGAGTTGGAAGTGGGACACGTTGGCTCTCATCCATGCCCTATGACTCACCAGAGCGCGAGTGAAATAAAGCTCGCAGCTTATGTTGATTGGGATAGGTGTTGACTAATAAGCTTAGCGAAAGCGAGTGCATGGTCATTGTCGCCATGTAGACAAATACTACTCGCCTTTATGATGACCGATTTAGCATCTAACGTGGTAATAGGCTGATCATTGATAATATGCTCAACTTGTTTCATCGCCGTTTGCGCGTCTTCGATGACGGCGCCGGCAAGGCTGCGTGATGCCAAAGCGCCGCTGGCTAAATAAGCCCTGTCGGCAAAGGCTTCTTCAATAACGTCGATACCTTGCTCACACGCTTGCTGGACTAGTGAGCTACCCGCTAGCATCATCAGTTTTAAGTTTGGATCGACGCGCTTTATCGCATCGATAATGATTTGCCCCAAACCGCTGTTTTCAGCCGCTTGATTGTATAGCGCGCCATGAGGCTTAACATGATGTAGTTTTACCGCTAAGGCGTCGCAAATTTGCTTTAAAGTGATGATTTGATTATATAGCGAGTCCAACAGCTCATTCTCGCTTAGCTCCATGGTTTGACGGCCAAAGTTTACTCTGTCTGGATAACTCGGATGGGCGCCAATTAGCACATTACATTGCTTAGCCAGTGTTACCGTTTGGCGCATGGAGGCTTGATCGCCTGCGTGGCCTCCACAGGCGATGTTTGCGCTGGTGATGATGTGCAATAACGCTGCATCGTGTGCGCCTCCCTCACCCAAATCGGCGTTGAGATCGATTGGATAACGCCGCTCAGCTTGCTTTGTGTTAACTGCCATCCATTGCCTTTGCTAAACGATAATGATACTGCTGCCATTCATAGTTGGCACTTTGTGCCTGACTTGGGCTGATATGTTGGAATATCAACCCAAGTCCCGGCCTCATTTGCGCTACTTTCCATAAATCGGCTGCTATCACGCAGGCAATTCTAGGATATCCGCCAGTGGTTTGCGCATCTGCCATCAATACAATAGGTTGGCCATTCGGTGGAACTTGTACCACCCCTGGCATTACGCCGTGTGAGCGTAAGCTCATGTCGGTTTCGGTTGTAAGGGGTTGACCATTCAGCCGAGTCCCCATGCGGTTGCTTTGATTGGAGACTTTCCAAGACGTATGCCAAAAGGCTTTTTTACTGGATGGACTAAATAGCAGTAATTCGGGGCCGGGAAGGGCTCTTAGGATACCGTCGTTGGCCCGTTGTACCGCGCCAATTGGACGACTGAAGTTACCGAAGGCTGTCACGCCGATGTTCAAGCGATCCCCCGCTTCAAGGTAGCGCCCTTGATGTCCGCCAAACTGGTTGGTGATGTCGGTGCCTTTACCCTTTAAAACCGTCTCACAATCTATACCTCCCATGATGGCAAGGTAGCCGTACATCCCTTGTTTCGGGCCGCGAACATGCAGTGACTCACCTTTATTTACCTTGCCACGCCAGCCATTCCATAGGGGTCTATTATTGATGCTGGCATCGAAGTACCCGCCACATAGGGCGACCCAAGTGTCAGTTTCAAAGCGGAGCGTAAATTCACTCGCGCTAAATTCTAATGCTGCACAGTTGTCGGGGTTTGCCACTAAACGATTCGCGAGGAGTAATGCTTGTTTATCTATTGCGCCGCCAATAGGAATGCCTAAATGGGCGACTTCAGCGCGGCCTAGATCTTGGATCGTAATATGGCTGTTTGCTTGCTCAATATGGATCATGATGTAAATGACCGAGTGGCAACGAAAGTAACGATATCACCAGGTTGTAATAGGCTAGGTGAGGAGTGATGAGGATTAAACAACTTAAGGTGGGTTTGACCGATAAGTTGCCAGCCTCCAGGGCTTTGACTTGGATAGATCCCCGTTTGTTCTCCACCTATGCCGACTGAACCTGCGGGTACTTGCAGCCGAGGCGTTGATAATCTTGGGGTATGTAATGAGGCTGGCAAGCCATCGAGGTAGGCAAAACCGGGTTGAAACCCAATGAAAAACACTTGGTATTTGGCGCTACTGTGTTGGCGAATGACCTCTTCGACACTCAGCTGGTGGGCATTGGCGACATTGTTGATATCGGGGCCATATTCACCACCGTATACCACGGGAATTTCGATATGTCGTTGCGCCAATGAATGCTGCGCCGCCTCATCCCATAGTTGTTGTAGTATCGCTTCGCCAGATTTAAGCCGTTCGGCGTTATCAAAATAGAGGGTGAGGTTATTCATTCCTGGGACGGCATTGAGCACACCGGTGATATTTCGGCAGCTATCTGCTATCCAGCAAAGTTTGTTTTGCAGGGCAAAATCGATTGTAGCTCGCGGCGCAGGGTCTAACACCAAGGCGTTTTCACCTAGAGGATAGATGATACTTTCAGATACCATGGCGCTTTAGACCTAGTTGTGGGAACGATAGGGTTAAGTCTAACTTGGCTTTGTATCGTCGCTCAAGCATTGCACTAAAATGAGTGGGATTATTATCCTCGGTCATAAAAAAACGCACCACTAAGGGTGCGTTTTTATTAGCAAAATTAATGCTTACTGCAGTAACGAAATGTCAGCTGCGTGTAAGAACTGCTCGCGTAGGCTCGATAGCAAGGCTAGGCGGTTGTTCTTCAGCGCTTCATCATCGGCCATCACCATCACATCTTCAAAGAAGGTATCCACGCTTTCACGTAGGTTGGCCAGCAGTGACAGGGCTTCTTGATAGTTAGCTGCAGCAAACAGCGGCGCTAGCTGAGGTTGAAGTTCATTAAGCTTAGCGGCTAGAGCTTTTTCGGCGCCTTCAACTAACAAGTTAGCGTCGATAGTGGCTGGAAGCTCACCTTCAACTTTCGCTAGGATGTTAGATACACGCTTATTGGCTGCAGCGAGTGCTTGCGCTTGCTCAAGGGTTCTAAAGTGAGCAACCGCTTTGATACGGCTTTCAAAATCGGCTGGTGAAGTAGGGCGACGTGCAAGCACGGCCAAGATCACATCGACACTCACACCTTGATCTTGATACCAAGCGCGGAAGCGGCCCATAAAGAACTCAAGTACCTGTTCGGCGACTTTGTCATTGCTGAGGTTTTCACCATGAAGCTCTTGTGCTTTTGCAATCAGATCAACCAAATCAAGCGGTAAGTTGTTCTCTAAACAGATACGCAGCACACCAATGGCGGCGCGGCGAAGGGCGAATGGATCGGCTGCGCCTTTTGGTGCTTGGCCAATACCAAAGATACCCACTAAGGTATCTAGCTTCTCTGCTAATGCTACGCAGATAGAGATAGGTGCGGTTGGCACGGTATCGCCAGAAAACTTAGGCTTGTATTGCTCCGCAAGTGCGACTGCTACCGCATCGGTTTCACCATCTAGACGTGCATAGTGCATGCCCATGGTGCCTTGTAGATCGGTGAACTCCATCACCATGTTGGTCATCAAGTCTGATTTAGACAATAGACCAGCACGGGCGGCATCCTTGCTGTTGGCATCGATACCATTAGCGATGAAGCCTGCTAAAGCTGAAATGCGTTCGACGCGCTGCTTGATGGTGCCCAACTGCTTTTGGAATACCACGGTTTCAAGGCTAGCAAGACGAGACTCGAGCGACTGTTTTTTGTCGGTTTCGAAGAAGAACTCTGCGTCGGCAAGACGCGGACGAACCACTTTTTCGTTACCTGAGATAATCTGCGCCGGATCTTTAGATTCGATGTTAGTGACGAAAATAAAGTTGGGTAGTAGTGCGCCAGATTTATCAAATACTGGGAAGTATTTTTGGTCGCCTTTCATGGTGTAAACCAAGGCTTCGGCTGGTACGTCGAGGAATTTCTCTTCGAAGTTGGCGGTCAATACAACTGGCCATTCAACCAGTGAAGTCACTTCTTCGAGTAGGTCATCTTCAAGATCGGCCACGCCACCGATTTTAGCGGCAGCAGCTTCGGCGCCCGCTTTAATGATCGCTTTACGCTCAGCGTAATCGGCTAACACCTTACCTTGCTCTTTAAGCGCGCTGAGGTAGTTGTCTGCATGGTCTAGCTCTAAGGTGTCTACACCCATAAAGCGATGACCGCGTATGGTGCGAGCAGATTTTATGCCCAGTAATTCGCCTTCAATTAGCTCGCTACCCATTAGCATAGTCACTGTGTGCACTGGGCGGATAAATTGTGTCTTGTTGCTGCCCCAACGCATAGGTTTAGGGATAGGTAGCTTGTCTAGTGCGCGCTGGGCCATATCTGAGATAAGTGACTTTGTTTCTACACCAACTACTTTAGCTTGATGCAATAACCACTCGCCTTTATCCGTTTTAAGACGTTCGGCTTGTTCAACGGTAATGCCGTTACCACGAGCCCAGCCCATTGCGGCTTTAGTTGGGTTGCCATCGGCATCGAATGCTTGCGCAATTGCAGGACCACGTTTTTCTACCACTTTATCGGCTTGCGCCAATACCAGTTGCTTAACATTGATGGCTAAACGACGAGGAGCTGCATACCAAGTTGCTGATTCAAAGCCCAGCTCTGCTTTATTTAGCTCTTCGGTGAAGTTAGCTAAAAATGATTCTGCTAAGTTACGTAGTGCTTTTGGTGGTAACTCTTCGGTGCCTACTTCAATGAGTAAGTTTTCAAATTTCATCTTTATAACCCTCTACTTACACATTGGGAAACCAAGCGCTTCACGGGCTTGGTAATAGGATTCTGCAACCGCTTTTGCCATAGTACGAACGCGTAAAATATAACGCTGACGTTCGGTAACCGAAATAGCATGGCGAGCATCGAGTAAGTTAAAAGCGTGCGAGGCTTTCATTACTTGCTCATAAGCGGGTAGTGGCAGCGGTGTTTCAAGTGATAGCAAATGGTTACAGGCTTTTTCGCAGTCATCGAACTGCTTGAAAAGCACTTCTACGTTGGCGTGTTCAAAGTTGTAGGTAGACTGTTCAACTTCATTTTGGTGGAAAACATCACCATACATAATCTTGCCCATTGGGCCATCAGTCCAAACAAGATCATAAACGCTATCAACCTCTTGAATGTACATGGCTAGACGTTCTAAACCATAGGTGATCTCGCCAGTTACAGGGCTACACTCTAGGCCGCCTACTTGTTGGAAGTAAGTGAACTGAGACACTTCCATACCATTTAGCCAGACTTCCCAACCCAGTCCCCAAGCACCGAGCGTGGGTGATTCCCAGTTGTCTTCAACGAAGCGCACATCGTGGATACCCATATCGACACCTAACGCTTCAAGTGACCCCAAATAAAGCTCTTGAATATTGCTTGGTGAAGGTTTTAAGACTACTTGAAACTGGTAGTAGTGTTGCAGGCGGTTAGGGTTTTCACCATAACGGCCATCGGTTGGACGGCGACATGGCTGGACATAGGCGCTGCTCATTGGTTCTGGGCCTAATGAACGCAAGAAAGTCATAGGGTGGAATGTACCCGCACCTACTTCCATGTCCAGCGGTTGAACGATAGCGCAACCTTGCTGCGCCCAGTATTCTTGCAGGGTTAAGATAAATCCCTGGAATGTTTTTACGTCGTGTTTCGTCGTCATGTCTACTACTGTCAGCTGGTGATAGAAAATGGTTTCGATTATACCTTGTTGAAAACGGCTTATGTAGGTTATTTTTTATCTTAACTTGGGAAAATTGAGAAAAATGTCATGCCTATAACGCGTTGTGGCTGGGTGAGTGATGACCCTTTATATCAGGCTTATCATGATGATGTATGGGGAAAGCCTGTTTACGATAGCCAAGAACTGTTTGCTAAGCTCTGCTTAGATGGCCAACAAGCGGGCTTGTCTTGGCTCACCATTTTGAAGAAACAGCAAAATTATGAGGCGGCCTTTGCTAATTTCGATCCTAAAATCATTGCCACCTTTGATGAGCAAAAAGTGGAGGTCTTGTTGCAAAACCCCGGTATTGTGCGTAATCGTTTAAAGGTGAATTCGATTATAAAAAATGCTAAAGGCTATTTGGCATATGTAGAGCAGGGTAATGATTTTTCGACATTTTTATGGAGTTTTGTCGATGGAAAACCTAGGGTTAATCATTTCACTTCTTTAGCGCAAGTACCTGCACAAACGCCTGAGTCTGAAGCTATGTCAAAGGCGCTTAAAAAGCTCGGTTTCAACTTTGTCGGGCCGACAATTTGCTACGCCTTTATGCAAGCGGTAGGCATGGTAAATGATCATCTAGTCGATTGCTGTTGTTATCAACAGCCAGATAAATGATTTCGAGAAGAGTGGGGTGGATGATTCCATTGTTATATTTGTTATCGCTAAAGTTATGTAAATCGAATATTGATTGCATTTTAATATGGTATTAAAAAGGGTGTTCCACGTGGAACACCCTTTTTAAACGCCTGAATGGGATTTTTACTTCATTTTGAAATTTTCATGAAATTAAAATTTGCGGCTAAACTCCGGCAGATTTTAAAATTGAAAATTGATTAAAGTTCGAAGAAAAATGGTTTGCGTTTGGTTTTATCACCATTGAGCTGGTCCATGGTTTCAGCGTTGTAAAGTTTGCCGTTGACCATAGTATAAGTTACTCGGTCGGTGACCCGGATGTCATCGAGCGGATTGCCATCGATGATGATCAAGTCAGCAAGCTTACCCGCTTTGATGGAACCCAATTGCTGCTCCATGCCAAAGGTGGTGGCAGGATTAATAGTTGCCGTTTTTAACACTTCCATATTGCTCATGCCACCTTGGGCGAACATCCACATCTCCCAATGCGCGGCCAACCCTTCTCGTTGTCCGTGGGCACCAATATTAGGCTTTACACCGAGTTCATTTAGCTCATTGGCGACGCGTGCAACATTGAAATGGTTATAGTGTGCATCGGGTGCGGTAGGTCTGCGCATTGAACGGGCCTGTAAAAGATCACTAGGTACATATTTAGAGAGGCGAGGGTGAGACCACACATCTGTCTTATCATACCAATAGTTTTCGCCTGAGATACCGCCATAGGCAACCACTAGAGTCGGGGTGTAATGAACGTCGGTTTGGCTCCAGAATTGTTTGATATCGTTGTAAATGGCCCCAGCTGGTAGCGAGTGCTCAACGGTTGAGTGGCCATCGGCGATCATGGTGAGATTATGTTGTAGTAAGCTGCCACCTTCTGGAACCACCATCATTTCCAATTCTCGCGCTGCGGCAATCACTTGTTGACGCTGGTTACGACGCGGTTGGTTATAGCTCTTGACGCTAAATGCCCCCACTTTTTTGAGCCGTTCTAAGTGAAACTTGGCATCGTCGAGTGAATCGATATGCGAGGTATATCCCGGAGCATTGGCTCCATACAGGATAGTGCCCGTAGAGAAGATACGTGGTCCGGCGATATTGCCTGCCTTCTGTTGCTCTGAAGCGGCAAAGATCTCGGTAGTGTCGTTAGAGGGATCATGGATGGCAGTGACACCGAGCGACAAGTTGGCATAAAGCTCCCAGTTTTGCTGCGGGATAATTTCACTTTCACCTTGTGATCCGTGAGCGTGTGCATCAAATAGACCTGGCATCAATGTTTTGCCTTTGATGTCGATAACCTCTGCACCAGCAGGGATCTGGGTTGTTGCATCACCTACAGCGACAATCTTGTTGTCTTTGATTATCACTATGCCGTTATCGATAACCTTATCATCTTCCATGGTGATCACTTGGCCACCAATAAAGGCGATAGTTCCACGTGGAACATCCGCTTTCTTGCTAAAGCCGATATCTGTGATCTTAGGTTCGCTGCTCTCTGATTTGGCGCTTTTCTCTGCTGCGGTGTAGCTGCTATCGACGTTAACTTGATACAGTTCTGGGCCCAGAGTCCAGTAAAGCTGATCGCTGTTGCTGTTCCAGCTGATGCTCTCACCTGCACGCACGCTTAATTGGGTAACGGGCAGGTTGCTGGCTTTCGGGCCGATATCTATGGTTTCGCCATGTTTAGCGAATGGGGTGACCCAGACTTTAAAGCGCTCAGCAAACGCGAGTTGTTTGCCGTCCGGTGAGACCCTAAATTCTGTAGCGTGCTTACTAGTGTAATGCACCCGCTTTTGGAATCCATGCAGATTAATTGAAGACAGCTGTGGCGTCTCGCCGTGGTCTAAAAAGAAGACTCGGTCTGACTCTGCGCCAAACTGAGGCTGATAGCCATCTGGGGTTATTTTGCTGTTGGCTTTACCTTTGATGTCGACTACGTATAGGCCGGGTTCCTGAGACCAAGTCCTTGGCGTGATATTGCCACCTTTGGCTTTACGGTAAACCACTAACTCGCCATCTGGCGAAAAGGTGGGCTCAACATATTTGCCCGGTTCCTGGGTGAGTATTTTGGCTTTGCCGCCACGAGCACTGATAACGCGGACACTGCCTTGCTTGTCATCATCCCAAGTGGTGAAGACTATCAGCTGGCCGTCGCGAGACCATTGCGGGAATAGCTCTCGCAGGTCTGCATCAAGCTTAGTGAGTCGAGTGACCTTGCCATCAGGTAAAGTTTTAACCCATAACTTACCTAGGGCTTCATAGACCACTTTCTTTCCATCGGGAGATACCTGTGCCATGCGCAGCATTTTGACATCGAAGATATCCTTGTCGATGTTCTGCTTAAAGCGTACCGAGGGTTGTATCGCAAGTTCTGTTTTAACCGAGAAGGGGATCTGCTTAACTTGCTTATCTGCTACCTTTAGGCGGTTAATTTTGCCACCGGCCCAGAACACAAGTTCTTCATTATCGGCGGTCCAGCTCATTGTTGGATATACGCCGTGAATAGCCCAGGTCTCCTGCATGTCGCGGTCGAGTTTGTCGTATAGTTTGGTTTTTTTACCAGACTTCAAATCGAGCAGATAAAGCGATGACTGAAATCCATCACGTTTAATGAAGGCGAGCTTGCTTCCATCCGGGCTTGGGGTTGGACGTATCGCACCACCAGTGCCTTCGATGAGCACCTCAATGTCACCCGTTTGAGTGTCGTAGCGCTTAATCTTATAGATACCCTTGACTGAGTCTTTTGAGTAGTGGAAGGTTTTTCCTGGTGTCGCATCTTGGCTAAAGTAAGCGTAACGGCCATCCGGCGAATAAGCGGGTTCGCCCAGATCTTTTTGTTCGTTAGGGCGCTCTGTGAGTTTTACACCATCGCCACCGGCAACATGATAAAGCCACACTTCGCCAGCACCTAAGCTACGGCTGCCGGTGAAATGCTTACGCGCGATAAGGTACTGTGAATCTGGGCTCCAAGCTGGGCTGTTGAGTAAGCGGAATGTCTCTTTTGTCACGGGGCGAGGGTTGCTGCCATCGGCATCCATAATCCATATATTGTCGCCACCATCTTCATCTGAGGTAAATGCAATGGATTTACCATCAGGGCTATAAACGGGCTGCATCTGCCAGGCGATGCCTTTAGCGAGAGCTTTTGCTTCGCCACCTTCGATTGGTATTTGGTAGATATCGCCCAATAGATCAAACACTATGGTTTTGCCATCAGGGCTGACACTGACGTTCATCCAGGAGCCCTCAGACACGTCGATTTTGACTTGTTGAAGGGGAGCGTTTGCAGGAGCATTAACTTGCCAAGTGGTGGTATCTTGAGTGGTTTCTTGTGCAATTATCTGGGGGCTTAGTGTGAGTGCTATTACTGCACATAAGGGCTTAATTTGTTGTGTTAGCATTATTATATCCGTCTAGTTGTTATTGTTTCCATAGGCATGCGTTGTGCCGAGTATCGCTAGTTTTTACTTATTGATGGTGAAATGTGTATAGCTGCAAAATTATGTGCTGGCGACATTTTATATCACTGTACTGTCAGTTTTATCGATGCAGTTATATTAAATACAGTCTTATAAATAATAGTTATCGCATAAATTGGTTAACAGTAACACCCAATTTATGTGACAGAAAATGAATGGTATTTGAGATGGCGAAATAGAGTCTAGAGTGAATGTAAGCCACTTGCGTCAGTGGCTAGTTCTGAGGTAATAAAGGTGTGGCGTCGATTAAAGTAATTGCAGCTGTTCACTAAAATGCACTTTATTACCAATATCTATGGTAGCGTCATTGAGCACTTTGCAGGTGACGCCACCACGCCAATCTGGAGTTAATGCTTTCTCTAAGCCTGGGAAGGCTGCTTGCATCTTTCTGCAGGGATCGGTTTCACCTGTAACGAGAAGCTGTAGATCTCCAACATGCATAATTTTACCGACATCTTGCGGCCCAAAGCTGACACCTTCGACCAGTAAATTGGTTCTGCGGGTTGTCCATGGTAGTTGAGCGTTAAGTGATTTGCAGAGTCTGCTCCCATTGTTCGAATGAGAGCACTGTGACTTGTCTGTTGCCTGGTTTACCAAAAATATCTTGGGCAACGCCGCTGCTCGTAGTGACCAATGCGGTTGAGGTTTCTAACATTGGGCCGCGCTTGACCACTTTATAGCTAATGCCTTGTAAAATTGCCATTTATCCGTCCTTTTGATGACTATCACTCAGTGTAAACTGTGCTCGACTCAGCTGGCAAGTGTTACTAAAGGGCAAACTCTTATGGGCTATAAGCCTTTTTTTATCAGATATTGGTATGGTACGGCTTCGGTGTTACTGGCTATTAAGGTATGGTCCATAAATTCACAAAAGCTGGGGATATCCCGGGTGGTTGCCGGATCATCTGCAATGACCAATAAGGTCTCGCCATCATTCATATTTCGGACTGACTTTCTAACCATCATGACTGGTTCTGGGCAGCGAAGTCCCATGGCATCGAGTTGGTGTTGGGCGTCTGAAAATGGATTACTCATATATTCAACCTTAGAAGATGAAAAAAATCACTTTAAACAGAAGCAGCTAATATTACGCTAGCGGCATGACTAAGCCAAGATGTGGGCACGGTTTTGTGAACTCAAGAGGGGTTGTTTCACGTGAAACAACTTGTTTATATGGTTTACTCGAGTGGGTCACTATCGGTTAACCAAGCATATTTACCGTTCGTCGCGCGAATAAGATCTTGTGGTGTGATGCCAATATCTAAGCCGCGACGCCCACCACTGACATAACAGCGTTCGAGTTTTTCTGCACTTTGATGAATAAAAGTGACGAGACGTTTTTTTTGACCGATAGGGCTGACCCCTCCCAATATATATCCTGTGGCTCGCTGCACTACATCGGCAGGCGCCATGGCTGCTTTTTTGGCTGCAGAGGCTTTAGCCAAACGCTTCATATTGAGCTTTTCATTGACAGGGATGATGGCGACCACCAATTGACCTGAGTCCAGTTGGGCGACTAAGGTTTTAAAGACCTGTTCCACCGGAAGGTTAAGTTTTTCTGCAGCCTCTAAACCAAACGCTTTGGCGTTGCTCTCATGTTGATATTCGTGAAGGCTGTAGCTGATGTTGGCTTTATCTAAGGCTTTGGTTGCTGGTGTCATTGCTCTTTCTTTATAGGCGTCGGTGCATGACCGAAAGTGTCAACGCATGATAAGGAATTTTAGCTATCGTTTGCCAACCTTGACTGTGATAAAGGCCGACATTTTTACTTTCTATCTGTAGGTATAGATGATTAATATTGAGTTGTTTAGCCTGTCCGACAATGCATTGAGAACCTTGGGTTACTCGTCTTTGTTTTCGATATGCAGTATCGACAAAAATACCCTAACCAATGGTTGAATATCGATAATGTTCATCAGCTATTGTTCTCATCACGGTGAACTTTTCTCAAGCCTGTTTCACGTGAAACAGCCAAAAAAAATCGAGTAAGCTATTAGCTACTCGATTTTTTATAACGGTGATGGGTAGTTGGCGTTAAACGCGTTCAAATACCGTTGCGATACCTTGACCCAAACCAATACACATTGTGGCTAAGCCTAAGTTAGCATCCTTACTTTCCATGAGATTGATTAAGGTGGTAGAGATACGTGTACCTGAACAGCCTAATGGGTGACCCAGTGCAATCGCACCACCGTTAAGGTTAATCTTTTCGTCGACCACATCCATCAATCCAAGATCTTTAACACAAGGTAGTGATTGTGCTGCGAAGGCTTCGTTAAGCTCAATCACATCAAGGTCATTAATGGTGAGACCTGCACGGGCAAGTGCTTTTTGTGTGGCAGGAACGGGGCCGTAACCCATGATTGCTGCATCACAGCCGGCAACAGCCATAGAGCGAATGCGGGCGCGGATTGGTAGACCAAGCGCTTTCGCTTTCTCTTCTTCCATCACCAGCATAGCCGAGGCACCGTCAGACAATGCCGAAGAAGTCCCTGCCGTTACTGTGCCGTTAGCTGGGTCAAATACAGGGCGAAGACCTGCAAGTGATTCTAGTGTGGTTTCAGGACGAATGACTTCATCGTGGTATACCTTTACAAGAGCACCGCTGGCATCGTGACCCTCAATTGCATGGATTTCGTTAGCAAAGCGTCCTTCAACGGTGGCCGCATAGGCGCGTTGATGAGAGCGTACGGCAAACTCATCTTGCTGCTGGCGGGTGATGCCGTGCATCTTACCTAGCATCTCGGCGGTTAGCCCCATCATGCCCGAGGCTTTAGCCACGTTGTTGGCAAGGCCTGGGTGGAAATCGACACCGTGATTCATCGGCACGTGACCCATGTGTTCAACGCCACCGACAATAAAGGTATCACCCATGCCCGTCATGATGGCGCGAGCAGCTTGATGCATGGCTTCCATTGATGAACCACAAAGACGGTTGATGGTGACAGCGCCCGCTTGCTTAGGAATACCAGCCAGTAGGGCGGCATTACGCGCGATGTTGAAGCCTTGCTCTAAGGTTTGCTGTACACAGCCCCAAATCACATCTTCAATGGTATTAGGGTCAAGTTGTGGGTTACGAACCAGTAACGCTTTCATTAGTTCGGCCGACAAGGTCTCTGCACGAACGTTTCTAAATACTCCAGCTTTAGAGCGGCCCATAGGAGTACGGATGCAATCTACAATAACTGCTTGTTTCATTATTCTATTCCTTCCGGCTGATTAGGCTTGGTAGTAGCTACCGTTGTTGGCAGCAAGTTCACGCATCTTGTCTGTTACTTGGTACAGACCGCCTAGGTGAGCATATTTGTCGGCTAATGCAACAAAATTAGCTACGCTCATGGTGTCGATGTAACGGAACACACCCCCTCTAAATGGAGGGAAACCAAGACCGTAAACCAGCCCCATATCAGCTTCAGCTGGGGTGGCAATGATGCCTTCTTCGAGGCAGCGTACTGTTTCGATAATCATTGGGATCATAGTGCGAGCAATGATTTCCTCTTTGGTGAACTCTTTGAGTTCACCAAAGGTATTACCTAGGAGTTCATAACTTACAGGATCGATATCTTTCTTTGGCTTACCACGGCGATCGACAGAGTACTGATAGAAACCTTTGGCATTTTTTTGTCCAAAACGCTGCGCTTCAAACATTACATCAATCGCATCTTTACCGGTTTTGCCCATTCTGTCGGGGAAACCTTCAGCCATCACTGCTTGTGCGTGGTGGCCGGTATCTAGACCTACTACGTCGAGCAGATAAGCAGGGCCCATTGGCCAACCAAACTGCTTTTCCATTACCTTGTCGATAGCCGCAAAATCGGCGCCATCGGCAAGTAGGCCACTAAAGCCGGCAAAATAAGGAAATAGCACGCGGTTCACGAAGAAGCCTGGGCAGTCGTTAACAACAATAGGGGTTTTCCCCATTTTGGCAGCATAAGCCACAACGGATGCAATCGTCTCTTCTGAACTATTTTCACCACGGATAACTTCAACCAAAGGCATCTTGTGTACTGGGTTAAAGAAATGCATACCGCAGAAACGCTCAGGTTTCTTAAGGCTCTTAGCCAATAGATTGATTGAGATGGTTGATGTGTTGGAGGCGATAATAGCATCTTCACTGACATGCTCTTCGACTTCAGCCAATACCGTGGCTTTCACTTTTGGATGCTCAACAACGGCTTCAACAACAACATCGGCTTGTTTTACCGCACTGTAATCGAGTGTGGCAGTGATGTTATTCAGTACTGCAGCCATCTTCTCTGGAGTCGAGCGTCCACGTTTGATTTGCGCTGTCAGTAGTTTAGATGCTTCGCCTAAACCAAGTTCAAGTGCTGGCTGAGCGATATCTTTCATGACGATTGGCGTGCCTTTGCTGGCACTTTGATAGGCAATACCACCGCCCATGATGCCTGCGCCCAACACTGCGGCACTGTTTACGGGTTTAGCTTGCTTAGAAGCTTTCTTTGCCTTTCCTTTAACGAGTTGATCATTAAGGAATATACCGATAAGTGCTTGAGCAACTTCGGTTTTAGCCAGTTTAAGAAATGCCTGATGTTCGATTTGTAGCGCTTCAGCTCGCTTAGCGCCTGCGGCTTGCTCTATTATATCAACCGCAGTCATTGGGGCTGGGTAATGTTTGCCTGCAACCTGAAAGACCATGCCTTTAGCTGTGGCAAATGACATCATTGCTTCAAGCTTAGGTAGCGTGAGTGGAGATAATTTACGGTTACGACGTGATTGCCAATCAATCTTCTCGGCAATGGCATGGTTAAGCATTTGAATCGCTGCGGTTTCTAGCGCTTCTGGTGCAACAACAGCATCGATAGCGCCGACTTTTAATGCCGCTTCTGGGCGTTGATCTTTACCTGTGGTGATCCACTCAAGCGCGTTGTCTGCGCCAATGACGCGAGGTAGACGTACCGTGCCGCCAAAACCAGGAATAATACCCAGTTTAGTTTCGGGCAGACCAATGCGAGCCGTGGTATCAGCCACGCGCATATCGGTTGCTAAAATGGTTTCACAGCCACCGCCTAATGCAAAGCCTTTGATTGCTGAGATGGTTGGGAAGGGCAAATCTTCAAGCTTATTAAAGATCTTGTTAGCTTCTTCTAACCAATTGAGCAGTACGGCATCATCTTGTGCGAACAGACCTAAAAATTCGGTGATATCTGCGCCGACAATAAATGCATCCTTTCCAGACGCCAGCATTAAGCCTTTAAGGTTTGGCTGTTGCTTAATGGCATCTAATGCGGCATCGAGAGACGTTAAGGTTTCTCTGTCAAATTTGTTCACTGAGCCTGCGGCGTTAAAACAGAGCCGAGCGATATTGTCTTCAAGTTGTTCAACCTGAATCGTAGGACTTTGGTAGATCATTGCTTGCTTCCTTATTGCTTTAAAGAGCACTACCTACTATTGATTTTGTATGACGTAGGTAAAATCTCTATCTTACAGCAGGCCATCATTTGACCAGTTGCTGCTCAGTGTGCGTCTAAATCGAGAAAATTTCAACACCCAATTTAAACGGTTGTTTAATTTTCTTCGGTTAGGCTGAATTTTGTGCTTTATGTTAGACTGACGTCAATATTGTCGCCGCCACTGACGCCTAGGTGTTAAGCATCTAGACGTGTGCCATAAAATAATAATAGGAACATAGACATGGAAAATTTAGCTACCCTTTACCCTGACCATATCCTTGAGTTAAATCATCGCGTTGCTGAGATTATAGAGAGGGAAAAACTGTCTGGATTGGTGATCCATTCAGGTCAGCCTCATCGTCAGTTTTTAGACGATATGGATTACCCGTTTAAGGTTAATCCACATTTTAAGGCGTGGTTACCCGTTATCGATAATCCCCATTGCTGGTTATTGGTTAATGGTAAGGATAAACCACAGCTGATTTTTTATCGTCCAGTGGATTTTTGGCATAAAGTGGCTGACCTTCCTGATGCATTTTGGACCAGTGAAATTGAAGTTAAGCTACTCACCAAAGCCGACAAAATAGCCGATTTTTTGCCTAATGATATTGGTAACTGGGCCTATATTGGCGAACATTTGGAGGTTGCCGAAGTATTAGGGTTTACATCGCGTAATCCCGATGCCGTAATGAGTTATTTGCACTATCATCGTGCAACGAAAACACAATATGAACTAGCCTGCATGCGCAAAGCCAATGAAATTGCAGTGAAAGGGCATGAGGCTGCTAAGAGTGCGTTTTACGGTGGCGGCAGCGAGTTTCAAATCCAACAAGCTTACCTCAATGCGGTTGATCAGAGTGAAAATGAGATGCCCTATGGCAATATTGTGGCACTTAACCAAAATGCTGCGATATTACATTACACCGCACTAGAGCATCAGGTGCCTGCTCAGCGTTTATCTTTTTTGATTGATGCCGGTGCTAACTTTCATGGTTATGCCGCCGACATTACTCGCACCTACGCCTTTGAAAAAAATCGCTTTGGCGAGCTGATCGTGGCGATGGAACAACTGCAGCTAGCGATTATCGACATGATGCGACCCGGGGTAAAATATGTTGATCTACACATAGAAACTCACCATAAATTGGCGCAAATTCTACTGGATTTCAATTTAGCTACTGGTGATAAGCAGGGCTTGGTAGAGCAGGGGATCACCAGTGTGTTTTTCCCTCACGGCTTAGGCCACATGCTTGGATTGCAGGTACATGATATGGGAGGCTTCTTGCATGATGAGCGTGGTACTCATATTCCTGCGCCAGAGGCACACCCATTTTTACGCTGCACGCGCACATTAGCAGCCAATCAAGTGCTAACCATTGAGCCTGGGTTGTACATCATTGATACCTTACTCGACACCTTAAAGCAGGATACTCGTCAGCAACAGATTAATTGGGATAAGGTGGCTATGTTACGTCCATTTGGTGGCATCCGTATTGAAGATAATGTGATTGTTCACCATGATCATACTGAAAATATGACCCGTAATTTAGGTCTTCACGGTTAAGGGTTAATAATAGTTGAGTGAAAGTTATCTTATTCCGGCTCAGCGCCTAGTGATAGAACAGGAGATAAAACACAGTCGTTTTATCTCCGTACTGTTTCATTGCTCATCTGAACAAACTCTGAAGTGTGTGCTTACTAACGTCAAGGCTGAGTATCCTGGAGCTAATCATTATTGTTATGCTTTTATCGCCGCTGACCCCAGTAATACAGTAACGATGGGCTCAAGTGATGATGGTGAGCCTGCAGGGAGTGCTGGACGGCCGATGTTAGCCACGTTACAAGGGGCCAATGTTGGTGAGATTGGTGCCATAGTGGTGCGCTACTTTGGTGGTACTAAGCTCGGCGTCGGTGGATTGGTGAGAGCCTATAGTGCGGGCATTAAGCAAGGGCTCACGCAGCTGGAGACCGAACTTAAATTAATCCGTTATCCCGGTCAGTTAGTGTGTGAGTATCATCAGCTTAAGGATGTGGAGCACTTTTTAGAGCGTGGTGAAGGGCTGATCACCGACAAAATATTTTCAGATAAGGTACAGCTACATTTTGAGATACCCAAAGGGCGTCAGCAAATATTTGCGCAAGAGTTAGCCACCATCAGTCAAGGCCAATTGAAAGTGCAGTTTACCGAGTAACTGTCATTATTCTGGGTAATATAAATATGGTCAAATTAGCTCTGCGCTAAAGCTTTAAAGATAAAAGCGCTTGGTTTTTGATCATTGCCTTGGTTGGGTTACGTATTAGGGTTATAAATTTTATACAACAGCATGTTAAATATGTGCGAAAATGGCCGATTGTGCATGATGCCGCTAAAGGACTAATAGAAAGCCCAGATGCAATATAGAACAATCATAAGAATTACCGGGCTGTTGATGGGCCTGTTTTCTTTATCGCTACTTCCCCCAGCGCTCGTCGCCGTGATCTACAAGGATGGTGGCGGCGCGGCGTTTATTCAGGCTTTTTTTCTGAGTTTATTGCTCGGCTTCGTGCTTTGGTACCCCAATCGTCACCACAAGAAAGACCTGCGAACCCGCGAAGGTTTTTTGTTGGTCGTGTTATTTTGGGGCGTGCTGGGATCGATTGGTGCAGTGCCCTTTATTTTCTCTAGTCAACCAGACTTATCTCTTGCAGACAGCTTCTTTGAGTCTTTTTCAGGTTTAACCACCACTGGGGCTACAGTTTTGGTGGGGTTAGATGATCTGCCCAAGGCGATCTTGTTTTACCGCCATCTATTGCAATGGTTGGGCGGCATGGGGATCATTGTGCTAGCGGTTGCCATCTTACCCGTACTGGGTGTTGGGGGGATGCAGCTCTATCGCGCTGAAATTCCTGGCCCCGTTAAAGACAGTAAGATGACCCCAAGAATCGCCGAATCGGCAAAAGCATTGTGGTATATCTACCTAGCATTGACCATTGCGTGTGCATTTGCTTATTGGCTTGCCGGCATGGATCTATTTGATGCGATATGTCATTCATTCTCGACCATTGCGATTGGCGGTTTTTCTACCCATGATGCCAGTATGGGCTACTTCGATAGTACGGCAATTAACATGGTGTGTGTGGTGTTTTTATTGATTGCTGCACTAAATTTTAGTCTGCATTTTGCGGCATTTACCCGTCGTGGCATTAATCTAAAAGTCTATTTTCGCGACGCCGAATTTAAAGCTTTATTGGTTGTTCAGCTCACCCTCACCTTGATCTGTTTTGCGACTCTCTATCATTCAGGGATCTATGATAGTCCCGAAGAAACCTTCGATTTTGCCCTGTTTCAAGCGGTATCCATTTCCACCACTGCAGGTTTTGGCACCGAAAGCTTTCACATGTGGCCGCTATTTTTGCCAATGCTACTGATTTTTTCTAGCTTTATCGGAGGCTGTGGGGGCTCTACCGCCGGCGGTATCAAAGTGATGCGAGTCATCTTACTCTTGCTGCAAGGATCGCGCGAACTTAAGCGTTTGGTGCACCCTCGTGGCATGTTCTCGATTCGAATTAATGGCAAGGCGTTACCTGATCGGGTGATCGATGCGGTATGGGGGTTCTTTTCTGCCTATGCGCTGGTTTTTGTCGTTTGTATGTTGATACTGATGGCGTTGGGGCTGGATAATATTACCGCCTTTAGTGCTACCGCGGCTTGCTTAAATAACTTAGGTCCAGGACTAGGTGAGGTGGCGAGTAATTATGCCAGTATCGGCGATGGTGCCAAGTGGGTGCTCGTGGTCGCGATGCTATTTGGTCGTTTAGAAGTGTTTACTTTATTGGTGTTATTTACACCTACTTTTTGGAAGAATTGATGAGCCGTACATTAATTATTTATTCGACAGTGGATGGGCAAACCAAGGCGATTTGTGACCAAATCCAAGAGATCTGTCAGGCTGAAACGCAAATGGTAACCGTGGTTTCATTGGAAGAAGCGCAGGCAGTTAATCTGTCTTATTTTGATAAGGTGCTGATTGGTGCCAGCATTCGTTATGGCAAGCATAGACCCGAACTGCTGCAATATGTTAACCGTCATCGCGCCGTGTTAAATAGCAAGAAAAACGCTTTTTTCACCGTTAATGTGGTGGCCAGAAAACCGGAAAAAAACACCCCAGAAACTAACCCTTATATGAAAAAGTTTTTACAGCTGTCGTTATGGCAGCCGCAGCAACTAGGTGTTTTTGCCGGTAAGATTGACTACCCTAAATATCGTTTTTTTGACAAGTTTATGATTCGATTCATCATGTGGATCACCAAAGGACCAACTGATACGACTGGCACCTTCGAATTTACTAATTGGGACAAGGTAAAAGCCTTTGGTAAAGCTTTTAGTGAGCGATAACGCAGCGAGTAGCGCTACTCAGCCTTAGGCACAGTAGCGTTTATAAAGAATCGAAATAACCTCGGTAACCTGCTCGTTTTTCAGGGTGTAATAGACAATCTGTGAACTCTTGCGCGTCGCGACCAGATCTTCGGCGCGCAGCACGGCCAGATGCTGAGATAACGCCGACTGACTCAGTGGCACAGTTTCATTAAGCTGAGTGACGCTGAGTTCATTATCAAGTAACTGACATAAGATCATCAGGCGGTAGGGATTGGCAATCGCCTTGAGCCACTTGGCAGCACTTTGAGCATTGGTGACCATGGTATCTACATCGATATCTTTTTGCATAGGTTAGTCTCTTACACTCTACTTGATTAGATGACTCTAATTGAACGGCCAGCTTAAGGCAATGATACTTAGTCTATAGCTCGAACTCAATTTGTGAGTCTACAAGCTTAATCAGTATTTTAATTGAGATATTGTACCGCGATTTTTTTAATGATTAGGTGGCATATTTCACAAAACCCTTAACTAATTTGTGATCCATTGATATGTTTTCAAAGCATTAAGCTGTAACAATGTAATTTAACTGGTTTTGATTATGGGTGCGATATGGCTTCAGTGTTACTTATTTACTATTCTCGTGGCGGGCATACAGCCAAAATTACCCAAGCAATAGCAACACATATTCGCCAGCAAGGGCATCAATGCGATGTGGTGCAGATAGGCCATGTCGAGACGATTGACTGGGATAAGTATGATTGCGTTGCTTTAGGCGCCTGCGTGCTTTACGGCAGTTATGATAAATCGGTATTTGCCTTTGCGACTCAATATCAGCAGCAGCTAGCCTCAAGACCCAATAGCTTTTTTAGTGTTAACGTTGTCGCGCGTAATCCCGAGAAACGTGTGCCTGAAAACAATAAATACCTGCAAAAATTCATTGAGTTGTCACCTTGGAAACCTAAAGATGTCAAAGTGATTGCAGGCAAGGTTGATTACCCCTCTTGGCGTTGGTATGACAGATTGATGATCCAACTGATCATGAAGATCACTCATGGGCCAACCGACCCTAAAGCCGTTATCGATTACACGGATTGGGACGATGTGAAAGTATATGGTGAGCACCTTATTAACCTTACCAGATAGCGTTAGATTACCGTGAGTTTAAAAGAGCCATCATGGCTCTTTTTTTGTGCTTATTAGACTAAGAAACACTGTACTTGCCCGTGTCATTACGACTGAAGTGCAGGCCGATATCTTGCTTGTTATCAGGTATGACCTCTGCTAGCCTTTCGGCTTCATTTTAAAGGACGCTAATGTAATGAATCTGTATTTTCGCTTGATTTGGTTGATGTTATGGCGTGTTCGCCATTGTCGTAGTATTGATTTTCTCGGTACCAGTACGATTGATTATCGTGCGTTACCTTTGGATTGTGATATCAACTTTCATCTTACCAATTCACGTTACCCCGCCTTTATGGATCTGGCCAGAACCTACATGTTGGCAGAAATGGGGTTGTTGAAACGCTTTCTTAAGCTCAAATGGATGCCCATCGTCAATGCGGCGGAATTTACTTATATTCGCGATATTAAGCCGCTGAGAAAATTTGAAGTGCAAAGTAAGGTGGTCGGCTGGGATGACAAATACTTTTATATTGAGCAGCGATTTGTGAGCGAAAATATCCTGCGTTGTATCGTCCATGTGCGCGGCGTCTTTGTGTGCGATCGCAAGCAGATACCCATTGCTACTATGGTAAAAGAAGCGGGTTTTGAAGGCCCCGCGCCAGAGCTGCCTCCTGAGGTGGTAAAGTGGAAAGCATTCTTGCAGCTGAAAAAAGAACGTAATCTATAACGTATCTCAAATCGATGAGCTGGTAGCATTAGGGAATAGGGCGAAAGCCTCCCTGCGCACTTGTCTTCGCCAGCTCAATCTCTTGTTGAACCTGCATCCATGAGCCGCGATTTTCAGCTTGGTGCAGATAGCGATTAAGTTGATCAAATTGGTACAGCTTAAAGCGCTTTCTGACGTCGATGATGGATGGGATTAGCGCACAATCTGCCATGGTAAACGCATCACCACATAACCAGTGATAATGACCCAATTGTTCATTTAAGCTACTCAGGCTGGCCACAATGTCATTTTCAAGTTGTTTGATTTTCAATGGGGTTTGTTCGGCGCGCATTTGCATTTTTTCAATCATATATAGCTTGTTGCTTATATCGTTATCAATAATACGATCGCACAGCCTGACCTGTAATGCATGTTCAAAGTCTGCAGGAATAAGCTGGGTACCTGTGGCGAATTGATGATCAATATACTCGATAATAATGCTGGATTCGGGCAGTAATTTGCCCGAAGGTGTTTTGAGTAGGGGTAACTTACCTAAAGGGTATTGTTGTTTAAAAGCATTACGTGAGTAAGGATCCTTGACGTCGATAACTCTAGGATAGAAGTTGGCCTGTTTTTCATAAAACGCCACCAGTACTTTTTGTGAGTACCTTGAAAGTGGATGATAAAACAGTTCCATCTTAACTTATTGCCATGCGCCGCCAATTGATACCCTAACTTTAGTCTGCTTTTTGCTTTACGGTCGAGTTTTTCACATTAAACCTGCGCTGTAAAAACGTTAGTATTAACCTTACTCTTGGCGGCAGAGTACGGTGATAGCCATGCACGGCGTAAATGGTATTGTGCTGTAGCTGATAGTCGGGCAGCAGCGGTATTAATGCCCCCTGATGTGTTGTGCTATTGAGCAAATAATCGGGAAGGACAGCCAGTCCCAACCCCGCTTTAGCGAGTGTTAATGTTGCCTGCAAGGTATTACAGCTTATGGTAGGGCTCAGCTGCAATAAAAATACGCAGCCATCGCGGTGATGAAACTGATAGCTACGAGGCCGGCTATGCGTCCCCTGCATTAACCACTGATGGTGGGGTAAACTGTCGGGATGTAATGGCTTGCCATAACGACTGATATAGCTGGGGCTGGCCACTAATGAATACTGTTCTTTAGCCAGCTCGACTGTCATCCAGAGGCGCTTGTCTGGCTGGCCAACTTGAATCGCGACATCAATATGCTGTTCTGGCCAGTCGCGGCTGTTATCTGTAAATAGCAGTGACAGGTTGAGCAAAGGGTAATGCTGATGGAAGTCTGCCAGTATCGGCGCCAATAAGTGCTCACCTAAGGCAACTGGTGCTGCAATAGTAAGCTTACCTTGCAGTTGTTTATCTTCTGGGAGTAGTAACGCATCAGCTTGTTTTGCCAGTAACAGTACTTCGGCACAGTAGGAATAAAACTGCTGTCCTGCCTGAGTGAGCAATTGCGTGCGAGTGGTGCGCTTTAGCAGTGTCTGCTGGCAACGGCTCTCAAGCCGTTTAAGGTGTTGGCTCACCATAGAGCGGCTGATCCCAAGTTGTGTTGCCGCCGCTGTGAGCGAACCCTGCTCAACGACATTGGCAAATACCAACATGCGATAGAGTTGTGAGGCATCCATACAGTCTAATTTCCATTTATTGTTTAATCTTAATAATAAAATTAGCCTATAAAATATTTATTGGTTACTTAGATAGCCTAATTAGTCAGGGTGCTAACCCGATAACAAGGGGGATTGTCATTGTAAATGATCGCTTTGTGCTTCTGAGGGGTATTGAGTGGTTAATCGACGGGCAATGGCTATTAGTTGTCCTATTGGTAAAACGACCAAGATTAGAGAGACGTTATTTTGGAATCTTTTGAGAAAATTTACGAGCGGGCCTGCCAACGTAAAGGGGGGAAGGCTGCATTAAAACGCTTGATGCCTGTGGTGGAGTCTGACGATTCAATTAAGCGTTACAGCGACGGCCAGCTACTGTCTGAACTCTGTAAAAAGGTGTTCCAGTGTGGTTTTGTGTGGCGCATTGTCGATAATAAATGGCCAGCTTACGAGCAGGCATTTTTTGATTTTGAGCCGCATAAGGTATTAATGCTTTCACCTGAGCAGCTGCAGCAAAGAGCCAGTGATGAGAACCTTATCAGGCACCTAAAGAAAACCATGGCCATTTATGACAACGCATTAATGGTGCACGAGATTAAACTCGAGTATGGCAGTTTTGCCCAGTTTATCGCCGACTGGCCAAGTGATGATATTACAGGTCTATGGAGCGAACTCAAGCGTCGCGGTAATCGTCTTGGCGGCAATACCGGAGCCTACTTTTTACGCGCGATAGGCAAAGATACCTTGCTATTATCTGATGATATTAAAGGTTATTTTCAGGCGCACAAGTTAATCGACTTCGGGTTTAGCACCAAGAGTGGCTTAGCGCAGGTGCAGAGGGTATTTAACACTTGGCAGCAAGAGTCCGGTTTGCCGCTGGCTGAAATTAGTCGCATTGTGGCTTGTAGTGTGGGTGATAACCGAATCTGATGACAAAAAGGGTGGCAAGTGAATCGCTAGCTTCAATGCAAAAAAAGCCAGCCTATTTTTGGCTGGCAAAAAGTGCAGAGATAAAACTATTAGAGATAAACTATGGCGCTAATTTAATGACGGTTAAAAGTGCTTACTGATCCCGACAACAACCCGGTCATCAAATATTTCTGTTTGTGTGCCATAGACTTTATGGTCTTCATCTACTGTGCTGCCGTGATAACGCAAATCGAAGTCTAAGCCGGCAAAGGCCTTAGTGACACCAAGGTTCCAGTGACTCCAACCTTCAGCTCCTTCGCCATCAAGATCTTGATAGCCGAGACTGCCAGAAACCTTAAGGCCATTATCGAATGTATAGCTAGGGTGAAGTGCGTAGTTGACGCCTTGCCAGCCATCTACACCGAACCAATCATCTACCGTAGGAGTGACTTCGAGTTGCACATTGGTGCGGCCGAACTGTTTACCCACTTTCAACCATAACTCGGTGTAGTTCGAGTATGATGCGCCTGGATAGAGGTAGGAAAATAGCATGACATCATAGGTGATACCGCTATCGCCAAATTCGCCAAATTTACCCAGATAGGGGGCGGTGACAATTTCTAAATTAGGATCGGCAAATTTGATATTGGAAGCGAAGACTCCGGCATACCAGCCGCCATCGTTACCCCAGCCTAATGTACCTTGTACCACAGGTACATCACCGTCCATGGTTTCGGATTCACCACGAAATACATAGTCAGATGCGAAAGTAAGCTTAGTCGTGAGTTTGCCACCAAATAATTCATTATCTTCTTGTGCTTGTGCAACGGATACTGCTGATAGTAGTAAGCTGCCAATGAGGGCTGAGTATTTTAGCTTTGTAACGGTATTCATGATCATCATCTCGCTAACGGTAAGTTTTGTTGTGATGACTATAAAGTGAACTTATGAATGACTATTATGCTGAGAATGAACTAACGACCAAAAAATATGAACAATTGTGAACGGTTGTGTTCGCTTAATGCTAAATTTACTGTTGTTAGCGTGGTTGATACTGAGTTGTGTCACATTCTCACTACATAGATTGTGTTTTTCTGGGGGTAAACGTCCTTTTTTAACCAGTTGTTAACAACACTCGATGCTTGCCTATAAAAATTTGCATTAACTTACAAAATGAGCAGGTTATTGTTCTTGTTGACATACGCTAGGTGTGAGATAAATGGTCTCAATATAAATAATGCTTCCAAAAGATTGCCCTGTAGCATGTTGTGCTGCCAAAGGGCATTTTTTGTTGTGGCCTTGATTAGGAGTTATCATGCGGCAAATAGTGAAAATTGCCTCTGTTTTAAGTGTGGCGTTATGGATAACGGGTTGTGGAAAGCAAGAGGCACCGAGTCAATCAGCAGCTGCGCCACGAAGTCTTGAAGTTGGCGTGATGCAGGTTGTGGCACAACCTCAAGCGATTCAGGTTGAACTGCCTGGTCGTAGTAAAGCGTTTCTTGAAGCTGAAGTCCGTCCGCAAGTTTCCGGTATTATTACCGAGCGTAGCTTTATCGAAGGGGCTGATGTTGTCAAAGGACAGTCACTTTATCAAATAGACTCTGCTACTTACAAAGCAGCATTAGTGAGTGCTGAAGCTGATTTGGCGCGTGCAAATGCAGGTTTAGCCTCGGCGAAAGCTAAAGCGGCTCGTTATCAAGAGTTAGTTAAAACCAATGCGATTAGCCAGCAAGAATTTGATGAAGCAGAGGCGGCATACAAAGAAGCTTTAGCTAACGTTACCGTCGCGAAAGCGGCGATTAATACCGCAAAAATCAACCTTGAATACACTCAAGTTCAAGCCCCTATCTCGGGTCGTATTGGTAAGTCGAATGTGACTGCGGGGGCGTTAGTGACGGCGAATCAAAGCCAAACATTGGCGACCATTCAGCAACTTGATCCTATCAATGTGGATATTGCTCAATCGAGTGCGCAATTATTGCGTCTTAAAGCTAAATTGAAGCAAGGCTCATTACAGGCTGTCGATAACGCCGATGTCACCTTAGTGCTGGAAGATGGCACGCCATATTCATATACGGGCACGTTGCAGTTTTCAGAAGTCAGTGTTGATGAGAATACCGGCTCAGTAACATTACGCGCCGAGTTCCCAAATCCAGATGGGGTGCTACTGCCAGGTATGTATGTGCGCGCCATGTTAAATACGGGCACAGATCCGCATGCGATTTTAGTTCCGCAAAAAGCGATTACGCGCAATCCCAAAGGCCAAGCCATTGCAATGGTGATAGGTGCTGAAAGTAAAGTGGAAGCGCGCGTAGTGACTACGGCAGAAGTTATCAACCATCAATGGCGTATCATCGATGGTCTTACAGTTGGCGACCAATTGATTGTTGAAGGCTTACAGAAAATTCGTCCCGGTGCGCCAGTGACCGGAAAACCGATTGACGCAGCGCAATCAGATAAGCAATCACAAAAGTAGGGTAAAGTTATGGCTCGTTTCTTTATCGATCGCCCTATCTTTGCTTGGGTGATCGCCATTATCGTTATGATGGCCGGGGTGCTCTCTATTATGAAGCTCCCTGTGTCACAATATCCCAGTATTGCGCCACCAACCGTCGTGATTAGTGCTGTTTATCCAGGTGCTTCGGCAAAGACCATGGAAGATACCGTTACTCAGGTGATTGAGCAGCGAATGACGGGGATTGATAATCTACGTTATATCGCCTCAACCAGTGACAGCTTTGGTAACGCGCAAATTACCTTAACCTTTAACGCCGAGGCCGATCCTGATATTGCTCAGGTGCAGGTGCAAAATAAACTGCAGCTTGCCATGCCATTGTTACCACAAGAGGTGCAGGCGCAAGGAGTTAAAGTTAACAAGTCGAGCTCGGGCTTTTTAATGGTATTGGGTTTCGTTTCATCTGATGGTTCATTGGGTAAAACCGATATTGCCGACTATGTTGGCTCAAATATCCAAGACCCTATTAGCCGTGTAGCGGGTGTGGGTGAGATTCAGTTGTTCGGTGCCCAATATGCGATGCGTATTTGGCTCGATCCGTTAAAACTGACCCAATACAACCTGACCAGCCAAGATATTATGGCGTCGATCCGTGAGCAAAATGCGCAAGTGTCGGCCGGTCAATTAGGTGGGGCGCCTGCGATTGCAGGTCAAGAGTTAAACGCCACGGTTTCGGCTCAGAGTCGTTTACAAACTGCCGATGAGTTTAAGAAAATCATCATCAAGGCAGACAGCTCTGGTGCTAAGGTCTTCTTAGAAGATGTGGCACGTGTTGAGCTTGGCGCAGAAAGCTATGCGGTTGAATCGTTTTATAACGGTAAGCCTGCGTCGGGTCTAGCGATTAAGCTCGCCACTGGTGCTAATGCGTTGGCGACAGCCGAGCGTGTGCGTGCAAAAATTGATGAATTAAAGGTGTTCTTCCCGCAAGGGTTAGAGGTTGTTTATCCTTATGATACAACGCCTTTTGTTGAAAAATCGATTGAGGGCGTGGTGCACACCTTGCTAGAAGCCGTCGTCTTGGTCTTCGTGATCATGTACCTGTTCTTGCAAAACTTCCGCGCGACGTTAATCCCAACTATTGCGGTTCCCGTTGTCTTGTTAGGTACGTTTGCCATTTTGTCGGCGACCGGCTTTTCGATTAACACTCTCACCATGTTCGCCATGGTGTTGGCCATCGGTTTGCTGGTGGACGATGCGATTGTGGTGGTGGAAAACGTCGAACGCGTGATGCAAGAGGAGGGCCTGAGCCCACTTGAGGCGACGCGTAAGTCGATGGATCAGATCACCGGAGCCCTAGTGGGTATCGGTCTTACCTTGTCGGCGGTATTCGTACCCATGGCCTTTATGTCTGGATCGACAGGGGTTATCTATCGTCAGTTCTCGGTCACGATTGTCTCTGCCATGGCCTTGTCTGTGATGGTGGCGATTATCCTGACGCCGGCGCTATGTGCGACCATGTTAAAACCTATCGCCAAAGGCGAAGGGCATGCCAAAACCGGCTTCTTCGGTTGGTTTAACCGTAAGTTCGATGCCATGACATCACGCTATGAGGCCAGTGTCGCTTCTATGATTAAGCGTACCGGACGTGTCATGCTGGTTTACTTGGCATTGACCGTGGCCGTAGGCTGGATTTTCATGCGTATGCCTACCGCTTTCCTACCCGACGAAGACCAAGGTATCTTGTTTACACAGGCTATTTTGCCCGTTAACTCGACCCAAGAAAGCACCAAGAAGGTGATGGAGAAAGTCACAGACTTCTACCTTAACCAAGAGGGTGACAATGTTAACTCAGTATTCAGTGTCTCTGGGTTTAGTTTTGCCGGTAGCGGTCAAAACATGGGTCTGGCGTTTGTCGGTTTAAAAGATTGGTCAGTTCGTGGTGAACCCGGTCAAGATGTTCAGTCAATTGCTGGGCGTTCTATGGCGATGTTCTCGCAACTGAAAGAAGCCTTTGTGTTTGCCTTTGTGCCGCCAGCGGTGATTGAACTGGGTACCGCTAACGGTTTCGATTTCTATCTCCAAGACAGAAATGGTCAAGGCCACGATAAGTTGGTTGAAGCCCGTAATATGTTACTTGGGCTAGCCGCGCAAAACCCCAACTTGGTCGGTGTACGTCCTAATGGTCAGGAAGATGCGCCTATGTATCAAATCCATGTGGATCACGCCAAGCTTCGTGCCTTGAGTGTCGACATCGATGCGGTAAACAGTGTGCTAGGCACGGCCTGGGGCGGCAGTTACGTTAATGACTTTATCGACCGCGGTCGTGTGAAGAAAGTGTACGTACAGGGCGATGCTCAGTACCGTATGCAACCGGAAGATCTTGATACTTGGTATGTACGTAATGCCGAAGGTGAAATGGTGCCTTTCTCGGCCTTTGCTACCGGTTCATGGGAATATGGATCACCGCGTCTAGAGCGTTTTAACGGCTTGCCGTCAATGAACATTCAAGGGGGCACTGCGCCGGGTTATAGTACTGGTGCGGCGATGGATGATATCGAAGCCATGGTTGCCAAATTACCACCAGGATTTGGTGTTGAATGGAATGGCCTGTCTTATGAAGAGCGCCTATCGGGTAATCAGGCGCCGGCATTGTACGCACTCTCTATCATAGTCGTGTTCTTAGTATTGGCTGCGCTGTACGAGAGTTGGTCTGTGCCGTTTGCGGTTATCTTAGTGGTTCCGCTTGGGATCATTGGTGCGCTACTGGCGATGAATGGTCGGGGCCTGCCCAACGACGTATTCTTCCAAGTAGGTCTGTTAACCACAGTGGGTCTAGCGACGAAGAACGCAATCTTGATTGTCGAGTTTGCTAAAGAGTTCTATGAGAAAGGTGCAGGCCTAGTCGAAGCGACCTTACACGCGGTGCGGGTACGTTTACGTCCTATCCTAATGACCTCTCTGGCGTTTGGTCTAGGGGTTGTGCCGTTAGCGATAAGCACTGGTGTTGGTTCTGGTAGTCAGAACGCCATCGGTACCGGCGTACTCGGCGGTATGATGAGTTCAACCTTCTTGGGGATCTTCTTTATTCCGATCTTCTTCGTGATAGTTGAACGGATCTTCAGTAAGCGTGAGCGCAATGGTGGCAGTGATGCCGCTATCGCCAAGGCGGCTGACAAAGAATCATAATTGACTCTATCGTACCAAAAAGCCCAGCACTTGCTGGGCTTTTTATTGGCGCTAGAGTATTGCATTTAAAGGATATTTCGTTAAATATGTTTGTCTAAAAATAAGCCGTAAGGTCAACATCTATGCGCCCTCAGTTATCGACACTTTTCCTGTTACTCCCTTTTACGTTTGGCTTGCCTGTATGGGCAGAGCAACCCACTGCAACCCCACAGGTTGCCACAACCTATGTTAACGATGCCATCCTACCGCCTAGCTTGGTGTGGCATGGGGCAAGTGAATCGTTATTACTCGATGGCGACGCGCCATGGGCGACTCCGTTTGAACAGGGCGGTTTTAAGGTCAGCCCAAGTTACGATGAGACGTTTGTTTGGTTAGATAAGTTGGTGGCCAGTAGCGACATGTTACACAAGGTGTCGCTGGGTAAGAGTCCTCAGGGGCGTGATATTTGGATGGTGATAGCCTCGAATGAGGGGGCAGGTACCCCTGAGGCCTTGGCTGCGACGGGTAAACCCACAGTGTTAGTGCAAGCTGGGATCCACGCCGGAGAAATTGACGGTAAAGATGCCGGAATGATGTTACTGCGAGACATGGTATTGGGTGATAAAGCGGCGCTGCTCGATGGGGCTAATTTGCTATTTGTGCCGATTTTTAGTGTCGATGCCCATGAGCGCAGTGGTCAATATAATCGCGTTAATCAGCGCGGCCCGATAGAGATGGGTTGGCGCACGACCGCCAACAATCTTAATTTGAATCGTGATTATGCCAAGGCCGATACAGTAGAGATGCAGCATATGTTGGGTGCGATAAATCGATGGCAGCCCGATCTGTATATCGATGTACACGCTACCGATGGCATCGATTATCAATATGATGTCACCTTTGGCTATAACTTAGCTCAAGGGCTGAGCCCGTCGAGTTTTCGTTGGTTAGAGACCCAATACCGACCTTATGTGGAGCAGGCATTAACGCGGCAAGGGCATATTGCGGGCCCCTTGGTGTTTGCTATCGACAATAATGATTTGAGCAAGGGAATGTCATTATGGAATGCCAGTCCACGTTACTCTAATGGTTATGGTGATGCTCGGCATCTGCCGACGATTTTAATTGAAAATCATAGTTTAAAGCCGTTTAAGCAACGAGTGCTCGGTACCTATGTCATGTTAGCGGCCACCCTTGAATTGGTGGGCAACCAAGCCACTTCACTGCGCTCGGCGATTAAGCAAGACAGGTATCGCTATAGCGATCGCATTACCCTAACGTGGGGCGACCAGCAACAGCAGCAAGGGTGGGACTTCAAAGGGATTGATTACCACACCGAAATCAGCCCCATCAGTGGTCAGCCGGTGGTGCGTTGGAGTGGCCAGCCTAAGCTCTATAAAAATTTACCCGTGATAGGTAATACTCTGGCTGAAATAAAGGTCAACCGTCCCTCGGCCTATTATATTGCGCCTCAATGGCTTGATGTGATTGAGCGCCTCGCAATTCATGGGATCCGTATGACAACGCTAACCGAACCCAAGGTGCTTAAGTTGACCCAATATCAATTAACTGCGCCGCAGTTTGGCAGTCAAGATTATGAAGGTCGCCAGCGAGTGAGCGCGCAATTGAGCGCACATGGGCTACAGACCACACTGCCGGCAGGCACGGTCAAGATTGATACCCGGCAGCCTTTAGGGGATCTGGCGATATTGCTGTTAGAGCCTCAGTCGCCTGATTCCTTATTACAATGGGGCTTTTTCAATCCCATATTTACCCGCACCGAATATATCGAGCATTACGCGGTAGAGCCGCTGGCGGCGCAAATGCTTGAGGCCGACCCCAGCTTGCAGGCCGAATTTACCCAAGCGTTGCAAGACCCTGCCTTTGCCGCTGATGCCCAGGCAAGATTACGCTGGTTTTATGTTCGAAGCCCTTATTATGATGCGCAATACCAGGTCTATCCGGTTTGGCGAGACGAGTAATGGCCTGCGGCATCATCAGTATTAACGCAGCTTAGGCTGCGTTTTTTATTGCGCATGGTTTAAGGGGGGGGATGGGTAAATGTTCCTCAAAAGGTTCGGGGGGACCTCGTTTGATTATCACCGTCAGGCAACAGTTAACACTTGATGCTACACAGTTACAACACCTCGTAGCCGAAACTGGGGCGGGTTCGCTGACTATTAAAGGGGTTGATGGCCTCAGTAAGGTGCATATCGAGGCGGGTATTTATGGGTATGATGGCGCCGAGCCAGAGCTTAGCTTAGTACAGGAAGGTCAACATGCCAAACTGATCGCCAATTTTGACTCCTTCAGTCGGGTCTCGTTGACGAGTGGTAACTCTCCCTATATGGAGCTGGTGGTTAAAGTGCCTGCCAATATGAAACTAACGCTGGATGATGGCTCAGGTAGTATTGAGATTCGTGGCGTGAACGCCGAAATGATTATTACCGATGGCTCTGGCAGCATCACTATCGATGGCGCTAAGGGATTAACTATCGATGACGGCTCAGGCGGTATTGCATTGCAAAATATTGAAGGGAATATCAGCTTAACGGATGGCTCAGGCAGTATCGAGATCCAGCAGGTGAATGGCGATGTGTCAGTGCTTGATAGTTCTGGCTCGATAGTCATTAATCATGTGGCAGGCTTAGTCACCATCGATGATGGTTCTGGAAGTATTAGTGTCGATAACAGCAAAGGATTACACATTATCGAGTCTGGTTCGGGCGATCTGAATTTTGACAATATTCAAGGGCCCGTCACCATGGATTAATGGCTTTCCCCCTGATTGCCTAGAGCAGATTAGGGGGAGTCCATAAGCGTAGTTGTGAATTGATGATAGCGGTGGTCATCGCCCACTTAGCGTCAAGACCGTTTACGCATGTCTATTACACTTTTGAACCAAAGCGTTGTATCAACAGCTGTTTAATATTGTATTGGCGTAAGAACAGAGCCGCGGCGGTAAACAGCAGTCCCCATCTTAGTAGTAACACTTGCCAAATAATGTCCTTATCAAAGCTTTTTTCCAGCTCGCAGATCATCAACACTAACCATAAAAACATCAGCATTAATGCGTTATTGACCCGCTGTAACTGAGTTGGTGGACAATACGCAGCAGCATAAGCGCAGAGTAATCCGACGATCGCACCCAGCATAATATCTTGTGGCCAGTGAGCGCCAACAATGATCCTCGATATGCCAACGATAGCACCAAGCGCGATGGCTAATGTTTTAATGGTGCGGCTTTGGTAAGCAAACCATAGGGTACCTGCAAACAGGAAAGCACTGGCAGTATGGCCCGAGGGGAAACTATGGCTTAACCGGGTGTCGCCAATAATATTAAGTACGTCTAACACCGCGGCGGGGCGCGGTGCATCAAAATATTGTTTTAAGAGTGGTACTAACAGTAATGACAACACGCTGGCAATGATCACCCGTAATATTAACTCGGGGCGTTTAATCAAGAAGCATAAGGTGATCACCCCAAGAGTGACGCCATTGCCTAAATCTGTAAGTAGCAATATGGGCCAATCGGGTAACACTGCCGCAATTCCATTGAGTAGTCTAAACAGAGTAAGGTTTACATCGGGAAGCAGCGTGATTAAAAAAATAGAGCTTAACACTAACATTAAGCCGAAAAAGCTGCGTTGATGCTGCTTATATTGTTTAGGCAATCCATCAGCCTTTTCGTGTGTGGTGGTGCCCATAATCGTCTCAAATAAGCAATTTTTGCCTACAATAGAGCTTTGCTATGACTAAGTAAAGCCGCGTGCTTATGATCAAGCCGCGGCAGGTATTTAGATTGATTGTCGATGGATATTTCTATGGGGATAATCACTAAACATCATCAATATAAAGCTGAAATTAGCTAACGATATGAATATTGGCCTCATTTTGTATTAATGTCAGCTTTTGTTTTTTGGTGAGCTTCTTAACCGCTATTTCGCGCTTCAGTGCCGTAGAGTGACAACTTAACTGCTCATGATAAACCAATTGCAGCGGCCCCTTACCGCGCAGAAATTTAGCGGCTTTAGGGCCGCCGCTTTGGTGTTCTTTAAAGCGGCGTGCTATGTCGGTTGTCACGCCGGTATAGAGCTGGCCTTTATGGCACTCAACGATATATAAAAACCAAGGTTTGCCTGTCGTCATCGATAGCTCTTGTGTTGCTCGGCGAGGTTAACGACAGTTTTTGCTGTTGGTTAATATTGGCTCTGCGCCTAACAGCCCTAATAAAAAAGCATACTCTTCAGCCGTGTCTTGATAGCGGCGATAGCGACCGCTTTTGCCACCGTGCCCAGCCTCCATATCGATATGGAACAGTAATAAGTTGTCGTCGGTCTTATATTCTCTTAATTTCGCCACCCATTTAGCGGGTTCAAAATATTGCACCTGAGAGTCATGCAGGCCAGTGGTGACCAAAAGGTGAGGATAAGCTTGACGCGTAATTTGGTCATAGGGCGAATAACTTAACATATAGTCGAAGGCATCTTTGTCGTTAGGGTTGCCCCATTCGTCATACTCATTGGTGGTGAGTGGAATCGACTCGTCTAGCATGGTCGTTACTATATCGACAAAAGGCACATGGGCGGCCACGGCCAAGTAGAGTTCGGGTGCTTGGTTAATCACGGCGCCCATCAACAGGCCACCTGCGCTGCCCCCCGTCGCAACTACTTTATGAGGATCGGCATATTGTTGCTGGATCAATGCTTGGGTGACATCGATAAAATCGTTAAAGCTATTTTGCTTGTTAAATAGCCGGCCTGCGTCATACCAAGGTCGGCCGAGCATTTCGCCACCGCGCACATGGGCAATGGCGTAAACCACGCCTCGGTCAAGTAGGCTTAATATGGCACTGTCAAAATCAGCATCTATGGTGTAACCGTATGCGCCATAACCATATTGGTACAGTGGGTTGCTGCCATCTCGTTTAAATAGGCTTTTGTTGTACACCAAGGTAACGGGAATGCTCGCGCCATCTCTGGCATCGATAAAGAGGCGTTCAGCCTGATAGTGCTCGCTATTAAAGCCGCCTAATACGTTTTCCCTTTTGAGTAACTGCTTGGGTGAGGCTTGGGTCAAATCGTATTGGTAAATCGATTCTGGGGTGGTGGGGCTAGCATAATAGAGCCTAAGCTGGTGGCTATCTTGGCGAGGATTAACATCAAAACCCACCACATAAGCGGGATCATCGAAGTCGATTTGATAGCTAGGTAGCTGATCCGGATAGACGGTGATCTGGCTTAGTCCCTGACGGCGCTGCTGCACAATAAGGTAATCTTGCAGTACCAAGAACTCCTCTATGCGGCATTGGTCATCGGCAGCAATCACCTCCTGCCAAACATGCTTATTGGCAAAATCCGCTTCGGCCACTTGCATCAGGCGAAAGTTAACCGCCTGCCAGTTGGTAAGAATAAAATAGTTGCTACCCCGTTTAGCCACCGAATACTCATGGCCTGTTTCTCTGGGCAGTAGTGCAGTGAAGTGGTCAAGAGCTTGATCGGCATTGAGCACCGAGACCTCACTGGTGATCGTGCTTTCATGGTATAGCTCGATACGAGTTTCATCTAAACTTTTACCTAAGCTGAGGTAGAAGCTGTCATCTTGCTCTTCATACACGAGTGTATCGGCCGATTGTGGTTGCCCTAAACGATGACGGAACACTTGGTAGCCCAGCAGGGTTTGTGGATCTTTGGCGATGTAAAACAGGTGCAGATTATCGTTAGCCCACACTATGCTACCGTCAGTGCCTTCGAGTGTATCTTCCAGCAGTTCGCCTTGTTCGAGGTGCTTAATGTGTATGGTGTAGATGCGCCGGCTCAGTTTATCTTCACTAAAGGCCAATAACTGTTCGTCAGGGCTAATGGCGAAGCTGCCCAGACCATAAAACTCATGGCCGTGGGCGCGTTGGTTAACATCTAACAGCACCTCTTCTGCATCACTATTAAGCTGTGGTTTACGCAGTAAGATAGGGTATTCCCCCTCTTTATGGTAACGACTCCAATACCAATGGGAGTGCCAGTAGTAAGGAACACTCGACTCATCTTTATCTAGCCTGCCGACCAGCTCATCGAATAAACGTGCCTGTAAAGGCGCGAAGGGCTTAAAGCATTGTTGATGGTAGTTGTTTTCGGCATTGAGATGCGCTATCACCTCTGGTGACTGACGCGTATCGTCTCTTAACCAATAATAGTTATCGATCCTCTCTACACCATGATGTATCAATGAGTGTGGCTTTTTGGCGGCGAGCGGTGGAGAAATTGAATGCATTAAAGACGACCTTTATTATCGATAGCGTGGTAAACCAGTGCGAGTTTGCCTGTAAAGCTTGAGCTTAGGTGATTTAGTTTAGGCTTGTCACCTGCTAGCTTGTTATTTGTTTCAAATTGGCGCACCCTATTTGCGCCTAATGTGCTGATCCTAAGTAATTAAGATTAGCCCCTCCAGCAATATTTACGGTTTTACTGCTGTTACGCAGACCCAGTGTGAGCCCGTTAGCGAGTCCGTTTAACAGTGACGCTGCGCCGCTTAAAAATAGGCAGTTGAGCCGATATTCAGTGAGTAGGTGACATTAATAATTCTCAGGGCGGGGTGTAACTCCCCACCGGCGGTGATAGTTGTAGATGCAACTTAAGCCCGCGAGCGCCTAATCTTTTCCAAGGTTAGGGTCAGCAGATCTGGTGCCCTTGTTGCGTGTAGAGATAGCATGTTAAAAGTATTCCAGAGCCGACGGTAATGAGCGCGTAAGCGCACTGAGTCCGGATGAAAGAGAATATAAGAACCACAAACAGCGTATGCTGCGCTCTAAGCTTGGGCTTAGTTCGCTAACGTGACCCTGGCTCTTATTCAACACCACCATAAGCGCAGGCTTATCGGTGTTATTTTCTATATGCCCTGATTCTGGCACAAAACCATTTTATTAGTATTACTAAGGATTTAACCATGAATCAGTCTTTACTCTCAGCCTTTGGCGATGCCAATACCCGTGTTGAAGCCGCGTTGACAGCCTTACGCGCTGGCGAAGGCGTGTTGGTGGTCGACGATGAAGATCGCGAAAATGAAGGTGATCTTATTTATTCAGCCGAGCACTTAACCAATCAACAGATGGCGCTGCTTATTCGGGAATGCAGTGGCATAGTCTGTTTATGCCTGCCTGATGAGCGGGTTAAACAATTGCAGTTACCGCCCATGGTGGCTGATAACTCAAGCCAGTATGGCACCGCGTTTACCGTGAGCATCGAAGCCAAAGTTGGGGTGACAACCGGCGTTTCGGCTGCCGATCGGGTTACCACTATTAAAGCGGCGATCGCCGATGGGGCTAGTGCCTGTGATCTGGCTCGTCCTGGTCATGTGTACCCGCTACGTGCTCAGCCCGGTGGCGTATTGACTCGCAGAGGCCATACCGAAGGCACCATAGATCTGATGCTGCTGGCAGGGCTGAAACCTGCGGGCGTATTATGTGAGGTGACCAATCCTGACGGCACCATGGCGAGATTGCCTGAGATCATCGCGTTTGGCGAGCAGCATCAAATGCCAGTATTGACCATAGAAGATATCGTGATTTACCGTAAGTCGTTACTGGCTCAAGCGAGTTAATAGGCTTAATAAATAAACAAAGAGCCAATATATGGCTCTTTGTTTATCATTTACCACCAATATCGACCACTCATAAGGTCTATTTCAAATAGACACTAGCGATCTGTTAGCGGTTTATTGACCCGAGGTCATCACGCTCGCCGACTCTTCAATGGCCATTTGCGCCAAATCCTTATCGACAAAAAATAACGCCTTACCATCTTCGCCAATCAGGCGAATCTTATCGACGATCGATTTAAACAACTTCTCTTCTTCATGTTGCTCAGAGACATACCACTGCAGGAAGTTAAAAGTAGAATAGTCTTGATTAGTGAATGCAGCATGAGCAAGTGCATTGATTTTACTGGTTATCATCTGCTCATGGGCGTAGGTGTGTTCAAATAGGGCCAGTAATGAATCAAACTCAGCTTGCGGTGCTTCAATGGCGCCAATCAGTGGCATGCCGCCCGTTTCGCTAACGTAGGTAAATAGGCGGTGCATGTGCTGCATCTCTTCGTCAGCATGGGCACGCATAAATTTAGCGGCACCCTCAAAGCCCTTGTCTTCGCACCAAGCGCTCATTTGCAGGTAGAGGTTTGAGGAGAAGAACTCCACATTAATTTGTGCGTTCAACTGATCAATCATCGTTTGTGCCAGCATAGTAGATCCTTGTTATGTTCATTGTATTAAGCTGGACTATTGTGTAAAAGCAGGCGGTTAAATGCAACTAAATTTACTTAACTTAATGTTTCAAATACAAATATTTATCATTGCGTCAGTGTTGAGCCTATCAAATATTTGTCGGATTAACGGCCCCTTGATTAAGTCATTAACAAGCGGTGCATTGTAGGCATAAGCCTTGCGATTGGCGGTAGGTGACAGTCTTGTTTCGCGCTATATTAAGTCGTTAATTGCGCAAGCTGCTCAGTTAGCTTGCTGAGGATTGATTTGTTCGCACTATGGCAAAAACTGCCATGGAGATCATGGCCTTCTCTCATCAGCGTGGCATAATGAGCATCAATCTTTGCTTAAACACTTATCTTTAAGGTAACCGATGCCCATGAAATTTGATCCATGTTCTCAGCCTAGCCTTATGCACCCAGACGAAGCGATTGTTAAACTGCTCGATCAAGTCATGCCTCTTAGTGACTCTGAAATGGTGCAGCTTCCCCATGCCTTAGGCCGAGTATTAGCTGAAGATCTGGCATCGAGTATTGATTTGCCTCCCTTTAATAACTCGGCAATGGATGGCTATGCTTTTCGATTGCAAGATTTAAGCAACAACGACACCCTGACGCTGATCGGTCACTCTTTTGCAGGACATCCGTTTGACGGCGAGGCCAAACCCAATACCTGCGTGCGCATTATGACTGGCGCACCATTGCCAGCCGGTTACGATACCGTGCAGATGCAAGAAAAAGCCCGTGCCAACGGCGATAGCATTACCATTGAAGCGCCTGATGCGGTTGGTGCCAATGTGCGTTATCGCGGCGAAGAGCTTAACACTGGCGATAAAGTCTTACGGGCTGGCACCCAGATTGGCGCCGCCGAAATGGGCGTGCTCGCCACCATAGGAGCGAGCCAAGTACGCGTTGTGCGTCGTGTCAAAGTGGCCTTTTTCTCAACGGGTGACGAACTGCGTCCGGTTGGCAGCGAGTTAGCGCCGGGGCAGATTTATGATTCTAACCGTTACAGCATTCAAGGTTTATTGACTCGATCCAATGTTGAGTGGGTCGATCTGGGGGTGATTGCAGATGATCCTGAGGCGATTCGTGAGGCATTTCGTACCGGAGCTGCCCAAGCGGATATGCTACTCACCTCGGGTGGTGTCTCTGTAGGCGACGCCGATTACACCAAACAAATTTTAGAAGAAGAGGGTGAAATTACCTTCTGGAAGCTAGCCATGAAACCGGGTAAGCCATTTGCTTTTGGGCGACTGGGTAAGGCGATATTTTGTGGTCTACCAGGCAATCCGGTGTCATCTATGGTGACCTACTATAAATTGGTATGGCCGCTTATCAATAAGATGCAAGGCTTGCCACGCGCTAAGCCGTTATTACTGCAGGCGAAACTGAGCAGCGATCTGCGTAAGTTTGCTGGTCGGGTTGAATATCAACGCGGTATTTTGAGCCACAACGAACAAGGCCAAGCTGAGGTGAGCATTACCGGTGGGCAAGGTTCGGGTATGTTGACCTCGATGAGCTTGGCTAACTGCTTTGTTATTTTAGCGCGAGAGCAGGGTGACACGCCTGCGGGTAGCTTAGTGACGGTTGAACCCTTTAATTCTGTGCTCTGTTAAGTAGGTAAGCTGAGATGACATCGACACTCGATAATGACGACATTCTGTCGGACAGAGAGATCTTACGTTACAGTCGCCAAATCTCCATTAAGGCGATGGACTTTGAGGGGCAAGAGAAGCTGAAACAAGCCAAGGTCTTAGTGATAGGGGTTGGCGGCTTAGGTTGCGCCGCAAGCCAATATCTTACCGTGGCGGGTGTAGGGCAATTGACCTTAGTAGACTTTGACACTGTTGAGTTGTCTAATCTGCAGCGCCAAGTGCTGCATCAAGCGGATAATATCGGCCAACCTAAGGTGGCCTCGGCGCAAGAAACCTTGAGTCAGCTTAATCCTCATGTGGCGATTACCACTATCAATGCCGTGCTAGATGACTCAGAGCTTGATGCCTTAGTCATGCAGCACGATATCGTGATGGACTGCACTGACAATATGACGGTGCGTGAGCAGTTAAATAGCAGTTGCTTTACCCATAAGGTACCACTGGTTTCGGCCGCCGCGATCCGTATGGAAGGCACTGTCACTGTGTTTGACTATCAGGGGGATACACCTTGTTATCATTGCTTTAGCCAGCTGTTTGGCGACCAGCAACTGACTTGCGTCGAGTCAGGCATCTTGGCTCCAGTTGTGGGCATGATTGGTTGCCTGCAAGCGGTAGAGGCCATTAAGGTGATTGCTCACATGGGCAAACCTTTAGTGGGCCGCATTTTGATGATAGATGCGATGACGATGGAGTTTCGCGAGATGAAACTGACCAAGCAGCAAAACTGCAGTACCTGCGGTGCATAAGCGCTGTTAGCTGATACGCTAGCCCAGATGGTGGGCTAGCTGTTTTGCGTTGCAATATTAGGTTTTTTCGGCGCCTATTCTTTTAACTCTCCATTATTTCAAATTACTATTACTTCAAATCACAAGCACTTAAAATACCAATGATTTTTATGGCTAATTACTTTAAATGCCTGCCACCATCGAGCGCCAATGAGCGTCCGGTAATGTAGTGGCTTGCCATAAGATATTCAATCGCCTTAAGCACCTCAACTTCACCGGCTTCACGTTGCAGTAGCGATTTAGCTAATGCTTGCTGTTTATATTGCTCGTCATCATGTTCATTAAAACAGATCAGCGCAGGCGCAATACTATTGACCTTAACGTGCGGAGCTAACTTAGTCGCAAACGATAGCGTCATATTTTCTAAAGCTGCCTTACTGGCCGCATAGGCTATATGTTTTTTGCTGCCTTTTTGGGCGACATAATCGGTGAGGTGAATGATGTCGCTTAGGCGGTCACCCTGGATCAGCAGCGGGGCTAACCCTAGATTGATCTGATACGGTGCCGTCACATGTACCTGCATCATGGTGGCCATTATTTGCTCTGGCGCCAGCGGGCTGTCATCGGGTAACCACAGAGAGGCGTTGTGAACAATGGCATCAAGTTGTGGATACTTAGCCATGATGGCATCAATGAAGGTTTGCACCTCTTCAGCTTGGGTAAAGTCACAGCAATACAGATCAGCACCCGCCTCGCTTAAAGCGTCGATGCTGGGGTAGTGGCGCCGAAAAGTCCCGATAACCTGATAGCCTTTGTCGATGAAGGTGCTGTGCTAAGTACAAACCAATGCGCTTGCCTACGCCTGTGATTAAAATGGTGGGTTGCATAAGATCCCTGTAGGTAAGTTAGCCAAGAAATTCGGCTCTAGTATGGTGATTCGACTTAAAGCAGCCACCTAATGCGGTGGTTTGCGTCGATGATTGACTGTCCATAATGCCGCGTGATTTGACGCAATAATGGGTCGCTGAAATCGATACCGCCACATCATCGGTATTGAGTAAGGTTTGCAGTGCCACCAATATTTGTTGGGTCAGCCGCTCTTGCACCTGAGGCCGTTGAGCAAAAAAGCGTACGATACGATTGATTTTCGACAAACCTATGATCGATGACTTAGGGATGTAGGCCACTTTTGCCGTGCCATCTATGGTAATAAAGTGATGTTCACAGGTGCTGGTCAGGCTGATGTCACTGACTTTGACCATCTCGTCAACACCCATTTTATTGTCAATTTGAGCAATCGCGGGGAAGTTGTCGTAATCGATACCGGCAAAGATCTCATTGACGTACATTTTGGCAATACGATGTGGGGTTTCACACAGGCTGTCATCATTGAGGTCTAGCCCTAAAGTGTCGACCACTTCGGTCATTAATCCTTTTATCCGCTCATACTTCTGTTGCGAAGACAGGGGATTATCACGCAATGGGGTTTCTAAACCTTGGGCGATTAACGCTTGTCTCACTTGCTGTGCAGCTGGATTCATAACAAATACTCCGCGATAAAACGGTTAATGATGACTATCTGTCATCTAAGTGGCTTTCTAGCGATAATGAGACTGAGTCGGCAAATCGCAGGGCGTGGGGTTTGTCTACTGTCACTTGGCAGTAACGCACCCATGGATGCTCACAGCTAATGGTGAGTATGTCGGACACTAATTTTTCCAGTAATAAAAAGCGACCTTCCTCAACGTGCTGGATCACTTTTTTGGTGATCACTTTATAGTTGAGTGCGTCACTGACATCATCTGTCTGGAGCCGAAAGTGCGGCTGGGTAGTGGATCTCAATATTGATCACCACATCTTGCTGTTTCTCACGTTCATCGGGATTAAAACCGATAAAGGTGCGTAACCTCAAATTGGTGATCTTGATTTTGGCATGGCTAATTTTGGCGTTGGTAATGGTCATGACATTTCCTCATCATTTGCAGGCAGTACGTTGGTCGTGAATCGTTAGATCAGTTGTTAAAGTAAAACAGATAGGAATATAGATGTTGGTGTGAAGTCATTTTTTTATCAAGCTTTGCTTAATAAATCTTGTGTTTCTTACTTTCCCTATTTTAATGAGAGCTATTTTTCGTCGTTTAATTGAGCTTCTTGTTAACTTTTTACTAGGTACTCTTTCATTTTTAAGCATCATCAGCATTCAGTTGATTGATCATCATAGGGAGTGATTCGTTTATCCTGTTGCCCGTCCATATCGAATACTCAATGTGAATAAACCATATTTGATGGGTACCGATTATTGAGTTCAGATACAGATGAATAGCAACTTTTTAGTTAGTGCTCTAATCATGGTGGTGGGTTTCAATAACTGTTTATTCTTGGGATAAAGCCTATTTAACCGCCTAAAGGTCGTTAAAGTTAGTAAAAATTGGCATTTTATTGGACGTGGCCATATAGAAGAATACAATAGGAGAAAATAATATTTACTATATTACTATGAGTTGAAATCATTTTTGGCAATCTGGAATGATTTTTCAATAGTTATTCTTTAGGTTTTTTTAGTGGGGATAATCGATGACAAAAGGTATTGATAAGTACAGTATCGATAGTACCGACTATACGGTTGGTCAGGATAATGTGCAGAAGTGGGGGTTTGATGTACATAACCCTGTATTTGGTATTAGCGCGGGGCTTATTGTTGCATTTCTAATCGCAACCTTAGTCACAGATGCCGAAACATCGAAGGCGGCATTGGATGGTATCAAATGGAAAATTATTGGTTTATTTGATTGGTTATTTATTTGGTCAGGCAATGTTTTCGTCTTGTTTTGCTTGGGATTAATTGCTTCACCCTATGGCAAAATACGGTTAGGTGGGCGTGAGGCGACAGCTGATTATTCTTTCTTCTCTTGGCTATCTATGTTGTTTGCTGCGGGTATGGGAATAGGATTAATGTTTTGGAGTGTTGCTGAGCCTGTTGCTTATTTTACTGGTTGGTATGAAACTCCCTTAGGTGTAGAGGCTTATTCGCCTGAAGCTGCCAAAATCGCGCTAGGTGCGACTATGTTCCATTGGGGGTTGCATCCTTGGGCTATTTATGGCGTTGTGGCCTTATCTTTAGCTTTCTTCGCCTACAATAAAGGACTTCCTTTATCAATTCGTTCTATTTTTTACCCAATTTTAGGTGACCGAGCCTGGGGATGGGCGGGGCATATTGTCGACATATTGGCAGTGTTGGCAACCTTATTTGGTCTGGCAACTTCTCTGGGGTTAGGGGCGCAGCAGGCAGCGAGTGGTATTCATCATGTATTTGGCATAGAGGCTGGGTTAGGTCTGCAGATTGGGGTGATTATTGGCGTAACTTTACTGGCGGTCGTTTCTGTTATGCGAGGCATCGATGGTGGTGTAAAGGTTATCAGTAATATCAATATGATAGTGGCTCTTATACTACTTATTTTTGTTGCGGTGATAGGTTATTACGTTAGCTTTGGATCGGTATATACTACGCTGATGTCCTATGTTGAGAACATTATCCCTTTAAGTAACCCTCATGGCCGTACCGATGAAGCCTGGTTCCAAGGTTGGACTGTATTTTACTGGGCTTGGTGGATATCTTGGTCACCATTTGTAGGTATGTTTATTGCGCGAGTGTCTAGAGGACGCACCGTGCGTGAATTTATCACCGCAGTATTGTTGGTTCCAACCTTTGTAACGCTTCTCTGGATGTCGGTATTTGGCGGGATGGCAATCGATCAAGTGGTCAATAAAGTAGGTGAACTTGGTACGCAGGGGCTTACCGAAGTGCCTTTAGCAATGTTCCAGATGTTTGATGTTTTGCCGTTTGGTACATTATTATCAGCTATTGCTGTTCTCTTAGTCTTGGTCTTCTTTATTACTTCTTCAGACTCAGGGTCATTAGTGATCGATAGTATTACAGCCGGAGGTAAGATGGATGCACCGGTACCTCAACGCATATTTTGGGCACTATTAGAGGGCGCTATAGCGATTGCATTATTGTGGATTGGTGGAGCTCAAGCGATTGAGGCTTTACAGGCCGCAGCGATCTCTACTGCCTTGCCATTCACATTTATATTGCTGTTGATGTGTGTCAGCCTGATTAAAGGGATGCGTACTGAACGCTTTTAGTTGATGAGATTATAGTGAGGCTAGGTTACTGGCCTCCTTTTTTATAGGGAGGCCTTAATCTCTTGTGGACTCTATTGCCAGAATTCTTTGATAGGTGATTGTGGATCATAGTGATGTGCAATTTGTGCTTGAAGAAGCTCAGCCGTAGCAATCGCATCGGTTAAGGCATGGTGAGGCGAGTAAGGAGGTAATCCATACCGTTGCCGACAGGATCCAAGCCTTCTTGAAAGAGATTTGCCGCCTTTGAGCCTGTTCCATATTCTAGCGCGAAGTTTATGTTGGATTCTCGATTCCAGTTCCATGGTGTCCACCACGGGAAATTCGATGCCATTGTTGATTCGGGTCATTAAGGCCCGCTCTAAAAATAGTCGTTCTATTTGTTGGCAATGAACCACTATTATTTTACCTGCCATCTCATTTAATACCTGCTCGAATATAACCGATAGGTCCGGTGCATCTAAGATGTCGGTATGGGTAATACCGTGGATGATGACAGAATCTTCGGCTAACTTTTCTCTTGGCCTCACCGTCCAAGATTTTGCGCGATTGAGCAAGATACGATCTAAGTTAAAAGGCACTGTTCCTATGCTGATGATGTCGTCTTTATCTGCATTTAGACCTGTTGTTTCAAAGTCCATGGAGAGGAACTCTATTTTGCCGATGGGGTTATTTCCATCGGGAAGCGATGTGGCATAATAATCGCGTAAGCTACCCTCTTTTAGCGTTTTTAGTTTTTGCTTGAATTTTCCCGGCCAGTCGATAGTTGGATGCGAAAGCCATTTTTTTAGCATAGTGCACTCACTTGAATTGATTATTGGCTTGATAGCGGAACTTGAGAAAATTCTGTCCGTTACTTAAGATTTGAAATGCATCTTTGAGGTTCCGTCGTTCAAAGTCAGATAAGTTTTCGGGCTCTATGTTGTTATCAGGATCTATTCCAAGTTTTACATCAAAGGCTTGGTGACGGATACGCACCATGGATATAAACTCCATGGCATCGCGTAGGTCTTGACCGCGCCCTTTTGGAAGTATAGCGGCGTCAATAATATCATCGAGTCGTTCGAACGAGTTTCGTGCCCTAGAACCTACAGATAGCGCATGTACACGAATGAGATCTACAAGAGGTGCAGTGCCACGACGCTTGAGGTTAATGGAATTATTATGACGACCATCTTTTTCCATGACAAAGTCTTTGAAGAATCCCAATGGAGGTTTACGATTGAGAGCATTCCTTGCTAAACACGCTAAGAAGCGATTGTTTTTTCTAGCTCGGCGGACGATAAAACCATTGAGCTGTTCAGCCCATTTAAGCCTGCCATATACACCATCAAGATCAAAGAAAATAGAGGCGTTAAGTAAAGCTTTGGGGTTGGGGTTATCTATCCAATCAGCAAAGCACTCTTCCCATTCCTTGCGTGTCATACGCCATGTGGGATTGGTTGCCATAATGTCACCCGTGCAATAACTGTAACCACATTTATCGAGTCCATCACAGACAAATTTAGCCAAGTTTGCAAAGTAATCATTGTGTTTTTCCTTATCATAACTCTCATCCAAGATAATAGCGTTATCTTGATCTGTAACGATAAGTTGCTCATCTCTCCCCATTGAGCCCAATGCTAGAAAACAATAAGGGATAGGTGGTGGGCCAAATTTTTCCTCGGCGAGTTCCAGTATGCGTTGTTTGAAGCTACGCCCTATCACTGACATAGCGCTACCAATCATATGAGAATTAGCGTCTTCATTAACCATACGCTCGAAGCTGTCTTTAACTTGCTTTGATAGCATCACTAGCTCGTCAACCGATAGTTGCTGAAAGATACTACTTACTAGCAGTAGTGAGTTTTGTGATTCGTAGCGCACGATATCAGTGGCTTCAATGATGCCTATAGGTTGGCGCCCCTTCAAAATAGGTAGATGGTGAACGTTGTAACGAAGCATAGTTAGCATCACTTCGTGGACATAGGCGTTGTGATCTAGACTGATGACATCTGTGCTTACAACAGAACCGACTTCATGGCTTGGATTTATGCCTTCGGCTAATACACGGGTACATAGGTCTCTATCTGTGATGATGCCCATTAATGGTGATGTATCATCTTCATCATTTTCTAGTACATCAGGATCTATTACTAACAGAGAGGAAACATTGTCTTTAGCCATCAATATAGCTGCATTTTGTATACTTTCTGTCTTGTTTATATAGGGGGGCTCGCGAGTTAATAAGGTCCGTACTTTAGGTGAGGTGAGATCATTTTGATTAGTAGAATTTGATACCGCCTGACGTAAACGTGCGTTATCTTCAACTTCGACAAAATCGGCAAAGACATCATATTGCTCGTAAAGTTCTTGAAAAATGTTTTCAGGAAGACAGTAGACCAATGTGTCTTCAATAGCTTTAACCGGAAAGCGAATTTTATTGTTGGTAAGTAATCCCATTTGGCCAAAAAGATCACCAGTATCGAGCCTGTTATAGAGCTCTCCTTTTCTGCGGTATACTTCGACCTCGCCGCTACGAATTATGTAAAGATCATTGATATGATCACCAAGATGAATGATAGGCGTATCTTTACGATAATAAGATATCTCTACATGCCGGCTAATGCGTTCGATAACTTCTTCAGGTAACAAGTCAAAAGGCGGATATTTTACTAAGAAGTTTTGGATCTCGTTTAACTCAGCTTCCACGATATCTCCTTTGGTCTCGTGCATGGGTTATGCGGCGTGTACCCTATCACATCTAAATTTCGTTAAAGAATATAAAACATGATGTGGCTTAATTATGACGCGGTCCAGAGCATTTGTCCGCACTGGCTCAGGTCATATCCGCCTAATTGTGTGGCCAGTTGTCGGGTCTGGGTACTGCTGAGCATATCGAATAACGCTTGTAGCTGGCGGCGAAAGTAGATGCCTTGCGGCATAACAAAGTCGAATGACTCAGTGATTAGCGGCACAAAGCTTAAGCCGCTTTCCAATGCGACCGATTGGCAGCCAAAGCCGATGTCGGCCTCGTTACGGGCAATAAATCCTGCCAACTCCCGTTCACTATAGGCGGTCACGGCAGTATTTAGCTGTTCGATACTCGCCCCTTGTTTCATCAGCCAGTGCTCTAAATGCTGTTGGCTACCGGCCCCCGATTGGCGGCCCACCCAGCGCCAAGGCAAGCTAACTAGCCTGTCCTCTTCTTGGCATCTATGGTGCATTTCGGCGCGCATCATTAAGCCTTGCTGGCGGGTATAACCGTGAACCATGACCCATTGCTGGTGGTTAGGGTAGCCCTTGAGCAGGGCGGGGTGGCGAATATTACGCTCTTCGATATTGCCCCAGTGTAGGGTGCATACATCGGCATAGCCGCGCGACAGCAGATCCAGCCCCATGCGTGAGCCTGTGGCACTGTAACTGACTAAATCACTCTTACCGATACGCGACATTAGGCGAGCCACCAACATGGATAGCAGCGGATCGTCACTGCCGGTGATGTGCATTCTATCGGACAGCATACCGCTGTGGCACGAGTCCATAACCCAGCGGTCGATGAGTATTTTGGGGAATAGCCACTTCCCAGTGACTTTAGTCGCAGGTAATATTCTATCGTTTGCCATTGCATAGACCTTTTTTTCATTAAGGTCTAAGTATTCAGCCACCTGTTTTGCACTCATGTAGATGAGTTCACTTGGCTCGGTCATCAATATTCCTTTAAATCTCTATTGGTTAGTTGATGTTGCGTTTAGGTGGTGTGGCATCAAATTCAATGTTCTCGGCGCCATTGTAAACCAGAAAATGGCGTCCCTTGGCACGGGCAATCATAGTGATGCCTAACTTTTGTGCTAGTTCAAGCCCCATCTGGGTTGCGCCACTGCGGGACAGCAGTACCGGTATGCCCATCTTAGCGACTTTTATCACCATTTCAGAGGTGAGTCGCCCAGTGGTATAAAACAGTTTATCGCCGCCTAACTCTTGCTTGAGCCACATTTCACCGGCTAAAGTGTCGACGGCATTATGGCGGCCCACATCTTCGATAAAACCGGTTATTTGGTCGCCCTGACAAAGGCCACAACCATGTACGGCACCCGCATTTTTGTAGGTTTCATTGTAGGCACTAATATTGTTTAACAAGCTATAAAGCATGCTTTGTTTAAGCTGGGGAGTGGGCAGTTTTATATCGTCTAGCCCATCCATAAAACCGCCATACACTGTACCTTGACCACAGCCCGTGGTGACGGTCTTTTCTGCCAGCTTTTCATCAAGATGCTCGGTCGTCTCTTGGGTGAGTACGGCGGCAGAATTAACATCCCAATCGACGATGACTGACTCGAGTTGTTTTACATCAGAAATAAAGCCTTGGTTTTTAAGATACCCCAGTGCTAAAGCCTCCGGTCGGGCTCCAAGTGTCATTAGCGTCACAATTGGACGCCAATTCAGGTAAACCGTGAGGGGACGTTCACAGGCAATAAATTTATCGACGATTTCACCTTGCTCGTTGGTTGCCTTTACTGCAATGGTCAACGGCACATCGGCTTGGGTTTTTAAAAAAGTGAGTTGTTTACTCTTAGTCATAAAGATCATCTATTCGCAATTGGCTGCCTGCAGCATAGCAATAATCATTCCGAGACTATGATTTTATGTTGCAATGCGTGATCGAGTTAAATACTCAGACTTAAAACGCCCTTTTATGTCCCGTCTAAAATGTCAGTTAGGACAAATTGTCCTACCCTGGGCATGGAATTGATGATCTAGCTCAAACTTATTTGCTAATTGCACTGGCACACTTATTGCTTCATTCGTAAGTATATCGCAACCCATGGCTTGGCTTTGTAATCGCTTTACAAACAATGGCCAAGCCCTCTAATCAACGGAGTTGGAATGCAACGTACCGAAAGTCAATGGCCCATGTATGTTTCGCTGAAAAAGGTGGAAAAACAAATGGGGCGCTGGACCGCCGAATCTTGGGAATTAGATCAAGTTGTTCCAGCCACGCAACCTGCACCAGAGGGCGCTCGATTGGTGGCTTTAGAGCTGCACAAGGATGAGCGTGGCAGCTACCGTATCAATTTGGATATGGATAACGCCATGTTGTATATCGTCTGTGATGAACTTGAAGATGGCACTTGGATTCCGACCTATATCTCAGCCGATCAAAATGTCGCAGCAGGTTGCCTTGAGGGCGACACCCCCGTATTGAACATGCTAATGCCCAATGCCGTAGCATGCTGGATTGAAGCGTTCATTACCCGCCATGGAGAGGTAGAAATTTGTGCCCATCGACGCAAGCACGTTAATCGTCGTAAAAATGAAGGGCCAAGTACTAACCACAACCGAGGGCAGGTTTCCTAATGAGTGAAAAACCGAGTGGATTGTTAGCACGATGGAACCTTCGTCGTCAGCAGGTGCAGCAAGAAGAGGAAGCCGAGCAACTTGCCCAGCAAGCTCCTGAGCCAACCACACAGCCGACCGAACATGCCGATGCAGTCAATGCAGAACCAAGCGAGGCTAATAAAACCTTGATGGCTGAAGATCTTCCTGATCCTGAGTCTATTGAGGTAGGGGGGAGCTTTGCCAGTTTTATGGCCGATAACGTCGATCCTAATGCCAAGGCTGCCGCGTTACGTGCCTTGTGGAAGCAACCACACTACAGTGAGATAGATGGTTTGCTCGAATACGCGCTCGATTATACCAATCAACCTAAGCTTTCAGCCGAGGTCTCGGCGGAGCTCGCCAAGAAAGTTTTCCGCCACCTCAACAAAGATGAGGAGCAAGAGGTGCCTAACGAGTTAAGTGAAGCTGAGGAGATGACAGCTTCTACCGCCGAGCAGGAGGTTAATTTATCCGGCACAGGCCCAGCGGACATTTTGGACGATGAATCAGCTGATTTGTCCCAAAATGAACCAGAATCACTAGCTGCACCTAAACCGCCCGTTGCTTGAGGTCAGTTTAGAGTGCTTTTAAATCCATAATTTTGGTACGTGAATTGCTGCAATAAGGCACATTTACAACGAGTTAGTTTCTTGTTGATATTGAGGTGAAGCTGGCGCAAGTAAAGCGCATGCCAATAGAGTAGACAGCCACCTCGCTGACGGCAGCAGCCAAAACTGTTCAGGAACGCAATGTGAGTATGCATTTAAACGGTAACGAAAATCTGACCGACCTCAAACAGGTTCGTCAGCAAGTGTTGGGACAGACGCAAATTCTTCAAAATCTGATCCCACCCACAGTAAGCTACACCACCGAGGGCAATGTACTTATCATTGGCCCAGAGGATTTAGCGCGCCTCGCGGCAGACAAATTGTCAAACATGGGCCTACGGGCCATTCTCGCTAACGAGTCCATTACCAGCCAAGATGAAGACCACCTTGAAAAGGTGATGGCCGCGGCGGAAGGCGTTGAAAGTTACTACAATAAGTTAATTGAAATTAAAGGGTTTTTGGGGCAGTTTCAGGTTAAAGTTGAACATGAAAACGGTGCTGCCGAGCTCAGTTTAGTCGCTATTCGTAAAGCTCATTTCGACCTTATCCTCGACCTCAGTCACTCGCCATGCATTAGTCTAGAGATGCTGCCACCAGGCTATTTCTATGTAGGCCAAGATGAAGCCAAATTGGCCGATGCCATCGCCCAGTTACCCGACTTAATTGGTGAGTTTGATAAGCCGCGGTATGTCAAAGTCAACAGCGAGATCTGTGCCCATAACCGTAATGGTATCGATGGCTGTAATCGCTGCCTTAATTTCTGTCCTGCCGATGCTATTGCTAGTGTGAACAAGAAGATTGAGATCGATCCTTATCTTTGTCATGGCGCCGGCAGTTGCACCAATGCCTGTCCAACAGGTGCAATCAGTTACGATTTACCTACGCCACAAGCACTGCATTCATATCTACATAAGCTTGTGAGTCGTTTTCGTGCGCAGGCGCAAACAGCCCCGGTCATTTTGTTTCATGACGCGGCTAATGGTGCCAGCTTAATTAACGAGGAACTGCCGGGGGCAGTGATTCCTGTTGAGCTAGAAGAGATCACCGTTGCCAGCATGGATCACTGGATGTCCTCGCTGGCTTGGGGCGCACGTCAAATCATAGTGCTGAATACCGACGCTACGGCGCCGACCCTAACACAGATGCTAAATGGCGAACAACAGTTGGCCAATGACATATTCGATGAGATGGGACAACCGCAACGCGTTAGCGTTATCAACCAAAATCAACTTGATGAGCTCGCCGCATTAATTGAAGTGAGTGCAAGTTGGCCTGTGATTGTGCCTGGTGAATTTAGTCCAACCACTAAGCGCGCCACCCTGTATGCGGCAATCGATCATCTCAATAGCCAAGCGGCCTCAATCGAAAGCACCTTGAGTAAGGGCAATATCCCGTTCGGCAAAGTCAGTGTTAACACCGACAGCTGCACCTTGTGTCTATCGTGCGTGTCGACCTGTCCGACCCAAGCGTTAACCGATGGTGGCGATATGCCAGCATTGCATTTTGTTGAGCAAGACTGTGTGCAGTGTGGTTTATGTGAGTCGGCCTGTCCTGAGAATGCGATTAGCCTGACAGCACAGATGAATTTTGATGCGGCTGCACGTCAGCAGCGCCAAACCTTGAAAGAGGAAGCCCCGTTTGATTGCATTCGTTGCGGCACCCCTTTCGCGACCCAATCCATGGTGCAACGGATGATGGATGTAGTCGGAGGCCATAGCGCCTTCAGTGCCAACACAGAACGCTTGAAGATGTGTAGCGACTGCCGGGTAAAAGATATGTTTGAAGATATTCTTCAAGATCCTGAAAAGCAACTGCGATAAGAGTGTAGCTATGACCGAATTAGTAAGAGAAGTATCAGAAAACGATCAATTAAGAGCCGATATCTATCAGCTGTTAGCCGCACTATTACGTTGTCAGCCAAGCGCTGAATTGCTGCAGTTTCTTGCCAGCCTTGAGATAGATGCCAACGAAGATGATAGCGACATGACTAAGGCCTGGTTGGCATTAAAACTTGCCGCAGGTCAGTTTACTACCGACCAACTTGAAGAGGAGTATTTTAATATCTTCTTGGGTGTAGGCAGTGGTGAAATCTTGCCTTATGGCAGTTGGTTTATGACCGGCTCTTTGATGGATAAGCCGTTGGCCTTGCTGCGTCAAGACTTGGCTCAACTCGGGTTTGAGCGTACCGATGAGGTGAAAGAGCCTGAAGATCATGTGGCTGCTCTGTGTGAAGTGATGGGTACCCTAATTTTAGAGGCACCAGGCTATCGTCAATTAGCGTTTTACCAACGTCATATCGGTAGCTGGATCGACCGCTTCTGTGATCACTTGGCTCGCACCCCTAGTGCGGCGTTTTATGCCACAGTGGCTCAGTTGGCTAAATCTTTCTTTGCTATTGAAGCCAATGAATTTGAACAATTGAGTTTAAACATTCCGGTGAACTGCCCTGGCAGCGAAGCGGAAAAGATCCAACCCACCAGCAATGAACTCGTTTCATAGGGTGGCAACTTGTTATGCCTGTGTCATCTGCTGCAGGCATAGTGAAATCTGAGGGCTCGCCCTCAATTACCATCGGGTCGCTGCGCCAGTGAGTTTCACATATCGGCAACGCGACTCACTTTGAGTTAATAAAGGAGACACTATGAAGAAGCAAGCTTCCGATATGGGTCGTCGTCAACTGTTAAAAGCCTTAGCCATAGGGAGTGCTGCCGGTGCTGTTGCTACCGTCAGTGGTCAGGCTGCGGCAGCTACACCAGCACAGGCTAAAGAGTCTGCTCGTGGTGATGGCTATCAGGAGACGGATCATATTCGTAGTTATTACGCGTCGTTACGTACTAAGTAAATCACTACTTAGGTAGTGAATCAAAGCGTAATTACGCAGTAATTCAATAACATTAGGAGAGTGTGTGATGCGATTAACACGCAAAACAGACCAAGCTGACGCTACTAAAAAGCCAGCCCTAGGTCTAAATCGTCGCCAATTCCTCCAGACAGCAGGTCTTGCTACTGGTGGTATTGCAGCGGCTTCAATGCTTGGCGCAGGTATGATGCGTAAAGCTGAAGCAAAAGAAGTGCCTCATGATGCCCCAACGGAAGTCAAACGGACTATCTGTTCTCACTGTTCAGTGGGTTGTGGTATTTACGCCGAAGTACAAAATGGGGTGTGGACTGGGCAAGAGCCTGCATTCGATCATCCATTCAATGCTGGTGGTCACTGTGCTAAAGGTGCAGCGCTGCGTGAACATGGTCATGGTGAGAAACGCTTAAAATACCCAATGAAGCTTGAAGGCGGTAAGTGGAAGCGTATCTCATGGGATCAAGCCATTGAAGAAGTCGGCCAAAAGGCGCTGGATATCCGTAAAGAATCGGGTCCAGATTCAGTATTCTTCATGGGTAGTGCTAAGTTCTCTAACGAGCAAGCGTATTTATACCGTAAATTCGCCGCGATGTGGGGCACTAACAACGTCGACCATTCAGCACGTATTTGTCACTCTACCACTGTAGCCGGTGTTGCTAACACTTGGGGCTATGGTGCGCAAACCAACTCTTTCAACGATATTCGTAATGCAAAAGCGATGATGTTCATCGGGTCTAACCCATCAGAAGCACATCCTGTTTCAATGCAGCATATCCTGGAAGGTAAAGAGCGCGGCGCGAAAATTATCGTTGTCGACCCACGTTTCACCCGAACGGCAGCAAAAGCTGACGAGTTCGTGCATATCCGCCCTGGTACCGATATTCCCTATATCTATGGTCTGTTGTGGCATATTTTTGAAAACAAGTGGGAAGATCAAACCTTTATCGACCAGCGCGTTTACGGTATGGAGCGTATTCGCGAAGCGGCCGCTAAGTGGACCCCTGCAGAAGTGGAAAACGTTGTCGGCGTACCCGAAGCACAGATGTATCGCGTTGCTAAGTTGTTGGCAACCACTAAGCCTGGCACTATCGTTTGGTGTATGGGTGGTACTCAGCACCATATCGGTAATGCCAATACCCGTGCCTACTGTATCCTGCAGCTAGCCCTAGGTAACATGGGTGTGTCTGGTGGTGGTACTAACATCTTCCGTGGTCACGATAACGTACAGGGTGCAACGGACTTTGGTCTACTGTTTGATACCTTGCCAGGCTACTACGGCTTGAAGACTGGGTCATGGAAACACTGGTGTAACGTATGGGATTTGGATTATGAATGGGTGAAAGCTCGCTTCGACCAAAACCAGTACTTGGGTCAAGACCCAATGACATCAACCGGTATCCCATGTTCGCGTTGGCATGATGGTGTACTTGAAGATAAATCTAAGATTGCGCAGAAAGATAACATTCGTATGTCATTCTTCTGGGGTCAGTCTGTTAACACCGAAACCCGTGGTCGTGAAGTGCGTGAAGCATTGAACAAGATGGATACCGTGGTTGTTGTGGATCCATTCCCAACCATGGCTGGTGTTATGCACACGCGTAAAGATGGTGTGTATCTGCTGCCTGCATCGACTCAGTTTGAAACCTACGGCTCTGTATCAGCGTCTAACCGTTCACTCCAGTGGCGTACTCAGGTCATTGAACCACTATTTGAGTCTAAGCCTGATCATGTGATCATGTACAAGCTGGCGAAGAAGTGGGGCATAGAGCAAGAGTTGTGTAAGCATATCCAAGTCAATGGCGATGAGCCGCTGATCGAAGATATCGTCCGCGAATATAACAAAGGTATGTGGACCATCGGTTACACAGGTCAAAGCCCTGAGCGTTTGAAGATGCACCAAGAAAACTGGGGCACCTTCGATATTAAATCGCTTGAAGCGCCAGGTGGCCCTGCTAAGGGTGAAACCTATGGTCTACCTTGGCCATGTTGGGGGACGCCAGAGATGAAACACCCTGGTACGCAAATTCTGTATCGTACCGGCCGTGAAGTAAAAGACGGTGGCGGTAACTTCCGTGCCCGTTACGGGGTTGAACACGAAGGTAACAACATCTTGGCTGAAGGCTCTTTCTCTAAAGGCTCTGAAATCAAAGATGGTTACCCTGAATTTACCGACAAGATGCTTAAGCAACTTGGCTGGTGGGATGATCTCACCGCTGAAGAGAAAGCCGCTGCCGAAGGTAAAAACTGGAAGACTGATATTTCTGGTGGTATTCAGCGTGTGGCGATTAAGCATGGTTGTATCCCTTACGGTAACGCTAAAGCGCGTTGTATCGTGTGGAACTTCCCTGACGATATCCCAGTACATCGTGAGCCGCTTTACACCCCTCGTCGTGACTTGGTTGCTAAGTATCCTACTTATGATGACCGTATGGTTGCGCGACTACCTACTCTATATAAAACTATTCAGGATCAAGATTTTGCCAAAGATTTCCCATTGGCATTAACCTCGGGCCGCTTGGTTGAGTATGAAGGTGGTGGTGAAGAGACCCGTTCAAACCCATGGCTAGCTGAACTGCAACAAGAGATGTTCATCGAAATCAGCCCGGGTGATGCGGCAGATCGTGGCCTTCGTGATGGTGACGAAGTATGGGTTCACAGTCCAGAAGGCGCCAAAATTAAAGTTCAGGCTATGGTGACACCTCGGGTGATTAATGGTGAATGTTTTATGCCATATCACTTCGCAGGTATCTTTGAGGGCGAAAGTCTCGAGAAGAATTACCCAGAGGGCACAATCCCTTACATTATTGGCGAATCAGCCAATACGGTATTGACCTACGGCTATGACGTTGTGACCCAGATGCAAGAGACTAAGTCTAGCTTGTGTCAGATCACTAAAGCCTAACTGAACTTGATGAGGAGATAGCCATTATGGCAGTCATGAAATTTTTATGTGACACCAAACGCTGCATCGAGTGTAACGGTTGCGTCACAGCATGTAAGAACGAAAACGATTCCGCACTCGAGTGGGGAATTCAACGTCGCCGCGTCGTGACGATTAACGATGGTCAGCCAGGCGAAGCATCGATCTCAGTGGCATGTATGCACTGTACCGACGCCCCTTGTATGGCAGTTTGCCCAGCTGATTGTTTCTATCGTACCGAAGACGGCATTGTATTGCATAACAAAGATACCTGTATTGGTTGTGGTTACTGTTTCTATGCCTGTCCTTTCGGCGCGCCACAGTTCCCTAAGAAGGGGGCTTTTGGTAGCCGCGGTAAAATGGATAAGTGTACTTTCTGTGCCGGTGACCCAGAAGAGACCTTCTCTGAAGCCGAGCGTCAGAAGTACGGTGCTAACCGTATCGCTGAAGGTAAGTTGCCGATGTGTGCAGAGCTTTGTTCAACTAAAGCACTGCTCGCTGGTGATGCTGAAGTGGTATCGAACATTTACCGTGAGCGCATGGCTGCGCGAGGTAATCCTAATGTGATTTGGGGTTACAACCCTCAAACGGCTGAGTTCAACTAAGCAGAGCAAGGGTTAGTGCGTCAGTACTAACCCTTAAGAAAGGAGTGACAATGTTAAACAAACTGTTAAACAAATCACTGCGTAGTCTGTTTGCTCTGTTAGTGCTCATCACGGGATTGGGTATGGGGGCGACGATGCTCTCTATACCTGCTCACGCGAGTGATCAGCAATCGAGCCAGCAACAGGCTAACGCAAAGACCAGTGATGCTGACCTATGGCGAGCGGTAAAAGCCGGTGATTCGGGTTATACCACAGCTAAAGGTGTTGAAACTGGGGTGCTGATTAACGTTGCCGGTAATGAAGGTAAAGAGGTCCGAAATAAATACCTCACGCCAGTTATGGCCATAGCGGTCGTCGGTGTTTTTGGTGCGTTTTTACTGTTTTACTTGGTAAATGGTGCATCTAAATTAAGCCATGGTTTTTCCGGCAAAATGCTATTGCGCTGGACAAAAGCCGACTTGTGGCTGCACTGGGCGATGGCGATATCTTGCTTAGCACTGATCTTTACTGGTTTAAATATCATGCTAGGTAAGTATGCCTTGCAACCTTATGTCGGAGCCGATATTTGGGCTGCATTAATCTATGGTAGTAAGACTATCCATGATTATGCCGGTCCTTTGTTCATTATCGCTTGGGCGTTATGTGTCATTAAATGGATGCCAATGCAGACATTTAAGATGTATGACCTTAAATGGTTCCTCGTGGTGGGTGGTTACATCAACTTCGGTCCATTTAAAGGTAAGCACCCTGACAGTGGTTTTGCTAACGCGGGTGAAAAAATGTGGTTCTGGACACTGGCCTTCTTTGGTCTATTTATCAGTGTGTCCGGTATCATGTTGGTTCTACCTGGCTTAGATCTGCCACGTGAAGCGTCAATGGCAGCCCTACTTATTCACGGTATCAGCGCTATTATCTTGATTGCCTTTACCATAGTACATATATGGATGGCGACGGTATTGAGTGAAGGCGGTATGGAGTCGATGAAGTCGGGTTACTGTGATGAAAACTGGGCGATTCAACACCATAATCTTTGGTTCGATGAGATCAAAGAAAACGGCACCTTGCAGTATAAAAAGTAAGTTTATTACCTAAACTTCACTTATAAAAAGCACCTCGTTGGTAATCCAATGAGGTGCTTTTTTTTGGCTCGCTTTCAAGTCAAATTGGCCAAAGGTGTTGCCGAATATTGTCTGCGGATGAGTTCGTTATTGCTATCAAAACGTGGCAACCATGTCGGCCCCCATTTTCTAAAAGACCAGCCATTTATCGGTTAACGGTGAAGTGTGGCGTTGATGGCGTATACCAATATCTATTACGCTCAATTCGGTATGCAACATCTAATTTACATCTGTGTTTGGGTGTATCACGCCTTTATGACGAACCGCTGATCTGGATATTTGAATATACATGATTGGCTTAACACTTTGGCTATTTACTCTATTTTTGCGTAGTTCTTACCCCGTTTAGATCAATATTTTATGCATCAAATCCACCTATATTGCAGGGGCAATTAATCGGATGTTTTTAATAAATATAAAATTTACCAAATCAGCACCTAGGCGCAACATTTGTTTAACGTGTGTTTTATCGCTTGATTTGAATGAAGCATCCCAACTATTTGAATCGTCCTAATACTAGGAGCAAAAATGAAAAAGCAACAGCCCGATCTCAATCGTAGATCATTGCTGAAAGCACTCTCCATTGGTGGTACGGCCGGTGTGGCCATTGCCGCAAGCGGTGTCAGTGTTGCCCATGCAGCGGAAACTAAGCCAAGTGTAAAACACACCGACAGCTACCATGAAACTGCGCATATCCGCAGCTACTACAACAGCTTGCGTAGCTAATTAGGAGAACAAAAGCGATGAAGTTAACTCGCAAATCAAATGAGGCGCCTACCGTTGCTAAGTCAACACTAGGGATCAGTCGTCGTCAATTTATGAAGCACGCAGGTATCACCACCGGTGGTATCGCAGCAGCATCTCTTCTTGGTACTGGCATGATGCGTCGCGCCGAAGCCAAAGATATTCCTCATGATGCACCTATCGAAATCAAACGCACCGTATGTAGTGCCTGTGCGGTTGGTTGTGGTCTTTATGCTGAAGTACAAAATGGCGTTTGGACAGGACAAGAGCCTGCATTCGACCATCCATTTAACTCTGGCGGCCATTGTGCTAAAGGTGCTGCACTGCGTGAACATGGTCACGGTGAGAAGCGTCTTAAGTACCCAATGAAATTGGTTGATGGTAAGTGGAAAAAATTGTCGTGGGAGCAGGCTTTTAACGAAGTGGGCGACAAGATGCTGGACATCCGCAAAGAGTCGGGTCCAGATTCACTTTACTTTATGGGTAGCGCTAAGTTTTCTAACGAAGGCTGCTACATGTACCGTAAATTCGCGGCAATGTGGGGCACCAACAACGTCGACCACTCGGCGCGTATTTGTCACTCTACCACGGTAGCCGGTGTTGCAAACACTTGGGGCTATGGTGCGCAAACTAACTCGTTCAACGATATCCAGAACGCCAATGCGATCTTCTTTATTGGGTCTAACCCAGCTGAAGCACATCCGGTCGCGATGCAGCATATCCTTATCGCTAAAGAGAAGAATAACGCGAAAGTGATTGTTGTCGATCCACGTTTCTCTCGCACTGCAGCGCATTCAGATCTGCATTGTGCACTGCGACCAGGTACCGATATTCCATTCATCTACGGTATGCTTTGGCATATCTTCGAAAACGGTTGGGAAGATAAAACCTTTATCGAGCAGCGTGTGTTCGAAATGGAGACTATCCGTGAAGAGGTGAAGAAATTCCCACCTAAAGAAGTGACTAATATCACGGGTGTGAGTGAAGAAGATGTATACCAAGCGGCTAAATTAATGGCCGATAACCGTCCTGGTACCGTAGTTTGGTGTATGGGTGGTACTCAGCATCACGTGGGTAACGCGAACACGCGTGCTTACTGTATCTTGCAGCTCGCCTTAGGCAACATGGGCGTGTCTGGTGGTGGGACTAACATTTTCCGTGGCCACGATAACGTACAGGGTGCGACTGACTTAGGTCTACTGTTCGATACGCTACCTGGTTACTACGGTCTTAAGACTGGTTCTTGGAAGCATTGGTCAAATGTATGGGAACTGGATTACGAGTGGGTTAAAGGTCGTTTCGACCAAAATGAATACCTTGGTCGTATCCCAATGAATACGCCTGGTATTCCATGTTCTCGTTGGCACGATGGTGTATTAGAAACGCCTGAGAAGCTAGCACAGAAAGATCGTGTGCGTATGGCGTTCTTCTGGGGTCAATCGGTTAACACCGAAACTCGTCAAAGCGAAGTGCGTGACGCCCTAGATAAGATGGACACTGTAGTAGTAGTCGACCCATTCCCAACTATGGCGGGTGTGATGCACCGTCGTAAGAATGGTGTTTATCTATTACCAGCAGCGACTCAGTTTGAAACTGAAGGTTCAGTGTCTAACTCCGGTCGTAGCCAGCAGTGGCGCGAAAAGGTCATCGAGCCGTTATTCGAGTCTAAGACTGACCTTGAGATCATGTATCGTCTATCACAAAAGCTTGGTTTCGCAGATGAGTACACTAAGCGCATCGCCAAAGATGCTAATGACGTACTGGTGATTGAAGATGTTACTCGCGAAATTAACCGCGGTATGTGGACTATCGGTATGTCTGGTCAAAGCCCTGAGCGTTTGAAGCTACACACCCAAAACTGGGGTACGTTTAGCAATAAAACTCTTGAAGCGGTAGGTGGCCCAGCAAAAGGCGAAACTTACGGTCTACCTTGGCCATGTTGGGGTACGCCAGAGCAGAAACACCCAGGTACGCAAATCCTATACAACACACACAAACATGTGCTTGAGGGCGGCGGTAACTTCCGTGCGCGCTACGGTGTTGAATACAAAGGTAAGAACCTATTGGCCGAAGGCAGCTTCTCTAAGGGTGCTGAGATCCAAGACGGTTATCCAGAGTTCAGCGCAGATATGCTCAAGCAACTTGGCTGGTGGGACGACCTTACAGCAGAAGAGAAAGTCTCTGCCGAAGGTAAAAACTGGAAGACTGACCTTTCAGGTGGTATCCAGCGCGTGGCTATGAAGCATGGTTGTATTCCATTTGGTAACGCTAAAGCGCGTTGTATCGTATGGACCTTCCCTGATCAAGTACCTGTGCACCGTGAGCCTCTGTACACGCCACGTCGTGATCTTGTGTCTAAGTACCCAACTTATGACGATATGCAAGTGCATCGTCTACCTACGCTGTACAAGTCAATCCAAGAGAAAGACAGTTCAGTCAAGTACCCATTAGGATTGACCTCAGGTCGTCTGGTTGAGTACGAAGGTGGTGGTGAAGAGTCACGCTCTAACCCATGGCTAGCAGAGCTTCAACAAGAGATGTTTGTTGAAATTAACCCTGCCGATGCCGCTGACCGTGGTATCCGTAACGGTGACACTGTATGGCTAGAGGGTGCTGAAGGTGGCCGCATTAAGATTCAGGCGATGGTAACCCCACGGGTTAAACCTGGTGTGACTTGGATGCCTTACCACTTTGCGGGTGTGATGCATGGCGAAAGCCTCGAGAACAACTATCCAGAAGGTACAGTGCCTTATGTGATTGGTGAGTCAGCGAACACGGCATTAACTTACGGTTATGACCCTGTGACGCAGATGCAAGAGACTAAAGCTTCGCTTTGTCAGATCACTAAAGCCTAAGTACCGGGAGAATTGCCAATATGGCTACAATGAAATTTTTATGTGATACCAAGCGCTGCATCGAATGTAACGGCTGTGTCACTGCATGTAAAAACGAAAACGACTCTGCTCTAGAGTGGGGTATTCAGCGTCGTCGCGTTGTCACCATCAATGACGGTGTTCGAGGCGAAGCGTCTATCTCTGTGGCGTGTATGCATTGTACAGATGCACCTTGCCAAGCGGTTTGCCCTGCAAACTGTTTCTACAAGACAGAAGATGGCCTAACGCTACACAACAAAGATACCTGTATCGGTTGTGGCTATTGCCTATTTGCTTGCCCATTTGGCGCGCCTCAGTTCCCTAAACAGGGGGCATTTGGTAGCCGCGGTAAAATGGACAAATGTACTTTCTGTGCCGGTGGTCCTGAAGAGAATCATTCAGATGCAGAACGTCAGAAGTACGGTGCAAACCGTATTGCAGAAGGCAAGCTGCCTATGTGTGCTGAACTGTGTGCGACTAAGTCGCTACTGGCAGGTGATGCTGAGGTTATCTCAAACATCTTCCGCGAGCGTGTTGCATACCGTGGTTCAAAAAATGCAATTTGGGGTTAATCCTCAGCTTGCATAACGCCACTATAATCCACACCGTGCCCTAGGGCCGGTGTGGACGATAAGGATGTAATATGAACAATTGGTTCAAACAAATTAGCCTAGTGTTAGCCCTTGTTGTGGGGACAATGTTTAGTGCATTGTCGTTTGCCCATGATGATGCCGCGGCGCACGCTCAGGCAACAGAAGGGCAGATCTGGTCGCAGCTACAAGCAGGCGTCACCGGTGAAACCACTTCAGATGGTCAATTCCATAATCAACCCATTAACACCTATGATTTACGCGTACTCGAGCTACGCAGTGACTGGCTAGCACCAGCGCTAATGGCTGCGCTGTTTGGCATGATTGTCATCTTTATACTGTTTATTAAAGTGAATGGTATCTCTAAGTTGCATCATGGCTTCTCGGGTAAAATGGTGTATCGCTGGTCGAAGTTTGATGTATCGATCCACTGGCTTGGCGCCATTCCTTGCTTACTGTTGATCCTCACCGGATTAACCCTGTTGGCCGGACGTTTCTTCTTCCAACCTTATTTGGGTGAAGGCTTCTGGGCGGCACTGGTGTATGGTGCAAAGCAAGTGCACGACGTGATGGTCATCCCCTTTATGTTGGGCTGGGCGCTCATGGTCAGCTTATGGGCTAAAAACCAGCTACCTAAGATGTATGACGTTAAATGGTTCATGGTGGTGGGTGGTTACATCAACTTCGGTCCATTCAAAGGCAAACACCCTGATGCGGGCTTTGCTAACGCCGGTGAGAAGATGTGGTTCTGGGCGTTCGCGCTATTTGGCCTAATCATCTCAGCGTCTGGCATGTTGTTGCTGTTCCCGAACTTGTTCGAGCCTAGCCGTACCCTGAGCTTAATTGCTTTGGTATTGCACTCAGTTAGCGCCATCATCATCACCGCGTTCTCAATCGTGCATATCTTCATGGCAACCGTGATGTCTGAAGGTGGCATGGAGTGTATGGTGTCGGGTTACTGTGATGAAAACTGGGCGACTCAGCACCACAACTTGTGGTTCGATGAGATCAAAGCCGACGGTACGCTTAAGTATAAAAAATAGGCTGTAGTCTTAGGTGATAGTGCTTAGGCGCTAGCCACTACAACCGCTTTGATAAACACCTCGTTGGGTAACCAGTGAGGTGTTTTTTTATGCCTGAGTTAAGGGGGCTTATCATACATGGTGTGATGGCGATAAATGTGCTCAACGCTCTGCGCCAACCAAGACTGAGCTTGAATATAACTGGATACCGCAGATATTGTTAAATAATCAATATTCTCAATGAATTGATTGGCTAGTGGGCAGTGAAGTCGTCGGTTTTGATCTAAGCTCAACAGAGGTGGATTGAGAAGGGGGTGGCGATGAAATACAAAACGGTGCGAGACAGTATGGGGGAGATTAAAGTGCCATTTGATGCCTTGTACGGCGCGCAAACGGCGCGCGCCTTGGATAACTTCCCTATTAGTGGCGACCCCATGCCTGAGGCCTTTATACGCGCCTTATTACTGGCCAAGCGCGCGGCAGCAGAGGCCAATGGCCAGCTCGCATTACTTGATAGCGTGACGGTCAATGCCATTGTCAATGCGGTGCAACAACTGCAGAACGATCCACTGCTGATGCAACATTTCCCTATCGATAGGTTTCAAACCGGGTCGGGAACCAGCAGCAATATGAACGCTAACGAGGTTATCGCCTGCTTGGCCAGCCAGCGCCTAGGCCGTGAGGTGAGTGCCAACGATGAGATCAATTTAGGCCAAAGCAGTAACGATATTATTCCTAGCAGTATTCATATCAGTGCCATGTTGGCGCTTGAGCAGCAATTATTGCCCGCACTAAGCCATCTGCAACAGATTATCAGTCAAAAAGCTCTGACCTTAACCGAGCGGGTTAAAACTGGCCGTACCCATTTGATGGACGCTATGCCAGTGCGCTTTAGCCAAGAGCTTGATGGCTGGGCCAGTCAAATTGAGCAATGCCAGCTGATGCTCATCGCGCTGCAGCCGTCATTGTCGGCGCTTGCCCAAGGCGGTACGGCAGTCGGCACTGGGGTCAATACCCACCCCGACTTTGCAAGTTGTTTTTGCGATAAGCTCAGTAGTATCACTGGAGTTAGATTTCGTCCAGCCGATAATCTGTTTAGCCGTATGGGCAGCCATGACACTGCAGTGGCGCTATCGGGGCAACTGAAGACCTGCGCGGTGGCGATGATGAAGATAGCTAACGATTTGCGCTGGATGAACTCGGGGCCACTGGCCGGACTCGGCGAAATAGCGTTACAGCCCTTGCAGCCCGGCTCATCCATTATGCCGGGCAAAGTCAATCCGGTGATCCCCGAAGCGGCCTGTATGGTGGCTGCACAGGTGATAGGTAATGATGCGGCCATCACCCTTGGTGGCCAGTCGGGTAACTTTGAACTCAATGTGATGCAACCGCTAATAGCGGTTAACCTGTTGCATAGCATCGAATTACTCAGCAGCACGAGCCGTTTGCTGGCCGATAAGGCAATTATCAGTTTTAGCGTGAATCAGGCCAATATAGAGGAGCCGCTACGGCGTAACCCCATTCTGGTGACAGCGTTAACACCTGTGGTTGGTTACCTTAAAGCGGCTGAGATTGCGAAACAAGCTTACGAGCAGCAACGTGAAATCGTCGAGGTGGCTGCCGAGCAGACCGACTTAAGCCGTGAAGAGCTGCGGCGCTTACTCGACCCCAAACGGTTAACCTATGGCGGATTGGGTAAATAAAATTAGGTCTTTTTTAATCTTTACATCTTATTTTTTAAGCGTTTATACGATGAGGCTTTCTGGTCAGATGTCTGTAGCCCTTATGTTTGCTGACATGTTGTCGATATCTAATGGTGTAAGCCTAGTACGGATGGTCATGCTGTGTAATAACTAAATCTAATGGATTAAGAGTCTGTCATCGACAGTAAAAACAGCTCCTATACTTACTTCTTGGGTAGTGAATGAGGCAGTAATGAGAGAATGTCGCTCACAGACAGAGTCTACTAAGCGACGGTTTTCTTATTGGTTATCGCCTTCACTGCTCACCTATCACGTTAGAGGTTTATTATGATCCAGCACACCAAAACCAGTATTCTGACTGCGTTACCAACTGTACTCACAAGTATTCTGCTTGTTGTTATCGGCTTTCTTTCTTATAGCACTTTCGTTGGACTGGAAGAGGCTAATCAGCGTTTAGTGCATAATACTCAACTCGCAGAGGGCGTTACTGATGTGCGTGAAGCCTTTTTTCTATTACGTATCGCCACTGCTACGCATAATGCCAGCGAGGTCGTTAACAGCCAAAACAGCGCACGCCAGTTAATTGCTAAGTTGAAGAATTACGATGTGACCTTTTTAGACCAAGCCAGCAGCAAGATTGAAAGGCTCCAGCCTGCGGTCGAGCGGTATGTACGCTTATATAATGAAGAGCTCGCGCTGGCGGAGCGCACAGGTTCTGAGCCGGTTTTTACCAGTGAGCGCAGCGCATTAGGTCCTGAGATCAGTGATATTATTCGCAGTTTGGTATCGGCTATTACCGCGCGTAATCATGATTTGGCTGGGGTGGCGGCTGATGACATTAGGCAGGCAGAAATCACCATTATTAGCCTCATTATATTGACCATTGCCATAGCGTTAATCTTGGCCTTGGTGATGAGTCATAAATTGGTTGCCATTATCAATCAAATTAAATCTGTGGTTGAGCGACTAGCCCAAGGTGACTTAACCCATAAAACCAATATCAATGGTAATAATGAGCTGTGCTCTCTGGCTGGGGATCTCGACAGTGTGATTGATAACCTGCGCCTAATGCTCGCCGATATCTCTCAAGCATCAGATCATATGTCGCAGCAAATTGGGCAACTCAATGAGCAATCGACCAGCAATAGCCAAGCGCTGCAGACTCACACGATTGAAACCGATCAGGTCGTGACGGCGATGACAGAGATGAGCGCCACCGCACAAAATGTGGCAGGTGATGCCGCCTCGGCGGCGCAATTTACTCAGCAAGCCAATGCCCAAGCCGATAAATCGAAACAGGCTGTCGAGGAGGCCACAGGTAGAGTGATTGCCTTGGTCGGTGAGGTAGATAAAGCCGCGACGACCATTGGCGAAATGCATGAAAATACCCGTCAAATCGCCACTGTGCTCAATGTGATTGGAGAAATTGCCGAGCAGACAAACTTGTTGGCATTGAATGCTGCCATCGAGGCGGCGCGCGCTGGTGAGCAGGGGCGCGGTTTTGCTGTGGTGGCTGATGAAGTGCGGGCACTCGCGGCGCGCACTCAGGCCAGCACCTCTGAGATCAATACCATGTTAGATCGTTTGCGCAGTGGGGCAGAGCAGGCGGTGGCGGCGATGGATCAAACTAAACGTAGCTGCCAAGATGCCGCCGATAACACAGGGCTAGTAACCGATAATCTTGATGGGCTGGTGGCTCATGTATTTGATATTAATGGCCTTAGCAATCAGATTGCCACAGCCGCTGAGGAGCAAAGTGCGGTATCGGAAGAGATTAACCGTAACTTAACCACCATTCGTGAAATGGTCGATGAGCTTAATTTGAGCGCCAGTGCCACTCTGTCTAGTGCCACATCGCTGGCAGCGACGAGAGAGCAGTTAAGTGGTGTCGTGGCCAATTTTAAGTTGTAACTGCTAGCCGAGGTCCTTTAGGCTAATGGATAAGTAAAAAAAACCGCCTTTCAAGGCGGTTTTTTATTATCTCACGCGTTGGCAGAAAGATTACCAAGCCATCTGTAAAATTTCACGGCTGATATCTAAATCAAGATCGCCAGATTCTGATAGCGCCGTCATACCATGTGCCTTGAGAGCATCAATGACTAACTCAATTTGATCTTGGCTAATATCATGATCGCGTAAGCGCGTTTTCAGGCCGACCTGTTGGAAGAAGGCTTCTGTCTTAGCGATAGCCTGCTCGATACGGCTATCTTCATCACCTTCGGTGATGTCCCATACGCGCTCTGCGTATTGCAGTAACTTGGCGTGCTTTTGGGTTTTACGCACGCGCCACACTGATGGCAATACCGCGGCCAGTGTTTGCGCATGATCGATATTAAACAGCGCCGTTAATTCATGGCCAATCATGTGTGTGGTCCAGTCAAACGGCACACCGACCCCTATCATGCCATTAAGGGCTGAGGTGGCGCTCCACATCAGGTTGGCGCGTGCCTGATAGTTTTCTGGCTCAGCAACTGTGATTGGGCCAATTTCAATTAGGGTACGCATAATGCCTTCGGCCATGCGATCTTGCACGCGGGCATCTACTGGGTAGGTTGCATATTGCTCAATTACGTGCACAAAGGCATCAACCACACCATTAGCCACTTGAATTTTTGGTAGGCTAAAGGTCAGTGTTGGGTCCAGCATAGAGAAAGTTGGGTAGATGCTCGGGTGGTTAACCGGAAATTTACCACCTTGATAGCTTATCACGCCAAAAGCATTCATCTCTGAGCCTGTTGCTGGCAAGGTAGCGATGGTTGCCAGTGGCAATACATCTTTAGCATCGACAGGAACAGGGCTAAAGCCGTGGAATAGCAAGCTGCTGCTGTCACCTTCAAACTTGGTCGCGAGAGCGATAAACTTAGTGCCATCCATTACCGAGCCGCCACCGACAGCGAGCAGAAAATCGATAGATTCTTTACGCGCCAGCTCAGCGGCTTTAGCCAAGGTTTCATATTTTGGATTGGCTTCAATACCGCCAAATTCAAACACGGTGCGCGACCCTAGAGCGGCGATGACCTTGTCTAAGGTGCCGAAACGTTTCACGCTGCCACCACCGTAAGTGACTAATACACGGGCATCGGCTGGGATCAATTTATCCAGTTCGGCGATTCTATCTTTACCAAACACAATGTGGGTTGGGTTGTGATAATCAAAATTGAGCATGTTAAGTACCTTGTAGTCGAGCTGAAATGATAGCGTTAATGTTAGGCTTATTGGCGTAAACATAAATACCCATTGCTGGTCAATTTGTGCCTATTCCTATCACATCTGGTGGATATTGATCTTAATTGGCACAATTTGATGCTTTTTCCTGTCTTGGTGATAAAGTCGCTGTAAAATGATGATAGAGACTAATGATGACAAATATTGCAAGTTTGATGCTGGCGTTAGCGCCGCAGGAGGGTTTTAACGACACCGCCATTGCGGGGGTTAAGGTATTTCGCAGCTCCGCTTATGGCTCGCGTGGCCCCATGTGTTATTCCCAGGGCATCTTAATTGTAGGCCAAGGTAAGAAGCGGGTGTATTTGGACAATCAGGTCTTCGACTATGATCCACAAAACTCCTTGGTGATGACGGTGCCAGTGCCGTTAGAGTGTGAAACCTTTGCATCGGTTGCTGAGCCGGTATTGGTGTTAATTGTCGATATCGACTTGCCTTTATTGACCCAGTTAGTTCGCTTGATGGACGAGCATAATCAGGTGCCTAGCGATCTCAATGAGACGCGCCAACCCGGTTACTTTGTTGCCGCGAATAGCGACGATATGGCCTGTTGTATCGAGCGACTATTACAGGTGTTGCAGTCACCCTTAGAGGCGCAAGTATTAGGGCGACCTATGGTGCAAGAGCTGCTTTATCGGCTACTGGCGCTCGACAATGCGGCGCCTCTGTATGCCTTGGCGCTGAGCCACACTCGTTTGTCGCGTATCGATAAGGCGCTCACTTTTTTACATCGTCATTACGGTGATAGCGTCGAGGTGGAACAATTAGCCAATTTAGTGAATATGAGCCCTTCGGCGTTTCACCGCTGCTTTAAGGAGGTTACGGCTTCATCACCTATCCAGTATTTAAAAAAAATCCGCCTCAACAAAGCCCGTGAGTTATTGCAACTGCGTCAACTCAAGGTGAAAGAGGTCGCACTGGCCGTCGGGTATGAAAGTCCGGCGCAATTTAGCCGTGAATTTAAGCGTTATTTCAATCAAAGCCCAGGTGAGAGTGCTAAGGCGGCATTATAGACGTGCGGGGTGAGTAGCGGTTACGGATTGTGGAGCGTGTTGGATTACTGATGGTCAGCCACCTAATAAATCATTTGTTGCTAAAGTATGACATGCTTAACAATTATGCAGTTTATCTCGTGCTAGGTGTTGTAACTGGCGGCGAGTTCACGTTTTATATACAGCGAAGCTGATACTTTTATGGTCCACAAAAGGTTAGGTATCTTTTTTAAGTCATTATTTATTCAACGGCTTTGCTATTCAAGGTCTGTTTCAGTTAGGAATGTTTATGTCTTCAATTGTTCAAGCGGTGTCTGGTGATATGATTCAGCCGTATCAAGCGAATATTACTGTGCCCAACTGGATGCTCAGCTCAATGGAACGAGTGATGCAGTATTATGTTGATAAAAATTTGCGACTCGATACCCAATCAGCGTCTATGATGCCTGCGCCCGTCGAAGGCAAAAAATACATGCTGTATGCCCACATTCCTTTTTGCCATACCTTGTGCTCTTTCTGCACCTTCCACCGATTTATATTTAAAGAGGATAAGGCGCGCGCCTATTTTATTTCGCTGCGTAAAGAGATGGATATGGTGAAGTCGCTTGGTTATGACTTTGAATCTATGTATATCGGGGGGGGCACTACCACGGTATTAGAAGATGAGCTCGCGCGCACCATTGAACATGCTAAGACGCTATTTCCTAGCATTAAAGAGGTGTCGTGTGAGTCTGATCCACAGCATTTAGACAGCCCCGGCTTTAAACAGTTAAAAGGCCTAGTCGACCGCATGTCGATTGGGGTGCAAAGCTTTAATGATGATATTTTGGCGATGACAGATCGCTTAGAAAAGTTCGGTTCGGGCCAAGAAACCTTTGACAAGATCATGGCGGCCAAAGAACTCTTCCCTATTATCAACGTCGATTTAATCTTTGGTTTTCGTGGTCAAACCGATGAAGTGATCCAGCATGATTTAGATATGGCCGCGCGTCTCGATCCACGCCAAATTACCACGTATCCTTTGATGATCACCCATCAAACGCGTAAGAGTGTTAAGGGCAAGCTGGCGGCGCCGCATGGCGATATGGCTCGTCAATATCGTCAAATTCTCAATAGTCTCAATGGTCAATACAATCAGCTATCGGCATGGGCATTTGGTAAGGCCAATAATGAAGGGTTTGATGAGTATGTCATCGATTATGATGAGTATTTAGGAGTTGGCTCAGGATCATTTAGCTTTCTCAATGACACCTTATATGTGAACAATTTCTCTTTGCGTAAGTATCAAGAAAATATCGCCGCAGGCCGTATGGGTGTCGAGCAGCAGAAGAACTACAGTAAAAAAGATGTGATGCAGTATCGCTTCTTGCTGGGCATGTTCTCCGGTCGGTTATCGCGTAAGTATTTCCGCGAGACATTTGGGGTCAATTTGGATTGGGCGCTGTTTAAAGAGATGACCTCAATGAAGGCCATTGGTGCCATTAAGGATGATCCGACCGATCCTGACAACTTGATCGTCACCGATAATGGCAAGATGATGGGCTTGTTAATGATGAAAGAGTTCTATTCTGGCATGGATAACGTCCGTGCTCAGCTGCGTAAGCCGCTTAAGGCCTGCGACATGTAATGGGTTAACCCTCTTGAAATGATAACTAAAAAAGGTTGAACTAGGTTCAACCTTTTTTGTATTGAGGAGCCAGCGTTGCGCGAGTTTGAACAGCAATTTTCACAGTTTATGCAATTACAGCGCCCCAGTGATGCGGCGCACGACTTGCAACATGTGTTACGGGTAGTTAAATCGGCTAAGCAACTGTGCCGTGAAGAAGCCGCTTGCGCCGATGTGGTGGTGCCGGCAGCTTGGTTACATGATTGCGTATCGCTGGCGAAAGATGATCCTCTGCGCGCCCAATCCTCACGTTTGGCAGCCGACCAAGCTATCGAGTTTTTAGGCCAGATAAGCTATCCCTCAAGGCATTTTAGTGCGATCCACCATGCCATTGTCGCCCACAGTTTTAGTGCCAAAGTGACGCCACAAACCCGAGAGGCACAAATCGTACAAGATGCCGACAGGCTAGATGCACTAGGTGCGATAGGTATTACGCGATGTATTCAGGTTGGCAGCAGTTTGCAACGCAGCTTATACAGCCTTGACGATCCATTTTGTCAGCAGCGTCTCCCTGATGATACGCAATTTACCCTAGATCATTTCTATCAAAAGCTACTGGACTTAAGCGACACCATGTGCACCACTGCGGGTCGTATTGAAGCGCTAAAACGTAGTGAGTTCATGCGGGCTTTTTTACAGCAGCTTGCCAGCGAAATATAACCGCAGTTGTAGCACTTTTTCATCGTCACACGCTATCTATTACCAAGCCAGACTATGAAAAGTTGAGCTATTATAGCCGGCTTGGTATAAAGAGAGGTTGCCACACGGCGCATGGCTGATTGATTGAGTTTAGTGCGTCACCTGACACTCATTTTATGGCTAATAATAACCACATTATCAGCTCAATTGCCCATTATGCCGGAGTCCCCATGGCTAATATCTTGCTGGTTGCCAACTTAAATTGTGACCGTATCTTAAAGCTCAATAAGCCACTTAAAATGGGGGGACGATTCCACTATCAAGATGGTGGTGAGCGCCTCGGCGGTGGCGGAGCCAACACAGGTATTGGCCTCGTCTGGGCGGGTCATAATGTGGCGCTGGTGAGTCAAGTGGGCCGCGATAAAGTGGGCGATTGGCTATTAGCGCAGGTAAGTACCTTAGGGATCGACTGCCGTTTGATGCAGCGTCATGACGGTAATACCCCTGAAATGCTCCTAGTGATGACACCCGATGGTGAGCGCACCATTATTCGCCCGCAGCGGCCGTTGTTCGAGTTAGCCGCTCCACCTAAGTGGTCTAACTGGGATGCGCTTTATATTAATTCGTCGGCCGAAGGTGCGGTGAGTTGGGCTAAGACCGCATTAAATCATTGCTGGGTGATAGCGCAACTGGCTAAGGATAATCGTCCTCGGCCTTGTCATGTGTTAATTGCCTCTAAGGCCGACATGCAAGGACGAAGTGAGTTATCGCCTTGGCAATACGGTTTAACCATAGCAGGTGCCAGCTTACAAGCCTTTGTGGTGACCGATGGTGAGTCGGGGGCAATGGTATACCAAGCCGATGGTGAGCAGCACGTGGCGGCGCAGCCTGCCGAGGTGGTGGATACGACAGGGGCGGGCGATGCTTATGCTGCTGGATTAATCCATGGCTTAGTGCAGGGGGATCCTGTTGTGGTGGCTATGGAGGAAGCCGCGCGCTGGGCGGCATTTGCGGTGTCGACTCACAGCTCTATTCCGGGCCCGCAGCTACAGCACTACTTAGAGGCATCGATGGGTGATAAGCTTTGAGGTTGGCACACGGTGTTAGCTTGTAGGCCGTCCCTTTTGACTTTGAATCAATCCGCCGATATTTATTTAACACTGTCATCTTAGTGTCATCATTGCCGCTTATAGTGGCTTCATGGTCACAGCGTAGCGCTGACCAAAAGTCTGACTTCTATTGAGTAGCGTGTTTCTGTTCTCTTGCCCTTATCCTGGGGCATTTTTTTTGCCTGTTATTTATCCCTATTGACGAACTTTTTTGTGGCAATAGCATGATTTAAAAGTTGTAACATTTTGATCTTATTACGATGTTAATCAGTTTGTGACGCAAAAAATCTCTGTGGTCGCTGCTAGCAATCAAGCCATTTTGTGTTAACTTATCTTGAGTTTAGGGGGATATTGATAACATAAAACCCATATATGAATCGTACTATGATTGCAGAGCTGGGTGATTCACTTCTTGTGGTGGTAACTGATGATTGAAAAAATATCTGGCTTATATGCTGGCGATCAGGTGTGCCTAGTCGCAGCGGTTAATAGCATGATCGATGCAAAGCAGCCTTGCCAGCAGTTGGTTGTGGGCACCTTGGGAGTCGAGGGTGATAGCCAGGCTGACCCTAAGCATCATGGCGGTTTAGATCGCGTGCTACATCATTTTCCGCGCGAACATTATGGCCAATACCGGCGCTGGGATATGATGACTGGTTTTAAAGATGCGCCGGCGATGGGCGAAAATATCAGTACGGTCGGTCTCGATGAAACTCAGGTCAATATTGGTGATATTTTTGCTATTGGTGAGATACGAGTGCAGGTGACGCAGGGACGTTCACCTTGTTTTAAACTTAATCATCAATTTGGTCATCCTGAATTTGCCTTAGCGATGCAAACCAGCGGTTTGTGCGGTTGGTTTTATCGCATTTTAACCCCAGGAACTTTGTATTTAAGTGATGGGATCCGCTTGATTGAACGTTGCAGCGATATCAGTGTACGCGAGTCTATGGCGATCTATTTTGCGAATCAATTTGATGCCGCAGCTTACGAACGTCTTGCCCATTGCACCGGCTTAGCACTGGCATGGGTGGTCAGTTTGCAACACCGTTTAGCCAGCCAAAAGATTGAGCCTTGGCAGATGCGTCTGCTCGGTCCTGAGGCGATACATTCTGGTTTACGTGCTGAATATAAATAAGATGAATACCCATAATAAATGATGTATTACCAAGGAGAGAGTCGTGACTGAATACGAGGCATTGTCCAGAGATGATAAAAATATGGCGGTAGCAGTACATCTTGCCAGCTTCTCCGGTTATCTCATCCCGCTGGGGTCGATATTAGGCCCCTTGATTGTATGGCTGATGAAGCGCGACGAGATTGCGTTTGTCGACCACTGTGGCCGTAACTGTTTAAATTTTAAGATCAGTATGATTATCTATGCGGTGATCTGCTTTATTCTGATGTTTATCGGCATTGGTTTTATTTTGTTTGGCGTACTGGCGATTTTCGATATTGTGGTCACCATTATTGCGGCGATGAAGGCCAGTGAGGGGATCTGTTATCGTTATCCCTTAGCGATCCCTTTTTTTAAGCCATAGGCGCCTTGTTAGCGGTTAAGCCCTTGTAGACCTCTAAATATAAGTTGCAATAAAAAGCCCGCGAATGCGGGCTTGTTATTTTTTTACTCAGGGTTTTACACTTTAAAGCCCGCGACTAAAGTGTCTAAGCGTAAGGCCAGTTGATTAAGCGATTGGCTGGCTTGCGCGACGGCATTGGACGTTTCCGTCGTGCGCTGGGTGATCTCACTGATCTCGGTGACATTGCGATTAATGTCTTCCACCACGGTCGATTGCTCTTCAGTTGCAGCAGCCACTTGGATATTCATGTCGCTGATGGCACCAATCTGTTGGCTTATCTCGACTAATGAATGGCGCGCCTTATCAACGGCCTGCACCCCTTGTTCGCTGCGACTTTTGCTTTGCTGCATCGCAGCGACAGCTCGGGCTGCTTCGGCTTGCAAGTTATCAATCATTTTTTGTACTTCATCGGTTGATACCGCGGTGCGAGAGGCGAGATTACGTACCTCTTCGGCGACCACGGCAAAGCCTCGGCCAGCTTCACCGGCACGCGCCGCTTCGATAGCAGCGTTTAATGCCAGTAAATTGGTTTGGTCAGACACGGCGCGGATCACATCTAAAATACTGCCGATAGAAGTGGTGTGGTTGGCGAGAGATTCAATAACATTGCCCACTTGTTCAACATCCTGCGACAGGGCGTTGATGGTATCGCGTGCATCACCTGCAACATCTTGGCCCGATTTAGACTCTCGATCGGCCTCTTTTGCACTGTCGGCTGCTTGCGCTGCGTTGCCAGCAATTTCGTGAACCGTAGCGCCCATTTGATTAATCGCGGTCACCACCATCATGGTTTGATCTTTCTGTAGCAGGCTGTCATCTAAAGTTTGCTGGGCTTGTTCGGCCACCTCTTTAGCCGCGTGGCTTAACTGTACACTGGTGTCGGTAACTTCGATAATAGATCGTTGAATTTTTTCGATAAAACTATTAAACCCTTGCGCCAGTTGGGCCAGTTCATCATTGCCATCAACGGGCAGACGTTGGCGTAAATCGCCTTCGCCTTGGCCAATATCTTGGAGCATGTTAGCGACTTTGGCGATAGGTTGGCTGACAGAGCTTGCGACGATCACGGCCAAACCAATAAAGGCGGCGGCGATCAGTACGGTCCACATTAAAATTTGGTAGGCGGACTCTTCTAATAAGGCAAACACTTCACTTTCGGGCACTTGAGCGATTACATACCAATCCATCGAGGTTAAATAACTGCTGGCAACTAATACTGACTCGCCGTCTATTTCGGTTCTGATCAGCTTAAATTCGCTTTTAGATAATAGAGATTGAGTATCACTTTGCGGATAGAGAGAGGCGACATTGGCCTTGCCAATTTGGCTGGTATCTTGGTGCAGCTGTACCTGACCTTTAGCGTCAACAAGGTAGACAAATCCGCTCTGTTCTATGGTGAATGAGCCGAGTAGGCGCACCATATCGTCTAGGGATTTCCCCAGCCCCACTAAACCTCTGTCATTGGGTTGCTGGTAGTTGATAAACAGTTTGACCTCGCCATTGGCCTCGGTAAATACGTTGAGCATGCGCTCTTGACGACTGTCTCTATAGTCGAAGAACCAGCCATCTTGCTCTGGGCTTAGGACGCGTAAAAAACCGTCTTGGGTATAATAGGCGCCGGTTTCGCGGTCAGCATAAGAGGTCTGAGCCAGGTGGTACTGCTGCTGCATACTCTTGAGCTGCTCGATGACAATCGCTTCGCTTTCAGCAGGACGTCCGGCGACCAGCCACTGTTTCAACATTTTGCTACTGGCGAGTTGCTCGGCGGCCTCCAGCAGAATAGCGATATCCATTTCAATTTTATTGCGGATCGCAAACAGGGTGTTGGGCAGTTCAGAGGTCAGCATGCGTTGCTCGACCACATCTTTGGCACTGCGTTGACTGAGCACACCGACGAGGGCGGTTGATAACAACACGGCCAAGGCGACGGTGAGTAAGATTTTTTGTTTAATGGTTAGCATATTAAGCGTCATAGCGGTCACTCACATCTACAATTGTTAAATAGCGGTAGCTAATTTGATGAGTCAATCTAAGGCCGAGCAAGAATGATCAAACATGCTCAAACATTCGATAGTGTATTGGTAGGATGATGTTAAATGTGCGCTTTAGGTAACGCTTGTAGGTATGGTGAGCGATTATGGTTACTTATTATCACAAGCGCAAGCAAAAACACGCTCATGTGAGCGTGTTTTTATTTACAACTAAGTTGGTTACATATTAGGGTAATTGGGGCCTCCGCCGCCTTCTGGCGTTACCCAGGTGATGTTTTGGCTGGGGTCTTTAATGTCGCAGGTTTTACAATGGATGCAGTTTTGAGCATTGATCATAAATTTCTTTTCGCCCGCTTCTTCAACGATTTCATATACCCCGGCGGGGCAGTAACGCTGGGCGGGTTCATCAAATTTTACTAGGTTAACCTGCAGTGGAATACTCTCGTCTGTTAAACGCAGGTGACAGCGTTGATCTTCTTCATGATAGGTGTTTGACAAGTACACCGAAGAGAGCTTGTCGAAGCTGAGCTTACCGTCAGGCTTAGGGTAATCAATTTTATTGTAGGCACCCACTTCGGCCATTTGAGCGTGATCAGGATGCTCGTCGCGCAGCGTGATAGGGAACTTGCCGCCAAACCAGTTTTGGTCAATATAGTTAAATGCGCCACCAAGGTAAGCGCCAAATTTGTGCATTGCAGGGCCAAAGTTACGTGAGGTATAGAGCTCCTCTTGCAGCCAGCTTTGTTCAAATTTTTCTTGGTAACAGTCGAGATCTTTGCCACCGTCTACCCCGGCATGTAATGCATGACAGATGGTCTCAGCAGCAATCATGCCACTCTTCATGGCAGTGTGGGTGCCTTTGATCTTGGCAAAGTTAAGGGTGCCGGCATCACAGCCGATGATCAGTCCGCCAGGAAAGCTCATTTTGGGCAGTGAATTTAGTCCGCCCTTGGTAATGGCGCGTGCGCCATAGCTGATACGTTCACCATTTTGCAAATATTGACTGATCACTGGATGGGTCTTATAACGCTGGAACTCATCAAAAGGACTGAGATGCGGATTTTGATAGTTAAGGTCGATAATTAACCCCACCGCCACTTGATTATCTTCTAAGTGGTATAGGAAACCGCCACCCGATGCACCATCATTGAGCGGCCAACCGCCAGTATGGACCACTTTACCTTGCTGGTGCTGCTCGGCAGGGACTTTCCAGATCTCTTTAAACCCTAGGCCATAGTGCTGTGGCGTCTTGCCATTGTCTAGGTGGTATTTTTCGATCAGTTGTTTACCTAAATGGCCACGGCAACCTTCACTAAAGACGGTGTATTTGGCATGCAGTTCCATACCCGGTTCATAGCTGTCTTTAGGTTGGCCATCAGCGCCAATGCCCATGTCGCCAATGATGATGCCTTTGACGCTGTTGTCGTCATTAAACAGCAGTTCGCTGGCGGGGAAGCCGGGAAAAATCTCAACGCCAAGTGCTTCGGCGCGCTCAGCCAACCACCGGGCAAGGTTGCCGACGCTGATGATGTAGTTCCCCTCATTGTGCATTGTCTTGGGGATTAAGGCATTAGGCATGGCACGCGAAGCGGACTCAGATCCCAACATAAAGAGTTCATCGTGAGTGACTGCAGTATGAAGAGGCGCACCTGTAGTTTTCCAATCACTAAAGAGCTCACCCAGTACCTTAGGTTCAAACACGGCGCCAGATAAAATATGGGCACCGACTTCAGAGCCTTTTTCTACCACGCAGACAGATAACTCTTGGCCACTGTCTTGGGATATCTGCATTAGTCGACACGCTGTGGCTAGACCTGCAGGCCCAGCCCCAACGATAACAACGTCAAACTCCATCGATTCGCGTTCCATCACTTCACCTCTTTTATTACTTATCCCCCGATTGAAACGGGTGTTTTATTCTTTGCCAACACCTTACCTTAAATTTGCTAGATGGCACAGAGTTTAAGCAGTCAAGATAGACTAATTGATAGCAATTATCTGCGTGAGCGCTGTCACAGAATGTTAACGGTGACAGGGGGGCGGAGTAAAAATGTGGCGTGAAAGGTGTTAACTAGGCAGCAAATCGGCCTATAATTAGCAAACGACGGTTCTCCGAGCTTTCTGTCCTACGTCTATGATATGGACAGTAAGCCGTGGCAATAGTGCCACCGGGGTGAGAAGAGAAATTGACTCACCTCCCCTTACTTGGAAAGGTGATCATGTCTCAACTACAAGACAATTTCGGTCGAAGATTTCACTATTTACGGATGTCAGTCACTGATGTTTGTAATTTCAAATGCACTTACTGCCTCCCCGATGGCTACCGTCCCGATGGTAAGCCTAAGTTTTTAGATCTTAATGAGATTGAAAATCTAGTCGGCGCCTTTGGCGAAGTGGGTACACAAAAAATTCGTATTACGGGTGGCGAGCCCAGCCTGCGTAAAGACTTTAGCGACATTATTCGTATTGTGGCCGATAACGACAATATCTCCACTATTGCCACGACCACCAACGGTTACCGCTTAGAAAAGCACGCAAAGGAATGGTTTGATGCGGGCTTAAGACGCATCAATGTCTCTGTTGATAGCTTAGATCCGCGCATGTTTTATCAGATCACCGGCGAAAACAAGTTCGATGAGGTGATGCGTGGCGTCGATGCGGCATTATCGGCCGGCTTCGAGCGGGTGAAAATTAATGCTGTGCTGCTGAAAGGCCTGAACGACAAAGACTTACCGCGCTTTTTGCACTGGATTAAAAATACGCCTATCGATCTGCGTTTTATCGAATTGATGGAAACTGGCTTAGGGCGTGACTATTTTCAGGCGCATCACCTTGCTGGTGCGGACATTAAAGCTCAGCTAATACAAGACGGCTGGCATTTAGACCGTTCGGCAATTGATGATGGGCCAGCGCAAAACTTCAGCCATAACGACTTTAAAGGCCGTATTGGTTTGATCATGCCTTATGAGAAAAACTTCTGTGCTAACTGTAATCGTCTGCGGGTATCGGCTAAAGGTAAATTGCACTTATGTCTCTTTACCGAACACGGCGTCGATCTTCGAGACTTGCTACAGCAACGTGAGCAGCGCAGCGAGCTTATCGAGCGGTTGCATGGTCAACTGCAGACCAAAAAGCAAACCCATTTTCTTCATGACGGCATCACTGGCGTTACCCAGCATTTAGCATCTATTGGCGGTTAATCGGCTTCTATGACCTAACGCAATACCACGGCGTTAGTGCATAGGTATACTCGGCTGCCAGCCAGATGCTATGGCTGGTTATCGAATCCATTATTGAGTGAAGAGGCGTTATGGGTCATTGTACTACTTCGAAATTTATACCATTAAATATTGCGATCTTAACCCTATCAGATACTCGCGATCTGAGCCGCGATACATCGGGCCAGTTTTTAGCCGATGCGGTTGTCGATGCTGGTCATCGCTTGTTGGATCGTCAGTTGTGTAAAGACGATAAATACCAGATCCGCGCGCAGCTGTCACAATGGATCGCGGCCGGTGACATACAAGTTATCATCACCACAGGTGGGACAGGCTTTACCGAACGTGACAATACTCCTGAAGCCGTGCGCCCACTGTTTGACCGTGATATTGATGGCTTTGGTGAGTTATTTCGCCACATCACTTATAACGAGCTTGGCACCTCGACGGTGCAATCTCGTGCATTAGGCGGTTTTGCCAATAAGACGGCGATTTTTTGTTTGCCAGGCTCAACTGGAGCCTGCCGTACTGGCTGGAACCAGATTATTAAACAACAACTTGACGCCACACATAGGCCTTGTAACTTTGTAATGCATCTCAAAAAGGTAGCGACAGATGAGTAACCAATTCACCCATATTAATGCCGACGGTAATGCCCATATGGTCGATGTGACCGAAAAAGCGGTTACCGAGCGCGAAGCTCGCGCCGAAGCCTTTATCGAAATGGCGCCTGCGACCCTTGAGATGATCATGAGCGGCAGCCACCATAAAGGTGACGTATTTGCTACGGCGCGTATTGCCGGTATTCAAGCGGCGAAGAAAACCTCCGATTTAATTCCACTGTGCCACCCATTGATGCTGACTAAGGTTGAGGTTGAGCTTGAGGCGCAGCCCGAGTTTAATCGAGTGCGTATTACCAGCTTATGTAAGTTATCGGGTAAGACAGGGGTTGAGATGGAAGCCCTTACTGCGGCCTCCGTGGCGGCGTTGACGATTTACGATATGTGTAAAGCGGTGCAAAAAGATATGCTGATTTCGCAGACACGTCTCCTAGAGAAGCGTGGCGGCAAATCGGGTCACTTCAAGGTATAACGGCTACAAGCGTTTAAGGTGTCGATAAATGATAAATGTACTTTTTTTTGCTCAAGTTCGTGAGCTATTGGGTGAAGGTTCGATAAAGGTAGAGGCATCCGATGTGACGCGTACCGCTGAAGGATTGCGGGCGCAGCTGGCGGCCAAAGATGACAAGTGGGCTAAAGTGCTGGCCTCAGATAAGTTGCTGGTAGCCGTTAATCAAACCATTAGCAGCTGGGATTCCCCAGTGGAAGATGGCGATGAAGTGGCCTTCTTTCCTCCAGTGACGGGAGGCTAATATGACAGCGATGTTCGATCGGGTATTGGTGCAGACTGACGATTTTAGCGTGCCACAAGAGTATGCCCGTATTGCCGATGATAATAGCGACGGCGCTGTGGTGACGTTTGTGGGTAAAGTGCGTGATTTTAATGATGGCAGTGCTGTTACCGATCTCACCTTAGAGCATTACCCCGGTATGACAGAGGCCGTGCTGCAACAAATCACTGCACAGGCGCGTGAGCGCTGGCCGCTCAACAAGGTGACCATCATTCACCGCGTGGGGACCATGGCGCTTGGCGAGCAGATAGTGTTTATTGGCGTCACCAGTGCGCACCGTAAGGCCGCGTTCGCCGCCTGTGAGTTTTTAATTGATTTCCTTAAAACTAAGGCGCCATTTTGGAAGCTAGAGGCGGGCGATCAGGGTAAAAATTGGGTCGAAGCCAAAGATGCCGATGAACAAGCGGCGCAGATGTGGCAACAAAAATAGCCGCGATTTAGGCGTATTCTAAGATGGCGTTTTGCTAGCATTGGGGAGAGTAGTGTGAAGAGCTTTATTCGCGCTGTGGCGATATTCATTATGTGTGTCGGCGCATCGCCAAGCTGGGCAAGTGACGTCCCCGCCATCGCTGCGGCGGCCAACATTAAGTTTGCGCTCGATAAAATTGCCGCTAATTTTACCCAAGATACGGGACAGCGAGTGCGTATCTCCTATGGCTCTTCGGGTAATTTAGTGGCGCAGATCCGCCATGGCGCGCCGTTTGAACTGTTTTTATCAGCCGATGATAAATATATTTATCAGTTGCATAAGCTTGGTGTCACCACTAGCGATGGCGTGTTGTATGCCATTGGGCGTCTAGCCTTAGCGGCTCCAAAAACCTCTGCATTAGCGTTAGATCCCCAGCTAGAGGGGTTAAAAAGCATGCTGCAACAAGGCCTGCTACAACGGTTTGCCATCGCCAATCCCGATCATGCGCCCTATGGTGAGCGAGCTCGCGAATACTTTGAGCATCTTGGTATGTGGCAGCAAGTACAATCCCACCTTATATTTGGCGAAAATGTCTCCCAAGCCGCCCAATTTGCCTTGAGTGGCTCCACCGATGGCGGCATTGTGGCGTTATCTTTGGCGATGGCACCCCAATTTCAAGCCGTTGGCCACTATGTGGCGTTGCCCAGTGAATGGCATACGCCGCTCAATCAACGCATGGTATTGACCGAGAAAGCGGGCGATACCGCCAAACTCTTTTATGGTTACTTGCAGCAGGCAAGGTCGCGCTCGGTGTTTACCGACTTTGGTTTTAGTTTGCCTGAACTCACAGCACCGGGAGAGTAACAGATGGATTGGCAGGCGTTAGGCTTATCGATCAAATTGAGCACTGTAACCGTGCTCATACTGATCCCTTTCGCTATCTGGGTAGGGCGCTTGTTGGCCTATCATCAATTTCGCGGCAAATCTTGGGTCGAAGCCTTGATCATGGTGCCTTTGGTGTTACCGCCTACCGTTATCGGCTATTACTTGCTGGTGGGACTTGGCAGTCAGTCTTGGTTAGGCCAGTTGCTACAAAATGTGCTTGGCCAGCAGTTAGTATTCCACTTTTCTGGGTTGGTGGTCGCCTCGGTGTTAGTCAATATTCCGTTTGCTATTCAGCCCATTCAACGTGCCTTTGAGGCAGTACCCGAAGAGGTGCGTGACGCTGCAGCGTGTTGTGGTATGAGTCCGTTTAAAGCGTTAACCAAAATTGAGCTGCCCCTCGTATGGCCTGGTGTGCTGACCGCCTTAGTACTCTGTTTTTCGCATGTATTGGGTGAATTTGGGGTGGTATTGATGATGGGCGGCAACATTGCCGGTGAAACTAAGACCATCGCCATCTCGATTTATGACAGCGTACAAGCCTTCGATTTTGCCAGTGCAGGGCAGATGTCGTTGGTATTACTGCTGTTTGCGGTTACGGCACTAGCGCTGACCACCAGTCTGTCACGCCGCTTAGGAGGCTTAAGTGTCTCAAGACGTCGCTGATCTGTATTGCAGGGTTAATCAAACCCAAGAGATAGTGCTCGATGCCGAGTTTACCTGCCGTGCTGGAGAAGTGTTGGCGGTAGTGGGGCCATCGGGAGGCGGTAAGTCGACGCTACTGCGGATGATCGCCGGATTAGCCAAGCCTCAAGCGGGTGAGATCCGCTACGGTGAGCGTCAGTGGTTTAATAGCCAGCAGGGCGATTACCTTACTCCGCAGCAGCGTCATTTAGGCTATGTGCCGCAACACTTTGGTTTGTTTCCCAATATGACGGCGCTCGAAAATGTGGTGGCGGCGCTCGATCATATCCCCAAGGACGAGCGCGTTACTCGAGCCAAAGATTGGTTAGAGCGAGTCAATTTACATGGCCTGCCTGACCGACTCCCCGCTAATTTGTCGGGTGGCCAGCGTCAACGGGTCGCTTTAGCACGCGCCTTAGCGCGTCAGCCTTCGGTATTGCTGCTTGATGAGCCTTTTTCTGCGGTCGATCGCGAAACCCGCGAGCGCCTGTATCTTGAGTTAGCGAGGCTTAAAGAGCAGTTAGCGATTCCGGTGATTATGGTCACTCATGATCTCAATGAAGCCCTGTTGCTCGCCGATAGCATGATTTTAATCAGCCAAGGCGTGTTGTTACAACAAGGCGCTCCCAGAGACGTACTCACCCGGCCACGTAATGAAGCGGTGGCAAAGCAGATGGGACTGCGCAATGTGTTTGATGCCGAGGTGGTGGCGCAAGAAGAAGCGCGGCAGATCACTTGGTTGAAGTTTGGTGATCACCTCATCGCCAGCAGTTATTTTGACAGCCTAGATATTGGCTCCACGGTGCGTTGGGTGATCCCCAATCAAGGTATTCGGTTTAACTCCATCACCAAAGGACGCCTGTGTCGCAGCTTTAATAAGTTGATTATCACTGTGGAGTCGACCTTGGCGATGGGCGAAACCATGCGCATTGTTGCCAGTATCAAGGGCGTAAAGCATAGCCTTAACGCAGAGGTGCCGTTACATTTGGCGCAAAAGCTTGCCCTAGCCCCTGGGGTTGAGACTGAGGTGGCACTGAAATCAGAGCTTATCCATATCCTAGAAATCTGTGCTGCAGGCTAACTCGCCCTAGTCGATTGTATGATCAATCATTAATCTTTGTTCCATCTCTTTTCCATCATAGGGGCTCTACAATTCGCTTATTGAGATAAGTGCGGTATAGGAGCAAATATGACTAGAAAATTAACGGGTTCATTAATATTAGCTTGTGTATTGACCTTGCCTAGCGTGGTGGCCTATAGCTATGCCAGCCCATCTGCGGTGCAGACGGCAGCAGAAGCGGCTAAGGCTAGACCTGATACTCCCGTTGCGCTCACAGGACACCTGATAAAGAGCCTAGGGGAGGAAAATACCTGTTTAAAGACCAGAGTGGTGAGGTAGAAGTCGAAATCGACAATGCCTTATGGCGTGATATTGAGGTGTTAACCAACACCACTGTTACCCTAAAAGGTGAGGTGGATGATGAATGGCAAGGGGTTGAGATTGCAATTGATGAAATCGATCTCCTAGCAGATTAACGCTAGCCCGCAGCTTGTTGCTGGGGTTAAGATACCGATATTAAACATTTTATGGAGGAGTTATGGCTCGTTGGTTAATCAGCTTAGTGCTGTTATCTAGTGTCAGTGTTGCTGGGTTTGCCAGCGCGAACTCGACAGTTCTGGAGTTACTATCAGATAGCCAGAGTCTGACCCCGCAGCAGATCATTGCGCAAGCGGAGAAAAGCTACCGTGGGATTATCTCAGAATTTGATATCGATGTGGTTAATGGTGAGCTGATCTATGAAGTGAGTATGATCAACACCCAAGCCGATACCGTGACAGAATTTGAATTTTGGGCTAAAGATGGCAAGCTTATTAGGCAGAAAGTGGCAACCTTAGAGGCCGACGATCGTGACGAACTGAAAGCTGTGCGCCTGATGCAGGATATGGATCTGGAGTTTTCACAGTTGCTTAAAACAGCCATGGGCGATAGCACGGCACATATTGTCGAAGCACAACTCGATCATGACTTAGGGATCAGTTACTTAGAGCTTAAATTAATTGATCAATATGGCAAACGTCGCTTGGCGTTTGATATTGAAAATCAGCGGCCTTTGCCCCTACTTAAGTGGGATTAACTTAATGAAAATATTGCTCGTAGAAGATGACGCTACCACCATCGATTATGTGGTGAAAGGCTTTACCGAACAAGGGCACAATATTGAAACCGCAAGCGATGGCCATCAAGGTCTGCTGCTTGCGACGAGTATGCAATACGATCTGATTATTTTAGACCGCATGCTACCCCAGCTTGACGGACTCAAGGTATTAGCCGCGCTACGAGCAACGGGTAATCAAACCCCTGTGCTGATCTTATCGGCCCTTAGCCACGTGGATGAGCGAGTTAAGGGCCTTAGAGCTGGTGGCGACGATTACATGACCAAGCCGTTTGCTTTTTCGGAGCTATTAGTGCGTGCAGAAAAACTGATGCAACGAGGCAACTCGGCGCCTGCGCACACCGAATTAGCCGTCGGCAATTTGGTGATGGAGCTGCTAACGCGTAAAGTGACCTTGGCAGGCCATGAGATCCCGCTGCAACCCAAAGAGTTTCAATTGCTTAAGTACTTGATGGAACATCCTAATCAGGTGATCAGTCGTACCTTGCTGTTTGAAGCGGTATGGGACTATCACTTTGATCCGCGCACTAATGTGATTGATGTGCATATAGCTAAGCTGCGTCGCAAGTTTGAAGAGCTTGGCTTTGGTGAACTAATCGAAACCGTTCGAGGGGCTGGTTATCGCCTACGTCAAGGGCATTAAGCCCTACCAGAGTAGTGCCTGGCGGATCACTATCATCTTTTCGGGCTTAGTGACCCTGATCATTGGCACCTTGCTATTTGGTATGTATCGCCAGCTGATTAACGAGCAAGAGCTGCAAACCAATCAACATTTAGCGGCAGAAAAACAGCGCTATCAACAGATGGCGCTGACGCTCGATAGACGCAGTTTTGCGACTCAAATTCGTACCGCCGACCCCAAAACTGCCCTAGTGGTGTGGCGCAGCTCGCTCGATCTAGTCGGGGCCTTGAGCCTCATGCCCGATGACATGCCTATCTTGCCTGAAACCCGAGAGTTTCCTATTTTGGCGGGAGGGGCAGACAAGCTGCATATTCTAACGGGTGGCTTAGTTATCACCCGTTATGGCCCTGTGTTAATTGCCACGCGAACCGACCAGTTAGCGACCTTAATCGAGCGATTTGTGAACGCGGCGATCACCGCTCTGATGTTGACCATTGTATTAACTTTAGCCTTAGGTTACCTGTTTTCTAAGGCGATCCTACGCCGCTTAGTGCAGTACAATCGTTTAAGCCGCCGTATCGAAAAAGGGGAATACTCGACACGGTTACCCGTGAGTTGGCGTCAAGATGAATTCGACATGCTGGCGGTAAAATTTAATGGCGTATTAGATACTCTAGAGAACAACCTTAACGCGGTGCGAGGGGCTACCGACAATATCGCTCACGATTTGCGCACTCCGCTGTCACATCTGCGCATGGGGATAGAACAGCTGCCCAATAAGTCGGTAGATGAACTCGGTGAAGCCTGCGCAATCTTAACCGAGGAACTCGACGATTGTTTAGCCACCTTCGATGCCATGTTGTCATTAACCCGTATCGAAGAGGGGCAACAAATTCTCGAACTGCAGCCCCTAAGCCTACAAGCCCTGTGTGGCGACTTGTATGAGATGGCAGATGCAATGGCGGAGCTTAACGAGCAAACATTGTCGCTGCAAACCGCTGACGATTATACGGTGATGGGCGATAAATACTTGTTGTTCCAAGCTTTATTTAATCTGGTCGATAACGCGATTAAGTATGCAGGCCAAGGCGCCAGTGTGCAGATAGTGCAGCGTGGAAACCAAGTACAAATTATCGATAATGGCCCGGGTATTCCGCCTGAGGCGACCGAAAAGGTGTTTGATCGCTTAGTACGGCTCGATCCCAGCCGTCACCATAAAGGCACCGGGTTAGGATTATCGCTAGTGAAAGCCATTTTACAGCGTCATAATGCGCGCATTACTCTCAGTGACAATCAACCTGGGTTGATTGTCACCATTGAATTTTCCTAACCTACATAGGTCCACATGTATCAGATCATCGCCGATGAAGCCGATTTTTTAGTGATCGATAAGTCACCCAAGGTGCATTTTCACAGCCAAGATGGTAGCGCGGGCGTGATGGCGCAGATTGAGCAAGATTTAGCAATTAAGCTCTACTCTGTACATCGGCTCGATACCATGACCTCTGGGCTATTGTTGTTTGCTAAAAGCAGCCAAGCCGCGGCCCGTTTTACGGCGATGTTTACCACGCACCAAGTTCAGAAATATTACCTCGCGCTGGCGAAGGGAAAACCCAAGAAGAAGCAGGGCAGCATCATAGGTGATATGGCAAAGTCGCGCCGTAGCATGTATAAATTACTACGTAGCATTGAAAATCCAGCGGTGACGCAGTTTTTTTCGCAGTCAGTTGCCGAAGGGCTGCGGCTCTATTTGCTTAAGCCTTTAAGTGGTAAGACCCACCAATTACGCGTGGCGTTAGCCAGTCTCGGTGTGCCTATTTTAGGGGACGAACTTTATGGTGGTGCGCCCGCGGATAGGGGGTATTTACACGCCTATGGATTACATTTCGAGTGGTCAGGACAAATGTACTCTTACTTAGTGACGCCGACATCGGGTGAGTGGTTTGGTCATGAGGCCATTGAGCGTCAATTACACACATGGGCTGAGCCTGAGTTGTTGGCTTGGCCAAAGCAAAAGTGATGACATAAGGAAGCGGCTAAAATGGATACAAATAAATTATTACTGGTGATTATTGCCATCTTATTGCCCCCGGTTGCGGTATTTTTAAAAAGCGGTGTCGGTAAAGATCTGCTGATCAATATCATTTTATGTTTGCTGTTTTTTGTCCCCGGATTGCTGCATGCACTCTGGGTTGTGACTAAATGATAAGCAGATGATTAAAACAAAAGCATAGTTAAGGCTGTGCTTTTTTGTGGGCGAATTTTAGTAATGCCTTTTTCTTTACTGTATGATTTAAAATGATTTAATATTTGAGTTTACTTAATAGTTTGAGATATATCACACAACTACGCTAGTAGATGCTTGCTTTAAAAATGTACTGACGTGGCGCTGCAGGCTCACAAATAGCCATTTTTGGGGTATACTCGCCGCCATGAATAGAAAGAAAAAAATCAATCAAACCCTAAAAGCTAAGGCGAAGAAAGCGAACGCTAAGCTTCATCACACAGGTAAGCCTAAATATATTTCGAAGGCTGAACGTGAGCGTTTAGCGGTTGAGATTGAACATTCATCCGAAAATGCGTCTTAGCACTAAGCGCATAAATTTACCCAATTTCATTTTCCAGTCACTGAGATAATTACCCATTGTTAACTTGTTCGGATGCGTTGCAGAATGACTCTGTTGGCGTCTCTGGATAGCGCGTGGCGTTTAAACGATTATGCTTAATCAATCGTTACCGCACTAAATGGGATTGTTTTAACCGCCAGACTCATTTTGTTATGAGCCCGGCGCATAGGGTGAGGCCGCGATAGACGCTGTAGTATCGGTCGTTGCGGACGGTTTTGCCGAAATAGGAGTGTTATGAATACTGTTTATTCTGTTGGAGAGTTAGAGTCGTTTCTGGTGGCCATTTTAGTGCTGTTTATCGGTCACTCGGTCAATCGTCATGTGCCTGTATTTAAAAAATATAATATCCCAGAGCCCATAGTTGGCGGTTTAATTATCGCTGCGATTATCGCCATACTGCATTTTAATCAGATCTCGTTAGAGTTTACGCTGTCGATGCAAAACACCTTGATGATGATGTTTTTTGCCACAGTGGGTTTAGCGGCAAGTTACAAATTATTGATGAAAGGCGGTACTAAGGTCTTTCTCTTTTTAGGTATCGCCTCTCTTTATATTGTGATTCAAAATGCGGTGGGAGTTGGCATGGCTTCCGCATTAGGGCTAGAACCTCTAATGGGCTTAATTGCAGGGTCAATTACCCTGTCGGGGGGCCATGGTACAGGCGCCGCTTGGGCGCAAACCTTCTCTAACAATTATGGTATCAATACCCTTGAGTTTGCGATGGCTGCAGCCACGTTTGGGCTCGTGATGGGCGGTATTATTGGTGGCCCCGTTGCGCAGCGACTCATCAATAAACATGGCCTAGTTTCCTCTTATGGCGTGGGGGGCAACCATCATAAAGATCACCCAGATTTGGTGACTTATGATCAATTAGAAGAAGACCGAGTTACCGCTAAGAGCATTCTTGAGGTGTTGTTTATTTTGCTGCTCTGTGTGGGCGGTGCTAAGTGGTTTAGCTCGTTGGTGAGTATGTTCGAACTCAGCTGGTTACGGATGCCAGACTTTGTTTATGCGCTGTTTTTTGGCGTGATGATCACCAATATCACCGAGCTATCGCGTGGCTATAAAATTAATAGCGAAAGCGTGGATGTAATTGGTACCGTGTCTTTATCGCTGTTTTTGTCTATGGCATTGATGAACTTAAAGCTGTGGGAAATTTTTGACCTCGCGGTGCCGCTATTGATTATTTTACTCATTCAAACGGTAGTGTTGGCGCTATTTGCCTACTTTGTTACCTTTAAACTGATGGGCAGTAATTATGATGCCGCAGTGATGGCAGGTGGCCACTGTGGTTTTGGTATGGGGGCGACGCCAACCGCAGTGATGAATATGGGGGCATTAGTCTCGAGAACCGGGCCTTCGCCACAAGCCTTTATGGTGGTGCCCATTGTGGGTGCTTTCTTTATCGATATCGTCAATGTGGTTATTTTAAAAGGCTACTTGAGCTTTATCATGTAAGCACTTAGTGGTGTAAGCATTAGCATGGCGCGCCATGTTGCTTGCTTTGCTTAAACGACCTAACGACACACGGCACTTACTTAAGTAAGTGCCGTGTGTCGTTAAGCAGTAAGTGGGTGGCTTCAGTGCAGCGCCGGAATGAAATAGAGGCTGTTACTGTAGACCTTTTGCGCGTCGAGCCAGCTATTTCTAAACAGTAGGTTATCGGTTAGCGCCACTATCGCTCCCTTACCATGGCGTTCAACTCGAATGGCTGGTGTTTGGCTCAAGCTGCGTTGATATTCCTTTGCCAGATAGCCATCCAGTAGCGGTTCATCAGCGTAATTCGCGGCGGTGGTAAAGGCGCTTGAACCGGCGAGTAATCCCAGTGGCTTATTCTTGAGTATCGGCAGAGTGCTGCCTTGTAGGCCGAAATTAATCGGGTGAGAGGTATCAAGAGCCAGTGCCAGTATGGCTCCGCCAATCGCTTGGCGTGCCTGTAGTGTCGCTTGCTCTTCAAAGCGCATGCCATCAGTGGCAAATAGCTGTTCAAATGCGCGTGGATTTCTCACATCACTCTTTAATAAGTTGCCTTTGCTTAGCCAGCTTAAGGCCCCCTTTTGCGCCACGATCACCCCGCCATTATTAACAAACTGCCCCAGTTTACGGGCGAGCTTTTCATCGACATTTTGATAGCTGCCATCGGCAAGAAACAGATGGGTGTATCGGTTAAGGGGCAGACTCGGCAAGCGAGACACATCCACTTGAGTGAGCGGCGCCGCCAAATGTTGATCCATAAAATACCCTAGCTCACCCACTCCTGACGCCGAGGTACCATAACCTGTGATCACCACAGCTTTGATTGGCGCAATAGGGTGAAAATCAGGACTGCCTAAATCGATACCTGATAACGCGCGGCTACTGGTAACCGTGGCCATGGTGAGCCGATGGTGAGTGGCGAGCGAAATAAGCAGTTCTTTTAATGGTGCGCTCGCCATGGTTTGACGACCTAGGGCGATTTGCAATGTGCCGGCGGTAAAATCGCTCTCACCAGTTGCGGTCATGATACTGAATGGTTTGGCGGCAAATTTTACTTTAACCCCATGACTAAGGAGCTGCTGTAGTACGGTCGCCGCATGATGTTGTCGCCAATCAATGAGCACGGCTACGCTGTCAGCAGCAATGCTTAGTGGCGCGTCAAGCGGGCGCTGGCTGCTGAGTGTATCCACATCTAGGCTGACATCGCGGGCCAGTTGTAAATGATAGGCGTAGGTGAAGTTCCAACTGGAGACATCATAAAAGGTGGCATCGTCGAATTCGGTGCGTTGATCAAATAGTGCCAGTAGTAGACTTTTTTGCGGCTGATTAATCGGGATAAATAGGCTATCGCGCGGCGCGTAATCATGGCGTCCTTGGCGCAGACCTTCTCGCAGGTAAAAAAATAGGATCTGATGCTGCTGTAACACCTGGGCTAAGTCATCGCGCCGGCCCGGATCGTGACTCGTGCTGATCAATAAGCCGCTTTCGCGCCCCGAAGGCTGATGCTTATCCTTACGTTGATAAAAGCGTGTTTGAAACTGTTGTAACTCTTGTTTAAGCGCTAACGCGCCTTTAAGGCTGGAAAACGACGTCGCCACTTGGTTTGCAATCGCCTGTTCAAAAACCAGCATGCCATTGTCAGATTCCTGTTGCTGTCCACGTACACTGGCCTGCTCAAACAGCATCCCGACAGAGCCGTTGATATCAGGGTAGGTTGAGCCTTTACCATAGTAAAAGTCATCAAACATTTGTTGGCTAAAATAGGGTTGCTGCCGTGTATCGAGCGCCTTGGCATGGTAAGCGGCTAGTTTAAGGGTCAGTTGTTGATTTTCTTCTGGGGTCAGCGGATGAGTGCGTTTAGGCACTCCAGGTTGAAAGAAGTAACTTTGGTTGTGGCCCATTTCATGAAAGTCGCCAACATAGTGGGGTTGCCAGCGATGAAACAGGGCGATGCGTGCGCGCGTCTCCGGATGGCGCAAGAACAGCCAGTCACGATTAAGGTCGGCAAAATAATGATTTGAACGCCCAGCGGGCCAATTTTGTTGATGTTCATTATGGTTGCCATCACTGTTTTTTACTTTGCCAGTGTAGTTATTGGCCCAAGTAGAAAAGCGGTCTAAACCATCAGGGTTTTGGGTTGGGGTAATGAGTACCACAGCGTTATCGAGCAAGTCGATAACCCAAGGCTCTTGGCTACTACTGAGCTGATGGCTCACAGTTAATGCGGCATGCGCACCACTGGCTTCGTCACCATGAATGCTATAGGCCAACCAGATGATCAAGGGCCCCGTTTGTGGCTGGCCGCTTTTAACTTGTGCGCGCTGAGCCATGATCTGTTTAAGATTGGCTTGGTTTGCTGCCGAGGTGATCACCGCCGTGAGTTGTGAGCGGGCTTCATGGCTGTTGCCAGTCGACTCGAGGCTAACCCGAGGGCTTTGGCGTGCTAACTGCTTGAGGTAGAAGTTTATTTGGTCGTGCCGTAGATGCCAGCTGCCTAGTGGATAACCTAAAAACTGGCTCGGTGATTCGATGGCCGAGGTTGTTGCTGTAGCAGATGTGGCGGTAGTCACATTTTGATTAATCGATACTGCTTGAGCAATCAGTGGCGTAAAAAACAGCAGCAGTAGGCAGAGTCGCAGCATCATTAGAGTCTTTATTATTGTATATAAAGGTTAAATTAACAGCTCGCTGAAATCGTTACCATAGCCAGTAGTCACTTTATACGACACTTTTTAGACAAAAAATTACTGACTAATCGCCATAGGGGCTACAAAGCTGATAGGAGTCGGAGTATCATAGCGGTAATTCTTACTAAAACACTCGGGTTTAACCTGACGGAGCATGTCTTAATGATCACCATTTCCGATGCAGCTCAGGCACATTTTGTAAAGCTACTCGCTGATCAGCCTGAAGGAACTCATATTCGCGTATTTGTTATCAGCCCTGGTACTCCATCGGCAGAGTGCGGCGTGTCTTATTGCCCACCCGATGCCGTTGAAGCCGATGATATCGAGCTAGAGTTTAATGGTTTTCATGCCATGGTTGATGAAAAGAGCGCTCCTTTTCTGGAAGATGCTTCAATTGATTTCGTCACCGATCAACTCGGTTCGCAACTGACGCTCAAAGCGCCTAATGCTAAGATGCGTAAAGTCGATAATGATGCGCCATTGAAAGAGCGTATCGAGTACGTGATTCAATCTGAAATCAATCCACAGCTGGCTAGCCATGGTGGTAACATCATGCTGGTTGAAATCGATGCCGCAGGCGTTGCTGTACTCCAATTTGGTGGTGGATGTAACGGTTGTTCTATGGTTGATGTGACTCTGAAGGATGGTATCGAGAAGCAACTACTTGATATGTTCCCAGGCGAATTGACTGGCGTACGTGATGTGACAGAGCATGAGCATGGCGACCATTCATACCAGTAATCTTATTGGATGAATTCTGCTTGTTGCAGGATGACGTTTATTACGGGATGACTTAGGTCATCCCGTTTTATTTTGTCGCCAATGGTGCATCACCATCCTATGGGGGCGCTAGGCCTGCATTAATCTGGTTTTTAAACGATAGTGATAATGCCATGCAAGGGTGACACTTCTGGCAAGCATAAACACACTCATCGCGGCCCATAAGGCATGATTACCACTGTCTTGCAGTAGCCACCATGTGGGAAAAAACACGCCAAAGGTCGACAATATCATGCTATTACGCATGGTGGCACCTTCGGCTGCGCCAATATAAACACCATCAAACAGGTAAGATCCAAACGCCAAAAACGGCATAAATATCACCCAAATTAGGTACTCTTGTGCCACTTGCTGCACCGCATCAATACTGGTGAGCAGGGTAATGAATTGTCCGCCTAATGTGGCAAAGCATAATACAAATATCAGGGCAGCGATGGCTGACCATAGGGTGGCTAATGTCACCGCCCCTGACATTCGCTGTGGATTGTGTTCGCCAAAGGCCCGCCCCACTTCAGCCTCGGCGTAGTAGGCTATACCATCTAAGGCATAGGAAATTAACAATAATAGGTTGAGTAATACCGCATTGGCCGCGACGGTATTGTCGCCTAAGCTGGCGCCTTCGAAGGTCATAAAGGCAAAAGTGAGTTGTAAGCAGAGGCTACGAATAAAGATATCGCGATTGAGTCCCAAGAGTTTGTGGTAGCTGCGAAGTGATAATTGGCGACATAAAGTGAGTAGGTGAAAGCCACCCTGTCTGGCTATCACTCGGGACACCATGGTCGCCGCTACCGCAAAGCCCGTGATATCGGCAAATACCGATGCCCATGCCGCACCCTGTACGCCCCAATCGAATGCGATAACAAATAACAGATCCAATAAAATATTGGTACAATTGGCTGCGATCAGTTGCCACATGGCGGCTTTGGGTTGTTGCCTTCCGAGGAGCCACCCCAGCATGGCTAAGTTCATCAGCGCAAAGGGAGTCGACCAGATCCGTATATGAAAGTAAGCCTGGCTGTAATAGCGTACCTCGGCGCTCGCATCAGATAGTGATAGTGCCAAGGTCATAATAGGCGACTGAAATAAGATAGCCGCAGCCCCCAGTAACAGGGCTAAACTGGCCGATTGCAACAACAGTCGATATTGCGCTTGCGTGTCGCCAGCCCCAAAGGCCTGTGCCACCAAACCTGTGGTAGACATGCGCAGAAACCCCAGTACCCATAAGAGCAAAGTAATAAGGGTTGAGCCGACAGCAACACCCCCTAAATAATAAGCGTTACTCAGATGTCCCACCACGGCCGTATCGACTAAGCCTAATAAGGGCACGGTAATGTTTGACAGAATCATGGGCAAAGCAAGTGCAAGCAAATGCCTGTTTTTCTGTTTATCTAACAGTAAATTAACTAGGGACATAGATTCTCAGAGGTTACTTAGTATGTTAAAACGCGTTTTCGTTACGCTGATATGCTGCTTGAGCTTTTCGGCTCAGGCGGTGGTGATTTTACAGTATCATCATGTGTCAGAAGATACACCTAGGGTCACCAGTGTGACGCCATTAGAGTTTCGTCAACAGATGGCCTACCTGAGTGATAATGGCTTTACCGTAATTCCTCTGTCAGAGGTGGTCGATGGACTCAAAGCCGATAAAGCCTTTGCCGATAAAACGGTGGCGATCACTTTCGATGATGGCTATCAAAACATTGCCGATAATGCCCATCCAATTTTAAAAGAATATGGTTTTCCTTACACCATCTTTATCGCTGTCGAGCCAATAGAGCAGCAATATCGTGATGTGATGAATTGGACGACCTTGAAGCGGTTAGTCGCTGATGGCGTCGAGTTGGCGAACCACAGTTGGGGGCATGAGCATTTGATCCGTCGTCTCGACGGTGAAACCGAATCCGATTGGTTAACGCGTATTGAAACTAATCTGTTGGCAACCGAAGCGCAAATAGTGGCGAAAACGGGTCAGAGTTGGAAGATGTTGGCTTACCCTTATGGCGAATATAACGCGGCGATAGAAGCATTGCTGAGCAAGCTAGGCTTTGTCGGGTTTGGGCAACAGTCGGGGGCTGCAGGCCATTATTCCAGCTTAACGGCGTTACCTCGCTTTCCGGTGGCGGGCACCTATGCGGATCTGTCTAGCTTAAAAGTGAAGTTGCACAGTTTAAACATGCCGATATTGGCATTGTCTCCGTCGAATACCGAGCTAGCGCTAGGTGATTGGCGTCCAGAGATGAAGGTTAAGCTAGACATGAGTGATATCTACCCTCATCAGTTGATGTGCTTTATACAAGGACAGGGAGCCGCTAAGCCATTGTGGGTGAGTGAAGATGAGTTTGTTGTGCGCGCAGGACTCGACCTGCCGCCAGGTCGGTCACGCTACAACTGCACTGCACCCAGTAAGCAAAGTGGGCGTTACTATTGGTTTTCCCAAGCTTGGGTGCGACCTAAAAGCGACGGTACTTGGCTCAAAGAGTAGCGGGTGTTAGCTTAGCCAATGATACGGCGTTTGCTGTTTACAGCGCGTCATTGGCGGTGAGTTGCTGCAGGTCGGCGACCAAGTTTTGGGTCGAGATCTGCGGCAGGCTGCTGAGTTGTGTCAGCTTAGGTTTAACCGTCGCGTAGCGTTCACCTTGCGGTGAGATGAGAGTCATCGAGGCGCTATGATCTACCAGATAATTCTCCCCCTCACCAACCATGGCGTACACAAATCCAAGCTCGCGGGTCAGCGGCAGTAGCTGCGCGTGTGGCGCGGTGACCGCTATAAAGTCAGAATTAAAAAAATTCACATAATCTAATAACTTATCTGGCGTATCACGGCTCGGATCTACAGATAAAAAGATCACTTGTAAATCCAGCTCCGGCGGTAAACTCTGCACTGCAGCGGCCAGCTTTGCCATCGTAGTAGGGCAGACATCGGGGCATGAGGTATAGCCGACAAACACCAGACTCCATTTATGTAATAATTGTTGGTTGGTAAATGCTTGCCCATGTTGGTCAACTAAGTTGAACGGTGATAAAAAATGCCGTTTAGTGGGATATACATAGCTGGTGGTTAAGCTTAATGGCGGCGTCGCTGTTTGGTTAAGTGTATAAGCGGTTATCGCCCCTAATGTTGCACACACCAGTAGTATGCCCAGCAGCACAATTTTTTTCACAGGCGTTAACTCCATAAATAGTGGTCGACTAACAAAATTAAAAATAAGGCCATAAGATGGTAAATGGAAAATCGAAACACTTGCATTGCTAATTCCGGCCTATCGCGATATTTGAGCTGCCACGCCTTGTAGATAAAGCCACAGCTAAGCAGTGTCGAACCGATTAAGTAGAGCGGACCGCACATACCAACCAGCACAGGATAAAGGCAGGCAAGGGCCAATAATACGGTATAGAGCAAGATGCAGGTTTTAGTAAACTCAACGCCGTGAGTCACCGGCAGCATAGGCACATCCACCTTGGCATATTCGGTTTTACGGTGAATCGCTAATGCCCAAAAGTGGGGCGGGGTCCAGGCAAAAATGATGATCACCAATAACAGGGCATTAGCATGAAACTCGCCAGTGATGGCGGTCCAACCTAATAGTGGCGGCATGGCTCCTGCGAGTCCGCCTACGACAATATTTTGTGGTGTCGCGCGCTTTAGGTAGGCGGTGTAGATCACCGCATAGCCAACGAGACTGGCAAATGTTAACCAAGCGGTGAGTGGATTGACTAAGGCATACAAAAGGATAAAGCCCAGCAATGCCATAGTGGTAGCAAATATCATCGCTTTAACGATGGAGATACGGCCTTTAGGCAGTGGGCGATTGTAGGTGCGCGCCATGAGACCATCTATACGGCGATCAATAAGATGATTATAGGCCGCAGCCGCCCCAGCCATCATGCCGATACCCACAAGGCCAGCAACCAAAGGTTGCAGAGGGACAGCCCCTGGCACGGCTAAGCACATACCCACCAATACCGTAAGTAACATTAACGCCACCACTTTAGGCTTGGTCATCTCTAAATAGGCGCGCCATTGAATATGGCTGGCTGCTGGATTGCTGAGCGTTATCGGTTTTGTCATCGCTGCCTCGCTTATGCTTTACGCCACAGGGTGTAATTAATAAAGATCATGGTCAGCAGCAATAAAGCTGCCCCCGCGTTATGAGCCACGGCAATGCCAAGCGGCAGATGCAGCACGACATTGGCGATCCCCAGCCCCACTTGTATTACTAGTAAGGTGGTAAGCACCCAAGCGCTGCGCTTAATCATGGCCGATCTTGCCTGTATCAATAGCCGATAGGCGAGCCAGAGAAGCAGTGTGGCGGTGATAATCGCGCCCATCCGGTGCGTGACATGTATGGTCATGCGTGATGCGTAATCGAGCACCCCAAATTCGTAGCTGCCTTCTGTTTGGTAGAACAAGTTGAACGCTTGCAGGGGTTGCAGATTATTGAGCCAGTCGCCCTCGCAGATGGGTAACGCAGTACAGGCGAGGGCGGCGTAATTAGATGAGGTCCAGCCGCCAAGCATAATTTGCAGCACTAACACGACAAGGCAGAGTAGTGCGAAGGGCGCGAGTTTTCTCACTTGAGGATCTCCCCCTACAATGCGCAACGGTGTGGTGCGTAAATACAAGAGCCATAACAGCGACAGTAAGCTAAAGCCGCCAATGAGGTGTGACATCACCACTATAGGCATCAGCTGCATGGTGACCGTCCACATGCCCAGTGCCGCCTGAAATAGGAGTAGGAGTGCGATAACGCTAGGCAGTTTTTTAGGGGCATCTTGAATTTTAAAACTGATATATAAAATATACAGTACCAGTAGCCCAAGGGTACCGGCAATATAGCGGTGTATCATCTCTAGCCAGGCTTTTTGGGTATCGACTGTATGCTCGGGGAAGGCTTGCTGCACTTGGCTTAATTCATGGCTTTGTGTAGGCACTTTTAGCATGCCGTAGCAGCCGGGCCAGTCTGGGCAACCAAGCCCAGCATCAGACAAGCGGGTATAGGCGCCCATTAAGATGACACATAAGGTAAATACTAATGTGAGTTTTAGCAGTGGCGTCATCTGCATTAGCCTATCCTCGATAATTTAAGCATCTTGCGTAAATCTGCCACCATGGCCTTACCCAGTAATACTTGCTGATCTTTAGTGTCCACCTGCTGATAACGCATCACCATAGCCCCAAGGGGGTCGACAATGATCAGCTGTTGCTGCGCCAGTAGTGCGCTAACGTCATGACTGGCCTTGGCGGTAGCAAAGTCAAACCCCTCAAGAGCGGGGCGATCGCTATTTTCTTGCAGCAAAATAATGGGGGTGACTCTTAATTGGTCACGTCCTAGGGCAATATGACTTTGGTGTAAAATATACAGGCGGTTGAGGCAAGGGCTATCACAGTGTGCGGGTAACAAGTAGATCATCTGCCATGATTTGGGATGAGGGTTACTCATGTCGAGCTGGCTATATGTGGTATCAGGCATCAGCAGTTCGCCCTTGTTGGTCGCTCCACCGTGATACAGGTTCATGCTGAGCACCAACTTAGCCGCCACCACAGGTAGCACAAATACCAGTAGCAGTATCAATAATGGTTTAGTGCTTTTATGCTTGGGGGAGTTCATCTTAGCTCCTCTTGTTGATCACTTTGTGGCTGACATGGACTCAGCGCAGAAAAAGGCCAACTTCCCGAGACGGCTAGGAAGTGATTACAGGGTGCGGTATCGATAATCGCTGTATTTATGTTCTAACCTACAAGGTCTTGTGATGTTAAGCAACTGCTGAATATTGCCTTGTTTCGTTATTTATTTTGACGCTAAACTACTGTTTTTTAAATTCATTCTCCATACGTATCCCATGAGTAAGGCGAAGGCGGCCGCCATTGCAAACCACTGTAATGCATAGCCGTGATGCTTGTGAGCACTCAAGGGGATGGGCTGCCAAGGGTGTGCTAACTCTATCGGTAGCCTAGAGGTGGGTTGCAAGACCGCTGGGGCCAAGTGATGCTGTAACTGCTGTTGCAGTGCCGTAATATAGAGGTTTTGAATACGCATAGGATCACCGGGCTCAGCAAATAGCTGCTCGCTCAGTGGGTTGAGAGATTTTTGATATAGCCTGCCACTTAAGGAGAGTGAGCTCGTTATTGGCTGCACTTGAGGTAAGATGCGCCGATCGACTCCACCAGGAACAAAGCCTAATTCAACCAGTAATGCCGTTTGATACGAGGCAACCTGCATCACTTGCAGCACCAAATAACCGACTTTGCCGTTATAGACTTGGTTGTCGAGCAGAATAATGGGGGTATCGGTTGGGCTGACGTCGACCTTTAAACGGTAACCCGTTAGGGTCGTATCTGGTGCCATAGCCAGCAGTTGGGCATATGACAGTGGCGCAGAGGCTTGGCGAGCGGTTAATTGCTGCTGCCATGCGACTTTTTCATCGGCACGACTGAGCTGCCAAAACCCGAGCTTGACCAAGATGCTAAACACCAGCACAGTAACACAAACAACCAAGGCGGTTGTCCATGACAACCCACGTTTAGGAGCCTGCATGAGTGCAATATTGCTATTTAAAGTCGTGCTAGTGTTACTGCTTTTTTTCATCATTTTTAATCTTGGGCGTGCGTTGTTTATCTTAGTGAAAGGGGATAGTAAGGTACCCATGAGCCAATATTTAGGCCGCCGGGTATTGTTTTCGCTATTGGTGATCCTACTGCTGTTACTGGCACTAGGCTTGGGGCTAATTGCTCCCAACCCTAGGCCTTATTAGCTACAGCACATACACAAAAATAAATAAGCATAGCCAGACCACATCGACAAAATGCCAATACCAACTGCCCGCCTGAAAAGCAAAGTGCTTATCTGGGGTGAAGTGACCTTTTAACACTCTAAAAAACAACACCAATAAGAAGATGGTGCCTAAGGTCACGTGCATGCCGTGGAAACCGGTGAGCAAGAAAAAGGTGTTGCCATAAACGCCAGAGGAGAGGGTCAGCCCCATCTCCTGATAAGCATGAGCATATTCTTCAACCTGTAACAGTAAGAAGGCCAACCCGAGTAAGATGGTCAGCCCCAACCACAGGGTGAGGGCGGTGCGTTTCCCCTTTTCGAGACTAACATGGGCAAAGTGTAAGGTGACCGATGATGTGAGTAATATGATGGTGTTGTACAGTGGTAAGCCCGTCCACCCCATTGCTTGGGTTTTGGTGCCATCTGGCGTGGTGACCAAGGGCCACATCGCTTCAAAGGTAGGCCACAACACTTCGTGTGTCATGGCGTTATTGGAGGCTCCGCCTAGCCATGGCACGGCTATCATACGGGCATAGAGTAACGCGCCAAAAAAAGCGGCAAAAAACATCACCTCCGAAAAAATAAACCAGCTCATCCCTTGGCGAAACGATCTGTCCATCTGTTTCGAATAGAGTCCCGCCATCGATTCGTCAATCACGGTTCTGAACCAGCCAAAAATCATATACACAATCACTGCAATTCCGGCAGTCAGAATATAACCGCCGCTCGATTGCTCGCTATTGAGCTGCTGTATATAAGTGCCTGCCCCAAAGGCGATTAAAAATAGCCCGATGGCGCCTATTATGGGCCAGGCACTTTGCGCTGGCACATAATAGTGTTCGTGTTTAGTGGTCATTTTGCCGCTCCTTGCTCAACAGCGCCGACATAACCCTTGTCGGTAATGTTGTAGAGAGTATAGGAAAGTGTCAGCGTCGATATCGTGTCTGGTAGATCGGGATCGACATAGAAAATTAGCGGTAATGCAGCACTACCTTGCGCCGCTAACAGCTGCTGATTAAAGCAGAAACACTCGGTTTTATTAAAGTAGGCTGCCCCCTGCCCAGGTGAAACCGAGGGAATGGCTTGGCCTACGGTGGTCGCGAGCGCTAGGCTCTTAGCGTTAAAGTTGGTGCGTACAAGCTCACCAGGGTGAACCTGCATACGTTTGACTTCGGGCGTAAATTCCCATGGCATATCCTGTTGTATGTTAGCCATAAATTCGACGGTTATCACTCGCGACGTATCTATGGTCATTGGCTTGTAAGTCGACGCTGTCGATTGTGTTTTACCGTTAATCCCCAATTGTTCACACAGCACGTCGTATAACGGCACCAAGGCAAATCCAAAGCCAAACATGCCTATGGCACCAGTCATTAGCCAGATGATCAGCTTACGATTTGATGTTGCCGGGGGCTGAGACATCTTATTTCACCTCGGGAGGAGTCGAGAATGAGTGATAAGGAGCCGGGCTTGGCAGCGTCCACTCTAACCCCTCAGCACCATCCCAAGGTTTAGCTGGTGCTTTTTCACCGCCCTTGATGCACTTAATCACTAAGGCGAGAAAGATAAACTGCGATAGCCCGAAAGCGAAGCCGCCAATAGAGACAATTTGGTTAACATCAGCAAATTGAATTGCATAATCAGGAATTCGACGCGGCATTCCCGCGAGTCCTAAAAAGTGCATAGGGAAAAACAACACGTTAACTGAGATAACCGAACACCAAAAATGCAGTTTACCCAGCTTCTCGTCATACATATGTCCAGTCCATTTAGGTAGCCAATAATAGGCGGCGGCCATAATGGAGAAGATGGCCCCTGTGACCAATACATAATGGAAGTGAGCCACCACGAAATAGGTATCGTGATACTGGAAATCCACCGGAGTAATGGCTAGCATCAACCCCGAAAATCCGCCTATGGTGAACAGTATGATAAAGGCGATGGCAAACAACATAGGTGTTTCAAAACTGAGTGATCCGCGCCACATGGTGGCGACCCAATTAAAGACCTTAACCCCAGTTGGCACCGCGATGAGCATAGTACAATACATAAAAAACAGCTCAGCAAATACTGGCATGCCGGTGGTAAACATATGGTGTGCCCAAACCAAGAAGGATAAAATCGCAATACTGGCAGTGGCATAAACCATAGAGGAGTAACCAAAGAGACGTTTGCGACTAAAGGCGGGCACAATAGCCGATATGATACCAAATGAAGGTAAGATCATAATGTAGACTTCAGGGTGGCCGAAGAACCAGAAAATATGTTGGAACATCACAGGATCGCCGCCACCTGCTGCATCAAAGAAGCTGGTGCCAAAATATTTATCCGTCAGTACCATAGTGACCACCCCAGCAAGCACAGGCATGACGGCGATCAACAAGAAAGCGGTGATTAACCAGGTCCACACAAATAGCGGTAATTTCATCCAGCTCATGCCGGGGGCGCGCATATTCACAATCGTCACCACCACGTTGATGGCTCCCATGATGGAGCTGATCCCCATAATATGGATCGAAAATACAAACAGTGCCGTGCTATCGGGGCTATAAGTGGTGGATAGCGGAGCATAGAATGTCCAACCAAAGTTGGGCCCACCACCTTCCATAAAGAGTGAGCTTAATAATATGGTAAAGGCGAAGGGTAAAATCCAAAAGCTCCAGTTATTCATCCGTGGTAGCGCCATATCGGGCGCGCCAATCATCATGGGTATTAGCCAGTTTGCAAGCCCTGTAAAGGCGGGCATGACGGCACCAAACACCATGATCAAGCCGTGCACTGTGGTCATTTGATTAAAAAAGTTGGGCTCGACTAATTGTAATCCAGGCTGAAACAGTTCGGCTCGGATCACCATGGCCATGGCACCGCCAGTAAGAAACATAATAAAGCTGAACCATAGGTATAAGGTGCCGATATCTTTATGATTAGTGGTAAATAGCCAACGTTTTATGCCGGTTGGGTGAGCTTCGTGGTGTTCGTTAGACTCTTCAATATGAGCGGCATCCATATTGGCTTCGCGCGTTGTTGTATTCATCATGCCTCCCTATTGACCATGTTGACTAACGTCAGCGGCTTGGACGATATCACCGACATCATTGCCCCAAGCGTTACGCTCATATGTCACCACAGCCGCTATCTCCTGTGGTGTTAGCTGTCCAGCGAAGGCTTGCATTGCGGTGCCCGCCTTACCATTAACCACAATATCGATATGTGCTGTGACTGGGCCGGTGGCAATGGCGCTGGCTTTTAATCCGGGGAACACTCCTGGAAGTCCCATGCCATTTGGCTGGTGGCAGGCGGCGCAGCGTGCCATGTATATCTGCTCACCTTGGGTCATCAGTTCATCCATAGATAAGGTTTGCGATAACGAGGCTTCGGTTGCGGCGGCGGCGATTGTGGCTTGGTTTTTTTGCTCATCGATCCAGAGAGCAAAATCGGCCTCAGACAACACTTCAACCACTATGGGCATAAAGCCATGGTCCTTACCGCATAGTTCAGCACATTGGCCGCGGTACGTGCCGGGTTTATCCACGCGGGTCCAAGCTTCATTGATGAAACCGGGGTTAGCATCTTTTTTTACCGCAAAGGCTGGCACCCACCAAGAATGGATCACATCATCTGACGTCATCAAGAAACGCACTTTTTTATTAACGGGAAGCACTAGAGGTTTGTCGACTTCTAATAGATAGTTTTCGCCCTTCGTTTCACTGCCTTCAATTTGTGCTCTTGGGGTAGCGAGTAAACTGTAGTATTCGATATCGTGATCAAAATAACTGTAATGCCATTTCCACTGAGAACCTGTAACCTTGATGGTGATATCCGCATCGCTAGGGTCTTCCATGGCGATAAGAGTTTTAGTGGCAGGGATCGCCATCAGGATCAAGATGACAAAAGGGACGATAGTCCAAGCGATTTCGACTTTAGTGCTTTCATGAAAATTGGCAGCCACCGCACCTTTGGAGCGACGATGGTTAATGATGGAATAGATCATCACCCCAAACACTATGATGCCGATAGCGCAACAGATATAAAGAATGGTCATGTGAAGGCTAAAAACCTTGCCACTGATCTCAGTTACCCCTGGTGTCATATTAAGGGGCATATCGGCTGCGAATATGGGTGGGGCTAGTAATAACCCGAGCAAGCTATACCACAGATGCTTCACTAGACTTCTCCTCTGTCAATTGCGAAGGCAACTACAAAGAAAAGTTACACAGTATGTCTCGGCTCTATGCAAACTTTTCAGTTCCCAAAAAAGCAACGATGACTTCACAGTGCGCTGGTGGTATTGCTGTTGTTATTGCTGGTGGTTACCACGCTTGCACTTACGGCTGACTATATCAGGCTAATTTCCGCTTTATTGGACGCAGTGAGAGATCTACACTCGTTGGCCAATGAAACAGACCACTAAATTGTTCGGATATAACAAATAATCGTTGATATCTATTACTAACTTAATCGCTGTTTAAATATTGATCAAGATCACTTTTTTTTAATTTTTTTAAAACAGCAACAAAAAAGCCCCTCGCGGGGCTTAAGTATGGAAAGTTTGAACTGTAATGCTAGTGCAGTGAACTAAATAATGATGCTTGTTGATAGCCCAGATCTTGCTCTGTCAGGGCTGTTACAGGTAAGTGACTATTATCATCTTCAATCACAACACCTAGAGCCTGGGTACTTTTGGCGACCAATTGTAAGCGGCGGCAATCGCGAGCATCGAGTGCTTGGGTCCAACTGATCACCGCACTGGATGTACCACTAGTAAGCGCTTTTTCCATCGCCCACAGTGCTTCAACTTCATCTTTGGTGTGCACTAATAAGATTCTATCCATGCGTACCCCCGCATCGGCGAGCATCTGCTTATAGCCAATATTCGGTGGGCTAATCAGTACGACCCACTGGCCTTGTTGGCTTAATCTTGCTAATTGCGGTGTTAGCGCTTGCAACTCATGCTTACCTTGGGTACGACTCGATAATGTCGCAATGGTACTGTGCTGAGTTGGTTTGTGTTGCTTATTCATATCGACCCAAAGGCCGGGATGTCGCGGGGCATTACCCATTAGATTATTCATTGCCAATCTCCGTTGCGGATAACACCTACGGCCAGCCCTTCGATGCTAAGGCTTTGGGTAGATAGGTCGACGACTATCGGTGAATATTCTTCATTTTCGGCGTGAAGATATACAGTATTACCTTTCTTTTCAAAGCGCTTTACTGTGACATCATCTTCGACGCGAGCTACGACAACCTGCCCATTACTGGCTTGCTCCACCTTATGCACCGCAAGTAGATCGCCTTCGAGAATACCAATATTTTTCATGCTATCGCCGCGGACTCTTAAGAGAAAATCAGCGCTTGGGCGAAACATCGCTGGGTCAACTTTGTAGTGTTGCTCAACATGTTCTTGGGCCAAAATGGGTTCACCGGCAGCGACTTGTCCAATCAGTGGTAAACCAAGATCTTCGCTATCATCTTCTTGAGTTAGCTTAATACCTCGCGAGGTCCCAGGCATTATTTCGATGCAGCCTTTTTTGGCTAAGGCTTTTAAGTGCTCTTCGGCCGCATTGGCGCTTTTAAAGCCTAGGCGACGAGCAATTTCAGCTCGGGTAGGCGGCATGCCTGTATCGGCAATATTGCGTTTAATTAATTCTAATATTTCAGCTTGTCTAGGGGTTAATGGTCTCATTACAGATCCTGTCTTTCCATACAGTAACTGTTAGTATATACAGTATTTAAAGTAGCGCAAGGATTAAGCATATTTTTGTCGGCAATGTGGTGGGATTTGCTTAAAACTGAAAATAAGGTCGCAGATTTATTTTTATTGCAATCTGACTTTTTTAATTTAAATCAATGTTATGAATTTAATTTTACGGAAAGGATTCATTGAGTGTCGCTGAGTGGCGCGATTGCTCTCTTATCTGTTGAGACGATTTCAGTGCCAAGTTCGGGCGGTGAAACAAATAAGCAGGCTATAGGGTTTGGTTGCACCATGCACCTGCATTTATCCTTATCTTATGTCATTGAGCGAGGAGCTATTATGGCTTACTGGCGATAAGATCATCTAACAGGTGGTGGTAATCATGGATTGCGGGAAAGTCGGTAAATATTTTATGGGGCTTTTTACTATCAGGATTGCTTATGCCAAGCAAATACCCAACTCCAGCTTGTTTGGCGGCATGTAAGATAGCTTCGCTGTCATCGATAAATAAACACCGACTGGGTTGCAATTGATATTGGTTAAATAAGCTAGACCAAAATTGAGGGTGCTCTTTAGCAAAACCTGTTTCATGGCTGGAGATCATATGGTCTAACCCTTGCGCGAGCTCTGTGTGTTCTAGTTTGAGAGCTAGGCTTTGAGGATGGGCATTGGTCACTAATATTCTGGTTTTATGCTTTTGAGTCAATGCGCGTAGAAATGGCATGCTGTCTTGGCGTAACTGTATCCTGTCGGCCAATGTGCGTTGCAGCTGCACAATATCCAGTTGCAGTTGTTGCTGCCAGTAGTCGAGGCAATACCAATCCAAGGTGCCAACCACTTGGTCGTAGGCTTGTTCTACCAAGACATTAGCTTCATTTAGAGAGATGTTTCTGCTGTGACTTAAGGTTTGCGGCACTAGCTTGAGCCAAAAATGGCTATCAAAGTGTAAATCTAGCAGTGTGCCATCCATATCAAGCAGTACAGTATCGATTTTATCCCAAGGAAACATAAGGTCAGTAAAAAAATTCTATCGTGAGAGTTGTGGATTAGGCCCATCATAGTAAGATTGAACTGTGATGCAAACGTCATTTTATCAGGGACATTCATGTCGGACCAAAAGCCACAGATATTACATACACAAGTTGTTGCCCAGAGTCGGTTATTTCAAATTGAACAAGTGCACCTGAAATTTTCTAATCAGGTCGAGCGCCAGTATGAACGTATGAAAGGTAATAATCGTGGTGCCGTAATGGTGGTCCCTGTGTTGGGTGAGCAACTGCTGCTGGGCAGAGAGTACGCCGCAGGAACCCACAGCTATGAACTGGGCTTTCCCAAAGGGCTGGTTGATCCGGGAGAGACGCCTGAGCAAGCCGCTAATCGGGAGCTGCAGGAGGAGATAGGCTTTGGGGCTAAAAAATTAACCCATTTGATGGAGTTAAGTCTGGCGCCCAGCTATTTTGTCAGCAAGATGCAGATCTATATTGCAGAAGATCTGTATGAGAGTCGCCTTGAAGGCGATGAGCCCGAGCCAATAGAGGTTGTTTCTTGGCCGCTTGAACAGTGGTCAGGGCTATTGGCATTGGAAGACTTCTCAGAGTCTAGAAGTGTGAGTGCCTTGTTTTTAGCCCAGAAGCATTTAAAACTAAAATAGTTATTTCAATTCGGATATATGCATTACCTGTCTAGGTTGTTGGAGTTGTGATGAAGCCAGAAGAGTGTGTGGAACAGGTGATCGCCATCGCCGTTGAAGCGGGAATGGCCATCAAAGATATTTACCTTGAAGGTAGCTTTGATAAAGAAATTAAGGCGGATAATACCCCTGTGACGTCTGCCGATCTCGCTGCGCACCAAATTATCACCGCTGCGCTGACTCAGCTGACTCCTGATATTCCTGTGTTATCTGAAGAAGATGCCGACATCCCGTTATCCGATCGCGTCGATTGGCCCAGGTATTGGCTGGTCGATCCGTTAGATGGCACCGGAGAGTTTATTGCTGGCAGCGGCGACTTTTCGGTGATCATCGCGTTAGTTGAGCATAATCGCCCCATTATGGGGATTGTTTATGTGCCCATGACCGAGGTGATTTATTATGCCATCGCGGGACTGGGGGCTTATAAGCGCTCAAGTAAAGGCGAGCAGCGTATTGCCAGTCGTCAATTGACACTCGATGATTCGCGCTCATTGCGCTTGGCGGTCAGTCGTCGCCAAGATCCGCAGTCGGTATTAAAGCTACTGAACCAGCCTAAACATTGTGAGCTAGTGGTGCTCGGCGGGGCAGCGCTTAAAAGTTGCTTGGTCGCCGAAGGGCGCGCCGATTGTTATGTACGCATTGGCCCTACTGGCGAGTGGGATACCGGCGCGGCACAAATTATTGTCGAAGAGGCGGGCGGGCAGATCATGGATCTTGAACTGCAGCCGCTCAGTTATAACGAACGTGAATCGCTCGAAAACCCTAATTTTATCGTGGTCGGTTCGACCCATTTACCTTGGGATGAGTTGTTAGTCAGTGAATAAGCCCGTTGATATTACCCTGCGTGCGGCGCAAAAGGGCGAACTGGCCGGCGTTTATCGGCTTGAACAGCGTGTGTTTGGCGAACATTGTTATCCGGATTTCTTTTTTCGTCAGAGTTTCGATTGTTGGCCAAGTGGTTTGCGTGTTGCAATAGATCACAATAATCGTCTTCTTGGCTATATCCTAATGGTGCCAAGTGAGCTGCGGCATATAGGTTGGATATTATCTGTCGCCGTGGAGACACTCGCCCAAGGCCGAGGTATCGGCAAACGTTTTATAATCGATGCACTTAATCACTTGGCGCCGTCGGTCACTCAGGTAATGCTCACTGTGGACCCAGCTAATCCAGCGCGTCATTTATACCTAGCATTGGGGTTTGTCGAGTTGCAAACAGAAGCTGACTATTTTGGCCCAGATGCATCACGGGTGGTGATGTGTCTGATGCGCTAAGCCTTGTCTATTGTGCACGGCCACAGCTTGGCAATGGCTTATATAATCCTCTACTGCCGTCTAAATGGTTAGGCTAACCTAAGGTCGCGGCAAGCTGGAGCAAATATGCTGTTAACAAAACGATTTTTGCCCTATTTTGTCACCCAATGTTTAGGCGCATTAAACGATAATATTTATAAAAATGTTTTACTCTTGATGGTGGCTTATAGCCAGATCAATGAGTTGCCAATCAGCATTAATTTATTTGTCAATTTGGCCGCGGGCCTGTTTATTTTACCCTTCTTTCTTTTTTCAGCTCATGCCGGGATGCTCGCTGACAATATGGACAAGGCGAAGCTTATCCGCAGACTCAAACAACTCGAAGTGGTTATCATGTCGTGCGCTGCGATGGCGATGTTGTCTCAAAGCTACATGGTGATGTTACTGCTGTTATTTTTAACTGGCTGTCAGTCGGCCTATTTCGGGCCGGTAAAATATTCACTCTTACCGCAAGTATTGGCCGAAGAAGAGTTAGTTACGGGTAATGCTTGGGTCGAAATGGGTACATTTTTAGCTATTTTAAGTGGCACATTGAGCGCTGGGCTGTTGATGACGAGTGCGCATGGGATTGTCGCCAGTGCCTTGATTGTCTTTGTACTTTCCCTGTGTGGTTATTTGGCCAGTCGTGCCATTCCGGCTTTGCCTCTACAGCATGACGTAACCCCAATTCGTTTTGCTCCTTTATCTGACACATGGCGCGCCATTACCCAGGTGAGAAAGACGCCAAGCATCTGGATGGCGATCATCGCCATTAGCTGGTTTTGGTTTCTCGGTGCCACTTACCTAACGCAATTTGCTTATTTTGCTAAGTTACATCTGTCCTCTGATGCTAGCGTAGTGTCGCTATTATTAGCGCTATTTTCGGTGGGTATCGCGGTGGGCTCCTTTTTATGTGAACGCTTATCCTATGGTCATGTTGAGTTAGGTGTCGTGGCTTTAGGCATGGCTGGGTTGACCCTGTTTGGCCTCGATTTAGTCTGGGCTATTCCACCAGCGCCGTTAGATCCCTTGTGGGTTTATAGTGTGGGAGACTTTATCGCCACAACAGCGCATTATCGACTGATGTTTGACTTGTTGATGGTTGGGGTCAGTGGGGGCTTGTTTATCGTCCCGTTGTACGCTTTTATCCAGTCGCGTGCTGTACCGGGTAAATGCGCACAGGCGATTGCTGCTAATAATATTGTTAATGCGCTGTTTATGGTGTGCTCGGCATTATTGGCCATGTTACTGCTGGCGGGATTTGGGTGGAGTATCCCTGAGTTATTTACCTTACTGGCGGTACTTAATCTGGCGGTCGCTGCCTATATTTATGGACAAGCGCCTGAGTTTCGCTGGCGCTTTATCAGTTATCTCTTTCGTCATGTGCGTTACCGCTTCAGTGTCGAAGGGTGTGAAAAATTGCCCAAACAGGGGGCTGCGCTGCTGGTGTGTCCTCATATCAACCAGTTCGATGCTTTGTGCGTGATGGGCGTATCGAGTCGTCCGGTGCGCTTTGTAATGCCATCCTCTATCATGGCGAGCTCTGTTAAGCCGGCAGGAGTGATCCCTTTGGCTATGGGTGAGATAAGCGGCGCAAGCAATAATGAAGCATTAACCATGATTGAGCAGGCGTTAGCCAATGGCGAGTTACTGTGCCTGTTAAGCGATAATTTAACCGTGAGTGATGCCATGACGGCGAGTTATCAGGCTCAATTTAACGCCTTGATCGCAAGTATTGCGGCGCAACCTCCTGTGAAGGTTATACCGGTTGCAATTAAAGGATTAGCAGAGCCGAGTGAGAGTCAAGCAAACACACTTCAACCTCGGCGGGTTTGGCCAAAGGTGTCGCTAATTGTCGGTGATGCCATGGCGGTATCTCAGGTGAGCGCCACATCACTGCAACAGCAAATCACTCGCTTGATGACAGACCCATCATAAAATCAAGACCCCGGCTTAAAACCGAAACTCATTATCTACATTTTGGAGTTTAGCTTTGGGATGAAATAATCCTAAATAGCTAAGCTATCTCGGATTATTCCATCGCTTTGCTCGAATTCAGGTGAGTGATTCAGTCACGCTTAATGGCGGTCATGTCATTAAGTGATGTTATTGGGGCGTGTATTGATCGAGCCACTGATGCACAGCTTGATGATCACCTTTAAAAATAATCCGATCGGCTTTTTTATCAATCTGATATTGGTACATAGGATCGTAGTATTTACTCAGCAGCACGTTTATCCACTCGAGATGAGCTGCTGTCGTGCCCTGGCTTTGTTGTACATTTAAGGCATGAGTCACCATCGCCTGCAGTTCATCATGTTGTTTGCCGCCAAGGCGTTTTTTTATGCCACTGATGCTTTGCGACAAATAATCGGCAAAAGCGATAAAGCCTGCCTCTTCGCCGAGGCGATCAAGATAACCTTGATGCATCTTATGGACATATTCGTCGAGCAATCGGTTTAATCTGGCTGTTTGGCTCTCCTCTAATACCACCACTTTTGCCACTTGCATGCCTTTATAAAAGGCTTGTGGTAGCGCAGAGCGACCAATGAGGTAGCTTTCATCTTCGAGCAGTAACGATTTGGCTTCGCTAGCTTGGTGTTTTAGCAGTGCCACAGCGAGGTTATTTTCGAAGTTGATCTGCGAAGGTTGCGGCTCGTGGTAGCGGCCAAAGCTTGAGCCGCGATGATGGGCAAGGCCTTCTAAATCCACGCCTTCTGGGCGCTGTAATAAAAAGTCCGTTTTACCACTGCCAGTGATGCCGCTGAGGATCAACATGGGTTTTACCCTAGGGGTTTGATCTATGGTGTCTATCAAAAACTGACGCATCGCCTTATATCCGCCTTCGATATAGGGGACGGATAGCCCAGCCTCCTTAAGCCATTGCTGTGTCAGTTGTGAACGCAGTCCACCGCGGAAACAATATAGGTAAGCATTAGGGTGACGAGCAAAATACTCGCGCCATGCATCGACCCTTTGTTGTTTGATATCACCATGAACGAGCGTATGACCTAAGGCAATCGCGGCGGCTGGCCGCGTTGCTTATAACATGTGCCCACCTGTTCGCGCTCATCATCTTGCATTAAGGGTAAGTTAGTACTGGCCGGAAACGCCCCTTTATCGAACTCGATGGGCGCGCGCACATCCATTATGGGGTGGTCGTTGATGAACAGCTGGGTGTATTGGTTTTTAGAAACCATAAGTGGTGACATTAGCGCAGTTCCACGAGTTGCTTCGTTGCGGGTTTGGTGACCAAATGACCAATACTGATTGGGGCAATATCATTAGCCTCGAGCAGGCTAATTAAAGCCGCTTCATGGCTTGCTGAAACGGCAATCAATAATCCGCCACTTGTTTGTGGATCGCACAATAGTGCTTTTTGTTCCTCATTGACCAGGGGTAAATGTTCGCCATAGCTGTCGTAGTTTCTATGGGTACCACCGGGAATGCAGCCCATCTGCAGGTAGTCTTTCGCTTTGGGTAACAAGGGCAGGGCGTCGATATCAATCTTAGCTGCTACATCAGCACCTAAGCACATCTCAATGAGATGGCCCGCTAAGCCGAAACCTGTCACATCTGTCATGGCACTGACGCCGGCAATTTTTGCGATAGCTGGGCCGATTTTATTGAGCTGGCACATGGCCTCTGGAGCGATATTACTATCTTCATCGGCTAGCTTTTTTTGCTTCTGAGCCGTGGTCAAAATACCGATCCCCAGTGGTTTAGTGAGATACAGTTTATCGCCGACTTTAGCGGTATTGTTTTGTTTGAGCTCGGTTAACGGAATTTGCCCTGTAACGGCCAGCCCAAAAATGGGTTCAGGTGCATCGATACTGTGGCCACCCGCCAGCATGATGCCAGCATCGGCGCACGCTTGGCGACCGCCATCGACAACTTGCTGAGCGATCTCTGCTGGTAACGTATTCACTGGCCAGCCCAATATGGCGATAGCCATCATTGGTGTCCCGCCCATGGCATAAATATCGCTAATCGCGTTGGTGGCGGCAATGCGGCCGAAGGTAAAAGGATCATCCACTATCGGCATAAAAAAGTCAGTGGTGCTGATAATGCCCGTGTCATCATTAAGCTTATAGACGGCAGCATCATCGCGGGTACTGTTGCCAACGAGAATATTCGGGTCGTCGAAGTGAGGTAGTTGTGATGCCAGAATCGTTCCCAATACTTTGGGAGAAATTTTGCAGCCACAACCTGCGCCATGACTGTATTCGGTAAGTTTGATCTTGGTATCTGACATGAGCTCGAACTATCTCTAAATGAACGGGTTAGCCGCCCATGATAGACCCATCTATTTAGCACTTCAATCTGTGGTAAGGCAGATGTGCGTTACGCACGTCAAAGGGGCGGTTAAATTTATGTGGGGGGAGGAAAAACCGGGTCACTGATAAGTGGCCCGGTGTGATAAAACCCTAACTTAGATATAATTGGCGGTGAGTAATTTCCAGTTGCGCTTACGCATGAGTAGATCTTGTTTGAGTTCTTCGACCCTGAGCATTAACTGTTTGTGGGTCAGTTTTTGCCGCTTGGCGTCTAATAACTCTTTGTGCGCTTGGTAATATTCGCTAATGTGGGTTTTGAGTAACTCATATTCGTCATGCAGTTTCTCGAGTATCTCTTCACCATTGGCTAACTGTTCGACTTTGTTGCGAGTGCGTTTTAGCTGCATCTGTAATTTAGCGCTCTCGATTCGTTCCTGTGGCGTGACGCGCAACTGGGTGGCCAATCCTGTCCATGCCATCATATTGATAAGCCACTTGGTGGGGTCGTATTGCCACCAATGGATGCCATTGCGATAGTCGTTTTCAAAAATATGGTGGAAGTTATGGTATCCCTCACCGTAGGTAAAGACCGCTAAGATACCATTATCTCGTGCGGTGTTTTTATCTGTGTATGGCTGTTTACCCCAGATATGTGCTAGCGAGTTAATGAAGAAGGTGCAGTGATGAACGACGACTAATCGAAGTAGGCCTGCCATGAGTAACATGGCCCATATATCGCCATTGAGCCAACCCAGTAACGCAGGTAAGCCAATGTTCATGATCAGCATGAGTGATAGATAATGTTTGTGCTGCCACATCACAATTTTATCATTTTGCAGGTCACGTACGTTTTTATAATCGTGGTAACGCTGGGCTTGATATTCTCGCAACATCCACCCTATATGGCTATACCAGAAACCCATGTTCGCCGAATAAGGGTCTTTATCGTTGTCATCAACATGCTTATGGTGAATGCGATGATCTGATGACCAGTGTAAGGCACTATTTTGTAAAGCCAGCGCGCCACCTAATGTAAATAATAGACGCATTGACCAATGTGATTTATAGGTGCGATGAGACCAAAGTCTATGATACCCAGCGGTAATTGATAATCCGCTCGCAAAGGCCAAGCCGATAAAGGCCACCCATTCGGCAATACCATAACCGTAGGTGATGCCGTACCAAGGTACGAGTATGACAGCACCTAAAAAGGTGATGGCAAACAGCAGTATATTAGTCCATATGAGGGGAGGTTTTTTCATTATAATATCCAACAGCCAAATTGAGCGTACATCTGTAAGCCAATTTAACGTGCTTAATAGGCTAGGTCAAGATAGGCTGCGTTTTTATGTTAAAGAATGTATTATTGCTAGATTCTCTTTATCTAGTGGATTCATCATGATGGGCGTCAGGGCACAGCAGAAAGAAAAAACGCGTCGCGCGTTAGTTGATGCTGCATTTAATCAGTTAAGCGCAGAGCGCAGTTTTTCTAGCCTAAGCTTGCGAGAAGTGGCTCGTGAAGCCAATATCGCGCCAACTTCATTTTATCGTCACTTTAAAGATATGAATGAACTGGGTTTGACCATGGTCGATGAGGGCGGTTTAACATTACGCCAGATGATGCGTAAGGGACGTCAACGCGCCGAGGCGGGTGGTAGCGTGATCCGTATCTCGGTCGAGACCTTTATGGAGGTGCTTGAATCTAACCCTAACGTATTCCGTATTCTGTTACATGAACGTTCGGGCACATCGGCGCCGTTTCGTGCTGCGGTCGCGCGTGAGATTGAGCACTTTATATCAGAGTTAGCGCATTACACCGAAGCCACGGCGAGGCGCTCACCAGAATTAGCCCGTGCCCAAGCTGAGGCATTGGTCACATTGGTGTTTAACGCAGGAGCTGCAGCGTTAGATATGAAACGAGTGGATCGTAAGATATTAGCCGACAGGTTGGTTATCCAGTTGCGTATGGTGGCGAAAGGGGCTGAGTCGTTACAACAAAAAATGGAAAACCGCTGAGCCAGTATGAGGTTTTAGCGAGACTCGATACGCAAAAGGGCCTAATGGCCCTTTTTGGATCTTAATACTTAGATCTTAAGGTTTTAGTGTGAGCTGAACAATTTGGTGTTTAGCGTTTTTCTAATAACACACCAGACTCCATGTGATCGGTATATGGGAACTGATCAAATAGCGCAAAGCGGGTGATTTTGTGGGTCTTATCCAACACTTTGAGGTTATCTATTAGCGTATTTGGGTTACATGAAATATAGATGATCCGCTGATAACCTTGCACCATGGCTAAAGTATTGTCATCAAGACCGGCCCGTGGCGGGTCAACAAATATGGTGTTGCAGTTATAGCTGTCTAAATCTATCCCTTCGAGACGTCTATAGCTGCGTTTCTTGGCTAAGGCGTCGGTGAAGTCTTCGGCCGACATACGAATGATCTGCACATTCTCTATATTATTGGCTTCAATATTATATTGCGCAGAGTCGACCGAAGGTTTAGCTAATTCAGTGGCGAGCACGCGGTTGAAGTTTTGTGCCAAGGCAATAGAGAAGTTGCCATTACCACAATAGAGCTCTAACAGATCGCCACTGCTCTCTTTGGTGCTATCGATCGCCCACTCTAGCATCTTGATAGACACTTGTCCGTTAGGTTGAGTAAAGCTATTTTCTACCTGTTTATAAATCAAAGTCTGCCCATTAACGGGCAATGACTCAATCACATAATCGCGATCTAGCGTCAGCTTTTGTTTGCGCGCACGGCCAATTATATTGACGTTAAATTGTGTACCCAGACGTTGCTTGAGGGCTTGTGCTTCATCTTGCCATTGTTGGTCAAGCTGTTTGTGGTACAGCAATGAGACTAAGATCTCACCGCTTAGGGTAGACAAAAAGTCGACCTGAAATAGCTTATGGCGTAATACAGTGTTAGGACGAAGCTCGGCCATTAACGCTGGCATCATTTGATTGATTAGCGCACTGGCAGGTAAGAACTGCTCACAGCGCACTTTTTGATTGAGCGCCTTGTCGAACATATAGTAATAAAGATCTTCGCCCTCATGCCATACGCGAAATTCGGCGCGCATACGATAGTGTTCGGGTGTCGACGCGAATACTTGCAATGATGGGGTGTCAAAGTCAGCAAAAAGTTGCGCTAATTGTTCACGTTTAGCATCGAGTTGCTTATCGTATTGGTTAGGATCCATTGCTTCTAAATTCATTTTTAAACACCGTTACTATCATTGGGGCGCAAATAGTATACTACCCTGCCTTGATGTCCAATATCTGGCTTTTGATTTATCCCTCGCTATGGGAAAATATCATGTTTATCTTATTTTGAGTTTACCCACGGGGAATTGAGTTTGTCGGCAAATATTTTAGTATTCGATTCAGGTGTGGGTGGGCTTTCCATACTCTCTGAAATTAAACAAACACTGCCCAATGAAAACTATTATTATTTATTTGATAACGCCAGATTGCCTTATGGTGAGCTTGAAGAACAAGTATTGATTAGTGGCGCCGTGCAGCTAATTACTCAAACGGTAGATAAAGTTGCCGCCGATATTGTTGTCGTGGCTTGTAACACTGCCAGTACCCTGGTATTACCAGCACTGCGTGCTCAACTGGTTATTCCGGTAGTTGGGGTGGTACCTGCGATTAAACCCGCGGCCGCCATGAGTATGAATAAACGTATCGGATTACTCGCCACTCCAGGAACCGTTAACCGCAGCTATACACATACGCTAATCCAAAAGTTTGCCGCTGATTGCGAAGTGACATGTTTTGGGTCATCAGAGTTGGTGCTGTTGGCTGAAGCTAAAATGGCGCAAGAACGCATTGATTATGAGTTACTTGCCCAAATCTTGTTACCCATAAAACAATCAGGCATAGATACATTAGTCTTAGGCTGCACGCACTTTCCTATTTTAAAAGTGGAGTTACAAGATTATCTTGGTGAAGGGGTCAGGTTATTAGACTCTGCAAAAGCGATAGCTGCCAGAGTTAAAACCTTGCTCAATAGTGATATTGCAGAAGGAGGTAGGGGAGCAAGCCATGCTTTCTTTACGACACAAGAGATATCTAAAGGATTAAAAACAACACTAGTGGAATATGGCTTCTCATCTATTGGTCAGTTAAGGCCATAGAGTCTGACATAAGACCACTAATGTTATTTGCTCATACTATATAAGTATGCTTTTACTGCTAAAGGTAAAAGAGGATCGCTAACTAGTTAGCTTCCTGAGTAGATTCTGGCTTGTCAGCATCTTGTGACTTTGCTTCACGCACTTTAAGTGTACGCTCCTGAAAATCAAACTCGTTTAACTTAACCATGGCTTTCTTAGCACCCGCTTCTGACATCTCGATAAATCCGAAACCTTTACGGCGTCCCGTTTTACGATCGCGAACTAAACGTACTGAGTTTACTGGGCCGTACTTACCAAATAACACCTTTACTTCGCCTTCATGGACACGATATGGCAAGTTGCCAACATACAGTGTCATCGTAGGGCCTTTATACTGTTCATCAGTATCGGTATCTGACTTAGGTGATTGAAGGGTAAAAATAACGCTTGCGATAATAGCACCAGTGAAAAACGCGATTGCAGAATAGAAGTCTGGCGCGAACTGAGATATTGCCAATGCGCCAACAAGGGCGACGATCAAAACAATAAGAAATGGCTTTTGCATATATTTGTTCTCTGAAGAATTGATAATTAACTGTTAACAGCTCGTATATGGTAATGAATTATTGGCAATTACACTAGTATATTGACGAAAAAACGAACTTAATTAACGATTAATATAACTGAGTCGTTAGCCCCATCGGTGTAAAACCACACAAAGTGATATAAAAAGCGCCATAACGGCGAAAAGATCATCGAGCGATCGCCGAACGTTTAAAAAACCCTTGCGCCCCCCAGATATCTCCCTATAATGCGCAACCACTGACACGGCGAAGCTCGCAGAGATAAGTCGTAAAGCACTAAGTAACTTGGTTAAACACCTAGCTTACAGCGTGGTCAGGCACTGAAAAGTGCCGCATCAAAAAGTTTTCAAAAACTGCTTGACGCGAACCACGGATTGCGTAGAATACGCAGCCCTAGCCACTTGGAACTACCGAGATGTGCTAACGCTCTTTAACAATTTATCAAGTAATCTGTGTGGACACTCACAGGTGTTGAGTTAATCGAAATTGCCTAACCTTCGGGTTGGCAATCAAAGAATTAAATCAATGTAACGATGAGTGTTCATAGCAATATGTACAAACGTTTTTAAGATTCTTCCGAGTCTTTTAAACGGAATCAGAATTCATTGAGCCGAATCGCAAGATTCAACAAAACTTTAATTGAAGAGTTTGATCATGGCTCAGATTGAACGCTGGCGGCAGGCCTAACACATGCAAGTCGAGCGGTAACAGGAAGAAAGCTTGCTTTCTTTGCTGACGAGCGGCGGACGGGTGAGTAATGCCTAGGGAACTGCCCAGTCGAGGGGGATAACAGTTGGAAACGACTGCTAATACCGCATACGCCCTACGGGGGAAAAGAGGGGACCTTCGGGCCTTCTGCGATTGGATGTACCTAGGTGGGATTAGCTAGTTGGTGAGGTAATGGCTCACCAAGGCGACGATCCCTAGCTGTTCTGAGAGGATGATCAGCCACACTGGGACTGAGACACGGCCCAGACTCCTACGGGAGGCAGCAGTGGGGAATATTGCACAATGGGCGCAAGCCTGATGCAGCCATGCCGCGTGTGTGAAGAAGGCCTTCGGGTTGTAAAGCACTTTCAGCGAGGAGGAAAGCTTAAACGTTAATAGCGTTTAGGTGTGACGTTACTCGCAGAAGAAGGACCGGCTAACTTCGTGCCAGCAGCCGCGGTAATACGAGGGGTCCAAGCGTTAATCGGAATTACTGGGCGTAAAGCGTACGCAGGCGGTTTGTTAAGCGAGATGTGAAAGCCCCGGGCTCAACCTGGGAATTGCATTTCGAACTGGCAGACTAGAGTCTTGTAGAGGGGGGTAGAATTTCAGGTGTAGCGGTGAAATGCGTAGAGATCTGAAGGAATACCGGTGGCGAAGGCGGCCCCCTGGACAAAGACTGACGCTCAGGTACGAAAGCGTGGGGAGCAAACAGGATTAGATACCCTGGTAGTCCACGCCGTAAACGATGTCTACTCGGAATTTGGTGTCTTGAACACTGGGTTCCCAAGCTAACGCATTAAGTAGACCGCCTGGGGAGTACGGCCGCAAGGTTAAAACTCAAATGAATTGACGGGGGCCCGCACAAGCGGTGGAGCATGTGGTTTAATTCGATGCAACGCGAAGAACCTTACCTACTCTTGACATCCAGAGAATTCGCTAGAGATAGCTTAGTGCCTTCGGGAACTCTGAGACAGGTGCTGCATGGCTGTCGTCAGCTCGTGTTGTGAAATGTTGGGTTAAGTCCCGCAACGAGCGCAACCCTTATCCTTATTTGCCAGCACGTAATGGTGGGAACTTTAGGGAGACTGCCGGTGATAAACCGGAGGAAGGTGGGGACGACGTCAAGTCATCATGGCCCTTACGAGTAGGGCTACACACGTGCTACAATGGCAAGTACAGAGGGTTGCAAAGCCGCGAGGTGGAGCTAATCTCACAAAGCTTGTCGTAGTCCGGATTGGAGTCTGCAACTCGACTCCATGAAGTCGGAATCGCTAGTAATCGTGGATCAGAATGCCACGGTGAATACGTTCCCGGGCCTTGTACACACCGCCCGTCACACCATGGGAGTGGGCTGCACCAGAAGTAGATAGCTTAACCTTTCGAGGAGGGCGTTTACCACGGTGTGGTTCATGACTGGGGTGAAGTCGTAACAAGGTAGCCCTAGGGGAACCTGGGGCTGGATCACCTCCTTACCTATACGACTAACTTAATGTTTGTTGAGTGTTCACACAGATTACTTGATAGAAAGAAAGAGCAAAATATCGAAAGATAATTTTTGAGGGATTTGATTCAGTTAGAATTAAATAACCAAAAAGAATGGGTCTGTAGCTCAGCTGGTTAGAGCGCACCCCTGATAAGGGTGAGGTCGGTGGTTCAAGTCCACTCTGACCCACCAAATCTTCGTTTATTCTATGTTAACTTATTACTCGTTTAGTGAACTAAACGTCGCAACAAGTTACCTTGACTAAACTCGATTTGGCTTCGCCAAAATTATTTGGCATTCGATATATTTGTTTGACTGCATGTAAATGGGGCTATAGCTCAGCTGGGAGAGCGCCTGCCTTGCACGCAGGAGGTCTGCGGTTCGATCCCGCATAGCTCCACCATTTACTTGCACATGGATAGAGATGCCAAAGATAAATGCAAAATTTATCTTTGGCTTTTTTAAGCCCGCTCTTTAAAAATTTGGAAAGCTGATAGTGTTAATGTGAAAGGGACTGTGATTGCTTACTTTGTAGGTGGTTATGGTTTGTAGCATTGACGCGAAAATTAAAATTGAGTTCTCAAACACTTAAATCAAGTGCCGAATCATTGTAATGATGATTCATGAGTATTCTTTTGGCGAAAGTAAACACCATTAGTTGCGATACAACATCAAGCTTACCCGCTTGATAAAGTTTGTTTCCTTGTGAAACTCATTTGGGTTGTATGGTTAAGTGACTAAGCGTATACGGTGGATGCCTTGGCAGTCAGAGGCGATGAAGGACGTAGTAACTTGCGAAAAGCGTTGGCGAGCTAGTAACAAGCATTTGAGCTAACGATGTCCGAATGGGGAAACCCACATGCATAAGCATGTATCACAACATGAATACATAGTGTTGTGAGGCGAACCCGGGGAACTGAAACATCTAAGTACCCGGAGGAAAAGAAATCAACCGAGATTCCCCTAGTAGCGGCGAGCGAACGGGGATTAGCCCTTAAGCGTAGAGGGTGTTAGTGGAATGTGTTGGAAAGCACAGCGGCACAGGGTGATAGCCCCGTACATGAAAACTAACTTTACGTGAAAACGAGTAGGACGGGACACGTGACATCTTGTCTGAACATGGGGGGACCATCCTCCAAGGCTAAATACTCCTGACTGACCGATAGTGAACCAGTACCGTGAGGGAAAGGCGAAAAGAACCCCTGTGAGGGGAGTGAAATAGAACCTGAAACCGTATACGTACAAGCAGTGGGAGCGGTTCTTGAGACCGTGACTGCGTACCTTTTGTATAATGGGTCAGCGACTTACATTTTGTAGCGAGGTTAAGCGAATAGCGGAGCCGTAGGGAAACCGAGTGTTAACTGCGCGTTTAGTTGCAAGGTGTAGACCCGAAACCCGGTGATCTAGCCATGGGCAGGTTGAAGGTTGAGTAACATCAACTGGAGGACCGAACACACGTATGTTGAAAAATGCGGTGATGACTTGTGGCTGGGGGTGAAAGGCCAATCAAACCGGGAGATATCTGGTTCTCCTCGAAAGCTATTTAGGTAGCGCCTCGAGCGAATACCATTGGGGGTAGAGCACTGTTAAGGCTAGGGGGTCATCCCGACTTACCAACCCTTTGCAAACTCCGAATACCAATGAGTACTACTCGGGAGACACACGGCGGGTGCTAACGTCCGTCGTGAAAAGGGAAACAACCCAGACCATCAGCTAAGGTCCCAAAGTTATTGCTAAGTGGGAAACGATGTGGGAAGGCTTAGACAGCTAGGATGTTGGCTTAGAAGCAGCCATCATTTAAAGAAAGCGTAATAGCTCACTAGTCGAGTCGCCTGCGCGGAAGATTTAACGGGGCTAAGCAATACACCGAAGCTATGGGTACTAGCGCTTGCGCTAGTGCGGTAGAGGAGCGTTCTGTAAGCCGTTGAAGGTGAAGGGGTAACCCACGCTGGAGGTATCAGAAGTGCGAATGCTGACATGAGTAACGATAAAGGGGGTGAAAAACCCCCTCGCCGAAAGACCAAGGGTTCCTGTCCAATGTTAATCAGGGCAGGGTGAGTCGACCCCTAAGGCGAGGCCGAAAGGCGTAGTCGATGGGAAACAGGTTAATATTCCTGTACTTCTGCTAACTGCGATGGAGAGACGGAGAAGGCTAGGCTAGCGCGGCGTTGGTTGTCCGCGTTTAAGGCTGTAGGTGGTGCACTTAGGCAAATCCGGGTGCACATACACTGAGAGTTGACGACGAGGTTCTACGGAACTGAAGTAGTTGATGCCATGCTTCCAGGAAAATCTTCTAAGCTTCAGGTTAGCAGGAATCGTACCCCAAACCGACACAGGTGGTTGGGTAGAGAATACCAAGGCGCTTGAGAGAACTCGGCTGAAGGAACTAGGCAAAATGGTACCGTAACTTCGGGAGAAGGTACGCTCCTGTTGGTGATGAGACTTGCTCTCTAAGCTGACGGGAGTCGCAGATACCAGGTGGCTGCAACTGTTTATCAAAAACACAGCACTGTGCAAACTCGCAAGAGGAAGTATACGGTGTGACGCCTGCCCGGTGCCGGAAGGTTAATTGATTGGGTTATCTTCGGAGAAGCTCATGATCGAAGCCCCGGTAAACGGCGGCCGTAACTATAACGGTCCTAAGGTAGCGAAATTCCTTGTCGGGTAAGTTCCGACCTGCACGAATGGCGTAATGATGGCCACGCTGTCTCCAGCCGAGACTCAGTGAAGTTGAAATTGCGGTGAAGATGCCGTATACCCGCGGCTAGACGGAAAGACCCCGTGAACCTTTACTATAGCTTGGCACTGAACATTGACCCTACATGTGTAGGATAGGTGGGAGACTTTGAAGCAGGAACGCCAGTTCTTGTGGAGTCAACCTTGAAATACCACCCTTGTAGTGTTGATGTTCTAACTCTGGCCCCTGAATCGGGGTTGAGGACAGTGCCTGGTGGGTAGTTTGACTGGGGCGGTCTCCTCCCAAAGAGTAACGGAGGAGCACGAAGGTTGGCTAAGTACGGTCGGACATCGTACGGTTAGTGCAATGGCATAAGCCAGCTTAACTGCGAGACATACACGTCGAGCAGGTGCGAAAGCAGGTCATAGTGATCCGGTGGTTCTGAATGGAGGGCCATCGCTCAACGGATAAAAGGTACTCCGGGGATAACAGGCTGATACCGCCCAAGAGTTCATATCGACGGCGGTGTTTGGCACCTCGATGTCGGCTCATCACATCCTGGGGCTGAAGTCGGTCCCAAGGGTATGGCTGTTCGCCATTTAAAGTGGTACGCGAGCTGGGTTCAGAACGTCGTGAGACAGTTCGGTCCCTATCTGCCGTGGGCGTTGGATGATTGAAGGGAGCTGCTCCTAGTACGAGAGGACCGGAGTGGACGAACCGCTGGTGTTCGGGTTGTCATGCCAATGGCATTGCCCGGTAGCTACGTTCGGAATCGATAACCGCTGAAAGCATCTAAGCGGGAAGCGAGCCCTAAGATGAGTCATCCCTAGGACTTTAAGTCCTCTAAAGGGCCGTAGGAGACTACTACGTTGATAGGCAAGGTGTGTAAGCGTTGTGAGGCGTTGAGCTAACTTGTACTAATGACCCGTGAGGCTTAACCATACAACCCAAAAGGGTTTCTAACTAAGTGAATACTTAGCGAAAGAATACCGACACTTGATTTAGTGTACTCAAATTTAAAACAGCTTTCTAAATTTCCAAATTTGTCTGGAAACCATAGCATTGTGGTACCACCTGATCCCATCCCGAACTCAGAAGTGAAACGCAATCGCGCCGATGGTAGTGTGGGGTCTCCCCATGTGAGAGTAGGTCATTTCCAGACGCCTAATACGATAAAGCCCGTTGCTAATGCAACGGGCTTTTTTCGTTATTGTTTTCATAAAATAGATCTAGATAGCTCTCTATATTAGCTAAATTGAGAACCGACAGTCTTATTGGATCATTGCAAGGATAACCTCTCTTGAGATCTGATCGATAAAAGTGAGACTAACGGTTACAATAGCTTTTTTTCATGCTACTTAGAATTATGGACTCCATTATTACTCATTCATTAGTCACGCATAATACCTTAGGTATAGATGTCAGTTGTGAACGCTTAATAAAAGCGACTGATGAGCAACAACTCATCGATACCTGTCTTGAGACGGCAAATACTAACAGGCCGTTATTGGCCATTGGTGGCGGTAGCAATATCGTGTTAACGGATAGTTTCATGGGTACCGTGGTGCTTATTGCAACTAAGGGGATTAATGTCGTTGAAGATGAAGACCGTTTTTATTTATCGGTGGCTGCAGGTGAGAATTGGCACGAGTTAGTACAATTTTGTTTAACGCATAATATGCCAGGTCTTGAGAATTTAGCGTTAATCCCAGGTTCTGTAGGCGCTGCACCTATCCAAAATATAGGTGCATATGGCGCTGATTTTTCGCAGTTTTGTGAATGGGTAGAATATCTAGATCTTACCACTGGAGAGCGTGTAAGGCTTAGTTCGGAGCAATGTTTATTTGGTTATCGGGATTCGATTTTTAAATCGACATTAAAAGATAAAGCAGTGATTTTGAATGTGGGCCTTCGGTTAGAAAAACAGTGGCGCCCAAATTTAAGTTATGGCCCATTGCAGCAATTAATATCAGATAGGTTAACACCAACAATGATTTTTGATTGTATCTGCGAGACGCGTAGCAGTAAATTGCCTGATCCCGCAGTATTAGGTAATGTGGGTAGCTTTTTTAAAAACCCTATCGTTTCTAGTGAACACTTTACTCAACTACAACAAGAGTACCCAGCTATTGTTGGCTACCCGGTGAACGTTGATAGCGTAAAGTTAGCAGCGGGTTGGCTTATCGAAAATGCGGGATTAAAAGGCCATGCTATTGGTGGTGCGGCCATACATTTAAAACAAGCCTTGGTTATCGTAAATGTCGGCAAAGCCACAGGGGCTGATGTCTGTACATTAGCGCGTGAGGTGATACAGCGGGTTAACCAAATATATTCGGTCTGTTTAGAGGTTGAGCCACGTATCATCGGTGCAGTAGGAGAAAGGGAATTAAATCATGCATGAACAATGGCTGCGTAAACGCGCAATTATTAAATCACTCGCAGGTGGAGAGTTTGTTTCGGGAGAAGCGCTAGCTCATGAGCTTGGGATCTCAAGGGCTGCCATCAGTAAGCATGTGGCAAGTCTAGAGGAGTTTGGGGTTAATATTTATAGTGTTAAAGGTAAAGGCTATAAATTATCGACTCCATTGTCTCTTATCGATGAGCAACGTTTGAAGGCACAAATTAAAGGTCGTTGTTTTTACTTTAATGATATCAATAGCACTAATGCGTTTTTATTAAATCATGTCAATGAACTCAGCAGTGGTGATATTTGTGTTGCCGAGCATCAATCGGCTGGGCGAGGCCGAAGAGGGCGCACTTGGGTTTCGCCCTATGGTTGCCACCTATATACTTCCTTTTTTTGGCAGTTCTCACAAGGTATGTCGCAAGCTATGGGGTTGAGCCTTGTGGTTGCGTGTTCATTAGCCACAGTATTGCGTGTGTTAGGCGTCGATGGAATAGGGGTTAAGTGGCCAAATGATATCTATCTTAATCATAAAAAATTAGCCGGTATTCTTATTGAGATGAGTGGTCAGGCTGACTACGAATGCAATTTGGTTATTGGAATAGGGATTAACCTTTCGATGTCGGCAGAGCAGGCGGATAAGATTGATCAGCCTTGGAGTGATCTGTCTGAGTTAAGTCAACAACCTGATAAGACTGAGCTAATGATAGCGCTGCAGCAGCAACTGGTGAGCGATCTTAGTTTGTTTGAATCGCAAGGACTGAAGGCGTTCAAGCAACGTTGGCGAGAAGCCGATTTGTTTGACGGTAAAGTCGTTAAATTGCTGATGGGCGACAATAGTGTTGAAGGTATTTGTTGTGGCATAGATGAGCAGGGAGCCATTTTACTTGATAACGGCGATGGTATAAAGGCGTATGTCGGCGGTGAAATATCGATGCGGCCAGTATGAGGCGCTAAACTAGCGTACATGATAAACGCACGCTAGTTTACTGCCTATTTACGTAACAGCACCTGATTCATCATATGGTCGGTGCCTTTACTTAAAATCAGATGCGCTCGATCGCGGGTCGGTAAGATATTTAAATTAAGATTGGGGCCATTGATACTGTCCCAGATGTTGGCCGCAATACGAGTCGCTTCAGTGTCGTTGAGATCCGAATAGTGATGAAAATAAGAGTTCACATCACTAAATGCTCCTTGTCTAAATTTTAAGAAACGCGATATATACCAATGCTTTAGTAGTGATTCGTCTGCATCTACATAGATAGAAAAATCTACAAAGTCAGATACAAATGGTTGTGAGATTGCTACATGACTGTCTTGGCTGGTTTGTAATACATTTAACCCTTCGATAATCAGAATATCGGGTTGTTCAATAACCTGCTGAGTATCAGCGACTCTGTCATAGGTTATGTGAGAATAGATGGGGGCATGGACTGTACTTTCGCCGGCTTTTATCTTCGATATAAATTCGACCAACATCTTCATATCGTAGCTTTCGGGGAAGCCCTTACGCTGCAATAAACCACGACGCTTCAATTCTGCCAGTGGGTACAAAAAGCCATCAGTGGTGACCAGATCAACCTTTGGATGTTCTGGCCACTGTCTTAATAAGGCTTGCATGATACGCGCTGTGGTGCTTTTACCCACAGCAACACTGCCTGCGATACTAATAATGTAAGGGCGCTTTGGCGGTTCTCGGCCTATAAATTGGCTTAATACTAGGCCGCGTTGTTGTTTGGCACCGATGATAAGGTTTAATAGTCGACTAAGGGGTAAGTAAATATCGGTGACTTCATCGAGTGAGATAGATTCATTGATACCGCGTAAGTCTTCGAGATCTGTTTCACTGAGGGTAAGTGGTACCGATTTTCGTAGTTCAGCCCATTGTTGGCGCTCGAAAGCAAGATAAAGCGCATTGTGAATTTGATTAGTGGCTAACATGGATAAATCTCCCCTTAGGCAACGCACAGTACACCATCGTCTTTATGTGAACAACTGCAAAAATGCTATTCCTACAGGAGGGAATAAGTAATCGCTCTCTTCTGCCTGAATAGTGCACAGTAAGTGATGCTTTTGGTGGAAAAAGCGCCGCTTAAGCGTTTTTTTTACAGATATTTCAAATTAGCTATTGCACTTGTGCTCATGATTCCCTAATATCCGCTACCGAAATGACACGCCGGCATAGCTCAGTTGGTAGAGCAACTGACTTGTAATCAGTAGGTCCCGAGTTCGACTCTTGGTGCCGGCACCATTTCTCTGGAGGGGTTCCCGAGTGGCCAAAGGGATCAGACTGTAAATCTGACGGCTCAGCCTTCGAAGGTTCGAATCCTTCTCCCTCCACCATTTTTTAGGTAGTTAGGTAACCTTAGTTAGGTTGCGCGGATGTCGTATAATGGTATTACTCCAGCCTTCCAAGCTGATAACGCGGGTTCGATTCCCGCCATCCGCTCCAATTTTCGCTGATTGTGCCCATATCTAAGAGCAATCCCATCTAAAAGGGTCAGTTCTCGATAACTGCCTTCAGCTCCTACTAAGCCCCCTAATTATCTTAATGAATCGATTCGATGACATAATATGCATCGGATTTTTTGTTGTATGTAGATTTCATCACCAAGTATCTCTAATTGGGGCAATACCATGGCTAAAGAAAAATTTGAACGTAGCAAACCTCACGTAAACGTGGGCACCATCGGTCACGTTGACCATGGTAAAACCACTCTTACTGCAGCAATCTCTGCTGTATTGACTAAGACATACGGCGGTGAAGCTCGTAACTTTGCACAAATCGATAACGCTCCAGAAGAGCGTGAGCGCGGTATTACAATTAATACTTCTCACATCGAATATGACACTCCATCACGTCACTACGCACACGTAGACTGCCCAGGTCACGCGGATTATGTTAAAAACATGATCACTGGTGCTGCACAGATGGACGGCGCTATCCTAGTAGTTGCTTCTACAGATGGTCCAATGCCACAGACTCGTGAGCACATCCTGCTTTCACGTCAGGTTGGTGTACCTTTCATCATCGTATTCATGAACAAATGTGACATGGTTGATGACGAAGAGCTTCTAGAACTAGTAGAAATGGAAGTTCGTGAACTTCTATCTGAATATGACTTCCCAGGTGATGACCTACCAGTTATCCAAGGTTCTGCGCTTAAAGCCCTTGAAGGCGAGCCAGAGTGGGAAGCTAAGATCCTTGAGCTTGCAGAAGCGCTAGATACTTATATTCCAGAGCCTGAGCGTGCAATTGACGGTGCATTCATTCTTCCAATCGAAGACGTATTCTCAATCGCTGGCCGTGGTACTGTTGTAACTGGTCGTGTAGAGCGCGGTATCATCAAAGTAGGTGAAGAAGTAGAAATCGTTGGTATTCGCGATACTACTAAGACCACTTGTACTGGTGTTGAAATGTTCCGTAAACTGCTTGACGAAGGTCGTGCAGGTGAGAACTGTGGTGTACTACTACGTGGTACTAAGCGTGATGAAGTTGAGCGTGGTCAAGTATTGGCTAAGCCTGGTTCAATCACTCCACACACTACATTCCAGTCAGAAATCTATGTTCTGTCAAAAGAAGAAGGCGGACGTCACACTCCATTCTTCAAAGGTTACCGTCCACAGTTCTACTTCCGTACAACAGACGTAACCGGTACTATCGAATTGCCAGAAGGCGTAGAGATGGTAATGCCTGGTGACAACGTACAGATGACAGTAACGCTGATCTGCCCAATCGCGATGGACGAAGGTTTACGCTTCGCTATCCGTGAAGGTGGCCGTACAGTTGGTGCTGGTGTTGTAGCTAAGATCATTGCTTAATAGCAAAGTGTCTTAACACAATACTGAAAAAGGCAGCCTAGGCTGCCTTTTTCATTTTTAGTCATTGATATTTGTTGGCAACAGGCCCTGAGCCGCCTTGCCAATTGCATTGAATAAGAATACAATCTATGGCCGATTTTTGACCCTCTGGGCTTACTTTTTGCTCTAGTAGTGGGTAAGCTCGGGCATACAGTGGAATGGTCAACACAATCTTACTTGAGAAAGAATTTTGCGACTGACCAAACTTAAGCTCAGGTCGTAGTGAGTAACGGAAGTAACCGATGACAACAAATACTGAAAATCAGGGTAACTCTCTGGATATGGTAAAATGGGGCGTAGTAGTTATTCTGCTGGCTGCTGCCATTATTGCTAATCAGATGTATAGCGAAGCAAGCGTATTGGTGCGTGCTATCGGTGTCGTAGTGGCATTCGCAATAGCCGGCTTTATCGCTCTTCAAACCGAGAAAGGCAAGCAAGCGTTGGCCTTTGCTCGTGAGTCGCACATTGAAGTTCGTAAAGTGGTTTGGCCTACGCGTCAAGAAGCGCTAAACACGACTTTTATCGTTTTAGCGGCAACAGGCATTTTGGCTCTTATCCTTTGGGGTATGGATGCTGTATTGCTGAGAATTGTTAATTTTATTACAGGCGTATAGGCACTTCGTATGACTGAAGCTAAAAAAAGATGGTATGTGGTTCAGGCCTTTTCTGGTTATGAAGGTCGCGTATGTAAATCATTGCTTGAACACATCAAAATGCATGAAATGGAACACTATTTCGGTGAGGTTTTAGTACCGACTGAAGAAGTGGTTGAAATGCGTGCAGGCCAGCGTCGTAAGAGTGAACGTAAATTCTTCCCTGGCTATGTATTAGTCCAGATGGAAATGAATGACGAAAGCTGGCACTTGGTGAAAAGCATCCCTCGTGTAATGGGCTTCATTGGTGGTACGTCAGATCGTCCTGCGCCGATTTCAGATAAAGAAGCCGATGCGATTTTACAGCGTCTACAAGAAACTACTGAGTCGCCAACGCATCGCGTGATGTTTGAACCTGGTGAAGTCGTGCGCGTGACCGACGGTCCATTCGCTGACTTTAACGGCACGGTAGAAGAAGTCGATTACGAGAAGAACCGCGTCAAAGTATCGGTAATGATCTTTGGTCGTTCAACGCCAGTAGAGCTTGATTTTAGCCAGATCGAAAAGAGCTGATTAAATAAAGCGCAAAACGTATTGGAAATGGCTGCGGATTTTTGTATAATCCGCAGCCATTATTTTCGGGGAGCTAATAGGCATGTCGCCTTTAGCGTTTGTACCCATACTTGAGGAAAATGTCTCATGGCAAAGAAAGTTGATGGTTACATCAAACTACAAGTAGCAGCCGGTGCTGCAAACCCGTCGCCACCAGTTGGCCCTGCATTGGGTCAGAAAGGTGTTAACATCATGGAATTCTGTAAAGCATTCAACGCTCGTACTGAGAAGTTCGAGAAAGGTATGCCAATTCCTGTTGTTATCACTGTTTACACTGATCGCTCTTTCACTTTTGAAACTAAGACTCCTCCAGCTTCGTTCCTACTGCTTAAAGCAGCGGGTCTTAAGTCTGGTTCAGGCCGTCCTAACACTGAAAAAGTGGGAACTATCAAGCGTAGCGCTGTCCAGGAAATCGCTGAGACTAAAGCCGCTGATATGACTGGTGCTGATATTGAAGCGATGATTCGCTCAATTGAAGGTACTGCGCGTTCAATGGGTTTGGTAGTAGAGGATTAATATCATGGCAAAGCTAACTAAACGCGCGCGTTTGATCCGCGAAAAAGTAGAAGTAACTAAGAGCTACGACATCAACGAAGCTGTTGCACTTCTTAAAGAACTAGCAACTGCTAAGTTCGTTGAGAGTGTAGACGTAGCGGTTAACCTAGGTGTTGACCCACGTAAATCTGACCAAAACGTGCGTGGTGCAACTGTACTTCCACACGGTACTGGTCGTGATGTACGTGTTGCTGTGTTCACTCAAGGTGCTAACGCTGAAGCGGCTAAAGCAGCTGGCGCTGAACTTGTGGGTATGGATGACCTTGCTGCACAAGTTAAAGCGGGCGAAATGAACTTCGACGTAGTTATCGCATCTCCAGATGCAATGCGCGTTGTTGGTCAGTTAGGCCAAATCTTAGGCCCACGTGGTCTAATGCCTAACCCTAAAACTGGTACTGTGACTCCTAATGTTGCAGAAGCAGTTAAGAACGCGAAAGCGGGTCAAGTACGTTACCGCAATGACAAGAACGGTATTATCCACACTACTATCGGTAAAGTGGATTTCGATACTGTTCAACTAAAAGAAAACCTAGAAGCTCTACTTGGCGCGCTTATCAAAGCTAAGCCAGCTGCAGCTAAAGGCGTTTTCGTTAAGAAAGTAAGCATCTCTACCACTATGGGTGCAGGTGTGGCAGTTGATCAGAGCACTCTGACTCCAGCAGCTTAATTTCTTGGCATGATTTTACAAAGTGGGCAAGTTAGCATATAATGCGCGCACTTTGTGGGTTGAGGTCTATTTTCGTACTACTTTTAGTATTACAGAATAGACCCTCGTCCAAGACCGTAGGTGTTAACGCAGTGCGCTAACTTAATTTCCTACGTAGACGGTGTCGGACCCCAGTTAGATTTTATTCTGCCTGGATATTCGCGCCGTAAGTAACTAAGTTAATTGACTTAGTTTGGTAATTGCTAGGGAATTCCCTAGATAGAATCCAGGAGTAAAGCCAATGGCATTAAGACTCGAAGACAAAAAAGCGATTGTTGCTGAAGTCAACGAAGCTGCCAAAGGTGCTTTATCTGCAGTTGTTGCCGATTCACGTGGTGTAACTGTAGGTGATATGACCGGTCTTCGTAAAGCCGCTCGTGAAGCTGGTGTGTACGTTAAAGTTGTACGTAACACTCTAGTTAAACGCGCTGTTGAAGGTACTGCTTTTGAGTGCCTTAGCGATACGTTTACTGGTCCTACTTTGATCGCATTCTCTAATGAGCATCCAGGTGCAGCAGCGCGTCTTCTTAAAGACTTCGCTAAAGTACAAGGTAACTTTGAGATCAAAGCAGCAGCCTTTGAAGGGGAACTAATCCCTGCAGATAACATTGATCGTTTAGCAAAACTACCAACATACGAAGAAGCACTAGCTCAGTTCATGATGACTCTAAAAGAAGCATCTGCTGGCAAGTTCGTTCGTACATTGGCCGCTCTACGCGATCAGAAAGAAGCTGCTTAATTTTACAAGCCGCTTAATTAAATTGAATTCAGTACAATTAGGAATTTTTTGTTATGTCTATCACTAAAGACCAAATCTTAGAAGCCCTTGCAGCAATGTCTGTAATGGAAGTTGTTGAACTAATCGAAGCAATGGAAGAGAAGTTCGGCGTTTCTGCCGCTGCTGCTGTTGTTTCTGGTGGTGGCGAAGCTGCTGCTGCTGAAGAGAAAACAGAATTCGACGTAATTCTTACTTCTCACGGTGACAACAAAGTTGCTGTTATTAAAGCACTTCGTGGCGCTACAGGTCTAGGCCTGAAAGAAGCTAAAGGCATGGCTGAATCTGCTCCAGTAGCAGTTAAAGAAGCTATCTCTAAAGAAGAAGCTGAAGCTCTTAAAACTGAACTTGAAGCAGCTGGTGCTGCAGTAGAGATCAAGTAAGTTATAATATAACTTACATCCCACCCGAGTCATCGGGCGGAGGCTGGCGGTTTTTTAACCGTCGGCCTTTTTTGCGCTGTAAGCGTTGGCGATTTTTTTTTCACCGTTTGTCGCCAGATTTTGCAGTCCCTAGCAGAGATTACTGGTTAGGTTCTTGCTATCAACGGTGATGGGCAAACGTGCTGATTCAACCCCTTAGCGTTGATTCAGTCTTGGTCACATCTCGCAATCAGAGGAAACCCATGGTTTACTCCTATTCTGAAAAGAAGCGTATTCGCAAAGACTTTGGTAAGCGTCCACAAGTTTTGGATATCCCTTACCTATTGTCAATCCAGTTGGACTCCTTTAAGAAGTTCACCGATCAAGATCCTACAGGCGAGCGTGGTTTAGAAGCCGCTTTCCGTAGCGTTTTTCCCATCAAGAGCTTTTCTGGTAATTCTGAGCTGCAATATGTCAGCTATAAACTAGGTGAGCCTGTTTTTGATGTGAAAGAGTGTCAAATTCGCGGTGTTACATACTCTGCACCACTACGTGTTAAGTTACGTATGGTTCTGTATGACCGTGAAGCGGCGCCTGGCACAGTAAAAGATATTAAAGAACAAGAAGTCTATATGGGGGATATCCCTCTTATGACTGACAACGGTACCTTTGTTATCAATGGTACTGAGCGTGTTATCGTATCTCAGTTACACCGTAGTCCTGGTGTATTCTTCGATCACGACCGTGGTAAGACCCACTCTTCTGGTAAGGTGCTGTATAACGCACGTATTATTCCTTACCGTGGTTCATGGTTGGATTTTGAGTTCGATCCAAAAGATGCGCTATTTGTCCGTATTGACCGTCGTCGTAAACTTGCGGCGTCTATCATCTTACGTGCATTGGATTATTCGACTCAAGATATCCTAGATCTGTTCTTTGAACGTGTTCAATACAAGATCAAAAAAGATACCTTGGTGATGACGCTAGTTGCTGACCGCCTGCGCGGTGAAACAGCAAGCTACGACATTAAAGATGCTGAAGGCACTATCTTAGTTGAGAAAGGTCGTCGCATTACTGCACGTCATATTCGTCAACTTGAGAAGACCAATACTACTGAGCTTGAAGTACCGGTTGAGTACATTTCAGGTAAGATTGCTGCACAAGACTATATCGACCCAGATACGGGCGAAGTGTTGGTTTCTGCAAACGCAGAGATCAGCCTAGAAGATCTTGCTAAGCTTTCAATGGCTGGTATCAAAGATATCGATACACTGTTCATCAACGAGCTTGATCACGGTGCATATATCTCTGACACGCTGCGTATCGATTCTACAACTAACCGCTTAGAAGCGTTAGTTGAGATCTATCGCATGATGCGTCCTGGCGAGCCACCAACCAAAGATGCTGCAGAAGCCCTATTCCAGAACTTGTTCTTCAGTGAAGAGCGTTATGACCTATCTAAAGTAGGTCGTATGAAGTTCAACCGTCGTCTCGGTATCGATGACGATGAAGGTACAGGCATTCTGACCAAAGAAGATATCGTTGCAGTAATGCAGAACATCATCAAAATCCGTAACGGTAATGATGAAGTCGATGATATCGATCACTTGGGTAACCGTCGTATCCGTAGTGTTGGCGAAATGGCTGAAAACCAGTTCCGTGTAGGTCTAGTTCGTGTAGAGCGTGCCGTACGTGAGCGTTTAAGCCTTGGTGATCTGAATGAGCTAATGCCTCAAGATCTGATCAACGCTAAGCCTATTTCTGCTGCAGTGAAAGAGTTCTTCGGTTCTTCTCAGCTGTCTCAGTTCATGGACCAAAACAACCCACTATCAGAAGTGACTCATAAGCGCCGTATTTCGGCTCTTGGTCCAGGTGGTTTGACACGTGAGCGTGCAGGTTTCGAAGTTCGAGACGTTCACCCAACTCACTATGGTCGTCTATGTCCAATTGAGACCCCTGAAGGTCCAAACATTGGTCTAATCAACTCGTTAGCAAGCTTTGCACGCACTAACTCTTATGGTTTCCTTGAAACACCTTACCGCAAGGTAATTGATGGTGTGATCACTGATCAAGTTGATTACTTGTCAGCAATCGAAGAGGGCCGTTACGTTATTGCACAGGCTAACATTGAGCTTGATGCCGATGGCCGTATGGTTGAAGAGCAAATTGCTTGTCGTCATAAGGGTGAATCTACCTTTATGCGCGCTGCCGACGTTCAATATATGGACGTATCGCCACAACAGATCATCTCAGTTGCTGCGTCACTGATCCCGTTCCTAGAACACGATGATGCTAACCGTGCATTGATGGGTGCGAACATGCAACGTCAAGCGGTTCCAACATTGCGCGCCGATAAGCCGCTGGTTGGTACGGGTATCGAACGTACGCTAGCGGTTGACTCAGGTGTTGTTGTTGCAGCTAAGCGTGGTGGTTATGTTGATTACGTTGACGCTAGCCGTATCGTAGTTAAGGTAAACGAAGCAGAATTGACTCCAGGTGAAGCTGGTATCGATATCTACAACTTGACCAAATACACTCGTTCTAACCAGAACACCTGTATTAATCAGCGTCCATGTTGCAGCGTTGGTGACCCAGTTGTTCGTGGTGACGTACTTGCCGATGGCCCATCTACCGATTTAGGTGATTTGGCACTTGGTCAGAACATGCGTATCGCGTTCATGCCCTGGAATGGTTACAACTTCGAGGATTCGATCTTAATCTCTGAGCGCGTTGCGCAAGAGGATCGTTTCACCACTATCCACATTCAAGAGCTTTCATGTATCGCTCGTGATACTAAGTTGGGTAGCGAAGAGATCACTGCTGATATTCCAAACGTAGGTGAGTCTGCGCTTTCTAAGCTAGATGAATCAGGTATCGTTTACATTGGTGCTGAAGTTAAGGGTGGCGACATCCTAGTGGGCAAAGTGACACCTAAAGGTGAAACTCAGCTAACGCCAGAAGAGAAGCTATTGCGTGCGATCTTCGGTGAAAAAGCATCTGATGTTAAAGATAGCTCACTACGTGTACCTAACTCAGTTAAAGGTACCATCATCGACGTTCAGGTATTTACCCGTGACGGCGTTGAGAAAGATAAGCGTGCGGTAGAAATCGAAGAGATGCATATCGCCCAGGCTAAGAAAGACCTCACTGAAGAATTTAAGATTCTTGAAGATGGTGTGATTGGCCGTGCTCGCAACCTATTAATAGGTGCTGGCTACACTGAAGCCCAGCTTGATGCCATTCCTCGTTCACAGTTGTTAGTGCAAACTATCGACGATGAAACTAAGCAAACTGAACTAGAACAGTTAGCTGAGCAAGCGGAAGAGCTAAAAGCTGACTTCGATAAGAAGTTCGAAGTTAAGCGTCGTAAGATCACTCAAGGTGATGACTTAGCGCCTGGCGTACTTAAGATTGTTAAGGTTTACCTAGCAGTTAAACGTACTATTCAGCCTGGTGATAAAATGGCGGGTCGTCACGGTAACAAGGGTGTTATCTCTAAGATTAACCCTGTAGAAGATATGCCGTACGACGAAAATGGTAACCCAGTGGACATCGTATTGAACCCACTAGGTGTACCATCGCGTATGAACATCGGTCAGGTTCTTGAAGTGCATTTAGGCGCAGCGGCGAAAGGTATCGGTGACAAGATCACTGCTATGCTGGAAGAGCAGCGCGAGCTTGCAGAGCTTCGTAACTACATCAAGCAAGTTTATGAACTTGGTGAAGACGTGCAACAGCGCGTTGATATCGATTCATTTACTGATGAAGAAGTTATTCGTCTTGCTAAGAACCTAAGAGGCGGTGTTCCGACTGCGACTCCAGCATTCGATGGTGCAAAAGAGAAAGAAATTAAGGAGATGCTTGAATTAGCTGGTCTTCCTACTTCTGGACAGCGCACCTTGTTTGATGGTCGTACCGGTAACCAATTTGAACGTCCAGTAACCGTAGGTTACATGTACATGCTTAAACTTAACCACTTGGTTGACGATAAGATGCACGCGCGTTCAACTGGTTCTTACAGTCTTGTTACTCAGCAACCACTGGGCGGTAAAGCTCAGTTTGGTGGTCAGCGTTTCGGTGAGATGGAAGTATGGGCACTTGAAGCATACGGTGCCGCTTACACTCTACAAGAGATGCTTACTGTTAAGTCTGATGATGTTAACGGTCGTACTCAGATGTATAAGAACATCGTCGACGGTAACCACCAGATGCAACCAGGTATGCCTGAGTCCTTCAACGTATTGCTGAAGGAGATCCGTTCACTCGGTATTAATATCGAGTTGGATCAAAAGTAAGACTTGGCCATCGCCGAAGTTTGGCAATAAACGGTGCTCCGCGCAAGCGGAGCACCCGGTTTAACTCCTTCAGGAGAGAAACGTGAAAGACTTATTAAAGTTTCTGAAACAGCAAAGCAAGACTGAAGAATTTGAAGGGATCAAGATTGGCCTAGCGTCGCCAGATCTCATCCGCTCTTGGTCATTTGGTGAAGTTAAGAAGCCAGAAACCATCAACTACCGTACTTTCAAGCCTGAGCGTGAAGGTTTGTTCTGTGCGCGTATTTTTGGTCCAGTAAAAGATTATGAATGTTTATGCGGTAAGTATAAGCGTCTTAAGCACCGTGGTGTGATCTGTGAAAAGTGTGGCGTAGAAGTTACCCAGACTAAAGTACGTCGTGAGCGTATGGGTCACATTGATCTAGCAAGCCCAGTGGCACACATTTGGTTCTTGAAATCACTGCCGTCCCGTATCGGTTTGATGCTAGATATGACACTGCGTGATATCGAACGTGTACTTTACTTCGAATCATTTGTTGTGATCGAGCCTGGCATGACCAGCCTTGAACGCGGCCAAATGCTGACTGAAGAAAATTACCTTGACGCACTCGAAGAGTACGGTGATGAGTTCGAAGCTAAGATGGGTGCAGAAGCAGTTCTTGAATTGCTACGTGCTATCGATCTTGAAAAAGAGATTGAGATGATGCGCGAAGAGTTGCCATCAATCAACTCTGAGACTCGTCGTAAGAAGATCACTAAGCGTCTTAAGCTCATTGAAGCGTTCTTCACTTCAGGCAACAAGCCTGAGTGGATGATCCTCAAAGTGCTACCGGTTCTGCCACCTGACTTGCGTCCTCTAGTTCCACTAGATGGCGGTCGTTTTGCTACGTCTGATTTGAACGACCTTTACCGTCGTGTGATCAACCGTAACAACCGTCTAAAGCGTCTATTAGACCTAGCTGCTCCAGACATCATCGTGCGCAACGAAAAGCGTATGTTGCAAGAGTCTGTTGATGCGCTACTAGATAATGGTCGTCGTGGTCGTGCTATTACTGGTTCTAACAAGCGTCCGCTTAAATCTTTGGCCGATATGATCAAAGGTAAGCAAGGTCGTTTCCGTCAGAACTTGCTAGGTAAACGTGTTGACTATTCTGGTCGTTCGGTAATTACCGTAGGTCCTACTTTACGTCTACACCAGTGTGGTCTTCCTAAGAAGATGGCACTTGAGCTATTTAAGCCATTCATCTATGGCAAGTTAGAAGGTCGTGGCCTAGCTACTACCATCAAAGCTGCTAAGAAGATGGTTGAACGTGAAGTACCTGAAGTATGGGACGTGCTAGATGACGTGATCCGCGAACATCCAGTGATGCTTAACCGTGCACCAACACTGCACAGATTGGGTATCCAGGCGTTCGAGCCTGTCCTTATTGAAGGTAAAGCGATTCAGCTACACCCACTCGTTTGTGCGGCATACAACGCCGACTTCGATGGTGACCAAATGGCTGTTCACGTGCCGCTAACGCTCGAAGCGCAGCTAGAAGCACGTTCACTAATGATGTCGACCAACAACATCCTTTCACCTGCAAACGGTGAGCCAGTGATCACACCGTCACAGGACGTTGTATTGGGTCTTTACTACACCAGTCGCGAGCGCGTGAATGGTTTAGGTGAAGGCATGGCGTTTGAATCTGTTGATGAAGTAGAAAAAGCTTACCGTACAGGTGTGGCTGAGCTACATGCGCGCGTTAAAGTACGTATCACAGAGACAACGATTGCTGACAATGGTGAGCGTACAGAAGCACGTCGTATCGTAGATACTACTGTGGGTCGTGCACTGTTATCTCAGATTCTGCCAAAAGGCTTATCGTATGATTTGGTTAACCAAAACATGGGTAAGAAGCAGATCTCTAAGCTATTGAACACTTGTTACCGTCAACTAGGTCTTAAAGATACCGTTATCTTTGCTGACCAATTGATGTATACCGGTTTCCACTTTGCGACAGTATCGGGTGCCTCTGTTGGTATTAACGATATGGTTATTCCTGATGAGAAGTACACGCTTGTAGCAGATGCTGAAGCTGAAGTACTTGAGATTCAAGAACAGTTCCAGTCGGGTCTGGTTACCGCAGGTGAGCGTTATAACAAAGTCATCGATATCTGGGCAAGTGCGAACGAAAAAGTTTCTAAAGCGATGATGGATAACCTGTCTACTGAGACAGTGATTAACCGTGATGGTGAAGAAGAGACTCAAGCATCGTTCAACAGCATCTACATGATGGCCGACTCAGGCGCTCGTGGTAGTGCTGCACAGATTCGTCAGCTAGCGGGTATGCGTGGTCTGATGGCTAAGCCAGATGGCTCAATCATCGAAACCCCAATTACGGCTAACTTCCGTGAAGGTCTAAACGTACTCCAGTACTTTATCTCTACTCACGGTGCACGTAAGGGTCTAGCGGATACGGCACTTAAGACAGCGAACTCGGGTTACCTGACTCGCCGTCTAGTTGACGTTGCGCAAGACTTAGTTGTTATCGAAGACGATTGTGGTACCCACGAAGGTCTAACAATGAAGCCGCTGATTGAAGGTGGTGATGTTGTTGAGCCGTTACGTGAACGTGTGCTTGGTCGCGTAGTAGCAGAAGATGTTTACTACCCAGGTACAGAGAATGTACTTGTACCTCGTAACACCCTGCTTGATGAAGCATGGTGTGACACGTTAGAAGAGCATTCAATCGATGAGATGATCGTTCGTTCTGTTATTAGCTGTGATACTGACTTCGGTGTTTGTGCTGCTTGTTATGGTCGTGATTTGGCTCGTGGCCATATCATTAACCAAGGTGAAGCTATCGGTGTTGTTGCTGCTCAGTCAATTGGTGAGCCAGGTACACAGCTGACGATGCGTACCTTCCACATTGGTGGTGCGGCATCTCGAGCGTCTGCAGAAAACAACGTCCAAGTTAAGAATGCTGGTTCGCTAAAACTGCATAACGCTAAGCACGTTAAGAACAGTGTAGGCAAGCTGGTTATCGTATCGCGTTCATCAGAACTGGCTATCATTGATGAGCTAGGTCGTGAGAAAGAGCGTTACAAAGTCCCTTACGGTACCATCTTAGAAAAGTTAGAAGATGCATCAGTTAATCCTGGTGAAATCATCGCTAACTGGGATCCGCATACTCACCCAATCATCTCTGAAGTGGCGGGTAGTATCAAGTTCGTTGATATGATTGACGGTGTCACTATGACACGTCAAACCGATGAGCTAACGGGTCTGTCTTCGATTGTTGTGTTAGACGTTGGTCAACGTCCTGCAGCCGGTAAAGAGATGCGCCCTGCGATCCGTCTAGTGGGTGCCGATGGCAACGACTTGATGATCCCAGGTACTGAAGTACCAGCGCAATACTTCTTACCAGGTAAGGCGATTGTAAACCAAGACGATAATGCACCAATTAACGTTGGTGATGCGTTGGCACGTATTCCACAAGAATCGTCTAAGACGCGCGATATTACCGGTGGTCTACCACGCGTTGCCGACTTGTTTGAAGCGCGTAAACCAAAAGAGCCTGCAATTCTTGCTGAGTACTCAGGTACTATCTCGTTTGGTAAAGAGACCAAAGGCAAGCGTCGTCTAGTGATCACTCCTGCAGATGGTGGTAAGCCATATGAAGAGATGATTCCTAAGTGGCGTAACCTAAACGTGTTCGAAGGTGAAAAAGTCGAACGTGGTGAGGTTATTGCTGACGGTCCAGAAGCGGCGCACGATATCTTGCGTCTGCGTGGTATTCACAAAGTGGCTAACTATATCGTTAATGAAGTCCAAGACGTATACCGTCTACAGGGCGTAAAAATTAACGATAAGCACATTGAAGTGATTATCCGTCAGATGCTTCGTAAGTGCGAAATCACCGAAGCGGGTGATAGTGATTTCCTACCTGGTGAGCAAGTTGAAGTCTCGCGCGTTAAGATCGCTAACCGCGAACTTGAAGCGCAAGGTAAGGCACCAGCTAAGTTCGAACGTGAACTACTAGGTATCACTAAGGCTTCTCTGGCGACTGAGTCGTTTATCTCGGCTGCATCGTTCCAGGAAACGACACGCGTATTGACTGAAGCTGCCGTTGGCGGTAAGAGCGATAAGCTACGTGGCCTGAAAGAGAACGTGATTGTTGGTCGCTTGATTCCTGCCGGTACGGGTTATGCGTATCATCAGAAACGCAACCAAGTGAGTGCTAATAAAGGTCAAGCTGAAGAAGCTCCCGTTATTAGTGCAAGCGAAGCTGAGCAAAACTTGGCAGATCTGCTTAATCTAGCAGGTAGTGCTGAGTAATTAGCGCTTAAACGTAAACAGGTTGTAAAAAAGGCACCTAGGGTGCCTTTTTTTTACTTAAATTGGGTAAAAAGTTGGCTATTTCTTGACAGGAACTGATTACCTTTCTAAAATTTCGCGTCCCACACCTGTGGGATATAGATTTTTCACACCTTACTGTTGAGTTTATCAACTGATTCGGAGCTATACATGGCAACTGTAAACCAGTTGGTACGTAAGCCTCGCTCGCCAAAAGTCATCAAGACTGCTGTGCCAGCGTTGAATGCGTGTCCACAAAAACGTGGTGTTTGTACTCGCGTATACACAACCACACCAAAAAAACCTAACTCTGCACTACGTAAAGTAGCTCGTGTGCGTCTAACTAACGGGTTCGAAGTCACTTCGTACATCGGCGGTGAAGGCCACAACCTGCAGGAACACAGCGTGATTCTGATCCGTGGCGGTCGTGTAAAAGACTTACCAGGTGTTCGTTATCACACTGTACGTGGCGCATTAGACTGTGCTGGTGTTAGTGAGCGTCGTCAAGGACGTTCTAAGTACGGAGCTAAGCGTCCTAAGTCTTAACGTTTTCCGTTAAGTAAGGCCAAGCTAGAGACATATTGAGATTCCAGTTTTGGGGTCCCTGAAGCATACGGAGAAATTGTTATGCCAAGACGTCGCGTTGTAGGACAACGTAAAATCCTACCAGATCCAAAATTTCATAGTGAGTTGTTGGCTAAGTTCATCAACGTCATTATGCAGGACGGCAAAAAGTCGACTGCAGAAAAAATTATTTACAAGGCATTAGATGTTGTTGCTGAAAAGAAAGGCGAAGAGCATCTAACTATCCTTGAAGCAGCCCTGGATAACGTCCGTCCAACAGTCGAGGTTAAATCTCGTCGCGTTGGTGGTTCTACTTACCAGGTACCATGTGAAGTTCGTCCAGTGCGTCGTAACGCACTAGCGATGCGCTGGTTGGTTGAAGCTGCACGTAAGCGTGGTGAAAAATCTATGGCTCTACGTCTAGCTGGTGAAATGCTAGATGCTTCTGAAAATAAAGGAACTGCTGTTAAGAAGCGCGAAGACGTGCATCGTATGGCAGAAGCGAACAAAGCGTTTGCTCATTACCGCTGGTAATCTTTTGGTGCAGGCTATTGTCTGCACCACGTTTTACATGACCCAGGTATTTGCCTGGGTAAAGAGGGTTTAATCGTGGCTCGTACAACTCCTATTGAGCGCTACCGTAATATTGGTATTTGTGCTCACGTTGACGCAGGAAAGACCACAACTACAGAACGAGTACTGTTCTTCACTGGTATGTCTCATAAACTCGGTGAAGTCCATGATGGCGCAGCCACTATGGACTGGATGGAACAGGAGCAAGAGCGTGGTATCACTATCACCTCAGCTGCAACTACGACGTTCTGGCGCGGTATGGAAGCACAGTTCGCTGAGCACCGTATCAACATTATTGACACTCCTGGCCACGTTGACTTCACTATTGAAGTTGAGCGCTCGCTGCGTGTTCTAGATGGCGCTGTTGTCGTATTCTGTGGCGCATCGGGTGTTGAACCTCAGTCAGAAACTGTTTGGCGCCAAGCGGACAAGTATCACGTTCCTAGAATTGTATTCGTCAATAAGATGGATCGCTCTGGTGCGGATTTTGAACGTGTAGTTAAACAGATACGTACCCGTCTGGGAGCGACTTGTGTACCAATCCAAATGAGTATTGGTGCAGAAGAAGAGTTTAAAGGGGTCGTCGACCTGATCAAGATGAAAGCCATTAACTGGAATGAAGCTGATCAAGGTATGACCTTCACTTATGAAGATATTCCTGCAGAGCTCGCTGATAAAGCGGCTGAAATGCGTGAATATCTCGTTGAGAGTGCTGCTGAGGCCTCTGACGAACTGATGGACAAGTACCTAGAAGGTGGCGAGTTATCAGAAGCAGAGATTAAAGCCGCATTACGTAAACGAACTCTCGCTAATGAGATCGTACTTGCTACTTGTGGTTCTGCATTTAAGAACAAAGGTGTGCAAGCGGTACTCGATGCTGTTGTGGATTATTTACCGTCGCCTGTCGAAGTTCCGCCTATTAAGGGAATTGACGACAAAGAGCAAGAGGTTGAGCGTCCTGCGGACGACAATGCGCCTTTCTCTGCGCTAGCATTTAAAATTGCAACAGACCCATTCGTCGGAACCTTAACCTTTATACGTGTTTATTCTGGTGTATTGGAAACCGGTTCTGGTGTGTATAACTCGGTTAAGCAAAAACGTGAGCGTATCGGTCGTATGGTGCAGATGCATGCAAACGATCGTAACGAGATCAAAGAAGTGCGCGCTGGTGACATCGCCGCAGCTATAGGTCTTAAAGATGTCACCACTGGTGACACGCTCTGTGATGCTGACCATAAAGTTATACTCGAACGTATGGAGTTTCCTGAGCCCGTAATCACGATTGCTGTGGAGCCAAGATCCCAAGCCGACCAAGAAAAGATGGCTATTGCATTGCAAAAACTTGCTGCAGAAGACCCATCATTTCGCGTTGAGACTAACGAAGAGTCTGGTCAAATACTGATCTCCGGTATGGGTGAGTTACACTTGGACATTATTGTTGACCGTATGCGTCGCGAATTTAATGTTCAATGCAATGTGGGTAAACCACAAGTAGCCTATCGTGAAACTATTCGCTCGAGTGTAGAAGTTGAAGGCAAGTTCGTGCGCCAATCAGGTGGTCGAGGACAATTTGGTCACGTTTGGTTAAAGTTAGAACCGCAAGAAGAAGGTTTTGGCTATGAATTTGTCAACGAGATTGTTGGTGGTGTTATTCCAAAAGAATACATCCCTGCAGTAGATAAAGGTATCCAAGAGCAGATGAAGAACGGCGTTGTCGCTGGCTTCCCTGTGTTGGATGTCAAAGTCACTTTGTTTGACGGCTCATACCATGATGTCGATTCAAACGAGATGGCGTTCAAAGTCGCTGGTTCAATGGCTTTCAAGAAGGGCGCTCTAGAAGCTGACCCAGTGTTACTCGAACCTTGTATGAAGGTCGAAGTAACCACTCCTGAAGACTATATGGGCGATGTAGTAGGTGACTTGAATAGACGACGTGGCATGATTGAAGGAATGGACGACGGCATTGGCGGCGTTAAACTTATTCATGCTGTAGTACCTCTATCTGAAATGTTTGGTTACGCAACAGATTTGCGTAGTGCAACCCAGGGGCGCGCTTCATACTCTATGGAGTTTTTGAAGTACTCTGATGCACCGCAAAATGTCGCAAAATCTGTTGTAGACTCGCGCGGATAACCGCAAACTAGTCTATAACTCATATTGAATGCTATTGCTCAGCAACGCTGGGCATTTTCTGAAAAGAAAGGAATATATCGTGGCTAAAGAAAAATTTGAACGTAGTAAACCCCATGTTAACGTTGGCACCATCGGTCACGTTGACCATGGTAAAACTACTCTTACTGCAGCAATCTCTGCTGTATTAACTAAGACATACGGCGGTGAAGCTCGTAACTTCGCACAAATCGATAACGCTCCAGAAGAGCGTGAGCGCGGTATTACAATTAATACTTCTCACATCGAATATGACACTCCATCACGTCACTACGCACACGTAGACTGCCCAGGTCACGCGGATTATGTTAAAAACATGATCACTGGTGCTGCCCAAATGGACGGCGCGATCCTAGTAGTAGCTTCTACAGATGGTCCAATGCCACAGACTCGTGAGCACATCCTGCTTTCACGTCAGGTTGGCGTACCTTTCATCATCGTATTCATGAACAAGTGTGACATGGTTGATGACGAAGAGCTTCTAGAGCTAGTAGAAATGGAAGTTCGTGAACTTCTATCTGAATATGACTTCCCAGGTGATGACCTACCAGTTATCCAAGGTTCTGCGCTTAAAGCCCTAGAAGGCGAGCCAGAGTGGGAAGCTAAGATCATTGAGCTTGCAGAAGCACTAGATACTTATATTCCAGAGCCAGAGCGTGCAATTGACGGTGCATTCATTCTTCCAATCGAAGACGTATTCTCAATCGCTGGCCGTGGTACTGTTGTAACTGGTCGTGTAGAGCGCGGTGTCATCAAAGTAGGTGAAGAAGTAGAAATCGTTGGTATTCGCGATACTACTAAGACCACTTGTACTGGTGTTGAAATGTTCCGTAAACTGCTTGACGAAGGTCGTGCAGGCGAGAACTGTGGTGTACTACTACGTGGTACTAAGCGTGACGAAGTTGAGCGTGGTCAAGTATTAGCTAAGCCTGGTTCAATCACTCCACACACAACATTCCAGTCAGAAATCTATGTTCTGTCAAAAGAAGAAGGCGGACGTCACACTCCATTCTTCAAAGGTTACCGTCCACAGTTCTACTTCCGTACAACAGACGTAACCGGTACTATCGAGTTGCCAGAAGGCGTAGAGATGGTAATGCCTGGTGATAACGTACAGATGACAGTAACACTAATCTGCCCAATCGCGATGGACGAAGGTTTACGCTTCGCAATCCGTGAAGGTGGCCGTACAGTTGGTGCTGGTGTTGTAGCTAAGATCATTGCTTAATCGCAAAGTGTCTTAACACAATACTGAAAAAGGCAGCTTAGGCTGCCTTTTTTATTGGTAATTTTGTATAGATACAAAGACTAGCTTTCTGGATGTGGATGGGTATAATAACGGCCACGTTTGAGAGTTACTGCCAATGTGGTGTTAATTCATTCAACGGGGTTGATCTCTATGTGCAGATCAGTATAATACCCCCTCTCGCCTTAACCATTAGGCGGGTAAATTGTCGGTTCTAGAAGCCGACGTAAAATAATACAGCGACTCCGATTTGGAGTCGAACGGTTAAATCATCTCGCTCTGCTTTTCCAGTAAGGAAGAAGCTAGAGGGTGATTTTTTATGTGTCCATTTTAGGAGCTCTGGTCAATGCAGAACCAAAGAATCCGTATCCGCTTAAAAGGATTTGATCATCGTCTGATCGATCAGTCTACTGCGGAAATCGTTGAAACTGCTAAGCGCACAGGCGCCCAGGTACGTGGTCCAATTCCACTACCAACGCGCAAAGAGCGTTATACCGTTTTGATCTCTCCACACGTTAATAAAGATGCGCGTGATCAGTACGAACTTCGTACTCATAAGCGTCTTGTTGACATCGTAGAGCCGACTGAGAAGACTGTAGATGCATTGATGCGTCTAGATCTTGCGGCAGGTGTTGACGTTCAAATTAGCTTAGGTTAATTGAGATCCTTAGAAGAGGTTTGAGAGATGGCTATCGGTCTTATCGGTCGTAAAGTAGGTATGACTCGCATCTTCACTGAAGATGGTGCGTCAATACCTGTAACAGTAATTGAAATTGCAGCTAACCGCGTTGCTCAAGTGAAAACTTTAGAAACAGACGGCTACCGTGCACTTCAAGTTACTACTGGTACCAAAAAAGCTAATCGCATCACTAAACCAGAAGCAGGTCACTTTGCTAAGGCAGGCGTTGAAGCCGGTCGTGGTTTGTGGGAAGTGCGTTTGGCAGATGGTGAAGGCGAAGGCATTGAAGTTGGTGCCGAGCTTAATGTTGATATCTTCGCTGACGTAGCGAAAGTTGATGTTACTGGTCAATCAAAAGGTAAAGGTTTCCAAGGCGGTATTAAGCGTTGGAATTTCCGTACCCAAGATGCAACACATGGTAACTCATTGGCACATAGAGCTAACGGTTCTATCGGTCAAAACCAAACACCTGGTCGCGTTTTCAAAGGTAAGAAAATGTCAGGCCACATGGGTGCCGAGCGTGTTACTACTCAAAATCTAGACGTTGTACGTGTAGATGTTGAACGTAACTTGCTATTGGTTAAGGGTGCAGTTCCAGGCGCTACTAATGGCGACCTGATCATCAAGCCTGCCGTTAAAGCTTAGGTCTGAGGAGATAGTAATGGAATTGGTATTGAAAGACGCACAGAGTGCTCTTGAAGTTTCCGAAACTACCTTCGGCCGTGACTTTAATGAAGCACTGGTTCATCAGGTAGTTGTAGCATACGCTGCAAACGCGCGTCAGGGCACTCGTGCTCAAAAGACTCGCGCAGAAGTAACTGGCTCTGGCAAAAAGCCATGGCGCCAAAAAGGTACAGAGTCGTGCACGTGCCGGTACCGTTAAAGGTCCAATCTGGCGTGGCGGTGGCGTAACATTCGCTGCTAAAGCACAAGATCACAGCCAAAAAGTTAACAAGAAGATGTACCGCGGAGCGCTTAAGAGCATTCTGTCTGAATTAGTACGTCAAGATCGCCTTGTTGTCGTTGAGTCATTTGGTGTTGAAGCTCCTAAAACTAAAGAGCTGAAAGCTAAATTGGCAGAAATGAACCTGGAAGACGTTTTAATTGTTACTCCAGAAATTGACGAGAACTTGTTCTTAGCTGCACGCAACCTATACAAAGTTGACGTTCGTGACGTTGCTGGTATCGACCCAGTTAGCCTAATCGCGTTCAACAAAGTACTAGTTACTGCCGATGCTATTAAGCAAATCGAGGAGATGCTGGGATGATAAGCGAAGAACGTTTGCTAAAAGTTATTCTAGCGCCACACATCTCTGAAAAGAGTACTGTATGCGCTGAAAATAACAACACGGTTGTTTTCCGTGTGGCTATCGATGCGACTAAAGCTGAAGTTAAAGCTGCAGTAGCTAAGTTGTTCGAAGTTGAAGTAGATTCAGTTCGCACTTTGGTTAACAAAGGTAAAACTAAGCGTCACGGTGCCCGTACTGGCCGTCGTAGCGATTGGAAAAAAGCCTATGTGACTTTAGCTGCTGGTGCTGATATCGATTTCGTCGGCGCTGAGTAAGCAAAGGAGAATTATCATGGCAGTTATTAAGTGTAAGCCAACCTCTGCTGGTCGTCGCCACGTAGTTAAAGTGGTAAACAGCGATCTGCACAAGGGTAAACCTTTTGCTGGCTTGTTGGCGAAAAAGTCTAAAAGTGGTGGCCGTAACAATACTGGTCGCATCACTGTTCGTCACGTAGGTGGTGGACATAAGCAGCATTACCGTATTGTTGACTTCAAGCGCAACAAAGACGGTATCCCTGCAAAAGTTGAACGTTTGGAATATGATCCAAACCGTACAGCTAACATCGCACTTGTTTTGTATGCTGATGGTGAGCGTCGTTATATCCTTGCTGCTAAAGGCATGCAAGCTGGAGATAAGATCCAGTCAGGTATCGATGCAGAAATCAAAGCGGGTAACGCTTTGCCATTACGCAACATCCCAGTAGGTAGTGTTGTACACGCAGTTGAAATGAAGCCTGGTAAAGGTGCTCAAATCGCTCGTTCAGCCGGTACTTATGTACAAGTTGTAGCTCGTGATGGCGCTTACGCTACTCTACGTCTTCGCTCTGGCGAAATGCGTAAAGTACCTGTAGATTGCCGCGCGACATTAGGTGAAGTTGGTAATGCCGAACACATGCTACGCCAGTTAGGTAAAGCAGGTGCTAAGCGCTGGAGAGGCGTACGCCCAACAGTGCGTGGTGTTGCAATGAACCCTGTAGACCATCCACATGGTGGTGGTGAAGGCCGTACTTCTGGTGGCCGTCATCCGGTTTCTCCATGGGGTGTCCCAACTAAGGGTTATAAGACCCGTAGTAATAAACGCACCGACAAGTACATTGTACGTCGTCGTAACAAAAAGTAAGAGGATTCGCCATGCCACGTTCTCTCAAGAAAGGTCCATTCATTGACCTACACTTGCTGAAGAAGGTAGAGAAAGCGATGGAAGCGGGTGACAAAAAGCCTATTAAGACTTGGTCTCGCCGCTCTATGATCATCCCTAACATGATTGGGTTGACCATCGCTGTCCATAATGGTCGTCAGCACGTACCTGTGTTCGTAACTGACGAAATGATCGGCCACAAGCTTGGTGAATTTTCACCAACTCGCACTTATCGCGGCCATGCTGCTGATAAGAAAGCGAAGAAGCGTTAATACGGGAGACTCAAGATGGAAGTTTTAGCTAAACATCGTTTTGCCCGTACGTCGCCTCAAAAGTGTCGTTTGGTTGCAGATCAAATCCGTGGACTGCCTGTTGCTAAGGCTCTCGAAATTTTAACTTTCAGCCCTAAGAAAGCAGCTGTACTTGTCAAAAAAGTACTTGATTCTGCTATCGCTAATGCTGAGCACAATGAAGGTGCTGACATTGACGAGCTGAAAGTTGGAAAAGTCTTTGTAGACGAAGGTCCAACAATGAAGCGTATCATGCCACGTGCTAAAGGCCGTGCTGATCGTATAATCAAGCGTACCAGCCACATCACTGTGGTTGTATCAGATCGCTAGGAGTTAGCAATGGGACAGAAAGTACATCCTAATGGTATCCGTCTGGGTATCACTAAGCCTTGGATCTCGACTTGGTACGCTGATAAATCAGATTATGCCAATAACTTGAGCAGCGACTGGGAAGTGCGTAAGTTTCTAGAAAAGAAACTTAAGCAAGCCTCAGTTTCTAAGATTGTTATCGAGCGTCCAGCTAAGAGTGTTCGTGTTACTATTCACACTGCCCGTCCAGGTGTTGTGATTGGTAAGAAAGGCGAAGACGTTGAAAAACTACGCAACGAAGTTGCCAAGTTGACTGGTATTCCAGCTCAAATCAACATCGCTGAGATCCGTAAGCCTGAGCTAGATGCGAAGCTTGTTGCCGAAGGCATCGCTTCACAGCTAGAGCGTCGTGTTATGTTCCGTCGTGCGATGAAGCGCGCAGTACAAAATGCAATGCGTCTTGGTGCCAAAGGTATCAAAGTTGAAGTGAGCGGCCGTCTAGGCGGTGCTGAGATTGCGCGTTCGGAGTGGTATCGTGAAGGTCGTGTGCCTCTACATACACTGCGTGCTGATATCGACTACTCTACTGCAGAAAGTCACACTCAATACGGTGTGATCGGCGTTAAAGTTTGGGTCTTCAAAGGTGAAGTCCTAGATGGCGTTGTTCCTGCGCATGAAGAGCCGAAACAGCAGCCGAAGCGTAAGCCTCGCGGTAAATAGGAGAGCTGGCAATGCTGCAACCAAAACGAATGAAGTTTCGTAAAATGTTCAAAGGCCGTAACCGCGGTCTAGCGAACGGCACTGAAGTTAGCTTCGGTGAATTCGGTCTGAAAGCTGTTGGACGTGGTCGTCTTACTGCTCGTCAAATCGAATCTGCGCGTCGTGCGATGACACGTCACATTAAACGTCAAGGTCAAATTTGGATTCGCGTTTTCCCTGACAAGCCAATTACCTCTAAGCCTCTTGAAGTGCGTATGGGTAAAGGTAAGGGTAACGTTGAATACTGGGTTTGCCAGATTCAACCTGGTAAGGTTCTTTACGAGATGAATGGTGTATCTGAAGTTCTAGCGCGTGAAGCGTTTGCTTTAGCTGCGGCCAAGCTTCCGATTAAGACTACCTTCGTAACTAAGACGGTGATGTAATGAAAGCGAGCGAACTAACACAGAAGAGCGTTGAAGAATTGAACGCTGAACTGCTTGGTCTGCTGCGTGAGCAGTTTAATCTGCGTATGCAACACGCCACTGGTCAGTTGACTCAAACTCATCAGCTTAAAATCGTGCGTCGTAACATTGCGCGCGTTAAGACCATTATTACTTCTAAGGCGGGTGCATAATGACTGATAAAATCCGTACTATGCAGGGTCGAGTAATTAGCAACAAGATGGACAAGTCTATCACTGTCGCTATTGAGCGTATGGTTAAACATCCTTTATATGGGAAGTTTATCAAGCGTACTACTAAGATTCATGCACATGACGAAACAAATCAGTGTAATGCTGGCGATATCGTGACTATTCGCGAATGCCGTCCGCTGTCTAAGACTAAGTCTTGGACTCTGGTTGAAGTAGTAACGAAAGCCTAATTTATTTAGGTATTAGTGAAACGGCTCCTTCAACTGGGGCCGTTTTTATTTTTAGTACTATCTATTCCTATTTTTGGGTGTTATACTTGCGCGCCTTTTTAGACAATAATGTCGTCTAAATTGGTTAAAATATGCCCCAAATGTGGGATTTGTGAAGTAACGATAGCGGAGCACTTAAAATGATCCAAATGCAATCGACTCTAGAAGTCGCCTGTAATAGCGGCGCTCGTAGAGTTCAGTGTATTAAGGTCTTGGGTGGCTCTCATCGTCGTTATGCCGGTATCGGCGACGTCATCAAGGTTTCTGTAAAAGAAGCAATTCCTCGCGGTAAAGCGAAGAAAGGTGATGTGTATAACGCGGTGGTAGTCCGTACTAAGAAAGGCGTTCGTCGTCCAGATGGTTCTGTCATTCGCTTCGATCGGAATGCAGCGGTATTGCTTAACGCAAACCTAGCACCGATTGGTACTCGTATCTTTGGACCAGTGACGCGTGAATTGCGTACCGAACAATTTATGAAAATTGTTTCTCTGGCACCAGAAGTACTGTAAGGAGCTTCAAAATGGCAGCTAAAATCCGTCGTGAAGACGAAGTAATTGTACTAGCAGGTAAAGACAAGGGTAAACGCGGTAAGGTTTCTCGAGTTTTGCCAACTGGTAAATTAATTGTAGAAGGCATCAATCTTGTCAAGAAGCACCAGAAGCCTAACCCACAAATGGGTGTGACTGGTGGTATTGTTGAGAAAGAAGCACCAATACAAGCATCAAATGTAGCGATTTTCAACTCTGCCACTGGCAAAGCTGATCGCGTTGGTTTCCGATTTGAAGACGGTCAAAAAGTCCGTTTCTTTAAGTCGAACAGTGAACTCGTTAAGTAATTGGAGTAAACGATGGCGAAACTGCATGATAAATATAAAGAGACTGTTGTCGCTGAACTTGCAAAGAAGTTCGGTTATACCAGTGTCATGCAAGTCCCTCGGATTGAGAAAATCACCCTTAATATGGGTGTTGGCGAAGCTGTAGCAGATAAGAAAGTTATGGAGCATGCGCTTCGTGACATGACTGCTATTGCTGGTCAAAAGCCAGTAGTAACTGTTGCTCGTAAATCAGTTGCTGGTTTTAAAATCCGTGATGGCTACCCGATCGGCTGTAAGGTAACTCTGCGTGGCGAACGCATGTGGGAGTTCCTTGAGCGTTTAGTTGATATCGCAATCCCGCGTATCCGTGACTTCCGTGGTTTGAGCGCTAAGTCGTTCGACGGACGCGGTAACTACGCAATGGGTGTACGTGAGCAAATTATCTTCCCGGAAATCGAGTACGATAAAATCGATAAAATCCGTGGTATGGATATTGTTATCACTACTACTGCGAAGAATGACGAAGAAGGCCGTGCTTTACTAGACGCCTTTAACTTCCCATTCAAGAAATAAGGGTAGCGAAATGGCAAAAAGTTCAATGAAAGCACGTGAAGCAAAACGTGCCAAGCTCGTGGCTAAGTATGCTGAACAGCGTCTAGCTCTTAAGGCTATCATTAGCAGTCCAACTACTTCTGATGAAGATCGTTGGGATGCAGTTCTTAAGCTGCAAGGCCTACCACGTGACTCAAGTTCTGCGCGTCAGCGCAATCGTTGTAGTCAAACTGGTCGCCCACATGGTTTCCTACGCAAGTTCGGCTTAAGCCGTATTAAATTGCGTGAAGCTACCATGCGTGGTGAAGTTCCTGGCCTGCGTAAGGCCAGCTGGTAATACTTGTCACGGAGTAAGCTAATATGAGCATGCAAGATCCAATTGCGGATATGTTAACTCGCATTCGTAACGGCCAAGCTGCTAACAAAGTATCAGTATCTATGCCTTCTAATAAGCTAAAAGTTGCTATTGCACAGACGCTTAAAGAAGAAGGTTATATTGCTGACTACGCCGTAGCAGGCGAAGCTAAGCCGGTTTTAGAAATCACTTTAAAGTATTTCCAAGGCCAACCAGTCGTTGAGACTATCCAGCGCGTAAGTCGTCCTGGTCTTCGTATTTACAAAGGTAAAAACGAACTTCCAAAGGTGATGGGCGGACTGGGTGTCGCAATCGTGTCCACTTCTAAAGGTTTGATGACTGATCGTACTGCCCGCCAAAATGGCATGGGTGGGGAAGTTATCTGCTACGTAGCATAAGGAGCTAGCAATGTCTCGTGTCGCAAAAGCACCAGTCGCTATTCCTGCAGGCGTAGAAGTGACTTTAAACGAACAAACTATCACCGTAAAAGGTTCTAAAGGTAGTTTGACTCGAGTAATTAACGCTGATGTTTCTGTTGTTGTAGAAAACAATGAAGTTAAGTGTTCACCAGTTGAAGGCGCTAAAACCGCTGCACAAGCTGGTACTGCTCGAGCTCTAATCAACAACATGGTTGTTGGTGTTCACGAAGGATTCGAAAGAAAACTGACTCTAGTAGGTGTTGGTTACCGTGCAAAAATTGCTGGTAACGGTATCGACTTGACTCTAGGTTTCTCTCACCCTCTAGTACACCAGCTTCCTGACGGCGTAACTGCAGAGTGCCCAAGTCAAACTGAAATCGTACTGAAAGGTACTGATAAGCAGTTGATTGGCCAAGTTGCTGCAGAGATTCGTGGCTACCGTCCACCAGAACCTTATAAAGGTAAAGGTGTTCGTTATGCTGATGAACAAGTACGCCGTAAAGAGGCTAAGAAGAAGTAGGTAACGCGATATGGATAAGAAAACATCTCGCTTACGCCGCGCTACTCGCGCCCGTAAGAAGATCCAAGAGCTGGGCGTTAACCGTCTGGTTGTACATCGTACACCACGTCACACGTACGCACAGGTTATTGATGCCAACGCGCAAGTTGTGGCGGCAGCTTCTACTGCTGAGAAAGCGGTATCAGAGCAGCTTAAATACACAGGTAACGTTGATGCAGCAAAAGTAGTGGGTAAAACCGTTGCAGAGCGTGCTATCGAAAAAGGCGTAACTGTAGTTGCATTCGATCGTTCCGGCTTTAAGTATCACGGACGCGTTGCTGCATTAGCAGACGCAGCTCGTGAAGCTGGCCTACAGTTCTAAGGAATGATTAAAAATGGCTAAATTTGAAGCTCAACAACAAAAAGATGATCTGCAAGAGAAATTGGTTGCAGTAAATCGTGTTTCTAAAGTAGTTAAAGGCGGACGTATCTTTAGCTTCACTGCACTAACTGTAGTGGGTGATGGTAACGGTAAAGTCGGCTATGGCTATGGTAAAGCGCGTGAAGTACCTGCAGCAATTCAGAAAGCAATGGAAAAGGCTCGCCGTAACATTGTTTCTGTTGAACTTGTAAATGGTACTTTGCACCACCCTGTTAAGGGCCGTCACACTGGTTCGCGTGTTTACATGCAACCAGCTTCTGAAGGTACTGGTATTATTGCCGGTGGTGCTATGCGCGCCGTATTGGAAGTAGCAGGCGTTCATAACGTTCTGTCAAAAGCATACGGTTCTACTAACCCGATCAACATCGTTCGCGCAACTGTAGATGCGTTGGTGCACATGAAGTCACCAGCTCAAATCGCAGCCAAGCGTGGCCTGAATGTTGATGAAATTCGAGGTTAAGCACCATGGCTACTAAAACTTTAAAAGTGACTCAGACTAAAAGTTCAATTGGACGTTTGCCAAAGCATCGTGCCACTTTGACTGGTCTAGGTCTACGCCGTATTAATCACACTGTTGAAGTTGAAGATACTCCTTCAATTCGCGGTATGATTAACAAGGTTTACTACATGGTTTCGGTGGAGGAAGTATAAGATGCGTCTAAATACTCTATCACCTGCTGCAGGTGCTAAATCAGCAGCTAAGCGTGTAGGTCGCGGTATCGGTTCTGGCTTAGGTAAGACTGCTGGTCGCGGTCACAAAGGTCAGAAGTCTCGTTCAGGCGGCGGCGTTCGCGTCGGTTTCGAAGGTGGTCAAATGCCACTTAAGATTCGTTTGCCGAAGTTTGGTTTCACCTCGCGTAAAGCGTTGGTTTCTGCCGAAATTCGTATCAGCGAACTAGCTAAAGTTAACGGTGATGTTGTCGACTTGAATGCACTGAAAGATGCGAATCTCGTTACTCGCAACATACAGTTTGCTAAAGTCGTTCTTTCAGGTACCATTGAACGCCCTGTGACCGTTAAAGGTCTTAAGGTAACTAAAGGTGCTCGTGCAGCTATTGAAGCTGCCGGCGGAAAGATCGAGGAATAATACGTCGATGGCAAAACCAGGACTTGATTTAAAAAGCGCGAAAGGTGGATTTTCTGAATTGAAGACTCGCCTCCTGTTCGTGATTGGTGCGATTATCGTCTTTAGAGCCGGTTCGTTCGTACCAATTCCTGGTATTGACGCAGCTGTATTAGCAGAGCTGTTTAATCAGCAGAAGGGGACCATCCTAGGCATGTTTAACATGTTCTCTGGTGGTGCCCTTGAACGTGCTTCTATCTTTGCATTAGGTATCATGCCGTACATTTCGGCATCGATTATCATGCAACTATTGACTGTTGTACATCCAGCACTTGCCGAACTCAAAAAGGAAGGCGAATCTGGGCGTAAAAAGATCAGTCAATATACACGATATGGCACCTTGGTCTTGGGTACATTCCAAGCAATCGGTATCGCAACAGGGTTACCAAACTTAGTTCCAGGTTTAGTTGTAAATCTTGGCTTTGGTTTCTACTTTGTTGCAGTTGTAAGCTTAGTGACAGGAACAATGTTCCTAATGTGGCTAGGTGAACAAATTACTGAAAGAGGCATAGGTAACGGTATCTCGATTCTTATTTTCGCAGGTATTGTTGCTGGTCTACCATCTGCTATCGGCCAAACGGCTGAGCAGGCGCGTCAAGGCGACTTGAACGTACTAGTATTATTGTTGATTGCGGTAATTGTATTTGCTGTAACCTATTTTGTTGTGTTTGTTGAGCGTGGACAACGTCGTATCGTTGTTAACTATGCTAAGCGTCAGCAGGGCCGTAAGGTGTTTGCCGCGCAGAGTACTCACTTACCGCTTAAGGTTAATATGGCGGGTGTGATTCCACCAATTTTTGCGTCAAGCATCATATTGTTCCCAGGCACACTGGCTCAGTGGTTTGGACAAAATGAAGGTTTGTCTTGGTTAAGTGATTTTTCACTTGCTGTATCACCAGGTCAGCCGCTTTACTCATTATTATACGCAACAGCAATTATCTTCTTCTGTTTCTTCTATACTGCGTTGGTGTTTAACCCACGAGAAACTGCGGATAACTTGAAGAAGAGTGGTGCGTTTATTCCCGGGATCCGTCCTGGAGAACAGACTTCGCGTTATATAGATAAAGTAATGACTCGCCTAACATTAGCTGGCGCATTATATATTACCTTTATCTGTTTAATTCCGGAGTTCATGTTAATTGCGTGGAAGGTACAGTTCTATTTTGGCGGTACCTCACTACTAATTATGGTAGTCGTGATCATGGACTTCATGGCTCAGGTTCAGACCCATATGATGTCTCATCAGTATGAGTCTGTGATGAAGAAAGCTAACCTAGTTAACAAAGCGAACTTAGATCGCTTTGGACGCTAAGTAGCTTTACGGAGTGATGAAATGAAAGTTCGAGCTTCCGTGAAGAAGATCTGCCGTAACTGCAAGATCGTCAAGCGTAGCGGCGTTGTACGCGTTATCTGTGTTGAACCAAAACACAAACAGCGTCAAGGCTAAAAACTTTTGACCAGCTCAAATATTGAGCTGGTCAAAATATTATTTGCAAAATCGTCATCTGTCGAGTATCCTACCGGGCTTTTCACAGATGGCCTTTAACTTATGAGGAGTGCATAGTGGCCCGTATCGCTGGCATTAACATTCCTGATCAAAAGCATACAGTCATTGCATTGACTGCTATCTATGGTATTGGACTTACTCGCGCACAACAAATCTGCGCGGCGACTTCAATTGCTGAAGATGCTAAGATCAAGGAATTGAGCGAAGCTCAAATAGACACACTACGCGAAGAAGTTGCTAAATACATTGTAGAAGGTGACTTACGTCGTGAAGTATCCATGAACATCAAGCGTCTAATGGACCTTGGTTGTTATCGTGGTCTTCGCCACCGTCGTAGCCTGCCCCTTCGTGGGCAACGTACTAAGACCAATGCGCGTACGCGTAAGGGTCCACGTAAGCCAATTAGAAAGTAACGGGAAGGTAAACCAATATGGCTAAAGTTCCGTCACGTTCAACGCGCAAGCGCGTACGTAAACAGGTTGCTGATGGCATGGCTCATATCCATGCATCTTTCAACAACACAATTATTACCATTACAGATCGTCAAGGTAATGCACTATCTTGGGCAACATCTGGTGGTTCAGGTTTCCGTGGTTCACGTAAATCTACCCCGTTTGCTGCACAGGTTGCTGCTGAGCGTGCAGGTGTCGCTGCTCAGGACTACGGTGTTAAAAACCTTGAAGTTTTTGTGAAGGGTCCAGGTCCAGGTCGTGAATCAGCTATTCGAGCGCTGAACGCGGTTGGTTATAAAATAACCAACATTACCGATGTGACGCCGATCCCTCATAATGGTTGTCGTCCTCCTAAGAAGCGTCGCGTTTAATCGCCCGTTTTTAATAGGATAGTTGGAGAAAGAACATGGCAAGATACTTGGGTCCAAAGCTCAAGCTCAGCCGCCGAGAAGGTACAGACCTTTTCTTAAAAAGCGGTGTGAGAGCAATTGATTCGAAGTGTAAGCTTGAAGCTGCACCTGGACAACACGGCGCTCGTAAGGCTCGTTTGTCTGAGTATGGCGTTCAGTTACGCGAAAAACAAAAAGTTCGTCGTACTTATGGTGTGCTTGAAAAGCAATTCCGTAACTACTACAAAGATGCTGCACGTATAAAAGGCAACACAGGTGAAAACCTACTGACCCTTTTGGAAACTCGTTTAGATAACGTTGTTTATCGTATGGGTTTCGGTGCTACACGTGCTGAATCACGTCAGCTAGTTAGCCATAAGTCAATTATGGTCAACGGCCGCGTTGTTAACATTCCATCATTTAAAGTGTCTGCGAATGATGTAATTAGCGTTCGTGAGAAGTCTCAGAAGCAAGCTCGTATTAAAGCTGCTTTAGAAGTTGCTGCTCAGCGCGAAAAGCCAACATGGGTTGAAGTAGATACTACTAAGATGGAAGGTGCTTTTAAGCGTCTACCGGAGCGTAGCGATTTATCTGCTGAAATTAACGAACAGCTGATCGTCGAGCTTTACTCTAAGTAAAGCTAATAAACAAGAGAGGACACAATGCAGGGTTCTGTTACAGAATTTCTTAAACCGCGTCTCGTTGATATCGAGCAGGTTAACCCAACACGTGCCAAGGTTACACTCGAACCGCTTGAGCGTGGTTTTGGTCATACTTTAGGTAACGCGTTGCGTCGTATCCTATTGTCGTCTATGCCCGGCTGCGCGGTTACCGAAGTCGAGATTGATGGTGTACTGCACGAATACAGCAGCAAGGAAGGCGTACAAGAGGATATCCTAGAGATCCTATTAAACCTTAAAGGTTTAGCAGTGGTTATCGAGGGTAAAGACGAGGCTATGCTTACTTTAAGCAAGTCAGGCGCAGGCCCTGTTACCGCAGCAGATATCACGCACGATGGTGATGTTACTATTATGAATCCTGATCATGTTATCTGTCATTTGACTGGTAACAACGATATCAGCATGCGTATCCGTGTTGAGCGTGGTCGCGGTTATGTTCCAGCTTCGGCTAGAGCACAAACCGAAGACGACGATCGCCCAATCGGTCGCTTGTTAGTGGATTCATCTTTCTCACCTGTCGCGCGTATTGCTTACAATGTTGAAGCAGCACGTGTTGAACAGCGTACTGACTTAGACAAACTCGTTATTGATATGACCACTAATGGTACTATCGATCCTGAGGAAGCAATTCGTCGTTCTGCGACCATCTTAGCCGAACAGCTAGATGCGTTTGTTGAACTACGTGATGTCACTGAGCCAGAGCAGAAAGAAGAGAAACCAGAGTTCGACCCAATTCTGTTGCGTCCTGTCGACGATCTAGAGCTAACTGTACGTTCGGCTAACTGTTTGAAAGCCGAAGCGATTCATTACATCGGAGATCTGGTACAGCGTACTGAGGTTGAGCTACTTAAAACTCCTAACTTGGGTAAGAAATCTCTTACTGAAATTAAGGATGTGTTGGCTTCTCGCGGACTATCATTAGGTATGCGTCTAGAAAACGGACCTCCAGCTAGTTTAGCAGACGACCTATAAGTCTACGTTTGTACAGATTTAGGTAATAAGGATTAGGTCATGCGCCATCGTAAGAGTGGTCGTCAACTAAACCGTAACAGCAGTCATCGCCAAGCTATGTTTCGCAACATGGCAAGCTCATTAGTCCGTCACGAAGTGATTAAGACTACTGTAGCTAAAGCGAAAGAACTGCGTCGCGTAGTTGAACCTCTAATAACACTTGCTAAGAGTGATAGCGTTGCAAATCGTCGTTTGGCGTTTGCTCGTACTCGCGACGCTGAAGTCGTTGGTAAGTTATTCAATGAGTTGGGTCCACGCTACCAGGAACGTCCTGGTGGATATACCCGTATCCTAAAGTGCGGTCTACGTACTGGTGATAAAGCGCCTATGGCGTATATTGAACTAGTAGGTCGTCCAGAAGCTGCTGAAGCTGTTGAAGACGCTGCTGAGTAACACTTGGATTAATTGTTAAAAAGCCGGGCATTAGCCTAATGCTGATCAGTTAAGCATATAAACGATCAGTTGACCGATCTTTAAAAGGCTTCAAAATCCAATATCAGAAATGATATTGGATTTTTTTATGTCTTTAGAACAAGCTTTCTGCACCGCTTTTGAATACCACCAAGAAGCCACAGCTTTTACCAATCTTAATCACTTATTGGATGAAAACATCATCCAGCAAGCCTTTGAAACTGCGGGGGTCGCCACAGTAAGAAAACGTCGCTTACCCCTTGATGCAGTTATGTGGTCTGTCATTGGTATGAGTTTTTACCGACAACAGTCTGTATGGGAGCTTGCGACTCATATGGAGTTGATGCTACCAGGTAAAAAGAAGCTCATTGCCCCCAGTGCTCTTGTTCAAGGGCGCCAGAGGTTAGGTGTGCAGAGTATGAAAAATGCCTTTCAAATGATGGCAAAACATTACTATAGCAACACTCAATTTGAGACATGGTGTGGACTGAATTTATTAGCCGTTGATGGTGTAGTCTGGCGCACTCAAGACACCGCTGATAATCGTAATGCTTTTGGCTCACCATCAAATCAACATGGTGACACCTCATTTCCTCAGGTTCGTATGGTGTGTCATATGGAGCTCACTAGCCATCAACTGATAAATAGCGCGTTTGATGGTTATAAAACGAGTGAAATGAAGCTAGCAGAAGCGCTCATACAGTCAACTCCAGACCATAGTCTCACGATGTTCGATAAAGGTTTTTACTCCTTAAACTTGCTACATCAATGGCAACTAGGTGGTGAAGAGCGGCACTGGTTAATCCCTGCGAGAAAGGGGCTTCAGTACGAGGTTTTACACTCAAATGGCCGGTTAGATAAACAGGTGAAATTGGCAATAACCGCCCAAGCCAGACAACAAAACCCAGCGCTACCGACGCATATAGAAGCGAGGCTGGTGACAAAATCAATAAAAGGTAAGACGCATCAGGTATTAACCTCAATGGTCGACCCATTACGCTTTCCAAGTGCTGACATCGTTGAGTTATATAATCATCGATGGGAAATAGAGCTTGGCTACAGAGAGATGAAACAAACCCTACTAAACAGCGAGTATACGCTAAGAAGTAAAAAATCAGAGATGGTAGAACAGGAACTTTGGGGCTTACTACTTGGCTACAACCTGATGCGTCAAGCAATGACTGAAGGCTGAAGCTGTTGAAGACGCTACTGAGTAACACTTGGATTAATTGTTAAAAAGCCGGGCATTAGCCCGGCTTTTTTTATGTCAAAAATTTATACGATCCTAGATATCCGCTTTCGTTTTCCAGTCATTAGGCGGGTTAGCCTTGTTATTTATCAATATTGGTTTTATTTTTACTAGTCAATGACTTCACAGTTATATGATTTCAATCCCGTGATAATACCAACCTGAAGATAGTGTTGAATAACTATTAGGCTAGGGAGGGGGGACTGTGATGACTTGGTTGCAGTAATACTAATGCCAGATAAATAAGAGTTAAGTGGTGCAAGCTTCAAGTCGATATTCATGCGTGGCAGTATCGGTATGAATTCAAGCTATATCCGTATTAGCCGGTTAATCAACCCAGCGAGCTTCCTTTTTAAGGTTTTCTGGCAAAGATAAATGCCATTTCTTCATTCCCGAACGACTAAATATAAATTGACCTTGGCGATCGCTGACATAAGGAAGATCACTTGGGCTGGTTCCTAAGAGTATTTGTGTAATGAGTCTCCTTGCAAGTTTTTCATGTTCATTTCCATTAAGTATGTAACCACCGATATTGGCATATTTATTGACACTAAATTCCCAAAACCCAAAATGTGGAATAGGCGAATGAGCAGCTGTCCAAGCTAGTATTTTGTCTGCGTTGCTATTTTGGCCAAATTATTGGTCAAGGTGTGATAGAGGGCGATGAACAGTGCATCATAGCCATCATTCTTGGCGTTACTGACAGTCTGTTTTCAATGAATCTCGTTGGTAACGAAGGCTGAATCTAACTGAATATTGCCAATCATAATCGTTTGTTTATTGTGGTTGATGGGATCCAAGGCTGCTATTGAGGTTGGGCTGGTATCCGATAAGATGAGTAATTTTTTCTCTTTTTTATCGGGGAGTAGCAAATCAACAAACAATAAGGAACGCTTGAATAATGGATGCTCTAATACTCCAGTAAAGTTTTTATAACCGTGGAGTTGGTATTCTCTTGGGTTAGCATTTAACCCAAGAAATACCAAAGGTGTTCTGGTTTCACTCAGTCGCTTGCTAAGCAATGAAATTGCAATATCGTCGGCAAGCACTACCAAGTCAGGCTTGGTCGATAGATAGAGCTTCCAGGCTTTGTCTGATTGTGCTGAATAGGTTGCGGGGGGAGTACGTTTAGCATCTAGATAGAAGTCAGTTATATGGTCATTTTTGTTTAGTCGCTCTTAATACCCATGCTGTAATTGCTTGTCCAAAGGTTACTCCTATGATAACGGTGGATGAGCATGATGTTAGCAGCGTTGAGTGGCCGGCTTACTATGAGTAGTAGAGCCAACACCATACGCATGTATTATATCCTTATGGAAATAGCCTTTATAGTTACTGCTTTGATGTTAAAAAATAGGCAATAAAAAAGGCCTCAAATGAGGCCTTTAAATATCATTAATTAGTAACTGGATTTTTGCTCGCTACCATATTCAAGTTTTTCGTGTGTCTGCCCCATTGCTTCGGCGACTTCGGGCGGCATGTAGTTCTCATCATGCTTAGCTAACACTTCGGTTGCTTCGAGTTTACCGCTGTCAACTAATACACCTTGAGCAACGATACCTTGGCCTTCACGAAACAGATCGGGTAGAAGATCGTCGTAGGTTACGATAACCTCACCACCGAGCGAATCATGTACTGCAAATTCTACGTGTAGGCTATCAGGATCACGTATCATCGAGCCGACGGTAACCATGCCACCAACGCGAATACGTTGACCTACTTCTGGTTTCACTCCGGTATCTTTTTTACCCTGTACAATTTCAGTAGGGGTATAAAATAGGTTTAGGTTCGAATTCAACGCATATAGTAACAGCGATGCTATGGCGGCAACTCCACCGATTAAAGCAGTTGCAAGTGCAAGTCTCTTCTTACGTCTGGCGTTCACTATTGAGTACTCCGGTTTGCTTTGAGGCGTTCCTCACGCTGCATCTTCTTTGATATTTCAATGAGGATCTTACGTTTTTGACGTACACTGAAAAAAATCAAGGTTGCTAACGAGAAGACCGTTATTCCATAAGATAGCCACACATAAAAAGCATAGCCACCCATATTAAAAAAATCTGTTAATGAATCGAATTGCATTATTTGACTCCTTCAGCCTTAGCGAGTTCCCGTACCCATGGACGCATCCCATTTCTGGCTAAGATTTCAGCCCTAAAACGAACTAAAGTGATTGCACCAATCATTAAACCAAATCCTAAGATATTTATCAGTAATGGATAAAGCATCTCAGGCGCCATTGAAGACTTCTCGGTAATCTTAATTGTTGCTGGTTGATGTAGTGAGTTCCACCATTCAACCGAGTACTTGATGATTGGGATATTAATCACGCCAACGATTGCTAAGATACCCGCAGCCCTTGCTGCAAGTACTTTATCTTCGAAAGAGGCATATAAAGAGATCACACCTAAATAGAGGAACAGAAGCACTAGCTCTGATGTCAATCTTGCATCCCATACCCACCACGTTCCCCACATAGGCTTGCCCCAAGCTGCTCCCGTGATCAATGCGATAAAGGTAACGACGGCACCAATAGGAGCAATGGCCGCGGCGGCCCAATCAGCTGATTTGATTTGCCATACCAAACCGATAAAGGCTGATGTTGCCATGGCCATATAGGCAGACATCGACATCGATGCTGCAGGTACATGGATAAAGATAATGCGATAACTGTCACCTTGCTGGTAATCAACTGGTGCAAAAAGAAGTCCCCAAATCGAACCTACACCAATAAAGGCTATTGCCAACGTGGCAAACCAAGGCAGCAGTGTACCCGAGAGATTATATGCACGTTGAGGATCTGCGTATGAATGTAGCCATTTCCACATATTAGTTAGTACTCACTCTTAGTGAAGCGCCTATTGCAAAAGGTGCTAAAATTAACGAACCGACCAACATCGCGCCGATAATCGCGAGATGGCCACTATAGGGTAGGTTTAATCCTGCGGCATCGATAGCGCTGGTCGCGAAAATCAATACCGGAATGTATAACGGTAGAATCAATAAGCTGAGTAATACACCGCCTTTACGTAATCCTACAGTTAATGCTACCCCGATAGCGCCCAGTAAGCTCAGTACGGGGGTGCCGAGAGCTAGGGTTGCCATCAGGGCGCCATAGCTATTCTCTTCAAGATGTAATAACACGGCTAGTAATGGCGCAACTAAAATTAAGGGGACGCCGGTTAATATCCAATGGGCTAATACTTTGGCTAATACCATTAGTGACAGTGGCTGTGGACTTAATAACATCTGCTCAAGACTACCGTCGACAAAGTCAGCTTTAAAAAGGCGCTCCAACGACAGCATTGATGCGAGCAATGCTGCAACCCAGATGATACCAGGTGCTACACGCGACAATACTTGTGGTTCAGGCCCTATGCCGAGAGGAAATAGCGTTACCACTAGGATAAAAAATAACAGTGGATTAAAAATATCTCCCTTGTGTCTGATGGCTATCTGCAGATCACGCTTAAGCAGGGTATAAAATGCTTGAGTAAAACTAATGCCTTTGTTCATTTACTGGACCTTATACAAAGCGATAATCGAGGCGAATTTTTCGCAGAATATCATCACCTATAATACTCATATCTTGATGGGTCGTCATAATGACGCACCCCCCGTTTTGGGCATGACGTAAAAATAGGTGTTCCAACTCTTCAACGCCTTTCTTATCAATGGCAGTAAATGGTTCATCAAGCAGCCATACCTTACAATTGGTATGCCACAGTCTGGCTAATGCTGTTCTTCTATGTTGCCCAGCTGAAAGATGTCCAGCCAGTGCTTCTTCAAACCCAGACAAATTGACTTGAGCTAAGATGTCATTGGTACTGAAATCATCATACCCACTGATTCTTAAATTAAAGTTAAGGTTTTCTTCTGCGGTTAATTCACTTTTTACGCCTGCTAAATGACCAAGGTATAATAGGTCATCATTGTATTCGTCACGACAGCGGTTAATGTCTTCGCCTTTATAACGGGTTTCTCCGGCGTAGGGGCGGGACAAGCCAGCGAGTATTCGTAATAGGCTCGTTTTGCCGGCACCATTAGGCCCTTCAATCTGAACTATTTCGCCAGCTTGGATGTGAAAACTTAGTTCATCAAATAAGATCCGCTCTTCTCTAATGCACGTTAAGTTATCGGCTGATACCAGTGTTGTTGCTATTTTTTCTTTTACCACTGAACCCTCTATCTCAAGCCATATGTCATCTAAAGCGATATTAACATACTCCCCTAATAGGGTTTAGTAATGGTTACTTTTTAGTGTCAGCAATTTGATATGCTTCCAAAAAGTGAAACCTTTTAACACCTAGCATTGAACTTTTTCAACTTTTTCTAATGTAGCAGTTATGTTTGCTTAATAGGGTGGGGTGACACTTGAATTTCTGACGTTAGTCACAAAAAGATGAGATTTATTGAAGTTTGATGTATCCTAGAGGCGCTAAAAATTAAGTCTACCCAACGTACTGTCAGGGTGGCATTGAGCTTTGTTAATATTTGCATTAGGAACACTGAACATGAAAAAACTGTTAGCATTGTCAGCAGTGGCTGCATTGACCTTGTCAGCAAACGTATTTGCACAAGAAGGTGAAGCTATTTATAACAAGGCATGCCAAGTATGCCACAGCATGGGTGTAGCTGGAGCACCAAAAGCTCACGATGCAGCTGCATGGGAACCTCGCTTAGCTAAAGGTATTGACGCCTTAGTGGGTAGCGTGAAAACCGGTCTAAACGCAATGCCACCAGGTGGTATGTGTACAGATTGTACTGACGAAGATTACAAGAACGCTATTGAGTTCATGTCTAAGTAATTTGTTCGTTAATGAAAAAACCGGCGTAGAGCCGGTTTTTTTGTGCCAAAAATTAATCATCTGTCTAAGTTTGATGAGTTTTAGTCACAAAAAAGCCGACCTAATGGGGTCGGCTTTCTATGTGTTAACTGTGGTCAGTATCTTTGCAGGGCTATTGCACCTGAGTATCCAGGACCAGAGTCGCTGTCGATCCCACGGCAACGGTTTGTAAGTGGCCTTGTATATCACCTGGTTGCGCTTTAACCGAACCATGTTTTGACAGTACTGCAATGATTTCAACATTGCTCACGTCACTTAACTTTAAGTCTCCGCCCATACCAGTACTGTCATCTAAGGTGATTGTCATCGGTAATGACTTTGCTGATATTTTTGTTGCCGCTAGCGGAACTTTAGGGCCTTCAATATTACGAGCGAAGATGAACAACATATCGCTACTGCCGACTTGTGCTTGAAGCTCTGGAGAAATTGATACATTGACGTTAATGGTTTTGCCAATGCCTGCCTGCTGATGCGTTGCATCGTTTGGCATTTCGCCTGTCTCAGCTTGCATTCTCATCTTGGCGCTTTCGATGGCGTTAATAATGGCACCGCGGTCAACATCACTGCGATCACTGTCGAGAATGGTTTGCCATGCTTCAATCGACTTATTGTAATTAGCACTAAAGAAGGCATCCATTGCCACGAGTAATAGGGTGGAAGGATCTTGAGGATCTAATGTTAATGCTTGATCGATAAGTACTTGAACTTCCGGTGTCATGCGTTGATCAGCCTGATAGTACATGGCGGTTGCTTTTGGCCCCAGCAATTCAGCGTGGGTACCGACAAGCTCCATTGCCTTATCAAATGCCTTAACAGCATCATTATAACGGTTGGCACTAATATAAGTATGCCCTAAACTAAAGAGTAACTGGCTATTGTCTGGCTCTGCTTTTAATTGGGCTTCCATCATGTTGATACGTTGAGCCATAATTTGGCTTGCATCCATTCCTGCATGAGGGTTTGCAGGTTCGGCGCGATCTAGATTAGCGTATGCCCCTAAGTTGCTATACATATAACCAGAGATGCCTAATACTGCGACCGACATCAGGACTGGCCATAATAGACCTTTAGGTTTGGCTTGATTGACTAAAGATTCATCTTCACCTTGCTTCATATCTTGCAGCAAGCTGATTTCAAGTTCTTTCTTCAGGGCATTAAATTCATCTTGATCGAGTAGCTCATCTTGGAGTTCTTTTTCTAGAGTAGCGAGTCGATTATTAAAGAGATCGAGGTTCGTTTCGTTACGAACGCCAGTCTCTGCCGCCTGCAGCATTTTTCGCTGACGGAAGTGAGGAAACCAAATCAGCGCGAGGCTGACTAATACAAAAAGCGCAATAAAAATCCAGAGAGTGGTCATTATTTCATTTTCACATTAGTTGCAGGAGAGCGGGTACACCGCAGGATTAAGGGTCAGATTATACGGAAAGATTATTCATTGAACAGTAATATAAGCCATTAAATGACTTTAAAAAGCGATACTTTTGCACTGGTTCACAGTTCGATTCTATTTTAAAAAATTGTTTGAAACTTAAGTTTCAAACAAGGGTCAGAGATTAAAATCTGTCAGTTTTTAACATAGTTAGCTGTGACTATTGATAGAGTAAGAATGAGACAGGTCACCCATTATTGGCCGAAAGAAGCAGACAGATACAATAGCAAATACTAAAATGACTCAAAATTTGTACCTTGAGTAGTGTGAATCGCAAACTCTCGTGAATCAGTAAAGCGCTGGCTTAACTGATGACTATATAGGACTGAGGAAACCCCATGATCCCTGAATTAGGACACTTTTCGTTGATAATAGGTTTGGCTTTTGCCTTTCTATTAGCCAGCGTGCCTTTAATCGGTGTTGCCCGTAAAGATCAATACCTTGTACGATATGCTTGGCCATTAAGCTATGGCATGTTCTTCTTTATTTTTCTCTCTGTTATCGTGTTGGGCTATAGTTTTGCCGTCGATGACTTCTCAGTTGCTTATGTAGCGCATCACTCCAATTCTCAATTACCGATTTTCTTCAAAATTGCCGCCGTATGGGGCGGACATGAAGGCTCGTTGCTGTTCTGGGTATTTGCTTTATCCGTATGGACCGCCGCGGTAGCGCTTTTCAGTAAAGGGCTAGAAGAGGTGTTCACTGCTAGAGTGTTAGCGATCTTAGCTATGATCGTGATTGGCTTTAGTTTGTTCATGTTATTGACATCGAGTCCTTTTGAGCGTTTGTTTCCTATCCCAATGGAAGGACGCGACCTTAACCCTATGTTGCAAGATGTTGGATTAATCTTCCATCCACCTATGCTGTATCTCGGTTATGTCGGTTTTTCTGTAAGCTTTGCATTTGCGATTGCGGCATTAATGGGTGGACGCCTTGATTCGGCATGGGCACGCTGGAGTCGTCCTTGGACATTGGCCGCATGGATTTTTCTTACCGGCGGCATCTCATTAGGTTCATGGTGGGCATATTATGAACTTGGCTGGGGCGGTTGGTGGTTCTGGGACCCGGTCGAGAACGCCTCATTCATGCCTTGGTTGATTGGTACTGCATTGTTGCATTCGGTTATTGTGACCGAGAAGCGTGCCACATTCCGTAACTGGACTGTATTGCTTTCAATCTTCGCATTTTCATTAAGCCTGTTAGGTACCTTTATTGTACGTTCAGGTGTATTGACATCCGTTCACTCATTTGCAGCCGATCCTGGTCGCGGTATGTTTATTCTGCTGCTACTTGGTTTAGCTATCGGTGGTTCGTTAACCCTATTCGCTTTCCGTGCTAGCGATATGAAGAGCCCTGCACGTTTTGAGTTAATGTCAAAAGAAACCATGCTACTGGTGTGTAATATTCTGCTAACAGTGGCTTGTGGTACTGTATTGCTTGGTACCTTATACCCGCTGCTTATTGATGCACTAAACATGGGTAAGATCTCTGTAGGCCCACCATATTTCAACGCGGTGTTTGTACCCATAGTACTTGTGCTGTTTGTGTTTATGGGGATTGGTCCCAGTATTCGTTGGAAACGCGCTAAAGCCGGCGAGCTTAGACGTAAATTAGTTGTACCGGCAATCGTTGCGGCCATTGTTGGTATTGCGGCGCCTTTCTTAGTCGATGGTAAATTTAATATCTGGGTCACTCTAGGTATAGGTATTGCGACTTGGGTGGTACTGGCAACACTACGAGCTGCCTACGACATTGTTAATGGTAAAGATGGCGTTAGCCTTGCGCGTATGGGACGCAGCCAGCTAGGTATGGTGATTGCTCACCTAGGTATTGCCGTTTCTGTTATCGGCGCGACTATGGTCTCGAACTACTCTATTGAAAAGAGCGTGCGTATGGGACCTGGCATCACCCAAGAGTTGGCTGGTTACAGTTTCCACTATATTGAAACCAAAAATGTCGTGGGGCCTAACTATACCGCACAGCAGGGCCAGGTTGAGGTGAGTAAGGATGGCGAGTTTATCACCCTGCTTAAGCCTGATCGTCGTCAATATAATGTCCGTACTATGGATATGACTGAGGCGGGTATTGATTGGGGGCTGTTCCGTGATTTATATATCACTATGGGAGATCCAATTAGCCGTACTGAATTTGCAGTACGTCTGAACTATAAGCCATTTGTACGTTGGTTATGGTTTGGTAGTATTTTCATGATGGTGGGTGGTGTCTTTGCGGCTTCAGATAAGCGTTATCGTAAAGTCAAAGTAAGCGAAACAACCAAAGAAAAAGCTAAAGAAGATTTAGCAACGGCATAACTTGAATTGGGGCAAGTATGAAAAACAGGTTAGTACTATTTATTCCGTTGGTATTATTTTTGGTGATGGGGGTATTTCTTTACAAAGGGCTATTCCTTAATCCCCAGCAGCTCGATTCCGCTCTTGAAGGAAAGCCAATTCCGGCTTTCCAACTAGAACGTCTAGAGAATGCGAACGAAATAATTACCAATGAGAGCTTAAAAGGTCAGGTGTCATTACTCAATGTGTGGGCAACATGGTGCCCATCTTGTAAGTATGAGCATCCGCATCTAATGCGGTTAGCAAGACAAAACATCTTGCCTATCTATGGTATTAACTATCGTGATGAACGCCCTTTAGCGATCCGCGAACTTAGCCGTGAAGGAGACCCCTACACCAAGAACATTTTCGACCATGATGGTCGTTTAGGTTTAGATCTGGGGGTCTACGGTGCGCCAGAAAGTTATCTAGTCGATCACAACGGTATCATTCGCTACCGCTATGCCGGCCCGATCGACATGCGAGTGTGGAATGAAACATTGTATCCAATGATCCAAGAGCTACAAGCTCAAGCTAGAGCAGAGGGGGCTTCTTAATGAAAACCTTTATCGCTTTAATTACTGCGTTATTGCTATCAATAAGTGTATTAAGCTCTGCGCTGGCGACACCAGTCGACACCTATGAGTTTAAATCGGTTGATAATCAAAAGCGTGCACTTGAGTTGGCGCATTCACTGCGCTGCCCACAGTGTCAAAACCAAAACCTAATTGACTCTAATTCGCCAGTTGCACAAGACTTACGCCTAGAAGTGTATCAAATGGTCGATGCCGGTAAGGCAGATGAAGAGATCATTAACTTCATGACCAGTCGCTACGGTGAGTTTGTGTTATATAAGCCCAAAATGGAGGCCAAGACCTATGTTTTATGGCTTGGCCCTATAGGCTTATTACTGATTGGTTTGTTAATTGGTTTTATCTTTGTTCGTAAACAACGTATTTCAGGAGCTGTAGAGCAAGAGATCAGTGCCGAAGAGCAAGCGGAATTAGATAAACTACTTAAGCGAGCATCAAAATGACTAAGTCCTTTGCTGCTGTGCTTGTAGCCTTGTTATCAATGGCATCATTGTTTACCGCAAATGTACAAGCTTACCCAGGGATGCAGCAACAAACACAAGGACAAATCGAATCGAGTGTCGATCGTATCAACGTGTTGCCTAAGTCCTACCCTATCGATGTGGTCGCTTTTTCAGATCGAAATGGTAAGGCTATCGATTTTAGCCAATATCGTGGGCAAGTGATCATGGTAAACATGTGGGCAACATGGTGCCCGCCATGTGTACGTGAGCTACCAGCACTCGATCGTTTTAAGGCTAAGTTCGATCAAAGTAAATTTAAGGTACTGCCGATCTCTATCGATATAGATGGTACGGCTAAGGTTGAGCCTTTTTTAAAGTCACTGGATATGGAAGGATTCAAAACCTACTATGATCCTCAGCAGGCATTAAGTGAAGTGTTCCCCTTAGATACAATACCCGCCACCTTTATACTCAATGGTGAAGGTGAGCTGATTGCGTTTGTCAGAACCTTTGTCGACTGGGATGATGCTAAAGCGGTTGAATTGATTAATGGCTTTATCGAACAAGAGAGCATTAAATAGTCTTAAAACAGCTAATTTGATGCAAATCTAAACAGGGAAGATCGCATTTGTCGAAAAGATCGGCAAGCGATCTTTTTTATTGTAAAAATCCCTTGCGCCCATCCGAGAACTGCCTATAATGCGCATCCACTGACACGGCACAGCAGGCCAACTACCTAGGTAGTACGGGACTTGCAGCGGTGTTAGCGAGTTGAACTCTTCGGAGATTAACTCAGGTGATAAGCACTTTTAAGCACTTTTAAGCACTTTTAAGCACTTTTAAGCACTTTTAAGGGCTTCGACTGATGGCTTCTGTTTAAGAAATCATCGCTTGGAAAGCTTCTTAAAATAAGCACTTGACGCCAACAACGGGACGTGTAAAATACGCATCCCTAAGCCAACGACCTAGCGTCAACGGCGGCTAAATGAAAGATTGATTCTCTCATGCTAGCAACGCTCTTTAACAAGATGAAACAAGAAATCTGTGTGGACACTCACAGGTGTTGAGTTAATCGAAATTGCCTAACCTTCGGGTTGGCAATCAAAGAATTAAATCAATGTAACGATGAGTGTTCATAGCAATATGTACAAACGTTTTTAAGATTCTTCCGAGTCTTTTAAACGGAATCAGAATTCATTGAGCCGAATCGCAAGATTCAACAAAACTTTAATTGAAGAGTTTGATCATGGCTCAGATTGAACGCTGGCGGCAGGCCTAACACATGCAAGTCGAGCGGTAACAGGGAGAAAGCTTGCTTTCTTTGCTGACGAGCGGCGGACGGGTGAGTAATGCCTAGGGAACTGCCCAGTCGAGGGGGATAACAGTTGGAAACGACTGCTAATACCGCATACGCCCTACGGGGGAAAAGAGGGGACCTTCGGGCCTTCTGCGATTGGATGTACCTAGGTGGGATTAGCTAGTTGGTGAGGTAATGGCTCACCAAGGCGACGATCCCTAGCTGTTCTGAGAGGATGATCAGCCACACTGGGACTGAGACACGGCCCAGACTCCTACGGGAGGCAGCAGTGGGGAATATTGCACAATGGGCGCAAGCCTGATGCAGCCATGCCGCGTGTGTGAAGAAGGCCTTCGGGTTGTAAAGCACTTTCAGCGAGGAGGAAAGCTTAAGCGTTAATAGCGTTTAGGTGTGACGTTACTCGCAGAAGAAGGACCGGCTAACTTCGTGCCAGCAGCCGCGGTAATACGAGGGGTCCAAGCGTTAATCGGAATTACTGGGCGTAAAGCGTACGCAGGCGGTTTGTTAAGCGAGATGTGAAAGCCCCGGGCTCAACCTGGGAATTGCATTTCGAACTGGCAGACTAGAGTCTTGTAGAGGGGGGTAGAATTTCAGGTGTAGCGGTGAAATGCGTAGAGATCTGAAGGAATACCGGTGGCGAAGGCGGCCCCCTGGACAAAGACTGACGCTCAGGTACGAAAGCGTGGGGAGCAAACAGGATTAGATACCCTGGTAGTCCACGCCGTAAACGATGTCTACTCGGAGTTTGGTGCCTTGAGCACTGGGCTCCCAAGCTAACGCATTAAGTAGACCGCCTGGGGAGTACGGCCGCAAGGTTAAAACTCAAATGAATTGACGGGGGCCCGCACAAGCGGTGGAGCATGTGGTTTAATTCGATGCAACGCGAAGAACCTTACCTACTCTTGACATCCAGAGAATTCGCTAGAGATAGCTTAGTGCCTTCGGGAACTCTGAGACAGGTGCTGCATGGCTGTCGTCAGCTCGTGTTGTGAAATGTTGGGTTAAGTCCCGCAACGAGCGCAACCCTTATCCTTATTTGCCAGCACGTAATGGTGGGAACTTTAGGGAGACTGCCGGTGATAAACCGGAGGAAGGTGGGGACGACGTCAAGTCATCATGGCCCTTACGAGTAGGGCTACACACGTGCTACAATGGCAAGTACAGAGGGTTGCAAAGCCGCGAGGTGGAGCTAATCTCACAAAGCTTGTCGTAGTCCGGATTGGAGTCTGCAACTCGACTCCATGAAGTCGGAATCGCTAGTAATCGTGGATCAGAATGCCACGGTGAATACGTTCCCGGGCCTTGTACACACCGCCCGTCACACCATGGGAGTGGGCTGCACCAGAAGTAGATAGCTTAACCTTTCGGGGAGGGCGTTTACCACGGTGTGGTTCATGACTGGGGTGAAGTCGTAACAAGGTAGCCCTAGGGGAACCTGGGGCTGGATCACCTCCTTACCTATACGACTAACTTAATGTTTGTTGAGTGTTCACACAGATAACTTGTTCTTGTTAGAGCAGGTGGCACGTCTTAACGGCGATGCTTGTTCTTTAAAAATTTGGAAAGCTGATAGTGTTAATGTGAAAGGGATAGTGACGTACTTGTACGTGATTATTTGTAGCATTGACGCGAAAATTAAAATTGAGTTCTCAAACACTTAAATCAAGTGCCGAATCATTGTAATGATGATTCATGAGTATTCTTTTGGCGAAAGTAAACACCATTAGTTGCGATACAACATCAAGCTTACCCGCTTGATAAAGTTTGTTTCCTTGTGAAACTCATTTGGGTTGTATGGTTAAGTGACTAAGCGTATACGGTGGATGCCTTGGCAGTCAGAGGCGATGAAGGACGTAGTAACTTGCGAAAAGCGTTGGCGAGCTAGTAACAAGCATTTGAGCTAACGATGTCCGAATGGGGAAACCCACATGCATAAGCATGTATCACAACATGAATACATAGTGTTGTGAGGCGAACCCGGGGAACTGAAACATCTAAGTACCCGGAGGAAAAGAAATCAACCGAGATTCCCCTAGTAGCGGCGAGCGAACGGGGATTAGCCCTTAAGCGTAGAGGGTGTTAGTGGAATGTGTTGGAAAGCACAGCGGCACAGGGTGATAGCCCCGTACATGAAAACTAACTTTACGTGAAAACGAGTAGGACGGGACACGTGACATCTTGTCTGAACATGGGGGGACCATCCTCCAAGGCTAAATACTCCTGACTGACCGATAGTGAACCAGTACCGTGAGGGAAAGGCGAAAAGAACCCCTGTGAGGGGAGTGAAATAGAACCTGAAACCGTATACGTACAAGCAGTGGGAGCGGTTCTTGAGACCGTGACTGCGTACCTTTTGTATAATGGGTCAGCGACTTACATTTTGTAGCGAGGTTAAGCGAATAGCGGAGCCGTAGGGAAACCGAGTGTTAACTGCGCGTTTAGTTGCAAGGTGTAGACCCGAAACCCGGTGATCTAGCCATGGGCAGGTTGAAGGTTGAGTAACATCAACTGGAGGACCGAACACACGTATGTTGAAAAATGCGGTGATGACTTGTGGCTGGGGGTGAAAGGCCAATCAAACCGGGAGATATCTGGTTCTCCTCGAAAGCTATTTAGGTAGCGCCTCGAGCGAATACCATTGGGGGTAGAGCACTGTTAAGGCTAGGGGGTCATCCCGACTTACCAACCCTTTGCAAACTCCGAATACCAATGAGTACTACTCGGGAGACACACGGCGGGTGCTAACGTCCGTCGTGAAAAGGGAAACAACCCAGACCATCAGCTAAGGTCCCAAAGTTATTGCTAAGTGGGAAACGATGTGGGAAGGCTTAGACAGCTAGGATGTTGGCTTAGAAGCAGCCATCATTTAAAGAAAGCGTAATAGCTCACTAGTCGAGTCGGCCTGCGCGGAAGATTTAACGGGGCTAAGCAATACACCGAAGCTATGGGTACTAGCGCTTGCGCTAGTGCGGTAGAGGAGCGTTCTGTAAGCCGTTGAAGGTGAAGGGGTAACCCACGCTGGAGGTATCAGAAGTGCGAATGCTGACATGAGTAACGATAAAGGGGGTGAAAAACCCCCTCGCCGAAAGACCAAGGGTTCCTGTCCAATGTTAATCAGGGCAGGGTGAGTCGACCCCTAAGGCGAGGCCGAAAGGCGTAGTCGATGGGAAACAGGTTAATATTCCTGTACTTCTGCTAACTGCGATGGAGAGACGGAGAAGGCTAGGCTAGCGCGGCGTTGGTTGTCCGCGTTTAAGGCTGTAGGTGGTGCACTTAGGCAAATCCGGGTGCACATACACTGAGAGTTGACGACGAGGTTCTACGGAACTGAAGTAGTTGATGCCATGCTTCCAGGAAAATCTTCTAAGCTTCAGGTTAGCAGGAATCGTACCCCAAACCGACACAGGTGGTTGGGTAGAGAATACCAAGGCGCTTGAGAGAACTCGGCTGAAGGAACTAGGCAAAATGGTACCGTAACTTCGGGAGAAGGTACGCTCCTGTTGGTGATGAGACTTGCTCTCTAAGCTGACGGGAGTCGCAGATACCAGGTGGCTGCAACTGTTTATCAAAAACACAGCACTGTGCAAACTCGCAAGAGGAAGTATACGGTGTGACGCCTGCCCGGTGCCGGAAGGTTAATTGATTGGGTTATCTTCGGAGAAGCTCATGATCGAAGCCCCGGTAAACGGCGGCCGTAACTATAACGGTCCTAAGGTAGCGAAATTCCTTGTCGGGTAAGTTCCGACCTGCACGAATGGCGTAATGATGGCCACGCTGTCTCCAGCCGAGACTCAGTGAAGTTGAAATTGCGGTGAAGATGCCGTATACCCGCGGCTAGACGGAAAGACCCCGTGAACCTTTACTATAGCTTGGCACTGAACATTGACCCTACATGTGTAGGATAGGTGGGAGACTTTGAAGCAGGAACGCCAGTTCTTGTGGAGTCAACCTTGAAATACCACCCTTGTAGTGTTGATGTTCTAACTCTGGCCCCTGAATCGGGGTTGAGGACAGTGCCTGGTGGGTAGTTTGACTGGGGCGGTCTCCTCCCAAAGAGTAACGGAGGAGCACGAAGGTTGGCTAAGTACGGTCGGACATCGTACGGTTAGTGCAATGGCATAAGCCAGCTTAACTGCGAGACATACACGTCGAGCAGGTGCGAAAGCAGGTCATAGTGATCCGGTGGTTCTGAATGGAAGGGCCATCGCTCAACGGATAAAAGGTACTCCGGGGATAACAGGCTGATACCGCCCAAGAGTTCATATCGACGGCGGTGTTTGGCACCTCGATGTCGGCTCATCACATCCTGGGGCTGAAGTCGGTCCCAAGGGTATGGCTGTTCGCCATTTAAAGTGGTACGCGAGCTGGGTTCAGAACGTCGTGAGACAGTTCGGTCCCTATCTGCCGTGGGCGTTGGATGATTGAAGGGAGCTGCTCCTAGTACGAGAGGACCGGAGTGGACGAACCGCTGGTGTTCGGGTTGTCATGCCAATGGCATTGCCCGGTAGCTACGTTCGGAATCGATAACCGCTGAAAGCATCTAAGCGGGAAGCGAGCCCTAAGATGAGTCATCCCTAGGACTTTAAGTCCTCTAAAGGGCCGTAGGAGACTACTACGTTGATAGGCAAGGTGTGTAAGCGTTGTGAGGCGTTGAGCTAACTTGTACTAATGACCCGTGAGGCTTAACCATACAACCCAAAAGGGTTTCTAACTAAGTGAATACTTAGCGAAAGAATACAGACACTTGATTTAGTGTGACTCAAATTTAATATCTCTTGCTTCTTGAAATACAGAATTGAGAGCAGCTTTTCAAATTTCCGAATTTGTCTGGAAACCATAGCATTGTGGTACCACCTGATCCCATCCCGAACTCAGAAGTGAAACGCAATCGCGCCGATGGTAGTGTGGGGTCTCCCCATGTGAGAGTAGGTCATTTCCAGGCGCCTAATAAGCTCAATAGAGCACGTCTCCTAGCCATGACACGTTAGCGACGATAAAAGAATTTAGACTTCGGTCTAAAGGAGCGGTAGTTCAGTTGGTTAGAATACCGGCCTGTCACGCCGGGGGTCGCGGGTTCGAGTCCCGTCCGCTCCGCCAACTTAAGACGAAAGCCTCAGCAGAAATGCTGAGGCTTTTTTCGTTTCTGCATCACGGCTTCTGATATGTGAATCGCCACTGATTTCCTATACAGCTTTTAGTTATACTTGGACTGCCCCGGGTCTTATGGACAAATTTCACCTAAGCTTGGACTGACCAGATTAATCCAATCTCTATCACATATTCTTTTGTGCGGCTTCTCTCGCTCCTAAAACGATTCCATGCGTTAGTACATTGATTCACTATATCGTCCTATTCATCAAACAACGGTTGGCTAGCTCATTTTGTCTCATCCATTGCCATACTTGCTCGACAAGATTAAGTTCTGGGGAAGTAGAAGCACTTATTCCCTTTACAAGACCAGCGACCATTTCTAGTTGTTGTGGCGTTAATCTAGATGGCCGAACAGGATTAGGCTTATCGTTTAAACTATCAATTCCGTTCTTCAAGTAGAGGCTGACCTACTTATTAACACTTCCCCTAGCTACCCTGAGGTACCTTACGATCCCTGCTCTGGATTTGTTTTCGAGAAAATGGCTGATGGCAAGGTAGTGAACTTTAATCCGATAATACTTCGCTAAAAAGACATATTTAGCTCAATATTCTCAGAACCGATACGATGAGGTAGCAGAACAACTAAATAGCCGTCCTAGAAAAATATTAAACTTTAAAACCCTACTACAGATAATTGAAAAGAGTGTTGCATTGACAGGTTGAATCTACAGCGGCGTACTTTGCAAGTCACCCAGAGTAAGGTACGCCTTTATTCAAGAGCGTCACCACTACCACTCTCTACGGCAACGGTGTCAGTTGTTTGAGCTTCATTATTCTGGCGGGTATTGCGTTGACCTAAGTCAGGCTAAAGTGAAGCGACAACGTGATGCAGCGAGCATAACTGCGAGTACAGTTGGATATCGTAAGTCTAGAGTTCGTGGTGGTGAGAAACACGTGGTGATACCAAATCGTTTAGAGCTGCGATTTAATCCGTTACCCAACAAAGCTTGGGTAACGGATATCACCTATATCAAAACACATGAAGCTTGGCTCTATCTTGGAGCGGTGATGGATTTGTTTTCTCGCCGCATTATTGGTTGGCCAATGGGCAGCCGAATAACTAAAGAGCTTGCATTAGATGCGCTATTAATGGCGTGTGGCGATGTAAATCTGAAGGTAAAGTGTTAGTGCACTCAGATCAAGGAAGTCATTACACCTGCCATGCTTGGAACGCGTTTTTGAGTGCTCATGGTTTGCAAGGAAGCATGAGCCGTCGAGGCAAATTGCCATGATAACGCGGTGGTGGAGAGTTTCCTTCAATTGCTAAAACAAGATCGGATCAAGCGGAAACTCTATGCGACAAGAGAAGCCGCGAAGATGAATGTTTTTAATTATATTAAGATGTTTTATAACTCCAAAGGATACTATCTATCTAGTAATTGGCTATCATCGTTAGAGTATGAGCGTAAGTATTTTAATGAAGCTAAATTATTGCCAGATACAATATGCAATGATGTAGGAGGATGTTGTCAGGCTATGGCTATCCTACTAGCACTTTGTTACCTCGTGAAGCAGTGATAAGTTTGATTGGTTTATGCGTTAGGTTGTTGTTTTGTGGGTAAGTCTGTGCATAACCAGTGTGGTCTATGTGCTTAAGTGAGGTATAAAAACTAATTGCTTTTTTAGTGAAAAAAGCCCTTGCGCCCATCCGAGAACTGCCTATAATGCGCATCCACTGACACGGCACAGCAGGCCACTTCCCGAATCGAAAGCTTAGGTAGTACGGGACTTGCAGCTAAGTCAGCCTCTCTTTTAACAAAGAGAGGCGAGTTGAACTCTTCGGAGATTAACTCAGGTGATAAGCGCTTTTAAGGGCTTCGATTGATGACTTCTGTTTAAGAAAACATCGCTTGGAAAACTTCTTAAAATAAGCACTTGACGCCAACAGCGGGACGTGTAGAATACGCATCCCTAAGCCAGCGACCTAGCGTCAACGGCGGCTAAATGAAAGATTGATTCTCTCATGCTAGCAACGCTCTTTAACAAGATGAAACAAGAAATCTGTGTGGATACTCACAGGTGTTGAGTTAATCGAAATTGCCTAACTTTCGGGTTGGCAATCAAAGAATTAAATCAATGTAACGATGAGTGTTCATAGCAATATGTACAAACGTTTTTAAGATTCTTCCGAGTCTTTTAAACGGAATCAGAATTCATTGAGCCGAATCGCAAGATTCAACAAAACTTTAATTGAAGAGTTTGATCATGGCTCAGATTGAACGCTGGCGGCAGGCCTAACACATGCAAGTCGAGCGGTAACAGGAAGAAAGCTTGCTTTCTTTGCTGACGAGCGGCGGACGGGTGAGTAATGCCTAGGGAACTGCCCAGTCGAGGGGGATAACAGTTGGAAACGACTGCTAATACCGCATACGCCCTACGGGGGAAAAGAGGGGACCTTCGGGCCTTCTGCGATTGGATGTACCTAGGTGGGATTAGCTAGTTGGTGAGGTAATGGCTCACCAAGGCGACGATCCCTAGCTGTTCTGAGAGGATGATCAGCCACACTGGGACTGAGACACGGCCCAGACTCCTACGGGAGGCAGCAGTGGGGAATATTGCACAATGGGCGCAAGCCTGATGCAGCCATGCCGCGTGTGTGAAGAAGGCCTTCGGGTTGTAAAGCACTTTCAGCGAGGAGGAAAGCTTAAACGTTAATAGCGTTTAGGTGTGACGTTACTCGCAGAAGAAGGACCGGCTAACTTCGTGCCAGCAGCCGCGGTAATACGAGGGGTCCAAGCGTTAATCGGAATTACTGGGCGTAAAGCGTACGCAGGCGGTTTGTTAAGCGAGATGTGAAAGCCCCGGGCTCAACCTGGGAATTGCATTTCGAACTGGCAGACTAGAGTCTTGTAGAGGGGGGTAGAATTTCAGGTGTAGCGGTGAAATGCGTAGAGATCTGAAGGAATACCGGTGGCGAAGGCGGCCCCCTGGACAAAGACTGACGCTCAGGTACGAAAGCGTGGGGAGCAAACAGGATTAGATACCCTGGTAGTCCACGCCGTAAACGATGTCTACTCGGAATTTGGTGTCTTGAACACTGGGTTCCCAAGCTAACGCATTAAGTAGACCGCCTGGGGAGTACGGCCGCAAGGTTAAAACTCAAATGAATTGACGGGGGCCCGCACAAGCGGTGGAGCATGTGGTTTAATTCGATGCAACGCGAAGAACCTTACCTACTCTTGACATCCAGAGAATTCGCTAGAGATAGCTTAGTGCCTTCGGGAACTCTGAGACAGGTGCTGCATGGCTGTCGTCAGCTCGTGTTGTGAAATGTTGGGTTAAGTCCCGCAACGAGCGCAACCCTTATCCTTATTTGCCAGCACGTAATGGTGGGAACTTTAGGGAGACTGCCGGTGATAAACCGGAGGAAGGTGGGGACGACGTCAAGTCATCATGGCCCTTACGAGTAGGGCTACACACGTGCTACAATGGCAAGTACAGAGGGTTGCAAAGCCGCGAGGTGGAGCTAATCTCACAAAGCTTGTCGTAGTCCGGATTGGAGTCTGCAACTCGACTCCATGAAGTCGGAATCGCTAGTAATCGTGGATCAGAATGCCACGGTGAATACGTTCCCGGGCCTTGTACACACCGCCCGTCACACCATGGGAGTGGGCTGCACCAGAAGTAGATAGCTTAACCTTTCGGGGAGGGCGTTTACCACGGTGTGGTTCATGACTGGGGTGAAGTCGTAACAAGGTAGCCCTAGGGGAACCTGGGGCTGGATCACCTCCTTACCTATACGACTAACTCAATATTTGCTGAGTGTTCACACAGATAACTTGTTCTTGTTAGAGCAGGTGGCACGTCTTAACGGCGATGCTTGTTCTTTAAAAATTTGGAAAGCTGATAGTGTTAATGTGAAAGGGACTGTGATTGCTTACTTTGTAGGTGGTTATGGTTTGTAGCATTGACGCGAAAATTAAAATTGAGTTCTCAAACACTTAAATCAAGTGCCGAATCATTGTAATGATGATTCATGAGTATTCTTTTGGCGAAAGTAAACACCATTAGTTGCGATACAACATCAAGCTTACCCGCTTGATAAAGTTTGTTTCCTTGTGAAACTCATTTGGGTTGTATGGTTAAGTGACTAAGCGTATACGGTGGATGCCTTGGCAGTCAGAGGCGATGAAGGACGTAGTAACTTGCGAAAAGCGTTGGCGAGCTAGTAACAAGCATTTGAGCTAACGATGTCCGAATGGGGAAACCCACATGCATAAGCATGTATCACAACATGAATACATAGTGTTGTGAGGCGAACCCGGGGAACTGAAACATCTAAGTACCCGGAGGAAAAGAAATCAACCGAGATTCCCCTAGTAGCGGCGAGCGAACGGGGATTAGCCCTTAAGCGTAGAGGGTGTTAGTGGAATGTGTTGGAAAGCACAGCGGCACAGGGTGATAGCCCCGTACATGAAAACTAACTTTACGTGAAAACGAGTAGGACGGGACACGTGACATCTTGTCTGAACATGGGGGGACCATCCTCCAAGGCTAAATACTCCTGACTGACCGATAGTGAACCAGTACCGTGAGGGAAAGGCGAAAAGAACCCCTGTGAGGGGAGTGAAATAGAACCTGAAACCGTATACGTACAAGCAGTGGGAGCGGTTCTTGAGACCGTGACTGCGTACCTTTTGTATAATGGGTCAGCGACTTACATTTTGTAGCGAGGTTAAGCGAATAGCGGAGCCGTAGGGAAACCGAGTGTTAACTGCGCGTTTAGTTGCAAGGTGTAGACCCGAAACCCGGTGATCTAGCCATGGGCAGGTTGAAGGTTGAGTAACATCAACTGGAGGACCGAACACACGTATGTTGAAAAATGCGGTGATGACTTGTGGCTGGGGGTGAAAGGCCAATCAAACCGGGAGATATCTGGTTCTCCTCGAAAGCTATTTAGGTAGCGCCTCGAGCGAATACCATTGGGGGTAGAGCACTGTTAAGGCTAGGGGGTCATCCCGACTTACCAACCCTTTGCAAACTCCGAATACCAATGAGTACTACTCGGGAGACACACGGCGGGTGCTAACGTCCGTCGTGAAAAGGGAAACAACCCAGACCATCAGCTAAGGTCCCAAAGTTATTGCTAAGTGGGAAACGATGTGGGAAGGCTTAGACAGCTAGGATGTTGGCTTAGAAGCAGCCATCATTTAAAGAAAGCGTAATAGCTCACTAGTCGAGTCGGCCTGCGCGGAAGATTTAACGGGGCTAAGCAATACACCGAAGCTATGGGTACTAGCGCTTGCGCTAGTGCGGTAGAGGAGCGTTCTGTAAGCCGTTGAAGGTGAAGGGGTAACCCACGCTGGAGGTATCAGAAGTGCGAATGCTGACATGAGTAACGATAAAGGGGGTGAAAAACCCCCTCGCCGAAAGACCAAGGGTTCCTGTCCAATGTTAATCAGGGCAGGGTGAGTCGACCCCTAAGGCGAGGCCGAAAGGCGTAGTCGATGGGAAACAGGTTAATATTCCTGTACTTCTGCTAACTGCGATGGAGAGACGGAGAAGGCTAGGCTAGCGCGGCGTTGGTTGTCCGCGTTTAAGGCTGTAGGTGGTGCACTTAGGCAAATCCGGGTGCACATACACTGAGAGTTGACGACGAGGTTCTACGGAACTGAAGTAGTTGATGCCATGCTTCCAGGAAAATCTTCTAAGCTTCAGGTTAGCAGGAATCGTACCCCAAACCGACACAGGTGGTTGGGTAGAGAATACCAAGGCGCTTGAGAGAACTCGGCTGAAGGAACTAGGCAAAATGGTACCGTAACTTCGGGAGAAGGTACGCTCCTGTTGGTGATGAGACTTGCTCTCTAAGCTGACGGGAGTCGCAGATACCAGGTGGCTGCAACTGTTTATCAAAAACACAGCACTGTGCAAACTCGCAAGAGGAAGTATACGGTGTGACGCCTGCCCGGTGCCGGAAGGTTAATTGATTGGGTTATCTTCGGAGAAGCTCATGATCGAAGCCCCGGTAAACGGCGGCCGTAACTATAACGGTCCTAAGGTAGCGAAATTCCTTGTCGGGTAAGTTCCGACCTGCACGAATGGCGTAATGATGGCCACGCTGTCTCCAGCCGAGACTCAGTGAAGTTGAAATTGCGGTGAAGATGCCGTATACCCGCGGCTAGACGGAAAGACCCCGTGAACCTTTACTATAGCTTGGCACTGAACATTGACCCTACATGTGTAGGATAGGTGGGAGACTTTGAAGCAGGAACGCCAGTTCTTGTGGAGTCAACCTTGAAATACCACCCTTGTAGTGTTGATGTTCTAACTCTGGCCCCTGAATCGGGGTTGAGGACAGTGCCTGGTGGGTAGTTTGACTGGGGCGGTCTCCTCCCAAAGAGTAACGGAGGAGCACGAAGGTTGGCTAAGTACGGTCGGACATCGTACGGTTAGTGCAATGGCATAAGCCAGCTTAACTGCGAGACATACACGTCGAGCAGGTGCGAAAGCAGGTCATAGTGATCCGGTGGTTCTGAATGGAAGGGCCATCGCTCAACGGATAAAAGGTACTCCGGGGATAACAGGCTGATACCGCCCAAGAGTTCATATCGACGGCGGTGTTTGGCACCTCGATGTCGGCTCATCACATCCTGGGGCTGAAGTCGGTCCCAAGGGTATGGCTGTTCGCCATTTAAAGTGGTACGCGAGCTGGGTTCAGAACGTCGTGAGACAGTTCGGTCCCTATCTGCCGTGGGCGTTGGATGATTGAAGGGAGCTGCTCCTAGTACGAGAGGACCGGAGTGGACGAACCGCTGGTGTTCGGGTTGTCATGCCAATGGCATTGCCCGGTAGCTACGTTCGGAATCGATAACCGCTGAAAGCATCTAAGCGGGAAGCGAGCCCTAAGATGAGTCATCCCTAGGACTTTAAGTCCTCTAAAGGGCCGTAGGAGACTACTACGTTGATAGGCAAGGTGTGTAAGCGTTGTGAGGCGTTGAGCTAACTTGTACTAATGACCCGTGAGGCTTAACCATACAACCCAAAAGGGTTTCTAACTAAGTGAATACTTAGCGAAAGAATACCGACACTTGATTTAGTGTACTCAAATTTAAAACAGCTTTCTAAATTTCCAAATTTGTCTGGAAACCATAGCATTGTGGTACCACCTGATCCCATCCCGAACTCAGAAGTGAAACGCAATCGCGCCGATGGTAGTGTGGGGTCTCCCCATGTGAGAGTAGGTCATTTCCAGACGCCTAATACGATAAAGCCCGTTGCTAATGCAACGGGCTTTTTTCGTTTTAGCCTGGAGATAACCACTCGAACATGGGGAAGTAAATAGTCCGAACGTAGTGAGGCTCAACCCCATGTAGAGTAGGGTGAAGCGGCTGCGCTTATCAAGCGTAGCTTGATGCTGGAGCTGAACGCGGAGAGCTAGCTCGAAGCTGACCATAACAGACGCCTAATACTTCTCGAAAGAGAGTCGATAAATCCCCAGCATTTTGTGTTGGGGATTTTTTCGTTTAACCGCTGTTGAAATGACCACTCGAACATGGGGAATAGAGCGAGACACCTGCATTTATCAAGTGAAGCTTAATACTGGCTGGGTAGTAAAATTCCACATCTATGTAGGTCAGCGCCGAGATCTAGCTCGAAGCAGATCATCATAGACCCATTTTTGATGCCACTTTAAAAAAGTGAAGACAAAAAGAGTTCTCGAAAGCTCGAAAGGAAAGATAGTCTATAAAGCCCGTTGCTAACGCAGCGGGCTTTTTTGTATTTGGGCTTACCTTGTCTGTTTCTAGTAACTATGTTGCTTGTTATATTCATATAGAAGCGTGAAAAGCACAATACAGCCCAAGGCTGCCAACACCGTGTGTGAAGTGGTATAACTGCGCCCTGGGATTTTTGACGCCGAAGAGTCAACGCATTAATGTCGATACTACCTAGAGGAACTGTCTATTGGTCGAAAATACTATTGCTATTGAATCTTGTGTTGCCTACCTTATGGCAAGATAAGTACGTGGTCTCAAGGGATAGATATGAAAATAGAGATGATTTGCACTGGTGAAGAGGTGCTTTCAGGACAGATTGTAGATACCAATGCCGCGTGGGCAGCCAATGCATTGATGGATCACGGCATAGAGATGCAACAACGTGTCACCGTTGGCGATAGATTGGATGATTTGGTACAGGTCTTTCAAGAAAGAAGCCAACACGCTGATATTATTTTGGTTAATGGTGGCTTAGGGCCGACCAGTGACGATCTATCTTCGTTAGCGATGGCCAATGCTAAAGGTGAACCATTGGTTGAGTGTGCAGAGTGGCGTGCTCGCCTTGAAGAGTGGTTCACTCGAAATGGTCGTCAAATGCCGCCAAGTAACCTTAAGCAGGCGCTGCTACCTGAGTCGGCAATCATGGTTGATAACCCAGTGGGCACGGCTTGTGGTTTTAGGGTAAAGCTCAATCGAGCTTGGTTATTCTTTACTCCGGGCGTGCCATTTGAATTTAAACGTATGGTTGAAGAGCAATTTATTCCATTTGTTAAGCAACAGAGCGACGTCCATGCCGAAGTTGAAGTTTATAAATTATTAACTATTGGTAGTGGTGAATCCGTGTTGGCCAATCAGCTTGAGGAGTTAAGCTTACCTGAAGGGCTGACTTTAGGTTATCGCTCGTTTATGCCGTATATCGAAATTAAATTATTTGCTCGTGGGGCCGAGGCGATTGCACAATTACCTGAGGTGGTTGCTGTTATAAAGCAGCAACTCGGTGAGTGTGTGGTGGCGGATAATAGTGATTCATTAGCTAAGGTCGTGCATCAGTTGCTCCTTGAGCAAGCAAGCAGTTTGAGCGTAGCTGAGTCTTGTACTGGGGGCATGATGGCCAGTAATCTTGTGGCTTTTGCTGGGAGTTCTGGTTATTTACATCAAGGATTAGTCACTTACAGTAACGAGTCTAAGATAAAGGTGCTCGGGGTCAAATCGACCACACTCGATGAGCATGGGGCCGTCTCAATCGCAACAGTCACTGAGATGGCGCAAGGTGTGCGAGGTCTTTTAAACAGTGATTATGCTTTGGCAACTAGCGGCATTGCTGGCCCTGATGGGGGGACAGAGCAAAAGCCAGTTGGTACTGTCGCTATCGCACTGGCCACGGAAAGTGGCACCTATAGTCAAATGCTCAAGTTTCCGGGACGATCTAGGGAGCTAGTACGCGCCCTAAGTACTGCGGTAGCTTTCGATATGTTACGACGCGCACTGTTACAGCAAGCGGTGATCGTGGATTATGGTTATTACCACAGAGTCGAATAGTGATTAAGGTATATTTTTAATCTTTAAAAATCAGTTTTAATTTACCCGGAGTGACCTCAATTCGTTTGGTCATTTCGGCAATTAATGCCTGATTGCTTTGTTGGGTATCGAGTACATAAACGGGTTGAGTCTCAAGAAAGTGGGTTAAAAACCCCATCAGTTGCGGCGCTATTGGTGCGATAGCTGTTTCGATATCTTTAGGCGTTGAGGCGACTTCAACCAAACGCAGTTGGCGTAGATACACACTGTGGGTGTTGGCGTCATACCAAGGCTTGGCTTCAAATTGTGTAGTTAACTTTGCCATGAGTGGCATCAAGGGGTTACGTACCTTAACTGTACTACTGGCAGTAATGGCCATGATGTCAGGTTTATGCCCTAACTTCACAGCCACATCATTAACGCGCATTTCAATGCCAAACAGGGTATTACCCTGCTTGGTGTCGAAATGTATAGCATCATTAAGATAGTTGCTGAGTTGTTTTTCGCTGATGCTGTATTGACTGGCGCACCCAGTCAATAGCAGCAAAATACTCAGCATCGCTATGCGTAAAAGGTTCATCAACCGGTATTTCTCATGCCTGCTGCAACGCCTGCAATGGTGAGCATTAGGGCTAATTCGACATTGCTTGATGCGGCCTCATCTTTGCGAGTTCGGGCCAGTAGCTCTGCCTGTAAAAAGTTTAGGGGATCGATATAAGGGTTACGAAGCTCAACCGATTCTCGATTCCATGGGGTATGTGACATCAAGGTTTCTGCTTGAGTCAGCGCTAACACCGCCTTTATACCCGTGGCCATTCTGCTGCGTAACTCCTCACCAAGATGGTGCAACTCTTTGGGTACTAAGCAGGTTTCGTAATATTTAGCTAGATTAGGTTCGGCCTTGGCATACACCATCTCTAACATAGAAATACGAGTTTCAAAAAATGGCCATTGCTGCTCCATCTCTTGCAGTAGTGCTAGCTCGCCGCGATCGGCTGCCGCTTGTAAGGCTTCACCTGCGCCTAACCACGCTGGCAGCATAAGGCGGTTCTGTGACCAAGCAAAGATCCATGGGATCGCCCTAAGGCTCTCAATTCCACCATCGACCCGGCGTTTGGCCGGACGACTTCCTAAGGGTAGCTTACCCAGCTCTACCTCGGGGGTTGCTGCACGGAAGTAGGCGACAAAGTCAGGTTCGTCTCTGACTATCCTACGATAGGCTTTAACCGAATCGGCTGCTAGCCGCTCCATAGCATCACGCCACTCAGGCTTAGGCTCTGGCGGTGGTAAGAGCGTCGCTTCCATAACGGCCGAGGTGTAGAGTGCCAAGCTTTGTACCGCTAATTTTGGGAGGCCAAATTTAAAGCGGATCATCTCACCTTGTTCTGTTACGCGGATGCGTCCATCTACTGAGCCAGGCGGTTGGGATAAGATCGCTTTGTGTGCCGGTCCGCCCCCACGGCCAATGGTGCCGCCACGACCATGGAACAAAGTGAGTTTAATATCGGCTCGTTTACATATTTGTACTAGCTGCTCTTGAGCGCGGTATTGTGCCCAAGCTGCTGCCATAACCCCGGCATCTTTGGCTGAATCTGAGTAACCTATCATCACCTCTTGGCTACCTTTACAGTAGCCACGATACCAGTCGATATTAAATAGCGCTGACATGCAGCTTGAGGCATTGTTGAGATCATCTAAGGTTTCAAACAATGGCACCACACGCATGGGATGCGGACAGCCGGCTTCTTTTAGCAATAACAGTACGGCTAGCACGTCCGAGGGTTGACTGGCCATGGAGATCACATAGGAACCAAGCGCTTTAGCTGACTGATTGGCGACCAATCTAACGGTGCTTAAGACCTCTGCCACATCATCACTGGGTTGCCAATTATGCGGGATGAGTGGGCGCTTACCCGTAAGTTCTCTAAGCAAGAAGGCTTGTTTTTCGTGTTCATCCCAGTGGTGGTAATCCCCTAAGCCTAAGTAGCGGGTAAGTTCGGCAATGGCATCGCTATGGCGCTGGGCATCTTGGCGAATATCGAGTCTTAGCATGTGGATGCCAAAACAAGCGATACGGCGCAGCATGTCGAGCAATAAGCCGTTAGCAATCAGGCTCATGCCTGACTCTGTGAGGCTGTTGTACAGCAAAGTAAGCGGCTGCTTTAGATCATCTTCATGCCAAATGAGGGTGCTTAAGTCCACTTCGGGAGAGTGACCCTCGAGTCGCAAGTTTAGGTAATCTATGGTATCGCGTAATTTTTGTCTTAAGTCTCGCAGCACATCACGGTAAGGCTCATGACTATGGTTAGTGAGTGCTGACAGCTCTGCGTTCGCCTCTTCCATTGACAGTTCATTGACCAGCAGCACCACATCTTTAAGGTAGAGTCTTGCCGCCGTATGACGGTTACGATCTAAGACTTCTTGGGTAATTTTGGCGGTAACAAAGGGGTTGCCATCACGGTCACCTCCCATCCAACTTGAGAAGCGCACTGGGGCGATATTGGTGGGCAGCTGTTTGCCGGTGCGCTCTTCAACTTGTTCATTGAGTTGACGTAAAAAGTCTGGAATGGCCTGCCACAATGACGCTTCAATAGTGCTCAATCCCCAGCGCGCCTCATCGACGGGTGTTGGGCGTTCATGGCGGATCTCATTGGTATGCCAGATTTGCGCGATCAGTTGGCGTAATCTAAGGTGGTTCTGCTTTTTTTCGCGGTCGGTGAGCTGTGGGTTTTCTAAGGCAGCGAGAATATCGACGACTGCCGAGTATTTTTGTATCAGCGTGCGTCGAGAAATTTCAGTTGGATGGGCTGTCAGTACCAAATCGATATCGAGTGTTTGTAAGCACTCGAGCATGTTATCTTGATCAACTCGGCCGTTAAGCATCCGCCCCAGCAACTGCTCTACAGGATCGGGCACGCAGACTAATTCGTCACAATTTCTACTGATGGTGTGAAATTGCTCGGCAATATTGGCAAGGTTTAAAAATTGATTAAAGGCTTTGGCAAATGGCACTAACTCATCATCGGGAAGGGCGGCTAATAGCGTCAGCATCTGCTCTCTTGCCGCATCATCCCCTTGGCGTGAACTTTTAGCCAAGTGCCTAATCTGTTCAATTTTATCTAAAAATGGCTCATCCAAGTGGGTGCGAATGGTATCGCCTAAGATCTGACCTAAAGTCCCTACATTGGATCGTAACGATGCGTACATATCAGCCATAAATGCTCCATACCTCTAAGTTAATCATTCACAATACCCAGCCAATTAGGCTGCGGTCAAGATAGCACATCTGGATATTACAAACTTATGTGCTGCACATCACTGCTTGACGACACTTAAATTGCATTGTTATTGCATTATCACTTCTGTTTTGGGATTACAGCGGGCTTTATGGCGGCAGCCTAGTTATCGGCTACTATCCTAGGGCTGGGCTGAGTATCAAGTAGCCAAAAAAGCATCAGTTATGACGTTTTTTCGCAAAAACCACCGTAAATATATATTCACAAGCATTGCATAAATAATTTCTCGTGATAATCTATCCAACAGCTAAGGCAAGAGCCTTTATTTACAGCGTATTATTGAGACGATAAATGAAGATTTCATACTTAAAAACAGATTATAAGGTTAGCTACACAAACTTCCTGCGACGATAAACTTGTCATGTTGATATCTCTACCAGGGCTTAAGTTGCGCCCCTCTTTTTCCTTTATGGTTAATTAATAAGAAGTCTATAAGTATGAAAAACATCGCTATAATTGGCGCCAGTGGATACACAGGTGCACAAATAACTGCATTAATTCAGGCCGATAAAGAGTTACAGATACAAGGTCTGTATGTGTCTGAAAACAGTCTCGATAAGGGCAAAGCCCTGGCCGATTTGTATCCTGTATATTGCCATATCACCTTACCGCTATTGCCGCTTTCTGAAGCTGCTAAGCAGACAATAATTACTGAGGCCGATGCCGTTGTGTTGGCGACTGATCATGGTGTCAGTTTGCATCTTGCTGCTTACTTTTATGCTCAAGGATTAACGGTGTTTGACTTAAGTGGTGCTTATCGGTTTGCCGATATGCAGCAATACCCTAAATGGTATGGCTTTGAACATGAATATCCAGAGGTGCTTGCTAACGCGGTTTATGGGTTGGCTGAATGGAATCATGCAGCAATTGCAAACAGTAAAATGATTGCTGTACCAGGCTGTTACCCTACCGCATCGTTGACAGCCCTAAAGCCATTAGCCTCATTACTAGGTGAAAGCCTGCCGGTGATCAATGCGGTTAGCGGAGTAACCGGCGCCGGGAGAAAGGCGCAGCTGCACACCAGCTTTTGCGAAGTAAGCCTCACCCCTTATGGTGTGTTAGGGCATAGACATCAACCAGAAATTGCCATTCAGTTAGGCAAAGAGGTTATCTTCACGCCGCATCTTGGTAACTTTAAGCGTGGGATTTTAGCCACGATTACTGTGCAGCTTAAAGCCGGGGTGACTGAAGCCGATATAGCTAACGCGTATAGCGTCTACAATGAATGCCCACTGGTTCATGTATATCAACATCAATTTCCTAAGGTCGATGATGTCGTGCTGACGCCCAACTGTTTATTAGGCTGGAAATTCGATGCCCAAACGGGGTACCTCGTAGTGGCGAGTGCAATCGATAATTTGATGAAAGGGGCAGCTAGCCAAGCTCATCAATGCATAAAGATTCACTTTAATTATTCATAATCAAATTCACGAGAGAATAGCCATGATATCTTCACAGCAACCTTTAGTACTTAAAGTCGGTGGCGCGCTATTACAGTGCGAAATGGGAATGGCTCGCTTAATGACCACAGCAGCCAATATTATCAAGACAGGACAAGCTGTCATTATGGTGCACGGTGGTGGTTGTTTGGTGGATGAGCAATTGGCCGCCAATGGCATGCAAACCGTTAAGCTTGACGGTTTACGGGTTACGCCAGCTGAGCAGGTACCGATAGTCGTGGGGGCGTTAGCAGGGACATCTAACAAGATATTACAGGCGGCGGCAGTTAAAGCCGGTGTGACCTGCGTAGGCATGAGCCTAGCCGATGGCGGTATTGTCTCGGCGCAGATAAAGGATGAGCAGCTGGGATTTGTCGGCGAAGTTAGCCCAAAAGATGCGACCTATCTGAATTTTATTTTGGCACAAGGCTGGATGCCCATCGTCAGCTCCATCGCTGTGGATGACTTAGGTCAGCTATTAAATGTCAATGCCGATCAGGCAGCAACTGTCTTAGCTAAATTGGTTAATGGCAAATTAGTTTTACTGTCTGATGTGAGCGGCGTACTTGATGGTAAAGGGCAGCTTATTACCTCTTTGAATAAGGCCGAAGCTGCTGAGTTGACTCGTCAAGGTGTTATCGACAAAGGCATGAAAGTTAAAGTGGAAGCGGCTTTAGAAGTGGCGCAGTGGTTGGGGCAACCCGTGCAGGTTGCTTCATGGCGCGATAGTGCTCAGTTAGCGGCATTGGTGCAAGGTGAAGCCATCGGTACTCAAGTACTGCCGCAATAACCTTAATTGAATATTCGCCAAGGATTTTTATTTTCAGGAGTAGAGTTATGAACCACCTATTATCGATTAAAGAGCTGAGCCAACAAGAGTTGGTGGAATTACTGTCATTGGCTAAAACGATCAAAGCGAATCCTGGTGACTACCGCACCGCATTAGACGGTAAGAGTGTGGTGATGTTATTTGAAAAGCCTTCACTACGCACTCGTGTTAGCTTCGATATCGGTATCAATAAACTCGGTGGTCATAGTGTCTACTTAGATCAACAAAATGGTGCCTTAGGCCAGCGCGAACCCGTGTCAGATTTTGCCGCTAACATCTCTTGCTGGGCCGATGCGATTGTTGCGAGAACCTTTTTACATTCAACCGTTGAGGCGCTTGCCGAGCACGGTACAGTACCTGTAATTAATGCCTTATCGGATATGTATCACCCTTGTCAGGGCTTAGCCGATTTCCTCACCTTGGCAGAACAATTTGACGATTTGAGTCAGCTTAAATTGGCTTATGTTGGCGATGGTAACAATGTGACTCACTCCTTGATGTACGGCGCGGCATTATTGGGTGCCACCATGACGGTTATCTGTCCTCAGGGACATTTTCCCGATGGTAAGGTTGTACTCGAAGCGCAAAAAATTGCAGCCGCTCACGGTGGTGAGTTAATGTTAACCACCGATGTTGACAAGATTGCCGGTCACGATGCGATTTATACCGATACTTGGATCTCCATGGGCGACAACACCAGCCTCGATGACATTAACGATAAATTTGGCCCTTATCAGGTTAATAGCACCATGATGCAAAAGGCAGGAGCAAAATATTTTATGCATTGCCTGCCAGCTTACCGCGGCGTAGAGGTAACTGCCGATGTGGTCGATGGCGAAGGATCATTGATTTTACAGCAGGCCGAAAATCGTATGCATGCACAAAATGCCGTATTAGTGACACTATTAAGTTAATTAATTTCCCCTACAACACCGTTGAATGCCTTAGCGTTCATGAATACATCATTAGGAAAGAGTCATGAGTAACGAAACAACAGCAGTAAAAAAAGTGGTATTGGCCTACTCAGGTGGCCTGGATACCTCGGCAATTATCCCTTGGTTAAAAGAGACCTACGATAACTGCGAAATCATCGCTTTCTGTGCCGATGTCGGCCAGAGTGAAGCAGAACTTGAGGGATTGCATGAGAAGGCTATCGCTTCGGGTGCATCAGAGTGCCATATTGTCGATTTAAAAGAAGAGCTGGTGGCCGATTATATCTATCCTACTATCGCCACGGGTGCCATTTATGAAGGGACGTATCTACTGGGTACTTCTATGGCTAGACCGATTATTGCCAAGGCTCAAGTGGAAGTGGCACGTAAAGTTGGCGCCGATGCTTTATGCCATGGCTGTACGGGCAAGGGCAATGATCAAGTGCGTTTCGAAGGCTGTTTCGCGGCACTGGCTCCCGATCTGAAAGTGATTGCACCATGGCGTGAGTGGGAGATGGTGAGCCGGGAAGATCTGCTCGACTACCTTGCCGAGCGAAATATTAAAACCACAGCGTCGGCGACTAAGATTTATAGCCGCGACGCTAATGCTTGGCATATTTCTCACGAAGGTGGTGAACTAGAGGACCCATGGAACGAGCCAAGTAAAGGTGTTTGGACCATGACAGTGGCGCCAGAAGATGCCCCAAATGAAGCCGAATATGTGTCAATTGAAGTGGAAGCTGGCCGAGTCACCAAGGTTAACGGTGAAGCATTATCACCGTATGCGGCGCTCATGACACTTAACACCATTGCCGCGGCACACGGTGTAGGCCGTATCGATATTACCGAAAACCGTTTGGTAGGAATGAAGTCACGTGGTTGTTATGAAACTCCTGGTGGCACTGTGATGTTTGCCGCGCTGCGGGCGATTGAAGAGTTAGTGCTAGATAAGAGTAGCCGTGAATGGCGTGAGCAAGTGGGCGCGCAAATGGCTCATTTGGTTTATGACGGTCGTTGGTTTACGCCGCTGTGTGAATCACTGCTGGGGGCATCGCAGCCGCTGGCAAATCTGGTTAACGGTGAAGTGGTGATTAAGCTCTATAAAGGGCAAGCACAGGCAGTGAAGAAGCGTTCTCCCAATAGCCTATATTCAGAAGCCTTTGCCACCTTTGGTGAAGATGACGTTTATAACCAGAAAGATGCTGAAGGTTTCATTCGTTTATATTCATTAGCTAGCCGCATTAGAGCATTAAACGCTAAGTAATTTAATGAGTTTACCGCTTGCAAGGGGCGAGTTATCGCCCCTGTATTTTTACCGTATTAAGAGGATATCGAGATGGCGTTATGGGGTGGAAGATTTAGCCAAGAGAGCAGTGCACTGTTTAAACTTTTTAACGATTCGTTGCCCGTTGACTATCGCTTGATCGAAGAAGACATTGTTGGCTCAATAGCATGGGCCGATGCTATCGCCTCGGTTGGTATTCTAACTGATGTTGAATGTATTGAACTAAAAAGTGCGCTTAATCAGCTTCTCGATGAAGTTAGCGACAAGCCTGAATTAATTTTGGCCTCAGGAGCGGAAGATATTCACAGTTTCGTCGAGCAATCACTGATTGCCAAGGTCGGCGACTTAGGTAAAAAATTGCATACGGGTCGTTCTCGGAATGATCAGGTGGCCACCGATCTTAAGTTATGGTGTAAAAAAGAGGGGCAAAGCCTATTAGTTTTGCTGGGTAAACTTAGAAGCGCCTTACTGGATTTAGCCGAACGTGAGCTCGATGCTGTTATGCCGGGCTACACCCATCTTCAACGTGCTCAGCCCGTGGCATTTGGTCATTGGTGTTTAGCCTATGTTGAGATGTTCGAGCGTGATATTAGCCGCTTAGAGGATGCGTTAACACGCGCCGATACTTGCCCACTGGGCACTGGTGCACTTGCGGGTACGGCTTATCCTATGGATCGTTACGCGCTGGCGAAATCATTAGGGTTCGCATCACCGACCCTGAACAGTTTAGACACCGTCTCTGATAGAGACCATGTAATTGAATTATGTAGCGATGCGTCGATCAGCATGATGCACTTAAGCCGTATGGCCGAAGACTTAATCTTCTTCAATAGCGGAGAAGCGGGTTTTATCGAGTTAGATGATCAAGTCACTTCTGGCTCATCATTAATGCCGCAAAAGAAAAACCCCGACGCGTTAGAGTTAATACGGGGCAAAACTGGCCGAGTTTACGGTAGCTTAATGGGGATTCTAACCACCATGAAGGCTCTTCCTCTGGCTTACAATAAAGATATGCAAGAGGACAAAGAAGGGCTATTTGATGTGATGGATAGCTGGTCTATTTGTCTGGAGATGGCGGCGTTGGTGTTGTCTGGTTTAAAGGTGAATCGTGAAAATACCCTAAGAGCAGCGCAGCAAGGGTATGCGAACTCGACTGAACTAGCGGACTATCTTGTTGCTAAAGGGATGCCTTTTAGAGAGGCGCACCATGTCGTCGGTGAAGTGGTTGTGGCCGCTATTGCTGAGCAAAAACCGATTGAAGATTTTGCATTATCTAGCTTACAGACCTTTGCCAGCGTGATAGAGCAAGATGTTTATCAATGCCTGACTATCGATTCATGCTTGGCTAAGCGTGAAGCCTTAGGGGGCACTGCATTACCGCAAGTCAAAGCGGCGCTGAGTGCCAAGCAGGCATAAGTGTTATCGTTATCACATTTATGTGAAAAAAAACCTGCCGCGGCAGGTTTTTTTATGGTCAATATTCTGACTTCAATGAGGTGTAGTCGCTCACTCATGTCGCTTATTGGAACAGTTCTTCTACGGCATCATCGATAAAGATGTCATCTTGCTGCTGGGGCTCTGTGGCCGTTTCAGTCGGCTCGGTGCCGCTGATAAAGTATTCAAATGCACTGGTATAGTCAGTTTTACGGCTGAGTTTACCTGTGGCTAAATCAATGCGCGCCGAAACAATCCCCTTGGGTGGTTGCGATGGCTCTTCTGGGGTATTGGCGAGGGCATTTTTCATAAACTCGTTCCAGGCCGGCCCTGCGGTTTTTGCGCCGGCTTCGGCGCCCGATATCTGATCTTTCGCGCCATTAGCATTCCAAGCGGTGCGCCCCAGTTCTTTGCTGTGGTCATCGAAACCAACCCACACCGTGGTGACAAGTTTTGGATTAAATCCACTAAACCAGGTGTCGCGAGATTCGTTGGTGGTACCAGTTTTACCGGCAATATCACGTCGATTAACCACGCGAGCGGCGCGCCAGGCGGTGCCGTTCCAACCCGTGCCTTTGCTCCAATCGCCCCCACCCCAAATAACACTTTTGAGTGCATCGGTAATTAAGAAAGCGGTTTGCTCTGAAATAATGCGCTCGGCATGACGCGCTTCAATAGGGCAACCATTTACGCTTACCGCTTGTGATAATTCATTAGCCGTCTCTGCATTGGTGGCCAGATCTATACCTGTGATCAATGCTGGCTGCGTTTCATTAGGCGCCTCCTCAATTTCGGGAGTACAGGCAAGAGTCGGATTCGACTGCTCAATAGTTTGTTCGTACGCGTTATCAATATGGTCGATATAATAGGGCTCGACGCGATATCCCCCATTAGCGAAGGCCGAAAATGCGGTGACCACCTGCAATGGCGTTACCGAGGGCGAGCCCAATGCTAACGATTCATTTTTGGGCATATCTTCTCTATCGAAACCAAAACGGACTAAGGTATCAATAGTCTCCTCTAAGCCGGCATAACGCATGGCTCTGACAGACATGACGTTAATGGATTGCGCTAGACCTACCCGTAAACGGGTTGGGCCTGTGTATCTGTCGGGGGAATTCTTAGGTCGCCATGCGGTGCCTTGACGGATGTCGGCGTTATTAATGGGCGCGTTATTAATCAAAGTTGCGAGGGTATAGCCTTTTTCTAGCGCGGCAGTATAAATAAACGGCTTAATGTTAGACCCCAGTTGACGTTTAGCTTGGGTCACGCGATTGTATTGGCTGGTGTGGAAACTGTAGCCACCGACTAATGTTTTGATGGCACCATTATGGGGATCAAGAGAGACAATGGCGCTTGCCACCTCGGGGATTTGAGACAACTGCCAGATATCGGCATGGCGGATCCAAATTTGCTCACCGACATTTAATATCTCGCTGGCCACTTTAGGAGCGCGACTTTGACGAGTGTTGCTAATGAACTTACGCGCCCATTTTAATCCCTGCCACTCGAGGGTGATAGTCTGTCCCTCTGCGGTAAGTACTTGGGCATGTTGTTCGGCCACTTCGAGCACGGCAGCGGGTTCTAATCCTTGGAAGCCCTGTGTCTGTTTGAGCTGCTCGATAATGCTTTCGTTTGCTGGTGTAGCAGCGCTCGGCTGCCACAGTACCTTGGTCGCACCGCGGTAACCGTGGCGTTCATCGTAGGCGTAAACATTATTTCTTAAGGCTTGCTGCGCCAGCTGTTGTAGCCTTGAGTCGATCGTGGTGTAAACGTTATAGCCACCAGTATATGCTTCTTCTTCACCATATTTATCAGCTAGATAATCGCGTGCCATTTCAGAAATATAGGGTGCGTATAACTCAACTTCTGCGCCGTGATATTCAGCAGTAATAGGAGCCGCTATCGCCGCTAAGTATTCCTGTTCGGTAATATTATTTTTTTCGAGCATACGGCTAAGTACCCAGTTACGACGATTGATGGCGCGAACGGGATTGCGAATGGGGTTAGCTGCGGATGGCGCCTGTGGCAGACCTGCAATCATGGCAATTTCTGGTAAGGTGAGTTGCGTGAGATCTTTGCCGTAATAGACTTGAGCCGCTGCACCTACGCCATAGGCGCGATTACCTAAAAATGAGCGATTCAGATAGAGGGTGAGGATCTCTTCTTTGTTGAGTGCTTTCTCAATTTTAAGGGCTAAAAAAATCTCTTTAATTTTACGAATATAGGTTTTTTCTCTGGATAAGAAAAACCCCCGGGCAACCTGCTGAGTAATAGTACTTGCCCCTTGACTCTTTTTACCAGTAGTGGCCAAAATAAAGGCAGCGCGAATGATACCGATAGGATCGATCCCTTTGTGTTCAAAGAAACGAGCATCTTCGGTATCGAGCACCGCGTTGATCAGTTGCTGGGGGACCTGTGAGTATTCCACCGGAATGCGGCGCTTTTCACCGAACTGTGAAATTAGCTTGCCATCGGCACTGTAAATGCGCAGCGGAGTTTGTAATTTTACCGTCTTAAGGGTGGTGACATCGGGAAGATCGGGAAGTACATAAAAGTAGGCGGCGGCAATAGCACCTACTCCTAAAAGAGTGAGGCTAAATAGCGCGATAATAATTCGTTTAAACCACTTCACCAGATTATTCCAATAAATAGAGCAGGCACAACAGTATATAAGGCGAGCGGCTATTGGTGAAGCAAAAATGGTTGTCAAAAAAATGGCAATTGTAAAAGTGACAAACATTTTGTACAAATAGCTATAACGAGTTGATTTTGTGCTAATCTAATTGCTGAAATTATAACAAAAAAGTGATGATGGATATGCTTTCAAATTTATGGAAGCGTCAGGCTCCGCAGATGGTGGGTATCGATATTGGTTCTCACGAAATAAAAGCAATCCTGCTGAGTAAGACTGCTGATGGTTATAAAATTTTGAGTCATGTGGCGGTACCTGTCAAAAAGGGAGCGGTAACCGATCATGAAGTACGTGATACCGACGCCGTTTTAGAGTCGCTTAAATTAATCAAGCGCGCATTGCCTAAATCGGTTAAATATGCGGCAGTTGCCGTGTCGGGTTCGGCTGTTATGACCAAAGTTATTTACATGGACGCTTCGCTGAGCGAAGAGGAGATGGAAACTCAAATTGAAATTGAAGCCGATAACTTAATTCCTTATTCACTCGATGAGGTCAGCATCGATTTTGAAACACTCAATGTGAATAGCACCGATCCTTCAAAAGTCGATGTGCTACTCAGCGCATGTCGCACTGAAAATATTGATGCTAGAGTCGATAGTTTGGATGACATTAATCTCGAAGCTAAAGTCGTCGATATTGAAGGTTATGCATTGGGGCGCGCTTTTGAATTAGTTGCGGCACAACTTCCTGACGGTGGTAAAGATAAAGTCGTTGCACTCGTCGATATTGGTGCCAACATGACGACTTTTTCAGTGGTTGAAGGTGGAGAAACTACCTTTATTCGCGAACAAGCATTTGGTGGCGAGCACTTTACCCAATCGATTCTATCTTTTTATGGCATGTCTCATGAGCAGGCTGAAACCGCGAAAGTAGCTGGTTCCCTGCCGCGCAATTATATGTTTGAAGTGTTATCGCCCTTTCAGAACCAGTTGCTGCAACAGATTAAACGTACGCTGCAAATATATTGTACCTCCAGTGGTAAAGATAAAGTCGATTATATTGTTTTATGTGGTGGCACTTCGAAACTTGAAGGAATGGCAAGCTTGCTGACCAATGAATTGGGTGTGCAAAGCATTATTGCCGATCCCTTTTCTGGATGTTTACATGCCGATGAAGAAATAAAAGCTCGCCTGCAGCCAACAATTAATAAATATATGGTTGCGTGTGGTTTAGCGCTTAGGAGTTATTCTGAATGGCGAACATAAACTTACTTCCATGGCGAGAAGAAGCGCGAGAAAAACAAAAGCGTGATTATTTGGGCATATTAGTAGCGGTGTTTATTGCAGCCTCGCTATTGGTTTATGCCGCATTAATGGTCGTGGATATGATGACCGAAGAGCAGCGTGGCAGGAATGCCTATTTGCAATCTGAAATTCAGTTATTAGAAAAGCAGATTGCTGAAATCAAGAAAATTCGCGAGCGCAAAAAAGATATCGAACGTCGCACCGAGATTATTCTTAATTTGCAACAGGCTCGAAATCTACCCACTCACGTGTTAGATGAACTCGTGCGCATTGTTCCCCCCGGAATATACCTATCAAGTATCGAAAAGAAAGGCAGCTTGCTATGGATAGAGGGGCGGAGTGAATCTAATAACAATGTGGCTAATATGATGCGTAAAGTTAAAACATCACTGTGGCTACATGATCCCAATATGCAGTCTATTGTTGCTCAAAATGAAGCGATGCGTCAGTTACAACGATTCAGTTTACGTGTTTCTATTAGTGACGAGAGTGCAGAAAATAGTACTGCCCAAGGAGCCAGCAAATGAAACTCGATCTGAGTGAATTTAACGATCTCGACTTTGAAAATATTGGGGGTTGCCAACTCAGGTTAAGGTGGTTTTTGCAACGTTATTGGCGATTCTGATTTTTATTGCCAGTTACTTCTTATTTATTTCAGATGCCATTGATACGTTAAACCGGGAACAAGATAAAGAGATCACACTGCGTGATGATTTCAAAGCGAAATATCAACTAGCGGCTAACCTCAAGTTATATCGTGATCAACTTACCGAAATGGAAATTCAGTTTGCAGAATTACTTAAAATGTTACCCTCGCAAAATGAAATGCCAGGACTGTTAGACGATCTGACGTTTGTTGCTACCGATTCAGGTCTGGGGATAGAAAGCCTCGAATGGCAAGAAGAGATCCAGCGTGATTTCTATATTGAATTTCCTATCAGCATGTCGGTCACTGGTGATTATCATGAGATGGGACAGCTAGTGAGTGATGTCGCCAAACTACCTCGCATCGTGAGCTTGCATGACTTTGTGATTAAGCGGAGTGATCAGGGTCTGCTAGCTATGGAGATATTAGCCAAGACCTATCGCTTTAAAGAAGGCGCTCAGTTACCCAAAGATAAAAATGCCAAGGGGGCTAAGTAATGAAACTGCTACCCTGGTTAGTATTAATTATTGCTTTAACAGGTTGTATGGGAGATCGCAGCGATTTAGAGGAGTTTGTTACTACCACTAAGGCGCAGCATGTTGCTTATGTTCCACCATTAAAACAACCGCCGACATTTGAACATTTCGTATATCAAGCTCATTTGATGCGCAGTCCTTTTGTGCCACCATCACGTGAATTAACTGAAGAGGTGATCGATACGACAAAAGATTGCCTTCAACCCGATTTAAAGCGTCGTAAAGGGCGATTAGAAACTTATGCGTTAGATAATTTAAAAATGCGTGGTACGTTAAGTGAAAAGGAAACGATTTGGGCATTAATAGAAACAAACGATGGTAGTGTTTATCGATTAGGTCTCGGTGAGTATTTAGGGTTGTATCACGGACGAATTGCTAAAGTAACACCGCAAACAGTCGAAATAATAGAACTAATTCCAGATGGTTCAGGTTGCTGGGCTGAAAGATTAAGCAACATGGAGCTGACTGGTGAATAACAAGCGAAGGATGAGGGGAATGATGGAGTCTTCTGCCGCGAAACATGCATTACTAACAATGTCACCTTTAATTAAGGCGGCCTTAGGGCTAGCGTTAATATTAGGTGTGGCACCGTATTCTTCAGCTGCAAACCGCTTAGTGGATGTTAAATACCACTCGGTCGTTGATCACCAGCTAGAGCTACAGTTGATATTTGAAGAGAATGTCGCAGAGCCAGAGATTAATCTCAATGCGTCACCCGCCCAAATTATTTTGGGATTTGATGACAGTTTATCTGGTTTAGAAAAATCGCGATTACCCGTCGATAATGTCGGCGTCAAAGCAGTGTCAACATCTCAAAATAGCGACAGGCTGAATGTGCTGGTGGACTTAACTAAGGTAAAGGCGTACCAAGGTAAAGTGCTTGGCAATATCTATAGATTAACGATTAATGATGAAGTTGTCGATCGCAGTGAAAGCTCGGTTAATCCATTTGTTAATGGTGTAAAAAACATTGATTTTCGTCGCACGACTGAAGGCGGTGGCGAGTTATTGATCAAACTGAATAACGCCTCAGTTGCCGCCAATGTTGAACAGATTGGAGCCAAATTAGAACTCAAATTATATAACACGGATATTGGCTCAGACCTGTTATATGTCATGGATGTACAAGACTTTGCCACTCCAGTTAGAAGTTTTGAAACTTTTAAAGAAGAACTTACCACCCGCTTACTCATCAATATTGAAGGTCAATATGATTTTGATTATAAGCAGGAGGGCGAGCTATTTCGCTTAAGTGTAAATAAGGCAGTAAGGGCGAATGTCGTAAAAGAAGAAAAGAAGTATGAGGGACGCTCGCTGTCACTTAACTTTCAGAGTATTTCGGTACGTACCGTGCTGCAAATCATTGCCGACTATAACAACTTTAACCTAGTCACTAGCGATACCGTTGAGGGGGACATTACCCTTAGACTCGATGATGTGCCATGGGACCAAGCTTTAGATTTAATTCTACAAACTAAAGGGCTAGATAAGCGCATCGAAGGCAATATTTTGATGGTTGCACCAGCCGAGGAGATGGCAATACGCGAAAGCCAAGAGCTTAAGAATATGCAGGAAGTGAAGGAGCTTGCTCCGCTTTACTCTGAATATTTACAGGTTAATTATGCTAAAGCGCTCGACATTGCCGCCTTGTTGAAAGGAGAAACGTCGAGCTTATTGTCTGCACGCGGTACGGTTGCAGTCGATGAACGAACCAATACCTTATTGGTTAAAGACACCGAAGAAAGTTTAGAAAATATTCACCGTTTAATTGAGGTATTAGACATTCCCATTCGTCAGGTTTTGATTGAATCGCGTATGGTTACGGTGAAAGATGATGTATCGGAAGACTTAGGAATTCGTTGGGGTATTACCGATCAACAGGGCAGCAAAGGCACTTCAGGTAGTTTAGGTGGCGCCAATGATATCGCTAACGGTATTGTGCCTGATATTGGTGATCGTCTTAATGTTAACCTACCTGCTGCCGCATCCAACCCCGCTAGTATTGCATTTCATGTGGCTAAGTTAGCCGATGGAACCTTACTGGATCTGGAGTTAAGCGCACTTGAGCAGGAAAGCAAAGGTGAGATCATCGCCAGTCCGCGCATTATGACCTCTAATCAAAAGGCGGCTTATATTGAGCAAGGTGTTGAGATCCCTTATGTGGAGTCGGCTTCTAGCGGTGCAGCAACGGTGCAGTTTAAGAAGGCAGTGTTATCGCTACGAGTAACACCGCAAATTACCCCGGACAACCGAGTTATTTTGGATCTTGAAATTACACAGGATTCACAGGGTAAAGTGGTGGATACTCCGCTTGGGCAGGCTGTTTCTATTGATACTCAACGTATTGGTACTCAAGTGCTAGTGGATCATGGCGAGACGATTGTGCTCGGCGGCATTTACCAGCAACAACTGATCAATCGCGTCAGTAAGGTACCAGTATTGGGTGATATTCCTTTCGTGGGCTATCTGTTTAGGAATACTTCTGATAAAAATGAACGTCAAGAGTTGCTCATTTTCGTAACGCCAAAAATCATTTCAGAAGAACTTTAAGCTTTGATGCTTATGGCAAAAAAGCCAGCGTGTAGACGCTGGTTTTTTTATAGGTGGGTATAATTTCATAGAATTTACTCGCATCACTTGCCTTTGAGGTGGGATAACTGAGATAATCCATGGTCAAGTCTCATTAGAGCAAGGTAACATTTAAGGTCGACCTGATTTTCTGGTTGGCGTAGGCAAACTTCATATAAGATTCAGACGTAAAGCAATGGCTGAAAAACGTAATATTTTCCTAGTAGGTCCTATGGGGGCTGGTAAAAGCACTATAGGTCGTCATCTGGCGCAGATGCTCCATTTAGAATTCCACGATTCAGATCAAGAAATTGAAAACCGCACTGGTGCGGATATTGCGTGGGTATTTGACGTTGAGGGCGAAGAGGGTTTTCGTCGTCGCGAAACACAAGTTGTCGCTGACTTAACTGAAAAACAAGGTATTGTTTTAGCAACTGGCGGCGGATCAATCGAGAGTAAAGATATTCGCAACAATCTTTCTGCTCGTGGCATAGTGGTCTATTTAGAGACCACTATCGACAAGCAAGTTGCGCGTACGCAACGAGATAAGCGTCGTCCGTTACTACAAGTAGATGACCCTCGTGAAGTGTTAGAAAAACTTGCTGAAACGCGCAACCCTCTTTACGAAGAGATTGCTGATATCATCGTCAAAACCGATGAACAAAGTGCAAAAGTGGTTGCCAATCAAATTATTGAACAGTTAGGTTTTTAATCATTAGGCGGTAGCATGGAACGGATTCAGGTTGAACTTGGTGTACGTAGTTACCCGATTTATATTGGCCCGAATCTGCTGGAGAAGCTCGAATTATTTGAGCCGCACCTCCAGAACAAAAAAGTGCTTATCGTCAGCAATGATACAGTAGCGCCCCTGTACCTTGAAAGGGTACAGGCGCTATTGACTCCTTTTCAATGTGCTACGCCGGTCATCTTACCTGACGGTGAACAGTACAAAACATTAACAAGAATGGATGATATCTTGACCTCACTGCTGTCGCAGAACATGGGGCGAGATACTGTGCTTATCGCGCTGGGTGGCGGCGTTATCGGTGATATGACCGGTTTTGCAGCGGCTTGTTATCAACGCGGAGTCGACTTCATTCAAATACCGACGACATTATTATCTCAAGTTGACTCTTCTGTTGGCGGCAAAACGGCAGTTAATCATCCCTTAGGGAAAAATATGATTGGCGCGTTTTATCAACCGCAATTAGTGGTCATAGATACACAATGTTTACACACGCTACCGGCGAGAGAATTTGCTGCAGGTATGGCGGAGGTGATTAAGTACGGTATCATTTGGGATCAGGCTTTTTTCTGTTGGCTTGAAGATAATGTCGCGGCGCTGCAGCGGTTAGATGAATCGGCCTTACAATATGCGATTGCCCGTTGCTGCCAGATAAAAGCAGATGTTGTCGCACAAGATGAAACCGAACAAGGGGTGCGAGCCTTGCTCAATCTCGGCCACACCTTCGGCCATGCCATTGAGGCTGAAATGGGTTACGGTGTTTGGCTGCATGGTGAAGCGGTTGCTGCCGGTACTGTGCTTGCTGCTCAAACGGCTTGTAAAATGGATCTGATCGAACAAAGTGTTGTTGAGAGAATTACAACACTCTTTACTGCTTTCGATCTACCGACTCAGGCGCCTAATTGCATGGGTTTTGAACAGTTTATTAAGCATATGCGTCGTGATAAAAAAGTGCTTCAAGGCAAGCTTAGGTTAGTGTTACCCGAAGGCCTAGGCCAAGCGGGGATTTATGCTAACGTTCCTGAGCCTCTGTTAGAAGAGATCCTTTGCCGCGCTTAACTTGTGTGGTGATCTTGTGACATTTCAAGCTTCGATATTATTACCTAGCCAAGAATCCTTGCTGCATCGTTTGCAGCACGTGATCTTATATGGTCAGCAGTTGACCGTATTAACAGGTGATGATGGTGCAGGTAAAACCACCATAGTCACAGCGCTTGTCGATGCACTCGATGGGGTTAGTTCCGCCTTGGTTACGTGCCCGCAGCACGCCGATTGCGCTGAAATTCGTCGTAAAATCTTGGTGCAGTTATTGTCAGAACCTGTTTTCGATGATGAGTTGCCACTGCCAGAAACCCTGCTAGATTTAGCACAAGCTTTACCGACTCAGAGCCATATAGTGCTCGATGATGCTCACCATCTCCCGCTGGATATTTGGGCCGAATGCATAGTGTTAAGCCAAATGCAGTTGGTGGGTAAAAGCCTTTCGGTAACACTTACCGCCCCCAATGTATTTTTAGGCCAATTATTAGCACAACTGCCAGAGAGTCAACATCAACTGTTACTTCCCATGGTGATCGAGCCGTTAACCTATGCCGAGCGCGAGGCACTCTATTACACCTTGTTGCAGCGCAGTGAGCAAACCACGTTTACCCCCAGAGATATTGTTAAAGACCAACTGCAACAGCAGCGAGGTTTACCGAGTGAGGTGGTGACGTTACTGTCACTTGCGCTTGATGGCGAGCCTGACCCCCAAGTTAAAAGAGGCTGGCTTAAGCCGGCGCTACTGATACTGTTGGCTGGTATCATTGTCGTTGCTGGGTATGTTTACATGCTACCGGATGTTGAGCCACCAGTCTTACCTCAACAAGATACTGTCGCCTCCGTTCGTGCAAGAAGCGCTAATATCGCTTATGGTGAGGCGTTGTTAGCCCGCTATTTTTCAGGCTCGCAAGTGCCTCATGCTGAGGTGATTGTTGAAGGGTCGATAGTGGTCGTGCCCTTGCGGCATGATGCCGTGATAGCTGCTGAGCAGAGCGTGGAAAATCCGTTAAGTGATGTCGTAGAGGCCGAATATAGTGAAGTGGGGCAGTTTGAAACCATCAGTAGCGATAGGGCGGAGATGCAGCTGCATAATGATAAGGTGGAGGTTTTTGCTGTCAAAAATGATGCTGCTGCAGTGGCAACACCAGCGCTACAGCCACAGCCAGAGGTTGAGTCGAGCCAGAATAATAGCGGTGCATTAAACAACCAAATGCCACAGGTGGGCTACACATTACAACTAGCCAGTGTTAAAAAGCTCAAGTCACTCAATGAAGTGATTGCACAGCTTGATGGCTCAGATAATATCAAAGTAGCACGCTATAAGCAGCGCTGGGTCGTGCTATACGGGCGTTATAACTCTCGTGAACAGGCAATGGCAGCAGCCCTGCGTTTACAAAATGAATTAGGAGTTGCACCACCTTGGTTGCGAGTGTGGAGTGATTTATCTCAATATGAGTTACAACAACGGCTCCCGACTCGTGAAATTCAATAATAAACAGAGTACAATCGGCACCTTGTTTTCATGGCGCATTCAATCGATTTAGATGATTAAAAAGCAAAGGGCCTTTCTTAAGTGGGCTGGTGGAAAATTTAAGCTGGTTGATGCTCTCACGCAACACCTTCCCCAAGGCGACCGATTAGTCGAACCTTTTGTCGGTGCTGGTTCAGTATTTCTCAATACTGATTACCAGCAGTACCTGCTATGCGATATTAATCATGACTTGATTAACCTGTACAAAATCGTGCAAGCCACCCCTGAAAAGTACATTCGGGCGGCTAAGGCAATGTTTGTCGATGCTAAGAATGACAAACAAGTCTATTACCAAGTTCGCAGCGAATTTAATCAGGTAAGCGATCCATTTTTACGTTCGGTCTATTTTCTCTATATGAATCGTCACGGCTTTAATGGTTTGTGCCGCTACAATAAGAAAGGCGGCTTTAATGTGCCTTTTGGCTCATATAAAAGACCCTACTTCCCTCACGATGAGATCATGGCGTTTGCCGAAAAAGCTCAGCAGGCGGAGTTTCGCTGTATCGGATACGAAGAGGCGTTCAGCTTTACCCAAAGTGGTGACGTTGTTTATTGCGATCCGCCGTATGCGCCATTATCGACGACAGCCAGTTTTACCACCTATGTGGGCTCAGGTTTTAGCTTAGATGATCAGGCATTACTGGCCCGAAAGGCGCGGCACACCGCGATTGATCGTGGTATTCCCGTGTTAATTAGTAATCATGACATTCCATTAACCCGCGAGCTCTATCACGGTGCCCGTTTCGATACCATTCAGGTGCAACGTAACATTAGCCAAAATGGCAGTGGGCGTAAAAAAGTGGATGAGTTGATGGCGCTATATGATGATAGATATCATAGCGAAAACGATTAAGTCAGTACCAAATTAACAATAACGATTAAGCCTATCACCAAGCCAATGGCTAAAATTATCCCCATGATAAGATAGGGGATAGCAGAGTGAGATTGAAAGTCTCGCTGGCGGTTATGCTCGGTTTGCACGCCAAAAAAAGCAGCTAAAGTGCTAAATAGTAGTTGGATGAGGGAGCGCCTTTTAGTAGCGATTTTTTGGGCTCGTGGGATTAATGTCATCCATCGGGCTGCTTTTATGGCCATGGAGTAATTCTAGTAGGTCGACAAAATGGAACTGACTCGAGCGGCTGTTACCTGTTAACCAATTTATCCAGCTAACATTATCCGATGGTTGCGGACAGCGATTAGCCGGGTGACTTGCAGGTAATGCCGAGTTATAAGCGGTATTGCTATCATGTTCACAGGTCGATGAGTTAGTGCTCTGGATATTCCCCTTAACGTTTACGGTTACAACCCCGACAGCAAATGCTGTAAACGCCAGCAGTCCTGCTGACTTAAGGTTGCCCGACAGTTTTAGCTTATTATTCATGTCTACATCCTGTATCGCACGTAAATATAACAATTGGCAACATTATAGCAAAGCCGTTTATATTTTGAACATCTATTTCCACAGGCGTTCAAGCGGCCTGAATAAAAGCACTCATTTCTGAGTTTGAGCACATTTAATGCCACTAAAGCCCTAGAGAGGCAGTAAGGCATTGAGGTAGAATAGCGTATTTATTATCCACACTAGTGAGTTAACCATGCGTCCATTTTTAATTGCTCCCTCGATTCTTTCTGCCGATTTTGCCCGCCTTGGGGAAGATGTTGATGCCGTGCTCAGTGCGGGTGCCGATGTCGTTCACTTTGATGTGATGGACAATCATTACGTACCTAACCTAACCATAGGTCCTATGGTGTGTAAGGCGCTGCGTGACTATGGTGTCACGGCCGATATAGATGTGCACCTAATGGTTAAGCCTGTGGATCGTATTATTCCGGACTTTGCTGACGCTGGTGCGTCGATCATCACCTTTCACCCAGAAGCCTCAGAGCATATCGATAGAAGCTTACAGTTAATTAAAGAGGCGGGCTGTAAGGCTGGGCTGGTGTTTAATCCTGGTACGCCACTGCATTATCTTGATCATGTGATGGATAAGCTGGATGTGATTTTATTGATGTCAGTTAACCCTGGATTTGGCGGTCAGTCGTTTATTCCATCAACACTGGACAAATTACGTCAAGTGCGTCAGCGCATCGACGCCAGTGGCTTTGATATTCGTCTCGAAGTCGATGGCGGCGTTAAGGTCGACAACATTGCCGAAATTGCTGCCGCTGGCGCCGATATGTTTGTGGCGGGCTCGGCGATTTTTAGCCAACCAGATTATAAAGCGGTCATTGATGAGATGCGCGTAGAACTGGCGAAAACAGAGGTTAAGTCATGATCCATGCAAAGCAAATTAAGGCAATAGCCTTTGATCTAGACGGTACGCTCATCGACAGTGTGCCTGATCTTGCAGCCGCCACCAATGCCATGCTGGCAGAGCTAAATCTGCCTAGCTGTAGTGAGCCACAGGTACGTTCGTGGGTGGGCAATGGTGCCGAAAAGTTAGCCGAGCGAGCACTCAGCTTTGCCCATGATAGGGTGATAGATGCGGCCGAATTAGCCGATGCTATGCCGCTGTTTATGCGCCATTATCAAGCCAATTTACAGCAACACAGTAAATTGTATGACGGTGTTAAGCCGGTATTACAGCAGCTGCATGCCGCCGGATATCGCTTGGCTGTGGTCACGAATAAGCCTTATCGTTTTACCATGCCCTTACTGGGAGGCCTTCGACATTGCCGAGTTCTTTAGCCTAGTGCTGGGCGGTGACTCGTTAGCCAAAATGAAACCCGATCCTATGCCGTTAACTCACCTATTAACCCAGTGGCAGTTAACACCAGAGCAGCTTTTAATGGTGGGCGATTCTAAAAACGACATTTTAGCGGCCAAAGCGGCGGGTATTGCCTCAATCGGCTTGACCTATGGGTATAACTACGGTGAAGATATCGGGCTCAGCGGTCCAAGCGCCGTATGTGAACAATTTAGTGAAATAACAGCATTAATTAACTTAACTGCTGAATCAACGGAGCAATAAACGAATGACTGCAAAACCTATCGTGTTTAGTGGTGCTCAACCATCTGGTGAGCTGAGTATTGGTAACTACATGGGTGCTCTGCGTCAGTGGGTGGGTATGCAAGACAGTCATGACTGTATTTATTGCGTTGTCGATCTCCATGCGATCACCGTTAGACAAGATCCGATTAAATTACGTGAAGCCTGTCTAGACACGCTAGCCATCTATTTGGCCTGCGGTATCGATCCTAAAAAGAGCACCGTCTTTTTACAGTCTCAGGTTCCTCAGCATACGCAATTAAGCTGGGCGTTAAACTGCTACACCCAAATGGGTGAGCTAAATCGAATGACCCAGTTCAAAGATAAGTCACAAAAACATGCCAATAATATCAACGTAGGTTTGTTCGATTATCCCGTATTGATGGCGGCCGACATTTTGCTGTATCAAGCCAACGAAGTGCCTGTTGGCCAAGATCAGAAACAGCACTTAGAGTTAACGCGTGATATTGCGACTCGCTTTAATAATGCCTATGGCGATACTTTTGTGGTACCAGAGCCCTTTATTCCGGCAACGGGGGCTAAGGTGATGTCGCTGCAAGATCCGTTGAAGAAGATGTCTAAGTCTGACGATAATCGTAATAATGTTATCGGCTTACTTGAAGATCCTAAAGCGATCATGAAGAAAGTCAAAAAAGCGATGACCGATAGTGAAGAGCCACCAGTGGTGCGTTTTGATGTCGATGCTAAGCCAGGCGTGTCTAACTTGCTGAGTTTAATGTCGGGCTGTACTGGCCAGTCGATTGCCAGTCTGGAAGCCGAGTTTGAAGGTAAGATGTATGGTCATTTAAAAGTGGCCACAGGTGAAGCTGTAGTGAATATGTTGGAGCCACTACAAGCGCGTTTTCACGAATTTAGAGCCGATCAAACCTTCCTTAATCAAGTGATGCAAGAAGGGGCTGAAAAAGCACGAGCGCGTGCCGAGGTTACGCTGAAGCAGGTATACGAAAAGATTGGCCTTATCGTCTAATCGATAGCCAATATTTTGTGTTAAAAAGCCAGCTAAGCTGGCTTTTTGCATTGCCACCAATGAAAACGTTCTATTGCTGCAGCAGGAGCCAATTAATAAAACTGGCGATGGCAGGTTCTTTGACGCGGCGTTGTTTGCATAAAAAGTTGAACTCAAATCCAGTATCTATGCTGGGAAAGGGCAGCGCGATGAGACGGTGGCGAGCAATATCGTCGGCCACCATAAAATCCGATGCTAAGGCCACGCCTTGGCCTGCAATCGCCGCTTCAATGGCGAGTAACACATGGCTAAAAAGGTGCTGCTTAGTATGGCGAGTAACGGCAAGCTGATGATGGGCTAACCAACGCTGCCAATCGAGCCCCAGCGGTCCCTCATCAACGGTCAGTAAAGGTTGCTGGGCCAACCAAGGTAGATCCAGCGTCTGCCCTTGATTGACAAAGTCGGGGCTGCAAACCGGGATAAGGCGCTCTCGATGAAGCAGTTGTTGCCAGTAGCCTTTTTGCTGTTTTTGCCCGGTAATAAACATATCGGCTTCACTATGGGACAGCACAGGATCGTCGGTGACCATGTCGAGGCGGATCTGAATTTCGGGTTGATGACGCCTAAATTCACTTAGGCGTGGGATCAACCATTTCACCGCAAATGAGCTGTATACCGCTAACCGTAATGCCTGTTGCTGCTCACCAATCATCTGTTGATTAAGCACACTCAATTCATTAAAAATTCGCGCCGCTTCTTGGTAGAGCCGTTGCCCTTTGTCGGTGAGTTTTAATGCGCGCCCTTCGCGCTTAAACAAGGGTTGCGCAAAATGTTCTTCAAGTAGCCGAATTTGATGTGACACCGCGCTTTGGGTAATGCACAGCTCATCGGCCGCACGGGAGAAATGTTGCTGACGCGCGGCGGCTTCAAAAACCTGCAATGCCCTTAGCGGCGGAATTTTCCTCATTGAAGTGCCTCTTGCGATCTCATTGGGTCAATGTATGAATTTAATTCATCTATTAAAAGAAATCATCACTTCTGCTTTAGTTTTTTGCTGCTTATGATGCAGCGATTATTAGATGACGTTGAGATGGCGCCAATGCAGCGAAACATTTTGATTGGGCTTGGACTGCTGGTTTTAGGCAATGTATTTAGTGCGTTATACGATGTTTCGGTTAAGTGGTTGCCCGAAGAGAGTAATGCGGTGATGTTTTTGCTGCTGCGACAAATGACGGCTATTGTGATGATGTTGCCGTTATGGTGCTATGCCGGCCGGCCAAAATCACGGTTTATTAAGTTACATATTTTACGTGCTAACAGTGGTGCACTTGGTGGTTTGTGTCTAATTGTTGGATTATTGTCGTTGCCATTAGCCACAGTAGGCTCGCTGTTTTACTCGGCGCCGTTAATGATCATTGTCATGGGGATGCTGTTTCTTAATGAGCAATTAACGCGCACGCAAGTGATGGTGGCTGTGCTGGGCTTTATTGGCATAGTGATCATATTACGTCCGAGTGAGCTCAACATGGCAGGATTAGCTGTGCTGTTTTCTGCCATGATGTTTGCAGGTAATCAATTAGCGCTGCGTAAACTGCCTAGCACCGAAGCGGCAAGCCTTACCGTGATGCTATATAACTTACTCAGCCTACCGCTGGTGGCCTTAATTGCCGCGTTAACAGGGTTTATTGGTTTTAGCTGGCAAATGTTAGGGGTGGCAATATTAAGTAACGGCTTTTTGCTGGCGTATCAGCTGTTTTGTGTATTGGCGTATCGCCGAGCACAGGCGGGCGATATTGCGGTGGCCGAATACAGTGGCTTGTTATTTGCTATCTTTTTTGGCTGGCTGTGGTTTGATGAATGGCTCGATGGGCTCAGCTGGTTTGGCGCGGCATTAATTGTATTGCCATCGCTGATTTTTCCACAAATTAAGTTGGCACTGGCTAAGCGAAAGCTGGCGTTGTCTTCACTGTAGCCATTATGCCTGGCGCCAATTAGGTACTAGGCGTCTCGAGCACTTTGATCACTTTACGCACGCCAGCAGTATTGCGGGCTATGTCTACCGCGAGATCGGCTTGCTCGCGACTGACGACGCCAAGCAAAAACACCTCGCCGTTTTCGGTGATCACCTTAATACGGGTAATATCGAGTGCGTTGTCATTGAGCATACGCGTTTTGACTTTGGTGGTGATCCAAGTGTCATTACTGCGCGTGGTAAAAGAGGTGGGGTTACCTATGCGGATCTGATTATGGATCTTACCCCCTAGGTTGAGCCCTTGGATGATATTAATCGCCTTGTCACGCAACATAGAGTTAGGTGCTTGGCCGATAACCAGCACATTACCATTCATGGCGATACCGGTAATATTAGTTTGGTTTTTAATATCATCGTGGGCGCCTAGGGCGCTCGATATTTGGAAGTCCGCATTGGTGTCATCGATTTGCGTCGAAAAACTCCGCTCATCGTTGACCATCATGGCACCACCAACCGCACCGACCATTACAGCACCGGCGCAGCCTTGAAGCAGTAAAGCAATAGCAATTAATGGGAGCCAAGCTCTCATGCTTGCTCGTCCTGCGGGAATAGCGTGCGATCGATATTGTCGCAGAGGCAATGGATCACCAATAAATGCACCTCTTGGATACGCGCGGTCACATTCGAGGGCACACGTACTTCAACATCGTTAGTGCCCATCAGGCCTGCCATCGCGCCGCCATCTTTACCTGTTAGGGCCACGATAGTCATATCACGGCTCAGCGCCGCTTCCATCGCCTTGATGACGTTACCCGAATTACCACTGGTTGAAATCGCCAGTAGAATATCGCCAGGTTGACCTAGGGCTAAGATTTGCTTAGAAAAGATCTCGTCATAGCTGTAATCGTTACCGATAGCCGTAATGGTTGAGGTGTCAGTGGTTAACGCGATAGCCGGTAACGGTGGACGCTCAATCTCATAACGGTTAAGCAGCTCGGCCGAGAAATGCTGTGCATCACCAGCGCTACCACCATTACCACAAGCTAGAATTTTGTTGCCACCTAATAGGCATTGCACCATCATTTCAGCTGCTTTCTCAATCGACTCAGGCAATGCTTCAGCAGCATCGATTTTGGTTTGGATTGAGTGAGTAAAACTATCTTTAATACGTTCTAACATGGGTAGGTCCTTAAAAAACAATAACTCTGTCAACAAGCCTTTACTTGTGTGCATGAGGCTTAGTGATCACTAAAATGCATTGGTGATCCAATTTATATCATTGGCATCTATGGCGACGACATCAAAGCGGCATTGTGCATCAATATGATTGCGCTGCATATAATGATTTGCTGCTCGACGTAGTCGCTCGATTTGGCCTCGGCTAATCGCGTGTATTGCACCACCAAACTGTTTAGATTGGCGGTATTTTACCTCAATAAAAATCCATTTTTGGCCCTCATTCATGATGAGGTCAATTTCACCAAACGGGTACCGCACATTGCGTTCGACGAATGTCAGCCCTTGAGCCTGCAAATAAGCTAACGCCGCATCTTCTGCTGAGCGGCCTCGGCTTAAATGGGCTGGCAGCGTCATAGTGGTCGCAGATTTCCGCGTTGATAACGTCCCCAGCTTAGCTGGCGGTTAATAGTACCATCCGGCGCGGCCGAAAGCAGTCCACTGCCACCAGAATATTGATAACCCGGTAAGGCTCGCATCTGGGCTAATTTACTCACCAATTGCAGCGCATCATAACCCATAATATAGAGGCGTTTTTGACTGTTGCTCCAGTTGGGCCACAGCTTAGCCACCTCTGCCGTTTCGGCATTGGCTTTTAATAGCCAAGGGATATCACTAATGGTGAGGTTATTGAGCTCCTGTGCGACGCTACGAGAGTTTCCTTCGATGCGGCTTCGACTAGTGCTGTAAAGTGGTACTGGCTGAGCAAACACACTGAAATTAACGTCGATAAAGGGTTTAAGTAAGGGCAGGTCTTGGCTGCTGGAGATCATGTAAATAGCATCAATATCGCGACGAGAGCGAAAGTCTGCCTCAATTTGATTACCCAGTAAGGCTTTAATGCGCGCAATGCGCTCTTTACTGTCAATCACGCCCAGTGACTTTTGCACTGTCACCTTCATTTCATCGCCACTATTATAAAAGTGTACCTCAGCAGTTTCCTCAGTCAGGGCTTGCCACTTTTCGTTAAAGGCATCGGCCATGCGGCGGCCGATATTATCATTGCTGGCTAATAGGAGCGGCCTTTCAACCCCGTCTTTAAACAGCTTTTGCGCGGCATCGATAGCCTCGTCGGTTGGCGACAAGGCGAAGAAAAACTGATCGGCATTAGGGGTTATGTTGTCGGCTTTATTCAGAAACAGTTGCGGCAATGGTGTGTTCTGTGGCGCCGCATTTTGCGCCTCAAGAATGGTGGCAACTTCCGATTGTAGTAGTGGGCCTATAATAAATTCGGCGCCAGCATTCACCGCCTGCTGGTAGGCGATATCGGCCCCCTGAGCTGAGTCGAAAAAGTTCACCGAAACCGAATCGTCAGGATTTGCCAGATAACTCGAGACAATACCTTGCTTAATTGGGTTAGCGATAGCGGCTCTTGAGCCGCTAAGCGGTAATAACACCGCGATATTTTTGGGTCTGTATGGCTTAGCGTTAACCGCACGCTCAAGATCCGTTGGCAGCTTCATGGCTGCTGGGTGGCGCGGATTATCATGTTGCCAAGCCGATAATTGCTGCACGAGCACTTGCGGATCTATGGCATAATGCTTAGCAATATACGCCAGCTGTAACCAACCGGTAAAAACCGGGGTGCTGGTATCTTGGCTAAATGACAACAAGGTTTGTTCATGCAGCGGCTGTAAAATCCGCCAAATCTCGTCATTAACCCGATATGAGTCTGGCTTAGGAAGATAAAGGCTCAGCAGGCTCAATTGTCTTGCTTGTTCGATAGGCTGTTTAATCAATTGGTAGAGGCGCGCCTTAAGCTGGTAATAGTTAGCCATTTGCCATTCGGCTAAGCGCCACTGACTTGGATAATTGAGCTGGGCGAGTGCATCATCATAAGTCGAGGTAAGCTCTAGCACGCGTGCGGTTAAATATTTATGTTGCGCTAACAGTTCTGGCTTTTGCACTAAGTTAGCTTTGATTGACGCCAATGTTTGCGCCGCATTAGTGGTATCGCCCTGATTAATAAAGGCGTGGGCCGCTTGCAACATGAGTCTATCGCGTTGCTCTGCAGATGATGCCTTTGCAGCATCGGCTAAATACTGTGAGGCATTGAGTGGCGCGCTGCTCAAAGAGACCTGGCTTTGGGTCTCCTTAACTGGCGGTGTCGAAGTGGCACAACCAAATAACACCGTTGATAAAACCGCGATAAAGATAAATTTAGTTGTATTCAGTCTTTTTAACACAGGACTTCACTCTGGTAAGATGCTGGCTGTAGTTTAACCTGCTCTTCAGCTTGACGAAAGTCTTGTGACAATCATTACAGAGGTAGATATGGACCTGTCGGTCGCGCTTTACATAGTTCCAACCCCCATAGGCAACCTTGGAGACATCAGTACTCGTGCAATCGAGGTGCTGAATCAGGTGTCACTTATCGCCTGCGAAGACACGCGTCACAGTGGTAAATTACTTAGCCATTTTGGTATCGAAACCCGTAAAACGGCGCTACATGATCATAATGAAAGGGATCGTGCCCAGTGGATCATTCAAAAACTGTCCAATGGCGAAGCGGTCGCGTTAATCTCTGATGCGGGCACGCCTTTGATTTCAGACCCCGGATATCACTTGGTTTCTCAGGTGCGAGAGGCAGGTTACAACGTTATTCCGCTACCTGGGCCTTGTGCTGCCATTACCGCACTGAGTGCGTCAGGGTTACCATCGGATCGCTTTTCTTTTGAAGGCTTCTTGCCGGCCAAAGAGAAGGGCCGCCTCGATAAGTTAACCGAACTGGCTGAAGATCCACGTACGCTGATTTTTTATGAATCGCCTCACCGCATCGTACACAGTCTCGAATCTATCGTGGCCGCGCTAGGCGAAGATCGCCATGTGGTGATGGCGCGAGAAGTGACTAAGACCTTCGAAACCTTCCTCTCAGGCTCGGCCGCTGAAATCTTGCAGACGGTAAAGCAAGATCCTAATCAGCAAAAAGGTGAAATTGTGCTGATGTGCCATGGTCATCGAATTAATGATGATGAAGGCATCCCAACGGTGGCTATCAACACGCTTAAACTGTTAATTGAAGAGTTACCGTTAAAAAAGGCTGCTGCCATCGCTGCACAGATCCACGGATTGAAGAAAAATGCCCTATATAAATATGGCTTAGAGATCGGATTGTAATCGATTATCCAGTGTAGCTTGTCTGTGACGAAGATTAGGTGGAATGCCAAGTGTCATTAAGCTATAATCCGCGCCGAGTTGGCCAGACAGTTGCTGCGTTCGCAAGAACGGGGAGGAAAGTCCGGGCTTCAAAGAGCAGGGTACCAGGTAACGCCTGGGCGGTGTGAACCGACGACAAGTGCAGCAGAGAGGAGACCGCCAGCTTGATTTATCAAGTTGGTAAGGGTGAAAGGGTGCGGTAAGAGCGCACCGTGCGGCTAGCAATAGTCCGTAGCAAGGTAAACTCTACCCGAAGCAAGACCAAATAGGGTTCCGTATGGCGTGGCTCGCGTTGGAACCGGGTAGGTCGCTTGAGCCTGTGAGCGATTGCAGGCCTAGATGAATAACTGTCCACGACAGGACCCGGCTTATCGGCCAACTCAACCTCTTTAAACAAAAGGCCTCGCAGCAATGTGAGGCCTTTTGTGTTTCTGCTTATGCCAATCTCGGTAGGATAAAGCATCGGTACACATTGTTTTTCACCGACGATTATCTCATCTCTCCCTTATTCAAGTCTAACCATCCGAAGCGAGTTTTTCTCATCCATAGGCGGCGATGAATACTGCATCATTTTAATACAGCAGAATAAAGTCGTATATGCTTCATAATCACGTTCAAATGATCTTTTTTATGTTAACATCTCACCGCTAAACATTACTAAATATAAACATTGTAAAAATACAAATAAGGTCACCGCTCATTTTGCCATTAATGCAAAGCCTAAAAGGGTTGAAATGAAATTCACCAATGCAAATGGTCTTACGCGGTTTATATGCAAATATTAGATAATCGTACTTTACTCGTTGTCACCGCACTTATTTCATTTGGCTCTGCGGTGGCGTTAATGTCGTTGTGGCGAGCACAAAATCTGCGTAATGGCTCAGGCTTTTGGGCATCGGGCATGTCTTGTATTGCTTTGGCGAGCGTCCTGCTTTTTGGGCGGGGTAACCTGCCAGATTTTCTCTCCATCGTTATCGCTAACACTTTTTATGTGATTGGTTTTCTGCTTATTTATCGCGGCGTGCGTATTTTTACGGGTCGTGCTTCCATAGAGTTATTGGATGTTGGTTTTCCACTGCTGACATTGCTGCTGTTTTGTTACTTCTACTATATCGATAACAATCTCAATATGAGAATCGCAGTGCTTAGCGCGGCCTTTTTTATGATATGCGCCATGATAATAAAAACGTTATTGGCCGAGAAGGCGGCGCCGTGGCGTACTGCGGGTTATGCGGTTGCATTTATGTTTGGCTTATTTGGTTTATCCCATGCTATTCGCGGTGTCATTGCGGTCTTTTCTGCCTCATATAGGGATTTTTTAGATCCGAGTATGACGTCAACGCTGGTGTTATTGAGTGGCGTTTTTATTATTGGCGGCATTGCTATTTCATTGGTTTTACTGAGTTACGCGGTATTAGAGTCGAAATTACGCATTTTATCCTTGGCGGTTGAGCAGTCGGCATCATCGATTGTTATCACAGATAATGTAGGGGCGATTAACTATGTTAATCCGGCCTTTATTGAAAAAACCGGTTACTGCTCAGATGAACTGATGGGCCAAAATCCGCGAGTGTTGCAATCGGGTGAAATGAACCCTAATGAATACTCAACCTTGTGGCAGGCGATCTCTTCTGGGCATACGTGGCGTGGCGAATTTCATAACCGTAAGAAAAACGGTGAGCTTTTTTGGGAGATAGCGTCTATCGCGCCAGTGAAGCAGCGTAACGGTAACATTAGTCATTTTGTCGCGGTTAAGGAAGATATCACCGATTTAAAAGAGGCTAAAAAACGTATCCACCACTTAGCCAATCATGATGCCTTAACTGGCTTGCCCACCAGAGCGTTTTTTATGCAGAGCCTGAATGATGCTTTGGTGACGGCGCACAGTAAAAACGGCGCATTGCTCTTTGTTGATTTAGATGGGTTTAAGACGATCAATGATTCGCTTGGCCATGATGCGGGTGATCAGTTGTTAATTGAAGCGACTCAGCGCCTTAGTTGCAGCGTTCGCGATATCGATACCGTTGCGCGTATTGGCGGCGATGAGTTTTTGATTTTATGTACAGAAGTTGAGAGTCAGGCTTTGGTCAAGTTGGTCGCCGAGCGGATTGTCAATGTGTTAGCTCAGCCCTTTACTTACGATGATGTCGAGGTCAAGATCACGGCCAGCATAGGCATCGCCTTGTATCCTCAACATAACGATACTGCTGAGGCCTTGGTGAAAATGGCCGATCAGGCGATGTATCAGGTTAAAAGGCAAGGTAAAAATAATTACGCGTTCGCGACATTACCTTCGTAGTCGTCAGCGGTGGCGCGTGATCATGGGGTACAACCCTGAATCTTTAACCTTACCCTGTAACTTAAACCTTAGTCGCTAGGCGATAGGTAAGCTGACAGTCACAGTGAGTCCCGCTTGGGGGCGTGATGTTAGGGTGAGTTTACCCCGATGCAGCTCAACAATATGATGGCAAATCGATAATCCTAAGCCCGCCCCCGTACCTTCATTTTCATTCACTCGATAGAAGCGCTCTACGGCATTAGCAATTTGCTCTGGCGTCATCCCTTGGCCGTTATCTGTAATACCAATATCAATATATTTATCGTTTCTTGTCGCGCTAATGCGGATAAGTGATTCTTTTGGGCTGTATTTACAGGCGTTTTCTAACAGGTTTTTAAGCACTAATTCGATATAAAAATGGTCGGCGGCCACATACAGATCACTGGGGATCGCCATCTCCCATTCGAAATCGGTGATCCCTGGCATAAGCTGATTTAATGCCTCCTCCACCATAGTTTGTACATGGCTGCGCCCGAGTGTGAGCTCCTCTATCGAGTCGACCCGTGCGAGTAATAACAGTTGCTCTACGGTATGACTGAGGCGGGTGACGCCGTTGTTAATGGCGGCTAAATGTAATTTAGCTTGTTGTGACGGGGGGATAAGCTCTGCTAGTCCATCTTGATGCAGTTTAATCACTGATAACGGCGTTTTTAATTCATGCGCCGCATCGGCGCTGAAGCGTCGTTCTCGCGCTAAGGCGTTGGCAAAGCGGTTGATGTATAAGTTGAGCGCTTTCTGCACCGGAAGAAGTTCGCTCGGCAGGGGCATAGAGATAGGCGTGACATCATGGGGGCTACGTTGGTTGAGCCGTTGCTCGAACGCCTTGAGCGGTTTAAATAGCCAATAAGAGAGCAGTAACATAGCCAGCAGCACAATGGGTGCGATCATTAAGGGGGCGCTGACGGCATTATGCATAATTTGTGATACCAGCTCTTGGCGCACGTCATCTTGCTGGGCGGTGACAATCCAGATGTGGTTATCTTTTGAATAATAGCTAAACACATGCCACAGTTCATCGGTTAAGATTTTTTGATGATAACCGGCGACAAATTTGGTTATCGGCTGGGCGGTGATGTTGTCAGACAGAATTAAAGGCTCACCGTTATCTGACCATATTTGAAACGCTAATTTGTGTTCATAGGAGAGTTGTAGGGCGTCAGCCTGTTCAGCAAAAGTATCTATATTGCTATTTTCAATGTGAAATAGCTGCGCCTGTTCGGTTAGTGCTTGGGCATCACTTGCTGTGATGCCGTGTTGATAAAACAGCTCCAACATTTTAGCCGTTTGCATCATTTGCGCATCGAAGAGTTCTTCAATCTGCTCTGAAGCATCACGGGTGCTCATCCAGCTCGATAAGCCAACCGACAGGGCGATGCCTGTCAGCATCAGCGTGGTTAGCATCAAACGTAGTGAATACATTATTCGGTCTCAACCAAGGTATAGCCTATGCCGCGTACGGTTTTGATCAATTCATTGGTGGTTTTTTTGCGTAAGTGATGAATGTGCACTTCGATAGAGTTACTACCGACCTCATCCCAGCCATAGGTGAGCTGTTCAAGCTGGTGGCGAGTTAGCACTCTGCCAGCGGATTGCGCCAACTCATGTAACAGCTGGTACTCGCGCCGAGAGAGTGAGATTAAGCGCTCACGAAACTGTACTTCGCGGGTATCTAAGTTCATGTGCAAGGCGCCAACGCTTAAGCTGTTGTTATTTTGCCCATGATGACGGCGCACAATGGCGCGGATCCGCGCGGCTAGCTCGCGTACATCGAAGGGTTTGCTTAGGTAATCGTCGGCACCCATATCTAAACAGGCCAATTTGGTGTCGAAATCGGTATTGGCTGTTAGCACTATGGTGGGGGTGGATAATCCTTGCTTACGCCAATGTTTTAATAGGTTTTTGCCACTGCCATCGGGTAAGCCAAGGTCGAGTACTATGGCGCTAAAGGTCTCGTTGTGTACTGAGTTCAGTGCTTGTTGATAGCTACTAAGGTGATCGATCTGCATGCCAACTTTGCCGAGGCTAAGGCAGATCCCTTGGGCGAGTAAATCATTATCTTCGACAAGCAGTATACGCATATTGATCCTATTGCGATGACCCAACAAGGATGCGGTCGGTTGGTTTATTTATATCAAGTTGTGGGTCAATTATCGATACACTTGAAAATAGACGCCTTGCGCCGTCAAAAAGGCCTCGGCGTTAGCGCCTTCTAACATAGCCATGGTCGACAGCATGCCAGCCATCCCACAATTTTGTGCTAATACGGTGACCGATAGTGGCGCGTTTTCTACGGGAAAACCACTACTTGGGTCGACAATGTGGCCGTAACGCTTATGGTCCTTTTCAAGGTAGCGTCTTGTTGTGCCGCTGGTGGCGAGAGCGCCTTGGCGGATCTGTAATAACGCGCTCGCGCTATCTAACGCATTGGGGTTTTCGATGCCCACTTGCCAAGCACTTTCGGGGGATGTGCGTGCCACAGGGCAGGCGATATCACCGCCAAAGTTCACCAGTACCGAAAGCGCTGGCCAGCGCTCGGCTATTAACCTGGCGGTATTATCGACCGCATACTCTTTGGCGATGCCGCCAAAATCTAAACTCATGGCCTTGGGCATCTGTAGGCTGGTCGGGGTGATGTGCAGCGCCGAAAAGTCGACCAAGGATTTAGCGTGGTTGATCTCTTGGGCTGAGGGGATGCGCCCATGTTGGAGGTCTTCAAAGCGCCATAGCTGCATTAATGGGCCCGCGCTGATGTCGAAACGGCCATCACTGAGGCTATAGCACTGCTGCGCAAAGCTGAGCAAACGATGGGTTTCAGCGTCGATGGGCATGGGGTTGCCATCGCCATGATTAAGCTGCCAAAGAGGATTATGGCTGATAAATCGGCTGTATTTGGTTTCTATTCGCTTAGCTTCATGGGCAGCGAGGTTAAGGATGTGGCTGGCCGTGGTCACATCTGACGTGGCGATAAGTAATTCGCAAGGACTGGCCATGGCGCGAAATTGTCCCAAAAATCCCCACGGGCGGGGATGCAGCTCTGCACCTTGGGCTAAAGGGGGCAGCGTCATTTCGGTGTGCGTCATTGGGGCATGTGAGTTACTGAGCGCCATAGCTGTCCTTAAAGGCCCGCATCTGCGGGCACGAGATTGGCTAAAATGAGTAGCTAAATTGCGCCATGATCGCCTTTACCTGAGGGAATTGATCATAGTTTTTCAATTGGCCTATCAACTCGGTGCCATTATTTTCAGGGTTTTGTTGATAATACTCCAATCGATAGCTTATTTCATGGCCGCCCGCTAAGCGTTGACCAAATTTAATGCCAACGGTATAAGCCGTCATGTCACCAATACGGTAATCGGCGCTGGCATATTCAGGCAGTGGGTCTGAGGTGAGCAGAAACGGTTGATAAAAGTTAGCCGCCTGTTGTTGATAGTAGCGCAAATGAATTTGACCATAGAAATTACCACTGAAATAGTAGCGATAGTGGGTTTCTAAGGTGTGTGATTGAATGTCCCAATCGTCAGTGCTGTAACGATAAGAGAAATCCACCACGCCTGAGTCCAGTGCGCCTTTCGTCATCATGTAAAAGCTATGCTTTAGGCGTGAATCGGGTCTGTTTTCATACAGGTAGTCTTGGGTGGTACCTGTGCTATCGACTTGGCTTAATATTTTGTACGGATCATTTATGTAGCCAGAGACGCTTGATAAGCCGTAGTTGGCTTGGAGCAACCAGCGACGGTTAAGCACTTGAGTCACCCCTAGCAATACATCGGCGGTACTCTTGTCTTCGGTGCCCTCGATACGGGTGCGATTGAACGCCGCGCGATAATCATCTTCATTTTGAAAGTCGCCACGATGCACCATTGCCGAAAATGCCACCGGTTTGCCGCCAACGGGATCGATAACATCATAGGTATAGGAGCCAGATAACGCTAAGGTAGTGTTATCTTTATTGAAGCTGCGCTCTACGCCGCCATTGAGACCCATCGACATATAATCGAACTCTTTGGAGCCATAAATACCGCCGTTAACCTTCCATTGGGGGGTTAAGGTTTCACTCCAGTTGACGCTAGCCTGTACGCGAGTGTCATGAAAGGTGTCATCAAGGGGCGTTTCGCCAGGGGCAACCACATATTCACCATTGCCCGAGGGGCGAGTGAATGTTTGGCTGGTGTCTTGCGCCACTGCCCCCGAGGTCGATGCGCCAGTTAGGCTGTCGACGACTAATTTCATGTCGAGTAGCGAGGTGTCGCCAAAGGCTTTTTGTACGTTACCTATCGCCTCGACCGCTTGCACTCTGTCTTGTTCGCCGTAATACATTACGGCGGCATCGACCTTCCAATCATCAAGGCTCGTTTCAGTTGCTTGCGCTTGCTGGCCAACTAAGGAGCAGCTCGCCATCGCCAGTGCACTGGCAATATTGCGATGTTTAGTTAATTGCATCCGCAACCTCCACCCGCAAATGCGCGGCCACCACTGGTACCTTCTTTACTGAAATAGATATGATCATCAAGGGCATAATCGAGCTTTTCAGCATCTAACGCCATGTCGGCGCGGGCCAGTTGATCTTTTTCCCACGGCTCTACACCTAGGTTCGAACAGGCCGATAGACTGGTGATAATGGTTAAGGTCAGAATTGTTTTTTTCATTGCTTACTCCTTTAATAGCGTCACGAGCTCTTGCTCATACTGCGATGCATATTCTTCGAAAAAGCCCATGTGGCTCTGAACGAGCTCGCCTTGTTTGTTAAAGATAAAGCTGCTTGGCATACCTTGAAGATTAAATGCTTGCGCTGTGGTGCCTTCGGGGTCGAAACGCACATGAAATTGCGCCGGTAACTTACTGAGAAATTTATCCGCTAACGCTTTTTCGGTATCCAAATTAATGGCGACGATGGCGAGTCCTTGTTGCTGATATTTAGCTTGCATGGCGTTCATCCAAGGAAAAGATTTGCGGCACGGACCGCACCAAGAAGCCCAAAAGTCGACATAAACGACTTGGCCTTTAAATTGGTTAAGTGTGGTTTGCTCGCCTTGTGAGGTTAATACCGGGTGCGACAACGAAGGCGCAGCATAGGTTGGCAGCGAGAATAAACTTGAACAGGCCAAGCTAAGCAGTAGCAGCAATTGCTTCATAAAGTCGATTCCAGATGAGGTGATGCTTATCAATCTAGTGTGCAAATCTTAAGGTTTTCTTAACACTTGCCAGTAAAGATTGAGTTGATTTTCATGTGTAGAACATCATCTGGCTGGCCGACCCCGCGAGTAGGAAGTGGGTGTGAGCCATGGTACCCAAAAATGCGTAGGCTAACCGATATCCAAAAGGGGGGGGATGCTGAGTTCACACAGTTAAGCGTGGATTAAGCGATTAAAAATCTTGCTAAAAGCTGGATTATCAACTGTTATTGAGCTACCTCAAGAATTATCCAGGCCCTGTATATGACCCAGGCTCAGATGCTGATTTTTATTGTGCTTGCCGCCACAGTGACCCTATTTATTTGGGGGCGTTGGCGGCATGATCTGGTGGCGATGGCGGCATTACTCGGATCTGTTTTACTGGGGTTGCTCCCGGCCGACGAGGCATTTTTAGGTTTTGGTCATCCGGCGGTGATCACTGTGGCTTGTGTGCTGGTATTAAGTAAAGGGCTGCAACTTTCTGGTGCGGTGGATGCCATGATGCAAAAAATGTTGCCCTCCAGCGACAGCCCCACTGTGATGATCACCGTATTAATGAGTATCGGGGGGTTATTCAGTGCCTTTATGAATAATGTCGGCGCCATGGCGCTACTGATGCCGGTGGCCATACAGGTGGCAAATAAGTTATCGCTACCACCGGGACGGGTGTTAATGCCGCTGGCATTTGGCACCATTTTGGGGGGAATGACGACCCTTGTCGGTACGCCACCTAACATCATAGTGTCTGGGTTTCGCGCCGAAACGGGATCCCAAGGTTTTGCCATGTTTGACTTTACGCCAGTCGGCTTGACTGTGGCTTTGGTGGGGGTAGTGTTTGTGGCACTGCTCGGTTGGCGTTTAGTGCCATCACGCAAACAGGCGGCCGGCAGCAGTTTCGATACCGGGACGTATCTGGTCGAGGTGCGGGTCGATGAGGGCAGTCGGTCACTGGGCAAGTCTTTACGTCAAATTGATCAAGAGATGGATGAGACCGATGCGCAGGTGGTGGGCTTAGTTCGCAACGCGTTTAGGGTCTCGGCCCCGAGCCAGTCGAGAATCTTACGTGCTGGCGATATTCTTATTATCGAGGCTGAGCCCGAGTCACTATCACAGGTGTTGTCTAAGTTTGAATTTAAATTAGTCGAAGATCGCATACCAGCTAAGGTCGATAAGGAGCAGCAGTCTGATCCGGCCGATGTTGACAGCAATGACGACGCGCCAAGTGAGAAAAAAAAAGAATCTGAATCTGATGATATTGTGTTGCAGGAGTTGGTCGTGATGCCGCGTTCTGCCATCAATGGTCGCACCGCAAAGGGACTACAGATCAGGGGGCGATATGGCGTGAATTTATTGGCTATCTCGCGGCGGGGGCGGCGTTCGATTAAACGGTTACGCTTAACGCGCATCGAAGCGGGAGACGTGTTGCTGATGCAGGGCGATCTCGAGGCCATAAGTGATTTTGCCGCCAACTTAGGCTGTATGCCCTTAGCACAGCGAGAGATTGGGATCCCAGTAACCAAGCGGGTGATGCTGGCGTTGATCATCATGGGGTTGGCTGTCACTGGCGCCGCAACCGGGCTTGTCCCTACTGCGATCTCATTTGCCATGGGGATGCTTGCGTATATGGCACTAAGCATAGTGCCACTGCAAAGTGCCTATGATGCTGTCGATTGGTCGGTTATTGTCTTGCTTGGGGCGCTGATCCCTGTTGCCAGCATTACCGCCTCGACAGGTGCGGCCGATCTGCTGGCTAAGGCGTTGCTCGATAACGTGGCGCAGGGAAATCCCATCGTCGCCTTGGGGTTGATCCTTGTGGTGACCATGAGTCTGTCAGATTTTATGAACAACGCCGCCACCGCTGCAGTGATGTGCCCCATTGCCATCAGTACCGCCACTCAGCTCGGGGTGAATCCAGACACCTTTTTAATGTCGGTGGCCATCGGCGCCTCGTGCGCGTTTTTGACTCCGATAGGGCATCAAAATAATACCTTAATCTTAGGTCCTGGCGGATTTCGCTTCGGTGATTATTGGAAGATGGGGTTGCCGCTTGAGCTATTGGTCGTGGCGGTTAGCTTACCGTTACTGCTTATCGTATGGCCACTGTAGGACGTTACTAAGTCTATCGCCTCGGGCTGCATAGCCGTTAAAAATGCTGTTTTACTTGAAAGCGCCATTCCCAACTGTTGACTTCGGCGCCACTGGTAAAGGGCACTGATAAATCGATATGGGCCACACTGCCATAACTGGACCGCGACGAGTAAATGCGCGCCCCAATGCCAAAGCTACCTATGGGGCCGGACTCTTCATTATCTTGGTCGGTTCCGCCTGTGGCATGGCCATAATCACTAAATACCGCCCAACCAAGTTCGGCCAGTTGATACAGATTAATATTAGGGTAGTTACGAATTTCGGCAGTGACTAACCACTGGTTATCACCGTGTTGGTAATCATTGGGGTAACCCCGTACGCCTGTGTTGTCACCCAGAGCAAAAGTTTGATCGAGGTAGTTGTTTTGTGAGGCGCTCAAGCGCATCTTGGCATAAGCGGTCCACTTAGGTGACAGCTTATAAAAGTATTCCGCTGTCGTATTCACCTTAAAGTAGTCGGGTTGGCTGGTGGCAAACACGCCTTCGCCATCGATACTCATCAGTAGCAATTGTGCTTGGCTTTGATATCCCCTCGATGATCGCCAGTTGATGTGATAACCCACAGGGGAGCTGTCATTAGTGTCTTGGGTTTCGATACCCAGGCTGACATAGTGTTGCCAACCAAGGTTAATGTCTTCGTTATAGTTAATCAGGTAGACATTGTTGAGCACTTTAAAATCATCTTGCAGATAGTGATAGCCTATCCAAGGGTAGTGATAATCTCGGTCTTGTGGCAGCGGGCCGTCAACAAAGGTATCGATATGCTTAAAGGTGTGTTGATCTTGAGTGATCCCCACTAATACACGTGAACGCCAGTCATTGACCTTGTTGAGGCGCCAACCGTATTGCGCATTATAGAAATTGATTTGATGCTCAAACTGATCCACATCAACCCCATTTTGGCGCAGAGTATCGGTTCGTAAATCATTGATATAACGCCCTGAGTACATATCGGTATCGTCAAGAGTATAAAACGGCTTGGTGAAGTCAACCATGGCCGCTTCACCGTCACTGTTATCGTAAAAGTTTGCCGAGAGAGTGGCGCGTCTTATCCAGTCATCCATGGGGGCTTGAAAGGCCAGCTGGTAGCCGCTGCGATCGGCGCTGGATTTGTATTTCAAACGAGTGCGGATGCCGTAACCGAGTAAGTTATCTTCTTTAATACCGATAGAAAATTTACTTTCACCACCACTTCTACTGGCGCTAAATGTGGGCAGCAGTGACCAGTTATCCCAGGTTTCCACTAATACGGTTTTTCCTGGGTCACTTGGCGCCGCATCAGGGTCGGGCTGCGCAAACGTTATCTTGGCGTCGCGAATGTAAGGCTCGTACCTTAAAATTCGCTGTGCTTCTTCAATATCTTGTTGTGACACCTCGTCATTCACATTGAAGCTGAGTTTACTCAGTAGGGTCGACTCGCGGGTATTGATGTGCAGATAATTGGCCCAACGGTGAATAAAAAAAGCATCTGGATCGGACTCATCGAATATGGCGTGGCTAACCACGACAATATTGTTGATGGGGGTTTTTACCGTTTGGGGATCGGTTTGTGCTGTGTTGGCTAACCCTGCTTGAGTATTCGATGGCGCAGATGTCGGCTCAGGGGAGATAGCTGCATGCAGCGGGGCTAGCAGCAGGTAACTTAATAGCGCAATACAGCGAGCGACATATGGCATGGAGCGACCCACCTTATTGTTATGTGATGATTAAAGCATCTCGTGACCACAAAAAAGATACATTTTAATAACACACCCAGTGTCAGTATTAGTCAAGCTGGGAATTGAAATAAGGTAATGATTTTATTTACGCAAATGCTGATACATGCGGCGCAATGTATCAGCATAGTGCATAGGCTATAGGGTTCCGCGCGGTGGTACGGCCACGTTGGCAAATATCAGCCCGGCGATTAGCGACATAAAAATTAAGAAAATTTGTGAGCCAATATGGGATTGGTTGAGCATGGTTTCACCCAATATGAGGGTATTGAGACCAATATAGGTTTTACTGCCGGGAACCAAGATAACGATCCCCTGCAGTAGTGCAATGGAAGCGGGAGCCTTCATCCAGCGGGCATATAAGTTGGAATAGATCCCGACCGCCAAGGCGCCAAAAAAGATGCCGATAGACTCGCCCAAGTAGATGCCCGCGAGCATGGCGGAAAAGAAGGCGATAATACCGGCAAACACCCCCCAAGCGGCATCCTTTAAACGCGCCTTAAAGATGATAACCAGCGCCATCGACAAGATGGGTACCGCTGACCAAATGGCCCAACGAGGCAAGGGATCGGGTTCAAAATAGATGGTTTCACCAAAGATTGCCGAGCCAATCACCATGCCAAATATGGCGCCAAAATAGAGCTTAAACAGCAGCATGCACGCGTCCATGATACGCGCGGTGCCGGAGATTAAATCTCGCGCGGCCAATTCGGCCAAGCCCAGGGTTAACGCCAGCCCGGGGACAAAGATAATGATGCCCGACAGAATCACCACCGGGATATTAATAAAAGGGTCAAAATAGGCGATGCCACAGGCGACGATGGCACATAAAATGGCTGCCAGAGGTTCTAGGGCTTCGGCAATACGTGTCGAGCGTTCGGCGCGGTAAACGAGGCCATACACCATGAGCCCCAGGGCCGCCGACCAAAATACGTCATGCCAACTGGTGCCCATTAACATAGCAAAGGCGCCCGCCGAACAGCCAAACGCCAATAAGGTTAATAGGGTGCCGTAAGGGCTAGGTTTGTTAGCAATCTCTTCCAGTCGGTCGGTGGCCTCTTGTAAGGTGCGTTTGCCAGATACCAGCTCACCCACCAACTCGTCGGTTCGTGCCAGTGAGCCTAAATCGAGATCGCCGGGCCTGACACGAGCCACATGGTTATATTCTTGGTCGGCATCATGTTGTAATACAAAGGTCATCGAGGTGGGCGAGATGAGAAAATAGCCTTCAATACCCAATAACTTTGAGATGCTCTGAAGGTGAGATTCTAAGCGATAAGCTGGGGTGCCAAATTTATGCAGGTACTTACCTAACTTGATGATAAATTTGCGCTTTTCTATAAATTCTTCGCTATCCACTTGTTTGTTCCATGATGATAAAACCGATGGGTGACCCTAGATCGAGCGCATCTTACCCCATCTTAGGTTAAAAAGGTTAACGGCTTGGTAAGTTTTTACTGCCTATCGCTGTCGATGCCGCCGCGGGAATTAACCTTAAAGTTACAATTAAGCGGCCTGCTGACGTAAGCTAACTACTCTGCGCTGTACGATTGGCGTGAAGATTCACCACGAGGAGAGACAATGTCGGTCATAGTATCCAGTTTATATATCGGGTTAACCGCCATAATGGCGGTTTATTTTGCATTGCGAGTCGTAAAACTAAGGCGTCGTTTAAAGGTTGGCTTAGGCACAGGCGGTCAGCCCACATTGCGCCTTGCCAACCGAGTGCACGGTAACCTGATTGAGCATGCACCTATGGCGCTGATGTTGCTGCTGGTGGCCGAGCTTAACGGTTTACCGCAAGCATATGTGCATCTTTTGGGGCTGATTTGGCTGCTAGCCAGAGTGTTGCACGCGCTGGGATTAACCTTGGGGCAAGGGGGTTATCATTGGGGGCGATTTTGGGGGGTATTATTAACCTGGATCCTTATCCTTACGCTGTCTGTGGTTAATATTGGCTATTTTATTATTGGCGCGTAATATTACCGGATTGCTGCTTTTTTGGTCGCAATAATGAGGGGGTAGCTGTTATACTCCGCGTCTTTTTTAAGGTTGCGCCGCGAGTGTTACCTCGCTGCGGTAATTGGCGCACATGGCTTGGTCTATTGGGGCATCTCCCTGAGTGACTACACTTATTTATTGGTTTGATAGTTAGGCAGTATTATTCATGCAGGTTGAATCCACGTTATTTACTCATCCCAAGTATCTGGGCCGTACTGAACCAGCGGCGCCTTTTTTGCCTATGTCGCGCAAAGAGATGGCTAAACTGGGCTGGGATTCATGTGACATTATTATTGTCACAGGCGATGCCTATGTGGATCACCCCAGTTTTGGTATGGCGGTGATTGGCCGTATGCTTGAGGCGCAAGGGTTTCGCGTTGGCATTATCTCGCAGCCCGATTGGTCGAATAAAAATGACTTCATGAAGTTAGGCAAGCCTAACCTCTATTTTGGTGTGACCGCTGGCAACATGGACTCGATGATCAACCGTTACACTGCCGAGCGTCGCCTGCGTCACGATGATGCCTATACCGCGGGTAATATTGGCGGTAAGCGCCCCGATCGCGCCGTCACTGTTTATACCCAGCGCTGCAAAGAAGCCTTTAAGCAAGTGCCTGTGGTGATTGGTGGCATCGAAGCGAGTTTACGCCGTATCGCCCATTATGACTATTGGTCAGATAAAGTGCGTCGCTCTGTGATCCTCGATGCCAAGGCCGATATCTTAGTCTACGGTAACGCCGAACGTCCGCTGGTTGAACTGTCGCACCGCCTCGCAGCGGGTGAGTCTATCAGTGAGATCCATGATGTGCGCGGCACCACGGTGATTCGTAAGGAGCCGCTGCCGGGCTGGAAAGGCATGGACTCGCGTAAGCTGGATCAACTGCATAAAATCGACCCGATCCCCAATCCTTACGGCGCCGACGATGTGGGCTGTCAAAACCTCTCTGGCCCGAGCGATGTTAAGGTGTTCGACAACGATGCGCCTAAGCCTATTACGGTACAACCGCCGCGCCCTAAGCCATGGGAAAATACCTATGTGTTGCTGCCCAGCTATGAAAAAGTCGCCGAAGATAAGTTTCTCTATGCCCATGCATCGCGCATCTTGCATCAAGAGCAAAACCCCGGTTGTGCCCGTGCGCTATTTCAGACTCACGCCGAACGGGCTGTTTGGGTCAATCCGCCAGCATGGCCATTAAACACCGACGAGATGGATGGCGTATTTGATCTGCCCTACCAACGGGTGCCGCATCCTGTCTATGGCGATGCCAAGATCCCCGCCTATGACATGATCAAGACCTCGATTAACATTATGCGTGGTTGCTTTGGTGGCTGCTCGTTCTGCTCGATTACCGAGCATGAAGGGCGGATTATTCAGAGCCGCTCGCAAGATTCTATTATTAAAGAGATCAAAGATATCCAGCAGAAAGTGCCCGGTTTTACTGGAGTGATCTCTGACTTGGGTGGCCCGACGGCGAACATGTATCGCTTAGGCTGTAAGAGCGAAAAAGCCGAAAAGACCTGTCGTCGTTTGTCCTGTGTGTTCCCGGCCATCTGTGGTCATCTGGACACCGACCATCAGGCGACGATCGATCTGTATCGCGCGGCACGTGACGTGCCGGGCATTAAAAAAGTGCTTATTGCTTCGGGTGTGCGTTACGACTTAGCCACCGAAGATCCACGCTACGTTAAAGAGTTGGCCAGTCATCATGTGGGCGGTTATCTCAAAATTGCCCCCGAGCACACCGAAGAGGGACCGCTCAATAAGATGATGAAACCCGGCATGGGCACTTACGACAAGTTTAAAGAGTTGTTTGATAAGTATTCGGCCGAGGCGGGCAAGAAGCAGTATTTGATCCCCTATTTTATTTCGGCGCATCCAGGCACCACAGATGAAGATATGGTGAACTTGGCGTTGTGGCTTAAAGGGCAAAAATTTAAGCTCGATCAAGTGCAAAACTTCTATCCGTCGCCGATGGCGAACGCCACCACCATTTATCATACTGAGCTCAATTCGCTTAAAAATGTGAAACATACCAGCGAAACAGTGCAAGTACCCAAGGGCGGTCGTCAGCGTAAGCTGCATAAAGCCTTGCTGCGTTACCATGATCCTGCTGGCTGGCCGATGATCCGGGAAGCCTTAATTGCCATGGGCAAAGAGAAGTTGATCGGTAGCGGCGCCCATTGCTTAGTGCCGGCAGAAACCCGCCAAGAGCGTCAAGGCTTTAGGGCTAAGCCTGCTAAGGGCAAGACGCCAGCAGGTAAAAAAGCCGTGACTCGCTTCTCGGCCGATCAGTTTGATGAGCGTAAGAGTATGGATAAAGCGGGCAAGCCTAACGCAGGTAAACCTAAAGCCAAGGGGAAACCCTCGGCCCATAAAAGCGGTTCAGGCCAATCGGCCCCTGCAGGGCAAGGCGCAGGCAAAGGGGCTAAGCGGCCGGTTAAAAATGGTTGGGGTACTACGCCAAAGCATCAACGTTAGTTAGGTCACAGACCTAGTCAAATGCATCAAAATAGGGGAATATCATCGATATTGCCCTATTTTTTTAAGGAGCTTTCCATGAGTCAACACGGGTCCAATGATGGCAGCGACACCTATAGTGATGCAGGCTTTTGGCATAAGGTGAAGCTGTTTGCCAAGCAAGCGGGTCGAGACGTGATAGAAAAAGCCCTATGGCTTTACTACGCCGCGCAGCGTCCCGATACCCCTAAATGGGCCAAGACCATTATTTTTGGTGCGCTAGCCTATTTTATCGCCCCCATAGATGCGATACCCGACCTAACACCTCTGGTCGGTTTTACCGATGATTTAGGTGCGCTTGCCGCCGCGCTGACCATGGTGAGTCTGTATGTCGATGACCATGTCAAAAGCCAAGCGGCAGAAAAAACCGCCGCTTGGTTTGATTAACCTACAAGGATTAATATAGCGAGGCTTCACCCTCTGGACGAGTCTTGAAGCGGCGGTGAAGCCACATATATTGCCCTGGGGCTTCCATGATCGAAGCTTCGACAATTTTATTAATAAAATGAGCGCCGGCCTCGGGATCATTTTTGGGAAACTGATTAATCAGTGGCGCTTTTACCGTTAGGGTGTAATCCCCTTTGTCGTTATTGCGCACCATTACTAGCGGCACAATGGCGCAGTCGGAGCCATCGACTAATATACTGGTGCCGGTTGTGGTGCAGGCCTTTTCAACGGCAAACAGCGGGGCAAAGGTTGAGCGGCGGCGGCCATAATCATGATCCGGTGCATACCAGAGACGCTCGCCATTTTTTAATGACTCCAGCATAAACTTGATATTTTTTCTATGGATTAACGCATGCCCGCCACGAGAGCGGCCTTTATATTGAAAATAGTCAAAACAGGGATTGTTATTCGGTCGATATACGCCCATGCCCGGTATGTGTAGACCGAATGCGCGGCCACCGAGCTCAAGATTAAGTGAGTGCACCGCGACTAACAGCACACCGCGACCTTCGGCGGCCAGTTTATCTATGTGCTCCATTCCCTTAATAGTCACATGCTTTGCCACTCTGGCATCAGACCAAAACCACGCCATCCCCGTTTCAAACAGGGCTAACCCCGTGTTGTCGATATTCTCTTTAACCAGCTGTTCACGCTTATCCGGACTCATGTCTGGAAAACAAAGGGCTAAGTTGCGCTCCATCGTTTTGCGGCGACTTTTCATAAAACGAATAGCCAGACGTCCGAGCATTTTGCCCATACGGATCTGGATGAAATAGGGCAGCAGACTGCAAAGGTAACTAGTGCCCACGAGTGTCAGTACTCCCCAATATTTTGGGTGCAGCAGTGAAATCGAAAATGTCGGCGCGGTGTATTTACTCATAATAGGATGGGGTTTATTGATTAAGAAATGATGTTGGACCCAAGATTATACGTGATTGCCGAATAAGGATCTCAGATATATCGGGGCAGTTTTTATTCAGTTTTAATTTATATGAATGTGGTACTGTTTTTTGTTACTTTAATGGAGAGCAGAAATACAATGAAAAAACAGTTACCTCTATTTATTATGACGGCCATGTTCGCGATCCCCGCTATCGCTGTAAGCACTGAGCAAGCTGCGTTTTTTGACCGTATCGCCGCACATTGTGGCAAGGCCTTTGAGGGCGTTGTCACTGCAGGTAATAGCGCCGATTCGGCGTTTAGCGGCAAAACCTTAGTCATGCATGTGCGTGAGTGTAGTGATAATGAGTTAAAAGTGCCGTTTCATGTCGGCGAGGATCATTCACGCACTTGGGTCATCACCAAAACCGACACCGGGCTTAGATTAAAGCACGATCACCGCCATCAAGACGGCAGTGAAGATAAGGTCACTATGTATGGTGGCGACACCATCGACAGTGGCAGTGCCCAGCTGCAATCATTTCCGGTTGATCAATTTTCTATCGATAATTTCAAGCAAAATGGCCTTAGCCAGTCGGTCACCAATGTGTGGCACATGGGGATCACCGATACCCGTTTTATGTATCGCTTAACTCGAGCAAATCGCGATTTTAAGGTGGAGTTTGATTTGAGCAAGCCGGTAGCGTTGCCGCCAGCTCCTTGGGGGCATGAATAGCCGTGGCCTTGGAATGAAGGTTTGGCATTTTTTATTTAGCTGAGTAGCGTTGGGCTGAATCTTATTTGTTGGGTGTGTTTGAAGGTGTACCTTCACTGTTATTAATCGCCTGTCCGGCGGGGAATGTGCAAGCGCTCTTTTGGCTCGGTGAGTGAAGCGTCGCTTCATGCTAACGAACGAGAGACAGGGATTGTCGAACTGGCTTTTAGATAGGGATATCGTTGTGAACACGTCCGTGTGGGCTCTGCGAAATCATCTGACCTCCAAGGACGGAGGGAATGCCGAAAAATGTCTGGAACATTTTCGGCCATGATTTCGAAGGCCAAAACCGCGCTTACACCGATCTCTAACGCCTCTTCGATTTGGCTTCAATTGGAGCGAATAGCAAATCAAAAACTAACGTGTTTTTGCCCCAAAGTTTGTTGGGCCTTGGCATGAAGAACAATGACATTTGCTTGAGTAGCGGCTGGCTGCATTTTTATTTATTGGAAGTGGTGAAGGTTGAACCTTCAATGTGAGTTAATTGCTTGCAGCAGGCTAATGTGCAGATACTGCTTCGGGGCGCTTTTCGCCGTCCTTGGCCGCTTAACGAAAACGTCCCTGTTTTCGATACCCTCAGCCGTATCTACACCGGGTTATTCTGTCTCTTCGATTTAGCTTCACTTGGTGTGAGCCGCTAGTTCAAAAGCTAACAAACGTTCGCCACGTTCGATGCGCGCTAGAAAACAGAGCAAAAAACCTGTTTTTTATGCTCGATAAACTGCCTGCAATTTTATAATTAGTTGAATTGTTGTGATTTAATAATTTGTTGTAGAGACCTCTACATCAACTTGTTAAGTTATGCGTGCGACTCATTCAAATTTATTGAAACTGATGTTAACTTTGTCGCTTTATTTCAATGTATTAGCGTGGCATAGTTGCTGTAAGTTAAATTTTAGGCAGTTTATTGAGCTGCTATTCAATAAGCTGTTATGTGTCAGGAGATCGCGAATGAGAGAGGATATGTCAGACATTCTGATTCACTTCACTAAGGGGGAAAATGAGGAGGATGCATATCAAAATCTTCTGAGTATTATTGGGCAATGCGAAGTTCACGGTTCAAGAAAGAAAATTAGAGATGGATCGCTCTGTGTCTGTTTCTCTGAAGCGCCGATGTCAAGTTTACGAAGCGGCCTGTTAAATCCAACTTTTTATACACCTTATTCTCCTTTTGGAATCTATACGACCAAAGAACACATATTCGCCCTTGGTGGTCGGCCTGTTTTTTATCAGCCAGAAAGCGACTACTCCCTCCTTTCTGAGGAAAATAGCTGGAGGCATATGAGATATGAGCCGCCCTCAATAGATTTTACTTGGGAGCGAGAATGGAGAATTAAGACCGAAGGATACCGATTTGACCCATCGACGACTCAAATCATTGTTCCCAACCATATGTGGGCATTGAGATTGATTAACGAGCATGAAGAGCAACAAAGGTGGCAAACTATTCAATATAGCCAAATTATGGATGAGCTGCTTGCCATTCAATATGAGGAGCCATTTCCATGGGTAATCGCAGAGTTAAACAACACATAACAATCACAACCACGTTAGCCCCTGCGGGACTGAACCTCCACTCTGCGGCTTTGTCGCTGCATTCCGACTCATGTTGTGGGCGTTATGCAATAAAAATTGAGAGTGCACAATGAAAATGATCCATGATGTGAATATATATCTTAATTACTTTTTTATTTCATATGATGACTACGTTTGCTATCCACACAAACAGATGTACTGTCAGTTTTTAAGTATTGCAAATTCTGTATCTGAAAAACTAGATTGTGAGATGCTAGCGAGAAAAATGGGCAGCAACTCATTTGAGCGTGTTACAGCCACTGATCTAGAAAAATCATTGGGGAAATGGAGCCGTCCAATAGTAGGTATTAAATTTGTTCGTGGTAATAAAGAATTAGCTCAGATGGAGAGGAAGCGAAAAACTGTATATTACTCAAACAATAAAGATTTATGCGAAAGCTTTAGAGTATACAACAGAGCTTTCAAAGAGTACGAGCCATCGAAATATAATGAAGAGCTAGGATAGGATGATAAAGAGTATGAGGCTTGGATGAGGGTTTTATAAATCACATGATGATAATACCTTGGATTCCAACCGAATAGATAGATGAAAAATCGAAATGTTTTGTTCCAAGTTAAGTCTGTACGTTTCTATTGTTTCATTATTTTTTGCGGTGTCCTCTTTCATTGTTACATTAATTTAATTCATAACAAGGCCAATCACAAACGCCAGCAAGCTGGCTGGACTCGCTGCCGCTCGCCTGTGTTGGCGGCGTTAATCTATACAAATATTAATCTGAAACATACCAATTAGAACATTAGTCCTAACAAGCTTTGGTTCAAAAATAAGTTAGCTTTTGATTGTCCGAGTGACACTAGTAAGGTCAAATCGAAGAGATTAAGAACTCGGTGTAGGTGCGGCTGTGACCTTCCGTGACAAGGATGTCACGGCAGAGCCTACAGGGATTGTACTTGCGGCGTGTCACAGAAGCACCTGCACGAAAAACGCCTGCGGCAAGCAATTCAAAATGATGAAGGTTAACGCTACCATCGTTAACTAAAAACCAATCACGCAAAATGCCTCAACCTTCATTCGAAGGCCAACACACTTTTGTCCAAAAATAATTTAGCTTTTAATGCCCTGAATGACACCTGTAACGCAAAATCGAAGAGATAGATAAGTCGGTGTAGGTGCGGCTGTGACCTTCCGTGACATGGATGTCACGGCAGAGCCTACAGGGATTGTACTTGCGGCGTGTCACAGAAGTACCTGCACGAATAGCCTGCGGCAAGCAATTTAAAACGATGAAGGTTAACGCTACCATCAATCAATAAAAACCAATTCAACTAAAAACTAATTCAGCTGAAAACCATAAGCCAGATGGGAAGAAGTTTAAATAGATGGGGGAGCCATCTGGCTCCCCTGTTAGATGATGACTATTTGGGCTCAAAAGTGAAGGATTGTCCAGCAAGCGCCGCTTCATACATTAAGCCACCTTTAGCGGCGGTAAATACCGCCATGCCATTGATGTATGAGGCACTTGCAGCTTTGTTGCTGCCCGATTGCCCCGCACCAGCCGAGTTACCTGTGGTGCCCACTTGGGCATTGGCGCCGACGTTAATCGCGACCGCCGATGCATTCGCACTAAACTCGAAACTACCGCTGGTAAATTCTTCATACGCTTTGGCGTCTTTAAAGAAAATAATTTCGCTGTAAGCCTGACCGCCGAGTTGGAAACCAATCGACAGTTGCGACAAACTGGTATCGCCGGTATGCACGCCGCCACGATAGACGCGCCCTTTGCCGTAGGCTGCGCCAATGCCTATGCCGCCTTTACCTACGGTGGGGAAAATAGCGTAGCCATAGGCGCTATTAAAAAATTGTTGGGTGTCTGGGGCTTTTTTAAAGTTGTTTAGTGCTTCGCTGTAGCTATCGGCGGCAAATGAGGCTTGGGCAAACAGTAAGCCAACAATGACACAACAGCTAGCGGTTAAACGTGATATCCACTTCTTCATGATGCACTCCTTTATTTAGATACGGTTATACCCACTGTTATCAATATTCGTTTCGTACAGCGGCGATGCTAAAAGCCAGCGCACAACCTGTTTTAAGGTTGTCATTTCTGCATGGGATGAATCGCGCTAGGCTAAATATTTGGCCTATTATCTGTGTTATCAACCCTTGGCTAACTCTCATCTATTGATGTGGATGCTTATTAGCATACGCACAGATAGCTAAAAACTGAATGCTATTTGATGAAAAAAGCGCCTATAAAAGCGCTTTTATTGAGTTTTGTCAGCTAAGGTTCAGCCCATTCATTCTGGTAGCCAGTTGCTGTGTCATGGTTTTACTTAGCCGTTTTAGGTTGCTCTTTACCCAGCACATAGTGTTCGAACCATTTCTGGTCCCAATCCATTTTGGCTTGGCGATGTTGATAGTGGCTCAGTCCATGGCCTTCACCGGGATACACCAACAGCTCCACAGGCACATTAAGGTAATGTTTTAGGGTGCGATATAGCCCTTGGGCATGGCCCAGCGGTACGCGTTGATCGTTTTCGCCAATGTGAATTAGGGTCGGCGTGTTGATGTTATTGGCATGGGTGAGCGAGGATCCATGAGTGTAAGCGTCGGGTTTTTCCCAAGGCAAACCCTGCATAAAGTTAATCACATGGCCTGGGGTGTCTTCGAGCATCCATTGCAGGCGTTGATCGAACACCCCTGCACCAGAACTTGCCGCTTTGAAGCGCTGGGTGGTACTGATAAGCGCATTGGTGAGATAACCACCGTTACTCCAGCCCATCACCGCCATTTTGTCACCGTCGGCAACGCCTAACGCGATAAGGTGATCGACTCCCGACAGGATATCGGCAACTTCGATGTCATGTTCTTTGCCTACAAGGTCGGTTAAGAATTTATCGCCATAGCCTGTCGAGCCGCGGTAGTTAGGCGACAACAGTGCCCAGCCATTGGCGGTAAAGGTTGAGCGGCCGTAGGAGCGATGTTGTAAGGCGTACGGTGTCGCAGACGTTGGGCCGCCATGCAGTTGGACTATTAGCGGCAGTGGTCCGTCACTCTGTTTGTAGTTGGCGGGTAAGTCGAGGATGCCTTCGACTTGTGTTCCATCTGGCGCGGTCCATTTGACCACAGATATTTGTGGCAAAATCCAGCTGTCGACTTGCGGATTAATGTTAGTGATGCGCTTATATTTGGCTTTCTTGCTGGCGGCATCGGCAATAAACAGATCGCTAAAATGCTCGAGTCCGTTGTGGTTAAAGGCGAGTTTTTTACCGTCATGGCTAAAGCTGTAGCTGCCCATCACCAGATCGCCGGCGATCACCGTGCGCGTATCACCCTGCAGTTGTTGGTTGATATCGGTGCAAAATAGCTTAACGCGGCCATGGTCGGCACCGCGATAACAGATCTCATCACTATTGGGGCGCCACTGAATGTCGCTGCCATTGAGGGTGATATCGCCGCTACGTTTAATTTCTAGCGGTTTGACCTGTTTTTGCTGTGGTGTAACGACAAAGAGTTTACCCGGATGGCCATCGAAATCGATTCGAAAGGCCAGCTGTTGGTTGTTGGCGTGCCAGTCGAGGCCGAGTAACCAACCATAAGGCGATGGTGCATCTTGGCGCCAAGCGCTGTCGGGGAGTAGGGTATTGCTGTTCGTGCGGGTGTTGTATACCTCGAGGTTTGACCAACCTTCTAAGTGTACTAGTTCGTTATCGGCAGTGGTGATGCGGGCAATTTGGCTGGCATCTTGGTTCACCTTAAACTCCCATACCACTTTATCGTCGTCGAGTAGCAATGATTGCTGATAATGCTCGAGATCCAGCTTATACAATGGGTTGGTGGTGATCTTACCATGGCCATATTTAGGGGCGCTGTGGCTGGCACGCATATCGGCCCAATCATCGGCTTCGGTAGTGGTTTTATTGGCTAAGAAATAGAGGTTATGACCATCATGGCCGACTTGAAACGCCTTAACGCCTTCGGTTTCTTTGGTCACCGGGACGGTGTCGCCGCCTTGTATCGACAGTCTAAAGACTTGGGCTTTACCGTTGTATGGCGCTATTTTGTCTTCGTGGGTTTGCTGACCTAAGTAGTAAATATATTGGCCATCTGGACTCCACTGTGGGCTAGATTCACTTTCATTGGTGAAGGTGAGGCGGCTGGTTTTGCGTGATTTAATGTCGACTAGCCACAGATCTTTTTGGGCTTTGTCTAATGCTTTATCCCAGCGAGACTCTAACCACACAGCCTGTTTACCGTCTGGGCTTAATTGCACATGACCCATGTTAGCTATATCAAAAAAATCGTTGTTAGTAATGTGGTGAGTACGTTCGGTAGCAACAGTTTGGCCTGTTAATCCCATTAGTCCGGCGGAGATCACCGCAAGTACGGTGAGTTTATTGACTCTTCCCATCTTGATCCCTTCAGTTGTGCATTTGTCATTATTGTTTTAAGTGGCTGAGTTGCCGTGGGATACATTAACTCAAAATGGTTTTTGTGCAACAGAGTTAGGGTTCTTTTGCGTCGGTGTCCTGGGTATCGTCCGCTTTTAAAATATGTTGCAGATAATTGAGCTCTTCGGCATCGAGCAGTTGTTGACTGGTTTGTGGTCGGCTGGGATGCGCCATTTTAGATGATAGGCTGCCCCTGAGGTAGGCGGCTAGGGTGATCTGTTTAAGTCCATATAAGGCCAAAACATAGACGGTTAATAATAAACATAAGCGGGTGATGGCTTGGGCGGTGATAGAGACATGGTCACCAAAATAAAAGGGTAATATGACCAGTGCCGTTCGAACGAGCCAGTTAATTAACATGGCAAAGGTTAAGGCCAGTAGCCACCTAAATTTAATATCATTAAGGCTATTTTGATGGGCGCGGCGCGAACGTCCTTTAAATTGATTGAGCAGCTTGATGATCAAATAGAAATAGATAAGGGCTTGCAAGCTTAGTAGTGCTGGCAGCAGAGCACCTAAAAAGGTAACGAGGCTAATATTGTTAACGTGCTGAACATTGAGGGAAAGGTTGCTATCTAAAATAAAAGACAGGCTTATCAATATGCTCAGAATTATTGCCGGATAGAAGTGACCCGATAAACGAACGTCGCGATTAATATTATGCAGGCTGCGGTAGCAATACAGGTACAACAGCGGCATCAACAGAAAATACACCGGAATAATCAGAATAAATAACATGGGTAAGGGCAGTGGAGTGTTGGTTTTGCTGATAAGCCCGGTTAAAAAGTACAGAGCTAGCAGGCTAAATATCGCCCCCAATAGCTTATGGTTGTTGTGGTTATCGCGATATATATGACGAACATAGATGGCCAGTCCAATACAGTGCAGTCCACCGATTAGAGAGAGCCACCAATAGCCTTCGTATAAAAAGTCGTTGTAGGTCATTTGCCTATCATCAACGCATTCAGGGAGCTTCGCAAGTGAATTGTGCTTTTTTTGAGCGTTAATATTGAGGCGTTAAAGCTACGGTTTCTTGTTGTTGGCGAAGTTAGTCTTGACGTTTCTGTTGCGCCATTCTCAGGTGGCGATTCGAGCTTGCTACAGGAGGCTGACTTGGCACCGCCGCGCGTTCGGACCACAAGTGGCGTATTGCCATAATGGGATGGGGCAGCAGCATGCGCGGTCCGGCAAAAAGCATGATTTGGCGGGCCTTGGCTTTTAGTTCTGGTTTATAGCAATGTATCGGACATTTATTACACGTCGGCTTGGCTTGCCCATAAGGGCAGCGGTCGAGTTTAGTGTGTGCATAGGCCAAGAACGCCTGACATTGCTGACAGGCTTCCAGCTTACCTTTTGCTTGGCAGTGAGCTTTGCAATAAATATGAACCATCGCCTTTATGGTCTCAAACTCACGTTGCAATCTACCATTGAGCAGCATGTCGTCCATCGATATACCCGAGTTATTTGCTAGGTTATATTGAGAGTAGCGCGAGCGAATGCCGAACACAAAAATCATCATCGATTTTATGAAGGTGCGCACAAAATAGTGCTTTAAAGATAAGGGCGATTAGTGTCGCTTTACATCAATATTGCGATGTAAAGCGACAAACTTAAGCCGAATATGGCATTTTGGGCGCCACTTTTTGATACCCGAGCGAAAAAGAGGTATAAATAATTGATTTATAGCAAGAGAATCGATGCGTTATATCGGTTACTATCTGTACATCTTTTGTAAACTAAAATCAGCCCGTACATGAGGCGCGATCAACCAACGGTGGATGATAATGAAATATATAGCCATTATTTTGCTAGTAGCTGTCGGCATATTCTTATATAGACGAGCACAGCGATTAGCCCAAGAGGAGCAGCAGGAAGCACAGCAGCCTGTTGAAAAGATCGTGTCGGGCGAAGATAAGGACCTTGTGGTGCCAACCACTACGCCAGCCGATAACGCCGATGCGGCAGCCTCTGATGAATCCGCGTCGATAGAGACCGTTCCTCCTGTTGTAACAGAGCGCGAAGCGGTTACCCTCGCTGCAGAGCCAGAGCCAGAGCCAGAGCCAGAGCCAGAGCCAGAGCCAGAGCCAGAGCCAGAGCCAGAGCCAGAGCCAGAGCCAGAGCCAGAGCCAGAGCCAGAGCCAGAGCCAGAGCCAGAGCCAGATGATAAAAAATTACCTCTCGCCGATGAATCTTGGGCTAACGAAAAGTTGACCAAGGCGCTAGATGACTACCGTGGTGCTAGTGCAACTACCGATAAACATAACGCTTTATTGCAGGTGATAGGTGAGTGTTATAAGCAACGCAAGCAGCAGCAATACCGTGAATATGGGGCGCAGTTGTCATCTGACTATCAGTCACTTTTTGCCACTTTAGCCGCTCCAGATAAAGAAAAAGGCACAGGCTTTATGCAGTTGTCTACCCTGCTCAATGATAGTGGTCAGTACGATGGCGCATTAAAGTTGTGTCAAGCGGCTATCGATTATGGCTTAAGCGATGGCACTATTACCGGTTTTGAAGGGCGTATGGAGCGTATCGAAAAAGCCAAGGCTAAAGCATCGTAGTAATCTACTGCAACACGCGCATAAGCCGTGTAAACTGGCATTTATATTGACGTTAAAGGCGAACAGGTGTCGCCTTTTTTATGTCTGGAACATTTATGTCAATTTGCCATGGATGGAAACAAATAGACGTTATGTCTGGAACATTTATGTCAATTTGCCATTATTTGGAGCATTTATGCAAATTCGTTATCTCGTATTATCCAGCTGCGCGCTCTTACTCGGATTGACTGCATGTACTCAAGTGCCGCAATGGACATTATTTTATTATCCCGAGCAAGATAAGGTGAGCGAAGGGGAGTTAGCCCCCTATATTGCCGGTTATTATGATCAGCTAGAGCAGTGCCTCGCCAAAGGGGCGGGAATGGCAAGGTTGAGTCAATCGGGTCAGGGTGCCTATCAATGTGGCTATCAATGTAAAGAGGACGAGGCGGGAAGCATTCAATGTGACCGTTTCGAGCAACCGACACCATGAACTATTCACTCGATAAAAATGCAAAGAGCTTAATGATTAATGGCGACATTGATTTTGATCAGTTTGAGGCTTTTGCGACTCCGCTAGTACAAAGGTTGGATTGTCGAGTCATTGAGCGCCACTGGGGGGCCGATAGGCATCAGTGGCAGTTAGAGTTTGAAGGCACACTTATTGGGCTACACTATGAGTTTTACGGCGATATCTGCTGGCTTTCGGTTGAGTTAGATGAAGAGTTTGAAGTGCTAGAGTACTTAGTGACATTATTGGAGTCTTCTCGATGAGCGATGCGTCAACCCCTGCTGGTTTTCACTACCAAGCATTAACCCCTGATTTAATTCTCGATGCGATTGAGTCTTTGGGTATTTATCCAGAAACTGGGTTGCTAGCGCTCAATAGCTACGAAAACCGAGTCTATCAATTTCGCTGTGATCGCCAAATTCGTTACGTGGTTAAGTTTTACCGCCCCGAGCGCTGGAGCGATGCACAGATCTTAGAAGAGCATGAGTTTTCCGCCGAGCTGGCCCAGCAAGAGATCCCCATCGCCACGCCAGTGCTTATCGAGGGGCAATCATTACATCATTATCAAGGTTTCCGGTTTGCGCTTTTTCCGTCGATGGGGGGGCGCGCCTTTGAAGTGGATAACCTGGAGCAACTCGAAGAGGTGGGACGCTTTGTCGGGCGCATGCATCAATACGCTAAAGCCAACACCTTCACCTACCGCGAAACCTTAAGCCCTGCATTATTAGGCGATGAGTCACTCGCTTGGCTTAAGGCCTCGGGTCATGTGCCACCGAGTTTAGAGGTGGCCTACTTCACCATAGTGGAGCAAGTGCTTGCCAAGGCTAAACGCTTATGGGCCGAAGTGGATGCAACATCGATGCGCCTGCACGGCGATCTGCATCCGAGTAATATTATGTGGACCCCTGACGGGCCGGGGTTTGTCGATCTCGATGACGCCAAAATGGGCCCTGCGGTGCAAGATCTGTGGATGATGCTAGCCGGTGATCGGCAGCAACAAACCTTACAACTCGACATTTTGCTTGAAGCCTATGAAGAGTTTTGCGAATTTGATAAACGCCAACTTAAGCTCATTGAGCCGCTTCGCGCCATGAGAATGCTGCACTATAACGCTTGGCTCAGTCGCCGCTGGGAAGATCCCGCCTTTCCGATGAATTTCCCTTGGTACGCCGAGGAGCGGTATTGGGAGCAGCAAATTTTGGCCTTTAAAGAGCAGTTGGCCCTGCTAGATGAGCCTCCTCTGAGTTTAATTCCACAATATTAATTAGGGATAAGTGAGTATCTTGTAACAGAAAAAATGAACTAATGCGCTTGAGGTACACTCCAAAGCACATTATGTTATGTGCAAAATTATTGTTATTGTCGATGGTGCGTTAGCACCCAAAAGGAATCATCATGAAAAAAGCGTTACTGGTAGCATTGGCATTATTAATGGCCCCTATGGCGGCACTGGCTGCCGATTATAAAGAGGGTGTGCATTACACTGTGGTAAATAAAGGTCCTGCGACAGCTAAGCCTGAAATTGCCGAGTTTTTCTCATTTTATTGCCCTCACTGTTATAGCTTTGCCAAAGTGCAGGTACCGCAGATTAAAGCTAACCTCCCCGAGGGTGTCGTGTTTAAGCAAAATCACGTGGAATTTATTGGCCGTGAAATGGGCACAGAAATGTCGCGTGCATTCGCTATTGCGCATCAGTTGAAAGTGGAAGATAAGATTGAACAAGCGCTATTTGCTGCCATTCATGACAAGAAGCAACGCTTTGTTACTCGCGATGATATTCGCCAAGTGTTTATTGCCAATGGCATATCAGGCAAAGAGTTTGATGCAGCGGCTAACTCGTTTATGGTGAGTGCGCAGATGGCGCAGATGAAACGTGCAACTGAAAACGCTCAGTTATCTGGCGTGCCTGCGTTAGTGGTTAATGGTAAGTATCGTGTCGAAACTGGGGCAATTAAATCTTACGATGAACTGTTAGACATTGCTTTTTACCTAACCACGCTTAAATAAGTGTAACGGTAAATCATCAAAAGGAGCTTTTAAGCTCCTTTTTTTGTGTCTATTCAATACTGGATTATACCTATGGTATTAAAAGACGGATCTAAATAGTGGGCTGATAGCAAAGAACATTTTTTGTATTTATGTGATGTGTTGCCGCAATGAGCAAAAAAGATGAATTGAGAGGAAACTTACTGCGGTTTTATGAGGTCAAACTTAGCAATAATTACAATAACGCAGAGCCGTTTGCTTGGAGGTCTTATGAGATTTTTTCCGGTTTACGCCCCAAAACTCATTGTAAAACATGCGCGTATTTTTGTGTCAGGTGTTATCTGGGTAAAAGATTTGGGTCGTCTGGAGTTCGACAAAGGACGATTTTTACTGCCAAGGCAAAGTTTACCTCGAGTGAAGCAAGCCATTGTCGAGTTGAATCAGTTAATCGAGCGTCAACATAACGAAGCGAAGACGGTTTAGGTCTTCGCTGTTAGTGAGTGAATTTACTCGCTCACTTCGTCATTTAATAAACCCACAAGGCCAGTGACTTTTTCATTCCATGAATGAAGATCTTGGCTTAATTGTTGGTTCTTTTCACTTAGGCTGCTGTTCTTTTGTTTCTCTTCTTCGAGCTCCATTTTTAGTAGCTCAATCGTTTCGAGTGCAGCTTGGATTTTTGTCTCCAGCTTGGACAGTAGTTCAAGGCTCATCGGGAGTCCTAATAGTTTCTGGATGGGTCTATGATTCTATCAGCGCCGCCATGACAGTGAATAGCTAATTTATACTAATTGTCCAAAAAGTAACCAAGAATTCAATTAAACATCGTTTATTTTCCCCCTGAGTGCCATGAGTTACATTTTTGCAGGGATTTTAACGAGATAAGCTTCGCCATTGCGATGCTGCTCGGTTTGACCTGTTGAAAGCGCGGGAAGCGATATCTCTGCCATTGGCACACAATTTAAGGGGGAATTTATCTGAATGACGTATAACACAACGCCGTTATCCATAGATAACGGCGTTGTGTGGAAACCCCTTCTAGATTAGAAGCGGTAATCAACAGACAAGTAAACTTGCTGGCTATCATCAAGTGAGAAGGAGGCCGAACCTGCATCTGTGCTGATCCCGATATCGTAGTCTTGCTTGAGATAGCGGTACCCAATTTCTGAGCTCAGGTTATCGTTAATTTTATACATTAACCCCGTTTGACCACCCCAAACAAAACGGTCTTTTGACGATAGATATGAGGTGTCTGGACTGATGTGATTAACGCCCGCCGTGGCTCCAATAAACCAGTTCAGCTTGTTGCTGGCATCAAGCCCAAGTAGGTAGTCATATGAGAGCAACAAACTTTGCTGCTTGGCTAAGTCGTCAGAGTTATATGAATAAGTTGCATAGAGGCGATTATTATCATTTAAGTAAGCGCCCGCTCTGACTTCGTATACGGCGTCGTTTTCACGCTCTTTAGTAGAAAAATAATCATTATTAAATTCAGGATCGACCCCCAGCGCGGTCCCTTTGTAGGTATTTTGCTGGGCACCGACACTGCCACCGATGAACCAATCTGCGGCCATGGTTGGTGCTGATAATACAGCGGTGATAACGGCTGCTAAGGCTAATTTCTTGCTATTCATAATATGCTCCTTGATGAAATAAAGTGTTACCGTCTTTCGTTGAGGTAATAGTATTTCAAGTGAACTGAACGAAAACTGAATAATATCTAGATGAATTATTAAGCTATTTTGATAAAAAAATAGCCATCACTAGCCTGCTAGGGTAAAAGCTACATGGTTATGGCTGGCAAATATTGAAGTCGAAGATAGGGCGTTGAGACACCTACTGAGTGTTTACGTTGCGGCAAGAGCTCAAGATTAAGTAGATTAAAACCGATAGTTTGTGATATTGAGCTAAGTTTAGGGGCCGATTGACAATCGGCCCCTAGAGAGCATGGTGTAATGCTATTGCGGCTGGTTACTTTTTAAAGAAAGCTTCGTTAGTGCCGTATGCCTAAGTTGAGATCGCGCTTACGGATGGCATCTACGCGGTCAAAGGCTTCTTCGGCAACGCGAAGGTTTTTAACGTCTTTACGCCAGTAATATTTAAAGCCATCGAAATGGGCATTGTTTGGATACCAATACATCACACCTAAGCCTTTATCAGACATGATAGGGGTGTTGTGAATGGTAGCGCCTGGAATGTAAAAGTATTGGCCAGTGCCTAGCTTATTAAACTTATTATCGGCCAGTGTTTGACCTTCACCATTAACGACGTAATAACACTCAGGTTGACCATGAAAATGTGGTGCGTGATCTGACTTGCCACCATCGGTGATACCAATAACCACAGGGCTGTCTGACAGCTCTTTCCAGATATAGCCAACTGGTGACTTAGTACGATCACAGTCTTTAACTTCTAGAATATTGCCGTCGTCATCCAAGGTCTTACAGAAGCGCTGATCCATGGGGATGCTGTCGTTGGCTTGAATGGTGTTGAAATCAATCTTACCTGCTTCCCAAGCGGCAATATAGGCTTCAACTTCAGGGTTGCTGCACTGCTCAGGCATAGTGTCTTGCGGAACATATGGTGTGCTGTCGTATGGTACTGGCGTCATCTGTTGGTAAGGGAGTTGGGCGTGGTTACATTGTGGCCCTTGGGCAACTGCAGCAGTTGATGCTAGTGCTGCAATACCAAACATCATTTTAAGTTTCATCATTCCTATCCTATTTTTAGTGCCGCAACGCTGCGGTATTTTGCTTGTAAATTGGTGCTTGAGCTAACAATAAAGTGATTGGTTTGTCGTAAAGGTGAATTGGATCACGCCGCATTTTTAACAGCAAAATTATTCGTGACTCAGCTCGCGAATAATCTTACCTATCCACGCGATCACAGATGAAACTGCATGCTGAGTTGGACGTAATTAGAGGCACCTTGTGCCGGAGCCGTTTCATGATATGAGCTGATGGTGTCATCGATTTGATAGCGGCCAACTTCAAAGCCCAGTACTAACGCTGGGGTTAAATTGGTAAAAACATTGAGGCCAATATGGGCGCGGTCAGTGGCTTCGACATCGGTTTTTGTGCGGCCGTAAAATAAGCTTGAACGCGTGCGTTCGGTCCAGAAATGACGATAAGCCAGCATTGCTGCTGTGGTTGTTTCTAATTCACCCTTTATTATGTCACGCGCCGCATCGGTACCGACATAACGGCCAAGGTTGCCGTAATGCAGTTGCAGCCTAATATCATCACGGCCGAAGGTGTTTAGCTTGGCGGCGAGCGACACTCCAGCACCAAATTGGGCTGTGTCTTCGGGATCTAAATACCGAAACAAGCTCGACAGTGAGACGTTGCCCCAATCCCCGCCTTGGTTATAGCGAATAATCGCATCGGGCACATAGTCGTTGTCAGTCTCTATCCATTGCTTATCTGTGGTTTTTGTCTCTGTTTGAGTGCCATAGGTATAGGGGTTTTCTAATGCCAGTTGCCAATGTCCGCTGGTTAATTTGACCAGCGCTTGACGCACCATCGCTTGGCCAACTAGCGGGCCACCTAAATCGGCTGTTTCAGCAAACGTACTGCTGTTGACCAGCGTTGACCAGGTTTGCCCTACGGTAACACCTTGGTATTCGACATAGGCATGCCTAAGGCGCGGGCTATAGGAGTTAGAAAACACCGCATTGCCTTGCGATGACCCTGCAAAGTCGACTTCCACAAACCCTATGACATCGCCATGCTCGATCCCCATATTAAAGCGACTCTCTGCGGCACTGAACTGGGTTCTCTTAGTGGCATCAGTGACGCTGCCACCGCCTGTCCAGCTGTCTTGAAAAGCGATGTTGCCATCGACAAAGCGCGCATTTGTTTTAAGAAAACCGCCAAATTGGTATTCACTTGCCGTTAATGGAGTGGAGAAACAGCTAATCAAACAGATACAGATGCATGTTTTAGTCATTAATTTCATAGTTATTTAAAGTGGGCTGTCAGAGAAAGTCGAAAAAGAGTGAGAACCATCTAGGGGGTGGTAGCCGGGGGAAGTGCCGTAACCAATCTAAATGTTGGCAGACTCTAAAAGAGTCGCCAGAGTTTGGCAGAAGCGAAGTGAGAGCGGCCTCGCTTCTGCCGGTAACGTCATATAGCTTTAGAAGTAGTAACCAAAGTTAATGTTAACGCGTTTGTCCCAGCTATCGCCCATCTCTGGTAGGCCAACATGGTCGTTGTTGGCGGTAGAGAAGGTCATGTTCTTACCCATTACAAAATCGACCATGGTGTAAGTTGGGCCTGCTGAAATCGCGCAGCCAGTGACGTTTTGCATGCTGTTGTCATAGCTGTCGTCATCGACATCGGGCGTCATTAAGCCAAAGTCGTTGTAACATTTAACGCTGCCCCAATCGGTATCGAACGTTTTTGCAATATTAACGTTATAAGCTTGGCCTTTAGCGGCAATTTCGTACTGCCAACTCACCACAGAGACACCGATTTTATTTGGGTCTTCAGCATCGGCGGCATCATACTCATACTGCATCGCCTGCATCTGTAAGTTCCAGCCCTTAAAGCTGCTGTCTAAGTGCAGTGCCACGGCGTAACGGTCGCCGTTATTACCCGTTTTGCTGTTATAGATTTGGCCATACTGCACCGAGCCACCAAGGGTGGTTTGGCCGCCTTGGTGTTCAGCGGTGTAGGTTTGGCGAATGTTGAGCTGGTTGGTCTCTTCGTTGTTATACTCGGTACCATTGATGGTGCCTGTGTATAGGTCGGTCGAGTAACGTTTGTTTTCTGTTGGGCCGTATTCTGCATTTTTGTAGAAAGCTAAGTCAGTGTGCCAGCCATTTTTTTCATAAATAGCTTTGATACCCACATCATGGTCATCTTCAAAGCCTAGGTAGTAGGGTAGGCCAAACCACCAGCTGTTGGAGATGAAATCACGGTTACCAAACGGCACTTTATTAATACCAAACTGTAGCTGCCAGTCTGGATCGATGTCGTAAAAGCCGTAGCCATATTTGATATAGTTCGTGCTTGAGGTAAAACGGTATTCTGCCGCAAGCCCCCAGTCACCTTGTTTACCGTCAAATTTGATCGCAGTCATATCAAAAGAAAAGTCTCCGCCCTTATCTTTTGAGGCTTCATCGTAGTCTTTGTAACCGTAATTAACACGTACGGCGCCGCCAACCTTGATGCCATCTTCTTGCTCAGCCGCGAAAGCGGTTGAGCCTGAAAGTGCTATCGCCGTTGCCACTATCGACAGCATAAACTTAGTGGTATTTCTCATCATCATTTCCTATTAGTCTTTTTAGTATTTACAGCAGAAACTATTACATTTCACCAAACCAAGTTCGGTGGCATTCGGCGCAGACGGGCGCTTTTTTCTCGTGCTCGCCATGACAGGCTAAGCAGCTTGCCCCTTGGTTGTAATGCAGTGATTTGTGCGGATGCGCTTCGGGGATCGCTAACTTGCTTTCATCGACTGCAATACTGTTGATATCGCCATGGCATTCAACACAGGCAGCGTCGGTCGCATTCTTTTTACCTGAGCCTTGGTGGCAAGTCTGACAACCATCTTGGTAGATAAACTCGTGGTTCACGCGCCCTTGGGTGCTGCCTTTCATTTTGACGAGGTCGCCCGCCATAGCGCTGCCTGAAACCGCAAGGCCTAGCAGTAAACTCAGTAATAATTTGTTCATTAGACAGCTCCTTGAAGGTCGGCTTGGATGGTTTCTGCAACCACTATGCCCATCACTAGGCACTCTAGGCAGGAGGTAGAACTCAAACGGGCTTCACCATGGATGCCGCCAGTGACTTCGCCTATCGCGTAGAGGTTTTTGATGGATGCCATCGAGCGGCCATCGATCACGCGAGCGCCTAAATCGGTTTTTAGTCCACCCATGCAGTAATGCACTTTTGGCCAGATGCGAGATACCACAAAGGGGCCGGTTAACACTTCAGCCGTGTCCATTTTACGGTTAAAGAGCGGATCTTTGCGGGCTTCAACATGGGTGTTGTATTCAGCGATGCTACGTTTCAATGGCGCCGCAGGAATATCGAACTTAGCCGCTATCTCATCTAATGAGTCGAGCTTCCACGCCATCTTGTCGCGTAAGGCGCGGATCACTCGATCGTCTTTGGCGTAGTTGCTGTAGTTAAACAGTACAATTGGATACGCGGGGCTGCCGTCAGCATTACGGTTTTTCATAATGGCTTCAGAGCAGGTCTTGCGGTCTGCACGCTCATCCATAAAGCGTTTGCCGTTGAGCACGCTGATTGCCGCGCCTTGATGCCAACCGATAGAAAGCAAGGCGTTAGACCAACCAAATCCGCCCTCATCAGGCGATCCCCAGTGACCTGTTTGAATAAGGTTCATGTGCACTGGCAGGGCACCATGGGCCATAGCAGTCAGGGTTACCTCACCGGTTGCGCCGAGCGCGTTAGTGCAATCAAGGGTTGGGTCAAGTGAAGGGTCAACCGCTTCACGCAGCGCCATGTTTCGAGCAAAGCCACCATTAGCTAGCACAACCGCCTTGTTGGCTTTGATGAATATTGTGGTACCAGTCTTTAGATCTGGGAAACGGTAATTTTTACGTACCTTAACGCCGATGATCTTTTGCCCATCCATAATGAAGTCTTCGATGTAGTGCTGCAGACGATAATCTACGCCCTCTTTTACACCCGCTTCATAAAGCTTGGTGGTGATATCGCCGCCAGTGCCATGTTGAGTACGGATGGCGCGTGCTTTATTGTGGCCACCCACCTGAATGTTAAAGCCTTCACGGAATTTAACGCCAGTATCTACGCATAAGTTATACGCATCGAGCGAGCGGTTAGCGATTTGACGCAGTGCATCTTCATTTTGCATGCCACGACCCGAGATGATCTGATCTTTTACTAGCTCTTCGGGTGAATCATCCTTGATGCCTTGGGCTAACTGAGTAGGGTTTTTAGGTATGGCTAACCAGCCGCCGTTGATGGCAGAGTTGCCACCAATCACTTGCATTTTCTCTAACACCAATACCGAACCGATGCTCTGGCGCTTGGCGTTTAATGCGGCCGATAGACCAGCAAAACCTGAGCCGACCACAATAACGTCGTGGGATTCATCCCATTCGATGGTGTTGCATTCGCTGGCCGATACGGTTCCGGGCATAGAGGCGGCTATCCCGCCAAGCGCGGCACCCGCACTGAGTTTTAAAAAGTTTCTTCTGTTGTGCATTTGATTGTCCTCTGCATCTGCGTGAGAGAAAGATAGAGGTTCTGCACTTGGTTAAAGGTGAAGTAAGTCACGGCTTTTTTTCAGTGGCAAACTTATTCGTGAGCCATGTCCCGAATAACTTTTTTTGGATGTTTTTATTCGCTGCCCATTGTTGCTGGGAGTTTATATGGAGCCGATATTTTTTATGCCAATCTTTGTTTGATGTAATTCACAAACCCCGCCAATAAAGCCCATTTAGCGTGAGGTTTATCCCGATACATTAAGCATCAACTGTCATTACGGTAAGTTGCTGGAGCATACTTCAGCTAAATTGATATTAAGGCGAAGAGCATGAAGTGCCCCTCTGAAACATTACCTATGATGCGTTGCAACCAAATTCTTGATGCGGCGGAGCGGCTCATTGAGACTCAGGGCATAGTGTCATTTAAGTTCTCTCAACTGGCTAAAGAAGTAGGGTGTTCTACTGGGACCTTGTATAAATTCTTTGAGCGCAAAGAGGATGTATTGGTGTGCTTATTTTTAAGAAGTGCGACCTCGAATCATCTGCCCATCTTTATTGCTCAATACCCAGACCTTAGTGAGCAAGAGAAGGTTCTGCTGCCTATTATGTTTACCTTTGAAACCATTAAACGCTCAAAAAGCTTCTTTACGCTACGCTCTGTCTCGGTTAATACCATGGTGTGGCAGCTAGCCAGTGATGAAAAGGTTGAGCGTTTTAAAAAGCGTATCAATGCTTTTTGGGGATGGTTTACCGACTCACTCAATGCTGCTGTGGCTAAGGGGGAACTTGAGGCGACACCACTACAGGTTAAAGAGTTAGTGCAGGGAATCGTATTCTATTTAACCGGATCTTTGACCCAATTTGAAAGCCAGCTCATTGCACCTGAGTACTTGTCTAATCGCCGCGAGACCTGTTATCGCCACTTGGCGAAATTGATGGGGCAATATAAATGGCTGCAGCCGCTTACCCATGAGTTATTTGATTGTTTAGAGGCACGCACGGTGAAATTTTTTGATCAGCACTATCGTGACCATATGAGCTGCGCAGCGTGCAGTGCTCTGTCACAGGTCGATCTTAATGCTAAGTCAACTTGTACTCGTCAACGCGAATAGCAGAATTAAATTTGTTACTTTAACGTTCACAAACTTGTACTAAAGCATATGCCTACGGGCTTACTGAACGCTGTCGTTTGGCTTGACTTTATTGCGATGCATCCATAGTCTGCTTATTCAGTAATCAAGGTGGTATGCAATGCACATAAACTATAATTTAAAACCTGCATGTGAACGTCGTACTGAGCAGTTTGAGCCTGAAACCAATGTGGGTTTTGGTAACCTAAGAACTGATCATATGTTTTTAATGGATTATCGCGACGGTGAGTGGCGAGATCCTAGAATTGTCCCCTATGGCCCGTTTGAGGTCGCTCCTGGTGCCATTGCACTGCATTATGGCCAATCCGTGTTTGAAGGCGCCAAAGCCTTTATGCATCAAGATGGTGAGATCTATACCTTTCGTTTAGATAAAAATGCTGAGCGTCTTAATACCAGTGCCGATATTCTCTGTATTCCTGCGCTGCCCGAAGCGATGCAGTTGGCAGGTATTAACGCCTTAATTGACGTCGACCGCTTGTGGTTCCCAATGCAAGAGGGGGCTTGTTTGTATATTCGGCCGTTCATCTTCGCCACTGAAGATAGGCTGTCGGTGAGTCCGAGTCAGCAATACACCTTTTGTGTGATGCTTAGCCCGAGTGGTGCTTATTATGCTGATGGTTTCGATAAGGCGATTCGTTTGCTGATTAGCGAACGTTTTCACCGTGCCGTGGCTGGTGGAACCGGGGCATCGAAAGCGGCAGGTAACTATGCCGCATCGTTGAAAGCGGGTAAGGCTGCTGCCGAATATGGCGCCGCGCAGGTGCTTTATCTTGATGCCAATAATAAGCAGATTGAAGAAGTTGGGGCGATGAACCACTTCCATGTGCTCAAAGATGGCACCATTATTATTCCTAAGTTTACCGATACCATCTTAAAGTCTATTACCTCGCAATCAATATTAGATTTAGGTGAGCAGCTAGGCTGTGAAGTGCGCCAAGAGACGGTGATGCTGGATAAGTTTATTAGCGACATTGAGTCAGGTGAGATTATTGAAGCGGGTGGGTTTGGCACCGCAGCGGTGGTCTCTCCTGTGGGGTCCTATATTTTTGAAGATAACCGTGTGGTGACTGTCGGTAATGGCGAAGTGGGTGAGCATACTCGGCGTATTTACCAAGTGTTAACCGATATTCAAAAAGGGCTGCGCCCAGCGCCAAATGGCTGGCTTGGACGGGTTGAGCGAGTGGAACCGGTAATTGCAATAGCGCGTTAGTCGTTATCGTGATACCAATAAAAAAGCGCCGATGAAAGGCGCTTTTTTATTGGCTTGTACTGTCATACTTGAGCCATGGTGTGTCTTTATTCATTGAATAATATGGTCGCATTCACCCGTACCGGTATTGCATTGGCATTTTCAGCGGTTGCTTTAAATTTATAGGATTCAAGATCTGCAATTACCGCGTATTGGTCTTTATAAAGCTCATCAATGGCAAGATTGACAATGTTACCTTGGCTGTTAATCTCAAATTGGACATGAATACGCTGTAAGTTGGGGTATTGGTTAGCGACTAACTGCCAATCGATGGCTCTGTCTTGGATAACCCAGTAGCGGCTCAATTGTGAGGGCGTGACATTAACCGCCGCCGCCGAGTAGTTATGCATTAAGCTGCTTTGACAGCCAGTTAATAATCCCGTTATGAGTAACAGCGCCGCCATGAGCAGTGATGATTGATGTGGTCTGTTAAACATAATATGCCTGTCAAAAAAGGGTTGCATGACCCATCCTATTATTTATATCGCTTTAGTACTGTGACCAAGCAGGCGTGTTAATCATTTTGTATTTATAAACTAACATGTAGCCATAATGTTGGCAAAAGATATACCTTATTATCAATTGTATCGCCGCAGTGGGTTTTCATGATGAGGGGGGGGCAGTGCTATTTATGTGGTTATGTGGCGCGGTGGGTCATTAATTCTGGCTTGGGGCTCAGGTAGGTATAGAGAGGTCTATTTGCATCAATGGGATATATTCAATGGAAAATGGCTTGATTAGGGTGGGTCGCTATTAGCGATTAATGAGCGCGCTATTACGCTGCGCGCTTATCGTTAGTAACGAAGCGGGTTACTGCTGAGTTGGACTAGATGCTAGCTTGTTGCTCACTCGTTGGTGAGAGTGATAACGCTGCAAAATTTGATGGATCTGCTCATCTTTTTGCTGCCAAACTCCATTGAGCCAGCGTTGAAATTGAGCGCGGCAATCGGCATCACTGAAATAGCGAATATCATCGACCTCGGGTACGGGGAGAGTTTCTATGCGGATCACTATCCGTTTGATTTTGCCGTGCATCACCTCTGAGAGTGTGTTGCCTTCAGAGTCTGGATAGACCAAGGTTACATTTAATAGGCTGGTAAATTGCTCGCCCATGGCCGAAATAGTAAAGGCGATGCCGCCCGCTTTAGGGCGTAACAGATAGCGATAGGGCGACCGTTGGCGTGCGTGTTTTTCTTTGGTAAAGCGGCTGCCCTCGACATAATTGATAATAGCGGTAGGGATGGTTTTAAACTTCTCGCAAGCGCGCCGCGTAGTCTGTAGATCTTTGCCTTTTAACTTGGGGTTTTTTCTCAACTGTTTAGCGCTGGTTCGATTCATAAATGGCATATCTAAGGCCCAGCAACCCAACCCCAAAAACGGCACATAAAGTAGCTCTTTTTTGAGAAAAAACTTTAACATCGGAATATTGTTACGCAATACGTAGGTGAGTGCTGCAATATCGAAGCCACTAAGGTGATTGCTAATCAGTAGATACCAGCCATCTTTACGAAGCCCTTCTAGCCCCTCAACATCCCACTCTATCTTGGCAATGAGGTATAAAATACCACCATTACAGCAGGCCCATCCCCACATGCAGCGGTTCATCATGTGGGTCAGCATATTTCTAAAAGTGGTTATCGGCAGCAGTAATTTTACAAAGCCACCGATAACAATGAGGCTGCTCCACCATACAGTGTTGATGATCAACAAGAACATACTGAGTGCGAATAAAACTGAGCCGGGCAAAAAATTTAACATCTTTTAGAAGTCTCTTTTATAACAGGTTATTGCTTAGCGAGCTGATCCAATACGCTATCTTTCTCTTTCCAAATACGATTTAACTCGTCCTGAAAACCGATTTTAAATGCCCTATCATTTAAGTAATCACCGCGCATTTCACTAGCGATATCAGACACCTTTATATGGACTCTTACCTGCTTTACTTTGCCCGATATATAATCCCAATAGCTTGGGATATCACCAGGATAATAAATGGCCACATCGACCAGCTTATGAATATGCCCACCCATGGCTGATAGAGCAAATGCCATTCCGCCCGCCTTAGGTTTAAGTAAATGTTTAAACTCAGAGTTTTGTTTTTGATGTTTGGCAGGCGTAAAGCGGGTGCCTTCAACAAAATTCATCACGCTCACAGGCTTAGATTTAAATTTTTCACAGGCTTTACGAGTGATCTCTATGTCTTTACCTTTAAGCTTAGGGTTTTTACGCAGTTGCGCACTGGTGTAGCGACGCATAAAAGGAAAGTCGAGTGCCCACCAAGCCAATCCTAAGACAGGTACATAAATGAGTTGTTGTTTGAGGAAAAACTTTAAAAATGGAATTTTGTAGTTAAATATGCGTTGTAGCACCGGAATATCGACCCAAGATTGGTGGTTGGCGATCACCATATACCACTCTTTCGGCGACAGCTCGGCCTCGCCTTCAATTAGAATCTCGACCGGATGAAAGATGCGCTCGATAATGGTGTTAACACTTATCCATGCGGTAGCACAATGATCGAGTATATAGCTACAGCCAGTGCGTAAAGGCCCGATAGGTATTATTTTTACTATACTTACCAATAAGATAGGTGTTACCCAGAAGATGGTGTTAATAACATAACAGCTAAATGCTAGGCTGCCTCTGATCAGCGATATAACAGAGCCCATTAAATTCCCCATAAAAAATTTGAGACCTATGTTACTCGGCCTAGGGCTTTAGCTCAATGCTCTTAATATCAGAGGTTTTTTTCATTTTTTATGCTGCTGTTATTATACGAGGTTATTTTGCAGCTTAGTCTGTTCAGTTTGCATCTTAGCCTGGTACGCGATTGCAAAATTATCTTTAACTTATCGAGCGGTTAATAACTATTTTTCAAGCTGTTAAGTAGCCTGTCCATGGCGCGATAACCTAAGGCTTGGGCGATATGACTGCGATCTACCGTTTGAGATTGCGCTAAGTCGGCGATGGTGCGGGCTACGCGCTGCAGTCGGTGATAACTTCTTACCGAGAGCCCAAGTTTATTGACACTTTGCTCTAAAAATTCCAGATCCGTTTGCGCAAATCCCCCGGTTTGCGTCAGCTGTTTACCACTCAGCTCGGCATTTAAGACGCCAGCACGACTCAGTTGACACTCACGAGCCGCCTTCACTCTGCTCGCGATTGTCGCGCTGGTTTCGGCGGCATGTTGTTGCTGCGTCAAGGTGCCTTCGGGCAGTCGTGGGACATCTATGGTCAGGTCAAATCTATCGATAAACGGGCCCGATAAGCGTGACAGATAGCGCTGTATTTGATCTTGTGTTGCCCGTGCGTTTGCGGTGTCGCCGCAGGGGCTGGGGTTCATGGCTGCGATAAGCTGAAAGCGACTGGCAAAGGTGAGTTTAGCCGCTGCCCGTGAGATGACTACCTCACCAGTTTCCATCGGCTCACGTAAACAGTCGAGCACTTTTCTAGGAAATTCAGCAACTTCATCTAAAAAAAGTACTCCTCGGTGAGCCAAAGAGATCTCTCCCGGTTTGGGATGACTGCCACCGCCGACCAGTGAGATAGATGAGCTAGTATGGTGGGGGCTGCGAAAGGGGCGTTGATAAAATTGGGCTTTAGGTACGGTCTGCCCCGCGACAGAATGGATAGCGGCTACCTCTAATGCTTCGTCATAACTCAAAGGCGGTAGTAGTTGAATGATCCGGCTGGCTAACATGGTTTTTCCTGTGCCAGGTGGCCCTAAAAACAATAAGTTGTGGTTGCCTGCGGCGGCAATTTCTAAGGCGCGCTTAGCTTGATATTGACCGATCACATCGCTTAAACAGGTTGTTTGAGACGGCGCATTGTTAGCAATCCACTCTAAGCCAGTGGTGATCCTCGGTAGGGATTGCTGCCCGTGGAGGTAGGCACTGAGTCCCTGTAAGTGAGTGGCAAAAAAGCAGTTGTGGTATCCGACCAATTCGGCGTCGCTGCGGTTGTCGAGGGGCAGGATTAAATACTTGTGGTGCTTGCGGGCAAAAACAATCACCGGCAAGAGCGCCTGACATTGGCGAATGTGTCCAGATAATGCCAGTTCACCGACAAACTCGTGATCTTTTAACATGGCCGCTGGGATCTGTTTTGATGCCGCCAAGATACCGATAGCGATCGGCAGATCGTAACGGCCACCCTGTTTAGGCAGATCCGCAGGCGCGAGGTTGACCGTTATTCGCCGCTGTGGAAATTCAAATCCAGCATTGATTATCGCGCTGCGTACCCGCTCTTTAGCCTCTTTGACCGAGGTTTCCGGCAGGCCGACCAAATTGAAGGCGGGCAGGCCGTTACTGAGATGCACTTCAACGATAACTTCTGGGGCTTCGACCCCTAAACTGGCTCTGGTGGTGACGCAGGCAATTGCCATAAACAAATCCTTTTGTTTTTAGTCTTTTGTAGGAGTCTAGCATTAGCGCGAATGCGCAGTCCTAAGTGTAGCAGCTAAAAATGGGCCCGTTATTTAAGCAAAATATGCCGATTTATGTTGCCTATTGGCTATTTTCTGATATATAGACGCCAGATTGTGACATTGTCGTCTTGTCGAGCGACATATTGGCATCGAGATTGTGTTTTCGGTGGACTTGAGCTGACAGTCCTTGTTGCATCGTGTTGGCACTAGAGCCGATACCATTGGCAGCTCACACCTCATTACGATTAGGCGTACATATGATTTAAACGCAAATGTACCGCCAAGAGGTGGCTGCTCGGTCGCTATTGACCACTGCCTTAAAGAGTTAGGTGTAAAATGAGTTTTGTTGATAATGCATTGATTATTTTGTTGTTAATTGGCATCAGTTGCTTCTTTTCCATGTCTGAAATAGCTTTGGCTGCGGCGCGTAAAATCCGTTTGCGTCAAATGGTCGATGAAGGTGATTTACGCGCGGAAAGAGTGCTTAAACTGCAGGCTCATCCAGGAAGTTTTTTTACTGTCGTACAGATAGGGCTTAATGCTGTGGCGATTATGGGTGGTATTGTCGGTGAGTCGGCATTTACCCCCTATGTTAAAGCGGCTTTAACTGGCTGGGTCACTGAACCTTGGCTGGGGCAGTTAAGCTTTATCTTGTCATTTGCCATCGTTACTAGCCTGTTTATTTTGATCGCCGATTTAATGCCCAAGCGGATCGCGATGGCGATCCCCGAGCGTGTGGCTGTGGCTTTGGTTGGCCCCATGATGTTATGCATAGTGCTACTGCGTCCATTAGTGTGGTTTTTTAATGGCTTAGCCACTTTTGTGTTTAGAATATTGCAAATTCAAACCGTACGTAATGATCAGGTTACCTCGGATGATATTTACGCGGTTATGGCCGCAGGGACCGAGGCGGGCGTACTCGATAAGGGTGAGCAGCAGATGATGGAGAATGTGTTTGAAATGCAAACCGTTCCCGTCACTTCGGCGATGACGGCACGTGAGAGCCTAGTCTATTTTCTGCTGCAGGACAGCGAAGAAGATATTAAGCGTAAAATCACGAACGATCCACATACCAAGTTTTTAGTGTGTGATGGACAGCTTGATTGCATTAAAGGGGTGGTTGACGCTAAGGAGTTGTTGATCCAAGTGATTAATGGCCAAAGCATCACCCTTAAGGGCAGCCCATTGGTGCGTAATTGCTTAATTATCCCTGATAGTTTGAGCCTGTCTGAAACCATGGAATATTTTAAAAATACCCGCTCAGATTTTGCCGTGGTGATGAATGAATATGCCTTGGTTGTGGGGATTGTTACCACTAATGACCTGCAAAGCGCGGTGATGGGCGCGTGGTCGCTGCACGAGAGTGAAGAGCAGATCATTGCCCGTGATAAAGACTCATGGCTGGTGGATGGGGTAACGCCCATCACAGATGTGATGCGTGCCTTTAACATTGAGCAATTTCCACAAAGCCAAAATTACGAAACCATTGCCGGCTTTATGATGCATATGCTGCGTAAAATACCTAAGCGTACCGAGTTTGTTAATTACGCTGGTTACAAGTTTGAAGTGGTCGATATTGATGCCTACAAAGTTGACCAGTTGATGGTGACACGCATCGATAAGCAGGATGAACTTTTGCTCCCCATCGACTAGTTGCACAAGTTGACCGCCAGTGCTGGTTAACTCTTTGGCGTGATTGATGACATTCTCATGCGTTGTAACTCTTGCAGAAATGCCGCGATGACGGGCTCGTCTTCGCGGCTTTTTTTACTGCAACACCCCAACTCAAAAGGCGCAATCGCTACTGGCGACGCTAACTGCTGGATCCTATCTTTTACCGGGCTGTTATTGATCACCACCTCTGGAGTAATACTGACGCCACAGCCTAGCGCGACCATAGAGGCAATGGCTTCTTGGCCAGAGACTTGGGCATAGACATTGGCATTAAGCCCTAACTGCTTAAACCAGTTATCAATACGTTGCCGCCCCGGACCATGTTCGGGGATGATAAACGGCAGCCTATCCCAGGGAATATACGACTCACACAGTAACTCCTGCACCGCACATTTAAACGTAGGCGCGATGATAACAAGGGGGACATCGTCGATTTTAATAAAGCTGAGTGATTCTGGCAGGGTGTCTGGTTTGGCGGCGATACCAATATCGGCACGGTTTTGTTTCACCATATCCACAGCATTAGCCGCATCGCCAGTGATGAGGGCGATTTCCACCAATGGATGCTCGCTTCTAAAGCGGTCCAATAACCCGGGCAGATGGCTATATGCTGCCGTTACCGAGCAGTAAAGATTAAGTCGGCCGCGTAATCTATCTTGCTTAGGATCGAGCCGATATTTCAGTTTGTTCCAATTATCTAAAGTTTGTTCGGCAAAGTGGCGATATTCCACCCCAGCACTTGTGAGGGTCACGCTGCGGTTATCCCGTTCAAACAGTTTTGCGCCTGCCTCCTCCTCTAGGCGCTGCATAGCGCGGCTTAATGTTGAAGGACTCACATGCATCTGCTGCGCGGTTTTCGCAAAGTGCAGGCAGTTAGACAGGTGCAGATACAATTTAATGGTGCGAATATCCACGAAATCCCCTCGGTGCCTTGTAGTGTAAACTTAATGGTATTGTTGCATAAAATGCAATGTGATGTTTCGAATATATCATTTTAAGCAATAAGCACCATAGGCTATAGTGATTTTAATCACAGCTTAGCCATCGTCGGTTGAGCCCGTTTTTAAGTCCTCACTCAAAGGTGGAATATCTGATGGCTAACTATTTTAATTCTCTGAATTTGCGTCAACAATTAGCACAGCTAGGTCAATGTCGTTTCATGGACCGCAGCGAATTTAGCCAAGGCTGTGATTACATTAAAGAGTGGAATATTGTGATCCTAGGTTGTGGCGCTCAAGGCCTTAACCAAGGTTTGAACATGCGTGATTCGGGCCTCAATATCTCATTTGCACTTCGCCCACAGGCGATTGCAGAAAAGCGCGCTTCATATCAAAAGGCGACCGGTAACGGTTTCCGCGTAGGTACGTTCGAAGAGCTCATTCCTGATGCGGATTTAGTGCTTAACCTGACTCCCGATAAACAGCACACCGACGCCGTTAACAGTGTGATGCCATTGATGAAAGAGGGCGCAGTGCTGTCTTACTCTCATGGCTTCAATATTGTCGAAGAGGGAATGCAAGTGCGCCCAGATATCACGGTGATCATGGTAGCGCCTAAGTGCCCGGGCACTGAGGTTCGTGAAGAGTATAAGCGTGGTTTTGGTGTACCAACCCTGATTGCTGTCCACCCAGAAAACGATCCTAAGGGTGACGGTTTTGAAGTGGCTAAAGCGTATGCGAGCGCCACGGGCGGTGACCGCGCTGGCGTGCTGCACTCATCATTTATCGCCGAAGTGAAATCTGATCTGATGGGTGAGCAAACTATTTTATGTGGCATGCTGCAAACGGGTGCTATTTTAGGTTATGACAAGCTCGTTGCCGACGGTGTAGAGCCTGGTTACGCGGCGAAATTGATCCAACAAGGCTGGGAAACCACCACCGAAGCACTTAAGCACGGTGGTATCACTCACATGATGGATCGCCTATCTAACCCTGCAAAAATTAAAGCCTTTGAGATGGCAGAAGAGCTAAAAGGCATTCTGGCGCCGTTATTTGAAAAGCACATGGATGACATCATCAGTGGTGAGTTTTCGAAAACCATGATGGCAGACTGGGCTAATGATGACGCTAACTTGCTTAAGTGGCGCAGCGAGACCAATGAAACTGGTTTTGAAAATGCGCCACAGTGCGACGAAGCGATTGATGAGCAAGCCTATTTTGACAAAGGTATCTTCCTTGTCGCCATGATTAAAGCGGGCGTTGAGCTTGCGTTCGATACTATGGTGTCAGCCGGTATTGTTGAAGAGTCAGCTTACTACGAGTCACTGCATGAAACGCCGCTTATCGCCAACACCATTGCACGTAAGCGCCTGTATGAGATGAACGTGGTTATTTCTGATACCGCCGAATATGGCTGTTACCTATTTAACCACGCAGCAGTGCCATTACTGCGTGATTATGTCAACCAGATGTCGCCAGAGTACTTAGGCGGTGGGCTTAAAGATGAGGGGAATGGTGTCGATAACCTGCGCTTAATCGAGGTTAACGATGCGATTCGTCATACCGCCGTTGAATATATCGGTGCTGAACTTCGCGGTTATATGACCGAAATGAAGCGCATCGTTGAAGAAGCATAATCAGTTTTAATGTTATCGCGACCAGAGCCCAGCTTAGCCAGTGGGCTTTGGCGGCGCAATGACCCGATTTATAGGCTCAATGATAAAAACAGAGCCAATGGTTTACTTAAAGTGAGCAGGCCATTGCCGCGAAGTTAGCGAATGAGGGTCAGTGTTTGACCCAAAGGATTCACTGTTTCGTTTGATGGTCATCAGTTTTGGTTGTGTTATTCACAGGCTTTGTGATATTGATTAAAAGGTCTACTAAAACTAGACGCCAATTTAAGCAAACACACTGATTAGGAATACCCATACACCATGTTTAACCAAGCTGCCCTGCTCATTATCGAGATTATTACCGTGGTGATTATTAAATCACAGCGGGGGCATCGTATGGCGCATCAAACCACCTAATTAGGTCAAGATTGCAACAAGAACCCCCGCTCCTAAAGGACCGGGGGTTTTTTGTTTTTAGCGGTTTACGCCGTTTGCTTAACCCCGACAACACTTACAATGCAGGATGTAGCACATGGAACCAGGGCAGCAGATCAGAGGCGCAGACGCCGTTATCAAAGTACTTGCCGCGCATGGCGTAACCACAGTATTTGGTTATCCAGGCGGCGCAATTATGCCCATCTATGACGCCCTGTATGGCGCGCCAGTTGAACATCTGCTCAGTCGTCATGAGCAAGGCGCCGCATTTGCTGCTGTAGGCTACGCTAGAGCGAGCGGTAAAACAGGGGTCTGTTTTGCAACATCGGGGCCGGGTGCCACCAATCTTGTGACCGCGCTGGCTGATGCCCTGCTTGATTCAGTTCCCTTAGTCGCCATCACAGGCCAAGTTTCTACCGCCGTGATTGGCACCGATGCCTTTCAGGAGATCGATGTACTGGGTATGTCGCTGTCGTGTACCAAACATAGCTTTATGGTGACTGATATCGACGAGCTTGTACCGACGCTATATCGCGCCTTTGACATTGCCGCATCTGGCCGTCCAGGTCCTGTTCTGGTTGATATTCCTAAAGATATTCAAATAGCCATGCTCGATTATAAAGCCCCGCTATTAGGCTTAACAGCTGAGCCTCAGGCAGATGCGAGTCAGCTTGAAGCAGCCAGGGGGCTGCTCGTACAATCGAGCAAACCCATGCTTTACGTGGGTGGCGGCGTTGGCATGGCGGGCGCGGTTGAGCAGCTTAGAGATTTTATTGATGTGACTGGCATCCCCTCGGTAGCGACGCTCAAAGGGCTTGGCTGTATTGCCCATGATAGTGAAGGTTACTTAGGTATGCTGGGGATGCATGGCGGCAAAGCGGCTAATATTGCCGTGCAGGAGTGCGATTTACTTATCGTGGTTGGTGCGCGTTTCGATGACCGCGTGACGGGGCGGTTAGCCTCCTTTGCCGAACATGCCAAAGTATTGCATCTGGATATCGATGTCGCCGAGCTTGGCAAGTTGCGTCGCCCTGATGTGGCCATTGCTGGCGATCTACGCCAAATCTTGCCAGCTATCGCCCAGCGAATGGCTATTGCCCCTTGGCAAGCTGAAGTTGCAGGTTTGAAGGCACAACATCAATGGAATTATGACCGGCCAGGCGAGCTGATTTTTGCACCTAAAATGCTCAATAGTTTGGCAAATAAATTACCCGAAGACAGTGTGATTGCCTGTGATGTGGGTCAGCACCAGATGTGGGTTGCGCAGCACATGTGGTTTCGACGCCCAGAAGATCATCTGTCCAGCGCTGGCCTTGGCACTATGGGCTTTGGTTTGCCGGCGGCGATTGGCGCAAAAGTCGCACGCCCCGATGCCTGTGTGGTCGCGGTGTCAGGTGATGGTTCCTTTATGATGAATGTGCAGGAGCTCACCACAGTTAAGCGTCGTCAAATTCCCCTCAAAATTTTGCTTATCGACAATCAGAAGTTGGGCATGGTTAAACAGTGGCAACAGCTGTTTTTTGAAGAGCGCTTTAGTGAAACCGACCTGTCCGATAACCCTGATTTTGTCACTATGGCGTCGGCGTTTGATATTCCAGGGCGCACCATTACCCACAGCGCGGAGGTTGACGCTGCGCTTGATGAAATGCTTAACACCCAAGGGCCGTTTCTGCTGCATGTGAGGATCGATGAAGCCCATAACGTATGGCCTCTGGTACCTCCTGGGGCATGTAACCGCGACATGATGGATGAGATGGAGAAACAGACATGATCTATAACCTAGCCTTAACCTTAGCTCAGCAGCCCGAAGTGTTAGAGCGCGTATTACGTGTCGTGCGCCATCGCGGTTTTAAAATCACTACCCTAGATATGCAACTGGCTGCTAACGGCACCACACAGGTCGACATGGTGGTGGAGAGTGAGCGAGCCCTAGAGCTGCTCAGCCATCAGCTCAATAAACTGATTGATGTCACCGAGTGCCAAGTGTTATCGGCTGAACAGCTATCAACAAAACTCACGACAAGACTATCTACAACACAAATACAACCCGCTAGTGCCCTAAACGCATAAGCCCTATAGATGAGAAAATATTATGGCCGCAAAAACTGCAGAATTGATTTGGTTTAATGGTGAGATCATGCCGTGGGGCGATGCTAAGGTGCATGTCATGTCGCATGCGCTGCATTATGGCACCTCGGTATTTGAGGGAATTCGAGTTTATGCGACTCATCTTGGCCCAGCGGGTTTTCGTCTAACTGAACATGTGCAGCGACTGTATGATTCGGCAAAAATATACCGTATGCCAATTCCTTATCGCTTTGAGCAAACGATGCAAGCCTGCCGAGATATTGTGCTTGCCAACAAGTTAGATGGTGCCTATATCCGCCCATTGGCGTTTTATGGTGATGTGGGCATGGGGATCACTCCGCCTAAAGATGCCAAATGTGAATTAATGGTGGCTGCGTTTCCTTGGGGCGCCTACTTAGGTGAAGACAGCATGGAGCGCGGCGTCGATGTGGCGGTAACTTCTTGGAATCGTCTGGCGCCAAATACCATTCCGACTGGAGCAAAAGCCGGTGGTAACTATCTGTCATCTTTGCAAATTTCCACAGAAGCAAAACGTAATGGCTTTGACGAAGGTATCGCTCTCGATGTCAATGGCCTCGTCAGCGAAGCCGCGGGCGCTAATCTGTTCGTCATTAAAAAGTATAAGCTGTATACCCCGCCAGCCACGGCAGCGATCTTAATGGGCATCACCCGTGACACCATTATTACCTTGGCGCGAGATAAAGGTTATGAAGTGGTGGAAGAGCCGATGTCGCGCGAGTTTTTATATTTAGCCGATGAGATTTTTATGACAGGTACCGCGGCCGAAATTGTGCCGGTGCGAAGTGTGGATCGTATCGAGGTAGGCGTGGGTAAGCGCGGGCCTATTACTAAAGACATTCAAGCGAGCTTCTTTGGCTTGTTTAACGGTGAAACAGAAGACAAATGGGGCTGGCTAGAGCCGCTCTAAATGGCTTGCCATTTTTTCATCCGTTAGCCTCGATTTACGATAAGATGAGTGAAAGTCCGATAATGCGAACGCATTATCAAAGGGCAACATTAAATACTAGGCATGACAATGACCTAGCGACAAAAAAGGAAGTAGTCTCATGGCTAAATTACGTTCAGCTACCAGTACCGAAGGTCGCAATATGGCCGGTGCTCGTGCACTTTGGCGAGCGACAGGGGTAAAAGATAACGATTTCGGTAAGCCGATTATTGCCATTGCCAACTCCTTTACTCAGTTTGTGCCGGGGCATGTGCACCTTAAAGATATGGGCTCGTTAGTGGCGGGCGCGATTGAAGAAGCCGGCGGTATCGCCAAAGAGTTTAATACCATCGCGGTTGATGATGGTATTGCCATGGGGCACGGCGGCATGCTCTATAGCCTACCGTCACGTGAGCTGATCGCCGATAGCGTTGAGTATATGGTTAATGCCCACTGCGCCGATGCGTTAGTGTGTATCTCAAACTGCGACAAGATCACCCCTGGTATGTTAATGGCGGCGCTACGTCTTAATATTCCTGTGGTGTTTGTTTCGGGCGGGCCGATGGAAGCGGGCAAGACTAAGCTATCGGATAAGATCATTAAGCTGGATCTGGTCGATGCCATGGTGGCCGCGGCTGATGACCGTATCTCAGATGAAGACAGTGAAAAAATTGAGCGTAGCGCCTGCCCAACATGCGGCTCATGTTCAGGCATGTTTACCGCCAACTCAATGAACTGTTTGACCGAAGCGCTAGGTTTATCTTTGCCGGGTAATGGTTCGATGCTCGCTACCCATGCCGATCGCCGTGAACTCTTTTTAGAGGCGGGTCGCCGCGTGATGGCGCTGGCGACTCGCTACTATAAGCATGACGATGAATCAGCCTTGCCACGCAATATTGCCAACTTTAAAGCGTTCGAGAACGCCATGGCACTGGATATCGCCATGGGCGGCTCGTCCAATACCGTATTGCATCTGTTAGCAGCGGCTCAAGAGGGCGGCGTCGATTTTACCATGGCCGATATCGATAGAATGTCGCGTCAGGTGCCGCACCTTTGTAAAGTGGCGCCATCGACACCCAAGTATCATATGGAAGATGTCCATCGTGCTGGTGGCGTAATGGGCATTTTAGGTGAGCTAGACAGAGCCGGCTTGCTGCATACTGATGTGAGCCATGTTGCCGGTAAAAACCTTAAAGCGGTATTGGCTAAATATGATATCGCCCAAAGCAGTGATGCAGCGGTGCACAAGTTTTTCTCTGCAGGGCCAGCCGGTATTCCAACAACCAAAGCCTTTAGCCAAGATTGCCGCTGGCCAAGTGTCGATGTCGACCGTAAAGCGGGCTGCATTCGTACCCGTGAATTTGCGTTTAGCCAAGAGGGTGGCCTAGCTGTCTTGTCGGGCAATATTGCGCTGGATGGTTGTATCGTCAAAACCGCTGGCGTCGATGAAGCTAATCATACCTTTGTGGGCAGTGCTCGAGTCTATGAAAGCCAAGATGATGCCGTCGCCGGTATCTTAGGTGGTGAAGTGGTTGCGGGTGATGTGGTGGTCATTCGCTATGAAGGCCCTAAAGGTGGCCCTGGCATGCAAGAGATGCTTTACCCAACCAGTTACTTGAAATCTAAAGGCTTAGGTGCGGCTTGTGCGCTTATCACCGATGGTCGATTCTCTGGCGGCACATCGGGTTTATCCATAGGTCACGTCTCTCCAGAAGCGGCTGCGGGTGGCACTATCGGGCTAGTTGAAACCGGCGATCGAATCGAAATCGATATTCCTGCACGTACTATTAAGCTGGCGGTTAGCGAGATAGAGCTGGCGAGTCGCCGCGCAGCGATGCAGGCGCGTGGCAAACTGGCGTGGAAACCCAAAGATCGACAACGCGCGGTATCGCTTGCGCTTAAAGCCTACGCCATGCTTGCCACCAGTGCCGATAAAGGCGCTGTGCGAGATGTTAGTAAGCTGGAGGATTAATATGTTGGCATTAGCCTCACAATCTCAGTTAGATTTAGCGCACTATTATCTGCAGAAGATCTTACTCTCCTCTGTCTATGATGTGGCTAAAATCACCCCGCTTTCTAGCCTAAATAAGCTCTCTGCGCGTTTGGGCTGCCAAGTGTTTCTTAAGCGCGAAGATATGCAGCCTGTACACTCGTTTAAGCTGCGCGGGGCTTATAATCGTATCGCTCAGCTTGATGCAAAAGAGTGTGAGCGCGGCGTCGTGTGCGCCTCTGCCGGCAATCACGCCCAAGGTGTGGCGATGTCTGCTTCGGCGCGCGGGATCAGTGCTGTGATCGTGATGCCAGAAACCACACCCGAAATTAAAGTCGATGCGGTGCGCCGCCTGGGTGGCAATGTGGTGCTGCATGGCCAGTCTTTCGATATGGCCAATGAGTATGCCCAGCAACTCGCTCAAGATGAGGGGCGCGTGTATGTCGCCCCGTTTGATGATGAAGCGGTTATTGCAGGTCAAGGTACGATTGCACAAGAGATGTTGCAGCAACAGCGCGATCTCGAGGTGATCTTTGTGCCCGTTGGCGGTGGCGGCTTAATCGCAGGCATCGCCGCGTATTACAAAGCGGTGATGCCGCAGGTGAAGATTATCGGGGTTGAGCCGGAAGACTCTGCCTGCCTAAAAGCGGCGCTTGCAGCCGATGAACGTGTAGTGTTATCGCAAGTAGGGTTATTTGCCGATGGCGTGGCGGTAAAACAGATTGGTGCAGAGCCTTTTCGTTTGGCGCGAGAATATGTCGACCACGTGGTGACCGTTACCTCAGATGAGATTTGCGCCGCGGTTAAAGATATTTTTGAAGACACCCGTGCCATCGCAGAGCCCGCAGGTGCCTTATCACTGGCTGGACTGAAAAAATATATCGGTGATGAAGGCAAAGGTCAGAAGGTGGCTGCCATCTTGAGCGGTGCCAACGTTAACTTTCACAGCCTGCGTTATGTGTCGGAGCGCTGTGAGCTGGGTGAGCAAAAAGAGGCTATTTTGGCGGTTAAAGTGCCAGAACGTCCCGGAATCTTTTTACGCTTTTGTGAGCTGTTAGATAAGCGTGCTATGACCGAGTTTAACTATCGTTTCTCTAGCCGTGATAAGGCGGTGGTGTTTGCGGGTATTCGCCTGTCACATGGTCAGAGCGAGCTCGATGAGATCATCGCGAGATTAGAGGGCGATGGTTTTGAAGTGCAAGATCTCTCCCATGACGAGACGGCTAAACTGCATGTACGTTATATGGTGGGGGGGCATCCGCCAGAAGAACTCGATGAGCGCCTGTTTAGCTTTGAGTTTCCAGAGCACCCAGGCGCCTTGTTTAAGTTTTTGACGACCTTGCAGAGCAAATGGAATATCAGCCTGTTTCATTATCGCAATCATGGCGCTGCCTATGGGCGCGTACTTGCTGGCTTTGAAGTGCCAGAAAGCGATGCTATCGCGTTTCAGCAGTTTCTAACCGATGTGGGCTTTGTCTATCAAGAGGAAACCCATAGTCCAGCTTATAAGCTGTTTTTAGATAATCGACAGTAGTCGATATGCTTGCGGCTAAATGAGACGATTTTAGGACGCTGTTGCGTCCTTTTATATGTTATCTTGCTATGGGTAACACATTGAATTCGAATACTAAGCACGAATAATTAATGACTCTAATAAGATGCTACTCATGGCACAGACATAACTGTGAATACGTAGGGATGTGGTAGGCAGGCTTAAATCTCGTCATCACATAAACCAACAGTTAGCCCGAACCCTAATGGATAAAGCGAAGGCTTTATAGAGGATATAAGATGTTAGCAGCACCGAAAGTAAACGCATTTACCCCCCCACGTAGGATCCTTATGGGACCAGGCCCGTCCGATGTACATCCTGAGGTATTAGCGGCACAGGCGAGACCCACTATAGGTCATCTCGATCCGCTATTTGTGGGTATGATGGATGAACTCAAATCACTGATCCAATATGCCTTTCAAACTGAAAATGCCATGACCCTCGCAGTATCGGCGCCAGGCAGCGCGGGGATGGAAACCTGTTTTGTTAATTTAGTTGAGCCCGGCGAAAAAGTGATTGTGTGCCGTAATGGGGTATTCGGTGAGCGGATGCGTCAAAACGTTGAGCGCGTTGGTGCAACTGCGGTGGTCGTCGATAACGAGTGGGGCACGCCCGTTTCAGTTAGCGATGTTGAGGCTGCACTAAAAGCTAACCCTGATGCGAAGTTTTTAGCCTTTGTCCACGCAGAAACCTCAACTGGCGCATTGTCAGATGCCAAGAGCTTGTGTGCCTTAGCTAAACAGCATGATTGTCTCTCTATCGTCGATGCAGTGACCTCTTTAGGCGGCGTGGAGCTTAAAGTGGATGAATGGGGCATAGATGCGATTTACTCGGGCAGCCAAAAATGTCTCTCCTGCGTACCAGGGTTATCGCCAGTGTCATTTTCGCCTGCGGCGGTAGAGAAGCTTAAAGCACGTAAAACCCCGGTACAGAGCTGGTTTTTAGATCAAAGCCTAGTGATGGGCTATTGGAGCGGCGATCAAGCTGCGGGTGGCAAGCGCAGCTATCATCATACCGCTCCGGTGAATGCGCTGTATGGATTGCATGAATCACTTCGTTTGCTTGCCGAAGAAGGGCTCGAAAATGCATGGGCACGTCATCAAAACATACATCAAGTGCTGCGCGAAGGGCTGGAGTCATTAGGGCTTAAGTTTGTAGTCGATGAGCAATCTCGTTTGCCGCAACTCAATGCTGTCTATATTCCTGAAGGGGTAGATGATACCTTAGTGCGTAAGCAGTTATTGGAAAACTATAACTTAGAGATAGGCGCTGCCTTGGCGCATTAGCCGGTAAAGCATGGCGTATCGGTTTGATGGGCTTTAGCGCAAGACGTGAGAACGTGGCGTTATGTTTACGAGCGCTTGAAGAGGTACTGCGTTAGTCACGGCTGATGGCTGGCACACAAAAAAGGGGAAATTAAATTCCCCTTTTTTGTGGCTGATAATTAACGTTATAGCAAACAGGATCACCATTGCTGTTAAGCGAATTTGATGGTGAAGACTTTAAAAGATCGGTCAATGGCTCATTTTAACTCTGAATTGAGCAGCATTAATCAAGCGGTGCCTTTGAGCTATTAATGGTTAACCAGAAACCAACTGCACTATGATAAGGGTGATTAATAACGGACAAACAAATTTGACGTACACAGGCCAAGTCTTCCAAAAAAGACCATCGGCATTGGCGCCTTCTTGGGCTCGGATTGTTGTAATGAGGCTGTGTCGGTTCCATACCCAGCCAAGGTAGATAGCGATACCCAAAGCAATCAGGGGCTGGGCGCGCTCGGTAGTTATGGTGATCATCAAGCCAAACAACTGCTCAAAGTTAAACACCATGATCGTCGACAGAAGGGTGATAACGCTCGCTACCAAATAGGTGGCGCGGTGGCGCTCTATGTTGGTTTTCTCAACAATATAGCTGGTCGGTACTTCGACTATTGAGATAGCGGAAGTTAAGCCTGCAATGGTCATCAGTATGAAAAAGATGATGGCAATCAGCGGCCCTAGCACACCACCTAAGGTGTCAAACAGGGCGGGCAATACCGTAAATACCAGAGTATCGGCATTTAACAGGCTGCCGTCGGCGCTGAAGATCTGCACGCCATTATGCTGCGCCGCATACATGGCCGGGATGATCATTAACGCCGCAAGAAAGGCCACACAGGTGTCGGTTAAGGTGACATAAGCGGAGAGCGTAGCAATGTTTTCCTGCTTATTGAGGTAGGCGCCGTATACCATCATAGCGCCAGTTCCAATGGTCAGAGAAAAGAAGGTCTGCCCTAGCGCACCGACTAAGACCTCGGTTTCCCAAATCCGGCTAAAATCAGGCACCAGTAGTGCAGTTAACCCGTCAGCAGCACCGGGCTGAGTAAGAATATAACCAACGCCCATCACCAATATTACCAACAGCAGTGGCATTAGCCGTTTAGACCAACACTCTATACCTTGTTGCACGCCCTGGCGGATCACCATGATCACTAGCAGGGTGAAGATGATGGTGAAAACCAGATTACGCTCTACAGAGAAGGCCATTAGCCAGTTGGCCGCCTGTTCAAAACCTGATAGTTGGGCGATAGGCGCGATGGCAAAACTGACAAACCAGCCAGATAAGATCATATAAAAAGTGCAGATCAAGGTGGCGGTGATGATAGAAGCAAAACCGATCACTTTACCGACATAACGACTGTAAGAGGATTGAGCGATATTAGCCATAGCGTCGGCAGGGTTGGTTTGCCCATGGCGGCCAATCATCAGCTCGGCAACTAACATGGGATAGCCAAGGATAAGGATGAGAACCAGATAAACCAGTAAAAATGCACCACCACCATGAGTGGCGGCTTGGGTTGGAAAGCCCCAGATGTTACCAACACCGACAGCGCTGCCCGCTGCGGCCATAATGAAGCCAACTCTTGAACTAAAATGGCTTGAATCGTTTGAACTCATTGCGTTGTGCGCTCCTTTAGCAAAGAGGCCGCATCATAGCGCTTGTAACGATTAGGTCAATAGGTTGAAATTGCGAGATTATTATTTATGGGGGGTGATTGTTTTTGTTGTTTGGCATTTTTACGATTTATTCTTGCTGTTAGATTCATTTTGGTGCGATTTTATTGTTCTGAGTTGCAGGTGTGGTTATGTGACGCAATTAGATTGCGTGAGTAAATAATCGCTAATGGGTGCTGATTATCGCAATGTTTGGCTGATGTTTGGCTGATGTTTAGCTTACGATGAGTTTAGTCATGTGACTTGGGGAGTGGTATGGCGGTGTGGTTTTTTGCTTGTTTGAGCACAAAGCTTGAGCGAATACCGGCGATATCTTGGTTGGTAGTGAGCTTCTCTAGCAAGAAGTGTTTAAAAGCCGCCATATCAGCGACTAACACCTTGAGCTGGTAGTCGGCGTCACTGCCGGTGAGTAGGCAACATTCGAGCACCTCGTCGTAGCGGTTCATCGCTTGTTCAAAGGCATTGAGAACCCCTTGGCTGTGTTTTTCCAGTCTGACCTGTACATAGGCTGTTAAATGCAGATTAAAGAAGTCTGGACTCACCAAGGTGGCGTAGCCAGTAATAATGCCACTATCTTCAAGGGCTTTGACGCGGCGCGAGCAGGGGGAGGGAGATAGGCCAACTAACGCGGCCAGTTCTTGATTCGATAAGCGCCCATGTTGTTGAAGTAGCGATAGGATTTTAATATCAATTTTATCGAGTTGCATTGTCGTCATCGGGTGCTCGTTAATAAGGTGCCGCTAAGGGGCGTCGTGGGGTGATACCGTTGCCATAGCGGGTAATAGTTTTTGCTGGAACTGAATGATAATCGCGATACACAATAAGGCCATTACCCCGCCGATAACCGTTGCTGCCAGTACATCTTGCGACCAATGCATTCCCAGTAACATGCGGCTTAACCCCATGGTTAAACTCCATAATCCTAATAATGATGGCAACAGGTATTGACCGCTCAGTAAGAGAAAATAACTTAACACCATCGATAAGGTGACGGCAAATAAGGTGTGGCCCGAAGGGAAAGAGAAGCCGACTTCGTGTTGCCAGTGATCGGCAATTTTATTCGACAACCTGATCTCGGGTTCAGTGGTCACTAATGGGGTGTTTGTAAGTTGGCTAAGGGCGTGGCCCAACATTGGGCGGCGCTGTGTGGCCGGAAGTTGATAAAACGCTTCTAATTGCAGTAGGCTTTGCTGCGCCATCAAAGCCGCGTTGGGTCTGGGCTCGCCAAAAAAAGGTTTCAGAAAATGGTTGAGCCCCAAGGTGGTAAACATGCTCAGGTCTACGGCAAATACCAGCGCGATAAACTGTCGTTGAGGCACCATGGTATAGCAAATAGCGAGTAACACTAGAGTGGTTAAAGCACCATAGGGCGCAGTGCCAGAGGTCGTTACCCAATAGAGTAATTCAGCCAAGGGAGAATCAAGCGCGATTAACGGAAATAGCGACGTACCATTTAGCAATAGCACTGTAGGTACTAGCAGTATGAGTAACCATCCGATAGTCAGTGCCAATAATAAGCGCCTCGAGAGCGTCAAAATGTTACCTTGCCCAAAAGTTACCTCGCACAAAAGCCATTAAATCAAAGAGGTTGCAGCAACCTCGCAGGTTAGCCCTGTGCTGCTCAAGCTTGATTCGTTGAGTCAGCATCAATTTTGATATCACATCGCAGTGACACCGCCTTGATTCAGTTTATTCGCCTGCGGTTTGGTTGAGCTTGGCTTCTAAGGCATCAACTTGGGCTTGCAGGGCTTCGAGTTTTTCACGGGTTTTAAGCAGAACGTGTTGTTGTACGTCAAACTCTTCGCGTGACACCACATCGAGTTTCATCAGTTGGTTTTGTAAAATTTGCTTACTTTTATCTTCGAATTCGCCAGCGAATTGTTTTAGACCGCTAGGAAGGTTATCGCTAAGCTGCTTAGCCATCTCTTCGATTTTCTTTGGATTAATCATGGTTTTTCGCCTCTGGGCAATCAAGTCAATATGCTGAGAATTGTACCTGAGCTACTGCGGATAACAAATTAAAAAGCCGCTGGTTATTTTATCTCAATAGATGGGCGTAGATTCTGGTATGATCTGCCTCTGATTTAGACCCTTTTATCTGCTTGGTAGTTGTAAATTCATGAAGCTCAATCCCGGTCAAAATGATGCTGTCCATTATGTTTCAGGTCCTTGCCTCGTCTTAGCTGGCGCAGGCAGTGGTAAGACGCGCGTGATCATTAATAAAATTGCTTATCTGGTGCAAAAGTGCGGATATCAAGCCAAAACGATTGCCGCAGTGACCTTTACCAACAAAGCGGCTCGCGAGATGAAAGAGCGTGTTGCCCAATCTATGGGACGTAAAGAAGCGCGCGGTTTATGGATTTCAACGTTCCACACCTTAGGACTGGAGATCATTAAACGTGAATATAAAGTATTGGGGTTAAAGCCCGGCTTTTCACTGTTCGATGATCAAGATTCCCTTGCGCTACTTAAAGAGTTAACTGAAAACGAACTCGATGGTGATAAAGATCTGCTGCGTCTGTTAATGACCGCTATTTCTAACTGGAAGGGCGATTTGGTGATCCCCGCTCAGGCGCGCAAACTTGCCAAAGATGAACAGTCGCAGTTATTTGCCTTGTTATATCAGCGCTATGCTCAGCATATGAAGGCCTATAACGCATTAGATTTTGATGACCTCATTTTATTGCCTACGTTGCTGCTAAGGCATAATCAAGAGGTGAGAGAGCGTTGGCAAAAGCGTATTCAATATTTATTGGTCGATGAGTACCAAGATACTAACACCAGCCAATATGAGCTGGTTAAATTGCTGGTGGGTGAGCGTGCCCGCTTTACTGTGGTGGGTGATGACGATCAGTCTATTTACTCATGGCGTGGCGCTAAACCACAAAACCTAGTGTTGTTGGGTAAAGATTTCCCCTCATTAAGGCTGATTAAGCTCGAGCAAAACTATCGTTCTAGCCAGCGTATTTTGCGCGCCGCTAATATATTGATTGCCAATAATCCCCATGTGTATGACAAGTCGCTGTTCAGTGAGCTGGCCTATGGCGAGCCGCTGCGGGTATTGATGGCAGCCAATGAAGAGCAAGAAGCTGAGCGGGTGATTGCCGAGATGATTAGGCATAAATTTGTTGGTAGAACCCAATTTGGTGATTACGCAATTCTGTATCGTGGTAACCATCAATCGCGTTTACTTGAGCGGGCGTTAATGACTAACCGCATTCCCTATAAGCTCAGTGGCGGCACCTCATTTTTTGGCCGCGCCGAGATTAAAGATATCATGGCGTATTTGCGTTTAGTGGTGAATCCTGACGACGATAATGCCTTCTTACGGGTCGTTAATCTGCCTAAACGTGGTATTGGCCCTGCGACACTGGAACGCTTAGGCAATTACGCCAATGAAAAACAAATTTCGATGTTTGAGGCGATATTTCAAGGCGAGCTTAATCATCATCTACCACCTGCGGCAATGGCGTCGTTATATAAGTTTGGCAAGTTTATCGTCGATATGGGCGAAGAGGCCAACCGTGGTGAACCCGTAGAAGCGGTTAAGCGCCTTATTCGTAATATCAATTACGAAGATTATCTATACGAAACCAGCACCAGCGCCAAGGCTGCAGAGATGCGCATGAAAAACATCTCGGAGCTGTATCGCTGGGTGACCGAAATGCTGCAAGGGGATGATCTTGATGAGGCCATGACCTTACCAGAGGTGGTGACGCGCTTAACATTGCGCGACATGATGGAGCGTAACAGCGAGGATGAAGCGGGCGATCAAGTACAGCTAATGACCTTGCATGCCTCAAAAGGGCTGGAGTTTCCTTACGTGTTTATGGTGGGGGTTGAGGAGCGCATCTTGCCCCATCAAAGCAGTATCGATGAAGACAACGTCGAGGAGGAAAGGCGTCTGGCTTACGTGGGCATTACTCGTGCACAAAAAGAGCTGTGGTTTATGATCTGTCGTGAGCGGCGTCAGTTTGGCGAGGTGATGCGTTGTGAACCGAGCCGTTTTTTACTCGAATTGCCTCAAGACGATCTGATTTGGGAAAATCGCAAGCCGGCACAAACTGAGCAGCAGCGGGTGCAATCAGGTAAAGCCAATATTGCCAACATTCGTGATATGTTCAAAAAATAATGAGACGTTAGCCTCATTATTTTGTGCGTTTAGGCTGTCAAACTATCTGGCGCTTGTTTGGGCGTGGTTAAGTTTTTTGCATCAATCGATTCACCAAGTGCCAGTCCTTGTCCCTGAGTAAAGCCGAGATTAAGCAGTTGTTGATGCTGCCGCTCGGTTTTAACCCCCTGAACAAATATGTTTAACCCTAATGCCTTAGCGGCTAACTGGTGGGCTTTGAGGAGCTTTTTATGTTGGGGATGACTTAAATGACCAATGTAACTCGGGTCAAGTTTGAGGCCGCTCAATGGTAAAAAGCTAAGGCTACTCAAGGCGCTGTGGGCACTGCCATAGGCATGTAGCCCTAAATTTATCCCGAGTTTATGCAACATCTCAAACGCATTTATATGGCTGTCGGTATCTTGCACAAACGCTTTTTCATCGAAGAACATCCAGATCATTTCTGGCTTACTGCAGCTCTGTTTTAGACGGTTTTTCAGTTTACGTACCGCATGTTTATGTTTCAAATGACGGCTGGAAACATGTAAATGCAGTTGTATCGGGCCGCTGACGGCGAGCAGTTTAGGGTAATCGAGATTAAGTTGCTCAAAGAGGTAAAGATCGAGCTCTTTGGTGAGATTACAATGCTCGGCAATATTATTAAGTTGTGCTTGTTTAAGTTTACCCAATTGCTCATGTTGCCAATAGAGTCTTGGCTCGTACGCCAATACCTCTTGGCTGTCTAAAGTCATAATAGGGAAGTATTGCAGGGCTAGGCTTTTGCTGGCTAAGGCTTCACGCAATTCTATCTCTAAAGTGATGTCGTGGGCCAGTTTTCCTCTTGTGCGGTTGTCGCTGACAACATAACAGCCTTTGCCATTGGATTTTGCCTGATACATGGCGGCATCTGCATCTTTAAGCAAGGATTCGCTGGTATCATTGTTATTTTGACCGCTAAAGGCAATACCAATGCTAGCCCCGGAGGTAAAGCTCTGCTGTTCTAATTGGTAAGGCGCCGATAACTCACCGAGAATGCGTTCGGCCACTTCGATGGCATCATTACTGTCGTGAATGCTATCGAGCAGGATGACAAATTCATCGCCACCAATGCGTGCTAGTGTGTCGTTATCACGGATACACAGGTTAAGTCGTCGAGCCGTTTCAATCAAAAAGCGATCGCCTTGTAAATGCCCCAAGGTATCATTGATCAGCTTAAAACGATCTAAGTCGATAAACAGCAAAGCAAAACGATCTAAACTATGGCGTCTGACATGCTTAACCGCTTGGCCTAAACGCTCCATAAACCGTGCCCGATTGGGTAAGCCGGTCAGAATATCGTGGCAGGCATCATGCACTAACTGTTGCTCAATTTTACGTCGTTGGCTGATCTCATTTTCTAAATCTTGATTGAGCATGGCTAATGCGCGGGTCCGCTGGGCGACTTTCTCTTCTAACTGTTCATAACTTTGCTTTAATGACTCGGCCGATAATTTACGCTCGATGGCAGTGGCAATATGTTGCGACACAAAGGTTAATAAGCCGAGATCTTTTTCTTGATAGGTTTGAGAGGCACTGAAGCTGTAAATGGTTAGCGCCCCTTTGACCACCCCCTGAATAAATAGTGGCACGCCGATCCATTGATTAATCGTCTCGGTATGATTGAGTTGGGGCGCGATAGCATACAGTTGTTGGGTGTCGATCAGCGCTTTGATATCGGACTTTTCGAGTAACATGGGTTTCTTGTGCTTCAGTATAAACTCAACTAAACCGTCAGCCAGCGGCCGTTTAGAGGGGAGATCCATGTTTAACTGTGATACATAGAAGGGGAAATTCAAATAGTGACTGCTGTCGTCCAGTAGACCGATATAACAATTATTGGCGGGTAACAGATGGCTGATCACTCGATGTAACTCGGTGTAAAAAATATTGTCATCGATATTAGAGTTAGACAGTTCGGCAATTTCAAACAGTGACTTTTGTAGATGCTCCGCTCGGCGCCTCTCATTGACCTCTTGCTTGAGCTTGTCGTAAGCCAGGCTCAGTTCTTTGGTACGATGCTCGATAGCGGTTTCGAGGTTGTGTTGATACTGTACCCGTTCAATGACGCCAGAGACATGCTGGCTAATAAAGGTAAGTAGCTCAAGTTCAATATCGCCATAACTGATCGCGGGGTTATAACTTTGAATGGCCAGTACGCCAATGGTTAGTTCACCACTAAAAATAGGGACACCAAGCCATTGGTGGCAGCTGGAACCACGACTGACAATTTGGTTATCAGCGATCAGCTGGTTAAATTTATCCTCATCGCACAGCAAGGCTTGCTGTTGACGTAACACATAGCCGGTTAAGCCACTGTGTAATGTGTTGGAAATTTTCTCTGCTGGATAAAGCTCGCTCGGGTGAGGATCTTTTTCATCGACGAAGAAGGGAACATTGAGTTCGTTTGTGTCGTGATTAAGTAGAGCGATGAAAAAATTATCAGCAGGCAAAAGCTTATTGAGGTTTCGCTGTATCCCAGAATAAAAATCATCAGCACGTTTTGCACTTGCAGCGACGTTCGAAATATCTAATAAAGCATTCTGAATCACTTCAGATCGTTTATATTTACGCGCTAGACTTCTTAAGCGGGAAATCCTTTTGCTTAATTTGTCAATTTCACGAGTCGCAAGTTGGTCTGTTTTTTCCCTAAACATGACTCCGCCAATTTCAATATAATTATCATATCTGTTAGTGCATTAGATGAAGATTATAAATAGCATAAAAAAGAAACAGCACCAAGTCATTATTTTGACTTTAGCACGGTATATTGACCGTAATTGACCATAAGAGGCGCAGATCTGTTAAAAGTTGAGCAAACGCATAAAAAAAACGATGTTTGCTATAGACGAGCCGTTAAATAATCCATATTATATGCGGCGCTAACAAGGCAGGCACCCATAGCTCAGCTGGATAGAGCGCACCCCTCCGGAGGGTGAGGCCGAGGGTTCGAATCCTTCTGGGTGCACCAGTTGGAGTTGATGCTAAAGTTAGCAGTTAAGTAGTAATATCAGTGGTGATTGTAGCTCAGTTGGTAGAGCCCCGGATTGTGATTCCGGTTGTCGTGGGTTCAAGTCCCATCAGTCACCCCATTACTTCTTATTCAAACTTGAGGGCGACCTCATAAAACATCTACTACTTTTTAAAGTAGAGACTCGGTGATTAGCGCAGCCCGGTAGCGCATCTGGTTTGGGACCAGAGGGTCAGAGGTTCGAATCCTCTATCACCGACCACATTATAAAATAGTGAGTCCAACTCGGTATTTTAACAAATTAAAGATTTTCGGTGATTAGCGCAGCCCGGTAGCGCATCTGGTTTGGGACCAGAGGGTCAGAGGTTCGAATCCTCTATCACCGACCACTTTCGAAAAGCCCGCTGAGCAATCAGTGGGCTTTTTTCGTTTAACGCGGACATTCTCTTAAAAGAGTTATCATTTATGCAATAGGGCAGTGGTCGTATGGTAATCCGCCTCACTATTTTTCGGCATAAAAAAGCTGCCATTGGCAGCTTTTTTATTATTAACTAGGTACTTTCTCGGGTGGGGAGATATAACCCATGTAAGCCTCGGTTTTGAGTGGTTCAAACCTGGCCAGTTGCGCCTGCTCTTCAATCCCTGTGGCAATCACCTGAATATCCAGCCCTTTAGCAACGTTAACGAGCGCGCGGCAGAGTTCACTGCTATGCTCATTTTCATCATAGTAGGCGAAGGACTGATCTAATTTGACATAACTTGGACGCAGCGTCTGTAGGTAAGCCATTGAGCCAAATTGACGACCAAAGTGGTCGATGCCAAAGTGTGCGCCATTGTCTCTAATGATGGTACATAGAGCTTGGCAGGCATCAGGGTCGCTATAGACACCCGCTTCTGGGATATCAAACACAATTCTTTGGCTAAATCGACTGTTGCGTAGAAACTGATTTAACCATTTATGAAACTCGACATCTCTTAGGCTGTGGAATGTCAGGTTGATTGCAATCGGCTCATCATGCTTTTCGATAATGCCATTATCGATAATTGACTCTATAAGGCAGCGGTCCAGTAAAGAACCTAATGACAATAGCTCAACATAAGGCATAAATTGTCCTGCGTGGATCTCTTTATCGCCAATAGTTAATTGGCAATACAGCTCGCGCTGTACCACAGTGGTCTGATTGTTGAGAGAAACGGGCTGCCATTTAAATTGAAAGTGTTTGTTTGTAATCGCTGCGCTAAGATGTTCACGCCACTGCTCTTTGCTGTAGAGTTGCTTCTCATTGCTCTCAAACCAGTGAAACACATTATTTTCGGCGGTGGCTTGCTGCAATGCATTGTCTGTTTGTGACAAGAGCTCAGAGACTGTCATCGTCTCTGAACGCTGGGCGATACCGATGGTAAATTGTTCATTAGGTTTGCAGCCTGCCTTAGAGATCTCCTGATTCACGGTTCTAATCAAGGTGTGTAAGTATTTGCTGCTTTGCTCGTGTTCGGCGCTGGTGATCAGAAAAGCAAATTCATAAGCCGCAATACGCGCAATAACAGAAGGTGCTATTTCATCGAGTTGTTGCTGCAACCTTTGAGCAAGTAAACGTATGGTTTCGTCACGAACTTGGTAGCCATATTTGCTGTGCACCTCTTCTAGCCAATCAAACTTCGCCATCATTAACGAGCCATTATTAGGCTCGTTCAGCCAGCTTTGGATACGTGCCATCATGTATTGGCGGTTAGGTAATCCAGAGACTTGATCGACGAGATTTTTCTTCCTTAATTCAGTTACCTCTTCATCGAGAGAGTTGAAGATTTTCTTCAGCTGATGCGACATACTATTAAAAGCTTCGACGACTGACCTGAGTTCAGAGGTCTTGGGAAGAGGCATGTCTGGACCAAATTTGCGTTTAGCCACTTCAGTGGCGTGCTCAGCGATATCATGCAAAGGTCGCAGAATCCACGTGAGTCCGAAGCGAGCTAACATAATGGCGATTAAAAATAGAATTGAAATAGCGATTATGGCATTGGTCATGGTGCGCCATAGTTCGTTATAACCAAAACCGGGATGCGCAGTAATTTCTAATTTGGCTAATTGTAACCAGCCTGAGGTGATGGTGCTTTCACGGCTGATGGTGTCAAAAAATCCCAGATCGATAAACCATTGTGGCACCCCTTGGATTTTTAGTTCGTTTTCCCATACTTGTTGTTTACCATCAATTAACCAAGTTAGTTTGACCTGTTGATAGTAACCGCCCTCAAAGATCACATTGATCAAGGTTTCGGCGCCAACAATGTCACCCGCTTCTAAATCAGGGACTAGCATGATTCCTAGGCTGTGGCTGGTGTTATTGAGGTCAGACTCCATTTGCTTGGTTAAAAAGCTTTGGGTCTCAGTAAACTGTACGTAAGCTAAGCTAACGACAACAACCAGAAACAGGCCCAAAAGTAGTGAGTATATCTGTCGAAACAGTGTCATTGTTATAGCTACTCCAATCTTAATTTGGGCATTCTAAGTCGTTCGACACCCAATCTGTGTTTGAGATCATTCCATTTTTCAAGACGTTCAGATGAGCCTGCAAGCACACCTCGTCCTTTCTCTTTATTTAACCATAGCTGTCGACCATTGAAACTATACACAGGAATAAGGTCGTTTCTTTGAGTGGCGGGTTTTATCGTTCTATCGAGATTATCGAGGACTAAGGGGATTGAACCGGGGGTCTCGTAGTAGGCCAGTACCATATGATATTGATTCACCGAAGTGGCTTTGACCATAGTGATGCGCAGTTTGTCATCGGCAATACCAAGTTGCAATAGAGTGAAATATTTTGCGATAGAAAAGTCTTCACAATCACCCCCATTGACACCGATAAATTCCATAGGACTTGCCCAGTAGTTGCTCTCGCCCCAAAGCTTAATATCATCGACAAACCGAAAAAGATTGAAAAAGTTATTCACCTTGGTGATTTTTTCTTGTTCACTTAACCCTTGTGCTTCATTGAGCACCTTAAACCAGGCTTTAGCGCGTTTACCGGCGCGCTCACCGTATCGGCTCTCTAGAGTAGAGGTGATACGGTTTGCGTCCAGTTTTTGCGTCGGAGAAGCATAAAGACATGAAAACCCAAGAGCCAGTGCCATCACGCTAAGTTGGCAGACTTTTAAGTATTGTCGATGTCCGCCAAGTTTCGCTTTCATGTTCTCCGACTATCTTGGTTATTTAGCTTCTTCGTCTACGGTATAGATATGCCACTTCATATCGGCAGTGGTATCTTCTCCGGTCAATTCAGCGATCACACGGCGATTGCGCTTATGCGCCTCAGCCGTATGAGTTGGATCAACTGGGCGGTCGTAGCTGTAGCCAATGGCTGTGACTCGACTGTTATCAATACCAAAACGTTCTGACAGTAATGAGCTTACCGCATTAGCTCTGTTTTGTGACAAAGTTAAGTTGTGATCGTAAGAGCCTGTTTTACTACAGTGGCCTTCGATTGTAACTTGAGTATTAGGAAACTGCCGCATAAATGTCGCGACGGTTTCCACTTGATCATAGTATTGTGGATCAATATAGAAGGAATCGTTAGCAAATAATATCTTTAACTCCTGCCGTTCGTTAATCGGTTTTATTTTACCACAACCGTAGTTATCGATAGTGGCGCCTGTGACGGTATCATTGCAGCGTTCTCTGGCAACAATGACGCCATCTCTATCATTATCATTGAGGTCAAATGCCTGCTCTGTAGGTGTGTCCATGTTGACAGTGTCACGCATCGAACAGCCACCAATTAAGGCGATACTGACGAGTATTAATAGAGCTTTCATTATTTCACTCCCCCTTCATATTCGCGTTCACCCTTCCACACATCGGGACGAGTAACTCGAAGTGATTCTAATAATCTTCCTGTGGCATTAAGAATTCGGTATTCAGAAATGATCTCATCATACTCGGCTTCTAAATAATCTTTACGTGCTTCAAATAGCTCGTTTTCTGTATCGAGCAGATCGAGCAGGGTACGCTGACCTAAATTAAACTGCTGGCTATAGGCCACTTGTGTATCCTTGGCGGCCACAACGTGGTCGCGAATATACATCTTTTGAGGCTCGAGCAGTTCATAGGCGTTCCAGGCTAAGTTAACCCCTTCGACGACTTGACGATAAGCGCGTTGGCGAATCTCTTTGGCTTCGCCCAGTTTGTAGGCCGCCTCTTTTTCACGGGCTACATCTTTACCACCGGCAAACAAGTTGTATTTGACGCGAACCATGGCCACTAAGTCATTACTATGGCCGCCCACATTCTGCGAGGCAATCGGTGAATAACCATCTTCACCGTCGATGTCGTTATTCCAATTACCACCCAACTCTAACGTTAGCTTGGGATAGTAGTTAGATTGTGCCGATGAGCGTTCATATTCGGCAGCAGTGATATCACTAGCCGCCGATTTTAATACCGGATGGTTGTCTTGAGCAATTTGAATGCTGCTGTTTAAGTCAGCCGGTAGCATGTCATCATCGGGTACTGGGACAATGAGATCTTCAGGTTGTTTCTCAACAATTCTGACGAACTGCGCTTTGGCATCGTAAAAATTGTTTTTCGCTGAAATCACATTGGCATTGGCGCGTGCAAGACGCCCGGTGATCTGTGATAAATCGGCAATTGAACCTAAGCCAGAATCAGTACGCTGCTTAATTTGGTCGTAAATGTCTTTATGACTTTGCAGGTTTTTCTCCGCTAAGGTTAATACTTGCTCAGCACGGATATAGTTGACGTAGACATTGGCTACATCGAGTGCAATATCTTCGGCTGCGGCAAACAGTGCCCACTGATCGGCACTGGCTTCAAAGCTATAACGATCGACTTCGCTAGAGGTATAGAAACCATCGAATAACATCTGTTTGATGCTAAAGCCAGCTTCACCGCGGGTGAGCTCGATAACCCCATCGCTATCAACGTCACCTTGGGCCTGCTTTTCTGCGGGTTGATGGGCTGTTGGTTTGCTCCCAGCCGTAGCCAGCGCTAATATCAACGGTTGGCATGTAGCCCGCGTATGCTTGGCTCACTTGCTCTTCGCGTGCTTTAAAGCGATTAAACGCGATACGAATATCTGGATTGGTATCCAGTGTGTGAGCGACAGCTTGTTCTAGTGTTTGGCTAGAACCGACACCTGGTAGTAACATCGCGCCAATAGCTAGCGCCATGGCGCTGCGCTTTAGCTGACGTACAGTTTGCTTACTCATGTTGTAACCCCCCTGGTTAATTTCGGTGAACTTAACGTTCACGTAGAGCAGTATCTCTTGCTCTTAAAATTGGATTAAGTATGTACTCCAGCACGGATCTTTGCCCAATTATTACATCTACCGAGGTCAACATCCCCGGAATAATCGGCATTAAGGTTCCATCGTCTTTCGTCAAACTTGATAGTTCAGTTCTAACCCTTACAAGATAGAAACTGTTTCCCTCTTCGTCCTGTGTTGTATCGGCACTGATGTGCTCCACAACGCCATTTAAACCACCATAACGGGTAAAGTCATAAGCGGTCACTTTAACTACGGCGGGTAAGCCAGGATGTAAAAATGCGATATCTTTTGGCAGAATTTTGGTTTCAATCAGTAGTTGGTCTTCTGACGGCACAATTTCGATAATATCAATACCAGGCTGAACAACACCGCCTAAGGTGTTGATATGCACTGTTTTAATGGTGCCGTTTACGGGTGAGACGATTTCGGCTTTACTGACCTTATCTTGCGCACCCACTTGCGCTTCGTTAATGCGAGACAAGCGAGTTTGCATCTCATTAAGCTGAGTCCGAGTGTCGGCGGCAAACACAAATAGTGCTTCACGTCGCTTTAAAATGGCTTCGTCTTGAGACGCTTTCACTTTGGGGCGCAATAACCTAACCGACGCTAACTCACCGCGAATATCGTTGACGATACGCTCGAGTTTGAGTAGCTCAACTTCAGGCACAATGCCTTTTTTAGCCAGAGGACGTGTCAGCTCTAATTCTCGTGTGACTAACTGAAAACTAGTGGTTAAGGTCGATATTTTTGATGCCAGCTCTTGGGTTTCTTGTTGTTTTTGCTGGATCTGACGCGCCAAAATTTCAAGTTGATTACTGAGGTTATCGAGACGCCCCTCATACTCTTCTTGTTGGCGACGCACTAAATCGGGTTCGTTATCTATGAGTGTTTGCGAAAATTGAAGTGGCTGCTTAACAATTTTGACCTGCTCGCGCCAATCCGAGGCGACATCAGAAATGGTGATGCTGTTAAGTTCGGTGCGTAGGCGCAATACATTAGCCTGCAGGCTATAAACCTCTTGTTCTTGCTGGGCAAAGTCAGATTTAAAGCGGGTATCATCGATACGCACTAACGGTTGCCCCTTAGTGACCATCATCCCTTCTTGAACGTATAGCTCTTGCATAATGCCGCCATCCAAACTCTGGATCACCTGAATTTGCGACGAGGGAATGACTTTACCCATGCCTGTGGTGACACGATCTAATTTCGCAAAATAGGCCCACAATAAAAAACACACAATTAATGCCGACAAAGCCCAAATAATCAGTCTATGACTGGTTGGGGCATCGGTCATCATGGCGCCATAAACGTCATCCACCATCTCTAAATCATGGGTCGTTAAGTGTTTACTCACCCTTTGGACCTCCAGATAATAGCCCTTTGGCGAGTTTATTCAGCACGGCATCTTTGGGGCCGTCAGCCACGACATGGCCACGATCTAACACTATGATGCGATCGACTAGGTTAAGCAGGTGCATTTTATGGGTGATCAGTAACAAGGTTCTCTCTTTGGTCACGTTTTTCATGGCGCGAATAAACTGCTTTTCGGCGCGCGCATCTAAGCTGGCCGTAGGCTCATCCATTAGCAGGACTGGTGGATCGTTAAGGGTTGCTCTAGCAAGTGCAATGGTTTGGCGCTGACCACGTGACAAAGATTGACCACCTTCACCCACTTGTTGATCTAAGCCTTCAGTCTCAATATCAGTAAATTGATTGACGCCAGAGAGTTGCACTGCCCGAATCAATTGGTGTTCGGTCACTTGACGAGTACCAAAGAGAATATTGTCACGAATGGTGCCATGAAATAGGGTAATGTCTTGTGGCAAATAACCAAAGTTACGTCGCAGATCGGTAGGGTGTATCTGGGCGGCATCGAGACCGTCGTAACGCAGGCTGCCTTTAGTGGGTTGATATAAGCCCACAAGCAGTTTAGCCAAAGTACTTTTACCCGAGCCATTGCGACCGATAATTGCCACGCGCTCACCAGGTGAGATAGACAAGGACATAGGGTGTAGTACTGGGCGTTCAGAGCCCGGATAATTAAAGCTGACATGGTCGGCGTTAATTTGCCCTTGTAAGCGCTGCTTGCTGACCAAGTGCCCTTTGTGTTGAAACTCATCTTCTTGCGTCATTATCTGATCAAGTTGACGCAGAGCGCTGGCGGTATGATTCCCCCGAGTCATTAAGCCGGCTAGCTGCGCCATTGGTGAGATGGCACGGCTCGATAAAATCACCGCGGCAATAATGCCACCCATGGATATTGCGTTATCGGCTACTCGATAAACCCCTAAAATCACCACACAGACCACCGAGAGTTGTACGGTGAAATTGGCAATATTGGTGACTGATGTGGATATTTTTTTGGCTTTTAATTGCCAATTAGCAGTATGGCCTATCATCTGTTGCCAGCTTTTTTGTACTAGCCCTTCAGCGCCACTGGACTTTATTGACTCTAAAGACGCAAGCGATTCAATAAGATGACCATGCTTTAAGCTGGCAAATTTATTACTTTCTTCGATAGCGACCTTAAGCCGAGGCTGCATGAATAAGGTGTAAATGATGATGATAGCTCCGCCAATTAAGGGGATAAGAGCCAAGTCGCCAGCCACAATGTAGATGATGATGACAAAAAATATCGCAAACGGAAGATCGACTAAGGTGGTGATGGTGGCCGAAGTTAAGATTTCACGTATGCTGTCAAATTCACCTAATTGTCTGGCCATTCCACCGACACTAGGAGAGCGTTTCTCTAATGGGATGCCAATGGCTTTGGCAAAGAGCTGTGATGACACAATAATATCGACTTTTTTGCCAGCGACATCAATTAGGTAGGCGCGCAGTTGCCGCATAATCAAATCAAAGATATAGGCGATACCGGCACCAATCGCTAATACCCACAGCGACTCAAATGCAAGATTGGGTACCACTTTATCGTAAACGTTCATAATGAACAGTGGTGATACCAGCGCAAACAGGTTCACCAACACTGAAGCTATTAATGCATCACGATAAATCGGTGCCGAATCTTTTAGGGTCTGCCACAGCCAGTGAGTCTTATTATCGTGCAGGCGCAGATCAAAGCCCATGTCGCCACGGTATTGCTGTTTAACCAAAAAGAGATAACCCACATACAGGGCTTCGAGTGCCTCTATGGTCAGTTGCTCTTCACCACCGGTTTCGGGCAATTGAATGACAGCGCGATCGTTTTCTAAATCTATTTCTCGAAGTAAACAGGCTTTTTGGTCTTTAAGCAGCAAGATACAGGGAAGAAAAATAGGCGAGATTTGATCTAAGCCTTTGCGGGTTAATTTGGCGGTAAGGCCAGCTCTGCCCGCAGCTTGTGGTACTAGTTCTGGGGTTAAAATGCTGCCAGACAGCGGTAAACCTGCGGCTAGTGATTCGCTAGAGCAGGGGCTACCGAAAAATTCGGTTAATAGGACTAAACTGTCTAACAATGGGTCAACCGTCACTCGTTGCGAGGCTGAAATGCTCCATTGCTCAGTTTTTGCAGACGCTGTTGATTGCACCTTAAAAACATATCCTTAAGATTTTATTAAACATTATTTGATTTTAATTATAGAAGTATTAACGGGACATAACAAAAGGATTGATAGCACCAATTAGTATGACTAACTAGTGCTATCATCTATCATCTATCATCTATCATCTTATGCATTAACTACATAATTTTGCTATCAAGCTCTTGTGGAGTATAGAAAGTTAATGGTTCGGTACTGCTACTAGAATAAGCAGAACTTGCATCGTCTATGATTAGCGCTCCATCCCCATTCGTGCCTAGGAGTGAGTTGATCACTTCGGCATCACTGTTAACACCAAGTTCGGCAAATAAATCGACCCCATCAAGTACAATCATCTGATCGACATGATCATCACCATTGGCATCAATTTCGATAGTCGTGTTGCCATCTTCAACCGTAAAATGTAGATAGTTTTCTAAGTTATCTTTAGTTTCACCTTGAAGCAGATCGCTTAGATCGAGTTTGTCCTGCTTGATGTTAAAATCGCTAATATGGTCAGTGCCCGTATCGCCTTGCTGCCAGACGAAGGTATCATTGCCTAGACCGCCGATCAGAGTGTCGTCGCCCAAGCCACCTATGAGATAATCGTCGCCAGACTGACCATCAAGCAGATCATTACCGTCTCCGCCGATAAGTTCCGAGCTTTCTGAGCCTCCACGAATAGAAATAGAGGTATCTGTACCATCGACAATGACAATTTCTATACGGGGTTCGAAATCAGACGGTAATGGTACTTCGGTTTGCACTATCCAATCTTCAAGGTTGAATACGCCACCATTGAGGGTGAACGCGTTCGAATCTATGCTCCAGGTACCATCACCATTCGAGGTCATCTCTATAGCACCATCGCCATCACCATCATAAATAATCGCATTAGCGTCGTCGGGGAAACCCGATAAGGTGATGCTTTGTACACTCTCGCTGCCATCTAGATCGCTGAACGAATAGGAGGCTGTCAGCGGATAGGCATAGGCTGTTTGGGTTACGCCAATTGTGGTCATGCCTTCAAGTGTCGATCCGTTTCCGCCGTTAGAAGTACCCGAAACGACGAAGCTGAACGAATTAAAGGCAATGTCACTGTGCAGTATCATGCTGGTACTGCTATTGGCATCCTCCGGGAAAGTGTATGTCTGTTCTGTGGTGCTACCATCGATATTTTGCATGGTAAAGGTGAGGGTTTGCCCCGAAGCATTTTTGAAAGACAATTTAATATCAGTTACGTAGCCTGGCATATCTATGTTGAGATAGTCATCGTCATTAATCCTAAAATCACCTCCGACACCGACACCTATACCCTGGCCGTTACTAACTTGTAAATATTCGCCATCGCTAGTGGTGACAGTAGTGCCGTCTGCATATTCAATTTTTGTTATTTTATTTTGACTTGGGTTACCTTCTGCGTCATAGGTCGTTTCACCCTCATTAAATGTAATGTCGACCAGAGATACCTCACCGACAGCAACGGTGAGGTCATCGCCTACAGTATCGGCTACGGGAATCACTGTGCCCGTAACGGTAGCAGTTTCTTCACCACCGTCGACATCTTCGATAACATAATCAAAGGTCACAGTACCACTGTAGTTATCGTTAGGGGTAAAAGTGATCTCTTCATCGGCATTGATGAAAATCGAGCCGTTATCGATCTCAATGGATTGTTCACCACCAGTTAGCTGCACGCCGTTGATAGACTTAATCGTTAAACCTTCGCCAATATCATTCCCTAACAGATCTAACGCGTCAGAGGTGTGATCTTCAAGTACAGAAAAAGTATCATCATTGGCAATAGCGGTGTCATCGACGGCGTTGACATCAACGTTGACGGTGATCGGCTCAGAGACGTTGCCCTGCGCATCTTCAATGGTGTAGGTAAAGATGTCTTGCGTGGTGTCACTGCCATCATGGCGGTAAGTGACGGTGCCATCGGCATTGACGGTGAGCGTGCCGTTGGCAGGCTGGCCGACAATCACGATGCTGCCTAAGTTCAGCTCACTTTCGCTGTCCGCGTCATTACTGGCGACATCAATCACCACTTGCGCGCCTTCGTCGACGTTATCGGCATCATCTGCACCAATCGGCGCGGTGTCATCGACGGCGTTGACATCAACGTTGACGGTGATCGGCTCAGAGACGTTGCCCTGCGCATCTTCAATGGTGTAGGTAAAGATGTCTTGCGTGGTGTCACTGCCATCATGGCGGTAAGTGACGGTGCCATCGGCATTGACGGTGAGCGTGCCGTTGGCAGGCTGGCCGACAATCACGATGCTGCCTAAGTTCAGCTCACTTTCGCTGTCCGCGTCATTACTGGCGACATCAATCACCACTTGCGCGCCTTCGTCGACGTTATCGGCATCATCTGCACCAATCGGCGCGGTGTCATCGACGGCGTTGACATCAACGTTGACGGTGATCGGCTCAGAGACGTTGCCCTGCGCATCTTCAATGGTGTAGGTAAAGATGTCTTGCGTGGTGTCACTGCCATCATGGCGGTAAGTGACGGTGCCATCGGCATTGACGGTGAGCGTGCCGTTGGCAGGCTGGCCGACAATCACGATGCTGCCTAAGTTCAGCTCACTTTCGCTGTCCGCGTCATTACTGGCGACATCAATCACCACTTGCGCGCCTTCGTCGACGTTATCGGCATCATCTGCACCAATCGGCGCGGTGTCATCGACGGCGTTGACATCAACGTTGACGGTGATCGGCTCAGAGACGTTGCCCTGCGCATCTTCAATGGTGTAGGTAAAGATGTCTTGCGTGGTGTCACTGCCATCATGGCGGTAAGTGACGGTGCCATCGGCATTGACGGTGAGCGTGCCGTTGGCAGGCTGGCCGACAATCACGATGCTGCCTAAGTTCAGCTCACTTTCGCTGTCCGCGTCATTACTGGCGACATCAATCACCACTTGCGCGCCTTCGTCGACGTTATCGGCATCATCTGCACCAATCGGCGCGGTGTCATCGACGGCGTTGACATCAACGTTGACGGTGATCGGCTCAGAGACGTTGCCCTGCGCATCTTCAATGGTGTAGGTAAAGATGTCTTGCGTGGTGTCACTGCCATCATGGCGGTAAGTGACGGTGCCATCGGCATTGACGGTGAGCGTGCCGTTGGCAGGCTGGCCGACAATCACGATGCTGCCTAAGTTCAGCTCACTTTCGCTGTCCGCGTCATTACTGGCGACATCAATCACCACTTGCGCGCCTTCGTCGACGTTATCGGCATCATCTGCACCAATCGGCGCGGTGTCATCGACGGCGTTGACATCAACGTTGACGGTGATCGGCTCAGAGACGTTGCCCTGCGCATCTTCAATGGTGTAGGTAAAGATGTCTTGCGTGGTGTCACTGCCATCATGGCGGTAAGTGACGGTGCCATCGGCATTGACGGTGAGCGTGCCGTTGGCAGGCTGGCCGACAATCACGATGCTGCCTAAGTTCAGCTCACTTTCGCTGTCCGCGTCATTACTGGCGACATCAATCACCACTTGCGCGCCTTCGTCGACGTTATCGGCATCATCTGCACCAATCGGCGCGGTGTCATCGACGGCGTTGACATCAACGTTGACGGTGATCGGCTCAGAGACGTTGCCCTGCGCATCTTCAATGGTGTAGGTAAAGATGTCTTGCGTGGTGTCACTGCCATCATGGCGGTAAGTGACGGTGCCATCGGCATTGACGGTGAGCGTGCCGTTGGCAGGCTGGCCGACAATCACGATGCTGCCTAAGTTCAGCTCACTTTCGCTGTCCGCGTCATTACTGGCGACATCAATCACCACTTGCGCGCCTTCGTCGACGTTATCGGCATCATCTGCACCAATCGGCGCGGTGTCATCGACGGCGTTGACATCAACGTTGACGGTGATCGGCTCAGAGACGTTGCCCTGCGCATCTTCAATGGTGTAGGTAAAGATGTCTTGCGTGGTGTCACTGCCATCATGGCGGTAAGTGACGGTGCCATCGGCATTGACGGTGAGCGTGCCGTTGGCAGGCTGGCCGACAATCACGATGCTGCCTAAGTTCAGCTCACTTTCGCTGTCCGCGTCATTACTGGCGACATCAATCACCACTTGCGCGCCTTCGTCGACGTTATCGGCATCATCTGCACCAATCGGCGCGGTGTCATCGACGGCGTTGACATCAACGTTGACGGTGATCGGCTCAGAGACGTTGCCCTGCGCATCTTCAATGGTGTAGGTAAAGATGTCTTGCGTGGTGTCACTGCCATCATGGCGGTAAGTGACGGTGCCATCGGCATTGACGGTGAGCGTGCCGTTGGCAGGCTGGCCGACAATCACGATGCTGCCTAAGTTCAGCTCACTTTCGCTGTCCGCGTCATTACTGGCGACATCAATCACCACTTGCGCGCCTTCGTCGACGTTATCGGCATCATCTGCACCAATCGGCGCGGTGTCATCGACGGCGTTGACATCAACGTTGACGGTGATCGGCTCAGAGACGTTGCCCTGCGCATCTTCAATGGTGTAGGTAAAGATGTCTTGCGTGGTGTCACTGCCATCATGGCGGTAAGTGACGGTGCCATCGGCATTGACGGTGAGCGTGCCGTTGGCAGGCTGGCCGACAATCACGATGCTGCCTAAGTTCAGCTCACTTTCGCTGTCCGCGTCATTACTGGCGACATCAATCACCACTTGCGCGCCTTCGTCGACGTTATCGGCATCATCTGCACCAATCGGCGCGGTGTCATCGACGGCGTTGACATCAACGTTGACGGTGATCGGCTCAGAGACGTTGCCCTGCGCATCTTCAATGGTGTAGGTAAAGATGTCTTGCGTGGTGTCACTGCCATCATGGCGGTAAGTGACGGTGCCATCGGCATTGACGGTGAGCGTGCCGTTGGCAGGCTGGCCGACAATCACGATGCTGCCTAAGTTCAGCTCACTTTCGCTGTCCGCGTCATTACTGGCGACATCAATCACCACTTGCGCGCCTTCGTCGACGTTATCGGCATCATCTGCACCAATCGGCGCGGTGTCATCGACGGCGTTGACATCAACGTTGACGGTGATCGGCTCAGAGACGTTGCCCTGCGCATCTTCAATGGTGTAGGTAAAGATGTCTTGCGTGGTGTCACTGCCATCATGGCGGTAAGTGACGGTGCCATCGGCATTGACGGTGAGCGTGCCGTTGGCAGGCTGGCCGACAATCACGATGCTGCCTAAGTTCAGCTCACTTTCGCTGTCCGCGTCATTACTGGCGACATCAATCACCACTTGCGCGCCTTCGTCGACGTTATCGGCATCATCTGCACCAATCGGCGCGGTGTCATCGACGGCGTTGACATCAACGTTGACGGTGATCGGCTCAGAGACGTTGCCCTGCGCATCTTCAATGGTGTAGGTAAAGATGTCTTGCGTGGTGTCACTGCCATCATGGCGGTAAGTGACGGTGCCATCGGCATTGACGGTGAGCGTGCCGTTGGCAGGCTGGCCGACAATCACGATGCTGCCTAAGTTCAGCTCACTTTCGCTGTCCGCGTCATTACTGGCGACATCAATCACCACTTGCGCGCCTTCGTCGACGTTATCGGCATCATCTGCACCAATCGGCGCGGTGTCATCGACGGCGTTGACATCAACGTTGACGGTGATCGGCTCAGAGACGTTGCCCTGCGCATCTTCAATGGTGTAGGTAAAGATGTCTTGCGTGGTGTCACTGCCATCATGGCGGTAAGTGACGGTGCCATCGGCATTGACGGTGAGCGTGCCGTTGGCAGGCTGGCCGACAATCACGATGCTGCCTAAGTTCAGCTCACTTTCGCTGTCCGCGTCATTACTGGCGACATCAATCACCACTTGCGCGCCTTCGTCGACGTTATCGGCATCATCTGCACCAATCGGCGCGGTGTCATCGACGGCGTTGACATCAACGTTGACGGTGATCGGCTCAGAGACGTTGCCCTGCGCATCTTCAATGGTGTAGGTAAAGATGTCTTGCGTGGTGTCACTGCCATCATGGCGGTAAGTGACGGTGCCATCGGCATTGACGGTGAGCGTGCCGTTGGCAGGCTGGCCGACAATCACGATGCTGCCTAAGTTCAGCTCACTTTCGCTGTCCGCGTCATTACTGGCGACATCAATCACCACTTGCGCGCCTTCGTCGACGTTATCGGCATCATCTGCACCAATCGGCGCGGTGTCATCGACGGCGTTGACATCAACGTTGACGGTGATCGGCTCAGAGACGTTGCCCTGCGCATCTTCAATGGTGTAGGTAAAGATGTCTTGCGTGGTGTCACTGCCATCATGGCGGTAAGTGACGGTGCCATCGGCATTGACGGTGAGCGTGCCGTTGGCAGGCTGGCCGACAATCACGATGCTGCCTAAGTTCAGCTCACTTTCGCTGTCCGCGTCATTACTGGCGACATCAATCACCACTTGCGCGCCTTCGTCGACGTTATCGGCATCATCTGCACCAATCGGCGCGGTGTCATCGACGGCGTTGACATCAACGTTGACGGTGATCGGCTCAGAGACGTTGCCCTGCGCATCTTCAATGGTGTAGGTAAAGATGTCTTGCGTGGTGTCACTGCCATCATGGCGGTAAGTGACGGTGCCATCGGCATTGACGGTGAGCGTGCCGTTGGCAGGCTGGCCGACAATCACGATGCTGCCTAAGTTCAGCTCACTTTCGCTGTCCGCGTCATTACTGGCGACATCAATCACCACTTGCGCGCCTTCGTCGACGTTATCGGCATCATCTGCACCAATCGGCGCGGTGTCATCGACGGCGTTGACATCAACGTTGACGGTGATCGGCTCAGAGACGTTGCCCTGCGCATCTTCAATGGTGTAGGTAAAGATGTCTTGCGTGGTGTCACTGCCATCATGGCGGTAAGTGACGGTGCCATCGGCATTGACGGTGAGCGTGCCGTTGGCAGGCTGGCCGACAATCACGATGCTGCCTAAGTTCAGCTCACTTTCGCTGTCCGCGTCATTACTGGCGACATCAATCACCACCTGCGCGCCTTCGTCGACGTTAGCGGCATCATCTGCACCAATCGGCGCGGTGTCATTCACCGGAGTGACGACGATGGTTAACGTCGCTTCTTCGCCGGTATTGGTGGTGTAAGTGATCACCGGGACGTTGCCGTTCCAGTTATCGTTGGGCGTAAAGGTGTATGAGCCATCGGCGTTGATCACCAGGCTGCCGCCTTCTACTTCAACTGTGGTACCGGCGGTGACGGTCTGACCGTCGACGCTGAAGCTGACCACTGACAGATCGCTGTCGATGTCACTGTCGTTATCCAGTACGTTGCCAGTGGCGACTGTATCTTCTGCAATCGTGTTGCTGTCGTTGGTCAGCACTGAGGCATCATCCACCGGGGTGACGACGATGGTTAACGTCGCTTCTTCGCCGGTATTAGTGGTGTAAGTGATCACCGGGACGTTGCCGTTCCAGTTGTCGTTGGGCGTAAAGGTGTATGTGCCATCGGCGTAGATGACGACTGTACCGCCGTCGAGTTCAACTGTGGTGCCCGCTGCAACGGTTTCGCCGTCAACGGTGAAGCTGACCACTGACAGATCGCTGTCGATGTCACTGTCGTTATCCAGTACGTTGCCAGTGGCGACTGTATCTTCTGCAATCGTGTTGCTGTCGTTGGCCAGCACAGAGGCATCATCCACCGGGCTGACTTCAATAGTTAACGTCGCTTCTGCGCCCGTATTAGTGGTGTAGGTGATCACCGGGACGCTGCCGTTCCAGTTGTCGTTGGGTGTGAAGGTGTATGAGCCATCAGCATTGATGACGAGTGTGCCGCCGTCGAGTTCTACCGTGGTGCCCGCCGTAACGGTTTGGCCATCAACCGTGAAGCTGACCACCGATAGGTCGCTGTCGATATCAGCATCGTTATCTAAGACGTTGCCAGTGGCGATAGTATCTTCATCAATACTGGCTGTATCATTTGTTGTCAGCGTTGGGCTTTCATCGGTAATGATGGTTGTTTCTACAGCTGTATTAGCTAAATCCTGCGGTAGACCTTGGGTGTTAAAGCCTGCAGCTGCCATGGTTTGTGCGCCATCACGGCCAAGGGAGATGAAATCAGATCCACCTTCATTATTCGTTGTTCCACCTGCAGCTGTCTCTGGTAAATTAGCTGTTGGATCTTCTCCTGATTGAATCAGTGCTTGTAATTGCTCGATTTCAGTCAGTGCATCAACACTTTCGGCGTTAGTGGTATCGCTATTTTCTGCCATATTAGATGGTTTCGATGCGGAGGCGCTACTGTCAAACATGCTGCCATCGTCATATGCGATAAATAGACTGGATTCGGTGGGGATAAGCAGCGTCGAACCTACGGGAATGTGCTCGCCAATCGTTAAAGGTTTCTGACCATTACTGGTTTCAATCGAGATCTCTCCGCGAGCATCTATGACCTGTCCATTTGCCGTTGTAACGATTGATTGCATGACCTGCTCCCACACCTTAAATTAACATTTACGAATACATAATGTATTGCAGTTGTTATAAAATTATTCTCAGAATAGGATGCTAGCAAGCTATTGTCTTTAGGTCAATTTTTTGACGTTCTAAGTCATGCTCAGGTTAGTTATTAATTGTTAATTTAGTATGAATACGCTAGGCAGTAGGCTCGTTAACGTAAAAAGCCAAACACTCTTATGAGTGTCTGGCTTTATTGTGCCGTTAATATTTTGACTTAAGGGATGGTATCTACTACCAATGGGCTATAGCCAAGTAAGTTGTTGATGTCTGTTAAGTCACCAAGGGTAACATTAGTGTCTTGTAGGATAATGGTTAGATCGTCAAATCCACTATCATCGCCATTGGCATCGACAGTAATAATGGTGTCCCCATTTACAGCATCGAATGTGATATTGAGGTAATCATTTAAATCACCTAATTGCTCATCTACTAAAATATCTGATAAATCGAGCAAGTCATTGTTTATGTCGAAGTTAATGATGGTGTCTATGCTTCCGTCTGCTGCTCCTACCTCCCAAATGGCAATATCAGCGTCGGTGTCATCTCCTAAATCAATCGTATCAGACCCATTTGTGCCGATTAGAATTTCTCCCCCTGTACTAGGGTCAGTAGATTCATTCACGATTAAGCCTTTAAGGCTACTATTATCTGCTGACATCGTTGCTAATTGCATAGTTTCGGATGGCTCAACTACAATAGTGAAATGCCCATCATCTGGATCACCAGCAAAGATAACGCTATCGTTATCACCATCTGTTGCTGTATAAGAGAATTCTACTCCGATAGGCAACTCTGTAACTATTGTATTTGATGATACAGCAAAAACTTGGAAAGCTTCTCCGGGGTTATTAGGGTCATCATCATGGGTATTATCATAGAAAATTTCAATGGCTAATATTGTGTCTCCGATGGGAGCAATGATTTCTAGATCTTGAGTGCCAACGAAAGACTGATCTGTAAATTCAACGACTCCAGCGTTTTGATAAGTCACTTTATAATAAAAGTAACTTGTTCCATCACGAGTATCATTATTACCTACTCCGAGACTAATCAATGCTGAGCTAGTACCACCATTTACATAATCGAATCTAAGACGTCCTCACCATTGCCAATTGAAACATTGTCATCAACGCCAATGCCAGCGTTGTTAGAGTTGATCTTGGATTGACTGCCTGTGCCTGTTATTTCTGCGATGACAGTGAGCCCGGGTGTTGGATCCCCAGCTGATATTGAGCCATCAGAATGAACGAAGTAGGTGCCTTTGCTGTTTGCAGGAGCGCCACTGACATCATAACTGATTGTCGATTCTAATTGAATTTCCTGTAACAGATTAAACTGATAGTCGTAATGACCATCAAGATCTTGAACTGCTGTAACGGTAAATACTTCTACAGTTGTGAGTTCATCGATTTTGGCCGTCGCGGTTAATGTATTACCGCTCATGCTATAGCTTAAATATTCACCATTGTATTTAAGCCCAGCAGTTTCCACTGTAAAAACAACTTCACCAATTCCATCCGCACCAGGAGCGAAGAGATCGCCTGATATAGACTGACCAATAGCGTTGAGTATTGAAAGTTCGGCAGACTCGTCAACTTCATCTATGGGAGAGTCATCTTCAATAGTTACCAGCAGCTCGCTTGGAATACTGTTACCCAGCATATCATTTATCGTAACCCCTAAATTGAACTGTAATATATCCTCATCGTTGTTTGAGGGGTGATCAATGTTTGCATTTAGAGTGATTTGATAGCCGACGGTGTAGTCAGGAGAAGTGCCTTCAACCTCTCCGATTATAATGGTCATTACAAGAAGCCCATTTTGTGTGCTACCTGTCCAAGTGTTACCATCTCGCTCCCACACATCTACTGGCTCACCACCCGAGGTCAATCCTACGGGATCAGAAATCAATACATCAAAGGAGGAGCTATCAACATCGGTAAAGCTAATAATGCCAGATGTACTGACCTCATTGGTGGTATCAGCATCACCAGTATTATCATCCTCTATTCCATAGAGTAGTCCTTCTTCTGAAACCCTTGCCGGATCAATATTTGTGATCTCAGGCGCATCGTTGACTGAATCAACGGTGATGGTGACGGTGGCCGGTGTGGCATCGGCCAAATCATCATTATCGACCGAGTGATAGGTAAAGGTGGTTTCACCGTTCCAGTTCTCATCGGGCATAAAGGTGAGGTTAGCCGCATCGGCAACGAGCACGGTCATACCAAGGGTGACCGCCACGCCATTGAGCATCAAGGTGCCGTTGGCAGGCAGGCTGTCAATCACAAAGCTCACCACCTGACCATCGAGGTCACTACCACTTAAGGCCGGCACCGCAATCAAGGTGTCTTCATCGCCAGTGGTGGCTAAATCGTCGGTCTCAGGCGCATCGTTGACGGAATCAATGGTGATAGTGACGGTGGCAGGCGTGGCATCGGCCAAATCATCATTATCGACTGAGTGATAGGTAAAGGTGGTTTCACCGTTCCAGTTCTCATCGGGCATAAAGGTGAGGTTAGCCGCATCGGCAATGAGCACCGTCATGCCAATACTCACCGCCATGCCATTGAGCATCAAGGTGCCGTTGGCAGGCAGGCTGTCAATCACAAAGCTCACCACCTGACCATCGAGGTCACTACCACTTAAGGCCGGCACCGCAATCAAGGTGTCTTCATCGCCAGTGGTGGCTAAATCGTCGGTCTCAGGCGCATCGTTGACGGAATCAATGGTGATAGTGACGGTGGCAGGCGTGGCATCGGCCAAATCATCATTATCGACCGAGTGATAGGTAAAGGTGGTTTCACCGTTCCAGTTCTCATCGGGCATAAAGGTGAGGTTAGCCGCATCGGCAATGAGCACCGTCATGCCAATACTCACCGCCATGCCATTGAGCATCAAGGTGCCGTTGGCAGGCAGACTGTCAATCACAAAGCTGACCACCTGACCATCGAGGTCACTACCACTTAAGGCCGGCACCGCAATCAAGGTGTCTTCATCGCCAGTGGTGGCTAAATCGTCGGTCTCAGGCGCATCGTTGACGGAATCAATGGTGATAGTGACGGTGGCAGGCGTGGCATCGGCCAAATCATCATTATCGACCGAGTGATAGGTAAAGGTGGTTTCACCGTTCCAGTTCTCATCGGGCATAAAGGTGAGGTTAGCCGCATCGGCAATGAGCACCGTCATGCCAATACTCACCGCCATGCCATTGAGCATCAAGGTGCCGTTGGCAGGCAGACTGTCAATCACAAAGCTGACCACCTGACCATCGAGGTCACTACCACTTAAGGCCGGCACCGCAATCAAGGTGTCTTCATCGCCAGTGGTGGCTAAATCGTCGGTCTCAGGCGCATCGTTGACGGAATCAATGGTGATAGTGACGGTGGCAGGCGTGGCATCGGCCAAATCATCATTATCGACCGAGTGATAGGTAAAGGTGGTTTCACCGTTCCAGTTCTCATCGGGCATAAAGGTGAGGTTAGCCGCATCGGCAATGAGCACCGTCATGCCAATACTCACCGCCATGCCATTGAGCATCAAGGTGCCGTTGGCAGGCAGACTGTCAATCACAAAGCTGACCACCTGACCATCGAGGTCACTACCACTTAAGGCCGGCACCGCAATCAAGGTGTCTTCATCGCCAGTGGTGGCTAAATCGTCGGTCTCAGGCGCATCGTTGACGGAATCAATGGTGATAGTGACGGTGGCAGGCGTGGCATCGGCCAAATCATCATTATCGACCGAGTGATAGGTAAAGGTGGTTTCACCGTTCCAGTTCTCATCGGGCATAAAGGTGAGGTTAGCCGCATCGGCAATGAGCACCGTCATGCCAATACTCACCGCCATGCCATTGAGCATCAAGGTGCCGTTGGCAGGCAGACTGTCAATCACAAAGCTCACCACCTGGCCATCAAGGTCACTACCACTTAAGGCCGGCACCGTAATTAAGGTGTCCTCGTTACCTGAGGTGGCTAAATCGTCGGTCTCAGGCGCATCGTTGACGGAATCAATGGTGATAGTGACGGTGGCAGGCGTGGCATCGGCCAAATCATCATTATCGACTGAGTGATAGGTAAAGGTGGTTTCACCGTTCCAGTTCTCATCGGGCATAAAGGTGAGGTTGGCCGCATCGGCGACGAGCACGGTCATACCAAGGGTGACCGCCACGCCGTTGAGCATCAAGGTGCCGTTGGCAGGCAGACTGTCAATCACAAAGCTCACCACCTGGCCATCAAGGTCACTACCACTTAAGGCCGGCACCGTAATTAAGGTGTCCTCGTTACCTGAGGTGGCTAAATCGTCGGTCTCAGGCGCATCGTTGACGGAATCAATGGTGATAGTGACGGTGGCAGGCGTGGCATCGGCCAAATCATCATTATCGACTGAGTGATAGGTAAAGGTGGTTTCACCGTTCCAGTTCTCATCGGGCATAAAGGTGAGGTTAGCCGCATCGGCAACGAGCACGGTCATACCAAGGGTGACCGCCACGCCATTGAGCATCAAGGTGCCGTTGGCAGGCAGACTGTCAATCACAAAGCTCACCACCTGGCCATCAAGGTCACTACCACTTAAGGCAGGCACCGCAATCAAGGTGTCTTCATCGCCAGTGGTGGCTAAATTGTCGGTCTCAGGCGCATCGTTGACGGAATCAATGGTGATAGTGACGGTGGCAGGCGTGGCATCGGCCAAATCATCATTATCGACTGAGTGATAGGTAAAGGTGGTTTCACCGTTCCAGTTCTCATCGGGCATAAAGGTGAGGTTGGCCGCATCGGCGACGAGCACGGTCATACCAAGGGTGACCGCCACGCCGTTGAGCATCAAGGTGCCGTTGGCAGGCAGACTGTCAATCACAAAGCTCACCACCTGGCCATCAAGGTCACTACCACTTAAGGCCGGCACCGTAATTAAGGTGTCTTCATCGCCAAGGGTTTGTAACGCATTGGTTTCTGGGGCATCGTTAGTACCTGTAATCGTGATAGTCAGTGGTGAGTTGACGATATCACCGTCACCATCGGTCAGTTGATAAGTAAAGATATCGGTGAGTTGCTCACCTTCTGCTAATGACTGAATAGCCGCTAATGAATTATCTAATTGATAGGTATAGCTACCGTCGGCAAATACGATGAGTACACCAAATGTTCCTTGGATAGACGTTGCTCCAGCTATCGCTATCGTCTCGCCTTGGCTGTTGGTGACCGCGGTGACTTCGGCTGAGTCGGCGCCCAAGGTATCATTCGAAAGTAGATTACCTAGGACTTGCCCCCCTTGATCTTCTGCGACGCTATTGATGTCGGCAGAACTAGTTGGCTGGTCGTCAATAATGTTTATGGTAATAATACCGTTGGCAACGTTGCCAGCCCCGTCGATTAATTCAATATTAAACAGTAATTGGGCTTGATCACTGACATTATGATCGACACTGGAGTCAAGGTTGTAGTCATAGTCAAATTGGCCAGTTGCATCATTAAAGCTAGTGATCGTCAGTACACCATTGGCGGTATTAATGACTAATGGACCGACAAATTGGCCATTATCAATAATAGTAATGCCGTTGATTTTAAGGATATCGATTCCTGCTTCAGCATTCGCTCTTATGTTAGATGCCAGTCTATTGAGTAACGCTGACGGATCGCTCCCTTCTGGCATGTTAGCTTCAAAAATGGAGAAAGTTGCTGAAGAAACCGTGGGCGTATCAAGTACGATATCTGGGATCGCTAAGGCTTCGGCTGTAGTCGCCGTTGCTTGAGTGAATCCAGCGGTATCCCAACCCGCATTGGCGAGCGTTTCATCGCCATTACGTGTGAGGGATACAAAGTCAGACCCCCCCTCATTTCCCGGTGTACCAGCACCTGCTGCGGTTTCTGGTAATCCTTCAGTAGGATCCTCACCTGCCAGTATTTGTGCTTGAAGCGCTGCGATTTCAGGGTCGAGGGCGACCGGCGTATCAGCAATTTGGTTGGTATTATCTACCTCTACCGCCTCATTGCTGTTGGCTTGCTGCTCCACTGTGGGCAGGGCTATTTGTGTTTGATCTACTGAAGTACCATCTTCATAGGTTAAGTTAAATGTCGCGTTTTCAGGAAAAATCAGCTGCTCACCCGCTTTAATGGTATCGCCAATATTAATTTCTCTGATATTTCCCTGCTCATCCTTAACGGTAAGTTGACCGACAAGATTAGTGACTACAGCGTCTTGTGTCGTAATTGATGCACCCATAATAATTTCTCGCTTTACTAGGCATAAAACATTGAGCTAATACAGCGGTATTGCTCTAGTTATGCGTGTTTTTGGGGCTTGCTTCTACTTACATTAAGTGTGGTGAGCTTTGAATTGATGTCAACTGTTCGGCGGGGGGGAGAAATGAGTGCCAAAATAAGCTTTTGCAGTAAAAATAAGTAATCATCTGTTTTAACGGGGTTTACTTTTTACCTTGCCATAAGGTTGTTCATTCTTTAAACAAAAAACCACCATGAAGGTGGTTTTTTAGTTAAAAATAATATAAACAATCAGCAGTCACTAAAGGCGTTGCGGTAACTTTGTAATGCTGCGTGTAGTTCGCCAATATGCTCTTGAGCCGTCGCGAGAGCCAGCCAGCGATTTTTGGTGGGAGCTTGAAAGCATACTTTTCGCCACCACTTGAGTGATTCAGTAAACTCTTTGCTTTGATCGTAAAGGGTGGCTATACAGGCTTGATAATCTGGGTTTTCAGCATATTTATTTTGCAGATCAAATAGCTGCTTTCTTGCCTCAAGATCGACTGGAGTGACGATGGCTGTCATCGCGGCAAAAATATCCTGATCAGCACTATGCTTCAATTGCTTAAATAATAACTTTAAAGCCTCCTCTTTTCGCTCATAGCTCGCCAATCCAATGGCATATTGGGCGATAAATAGAGGTTGCTTACGATCAGCGCGGCTCAACCAGTGCCAAGCTTTCTCAAGCTCTTGCTCATTTTGCTCTGCCGCACTTTGTAGTAATGCCTTATTGGTTTCGGTGTTGAGTGCTTGAAACTCTTCTGCACTGAGCAAGCCGCGTTTACTAATGATAGGAAGCAGTAACTTGAGTGCGGGCCAATCTTGTTGAGCTTGATATAGCTCTAATGCCAAGCGGAGCAGCGGGGCTTTACTTTTACTGGTCGGATTGAGCTTATCTAAAACGGTTCTGGCTTGTTCGAGTTCGCCTTGTTGCATAAGGTAGCGTACTCGGGTCGTTTGCACGGCTTTACTGGCCTGAAGATCTTTTTCGGCCTCGAGTAAATAGTGATCGCGAGCCTCAATATTGTGTTGATGATGCGCCGCTCTTGCTGCTGCTAATAGATTCAGTGCCGGGAGTTCACCCTTGTTAGCCCCTTTAGCCATGGCCTGTTCTGCAGCGCTCCAATCCTCTTCTGCAAGGGCTAATGCGCCCTGAAGAGTATGTTTTCTAGCGGCTTTTCTACGCCATTTTTCCGGTAAAAAACGACTGCTTAATATTAAATTGAGGGTCCAAACCACCAACCATTCAATCAGCACCAAGGCGGCATAAAATAAGATGGCTGCAAATAGGGCGAACATCAGGCTGGTTTCTAGCTCATAGTCGCCAATGGCCAAATAAAGGTAGCCATTAATACCCGATAGATAAGGGCTGATGACTAAGCCAATTAAGATGATAACAAGGTAGACAAGCGCCTTAATCATAATGGATTCTCCTGCTCGCTTATCAAGCTCCCTCGTGTCACAAGTTGTTGTAGCAGTGGGGTTGATGCGAACTGGTTGATGGTTGGCGCTTGAACCTCCAAGGTGACCAAGGCATCTAAAGCGGCTAAGGTTTGCTCGGTTTTGCTATCGGCTAAATCAAAATACTGAAAAATCCACTTTCTTGCCAAGCGGATAGATTGACGATAGTTGACCTGATCTTGGCGCAATAACGCGAGTTGGGCTTGCAGTAATTTATTGCGAATATTTTCGACTAAATACCACTGCTGATCGGGCGCTAATAAGGGGGCCTGATCTGTGGTGCGCTTACGTATCACCACAAACTCCTCTATTAGCGCTTGCCATGATTTTGCTAAATTGTCTTGCCAATCATCCAGTGACTCTGTCATTGCCGATGAATCATCTTTGCTGCTTAATATTGATTGGGTACGATTTAATTTTAGTTTTGGCAACTTGTCTATCATGCTGTCTAAGGTCAGCACTGTGCCTGCAATATCAGTGGTTTTAATGGCGGCCACATTGCTCATATCTTGCGCTAATGCTTTACGCAGCGGCGTCAGCGAGGGATCTTTCATGGTTTCAATGCGGTCATCAGCGGCTTCGAGTAGGCTCAATGCGGTTTGAGGATCTTTTTCGAGCCAGAGTTTACTCCCTGCCATTCTAACTAAATACTTGGCTTCTTCAGCCATCCAATGATTGGGGTTTTGTTGAGCGAGTTTATTCACTTGCTCCTGCAGTAGCTGTTGTGAGTCAGTGATGCGGTTAAGCTTATTGGTCACCTCACGCTCTATCATACGTTGCTGCTGCTCTAAATGAGTGAGACGAGCGACAGGATCATCGAGGCGTTGCTGAAGCTGGGCCGATAAATCGAGCGCCTTTTGCTTTTGAATGGTTAACTCTTGGTATAGGTAGAAGCCGCCCGCTATCGTGGCGAACAGTAGCAATAAGATAAATACCAGGTTAAATAAAAATCCCCAAGATACTCCAGTCGATGCTTTAGGTTCACTCGTGGGTTCTGTCGATGATGACGTTGGCGAAGTCTCAGCAAATGTCGCCTCTATGCTGTCATCGGGCTCAGGTGTGGCGACGGTGTTGCTTTGTTGCGTTTTATTGTCCATTCAACAGATCCTTGAAGACGAAAGCCAGTATTGCAGGCGGCTAAAAGGTTTAAGCTGTTAAACCTAAAGCTGTTAGGACTGCATCGCTGTTGGCTGCTTTAGCATTAGTAACGTGTGTAAACCCGGCATTTATGGCTTGGTCATAAACCCGCGAGCTCGGCACTATAATATGACATGCGTGTAACCAAGCAAACAGTTCTTTGGGTACAAGTTGCATTAGATGGCTGAGAATTTGTCCACTGGTAACAACAATAGTGTCGATATTTTGCTGTTGCCAATCGTAAGCAATCCTGTGACTGAGCGGTGGGCATTCCCGTTGATAAACCTGCCAATAACTGACAATAGCACCTCTTTGGGCTAATTGCTCTGCCAAGGCTTCGCGACCACCGACACCACGAACTATGGTGATCTTCTGGCCATCTAAGGTTTGCAGTGAGGAGAGTGTCAATAGGCCCTCTGTCTGTTGGCAATCGGCTGGCGCCTCAATAGCATTAAGCCCTAGGGCTTGCAGTGCCAGGAAGGTGGCTTTACCAACGGCATAATAGTCGATGTTATCAGGGAAGTGATTGTTGAGCGCCTGAGCGGCATATTCCACTGCATTAGTGCTGATGAAGATAACGATATCGGCTCGATGAAAAGCGGTAATATCTGCTTCATTGTAGATATCATCGGTCGCGATGACTTCGAGTAAGGGGGTAACGACAAAAGGCACCTGTCGTTGACTCAGTGCCTCTATCATTGACTGATTGCGCCCTTCAGGGCGCGTCAGCAGTACTTTCATGTTGATTACTTAGCGTAAACAGCATCTAAGATGGTTTTAGCACCTTTAGCAAGTAGGTCTTCGGCTAGTGCAATACCCAAGGCTTCAGCATCGTTTCTTGAACCGACCGTTGTGCCTTCGATAATTTGGCTACCATCAGGGTTACCGACTAAACCGCGAAGGGTGAGGGTATCGCCCGATATTTCGGCAAAAGCGCCAATCGGCACCTGGCAACCGCCTTCTAAACGGGTGTTCATGGCACGTTCGGCTATTACGCGATGGCGAGTTTCTGTGTGCTCAAGTGGCGCCAATAAGGCTTTAACACGCTCATCATTAGAACGGCATTCGATGCCTACGGCACCTTGACCATTGGCCGGTAGTGAATCTTCAGCCGAGATAAAGCTAGCAATGCGATCTTCTAGCTTGAGGCGAATGAGCCCGGCAGCGGCAAGGATAATGGCATCGTAAGTACCGGCATCTAACTTGGCAAGACGAGTACCGACGTTACCACGCAGATCGCGAATTTCGAGATCTGGGCGAGCCGCACGGATCTGGCACTGACGACGTAAGCTTGAGGTACCTACCACTGCGCCGTGTGGAAGTTCATCAATGGTTTTATAGGTATTTGACACAAAAGCATCACGTGGATCTTCGCGTTCACAGATCACTTCCAGTCCTAATCCTTCAGGAAAATCAACCGGAACGTCTTTCATTGAATGCACGGCAATGTCGGCTAAGCCTTCGAGCATGGCTACTTCAAGTTCTTTTACAAATAGCCCTTTACCGCCCACTTTTGCTAAAGGTGTGTCTAGCATGACATCCCCCTTGGTGCTCATTGGCAGCAGTTCTACAACTAGCGCTGGATGCGCTTTTTCTAATTCGGCTTTTACAAATTCAGCTTGCCACATTGCAAGTGGGCTTTTACGTGTCGCGATACGAATGACGTTTTCAGACATGCTCGATATTCCATCAGAGGCCATAGTTGCGCTAATGCTAACATTGGTTTCAAACTTATGTAAGAATCGACTGTCGATTCTTTGAAGTGTACCCATTTGAATCGGGGTAACCCTCTCAATAAAGTGTGACCCGCTTCACATATGCTTGCTGTTTTTGTATTAACTGTTAGCATGCGTAAGTGGAATTAATTTGTAACAGGGTCACTAAACATTGAGTAACCAAGTGCATGATATCGAAACGGCTGAACGCTTAAACCAAGTTCGTTTTGCACGAGCTTTGGCGATACTCACCCCCTTGCAGCGCCACCTTTTCCATTTGATTCCTATGCTTTTTCATGGTCACAGCAGCGAACTCCCCGGTTATAACGGCCCCTTGACTCCCTTTGGTATTGAGCATTACACCCTAGACGACAAGGTGTTAGAAGCATGTAACGTTTTTGAGATCCCTATCCCAGAAAGCAGGCTCGATGAGTCAAGCGCGATCTATGGCGTATATTCCATGGGGAGCACGGCCACCTTTGGTCAAAACCCGAAAAGTGATATCGACATTTGGGTGGTGTATGACCCCAATTTGTCTCGTGATGAACGTCTATCGTTACAGCAAAAATCAACCCAATTGACCGCTTGGTTTGCCCAGTATGATTTTGAGGTCAATATCTACTTGGTGCACCCGAAGCAGTTTTTACTTTCAGTCAGTCAAGATGATGGCATCGCATCGACTATTGGCATTGAAAACAGCGGTAGCTCACAGCATTGGTTGTTACTCGAAGAGTTCTATCGTAGCCATATTTGTTTAGCGGGTAAGCCTGTTGCTTGGTGGCCGCAATCGGCGACCCCCAAGACACACCTATTTTTGGGGGATGTGAGCAACTTACCCGCGAGTGAATATTTTGGTGCTTCGCTTTGGCAGCTATATAAAGGACTAGATAAGCCCCATAAGGCGCTGCTTAAGGTAATGTTGCTCGAAGCTTATGCCAGTGATTACCCCGAGAGTCAGCTGGTCAGTGCCCAGGTGTGGCAGCGTACCTTGGCGGGGGATTTTTCCGCATTTAATGATGCTTACTTTCTATTGTACCAATCGATAGAGCGTTATTTAGAAAGTAAAAATGATCAACGCCGTCTTGAAATTGTTAGACGCTGTTTTTACCTCAAGTGTGGTATTAGATTGACTGTTGCCGATCACCCCAAAGACTGGCGTTATCACAAACTGCAGCACTTAGTTGAGTGTTGGGGCTGGTCTACTAACCTGCTAAGTACCTTAGATCAGTGCGCTCATTGGCACTGTGGACAACTGCAATGGTTTAACGAGCAGTTAAATGAATTGATGCTGGGAAGTTACCAAACCTTATTGCATTTTGCCTCGGTGAACAAGCTGAGTGAAAGCCTTAAGATCTCCGATCTCGGCTTGTTAACCCGTAAGCTACACACCTATTTTAGCGAAGATGACACTCAAATCACGCGGCTCAATTGGCTGTGGAGTGAGTCAATTGCCGAAACCGATTTAACCGTGGTGTATAGCCAGCAAACGCAAGACTACCACTTGTATCGTTGCACGCCTGAGTCGAGAAACTTTATGGCAAACCGCGCGGTATATCACTCGCCCAGCAAGGCGAAGCTATTGGCGTGGGCGGCATTAAATGGCGCTTCTACCGCCACAACCCATTGGTATGAGTTCAATGGTAGCTCGCATCAAACTAAGCGGTTAACCAAAGCGGCTCGGCGCTTACCGGCGATTTTAAAAGAGACAGAGTGGCGGGCTTCAAAACTCGATCTTTGCCAACCTTGGTACTTTCGTAAATTGATTTTTTTGATCAATTTCAATAGCGACCCCACCGTGAGTTGGCGTGGCCAAGAGATCATGGTCGATTATATGAATGCCAATATCTTTTCGCTGGGGCGTCAGCATACCAATATGCTGCAATCGTTAGACGTGATCTGCCAAAATAGTTGGGGAGAGTGGCATTGTCATCATTTTGATGGCAATGAAGCTATTTTAGACGCGCTGTCTTACACCAATCCTGGGGTGCAAAGGGCGCCCAATGAGGTACAAGTGGACGTGGTGAGCTGCTCTAGTCGCCTAGCGTCACAATTTGAGAAAGCGATAAGATTATTGGTGCAACGTGCCAACCGGTTAAGTAAACAAGCACAAAGCTCATCGACCATGGCCTACCCGCTAGAGGTCGGGGGGATAAAATACGGCTTGTTTTTTAACTCCAAAGGGATGAACTATAAAGACCTAAGTCAGGCATCTGCATTTTATCAGCGCCTGTCTAAACAGCGGATGTTAGAGCTGCCTCGGCCAGATTTAGGCAATGAGCCTTTTAGCAAAGTCCCGCAGGTGATCCAAGAGTTTGCCGCGTTAGGCGCGATTCAGTATTTCTTACGTCAGCATGAAGAGGGAATTGATGTGTATGTGCTGGATGAAAAAAATGAGCTTAATCATTACACTCAGCTGGGCACTAATATTGACGAGTTAGCCAGTCAGGTGAGCCATCACCATGCCTTTAACAAATCGTACAACGATAACCAGCGTTTTAACTTGCCACAGTTTTTTAGGTTGGTGCGCATCGATGGCCCAATTGCGCGCATTACCGTTTGGGGTCAGTATTGAGGAGGCGTCGGCGCAATTTTAGCGGTGCAGAGACGCCGCACCGCCATCGTGAGCTAACGCTTATAACTTAAGGGTTACATTACCTTGTCGACGAATAGACTCGACGACAAACGGCATAAATTCACCCGCATCACTGCGTTCATCAATCCACTTACCATCGACAAAAGAGAAATGGTATCCACCAAATTGAGTTGCTACCCAAATTTGATGCAGTGGCTCTTGTTTGTTGATCACAATTTTTGAGCGGTCCTGAAATTCCAGTTGTAATACGTTGCCTGATGCGTCGACATCGATATCAGCATCTTGCTCATCGATTGCATATTCTATGGCATCTTCTAGTGCGCTAAACATCTCGTCGGCGAGTTTGTGATACTCGGAGTCAGTCATTGCCATGGGGCATCCTTCAATGAAATGATTTTCAGAGTCAATATAGTAGCAACGCTATCCATTAGGCTCCATTGATTTTTATGCTAAGCGCGGTTAAGCAGTAAAAATATTCACAATGGCGGTCAAGAGGTGGATATCTGCTTGACGTTTTATAGCTATCTCTGCAAACATCACAAATAATGCATATAAACGCGTGTGGCTGGGCTGTTTTAGCCGATAAAGCGCCTGAGCCAAAGGCGGGTCGGCTGATTGAAAACATGTGGATTTTCAGCAGCTGAATCGCTTAATGCGTGAGTTGGTTATTTGGGGGTCCCCCCTGTGGCGCGCGCCATTAAATTAAATTGCTGGCGTAGGTCGATTAGCCATGTAGTATAGGGCGATACAAGCGTGCTAAATCGCAAACTGCGGCGCTGTTGTTGTGTCGTTTATCATCCCTCTAAATCCCGGAATGTCTGATGTTGAACAAGATGAAGTTGATGTCGTTACTGCTGCTAGGCAGTGTATTTATGGTGGCCTGCGGTCAAAAAGGCCCACTATACAAGGCCCCAGAGGTGCAAGATAACCAGGCTGAGCAAGCAACCCCCCAGTCTGAGGTGCCCACAACAACATCTGCAGTAAAGGAATAACCATGGATTATTTTCTGTATCAAGAGGGCACGCTCCATGCCGAGCAGTGTTCAGTGGCTGACTTAGCGCGCACCTATAGCACGCCGCTTTATATTTATTCACGCGCGACCCTTGAGCGCCATTGGCATGCCTTTGATAGTGCCGTGGCTAATCATCCCCACCTTATTTGTTATGCAGTGAAGGCTAATTCTAACTTGGCGGTGCTTAACGTGTTGGCGCGCCTTGGTAGCGGTTTTGATATCGTTTCAGGTGGCGAGCTGGCACGAGTTATGGAAGCCGGTGGTGACCCGAGTAAGGTGGTGTTTTCTGGGGTGGGTAAAACCGTTGCAGAAATGGAGATGGCGTTAGGGCTAGGTATCTATTGCTTTAATGTGGAGTCGGCCGCCGAACTTGAGCAGCTTAATGAAGTGGCGCTGCGTGTAGGCAAGATTGCCCCGGTCTCATTGCGGGTCAACCCCGATGTCGATGCGGGCACACACCCTTATATTTCCACTGGACTGAAAGAGAACAAGTTTGGTATTGCCATGGAAGAGGCCGAAGGTATTTTTATGCGGGCTCACCAATTACCTGGGCTAGAGGTCAAAGGGGCCGATTGTCATATCGGCTCGCAGCTGACCGAGATACAGCCCTTTCTTGATGCGATGGACAGAATGCTTGGGCTTATCGATCGCCTCGCCGAGCAAGGGGTGAAGATTGCACACCTTGATGTGGGCGGTGGCCTTGGGGTGACTTATGATGATGAGCAGCCGCCTGCGCCCAGCGATTATGCCGCGGCGTTACTCGATAGGCTCGACGATCGCGATCTTAAATTGATCTTCGAGCCGGGTAGGGCTATTGCCGCTAACGCCGGTATCTTTGTTACTCAAGTGCTTTATTTAAAAGAAAATAGTGACAAAAATTTTGCACTTGTCGATGGTGCAATGAATGACTTAATCCGCCCATCGCTGTACAGTGCGTGGCAAAAAATTATCCCCGTAGTGCCGCGTGCAGGGATTGAGCGTAATTACGATGTGGTTGGCCCTGTGTGTGAAACTGGGGATTTCTTAGGTAAAGACAGAATGCTCAATCTGCAGGCCAAGGATCTACTGGCGGTACGCTCATCGGGCGCCTATGGCTTTACTATGTCATCTAACTACAACTCTCGCCCCCGAGCGGCAGAGGTGATGGTCGACGGTGATAAGCATTATGTGGTCAGAGCGCGAGAAACCGTGTCGCAATTGTGGCAAGGTGAGCAGTTACTGCCGTAAACTATGGTTAATTCAGCTAGGTAAGCTATTTAAAGGAATATACTTTTGATCCAATTCTCCAAGATGCATGGTTTAGGCAATGATTTTATGGTGGTCGATGGTGTCACCCAAAATGTCTATTTCTCGCCAGAGCAGATAAAGCGATTAGCGGATCGAAATTTCGGTGTCGGTTTTGATCAACTTTTATTGGTTGAACCGCCTTACGATCCTGACTTGGACTTTCATTATCGTATCTTTAATGCCGATGGCAGCGAAGTGGAACAATGCGGTAATGGTGCGCGTTGTTTTGCCCGTTTTGTACGCAATAAAGGCCTCACCAATAAGCATAAAATTAAGGTCAGCACCGCATCGGGTAAAATTACTTTACGGTTAGAGCACGACGGTAATGTCACGGTGAATATGGGCGTGCCCATTCTAGAGCCAAGCCAGATCCCTTTTAGCGCCAAAAAAGCAGAAAAGACCTACTTACTGCAAACCCAGCGTGGCGATGAGATGCGCACCTTTTTATGTGGCGCCGTGTCTATGGGTAACCCCCATTGTGTGCTCGATGTTGATGATATCAGCAGCGCCGATGTGGAAGGCATAGGCGCGCTACTCACCAATCACGAACGCTTTCCCAAAGGGGTGAATGTGGGCTTTATGCAGGTGGTGGAGCGCGGCCATATCAAGCTGCGGGTATATGAGCGTGGCGCCGCCGAAACTTTAGCCTGTGGCAGTGGTGCTTGCGCGGCCGTGGTGGTAGGTCAGTTGCAAGGTAAGCTAGATAAGCGAGTGCGTGTTGATCTACCCGGTGGCACGCTCACTATTAGTTGGGACGGTGAGGGGACTCCCTTATGGATGACTGGCCCAGCAGAGCATGTGTATGACGGACAAATATAATAATGAATGATGCTATGAATACAAAAACACCGCTGCCTTTTGATGAGATTTTGATCCGCGAGTATCTTCTTGATAATCCAGATTTCTTTAGTCGTTACCCTGAATTGTTGTTGGCAATGCGTATTCCCCATGCGCAACGTGGCGCCGTCTCGTTAGTCGAACGCAGACAAGAGATGTTACGCAGCCGAGTGGCTCAGTTAGAAGAGGAGATCACCTCACTGCTGACCATGGCCTCGCGTAATGAGCAGATCTACATGTTTAATACAGCTTTATCGCTTAAATTATTGCAGGCCGCCGACTTAGGTGAACTAAGGCAGGTGCTCTCCAATGAGCTGCAGCAACAATTTCAATTTACTCATGTGCGTTTAATTACCGTGCACGATATCGACAGTGAGCTGTCGCATATTTGGAGTAACCGGTTGAAGCAAGGTTACTATTTTGGCCGTTTGACCCAAACAGAGTCTAAACGGTTATTTGGTAGCGAGGTCGGTTCGGTAGCCTTATCGCGTTTATCTAAGCAATGTGGTCAGGTGATCTTTGCTATCGCCAGTGCCGACCCGGTACATTTTCATCCTGAGATGGATAACTTGTTGTTAGACCAACTAAAACAGTTGCTCGATCACCTGCTACCTAAGTTGTAATGTTATGCACGTAGCAGACTGGACGGCGCGGTTTGAACGTTATCTCACCTCAGAGCGGCAAGTTTCTCCCCATACCGTGCGCAACTACCGCTTTGAGTTACGGCGGGTGCAAACCTTATTACCCCAAGGGCTGAGTTGGCACCAGCTGGATGGCGATCATCTGCAAGGGGTGCTCAATAAGCTGCATCGCCAAGGGTTAGGGCCACGCTCTATCGCTCTATGTGTATCGGCATTAAAACAGTTTTATCAGTATTTATTGCGAGAGTCGCTCGTTAGCCTCGATCCAGCCGCCCAGTTAAGTGCGCCTAAGCAAGGCAAGCCGCTGCCTAAAAACATGGACGTAGATTCGGTGACCCACCTGTTATCTATCGAGGGGGACGATCCTTTGTCGCTGCGCGATAAAGCGATGATGGAGCTGTTTTACTCCTCTGGGCTGCGACTCGCCGAACTGGCCGCGCTCAATACCTTGGATATTCAATACAGTGATTATCAGGTCAAGGTCATGGGTAAGGGCAGTAAAGAACGTATTGTGCCTGTCGGCCGTATCGCGATGGCGGCGATTGAGCAATGGCTGATGGTACGCGCGAGCTTACCTTGTGTTGATGACGCCCTGTTTGTTACAGCTAAAGGTAATCGTTTGGCCCATCGCAGTATTCAGGCGCGGCTGAATAAATGGGGGCAAGCCCAGGGCTTGAGCATGCATGTGCATCCGCATAAACTGCGTCACTCTTTTGCGACTCATATGTTGGAGTCGAGCGCCGATTTAAGGGCGGTACAAGAGCTCCTTGGTCACGCCAATTTATCGACTACCCAAGTGTATACCAGTCTTGATTTCCAACACCTTGCTAAGGTGTACGATGGGGCTCACCCTAGAGCCAAAAAACGAGGTGATAATGATTAGTGTTGCAATTCGGCCAACGGCCATCAATGCAATCAGCTTCGACTTAGACGATACCCTTTATGATAATCGTCCTGTTATGCGCAACGCCGAGCGTCAATTATGGGCCTTTTTAGCTCAGCAATACCCTAAGACACTGCAGTGGCAAGCCCAAGATTGGCAACACCTTAAGCAGCAACTAGTCATCGAGTCACCTTTATTAGCCCATGACACCACGGCGGCCAGACTCGTCACCTTAGAGCAAGGTCTACTCATGCTCGGTTACGATAGAAAAGTGGCGGCAATAGGGGCAAGAGAGGGCTTAGATTATTTTCGTTATCATCGCGCCGACTTTAGTGTAGCGCCCGAGGTGTTATCGATTTTACAGCAATTAGCCGCGCGTTATTGCCTAGTGGGGATCACTAATGGCAATGTCGATGCCGAGCAAATTGGACTCGGCGAGGTCTTGGAGTTTGTGGTGCATCCGGGTAATGGCACTCGTATGAAGCCTTATGCTGATATGTTTTATCAAGCGGCCACACGTTTAGCTTTACCCACTAAGTTGTTACTGCATGTGGGTGATAGCTATACAGCCGATGTGCAAGGCGCACGCCTTGCGGGTTGTCAGGCGGCGTGGTTAAACCCGGCAGTTGGCCGCGAGTCTCAAGTGGCAGGCTCTGGGCTGTTGCCGCACTTACACCTAACCGCCCTGAGCGATCTACTGCAGCTGGTTTAGCACTGGTATTAACTAGTTGCTTGTAAGTGAAAAATTAGTATTTCACCTACTCCATTACATTGTCGATTGATATGGTATTCAGGGAAAAAGCACGCCTTATTATCAATGGGGCGTGCTTAGTGTGTTCTGAGTTATTGGTCTCGATTCATGATCCAATGGCTTAACAGACGTACACCGTGACCAGTGCCACCCTTAGGCGTGATCCCTTCATCTTTGGCTGCGAGTGCACTGCCAGCGATATCCAAATGGGCCCATGTAGTGTCACCACTGAACTGTTTCAAAAATACTGCCGCCGTGGACGCACCGGGGCCGCCATAGCCGGCATTTTTTAAATCGGCAATGGGACTCTTTAATAGATCCTCATAGGCTAGAGGTAGTCGCCACAACTTTTCATCGACGGTATGCCCAGAGAAGGTTAACTCATCGACTAAGGTGTCATCGTCACTAAAGATAGCGGTATAGCGTTTGCCCAGCGCACGCACTTTTGAGCCAGTTAAGGTGGCGATGTCCACCATGACTTGTGGCTGATAGTGGTGGCGGGCATACCACATACCATCGGCGAGAACTAATCTGCCCTCAGCATCGGTATTGAGTACTTCAACGCTTAAACCTTCGGCGGTTATCACGACATCACCCGGCGCAAAAGCGGTATCTGACACCATGTTGGCTGCCATTGCCATCACGCCGACCACATTGACATCAGCTTGCTGCAGGGCCATTGCTTTAATGGTACCCAATACGGTCGCTGCACCAGCCATATCCGATTTCATACGTGAGATAGAGTCGCCGGTGGCTTTTATGTTATAGCCACCAGAGTCGAAGGTGATCCCTTTGCCGACAAGGGCGATGGGGGTATCATCATTACCCGGCCAGTGAGCCACCACTAAACGTGCTCCCTCCTTCGAGCCACGACCCACCGCGTGCAAGGCGCCCATACCGAGCTGTTCAATCTGCTTGGGCTCTAAGATGGTGATCTTTACCCCGAGTTTTTTGAGTTCTTGGGCCGCGTTGGTAAAATCGACAGGTGTCATGGCACTGGGAACTTCTGAGGTGAGATCGCGAGCTAAAAAGACGCCTTTTTCAATGGCGGCAAGCTGTTGGTAGCGCTTGTCAGTGGCTGCGGGATTATCGACACTAATCTGGTAGTGCTTCTCGGCTGGCTTTTTCTCGGTTAGGTATTTATCAAATTGATAGGCGCGTAAGTTAATCCCGTGGGCCAGTTCTGCGGCGAAACTAACATTGCTGCTAGCATCGCTAAGCCCCGAGGTGAGAATAGATATCGCTTGGTTTTGGCTATCACCAAAGTAGGCCGTAATGCTAGCACCTAGCTTGTTAACATCACCAGGCGTCATGCCATTGTTGTCACCGATCCCCATGACGATGAGCCGTTGGATATCGAGTCCTTGTGGCATTAACACTTCCACGGTTTGCCCCATCTCTCCGCTGAAGTTTTTTAGCTGTAGTGCAGCTGAGATCCGTTGTTGAGATAATGCATCTAGGCGAGTTAAATCACTGGATGCGTGCTCACCCGTTTGAAATACCACCAAGGTATCTTGAGTTTCTGGCTGTGGCATAAAGTCGAACGTCTCTGCTTGTGCAGTTGTTCCCCATAAGCCAAGGGTCAGTGCGGTGGTGATCAGATTTTTTTTAGTTAACATAATATCCTCTAGTGCCAATCGAGCCCGATAGGTTGTTGTATTTTTTACTTGAGTTGGCGTGTGCTTAACTTGACAATTTTCTTATTATGGCCAGTAGCATGTAATGAAAAGATGTCACTGTAATTTAACAGAGGGGATAACTTTCATCATGAGTTGCCACATGGCGGGTAAGTTTACAAAATAAACATGAGTCGAAACTTAAGTTACCCCTAACCTGACTTGTTAATATGCTGTTTTTAATTTGAAATCTTAGATAACCAAGTGTCTGTGGTTGCTAGGCTATGTTACAGACCGCGTGAGCGCAATGTATGCGGCATTATCTTGCCATGTGCAACTATAGAGTCATTAGCGGGCAACTAAGCCCACTGGCAAAATAATTTGAATGGGGTCGAACTATTGCTACACTCCGGCGGTCATATCCATCACTATATTGAAACCAACCCGTTTTACCTGCACTATCAAACACAACAAAACGTTTATGTGCGTTATTAACCCCAAGAGAGATTGCTATTTTTAAGTTAGCGACTAAGCAAACAGGTAGTTTATGGGGCACAATGGTCTTTACCATTTTGACCCTGCTCTGTTTGACCCAAAATAGTGGAATGCTTAACTTGCTGCTCAAAGAGATGAGCGCGCAAACCGATTCGGCTACAGCGGTGACAAGCGTTAATTCTGTTGCAAGCAGCACGCTTACGCTTGGTAATATCGATGGCCCGTCATCGGCTACAGCGTCTGGCACGGCTCAGGTAAAGCCATGTGAGTTGTCGGAAAAGTCGATGCGTCTCGGTAGCGATAGCAACGATCTGACCCCGTTATTGATCTTACTGTGTTTACTGCCTCTTTTTCCCCTGACTTTTCGCGTGTTTACGCGTTTACCTCTACTTCAGGTTTACCAGGCTAAACCTCGGCGAATACACCTGACGCTCTGTCGCTTTCAAGAATGAAAACAACTTATTAATCATGTTGATAGGTGAGTATGTGTCGATGTGTCAGTTGTCACTCCCTTTCGCGTTATTACGCGAGATTGAGTCATTGCAGCATCCCCAAATTAGCACTCCTCCTATCTGACTTTTTGATACCGATCTTCTATCGCATCGCTGAATGCTAAGTCATATCGACGTGTAGCTCGTAGCGTAAGCCCGAGTATAGAAGTGACCTAATGCTAAGTATTACTGCTGTATCACCTAAATGAGCTGAATCGAGAATATCAGAGTGATTAGCCGTTATGCTGACCAAAGAGATTAAATATATGTTATTGAATAATAATTATTTTATTCACAATCAGGGGACGAAATGAGTCATTTAAAATCCCTATTAACGACCTGCTGGATATTCGTTTTATTGTTAGCGAGTCCATCGTTGCTCGCGGCGTCAACCGGATGGTTAGTTAATGATAATCATCCGCCCGCCAAGGTACGTTTGATGCTGACTGGTAAGGTGGATGTTAGCACTCGTACCTTACCAGCCGTGTTAGAAGTACAGCTGGATGGCGATTGGAAAACCTACTGGCGTAGCCCTGGAGAGGGAGGGATCGCGCCTTCTATCAAGTGGGATAATTCGAGCAATTTACAACAGGTGGATTGGGCATGGCCAGCGCCCGAGCAGTTTTCGTTATTAGGGCTGCAAACCTTCGGCTATAGCGGCAATACCACGTTTCCGCTAACCCTGACCTTGGCAGAACTTGCAGAGCCCACGGCCCTGCGCGGTAAAGTGACGCTGTCGACTTGTACCACCATCTGCGTGCTGACGGATTATCACATTAGCCTAGATTTTAACGCTAATAACTTACCAGCAGACACGGATGCCATGCTTGCTTACAACAAGGCGGTGTCACTGGTACCGCAAAAGGTGGTCACGCCAGCAGCCATGACATTGGGGTGGGATGAAAGGCAAGGCATACTCGAAGTGCGACTGAGCGATGTTCACTGGCAACAGCCGATGGTGATTATCGATGGCGAGCCAGATACCACATTTAAGCTGGTAAGCCTTAAGCGCGCAGAGAGTGATGCAGGCGGTGAGCAACTGGTTGCGCTGTTCAGTGGCACGAGCTGGCTTGGTGAGCCAGCCCTGTTGGGGCAATCGCTTAACGTCACGGTTGTCGATAGTGAGCGTGCGCTGGAATATGCTGCCAAGGTCACCCCCACAGTTGTAATGCAGGAGGGAGGCTCACTGTTTAACATGATCCTGCTAGCGCTTATCGGGGGATTGATCTTAAACGTCATGCCCTGCGTGTTGCCTGTATTGGGGATGAAGTTGAGCTCTGTGATTGCGGCACCTGAGCTGAAACGCAAACAAATTCGACAACAGTTTATCGCCTCAGCACTGGGCATTTTAGTCTCTTTCTGGTTATTGGCAGGTTTTATCTTAATGCTTAAGTTTACTGGCCAAGCCATTGGTTGGGGGGTGCAGTTCCAAAATCCTTGGTTTATCGGCTTCATGGCGCTGGTGACCACTGTCTTTGCCTTTAATATGTTAGGTGTATTTGAGATCGCCTTACCTGCGAGTGTACAAACCAAGTTGGCGACAACCGGTGGCAATGATAATCGAGGCCACTTTTTACAGGGCATGTTTGCCACTTTACTTGCAACTCCGTGCAGTGCGCCTTTCTTAGGAACCGTAGTGGCCTTTGCCTTAGGCGCCGATGTGCTGAGTTTGTTGGTCATCTTTACTGCATTGGCTGTGGGCATGGCATTGCCTTGGTTGATCGTGGCGGCGTTTCCGCAAGTGGCAACCTACCTCCCAAAACCCGGTCGCTGGATGAATACGGTAAAGATCCTGTTCTCAGGCATGCTACTGCTGACCAGTTTATGGCTGATTAGCCTATTAGCTAATTTTATCGATGCCTTGTATCTGTGGCCGCTAGCCGGTCTTATCACACTGACATTTATGCTGTTTATGGCTAAAAAATATGGCGCTATTGCCATTGTTAGCTGTTTCAGTGTCGGCATCATGTTGTCGGCGCTACTAGGCTTTATGACAGTAAATCAGTGGGCTAAGCCTTTGCCAGCAGATTTAGCATGGACACCGCTGGATCAACAGGTGATCGATCAACTGGTCGCCCAAGGTAGGACAGTCTTTGTCGATGTGACCGCAGATTGGTGCATCACCTGCAAGGCCAATAAGATTGGCGTGATCTTACAAGACCCGGTTTACAGCAAATTGCAACAGCCGCATATGCTACCGATGCAAGGCGATTGGACGGAGGCGTCAGCGCCAATTACTCGTTATCTTCAGCGTCATAACCGTTTTGGGGTGCCATTTAACATGGTATATGGCCCTGGTGCGCCACAAGGAATTGAATTACCAGAGATTCTAACGAGTGACTTAGTGATCGAGGCAATCGATAAGGCGTCCATGTTACCCAGATTATCCGCAGATGCTCAACCCAAGGTAGTTCAAGACAAATTAGAGCTCAGCTTAGCGAAAATACCAAGGAGTAACATATGACTAGCGAACAGTCATCCACCCCATTGTTTAAGCGATTATGGGGTGGAGTTAAGACAATTGCACTCTGGTTAGTGTTAGCCATGGTGTTAACTGGTGTCATGGATATGTGGCGTGGTAAAGATATTCCACGGGATAATTTACCAGAACTCAAGGGGATAACCCTAGCAGGGCAGGCGGTGGATATTGCGACGCTAAGCCAAGAGCAAGCGGTACTGGTTTACTTTTGGGGCACTTGGTGCCCCGTATGTAACTTTGTCAGTCCGGCGGTCAATCAAATGTCGGCTTATTTTCCTGTGGTAACGGTGGCCATGAACTCGGGTGAAGATGATAAGTTAGCAAAATATCTTCAACATCAAGAATATGGATTCGACACCATTAACGACAAGGATAATAGCATCGCCCGTACCTGGTCGTTGCAGGCCACCCCCACACTGATGGTATTTAAAGAGGGGGAGCTGAAATATTACACCACAGGCTTTACCAGTCTGCCCGGTATGTGGTGGCGCATGCTCTTAGCCTAACCATAGCTGTTTGCCGCTGGCAAAGCGCTCAAGGCATTGATACGTCTTTCGTTAAGGTTATATTGACTTGAGCGTGCTAGCGACAAACAGCATCACTTCATCGCGGTAAGCACGGCTGCTTCGTAAAATAAACAGATAGATAGCGCCATTATGTAGAGAGTCGAGGGCAACTCTTGTGACGTGATCTCAGCGGTGGGAGTTACCGATTAGAGCGTGTAAGGGGACAATTATGTGCAATAGATAGCAAAACGGGCTTCCCATTTCTGGAAAACCCGTTCTGATACAGCTGGTTAAGAATTACTTCTTAGTTCATGCCGTAGATCGCACTTTGCTGTTTTCAGTGGTTTTGGTAGGTATCTGTTTGTCATAAGTTTTTCTTAGTTATCAACAGTTAAGGGGGGGTTGCTGTCTTCATTGGTATTGGTTGGTTTCGGTCGCTATGGTTAGATGGGGGTACATATGGGGGTACATGGAATTTCGCCATTTACCCGATAAAATGAGCCTAAAATTATGCTGTATGAAACCACATTGCGCGCCTTAAATGGCAAGCCTCAACCTCAAATGAAAGAGTTAACCGATGGCAAAGGGCTCGGGGTGCGAGTCTCTAAACTGGGCAAAGTAAGCTTCCAGTTTCGCTATAAAATCTATGGTAAAAATAAACGTATGGATCTAGGTGGATATCCCGAACTGTCGCTCAGGCAGGCAAGGGATATCGTTGATGAGTGTCGCTCATGGCTTGCAGAAGGGCATGATCCTAAATTAAAGCGCAGCATGAGCAGGGAGAAGACCCTAGCGCCTGTGACCGTTCAGCAGGCTTTAGAGTATTGGATTGATAACTACGCTAGAGATAATCGCATCCACGTCGATAAAACAATCACTCAATTTCAGCGTCATATCTATCCCGCTATTGGTCACTTCCCGTTAGAGCAAACCGAAACGAGGCACTGGATAGAATGTTTTGACCGCATTCGGCGTGGAATAAAAGGTAAACGAAAGCCTGCACCCGTCGCAGCAGGGCAAATACTGCAAAATGCCAAGCAAGCCTTAAGATTTTGTCGCGTTAGACGCTACGCTATCAGTCGCGAGCTTGATGACTTAATTGCCTCTGACGTTGGTCAAAAACAAAGGCAGAAAGATAGGGTGTTGTCTGATGTTGAGGTATACGACTTAATTCACTCAATCCAAAAGCGTGAAGGCGCTTTTTATATGCGTTACCTGTGCCAGCTATTGCTGGTGTTTGGTGCGAGAACCCAAGAGTTGCGCCTATCAAGGTTTGACGAGTGGGATTTAGAGCGTGACCTATGGACAGTGCCTAAAGCCCATAGCAAAACTAACAAAATTATTATTAGGCCTATCCCCGCCAAAGTGAAGCCGATCATTGCGTTTTTGTATAAACGCCATGGTGACTCGGGCTATCTATTGGGTACCTTAAAGAGTGGTGAAACGGTGAGCTGTTCTGGTGGATTACTGTATAAGCGATTAAAGCATAAAGAGTCGTGGTCGCTCCATGATTTACGTCGAACCTTCACCACTAAGCTCAATGATCTTGGGGTCGCCCCTTACGTCGTTGAGCAACTATTAGGGCATTCGTTAGGTGGTGTGATGGCTATCTATAATCGCAGCCAGTACCTGCCAGAAAAGCTCGCTGCATTAAATATGTGGTGTGAGTGGCTAGATAGGTTAGCAAACCCAATTGATAACGTCGTGCTTATCAACTCCGCTAGGGCTGGTTAGTCCAAAAGTGAATGTTACATGTTCAAGATTCTTACCTGCTATAGCGTGTAAATTTCTTTTAACGGCTATAGCGTGTAAAGTCGATTTTAACGGTTATAGCGTGTAAATATTGATTTACCTGTTATAGCGTGTAAATTAATAGGTGATCTTGGTCATTGATTGAAAGGCACTATATGAAGGGCAGCGTATGAAAGTGACGACTACAAAACAGTTAAGCAATTATCTAAAAGATACGCGTTTATCGATGAAGCTTTCACAAAGCAAAGTGGCTAGCAAAGTGGGTATAAGGCAAGACACAGTGTCGAGCTTTGAGCATAATCCAGATTCGACAAAGCTTGAAACGCTGTTTAAGCTACTGTCATCACTCAACCTCGAATTAGAGGTTAAGCCCAGAGCGTCCCAAGCCGACCCATCTGATCCTAGCACCTTATCAAGCCATAAAGATTGGCAAGAGGATTGGTGATGGCGATATTAGACGTTTATATGAACGGTTATCGGGTGGGGGAGTTTACTAAGACATCCACGGGTGCCCATCACTTTAAGTATGATGAGGAGTGGCTGAGCTTAGCTGGAAGTCGTCCCATATCGCTGTCTATGCCGCTGCGTCATCAAGCCTATAAAGGTGATGAGGTATATAACTTTTTTGATAACTTGCTTCCCGATAATCCCGATGTGCGTAACCGAATCGTTGCTCGTCATAAGGCGGCTTCATCACAGCCTTTTGACTTATTGGCTAAAATTGGTCAGGACAGTGTAGGTGCGCTGCAATTAGTCTCTCATGGGCAAGCGCCCCATAACATTAAGCAGATTGACTATAAGCCGCTTTCAGATGCAGCCCTAGAACAGGTATTGAAAGGCTATATGTCGGGTATTCCGTTAGGTATGCTACGGGAGCAAGATGACTTTAGGATCTCAATAGCGGGGGCACAGGAAAAAACCGCACTGCTAAATGCTAACGGACAATGGCGCTTGCCTATTCACGCCACACCAACCACACATATCATTAAGCTGCCTATAGGCACCATAAAGAGCCATTCATACACTATCGATATGTCAGATAGCGTGGAAAACGAATATCTGTGTATGAAGGTCGCAGAGGCGTTTGGCCTAGTGGTGGCACAATGCCACATCCTGCATGTTGGGGATATTAAGGCGCTCGTAGTTGAACGGTTTGATAGGCGCTATGCCCAAGATGCCAGCTGGATCATGCGTCTGCCTCAAGAGGATTTTTGTCAGGTACTCAATGTGCCACCAGCCAAGAAGTATGAGAGCGATGGTGGCCCAGATATTCAGGCCATCATGACTGAACTATTGGGTTCAACCAATCCTGAGCGTGACCGATACGACTTCATGAAAGCTCAAGTGCTGTTTTGGTTATTGGGCGCTATAGATGGACACGCTAAAAACTTCTCAATCTTTATTGAGGCTGGTGGCGGTTATCGTCTAACGCCTCTGTATGACATTTTATCCATCTATCCCGCCATTGGTGGCCAAGGGCTCAATATACGCGATGCTAAGCTCGCCATGTCGCTAAAAGCCAGCAAGGGTAAAAAGGCTCAGCTGGATAAAATATTCCCAAGGCATTTTATTCAAACGGCCAAAGCCGTTGGTTTTGATACAGACGCCATGGCCAACATCATGATAGAGATGGCAGACATGCTTGATGTTGTCATTATGAAGGTCAAAGCAGAGCTTCCTGAAGGCTTCCCTGCTCACATTCGAGACGCGATATTCGATGGCTTAAAATCACGCGGAGCACGTTTGACCCTTGATAATATTTGGCAGGCTTGCGGTTAAGCTAAACGCTGCGCGCCAGCTTAGTCACTAACACCTAGTAAACGATGCCATATTGCTCCGATGCGCAGCCATAGCAAACAATGGCATCGGTATCGAAATCAACAAATGACGCTAAATCCATCGCGTCGCCATCATTGCAGCTTACTTTGCAGTGGTAACAAGGGGCGGGATATCGTTGCTCAGCTTCAAGCTTAAGCCTTAATGCATTCACTTCATCGAGTGTTGCACTCAGCGGCAGGGTGTCGATCATTTCATCGCAGGGGAAGGGGGTATGCGGGTGTGGCCAATCGGTAGATGAGATATAGAACTCGATTTGCTCTTCACCTTTAAACACGCTCACAACGTCACCATAGCGAGATATACGATCGACTAAGCGAGTATCGAAGGATTGCTTAAAAGTCGCTGAGCATGGCTGGTGGGCGCTCTGCTTATCGCTATTGGTATGATTAGCAGTGCTAGCGCAAGTATCACTATTGCAAAGCTCGGCGGATACTAACTGCTTACAGTTACGACAAATCATAAATAGTTGCGACTCATCGAGGCGACGATAGATCGCATTAAAGGTGTTCCCTAGGAGGTTTAAGTTAGGATTGAGCTTGGTGTGAATGGTCTTGCTATCACAGCCCGTCGCGCTGTGGATATGCGCGGTTAGCGTAAATCGCTCTGGTAGTAACTCGATCGAGTAGAGCACTTGCTCGGTGATAGGTCGATTAATACTGTCAATGAGGGTCGGCTCTTGCCGCTCATGTGGACAATAGTCATAGATAGCATTTGGCTTAAAGACATGTGTTTTATGGCGTAGCACTGATGATAAGCGCGTGATTAACGCCTCATCGCCACTTACGCTAATGGCGTTTTGGGCGAGCAGCGAGCGTACCGTTGGGATTAAATCGGCCTTCATACACGTTATCCTTAAAGTGGTGAATTCACCGTTATTATCGTCAAAGTCATTGTTAACAAAGTCATTTGCCACCTTCATAGTACCGATATTGGCTCAGCTAAAGCAAAAGATAATAAAGAGGAGTTGTTATCGTACGTGCTCGAAAAGCTCAATGAAGCATTTGCTAATGAAAACCTATCCGATGGCGATTTGATTAATACCGTCCATAAGTGGAGTGAGAAGGTTCGCGAGAACGAAACCGTGATGGCGCAAATCAAGCACAACTCTGGGCTCAAGCCATGCTAGGCGACTTCCCTGTTGCGAGTGATGAGGCGGTGATTGCTAGTTCAAGCGCCGAGCAAGAGATGATGATGAAGTATCTCAGCGACCCCGCTACTCGCCAAAGTGTATTAGAGGTTATGTTTGATATGTTGAATGGGCAGAGGGCTTAAGCGTGGGCGTTACAGATTAATGCTACTTGCTTTTACTGTATTAAGGCGTAATGACGGCGATTATAACAATCGTTCTACTGCTGGCGGCTGAAAGTCATCGTTGCTTTATTTCTGTTCGTCAATAAGAGGACGTTACTTTAATTACACTCGCGAGTGATCACTGTCATGATCACTTTTTTTGATCACGCTGATGTTTGATCAGTTACTATCGATGCGACTGCAACTTAATGCCAATAAGTCAAGGTGTTACCTATGGCTGGTAGTTTTAGTGCGGGATAAAATGATGAGTGATCATAAAAACGTCGATACGGTTGACATTTCATTAACATTTTTCGGAGTAAAATAACGGGTTGCGCATAATCGCGCGGGGAGGCTGAAAGTTGATCTCATCTAGCCTTGGATTTTAGTCGGCTAAAATTGTGGCTTTTCGTTTTGACAGGAAGGTCAGTCTTGCCCTTGTTTTTAGCGAGGTAGCTAAGCCTATAAAATGCGGCTTGCTGACTACTTAAATCGTTTCTTAATACCATGTAGCTGCAATTATAAGGGAAATGGATAGTGATATTTATTAGCAGTTTCATTGCCGCTTTGACGACGTTAAACGTCGTGTAGGTGTTTCTCACTTTTTGGCCGTTAAGCATGACAAAACAGTGGTAATGGCATTTTTCGCTATGGCTATTTTGCTCCCTAACCCAACCGAAACCAACTTCAGATTGGTAACGAGATTCTAATTTTTTTGTTATGTAGCGACTTAGTTTGCCTATCTCTTTATTATCCTCTGGCGAGTCGTATAGCGCCACATCAAAGCGGATCATGAATAGCTTGGAGTGCATAGTGAGGTAGCTCATACAATAGTGATAGAGCTTGTTTAATAATCTATGGTTCAATCCGTCGGGGAACGCCATCACTCGCCACGCCTTGCCATCAAGCGTCGTATCAATAGCACTGCCAGCATAGTCAAAGTGAGTCCCATAATGGCTGCGAGAGTGCTTGTTATACAAACGCTCAATTTGATGATTAGGCGTACCTAAGCTTAAAGACATAATAATATTTAAAACCTAGTGTAATTAACGACCAAGCAGGGCTAAAAGGCTTTTGCAATGGTCTTTGGGGGTTGTTGCTTTCAATTTTGGCGCTGCGATAAAGTGCATTAACAGCCCAACTTGTTTCATCTTGATTGGATAAAAAGGGCAACCTAATTGCCCTAGTCGATCAAGTCGCTATGGCTATTTATATTGAGCTTCCCATTTCTTATATTCGGACAGTCGCACTTGCCACCTATTTTGTGACTTATAGGCTCTAGGGGCGTCCTTTGAGCTTCTTAGCCACTCTCGGACTGTCTTAGGGCTTCGGTTTAATCTCACCGCTATTTGAGCGGTTGATAAGCTTGGTTCAGGGGTGAAGTTAGCCGCGATACGTTGGCAGGGTTTGGCTCTGTTTTTATTGCTATCAACTTGAGTGTTGGTGTGCTTCATAGGTTTTCCTCCTTCAGCTCAATCACAGGTCGTGAATGAATCCACGCTAGTACCTCGGTTAATTTCCAGTGATTGGTGTTGACACTTTGCTTAATGCGCTTAGGGAAGCGACCTTGACGCTCTAGTTGGAAGGCATGGGCTCGACTAACAGCGGTAAGAAATTGTCTCTGTTGTTCGTTGATAAGGGGAGTGCCCGACTCAAGGTGACAGGGGGGAGTAAACAAGTTGTTATTCATCTTTACCTCTATAGCAGTTGTTTTAGTAGAGGCTAGGATTTTCACGAGTTAGCAAGTCAAAACAAAATTTACGGGGGTTTTAGCGTTTTTAATGGTTTTGGTGGGGCTTAAATAGGATAAAAGGGCGCTGGTGGTGTTCCACCAGCGCCCTAAAATCAGTGCTTATTTGTCCCTTGTGGGTTTTGCCATTGTGCTAATTGGACGGGATCCCAACCGACAACTCGGTTATTTTTAACGACGGCTTGGAGTAATTTTCCTGATTTATGCCAACGCCAAATAGTCGTTCGGCTTTTTTTTAGCAGCTTACACATATGGGTAATATCTACCAACTCGTCAAAAAGGGGGAGTTGCACCTCTTGTTTAATCATTATTCCACCCCCTATTTAGGCTGAACAGAAGATGCGACAGACCTCGAATGTACCCACGCCACTAGCTCAGATAGCAGCCAACCTACCGAGCGGTTAGAGATCTGTCTACGGCGAGGGAATAGGCCTTTGCGCTCTAATTGGAAGGCTTCGGATTTACTTACGCCTGTGATAAGTCGTCTTTCTTTCTCTTTGACGAGTCTATCTAATGCGATTTTGTTTATCGCCAATGTATCTAGTATGGATAAATCTTGGTGTGTCATAGGAACGCTCCGTATTGAGTGGGTTTTAAAAGCCCATTTTCAACATGAGAAGCGAAACCCTGAAATTTTAGGGCGTTTTAGTGAGCGACATTATTAAGAGGGAACAAAGGAAACTTTTCACACGATTTATTTTAGGGGGGAATTGCTACAGTGATTAAGGTGGGGCAACAAAACAACGGGGGTACATATGGGGGTACATATAAGCAAAAACGGGCTTTTCGTTGCCGAAAAACCCGTTCTGATACAGCTAATTAAGAATCGCTTCTTAGTTCATGCCGTATTTTCTAATCTGTGTTTTTCCCTGTTCGGGTTTGTTCTGTTTTTTATTTAAAACTTGCTATTTTTTAATATCTTAGTAAAACTCTTGTTCGTATTCGTTTAAGCGTGTTTCGTGCCTTTAAGCAAGCCGTGTGTAGCACGGTGTGTAGCACGAACGGTCACAATCCAAGGATTCAAATGGGCGTTATCAATAAATTATCAGACACATTTCTACGTAAAGTTTCCGGTAAGCCTTACACCGGAAAATCAGTCATTTCTGATGGTGATGGCTTAGCTGTACGTATTTCAAAAACGGGTGTTATTGGTTGGGTTTTTCGTTACAGATTGGGTGGTCGTGAAACCAACCCTAAGTGGGCAAGCTTGGGTAAGTACCCAGAAACCTCAATCAAACAGGCGAGAGATAAGCGCGATCAATGCCGTGAATGGTTGGATAATGACAAAGATCCAAGTGTCGAGTTAGCACTGGCTAAAGTCGTTCGCAAAGAAGCTGTGACAGTTAAAGAGGCGCTAGAGTATTGGCTGGTGGAATATGCCACTGATAACCGTAAAAATGTTGATAAGCATAGGGCGCAGTTTGCACGGCATTTGTATCCGTACATAGGTAAGTATCCATTAGAAAAAACAACTAAGCCTCAATGGCTAGCTTGTTTTGATCGAATTAGAAAAGGCATACCTAATGAGCAAAGGGCGGCTCCTGTTGCTGCTGGGCAAGTTTTACAAGGGGCTAAGCAAGCGCTGCTGTTTTGCCGTAAGCGGGAATATGCCACCAGCTATGTGATAGACGACTTAACTATCACTGATGTTGGCAGTAAGCAGAAAAAGCGCGATAGGGTACTGACTGAAGCTGAACTGCAAGATGTGATCAATCAAGTCAAAGCCGGTGAGCATCAAGAGTATTACAACAATCTTATCTGGCTGTTGATTATCTTTGGTGCGCGTACACAAGAGGTCCGTTTGTCTTCTTGGGATGAATGGGACTTTGATAAAGGCTTGTGGACAGTCCCTAAAGCTAACAGCAAAACTGACGAGCTAATTATCCGGCCAATACCGCCTAGGTTGTACTCGTGGTTAAAGCAGCTCAAAGCTAAGAACCAGAAGTCAGGCTATCTGCTTGGGCAGTTAAAGAGCCCTGAGTCAGTCAGCGTTTACGGTGGCAAGATTTGGGAAAAGCTACAGCACGAGAAGAAGTGGACCTTGCACGATTTAAGGCGAACCCTTGCGACTCGACTTAATGACTTAGGTATCCCACCTCATATTGTAGAACACCTCTTAGGTCACTCTGTCTTGGGTGTTGCAGGGATCTACAACCGCAGCCACTATATCAATGAGAAAAAGGTAGCGCTTGATAAGTGGCTTGATGAGATACAGGGAGAGTCTGTTGTGGAAGAGGGGAGTTTATCAAATCAAAAAGGGTAATTATCAACTCTTCAGGTTGATGTGTTCTAGTAGAGACTCATAAAAGTTAGATTCTCATTAGAAATGATTACCAGTTTTAATAGGAGTCAATACGTATCACATACACTTGATGTTGATGCTTACAATGCTGAGTGGTAAATAGTATTGGCTCTGTTTGTTATTCACTTTTTGCTTTGTGAACTAACTTTAGTAATTGCTTGTATTTGCTGATGAACTCATTAATACCACTGCCGTCTCTACCTTTATTCCTCCAATATAGTTGGTTAGCTAAAACCTTAGAGGCAAGTGCTTCTAGCTGCTCCTTTTGTTCTTTCGCTATCAAATCTGTGCCTAGAGGTGTTTTCTCTAATGCCAAACGTTCTTTTGTAAAGTCTTCAATGTGTTGTCGCATTGTAAATTTTTGTGACGCTGGATTTTCTTGTTGTTCTGAACAAAAATCTAAAAATTGATTCAACCCGATGTTCGCTTGATTGCAAACAGCCATAATGCTTTCAAAATCTTCGATACTACAAAAGTGTGTCTTATCTAACGATATGGTTTCCCCACATTGTTCTACTATTTTTTTGGTATTATCAGGGCCTAAAATACTTTTTAATCGTTTGCCGAAGCCTAAATAAAAGTCTTGATGAGTGATTATCAATGCGTACTTTTGTCTGTTTTGGTATAGGCTTGGATTAAGGGCTTCAAGTGTTTCAGCGCACTCCGCTGCCTGCTCAATACCTTTTAAGTAACTATCTTTTAACTTGTCTCTGATAACCCTTTGATCTTCGCTTACTAAAATTTTAGCATGCGGCTCTACGCCTTTGGCGTCAATAAACACCACAGCACCATCAGATTGATAAAGAAAATCGACAACTTTAGCTTTAACTCCATTGCTTTGATAAATTTCTTTGATTTCATTTTCAGTGATAAAGCTACAATCATTTTCTTTTAAAACTGTTTCAACATATCTTTCAAATGACACTGTGAATTTTTTACGAAATCCTTGATTATCTGCTGTTTTCAATATCTGGAGAGCAAGTTCACTAATCCCTTCAGTAACAATAGATATATGTGCACATTGTACTGTTCTTTCAGTTAAAAAAATGGGACTCTTCAGCAGTTGAGGTTTGCTGAAGTACTGCTCTGGAGAGCAATTTCCTTTATTATCTATAATCAGTTTTAAATCTACGGGAAGATTACCTATAACACGTAAAACCTTTGCGATCTTAGCTATGTTCCACTCAGGGTAAAAGTGCAAAAGAATATTCTCATATGAAATCTCACACCTATTTTCTTTAAATCCAGCTAATATCCATAATGAAAAAGTAAAAAAGTCTTTTAGTTCTACCCCAGTAACTTTCAGGAAGCTCTGTTTAAAAGGATTAGATTTAGATTTTACGTCCATCAAACTGTAGAGGCGAGATAAAGAAAATAAGTGAAACTCAAAAGCTCGCTGACAGCGCATTTGGCCTATCATAATTTTTCTCAATCCAAGCTCTATAGCGAGTGGACCGTTTAGTTTTACTGCTTCACTTTGTAATAAGTAGATCTGATTTAAAATATTATGAACTTGGCTAGGCTTGGCTGTTTTAGCATTACTTTTAGGTTGTATTTGGTAAAGCCACTCAATAGCAAGAAAGCAAACCCATGGCATTTTCTGGGCTTCTTCATAAATATTATGAGTAGGTGCATGGAGATGGCGTAAAATAGCTTCAAAAACTGATTTTTGATTATAGTTAGATAATCTATCTTGTATTTTTAACGCTTTGTTTCTATAGATCATAAGCCCATCTCAATCCCAAATATTCGAAAACTATTAAAATTAATTTGCACCGACCAATGTTGCGTTATGTCGTTCTTTTATCCAATGCACCATACCATCAGAATTCAGAAGACCATGGCATAATATCGATAGCCAATTATTTTTAGAATTTGTTAATTCATCATTATTATCCAAGCAATCTTCAATAGCTTGCCTTACTTGTGCTTCGGACTGCTGCCTTCTTCTTGGCAATGTCTGAATAACATTTGAAGGTCGATTCTTTAGCTTACCAATTTGACCTTTAAGCCACTTTTCTATACCAGACTTAATCACAATATTTTGAGTGTGATACTTTATCGAGGCTATCTCAGGGTGGGTGGGGTCAACATAAACAATGCCTAAATCAAACCAGCGATAATTGTCGCGATGGGTTATTTTACAACTAAGTAGTCTTTCAGATAAGACATCATCAAAGTAAGGGTGCAAGACTCTGGCTTGAGCTGCTGCATCTCCCTTTAGTGCAGTACCTCGTTTCAAATTGCAGTCACATGCGGGAACCAAATTCTTTGAGAAAATTGCCCATGCTTGGTAATTCGATTTTGGGAGTATATGATCTCGAGTAAAAGGCTTAAAACCGCCACACATAGGGCAAACCTCAGGAGAGGAATCTTTTATTTTATCTAAATAATCTATAGATACAGGTGGTGAGGAGTAATGTTTTAGTAATCCCGATTTCAACTTATTATTGATTAAAGGCATAGAAATTAACCAAGGGTTACCTCCATTGACCTCATAATCATTATACGCCTGAACTATTAGCTGTTTCTGATTCCTAAGCTCAGGATATGAGGTTTCATTCAATCCACTATTCTCAGCTAGATGGTCTAAATGCCTGAAGTCGTTAACCCTAACAGGAGTTAGTTTTTTCATAGCTAAGCCTCTAACCTAGATTTCAAATCCATTAGCGCACCTAATGACAATTCATCACCTAGCTCTTCAGCAACCGAACTAAACTCTCTACCTTTTACTTTCTCAAAGATCTTATCGGTCAATCGATTTTCAATATCCTCTTTAAAAACGAATTGAGATATAGACTCCACATCAGCTCCGAAAGTTCTTAATCTAGGAATCGATATGTCTATAAACCCGTTATCAGATGAAAAGATATGAACCTGTTTACGACCAACCTCCCTTACAAAGTAAGGCGAATGAGTTGCTATAACAGCGAAGGATCCCGTGTGCTCTAGCAGATAATCTAACAACTCAACAAACTCACCAATAAAGTTAGGATGCATATGGGTCTCAGGTTCATCTAAAACAATAAGAGTCCCATTTTCGATATATAAGCAGCATTGCAATGCAAATTGAAAAAATGTTAATTGTCCACTACTTAAAGGATAATATTCATCAGCTACTTTAACTACAGGTTGTTTACAGTTCTTAACTTGCTCGGCAATTTTCAAGTCTTGCTCCGTAAATCCATCTACAAACCTCATTTTTTCAACAGGAATGTAGTATTTGTCCGTTACTTTTAAATATAACGTTTTGATATCAATAGCTTTTGATAGCGCCTCTTTAAATATATCAATACGATAGCTTTTTCTAATATAGCTATCGCTTCTCAAAAGTTGCTCAAACAAGTCGCCTATAGATTTATTGTTCGTAGTTGAAGAACTATTTAGGTCGATTTTGCGGTAAAAAAGCTTTTGACTATTTGCATATTCTCCGGGAAATGTAGCACTTGCCTCCCCAGGACTAACAAGCGCTAATAGCCGGTTTAACATCGGTTGATTTAAGGGGTTATCGTTTGTAGAAATCTTAGTTGTATTAGGTTCAGACCTTCTCAAGAGCGCTCGACATAACTTATTTAAGCTTTGGCTTTTTCCTAATCCATTTTTTCCTATAAGCACACTGATACGGCTTGGTATCAACGCCTTACTATCGAAATAGAAATTAATTTTATGACTATTTTTAAAGTTGTTTAATTGGAACCCTAAGGTAAAAGAGTCTGAAATCGCAGAGTAATTTTCGAATTCAATCCCTCTGATAACTGACTCTGCATTATGAAAAGCAAAGAAAGACTCTGACTTACGCATAAAAGCGCGGCTAAAGACTGCTGATGCAAGCACCTTTTCGTAAAAACCGCTTGGGGATGAGAAATTGTCAGCAACTAGGACGTTGTTTATTGATTTCAAAAGTAATGCTGTATGTTTTACACCTAGGTTTAGAACAACTTTTCTGTACTCTTGCAAGTTCGGGAAATGAGTAAAAAAGACAAAATCTTTACCATAGTTTTGGTACTTCAAGGCTTTATCTATATTACCAAGTAGTTCAAAATACTCTTTATCAATGTCTTCTAAGGCTAGATTTTCATTAACTTCCGGTAAGAAACCAACTAGCAACTCACCTTCTAAAACAGTCTTGCCGTCCCACATACACAACTTGTAGGTCGCATTAATATTGTAGCCAAAATCATTCCAATCATTTGACTGTCTAATTAAGACCTGACCAGCAAGAGGTGAAGCAGAAATCCCTTTACTTTCACAAAATATAACCTCTAACTTTTTATTTTCTTCCATAATTACACCGCCTGTTCGACGATGGCGTCGGTGAGGTGGAGTTGGGTTGTTTGGGCGTCGCTTAAACGGGCTTTGAGTTGGTCGCACAGTGCCATTAGCTCATCGACTTTGGCTACTATGCGGTGTTGCTCTTCGAGTGGTGGTAACGGAAATTCAAATTGCTCAAGCACCTTCTTGCTAAGTCCTTCTATCGCCATACCAACTTGTCGCCCCCATACTAAACGCTGTACTAACGGAGAAATAATTCCCAAATGCAGAAACTGGCTCATTTTAGGTTCTATTAATCGGATAACAGTAACGTGTTGACTGACGTTTGCAGTAATGTGCTCTTCAGGAAATATTGTACAGCGGCCTAAAGATGCCCCTGTTATGTTAAGAAGCACATCATTGGGAAATACATGCGTATTAGACATTTTCTCATGAGTTTCTTTGCTGATGTAGGCAGTATCATCAAGCTTAAGGCCATCACTCCATACGTTTTGAGATCGTAAAAAAATCACTCCCTCATCCACGTATGCACTTTGTCCGCCTCTTGGAGTGCTGCCCGAACCAAGCCTAGAAGTTAAATCCCCGAGTCTTACAAACTCCCAGCCATTCGGTAGTTCAAATGGCTTTTCTTCGTCGGTGATGGCTGGCAGTAGCTTCTGTTTTTTGATTTTCTTGTCGGCTATTAATTGGGCTTTTTCTGCGGTGATACGCTCTAGTAGCTTAGCTGCAGGTTCGTCATTAGAGTTTTGTTCCACCAGCTTGCCCATGACAGCGAGTTGTAGGATGGTTTGCTTTAGCGTGTCGATGCTGGCGCTGGTGGTGAATAGCGTGTCGAAGTGCTCGGCAACACGTTGCCAGCTCTCTATAAAGTTCTGCTCAGAGCTTTCTACCGGCTCAAGGCTGTTAGCATCAGCAGAAGGAAGCAGTAACGCCCCTAGCAAGGTTTCCACTAAGGTTTGGTGTGCAGATATGCTCGTTTCTGTTTTCGCTTCTAGGGCATCACACAAGCTCATCAGCTCATCGACTTTTGCGACGATGCGGTGTTGTTCTTTTAAAGGAGGTAATGCAATTGGACAGGACATTACCTGCACTTTCTTTAAGTTGGATTGCTTTTTACCATCATTATAGCTAAGTAAATATTTGTTACGGTCTAACGCTATCATCAGATAACGCATGTTTAACTCTGGTGATGAAGACAGTCCACAAATTCGCTGATTTAAAGTATATTTATTATCTTCTTCAACGAGATAACATCTCGCTAATGCTCTACCATTAGGGACATCACTCATAACCATAGCAATATCAAAACGACTTAATGGTGTTAAGCGTTCAGTAGTATACTTTTTTATCGTGCCATTGTTTGAAACAAACTTTGAGTTTATCAATACGAAACCTGATGCATCTGTTACGTATTGTTCATGAGCTTTACCATTCAAAAACAATGTGATGTCCTGCAGCTCACACCACTGCCAAAGAGCTGGCAATTCATAATGAAACTCTGATGGTTCAAATACAGATTTATCACGCTTTAAAATAGGTAAACTCTTTTTTCCTATTTTATTACATAGGTAACTTTCTATACGCTCATATAAATATTTAGCAGGCTCATCTTCAGCGTCCTGTGGAACTAGCTTACCGCGCACGGCGAGTTCTAAAATCAGCTCACGCAGCTTTTTGATGCCATGCAATGAAAACTTCTTCGATGAACCACGGCCTGAAGCTGACTTTTGCTCGATGGCGCTGGTCCAGATATCTAGGTTTTCAGTAATTAATTGCTCTGCGCTTTTCTTAGCCGCAACTTTTACATCATGCTCAGCCATTATTTAGCTTCTCCCGCTGGATCTTTTGGAGAAAGGGCGGCAGAAAGAATGCCTTTTAGCTGATCACGTAAGGCTTGAATATCGGCTTGCTGCTTGGCGTAGTCTTGTAATAACTCTTGAGGATCGTGGCTGACCACATCACCTACATGGGGGTTTTTAATATCGAGGTTGTAGTTGCGAGCGATGATGTCATCGATAGACACCTTCCATGCTTGCTCGTTTTCAACTCGTGATGCAAAACCGTCGGCCTCGCTACCCCACCAGCTCAGTTCAGTTGCAAACTCTTCAAACTTCATTGGCTTGGTTTTGTTGTAGTTCTTCACCCCAGCAGGATATGGGTGCTCATAGAACCAAACATCTTTAGTTGCTGTTTTTGCAGAGCCATCCCCTTTAGTGAAGAACAGGATATTCGTTTTGATGCTAGTGTATGGGTTAAATACACCGTTAGGTAAACGCACGATAGTGTGCAGATTACACTCTTCAGTCAGTAGCTTTTTGATTTTGGTTTTAACGCCTTCACCAAATAGGGTGCCGTCTGGCAATACCACAGCTGCGCGGCCTTTCGTTGCTAGAACTTCAATGATTAGCTGTAGGAATAGATCAGCAGTTTCACGGGTTTGCATTTCGCTTGGGAAGTTCTTCTCAATACCGTCTTCTTCGGTGCCGCCAAATGGTGGGTTAGTGATGATGACGTCAACTTGGTCATCCCAGCTTGATAACGGTTTATTGAGGGTGTTGCCGTGCTTAATCTGTACTGGTACTTCAATACCGTGCAGCATCATGTTGGTAGTACACAGTAGGTGCGGCAGCTGCTTCTTCTCAACACCAAAGATTTGTTGCTGCAGAGTCTTGTGGTCTTCGCCTGATTTAACGTAGTTAGTTTTAACGTGGTCAAACGCGCATGCTAAGAAGCCGCCTGTTCCGCAAGCTGGGTCCATAATAGATTCGCCAAGTTTAGGGTCTGTTACCGCGACAATAAACTTAGTGATGGCGCGTGGGGTATAGAACTCGCCCGCATTACCTGCGCTTTGTAAGTCTTTTAAGATCTGCTCGTACAGGTCACCAAACAAGTGACGCTCTTTTGAGTCGGTAAAGTCGATTTCATTGAGCTTGTTGATCACTTGGCGCAGTAGGGTGCCGTTTTTCATGTAGTTAAAGGCATCTGAGAATGCTTCTTTGACTACATAACCACGTGGGTTTTTATCTATCGGCGCAGTGAGGTTTTTAAGCTGCGGGAATAGCTCATCGTTAACAAAGTCCAGTAACTCTTCACCTGTGATGCCTTGGTTGTCTGCAGCCCAATTGCGCCATAGGAACTCTGCTGGGATCGGCTCACGGTAATCGTCTAGTTCAAGTTCTAACTCTTCCTCTTGGGCATCGAACACTTTAAGGAAAAGTAACCAAGACATTTGCCCTAGACGCTGGGCATCACCGTCAACTCCGGCATCTTTACGCATAATATCTTGGATGGATTTAATCGCTGAACTGATAGACATAACAAAGCTACTTTAATTGCTAAATATAATGCCGGGCAGTATAGCAATACCTGCGCTGGTGATCAGTGAGTTAGTTATGATTATTTTGCTGCTCTAGTAGGGCTAGCACCCCTATGGTCGCTGCATATTCTAACGGACTAGAATGTTAGTCATGTCGGGGGCACGGGCTTTAGTTAGCCGGTAGTACAGGTAAGCGGTGATGATGGCATCGATTGTTATTCCTAAGCCAAACATGATGGCGATTTTATCTAGTGATGGAACGAACCAGCCCATTTGATAAGACATAAATGCACTGCCGTAGAAGCCGATGTTTACGATTAAAGACTGGTATAACATTAAGTCTGTTCGGCCTATACCGTAAAAGTAACTATCAATGACATGGTTAAAGGCAAACACAATGTAAAAGCCAAGCATGAGTAACACTAGCTTGGTGACAGCTTGTGACTGGCTAACACCCATAACGTGTTCGATAAAAGGCTGCCATGCAGGCATAGACCCCAGCCAGCCGCATATAAATACCAATACTATGCCCATATAGCTGTTCACCTTACCTTTGCTTAATCCGCCATTATTGGCCGCATCGCGCTTTACTAACTGGCCTAGCGCCAGAATAGGTAATAGTAACCAACCCCAGATAAACTGATTCGCCAACCAAAATACTCCGGCTTGTTGAACCTGATTTACCAGCTGCAAGATCATCACCACAAAAGCGGTGTTGCGTACTAATGACTCTAAGCCTGACTTAGCGCCAACCCTTAGCCAAGTTGTAAGCCATGGTTGCTGATTAAACTGAATGCGGCGTAGCGATAGGCCCTTACTGGTTAAATATAAAATGGCCACGCTAGATAGAACCAAGCTGACGATAATATTGGTCCACGCAATGCCATTAACCCCAAGGTTTAAAGAGAATGGCAGCTGACTGACAAACAGGCTGTCGCATAATAGGGTGAGTAGGGTCTGGATAAGTAATAACTGGTAGATGAGTTTTTGCTTGTTTTTGAGTACGAGCACTAAGCTTGCAAATGAAAATACACTCGACAATAAAATCGCGAGGGACTCTAGGCGAATATAACTGACGGTTTGCTCTATAAGCGCGGCTTGCTGCTGCATAGCTGCAACCATTTGTGGTGCCAGTGTTATTACCGTAATAGTAACTATGGTATAGGCCATGACCACGATAGTAAGCCCTGTCGATAACCTGATATGGTACTTTTTAGGTTCTCGTATCACTTGACCAAATACGAATGCTAGCGGCAAAAGTAGCGCTTCACTAAGCACCTCATAAATTACGTTAAGCCAAGCCACTTGCGCTGCGATACTGAACGCCCATGGATTAGGGATATCGCCTAAAAAATGTATCCGAGTAGTGGAATATATTAACGGGATTAAGCTGGTTAAGACGAGCACCAATAGCAGCTTGAAGTTGATACTTTGATAGCTCTTCAAATAGGCGGTTACAAAGGCTGAAGCTTTGAGGTTTGGTTGCATGTGTATTGGATTCGTAGTGGCAGTTTAGGGTTCTGTTTGGGTTAGAGTTCGTACTAGAGCTAGTGCAGTGACTAACTAACGGATTAGTCACTGCTCATTCTTATAATAATGATTCGGGCTTTAGCATTGAGCCGCTAAGAATAACCCTTATGCTGATTGCTGGTGGAGCTGATAAATCTCAGCTTCCAACTCGCTAATCGCTTGATCGTACTCTTTTTTACCACCAAAGCCTTTTTTAACGATTTCACTGAGACTGCCAATCTCGTTAAAGGGTTGTACTTTGAGCACCTGCATTGATTCAATTTCTTGCACCCCAACATCGGCGTATTTTAACAGTAAATTCTGTAATACTGCTTGGGCTGTGTCAGAGTATTTGGTGAAGTAATTACGCTTTTTAACGTTATTTGCACGTTCTTTACGCGTTAGTGGTGGTTGGTCGTATACCACATGACAGATCATGTCGAAGGGGTCCATCTCTTTGCCAACCTCTTCTTCAAGTGCGGCCCAGATAATGCCTTCTTGTGCGAGCTCATCGATGATGGCTTGTTTACGGTCAGAATCATTCCAGCGCTTTACGAACTCATCGAGAGAGCTGAACTGCTTAGCCATGGTTTTGCGAGTGTAGTCTTTGAAAGACTCGGTAACTAACTTGCCGTCGCTATCGTAATACTGCACACGCTCTGCAACTTTACTAACGCTTACACCCGACACGCGGTATTTGGCTACTTTACGAGTTTCATCGTCTGTCCATTCACCTTCACCAGTTTGACGATCATCGCCATTACCATCGGGTTGATTATTACTGCTATCGCCACCAAGCTCACCATCATCGAATGGATTATCTTCATCACTTGGGTCATCAATCGCATCTGTGCCATCAATGTCAGTATCGTCATCTTCTATATCTGTAGGGGTAACGACTAAGACCTTCTCTGGCGTACCATCAAAGCGCTCATCGGCAAACAGTTCGGTAGCTTTTTTGAAGTCTAAGATGGTGAACCACAACTTGCCGTATCTGTCATCGATACGTGTGCCGCGACCAATGATCTGTTTAAACTTGGTCATTGATTGAATGTTTTGATCCAGTACTACCAGCTTACAGGTTTTAGCATCGACACCTGTGGTCATCAGCTCTGAAGTAGTGGCAATGACAGGATAAGGCTTTTTAGGATTGATGAAGTTATCAAGCTGGGCTTTACCTAGCTCATCATCACCAGTGATTTTCATCACGTACTTATCGTTCTTCGCCATTTGCTCTGGGTTGAGGTTGGCGATAGCACGGCGCATGCGTTCGGCGTGGTCGATGTCGTTACAAAATACAATGGTCTTTGCCATTGGGTCTGTACGTTTTAGGTAGTTGGTTATCGTCTCGGCCACCAGCTGAGTGCGCTCATCAATCACCATGGTGCGGTCAAAGTCTTTTTGATTATAGATCCGGTCTTCTATTACCTCTCCTTGATTATCGACTTGGCCTTTTGTTGGTCGCCAGCCTTGCAGATCAACATCAATATCAACGCGCACTACTTTATAGGGCGCTAAGAAGCCGTCTTCAATACCTTCTTTAAGGGAGTAGGTATAAGCCGGATCGCCAAAGTAGTCTGAGTTTGATACTTCAGTCGTTTCTTTAGGGGTCGCCGTTAAACCTACTTGAGCTGCACTTTTGAAATACTCTAGAATCTCACGCCATGCGCTGTCTTCAGAGGCACTACCGCGATGGCACTCGTCGATAATGATTAAGTCAAAGAAGTCTGGGTCTACTTGCTTAAAGGCTTTCTGGCTCTCTTCTGGGCCAGTTAAGGCTTGATAGAGTGCGAGGTGTATCTCGTATGAAGGGTCAACGGTTCTGCCTGAGACTTTGGTCATTGCGGGACCAAAAGGTTGAAAGTCACCTGTCTTGGTTTGGTCGACTAAGATATTACGGTCGGCTAGGAATAGAATGCGTTTTTTAGCGCGAGACTTCCATAAGCGCCAGATGATCTGAAACGCCGTGTAAGTTTTACCCGTGCCTGTTGCCATAACTAGCAATACACGGTCTTTACCTGATGATATTGCTTCTACGGTTTTGTTGATGGCTTGCAGTTGGTAATAACGAGGGTGCTTGCCGCTACCATCGTCATAGTATTCTTGGTTGATAATCGGCAGCTGTGCTTCAGTATAGCCCTTCCAGACACAATATTTAGCCCAAAGCTCTTGGGGGGATGGGAAGTCTTCAAGACGGATTTCGGATTCTAGGTTGTGTGCTTCAGGCGTTCCTAGTTTTGTCTTATCATGGAAGATAAAACCATCACCGTTAGAGGCGAAGATGAAAGGTACTTCAAGCAAGCGCGCATAATCGAGACCTTGCTGCATGCCTTTGCCTACTTCATGTTTGTTCGCCTTAGCCTCAATCACTGCAAGGGGCATGCTTGGTTTATGGTAAAGCACAATATCAGCAGACTTTACTGTTTTGCGCACACCGAGCTGGCCACGCACAATCACCTTACCATCGCGCAGCTTCACCTCTTGGCGAATTTGCGTCATATCATTCCAGCCCGCATCTTTAATCGCTGGCATGATGAATTTGCTGATGATATCGGTTTCAGTCAGTTTTGCTTTATTGATGCTCATAACCTAACAAGGTCCTTCTAGGAAAGATAACAAACAGTTACGGACAGCTTTGCCCGTTTCGATTGTGTCATAAAGCCTTAAGGAAGCACAGGATTTAGCTCAAGGATTGATAAGGAGAGTGTTTGACTATTTACCTGCCTTAATTACTTGAGTGGATCTTGCAGGTGGCATTGACGTCATAGGTCTTTGTACATTTTCTTCAGTGCTTTTATCTGCTTGTTGAATGCTCTCATTCCCGGGGTTAATCTAGTGCTGCCTGTGTAGAAAGGTCCTTTTTTTCTGTTAGTATTAGCCATTAACTTCATCTGATGATTGAATTCAGCATTGGAACCAATAAGCCTTTGAAAGAAAGGTGTGGGGTATATTGGCGCATGAATGTGGAAGAGTAAGTGTTGGTAGGCATCATCTTTATAGTAATGATCTAACGCTGATTGAATGAGCAATAAAGCTGCTGCGCCATCACGCTCTGCGATGAGGTATTTGCACATTTCTAGCTCAACTCTATATTGGTTAACGAGGTTGAAAACCGTATCTTTTAGTTCACGAGAGTCTAGGTCTATTAATTCAATTAGAGTTAGATAGGCGGTAAGGGCGCCTTCAAGGTCTGAATTTTTGATTTGTTGATAGATTGTTTTATCGCAGTGCCAGGCAAAAACGTTGAGTAAGGCATTAGTACGTAGCGCCATTTTTCCCTCTTTAGTTTTTGCACCAGTAGAGCGTCCACCATGTAGCTTACAGCGGCCATTGGTAATATTTCCATAACGCTGGCAAGGCTTTCCACTTCTGGTTTTAGCACCGCATTTGGGCAAGTTATCAAGGTTAAATCTAGCCATTTTTGTTTCTGCTCCTTTGGATCAATCGAGTGATCACTTTTTGAAATTGCTTCGGTTCATGGGCTTTGTTCTGCATTTTGAAATTTGTCGTTAGCAGTTGATCACTGAAATGCTCACAACACCCCGAGGTTTATTGGTTTTCTGTTGTTTATAGCGGTCTTATGATTTGCTCATTGATGAGCTAAGTGATCCAAAAAAGAGTGATCACTTTTCGGTTCATGGGCTATCAGTCGAGTGATCACTGTTACATGCTGAGTGATCACTTCATTAGCTTGATCATTTATGAGCGAGTCTTTGTAGCGATACTTTGGTTTGGCATCACTTAGAGGGTTATTGGTTAAATGCTTTAAGCTGGTGGGACCTTCGGCAATACACGCTTTTAGCTGCTGCTCATGAGAAAGCGGATTAAACCAGCCATATTTTGATGGCCGAGTTGTTTGGCTATTGAATTGTGGATTAGTTATTTGGAAATGTTTAAACGCTTGTTTTCGCCTGTTGTTCTCTAAGGTGATTTCTGGGTCCACCAGCATGAGATCTGTAGTTGGGTCGAAGCCTGTTGCCGGAGCGAGCTTGTTGCTTAAAAAGCCTTTAGCTTTGCCATTTAGCTCTTTAGTGTGCTCTTTAGCCAAGTAACTTGAGCGGTAGATGGCACTCTTGAGTGAGGCTTTGTCGCCTCTGTAAGTGATGCAATAAGGGTTTTCAACAAATGACACTGTGCCATTTGCATGCATTTCCCACATTGCTTTAATAAGCGATTGTAATCGGTATGAGTGCTTTATCTTGTGGGCGCTTAGCATGACTTCAAGATGATAATGCTCAATCTCCGATGTGTTCTGCTCTCTGGCGCAATGGTAAATAACCTTGCACTGGTATTGGGTTTCAAGCAATTGCTGTAACTGCTTTAAGAATTTTGTAATTGTTTGATTATCAACAGAGTAATAGCTTGGGTGTAGGTCAATCCTAGCAACCAGCAGTCGCTTGTAATGGCTAAGCATGATCTCGTAATTAGAGATCATGGTATTGACTATGCTTTTACTTAAACACTTATGATCCGGTTTAAAAACATCGTAAGCATGGTTCTTGTAAGCAAACAATGTTGAGTTGTGTTTGGTTATACAAAAGGGCTTTTTACGGGACTTAGCTTTGCTGCTGGGTTTATTTGTCTTTTTAGCCATGGTTAGTTTTTCTAGTTGTTTGCATTACTGCTAGCCTAACGGGGTATATTATTTAATATCCGCCGTAATCCATTATTGGTTTTTGCCTGAACGATGCTGCGTATCTGGGTTCGAGGGCTTTTCAGCTTGTTAATGTTAATTTCATAAGTGGGTCAAAGTGTGTCAGCGGCGAAGCTTGTCTTTTGAGACCCAGCTGACGAACCCAATGAGTTATTTAGGGTATAAAAAAGCAGGCCTGAGCCTGCTTATTGTTTATCACTTAGTAAGCCATTTATGGATGTCTTTGAATCGCCAAAATGAGCGACCATTCTGTATCAGTGCTGGTAATGGGAATTGACCTGACTTAACCCTTCTCCCTAATGTTGAACGACTGATCCCTAAGAGCTTCTGGATTTCAGGTTTCTTGAGCAACCGGTTTTCATCTAAGTACATTGCTAAGTGATCATTTTCTATCTTCGGCATCTTAACTTTCCCTAACTGATAGCTTGGCGTGAGCTGACCCACTCATTGAGCTCTGATAGCAACCATCCGACAGCGGTGCCTTGGGGATATAGTTGGCGACGCTTTGGGAAAAAGGCCTTTACGCTCTAGAGTCCAAGCCGTTGTACGTGATATAGAGGTGATACTTTTACGCTCGGCTTCGCGGACGATACGGTCTGTTGAGATAGGGTTTAGTGTTGTCATAGTCACTCTCGTTTAAGTTTGTTCGAGAGTGACTTTACTTACTTTTTTAATCGTGAAATAGAAGGAGTAGGGGGGGGAGGGTAATTAAACTTTTAGCAGGAGGTGTCCATAACACCGAGCAAAATCATCAGAGTCTATAAAGGTCGATCCCTTTATGCTGCGACCAACTTTTTTTGCTTCTTTAGTAGCAAAGACTAGGATTTTTTTATAAAAATCAGTGTATGCCTTACTATCCTTGGATTTTGGATATGGGACATCGTTGTCTTTACAGTAATTATTTATCACCTTTATGAGGGTATGTACTTTGTAGTGTCGATTTTCTTTGAGCATATAGAACTTACTGAACACTTCATACGTAAAGTCTAGAGCTATTTCGTACTCATTATTAAATTTCTCGTACTCATCAAACGAAGCCTGAGCATCAGTAAGTTTGGTGCGTTTTATATATGGGTAATCTTCAAAAAACTGATTAAACTCACCAATTAACTTATATAGCAACATCAAGTTGTACATAAGATATATTTGGTTTTTTTCAAATTCAGTTTGCATTACTTCATCGCTTTTTGCAGCTGATATTATTAACCTATCCAAGCCCTTATTGATTGCAGTTAAACCACTAACGACCTTAAGTTGCCTGCACATTTTGAAGAAGATACTTAAGCTTGCATGCTCTTCTTTATACGGTGAGGGTGAAAAAATCTCTATAGGGGATTGCATTAAAGGTTCTAACACTAAAACTTGCTGTTCAATGGCTGCAATTTCAGAGTAGATAAAATCTATATCGATATCTTGAAAATATGTGTTGATTTCACTGGTTTCAATTTTGAACATGGTGTCAATGTTAATGTATGTGTTTTTATTCATATTTTCGATGCTAGCTAGTAAGGGCTGAGTTGACGTACCTCGATACTTCCTTGTGACTTAGTAGGTTGTGGTTTTCTGCTTTGTGGTATTTTCCCGATGCAAAGATTGTCCGTGTGTAGCATCGTGTGTAGCACGCATAGCAAAACGGGCTTCCCATTTCTGGAAAACCCGTTCTGATACAGCTAGTTAAGAATTGCTTCTTAGTTCATGCCGTATTTTTTTAATTTCTTGCGTAGCGTACCACGGTTGATACCTAGCATGTTGGCGGCGCGAGTCTGGTTGCCACGAGTGTGCTGCATGATGATATCTAGTAGAGGTGCTTCAACTTCACATAACACCATTTCGTAAACTTCTTCAGCTTCTTGGCCGTCCATTTGAGCGAAAAAGTTAGTTACTGCGCGCTTAACTGCGTCACGTAGTAACTGAGGCTTGATAGTGCCGTTAGCGGTTTCGATTTTGCCTACGGTAAGCTGATGAGCTTCTGGTTGAGTTGTCTGATCAAACATTCGTATTCTGCTCTTTATTAATTCTTTACTAATTCATCAAAATAACGTTCCAACATGGAACATTGTTCTTCAACAGTTTCCAGCCGATTAAACTCGGCTCTCAATGGTCTCTGCGCTTCTTGGTCCAGATACCATCCAACATGCTTTCTGGCGATACGTAACCCTTTGTATTCGCCATACAATGCATATAAGTCTTTGAGGTGTTCCAGCATCACTTGACGCTTTTCGTCCACTTCAATTGGCGCTAGCTTATTACCTGTTTCCAGATAATGTTGGATCTCTCTGAATACCCAAGGCCGTCCTTGAGCGCCTCTTCCTATCATCAGGGCATCGGCACCGGTATGGTCAAGCACAAAGCGTGCTTTCTCTGGGGTGCAGATGTCTCCGTTAGCGACAACCGGAATAGAGACATTCTGTTTAATAGCGGCAATGGTGTCGTACTCGGCTTCGCCTTTGTACATGCATTGTCTCGTGCGGCCATGTACGGCTAACGAGGCAATACCACAATCTTCTGCTATTTGGGCTATTTGAATACCGTTACGGTGTTCTGGTGCCCAGCCGGTGCGAATTTTCAGTGTAACCGGGACATCCACTGCGGCAACGACAGCTTGCAAAATCGCTTTTACTTGCTCTGGTTGCTGTAGTAGTGCCGATCCAGCCAGCTTCTTATTCACTTTTTTTGCAGGACATCCCATATTGATATCGATGATTTGCGCCCCTTGTTGTACGTTGACAACGGCGGCGTGAGCCATCATATCGGGATCGGCTCCTGCAATTTGTACTGAGCGGATCCCATTCTCACCAGCATGTGTCATACGCTGACGGCTTTTGTCGGTATCCCAAACTTCAGGATTGGACGAAAGCATCTCTGAAACCGCTAAGGCAGCGCCATAACGTAAGCAGAGATTTCGAAAGGGTTGGTCGGTGACTCCTGCCATAGGAGCCACGATCAGCTGATTTTTCAGTTGATAGGGTCCAATCTGCATTTATCATTACACCTTGCGCTTCAAAGGGGCGCTATAGTACGCCTTTTTCAAGCCGGTGAAAAGGTCAATAAATGACCTGAGAGCAACTTTTTTACTTGACTTTTGTGTGCTGTGAAGTCAATGGCGGCCTTGCGGCCGCTGGCTTTTACCGTTATTTGCGGGTGCCTGTCAAGCGGCTCCAATCTTCTTTGTGAGCAGGCGCGTCCATGTCAAACCATTGGGCGTAATGTTGGCTAATTTCGTCGGCTTGCTCTTTAAGCAAACCCGATAGTGCCAATAAGCCGCCTGGCTTAACTTTTTCGGCGATAAGCGGCGCTAATTCTCTCAGTGGGCCGGCGAGAATATTGGCCACGAGCACGTCTGCTTTTAGGTCGGCGGGCTGATCTTCGGGTAGGAATAGCGCCAGTTTGTCGGCGACACCGTTGCGTTCGGCGTTGGCTTTCGAGGCATCGATGGCTTGGTAGTCAATATCGATGCCAGTGACTTTTGCTGCGCCGAGTTTCAGCGCGGCTACGGCCAAAATGCCAGAGCCACAGCCAAAGTCGATCACCTCTTTGCCGTTAAGTTCCAGTCCATCCAACCACTCTAAACACAGGGCGGTTGTTGGGTGGGTGCCTGTACCAAAGGCTAGGCCTGGGTCGAGCATCACATTAACGGCTTGTGGGTCGGGCACTTCGCGCCAGCTAGGGCAGATCCACAGACGTTTGCCAAACTGGATAGGGTGGAAGTTGTCCATCCATTCACGTTCCCAGTCTTTATCTTCAACTTGCTCTATCTTGTGGCTAAAGTCGGCGCCTAAGTAAGGCTGCAGCTTGAGCATGTCAACGATAGGGGCTAGATCATAGTCGGCTTCAAACAGCGCCGTCAGTACGGTATGGCTCCATAGGGGAGTCTCACCTAAATTCGGCTCGTAAATAGGGTTGTCTTTGCCATCTTCATAGGTGATCGACAGGGCACCAAAGTCCATCAGCATATCGCTTAATTGTTCGGCGTGTTGGTTGTCGGTATCAATCTTTAACTGGATCCAAGCCATGGGATCTTCTCTCTTAGGTCAATAATGGCGTTATTGTAAACCATGCGGCGGCTAAAGGCAGAGCGATCTGTTATTGATATTTGTGCTTTATAGAATAAAACTGCCGATTCAACTGCTTATGTCGCTATTTTTGAATGGATTGTTTTGTTTAAATTGGTTATTTAACCCCATGATTATGTTTGGTTAAGTGGTTTTACCTTTGTTTTGTACTTTGAGGCTTGTTTGTGAACTAAGTCAAAAGTTGCCTGCTTGCTGGGTGAGGTAAATCACGCTTTGCTAATGGCAGGCGTTTACCCTGCTCGCTTGCTGCTATGGTGTAGATCCCGACACTAGGCGTTGAATGATAATGAACCCCAAAAGTATGCAATCTCATCATATCCATTATGCTTCGCTTGGCAGCCCATGGTCTGCTAAGGCGGACAAAATTCAAAGTGCAACTGGCATCATGCTGGGGTGCTTTTTATTGGCTCACCTGCATTTCGAATCCAGTATCTTGTTGGGTAAAGAGGCTTTTTATCATGTGGTGCAGTTTCTTGAAGGGGGGCTGTTTACCTCTACAGGCCATGGTATGCCCATTGTCACTAAGGTGTTTTCGATTTTTATCATGTTGGTGGTCATTGTTCATGCGGCAGTGGCGCTGCGGCGTTTTCCGGCGCAGTTGGGGCAGTGGCGCGCCTTAAGACGCCATATGCAGGGCATCAAGCATAAAGATAGCCATGCCTGGTTTTGGCAGCTAGTGACAGGTTTTATTCTGTTTTTCTTAGCGCCAGTGCATATTTTCACCATGATCACTAACCCTGAAATTGGCCCGCATCTTTCTGCTGAGCGTGTGTATCACGCCAATGCGTGGTTGCTGTACGCCTTGTTGCTACCGGCTGTGGTTATTCACGCCATGATAGGTCTGTATCGAGTGGCATTGAAGTGGGGCTTGACGGCTAATCGTCGTGGGCTGCGTAAGGTCGCTAAAATATTGATTATTTATCTTATTAGCATTGGTGTGTTGAGCTTGGTGTCTTATCTCATTATTGGCCGTGAACTGACGTTACCTATCACACCTTTTGTGCCTTGATGATGTGTTAGCTTAGGTAGTTTAGCGTTTTGTGAAGTATTGGTTAGTGTTTTGATCTGTCTCACGGTTTAGTGGCTGTTTGTGAGCGACATTAGGACTAAGTGGTTGCCAAGATAGCGCAGCCTGATGGTATTGCCAAAAGGAGAGAATATGTCGCTGACTCGTTATAACAGTAAGTTAAGTGGTTGGCTCGATCTGAGCCAGAGCTTTACCGGTGTCATATTGACTCTGTTTTTATGGACTCACTTGCTGTTAGTGTCCTCGATTTTGCTGGGCGGCGATGCGATGACCATGGTGGCAAAAACCATGGAGCTGAGTTTTTTAAGTGCCAATGGCCATGGTTATCCTTGGGTGGTGACTATTATCGCCGTTGTGGTGGGGGGGCTGGCCTTGATCCACGTGTTGGTGGCAGTGCATAAAATGCCACTCAACTTGGCGCAGCAGCGAGCTTTGCGTAAGCAGATGAAGGTGATCAGCCATGGTGATACTAAGTTATGGGTGTGGCAGGCGATCACGGGCGTGGGCATCTTTTTATTATTACCAGTCCACCTGTGGTTGATTGGTAGCGCCCCCGAGACCATAGGCCCCATTGGCAGTGCCGATCGCATTTGGAACCAAGGGGTGTGGATGGTGTATCTGCCATTACTTTTGTGTGTTGAGTTGCATGCCGCCATTGGATTGTATCGAGTCGCCATAAAATGGGGCGCCGAAAAAGCACTCAATCATCGCGCGCGAATTAAAAAAATAAAAACCATTGTAAGTGTTGTGTTTGTGGTGATTGGTATCGCGTCATTGCTCGCCTTTCTTCCCTATGCGAGTCAATAAGTGGTGGTTCAATACCCTGTTAAGGAGCAAGTGTGAAACTGATATATACCGATTCTCTGGTCGTTGGCGCTGGACTCGCGGGGCTGAGGGTGGCGATAGCCTCAAAAGAGCGAGGGTTAGATACTGTTGTATTGTCATTGATCCCAGCTAAACGATCCCATTCGGCGGCCGCCCAAGGGGGGATGCAGGCAAGCCTTGGTAATACGGTAAAAGGGATGGGCGATGATGAAGATGTCCATTTTCAAGATACGGTAAAAGGATCGGATTGGGGGTGCGATCAAGAGGTCGCACGCATGTTTGCCCATTGCGCCCCCAAAGCGGTGCGCGAGTTGGCAAACTGGGGCGTACCTTGGACGCGGGTAACCAAAGGGCCGCGTGAGGTCGTGGTGAATGCCCAAAAGGTCACCATTGAAGAGGCAGAAGCTGCCCACGGGTTAATTAACGCCCGTGATTTTGGTGGCACCAAGAAGTGGCGCACCTGCTATACGGCAGACGGCACGGGTCACTCATTGCTTTATGCTGTCGATAACAAAGCTATTTCATTAGATATTCCCGTTCATGAGCGTATCGAAGCCTTAGCCTTAATTCACGATGGCACGCGCTGCCAAGGTGTGGTGGCTCGCTGCCTGATCACGGGCGAGTTACGTGCCTATATTGCTAAATCGACTACGATTGCCACTGGCGGTTATGGACGAATTTACGAAGTCTCAACGAATGCGATTATCTGCGAAGGCATTGGCCAAGCATTAGCGCTTGAAACCGGTGTAGCTAAGCTGGGTAACATGGAGGCAGTGCAGTTTCACCCTACCGCCATTGTGCCAGTGGGGATTTTAACCACTGAAGGCTGCCGCGGTGATGGCGGCTTACTGCGTGATAAAGATGGCCATCGTTTTATGCCCGACTATGAGCCAGAGAAAAAGGAGCTGGCATCCCGTGATGTGGTGTCGCGGCGCATGACCGAGCATATTCGTAAAGGGAAAGGGGTCGATAGCCCATATGGGCCGCATCTGTGGCTCGATATTACCTTGCTGGGGCGCAAACATGTCGAGACCAACCTGCGCGAAGTCAAAGAGATCTGCGAAAACTTTTTAGGTATCGATCCGGCTAAAGATTGGATCCCAGTGCGCCCCACCCAGCACTATTCGATGGGCGGTATTCGCACCGATGCCACAGGTCAAAGCCCGCAGCTTAAAGGCTTATTTAGCGTCGGCGAAGCGGCGTGCTGGGACATGCACGGCTTTAACCGTTTAGGCGGTAACTCACTGGCAGAAACCGTGGTGGGCGGCATGATCATAGGTAAATATGTCGCCGATTTTTGTCAGCAAAATACCTTAGAGATTAATACTGCGCTGGTGGAAAAGTTTGTTAATCAGGTGCGCAGCGAAATCGACGATTTGGTCGAAGGTCAGGGCAGCGAATCCGCTTTTGATATCAAGCTTGAGATGCAGCGCATTATGATGGACTACGTGGGCATTTTCCGTAATGGCCCCGAGTTACAAAAAGCGGTGGATGAGTTGCAAGCCTTGTTGCTGCGCTCGCGCAATATAGGCTTAACCTGTAAAAAGCGCCATGCCAACCCTGAGTTGGTTGAAGCTTTGCGGGTTAAGCGCATGCTTAAAGTGGCACTTACTGTCGCTTGTGGGGCCGAGGCGCGCACCGAAAGTCGCGGTGCCCACGCCCGCGAAGACTTCCCGCAGCGTAACGATAAAGAGTGGCTCAACCGCACGCTATCGAGCTGGCCAAGTGCTGATGCCACGCTACCCGCGCTCGATTATGAACAGTTGGATGTGATGAAAATGGAATTACCTCCAGGTTACCGTGGCTACGGGATTAATAATGCGATAGCGCATCCTGATACCGAAAAACGTGAGCAGCAGATCAGCGAAATATTGAGTAAATTGCCTGATGATGCAGACCGGTATGCGCGGCAGCATGCGTTGATGCCCTTTGAAGTACCCCCGTCTCTACAAGAGAAAAACGAGCGCCTACATGATAAATCGCTGAGCAATCGCGCGCAGCTTGGAGATGAAGCCAAATGAGCCAAGGTAGAACCTTAACCTTTAATATTTTCCGCTATGATCCGCAAGAACCGGGTGATAAGCCCAAAATGGTTAAATACCAGCTTGAAGAAGCACCAGGGATGACAGTGTTTATTGCACTGAACATGCTGAGAGAGAAGCAAGACCCTTCGTTGCAGTTCGATTTTGTTTGCCGCGCCGGTATTTGTGGTAGCTGCGCCATGGTGATCAATGGGTATCCCACACTAGCGTGCCGCACCTTAACCAGTAAATACCCTAAAGGCGAGCTCACCTTGATGCCGCTGCCCGGCTTTGAATTAATTGGCGATCTGTCGGTCAATACGGGTAAGTTTATGCGCGAACTCGCCGAACGCTTAAAGCTGTGGTTGCATCCAAGGCAGGATGAAATCGATATTCATCGCATCGAAGCACCAATGGCTCCAGAAGAGGCGGCCAAACTGTATGAGCTCGATCGCTGCGTTGAGTGCGGTGTGTGTGTGTCAGCCTGCGCCACTAAACAGATGCGCGACACCTTTGTGGGTGCCGTAGGCATGATGAAAATTGCCCGCTTCGAACTCGATAGCCGTGATGCCCGTAGCGTGGAAGATTTTTACCATGTGATTGGTAATCAAGATGGGGTGTTTGGCTGCATGACCTTGCTCGGCTGCCAGGATAACTGCCCGAAAGATCTGCCGCATATGCAGCAAATTGCCTATTTACGCCGTAAAATGGCCGGTGCCTTGGTATAGAAACAGCACCATCTTGCCATAAAAAATGCCGCTAATTAGCGGCATTTTTATTCAGCATAGATAATCTATCGTTTAGCTTTTAGAGCGTTTCATGGCGGTAAAGAACTCTTCGTTCGTTTTCGTCATGGCAAGCTTATCGATAAGGAACTCCATACCCGTCACTTCATCCATTGGATTAAGGATTTTGCGTAAGATCCACATTTTCTGTAGCTCTTCAGGTGTGGTCAGTTTCTCTTCACGACGAGTACCTGAGCGGTTGAAATCAATCGCTGGGAATACACGTTTTTCTGCTGCTTTACGCGACAGGTGAAGCTCTTGGTTACCTGTACCTTTAAATTCTTCGTAGATCACTTCGTCCATCTTCGAACCAGTATCAACCAACGCAGTAGCGATAATGGTTAAGCTGCCACCGTGTTCGATGTTACGTGCAGCACCAAAGAAGCGCTTTGGACGATGCAGTGCGTTAGCGTCAACACCACCGGTAAGTACCTTACCTGATGATGGGATCACTGTGTTGTAAGCACGTGCTAGGCGGGTAATCGAATCGAGTAAGATCACTACGTCTTTTTTGTGTTCAACTAAACGCTTGGCTTTTTCGATTACCATTTCGGCCACTTGTACGTGTCGGCTTGCAGGTTCATCGAAGGTAGAAGCGATAACTTCACCTTTTACCATGCGCTGCATTTCGGTCACTTCTTCAGGGCGCTCATCAATCAGTAGTACCATCAACACCACTTCTGGGTTGTTGTAGGCAATGCTTTGCGCCATGTTTTGCAGTAGCAGTGTTTTACCGGCTTTTGGCGGCGCCACGATCAAGCCACGCTGACCTTTACCAATCGGTGAACACAGGTCCAAAATTCGCGAGGTGATATCTTCAGTTGAACCATTACCACGTTCCATACGCATACGCTCTTCAGCATGCAGTGGGGTAAGGTTTTCAAACAGGATTTTATTACGAGAGTTTTCAGGCTTGTCGAAGTTAACTTCGGTGACTTTCAATAAGGCAAAATAACGTTCGCCCTCTTTTGGTGGACGGATCTTACCAAAGATGGTGTCACCAGTTCGCATATTGAAACGACGAATTTGGCTGGGTGAAACATAGATATCGTCTGGGCCAGCGAGATATGAGCCGTCAGCACTACGAAGGAAGCCAAAACCATCTTGCAGAATCTCTAAAACACCACCACCGAAAATATCTTCGCCGCTTTTTGCGTGGGCTTTAAGGATTGCGAAAATAATGTCCTGCTTGCGAGCGCGGGCCATATTTTCTAGCTTCATGTCTTGGGCGAGTTGTACTAAATCTGAAATCGGTGTGTCTTTTAATTCTGATAAATTCATCTTGGTGGGTCTTGTTCTTACGTGACAATGCTATCTTTGATCAATGAATGTACAACATTTAAGAATATCGATCGAATAGCAAGAAGTGGGTTAGTTAGAATGAGTCTGGTTATTAAAGTAGCACTAACAAGGCTAGGCGTCTAGAAATTTAGCGAATCCCGACACAATTACTTTTGTAAGCTGTGTCGAGAGTCACTTTCTGCGATCAAAATGTCATAGAGATCGGGATATTACAGCTGTGCGTCGATAAACTCTTTAAGTTGAGTCTTAGACAATGCGCCCACTTTTGTGTCGGCTAGCTCACCGTTTTTGAAGATAAGTAAAGTAGGGATACCACGTACGCCATACTTAGCAGGTGAAGCATTGTTTTGGTCAACGTTTAGCTTGGCGATAGTTACCTTGCCTTCGTACTCTTCTGCTACGTCATCTAGGATTGGGGCGATCATCTTACAAGGACCACACCATTCAGCCCAGAAATCCACCACTACAGGGATGTCAGACTTAAGTACGTCGTTTTCGAAGCTGTCGTCGCTTAAGGTAATAATTTTATCGCTCATGATGTTCTCCAGTTGAGGTGCCATTACTGGTTTGTTAATGGCTTAAGCTGTATATTGGGTCTGAAATCAGCTTTTCAAGATTTTTTTAGCGGCTTTCAGAGCTGTTTTTTCATTAGCCGCTATTTCAAACGATTAAGTTCCTTATTGCAACCCTAACTGGTATGCTTGCGCTATGAGCGAAACACATTTAACAAATACAAAGTTTGCCGACTTTACTCTGCATCCAGAGATACAACAGGCACTAATCGAAAGCGGTTTTGAATATTGCACGCCAATCCAAGCATTATCATTACCAATTTTACTCCAGCATAAAGATATTGCGGGTCAAGCACAGACAGGCACAGGTAAAACCTTAGCCTTTTTGGTCGCCACCTTTAACCACTTATTGACCACTCCAGCTCCTGAAGGACGTGAGATCAATCAGCCTCGTGCGATTGTGATGGCGCCGACACGCGAACTAGCGATTCAAATTGCCAAAGATGCCAACTTGCTGGCCAAGCACACCGGGCTAAAAGTCGGGATTGTTTTTGGTGGTGAAAGCTACGACGTTCAGCGTAAGGTGCTTGATAAAGGCGTCGACATCTTAATTGGTACCACTGGGCGTATCATCGATTACGTTCGCCAAGGGGTACTCAATGTCAGCTCGATTCAGGCAGTGGTGCTCGATGAAGCCGATCGCATGTTTGACTTAGGCTTTATTAAAGATATTCGTTTCCTATTTAGACGTATGCCAGACGCCAAATCGCGCCTGAATATGTTGTTCTCGGCGACGCTGTCGATGAAGGTGCAAGAGCTGGCTTATGATCATATGAATGATCCCGAGAAAGTGGAAATTGCCCCAAGCGAAAAAACCTCAAAAAATATTACTGAAGAAATTTTCTATCCTTCACAGGAAGAGAAGATGCGTCTGTTGCTGACGCTGATTGAAGAAGATTGGCCAGATAAAGCCATTGTCTTCTCTAACACCAAGCACAGCTGCGAGAATATCTGGGCCCACTTAGAAGGTGACGGACATCGTGTTGGACTGCTAACGGGTGATGTGCCACAGAAGAAGCGTATTCGTATCTTAGAAGATTTTACCCAAGGTAAGTTGGATATCTTGGTAGCCACCGATGTAGCTGCACGTGGTCTGCATATTTCTGACGTATCTCATGTATATAATTACGATCTTCCCGATGATTGCGAAGACTATGTACACCGTATTGGTCGTACGGGACGTGCGGGTCAAAAAGGGAAGTCGATCAGTTTTGCCTGTGAAGAGTATGCCCTCAACTTACCGGCGATCGAGAGTTATATTCAGCACTCTATTCCTGTCACTAATTACGACAGTGAAGCCTTGCTGAGTGATTTACCGCCGCCTGTACGCATTCATCGTAAGCACACCACGCGTCCCGCTGGCCGCCCTGGTAGTGGCAAACCACAAGGTGCACGTCCTGGCGCACGCCCAAGACGTCACGATAGGACGCGTAGACACAGCTAAATGAAGCGCGCTGGCTTAGGGCCTAAGTATGCGGCCATTACCTTAGGATCAAATAGTTTTAATATGCTGGTGGCGCAAACCGTCGCCGGCAGCCCTAAAGTGGTGGCAAAATATAAGCGCAAGGTGCGCCTTGCCGAAGGCATTGGCCCTGGTGGCGTATTAAGCCCCGAGGTGTTTACCCGTGGGCTTGACTGCCTAAAGATGTTTTCACAGATGCTCGATAAAGAGGGCATTAGCCGCGACCATATTACCGTTATTGCCACCGCGACACTGCGCAGCATCAATAATGCCAGCGCATTTTGCCAAGCGGCGCTGCCTATTTTAGGTCAACCGATTGAGATTATTTCGGGGCTGCGTGAAGCGGAATTGATCTATCAAGGCATGGTTGCGACTACCACCACAGAGGGTCGCCGATTGGTGATCGACATTGGTGGTGCCAGCACTGAGTTTATTATTGGTGATGGCGACAAAGTGCTCCTCAAAACCAGCCTTTCTATGGGCTGCGTTACGTTTAAGCAACTGTTTTTCACTCAATTTCCATTTCAGCTGGCAGACTTTGATTCTGCACAGGCACAGGTCGTTAACCTGTTGGGTGATTATCGTGCTCAACTGCTTCAGCTTAGTTGGCATAGTGTGGTTGGCGCATCGGGTACAGTGCAATCAATCGTTGAACTACTCAACGCGCGTGGCCTGTCTGCAACCATCACTCCTGCGATATTGTTGCAATTACGCGATGAAGTGCTAGGTCAAACCGATGTTAGCATGCTGCAGATTGCAGGCTTACATCCTGAGCGAGCCCCCACTTTTGCCGCAGGATTATCGATTTTACTGGGCTTATTTAATGTGCTGCATATTGAGTCGTTAAATTTGTCGGGCGGTGCGCTGCGTGAAGGCGTATTACTACAATTATCTCGGCGAATTGCAGCTACATCTGCTGCATAATCACGTCTTTATTGTCCACATATATCTGCGATTAACCCACAGTTGCAGCCCCAGAGCGTCTCATTAAGCAAGAGCTCCCGCTTAATTTACATGCAACAAGTTAGCACTGGATTAGTTAACATGACTGCACAAAAAAAGCCGCTAATGCGGCTTTCTTATGAGTCATGGCTAACGGCCTAGTTGAGGATGTTGGCCAGATCGACTTCTAGTGAGGTCTGTGGACGCTCAACAATGCGGCCAATCTCTTCACCTTGCTGTTTGACGATAAAGGTCGGAATACGGCTAAATTCGTACTGCGCCGCTAAGCCTTCGCTATCTTGTTTGCTGCGATCCACCCCTATGTAGGTCACCTTGACGTTGGGATTGTTCAACTGCTCTATGATGCGAATAAAGCGCGGTGTTTCGCGGTGACAATCAGGGCACCAAGTGCCAATAATAACGACAATTTCAGTCGGCTCAGTGATCGCTTTTAATGGTTCGATGGCTGCTGTATCGACTTGATAAGTTTGGTAACCTTCGCCAAATTCGCTAAGTTCGGTCACTAAGGTTTGTGCTGGAACGATACCGGTTAGAATCACTTCTTGTTTCTCCTCACTGCAAGTGGCAATAAAGCCTTCTTGCTTGCCTTCAAAGGCGCAACCGCCATTAGCCAATACCTGAGTGCTAAAAAATAGCGCCGTAGTGGCGAGTAAGGCTGCAATATTATTGGTCATGATAATTCCTCAGGGACGATAAGCACTAGATTCATTTAACCCTATTCAATCATCTAAATCGGTTAGCGAGTAGTGCTTATTATCTTAGCTGTTAACTGGGTCACGGCTGGAATTCAATTAATGATACCTAGGTCTCATCTCATTTCAGACGGATCATGTTAGACAGCTCCTGAGGAGGATAAATTAGGCTTTTATCAAGCGACTTAGATCGGCAGGGCGGTAGTAAACTGATTTTAGCACCTTGCCTTGGCGCACGACTTTACCTGCCATATCAACATCTTTAGCACATTTAGCTATGATGAAGTCGCCTTTCTTGCTACCGACAATGTCAACACCCTGTTTAGCATAATGAGCGACGGTTTCTGCTAACTCTTGTTCATTACGGCACACCTTACTCATGTTGCTCGAGTGCACTTCATCCCAGCAGCGCACAAAATCGATATCACGATTATTGGCCACATGCAGCAGCAGATCGATAAGGTAGCTGATAGCAATACAGTCGTTAACCTGTTTGGCACCCATATGCACCAGACGCCCCATCAATACATAAACAGAGTCGACAATCGCATCGGCTTGTTCTATGCGGCAATCGGCTTCAGCTAGCTCGGTCAGCTCTTCAATCGCTAAAGAGGTGTGTAATGTATCCGCTTTATCGTCGAGGCTGCTGGTATCTTCAATGGGCAGATCGAAGGTAGAGCGGAACTGGTGAATATCGCGATAAAGGTGATCATAAAGCGGTTGCTGTAGTGCGGTTAATTTCATCAAACTGGCCTTGGAACATAACGATTAATGGCGCAATTCTAATTTAATGGTGCGGTAATTGAAAGTCGTGGTCGCAGCTCAAGCTAGCGATGCCGAGATAAAAAAGACCGCCCGACGAAAGGGTCGCGTTGTCGGGCGGGAGCAATGAAAGCGGGGGGATAAACTATGGCAAATTAAGAGCGAGTGGGTGATGCATACTTGGCGGTGAGTTGTTCAAGGTAGGGTTGCACCTCTTTATCGCCCCAATCTAAATAACCGCGCAAAAAACCGATGAGGTTACCTTCGCCATCAAACACATAGGTAGCAGGCACTACATCTGCTGGAAGCATCTTATCGATCTGCTGCTGTGGATCGATCAACGTAGGGTAGTCTCCTAAGTTATGGCGGGTTAAAAATGCGGCCACTTGCTCGTATTGCTCATCGATAGACAGTGGCAGTACCACTAACTTATTGGTGTGATTATCGCGCCGGATCTTGTCCATCATCGGGATCTCTTTAATGCAGGGGGCGCACCAAGTGGCCCACAGGTTAACCAGTACCAGATTGCCGCGATAATCGCTCAGCTTAACCTTGGCCCCCTCAAGCGTTTCAAAAGGGACTTCACTGACTTTGCGCGCGTGTTGCATCTCGATAAAGCGCGACATGATCATGGGTTTAGGTAAGTTATCACCAGTGGCGTACACCTTTTCATTTGGCATGGCCCCCTGCGATTGTCCCATGGTGAGTAGCATTGATAAGCCGATGATAACCAGCAGTTGTTTAGTCATGATGCGTATCCATATTACTAATTTTAGAGGAAGATGTTGTCGATTGATGTTGCTTGAATCCCCATGCCGCCACCAATAGCAATAACCCCAGCGGAAACAGATACAGCACTAAAGTTCCTACGGAAAATGTTGGCATATAGCGGATCTGCTGGCCGTAACGGGCCACCATAAAATCGATGATCTCGCTTTTACGTTTGCCTTGTTCTAACTGCAGAAAAATTTCTGCTTTGAGCTCATTGGCTATCTTAGTTTGCGAGTCCAACAGGTTTTGATTGGCCGACATGGGACAGCGTAGCGACTTAGCGATATCAAATCCCAGGGCTTTTATTTCGGCTTGCGAGTAGACAGGGGCTGGCGTTGATGCTGGCAAGGATGACGGCGTTGTAGCGTTGGCCGAAAATACGCTTAATCCTAGCCATAACAGGCAGTTGAATGTGACAAGTCGGCAAAGTGTGAGCTTAGACTTCATCACAGCCCTCCATTATGTACTGACGGCGCACCAAGGCGATGCCCTGCGCTGTGAGGGTTACGCGCAGCGCTGGGAGTTGCTGGGCGGCGTAGCAGGCAGATACCGGCCACCATCATCATTAAGGCTCCTATCCAAATCCAATTGACCAAAGGTTTATAACTGATCCGCACAAGGTATTCGCTGTCGCTGAGCGGCGTCCCCATGGAGATGTAGATGTCGCCAAACAAACTGCGATGGATCCCCGCTGCCGAGAGTTGCATGCCGTTGGTGTTAAAGGTCTGTCGCTGTGGGTAAATATAAGCAAACACTTGCCCCTTGGCATCGCTAACCTGAATTTTGGCCTGAATCGCACTGTAGCTTGGATATTCAACCTGCTCAGTTGCTTCATAAACAAAGGTGTACCCCGCGACGACTTTACCTTGTCCCGGGCCCATTCGCAGTAACTCTTCCTGCTCAAAATGAGACACAGTGGTTGCGCCTAAAATACTCACTGCCACGGCCAAATGGGCCAGGCACATGGCGTTAAAATGCTGGGTTCTGCCAGTACTGGGCGCTCGGTGACCATAGTGCAACCGCACCGCCGCCACGATGCAGATAATCAACCATAGGGCAGAAAAACTGCCGCAAATAAAGTAGCCGCTAAGCTGGGGTAACGCTATCAGGTTCAGTAGCAACGCCAGCCCGAATGCCAGCCCAGCATACAGGCCTAATTGCATAAACACCTTGGGCTGTGCCTGTTGCCAGCGCACCAGCGGCGCTGCGCCCATTAGCAGGCAAATCAATACCAGCAACGGAATAAACAGACTGTTGAAGTAGGGCGCGCCAACGGAAATGCTTTGCTGGGTAAGGACTTCATACAGCAACGGGTAACAGGTGCCAAGTAAGATGGAAAGAGCTGCAACGAGAAGGATAAGATTGCCCAGCATCATCAGGCTTTCTTTGCTGTGCAGGCTATAGCGGCTAGTTTTGAGTAATGACGGCGCGCGGTAGGCAAACAGGGTAAAGCCCCCAGCCGAAAATAATATCAGTAGAGTCAAAATCGACACGCCTCGGCTCGGATCGGCGGCAAAGGCATGGACCGATTGCACCACCCCTGAGCGCACTAAGAAGGTGCCCAGTAGGCAGATGGCAAAGCCTAACAAACAAGTGAATAGGGTCGAAGCATAAAAATCATCTCGTTTACTGCTCAATATGAGTGCATGCATCATGGCGGTGGCCACTAACCAAGGAATAAATGAGGCGTTTTCGACTGGGTCCCAAAACCACCACCCTCCCCAACCTAGCTCGTTATAGGCCCACCATGAGCCAAAGGCGTTGCCACCAGTGAGTGCTACCCAAGTTAAAATAGCCCATGGACGGATGCGCTTGCAGTGGGCTTGAATGTTAGCTTGGGTATCGAGTAGCGCGGCCACGGCCGCAGCAAAACAGACCGTCAGCCCCACATAGCCGACAAACAGCAGTGGCGGATGCAATATTAGCCCAATGTCTTGCAGTATAGGGTTTAGGTCGCGTCCCTCGAGCGGGATGTTGGGCAGCAAGCGTGCAAACGGGTTAGAGGTAAACAGTAAGAAGAGTAAGAAACCGCACATGATGGCGGCGAGAATGGCGCAAAGGCTGCGCATAAAGGCATTGTTAGCTTTGTGCTGGTTGACGATATAACTGCTCCACAGAGCGGTGGCGGTTATCCAAAATAGCATTGAGCCTTCATGACCGCCCCATACCGCCGCCACCTTATAGATGCTGGCTAATTGGGTGTTGGAATGGTTGGCCACGTAAGCGACCGAAAAATCGTTAGTAATAAACAGATAGCCCAAAATAACAATTGCCCCCAGTAGGGCAACAGTATTGAGATGAATTAATAAGCTGGTGAGTGTATGGGTTTGTGGTTCACCGCTGCTGCTTTTAAATAGTGGTAACGCTGCGATGAGTAAACACATTACTGTTGCAATAATAAGTAGTAATAACCCAATTTCTGCCGCCATAGTTCCACCGATGATATTAATTATTTGCGTGTCTGCATTTATTAATCGATAGCGTTAACTTTGCTTATATAGATAAATAGAGACTGTGTTAAATGCACAGTAAATTAATGGCGCAAGCGTTTCTGTGAGCTTAAGCAAGTAAAAACAATCCATCCTATTCGCTGAATATTTTTGAAAAATAAATCTTTATTTTGAGGTGTTTTTACATCTAAAAGAGTTCAATTCATATCTAAAAAACAGATTTCAACATCACATTAAGGTGTTGTTTTTAATTGTCTTTTGCTGTTTTCACAACTGTTGATAGATAATGGCGCAGGAGGTGTGCGCTAGCTCATGTTTTTAATGGTTTTTATGTGAAGAATACTGAACTTGCTCAGTTGTATAAGTCGTTCGGTTAACGGTTGTTTTTATTAAATCCAACAGATGGTTGTGTAATGGATGAGCAATTAAATGTTGGTTATAGCAATACAAAATAAAATAAAATTTAGGAGTGAATGATGAGACGATGGAAACACAAGGTAGCCTTAAGCGTGCTATTTTGTTTCGGTGCCATTGCTAATGTTAACGCTGCTGGTGGTAAATATAACAGCGTACCAGAAATGGGCAAAACCGCGCAAAATGCGATTGCTAACTATCAAGGTACAGAACAAAAGAATGGTGTGAAAACACTGCAAGATTACGTGGTTCAAGAAGCAGAGCTATTTGACTTCTTATTTGAGAACCACCCCATGTTTAAATACCATGAAGCCGGTAATTTAGTCGGCGAATATCACATTAGTGACCGTGGTGAAGAATATTTAGATACAGGTCACAGCCCTAAATATAGCGCCAGAGTCGGTACGCCGCGTGCGGTGCAGTACCGCTTAGGGGCTAAATCGATTCTTGACTATCCTAATAACTTTGTGGCCCCGAAAAATGTGCCGAATGTCATGCAACCCAATATGAAAAGTGGCAGCGTTCTCGTCATGCTAAAACAATTCGTTTCCCTGGTGAGCACCCAGAAGTGGGTAACGACATCGAACAAACCATGTATCAGACTAAGGATACCTCCATCTTGCCAGATGGTATTACCCCTGATGCGATTTATGCCACAGTGGGTACGCCCCGCACCAAATATGGCTTTATCGACTCTTGGCTAGTCCGCGGTACTTATCATATCGAAGGCGGTTTACTTAAAGATGGTACCGGTAAGATGATTGCCGGTGGTAACCAGTTCTCTCGTGGTTGGGCGGAATGGCTCACCCCAGAAATGGCTCAAAAAATCAATGCTGTTATCCCTGAATTCCCCACCACAATGGAAGAGTTCGGTGCCAGTGGTTCGCATCAGTGGGGCATGAGCTCTTACGGCGCTAAGTACCGTAAAGAGTTATTGTTCCAACCAGCGAGTTCATACTGTGAAGTGTGCCACACCTTCAAGTTCGACTTCCAAAGCAAGCAAGAGTTCTTTGATGCCTTGGGCGATCCGAAGAAACTGCAAGAGCACACGATTAGCCGCGGTATCGCGTGTGAAGAGTGTCATGGCGCAGGCGGTCACTTAGATGGTGGTACCGGTGGTATGGAGTCAAACTGTGAGCGCTGTCATCAGCGTTTCCAATATGACGAGACCTTGGCCGATACACCGCAAGCTCAAGAGAAGCGTGAGTATGCCTTTGGCGTGAAAATGAAGTCACTTTGTCCTTCATGTGGTACCGAAGGGTCGCAAATGTACAACTCAGCTCACTATGAAAAAGGCATGCGCTGTACTACTTGTCATGATCCACACGAAGTCACCGATGGTGATTGGAAGTCGGATATCACTAAGCCTAAGCTGAAAACAGATTGTAAGGATTGCCATGAAGCGCAAACCCTAATCGCTAGCAATACCGATACCCATAGCGAACAAACGTGTCAAAGCTGTCACATGCCTAACATGGGCAGTTGTGAAAACTTCAAAGCGATTCAATTCCCAGACCAAGCCGGTTTCGACGCCGTGCGTAAGTCACACATGTGGAAAATTGACGTCAACCCAACGCGTAAAACTCTTAACCCACCAGAAGGCCAGTCGCGTGTTGCAGGTCCTGAAGGGGCGAAAGGTTGGACAGTGGCGAAAAATGAAGAGGGTCGTTCATACCTTGACTTAATGTGGACCTGTGCTCGCACCTCAATTTCCGACCACGACGTGGTTGAAAACAAAGGTTGTCATAGTCAGTTCCAGTCAGAGCTAGAAACTGGTCTGCATTATGAAGATCAGATGGAGATCTACGGTGAAGTGATGAAGTGGCAGAAGCCAATCAAAGAGGTGTTCACCCAAGTCGAACAAGCTTTGGTTCGCATCGACCAGTTACTCGAAGTCACTAAGCTATCAACTGAAGACAAGACTCAAGTGCTTATGCTCGCAGAGAAAGCACAAGAGGCAGTTGATCTGATTAAGAAAGATGGCTCTTGGGGTGTGCATGGCTTCCGTTATAGCCAAAAACGTCTCGATGCAGCACTGACCTATGTAACACAAGCGCAAAACATTTTAGACGGCAGCGGCTATTCGGCTAAAGCTCACTAAAAGGGATTGCTAACGGACCTAGGCATGGGGGACTGATAACCCTTTGTGCCTGGGTCAATAGGAGCAAGCATATGAAACAATGCGTTGGAATGATCTTCGCGGCCATGATAGCAAGCGGTATCGCCCCTTGTTATGCCGGAGGGGGCGGGGAGATGGCGCCTGCGACCTACCATGAGATCAAGCTCAACACCATCAGCCTGCTGGAAGCCGAGAGCTTACTCAAGCAAGGGGGAGTGTATTTCTTTGATGTAAATACCTTAGAGCTTTGGGCTGAAGGGTTTATTCCTGGGGCAGTGTACTTCAACGTCGACAACTGGAAGGCGTTACTGCCTAAAGAGAAAGATGCCGTCATGGTGTTTTACTGTGCCAATCGTCTCTGTAATGCCAGCGAGATCGCGGCGCGAGAAGTGATGAAGCTAGGGTACACCCAAGTGAGGCAGATGCACGATGGCATCTATGGCTGGCGCCTATCGGGTCGAGCCACTGAAAAACCATAACAATAAGATTTTTATCCATTTGACATTCATTCGAGCAATAACGTTTAGAGAGAATCAATATGAAAACGATCACCAAGAAGTCTTTATCGATGACCACTTTATCCCTACTTTGCGGTTTCTCGTTGATGGCCTCGGCCAGTGAAGTGAGCCAAGAAGTGAATGATGCCTCTTATGCTATGGGGGCGTCGGTTGGCCATTATATTTCCGGCAAAATTTACAATCAGACTGAGCTCGGCGCCGAGATCCATATCGACACTGTCATCCAAGGGATGATTGATGCGCTTAAGGGCGAGGGCAAGATGTCGGACGAGGAGATCTTGACCCATTTAAATACGCGAGCCGAGCTGCTCAACACTATTCGAGACCAGCGTATCGAAGATCTGTCGATTAAAAATATCGCTGCCGGCAGCGCGTATCTTGCCACCAATAAAACCAACCCAGGTGTTACGGTGACCGACTCGGGCCTGCAATATGAAGTCATCACCTTAGGCACTGGGCGTAAACCGCTAGAGTCCGATGTGGTTACCGTGCATTACAAAGGGCAACTGGTCGACGGCACCGTTTTTGATAGCTCTTATGATCGCAATGAACCCAATCGTTTTGCCTTAATGTCGGTTATCGATGGCTGGAAAGAGGGCATCGCTCTCATGCCTGAAGGCTCCACTTTTCGTTTGACCATTCCATCGGATCTTGCTTATGGCAAAGAGGTGGTGGGCATTATTCCGCCTAGCTCAACCCTGATATTTGATGTGGAGCTGGTCAAAGTCGAAGAGCCCGGTGAAAACGCCAAAGGCATGGGGCTAAGCGGTATGGGCATGGGTAGCATGATGGGCTCTGGTCACTAAGTTTACTCACCAGCAGTAGGGATGGTTATGAATAGTCTGGTTATTGCCATAGTGGTTACGTTAATGAGTTTCATCGCTCCTTTATGGATACTTCATCTCCGAGCCATAAAAAACGTTGACACTAGAGACCTCAAGTCTGCCACCTTGACACGGGATGGCTGGAAAATTCCCAGTGCTATGACGGCTACCCTGCTGCTGGTTCCCCTATTAATTTACAGTCAACTTGGTCGTTTTAATGAGTGGGATAAGGGCTTTATCGATGAAAACATCGACTACCTTATTGCCGCCGATATTAATAAAAATGCCCAAGCCGCCAGTGAAAAACCAAGCAATAAAATTGCTTTACTCAACTTAGCCTACGCCTATACAGAGGGCGGGTTATACCGTGAGTCGGTCGTCACACTGGACAAATTACTGGCAATAGAGACAGACGCTGAAGTGCTCGGCATGAAAGCCAATGCGCTCTATTACCGTGATGGTCGAGACATGAGCGAAGAGGTGGCCGATGCCATCTCTCAAGCCCTAGCACTCGATCCGAATGAAGTTCAATCTCTGCTACTAATGGCGACTCACGCTTACTTGAATAGGGACTTTCAGCAAGCGATCGTCTATTGGCAACAGTTATTGAATAGCGACAACCCAAGTATTAACCGAGCATCAATTAACAATGCGATTTTGAAAGCTGAGCAGAAAATAGCTAACCGTATCGTGACTGCATCTGAGTAAAAGAGTCACCTAAAAATCAGGTTAAAACAGGTGGGCATCAATGCCGACCGATGGAGGATGCTGTGAGTGAAAATATAGAGAGACGGAGGTTCCTTAAATGCTTGGGAGCCAGCTCTTTGATACTGGGGCCCTTAGGGTGTTCATCTGTCAAAGAGGAAAACGCCAATAGCAACAAACCGCATTACGTGATGGTGTTCGATCAAAATAAATGTGTGGGTTGTGGCGATTGTAAAGTGGCCTGTAATACGGCCAATAACTTGCCCGAGGGGCAATCTCGTTTACTGCTAGAGCAGCAGTCAGGCCACGTTGAGGGGCAAAAATGTCCTCATTGCGGTAAGACCGACTGTGGTTGTGAACGTAAATATGTACGTGTGTCGTGCCAGCAATGCCAAAACGCGCCTTGTGTTTCGGTGTGTCCTACGGGCGCTGCGCATCGCGATCCTGCCACGGGCATCGTCACTATGGATGCCAGTAAGTGTGCGGGCTGTAAATACTGTATTGCGGCGTGTCCTTACAATGCGCGTTACATCAATGAGGCCACAGATGTCGCCGACAACTGTGATTTTTGTTTAAACAGCAAATTGGCGAAGGGCGAGTTACCAGCTTGTGTGCAACAGTGTCGATACGACGCATTGATCTTTGGCGATATCAATGACCCTAACTCTTATGTGAGTCGGTTATTGGCGGTAAAAGACTCTGTTCGTATCAAGTCGCATTTCGGTACTGAACCCAGTTTACGATACATACCTGTAGTGAAATTGGGAGTATAGCTATGGACGGAACACTTGAATTTACCATCGGGCTGTCTGAAGGCGTCGCCTGGCCATGGCCCATTGCCGTATACCTGTTTTTTGCAGGTATTTCGGGTGGGGCGTTAGCGGTAGCCTTGTTTATTCGGTTTTATAAACAACAAACCATCAATACCCCTTTCTTGAAGGCCTCGGCGCTGGTGTCGTTTGTTACTATCGCCTTGGGGATGCTGTGTCTGGTACTGGACTTAACTAATCCGCTGTTTTTCTGGCGCATATTGGTTTACTACAACCTTAACTCGGTGATGTCGGTCGGGGTGATTGCGCTGACAGCTTATATTCCGCTGGTGGCTGTGATCGCCCTGTTTGCCTTGGAAGAAGAGATTAAGCAGATCCCATTGCTACGTCCACTGTTACCCATTATCGACAAGTTACGCGCCTGGCGCCGTCCTTGTGAGGCATTGGTATTGGTGCTGGCATTGGCGGTATGTGCTTACACTGGCTTTTTGATCTCGGCGTTGATCCGCTTTCCGATCATTAATACTTCGGTATTACCGGCGCTGTTTGTGGCATCGGGATTATCGGCCGGTGCGGCGGCGGCTAAGATGTTGGCCGTGAGCCTATTTAAGGAAGATAGACACAGCCAAGATATGCAGATTTTGCACGGTGCAGAGTGGCCGATTATGTTTGCTGAGGCGCTGTTCCTGTTCATGATCATTATGTCGTTGATGACAGGCAACGCTGGCGCACAGAGTGCGTTTGAAGCCTTTCAATCGGGCACGTGGGCGGTGGTCTTCTGGTTAGGTGTTGTCGGCGTGGGCTTCGGTGGTCCGCTGCTGCTTAACTTCGCCACTGGTAAGCAATTTAGCCATTCATCACAGGCATTTTACCTCTCGGGTTTATGCGCGGTGAGCGGCATGATGTGCTTGCGTATGTTTATTCTGTATGCGGGGCAAAACTTCGCAATTTAACTGTTCGTTCAAGCCTCATCTCGCGGCCGCGAGGTGAGGCATTGAATCGTCACTCTGGCATCGCCATTAAGGAGTCGATATGGCCATCAGAACCTCATTGTTAGTGATATTACTGTCGTTGTTGACCTTCGGCTGCGACACCGCACCTGCTAATGCCGGTCATGAGCACGCCAAGGCCATCGGTGAGCATGAACGCTGCCATATGTGTGGCATGATGATTAAGAAATACCCCGGCCCTAAGGGAGAGTTGCTGCTCAGCGGCGGCGAGATTAACCCGAGTTTCTGTTCAACGCGGGACATGTTTATGTTTGCCCTGCAGCCGGAAAATCAGCGCAAAATTAGTCAAGCATATGTTCATGATATGGCGGTAACCGATTGGGACCATCCAGACGACAGCGCCTTTATTGACGCGACTCAGGCGTGGTATGTCTATGGCACCAGTCGTAAAGCGGTCATGGGCAGCGCCGTGGCGCCTTTTTCAACCCAAGCGGCTGCCGAAGAATTTGCCCGTAAATATGGCGGCGCGATATTCAGTTATGAGCAGATCACCTTGCCCTTGTTAACGGCAGAATAAGTTGAGCCTGCAGCGATGAGAGCCCGGCAGTGGTGCACTGTGACGCTATTGATGCCTTTAATGAGCATGGGCTTAGTGTTGAGCCTAAGCAGCATGGCGCTTAGCGCCAGTGAGATAGATGTCGCTAACACAAGGTGCACGGCAGCGGTTAAGCAGCAAGATACGGCGCCGAATGGGGCGACTATCGAGGTCAGTGATGGTGCTGAACTGACGCAGCAGTTAGCACAGGCAGCAGCGGGTAGCCATATTGTGTTGCAACCTGGCATCTATTCGGGGCAATTTGTTATCGATAAAAGCCTGTATCTCAAAGGATCACCCGGTGCGATTATCGAGGCGCAGCAGCAAGGATCGGCGCTGACGATTAACGCCGCTAATGTGACTATTAATGGCCTTACCATTCGTCAGTGGGGCGGTGACCTGTACCAAAAAGATGCCGCCATTTTACTGCATGCTGGCTGCGATGATGTTCAGCTGCTGAATAATCAATTGCATGGCCAAGGCTTTGGTATTTATGCCCAGCGGCTGCAGCAGTTGACCATTTGCGGCAATCGCATCACCGGTGACAGCTACACCTTTAAGTTAGATCGCGGTGATGGCGTCCATCTGCAGCGAGTGGATAGCGCTTTGATCAGCGACAATCAGATCCAGCAAGTCAGAGATGGTATCTATTTAGAGTCGGGTAAGGACAGCCAAGTGTATGGCAATCAGATGAGTGACATGCAATATGGCATTCATTACATGTATACCCAGCAAGACCGCGCCATGGACAACCAGGCCAGCCGCGTCGATGGCGGCTATGCGTTGATGAACTCCACCGATATTCACCTTGCCCATAATCAAGTCACCCATGCCAAAGAGTTTGGCGTATTGCTTAATATGACCAATGGCGCCTTGGTTGAGGCTAATAGAATGGCCTATATCAGCGCGCCTGATGCAGTTAAAGGCGATCTGTTTTCCGAAGGTAAGGGCATTTTTATCTATGGTGCCCGCGATAACCACATTAAGGATAATCATATAGCCAATAATGATGTCGGCATTGCCATGGCGCTGGGCGGTGAGAGTAATCAAGTGTCCCTCAATCGCTTTATCGATAACAGCACTCAGGTGCGTTACGTAGGGGAGCAGAGCGTCGAGTGGAGCGAGCAACAGCGGGGCAATTATTGGAGTGACTATCGTGGCTGGGATCTCAATGGGGATGGCGTGGGCGACAGTATGTATCTGCCAAACGATCGTCTCGATCGATTGTTTTGGCTCTATCCCGAGGCGAGTTTTTTAATGGCCAGTCCTATAGTCACACTGCTTAAGTGGCTCGATAACCAAATACAGGCGGTCGACGCCAGTGGTGTTATCGACCGTTACCCTTTGATGGAAAATAGCGCGGCGACGCACACGAGGGGCTCATTATGAGTGTCAATAACTTAGCAGTACAACTTGAAGGCGTTGGGCATCAGTTTGCCGAACTACGCGCCCTTAATCAGATTAATCTTAGCTTGCCCAGTGGGATGACAATGGCGCTACTGGGCCATAACGGTGCGGGTAAGTCGACCTTAATCAAGGTGATATTAGGCCTGTTGCCCCCAGATACTGGCCGGGTCGAAGTGTTGGGGCAGAGGTTAATGCCAGGGCATAAACCTAGCAACGTGGGGTATTTGCCAGAAAATATAAATTTTTATGACAAGTTAACCGGGTTGGAAATTTTACGTTATTTTGCCGCTCTCAAAGGGGAGAGTCATCAGCGGGTCGCGCAGTTAATTGAGGAGTTCGGCCTAGGTTATGCCCAGCATAAATTGGTTAAGGGTTACTCTAAGGGGATGAAGCAGCGGCTGGGCTTTGCGCAAGCGATTTTGGCTTCACCACAGTTATTACTACTCGATGAGCCGACGGTGGGCTTAGATCCGCAAGCATCGAGTTTTCTCTACCAAAAAGTGGCCCAATTAAAGCGCCAAGGTTGCGCGGTGATCATCTGTACCCATGAGCTTAATTTAGTGGAGTCGCAGCTGGATGTGGCGATGATGTTAGGTCGCGGTCAATGCTTGGCGTATGGCACGTTTGCCGAGCTGGCAAAGGCGAGTCCGTTGCTGGTTAAAATTGAACTCGACGGGGTAGCGTCGCTGCTGGCGGCGCACCCCTATTTACAGCCGTTTTATCGCCAAGGTGCGCTGCGCTGCGCCCAGTCTGAGCATCCCGCGCTAGTTAAGTACTTAACCACTAAATGCCAGCGTTTTGATTTCACCTTACATTTGCCTGGGCTGGCCGAGATTTATCATCACAACATGGCGCAGATGCAGCACTGCTCAGAGCAAGGTTTAGGTTTCGTTGTCGAGCCCGTATTGCAACCAATGGGAGTATAAATGATGTCGATAATCGGTGGGGCGATCTGGCGCCAGCCTATGATGATCATCGCTGCAAAAGAGTTTAAAGACAGCTTGCGTAATCGTTGGGTGGCGGTAATTTTTGGCTTGTTTTTTCTGCTGTCCTTCAGTGTTACATTTGCTGGTAGCGCAGTGTCTGGCACCTTAGCGTTCCCATCGCTGGTGAGTGTTATCGCCAGCTTATCCACCATAGCGGTGGCTATTATCCCTTTGGCGGCCATCTTACTTTGCTACGATGCATTTGTTGGTGAAGATGAGTCGGGAACCATGCTGTTACTGCTCAGCTATCCACTGACTAAAATGGATATTTTCTTAGGTAAATTACTGGCCCATAGCGGTATTATGTTGGCCGCCATCGTGAGCAGTTTTACCATGAGCGCGATCATTTTGTGCTGTTTTGGGCAAGATTATCAATGGCTGCAAACCTTGTGGGTGTTTGGCCAGTTTATTGCCAGCAGCAGTTTATTAGCCCTGATATTTATTTTGCTAAGCTATGTGGTCAGTCTGCGGGCCACAGAAAAGGCCAAAGCGGTCGGCATACTATTATCGTTGTGGTTCGCTTTAGTGTTAATTTATGATTTACTGTTATTGGCGTTGCTGGTGGCCGATTTAGGGCCAAGAGTACAATGGCTAGTGCAACTGTTAATGGCATTAAATCCGACCGATATCTACCGGGCTATCAATCAGCTTGCCACCCATGCACCTATGGGCAGCTTACCTTTATTGAGTCAATTTCAGGGGGGCGAGTTGTGGTTATATGGACTGATGTTGTTGTGGACGGGGTTGTTAGCTTGGCTGACCCTGCGCACCTTTGAGCGTAAGGCCATTTAGTTTGTCAGCCGAAAGGCTTGATATTCGATTTTAAAGCCATCACACTCTCGCAGCATTAAGCCTTGATGATGGCGGCTTTAGACGTGAATCGCATTTATTTCACATTATCGGTACATATCGCACTTAATGTTAAAAAAAATGAGTAATTTATCACAGTAAACCAGTCGGGCTTTTACTAAAATTTTTAATGATAATAATAAGATATTCCTAATTTTGCTATTTGGAATGATAGAGGTGCTAGGTGGTGAAAATTACTCCATATCTGGAGTTCGATGGTGAAGCGCAACAATTATATGACCGTGCAACGGCGGCCACGATCCATCTGACGTTTTCCGAGTCGGCGATTTTGGCCCATTTGCTGTCGGTCCCTGATGCGATATGCGATAAGGATCTGCTGCTGCAGGTGGGTTGGCCAGACCGTGTGGTTGCCGCAACCTCATTGACACAATGCGTCAGCACGTTGCGTAAGAAGCTCGAACCCTATCCAGAAATTCAATTAAAAACCGTGGCCAGACGTGGCTATCAGCTGCATGTATCGGCTAAATCCCACGTTACCATGTTGGCGGTCAACGATGCCGAATCGATTAAGCATGCGCTGATTGATGTTTCCCTAATGGTCAAAATTGGTGGCATTGTAGTGCTGCTAGCCTTAGTCGCGGCCTTTTGGTACAACAGCGACTACCATCAAGTGGTCAAGCAGGCTGGCCATTGGCGCGCCGACAAAACCCTCGATATTAACCTTGGCGGTAAAACCAGCCCATTAACCCTGATTTATCCCCATGGCGAAACTCAACTGCATCCGTCGATGTGGCAAAAACATATCGCGCCTGAGACCAATCATATCGACGCTATGCAAGATTTTAAGGGATTCGCCCTTACCGACGGTAATCATTATTCCTTAGCGATTTGCCCTCCCGATGAGCAGGGCCATTGCATGGGCGACCATCTGATCAACTTAACCGCCACAGGGCAAGTGCCCGCCGGCCTCAATATGGTTAAGTTTAATGAGCTCAGCGAAATGATGGAGAATCGTATCCGCTACAATCGCATCTTAATCCCTTCGGGCGACTCAGATGGCGATGAGTTGGTGGAGCATCATTATCACGGTGATATCTATTTTCCGGTGGCTAATGAGTTATTAGTGCGCGCGGATATGAGTATCTCCATGGTGTATGATCAGCCGCTGAGTGGAAAATTTTACTCCAGCGCCTGCATTACCGATCAAGATTGTTTAACCACCCCGATTAAGTATCAAGTGCGCGGCGTGTTTGAGCAGTATCGCCAGCACATTGGCGAGCTCGAGGTAGATGTGTTTCATGTGAAGGTGCTGCAAAAAGATTTGATTAAACCTGAGGTGGTAAGCTCATCTGCGATGCATTTTTACCGTGAGATCCGCAAGCACAATATTCGTGACGAAGAGCTGTTTTATTATCGTATCTATAATGATCAAGGTTCAGCCGTGTGGGTGGTGCCGCTATTAGGCAACTTAGTCACCTGGACCAAATATGAGAAAGTCTCGCTGTAGTGGGTGAAGCGTGGCAGTAAGGCTGCGAATAACTAAGCTACAAAAAGGGCGCTATCTGTGGCAGTGGATGTTACTCCAACACTTTCCGCAGATAACGCCCTTTTTACGCTATCAATAAGCCATTATATTGGTCGTGTTAATCACTTAATAAAAGCGAACGCATCGCCGTAAAGGTGCTCTTCTTCGACACCTATGTCACGGAACACTTCGCGCGCCGCACCTACCATATCAAATCGTCCTGCAATGTAGATGTCGTAGCCGCTTAGGCTGATAAAATCTTGTTTGATCTGTTCTAGCAAGTTGGCTTGCTTCCCCTGCCAGTTTGCCGGTGCTTGCTCGACTACGGGCACAAAATGCAACCAAGGGTGAGCCTGATGCCACTGCCGCGCGATGGTTTCAAAGTACATGGCGTCTTGATCGCGGCAGCCCCAATAGAGCATGGTTTCAACCGTTTGCCCCAAGGCAATCTGCTGCTCGACAATGCTCTTAATGTACGAAAAACCAGTGCCACCGGCGATCAGTAGGCGTGGACGAGCGCTATCGCTACGCAGGTGAGCGTTGCCACCGGGAGCTTCGATATCGATGTATTCGCTGTGTTGTAGTTTTTCGACCACTTGCATCGGGTAGCTTTCGCTGACGGCGGCGCCAATGTGCAGCTCGATATGTTTTGCACCAGGGGCCGATGCTATCGAGAAGGGGCGTTTGTCTTGCTCACCCATGACGACACAAAGGTATTGGCCAGCATTAAAGTCAAATTCAGTTTCAGGGGTCAAGGTGACCTGATAGACGGCATCATTAAAGGCGGTGACGTTTTCTACTTTACAGCGAATGGTGTTCATTTTGTTTCCTTCTAGACCTCTCTCTGGAGGTTTCTATCTCCTTCGAATAGTCGCTATCCAAGTTAACTATGCAATGGGTTAGAGTTTTCAGTTAATGTTGTGCACTGTAAGGCGGCCTAGGCTAGGCCGCTGTCGCAGCTCAATTATAGGGTTGGCGCATCATCGATGCCCAATTCGTCCCAAATCTTATCGACTTTCTGTTTGACCGCTTCATCCATGACAATGGGGGTGCCCCATTCACGATCGGTTTCGCCCGGCCACTTGTTGGTTGCATCCATGCCCATTTTCGAGCCTAGGCCTGCCACCGGAGAGGCAAAGTCGAGATAATCGATAGGGGTGTTATCTATCATCACAGTGTCGCGTTTAGGATCCATACGGGTGGTAATGGCCCATATGACATCGTTCCAATCGCGACAATTGACATCATCGTCGACCACCACAATAAATTTGGTATACATAAACTGACGCAAGAAAGACCAAGCGCCCATCATCACCCGTTTAGCATGCCCTGGATATTGCTTACGGATGGAGATCACCGCCATGCGATAAGAGCATCCTTCAGGTGGCAAGTAAAAGTCGGTGATCTCAGGGTATTGTTTACGCAAAATAGGCACAAAGACTTCATTCAGTGCAACCCCAAGCATGGCGGGCTCATCGGGCGGCCTGCCGGTATAGGTGCTATGGTAGATGGCGTCTTTTCTGTGGCTGATATGGGTGACGGTAAACACTGGAAACTCATCGGTTTCGTTGTAATAGCCGGTGTGATCGCCATAAGGACCTTCTTCGGCCATCTCGTCTGGGTCTATGTACCCCTCTAAGATAATTTCGCTGGTCGCCGGCACTTCAAGATCGCAACTAATGGCTTTACAGACTTCGGTGCGCTCACCCCGTAATAACCCGGCAAAGGCATATTCGCTCATGGAGTCCGGCACGGGGGTTACCGCCCCTAAAATAGTGACCGGATCGCTGCCCAGCGCCACCACCACAGGGTAGCGTTCGCCCGGGTGCTGCTGCTTAAAATCTTTAAAGTCGAGAGCGCCGCCGCGATGGTCAAGCCAGCGCATGATAAGCTTATTTTTACCCAGTAACTGTTGGCGATAGATCCCCAAATTTTGCCGTTTTTGGCGCGGCCCTTTGGTGATGGTGAGGCCCCAAGTGACCAGTGGCGCAACATCGCCAGGCCAGCAGTGCTGGATGGGCAGTTGAGTTAAATCGACATCATCGCCAGTTAGCACCACCTCTTGGCAGGGTGGGTTGCGTACGGTTTTAGGCGGCATGTTGAGTGCCTGCTTAAACATAGGGATTTTGGCTATCGCATCTTTAAAGCCGCGCGGCGGTTCAGGCTCTTTTAAAAAGGCGAGCAATTCACCCACATCACGCAGAGCCAATGGGTCTTCTTTACCTAGCGCCATGGCCACCCGTTTAGGTGTGCCAAATAAGTTGGCGAGTACCGGCATGGTTTTACCCACAGGATTTTCAAACAGGAGTGCCGGGCCTTTAGCGCGTAAGACGCGGTCGGCAATTTCTGTCATCTCTAGGTGTGGATCGACAGCATAGCTAATACGTTTAAGTTCACCGTTACGCTCGAGGTGATCGATGAAACTGCGTAAATCCTTAAAACTCATGTGGAAATACTCGCGCTAAGAATAATGTGATATGGCGCGCACTATACCATTTTTGCTGGCTATTCCCAAATTCGTTAATGGGTCATTTTTCAGCAAAATGGCCTGAGTTTGAAGCCAGCATCAATCGGCGTAATATGAGGTGATGTTTTTCTCTGGAGCATAGCAGATGAAACAGCTTAAACCGGTTTATCGATACCTTATTAAAAGGCATGTTTTGCCTGCCATTGGTCTAAGTTTACTGATGTTATTGGGCGTGATGCCTGTGGCCGCAGGTAATCAAGATGACGATCGTTTCAGTTGGCGTAGCAATGTTTGGCTTGAGCCCAGCTGGAGCTCAACTTGGGATCACCGCTGGGGGCATGACTACAGGGAGCCTTGGCGTTGGGGCATAGGGTTTAGTACAGGCTCTGCCTATTGGCGTCCTTACTCTTATCGTCCATATTACCGCCCTTATTGGCAACAGGCGTGGCGCTACCCTTACCGTTATGAGCGGCGCGATGTCGTTAAGCCTGCTACACAGTCGACACCTGTGCAGCCGCCACTGCAAATCACCACCGGAGTGCAGACCAGCCACGCGATTAAGACTCTGCCAGCTAACGCGCGTGTTAAGCAGCGCAATGGCGTAATAGTGTATGAGTGGCAAGGGGTATTATATCGCTACGATTGGGCCAGTGATAGCTATCAAGTCGTGAAATAAATGGCGTGGCATTGAGGGCTATATTGGCTGACTTAAGAGTTGGCATTAAGGTCGCTTGGCATTAAAGTAGCCGCAATAAATGGTGAGTTGACGTAATTGGAGCGTTTGATGAAGTACCAATGGATATTGTTTGATGCCGACGAAACCCTGTTTCATTTTGATGCCTTTCGTGGTTTACAGCTGATGTTTTCGCGTTTTGGCGTGGATTTTACGCGCACCGATTTTGAGGTGTATCAAACGGTCAATTTACCGTTATGGGTTGCCTATCAAGACGGTAAGATCAGCGCAGCTCACCTGCAGATCACCCGTTTTCAGGCATGGGCCGACAAGTTAAAAGTGACCGCCGAGCAGCTTAATAGCGCCTTTTTGACCGCCATGGCCGACATTTGCACCTTGTTACCGGGGGCGAAAGAGTTGATCGATGCTCTGCATGGTAAAGTTAACATGGGCATCATCACCAACGGCTTCACTGCGCTGCAGACCATACGGCTGCAACGCACAGGTTTATTACACGCGTTTTCGCCAGTGGTGATATCTGAAGAGGTAGGGGTCGCCAAACCCGATGTGGCCATTTTTAATCATGCGTTATCGCAGATGAATCACCCGCCAAGGGAACATGTATTGATGGTGGGTGACAATCCCCACTCAGACATTCAAGGTGGGCTCAATGCGGGATTCGATACTTGCTGGTTAAATCACAGCAATCAAGTGCAACCAGAGGGGATAACGCCCCATTATCAAGTGGCTTCACTGTCTGAGCTACAACAGTTGCTGGCGACCTCATCAACGCGATAGAGGGGGACACTCTTATTGGCTAAGACTTAATCGCCATTTGAATCGTCATGAGTCATTAGAAGTAAAGCGTCACTTTTATCTAGATACGCCTCAGTCTGCGGGTGATAAACGTGGCTGTACGGGATAAACATGGGCTTATTGTGAGCCGTTGCAGCGATATTAGCAGTAGCATCAGGCCAATCAAAGCTAACTTTAGTGTGTAAATTGACAGCATAAAGATGGTTTTTAAGCCGGTTATCATTAAAAATAGCCTTAATGGGCTATTTGTTAGTCATTCAGTACAATTTAGGCTTTACATTTTTCGGCGGTATCCTTATTATTCTCGGCGTTCGGAGAGATGGCAGAGTGGTCGAATGCACCGGTCTTGAAAACCGGCATGGGTTTATAGCCCATCTAGGGTTCAAATCCCTATCTCTCCGCCACATTAAGAAAAAAGGCTTCCAGTAATGGAAGCCTTTTTTCGTTTAATTTATTGTCTTTTTTAAAAGGCTTATGAAACAGCTTGAACCCTAGGGTTCCTAGCGTTTAAAGCCTGCTACCTCTGCAGCATATTAAGAAAAAGGGCTACTCGAAAGAGTGGCCCTTTTTTGTTATGGTTCTAACCTTGAGGCAGTCGTTACAGTCAGTTTTTGAACCCTAGGTTCTTATTATTTAAAGTCAGCTATCTCAGCGCCACATTAAGAAAGCCCGTTATCGAAACATAACGGGCTTTCTGCTATCTGAATTTTAAAAGAGTTTTTGAGATAGATATTGAAGAGAATTGTTTGAGCTGTTTGAACCTTAGAACGTAACAGCTTAAAGTCAGCTACCTCTGTGATCGATTAAGAGGAAGAGGGGCGAGAGTGGCTTGTTATTTAGGTTTTTTGCTTTATTAAAAAATCAATTTTTTTTGAGGTGGGTAGAGATTGATGTGTGTCGTGTTGACATGTTGTCGATGTGTGACTCAGCTCAATAATTTGAATAATAAACGGCTCAAATAATAATCAACATTCATTGATTTGTATCAATAATGTTGTCCCTTTGAATTGGTTGGCGTTTCATTTTTGTTGTCTTTGTGTGTTTCTGGTTTCTTTTTGGTTAATGGTTGTGTGCGCTATTGGTAATATGGATAAGTCCGATTCGATTTTATAATTTATCACCTCCTCATCTGTTTGTTAATTTGTTATCAGTTTATTACAGCAGATCACTTTTGATTATTGAATGATCGTTACATCACCCTACTTAAAATTATTAAAATAGTAATAGGATATCACTATGGATATAAGTAATACTCTGGGCAATGAAGTCGAATCCCCCAGCATATCGGCCTTCACGGATCGGGATAGGCAGCGTCTTGCTGCACGGGGTTACGCCGATGAGGTGCTGCCTCTAGGGCCTAACAAGCGGACTTGGGGAACGAGCAACTTTGTCACTGTGTGGATGGGGCCAATTCACAACATTCTCAGTTACTTTACCGTTGTAGGCTTCTTTGCCTTAGGACTCAATGCATTACAGGTTGTTGCTGCCATCCTTCTCGCGGCCATAATCGTGTCTATTGGCTATGTGTTAAATGGCCGAGCAGCGGCTAAGTATGGTATCCCTTTCGCGATGCAAATTCGTGATACTTTTGGGATCAAGGGGGCGGTCTTTCCTGCCATGATCCGCGGTTTTGTTGCCGGATTCGTGTTTTTTGGTCTCTGTACTATCTCCTCTGCTAAGGCCCTCGATATTGTGCTCGAGATCCTGTTCCCTGGATTCTCCCAAATTGGCGGTGGCACGACCATTGCGGGTCTGGCGATACCAACAGCGATCTCATACCTTATTATGGCTGGCATCACTGTGGTTTTATATCTCGCAGGCCAAAAGCTTATCGATAAATTCTCCACCTGGGCTTCGCCTGTGGTGTGGGTGCTTATGGTGATTGGGGTATTTCTTGCGATTCAAAATGTGGGAAGCCTAGGCGAGGTGTTTAGTTATCATCCCGCACCTGATACTGAGGTGACGGTTATTAGCTTCATTACCTGTGTCTCTATGCTGGTATCAAATTGGGCTGCGCCGATCGTTAATACAGGCGATCTGACGCGTAACGCCAAATCGATGTCAGATCCCATCAAGGGATTTCCTTTAGGCATGCTCATCTCATACATTCTGTTTGCCATCGTCACAGTGAGCTTCATGGCTTCGCTCTGGGCAATATCAGGTGGTTCGGTGGACATTAATAATCCAACGATTTTTGTTGATGCGATTAACTCTATCGGTAATCCATTCATCGTAATATTACTGCTTCTAGCGATGAACGTGGGCGCTACGGCATTCGTGGTATTTGGTAATATGTTGCCATCGGGGCTTCAGCTCACTGCTCAGTTCCCTAAATGGTTCACCGTTAAGACGGGCGGTTTAGTTGCAGCAGTGGTTGGTACGCTTATCTTGCCTTGGAAGTTTGTCGAAAATACCACAATGCTCTTTCTGTTTTATAGTTTCATTGGCTCTATGTTAGGCCCTATTGCCGGTATCATGCTCGCCAGCTATTACTTTGAGCGACGTCAAAAGCTTGATCTTGATGCGATTTACCCAGAGCCTGGCTCAGACGGTGGGCATAAAGGCGGAGTCAATCGACGCGCGGTTGGCGTGCTGATCACTAGCTTTATCATCACTATGGCTGGCAAGGCATTTCCAGATGTAACTGTACTGGCGACGATCAACAGTTGGGCATTCTTCAGCGGCTTAACCATCGGCTTTATCGGCTACCTGCTTGTCGGTGCTCGTAAAAGCGCATAATCGTATCTAAATAATTATATTGAATAAATGGAGACTGAACATGATCAATCAACAAGATATGGACAACTATTTTTCGCCTGCCTGTGATGTCACTATCAAGGGGATGCAGGAGGGAACTGGCGGCCCATTTGGCGCGACACTGGTACGCAATAATGAGGTCGTCTGCGCCGTAGGCAATACTGTGCTCAAAGATACTGATATCTCTGGTCATGCTGAAATGGTCGCTGTACGTGAGGCGTGTAAAAAACTGGACACACTGGATCTGTCCGATTGCGTCATGTACGCCACATGTGAACCTTGTCCCATGTGCGTGGCGGTAATGATGTGGGCAGGTATCAAAACCTGTTACTACGCCTCAACCCATGTGGACGCCGCTGAGCATGGGTTCTCCGATCAGCACTTACGTGACTATCTAGATGGGACCGACACGACGACCCTTGCGATGACGCACATTGAGGAGGGACGAGAGGATTGCGCTGAGATCTGGGCTGAGTTTCGTAAGCTGAACGGTAGCGAAAAACAGGTGTAACCCATAGCATCATCTAGGGCGCCAAAGGGGATCTCTTAGGCGCCTAAATGGCATCATAAATTTGCCAATTAACGATACCGCTTCAATGAATATAAGTGTGCCAAGGCTCAACGGATGAATCCAAGCGTTATTCCTCATTACTAATCGAATGCTGTCTCTTCAATAGGCCAGATTAACCGACTCATGTTATGCTAGCGGCATGTATGTAGCAGTGAGTAGACGTTGTGAGCCAGCAACATTTTCAGGGGAAATTTGAGGTCGAATTAAAGTACCGCATCCCATCTAAAAGCAGATTTCTAGCAAAATTACGCAGTATGCCCCATGAGGTGATGCTGCAAGATAACCTAGAATCAGACACCTATTTCGACACGCCTGAGCAGCACCTATTAGCGCAACATAAAAGCCTCTGTATCCGAGATATGCAGCCATCGGGGATCAAACTTTGGATAGTCAAAGGCCCCGAGGCCGACCGTTGTGAAGCCACCAATATTAGCGATGTCTCTAAAGCCATCAGCATGCTGCAGACGCTGGGATATGTGAGTGTGCTGCAGATGAATAAGGTGCGCAGCATCTATTTTGTCAGTGATTTTCATATTACGGTCGATCATCTTGAAGGGCTGGGGGATTTTGCCGAGTTTGCCATCATGACCGATGAGGTCAGCTTGCTTGATGATTATCGACAGCAACTGCTGAACTTAGCCGCGCAATTTGGCTTAAGTGAGCAAGATCGCGAGCATCGTGCTTATCGCACCTTGCAAAGTGATAAGTTAAAGGCGTAAATTGATCTCCTTTTTGGCAGGTGTTGAGCCTGCCCTAGATGTAGAGCAGACTGTTGGAGCGTGATGATGAGTAAGTTACTGCAAGTTGATTTTGATTTTTCGGGTCCATTTGGCGAGGAGATGTCACGAGCATTGCAAGGGTTAGCCGAGTCGATCAATAACGAACCTGGGCTTATCTGGAAAATTTGGACTGAGAGCGCAGGCGATAAGCTTGGCGGTGGTATTTACCTGTTTGAGGATGAAGCGTCGGCTAGCGCCTATTTAACCATGCACACGGCTCGACTGCAGGCGATGGGGATTACTGAGGTGCGCGGTGTCATTTTTGATATAAATACGCCCCTATCGCTGATCAACAAGGCACCGATCGCCTAATCACCGCAGATTTAACCGTTAACCTTAATCTAATATCGATACCATTATGCAGCTAAAACCGCTGGCTAAAGGCCGTTTTCAGCCGATGTGGCAACAGGAACATGATGCCATTGAACGGGTGATGCGAGAGTGCATTACCGAAACCAAAACCGTCGCGGCGCAGCATAAGTTAATGCAGCAAGGCCAGCGGGTTGATGCGCTGATTTTGGTGCCCCATGGGCGTATTTCTATGGGGTATACCGCTCGAAATGGCCGGAGTTTTCAGCTGGGAACCATGAACTGCGATTCGCAGTTGTTTGGTGAAATGGAGTTTTTTACCAACTATCTGTGCCAACTCGACATTATCGCCGAAGAACCTTTAGCTATATCGATTATTAATGGCGATAAGCTGCAGCAGGCTTTGCTTAAAACGCCCCAATTTGCATTGTTTTTTGCCAGTGCCATCGCCATCGATTATCAAGATACGGTGGACATTTTTACGCGTAGAATGCTCTATCCCATCGCGTATAACATTGCCTATGATCTTTATCATCAACATTTAAAAGACCAACCAGTAGAAGGGTTTACTAAGTGTTATTTAGAAGCTGAGCGTTTTGCTACCACAGATAGAGTGTATCGCCGCGCAGTGAAAAGCCTTGAAGATTTAGGGTTGATTAAACGGGATAAAGAGGGCTTAGTGATCTGTGATTTAGCGGGTCTTAAAGCCTTTATTGAATAGGCCCCAAATAAGATATTCGGGGCCTAAGTTTACCATCAAGTACGGCTTAAGATTAATTCGTTTGGGCTGTTAACCCGACTTGCTGACGATTTGAAACCACTAACATGGTGATGATTAAGGCGTAAATTACCGGAATCGCATACATCACGGTTTGCAGACCGATAACACTTTCAAATAGTGAGCTAATGGCGGGACTAAACATGGCGCCAGCGCTACCGCTGATTAAAATGTATGACACATTGCGGCTACTGGCAGTTTTAACAAACGAAACGCCATAAGCAATAAAGGCGTTATACAAGGCGGCGCAGGCAAAGCCGTAACCATAAGTTAGGTAGCCAATCGACTCCAAGTTGTCTGTGGTCACAATCAAGCTGGTGATGATTAAGGCGAGGCTTATCATCCCCATCACGAAATGCTGGATTTTGACCCGCGACACAATCACAGTTGAGACCAAGGCACCAACCAGTGCAGCAGACCAATATTGAGTAATGATATTGCCAGCGTCTTCGAAGGGGATGTCGAACTTGGTTTTGACAAACATTGGCGCCCACGTTAGGAAGGTGTACAGCGCCAACATGCCAAGGAATAAGCCTACGCCACCGCTGATGATCCCAAGGTTCCATTCAGACTCATCTTTAGCCCCAGTGGTTTCATTGCTGCTTTCACACAATGAAAAGTTGGTTAATAAGGCCACAAATGCGGTACCAAGGGCGACAATACCGACGGCAAGGTAGCTGTAACTCCATGATAACGCATTGCTCAATGCGTAAGTGGTGATCATCGGAAACACCACGCCTGCCACGTTAAAGGTGGCGTCTTGCACCACAAGCATGGTGCTTTGGATTTTATCTTTCCAAACCGAGACCACAATGGTGCCAGCAATACATAGCCCTACACCACCGCATAACCCAATCAGGGTCATGGCAAGCATGACGACGCTCAATGAGTTGGTGAAGTGCATGGCCGCTGCACTGGCCGCAATAGTGACATAGCTGATTAAGGTGATGCGTTTGACGCCTATTTTTTCAATTAAGAAAAAGGCGGCGATGGTGCCGGCGAGCGCGCCGCCATTGAGTAGGGAGAAAATTGAGGCGACTTCGTTAACGTTGGCTGAAAATTTGTTGGCTATCGGTTCTATCAACATACCGAATTGGGTTGCGAAGCCTGCCATGACAAAATTGGCTAAAAAGCTGAGCAAGGTTAAGGATATTTTATTTTTCATTTTTTACGTCCTAATTTGCTGATGCTGCTCATAATGAGCGCGCCTAAATGGCATGAAGCTAACCTTCATGCCGAGTGGTGTTACTGATGAGCGGTTGCTAATGCCAGCTCAATCATCTGATTAAAGGTCAGTTGGCGCGCCTCGGCAGTGGTCTCTTCACCGGTTAAGCAGTGATCGGATACCGTTAAAATCGCCAATGATTCGATGCCTTTGTGATGCGCTAAGCCATATAAACCGGCCACTTCCATATCGACGCCCAGTACCCCAAAACGTTCTAAGGCAGGGATCATGTCTTCATCTGGGTCGTAATACATGTCACCACTGAAGATGTTGCCCACTTTTACGTTGATCTGTTTCTCTTGGGCGATAGTGTAGGCTTTATGCAGTAAGTCGAATGTGGCTGAGGTCGCCATCTGATAGCCGCTGCTACGTTTGGCATTGGTGGGTGAGTCCGTGCCTGCCGCTTGCGCTAGGATCACATCGTTAATCTTAACGTGGTGTTGCGTCGCCCCAAGGCTACCGACACGAATAATGCGTTTAACATTAAATTCGGCGATCAGTTCATGGGCGTAAAGCACCATAGAGGGAATGCCCATACCATGCCCCATGACGGAGATACGTTGGCCTTTATAAAACCCGGTATAGCCCAACATGTTACGAATGTTGGTGATCTCTTTTACGTCATCGAGATAGTGTTCGGCGATATATTTAGCGCGCAGTGGGTCACCAGGCATGATGACGGTTTCGGCAAAATCGCCCGCTTTGCCATTGATATGTGCAGTCATGAATAATCCTCAGTCATTGATTATTCTCGATAGTAATGGCCGCGTTAAAATGGCTAGAGGACATAAGTCCGCATTGACGCCATTAGGTTAAAAATATCTGCCTGGCTCACAAAATAAGCGATGTTATGCCTCGAAGAGTCGCTGGAATAGGCATTTTTGGGGGAGCGTTAACGATAATCTCGGTGGGAATTAATAGCCGCGATGTTTCCAAAAGGCACTGACTTGGCTCTGTTCATCATGTAAGTGGATGTGAAATGTTTTTTCGGCTACCACCTTATCTTTTAGTGCTAAGGTCATGCGCCATTTGCCCACTTTATTGTGTTCAGGCGCCCAGATGGTGTCACCGAGGTAGAATGTCCAGTCGTTGGATGCGACGAAAACATCGCCCTCAAAAGGTGGGCGGACATTCCCCTTATCGTCAGGAATATCGGGATGATAGATGCAATATTTGAGCTGTTGATTCTTGGCTTTTTTAATTTGCGCCACAAAGCCAAATTCGATATCTAGGGTGGCGGGCACATGCACGGTTGCCTTAAGAAATTTAGGCAGGGCATCGCTCTCGTCATCCCACTGACTAAAGATGCCAGCTTGGATGATAGACACATCGGCTTTGAGTTTTGACATGCAGCGCTTGCCCTTGCGTAGATTGAAAAGAGATCAGCAGCCCCTAGTTATGGTATTTAACCGCCATATCAATCATAGGTTCACGGCTCGCCTTAGCGGCGCGTAGTCTAGTGAGATAGTTTTCCCACAGTTCGACCTGATTGGTGGCTAAGTCATACAAGACTTTCCAAGAAAATAAGCCGGTATCATGACCATCATCGAATACCAGTTTTACCGCATAGTTCCCCACGGGCGTAATGGCGTCGATATTGACGTTTTTCTTATGGGTGACCAGCACAGGATTACCGTGGCCGTGTACCTCTGCCGAAGGCGAATAGACTCGCAGCAGTTCACAGCTTAGGGCGTAGGTGTTGCCATCATCGAAACTGACTTCTAATAGACGAGACTTGCGCTTGAGTTTCAGTCCTGTGACCTTGGGGCTTTCTACTGACATCTGATTGGCCTTGTTATGTGAGGTAAAGAGCAATAATACTTACATTTATACCAAAGGGGCCTAGGTGATACCGCCTAGGCCCCTAAGTATTACAAGATAAAGCGGCTTAAGTCTTCGTCTTGTACTAAGTTATCCAGGTGCGCATTGACATAGTCGGCGTCGATAATGGTGCTGCTTCCCGATTTATCCGAGGCTTCAAAAGAAAGCTCTTCCATGAGGCGCTCCATCACAGTGTGTAGCCGACGGGCGCCGATGTTTTCAGTGCGCTCGTTAACCTGCCATGCCGCTTGAGCTATGCGCTCGATGCCTGATTCGGTAAACTCAATCTTAACCCCTTCGGTTGCCATGAGCGCTACGTATTGCTCGGTGAGTGAGGCGTGTGGCTCGGTTAAAATGCGTTTAAAATCATCGGCCGATAGCGCTTGCAGTTCAACACGGATCGGCAAACGTCCCTGCAGCTCTGGGATCAGATCTGACGGTTTAGACATCTGGAACGCGCCAGAGGCGATAAACAAAATATGGTCGGTTTTGACCATGCCATGTTTAGTGGTCACAGTGCAGCCCTCAACCAGCGGCAGTAGATCACGTTGTACCCCTTCGCGTGAGACATCAGGACCTGATGATTCGCCGCGCTTACAAATTTTGTCAATTTCATCAAGAAACACAATGCCGTGCTGCTCAACCAATTCAATGGCTTGCTCTTTTAGGTCGTCCTGGTTGACCAGCTTAGCGGCTTCCTCTTCGATAAGTAGCTTGTAAGCTTCCTTGATGGGCATCTTGCGGCGCTTGCTGGCGCCTGGGCCCATGTTTTGGAACAGGCTTTGCAGCTGATTGGTCATCTCTTCCATGCCGGGAGGCGACATGATTTCTATACCCACTTGCGGCGCTGAGATGTCAATTTCAATCTCTTTATCGTCTAGCTGGCCTTCGCGTAACTTCTTGCGAAATACCTGACGCGTGGCCGAGTCATCTTTGCTTTCGCTGTCCCAATCTTCTTTAGGCTTAGGCAATAATGCATCGAGAATGCGCTCTTCAGCGGCTTCTTCGGCCCTGAATTTGCATTTGGTCATCTGCTCTTCGCGGGTCAGCTTAATTGCGGCGTCGGTAAGATCGCGAATGATCTGCTCAACTTCTTTACCCACATAGCCCACTTCGGTGAACTTAGTCGCTTCCACCTTAATAAAAGGCGCCTTGGCCAGCTTGGCTAAACGGCGAGCAATTTCGGTTTTACCGACACCGGTTGGGCCGATCATCAGAATATTTTTGGGGGTGACCTCTTGGCGCAGATCTTCGTTAAGCTGCATACGGCGCCAGCGATTACGTAGGGCAATGGCGACAGAGCGTTTTGCCGCTTGTTGGCCAATGATATGACTGTCCAGTTCGTGAACAATCTCTCTAGGAGTCATCTCAGACATAGTTTTCCCTTAATGCATGCTGCATTGGTTATTGATTTCGAGCTGAGCTCAAGATCAGTAATTCAGTTCTTCTATCGTTTTGAATTGGTTGGTGAACACGCAGATATCACCGGCAATAGTTAACGATTTTTCAGCGATCTCTTTCGCGCTGAGCTCGGTATTTTCAAGCAGCGCCGTGGCCGCGGCTTGGGCAAAATTACCCCCTGAGCCGATGGCAATCAGATCGTTCTCTGGTTGCACTACGTCACCGTTACCCGTAATGATCAATGAGCATTCGCTATCGGCTACGGCCAATAGGGCTTCGAGCTTGCGTAGCACCTTGTCTGAACGCCAATCTTTGGCCATTTCGACCGCGGCGCGCATCAGGTGTCCTTGGTGCATCTCTAATTTTGCTTCGAAGCGCTCAAACAGGGTGAATGCATCGGCAGTGCCACCTGCAAATCCGGCGAGGACTTTATTATGGTAAAGGCGTCGAACCTTTTTTGCGTTTCCTTTCATCACTGTATTTCCCAGTGAGACTTGGCCATCACCGGCAATGACAACTTGATTGTTGCGACGTACTGAAACGATTGTGGTCACGATATTTCCTCTTCTCTAGCCGAGGGGTAGGAAACCCATCGGTGGACAATGTTTAAGATATGGGGGACGGCCGTTAAAAATTCAAGGCAAGTGAGTGGCCGTTGTTAGCGTTTGCCGTTTTTTAAGCTGAAACTGCGTGCGGTTGCGGTATTTTTCATCATTTACAGCAGGCCAAAAAAGGGGGGCAATAAAAAACGGGCACTAGGCCCGTTTCAGTTAATAGAGGCTTAACTGCCTTCCCAAAACCAAATCTGGCAACCGTTGAGGCCACCGCGCTGTAGCACATGGCGCTGCCTTTCGGCCATGCGTTTACGATCATAAGGACCAAGTACCACCTTGTACCATATGCCGCTACTGCCTTCGACTCTTCGCACTTGGGCTTCGAGTCCTTGAAAGGCAATCATCGCCTTCATCTCATTAGCTTGGGCTTCTTTTCTAAAGGAGCCGCACTGCATCTGATAGGGACGAGTCGGTTGGGTCTGCTCTGGAATATCGACTTCAACGCGTTTATTTTCTAATTCGCGCTGATAAGTCCACTCCTCCTTGGGTTTGGGCGGCAAGGCGTTAGGATCGCGCTTTTCAACCTTAGGTTGAATTGCCGGTTTAACCACAGGGGCTGGCGCTTGCTCGTCGGCGCTATCGTTAATGCTCCAGAGAAAATAACCAAAGCCGCCCAGTAGGGCGACTGTCACTAAGGTCAGCAATATCGGTAAGCGTCGTGGTGCTTGGGTAGCCGATTTTCCTCGGCCACCACGGGACCGGCCTTTTTTGGCCGGTTTTCTGTTGGCGTAGTCGCGATTGCTCATGTTACCGCCTTTCGTTACATGCGCTCTAAGGTGTCGATACCTAATAGATCTAGACCTTGTTTCAACGTTTTGGCGGTAAGTTGCGACAAGCGTAAACGGCTCTTCTTCTCGGCTTCTGAATCGGCCGCAAGGACTGGGCAGGCCTCATAAAAGCTTGAGAATGCACCCGCAAGCTCAAACAGGTAACCACATAGGGCATGGGGCTGACCTTTGTCGACCATGCGATTAAGCACTTCGCCAAACTGGGCCAATTTAGTGCCAAGCTCTTTCTCTTTGTCATGCTCAAGTGTGATGCTGGCATCGCTTAAGTCTATATCGGCGGCACGCTTGAAAATACCGGCTACGCGGGTATAGGCGTAAAGCAGGTAAGGTGCGGTGTTGCCTTCAAAACTGAGCATCTGCTCAAAGCTGAAGATGTAATCGCTGGTGCGGTTTTTCGACAGATCGGCATATTTGACCGAGCTGATGCCCACGACTTTAGCGATCTGCTCCAGCTCAGCTTGATCCATATCTGGGTTTTTGCTGCGCACTAATTCTAATGCGCGCGTTTCTGCTTCGCTGAGCAGATCCACCAGTTTCACGACGCCACCTGAGCGGGTCTTGAATGGACGGCCATCTTCGCCGTTCATGGTGCCAAAGCCCATATGCTCAAGACTCATGTTCGGATTAACAAAGTTGGCTTTGCGAGCTAAATTAAACACTTGCTGGAAGTGTAGCCCTTGGCGCAGGTCGACAAAGTAGAGCGCGCGATCGGCTTTAAGCACATTTGAGCGATAACGCATCGCCGCCAAATCACTGGTGGCGTACAGATAACCGCCATCGGCTTTTTGGATGATCACCGGCAGCGGCTCACCCTCTTTGGTTTTAAATTCGTCTTGGAACACCACTTTAGCGCCATTGCTTTCAGACAATAGGCCTTGTGCGTCAAGGTCGGCCACCACTTGGGCTAAATCGTCATTGTAAGCACTTTCACCGCGCACATCGGCGCGGGTCAGGCTCACGCCTAAACGCTCATACACTTGATGGCAGTGGCTTAAGGATATGTCGTTAAACTCGCGCCATAATTTGTTGCAGTACTCATCGCCTGACTGTAGTTCCACCACCAGCTTACGGGCGCGGATGGCGAACTCTTCTGACTCATCGAAGCGCACTTTGGCGGCGCGGTAGAAACTTTCAAGATCTGACAGTTCCATTTTGGCTTGCTCGCCTTTCGCGGCGCGCAGCTCTTCCATGTAAGCCAGCAACATGCCGAACTGGGTGCCCCAATCGCCAACATGGTTTTGACGGATCACCTTGTGACCCTGAAATTCCAGTGCGCGTACCACACTGTCACCAATGATGGTTGAACGTAGGTGGCCTACGTGCATCTCTTTGGCAAGGTTTGGTGACGAGTAGTCAACCACCACAGTTTGTGGGGTGGGAAGTACCACGCCAAGGTGATCGTCTTTGAGCGCTGTCATTAGCTGTGTGGCTAAGGCATTGTCATCAATAAAGAAGTTGATAAAGCCCGGCCCTGCAATTTCCACTTTAGCCACTTGGCTGTCTTGCGGCAAACTGTCGATGATCAGCTGGGCTAACTCACGCGGATTTTTGCGCGCCACTTTAGTCAACATCATGGCTAAGTTAGTGGCAAAATCACCGTGGGTTTTGTCTTTAGTTCGGTCGACTTGAATGCGCGCTTCAAAATCGGCAGGCACGATCTCCTGCTGCTTTAGGGTCTGAATGGCTTGTTCGAGCAAAGATTGAATATGTGATTTCATTGGCGTTTAATCGACAGTTACTTAAAGATAAAAAGATTCAGGGATAACCGTACATTTTAGCCGCTAGTGGTGACTAATTGCTATCCTCTGGCATGAATTTTATATGCTATTTAGCATATTTTTTATTACAACAGATCTTGCGGGTCGCGATCTAAGCTCCAGCGGCACTTTTTGGCCAAGGGTAAGGCTTCGATTTGTGGTAGCGCGACCTCGAACGACTTTTGTAGCAGGCTGCGCTCTTTGGTTTGAAACATCAATTGGCGGCGAAATTTGCCCGCTTTTTTGTCCATGGGGGCAGGCATGGGGCCTATCACTTCACACTGCTCATTTTGCGGTAAGATAGCGGCAATCTGCGTTAAAAACTCATCAGCATCTTCGGCGCGATGAGCTTCGGCGCGCAGCAGCAACATGTGCCATGCTGGCGGTAACAAGGCTTGCTTGCGCTCCTCTAATTGACCCCGAGCAAACTCACCGTAACCTTTGTGCATCAGCTCGCGCAAGATGGGATTATCGCACTGATGGGTCTGTAATAATACCGTGCCAGCTTTGCTGGCTCGCCCTGCGCGTCCCGACACTTGGGTATAGAGCTGGCCAAAGCGCTCTGGCGCGCGAAAATCGGCGCTAAAGAGGGCGCCATCTACGTCCAGCAACCCCACTAAGGTAACATCGGGAAAGTGATGCCCTTTTGCCAGCATCTGGGTACCGACCAAGATTTTATATTCCCCCTTGTGGATGGCATTGAGATGACCCTCGAGCGCCCCTTTGCGGCTGGTGGTGTCACGGTCGATGCGCACCACAGGATATTGGGGAAACTCTTTCGCCAGCGCTTCGGCTAATTGTTCTGTGCCCACCCCTTGGCCCATCAACATGGTGCTACCACATTGATGGCACTGGCGCGGTATGGCGTACTGATTGCCACAATGATGACAGCGAATTTCGCCCAATGATTGATGCACGGTAAAAAAGGCATCACAGCGATCACACTCATGCAGGTGGCCACATTCATGGCACAACAGGGCGGGGGCGAATCCACGGCGATTGAGAAACAGCAGCACCTGATTGCCCGCATCGAGGTGAATACGCATCTCATTGAGTAGCGCATGAGACAGCCCATTTTTGAGCGGCTGATTACGAATATCGATAATGCCTTGGCGCACTTTTTCGGCCGCGCCGGCGCGTTCCCCTAAGCTTAGGTGTTGGTAGCGACCGCTAAGGGCATTTTGCAGGGTTTCCAGTGACGGCGTGGCGCTGCCAAGTAACACGGGGATTTTTTCTAAATGGCCACGCATCACGGCTAAATCGCGGGCGTGATAGCCCACCCCCTCTTGCTGTTTAAAGCTGCTATCGTGCTCTTCATCTAAGATGATAATGCCGGGATAACGCATCGGGGTGAACAGCGCCGAGCGCGTGCCAATAATGATGGCCGCTTCACCCGCGCGAGCCTGTCGCCAGGCGCTAAGGCGCTGATTGTCCGTCAATCCTGAGTGGATCACCGCGACCTGCACCTTAAAACGTTGCTTAAAACGGCTGATGGTTTGCGGTGTTAGGCCAATTTCGGGGACTAAAATGAGTGCTTGCTTCCCCTGTTTGAGCACGGTTTCTAGCAAGGCTAAATAGACCTCTGTCTTGCCCGAGCCGGTGATCCCTTCGAGTAAGGTGCAGTGATAGCCTGTTTGCTGGTTGAGGGTTGCCACCGCAATTGCCTGCTCTGGATTGAGCTTATGGGGCTCTTCATCGAGGGTTAAGTTGTCGCGCCAGCTAAGGTCGAGTTGATTGGCTCTGTCTTGGTGGGTTATCCAGCCACGCTCCTGCAATGCTTTTAGCGCGGGTTTACTCAGTTCGAGCGCGTTTAATTCTTCTTGAGTCAGCTCACCTTGCAGCAAATGTTGCATCACTTTGCGTTGGGCTGGCGCGCGCTTTAAGGTGTCGAGATCGGCAGCTTGCCCTGCGCTGGTTAGGCACCAAAAACGGGTGCTTTCGGCGCTAACCTGTGCGCCTTTTCGTAAGGCGACCGGCAGGGCTTGGGAGAGCATTTGGCCCACACTGCAAAAATAGTAGCGCGCCGCCCATTGAGTCAGTTGATATAAAGAGTCGGGCAGCAGTGGCTCAGTATCTAAAAATTCACTTACCGATTTTATCTGCTGCGGCGCTAAATCACAGGTGTCAGTTACCCCTGTGACCAAGCCTATAAGTTGCTGACGACCAAATGGAACTTTCACGCGCACGCCTTTGACCGCCAGAGGGCTGTCGCTCTCTTTGACGCGATAACTAAAGTTTTGGCGTAGTGGGACGGGCAGGGCAACTTCGACAAACACAGACATAAAACCAGACAAGCAAACTTAAGGTAGAGCAAGTGTAACCAGCGTACATCGTTAGGGCTACCACTATCTTTTCTTGGCGGCGGTTTTACTATATTTTCGGGAGCTTAGTGGCGTTGTGGTCCCTGTTGCAGTGGATAAATAGATTGAATCGTTAGCTGGATTTGTGCTTAATAGTTGTACGGTTTTTGACTATAAAAATGTGGCTATGAAAACTCTGATGTACCTCCTATTACTCGCGCAGCTATCGGTAAGCCACTTTGGCTGGGCGGCAGTGACTCACGTGAGTATTAATCAAGTGCAATTTAATCTTGGGTTCAATCCTAAGCTCAAACTTAACATAGTGACCGACCAGCCTAGTGTCGACAAATTGCAGTTTGTGGTGGCGCAGCAAAGTGGACAAGAACGTTTAATGGTTACACCGGTGAATAATTTTATGTTGCAACTCACCGGTCTTGAAGATGTGACCGACGCCAGTGCCGAGTTGATTGTGCAGGAGTATCACGTTAACCAGTGGCGCGAGGTTAAGCGGATTAAACTGTTTGATGCTGCTCGCTCAGCGCATTTCCCGGCTCAGTCTAAGCCAAGCATCACAGCCAAGCCGCTGGTGGCAAGCAATACGCTAACCACGCAATCCTCAAAGCCATTAAAAGCTCAGTCCAAGGCTCGGCAAAATGCTCCACAAGGGGATGTGGCAGCGGATTTGGTGCAGGCCGATTGTGAGTTAAACTACGATGCACAGCAAACCCTATGGCGTATTGGCAGTGCCTATGCCAAGCCGTGGCAACTGAGTCCTTATGGCGCCATGTTGGCGATTTTTGATGCCAATCCCAAGGCATTTAATCGAGGTAAAATCCATGGTCTGCGCGCCGACGTGGTGCTGCGTTGCCCATCACATCGCGTGAAGGAGCGTTATCGCGATGCCAAGCAGGCTCAGCAGATATTTGAGGCCATGTAAGCTAAGCTCTATTGACTGCCTGAGCCTAGAAGTGAGCCAATACAGAGGCTAATGCTGCGCCTGGCAGGATGGCGAGTACAACGGTCATGATGATAATTACTCTGATAGGTGCAGCCTATGCTTGTATCTCCTGGTCGTATCCTGTACTATCTCGCGCCTGAATATTCTATTAACTGCATGTGGTGTCCGACTTCGGGTTGGAAGAGCGACATGGCCTTTAACTTGAGGTAATCCCAATGAAACCAGGCATTCATCCTGATTATGCAGAAATCACTGCAACTTGTACTTGTGGCAACGTTATTAAAGTAAACTCAACTGCAGGTAAGCCACTGCATTTGGACGTATGTGGTGCATGTCACCCATTCTACACTGGTACCCAGAAAGTTATGGATACTGGCGGACGTATCGACAAGTTCAACAAGCGTTTCGGCGCACTTGGCAAGAAGTAATTATTACTTTTGCAATGAACGTGAAAAAAGGTGCCTTAATGGCGCCTTTTTTGTTGCCTGCGATTTGAATGATTAACGGCTGATTATGGATTGTTGTGTAAGCTAAAGCCTGACAGTATGTAAGGTCAGTTTGATATAAAGTAGCCTGGGCCATTATCGATTTCAATTCATGAATGGTCATACTGAATTCAGGCTATCTAAGTGAACCGTTAATCGAAGGATATGATTATAGATGAACAGATACAGCAGATACCTACTCGTCTTATGCGGTTTATTGCCCTGCTACTGTTTTGCAGCCCAGCCCAGTGTCTGTGTGCCCACCCAATTCGATGAAACCGTGACACTCAGTCATGTTATCGATGGCGACACGTTAGTTCTCAGTGATGATCGCCAGGTACAGCTTATTGGTGTCGATGCACCAGAAATAGACTCGCAATATCCCGAATTATCTGAGCCGTTTGCCAATCAGGCACGTCAGTTTTTACTGCAACAGCTTCAGGCCGGACAAACGTTACAGTTAGCGTTCGATCGCAAACGTTTAGATCCCCACGGTAGAACCTTAGCTTATGTTTTCACTCAAGCGGGCGAGCATTTGCAAGAGTTGCTGCTTAATCATGGCTATGCTAAAAGCCGGGTGTATCACAATGATTACTTTTGGCAATGTTTCGACACATTAGAGCGCCAAGCCAGAGCAACAAAGCAGGGGTTATGGCGCCATCCTAGTTATCAAGCGAAGCGCGTTGAGCAACTTAACCGAGATGATTTGAACCGTTGGCGAGAGGTGGCTGGTACTGTGACCGGTTTTGAAACAAAAGGGCAATATTTGTGGCTCATTATCGATGAAATATTTTATGTAGGCATACGTAGAGAAGAATCTGGTAAATTTAACAACATTTTGACCTTGGACTTGCTTCAAAGCCGCGTAATTGTGCGTGGAGAGTTGTATTATTCCTACAAAAAATGGCAGATGATCAGTTATCATCCATCCCAGATAAGTTTGCAAAATGAGCCTTAGCCTGTTTGCTGACATAATAAACTGAAATTTTCTAATATCTTGTTTAAAAAGTGGGTTGATTCGAGTATCTTAGCCTCTAACGACGCTACAGCTTAGCTCTGTTTGATTCAGGCTGAGATAGTAGGGCGTAAGACCTCACTCTAAGATTTAACTTGTCGCACTTTTCAGGATTATTAAGATGGCCGATTTTCGTCAACAAGCCCTTGACTACCATGAGTTCCCCGTTCCAGGTAAAACCGCAGTTAGCCTGACCAAGCCCGCCGAGACCAGTATGGATCTGGCGTTGGCGTACAGCCCTGGTGTCGCGGAACCTGTCCGTGAAATTGCCGCCAACCCTGATAACGCCTATCGCTTTACCGCTAAAGGAAATACCGTGGCAGTTATCTCTAACGGCACGGCAATTTTGGGCCTAGGTAACCTTGGACCGCTGGCGTCAAAACCTGTAATGGAAGGTAAGGCATTATTGTTCAAACATTTTGCTAATATCGATGCGACAGATATTGAAGTGAAACACCGTACAACGGAAGAGTTTATTAATACCGTTGAGGCCATTGCCGATACCTTTGGTGGTATTAACCTTGAAGATATTAAGGCGCCAGAGTGTTTTGAAATAGAAAAGGCCCTAATCGAGCGTTGTAACGTACCGGTATTTCATGATGACCAGCATGGTACAGCCATTGTTACCGCGGCGGGAATGATCAACGCACTAGAGATCCAAGGCAAAAAACTGGAAGAAGCGGTTTTTGTTTGTATGGGCGCTGGCGCAGCCGCGATTGCCTGTATGACCATGCTTGTAAAGTGTGGCGTGCAGCGTGAAAACGTTTACATGCTTGACCGTAAAGGGGTTATCCATACTCGTCGTGAAGATATTAACGAGTACAAAGCCCTGTTTGCCAACAACACCGACAAACGTACCTTACAAGATGTGATCAAAGGCGCCGATGCGTTCTTGGGTCTATCGGGTCCAGATGTATTAACCGCTGACGATGTTATGTTAATGGCCGACAAACCAGTGATTTTTGCTTGTTCTAATCCAGATCCTGAGATCAGACCCGAGCTTGCCCATGACGTGCGTAAAGATCTGATCATGGGAACGGGTCGCAGTGATTATCCTAACCAAGTTAACAACGTCTTATGCTTCCCATTTATTTTCCGCGGTGCGCTGGATGTGCGCGCCTCGCAAATTAACGATGAAATGAAGATTGCCGCAGTGCATGCGATTGCGGCATTGGCCAAAGAGCCAGTACCTGCCGCCGTATTGGCCGCTTATCCTGATGTCTCTGAGTTAACATTTGGCCCAGAGTATGTCATCCCTAAGCCGATGGATACACGTCTACTCTCAAACGTAGCCAAGGCGGTAGCGCAAGCGGCTATCGACTCGGGTGTGGCGGCGATAGAAATCTTGCCAGAGCACTATATGGCGTAAGCGATATCCCGCTGACTGATAAAGGGCCTGAGGGCCCTTTTTTTATTTGTACCCAATACGGTTTGTTTGTATGGTAATTAAGCTGATTTTGACTTTATCAGGGTTACATTTAGCCATTGGCTAACGAGCGTAGATAAACATTTGTCGCATTAATAAATTAACCATTTAATTTTATTGGTATAAAAACCAGTAGCAGCAAAAAATATAACAATAATTCTGCAGGAAGCGGCATGAAAGCAACTGTACTATTAACTAAAAAGCTCACCAGTTTCTGGCTGTTATCGCTAGTGGCAATGGCGTTTATTTTTCTGCTGACTGCGGTGTTTAGTGTCATGCAGCTGACCTATAAACAGCAGCGACAGCAAGTCACACAACTCAGCACTATTTTGTCGCAGCATCAAACGCCAGCGCATATACAAGGGCTCGATCTTTGGCTACCACAACTATTGTCGGCCTATCAGGCACAGCAGTTTGTGTTAACACGTCAAAATGAGGTGTTATATCGCTATGATAGTCCTCAAGGCGAGCGGCGCGTTATTCGTTATGAACGCTCTATTTTACCTGCAGCGTCGCTCACAAACTTATCATCAACTGCCGAGCAAATGGCGCTTACGTTTCAGCTCAGTGTGCCCCGCCCACTGCAACTTAATCAGATCAGTGGTTATGGCGTGTTGATCTTACTGCTAGGTCTAAGCGCCATCGCGCTCTTTGTGCGCTGGGGATATCTCTGGTTAGCCCAACAACTCGAAGGCATTGAAGATTTAGCTAAGCGTAGCCACCTTATCTTATCTGGCGATTATGACAAAGCTTTGGCCGAACGTGGTCATGGGCGACCAAGGCTCATTAACCGTGCCTTAACACAATTGCTGCTGGAACTCGATGATGCGCAAAAACAGCGAGCGCGTTTCGATAAGGTGATTCGGTCTAACACCTTCCTCGATCCCGTCACGGGCATAGGAAATCGGTTGTTTTTAAAAAATCGGCTCGATGCGTTAAGTAACGATCAGGGGATGATCGCCCCAGGAGTGCTGTTGCTGCTTGAGATGGAAGATCTGGATCTATTGCAGCAAGAGCATGATGAGTTCACCATCCAAGAGATGCTGAGCCACACCATTAATGACATTAACCAGTTGCTCAACAGTTACGCTAACAGTATTTTTTCACGCCGTTCTTATAATCAGTTTGCCATTGTTATTCCGCAAATTTCCTTGGTCGATGTTGAAAAGCTGGTGGCTAAATTGCTTAAGGTCTGTTTGGCACAGCCATTGGATGACTTGGTTAATCGTGATGATTTTTTCCATATTGGTGTGGCTTATTTTAAGGTGGGCGACAGTAAAGAGCAGTTGATTGAAGAGGCGGAAATGGCGTTACGTGCAGCGCAGTTTCAGGGACCTAGCGGCTGGTTTATGTATGACAAGGGGGCCGTCGATGAAGAGTTTGCCCGAGGTTCGGTGCGTTGGCGCAGCTTTTTAGAATACGCCCTGGTGAACAAGCGGGTGGTTATCTATTCTCAGCCGGTGTTGGACAGTGATGGGGTAGAGCACCACAGAGAGGTGTCGAGTAGGCTACGCGACAGCAAAGGTAACTTGGTTCGGGCCACCCTGTTTTTACCCATGGCGATTAAGTGCGGTCTTACCCCTCAAATTGAGCGTCAGGTGATAGAAGCTGTGTTATTTGACTTGTTAGGCAGCAACCCTCAAAGCACTCAGCGTTACAGTATCAATCTTAGCCTCGATACCCTGACCAGCCGGGCATTTATTCGTTGGTTTAAAACCACCTTACTCGAATACCGTAATCTGGCATGCAAACTTATTATTGAGGTCAATGAAGATATTGTGGTCAATAATATTGAGCAGTTAACGCCCACATTGAATATGATCAGTAAAATGGGGGCTAGCCTGTGCGTTGACCGAGTTGGCCAACAGGTGGTGAGCATGCAATACATCACTAGCTGTAAATTCGATATCATTAAATTGCATCGTTCTATCGTGCGGCAGATTCATTTACGCCAAGAGAATCAATTGTTTGTAAGAAGCCTTATCGGCGGCTTATATCGCGCTGAAGTGCGGGTGTTTGCCGAAGCGATAGAGTCATTCGAAGAGTGGCAAACCCTTAAAATTCTAGGGGTCAGTGCCGGGCAGGGCAGCCTGTTTAGCGATCCGGTACAAGAAATATAATAGTGAGAGGGGTAAGGGCGTTGGCAAATATGACTATGCTAGAGTGAACTAAATTGAAGATATCGCATGGTTCTGGGCTTTTTTCTATAAAATTAAGAAATTAGTCGCTACAATGACCACAATTTTTTCGATGTTTAACACTTACCCTCTGGTTCGATATTGCGCTGTGATTGGATTTTTTGGTGGTTTGGGTGTCTCAACTCAGATTGGGCATAACATAGTGGGCACAGCTTAATGCAACAACGTTTTTTCAGTAAACTGGCTTTTTGGCAAACATCACACCCTAGTGCTAATGTTGGTGTTTATATTGGCGTCGACGAACTGACGGTATATTGCGGGGCTGAATCGCCAGCCTTGATTAAAATTCCGCTAATCAAACATGATTGGCATCTTGCTTTGGCAAGTCTTGCTGAACAAATTCCCGCTGCCAATATGCACATTGTCCTTAGCGATTGCTATTACCAATTGCTACTAGTCGACAAGCCACCGGTTGCCGATGAAGAGATAAGCCAAGCCTTATTTTGGTCGATTAAAGATATGGTGGTCAAACCCGTCAATGCGCTGCATTTAGATTATTTTGAAGCGCCGCAATCGAGTAGCAACAAGTTAACTGTGGTGGTGGCCGAGCGTGCCATGCTCAGCGCTTTGGCGTTGGCCGCTAAGCAACATGAACTCACCATTGCCGGCATCAGTATTGAAGAGATGGCCATCAGTAATTATCAGGTGAATGACAATCAAGCGAGATTGGTCTTGTGCCATATGCCAAACAGTGAGCTGATGCTGGCTGTGATTAAGCAGGGGCAACTGTTTATGCAGCGCAGCGTCAGAGGCTTTAATCAGATAGATACGGTATCGGCGGCGGATCTGCGTTTAGGTATAGCCGATAATCTGAGTATCGAGCTGCAACGCTCGATGGATTACTTTGAAAGCCAATTCCGTCAAGCCCCGGTGGCCTCAATTGACTTGTTAATGGAAGGCGATCGTAATGAGTTGGCTAATTTGCTATCGGCCAACTTTGACCAGCAGGTCGAGGTGATCCCCTGCGAGCGCGTCGCAGACAAACTGGCTGAGCTTGCTTACGCCGAGTTTAGTCGAGATGCTCAACAGGAGGTGGCGTAGATGGCGCAAAAACTCAGGGTTAACCTATTTCATCCCTCACTGTTACCCCCCCAATTACGGCTCTCTTTTGCACGTTTATGCCAAGTGGCGATAGCGGTGGGACTCTTGTTACTGATAGCCAATGGCATCACCTATTGGAGCGTTAATCGTCTGCAGCAACAACATACGCAATTAAGCGCGCAAAAGGCAGACTATGACCGCCAAAAACTGCAGTTAGAGCAGCAGCTCGGCGCGCGCGGGGCTTCACCGACGTTAGTGGCTAAGGTGGATCTGGTGACCCAGCAGCTTGAGCTGAAACGCCAATTGCTGGGTGAGCTCGGCCAAGTGCAAGCGCTCACCAGTCATGGCTACTCCTCCTTATTAACCGACTTGGCCAGTGTGGCAGACAGTCGCACATGGCTGACCCGTATCCAGATTATGGAAAAACAAGTGATATTTGAAGGCTACAGCAGTGCGCCGCAGGATGTGCCGCGTTGGGTGGAGCGTTTAAAGCAGGTCGATACCTTAAAAGGGCAAGCCTTTAGCACCTTGACCATCAGCCGGGGCGAAGGCGAGCCGCTGTCATTCGTGCTTCGCAGTGAAGCCGCAAAGGAGTCGAGCCAATGAAGCCATTTTGGTCCCAATGGGGCGCTCAGTTTAATGTACTCACTCAGCGTGAGCGGCTGATGATAGCTGGCGCTGCGCTTATGGTTATCGCTGCGCTACTCTATTTTCCATTAGAGTCGTTACTGCTTAAGCGTGATACGCTGCAGCGTCAAGTAAGCGCGATGACCACAGAAAACAAGGTCTCAATGCAGCAAATTGAACTCTATCAGCAGCGCTTAGCCCAAGATCCCGACCAAGAATATCGGCAACGATTAACCACGTTAGAGCAACAGTTGGCGGATATCGACCAACAGCTGTCATTTCAGATGGTTGATATGGTGCCAGCTGAGCATATGCCGGCGATGTTGAGCCAATTGCTGGGGCAGATTAAAGGAGTGAAATTACATTCGTTCGATACCCTCGCTCCACAACCTTTACTGCCGGTCGGTGATCAAGACAAGCTGAATTTGTACAGTCATGGTATTAAGCTCACCTTCGTGGGCGACTATTTTGCCACGCTGAAGTTTGTGCAAGCGGTAGAAAATATGCCCAATAAGCTTTACTGGAAGCAGCTCGATTACAGCGTCGATAAGCACCCTAAGGCAAGCGTGGTATTGGAGTTATACACCTTAAGTATCAATAAGGACTTTATCAGTGTGGCGAAATAAGATGAAATCTGGCTTAGCCTTGTTGATTGCTTCAGCCTGTATGCTGGTTATCCCGGCGCAGGCGCAATCGTTACGGGATCCGACTCAACCGGGCGTTGGCGCGGTGTCGCACTCAGTCAGTCAACAACAAGGGGCTGATACACTTAAATTAAACAGTGTGTTGATATCGGATAATAGCGCGACCGCGATTTTTAATAATAAGATGTTCACCCTAGGTGACCGGGTACAAGGGGTTAAAATAGTGCGCATTAACGCCAAAGGCGTGTGGCTAGCCGATGGCCGACACTTCTCCTTGTACCAAGCCGTAACAGAGACTAAGGGACAATAAATGACCGCAATAAGAACCTTCACGCCACTCGTGGCGCTGCTTTTAGTGGCATGTCAGACAACGGATCGTCCGCAGCCTGTCGAGTCAAAGTCGGCATTATCCAGCTCTATTTCTCAGCAAGAATATCAGGTGAATATGCCGCCAGCGGCTGTCATGCCAGACTCGGTGCAGCGTGAGCTTGCCTCGGCCTCATTACTGGGGAGCCCAGCGCCCATGATGCCCCCAGAGCGACGTTTCGATGTGTCGGCTAATGACGTTGATGCCAAGGTGTTTTTTCCAAGCCTAGTGCAGGGCACCCCTCTGAGTGTGGCGGTGCATCCCAATGTCAGCGGCACGATCTCACTGTCATTAAAAGGGGTGACATTGAGTGAAGCCTTGCAAGTCGTGGAAGATATTTATGGCTATGAAGTGAGTCGTGATGGGCGTATTTTACGCGTCTATCCTGCGGGCATGCGCACCGAGACCTTCGCGCTAAATTACCTGCACATGGAGCGCAACGGCCTTTCGCTCACTTCGGTCAACTCGGGACGAATCTCCGATACCAATAACTCAAACAGCAACAGCAATAACAACGGTAACAATAATAACGGTAATTTTGGCTCCAATAACGATTCGAACAACAATAACAGTAACGACACCACCAATGGCACCTTTATCCGGTCGACCACTAAGAGTGATTTTTGGGGCGACTTGAAAGAGACCTTAGTGTCGATTGTTGGCGAGACAGGCAACGGCCGCCAAGTGGTCATTACGCCGCAGGCCGGTTTAGTCACGGTTCGCGCCTTTCCTAACGAGTTACGTCAGGTGAAAACCTTCTTGCAAACTGCCGAGAGTCACCTGCAACGCCAAGTGATCCTCGAAGCCAAAATTTTAGAGGTCACCTTGTCGGACGGTTATCAGCAGGGGATCCAGTGGGATCAGTTACAAGGCGATGCTTTTGCTGACGGAAATACTAAAGTGAATTTTGGTACCTCGGCGGGTTCGTTTGGCGATCAGATCACCGCCGCTTTAGGGGGGGTAACTTCTTTAACCATACAAGGTCGTGATTTTACCAGTATGATCACCTTGCTCGATACCCAAGGCGATGTCGATGTGCTGTCTAGTCCAAGGGTGACCGCCTCGAACAACCAAAAGGCGGTGATTAAAGTCGGCAGCGACGAGTATTTTGTCACCGACGTCTCTTCAACTACCGTGGCGGGCACCACACCAGTTACCACCCCGGAGGTAGAACTGACGCCATTTTTCTCTGGTATCGCCCTAGATGTTACGCCGCAAATCGATGCCGAAGGTAATGTGTTACTGCATGTTCATCCGTCGGTTATCGACATTAAAGAGCAAAATAAATCCATCAAAATTTCTAACAGCACTCTGGAGTTGCCACTGGCACAGAGCGAGATCCGCGAGTCAGATACCGTGATTAAAGCGCGCACCGGTGATGTGGTGGTGATTGGTGGTTTGATGAAGAGTGAAAATATTGAGCTGGTTTCTAAAGTGCCCTTCTTAGGCGACATCCCCTTGCTTGGTGAGGTATTTACCAACCGCAGTCAGTCACTGAGAAAAACCGAGCTGGTGATTTTACTCAAACCTACCGTAGTCGGTGCCGATACTTGGAAGGCTGAGCTTGAACGCTCAAAAGCCTTGCTCGACCGTTGGTATCCAGAGCCTGTAAAGGAGTAGCGTCACTTGTATCAGCAGCACTTTGGCATGGCGCAGACCCCGTTTTCATTAACGCCCAATACGGAGTTTTTCTTTGGGCTAGCGCCTCATGTTGAGGCGCTGCAAGTGCTGCAAACGGCGTTGCAAACTGGCGAAGGCTTTATCAAGGTGATTGGCGAGGTCGGCACAGGTAAGACTCTTCTCTGCCGCAAGCTGCTTAATGATATTCCCGCTCGGTTCCATTGTGCGTACCTGCCGAATCCTTATCTCACGCCCGCTGAACTGCGCTGGGCGGTTGCGTTAGAGCTGGGGCTTAAATACTCAGCCAATATTGATCAACAGCAGCTGACCACCTTAATTCAGCAACAGCTGATCGCCTTATCGGCCCATGGTCACGCCATTGTGCTGGTGTTAGATGAGGCTCAGGCGTTGCCTGACGAGAGCCTCGAGGCGCTGCGGCTATTTACCAATCTCGAAACCGAAAGCCGTAAGTTATTGCAGGTGGTGTTGTTTGCCCAACCAGAATTAGATGAACGTTTGAGTTTAAAGCCGTTTCGCCAGTTAAGGCAGCGCATCACCTTTAGCTATCGATTACGGCCGTTAACCTATGACGAAACCGCCGCTTATCTCACCCATAGGTTACACATTGCGGGCTATCAAGGCGCCGCGTTATTTTCACCCAGTGGTTGTCGGCATATTGCCAAGGCGGCACGAGGGATCCCAAGGTTGATCAATATTTTGTCTCATAAAGCGCTGTTATTGGCCTTTGGTGAAGGGGCGTCACAAGTGCTGCCTCGTCATATTCGTGCAGCCATTAGCGATACCGAAGATGCAGGAGCCGAGCGGCGCAGTCCACGTTGGTGGTTTGCTGCGATTGCCACCGTATCAGTACTCTCTATCGCGGTGTGGCGCTGGGTGAGTGGGGCTCTCGTATGAGTGTGATTAATACCATGCTCAAAGATCTCGATAAGCGTCAGCAAGCTCAGCCCATAGAAACCCTTCCAGTGCCTGATGTACAGTATGTTGCACCTACGCCGGGTGCTTTTGCTCGTCTCTTGCCTTGGGCTTTACTCTTGTTATTGTCTGTATGTGGCACTATTGGCGCCACCATGGCGTGGCAGCAGCTGGCCATTTTAACCCAAAATAATACCCAGCTTGAGCAAGATTTACAGCAAGCGCAGCTGCCCGCAGTCAATGTCGCGGCACAAGAGTTAGCGTCATCTGAGCCTACAGAAGCAAAGGATATGAACGCGCTGGCAGAGTCACAGCAGCAGTTGCCTGATGTCGCGGCTAAGGGGATAGATAACCAAACATTAGCGGCGAATATCACGACAAATGCGAAGGCAAACCCCAATACCGATAGCAGTCCCCATGGCAGCGTCGATGCCATCACTGGCGACAATGCGGGCAGACATATTGCGATGCAACATACATCAGACAAAAATAGAGTAGCCGCCAGTGAGGTGAATCAACAACTAGTGCGCCAGCCTAACGCGGCAGAGCCTCGTCAAGTGGCAGGTGCAATGGCGGTGAAAGAAGTTAAGCTCACGCCATCGGCACTGGCCCAAAAGCGGTTTGCTTTAGGGCAGAGAGCACAAAATGAGGGGCAACTTCAGCAGGCCCAGGACTATTTTTCTGAAGCGATTGGCCTCGATCCTAGCCTGCATCAGGCAAGGCAACATTTAGCGGCGCTCTACTATGGTCAAGGGCGGCTCGGCGATGCCGACAGCACGTTAGCGCAAGGGCGAGTCTTGTATCCTGAACATTTTAATTATGCCCTACTGCAAGCCAGGCTGTATGAGGCATCCGGGGCCATAGATAAGGCATTAGCGGCGTTAGCGACGATTCCTGATGCTGATCTGCTTGCAGTGCAAAAGTGGACCATGCAGAGCCATTTAGCGCAGCAAGTACAACAGTTTGCGTTGGCTGAGCAGAGTTATCGCCAGCTGACGAGAGTCGATCCCAATCAAGCCAAATGGTGGATGGGGCTGGCCTATGCGCTCGACTCTCAGCAACAGTTTTTATCCGCGAAACAAGCCTATCGCCAAGCGTTGGCTCTCGATGGCTTATCAGCCTCTGCCAGCGCCTTTATCGAACAACGTTTAGCGCAGTTAGGAGATGTTGAGTGAAACCCAAGTTAAAAATGCGCCTAGGCGACCTGTTGGTACAAGAACAGATCATTAGCGAAGAACAGCTAATTCAGGCCTTGGCGGAGCAAAAAAAGTCCGGTAAAAAACTGGGGCGCACCTTAATCGATCTGGCTTATATCAGTGAAGAGCAGCTACTGAGGTTTTTATCTCAGCAGCTTAATATTCCCTTTTTGGATATCAGCCGCCGAGCGATCGCACCGCAAGTGGTGAATTTACTGCCAGAGGTTCAGGCGCGCCGTTATCGCGCCTTAGTGGTTGAAGATCACGGTGACAGCGTGTTAGTGGCCATGAGCGATCCGGCCGATCTGCAGGCGATGGATAACATCGAAGTGTTGCTTGCCCCTAAAACGATCCAAATTGCGGTGGTGACCGAAACTCAACTGCTGCACGCATTTGATAATTTGTATCGCCGCACAGGTGAAATTGCGCAGATCGCGGGCAAGCTCGATGAGGAGTATGCCGCCGACGATCAATTTAATCTGGCCAGTTTGACCGATGCCGACAGTGACAATGAAACCACAGTGGTTAAGTTACTGCAGTCGATTTTTGAGGACGCGGTGCAGATGCGCGCCTCGGATATTCATATTGAGCCGGGCGAAAAAGTATTGCGTATTCGTCAGCGTATTGATGGCCAGTTGCAGGAGCATACCCTGTCGGAAGTCAATATCGCAGCCGCGCTAGTGTTACGCCTTAAGTTGATGGCTGGGCTGGATATTTCAGAGAAACGTTTGCCCCAAGATGGCCGTTTTCACATGACGGTCAAGGGCCATAAGATTGATGTGCGTATGTCGACCATGCCGATTTATCATGGCGAATCTGTGGTGATGCGTTTGCTCGACCAATCCGCTGGGCTGTTAACGCTTAATGAAACCGGCATGCCGCCTGCCATGCTCGCCCGAGTACGGCGACAGATTAAGCGTCCCCACGGTATGCTATTGGTGACGGGGCCCACGGGTAGCGGTAAAACCACCACCTTGTATGGTGTACTCAGTGAACTCAACACCGCTGATCGTAAAATTATTACTGTTGAAGATCCGATTGAATATCAATTGCCTCGCATCAATCAGGTGCAAGTGAATCACAAGATTGGCCTAGATTTTTCTAATGTATTGCGCACCACGTTACGTCAAGATCCCGACATCATCATGGTGGGGGAGATGCGTGACCAAGAAACGGTCGAAATTGGCCTGCGAGGCGCGCTTACCGGTCACTTTGTGTTATCGACCCTGCACACTAACGATGCCGTGACCAGTGCGCTGCGTTTACTCGATATGGGCGCCGCCAGTTACTTGGTGGCCAGTGCACTGCGGGTCATTATTGCTCAGCGTTTGGTGCGCCGGGTATGCCAGCATTGCGCGCAGCCCTATGAGATGAGCGCCCAAGATAATGCCTGGCTTAGTTCGGTAAGCAGACGTGATTTTTCCCACGCCAATTTACGTATCGGTACAGGTTGTCAAAGCTGTGGTGGTAGCGGTTATCGTGGCCGAGTGGGGGTGTTTGAAATTTTAGAACTCGATGATGCCATGATTGAGGCGATGCGCAGTGGTAACCCACAAGATTTTGCCGCTAGCGCTTATCGCAGTCCTAACTTTACGCCATTGGCCGAATCGGCCTTTGATTACCTCGCCCAAGGCATCACCACCATAGAGGAAGTGGCTAAGTTGGTAGAGGATGCCTCTGAGACCCAGATACCGCTGGCGAGTCAGATGCATAGCCCACAGGGTGAGGGATAACCATGCCGGTTTATCAGTATCGTGGTAGAGACGCCCAAGGCAAGGCGGTGACCGGACGGCTCGACGCCGTATCGGCAAGCGCCGCCGCCGACCAATTAATGTCGCGCGCGGTGATCCCTCTAGAGCTGATTGAAACTAAACCTAAGCGTGACTTTAATTTAGGAACCCTGTTTAAAGGCAAGGTAGGGTTAGATGAGTTACAAATTTTTACTCGGCAGATGTACTCATTAACACGTTCAGGGATCCCTATTTTACGCGCGATAGCAGGGTTGTCGGAGAGCACCCATTCACAGCGAATGAAGCTGGCGTTAAAAGATATTTCTGAGCAGTTGACCGCTGGTCGGCCCTTATCGTCGGCGATGAATCATCATCCAGATGTCTTTGATGCGCTGTTTGTGTCGATGATCCATGTGGGAGAGAACACGGGTAAGCTCGAAGATGCTTTTATTCAGCTCTCGGGTTATATCGAGCGCGAACAAGAGACGCGCCGTCGAATTAAAGCCGCGATGCGCTACCCCATTTTTGTATTAATCGCCGTAGCGTTGGCCATGGTGGTGCTTAATATTATGGTGATCCCCAAGTTTGCCGAGATGTTTTCTCGTTTTGGTGCTGACTTGCCTTGGGCCACCAAATTGTTGATCGCCACCTCGAACTTTTTTGTCAATTATTGGTATCTATTATTGCTGGGGCTGCTGCTGGGGTTTGTTGGGATCCGCTACTGGCATAACAGCGAGAAGGGCGAGAAACAGTGGGATCAGTGGAAGCTCAAGATCCCTGCTGTGGGCAGCATTATCGAGCGCTCGACCCTATCACGTTATTGCCGTAGCTTCTCGATGATGCTCAGCGCTGGCGTGCCAATGACTCAGGCGCTCAGCCTCGTCGCCGATGCAGTCGACAACGCCTATATGCATGACCGCATCGTGGCGATGCGCCGTGGTATCGAGTCGGGTGATTCTATGCTGCGGGTGTCGAATCAGAGTCAGTTGTTTACGCCGCTAGTGTTGCAAATGGTGGCGGTGGGTGAAGAAACCGGACAAATCGATCAGCTGCTTAACGATGCCGCCGATTTTTATGAAGGTGAAGTCGATTATGATCTCAAAAATCTCACCGCAAAATTAGAACCTATTTTAATTGGGATTGTCGCAGTCATAGTCTTGATTTTGGCCCTAGGAATTTACTTGCCGATGTGGGACATGCTCAACGCGGTCAAGGGGGGGTGAAAAATGAGGCAACGGACTTATATTCGGCAGGCATTGGGTCGGTGTTAGATGCAGCGTCAACAGCTCGCCGATAGTGAACTAATACAGCTTTATGGCAAGATGATCGCCATTGTGGTGGTGTTGCTTATCTTAACCGTATTAGCCTTTCGCTTTATGGGCAGTGTCGAGCAAGTCTCTAACCAAGGGCTGAAAGTGGAACATACCCGGTTAGTGAATGTACTCGCCATGGTGCGCTCCCAGTGGTTAAGCCAAGGCCGACCCGACAGCTTGTTGCTGAACTGGTCGACAGGTGAGTCCAGCACCAGCGTTGAGCCAGTGCTGATTAATCAACAAGGGCTGCCAACGCTTGAGCGCGCCGATGAGGCTGGATGCCGGCAGTTGTGGCTACAGCTACTGGGACCCAAACCTGACAGGGTCGATGTGATGGTTGCGACAACAGATAATGGACCAGCATGTGAGTATGTCAGCGGCAATGGTGACAAGTTAATTTATCAGCTAAATAGCGGACAAGTGAGCTGGAGTAATAATGACTAAATATCGAGATATCAATAGTTTCTAATTTTTGTTTAACTGTTAGAATTAGCGCTATATACCATAGAGGCAATAAATATGAATATGACCACCAAGATGGGACGACTAAAGCAGCAAGGATTCTCGCTTATTGAGTTAGTTATTGTCATCGTGATCTTGGGCATTTTAGCGGCAACCGCGATCCCGCGTTTTCTGAATGTGACCGATGATGCCGAAGATGCCAGTGTCGATGGCGTTGCTGGTGGGCTTGCCACTGCAGTTAGCTTTGTGCGTTCACAGTGGGAAGTTGATGGTCGCAATGCGAACAGTGTCGTACTCGACGGCACCACCATTTCATTGGATCCCCGCTTTGGTTTTCCAACAGCGACAGTGCCTAACGCCAGTGATGTCACGCAGATGAGCGATGCCAGTTGCCAAGAGGTATTTAATGCCATATTACAGAGCCCACCGCGTAATGTGCTTTATACCCAAGATGCGCGTAATCAAAGGTTTACTGCGAGAGTGCTAGACGGTAGTGGGGGCAGCGCGGTTGATCTCAATGGTGATCTAGTCAGTAATATCGATTTGTGTGTTTATCATCAAGTCAATTCATTGGCATTAGATCAAGCTAGTGGTATTGCCACTCCGACTCCAGATTTAGATGTGGGTAAAGGGGTGACCTATAACCCCGCAACAGGTGCAGTAGTGAGCTTCACTCATTAATGTCATTAAGCCTAAGTCGTTTATATAATTTATTATTTTTAATTAAAGGAAACATAGCATGAAAAAACAACAAGGCTTTACGCTTATTGAGCTTGTCGTGGTGATTATTATTTTAGGTATTTTGGCCGTCACCGCCGCGCCTAAATTTATTAACTTGCAGAGTGATGCACGCGCCTCGACATTAGAAGGGGTAAAAGCTGCCCTGCAAGGGGCGAATGCCTTAGTCTACTCTAAAGCCGCGATTCAAGGCAAAGAGTCTAAGCCTACTGCTGAGGTAATTATTGATGATAAAGGTGATACTGATGCAGATAACGATATTAAGGTGAATGCGGTATACGGCTACGTAAATAATGCATCAGCCGATCTCGTTGAGGTGCTCGATATTGATACCACTTCAACATCACCTGAATGGATCATTGTTGACTCTCCTAGCGTTACAACCGAGATTGAGGATGCGATAATCATCCACCCTGGAGATAAAGCCCCCTCTGATACTGCTAAGTGCTGGGTCGAGTATAAAGCTCCAGGTGCGCAAGGTGCTTCACCAGAATATAAAGTTGAAGATTCAGGTTGTTAATAAGGAATATCGTAAATGCATAAGCAACAAGGCTTTACCCTGATTGAATTAGTGGTGGTGATCATTATCTTAGGTATTTTAGCGGTTACCGCCGCGCCTAAGTTTATCAATCTGCAGAGTGATGCGCGCGCATCGACCATCGCCGGCTTAGAGGCGGCGCTGAAAGGGGGCGATAGCCTTATCTATTCCAAGTCGCTGATTGCCGGGAATGAAGCGCTGGGCGTTGGTGACGGTCCAACTGTTAAAGTTGATGCTGCCGGAACCCCTGTAAAGCTCAATTATGGACATCCTATTGCAGAATGGACCGGCAGCTTAGAGCATGTTTTGGATATCGATGTATCTCTTGAGTCAGCTGACGATGAGACGACTGAGTGGGTTTATTTGGAAGTCGGTGCAGAAAAGAGCATCTACTTTTACCCTCAAGGGCAAGACAGCCCTAAAGCAGATGCACCGGATACAGGCGCTTGTTATGTCCAATATCAGAACAACCTTGATGCACCTGGTAGTATAACTATCACCAGCGTGACCACGGGTTGTTAATAAAATACCCAATGAAAAGGCCTGCTTAGCAGGCCTTTTTTGTCACTGCTTTTTATACGCATCATTTTTACCAAGCTGTGCTATAAAAATCTGAAATGGGCGGCATTATTTGCCATACTCATTGAGTTACTAGAAAATATAACGCTATCAGCGGTTTGTGGGCGGAATATCAATGGGAAAACAGCAAGGCATTACCCTTGTGGAGTTAGTGACCACTATCATGTTGATTGCCATCTTGTCTGTGGTGGTGTTGCCACGGTTTTTTTCTGCTAGCAATTTTAGTGCCTTCACCTTAAGAGATGAGTTTATCGCCGAATTGCGACGGGTGCAGTTGATGGCGATGAATAATCAAGACCGTTGCTATGGCGTCAATGTCGATAAGAAGGCCTACCGGATGATGATCTACCAAGAGGATTGCAGCAGCGTTATCGTGACAGGTACAGCGCAAGCACTGCCCAATAACACAGCATTAAGCCTTAACGGCCTGTCGGTGTTTGCGCTGCAATTTGCCCGTGACGGCAGTGTCCCCGCATGCAGTAATGGCTGCGATATTAAGGTGAGCGCTGATGAGGTGTTAACGCTTAGGATTGAAAGTCAGGGCTATATCCATGGACGCTAACACTTACCATGGCCGTTACTTTATCCGCCGCCTAGGCCATCATGGGGCGCAAGGGTTTACCTTAATTGAATTGGTGGTCGGCATGTTAGTGCTCAGCATCGCCTTGGTGATGCTATCGACCATGCTGTTTCCCCAAGCCGACCGCGCCGCCGAGACTCTGCATCGTGTGCGCTCTGCCGAGTTAGCCCATTCATTACTCAATGAAATTTGGGGCAAACGTTACGATCAAAACACCAACCCTAATGGCGGCGTGCCAGCATGCGGCGCCGCAGCGCGCCCCGAGAGAGGCTTGCCAGCAGGCTTACCCTGCACCGCAGAGAGTGACTTTGGTGCCGCTGGGTTAAACCGTAATGCCTATCGTGATGTGGACGATTACCATAATCTTTCCCAAGATAATCTCATGCTTAACTCCTCGCGCACCTATGCGCAAGAATATCCCAACTATCAACTTGCGGTGCAGGTTACTTACCCTAATGGCGATAGCAATAGTAAATTAATCACCATTACGGTGATCACGCCCAGTGGCGAAGCCATCGTCTATAACGCGCTGCGGAGTAACTACTGATGCCCAATCGCTTCCTAAGTGTTCATACTCGCCGCCAGCACTCAGGCTTTACGCTGGTGGAGATGGTCACAGTGATCATTATTTTAGGGATTTTAGCGGTCGGCGTGAGCAGTTTTATCGTGCTGGGCACCCGTATTTTTGTTGAATCGACTTCGGTCGATCAGGTGTTGAGCCAAAGCCGATTTGCCATCGAGCGTATGACGCGCGAGCTACGTAACGCGCTGCCTAATAGCATCCGCGTTACCCCAGCATCGACCACTTACCAGTGCATCGAATATTTGCCCATCATGAGCAGTGCCAGTTACCTGCAACTGCCTATCGCGCCAGGTGGGGCTGCCGCTAGCGGCAGTATTATGCAGCCATCACAAACGATTGATGAGGCTCATAAAATGGTAGTTTACCCGCTAACGGCTGCGCATGTTTATGGCGCAACGCCTGCAGGGACGACAGGGCGCATGTTTGATATTAAACAGGTGAATGGCAGTTTGGTGGAGTTTCACCGCGCGGTGCGTTTTGATGAAGCGTCGCCGCAGCGGCGCTATTTTACGGTAACGGAGTCCGTCAGTTACTGCTTTTTGGCCAGCGGCGAGGTGAGGCGTTATAGCGGCTATAATCTTAGTGCCGCTCAGCCTAGCCCCGCTCAGATGGGGGCTGGGGTATTGATGGCCGAAAATGTGGTGAATAATCTCATCAGTGACGCGCCCATTCGTTACACACCTGGAACCTTAATGAATAATGCGGTGGTGCAGTTAAGCCCACTATTTGAGGTTAACGGTCAAACATTTCAATATCAGCACCAAGTGCAGGTGATCAATGTCCCCTAAGACGAACCCTATAATATCATCGACCTTGAGTGCCCAGCGTGGTGGCGCCTTGGTGATCGGCCTGTTTGTCATCACAGTGATGTTTTTGCTGGCCTCGGCGCTGATTAATGTGGTGCAAGATGCTGACGAACAGGTGAATTTAGAGGTGCTGGGCACTCGGGCTTTTGCCGCAGCCAACAGTGGCGCCGATGTGGCGCTAGCACGCTTATTTCCGCTCGATGCGAGCGCCGGAGAGTGCGATTACAGCGCTCAATCTTGGACGCCACCCAATGTGGTGGGCTTTAAGGGGTGTAGCGTCCAGCTTACATGCCGAGCGAGCGATTACAGTGGCGCAGTGCAGTATCTTATTAGCAGTGAAGCCACCTGCTTCGCAGGGCCATGTGACGGTGATAATTGCATGAGAGTTAACCGTAAAGTAGAGGTCGAGGCGCGTGAGTAAATTATTTGTTAGCTCAATGCTATTCATCATACTGATGCCTCTGTCTGTATTGGCAGTGCCACAATGCGATAATATTTTTACGAACCCCCCTTCTGGTAATCATGATCCTGGTTTAATGCCACCTACAGATATTGGGCCTGAACTTGGTAATCTGGAATGTGATGGTAAGAATGACGCCTCTATATGCTCTATTTTATTGAATAATATAGATTATAACTTTGCTGATGGTGAAGTGAAACAAGGGGATTATATTCGCACTAATAGTGCAAGCACGCGTTTGTATTTTGATAATTTGACCTTAAATCAGGCCAGTGTGAATCAATTTGGCAAGGCTGAGAACTTAATTATTTATGTCAGAGGGAATTTATCGATTGCAGGACAAAATGTGCTTAATGCCATCATTTATGTTGCTGGTACTGTCAAACTTACTGGTAATGCTAGTATTAGTGGAGCATTAGCATCTGGGGATGATTTAGATATTACAGGTAATGGTAATGTGGATTTTGACCCCAGTGCCATAGAAGATGCTGACTTCGGCGGCATGTGTAACAAAGAACCTATCGATCCCGTCATAATCGATCACTATCGCGTCGAATTTACCTCTGGCGCACTCAGCTGCGCGGCTAAAGCGATCACGCTGCGCGCCTGCATCAACAATGATTGTTCCAGTGAGTCAAGTGTGCGGAGTTCGGTCGAGCTTACTAAAAATAGTCATAAATATAGCGATGTGAGTTTTAGCGGTAATACCCAAACACAACTGTGGCACACCGATGGCGGTTCCGTGTCGGTAGGACTCGGTGCCACGGCGCCAAGTGCGCCCTATCGCTGTTATATCGACGGTGGCTTGGTGAATAATTCACAATGTTTGTTGAATTTTGAAGATACGGGCTTCTACTTCGATGTGCCTAACACCTTGTCTTGTAAGGACAGCACTAACTTTAATTTGTTTGCGGTAACCAAAGATACCCAGACTCAGCAGTGTCAGCCTCTGTTTGCCGATCAGACCAAGACGATTCATTTCAGCTTAGGTTACGAGCGTCCATCAGCCGTCAACAACCCAGCTAAATTAACCCTCAATAGTCTACTTGCGCCCACTGCAACCACAGAGATCGATGCTGGCACCACAAGTAGCATGGATGTTCATTTTAATGGGCAAGGGGTGGCGACATTGAGTGCCAATTATCCTGAGGCTGGTGTCGTCAGGTTAACGGCAGAGCATCTTCATACTGTAAATTTACCAACCGGTGGCACTGATACCTTAACCTTGAGTCACAGTGATACCTTTACCGCCGCGCCAGCGGGTTTTCACTTTTTCAATGGCGGCAGTAATAAGCGTTGCGATGCTAGTGATCCCTATGATGAAAATTGTCAAATATTAGCCGCTGCCGCTGAGCCGTTTGCTATGCAGGTAAAAGCGGCCTGTTGGCAAAGTGATGGCGACAGTGATTTTAGCGATAACAACGCGTTGCAAAATTTTGTCTACTCAGGATTTGGTATGCGCTCGCAAGTCGTGGAGCCTAGCTCAGGTAGTGATGGTAGCTTAGGGCTAGCATCGGTTGAATTTACGCTATCTAATACCGAAACAGCACTTTCGATTAGCGAGCAGAGCTGGAACGAAGTGGGCACCATGAAGGTAGCCTTGTCCTCTGCATTAAATTATGACGGGGTTACCATTGTTATCGACAAGTCGAGCAGTGAGGTGTTTGGCCGCTTTACTCCCGCTTATTTGGGGATCACGGGTAACATACCTGAAGTGACTCATAGCTGCGGTACATTCACCTATATGAACCAACCCTTTAGTTTTACCGCGGGAGCCGAGCCAAGGATACAAGTGGTGGGCTATAGTGCCAATAATGGCGTGACGACTAATTATCAACAGGGTGAGTGGTGGCGCTATCAGCATCGAGATGTTCAGCAGCGTAATAGCTGGGGCGGGCGTCAGTATCTCGATACCTCTAGCAGGGCGGCGATTGCTGATAGTCTGGCTCCAGCGTTATCGGGCGTGGTTAATTATCTGAGCACACCTAATGTTGCCGAATTAATTGGCGCGCAAGTCAATTATCTGCGCAGCCCAACGCCGCTCACACCATTTGATGGCAAGTTTGATTTGACCTTGTCGATTGCAGATGTGAGTGACGAGGACGGGATCTGTTATCAGGATGACGCTGCTGGCAGCTGCCGAAGCTTTACCTTTACCGATATCGCCGATGGTGATGCATTTACGCTTAGGTACGGGCGTTTGGCGTTAGAAAATGGTTATGGTCCAGAGTCTGAAAGTTTACGTCTGCCGCTGCGCGCCGAATATGTTAGCAGCGTCGCGTCCACAGGAGAGGCCACTTGGGTGATTAACAGCATAGATAACTGCTCACTCTACAATACTCAAACCTCACTCGATGCAACCGAGGCATCGACTGAGGGATTATATATGCAACCGCCGGCAGGCTTTCCTGCCATCCGCGCCTACAGTAACCCCACTTTAACCCTGCAGAGTGGCAGCCTTAGTTTAGGTCGAGGCTATAGCTATTTCTCTGTGCCAAATGCTGCCGGTGAGGTTCCGCTAAAGCAACACGTTAAGCCGTGGTTAAAGTGGTATTGGAATTTTGATGGCTCGACACCGACCACGCTTTACGATCCACGTGCGAATGCTTACTTTGGCACTTATCGAGGTCACGACAAGGTGATATTTTGGCGTGAAGTACGTTAAGCCAATAGTGACTTGTTAACTGGTTATGATGATGCGATGGGCGGTATAAATTCTTACGATGAGATGCAGGGTTAGCCCAGTAATCTCACTTGTGATACAAACCCTCACAAATGAACAGATATTTATGGTGCGATCGGCATAATATCCTTGTGGAATCGGGGGGTGATTGATAAAGTTACCTGATTTTTATTTTTCCGACTCGACTGAGACAGGCTGGTTACATGTTCAAGAAGCTGCGTGGCATTTTTTCTAACGATCTTTCGATCGATTTGGGTACGGCAAACACCTTAATTTACGTTCGCGAAGAGGGCATAGTGTTAAACGAGCCTTCGGTTGTTGCTATTCGTGGCGAACGCGGCAGTGGTGGGCAAAAGTCTGTTGCCGCTGTGGGCACAGAAGCCAAGCAGATGCTGGGCCGTACACCGGGTAACATTCAGGCCATTCGGCCAATGAAAGATGGCGTGATTGCCGATTTTTATGTCACCGAGAAAATGTTGCAGCATTTCATTAAGCAAGTGCATAACAACAGCGTTTTTCGTCCAAGCCCACGGGTGTTGGTGTGCGTGCCTGTTGGGGCGACTCAAGTGGAGCGTCGCGCGATCCGTGAATCGGCGATGGGCGCAGGTGCGCGTGAAGTCTATTTAATTGAAGAGCCAATGGCGGCGGCAATAGGTGCAGGTCTTCCAGTGTCGGAAGCCACAGGCTCTATGGTTATCGACATCGGTGGTGGTACCACCGAAGTGGCAATTATCTCGCTTAATGGCGTGGTGTACTCCTCTTCAGTGCGTATTGGTGGTGACAAGTTTGATGATGCCATCATCAATTATGTGCGTCGTAACTACGGCAGCCTGATTGGTGAAGCCACCGCCGAGCGGATTAAACACACCATAGGCACGGCTTATCCGGGTGATGAAGTACTGGAAATTGAAGTGCGTGGTCGTAACCTTGCCGAAGGGGTTCCGCGCAGCTTTACGCTTAACAGCAACGAAATTTTAGAAGCACTACAAGAGCCACTGTCTGGCATCGTTAGTGCCGTGATGGTGGCGCTAGAGCAGTCGCCGCCAGAGTTGGCATCAGATATCTCTGAGCGCGGCATGGTGCTCACCGGTGGTGGTTCGCTACTGCGTGATCTCGACCGTTTATTGATGCAAGAAACCGGTATTCCGGTGATGCTGGCCGATGACCCACTAACGTGCGTCGCTCGTGGTGGCGGTAAAGCCTTAGAGATGATCGATATGCATGGCGGCGATCTCTTTTCAGAAGAAAATTAATTCGACTTAATTTAGGCAGCTTAATGCTGGCAACCTGGTTTATGCGCTTTTTGTACTCATTTAGCCAAACGACTCGAGTCGAGTTGTTATCCCAGTCGCCGCAGGTAGCTGCCTTAAGTGTTTTATGAAACCCATTTTTGCGCGCGGTATTTCAAATCAATTCAGGCTAACATTGGCAATTATGTTGTCGGTGATCCTGTTGGTGGCTAACGATAGGCTTGAGCCTGTGCGTCAATCCATCTCCTCCATTTTAAGCCCCTTACAATACGTTGCCAACATTCCAGGTGCGGTACTTGACTGGTCGGCAGAAAGCTTGGCGACCCGTAACATGCTGGCTAAGCAAAACAAAGAGCTACTACGCCAACAACTGCTAATGAGTGAACGCTTGCAGCGTTTTGAACACCTGCGCCAAGAAAATGATCGTCTGCGCTCCCTGCTGGGGTCTCCTGTGCATATGGATGCCAAAAAAGTGGTCGCCGAGGTGATGGAAGTGGCCAGCGATCCCTATCGTCATTACGTGGTATTAAACCACGGTGCACGCAGTGGCGTGTTTGTCGGACAGCCCGTGGTCGATGCTCACGGCGTGGTCGGTCAAGTGGTAGAGATTAGCGAACTCACCAGCCGGGTGTTATTGATCTCAGATGTTACCCATGCCATTCCGGTGCGAGTAACCCGCAATGATGTGCGTCTGATGGTGCAAGGTACGGGTGAAATTGACGAACTGGAGCTACGCCACGTCGCGAAGAGTACCGATCTTCGAGTGGGCGATCTCTTGGTGTCATCTGGCTTAGGTAAGCGTTTTCCCGAAGGATATCCCGTGGCGCGTATTATCAGCGTCGGCAAAGACGATGGCCAGAGTTACGCCACCGTTACTGCCCAGCCTCTGGCAGCATTAGACAGAATTCGCTATCTGCTATTGCTGTGGCCCGATGGTTATGCTGCGCCTAGCAGTGATGAGACTGACAAGCCGGATGACGCTGCGGTAGAGGTAACACCATGAGTATGCATGTTCCCAACGGCCGCTGGGTCGTATGGTTAAGTTTTCTGGTGGCGATGTTGTTTCAAATCATGCCATTACCTAGCATCGTCGAAGGTTGGCGCCCCGATTGGGTCTTGCTGGTGATGATCTACTGGGCGATGGCGTTGCCCCACAGATACAATATTTTATCGGCGTGGATCTTAGGCGTACTGCTGGATATTTTACTTGGGGCACATTTGGGCATTCGGGCTCTGTCGATGTCATTAGTTGTCTATGTGGTGGTATTGCATTTTCAGCGCCTGCGCACCTTCCCCATGTGGCAACAAGCCTTAGTGATCGCCTGCTTGGTGTGCTTGCACCATCTGGTGGTATTTTGGATTGAGTTTGTGGTCGATGTGGCCCGTTTCGATGTCAGCCTGTTTTTACCTGCCGTATCGAGTTTAATCATCTGGCCTTGGGTCTTCTGGATGCTCAGACGGGTGCGGCGCACCTATAAAGTGAGATAAACATGACATTAGTATTAGCCTCAGCGTCGCCGCGTCGCCGCGAATTATTAGCCCAAATTGGCATGGCCTCCCCCGAGTTTAGCTTTGACGTATTAGCTGCCGATATCGATGAGAGTCACCAAGCAGGTGAAACCGCCGCCCAGTTTGTGCAGCGTCTAGCGGTGGAAAAAGCGCAAGCTGGCTTGGCGCTTTACGGCCAGTCACCCGCGGTGGTATTGGGCTCGGATACCATAGTGGTGCTCGATGGACAGATCTTAGGTAAACCAGTAGATGCAGCCGATGCCGAGCAGATGCTGCAGCAGTTGTCGGGGCGCGAGCATAGCGTGATGACGGCGGTGGCCGTGACCGATGGCACCAAGACGTTATCGTGTCTCGTTGAAACTAAAGTGCAATTTTGTGGCCTAACACAACAAGATATCCTCGCGTATATTGCCACCCAAGAGCCGATGGATAAGGCCGGAGCCTATGGCATACAAGGTCTCGGTGGGTGTTTTGTCGAAGCGATCAAAGGCAGCTATTCGGCGGTTGTTGGCTTGCCCTTAGTGGAAACCAAAGCCCTGCTGCGCGAGATGCAGGTCTTATAATTTTGAGCCAATTAGCTGTAGTGTTGGGAATAACGCTAACGCCTTAAATTAGAGTAAGTGAGTAGTCATGAGTCACATTGTCAAAAACAGAGTGCAGCGTAAGATTGGTTCTGAGTTATTGATCAATGTGACGCCGACCGAAGCCCGGGTCGCCCTGGTTGAATATGGCATCTTGCAAGAGGTGCATATCGAGCGGCGCATGAAGCGTGGCTTGGTTGGCAATATCTACAAAGGCAAAGTCAGCCGTGTATTACCCGGTATGCAAGCCGCCTTTGTCGATATCGGTTTAGATAAAGCCGCCTTCCTGCATGCCTCTGATATTGTGCCCCATACCGAGTGTGTCGCCGATGTAGAAAAAGGCAACTTTGTGGTGCGTGACATTGGTGAGCTAGTCCGTCAGGGGCAAGATATTATGGTGCAAGTGGTGAAAGATCCCTTGGGCACTAAGGGGGCGCGTTTAACCACAGACATCACCCTGCCTTCGCGTTATTTAGTCTTCATGCCGGGTTCAAGCCACATTGGGGTATCGCAACGCATCGAGTCTGAAGAGGTGCGTGCCCGCCTAAAAGGGTTAACCGAGCCTTTTGTTGATGAAGATGGCGGCTTTATTATCCGCACCGCCGCCGAAAATGCGGGCGAGCAAGAGCTAGTACAAGATGCCGCCTTCCTACGCCGTGTTTGGGGTAAGGTCAGCGAGCGCCGTAAACGTCCTGGCGTGGCGCTGTTGTATCAAGATTTAGCGTTGCCGGTGCGTATTGTACGGGATTTTGTCGGCACCGAACTGGACCAAATTCAGGTGGATTCGGGCCAGACCTATGAAGAGCTGCTGCAATTTGCCCAAGAGTTTATGCCGGAGATCGCCGAGAAGATTGAGCACTACTCGGGTCGAGTGCCCATTTTTGATCTTTATGATGTCGAAAATGAAGTGCAGCGCGCCCTTGGGCGCAAGGTCGAGCTAAAGTCTGGTGGTTACTTGATCATAGATCAAACCGAAGCCATGACCACGGTCGATATCAATACTGGCGCGTTTGTCGGCCATCGTAATCTTGAAGAAACCATTTTTAACACCAACCTCGAGGCGACCCATGCCATTGCCCGTCAGCTGCGGCTGCGTAATTTAGGTGGCATTATCATTATCGACTTTATCGATATGCTTAATGAAGACCACAAAAAACGGGTATTAACCACCTTAGAAGCCGCCCTAGCGACCGATAGAGTAAAAACCAATGTCAGTGGTTTTTCAGGCCTTGGCCTAGTCGAGATGACCCGTAAACGCACCCGAGAAAGTTTAGAGCATGTGCTGTGTGGTGAATGCCCGGTTTGTTTAGGTAAAGGTACCTTAAAAACGGTGGAAACGGTTTCTTATGAAATTTTCCGTGAGATCATTCGCCTCGACCGTGGCTATGATGTCGATGAGTTTTTAGTCTATTGTTCACCAGCCGTGCACACCAGTTTAACCGGTGAAGAGAGTCATTTATTAGCTGAGCTGGGCGCCTATATCGGTAAGCGGGTACGGCTGCAGAGTGAGCCTATGTATGCGCAGAATAAATTTGATGTGGTGATAATGTAGTGTCACGTTCATTTTGTCCCCGTAGCTTTGGCCGTTTATGCTGGCAAACGTTAGCGATTATTTTGGTGGTGTTTGCCCTTAGTGTGAGCTTGTTTCGTGGTTTGCTCCCCAAGCTGGATCAGGTGCGTCAGCAGCTGGTCAGCTATATCGAACAAGAATACCAAGTCGTGGTTAATGTCACCGAGTTGACCGCTGAATGGCAGGCGTTTGGGCCAGCGATGACGGTTAAAAACTTGGTGCTACCACCGCAAAATAATTTACCTTTTACTTTAGTGATCAAAGATGTGCATGTGAAACTCGACTTTTGGCAAAGCCTAGTGTCGGCCTCACCACAAATTGAGAATGTCATTTTTGAAGGGGTGCAAGTCGCCCTAAATATCGATCAATTAAACTCAAGTGCTAGCACTAACGCAGCATCGAGTGGGCCTGCAGCCAATACCGACTGGGTATATAAGTTGCTATTAGAGCAGCTCGATAGGTTTGCCATTACCGATGTTAAAATGCAGCTACTCAGCGATGGACATCAATATCCGCCTATTCATATCAATAATTTGCGCTGGCGCAATCTTGGTGACTCTCATCGTGGCCAGGGGCAACTGTTTCTCGACCATGGGGCCTCCGAGGTCGAGCGTTTATCACTTCGTGTCGATATTAATGGTGATGGGAGTCGCCCCGATGAATTGATCGGCCAACTCTATGTTGCCGCTAACGCGTTAGATCTCGGTGAATGGGCTTCAAAACAAGTTAATCCTTACGATAAAAACCGCAGTTTACCGCTTGAAGGAGTGGTGAACTTACAGGCGTGGGCTAGTTTTGCACGGCGGCAAATTACGTCTGCCACTATGGCATTTACCCCTAGCTGGTTACAGTGGCAGCTAAATGGTGAGCAGCAAAAATTTGAGATCCAAGCGGGGCAATTTAATTGGGCCCCTACCAGCCAAGGTTGGCACTTAACCAGTCACAATTTAGCCTTTGTGACTAATCAGCAAGCGTGGCCAGAGCTTAATGTCAGCCTGAGTCAGCAACAAGATCGCCTACAAGGGGCGATCAATCGGCTCGACGCCAGTGTGCTGCTGCCGCTGCTGCCCTTGGTACCGGGTATGGAGTTGGCTGGGCTTAATACTTGGCAAGCGATGTCGCCCAGCGGCTCGATTGTCGATGCGCGCCTCGAGTATGAGCTTAACCAAGCTGCGCCCGCGCTGCGTTTTTCTGCCAAGGGACAACAGCTGGCTTGGCTATATGAGCAAGGTATCCCGGGCAGTGGCCCTATCGATGTCGTGCTTGGCCTTGATGGTACAGACCTGTATGTGTCGTTACCTAAGCAGGATTATCGCATCGACTTTGATAGCGGCTTTGCTGAGCCGCTGCGTCTAAGTGGTGAGCCAGCAACCGTTAAGTATGATATGGACAAGGCGGCGCTGATCGCCCCGCGTTTACAGCTTGCCAATGCCGATTTACGACTCGACGCCGGCCTAAAAATGCTGTTTGCTGATAAGGTACACTTGAGCTTGCTGGCCGATGTGATAGTGAAAGATGCTGCCAATGCTAAGCGCTACTTTCCGCAGCATGGCATGAGTAACACCTTAATCGATTACCTGACTGGCGCCATTAAGGCTGGACGCAGTGACGATGCCAAGGTGTTATGGCATGGCCCCTTAGCCAACTTCCCCTATGACGATAACAGTGGTGTGTTTCAGGCGGGATTTACCCTGCAACAGGCGCGTTATCAATTTGTGCCCGATTGGCCCGAAGTGGACGCCTTGAGCTTAAGTGCCTTATTTGAAAATGCGGCCATGGATATCTGGGTCGAGAAGGGCAAACTACTCGATGTGGTCGCCGACGGTACTCATGTGGGCATTGCCCGCATGGGGAAGGAGACTGTCTTAACCGTCAAAAGTGATCTGCACACCCATGGCGATGCGGCAACCGCCGTATTGTTACAGTCGCCACTCAGAGATAGCGTTGGTGCCACGCTTGAGGTGGTGCAGGTGCAAGGCGAGGTCGATGCCAAGTTGGACTTGACCATTCCCTTGTATGACGGTGGTCAAGAAGATATTCGTGGCAGCGTATCCTTTAACCAGACGCCGGTGTACATCAGTCAACCCGGCGTACAGCTCAATGATGTGACGGGTAAGATCTATTTTGTCAATGAAGTGGTCACGGGCGAGGCCATTACGGCGCAGTTATTCGATCAACCCATCTCTTTGAGTTTCGACACTGGTAAGGTTAACCAGAATTACGGGTTAAACCTGGATATGCTGGGGCGTTGGCAGCTCGATGGTTTATCGCCCATGCTAGACAACCCCTTGAGTGACTATTATCAGGGCAACCTCGATTGGGTTGGCGCGCTCACATTAATTTTCGACCCCTTGGGTTATCGCATGCAAGCGCAGATCAGCAGCGATCTTAAGGGCGTAAGCCTTACCTTGCCCGGCGATTTTGCCAAAAGCGCCGACACTACCACTAACCTATCCCTTGAACTCATCGGTGATAACAAGCAATCGTCACTGGGAGCCAAACTGGGGGAGAAACTCGAATTTTGGGGCGGTTTCAATGAACAATCGGCCGGCCAGTTAGCTCATTTTGACCTGCTACTGGGGCGCACCTTCAAGCCCGGAGATGAGTTACGCCGCGATAAAGGTCACCTGCAACTGGATCTGCCCGAGACCGATTTTGTGCAGTGGCTGCCTATTATCCAAGCATTGATAGCGGCCGTGCCCGCCAGTACCGATGAACTCGATACGGCCATGGTTAAGGCCTTAACGCCAGAGTCATCAACGGCTAAATCCCCACAAATAGATCCTGATCATAGCATCGCCTCAACCTTGATGAGCGCCGAGATAGTGGAAGATAAGGCGGTCGAGCGTGGATTTTTTCCTGCGCTTATCTCTCTCGATGGCAACATAGATAAATTATTGTTATTTGGTCAGCCGCTGACCGATTTGGCGTTGCAAGGTCACACCACAGAGCATGGCTGGCGTTTTGAGGGGCAAGCCAAAGAGTTTTTAGGTCGCATCGATTTTTACCCCGATTGGGCCACCCAAGGAATCAAGGTGGTTGCTAGTCATTTTGACTTTGCTGTGGCGACTCAAAGCGAGTCGTCAGCTGCGAATTTTACTCAAGACACCGTCTTGAACCATCTGCCGCCATTGGCCATCGATGTCGATGAGTTTAGTGTGTTTGATAAGCCTTTAGGTCATCTGGTGTTGCAAGCCTCACCTGAAAATGGCAATTATCAAATTCAGACGATCTCGCTCACCACTGAAGGTATCACCCTTAAGGGCAAAGGGGCTTGGCTTAATCGCGAACAGCAAAATCGTACCGAGTTTGAACTAGATCTTAAGGCTAACACCTTCGATGAGGTGTCAGAACGTTTAGGCATAAATACAGGGCTTCAAGAGTCGCCCGTGGCGCTGCAAGCCCAGTTATCTTGGGCCGGTGCTCCTTATGCGTTTTCGTTAGAGACCTTAAATGGCCAAGTGAACTATCAACTAGGTAAAGGTCATCTGTCGCAAGTCAGTGATAAAGGCGCGCGGATTTTCTCGCTGTTTAGCCTAGATTCTTTGCTACGTAAGCTGTCGCTGGACTTTTCGGACGTATTTGGCAAAGGGCTCTATTTTACCTCTTTTACTGGCACGCTTAAGATAGACAATGGCGTGGTTAAAACCACAGATTCTGAGATGGATGCCGTGGCCGGTAATATGCGGGTGCGCGGTTATACCGACCTGACCACCGAAAGCTTAAATTATGATATTCGCTTCGTGCCGCAACTGGCCTCCAGTGTACCGACTGTGGTATTACTGAGTACTGGCGGTTGGACCTTAGGCTTGGGGGCATTTGCCTTGACCAAGGTGCTAGAACCTGTGATTGAGGTGATTTCAGAAATCCGCTTTAGGCTCACAGGTACCATGTCAGAGCCTAAGCTCGAAGAACTCGAGCGTAAGAGTAAAGAGATAGAGATCCCCGAGTCTGTGCTGCCAGAACATCTGCGCAAGCAAGTAGTGCCCAAGGCAACGTCGCCTACCACAATGGAAGACGAGGCGCCGATTGAGACTAACGCCGCAGGAGTTGAGATCCCACAGCCAGCGGTTGAGGCGCGGCCAGCGTTTAATGAGTCGCCAAAACCGATAAAACAGCAGGGCAATCTTTCCAGCGCCAATTCGACCCGTGATAACAAGGAGCCAGTGTATGCAGGTCAGCTTATTACAATGTCAAAGCAGCCGCGATGTCAGCGAAAATCTTCAATTTATCGACGAGCAGCTTAAGCTATTAGCGCCGAGTGCGCAGCCACATCTAGTGGTGTTACCCGAGTGTTGTTTGTTGTTTGGTGGCCATGAAAGCCAGCAACTCGCCTATGCAAGTACTGACCAGCACAGCCCGCTAAAGCAGGCTTTGGCGCAAAAAGCGGCGCAATATGGGGTTTATCTGGTGGCCGGCACGATACCGATTTTAGCCGACGATGGACGGGTTTATAGCCGCAGTTATCTGTTTGATGATAAGGGCGCTACGTTAGGCCACTATGACAAGCTGCACCTGTTTGATGTGGATGTGGCCGATGGCACTAAAAGCTATCGCGAAAGTGAGACTTTTTGCCCAGGAGAGCGGATCACTGTGGTCGATACACCTTTCGGTAAAGTCGGTATGGCGATATGCTACGACCTCAGATTTGCCGACCTGTTTCGCGCCATGCGAGAGATGGGCGCCGAGATCATTGTGCTGCCTGCGGCGTTTACTAACGTCACTGGCAAGGCACACTGGCAGCCCTTGTTGCAGGCGCGGGCGATAGAAAACCAATGTTTTGTCTTGGCTGCGGCGCAGTGGGGGCAACATAATCAGGGCAGTCGCGAAACCTGGGGTCACAGTTGTGTGATAAACCCATGGGGCGACATAGTGGCACAGAAAAATGAGCAAATCGGGTGGCTGTCAACGACTATCGAGCTGGATGAGCTAGCGCCTATTCGCCGTGCCATACCTGTGGCTAAACATAATCGGTTTAGCGTGCCTAAGCTCAGATCCTAAGCGATCTGGGTATTGAATGAATCATGAAATAACTCGCACAAGGCGAGCTAAAGAGAGAGTATTAATGCCATTTTTAACCCAAGTAGAACAGAGCTTATTGCAAGATGGATTGTCGCTTGCTCAGTTGCAAGGCTATTTAAATAGCATTCATCAGCATCAGGTCGATTTTTCTGATCTCTATTTTCAAGGCAGTCGTCACGAATCTTGGGTATTAGAAGATGGCATCGTTAAGGATGGCAGTTTCCATATCGAACGCGGCGTGGGTGTGCGGGCGATCTCAGGTGAAAAAACCGGGTTTGCTTACGCCGATGAAATTACCCCTAACGCCTTAAACGCGGCCGTTGAAGCGGCGCGCGGCATTTCGGCGGCGGGCAACAGTGGCCAAGTTAAAGCCTGGAAACGACAGCAGGTGCAATCGCTGTATCAAAGTGCTGACCCGATCGCGGCCATGGAAGAGGTGAAGAAAATTGCCTTACTTAAACAAGCCGATGCCTATGTGCGCAGCTTAGACAGTCGCATTATTCAGGTGGTCATTAGCCTCTCTGGCGTCCATGAGGAGATCTTAGTTGCCGCCAGTGATGGCACGCTTGCAGCCGATATCCGCCCCTTGGTGCGCTTCAACTGTAGTGTGATCTTAGAGCAAGACGGTAAACGTGAACGCGGTGCCAGTGGTGGCGGTGGACGTCATGATTATCAGGTGCTATTTGATGCCGATGAGACCGGCTTACCTTACTGTTTTGGATTTGCCCGCGAAGCGGTGCGCCAAGCCTCGGTGAACCTAACTGCCATCGATGCCCCTGCTGGTGAAATGCCTGTGGTGTTGGGCGCAGGTTGGCCGGGCGTGTTACTGCATGAAGCGGTCGGTCATGGCCTAGAGGGTGACTTTAATCGCAAGGGCAGCAGTGCCTTTAGTGGCAAAGTGGGGCAACAGGTGGCATCTAGCCTAGTGACGGTGGTGGATGATGGCACCATAGTTAATCGTCGTGGTTCACTGAGCATCGATGATGAAGGGGTGGCGACCCAAAAGACAGTCTTGATCGAAAACGGTATCTTAAAAGGCTATATGCAAGACAAGCTCAATGCGCGCCTAATGGGCGAACAATCGACGGGCAACGGTCGCCGCGAGTCTTATGCCCACCTCCCTATGCCGCGTATGACCAACACATACATGGAAGCGGGTGAGTCCGATCCGAGCGATATCATTAAGTCGGTAAAAAAGGGCATTTATGCGCCTAACTTTGGCGGTGGTCAGGTGGATATCACATCGGGTAAATTTGTTTTCTCGGCTTCTGAAGCTTATCTCATTGAAAATGGCGAAATAACCCAAGCCATTAAAGGCGCAACCTTGATCGGTAATGGGCCAGAGGCCATGGGGCAAATTTCTATGGTGGGGAATGATTTGGCCCTCGATAAAGGGGTTGGCGTGTGTGGTAAAGATGGCCAAAGCGTGCCCGTCGGGGTGGGGCAGCCTAGCCTTAAACTGGACCGCTTAACCGTGGGTGGTACCGCGTAAGGTATTACTCATTCGAGCTATGTTGATCTGGCTCAGGCCACAATAGCGTAATATGAGTCGGTCAATCGGATAGGTAAAGCGTACCTAACGCTCAACTTCATTCATACAGAGTGATAGTCTGAATGAAGTTGAGCACAGATGCAGACAGTATCGAGTGTGTTTGTGCCCATCTGGCTACTACTTATATGGGATGGATGTTAACATCCGCCAAGGATTAGAGTTATAACTCTAGAGGGGCTAATGAAATATTTAACCAGCATATTGTTATCACTGTGCGTGAGCAGCGTTATGGCACAAACTGCGCGTCCAGTGTCAGACACTGCCGCTCAAACTACTCAACCTACAGCGGCTCAAATTGATGCCGCTAAGGCGCTTCAATTTGCCGATGCGTGGCAACAACTGCTGAAGGTCAGCGACAAGCTGCAAGCCAGTGAGCAACAAGTGAATCGGGCGACCGCGCAGCAAAGCGCCACCGACTCGCTGAACTTTCCCTCTCTCTCTGTGAACGGTAGCTATACCCGGTTAGAGCAACCCATTGAGCTGGATCTGCGCGATCTAAATCCGTTGGCTAGCCTCGACCCCGGCAGTTTACCCCCAGCCTTAGGTGGGGCGATTGGTGCCATTCCCGGATCGTTGTTTGTGACCCCCTTTACCGAACAAGATATTTTTCGCGCTAGCCTACAGGCGATGTGGCCTATCTATACCGGCGGGCGCATCACTGCGGCGCAAGCGATTCAAGCTGCCCACGTGGTGGAAAAACAGCAAGAGCACCAACTGTCGACTCGCGATCTGTTTGTGCAGCTGGTGGAGCGATATTACGCCGTGTCGGTGAGCCACGCGTTAGCCAGTACCAAAGGGCAGTTGGTTGAATCGCTCACCGAGCATGCCGAGCATGCGCTTAAGTTGGAGCAGCAAGGACAAATTGCTAAGGTCGAGCGCCTTAATGCTCAGGTCGCATTAGAAAATGCCAAGGTCGATCACGCTAGTGCTCGACGTCAGTTAGAGATGACCCAAATAGCCTTGTCGCGCATGTTACATCAGTCCTCGGTCGATACCGCATCGCCCTTGTTTTTGCTGCCAACGCCGCCCTCTTTGCCGCAATTAAGCCAACTGATGCTGGCTCAGCACCCGGCGCTGAAGCTACTCGAAGCGAAAGAAGCCCAAGCCCAAGGGCTTATCGATGTAGAAAAAGGCGGCTATCGGCCAACGGTGTTTTTGTACGGTAACTATACCCTGTATGAAGATGACAGCCTGTTTGCCAAGGTGGAGCCCGACTGGATGGTGGGTGTCGGGGTGAAGGTGCCGCTATTAAGTCGTGATGGTCGCAGTGGCAAGGTGGAAGCCGCTAAGAGCGCACTATTACAGGCGCGCTACACCAAGGCGCAGACGCAACAGGACTTGAGCCTGCTGCTCGACCAGAGTTATCGTCAGCTACAACAGGCTGAAGAGGAGGTGAAGTCTTTAGATCTGTCTTTGTCTTTAGCTCACGAAAATAAACGCTTACGTGATTTAGCCTTTAGCCAAGGATTATCTACCTCCATTGAAAAGGTCGATGCCGAGTTAAAACTTAGCGCCGTAGCCACCCAGCAATTAGCGGCGCGTTACCGTTATGTGGTGGCTTATGCCAAGCTCATGGCGGTCAGTGGTCAGTTAGATGAATTTATCGGTCGCGCACGCGGCGCACAGGAGAAATAAACATGCGCACCAATCGAATTGTAGCCATTGTGGCGTTACTGGCCTTGGTGGCTATTTTAGCTTACGGACTGACCTTGGCTTACACCCCAGTGCCCGAGCGCTTGCAGGGACAAATTGAGGCGCGTGAATACAATATCTCCTCCAAAGTTCCGGGCCGAGTATCGCAGGTGTTAGTGCGCCGTGGCGATAAGGTGGCTAGTGGCGATCTATTGTTTGCCATCGATAGTCCAGAACTCAACGCCAAGTTGATGCAGGCGCAAGGTGGGCGCGATGCCGCTAAGGCCAAGCAGCAAGAAGCCGATAATGGCGCACGTAAGCAGCAAATCACCGCCGCTAAAGAGCAATGGCTTAAAGCCAAGGCCGCCGCAACGCTGGCGCAAACTACCTATCAACGTGTAGAAGCCCTGTTTGTTGAAGGGGTATTGGCTCGACAAAAACGTGACGAAGCCTTTACCCAGTGGCAGGCGGCAAAGTATACCGAGCAAGCAGCCTATGCCATGTACCAAATGACCGACGAAGGGGCACGTGAAGAGATTAAAGCGGCCGCCGAAGGTAACGCTCGGATGGCACAAGGGGCGGTTAATGAGGTGAGTGCCATTTTAGCCGACAGCCAGATGCGTTCACCCAAGTCGGGTGAAGTCAGTGAGGTGTTACTGCAAAGTGGCGAGCTGGCCCCGAGCGGTTTTCCTGTGGTCAGCATTATCGACATGCAAGATGTGTGGGCGATTTTTCAGGTACGCGAAGATCAACTCAAAGACTATAAAGTCGGCCAACAGCTAGAAGTGCAGATCCCGGCCTTAGGGGCCAGTTACCCCTTTACGGTGGATCACATTAGTGTGCTGGGCCATTTTGCCACGTGGCGCTCGACCGAGAGTGGTCACGATTTTGATATGCGCACCTTTGAAATGGAGTTGCGACCCACTGAGCCGATTGCCGATTTGCGCGTCGGTATGACCACCCTGTTGGTGCGTTGATGTGATGCCCTTTAGGCAGCTTTTACAACGAGAGTTAAATGCGCTGTGGCATGATCCTTGGCAGCTGGCGCTGATCAGCTATATCCCACTGCTTGGGGTATTTGGCCTGTGGTGGCTGTTTAGCGCAGGTGTGCCACGTGAATTGCCTGTGGCCATTGTCGACCAAGATCAAAGCCAGCTTAGCCGCATGCTGGTGAGGCAAATTCAAGCCAACTCTGTGATAAAACCGCTGCATTACCCTGATGTGCTGCAAGCAAAAGCCTCGATGCAGCGTTCAAACACTTATGCCATGGTCGTATTGCCTTATCAACTTAACCACGACCTATTGACGGGCCATCAGCCGACTATCGATATTCGTTATAACGGCCAATATTTATTGGTGGGAAAATTGCTTTCAAGCCAACTGCAGTTGACTCTTGCCACAGCACTGCAGCAAAAGGCGCTGATTAAGCAGCTCGCAGCGGGTGTGCCTATGGCTCAGGCTGAGATCAATATCAATGCCCTTAGTAGCCAAACCAGCGCCTTATATAATGCTAACAATAATTATGTGGTATTTTTACTGCCACCCGTGCTACTGGCGTTGCTGCAGATCATCGCCATGTTAGTGTTTGCCAACTCACTCAATCGTGAGTTAAGTCTCGGGCATCCACAGCCTTGGTGGTCATTGGGCACCTATCGAGTGATCGCCGTTAAAATAGGGCTGTATATGCCACTACTCTTATTACACGGCGCGGTGATTTTCAGTCTTTTATATCGTTATTTAGGCTTACCGCTGGCGGGAGACAGCTGGCAGCTGTTGTTGGGGCTATTCGTGATGCTGCTGGCAATCTGGTTGTTGGTGTTAACCATTTTTTGGCTACTACAAGACAGTGCAAGAGTGATCAGTTTTTGTACCGCGCTCTTTGCACCGGCGTTTGCCTTTATGGGGGTGACCTTTCCCACCCAAGAGATGCCGATATTGGCCCAGTGGTGGCGTTTGGTGATGCCATCGAGCCATTATATCGACACTCATATTGGCGTGGTCAGTTATGATCAGACCAGCACGATACTCGTGCAGCAACTGGGCAGCTATTGGGGCTTTTTACTGTTATTGCCCTTAATCGTTTTCCTCAAGTCTAGAGCCCAAGCTTCGGCCACGGCTGTCGATAATCTGGCTCACAATGAGGAGCGCTAATATGAACTTTGGCGCATTGATCTGGGCTGAGTTGAAATCAATCGTGACCGATAAGGCCATCGCTATCACCCTCTTTGGTGGTGTGCTGTTTTATGCTGTACTTTATCCCTTACCTTATCTCAATGAAGTGGCGACCCTGCAGCAGATAGTGGTACTTGACGCCGACCACTCTAGTTTGAGCCGGCGTTTGATCCGCCATGCTGACGCTAACCCTAAGTTAGATGTGGTCGCACAGGTGACGAGCATCAATGAGGCCAAGGCGATGATTGTCAGTGGCAAGGCCCATGGCTATTTAGTTATTCCCGAGGGCTTTAGGCGCGATTTACTGCGACAAGAAGGGGTGACGTTGGCCTATGGCGGCGATGCCAACTATTTTCTGATCTACTCGGCGATTATTGAGGGGTTAACCGCCGCGGGGATCGATGCGGGTAAATATGTGCAGTTTAATGGTCTACTGGCCCATGGTCGCTCGGCTAAGCAGGTTGAGCGAGACTTAAATCCGATTAAGCTCAATAGTGTGCCTGCATTTAACCCATCACTAGGCTATACCGCTTATGTGGTGCCTGGGGTATTGCTGTTAGTGCTGCATCAAACCTTGCTTATTGGCGGCAGCATTTTAGGCGCGGGCCAATGGGGGCGACAAGGTTACTGGAGCGACATGAGTCCGCTGCAATTGATCGGCGCGCGCGTTACCACCCTTGGTCTCATCTATAGCGTAATGACTAGCTTTTACTTTGGTTTTTGTTACTACTGGTATGGCGTGAGCGTGCAGGGAAAATTGTTGCAGGTGGCGCTGTTTTTGGTGCCTTTTATCTTATCGACTGCCTTGGCTGGAGTGGCTTTTAGTTGTCTTTTTAGTCGTCGAGACTTGCCAACGCAAACTTTGTTACTTGTCTCTATGCCCATTCTGTTTGTGTCTGGTTTTGTATGGCCGCTGGAGCTGATTCCTGCGCCGCTGATTGGGTTGTCGCAGTTGATCCCGGCTGTGCCGTCAATCCAAGGTATATTGCAGCTTAATCAATTAGGCGCCAGTTGGGCGGATGTGGTGCCTCGGTGGTGGCAGTTGTGGGCGCTGGCGTTAGGGTATCTACTGCTCGCCTATGTTGGGGTGCGTTATCGACTCAATCGCGCTGTGGCTCACTGAGCTAAATCGTTTAGGCTGTGGTAAAAAATAATAAGCCCGCGAGTAAGCGGGCTTATAAGTTTAGAGATGATATGGCTATGATAACTCAAGATATATGGATAGCTTGAGCGATAAACGTCAGCAAAACCGTAACCTTATTCGGCGGTTTCTGCCTTGATATATTTCACTAGCTCAAGGGCTGACTTTGAGGCTTGCTCTGGTTGTTTTGCCAGCTCTTTGTTTGCTTGTCTCACTAATTGGCGCAACTTTTGTCGCTCTAGCGTCGGGTGCTGCTCGATTAAGGCTTGAATAGCATCATCGCCACCAGTTAACAGCTGATCTTTTGTCTTTTCCGCCACATTGATTTTTGAGCTCTCATTGCGGTTTTGGTTAAGCACATTTTTAAGATCGCTTTGCAGTACATTAATATCGATATTACGCATTATCTTGCCAATGTATTGCAGATGGCGACGATAGGCTTCGGTATTGATGCGGATGGTTTTAGCCTTGAGCACGTTGTCGTATAGCAACTCATCCAGATCCAGCTTATCAATCTGGCTCTTACTGAGTGCAACTAACTGTTTACCAAGCTCTTGGTAAATCGCGATTTCTCGCTTGGTTTCAGCTCTACTGACATATTCTTCGTCATGGTCAAAGGGCTGTTTAAAATGTTCTGAGTCACCAACAATATTCATAATCAAAAATCTCTAACAAAAACTCCCCTAATAATACCATTTCATTGGAATATCGCCTATTGGGGACGGCAGTTATTTAATGTGAAAGCCTAGCGGGTTTGTTATGCTACAGCCATTATTGACAACGAAAGAGTAGATTTGTGCCTTCTTCTAGCATTGAACTTGAACTGGATTCATTAAAAGACGCCGTTGCTATGGCATTAGAGTATGCCGCTACATTGGGTACCACAGGTGCCGAAGTCGCGATTAGTAAGCAGCAAGGCTTATCGGTATCGACTCGTCTAAAAGAAGTTGAAACCGTTGAGTTTAATAAAGATGGCGCCTTGGGCATCACCCTGTTTAGGGGCGGCTGCAAAGGCAGCTCATCTACGTCAGATTTAAGCCCTGAAGCGATCCGCCGCGCCGTTAAAGCCGCCGATGATATTGCTAAATTTACCTCAGAAGATCCTTTCAATGGCCTTGCCGATGCCGACTTAATGGCTAAACATATTGACGATCTTGAGTTGTACTATCCGCATGACACGACCCCAGCAGAGCTTGAATTACTCGCCGCGCGCGCCGAAGAAGCCGCATTAAGCGCTGACGCTCGTATAAAAAACTCCGATGGCGCCAGCGCTAATGCCCATACCGGTGCTAAAGTGTATGGCAATAGCCACGGTTTCTTAAATGGCTATGTCAGCTCGCGTTACAGCCTCAGTTGTGTAGTGATTGGTGAGCAAGAAGGCCAGATGCAGCGTGATTATGATTACACCATAGCGCGCAAGTTCAGCGACCTGTGGACGCCAGAAACTGTCGGGCTAAAAGCGGCTGAAAAAACCGTTAGTCGACTGGGTGCACGTAAGATAGCGACCACCAAGTTACCGATTCTGTTTGCCCCCGATGTGGCAACTGGCTTGATGGGCCACCTTGTAGGGGCCATCAGTGGCGGCAGCTTGTACCGTAAATCAAGCTTTTTGCAAGACGCCATCGACACACAAGTTTTCCCCGATTGGTTTAACATTGCCGAGCAACCGCATCTAAAAGGGGCGCTGGCCAGTGCTTTTTATGACAGTGAAGGCGTGGCGACCATTGAGCGTAATATTATCAGTCAGGGGATCTTATCCACCTACCTGCTGACCAGTTATTCGGCGCGTAAACTCGGTTTAACCAATACGGGCCATGCGGGCGGCATCTATAACTGGACTTTAGGGCACACAGGGCAAACCTTCGATGAACTCATCAAGCAGATGGGCACAGGCTTAATCGTGACCGAAGTGATGGGACAAGGGGTTAACGGCGTGACGGGCGATTATTCTCGCGGCGCGGCCGGCTTCTATGTCGAAAACGGGGTGGTGCAATACCCAGTAGAAGAGATCACTATCGCGGGTAATCTTAAAGATATGTACCGCAATATTGTGGCGGTGGCTAAAGATCGCGATATGCGATCGTCTATCCGCACCGGCGGTATCTTACTCGACGAAATGAAGATAGCCGGTAACTAGCTTATCCGCAGTCCATTTCCCCCAAGCGATGAATCAGCGAGTGCCAAGGCACTCGCTTTTTTTTGGCCTAAAGGGCCCTAACGCAGAATAAATCGACTGCCAACTTGAACATATGAAAATCCATATATATGCTTAAGCATATGTAATATGTCTGTGTTGGAGCCGTGTATGGCCACTGGGATTTTTAAAGCGCTGTCCGATGAAACTCGATTACTCAGCCTGCTGCTGATTTACGGTCAGGGTGAGCTGTGTGTGTGCGAGTTAATCTGCGCATTGAATTTGAGCCAACCCAAAATATCGCGTCATCTTGCCCAGTTGCGTAAAGCCGAACTGTTGAGTTCTCGTCGCCAAGGCCAGTGGGTGTTTTACCGTATCAATCCGGCATTGCTGCCATGGGTGCATAATGTTATCGAGCAAACTTGGCAGGGTAACCCTAACTTAGTGGCGGCGGCACTGGCCCGTCTAGATGCGATGGGGCAGCGCCCTGAACGTATTAAGGCATGCTGTTAAATCAGCTGAGTCAGGCAAGTTAAGATTAAATACTACAGCAAGATAGGTGAATAGCATGGGACTCTTTGAGCGTTACTTAAGTGTGTGGGTTGGTTTAGCGATTGGGTGTGGCGTGGTGTTGGGCCATTTTTTTCCGGCGCTGTTTGCCCTTATTGCTTCATTAGAATATGCCAGGGTCAACTTGCTGATCGCGCTGCTAATTTGGTTGATGATCTACCCCATGATGGTGCAAATTGATTTTACGGCGGTCAAAAATGTGGGCAAGAGCCCTAAGGGGTTGGTGCTGACGCTGGTGATTAACTGGCTGATAAAACCCTTTAGCATGGCGCTACTTGGCTGGTTGTTTTTTAAGGTTTTCTTTGCCAGTTTAGTGGATGCGCAAACCGCTAGCGAGTATATCGCAGGCATGATTTTGCTCGGCGTTGCCCCCTGTACGGCAATGGTGTTTGTGTGGAGCCAGTTGACTAAAGGCGATCCTAACTACACCTTGGTACAGGTATCGGTTAACGATCTTATTATGGTGTTTGCCTTTGCCCCCATCTGCGCTTTTCTGCTTGGGGTGAGCGATATTCAGGTGCCTTGGCAAACCCTGTTAATTTCTGTGGGGTTATATGTGGTGCTGCCCTTAATCGCGGGAGTGATAACACGCCAGTGGTTAAATCGCCGCGGTGGCTCAAAGCGGGTTGATGGCTTTATTGGTCGCATTAAACCTTGGTCGATATTGGGTCTCCTTGCCACGGTCATACTGCTATTTGGTTTGCAGGCCAATACCATATTGGCGCAGCCACAGAACATTGCCCTGATTGCCATTCCGCTGCTTATCCAAACCTATGGCATCTTCTTTATTGCCTACTTTGCCGCGAAAAAACTGAATATCGCGCAAAATGTCGCAGGTCCTGCGTGCATGATCGCCACCTCTAACTTTTTTGAACTCGCCGTTGCGGTAGCTATTTCACTGTTTGGCCTGCATTCGGGCGCGGCGTTAGCCACTGTGGTTGGCGTGCTGGTCGAAGTGCCGGTGATGTTGTCGTTAGTGGCATTTGTCAATCGAGATAAAGCAAAATACCAGCGGGCCATTAGCGCCGCATCTAAACATTAACCGAGCAGAATAGCCCTTTTCAGGAGAGTAACATGACAATTAAAGTCGGCATTAACGGTTTTGGCCGCATGGGGCGTTTGGCGCTTCGGGCCGCGTGGGCGTGGGACGATATTGAGTTTGTGCAGATTAACGATCCCGCCGGTGATGCGCTTACCTTAGCCCACCTATTAACATTTGATTCTATCCATGGTCGCTGGTCCCATGAAGCGGCAGCTGAGGGGGCCGATATTGTCATTGGCGATAAACGGATAACGACCAGTATGAATAGCACCATCGCCGCCACCGACTGGTCGGCATGTGATGTGGTGATTGAGGCCTCGGGCGTGATGAAAACCACAGCCTTATTACAAGCCTATTTAGATCAAGGTGTTAAACGTGTGGTGGTGACGGCGCCTGTCAAAGAAGCGGGCGTACTGAATATCGTCATGGGGGTTAACCATCAGCTGTATGATGCCGCCAAGCATCCTATCGTCACCGCTGCGTCATGCACGACCAATTGTTTAGCCCCAGTGGTTAAAGTGCTGCATGAGCAGATAGGCATAAAACATGGCTCGATGACCACCATTCATGACATTACCAATACGCAAACCATCTTAGATGCGCCCCATAAAGATCTGCGCCGTGCCCGTGCCTGCGGTGAATCGCTTATTCCGACCACCACAGGTTCCGCCACCGCGATCACCCATATTTTTCCTGAGCTTAAGGGGAAACTAAACGGCCATGCGGTAAGGGTGCCATTGGCTAACGCCTCCATCACAGATTGCGTGTTTGAGATGCTGCGCCCCGTCACAGTCACCGAGGTGAACGACCTATTTAAACAGGCGGCAGCAGCTGAGCTTAACGGTATTTTAGGCTATGAAACGCGCCCGCTGGTCTCGGTGGATTACAAGACAGATCCGCGCTCAGCTATCGTCGATGCCTTGTCGACTATGGTGATCAACGATACCCAGCTTAAGCTGTATGTTTGGTACGACAATGAGTGGGGCTATGCCAATCGCACCGCCGAGCTGGTCAGAATGGTCGGGCGCGTAGACAAAGCGTAATAGTAAGGATATTAGATGTTCGCCACAGTTCGCGCATTGCCGTTTGAAATACGCCAATACCTCATTGTCACGGGAAACTATTGGGCATTTACGCTCACCGATGGCGCGCTGCGCATGCTGGTGGTGCTGCACTTTTATCAGTTAGGCTACTCGCCGCTGTCGATTGCCATGCTATTTGTTTTTTATGAGATTTTTGGTGTGGTGACTAACTTAGTGGGTGGCTATCTTGGTGCACGTCTTGGGCTTAATCGCACCATGAATATGGGGTTAGGGCTGCAAGTGGCGGCGCTGGCAATGTTACTGGTGCCCAGTGTTTGGCTCACCGTACCTTGGGTTATGGCAAGCCAGGCTTGCTCTGGGATCGCTAAAGATCTCAACAAGATGAGTGCTAAAAGTAGCGTGAAAATGCTGGTGGCTAAGGGCGATGAGGACAGGTTATACCGCTATATTGCCCTGCTAACGGGCTCTAAAAATGCCCTCAAGGGCTTAGGGTTTTTCTTAGGGGGCGCGTTACTGTCACTGCTTGGGTTTAGTGGTGCCATAGGGGTAATGGCAGCGCTGCTGGGCATTGTGTGGCTGCTCAGTATCGTTAACCTTAAGCAAGACTTAGGCAAGGCAAAAAATAAGCCCAAATTTAGTGAGCTGTTTTCTAAAAGCCGCTCGATAAACATCTTATCTGCCGCGCGCCTGTGTCTGTTTGCCGCCCGAGATGTGTGGTTTGTGGTGGCGCTGCCGGTCTATTTAGCCAGCCAGTTTGGTTGGGGACATGCGGCGGTTGGCGGCTTTCTGGCGCTGTGGGTGATAGGCTATGGCGCGGTGCAAAGCATCGCCCCCAAGCTCACAGGCCAAACTAGCACAGGCCATGGCAGCATTGGCTTGAGTGTCGCCAAGGTGCCTGATGGCGGGGCCGCACTTAAGTGGGCGAGCTTGCTGACATTGATCCCAGCGAGTATCGCGCTGCTGATGACGCTGTTTGCTGCGCCTTATGCGCAAGCGACGTTACTGATAGGTTTGTTGATTTTTGGCGCCGTTTTTGCGGTAAACTCCGCCTTACACAGCTACCTTATCGTCAGTTACGCCAGTGACGATGGCGTGTCGCTCGATGTCGGTTTTTACTATATGGCCAATGCCCTTGGCCGCTTGCTAGGCACCTTGTTGTCGGGCTGGGTGTATCAGGCATTTGGGTTGATGGCCTGCCTGTGGATCTCGACGCTATTACTGGGATTAACAGCGTTAATCAGTGTATGGCTACCCAGGCGATAACCTTGAAATAAAGGTTATCGCCAAAGGGGGTTCTCCATGCCATGAAAACTTAGCATTTATACTTTTTGATTCAGCAGAATTTCGCTGAGTAGGAGTTGCTTAAGACCTAGGCTATTCGTTTCTTTACATCAAAAAATCACATTGATATTGTTATCAAAAGGTTAGTGTTGTAAGGTGTTGTCCGCAGCGCTAGTTTATAACTAGCTAGACTGATAAGGAAGTCAATGATATGAAAAGAATCGATACAAAATTTAACGTGGTTTGGACGCTTATTATTTTTTTTGTTTACAGCTTAGACTACTCAATATTTAGATATACCCCTCATTCTCGCGAAAACGATACCATTTTCAACAACATTGATAATCCGCTAGTGGCATTGTGTGTCTTGCTCTTGAATGCCATTTTGATGGTATCTGTCATAAGTAAACTTTTCATGGAAATATGGAATAGGCTTATTCGTGATTTATTAAGTATTGGATATATCAGTTTTGCTGAATCATACGCACTCTGTTTTTTGCTACTAGAAATTATACGCGTATAAATAACTGCTGCATCATTTACGGTAGCCATTAGATCACGTGATTTCGTCTTGTCCCCTTGTTTCGTGGGGCAGTTCCTGTCAACTCAACTCTAGTCTTCGGCTCATATGATATTCTTGTTCAGCTGCTCGCATTCTTCATCACTAAAAAGGCTTGCGGCTTCCTCTAGACCGGTCCTCGCAGAAATAAAGGTTTAACTTAAAACACACTTACCAACCGCCACTAATCTGAAGAAAAATGGCAATACTTTCATTCAAAGGGCAAGATTCCTGTGTCCATAACCTCCGCACAAGATCAAATCGAAGAGGTGATAACTCGGTGGATGTTGCTCTAGCGTAAGCCACTTAGACCCTAACGCTAAGGAGCTGCATAACGGTCCTGTGGCGCTTGACAAACATTACCATGTGACTTGCTTATTCGCCATTAAACTAGAGATCGCAACCTCTTGTGTTGTTTCAATTTGTTAACATTCCTTGCTTTCATTTTACGTTGCTTTCGTTGTACTCTGAGGTGCAGTCAATCAATAGTGGCGTAGATCACCAAAAATAACGATAAAAATGACGAGGTTTTAATGGAAGGTATTACAGAATTTGTCAGTATGATCAATGGGGTTGTGTGGGGTGTGCCCATGCTGGTGATGATCTTGGGCGTGGGCTTATTTCTCTCCTTTGGCTTGAAGTTAATGCCGATTTTAAAGCTTGGGACTGGCTTTAAACTGCTGTGGTCTGGACGCATTCCTGATAAAGATAAAAACATGAAGGGCGAGATCAGCCCGTTTAATGCCTTGATGACCTCGCTGTCGGCGACCATAGGTACGGGTAATATTGCTGGGGTGGCGACGGCCATTTTTATTGGCGGCCCTGGGGCGTTATTTTGGATGTGGTGTACCGCCCTCGTGGGAATGGCGACCAAGTTTTCTGAGGCGGTATTAGCGGTTAAATACCGCGAGGTAGACGATAACGGTAACCATATTGGTGGCCCTATGTACTACATCAAAAATGGTCTTGGCAGTAAGTGGGCGTGGCTGGGTACGGCGTTTGCCTTGTTTGGTTCGTTTGCCGGTTTTGGTATTGGTAATACGGTGCAGGCTAACTCGGTCGCCGATGCGTTAAGCAGTAACTTTGGGGTGCCCAACTGGGTGACAGGGGCTATCTTAATGGTGTTGGTTGGCGCTGTATTGATGGGCGGTATTAAACGTATTGCCGATGTAGCGGGTAAGTTGGTGCCGTTAATGACGGTGTTTTATATTGCCGCTGGGCTGGCAGTGCTGGTGGTATATGCCGATGAAGTGCCTGCCGCTTTTGCATTAATTATTCATAGCGCCTTTAATCCGGTGGCCGCTCAAGGTGGCTTTGCTGGTGCTGCGGTATGGGCGGCGATCCGCTTTGGTGTGGCGCGCGGCGTGTTTTCGAATGAAGCGGGTTTAGGTAGTGCGCCCATTGCCCATGCGGCGGCGCAGACCAATAATCCGGTGGCCCAAGGCTTGGTTGCTATGCTGGGCACCTTTATCGATACCTTAGTGGTATGTACTATCACGGGGTTAGCGATTGTGGTGTCAGGAGCATGGACCTCGGGCGAAAATGGCGCGGCCTTGACCTCATTTGCTTTTTCTCATGCCTTGCCTATGGGCAATTATATTGTAGCGATCGCACTGTCGGTGTTTGCCTTTACCACGATTTTGGGGTGGAGCGTTTACAGTGAAAAGTGCGTGCAGTATTTATTAGGTGTTCGTGCGGTTAAGCCCTTTAGGCTGATTTGGGTGTTAGTGGTGCCGTTAGGCGCGGTGAGTTCACTGGACTTTATCTGGTTACTGGCCGATACCCTTAATGCCATGATGGCGATCCCTAACCTTATCGCGCTGTCGCTGTTGAGCCCTGTGGTGTTTCGTCTCACACGGGAATACTTTATTAAGAAGCGTCAGCAAGAAGCACAGGCGTAAGGGCTGTCAGGCTTCGTTGTTGATTAAGCGCCTTAGGGCGCTTTTTATGTTTAACAATGGGTTAATCGAGCCGCTTAGTGAAGCGTAGTGATGCGACTATGATCCCCAGCAGGGTAAAGCCAAGCAGCCAGAGGGTGTCAAATGGCAGATCGCTCAATTGGCCGCCGCGCAGCACTATGGCGCGGATAATACGCATAAAGTGGGTGGCGGGTAGGAGTTCAGCTATCCATTGTGCGGGTTTAGGCATGGCTTCGAACGGAAACATAAAGCCCGACAGTAAGATGGTCGGCAAGATAATAAAGATGGTCATCTGCATCGCTTGCAGCTGGGTTGTCGCGATAGTGGAGATGATCAAGCCTAAGGTAAGACTGGCAGCAATAAACAGTAAGGTGCCCAGTAATAGCTGTGCAATGGTACCGTTTAAAGGCACATCAAAAATCAGATGCCCGAGCCCCAAGATGATGCTCATCTGGATAAGCCCCACAACAATGTAGGGTAAAATTTTACCTAGCATCAGCTCCAGTGGTTTGATGGGGGTGGTGATCAGCAGCTCTAGATTGCCTTTTTCTCGCTCACGGACGATGGCCGCCGAAGTAAATAAGATCATCGTCATAGTAAGAATAACGGCAATTAAACCCGGAACAATATTCACCGCCGAGCGTTGCTCTGGGTTATAAAACAGGGCGACTTCGAAGGTGGGGGAGCTGGCTAGGGGCTGGTCGCTGATTTGCGCTAATGGCATGTTACGCAGTTGGCTGATTGCGGCGGCCACCATGGTATCTGATCCATCGATGATCCATTGGCCGATAGGCTCGTTATTGGCCTGTTTATGTTCAAGATTAGGCGGCAAGATCAGCGCGGCGCGCACTTCGCCGCGGGTAATGGCAGCCTCGGCAGCGGTGGCGGTGGCGTAATAGCCTTCGATAGAGACGACTTGCGAGACCCTGATGGCCTCGACAATCCAACGCCCAGTTACCGAATCACTCTGATCGACCACCACAACCGGCACATTGCGAACATCTGTGTTGATGGCGTAGCCAAATAATAGCAATTGGATCAACGGGATCATCACTATCATGGCGAAGGTGATGCGATCGCGTTTAAGTTGACGGATCTCTTTTATGGTGATTGCTTTAATGCGTCTTAGGCTAGCCATGAGTGTCATCTGGCGCTCCTGCATTATGCTGATGTTTGCCTGTAACAGTGACAAACAGATCTTCTAGGCTGGCATTCACATGGCTGATATTGCGCTCATCGAGCGTGCTGCATTGCTGCTTGATCCATTGACATGGGTCGTTAATATCTTTATTTATCAATACCCTTAGCCGATCGCCAAGTTGGGCGGCGCTGCGTACCTGGCTTAATTGGCTGAGCTGGCTTTTCAATTGGCGCAAATTGTTAGCGCTTACCTCAAGTACATTTACCTCCATCTTTGCCAGTAAAGCTTGCGGATTGCCATTGGCGCGCATGTGTCCCTGCTCCATTATTGCCAGCTGGTGGCAGCGCTCGGCTTCATCCATATAGTGGGTGGTGACTAAAATACTGGTGCCTTGCTCTGAAAGATCAAACAGCTGCTCCCAAAAGTCGCGGCGATTCTGAGGATCGACCGCCGAGGTGGGTTCGTCGAGAAACAGCAGCTCTGGGTTGTTAATGCAGGCGCAGGCCAATGCTAAGCGCTGTTTTTGGCCACCACTTAAGGTGGCAGCCAGTTGATTTTGCTGAGGGACTAAGTTGTAGGTCGATTGCAGCTGGTCAATTTTACGTTTGCAGTCATTGGGGCTGAGGCCATAAATATCGGCGATAAAGCGCAGGTTTTCCTTTACCGTTAAGTCGTCATAGAGGGAGAATTTTTGCGTCATATAACCAATGCGGCTGCGCAGTTGCTCCGCCTGCTGTGGGATCGTTAGCCCAAGGCAGATGATAGTGCCATGAGTGGGGGTCATCAGCCCGGTGAGCATACGTATAGTGGTGGATTTACCGCAACCATTGGGGCCTAGAAAACCGTAAATATGCCCTTGCGGTACCTGTAGATTAAGATTGGACACCGCCTCAAACTGACCAAACTGCTTGCTGATACCGCGGGCATCGATCGCCAATTGACTGCTTGGGAGCATCAGGGTAACTCCACCTGTACGGGGATGCCGCTGGGCAGTTCGGCGGCGTCAGTCAGGGTAAATTCTGCTAAATAGGCTAAGCGCGATCTGTCCTGTTGGTTAAGTGCGTAGTAAGGCGTGAAGGCGGGATCTTTGCTAAGCCAGCGCAAGGTGCCTGTCAGTGGTGTATCAAGGCCATCGACATAGACATTAAGTTGCAGCCCTAAATGTAACGTCGCCATATTGGGCTCGGGGATATAAACCCGCGCATAGGGGGCGTTGTCGGCTTGTAATACGGCCACCACCGTATTACTTGGCACCCGCTCACCGACATTAAAGGGCAGACTGTCGAGGCGCCCATTACGGGTTGCCACTATGCTGAGCTCTGCCAAGGTTTGTTGCGCCAGTTGCAAGTTAGCGGCCGCAGCGTCCATGGCTGCCATTGCCTGTTGAATATCTTCTTGGCGCACACCGACCAGCAGTTTACTGAGGTTTTCGTCAGCCACATGCAGCTCGGCTTCGGCGCGATCGCGATTAGCGATCGCTTGGTCAAGTTCCGATTGGCTCACCAGTTGCTGTTGCTTGAGGCGATAGATACGTTGATAGGTTTTGTCTGCTTGTACCGTGGCCGCGTTAGCGCGCTGTACATTGGCTTGGGCACCGGCGATATCTTCGGGGCGCTCGCCATTGGTGAGACGTAGCAGGTAGGAGCGTGCTTGTTGCCATTGAGCATCGGCTATCGCCACCTTGGTTTTAGCTTTACGGCTATCTAGCTGCACTAGCAGATCGCCCTGTTGTACTAGGCTGCCCTCGTTAATCGGTTGCGCGGTGATGAGTTCTGCGGCGGTGGCGCGCAGTAAAATACGATCGCGCTCAAGGGTGCCTAGCGCCTGTGCTGGTGAGTTGGGTTGACAGCCTGCAAGGCTGAGTAAGATAAACACCAGCGCGGTGTTGTAGATGTGATTCATTTCAACCTCGTCAGCACTAGGGTGAATTAATAATCAATATGTTATTTAAGATAGCACCCTTTAACGGTTAGCCATATGGGGATTGCTCACAGGGGCGTCAGTTATATTGAAGTCGATAATGTACTGTGAGGACTGCGCTTTAGGGGCGAGGTATATCGCCCCGAGATGTTTGCTTTGGTCTATCTTGGACTGGCCTTTGGTAAATTCAGTAAAAATCACCTCCCATTGCCCGCTTAAGCTGCGCCTGTTCGAGCAAGGCTTCTAAGCGTTTTTTTACTTCGCGTCTATGTTGTAACTCGCAAGCCGCCTGAGGATTTTTAGGGGCGGTCATGGCTTCAATCTCTGCATCATTGGGAATAACATCACGTAATTGTGGCATAGCGAATTCCTTCATCACTGTCATTGAGTACCACGCAGCACTTAGGGTGTGCCTATCGGTACCACAAGCTTTGGCTAGCACATGAAGCCAAAGCGATAGTTATCGGCGCTACGTAATGCTTTAGCTGATACCTCAATGAGTTAGCTGCACATTAGTGAGCGCTAATGAGAAAGGTAGCAGGGAGTTTAGGAGCATTTTGAGATCGGCTTAACACAATTGCATTTATATCTATGGGTGAATAATGCTGTGAGTGTTATCCTATTTTAATAATTTAGATTTTGATTTTATTCGTTTTAATTGTTCTCAAAATTACGCCGCTCGCAATATTAGCGGCGGCGCATCTAGTAACAGATCACACATTTGCCCTAAAGCTTATAGATCAAAACTATAGCTATAACCTATCACCACTTTAGGGTCGTCATTTTCAAGGTCGGTATCGCTGATCAAGAAAGAGAAGCTGCCCACATCTGTGTCTTTGCTGAGCGCAATCGAGTAATCGCTATAGCTGTCTTCATCAAACCAAGCGGTCACCACATCACCACTGGAGTAGCCATAATGCACGGTTAACGACAAGCTGTCTGATAGTGGCCATGAAGCCGCCGCATCCACATAACTCATATCGTCATTATCTAGTGGTGCACTGGCGACATCGTCATCGGCATTAACCACATAAGAGTAACTGAGGCTAAACCATTTCCAGCTGAGCGCGGCTTTGAGTTCGCCAAAGTCAACGCTAGCGTCGCTATCTGGGTAGGCATAATAGAGATAGCTGACATCGTAACCCAGATCGTCAGTGATGCTCCCTGCATAGCCGCCATAGAAATCAATTTCGTAGCTGGTGTCATCGCCAAAATCAACATTAGACGCCCAAGTGCCTAAGTAAAAGCCGCTATCATGTTCGTAATCCACTCCGCCTTGCACGGCGACGCCATCATTGGTTTGTGTCACGCCGCGCCATAAGTAATTGGAGGTCATTCCCGCATTAGCAGTGACGGCTGCGCTGGCGGGCACGGCTAACATCATGGTTGCTGCGAGCAGGCTTAGGTTTCGAAGTGCTGTGTTCATACTCATTCCTTTTTATTGGTATAGGGATACTACCTAGCCGTATTATTATGAGTATTGTTAGGTAGTGCTTACGCCGTTGCTAACCCCATGCCAATAATTTATATGTTTATTTTCAGGGTCTTGTATTTATAAGCTGTGATAGCATGAACCAAGATGGGGACTGTTGAGATGTAGAGGCACTGTATTGGTGCAGCTGTAATGCTAGGCCATTAAGTAACCGATAATAAACAGTGCCTTAATATAAGGCATAAAAAAACCTCCTAAATGAGGAGGTTTTTTATAGAGGTAAAGCCGATTTTAGTTAACGCTATCTTTTAGTGTTTTACCAGCTTTGAACTTAGGTACTGTCGCTGCAGGGATTTGAATTTCCTTGCCAGTTTGTGGGTTGCGACCAGTACGTGCAGCGCGGCTTGTTGTTTCAAAAGAACCAAAACCAACAATAGAGATTTTCTCACCGTTCTTCATCGCTTCCGCTACGGTTTGTTCGAAAGATTTTAATGCACGTCCAGCTTCAGCTTTAGTCAGTTCAGCACTTTCAGCTATTTTTGCAACCAGTTCAGTTTTATTCATTTGGATAGTCTCTTCTTTCCATAGATTTAGTAACACCAATTACATTAGGTACTTGCAATTGCTGGAACTAACATGCCATAAGCAACCCTATAATGAAAGCGGTTTTATGTTGAACAATGGGGGTTTAGCTCAAAATTGAGCAAAATCCTAGTTATCGAGTAGGGAGTAGAGCAATTGTTTGACTAATTGTGGCTCGAAAGGCTTGTCACATAAGGCATTGACTCCGGCCTGCGACACATTGCTGAGATGCGTATCGTTTGCCTCAGATGACACCATCAGAATGGGGACATGAGATTGCTGGCTGTGATTACGAATAAACTGAGTCAGGGCTAAGCCATCGGCATTGGGCATATTGTAATCGGTGATCACAAGGTCATACATATTGTCTTGCATCAAGGCGATAGCCTCGGCGCCATCATTTGCTTCGGTGATCAGCTTTAACCCTAAATTAGTAATGGTGCGGCGGATAATATTGCGCGCCATCTTGCTGTCATCGACCACCAGTACCCGAATATTGTGCACATCAAAATGGTCCAGATCGAGCTCGTCATGGCTCAGCAGATCTATGGTGGCATTGAGGGCCTTACCTAGATGCTCAGACGAAAATGGCTTGGGTAAGATTGCCACTACACCTGATTGACGATAGATCTCCAGCTGTTCACGGCGGCATTCGCTCGAGACCAGCATAAATTGGATGTCACAAAAAGCCGGATTCTGTTTCAAGGTATTGAGCAGGTCTAATGCAGTGCCATCTTCAAAATGCATCGCGCTGGCGACTAAATCGGGTTGATGGCGCGAAATAATGATCATGGCCTGCGCAAGTGTGTTGGCCGTTTGAATATTGCTAATACCCTCTTGGCTGAGACGGCTGGTAATGATCTTACGCTGGGTGTCTGAAGGCTCAACCAACAAAATGGAGAGTTCACTAGGGGATAGGGTGGCCATGGTAATGGATCTCAGCTTAATAATTGTAAATACTTAGGTTTTTAAATTACCTTAAGGCTTAGGGTTTAGCAACCGATGGCCCTGAACGCTCAGGTCTGCTGAGGTAGGCTTTGGTTGATTTTGACATTGCGACCCACCACTGAAATAGCAAGAGTAGGGTGACAACGATGGCGATTAAAGGAATTGAGATCTGTTGACCCTTAAAGACCACTTTGACCTCTTCAGGAGTGATCTGATAGGCGATAATTGCTGTCATCCCCAAGGCACTAAATGCCAGCGTTTGAATGGCGACATAAATTTTAAGCAGCAAGCCAGCCCATTCGGCGCGTAGCAGTAGCCCAATAACGACGGGGATCACTCCGATAGTAAATAGATCTAAACTTTGGGTCGCCAGGGTGCGCCATACTGCAATAACAGAGATGACCAGATATAAACAGATAAGCAGTAGCATGGCAAAGTGGGGTCGTTTCATGGCAATTCGTCGACTAAAAATTTGCCAGCGAGTGTAGAAAAAACCTCTGCATTAGTCCAACTATTTACACTGATCTCGATTGCTTAGCTGTCCATTGGCCTAGGTTAGGTTAATATAGTGCCGATTTTTGATTGGATGAGAGTGACATGACAGACATTGAATTTTGGCAATTGGTAACCCGTAGCCATCCAGATCAAGACCAACAGAGCTTGGCGGACAACCTCAAACAGCAACTGACTCTGTTAAGTGATGAGGAACTGGCGGCGTTTGATAAACATTTCTCACAGCAGATGCGCCGTGCTTATCAATGGTCCATCTGGGGCGCGGCTTATATTGTAACTGGCTGCGATAGTGAATATGGTTTTGCCGAGTTTCGCTGCTTTTTGATCTCTTTGGGCCAAGAGTGGTTTGAGAAAGTGCTGCAAGAACCTGATGCACTCGGAGATCTACAGCAATGGCCTGAGAAAGATGGCTACGCTTACCCTTTTATCGAAGAGTATGACTTGATTGCGGGGCAGATATTTGAAGATCGCACTGGTGAAGAGCTACCTTTTGTGCCTTCGGGTCAGGCTACGCCGCAAGGTAAGAAGTTTTCTCATAAAAAGAAACAGCTCAAGGCAGCTTATCCCCGCCTGAGTGCACGCTTTCCTTTTTAATGTTCTATAGCTTGTGCTAGCAGGTCAGCTATAGCGTGTCGCTTGCCCCAAGCTCGTATGGGGCAAGATAACGGCATGTTTGTGCTGCGTCGGTGTTACTCATAACAGCTTTGGCTTTGCCGATCGTAATGACGTTGGTGTTTGGCGCAAGTCTCTTTCATAAAGCGTTGTTCAACTTGGGCTATTTGTGCATCAAGTGTCGTTTCGATGCCGCTAATAAGTTGCTCTTCACTCATTTCCTGTTGTTGTGCTAACCGTTCAAAGTGTTGCTCTACTGCGGCTTTTCCTTCAGGGGATAAGGGTTTCGCACTCACTTGAGATGAAATAGCGAGGCCAAAGATAAGGGCTGCGATAAGGGCCAGCTTGCCTGAATAGTTGACTCGCGTTGTTGTCATCAGTTTGTGTATCATAATTTGCTCCAATAATGTGTCGACAGGCCCGTTATCTGCAGCCGTTTATTACTGTTTGAATCGATAAATGATTTCAAGTTGCAAGCAGTCCCCTCATCGAAGGGGGTTGAATGCATTCAGTGATTTAGTGGTTGCACAAAGATTAATCTAAGGTAGTTGAATAAAGGCTGAACAAAAAACAAGCAGGTGTTTAATGGGGGGGAGGTTATGGCGAGCAGATGTCGTTGTGCCTAGGTGGATAGCAGCGGAGCGCTCAAGGCTCTTGCTTAGGACTATTGCTCAGGTGCTCAGGTGCTTAGGGCTCTCGCTCTGGTGTTCAGAGCTCCCAAGATTGAAGGCAATGCTAAGTTATGGTGTTCTCTCGGTATTGAATAAACCGTTAATCGCGGCGCATCGTTTCACATTGGAACCCTTGGCGGCTTGAATCAAATCGACAGCGCAGGCCACACTCCCACACCACATCTCCCTGAGCTTTGGCTTGCTGAATAGCAAAGGCTTTACAACTGGGATAATCATTAAAATCATCTTGTTTCTGATAATGTCCAGAATTAAAACCTTGGCTATAAACGAAGGCTGACCAAGTTTCTGGTCCTGAGTCTTGTTGGGTTTGGTTTATCCCTATTAAGCTCGCAGCCGCCGCAGAAAACAGCAGTATGCTCACTAATAATGGTAAGTGTTTTTGCATCATGGTCTCCATGGTGAGGCGTGTAAGCAGATTTGCTGACTTAATGGGCTTAGCGTTTGGCAGCATACGATGCTATAGCAATACTGTTTTGGCAACGTTTTTTATCGTCGCGCGAAATGCGATGTTAATGGGATAACTTAGCGAATTTACAGTATATTAAACCGGATTTAGCGATCAAAAAACACCAGGGTATCGCTTGTTAGCTTTGTATTAAGCTATTATTCAGGTTAGCTTTTGTACAGTTGCTATATATTGAACCTAATCGGGTTTAGCCTAAAGGAGGCTGTTATGAGATTGTCCACGCTACCATTACTTGCTGGCGTATTGATAGGGACTATGGTGTCCCTCAATGTCAGCGCCAATGAGGTAACTGCCGATCCCGTCACCGAGGCAGGGATTGTCAACATTACTTGGCAAGGGGTGGATAAGTATCGCGATGTCAAAGCGGTGGGTGACATTCAGTCGCGCTATGAGCTGCGCACCTTTGAAACTTTAACCAAAAACCTCAATAAAGCCGCGAGTAAAATCCTAAAGCCAGAGCAAAAGTTAGCCTTAGTCGTGACCGATCTCGACCTTGCAGGTGATGTCAGACCGACTTTCGGCGCTAGCGTCAGCGAGATCAGGGTGGTGAAAGATCTCTATCCACCGCGCATGACTTTTAGCTATCAAGTGTTGCAAGGTGAACAAGTGATTATGGCGGGCGAGGAAAAGCTTACCGATCTGGGCTTTATGCAGACCATTGGCGTAGCGAACGATAGACCCTTGCGCTACGAGTCGAAGATGTTAGCCGATTGGCTTAAAAAAACCGTCGCGCCTAAGCTTTAAAATCTAAGCTTTAAAGCTGGTGCGACGGACATACTGGTCGGAATAAATTATTTTGCTTGAGCCTTAAAGGCTTGCAAGGTTTGCAGTAACGCGCCCAGTTTACGGACAAACTGCTCTAGTGCTGGCGCTAAGGCGTCAGTATCTGTGGGCAGTTGTGTCATCTCTTGCGCCAACTCTTGCACATAAGGGCTAAAGCGGTTGCTGTGCGCTGCGAAGCCTTGATCTTGAGTGAAGATAGCGACGAACTTTCCGTAACCCGCTTTATTCAGTTCATCCAGTTTAGCATCGGCATCGATCGCTTGACGATAAGCGATCTGAAGGTTTTCTTGCAGTTGCGTTATCAGTTGAGAGTGTGGCATAACAGCCTCTTAATCATAAAATTTGAGCGAATTATAAGGGGCTAGCCTGATGGCAACAAGTCAGCGTTTGTGTTTACTGTTAATGGTGTTGCTCGTGGGGCTCTTTAGCAGTACACAGATTAGGGCGGCAGTAACAGATAAGCCTCCGTTTTATCAGATTAATTATCAAGGTAAGACCGCCTATTTACTCGGTTCTATCCATGTTGGTCGGGAAGATTTTTATCCCATGGCGCCGCAAATTGAAGCGGTTTTTGCTAAGGCTGGTGCTTTAGTGGTGGAAGTGGATGTGACTCAAACCGATGTCGTTAGCTTGATCCGTCGTTACGGCTTGATGCCCCAGCAACAAGATGAAGCCACGGCGCAGCGTATGGCGCGCTTTTGTCAATCTAATCAGGCCATCTGCAGCGCACTAAAACCCTACTCTCCTTGGATGCAAGCGATGCAGCTAGGGGTGATGCGTTTCGATGCGCTGGGTTATCAAGCCCAATGGGGCGTGGATCAAATATTGACCCAAAAAAATGGGCAGCGTCCTGTGATTGAGCTTGAAAGCAGTGAGTTTCAGTTTGAGCTCATGGCTTCTTTTGCTCCCCAAGTACAGTGGGAAATGGTGCTTGAAGCCATTGAGGCGCCGGATGAAGAGATGCTGGCATTGATAACCGCGTGGCGAGCAGGCGACGAAGCCGCGATAGATCAGTTAATGGTAGGTCAGATGCAGCAAGGTGATGACATGAGTTTAATTGACAAAATGCTCTGGCAACGTAATCAAGCCATGAGCCGTAAAATTGCCGACTTAATGACCCGAGACACCACGCCCGCGCCATTGTTTATCGTGGTGGGCGCAGGCCATGTAGTAGGGGATAAGAGCATAGTCGCCATCATGCGCCAGCAATTTAAGGCCCAGCTACAAAATTGCTGGCAACAAGCCTGTGATTAATCAGCTCGCCATTTAGCAATAAAGTGTACATAACGTCCTAGCGCGATATAGCTTGGGTGTTGTGAGTAGATCAGCTCCATATCGAGCAGCTGCTGAAAGTCGAAGTTGGGTGGCTGGTGGGTTTTAAGGTAGTCGTGGATCACCCGCACCCCAGATTGTGACACTAGCTGCATCTGCCACTTATCAAGCCACTGTTTAACGTCATCAATATACAGTGGGTGAGTAGGGGTTAAGCCGACTTTTTTCTTTACCTTAAAATCGGCGGCAACATAATCGAAGTTACCCGAGATAAGGCTATGAAAACGCATCGCTTCTTTGTTATAAAACATCAGCGAAAATAAGCCGTTAGGGGCTATGAGCTGTGTCAGTGTCGCCAAGGTGTTCTCGGCATCACTGAGCCACTCGGCCACGGCATGACACAGTACCAAATCAAACTGGCCATGCTCACTTGGGGTTAGCGTCTGTATTGGTGCGTGAATAAGTTCTATATTAAGCTGACATGAATGGTTAGCATTATATTCGTCTATTTGCGATCGCGCCAGCGTCAGCATTTCGGCTGAAATGTCACACAAGGTGACTTGGTGGCCGAGCTTAGCCAGTTTCTGGCTAAAAAAACCAAAGCCGCCGCCAGCATCTAAGATGCGTAATTTTTGGCCGTTAAAGTGGCGTAATGCCTCAGTGATATCGCGCCACACCACGGCGGCTCGTACTTCGCCTTTAGGGGTGCCGTAGATATTTTTAGCAAATTTACTGGCGAGTGGGTCAAAATTTTTGTCTTGCATTGCAGGCTACCAATGGCGTTGAGCACAACGGATAAAGGAATGATATTTTGCCATAGCCATAACGGCTTGGCACCTGTCGGCATAACCTTATAAATACAAACTGTGATTTTAAGGTATAATTGTTGGCTTTCGATTTAATCATTGTTGAAGGGTTTGGATCGCGTGAATAACGATATTTGTGTGGATTTGAAGGCGATACCGTCGCTGTTATCGCTTTACCGCAAGATTTTTTTTGGCCGTAAACCCGGTTGGGATCAGCAGCCTCTGCCCCATATTTATATCACTTGTCGTGATGTCGGTGTATCGGCCGACAAAGTGCGCCAGTATGCCACTGTGTGTGGTTTTGAGTTTGATGGCCAGCATCTACCGATGACATATCTTTATGTGATGGCGTTTCGTCTGCACGCGAGCATCTTCACCCATTCGGCGATCACTTTTCCGCTGCTGGGGATGATCCACCTTAAAAACAGCATTACTCAATACCGTCAAGTGACGGTGGATGAATCATTTCATATCGACTGCGGCTTACAAAGCAGCCAGATAACCGATTCGGGCTTAGAGTTTGAATTGGTCTCTAAAGCCTTTGTCGGTGATGAGCTCGTGTGGGAGTCGCTGTCGACTTACCTGTATCGTATCGACAGTGTGGGCCGTCGAGTACGGCCACCTAAAGCCACACCAATGGCGTGGGATGCTCCGCTTAATTGGCGCTTGAGTGAAGATCTTGGGCGGCGTTACGCTAAGGCATCTGGCGATTATAATTTGATCCATCTGCATCCTGTGCTGTCAAAACGTTTTGGTTTCGATCGTGTTCTCGCTCATGGCATGTGGTCCAAAGCGCGCAGCATTGCGGCCTTGATGCCGCAAATCGGTGATAAATCCTGTAGCGTGGACGTGGAATTTAAGTTGCCATTATTTATGCCGGCTCAGGTGAGTTTTGGGGCGGAGAATGATCCCGAAGCGGGCTTAATCTTCGAACTCAGGGATGGCAAGGGACGACGGCCACATCTGTCTGGCCGGGTCAGCTTTCTCGATTGATGTTTCGCTTTAACAATGCAGCCAGCGCACATGCTGGCTGTTTGCTTGTTGTGGCTCAGAGCATTAAAAACATCGTGCTGAGCGACACAGTCCCTTCCACTGGCGTAGTTTAGGTCGGCTCGCTAGGGCGAGAACTCACGTATTATCCCCATGAGTAACAGTTTATTACGCCATAGTCACACCACGGCTTAAGGCTATATTCGATTAACCTTAAGTTTCGCCTGCTGCCTGCTGCATAGTCGCCAAAACCCAACGATATAGAGCGGCTATCGGTTATTAAATTGATTTAGATTCATAAATCCTTAATTAACTGACAGTGAACCCATGAATAGGTTTGTAATTGGTTGTTTTTATTTTATATTCGACGTAGCTCATCGTTTCCAAGTGATTTGTATAATAGGAGTTTGCCTATGCTGTCTGATATCGACATCTCGCGCCAAGCCCAGTTGCAGCCTATCGAGGCTATTGCGCAACAATTTGGGATATTACCCTCTGAATTAATTGCTTATGGCGATTACAAAGCCAAAGTTAATATTGATATCAAACAACGATTAGCGGATAACCGCGACGGTAAGTTAGTGGTTGTCACGGCGGTGACGCCAACCCCTTTTGGTGAAGGAAAAACGGTAACCAGCATAGGCTTAACTCAAGGATTACAGGCGATAGGACAGCGTGCCTGCGCCTGTATTCGTCAGCCCAGTATGGGGCCCGTATTTGGTATTAAAGGCGGCGCTGCCGGTGGTGGCTTAGCGCAAGTGGTGCCGATGGAGTCGCTTAATTTACATCTTACCGGCGATATTCATGCCGTAAGTAGTGCCCATAACTTAGCCGCTGCTGCGATTGATGCGCGTCTGTATCATGAGCATCGTCTGGGCGCAGAGGCCTTTGCTGAGCAGTCGGGATTAACGCCGCTCAATATCGATGCTAACCACATTGTCTGGCGCCGCGTGGTGGATCAAAATGAGCGCAGTCTACGTCATATCCGAGTGGGGTTAGGCGGTAACGTGCCTAATGCGCTAGGCAATGGCCCAGAGCACGACAGTGGATTCGATATCAGCGCGGCGTCAGAATTAATGGCGATTTTAGCTCTAAGCCGCGATTTACAAGATATGCGCCAGCGGATCGGCCGTATTGTGTTGGCTCAAAATACCACAGGTGATTTGATTACCGCCGAGGATTTAGGCGTAGCGGGCGCCATGACAGTGATCATGAGTGAAGCCATCGCCCCGACCCTGATGCAAACCTTAAGCGGCGCCCCCTGTCTTATTCACGCCGGGCCTTTTGCCAATATCGCCCACGGAAACTCTTCTATCATTGCCGATGATATCGCCTTAAAGTTGGCCGACATCGTGGTGACCGAAGGTGGTTTTGGCTCCGATATGGGCTTTGAGAAATACTGCAACATTAAGGCTCGTCAGGCGGGTAAATCGCCGGATGCGGCGGTGATTGTGGTGACGGTGAAGGCGCTTAAATCGCACGCGGTTGCATGCCAGAGTGACACGAGCGAATTGACTAAATTAGCGGTGGGGTTCGATAATCTGCGCTGGCATATCAACAATGTGGCGCAATATGGGGTGCCTGTGGTGGTCGCGATAAATCGTTTTCAAAGCGATACCCTTGAGGAGCTAACTTGGTTGCGTGAGCAAGTGATGGCACAAGGGGTGTTTGGCTGCGAGATCAGTGATGCTTTTACTCAAGGCAGTCAGGGCGCGCAAGCATTAGCCGAGCTGGTGGTTAAGGCTACCGAGACCCCCAGTCAATTCCGCTTTTTGTATCCGCTTGAGCAGAGTATTGAAGCCAAGCTAATGACCATTGCCGAGGCGGGATATGGCGCATCAGGCATACAGTTATCGGCTAAGGCGCAGGCGCAGTTAGCCGATCTTAAGCATCATGGTTTTGAACATTTACCCCTTTGCGTGGCGAAGACGCCGCTGTCGATTAGCCACGATCCTAAACTCAAAGGGGTGCCTACAGGCTTTGAGTTACCCATCAGTGAGCTAAAAATAAATGCCGGAGCTGGGTTTATTACCGCCATTGTCGGACAGGTGATGACGATGCCGGGCTTAGGTATTCGGCCAGGGTATCTGAACATTGATATTAATCAGCATAATGAGATTGTTGGTTTGGCATAACGCCGATTAATGATCTTCATTAGCGTTCCAGCCGTGGGATAAATTAACAAAATAGGGGGCGAGATTATCGCCCCCTATTTGTTGTGAGTCGCTTGATTGACATGACTGCAGCCAGTTACTCTGCCGGCTGCATACAGTTACTCGCTTGGTAAAGCGTTTTGCTGGGTTTGATAAATGTGCACATCGCGCTGCGGGAATGGGATTGAGATATTTTCTTGGTCGAAGCGCATCTTCACCTCACGGGTAATGTCCCAATACACATCCCAATAGTCTTCAGGTTTGGCCCATGGACGCACAATAAAGTCTACCGATGACTCGCCTAAGGCATGCAGCTTAATGTTGGGCGCAGGATCGGTGAGTACTTTAGGGTGTTTATCAACGATCGATTTTAACACCTGCTCAGCCTTTTCAATATCATCACCATAGCCTATGCCAAAGGTCATATCGACTCGACGCTGACTCTCCACCGTAATGTTATTAATGGTATCGCCCCAAATTTTGTTGTTGGGGATAATTAACCTTTGATTATCAAGTGTTTTTACTATGGTTGAGACGAGACTCATCTGGCTCACTTTACCCGTTACGCCAGCGGCGTTAATCAGATCGCCCACATCGTAGGGGCGATAGATTAAGATCATCATGCCAGAGGCAAAGTTAGACAGGGTTTCTTGTAAGGCGAAACCGATAATCACACCGGCGACACCAAAGCCAGCGAGGATGGGGCCGAGTTCAAATCCCAGTTGTGATAAGGCCACCATTAACCCTAACGCAAATACGACTTTGCCTGAGAGTGATACAAAGAAATCTTGCAATAACTTGCTAAATTTCAGTTTAGAATTGCTTACAGCTCGCCTGCTGATACGTTTAACCGTTCTACCCGCGAGGCCGGCCAGAAAGATAATTAACATAAAGATAAACAGCTTAAACATCATTCCTGGGCCGTTATCGATTAATTTTGTTTTGGCATTTTCCCACCATTCCTCAATCAAATTACTGACTAAGTTGATGTTTAATACATCTTGGGTGATATCACCAGAGATACTAAATAGCGTCTGCTTTAAGATAGTGGTGTCTTGTTCTAGGTTATCGAGCAGATCGATTGCCACCGCTAGGCTGTCGCTGGTGAGGGTTAAACGTTCTTTGAGTTGCAGCACTCGAGCGGTTTGCTCACTGGTAACATCTTTTCCGGCCTGAGCAACTTCGTCAATGGCGAGTTGTAATTTATCTTGAATAAATAGGACTAGACTATTGAGGATGTCGGCGCGCTTCACTAGGGTCTGGGTAAACTGCGCTTTGGCGGCGGTGATATCTTCGCCCAGCTGACTCAACCAGTTGAGCGTGTCATATTTGGCACTCAACATCTCATCTTGTTCTCTATCGCGATTAGCCAAAGCAAACATGGTGTCGTTATCGTTTTGCTTGCCCAGTTGTGACTTAATGCGTTTGATGTCGTCAGCGTAATATTGGTCAGCTTGGTTGATAAAGTTCAGATAAGCTTGGATGAGCGGTAATAGCTGCGACCTGTCGAATGAGTCATCTTTCATCAGTGTGGCGAGTCGTTGATGAAATCGCCTTGCATGCTCACGAATACGGTACTCAATAAACTGTTTCATTTCCCCCTGCGCGCGAGGAAGCTGACTGACGTCGGTATCGATTAATTGCTGCAAGTGGTGTAATTGGCGGATGGGATTATCGCTATCTTCTTGGTTGCTTAGCGCTGAAGGGCTAGCGGTTTGAGTCGCAGTGGTGGTTTCGGGAGTGGTGGCCAATGCCGCGAAGGTCAACCAACTAAGGCTGAGGCTAAGCGTTAACATGAACGAGGCAGAGCGCAGCATAAATTAAGTCCTTTAATATAGGCGTTGATAGTTCCTTTATTATGACCCCAAAATCACAACTGCGAAATTTAATTATGATCTGTTAAACTGCAGGCGAATATCATCAGAGAGTCTTATCGTGCTGTGTACACATTGTAGTAAAACGTTTGGGGTTGATAGTGTTAAGGCTCAACGAGGTAAGGGGTTAAATGCACAAATTCAGTGCCCCCATTGCCTTGCGTGGTTGGGCAAAAACCCGATACTGACACGATTAAAGATGATGGGGTTTTATCTGGCCGCTGCGGCGTTGCTGTATGGCTACTTTGCCCCAGAGATGCGCCATATCACCACACCTGTTGCCATTATTGCCAGTATAGCCTTGCTGATAAGCCATATGATGGATCACTTAAAAGTGATACAAGCCCCTGAACTGACGCGAGTCGATGACAGTGAGCAGCGGCAAAAATATCGTTAATCATGGCCCAATCGTTTAGCGCTGATAAAGCTGGATATCTGGGCTGAGGCAGTGATGTCTGAGGTTCACTGATAACACTGGGTATGGGAGTAGCGTGATGGCGGTTATCTTGCTGTGGTGAGTGAACTGACTCACCACAGGTGAGATGTCGTTAGTCGATCACTTGCACTTGGGCTTCCAGCGCCGCTTCAACGTAATAGATACCGCCGAGTACCGCAATAAAGAAAACCGATGTCCAAAAAATCATCTTGAAATTTTCGCGTAGAAATTCCTTCATACTGTTTGTTTCCTTGCTGGGACTGTTGAAATCTGGGTTGGGGTGATCTCACCCAATGGCCCTGATTCTAGTCAATATTACTTAAGTCAGACTTAATTTACTGGTATCAGTAAGTGATCTCGCGCATGCTTTATAATGTACATCTGAGCATTTACTTTATGTTACAACCTTGGTTGATCACCAGGCTATTTGTAACTTGACTTCACCGAGTCAATCCATACACTTGGTCAAAAATTCTGTCATATCAGCTTGGAACAATAGTCAACAACATGGCATTAACAATGAAAGGCTTAGCAAGAGGGGTCGCAATATGGCTTAGTGCTGTACTGTTTTGCTTGTCTGTTGCTGCGCCTGCTCATAGCTTAGAACATGTTGATGATGGTGCCAAAAACCATTGCACCCTCTGCATTCAAAAAATTCAGCTCAACAGCCTTCTACCTGTTAATGACTTTAATTTTTCACTACCGCAACTTACCTTTGAGCCCTGTGTTGCCAATGTCTCTGCGACATTGCGTTCACACGTTAGCTATTTCCACAGTCGAGCGCCTCCTAAACGCTAGATAGTCCTATTGCCATATTTTTTGACTATTTCTCTCTGTCGATTGACGGCAGAGAACTATGCCTGTTTTTTTGGAGATGTTATGACAAGCTTTAATCCCTGTATTACTGCGCTGGCAGCGGCCTGTGCCTGTGTATCTACGCTGGTAAGCGCGCAAGACGCCACCCTTTCTAACCCTGCGATAAGTGCCGTACTGGATGGCTACTATCAAAGTGCCGAACGGCCAATGGCTGAGCGAGAAGAGGGCTTTGGTCTTGGCCATACCGAATTGGCATTAAGTGCCAATATCGATGCACTTTTTTATGGCAAGTTAACCGCGGTGCTGGAAACTCACGGTAGTGAGACAGAGGTCGGTCTGGAAGAGGCATTTATTCAAACTTTATCCATGCCAGCAGGTTTTTCTGTGCGCGCCGGCCGCTTCTTATCGGATATCGGTTATTTAAATAATCAGCATGTTCATAGCGATGCCTTTGCCGAGCGTCCGGCGGTTTATCGGGCATTTTTAGGCAGTCACTATTTCGATGACGGGCTACGACTCGATTACGTTGCCCCCACGGATCTGTATTGGAGCATGGGGGTCGAAGCCTTTAAGGGGGACAGCCTACGCGCCGAAGATGAACATGGCGAACGTGAATTCGATAATGTTGGCGTTTATACCGCCTACACTAAGTTGGGCGGTGATATCGGAATTAGCAGTTCTTGGCTACTGGGCTTGAGTTATTTACGTAATGAAAATGGTCGCCTGACTGCCCATGAAGCGCACGAGAGTGAAATTATTATCGACGATGGCCATGAACATAGTCATGGGGCAATGTTCACAGGTGAAAATACCTACATTGCTGACTTTGTCTATAAATGGGCACCTAAAGGAAACTACAAATACCAGCACCTCACCCTGAGTGGTGAGTACTTTCAGGTGAGCGATTTTGCGCCGTTAGCGGCACACACTATCATAGATGCGCATAGCGAAGAGCATCGCCCCGATGATCAAACGGGTTGGTATGTCAGCTCTGTGTATCAATTTAGCCCCAATTGGTCTGCGGGCCTGCGCTATGGCCGGGTGGATACGAAGGAGCTACATGACGAGTATTTCCATGAACAAGCGCTTAAGGAAACCGAAGTCAGCTTGGCGTGGCACCCAAGCCATTTCTCCACGGTGCGATTGCAATATACCCATCAAAATGGCACCAACTTTGACGGTATCGAAGATGATAATCTGTTAACGCTACAATATGTTATGACATTGGGGGCTCACAGTGCGCATCAATTCTAAAGTGATTCAAGCCAGTTGTCTGGCAATGACGTTGACGCTGACCAGTGCAGCACAAGCGGCGCTGAATGTGTTTGCTTGTGAACCCGAATACGCGGCATTAGTTAACGAGCTGGCGCCAGAGGCTAATATCTACTCTGCGACCACAGCCATGCAAGACCCACATCAAGTGCAAGCCAGACCTAGCCTGATTGCTAAGATGCGTCAGGCCGATCTGGTGGTGTGCGCCGGTGCCGATCTTGAAGTGGGTTGGTTGCCTATGTTGCAGATGAAATCGGCTAATGCCAAGGTGCGCTCAACTGAAGAAGGTTTATTTTTTGCCGCCGAGCAGGTCGAGACCCTAGATAGGCTTGAAAATGTCGATCGCAGCATGGGAGATGTGCATGTTCAGGGCAATCCACACCTGCATTTTGACCCAGAACGTCTGCTTAAGGTGGCCGAGGCGTTGCACCTCAAACTGGTGCAGCTAGAGCCAGATTCGAAGACGCAGTACGATGCGGCATTGGCAGACTTTAGCACCCGTTGGCAGGCGGCTACGGTGAAGTGGCAAGCGTTGGCTGCACCACTCATTGGTCAAAAAGTGATTGCCTACCACAGTAGTTTTCGTTACCTGTTTAATTGGTTAGGTATCGAACAGGTGGGCGATCTGGAACCTAAGCCTGGCCTCGCGCCAACGACGACGCACTTAGCCGAGCTGCAACATCGTGCGCAGCAGGGTGATGTGATGGCCATTATAGTGGCGTCTTATCAAGACCTGCGCGGCGCGCAATGGCTTGGGGAACGCACGGCATTACCAGTGCAGGTGTTACCTATGTCGGTTGGTGGCAATGAGGACAGCGACGATCTGTTTTCGCTCTATCAAAGTGTCATCACCTTGTTGTTGAGCCACAGCCAACAATAAGCCAACCCTAGTGCCTGTGCATGCACAGGCGCTATTGGGGTTACATAGTGAGGTACACACCATGTTTGATTTAGATCTGTTATCCATCTTATTACCTGCCTTTGCCGCAGGCATATTAGTGCTGTCGACCCACGTAGTGCTGGGCAGCCAAGTGCTAAAACGCGGCATTATTTTTATTGATTTGGCCATAGCTCAAGTGGCTGCGCTGGGGGCGATCATTGCTCATACTCACCATGAGATTGAACACCTGCCCTATTCTAATGTGTGGATGCCAGCGCTCTTTGCCTTAATGGGGGCGGGGTTCATTGCTTGGTTAGCTAAGCGTATGGCCGATGAACTGGAAGCCATTATTGGCTGCTTTTATGTGTTATCGGCGGTGGCTGCCATGTTATTGCTGGCTAGCGATCCTCACGGTAGTGAAATGCTCAAGCAATTAATGTCGGGACAAATATTGTGGGTCAACTGGTCGCAGTTACTCTTGCCTGCAATCGTGTCGTTATTGGTGCTGGGGACGATTGCCATTAAACCCTGCTGGCTCGAGGGGGCAGGATTTTATTTGCTGTTTGCCTTAGTGATCACTCTGTCTGTAGAGCTGGTGGGGGTTTATTTGGTGTTTAGTTCGCTTATTTTACCCGCCTTAGCAGTGAACAAATATTGCGGTAAGGCAAGGTGGGCTTGGGCTTATTTGGTTGGCTTAGTGGGTTACGGGGCAGGGTTGATATTATCGGCGAGCTTAGATCTGCCCAGCGGTGCGACCATCGTGGCGACATTAGCGTCGAGTGCGGTACTGTTTCGTCTGCTGCATCCACTGTTGTCTGCATCTAGTTCGATTAAAAAAGTATCTGCTAATTCATAAAACAGATACCTTCAAAATACTGCATTAACCTAATAGGCTGCTTTGATGAGAACAGCCTGTTTTTTTTACTATTAAATTCAGTCTGATAGATTAAGTATTGGCCAACAAAAGCCATCAAGATGAATGGGGGATTAAATCTTCAGGCTACAGGTGTAAGTCATTTTTGCTTACTGGTATAATGCCGCCACTGAAATCACAGGAGTATGTTGTGCTGTTAATCTTCAGATCATTGATCTTGGCTATTATGTTATTACTGGCGTTTGTATTTGGTGGCTTGTACTGCTTATTGCGTCCGCGTCATCGAGATAATGTACACCTGTTCGCTACCATTTTTTCTTGGGCGGCGCCCATATTGGGTGTCAAAGTGGTGTTGCGTAAATCAAAAGCGCCAATATCAGAGCCTTGTATCTATTTAGCCAATCATCAAAACAACTTTGATATGTTTACCCACACGGCAGCAGTGCCGAAGGGGACGGTGAGTTTGGGTAAAAAGAGCCTAGCGTGGATCCCCTTTTTTGGGCAGATCTATTGGTTGTCGGGCAATATTTTAATCGATCGTAAAAACCGTAATCGTGCCTTTGAAACTATGGCACAAACGGCGCAGAAAATTAAAGAGAAGTGCCTATCTGTGTGGATTTTCCCCGAAGGCACACGCTCACGCGGTAAAGGGTTGTTACCTTTTAAATCCGGTGCGTTTCATACCGCCATTGAAGCCGGTGTCGCTATGGTGCCAGTGCTGGCGTCCAATCAAGAACACATCAAACTTAACCGCTGGAATAATGGCGTGGTGATTATTGAGATGATGGATCCGATTGAGACTAAAGGGCTTGCTAAGGCGCAAGTAAAAGAGCTTTCAAGTCGTATTCATGCCATGATGGCGGAAAAGTTAACCCAGTTAAACCAAGAAGCTGCGGCTCTTATGGCTAAAAAAGCCGTTTAACTCAGCCTAATTATTGTTTATTTCGGAGTGATCCATGTCTACAGAACGTCAGTTACAGGAACAGAAACAAGAGAATCAAGAGATCGTTGAGGCGATTCTTGCCGATGGTTCTGAGCCCGATGCTGAGTACACGATTGAGCACCATTTCTCAGCGACCAATTTTGATCGCCTAGAAAAGGCCGCCGTTGAAGCCTTTAAAATGGGTTATGAAGTTAACGATGCTGAAGAGATGGAACTCGATGATGGCTCGGTTATCTTCTGCTTCGACGCCATTGCCTACCATAAGCTTGAAGTGGGATTGCTCGATAAAGCCTGTGAAGAGCTGATCTTGTTAGCGGCCAAGCAAAAAGTTGATTATGACGGCTGGGGCACCTACTTTATTGGTGACGAAATTGAAGAAGATGAAGAAGATGATGCGCGCTTTCATTAATTAGTCATTAGTCACGGCGCGTCTTGTGATAAAAAGCCCCAGTCTGTTAACGGAGATTGGGGCTTTTTAGTCACTAGTCTGTGGTCACTTATGGCTTAGTTCGCTTCGGCCTGAGGAGAGTAGATTTCGCTGCGGTTACGCCCAGCTTGTTTTGCTAGGTACAAGGCACTGTCGACACTGGCTAGCCACTGCGCGCTGTTATCAAACTCAGGTAGTATTTCGCAAATACCAATGCTGACGGTGACACTGATCTTGGCGTTTTCATAACGCATCAGTGAAGCGGCGATTTTTTCGCGAAACCGTTCGGCAAATTTCAGCGCATCTGCGGCGCTGGTGTTCGATAAGATCACCGAAAACTCCTCACCGCCATATCGGCCCGCACAATCGGTTTCACGCAATGATTGCTTTAATGTGTGCGACACATGTTGGATCACCTTGTCTCCGGCAATATGACCATAGGTATCGTTGATGCGTTTGAAATGATCGATATCGAACATCACTAAGGTGGTAGGCGAGCCATAACGTGAATGGCGCTCAAATTCATGCTGCATACACTGTTGCCAATGGCGACGGTTATGAAGTTGAGTTAAGCCGTCGGTTTGACTTAGGTGTTCAAGACGCTCATTGGCCGCTTTGAGTTGCAGACGGTTAATGGCAACATCGCTCACATCATAGATGATCATGCTGATGTGGGTTATCTGTCCCGTGAGCGAAGAAAGTGGCAGCAGGGTGACATTTTGGTACATAAAATCGGCGCGGCCAGTGATCGGTCGGTAGTTACTAAATTTAAACACATAGGGCCGCTGCTCCCAGCTGATAAAGGCCCGGTTTTTCAATAGAAACACCGACTCCATCTTCTGCTTTAACCAAGTGGCGGGTAGGTATTCAAATTGCTCGAACAGGTTGGCACCTTTTATCGAATTGGGCGAAATGCCGCTGTGGTTCTCCATGAAGCCGTTCCACAGTTGGATGTCGTAGTTTTGATCTAATACCACTAACCCCACCTCGATGGTTTGCACCATATCGATGAGCCAATGCAGTTCGTTCATTGCGCTTTTGTCATAGGTCATGGTGTTGTCCAACTAATCTAGCAAGTAGCCGAGCTTATAGTTAAGCGTCGGTAACGATTCTTCGGTGAATAACAGCAGCAGATCGCATTGAATATTGTGACCTTCGATACGGTAGTTGATCTCCATGGCTAGGGTTCTGGCCCACTTTTCGGCGTTATCATGGATAAGATCGTTCACTGTGCAATGTCTGCCAAGCACCACTGGATGGCTCTGGCTAAATTTCATGTGTAGCTGTTCGGAGATCCCGTTAAGAAACGCACCGATAAGCACGTTACCGGTATCGATCATCACTTCAATTTCGGTATTGGCATCTTCAGGGTTGGCCAGCCCCATCAATTTGGCCATGTCTTGGAATGAGGAGTCGTGAAACAGTAAAAGGGCTTCGCCGGCAATACCCGCACCAATAAATCCTTGGCATAGCGCTGAGATGGTGCCGTTTTCTTCGGTCGCCTTGAGCGTCATGGTCAGCTCACTGACCTCAAGCACGTTAACATTGGGGATCGGCAATAACACAAACACATCGAGTAATTTAGCCAATAGATCGGCTGCGCGTCCCATGGCGACGTTAGCGACTTCTTGGCAAGCGTCCCTAAGATCGACTTCGATCATTGGGCTGTTATTAGCTGCATCACTTTTGGCTATGGTTAAAATGCCATACTCTTGCAAAATATGGCTGATGGCCTCGGCGCTTACCGGTTTTTGAATAAAATCCAGCGCGCCTAAAGCTTTGACTCGCTCATGGGCCTTAATCTGAATGTCACCAGACACCACGACAACCAAAGCGGGAAGATCTTCCTTTTGAATGACCTCCAGCACCTCGTAACCGTCCATTACCGGCATGTTAAGGTCAAGAAATACCACTTCACCTTTACCGGCTCTAATGGCTTCTATGCCCTCGGCGCCGTTGGCGGCAAAGTGGATCTCCACATCCCATTCTTTTGGGAGTGTTCGTGCCATCTGCTTTCTTGCGAGTGCTGAGTCATCGCATATAAGTACTGGTATCGACATGCTAGTTATAACATCCTAATCTGCCCTTCTATTGAAGATTACACTAAATTAGTGAGCTGGGTTGCCAAATGCACTAATTGCAGGGAGTTGGGGCAGTTTTTATTGGTTCATCCTAGAAACCCTAGGAGCGCTATATTTGGCGCGATAATTAAAGAAGACTCAAGCGGTCATCAATGCGTTTCAGGGTTCACACCTTGTTTTTAGCGACAATTCGTCACGATAAAGGTCGCAAACACTACTGGGTAATCATTATCGATCATTTTGATTTAAAAAAGAAATCAAAGCGTCATTTTTTTGGCGCTCATCAAGGAAAACGCATTTTGTTATCTGTTCTAGATAAATGTATCAACTGTGTTAGCATTCTGGTGTGGACAGACCAGTAGGTTTTTAGGAGTAAAGGAATGCAGCACCCATATGTCAATTTGACCCTCGACTCAGGCATCGCGATTGTCGAATTACACCGCCCAGAAAAATACAATGCGCTTAATTATGCCATGTTTACCTCCATCAGGTACGTGCAGCAACAAATCGCCAAAGATCCCAGTGTGCGCTGCGTTATTTTAACGGGCAGTGGCGGCAACTTTAGCTCGGGTCTCGATGTGGCCAGCGTGATGAAAGCACCCAAGCAAGCGCTCAAGCTGCTGTTTAAGTGGCTGCCTGGCAACGCCAATTTAGCCCAGCAAGTGTCCATAGGTTGGCGTCGGTTACCTGTGCCGGTGATCTGCGTGTTAGAGGGGATCTGCTATGGCGGTGGACTACAAATCGCCCTGGGAGCCGATATGCGTATTGCCAGTCCTGAGTGTCGTTTATCTATCATGGAAGCCAAATGGGGCTTAGTGCCCGATATGGCCGGCTTGGTCGGTCTTCGAGAGTTAGTATCAAAAGATGTCGCCATGCTACTGACCATGACGGCCGATGTGATAGAGGCCAAGCAAGCCCATGAGTACGGCCTACTGACTCACGTGTGTGAGCAGCCCATGGCACAGGCTCAGGCCTTGGCGGCCAAGTTATGCGATACCTCGCCAGATGCCAACGCAGCCATTAAGTGCAGTATTAATACTAATTGGCGGGCCAGTGAACGCAGTTTGTTACGGCGTGAAACCTTTAGTCAGATAGCCTTGCTGCTGGGGAAGAATCGGTTGATCGCGGCGATTAGGCAGACGAAAGATCCTGAGCGTCCTTATCGCCATCGGCAGCCTTGGTGGTAGCACTTGCTAGTATCACACTTGCAGTGCGACATAACATGAGCCAGTGATGCTATGTCACGCCTCTTGTGCTTACTGCAGACGTCTGCGTGGAAGGCGGTTACTATACAGCTAATTTTATTGTGTTTTAGGAATGATAGATGAGACTGCTATTTGAACGTTTTCTCTGGAATAGCCGCCTGACGGTGATCGTCGGCGTTTTTGCCTGTGTGGTCGCCGCGTTTGCGGTGTTTATCATGGGCATTAAAGATATGCTGCATATGCTCGAATTACTGTATGCCTATGTCATCACTGGGAGTTTAGATATCCGTAATGACTTGGTGATGGTGGTGGTTGAGATTTTGGACACCTTCTTGCTTGGCTCTGTATTACTGATTTTTGCCTTTGGGCTTTATGAGTTGTTTATCAGTAACTTGCAGGCTGCTGAAGACAGTGTCGCTGGCGGAAAAATCTTAGTGATCAGCAGTATCGATTCATTGAAGAGCAAGCTGGGTAAAGTCATTTTGATGATGTTGATCATCAAGGTGTTTTCTTACTTTAGCGAAATGAAACCCACCTCCATGCTGGAGCTGCTCTATATGGGCATCATAGTGGTATTGGTGGCATTGGCGTTAATGCTCAGTAAAGATAAAAAGTAACTCAGCGCTAGCGTATCGTTACGGATAGGCTTTTGCGATGCGCCGTGCAAAGCCATCGATCAGCACTAAGGTATTTTGCCACGCGTTGGCTTGGTCTAAGTTGAGTGCCAGTGGCTGCTGTTGATAACGTAGCGGCTGGTTTTGCGGCGACAGCGCCCGTCGCTCAGCTGCGGTGGCGATGGCGTTGGGCGTAGCGTCTGGCGACAAAATATCTAATACCGGAATGGTCAGCTGTGCCAGTTGCTCTGCTAACTGGGCATTGTCTTGTGCTGGTGTAAGGTAGGGATTGATCACCACCAACAGATCTGGCTTGGGCAATGTGCCAGCATATAGCAGTTGGATCACTAAGCCTGCGCCCTGCTCGGTAGCGATTAACATGCGTTTACCTGGATAGGGCTCCCCTAAGGCATCGAGCCGATCCATTGTTTGAATTAACTGATTATTCTGCTTTTGTCTGAGACTTTGCCATTCATCAGGGCTTAGATGGGGCAGGGGCTGCGTGGCCTTGAGTGCCAGCTGCTGCTCTCCAGCCTTATGGATCTCCTCTGCATCCGTCTTGTGGTTAATCGCTGGCGCAGCTTGTGGCGCGCTCAAACTGATGGTGGCCCAGCCTTTGTCATTAAGGTGGCGTCGCAGATAGGCGGTCACGCCGCTCGGATCGGCATGCTGCCCCAAATCGGCTAATAAAATCGCCGCACCATATTGATGATGGCCACGCCAGCTGCGCACCAATGCCTGGCTGGTTTGCTCGCCCAAATCAAGCTGTGTGACTTCATTCGCGGGCAAATAGTCATAGCTAGGTTGCGCGCCTTGGCTGGATACGCTGACGAACAAAAAAGAGCCAACCCATAGTAATAGGCCACATTTAATAACCGATCTCATAGACACCTTAGCCTGAATCATTTGCCGGCGAGCATCATCGCATTTTTACGGTGTAAATTAAAACTGTGTCTTGTGCTGAAATGTGTTCAAACATCGCCATGCTTGTTGGGTAGCAAGCCTAGGGCCTGTTGATCTTTGCTGAACCCTTCGGGCAGCGTTTGTTGGTCATTTCTACTGCGTTGTCAGCTTTTTATGTAGAATAACTACACCACAAAGCTTCTGCCTTGTATAAATACCCAACAATTGGCTGCAAAAATAACCTTGAAAGATCAACAGGCCCTAGGATACAGCATAAAAAAACGCTGGATGAGCATGTCAAACCAGCGTTTTGTTATCGTGTCAGCTTACCCTATCTGGGTTAAGCGTGGCTCACCAACACCAAGCGCACGGCATCGAGTTGCAATAAACAACCATCTAAATAGCCATTAAGCTCACTCATCTGTGATTTAAGGTGCTCAAGCTCCTCATCACGGATGTTAGGGTTAACGGCCTTGAGCGATTCGAGGCGCTCAAGTTCGGCAGTTAGCTGACTGGTCATTTTGGCTCTGGCGCTATCGGCCAGCAGTTTAAGTTCGGCCTCGGCGTAGGTTTCACCCTTAGCAAACAAGGGGTGCAATATGGTTTGCGAGGCATTGACCAGTTTACTGGCAATGTGACGATTCACCGCACTCAGTTGTTTGTCGAAGCTTTCATAGCTGACATTATCAGACAGATTGTTGCCATTTTTATCCAGCAAAATACGCACTGGCGTTGGCGGCATATAGCGATACAACTGGCTCGATTTTGGCGCCGATGCATCTGCCATATAGATAAGCTCTAAGAAAATAGTCCCCGCAGGTAGCGCCTTGTTTTTCAAGATAGCCACGCTGGTGGTGCCCGTTTCTGAAGAGGTGATCAAATCCAGCCCGGTCTGCACTAACGGATGCTCTTGGGTTATCAGCGCAATATCATCGCGTGACAGCGCCATCTCGCGATCGAAAGTTACCGTGATGCCATCTTCTGGTAGGCCTGGGTAGGTGGGGAACATCATGTGCTCACTGGGGCGCAGCACAATGGCGTTGTCGCCGCTGTCTTCCTGCTCAACACCTATGATGTCCCATAGGCGAATAACTGAGCCGATCAGTTGAGTATCTTGGTCACGCGCCGCTAAACTTTCAACCAATTTCTTGGCTTTTTCACCGCCATGAGAGTTGATCTCTAGCAGTTTGTCACGGCCCTGTTCCATGGCTTTTTTCAGCTCCTTATAACGCGTTTGCGTATGGTTAAGTAGCTGAGTAAATTGGTCTTCATCTTGATAAACCAGCTGGGTAAGCAGCTCTTGTGAAAACTCATTAAACAGAATATGGCCAATAGGACAGGTTTGTTCGAATGCGTTTAACCCTTTGTGGTACCAATGCATCAGGCTCTCTTGAGCGGTGCGCTCAAGGTAAGGCAGATGGATTTCGACATCGTTAGCCTGCCCAATACGGTCGAGACGGCCAATACGCTGCTCGAGTAGATCGGGGTTAAGCGGCAGATCAAACAACACCAGATGGCTAGCAAACTGGAAGTTACGTCCTTCTGAGCCTATTTCGGAGCAGATCAAGGCCTGGGCTCCGCCAGTTTCTTGAGCAAAGTAGGCGCCGGCTTTATCGCGTTCAATAATCGACATGCCTTCATGGAATACGGTCGCCTGAATACCTTCACGGGTGCGCAGCGCCTCTTCAAGGCTAAGGGCGGTTTCGGCTTGGCTGGCGATGATCAGCACTTTTTTACTGCGATGACTTTTAAGGAAATCGATTAACCAATCGACGCGCGGATCAAATTTCCACCAACTGGCGCTATCACTCTCGAAGGCCTGATACATTTTTTCAGGGCTAAGGGCTTGTTTGACCTTGTTGTTAAGATCGCTTTGGCCACCCATCATGGCTGACACTCTTGCCGCGGTCACATATTGCTCTGGCATGCTCTGTGGGTGAGCATGGAAAATACGTGTCGGGAAGCCTTTGACCGAGGCGCGGCTGTTGCGGTATAGCACTCGGCCGGTGCCGTGACGGTCGAGCAGCTCTTGCAATAACTCTTCACGTGCCGCTTGGCGTTGGTCGGCATCGAGGCTTTCATCTTCGATAAGGCGCAGGGCTGGGGTGATATCTTTTTCGCTTAACAGCTCGGTTAAGCTCGCCACTGCATCATCGGAGAGTTTCACCCCTTTGCTCAGTTGGTCGGCTGCGGTCGCAACCTCTTTGTAGCTGGCTTCTTCGTTAAGGAAGGCTTGATAATCGTAAAAACGATCGGGATCGAGCAGGCGTAAACGGGCAAAGTGACTCTGATGACCGAGTTGATCTGGAGTCGCGGTCAGCAGTAATACACCTGGCACCACTTCACTGAGGGCTTCGACAACGCGATAAGCGCGGCTTGGCGCCTCTTCGGTCCATTCTAAATGATGGGCTTCATCGACCACCATTAAGTCCCAATCGGCGTCTAAGGCTTGTTCTAAGCGTTTCTTTTTACGCAGCAGCTCTAAAGAGCAGATCACCAGCTGTTCGGTGTAAAAAGGGTTGTCGTTATCGGCGTATGCTTCGACACATCTGTCTTCATCAAACACTGAGAAGCGCAAATTAAAGCGGCGCAGCATCTCGACCAACCATTGATGGCGCAAGGTATCGGGCACGATCACTAAGATGCGCTCGGCGCGACCGGTGAGTAGTTGCTGGTGGATGATAAGGCCAGCTTCGATGGTTTTACCTAAGCCCACTTCATCGGCCAGTAAGACACGCGGCGCAAAACGTTGCCCCACTTCATGGGCTATCCATTGCTGGTGCGGGATCAATCCTACACGTGGGCCTTGTAGGCCAAGCAGATCTGAGGTGGCCAGCTTATGGCGTAACAGTTGGCTTTGGTAGCGCACGCCAAAACGGTCAAGGCGATCGATTTGGCCAGCAAAGAGTCTATCTTGCGGCTTATTAAAGCGAATATTGTGATTGAGCAGGGTTTCTCGCAGGCTCACCTGTTCACCGGTTTCGCTATGGATACCGTGGTAGATGATCAGCTGGTTTTTCTCTTCGAGTTCGCTAACCGTTAAGCTCCACCCTTCGTGACTCTCAATCGTGTCGCCTGGATTATAAATTACACGCGTTAAGGGCGCGTCAGCCCGTGAGAACATCCGGTTTTCATCTGTGGCAGGAAACATGACGGTGACCATACGGTCTTCTAATCCAACAACAGTACCTAAACCAAGTTCTGATTCGGTATCACTAATCCAACGTTGACCTAAGGAAAAGGGCATTACAAATTCTCATCTACAGGGTGAATCACGAAAGGGCGCGTATGTTATCCAATCGGGACTATGATGTCGAACATAAATGCCCCGTCGCGCCTCAGCTAAAAGCCTAATGGCTATCTGGTGAGATTACAAATTGTGCGATCGTTTTTTATGCTGCAGGCTTTGTCATCTTAGTGTCATCAATGGCGATCACGCTTAGGCGTGATGAGATAGGCGCTGCGGGGTAAATTATCGATTGATGCCTCAAGATTTTGGTGTCAGTATGAAGTGACATCGGCGCTTTTTTGGTCGGTAAAATCTAGCCTACTTATCACAGGAGATACTCATTATCGCAGTATGTGCTTAGCCTAAATTAACCCCAACGCACAAGTGGAGGCGCCCATGGAACAAGACGACAAGAAGTTGTTTGTACTGGATACCAATGTGTTACTGCATGAACCTTTAGCCATTTATTCGTTTAAAGAGCATGATGTAGTTGTCCCCATGACCGTTCTGGAAGAGCTAGACCAGATCAAAGACAGAAAGCGTGATGTGAGCCGAGATGCTCGAGTCGCCATCAGGGCGCTAGAAGATATTCTCGGTGGGCAAACCACCCCTGAGCAGATTGTACAAGGGGTTGCGTTACCTAAACGCGAAGGTCATGGAGACGCCGTTGGTTCACTCTCTATTTTCCCCGACCATCAATTGCAATCTACCCAAGTATCGCTGCCTGGCGATCACAACGATAACCGCATTATTAATACCGCATTACACCTGCAAAATCTCCACCATCCTCGAAAAGTGGTGCTGGTCACCAAAGATATCAATATGCGCCTTAAGGCCAAAGGCGCGGGTATTATGTTGGTGGAAGATTATCGTACCGATCAGCTGATCGATGATATTCGCTTTCTCACCAAAGGCTTTCATCAATTCGATGGCGATTTTTGGGCTCGTAAAGAGCATGTCGGCACCGAGATCCAAGGGCGCCATACGGTTCATAGTGTACCGCTTTGTGAAGTAGGTGATGAAAATTACTATGTTAATCAATATCTTATCGATGAGGGGTCTAATTTTTGTGGTCGAGTACTGCGTAATGATGGCAAGGAGTTGGAGATCCTCGATCTGGGACGCGAGCGCTTATTGCACCTCGATGCTTGGGGGATCAAACCGAAAAATATCTACCAAGGCATGGCGCTGCAAGCCTTGCTCGATCCCGATATCGATCTGGTGATCTTAACTGGCCCCGCCGGTTGTGGTAAGACGCTGCTGGCGATGGCGGCAGCACTGGAGATGGTGGTAGAACGCGGTTTATATGACAAGGTGATTGTTACCCGTAATACGCCTGAAATTGCCGAATCGATAGGCTTTTTACCGGGTACCGAGGAGGAGAAAATGGCGCCGTGGCTTGCAGCTATTACCGATACCCTCGAGGTGCTGCATAAAAATGATGTCAACCCCAGCGGTAGCATGAATTACATCATGGATAAGGCCAATATCCAATTTAAATCGATTAACTTTATGCGCGGACGGTCGATTCAAAACTCGGTGGTATTACTCGATGAGTGTCAAAACCTAACCGCATCACAAATTAAAACCATGATCACTCGGATGGGCGAAGGGACTAAGTTGATTTGCAGCGGTAACTTAGCTCAAATTGATTCTAACTACTTAACGGCAGTGACCTCTGGATTAACCTATATTGTGGAGCGCTTTAAAAACTTTGATGGCAGTGCCAACGTCTACCTTAATGGTGTGGTGCGTTCGCGTCTGGCCGAGTTTGCTGAGGAAAATTTATAATCCCAGCAGGCTGAAATAGTGTATGAGGGGGCAAGTGCGCCGAGCCAGTCGATGCATTTCGCCCCTTTATGCAGACTTTGGACCCTCGAGATCAGTTTGCTATTACAACGGCTTAGGTTCCTGATATTATAGGCACAATCTTCAGTGTCATCATTGCGCCCAATGATGGCATGAGTTTGTTATCAAAGGTAACTCATGAAACCGACTGAACCCGACTTACAGCTGAAGTCGCCGATCCAGAAAAATTATAATCGCGCTGTGTTTTACACCTACATAGGTGTGATTATTATGGCGTTGCTGACGGCGTGGGTGTTCTTTGAGCGGCAAAAGACCCAGATGATGACCCAGCGCGAAGAGTTAGTCGAGCGTCATGTGTTGCAAATCGACCTGCTGTTAGAGTCGAGTATTCGGGCGGTAAAGAGTCTCAGAAATGTTGCAGTGGATCACCTGAAGCTCGGTGAGTTGGTACGTACCGAGCGGCTACCCCAATATGAAAAATTTAATGAAAGTGGCCAATTTTTTACCCTAGAACCCAGTTACGCTAAAAGCGGTAAGCCATTTACCAATATGGGCCGTATTACTGGCGCAGGTTCGCTCGAGGGGCGCAGCGATAAGTTTTATCAAGAGCTGGAAATGTTGTTCGAACTTTCTTTGTCATTTCCGGTGGCGACCGAAGCCGCCCCCAAAGCATCCTCAGTATATTACATCTCTAAGCACCGAATGATGTCCTATTACCCTTGGCCTTCTGATGAGCAGCGCTTTCGGGATGAACTATTAAATAAACAGCAGTTTCAACTTGTTACGCCAGCAATGAATCCTCAGCGCAGTGTGGCGTGGAGCCCAGGCTATGTCGAGACCAATGGTAAGGGATTATTGACTACCGTTGGAGTGCCGGTGTACCTCGAAGATGAGTTTATCGGCTCAATCAACTTAGACATGACCTTATCGTCGCTCGATAAACAGATCCGCCTCTATTTTAAGATGCCGGGTACGGTAATTTTGCTCGATCAGCAAAACAATATCCTGTCTCACAGTGATATCAATAATGACGATATCAATCGGGTGTACCACATCAGTCAAAAGATCCCTTCGGCGCTGCATTCGGTGCCAGAGTCTGAGCTGTTTGACGCCCATGATGGCATTATGCGCAATGGGTACTATATCCATTCGGTGGCACTGCAAAATGCGCCGTGGCGCTTATTGTACCTGCAAGATCACAACGAGCTGTTTAAAGATTCGTGGGAAAAGTTAGAGCTGACGTTTTTGTTGGTGGTGATCGCCTTGTCGGTGCTGGTGACCATAGTGCATTGGCAGACGCGGCGCTCGTTTGTTAATCCTGCATCTCGTTTATTAAGCCATCTCGAAGGCTGCTCGCAAGAGCCGCGCAAGCCGCCAGAGAAGATCACCCCAGGCTGGGAGCCTTGGTTCCAGTTGGTGAGCCGTATTTTTGAAGAGAACCAACAATATACTCGCCACCTCGCCGAGCAAAATCGTCGTCTCGATAACTTGGTGGCACGGCGCACGGCGCGATTGAAAGAGACCACAGAGCGGCGCGAGCGCGAGTACGCTTTACTGCGCTCCTTGTTAGATTCGATCCCCGAAGCGATTGTCTTTAAAGACAAAGAAGGTAAGTACCTTGGCTGTAACAAGTCTGCCGAGCGGATGCTGGGCTATACCGAAAGTGAGATGATAGGCCAAGACTCGCAGACAATGACCTCAAGCGAGCAGTCCATTCGTATTCGGGCCGAAGATGAGCGCGTGTTGTCGGAACGTATGCCGCTACGTTATCAAGAAAAAGTGGAGCTGGCGGGTAAGCCGGTACTGCTCGATACCCTTAAAATCCCCTTTTACAACCGCCGTGGTGAGCTGCTGGGCTTGATTGCCGTGTGGCGCGATGTGACACGCGAATATGAATCGGCAGAGCAGCTGCGCTTATCTGAAGAGCGTTACCATCTGGCGATGGATGCGGTAGAAGATGGTCTGTGGGATTGGTATTTGGACTCGGAGCAGATCATCTGTAATCCGGCTTACTATTCGATGTTAGGTTATGAAACTAATGAGTTTCCCGCTTTAGTCTCGACCATTGACGAGCTGATCCATCCAGACGATCGCATCCGCGTCGAAGAGTATCGCAATGAGTACTTAGCCAATCCGGTTGGCGCCTACGATATTGAGTTTAGAATGCGCGGTAAGAGCGGCATGTATCACTGGGTGTTAAGCCGAGGTCGGGTAGTGGAATACACTAGCGACAATCAGCCCAAGCGCATGGTGGGCACGCATAAAGACATTACTCGACATAAGAGTAATGAGGTGGCGCTGCTGGAAGCTAAGCAAGATGCTGAATCGGCCAACCTGTACAAGAGTGAGTTTTTGGCCAATATGAGCCACGAGATCCGCACGCCCATGAATGCCATTATCGGTATGTTGCAATTGGCGAGCCGCACCTCATTAACGCCACAGCAGGCCGATTATCTTGATAAAGCCAGTTTCTCGGCGCAATCCTTACTGCGGATCATCAACGATATTCTCGATTTCTCTAAGATTGAGGCTGGTAAACTTGAGCTAGAAAGAGTCGCCTTCCCGCTGGATAAGGTGCTGGATCACGCACTGGATCTCAATGCGCTCAATGCCCAAGAAAAAGGGGTCGAGCTGCTGCTGTACGCCCCCGTCACGGCGGGGCTTATTTTAGAGGGCGATCCGCTGCGCCTAGGGCAGGTGCTGGTGAACATGCTCAGCAATGCGGTTAAATTTACCCAAAGCGGTGAAATTGAACTGGGTTGCGAAGATGTGGGCGAGCGCGATCATCGTATCACCCTTAAGTTTTGGGTGCGCGACACCGGTATCGGCATCAGCAAAGAGCAGCAAGAGAGCCTGTTTGATGCCTTTGCACAGGCCGATGGGTCGACCACGCGTAAATATGGCGGCACCGGATTAGGCTTATCCATCAGTAAGCATTTAGTCTCTATGATGGGCGGCACCATGCAGGTGCAAAGTGAGCTTGGAGTCGGCAGTATCTTTAGCTTTACCATCAGCTTCGAGATCGCCGCTGAGGCAGAGGTTAAGCCTTTGGTGGTGCCCGAGGTACTGGGTAATTTAAAAACCTTGGTGGTCGATGACAACCCTACGGCGTTACAGATCTATTCCAGCGCCCTGCGTGATTTCCACTTTAGTGTCGAGACCGCCTCTAGCGGCGCCGAGGCCTTGTATAAGCTCGAGCGTGATCCGGTCGATCTGCTACTCGTGGATTGGATGATGCCCGAAATGGACGGCGTGGAAGTGGTCAGAGAACTCGACATCATGGTCGCCGATGGCCGATTGCCTAAACGGCCGGTGATCATCATGATGACCGCTTATGCCTCAGATCCATTAAAAGAGGATTTGGATGAACTTAAGATTTACGCCATGCTGCAAAAGCCGTTTAAGGCATCGGCATTGTTCGATGAGATCATCGGTGCCTTTATCGACCAGCCTAAATTGGCTCCGCCACCTGAGCCGCCTAAGCTGGGCAATAATCAAGCCTCTGGGGTGATCCTTCTGGTTGAAGATAACTTTATAAACCAGCAGGTGGCGACAGAACTGCTGAAGAGTGCGGGTTATGAAGTGGATGTGGCCGAAAATGGTCAGCTGGCGATAGAACGGGTTGAGCAGCGCCGTTATGATGCGGTGCTGATGGACATTCAGATGCCAGTGATGGATGGGTTAACTGCCACTAAGTTGCTACGCGAGCGTTATTCGGCGCAGCAGTTACCTATTATCGCCATGACCGCCCATGCGATGTCGGGCGATCGCGAAAAAAGCTTAGCGGCAGGTATGAACGCGCATATTACTAAGCCCATCGTGCTTAATGAGTTGTTCGACACCTTAGCCCATTGGATCAATCAACCGCAGTAGTGCCGTTAACGGCAGCTTGTTAACCCAGCGGAAACCCATAATGGAGAAGCGTACTTTGCCAGTACGCCAATAACAGGAGATAAAATGAAGCCCTCAACATTAGCGCTGGCCGTGGTATTGGCTCTAGCGCCAGCGGTCAATGTCATGGCTGCAACGGATAACAGCGCCAACCTGATCAAAAAGAGTCAGGCGGCTAATGGCTTTATTAATTTCTACTATGAGCAAGATTCTGGCGAACTCTATCTCGAAGCTAACCGACTCGAGCAGCCCTTTTTACTCATCACCAGTTTGCCCCATGGTGTCGGCTCCAATGAAATAGGGCTAGATCGCGGCCAACTGGGTGCTACGCGCATGGTGCAGTTTGAGCGCCATGGCCCTTATTTGATTTTAAAGCAGCTCAACACCGATTACCGCGCTGAGACCGAGGATCAAGCGGAGGTGCGCGCGGTTAACGAAGCCTTTGCCGAGTCGGTGCTGTGGCGCGGCAAAGTAGTACCTGGTAAGCGTCCTTTGGTGGCGGTAAGCGAGCTGCTGTTAAGCGATCTGCACGGCATTAGCAGCACCCTTAAAGAGACGCAGCAGGGGGATTATCGCCTGGACACTGGCAAATCACTGGTGTTACCCCAAGGGGTGAAGTCGTTTGAGCAAAATAGTGATGTCGATGTGTTACTCACCTTTACTGGCGCCAAAGCGGGCAGCCAAGTGGCAAAGGTGACACCCGATGCGCACCACCTGTCTATTCGTTTGCGTTACTCGTTTGTCGCCTTACCAGACAACGACTATCGCCCACGAGCTTATCATCCGATGAGCGGTTATTTGTCAGATGCTTATCTCGACTATGCGGCCGATGTCGATAGAGATATCGTCAAGCGTCATCTGTTACGCCACCGCCTAGAGAAAAAGATCCCCGGTGATGCCCCATCGGAAGTGGTTAAACCCATCACCTATTATCTCGACCCTGGTGTGCCAGAGCCTATTCGCTCGGCGTTACTCGATGGGGCGCGTTGGTGGCAAGATGCCTTTACCGAGGCGGGCTTTATTGATGGCTTTAAGGTTGAGCTGTTACCAGAAGATGCCGATCCGCAAGATATACGCTACAACGTGATCCAATGGGTGCACCGCGCGACGCGTGGTTGGTCGTACGGCAGCGCCATTACTGATCCGCGTACCGGTGAAATCATCAAAGGGCATGTCACACTGGGAAGCCAGCGGGTGCGACAAGATCACCTGATTGCCCGCGGACTCACCGCCGGTTGGCCTGATAGGGCCAGCGCAGAAGAAGCCAGTATGGCGCTGTCATTAGCCCGGATTCGTCAGTTAGCGGCCCATGAAGTGGGCCACACCTTGGGGCTTGACCATAACTTTGCCGCATCGACTAACGACAATGCCTCGGTTATGGATTATCCCCATCCAAAGATCACCCTCAATGGCGATAACATTGAGATTAGTCAGCCCTACGGTGAGGGAATAGGGCCCTGGGACAGGTACACCATAGCCTATGGTTATGGCCAGTATAGTGAGTCCAATCAGGCCAGTAAGTTGGCGGCGCTGATGAGCGATGTCGAGCGCCAAGGGCTGCGTTATATTGGTGAAGCAGATTCACGCGGCCAAAACGCCAGCAATGCCTATGCCAGCTTATGGGACAATGGTAACGATCCCGTGGCCGAGCTTAACCGTCTTGCTGCGGTGCGTAGCAAGGCGATTGAGCAGTTTTGTCATCAGGCCTTGTTAGCTGGGCAGCCCTTTGGTGAGCTACGCGATGCTTTTGTCCCCATCTACCTATTAACCCGTTATCAAATTACCGCCGCAGCGAAGTTTATTGGCGGCACAGATTATCACTATGGGTCTTCTGAGCTGGGTCAAAGCTGGCATTATTTAGCCCCCGCATTGCAACAAGAAGCCTTAGACAGTCTGTTACAGACCCTAAGCATGGACGCACTGCGCGTACCATCAGAGGTGATAGAGCAGCTTGTGCCTAAGTCGGGCAATTACCGCGCCACGCGCGAGAGTTTCCAAGGGGCTAACGGGGTAGTGATTGATCCGATTGGTATGGCCGAGGTGCTGAGCCGCCATGTGGCCCAAGCCTTGTTGTCGCCTTGGCGGCTTAATCGCGTCAGTCAGGCCTATTTGGCCGATAAAGAACAGCTATCAGTGATTAATTTGGTCGACCGATTACTGGGCGTGACCGCCTATAGCGATAGCCCATCGGGTGCTGATCTTGGTGTATGGATGCGCGTCAATGCGGTGGTCTTTGATGAGCTATTAGCCAGTTATCATAACGAACAGACCGCGCCCGAGGTGCAGGCCTTACTCTATGATCGTTTGCAATATGCACTTAAGCAGTTAAGCCGTAAGGTGAAACGCAGCAGCGATTTTGAAGCCGCGCATTTTGAATGGCTCAGACAAGGGGTTGAGCAAGGGTTGTTAGATGCCAAGGTGAGGTTAATTAAGCAGCCGCTGAGCTTGCCGCCAGGCTCACCCATTTAAGGGCCTCTGACGTTGAGGGGGAGTGTTGCAGTGCTAAGCTTTCGGCCCTGATGGCGCAATATATCTTCGCGCCATCAAGCCTGAGAAAAAGCGCAAACAGTCTCGCCATCTCCTGGTATCATCTAGGGTCGATGGCGAGCCGTTAATTGTGGCTTATCCCGCGATTGGGGTATCACCAGTGCGAATGTTTTCCATGCTTTTAATTAGCATATAAATACAGGTGGTAATTAAACAGCCACCCAAGTAAAACACCACACCATGGGTCGCATCAGACAAGTTTGCCGCCAATATTGGGCCTAACACAGAGCCGACACTGTAGCTCAGTAACATCACTTCGGTGGCCGACACGATTTTCGCCATAGGTAACAGATCGCACGCTAAGGTGATCGCAATTGGGTAGAGCGCGAAGCTGCATGCGCCTAACACCAGGTAACTTATCACCAAAGGCACAAAGCTGCTTGCTTGTAATATCCCGAGCACTGCCGTCGCGCCAATAAGACAAAACATCGCCATCAACAGGCTCTTACCGATCCGCGTCGACAAGTAGCTCACCAACGGCTGTACTAGCATACCGCCTAAAATGATGCTGGCCATCAATGCGCCTGTATGTTCAGCCTGCTCTGGTTGGTTGGCAATATACATAGGCATTAAGCCATAAATGGGCCCCAATAATAGACCCGATGCTAAGCAGCCCAGCATGGCCGGACGACTCAAGGATTTTATCTCTTTTAAGGGCAGCTTTTGCTGGTGCTGGCTCTCAGGCTGCCCAGAGGTAATTAACAAGGGCGCTAAAATAGCCAAAAACAGCAAGGCGATAACAAACAGGTACGGCGCTGCGCCTGTGGTTCCTAGTGGATCTATGGCTAATTGTCCCACGGCACTACCGCCATATAACGAAGTCATATAGATGCCAAGGCGTTTGGCTCGCGCCTTAGGCGTGCTGGCCATTAGCAACCATGACTCGACTACCACAAATACGCCTGCGACGGCGATACCGGCAATAAAGCGTGCCGCTAACCAAAACTCGGCGCTAGGGATCAACAGCTGGGTAATAACACTGGCGATCAATAACCCCAGAAACAGGATAAAAGCCAGGCGATGGCCAATTTTGGCCACCACGCGCTCAATACTCGTCGCGCCAATGAGCAGGCCGAGATAGAACACACTGGCTAACCAAGGGGCCAGAGCGACATCCAATTCAAATGCCGTTAGCGACAGTGGAATTAGGCTCATCAAAAAACCCGAGGCTATAGCAAAAAAAGACAGCCCAATGACAGGTGCTGCAGGATTGTTCGATTTGCAGCTAGCAGCGCATTCTACCATTAGAACCTCCGAGTTTAATGTGATAAATAGCCACTTGAATGCCAATATGGTTGTTGGTGGTTATTTGTTACTGTTTAATTTGGCGGCGAATGTAGGGCGCTTCGATGACGAAGTAAAGTTAATTTTTATCAATGATGAAAATTTAACTTAAAATTGCTGTTTGGAGCAGGTTTATTGAGCGTAAAGGTCAAGCACTTTGCTATCTAATGATGTTTTATTGTTAATTTATTAACGCTTATTTTGAGGGGTTTACTTGCTGTATATCGCCGTAGATGGTGATAAAAAGTGTTAATAAACTCGTTTTGATGTGGATGTTGGTAGCAAAAGGCTTAAAGTGAGGGTTTAAGCGGCTTGTTGTGGTAACCAGCCGCTTAGGGAAAGGTTGGTTTATGCTATTTGCAGCGCCACCATTTTGAGCGGGTGGTTGCCATCAAAAGAGGGGAAGTCACTGTGGCAAGCTAACCAAGTGGCGTGGCTGATCTTACGTCCCTGTTTTTCGACGCAGCGGCTTAGGGCATCGAACCAAGTTTGACGGTCGACTTTAGCGACATTATTACAGCACACTATGGTGCCACCACTTTTAGTGGCCAGCATGGCGGGTTTAAACAGGCTTTGATAGTCGTTAATCAGATCCACTGTGCCAAAGGGGCTCTTGGCAAATCTTGGTGGGTCGAGAAACACTAAATCAAATTGTGTTTGCGGCAATTTAGGGTAGTTAGGCAATTTTTGATTGCGTCGTCCGCCCACTGGCATCCCCGCGAGCTGACGCATGGCCGGGAAGGCATCACTTTGTACAAACTCACATACCGCTTCAACGCCGTTGAGCTGGGCATTTTTACGTCCAGCGGCCAAGGCAAACGAGGAGAAATCCACATTCATTACACGGCTGGCGCCGCCAACGGCGGCCGCAGTACCAATACCGCAAGTATAAGAAAACAGGTTTAATACGGTTTTATCTCGGCTATTGGCGTGTACATATTCACGGCCGGCGCGCATATCGAGAAACAGTAGCGGATCTTGTCCTTCGTGACGCAGCTTGTTGGTGAAATGGATACCGTTTTCCTGCATCTGCTGTTCGGTATTGGCAAAGGCTTCTAATGTGTCGTCAAGCGGGTTGAGAATACGCGAGTTTTTGTTGGAGCGATCGTTATAGATCACCACAAGCGGGTCAATTTGGCTTAAGGCGGCGCGGATCTGATTGAGCTCATTATCGCTTAAGGTTTGATGAAACGTTTGGATTAACCAAGCATTGCCGTAGCGGTCGATATTGAGGCCGTTAATGCCCTCGACTGTGCCATGAAATACCCGAAAACAATTAGTATTATTAGTTTTTGCGTCAGCAATCAACTGCGCTCGTTGGTGTAGCGCCTTGGCTAACAAATCGTTGATTGACATAGCTTGGGGATCCGTATTCGATGGTATGCTTGAGCAAAGCGGCAATGATAGCAAATATCGCGAATAAGCGGGCGATAATCTTATCGTCAAGGCAAGGCTATGACGGAGGGGGGAGCAATGAAGGTGGTGTTAATTCATGGCATTTTTAACACGGGCCATGTGATGGCTTGGATGCGTAATAAGTTAACGGCGCATGGGCATGAGTGTTTTGCGCCTACACTGGCGCCCTTTGATGGCCGCCACGGCATAGAGCACGCCGCGCAGCAACTGAAACAAGCAATTGAGCAGCGTTTTGGCACCGACGATAACATAGTGCTGGTGGGGTTTAGTATGGGCGGCATCGTGGCCCGCTATTATCTGCAGATACTTGGTGGCGCGGCGCGCACCGAGGCGTTATTTTCTATCTCATCACCACATCAAGGCAGTTACTTGGCTTTTCTACCTTACCCCTCTAAAGGGATGCGGCAGTTGCGGCCTAATAGCGAGTTGCTAAAGTTGCTCGACGAAGTGCAGCAACCCATTGCCAATATGCCGCTCTACTCCTATCGTACGCCGCTGGATCTGACCATAGTGCCGAGCCGAAGTTCTCACTGGCCGCTGGCGATAAATAAAGTCTTTAAGGTGCCATTGCACCTATCGATGATCTTTAGCCAGCGGGTGGTCGATGAGATTATAGCCATGCTAGTTCTGCTGTCTAAAGGTGGACAAACGGCGACGTAGTGTCGGCAAAGCCTCTAGCGAACAAAGGATTAATCCGCTCCAGATCAGGGCAAAGCTCACCGCCTTCACCTGATCAAAATGTTCATTAAAGACCAGCACGGCTAACAGAAAGTGCATGGTTGGCTCGATATATTGCATTAAGCCAATCATCGATAGACTGGTGGCTCGAATGGCGAGCGCAAAGAAGATAAGCGGCAGCAGAGTGACTGGCGCCGAACCAATATAAAGCAGTAGTTGGGTGGTTGAGCCTGACAAGGCACTGCTTTGATCGGTAAATATCAGCCAAATTAAGTAGATTGCCGCTATGGGAGCCAATAGCGCCGCTTCGATAGTGACTGAGGTGAGCGAGTCAAAGTGAATAAATTTTTTACACAGGCCGTAAAGGGCAAAGAAACCGCCCATCAATAATGCCAGCCAAGGTAGCTCACCGTAGTGAAATACCATGTAGCTGATGCCTGCAATCCCCAATATCACTGCCCACTTTTGTGCTTGTGACAGTTTATCGCCGAGAAACAGTACGCCCAAGGCAATAGCGAACAGTGGATTAATAAAAAAGCCTAAACTGGCGGCGAGCACCTGACCATGGGTGATGGCCCAAGTAAAACTGTACCAAGATATGCACATGATCAGCGACGCCAGGCCACATAAGGCGATCGATCGCTTATGCGCCATTAATTGCTGTATGGATGGCAAAGGCTTACGCAGTATAATAAAGGCTAACAGCATAAAGGGCACCGAGAAGAGTAGCCTGATGGCCAGCATCTCATTGATATCGGCATTAGGCAGGTATTGATAGTAAAGCGGTAATAGTCCCCAAAGTAAAAAAGAGACGAGCGCCAAGGCGTTGCCTTCAAAGGTGGTGCGAGTTGAGCTGTGCATAATATTCCGGCGTGTTGAGCTTATCTGTGGTGAAAAATGGCTAATATTGACGCGGCGGATTCTCGCATTGGTGCTATACATTAACTGTGATATGAGTCACTATTTTGATGGTGTCATGATAGCAAGTCACGGGTTAAGACTAAGGTGCTAAAACGTGAAAGAGTGAGCCCATCTTGTGTTTAATGAGGTGATGAACACCAAGTCTTGGCCCCTTATGATTCGTTGTCTGGCTATTGTGCAGATGCTTCGCGGCAGGGAGCTGCGGCTTTGATTTGTAACAAGCTGTTAACCTGGCTGTTCTTTTGCCCGAGAGTCGGTAGATTAGTTAAGTTGATAATTAGGCAATGAAAGGAGCGAGTTTTACATGAACACAGCCCAAATCGGTTTGCGATGGTCACTTGCCATGATATTGCTGCTTGCTCTGTCTACAGCGCAGGGCGCATCGATCAGTAGCCGACTATCATTGTACTCGCACCATATAGACGCTGGGTTTCGCATTACCCATCCCATCCTAACGGTCAACTTGTTGCCAGATCCAGGTAAAGAGTTAGTCGCTATCGGTGTCGATGATAGGCATCAACGCTGGCTGGGGGTGTATGCGTTCGATACTGAAGTAAAACAATATCGTCAGCGGGTAAAGCAACCTCTACCTAATGCGCTGTTTGCGTTCGATATCTCACCTGATAACCTAGAAAATCCCGATGCCATACAAGCACTGTACTTTCTCTCTAGCGACCGTTTATGGAGATTACAGTGGCGTGACAGCCAAGTTGAATTTGTGCCATTAATGACGGTCGAGCCGCTGATCTTGAGCTCGCGAGTCGATTTTATCTCCCGTGGGCGCTTTGTACGCGATCTTAATCGTGATGGGCTGGATGACTTTATTATTAGCAGCTTTGAGCAGAGCGCACTATTGATACAGCAAGCCGATAAGCGCTACATCACTCAAATATTACCTATCCAGCCGCAGATGCTGTTGTATTTTGATGGTGCCAAGTATACCGAGGCTAGCCTCTATTTCGCCGATCTTAATCTTGACGGTCGCGATGATATTGTCAAGGTAGCTGAGGGCGAGTTTGAAGTGTATTACCAGCAAGATGATGGCCTGTTTACACCCTTACCCAATTACTTACCTGTGAGTTTGGCCATCAGCGGGCAAGATTGGTGGAGTAAACGTGATGCTTATGGTGAGGCGCTGGATCAAAGTAATTTAGTCTATCGAAAGGTCGAACATTTGGGCGACATTAACCATGATGGTCTGGCAGATATGGTGGTGCGCTATACCAAGAGTTCAGGAGTGCTGGATCGGGTTAACGATTATGAAATTTACCTAGGCAGTAAAATAAAAGACAAGCTGCAGTTTGCCAAGGTGCCTAGCAGTGTGATCCGCGCCGAGGGTACCTTAACGGGTTTTGAGCTGGTGGATATCGATAATGATAAGGTTGATGAAGTGCTGGTGTCGGGCTTCGATATTGGTGTGTCGCAGATCATCGGTGCGCTCGTGTCGGGGAGCATTGATCAAGATGTACACTTATTTAAAAGTGATGCCACTAGCCGCTTTGCCAGTAAACCTAATATTACCAAAGAGGTGGAGCTAAGCTTTAGTTTAACTTCGGGGCAAACGGGGCAACCTGTGGTGACTTTTGCCGATATTGACGGCGATGGCTATCAAGATCTCTTGCTCTCTGGTGGCGAGCAGGCACTCACGGTGTATTTAGGCGAGCCGAGTGACAGCCTGTTTAATCGCAACGATGAAACTCTTAAACTACAGCTGCCCCGCGATGGTGAGATGCTCAGCGTGAGCGATCTTAATCATGACGGGAAAGATGAGCTAATCATTAAATATGGCCGCGAAGACAGTCAGGCACTGCAACAGCAATTGATGGTGATTATGGCGCAATAGCCAGGGTTGAACACTCAGCAAAGAAGCTAATGGCACCGCTTAAGCCATTACACCACGAGCGGTGCCTAACAAGCTAGTGCAGTAAGTAGAGGGTGGCCAAGCCTAAAAAAGCAAATAAGCCTATTACATCGGTGACAGTGGTCAGCACCATGCCACCCGCCAGCGCAGGGTCGACATTGAGCTTTTTAAGCAGTAGCGGGATAGTGGCGCCAGCAAATCCAGCCACCGTCATGTTGATTAACATGGCGCCGCCAATTAAAGCGCCTAGGGCGACATCGTCTTTCCATAGCCAAACGGCAGCAAACACCAAAATAGACCAGAGCAGGCCATTAAGAAAGCCGATCGCTAACTCCTTGCCAACTAACCAACGTGAGTTACTTTGACCTATCTGTCCTAGTGCGATACCGCGGATCACTAAAGCTAAGGTTTGGTTACCAGCCACTCCGCCCATGCTGGGCACTATGGTCATTAATACCGCAATGGTAGCAAATTGTTCTATGGTGCCTTCAAACATATTGCTCACCGACGCCGCTAACAGTGCGGCAAATAGATTAATCGTCAGCCAGAGTGAGCGCCGAAAGGTACTCTTAAGGACCGGGCCGAAGGTGTCGGTCTCATCATCCATTCCGGCCATCCCCATCATCGAATGCTCAGCATCTTCACGGATCACATCGACAACGTCATCTATGGTGATCCGCCCAAGCAGTTTATTGGTTTTTTCATCGACCACAGGTGCCGATACCCAGTCGTGGCGTTCAAATAGCTGCGCGACTTCACTGTCGTGCATACCCACAGGGATCCCTTCGAGCTCTTGGTTCATGATGTCGCGCACCGATGCATTCGGATCGCAGGTGAGCAGATCGGCGATCGCTACGCCACCAAGCAGGCTGTCGTGCTTGTCAACCACATATAGGGTATCGGTGGCTTCTGGTAATTCACCACGAATACGCAGGTAACGCAGGATCACGTCGACATTCACATCTGGCCTTAGGGTCACCGTATCTGTGTTCATTAAGCTGCCGGCGGTGTCTTCTGGGTATGACAGAGCCTGTTCGACTCGCGCCCTATCTTGGCTGCGCATCGATTGCAGTACTTGATTGAATACGCTGTCTGGCAGGCTACGCAGTATGTAGGCCAGGTCGTCGGTATCCATATTTTCGGCCGCTTTTGCTACGCGCTCAGGGCTCATCTGGCTAATAAATTGATCTTTGAGCTCTTCACTGAGTTCATCGAGTATCTCACCCGTATGGGCTTGATCGATAAGTTGCCATAATACTTGCCGCGCACGCGGTGGAGAGGACTCTAAAATAAAGGCGATATCCGAGGCCGCCATGTCGTGCAGCATACTACGCACATGGACAAACATACCGCTGCTCAGGGCTTGCGTCAGCTGCTGTAAACGTTGATCTGTAGTTTCATTATCTAACACTTCGATCGGCATGACTTCCCCTTGGAAAAATGGCGCGGCGACATAGGTTATTGGCTAAGTAACCTGAACTCGGGATAATTATAGAATGAGATGAGCCGTTTAGGCTCGAGGTGGGGCGATTATACGGCTTCTTCGAATTTTGCGTCAATCAGTGCGCTAATGGCATCGAGTGCCGCTTGGGCATCTTGGCCTTCACTGGTGATGGTAATAGTTTTACCAAAGCCGGTTTCTAGCATTAATAGCCCAAGCACACTGGCGGCTGAAGCTTGCTTGTCACCTTGAATTAAGGTGACTTGGGCATCAAACTGAGCGGCCAATACCGCCAGTTTGGTGGCGGCTCGCGCATGCAACCCCAGCTTGTTGCAGATGGTTAATTGGCGTTCAAGCTTGTTCATGCTGAAGTTCTCTGTGGCGCGCCTGTACCTTATGTTTCCCTTTATTGAACAGCTTGGCCAGTTGATCGGTCACATACACCGAGCGATGTTGGCCGCCGGTACAACCAATGGCGATCGTTAAGTAGCTACGGTTATTGCGCTCAAGGTGTGGCAGCCACGTTTCGAATAGATTTTCTATCTGCCAAATAAACTTATTTACTAGCGGCTGCTGACTTAAAAACTGCTGCACTGGTTGGTCGAGACCCGTCAGCGGGCGTAACTCCGTTTCCCAGTGGGGATTGGGCAGAAAACGCACGTCAAACATAAAGTCTGCTTCACTTGGCATACCGTATTTAAAGCCAAATGACTCAAAGTTAATCACTAACTCCTTGTCTACTGTGCCTAGTAAGATCTCGCGTACCTTATCGCTTAAATCATAGATGTTAAGGGTAGAGGTGTCGATGTAGTGATCGACCATCTTAGAGATAGGCTCGAGCATTTTGCCTTCAAGTTGAATGGCTTCTTTGAGAGAGGCTTTTGAGCGTGACAGTGGATGTAACCTGCGGGTTTCACTGTAGCGTTTAAGTAACACATCGTCAGATGAGTTTAAGAAGAAACTCAGTATTTCGGTATCTTTAGGGAGATTAGCTAGCTGCTTCTCCAGCTGAATGTCCTCGCTGGGCATGTTGCGCACATCGACGCTTATGGCTACGAGTTCATTTCGACCTTTGAGCTGACTGAGCAGTGAGTCCATCATCTGTAGTGGCAGATTATCGACACAGTAATAACCCAGATCTTCCAGTACCCTAAGGACTACCGATTTTCCTGAGCCTGATCGCCCAGATACCATTACCAATTTCATTGGGTGATCACCTGATACAATTCTGCCTCGTCGTGGGTTTTTCTTAGCTGTTTGATGATGGCTTTATCACTTAATTTCTCTGCCATCGCGGCGAGGGTGCTAAGGTGCTGTTCGCATTGCTCTGAAGGAACCAATAATGCAAAGAGGATATCGACGGGCTGATTATCAATTGCATCGAATGCGATTGGCTCAGCACATTTAATCAATACGGCGACTGGCTTCTCAATATTCGTCAGCCGTCCGTGAGGGATCGCGATACCATTGCCTATACCTGTGCTGCCCATTTTCTCTCTCGCCAAAAGGCTTTCAAAAATCTCTTGAGAGGAAAGGGTGGGGTACTGGACAGCGGCCAAGTCGCTGATAAGTTCCAGTACCTTTTTCTTACTGCCCGGAGTGGCGCAGGTTGTGCACTCCGGCCGCAGGATGGTACTAAGTTCCATCGTTAATGCTTTATTAGCTTCTCTTTGTGTTTAATGACCTGACGATCTAATTTATCGATCAGGGAATCTATCGCGGCATACATGTCCGCGTGCTCTGATGTTGCAAATACTTCCCCACCACGGAGATGTAACTTTGCTTCAACTTTTTGCATCAATTTTTCGACATTTAATATCACATGGACATTATTGATCTGATCGAAATGCCGTTCAAGCTTTGTAAACTTTTCTTCAACATAGTTGCGCAGAGATTGGGTGATCTCGATGTGGTGCCCAGTCAGATTTATTTGCATAAAGTGATTCCTCCGGTTTCCAGTTGTTGATTATAAGCTTTTACGTTGATTTGACGGCGGTATCAACATCGCCTCACGATATTTTGCAATCGTGCGTCGAGCGACTTGGATACCTTGCTCTGCCAGCAGTTGTGCCATCTTACTGTCACTTAAGGGTTTCTTTTGATTTTCTGCGGCGACTAGCTTCTTAATAAAAGCGCGGATCGCAGTAGAAGAGCATTCACCACCATCGTCGGTCCCGACATGGCTGGAGAAAAAGTATTTCAGCTCAAAAATCCCTCTTGGCGTGTGCATATACTTTTGGGTAGTGACCCGCGAGATGGTCGATTCATGCATCTCGACCGCTTCGGCAATATCATTAAGCACCATAGGTTTCATCGCTTCTTCACCAAACTCGAAAAAACCTTGCTGGAAATCGACAATGCAGTTGGTGACCTTAAGCAAGGTATCGTTGCGGCTCTCTAAACTTTTTAGAAACCATTTAGCTTCTTGCAAGTGACCACGAATAAACTGGCCATCGGCTTGGTTTTTGGTGCTGCGTGCCATCGAGGCATAATGTTGGTTTACATTAATCTTAGGCATACTATCGGGATTAAGCTCGACCACCCAGCGACCTTTTTTCTTGCTAACTGTGACATCGGGGATCACGTATTCGTCGCGACTGGCAGTAATGGCCAGCCCCGGGCGCGGATTGAGGGTTTGAATTAGCGCTATGGCCTCACGCAGGTCATCCTCTTTCAGCTTGGTCTTACGCATCAATAGGCGAAAGTCTCGTCCGGCGATAAGATCTAAGTAATCACGGATCAAGAGTCTGGCGTTGTCGATATGCGGGGTGTCGGGGTTGTATTGGGCCAGTTGGATCATCAGGCATTCGCTGAGGTCTCTGGCACCAATCCCGATAGGATCGAAATGTTGTACCCGTTTTAATACCGCTTCAATTTCGTCGAGTTCGATTTCAGGATCGCCCATGGCTTCGAGAATATCGTCGCACGTTTGCGTCAAGTAGCCGCGCTCGTCTATGGCGTCAATGATGGCGGTGGCGATAGCAAGATCGTTGTCAGAAAAGGGCGTGAGGTTTTTTTGCCATTCGAGGTGTTCATACAAGCCTTCGCTGGTTTCCCCTTGAAAGGGCATGTCATCGTCGCGCATGGCACCAGAGCTGGAGTTGGGTGAGGCGGTATAGACCTCATCCCATGTGGTGTCGACGGGAAGCTCATCGGGCATAGAGTCTTGATTGAGTGCATCGGAGGTTTCTAAGCTTGAATTGTCTTCACTCGAGTCGACTTGCAGTTGCTCATTGTAATCGGTGTCGAAGTTGTCATTACGCTCTTGTTCTGAGTCGATATTGGCGCCTTCTTGCTCCTCGTCTAACTCGAGTAGAGGGTTAGACTCTAATGCTTGCTGGATCTCTTGCTGCAATTCCAATGACGAGAGTTGCAACAGACGAATGGCCTGTTGCAACTGGGGCGTCATGGTTAAATGCTGACCCATTTTGAGCTGAAGTGACGCTTTCATCGTACTGCTATTCCCTTGTTTCTAATTCTAAAGTGAGAAAGCTGCCTCTGGTATTAAACCGCTAAGGCGAATGATCTACTTAACAAGGTAAGAGCGGTTTAGCCTTTTACCTTGAGCGCTAATAACGTTAACTATAGCTTGAATTGTTCTCCTAAGTACACCGCTCGAACTTGTTGGTTATCTAAGATCTCATCGGGTGTTCCTTCGGCAATCAAATTACCGTGACTGACAATGTAGGCTTTTTCACACACATCCAATGTTTCACGTACGTTGTGGTCGGTGATCAGTACGCCAAGGCCACGATTTTTCAGTTGCTCAATAATCTTTTTGATGTCGATAACCGAAATGGGATCGACCCCGGCGAAGGGTTCATCAAGCAAAATAAACTTAGGATTGGCGGCTAATGCTCGGGCGATTTCGACGCGACGACGTTCGCCACCGGACAGTGCCATCCCCTGACTATCGCGGATGTGAGTAATATGAAACTCTTCTAGCAGGTGCTCCAACTCCTCTTCGCGCGCATCGTTACTGAGCTCGCGTCGGGTTTGTAATACCGCCATAATATTATCGCGTACCGATAATTTCCGAAAAATACTGGCTTCTTGCGGTAGATAGCCAATCCCTTTGCGGGCGCGCAAATGCATAGGATCTAAAGTGAGATCGTCATCGTCAATAAAAATACGTCCCTTGTCACTCTGGACTAGACCGACCACCATGTAAAAGGTGGTGGTTTTACCTGCGCCATTAGGCCCTAGCAAGCCGACGATTTGCCCTGTGCGTACGGTTAAGCTGACATCTTGTACCACGGCGCGGCTTTTGTAGCTTTTGGCTAAGTTAACCGCTTTTAGCGTCATCTCTGTCATTGCTTTTCCTGCTTGGGCTGTTCTTGGGGCTGACTTTTGCTGTTGTCTTGGTAACTTTCGGGTTGAATGATGGTGATAACGCGATCGCTACCCGTACTTTCGGCTATCAACTGTTGCTGCTCAATGTTGTAGCGAATTTGATTACCTGTGACTTGGCTACCTTCTTGTTCGAGGGTGGCATTACCAATTAGGGTTAGAGTGCGGGTCGACAGTTCATAGCGGATCTCATTGGCGCTGGCTGACGCTGGACGACCATTTTCCATCACCTGTGTATAAGTGGCTGGCTTACCCTTTGCCACTAAGATTTTGCCGCTACTATTTTCTTTGGTAAAGGCGCGTAATTCATCGGCTAAAATTTTAATGGAGCCTTGAGTCACCTCTACTGGGCCATTGAAGATAATCTGATTATTTTTAATATCAGCTTCTTGGCTTGCGGCTGAAATCTTAACCTCTTGCAGCAGGTCGGTTTCATTCGCCGCACTCTGCAGGCTAACCATGGTTAACAGGCCTGCAAGAATAAGATTATTTAGTTTCATATGTTCCTTCTACCTGGCTCGTCAGTCGTACTTTTTGTGCATTGAGGTCGGCATATAAGCCTTTTCCGGTAATCAAAAAATCGTTACCGGTGATCCGAATGGTTTGATCGGATGTCATGATCATGGTGTTGAGGTCCAATTCCATGTAGTTGGTTTCTATGGTTTGGATGGGCTCTTCAGGGCTAATGGCATCAATAATGACATTATTTTCCAAGATGACTTTGCCACTGTCTTTGTCTAATGTACCCCGAGCCGAGCGCAACCGCCACTGAGCATCGCCGTTATCGGGATAGACCAGATAAGTAGGCTGGGTAAAATAGGTCATATTACGCTCGGCATAGTGTTCCATATGGCTAGCCGAGACGCGGCTATTAAGTTTGCCTTGTTCGTCGTATTGCACGCTATTAATGTTGTTAATCACATAATCTGGACGATCGGACGCGTCGAGCAACAGCGCTTGTGATCCTTGCTTAGTCTGCACCTGCCAATAGAGCACTAAAGCGGTACCAAAAAACGCGATAATCGCCAGGGTGACTCTATTCATATGCTCATACCGTGAGCCGATTCAAACTTATCTTGGCTTAGCAAAATAAGGTCGGTTAATTCACGTAGCGCACCATGGCCGCCATTAATATGGGTGACCATATCGGCATGCTGCTTAACATAAGGGTGACCATCGGCGACGCACACCGACAAGCCGACTTGTTGCATTACGGGTAGGTCGACCATGTCATCGCCAATATAGGCCACCTGTTGTGGGCTGACTTGATAGCGTGCCAGAAGCTCTTGGTAGGGGATGAGCTTGTTGTCGACCCCTTGATAAATATGGCTAATGCCAAGGGCCGTCATACGGTCTTCGACAATTTTCGATTTACGTCCGGTGATAATCGCCACGGCAATATCGCTAGTCAGTAGCGAGCGAACGCCATAGCCATCACGAGTATGGAACGTTTTTAGCTCGTCGCCAGAGTTACTCATATAAACCAGCCCGTCAGAAAACACGCCGTCTACGTCACAAATCAGTAGTTTAATCTGTTTAGCTTTTTGCCAGACTGAGTCAGCGATAGGGCCGTAAAAACCTTGATGTGGCATCTTATATCACTCCTGCTTTAACCATATCGAGCATATTGAGTGCGCCAATGGGTTGCTGTTGAAGGTTAGTCACAATTAAGCCATTAATCTGCTTTTCTTCCATTATGTTAAGCGCTTCAGCGGCTAAAATGCCGTCGCTGACGGTCACGCAGCCTTGGGTCATAACGTGGCTGATGGAGGTGTTTCTAAGGTCGACTTCGGCATCGATCACGCGGCGCAGATCGCCATCGGTAAAGATGCCAACCAATACGCCATTGTCATCGATCACGGCGGTCATGCCGAGGCCTTTTTTAGAGATCTCATACAATGCGTCGGTAATGCAGATGTGTTGGGGTACTATGGGGAGTTCATCGCCTTTGTGCATCACATCGCTGACCCTTAGTAGCAATTTACGGCCTAAGCTGCCACCGGGGTGCGATAGCGCAAAATCATCTTTAGTAAAGCCTCTAGCCTGCAATAGAGCCACGGCAAGGGCATCGCCCATCACTAGGGTTGCAGTGGTACTGGAGGTCGGCGCGAGCCCAAGTGGGCAGGCTTCTTCTGGTACGTCGATACACAGATGCACCATCGAATGCTTTGCCATATTGGAGTCGGGCTTTCCCGTTACTGCAATCACTGGCAGCCCCATACGTTTGATCACCGGCATCAAGGTTAAAATTTCACTGGCTTCACCCGAGTTGGAGATAGCAAGTACAATATCATTTTCACTCAGTACGCCAAGATCACCGTGGCTGGCTTCGCCAGGATGTACAAAGAAGGCGGGGGTGCCAGTGCTGGCTAAGGTGGCAGAAATCTTGTTGCCAATATGGCCCGATTTACCCATGCCCATCACGATCACCTTACCAGTACAACTCAGAATTAACTGGCATGCCTTGGCAAATTCGCTTGAATCGACATATTGATAAAGATTATCGAGGGCATTGCGCTCGATATCGATAACATTACGCCCCCATTGACGTAGTTGATCTGCATCTACCATCTTGTTCTCTCTTTAAAAAATCAGTTCGGGCTAGACCTGCAATTAGGATTGAAAAACCAGCACCTGATAAACAACAAAGCTCATCAATAACACTCCGCCGTGCCAAGGTTTGAGCTGACGCGACTTACCCGTTAGTAGGATTAGTATGGCTAAGGCACTGCTGGTCGCCAACACCATGTAAAAGTCTCGCGTGCTGGCGGCGGCATCGACAGCACCAGGTGCAATCAGTGCAGGCAGTGCTAATACCGCTAAAATATTAAATAGATTGGAGCCGACGATGTTGCCTATGGCTAAATCATCTTCTTTTTTCAGTACTCCGGCAACACAGGCGGCTAATTCTGGCAGACTGGTACCAACGGCTATAATGGTGAGACCAATCACCAGATCCGATAAGTGGTACGCTTTAGCGATACCCACGGCGCCATCGACCATCCAGTCGGCCGATAAGGGGAGTAAAATAATACCGACGACTAACCAGAGTATGGCTTTGATTGTTGGGACATCTTTGGGGATTTCGCTATCGGATTCATCGGCTAATAGATCGGCTTCTTTATTGCTGACGGCGTGCCAAATCAGGTAGCCCATTAAGGCTAAAAACAGCAGCATTAGGCCCACGCCCTCAATGCGGGTCAGTTGGCCGTCATGTAGGAAATACCCAGCAATCACAGTGGCGGCCAGCATCATCGGAATTTCACGCTTTAAAGTTTGCGAGCTAACGGAGATGGCACCCAGTAGTGCGGTGAGCCCGAGAATTAAACTGATGTTGGCAACGTTTGAGCCTAGTACATTACCAATGGCGGTATCGGTCATACCTTCCATTGATGCCGTCGCGGCGACAAACATTTCCGGCGCCGAGCTGCCCATGGCAACAATCGTTAAACCAATTAACATGGGTGGTAGGCCCAAATTGCGGGCAAATGCGCCTGCACCATAAACGAATTTGTCGGCACTCCATACTAGAGTGGCTAATCCAGCAAGCAGTAAAAAAATATTAAAAAGCATTAAAGTTCATTTTTGTTTGAGTGTCTGCCGCGCATTTTCGCTGGATTTGGACAAAATTGAAAGTATTGCGGCAAGATAGTGTCGATTCAGTTGTGCACAATAGGTCAATTACGTACAATTTGCCTCTTTTTGTGCCGATTTATCACGGAACATATAGGTCTTACAATGATCAATGAACGAACAGATGATGACGCCACGCCGCTAGTCGAGATTGAACATCTGGCTTTTAGTCGCGGTTCTCATGTGATTTATGAAGATGTTAGCCTGTCGATCCCTAAAGGGAAAGTCACGGCCATTATGGGCCCCAGTGGGATAGGTAAAACCACCCTGCTTAAGTTAATCGGTGGTCAATTACAGCCCAATCGCGGCAATATTAAAATCGATGGTATCGATGTACATCAGTGCAACCGCAGTGAGCTGTTTGAGCTGCGTAAACGTATGAGTATGTTATTTCAAAGTGGCGCACTGTTTACCGACATGAATGTGTTCGACAATGTTGCCTTTGCTTTGCGTGAACATTCAGGCTTACCTGAAGCCATCATTAAGCGTATCGTGCTGATGAAGTTAGAGGCCGTAGGCCTGCGCGGTGCTGCGAAGATGATGCCTAGTGAGTTATCTGGTGGTATGCAGCGACGTGCTGCACTAGCCAGAGCCATCGCCTTAGAACCTGAGCTGATTTTATACGATGAGCCATTTGCGGGCCAAGACCCAATTTCTATGGGGGTGTTGGTTAAGCTTATCAGAGAGTTAAGCGATGCACTTAACTTAACCTCTGTCGTAGTGTCTCACGATGTACAAGAGGTATTGGGCATTGCCGATTATGTCTATGTGTTGGCAGACAAGCGCATTATCGCTCACGGTACGCCTGAAGAGTTAAGGCTGGCCGACAACCCAAAGTTGAAGCAGTTTATTGGTGGGGAGCCTGATGGCCCAGTGCCATTTCATTTTCCTGCTGTAAATTACCAAGAGGAGATGTTAGGTGAGCTTAACTGATCACATTGCTGGTATCGGTCGTAGTGCGATAGCCAGTGTGACTGGACTTGGCAGTGCAGGGCTGATGCTTTGGGGCGCCATTGCCCGAGTACCTAAGCCGCGTAAAGGGATCCCGCTGCTCATCAAGCAACTGTATGTTATCGGTGTGCAATCTATGGTGATCATCTTGGTCTCTGGCTTGTTTATCGGTATGGTGCTGGCGCTGCAGGGCTATAATATCTTGGTAGGGTTTGGCACTGAAGATAGCTTAGGGCCTATGGTGGCGCTGAGTTTGCTCAGAGAGCTCGGCCCTGTGGTAACCGCATTGTTGTTTGCTGGGCGAGCTGGCTCAGCGTTGACGGCTGAGATTGGCTTAATGAAGAGCACAGAGCAGCTATCGAGCCTAGAGATGATGGCTATCGATCCGCTGCGGCAGATCATTGCTCCTCGTTTTTGGGCCGGGGTGATCAGCCTACCATTATTGGCGTTAATGTTTACCGCCGTGGGTATTTACGGTGGACATATTGTCGGTGTCGAGTGGAAAGGGATCGATGGCGGCAGCTTTTGGTCGATTTTGCAGGCATCGGTAGAGTGGCGCCAAGATATCGTTAATTGCTTAATTAAAAGCCTGGTGTTTGCGGTTGTAGTGACTTGGATAGCCTTATATCGAGGTTATAATGTGATCCCAAATCCAGAGGGGATCAGCCGAGCGACCACCCAGACTGTTGTGCAATCGAGTTTGGCAGTATTGGCGTTAGATTTTCTATTAACTGCCATGATGTTTGGTAATTAATGAATGTTTGTTTACGGATGAACTAATTGTACCGCGCAGTGTGGTATCTAAAGAATTGAGTGGTAATCAGAGTATGTTGACTCGAAAAATTGAATTATTAGTGGGCGTGTTTATTCTGTCTGGTTTGATGGCGTTTTTAGTGTTGGTGTTTAATGTCGCTAACGTCGAGGTTAAGCCGGGTCAAAGCCATTACACCCTGTATGCTAAATTCACCAACATTGGTGGCCTTAAAGTGCGCTCACCAGTTAAAGTCGGTGGGGTTGTAGTAGGGCGAGTGACTCAAATCAGCTTAGATCCAACAGAGCTGGTTGCCGTAGTTGAATTGGCGATGGATAAGCAGTATGAGCAGTTTCCAGAAACCAGTAGTCTGTCGATTTTAACGTCAGGTTTATTAGGTGAGCAGTTTTTAGGGCTTACACCTGGGTTTGTCATGGACGATATTGGCATGCTGCAAGAGGGTGACTATATCGACGATACCCATTCCGCGTTAGTGCTCGAAGATCTGATCGGCCAGTTTTTATATAGTGTTAAATCGAAAGACAATTAATAGGGATCATTATGAAACAGTTATGCAAAGTCATCTTTGCCTGCATGGCGTATTTAGTTAGCTCTGTCAGCTATGCTGCCGACCCAGAGGTGAATATTCAAAATCCTTATGCCATGGTTGAATCGGTAGCCAATAAGACTTTTGCCCGCTTTCATCAGGATATTGACATAATTAAGACCAATCCTGACCACCTTAAGGTGATAGTCTCTGATGAGTTGATGCCTTATGTCGATTACAAATATGCCGCATACAAGGTAATGGGCTCCTATTTACGCCAGAGTACACCCGATCAGCGCGATCGTTTTGCCGAGGCTTTTAAGACCTATTTAATTGCCACCTATGCTCAAGCATTTACCGAGTACACCAACCAGAAAGTGGAATTTGCCCCAGCAAAAAGTTTTGCTGACGAAAAAATGGTTGATGTTAACGTACAGATTATCGAACAAGGCCGTCCACCTATTAAGCTGCAGTTTAGAGTGCGCCGCCTTAAAGATGATAGCTGGAAAGCGTTTGATTTGGTGGCTGAAGGGGTGAGCTTACTCTCTTCAAAGAGTGCTGAAATTTCTAATTTGATCCGCCAAAATGGTATCGATTCGGTGATTGAAGAGTTACTGACACACACCAATAACCAAATTAGCTTAGGCAAATTGGAGACTAAGCTGTAATGCTGACGTTTAACTGCGAAGGCAGTACTTGCTCGGTTTGCGGCGAGTTGTCCAAGCAAGCAGTGATTGCACTCTGGCCTGAAGTTGAGCAGTTACTCACTTCAGATGTGTCACGGCTCGATTTATCAGGCATCACCAGCGCCGATACGGCAGGGGTGGCATTACTGCTGCAATTGATGGCACAACAGCGTCAAGACGGTGGCTCATTGATTTTGAGCCAGGCACCGCTGCAATTACAAAAATTGATTGATTTATATGATTTACAAGACTTCTTCGTCGAAGAAGCCAATTAAAGGTTACCCGTTCATGGAATGTAAAGCGATTGAGCAGCTTCTGACTGAAGCGCTATCTCTAGAAGAAGTACACGTGACTCAAGATGGCACCCATTATAAAATTGTTGCCGTGGGTGAGTGTTTCGATGGCGCTAGCCGAGTGAAACAGCAGCAGATGATTTATGCCCCTTTGATGGAGCAAGTGACTAGCGGTGCATTGCACGCCATCACGATAAATGCATTTACTCCAACGCAATGGAAGCGTGAAAAAATCTTCAACATGCCAGCGTAGAGAGTCATTGTGGATAAACTAAAAATTCAGGCCAGTGGTGCATTGGCCGGTGAAGTTGTTATTTCTGGTGCAAAAAACGCCGCGCTGCCTATTTTGATGGCGGGTGTGTTAGCCCACACAGATTTTGTCGTCAGCAATGTGCCTAACCTCAGAGACGTTAATACCAGCTGCGAACTATTACGTTGCTTAGGAGCTGATGTTAAGCGGGCCGACAGTGGCGAAATCACCATCTCTACCACCCACCTTAATGAGTTTTGCGCGCCCTATGAATTGGTGAAAACCATGCGGGCGTCTATTCTGATTTTAGGCCCATTATTGGCCCGTTATGGTACCGCCGATGTGTCATTGCCTGGCGGTTGCGCTATTGGCGCACGTCCAGTTAACTTGCATCTGCATGGTTTAGAACAGATGGGCGCTAAAATTGAGGTGAAAGAAGGCTACATCAAGGCGCGTGTCGATGGCCGCTTAAAAGGCGCACATATCTTTATGGATATGATCAGCGTTGGTGCCACCGAAAACTTAATCATGGCTGCAGCGCTTGCCGATGGCGAAACTGTGATTGAGAATGCGGCGCGTGAGCCGGAGGTTATTGATTTAGCTAATTGTTTAATTGCTATGGGCGCTAAGATCAGCGGTGCGGGTACTGATACTATTCGTATTCAAGGCGTTGAAAAATTAAATGGTTGTCACTATCGGGTTATGCCTGATCGTATCGAAACCGGCAGTTTCTTGGTTGCGGCTGCTGTCACGCGCGGTAAAATCCGCTGCACTGCTGCCGATCCTTCAACATTAGAATCTGTGCTTGCCAAACTCGAAGATGCCGGCGCGCAGATCACCACCGGTGATGATTGGATTGAGCTCGATATGCAAGGTAAACGTCCAAAGGCGGTCAATATCAAGACCATGCCTTACCCTGGCTTTCCTACCGACATGCAAGCGCAGTTTTGCGTGCTTAACGCCTTAGCCGATGGTACCGCGACCATTACCGAAACGATTTTTGAAAATCGCTTCATGCATGTTCCTGAGCTTATCCGTATGGGGGCGACGATGGAGCTAGAAGGTAATACTTGTATTATTCAAGGTATTGAAAAGCTTAATGGTGCTCAAGTGATGGCAACCGATCTACGCGCCTCTGCAAGCTTGGTGATTGCCGGTTTAGTTGCCGATGGCATCACTACAGTTGACCGTATCTATCATTTAGATAGAGGCTATGAGCATATCGAAGATAAGTTTAAAGGCCTCGGTGGCGAAGTGGTGAGAGTGAGTTAACCCACTTGTCTAGCGACTCGTTTATATAAGTTAAAAAGCCACCGATAGCTCGGTGGCTTTTTTATATATCCTATTCTATGTTCATAAATTGCTTATGAGCTCACTTTTGCCTTGGTTGATAGCTGTTATTGTGAGCAGATGTCGACTTTTATCATTTTTAACATCTATCTCTTTTACGGCTTGGTATTCTTTTCCATCGGCTGCGTGGTGTTATTTAGAAACTTTAAGTATAGCCAGTTATCTATTTCGCCCACCCTATGGGCACTGGCGTTATTTGGTTTTTCTCATGCTTTTCATGAATGGTCTGAACTGTATGTGATTCTGTTTGAAGCGGATATTCAGCCTCAATATCAAGTATTAGTCGAGTGGCTGCGATTGCTTAAATTGGCACTATCATTTGCCAGTTTAATGATTTTTGCCTGGTTGTTGTTTGGTATCGTGCCTAACGCTTTTGCCAAAGTTGGGCGGGGGCTGATCATCGCTATCTTAGCGGTCTATTTTATGGTCGTGGCATATTTTTCTAGTATCTTCAGCCTGTCTGAGTATCTGTTTCGGGAGGCTGCCCACTTCACGCGATTGTTACTAGGGTTTGGCAGTGCGTTTCTAGCTGGCTGTGGCATCGCGATTTATGGTTATAGCTTAATGAAAGCCAAGCATAAATACGGGCACTATTTTATTGCCACAGGGTTAGGTTTATGGATTTACGGCATCATGGCTGGATTGGTGGCAACCGAGCTGCACGTTGGGGTTCCGGTGTTGCGAACATTAGCGGGAGGCCTGATTTTGTTTACCCTGTTTAAGGCTTTAAAGGTATTTGATATTGAAAGAGAGATGCAGACTGAAGCAAAACTAAAGCGTGCGATAGAGGCTGACAAATTTAAAGCCATTGGCCGGCTGGCTACGGGGGTCGCCCATGAGATCAATAATCCATTGGCATCATCTTCATTAGCCCTTGAGTTGTTAGAGCGAAAATACCCCATAACCGATAGTGCGCAGCAGGAGTATGTTAATCGAGTCAGAATGGGTATTAGTCGCGCTGCCGACATAAGTAAAGAGTTACTTGCCTATGCTCGGCCTCGTTCGGAGTCATTTTCGTCCGTTAACCTCGCTAGGGTTGCGCAAGCGGCGATAAGGTTGTTGTCACATAAACGGCGGGATTTTCAAATTACCGTTGAATGTGAGCAAGATATCCAAATGAGTGGACAGAAGATTAAGCTGGAAGAGTTATTGATAAACTTGCTGTCAAATGCGATGGATGCGAGTGAGCCGAGAGGGATGATCCTACTGACGATTAAAAAGCTTCAGGATGGTATCTGTTTATCGGTACAAGATTTTGGTCACGGTATGGATACAGAAGTCGTGAATCGGGCTACCGAACTATTTTTTTCAACCAAAGCAATAGGTCAGGGTACAGGACTGGGGTTGGCCCATCTGTGATGCCATTGTTCGTGCTCACCATGGTGAGATGACAATACAGAGTGCGCTAGGGGAAGGTACACTAATCGATATTCATTTTCGCACTGATGAGGAAACATCATGAGTCATATTTTAATTGCAGAAGATGATGCCGATCTGCGTATCAATATGGTGGAGATATTAGAGCTTGAAGGCCATCAGGTGACTGCGGTTGATTGCGCTGAGGCAGCCATAGCGGCTTGTGAGCGCGATATTTTCGATATTGCCTTAATGGATCTATTGATGCCAGGCATGACAGGGGTCGAGGCGATATCTAACTTACGTCAATTGAATCCATTTTTAGCGATAGTCGTCATTACTGCTTATGCGACCGTAGATACAGCTGTTGATGCGATGAAGAAAGGGGCCGATAGTGTGATGACCAAGCCTTTTAATGCTGGCGAGCTGTTGATGACCATCAAACGCAGTATTGCAGAAAAGCAGCTGTTAAAATCCGCATCTGATATCGATCCCGATAGTGTTTATGCTGCGCTTGCTAACCCTTTACGGCGGCAAACCCTTAAACAACTCGGCACGCATAAACAGTTAAAATTTATGGATCTTTACCGTTTAGTTGATGCTTCTGACCATACTAAGTTTAATTTTCATTTACGCCAATTAAAAAAAGCGGGGTTGGTGCAACAAAATGAGAGCAAGATCTACATCCTGACAACAACTGGCCAGTTTGTACTGCAAAATCATAACCTGTCATAGATTTTAAGTAATTGATTTTGTTTGCTTTTAATTGGATATGATAATTAAAGTTAACAGACTCAGCGTTGTTGTGAAATCGCCTCATCTATCCCTTAAGTGGTAAAGCGCAAATACTGTGAGTATGTCCAAAGAGACATATCAATCGCCCTCCCTGCAAGTTGGTGATTGTCATAAGCCACGAGAGGATGAACAAAATGAGTAATCAAATTCCATGTAAAAAGCTACTGCTCGCTAGTATGGTTTCTATGCTAGTGGCGTGTGGTAGCGATAATGACGACACTATTATTCCACCAATCGAAGAGAATAATCCGCCGGTAGCCGTTGCTGATACGGCTAAAGTGACCGTGTCTGAAATGGTTATCATTGACGTGTTAGTCAATGATACCGATGTCGATGGTGACACCTTAACGCTTGTATCTGTTGATTCAACGAATGCCGTGATAAAAGAGGGGAAAGTTAATTTTACCGCAGGAGCATCGGCTGGCGAAGTGAAGTTTGCTTATACGATTACAGATGGTACCGATGAAGCGATTGGTGAAGTCACTGTGACTGTCGAGGCTGCTGTTACACCAGAGCCTGAAGTCTTGTCCTATGTGGGCTCTGCGGCTTGTGCAGGGTGTCATAGTGATCAGCATGCATCGTTTTCTAAGACTGGCCACAACTTCAAAATCCAAAAAATCAGTGCTGGTGAACAGCCAAGCTTCCCGTATACACCTGAGACAACCATTACTGGTGCCATCGACTTATTGGTTGATGCTACGCCAAATAATGATTTAGGTGCCCCAACTAGCTATGCCGATGTGAGTTATGTTGTTGGTGGCTACCATTGGAAGATGCGTTGGTTAGATAAAGATGGCTATATAGTTACGGGTAAGGATGTGCAATACAACATCCGTAACGGTAAAGGCGAACTCAATATTCCTGATAATCATCCTGCCGATGCGAACGTGATGGGAGACTATAAAGCGACCGAGTTTAACTACAAGTACAGCTGTGGTAATTGTCATACTACAGGTTGGAAGCGCACCACAGATGTGGCGGGGGGCGATGATCGTAATCCTGATCGTCAAGATAATTTGGCGGGCATGAATGGCACGTTTGCTGAGCAAGGGATCCAGTGTGAATCTTGCCATGGTGCAGGTAGCTTCCACGTTAAGGCCCCATCTACAGACAATATTACCAAGATAGCGATTGCGCGTACTACGGAAGATTTCCTTGCCGATGATATGGGTTATGGTAAAGCGGTAACCTGTGCCGAGTGTCATACCCGAGATGGCGAGAAAGATTATCCATCATTTGTGAGCAAGTACAATGAAGCATTTCCTAACGGTGCGAAAGTGGGTGGTCGTATTGTCGCTAAAGGTGGCCTTGCGCAGCATCACCAAACCGCTGATGAGCTGTTAGGAGTTGTTCCTGAAGATCACGGCACTTATAAAGCGGGTGATGAAATTGGTCCTAAGAGCAGTATGACGTGTACTACTTGTCACGATTCGCATAAGTCGACCAAAAACCAAGATAGTAGCGATGGTCTACACATGAATGCGGTGAAAGCGTGTACTGACTGTCACACTATGGCGTTCACTGATGGCGGTGGTTCAATTGGGCATGGTGTGATGGCTGAGTGTACCGATTGTCATATGCCCAAGCTGGCTAAGAGTGCGGTAACGACAGCGCCTAAGATGGGGACCTCTGATGTGGTATTTGGTGATATCAAGTCTCACCTCTTTACCCTAGATCTTTCACCAGATGCTAAGCAGTTTACCGATGATGGTAAGTTCCAAATGCCTTGGGGCACAGCTAAGTTTACTTGTGGTAACTGTCACGGAGACTACACGGATAAAGCCGCAGTATTGCCTAAGATTCATCAGTAATATAAGGGTTAGAGTGTAAAACTCACTTTAAGTGCTTAGAAAAGACCATCTCCTAAATTATTTGAGATGGTCTTTTAGTTTTAGCAATATTGATAATATCGTAAACAGTGGATTTATCAGGATTCGCTATAGGCTCGCGTAATGCGGACAAGACAAAGATATGTGTTCGAGTTTTTAGCGGTTTTAATAACTTAACTCATTGATTATAAACATCTATTTCCATAAGGTCAGGTGTGGTCACACATCAATTATGTGGTAATAGGAACAGATGAATAAAGAACTTGTTTTCATTATGCTATCGTTAGCAATGGCTCGAAAATAAGACATTTGTGGCCTAATGGTAAGAAGGCAGATTCATTATGCTAAGGAGAGTATATGGAGCACGGCAAAAGGATAGTGATATTAATTGTGTTACTGCTAACGGCATTGGGCTGCTATGTTATTGGCTTGCATCTAGGTGCATTGCTCTTTTTGGTGGCTGGCGTGCTGCTCGAATGTGCTTTTTGGTTGCACCTATTTAATCGCGAATAAAAGAAGTAGTGCTGTCACTTTTAGCGCGATGCCAGTCCCAGTAAACTGGGCCCGCTGTTTAACCAAAATCTAGCTTATGTAAGACGTTAGAGTTACTTTGTTCATAAGCATAATTAAGGCCAGCAATTGCTGACTTTAATTGTTCATTAAGGGTGATAAAACCATGGTGGGCTAGGTTTTACGTAACCGAACACAGTTTCCTAAATGCTTTCACCTATTGTCACGGGCACATCAAAGTATTGACCATTACGTATGATGGTCATGGTGACTTTAGTACCTGGTGGGGTTTCTGCAATTCTGTCCATCAGCATCTCAACGCCAGGCACCACTTCATCGTTAAACTTGGTGATCACATCACTGGGTCTGAGCTTGGCAAAGGCTGCAGGGCCTTGGCGATCAATATCGGTTATCAATACCCCTGTGAGATCGGGCAGATTAAGAATTTGTGCCATCACAGGGTTAATAGGCTCGCCTGTAATACCTAATGCGCCACGGATCACCCGACCATCTTTTATCAGTTTACCCATAATGCTGTGGGCTAATTTAATGGGGATCGCGAAGTTAATCCCATGTCCACCACCTTCACCACCCACCTGAAATGCGGCCGTATTAATGCCAATCAGTTGACCGCTGGTGTCGATAAGTGCCCCGCCAGAGTTCCCTGCATTGATGGCAGCATCTGTTTGTAAAAAATCGAGGTAACGCGAGCTGGAGGCCATTGCGCCCAGTAGCACTGATGATCCCTTGTGTAATGGTTTGGCCTAAGTTGTACGGATTACCTATGGCTAACACCACATCACCCACTTGTGCCGGGATCTCAAGGTTAATTGGGACGATTGGCAGGCTGTCACCTTCGATTTTTAAGACTGCCAAATCGGTTACAGGATCAGATCCCACCACTTCAGAGGTAAACTTGCGACCATCTTGCAAAGCGACCACGATTTCATCGGCTTTTTTAATCACATGGTAGTTGGTCAGTATGTAGCCCGCTTTACTCATGATAACCCCAGAGCCCAGCCCTTGCAGTGCTCCAGAGTTTAATGGTTGATTTTGGTCTATGCTCAGGCTGTAGATGTTCACTACCGCGGGGGCAGCCCGACGAACCGCATGTGAAAATGACAACTCAATTCCTTGCTTACCGCGGGACTGAAACAAGTTATTACTCGAGTGTTGCCCTGTCAGTAGTGGGGTAAGGGTCAAAAAGACGCCAGCCATGATCAGCCCAAAAAATACAGCTTTGCCAACATATATCGCAGTGTCTTTAAGAGTCATTATTGAATGAATTAGGAAAAAAGTTGAGTAAGATTAACATGTTTATTTATAGTGCACTATTAGCTATGTCAGGTTATTGCAGCAACATAAGCCGAGTAAAAAAAACAAGGAGGCGATAATGGGATTATCGCCTCCTTGTTGGGAGAGCATTTAACGTAGGACGAGATAGAGACTATTGCCGTCACGCAATATTTTCAGTGCCACCACACCCGTGGAATCTTTGAGCTCAGCTTTAAGGGCTTTAAGATTATCTATTCGGGTACGGTTTATACCTACAATAATATCGCCTTTGAGCAAACCACTGGCTGCAGCTGGAGAGCCTTGAGCTATTTCGGTGATCTCAACACCTCTCTTAACATTTTCAAGTGTTGCACCGGCTAGCATTGGGTGTACGGCTCCCGCTGCGGTTTCGCTGGCTTGATTTGCCTCACCCAAGGTGGCGGTTACGGTTTCTTTATCGCCATCACGGATCAGTCCTAATTTTACCGTTGCACCCGCCCCCATGGTGGCCACTTTGGCGCGTAATTCTTGGAACGACTTAATGGGCTTATCGTTAACGCTAATGATAATATCACCAGCTTTGATACCCGCTTTATCGGCGGCGCTATCAGGCATCACCTCGTTAACAAAACCACCATGTTGGGTTTCTAAGCCAAAACCTTCGGCTAGGGCTTTATCGAGATCGCGTCCACTGACACCAAGTACACCGCGACGCACTTCGCCATGTTCAATGATCTGCTCAACGAGGTTATTGACCATGTTGGCTGGGATCGCAAAGCCAATACCTACGTTACCGCCGCCTGGGGCCACAATCGCAGTATTGATACCGATAAGTTCGCCATTAAGGTTGACTAGGGCTCCTCCCGAATTCCCGCTGTTAATGGCCGCATCGGTTTGAATGAAGTTTTCTAGCATCTCAATCCCCAGCCCTGAGCGGCCCATAGCACTGACAATACCTGAAGTGACAGTTTGCCCCAGACCAAAGGGGTTACCAATGGCCACTGCAAAGTCACCCACCCTTAGTTCATCAGAGTCGGCACGCTTTAATGCCACTAGATTTTTGGCTTTAATTTGTAATAGAGCAATATCGGATTCAGCATCTGCACCGATTAATTTAGCTTCTATTTCACGGCCGTCATGCAAACCGATTAAGATCTCATCTGCGCCATCGATCACGTGGTTATTGGTGACAATATAACCTTTGTCGGCATCGATAATCACCCCTGAACCTAAGCCTTTAAAGGGGCGTTCTTGTACCTGTTCGCGTGGGGCATTTGGCCCAAAGAAATAACGGAACGCGTCGGGCAGTCGTTGCTTAGATACGTGGGTTCCTGATACTGCTACGGCGACCACCGCAGGGGTAGTTTTTTCTAACATAGGGGCTAAGCTTGGGAGTTCTTGACCACCCACCGCTAATGGAATCGCTGCCTGAGAGACGGCAGGCATCACCATGAGGCTAGCACCTAGTAACGCTGCTGATAGTAGTGATAATTTTGTTTTCATTTATGTCATGACTCCAATAGTTGGGATAATGGACTTATGATAATCATAGATATAAGGTTGATTTACCTCATATCAAGTCATTAATCTTAAATCTGTTATTCACTCCGACCGTACTCGTTTACGCAAAGTTCAGCTTGATTAACAAAGGTTAATTTTTTTGTCATTTATTCAGTGCCTTGTTAATGGTTGTATTGCGCTTATGGCGAGCATTTCGTGGCGCTGTTTTGCCGTCTTTTGTCTGAGTGGTATGACTTAGGTACGCTTACTTAAAAGTGCTGAATCCATGCCGTTGAGTCATCCCTCAATGTTTTTATGATATGTACAAGTGCCACTTGTTAAGCGTATAGCCGTTCTAGTGTAGTTGTTATTTTCGACTATCGTACAGCGTATGCGACTTAAGTCTAAATGAACGTATTTTAATGGTTTAATTCACCTAATCAGTGAGTTAGGTTGGTGTGATGGTTGATGTTAGTTAGATGGAATTAAGTAGATATTTATGAGATTTAGCATTGCTCGTGCTAACATCGCCTCGTTGATTTAAGGATAGAAGAGAATATTTCACGTGTCACATCTCACTCCCTGGGAACATTACCAGCAAGATTTACAGCGAACAGATTTCTCCCATGATCCCGCGCAAGAACAAGCGGTTAAGTCGCTGCAACGTGTCTATGATGAACTTATAGTAAGCCAGCAGCCCCCTAAAGGATTGGCAAAATTATTTGGCTTTATGGGTAAATCGACTTCCCAAGTGAAAGGCTTATACCTTTGGGGCGGCGTGGGACGTGGTAAAACCTATTTGATGGACACCTTTTATGATGCCTTGCCGGGTGATAAAAAGTTGCGTGCCCATTTTCATCGTTTCATGCACCAAATTCATTTGGATTTAGATGGGCTAAAAGGTCAGCGAGATCCCTTATTGGTGATTGCTAAGCGGATGGCCGAACGTTATCAGGTGATCTGTTTTGATGAGTTTTTTGTCTCGGATATTACCGATGCTATGCTGCTCGGCACGCTATTTGAAGCCCTCTTCGCTGAAGGGGTGGTATTAGTTGCTACCTCTAATATTATTCCCGATGAGTTGTACCGAAATGGACTGCAGCGTGCCCGTTTCTTACCGGCGATAGCCTTGATTAATAAACATTGTGAAATTTTAAATGTTGATAGTGGCATCGATTACCGTTTGCGCACTTTAGAGCAAGCCGAAATATACCACTATCCTCTTGATCCACAGGCCGATAAAAATTTGCTGAGTTATTTTGCTCAGTTAGCGCCAGAGTCAGAAATATCTTACGCGCCAATTGATATCGATGGCCGCGAAATCACCATACGTCAGCAAGCGCAAGGTGTGCTGCTCATCAACTTTCGAGACCTGTGTGATGGTCCCCGTAGCCAGCGCGATTATATGGAGTTGGCGTGCCTTTATCATACGGTATTGCTCAGCGGAGTCGAGCAGATGGGGAGCAATACGACAGGCGATGATATTGCTCGGCGCTTCCTCGCCATGGTTGATGAGTTTTATGAGCGCAACGTTAAATTGATTATCTCGGCTGAAGTTGAGCTGGAGCAGATCTATACTGAGGGGTTACTCTCATTTGAATTTAGGCGCTGCCGCTCACGCCTTATTGAAATGCAATCCCATGATTATTTAGCATTGGAACACCTCCCTTAAAGATATCGGTTTATAAACGTTGATTATCCCAATGAGTTACGCGCCATGATTGGCGCGTTAACTGCTGAAGTAATCAAAATCACGATTAATTTATTCTGTTACCCAAGTACGATTAGCGTAACGCGGGGTAAATCATTTAAATTAGCTAAAAAATTAGATGATTTTTAACTCAGCTTTGTCTATAATTCGCGACCTGCCCTCGTTACTCCATCTATACGGTGGAAGTTGTAAAGCCTTATTCTTTGCTCGAAGGGGCGGGGAATGGCACTTTTTGTGTTGTTATTTAATAATGAATGACGGCATGTGAGACAGAATTTTAACATTGGGTTTTTGTAAATGAAGACTACTTTTACTGCTACACCAGAAACCGTTACTCGCGACTGGTATGTTGTTGACGCTGAAGGTAAAACTTTAGGTCGTATCGCTACTGAAATTGCTACCCGTTTACGTGGTAAGCACAAGCCAGAGTATACACCGCACGTTGACACTGGCGATTACATCATCGTTATCAACGCTGAGAAAGTTACTGTTACTGGTAATAAAGCGAAAGGCAAAGTGTACTACTCGCACTCTGGTTTCATCGGTGGCATCAAGCAGATCACCTTTGAAAAGCTGCAAGATCATAAGCCTGAAATGATCATCGAGAAAGCAGTGAAGGGTATGTTACCTAAAGGTCCTTTAGGACGTGCCATGTTCCGTAAACTTAAAGTTTACGCTGGTACAGAACATAACCACGCTGCACAACAACCTCAAGTTCTTGATATCTAAACAGGATTAAGCAAATGGCTGCAACTCAGTACTACGGCACTGGCCGTCGCAAAACATCTACTGCTCGCGTATTCGCTAAAGCAGGTAGTGGTAACATCGTCGTGAACCAACGTCCACTTGACGAATACTTTGGTCGTGAAACTGCTCGTATGGTTGTTCGTCAACCTCTAGAGCTAGTTGAAATGACTGACAAGCTAGACATCTATGTAACTGTTAAAGGCGGTGGAACCACTGGCCAAGCAGGTGCAATCCGTCACGGTATCACTCGTGCACTGATGGAACTTGATGAAGCTCTACGTCCATCTCTACGCGCTGCTGGTTTCGTTACCCGTGATGCTCGTAAAGTTGAGCGTAAGAAAGTGGGTCTACGTAAAGCACGTCGTAAGCCACAATTCTCTAAGCGTTAATATTTCGCTTCGAAAATTCAAAAACCCAGCATTACGCTGGGTTTTTTTATAACTAAATTCTGCTATTTTTAGGATTGAGATTATTTCATTGTCCTATTTAAGGAACGCTGTTTATGTCACTGCAATTAATCATGCTTGCGCTCGGTTTAGTGCTGGTTATCGAAGGTATTGGACCTTTATTATTCCCTAATCGTTGGCGTGCTTACTTACAAGACATTTCCAATCAAAATCAAAGTCTTCTTCAGAGGCTGGGCGGTAGTTTAGTCACTGCAGGGGTGATCATATTGATTATTTTTTCATAAATTACTTGCCACTTCCCCCCTAAGATCTGCTAAAATCCCGTTTTAACCACTACCTTGCAGCAAATAATGGGCAAAAACGTCGTAGTTCTCGGCACCCAATGGGGTGACGAAGGAAAGGGTAAGATAGTCGATCTACTTACCGAACAGGCCAAATATGTCGTTCGTTACCAAGGTGGCCACAATGCGGGTCACACACTGGTTATCGATGGTGACAAAACCGTTCTTCATCTTATTCCATCAGGAATTTTACGCGATAATGTGAAATGCATTATTGGTAATGGCGTGGTGCTAGCACCAGACGCTCTGATGACTGAGATCAACATGCTTAAAGAGCGTGGCGTACCTGTAGAGGAACGTCTACTTATCTCTGAAGCGTGTCCTTTGATCCTTCCATTCCATTGTGCGTTAGATGTCGCTCGCGAAAAAGCGCGTGGCAACAATGCTATTGGTACTACGGGTCGTGGCATTGGTCCAGCATACGAAGACAAAGTTTCTCGTCGCGGTTTACGTGTAGGTGATCTGTTTGATGCAGAATTGTTTGCCGTTAAACTAAAAGAAGTTATGGCTTACCATAACTTCATGCTGACCGAATACTACAAGTGTGAAGCAGTTGATTACGAAGAGACATTGAAAGATGCTCTAGCCATTGCTGATTACTTGAAGAGCATGTGTACAGACGTATCTGAGCTGCTTGATCAGGCACGCAAAGCTGGCGAACCAATTCTATTTGAAGGTGCTCAGGGCACGTTATTAGATATTGACCATGGTACTTATCCGTTCGTAACCTCTTCTAATACTACCGCCGGTGGTGTTGCAACGGGTTCAGGATTTGGTCCACGTCATCTAGATTACGTTTTGGGTATCATGAAGGCATACACCACTCGTGTTGGTGCAGGTCCTTTCCCAACAGAATTGAAAAACGAAATCGGCGACTACTTAGGTACTAAGGGTCACGAGTTCGGTGCCACTACTGGTCGTAAGCGTCGTCCAGGTTGGTTAGACGTTGTCGCAATGAAGCGCGCCGTTCAAATCAACAGTGTTAGCGGTTTCTGCTTAACTAAACTAGACGTTTTAGACGGCCTAGAAGAAGTTAAGATCTGTGTTGGCTATCAATACCCAGACGGTACTGTAGCAACTACGACTCCGTTAGCGGCTGAAGGTTACGAGCAGGTAACACCTGTACTCGAAACCATGCCTGGTTGGAGTGAAACTACTTTCGGCGCCACTTCTGTTGATCAATTGCCACAAGCGGCATTGAACTACATTAAGCGTCTTGAAGAGTTGCTGGAAACGCCAGTCGATATTATCTCAACGGGTCCCGATAGAAACGAGACCATGATTCTGGTGAATCCGTTTAGTTAATCATAAGGGCCGCGTTAAGCGGCCTTTTTATTGAGTCAGGCAAAAGAAACGGCTATAGATAGACGAGCGTTATTAAGGTATATGCCCAGCTGCCGATAAGATAAGTTATACTGCCCAATGACTGTGTTCCTACAGGTGATACAGGGCGCGAAATCGATATAGAGAATTTTGTTATGCTACGATTGGTATTCTTTATTATTTTGAGTTCCTTATCTTTAACCAGCTACGCAGATACCGAGGCTGTTGAAGTTTACAGCCAAGAACAATTGATTGATATGATACGAGATAAATCGTATCTCACTCGAGTCACCAGTGACGACTGCCAGTTACTGCAAGATATTGAGGCCCGTGCCGAAGTGCTGAAACAACCGCTGTATCAGTACCTTTGGGCTGAAATGCTCAATTATGGGATTTGCGTGACCGCCAATCCGCCAAGGGGTATTTCATTGCTTCGCGATGCCGCCGAACAAGGTAGCGCCGAAGCCATGGTTAGGATTGCCGAATATTACCGAGATGGTAAGTTTGTCATCCAAGATAGAGAGCGTGCAGTGCAATACACACTGCCCGCTGCCGCCAGTGGCGATCTTCCTGCACGTATGATGTTAGTGAGGTTGTTTGGCGAAGGCTATGGTAGCCCACGAGATTACGAAATGGGTTATCATTGGCTATACAATGATGTATTTAGTGATGAGGCGATGAAACAACAAGCCTTACAATTATTGATGGTGCTAGAAGCAAAAATGCCCGCCAGTGCAGTTAAGAGGGCAAAGCAGGAGCATCTGAGATCCCGGTAATTGCCCCAAGCAATTAAGCATGGGCTGACATTTTGGATATTGAATGATCAACGATCCGCATTTAAAGCGTGAACAACAGAAGTACGACAACCCCATCCCCAGCCGTGAGTATATTTTAGAATACTTGCGCTCACAAAAATCACCCCTCAATCGCGAAAAAATTGCAGATGCACTCAACATTGTTGATGAAGAGCAATTAGAAGCATTGCGTCGTCGTCTACGCGCGATGGAACGTGATGGTGAGCTAGTCTTTACGCGCGGGCAAGCCTATGGCTTACCTGAGCGCATGGACCTACTCAGTGGCACTGTGATTGGCCACCGCGATGGTTTTGGCTTTTTAAAGCTCGACGAAGGGGGTGATGACCTTTATATCAATAACCGTGACATGTTGATGTATTTTCACGGTGATAAGGTTTTAGCTCAAAAAGCTGGCGTCGATAGAAAAGGGCGCGGCGAAGCACGTATTGTGCGCCTAACTCATCAGCGCACCGCCCCATTGGTGGGCCGTTTTCATATCGACTCAGGCATGGCCTTTGTCATCGCCGATGACAAACGTATCACCCAAGAGATTTTAATCCCTAACGAAGATCGCAACGGCGCCCGTCAAGGCGATGTGGTAGTAGTCGAATTAACCCGTCGTCCAGACCGCCATATCAAGGCTGCCGGTAAAGTGGTTGAAGTGTTAGGCAAAGAGATGGCACCCGGTATGGAGATAGAAATTGCATTACGTAATTACGATCTTCCCCACACTTGGTCGAGCGCTATCGAAAAGAAACTGCGCAAGATCCCCGATGAGGTAACCGAAGAGGAAAAGCAAGGTCGTGTCGACCTGCGTAAGCTGCCTTTGGTGACCATTGACGGTGAAGATGCACGCGATTTCGATGATGCCGTTTATGCCGAAACTAAAAAAAGCGGTGGCTGGCGCTTATGGGTTGCCATTGCCGATGTGAGTCATTATGTGCGCACCGAATCGGCGCTGGATCAAGAGGCGCGTGCACGAGGTAACTCGGTTTACTTCCCATCGCAAGTGATCCCTATGTTGCCAGAGAAGCTGTCAAACGGCCTGTGTTCACTCAATCCAGGGGTCGATCGCTTGTGCATGGTGGCAGAAATGACTATCTCAGCCTCAGGTAAACTGTCGGGTTATAAGTTTTACCCAGCGGTGATGCACTCTCACGCACGTTTAACCTATACCCAAGTTGCCGATATGCTCGAAGGTGGTGAGGTGAGCGATGAGCTCAGACCTATCTTCCCGCATCTACAGACGCTGCAATCTTTGTATCTGGTCTTAGAGCAAAACCGCGCTAAGCGCGGCGCCATTGCCTTTGAAACTACAGAGACCCAGTTTGTGTTTAACGCCGATCGTAAGATTGAGCGTATTGAGCCGCGTCATCGTAATCAGGCCCATAAAATCATTGAAGAATGTATGATTTTGGCTAATGTCGCCTCGGCTAAATTTGTGCAAAAGCATAAAGGTGAAGTGCTATATCGAGTGCATGAAGCGCCATCTGAGCAAAAACTCACTAATTTTAAGGACTTCCTTAAAGAGCGTGGACTCACCATGGCTGGTGGGTTAGAGCCGACTCCGGCTGATTATCAAGCCTTAATGGAACAGATTGCCGACCGACCCGATGCCGAACTGATACAGGTAATGTTGCTGCGCTCGATGCGCCAAGCTACCTATACCCCAGATAATCAAGGGCATTTTGGATTAGCGCTAGAGGAGTATTCCCACTTCACTTCGCCTATTCGCCGCTATCCCGACCTTATCTTGCACCGCGTCATTCGCTATCTATTAGCCAAGGAGCGAGGTGAAGGCAAAGATAAATGGACCCCAGATGGGGGTTACCATTACCAGATTGAAGAGTTAGACCTGCTCGGCGAAGAGTGTTCAACCACTGAGCGCCGCGCCGATGAAGCCACCCGAGATGTCAGCGATTGGCTTAAATGTGAGTTTATGCGAGATCATGTGGGGGATACCTTTGAAGCTGTGATCGCCTCGGTGACTCACTTTGGTCTGTTTGTGCGGCTAAGTAACTTGTTTATCGATGGTTTAGTACATATCTCTAGCCTAGGCGGTGACTATTATCATTACGATAATATGCGTCAACGCCTTGTGGGCGAAGCCTCTGGTCAGGTGTACCAGATTGGCGATCCGGTGACGGTTAAAGTGGCCAGCGTGAATCTTGATGATCGCCAAATCGATCTTGTGATGGTTGGTGATGAGGGACGCTCGCCAAGGCGAGGTAAGAGTAATAAGCCGCTGACGGCCCGTGAGCGGGTTAACCTTGAAGGTGCTAAGCAAGGTAAAGGGACTGGCGATAAAACGGCGCGCAAACCTCGACGCAGTAGCGCTAAGGCCGCAGCCGGTAAGCCCAAGGCAGACGCCAAAGCACCCGCCAAGCGTAAAACCAATGGGGCTAAAGGTGGTGCAGCTAAAGCCAAAGCGGATGCAGCCAAAACTGGCGCCAAAAAACGTAAGCCAGTAAAGCGTAAAGTCACTAAGTAATAAGCGCAGTAATAAGAGAAAATATATTAATGAAAAAACAAGATATCACCTTCGGCATTCATGCACTTGAAGCAGTGCTTAACCATAGTCCCGAACGTGTGATTGAGATGTGGGTATTGCAAGGTCGTGACGATCAACGCTTAACCCCACTACTTGAAATCGCCGCCCAGTATGGCGTGTCAATTCAAAAAACATCGCGTAAGGCGCTCGATGAGAAGGCGGGTAGCACCCAACATCAGGGTGTTTTGGCTCGCGTTAAAGCGGTTAAACAGCTTAACGACAACGATCTGTTAGCCTTAGTGGAAAAGACCGACACCCCATTTTTGCTCATCCTTGATGGCGTTACCGACCCACATAATCTGGGGGCCTGTTTACGTAACGCTGATGCCGCAGGTGTTCACGGCGTCATCGTGCCACGTGATAACTCGGTTGGCTTAACCCCAACGGTTAGTAAGGTAGCATGTGGCGCGGCTGAAGTGGTGCCACTGTTTCAGGTGACTAACCTCGCACGTACCATGAAGAGCCTGCAAGACAAGGGGATTTGGATCATTGGCGCAGCAGGCGAAGCTGAGCATAATCTGTATCAAGCCGACCTTAAAGGACCGCTAGCCATTGCCATGGGCGCCGAAGATAAGGGTCTGCGTCGTTTGACTCGTGAGAGCTGTGATTCACTTGCCTCCATCCCAATGTCGGGCAGCGTTTCGAGTTTAAACGTATCGGTCGCAACGGGGATTTGTTTATTTGAGGCGGTTCGCCAAAGAATTAGCTAATCGCCAATTCGATGGTCAATTGTTGATTTGGCCATTAGCTGGCGATAGCTTTTAGCCAATAGCGTTGATAGATGCCGATGAGGGTTACCTTCATCGGCACTTTTGTTTCTGGCATTAGGTCAAGTTGCTCTCAGTGATACTTGCACACGGTTCCTGCCTACAGGTGAGCTCGGCAACTCAGCCAAACAGCCTGCTATTGTTGACCTTGAAATAAACGTCAGCATCCCTATTTATTATTAGCTAGTGCTACCATAAAGAGGTTATATCGATGAAAAAATTACATATTAAAAAGATGTTAGCGGTTTCGGCCTTAATGCTGTTGCCATCGTCTGTGGTCATGGCATCGAGCGATTGCACACATTTAATGGGCTGTGAAAGAAAATTTTGTGAAATTGAAACTCAGCTAGCACAGGCTAAAAAGCAGGATAACTACCATAAAGTTAATGGGTTAACTAAGGCACTTGAAGCGGCTAAAGCTAACTGCAGCAATGCAGCGTTACGCCAGGAGTTGATTAAGGATATTGATGATGTTAACCAAGATATTGCCGAGTATACCCAAGCATTAGAAGAAGCCAAGGCCGAAGGCAAGCAAGATAAGGTGATAAAGTATCAACATAAACTGCAGAGTGAGCGGCAGCAGTTATTGCAGTTGCAAACTGAGTTATCCTACTTTAAGTAATGCGGTGCTTACTGACCACTGGCCGATGGGGGGAGCAGCAAATGGTCAGGAGCGTAAATCTGAGATGGTGTGCCAGTGACGGCGCCCCATCTCTAATATCATCCCTGTCGCTAAGCCCGCTGCGGTATTGACAAATAAACAGATCGTCGCGGTCGAGAGAATGACAAAAATACAAAAGGGTTTACCGTCGATAAAGCGTTTTGACCATGCCAACTGCACTCCAGCAATGGCAAGCAGGCTGCCGAGCACTGCTAAGGGGATAAGCGAGAGTAGACTTGCGATGTTCTCACCCCAACATAGGGCGATGAGTAAGCAACTGGTGCCAAACAGGGCTGGTGCAATCCAAGTTCTGGCACCAAAATGATATTGCACCGCTAGCCCTCCAGCACCATGGCACATGGCGGGTGCGCCAAAAGGGGCTAATAACAGGTTGGCCCAACCAGAGCTGGTAGCGAGGCGTTGAGGTGAAAATCTGTCTGGGTGATGGTTGGCATCGTGGGGAAACTTTTCTTTCGCCATAGCTGAGGTAGCGATCACCGCATTGGTGAGTGTCAGTGCTAATTGTGGCAGGACTAATAATCCGGCGGCAGAGGCCCACTCTTGCATGCTGGGCCAGCCCAGCTGCCAATCGTTGCTGGCTGCCAGTGTAAAGCTAGGGGCGAAGCCGCTGTTATATTGCCATACAATCCCGACCACTAGCACTAAAGGCATCACAAGGTAGGGCAGGGGTAAGAAACGGCTGGCAAACAGGGTGCTAAAGGCCAAGATACCGATGAGCCAAGTGTCGCTCATCATCTGGGCCCCCATCCAAATCAGTTGTAACCCTATGGCCAATTGTATTCCAATGCTGATGGCAGGCGACAGCTGTTTAGCCATCCAGGTGATGGCGCCACTATAAGCCAAGATTAAAAGAATTACCCCCATCATTATACCGCTGGCTTGCAACATGCCTGGGGTTAACCCTTGGGCTATCACAAGCGCGGCAATCACTTTCATCGGTTGTACAGGTATCGGCCTGCGGTAGTAGAAGGCGCTAAATAGGGCGAACAGGCCAAAGCCGATAAAGATCCCTTGAGCCGAGAAGTGATTCAGGGCGATAAGCCCCAGCACTAAAGGTAAAAAAGTACCTAAATCGGCAAAAGCTCCGCCGAATTCACCTGTAAATTGATTAATATGTTTCAGTCTGTTGCTATTACAACTCATATAGCTTGCCGTAGAAAATGGTCTTTTAATAACGCAATTTTAATGCCACATTTTTTTGTGGTTATTCATAGGATTAAACTGCTTATATAGTCATTGTTGGTGAGGATGTGAGACAAAATGGCCAACTCGATAAAAATGGTGTATCGAATTGGCCATTTTAGTGACAGCTAATATGGCTTAGGTGTGATTATGCATATCGTTAATCGCATTGTGCAATAAGTCATCATCATTGGATTGATGCTCCATATCATCAATGGTGTCATCAACATCAAGTATATGTCTTGGTTCGTCTCGATGTGGCTCCTCGTCCGACAAGGGGTTATCGAAATGATCATGGGCCAAGGTGTCAAGCATATCGGCATCTGCGTTGCTACTGGCTAATGTGGTGACTGTGGGTAATTCAGCCGCCACTGGACTGTCCGTGGGTGAAGTAATGTCTTCATGGGCTAACCCTACCATCTGCAGATAGTGATCGATAGGGGCTGCAGGTATAGGACCTGGTGCATGGCTTAGGTCAACGCCTCCTGTGTCAGTATCGCCACTTGGCGCAGTATCTTGGTCTCCTTGATGAGCGATGACATCGCTAGACAGGTCGACTTCATCGACTATCACTGCGCTGAATTCATCATCCTGTGGTGCATCATGCATCACGGGGGCGGGTGGCGGAGCGGCAGATGTATCGGGTGTGATTGTCATGCCAACAAGGTGAGTTGAGGTTTGGTTATGGCCACTGTGGCCATGAACATAAGTCACATCTACATTCACTTTTACATCAACATTGGACGCATGTGCATCATGATACACAACTTGAAATACGTCATGATGTTCTTCTGAGGTTGTTTGCCCAGCCCAATGGGTGCCGCCTGTCGCCTTATTACCGGCAGTCGGAGCTTGACTATAAACATAGTCCACGTGGCCAGTTACGGGATCTATGGTTAAGGTACCGTATTGGCCTTGCAAACTGGTTGAAGTATGACCGTGGCCATCAGTGATTGCCCACCCAGCGCCAGATAAACTAGGGGTGAGCTGTTGTATTATTGGAGGTGCAACCAGATCGCCTGAGATATGTGAGCCAATGCTACCACTACCTGTTGGTGTAGGGGGGGTCTTAAAGCTCAAAGTGGGTACAGGGTTAGCGCTATCGCTAATAAACAGAGGGCTGTGTATTGATGCTAAATTCCCCGCTAAATCTTGAACCGATGCGGTGATATCAACCGTTCCCCCTGGCAGCGCCTGAACCTCCGCTGCGGTTAATGAAGTGTGCCAAGCGCCTTGAGTTACCACGGCTTGATGCTGCTGACCCGCAATCGTTACTATAACCGTTTGCCCATCTTCAACGCCAGATACTGTACCGGTTATATCAATCGCTTGCTGGTGTTCGCTGGCGTCAATGATGTTGTCGCTGGTGATTGGGTTAACCCTAATGGCTGCGTTAGTATCGGTGCTGTAGTGATGATTATCCGCCGCAGTAGCGTTGTTTCCTGCTGTATCCTTTATGGTGACTGATGCACTAATGTTGGAGTGGTTGCTTAGTTGATTGGCTGGGATGTCGATTGAGAATCTATGTTGTGCATCCACGGCGCCAGTGTATGTGTGTGTGCCTAGTGTAAGGGTGATATTATCGCCAACGCTGACTTCACTCCCTACAGTACCTGTGACTGGCACGCTGCCACTGAGCTCGGCCTGATTGAGCACGTCATCAGCAGTGATAGGGTCAAGGCTAATGTGTGGCGCTGCTACATTAGTGTCTAGCGTAAAATCAATACTGGTGGCTTTTGATGCGTGCCCAGCGCTGTCAGTTTGCCTTACCTGTAGCTGATTAAGTCCCTCGACAGGAGTAAATTGGCTGCTCCAATGAGCACCACCATCTGTGGAATACTCCACCTGCATTCCAGCGGTTTGACCTGAGATGCTAAGCGCCCCATCTTGAGTGATCAAGTCTGTTGCCGAGCTGCCGGTATCATGGGCCAGCGAGACTGCTAATGGCGCAATAATGATCGGGGCTTGATAAGGGTCTATATGAATAGTTAAGTTGTTCTGACTATTGTCTGCATAATCACCATTCGTGTCTGAGACGCGGTAGATAAGATTAGGCACTTGCCCGCTAAATTGACTGTTAGGGGTAAAGGTGTAGTCGCCGTTGGCTGAAATTGCGATAACCCCAACACCAGTAATGTTATGAGTTTGCCCAGCTTGAACCGTTATATAGTGATGCGTTACTGGGTCTTGAAATTGCACATCATGAAGCACTAACTGTGCGCCATCATCAACATCCGTAGCACCCTGCAGTAAGTTGCCTGTAACGGGGCCGTTATTCTGCTGAGAATGTGGATTAAAACTGTGGATGATTGGACGATCACTGGTGCCTGTGACGACGACTTGAGCTTGCTGCTGCGATGTCTGCACATTGCTACCAGCTCCTTGTTGTAGCTCATACTTAATGTCAACTTTTAAGGCGACGCCGTTGGCCAAATGGTTGTAGCTATTGTGCGCCGGATCGACCTGTAATGTATGGCCATCGCTTGCTAGCATAAAGCCATCGGGTACCTGATTAGTGTAATGAACACCGTCGGTCGAAAATTGCATTTGGCTTACAGTGCCACTGCTCAGTCCACCGAGTAAATCGAGAGATTTAACCGCGCCACCTTCATTAACGCTCAAGCTTGGCGTGTCATCATGGCCATGAATTTGCACATTGATGGTGTGGCTAGCAGTGCCGTCCGGTGAGGTAAGGGTAAAGCTTTCGGTCACAACTTGCCCGGCAACCAAACCATTAGTGGTAGCGAGTGAATTGTCTAAGGTATAAGACCAATTGCCTTGCTGATCCATTGACAGATAACCATACTGCCCCGCTAACTGGCTGATTGTGGCAAACTGATTTTCGCCACTGTCGACATCTGTCAGTGTTAACTGCCCCGTCAGACGACTCGTTGCACCATCTTCGAAGATATCGACGTTCGATGATGCTTGTGACTGGCCATTGATCAGGGCTGCATCGTTCACCGTTGCGAGCGTGGTGCTAGCACCTGTATGGGTCACACCACCGTGGGCATCCTTAACGTCATAGCTAAAATGTACAGCACCGTTATAGTCTTTATCTGGGGTAAAGGTAAAGCTGCCATCAGGATTAATTGCGATTGAGCCGTGGTCGGCGTGCAGGTTTTCAATAGTCAGTAATCCAGCATCGTTTGCGTCTACATCAACGGTATTTTGCAACAATTCAGCCACGGTGATGGTTTGACGGGTATCTTCAGTGCCAGCGTTAAGTATGACTTCTGAGCTGCAATAGGGGCGATCATTATCGCCGTGAATAGTAATGACAATATCATGTGGGGTGCCATCTTTTGAGTGAATAGTAATGGTGTCAGTCAGTTTTTCACCTGCACCAAGCTTATCAATAGCGCGACCTGCAGAAGATGCTCCTGCGGACACTTGATATACCCAATGACCTTGCTCATTAATTGATAACAATCCGAATTGCCCCCTGATTTGATGCGCTGGACTCAGGAATTCCGTTTCATTTTTATCAGGGTCGGTGATAGTTAGGTCACCAGTGATAGACAAAATTTGATTGAATAAATTACTAGAGCCTGAATGATGATAATCTGGCGACTTATCGGTCATGTCTGAATATGCAGAGCCGTGACTTCCGAACTCATCAACGCTGGCTGTATCTTGACCTGCAATTACCGCGGCATCTCCAATGGCGCTTAAGGTCAATGAAGCCGAAGTTGCCGCAGTGCCACCATGAGCATCCTGAACATCATAGTTGAAAGAAACTTTACCGTTATAATCCTGATCGGGGTGAAAGGTGAAAGTACCATCGTGATTATCAGTAAACTGACCATGGTCGGCGGTTAGATTGGCCACAGTGAGCTGTCCCGCATCATTTTGGTCGATATCAGAAGCATTGGCCAACAAGTCAGATGCTTGGATGATCACATTGGTATCTTCTGTTCCTGAGGCGAGAGTGGTGGTTGAAGACATTATCGGTGTATCATTGGTGCCATGGATTGTTACTGCAACCTCATGACTCGTTCCATCAACACTATGCACCACAAAGGTTTCGAGCTTCGTATCGTTGCTATTCATTGATTGTATAGCACGGTTATCAACGTTATAAATCCACGTACCAGACGAATCCATGTGAAGTGTTCCCAACGCTTGAGAACCATCTTTAAGCGTGCTCAATGACTCATCTTTGAAAGCATTATCTACATTGTCTATATCGTGACTGGTAAGTGTTCCCTGTGTTTGTAACTCGTGATGTTGCACATTGAGATCTTCGCTCACGTCTCCACGGTTATTACCCGCAATAACAGCGCCATCGTTGCTCCCCGTTATCACAAAGGAGAGGTTTTGGGTGGTATGAGCACCATGTTCATCAGTAACCGTTACAGGAACTTGAATAGTCCGTTGTACGTTTTGGCTAATGTGCTGATAGGCTGAATTTGAGGGGTCAAAAGAATAGCTCCCATCTTTATGCATAGTAAGGCCATCAACTGGGTGGCCAAGAGTGAACTCTAGTTGTGCATGATCATCGGGTTCATAAGCGTGCATTTTTCCATTGAGGACTTTACCATCCTCAGTAAGATAGCGACTCTGAGCACTGATATCTGGAATATCGTTGGTCCCTTCAATCGTAAAATGTAACACATGAGCAGTACCATCTTTGCTGTAAACAGTCACGGTATCTTGAACGATTTGTCCCTCATCAAGATGATCTATGGTGTGATTATTGATGTCATAGAACCAGTTGCCATTACTATAAAGTTGCAGCGTTCCACCCTGTGGGGTTGTGGCTAGAGAAATGGTCTGAAAGAGCTCTTCTGCAGGACTGTCGGGATCTTGAATCGTCAAGTGGCCACTAAGAGAGATGTCAAATTTGTTATCAACATGAACATCTTCTTTTACATTACCGCTGTCGGCACCACCGATGACAGTGGCATCCGCCACGGCTGCTAAGGCCATTGATGCCGAGGTAGCAACCGTCGCACCTTGAGGATCTTGTACATCGTAAGTAAAGTGGACCGCCCCGTTATAATCAGCATCCGGCGTGAAGGTGTAGGTGCCGTCTTTGTTGTCTGTGACCGTGCCGTGATCTGCACTTAGGTTATGCACACTGAGTTGCGCTGTTTCACCATCATCATAGTCACCGGCTTGTGCGAGCAAGTCGGAGGCATGCAGTGTGACAGCAGTATCTTCAGTACCTGGCGAGAGAGTAACGTCTCCGTGCACAAAAGGCGCATCATTGGTACCTTCGATGACGAATTCAACCTGATGTGGCGTTCCATCGACACTGTGAATAGTAAAGGTTTCCCTAGCCTCCTGTCCCTTCGCAAGATGATTAACCGCACGATTCTCAATATGGTAAAAATAGTTTCCATTGCTATAGAGTTGCAACGTTCCACCAAGACTTCCGGTGTGGTGGTGCAAACCGTCCGGAAACTTAGACTGGCTTGGCCCATCGGGATCAGCGACATGAAACTGGCCGTTTGTTTTAATCGTGTAGCCGTAATATAGATTATCTTCCTCAAGCAGCCGCCCCCCCGTCCCAGTGATAACTGCTGCATCAGCTCTCACCGAGAGTGTAGTTGATGCCCCAGTGTAGGTCACACCACCATGAGCATCTTTGACGTCATAGCTGAAGTGCACATCGCCGTTGTAGTCTTTCTCTGGGGTAAAGGTAAAACTGCCGTCAGAGTTTAAAGCGATAGTTCCATGATCGGCATGCAGGTTATCAAGGGTTAATTTACCTGCATCGTTATCGTCTATATCGGTGGCATTGGCGAGTAATTGTGCTGGGGTGAGTACTATCTGGGTATCTTCTATGCCCGCATTAAGCCTAATTGCGCTACTTACCACAGGTGCATCATTGGTACCATGCAGCGTGACCGTAATGCTTTGCGTTGCTGAGCCATCAATAGATGAAACCGTAAATATTTTTTGTATGGTTTCATTCGCACCTAGGTGTTGAACTTTTGTATTGTCAATTAGATACGACCAATTACCTCGTTCGTTAATACAGAAGTGACCCTCTGGGGTATTGAGGCTTTGAGCAACAAAGCCCGCTTGGTGGTGATCGGGATCGATTACTTTGAGGTTCCCCCCGCTATAGATTTGGTTTGGTGTATTGGCTGGACTGAGCCGATCTTCATACACATCATTTGTTAGGCTAGAATACTTACCCACCTCAATACGGGCTTGATTGTCTTCGCCAATGACCTTAACCATAATAGTCAGTTTTTGACCGTCGCTGGTTTCTACTTGATAGGGGATTTCCATCGACTCACCGCTATGCAAACTGGCAATTAGCTTATCGGCGTCGCGATTGGTCGCGCTATCTAAATAGAATTGATACTTGCCACCAGGCCAAACTGTCAAAGTGCCTGGTGCGTAGCCTTGGCCTAAATATTGGCCACTGAAAACAAAGTCGGTTTGGTCGCCACTGTCAGGGTCGACGAGTTGAAGTTGACCATGATAAATAGTGTGTTGACTATCTAAGGCTTGAGTCTCAGTCAGTTGAATGACATTGGAGATTAGTGTGGCTTTGTCATCCGTCCCTTCAATGGTTAAATTTGCCGTTTGTGGACTGCTTCCCCCATGACCATCTTCAACAAAGTAGGAGACTGTAATTTGTGCAGTTTGTCCGCTGGCTAAGTGTTGAAAAGCAGGGCTGGTGGCATCGACTAATAAAGTGTGTCCATCCGGTGCGAGTGACAGGCCGCTTGGCAATTGTGCGGATGGAGAATGCCCATCAATGGCGAAGGTTAAATGGCTAATATTTAGTGCATCACCTTCTTTGTCGGTAGCGCCTTGCAGTAGATTTAAGGCGTGGGTGTGCAGATCATCTTCATTAATATGTTCAGAAATTGGCGCCACATCTGGATTGTCGTTGACAGCCGCTAAGGTGGTGCTAGCCCCTGTATGCGTTACCCCACCATGGGCATCTTTCACGTCATAACTAAAGTGCACATCACCGTTGTAGTCTTTTTCTGGGGTAAAGGTAAAGCTGCCGTCAGGGTTTGAGGCGATGCTTCCATGATCCGCTGTTAAGTTATGGACACTCAGCATGCCAACATCATTTTGATCAACATCGCTTGCATTTGCTAACAGGCTTGCTTGTGTAATTATCACCGAGGTATCTTCAGTGCCCGTTGCTAAAGTGACACCACCCTGCACAGTAGGTGCATCATTGGTCCCTGTTATATCAACTGAAATTGTATGTTGGGTTCCGTCTGCACTAGTTATTTGCAGAGAATCAGTGATAACAATACCTGCCCCTAAGGCTTGAACCCTTGGATCCTCATTATGAACAACATAGGACCAATGACCATTAGGTAAAACTGCAAATTGCCCTAAATGTTCACTACCAAATACCCCAAGCTGAAGTTTGAAATGCTCTTCTCCCGTATCAATATCGGCTACGCTCAACTCACCATAGGCTGTCAGTTGTTTAGGGTTACCATCAATTCCTTCTTGAACAGTTCCTCGGTCTACACCTGTTATAATGGCACCATCATTGGCGCCATGAATTGTTACTATGATTTCTTGCTCTTTGCCATCAAGAGATTTGACTGAGAGAGTTTCTGTTAGGCTGTGTTGATTACTTAAGGCTTGGATTTGTGCAGAGCTGTTATCCGCAATATAGGTCCAATGGCCCTGCTCGTTGATCGACAGCGTACCAAATTGGCCTTGTAAACTCTCAGCATTGAACTGGGCTTGACCGTTGTCAGCATCAGTCACGGTGAGTGCGCCATCGACACGCAGTTGGCCTTGGTAGAGGTCTTTATCTTCAGTTAAGCTGGCCGTTGAAGAGCCTGCAATTACCGCGTTATCGTCAGTGCCGTTAATGGTGACAGTGACTTTTTGCTCGGTGCCATCGATGCTGTGGACCAATAAAGTATCGGTGAGTGACTCACCCGATTTCAGCCCTTGAATAGCCGCTTGGGCATTGTCGGCGGTATAAGTCCAGTGGCCGTTTGAGTCAATCGACAAGGTACCAAACTGGCCTTGCAGACTTTCAGCATTGAACTGGGCTTGACCGTTGTCAGCATCAGTCACGGTGAGTGCGCCATCGACACGCAGTTGGCCTTGGTAGAGGTCTTTATCTTCAGTTAAGCTGGCCGTTGAAGAGCCTGCAATTACCGCGTTATCGTCAGTGCCGTTAATGGTGACAGTGACTTTTTGCTCGGTGCCATCGATGCTGTGGACCAATAAAGTATCGGTGAGTGACTCACCCGATTTCAGCCCTTGAATAGCCGCTTGGGCATTGTCGGCGGTATAAGTCCAGTGGCCGTTTGAGTCAATCGACAAGGTACCAAACTGGCCTTGCAGACTTTCAGCATTGAACTGGGCTTGACCGTTGTCAGCATCAGTGACGGTGAGTGCGCCATCAACACGCAGTTGGCCTTGGTAGAGGTCTTTATCTTCAGTTAAGCTGGCCGTTGAAGAGCCTGCAATTACCGCGTTATCGTCAGTGCCGTTAATGGTGACAGTGACTTTTTGCTCGGTGCCATCGATGCTGTGGACCAATAAAGTATCGGTGAGTGACTCACCCGATTTCAGCCCTTGAATAGCCGCTTGGGCATTGTCGGCGGTATAAGTCCAGTGGCCGTTTGAGTCAATCGACAAGGTACCAAACTGGCCTTGCAGACTTTCAGCATTGAACTGGGCTTGACCGTTGTCAGCATCAGTGACGGTGAGTGCGCCATCAACACGCAGTTGGCCTTGGTAGAGGTCTTTATCTTCAGTTAAGCTGGCCGTTGAAGAGCCTGTAATTACCGCGTTATCGTCAGTGCCGTTAATGGTGACAGTGACTTGCTGTGAAGTGCCATCAACCGAGTGAACCAGCACGGTATCCGTGAGTGACTCACCCGATTTCAGCCCTTGAATCACGGCTTGTGAGTTATCAGCGGTGTAAGTCCAGTGGCCGTGTTCATCTATCGACAGTCTGCCATATTGGCCTTGCAATGAGGCTGCAGTAAACAGGCTTTGATCAGCATCAGGATCAATGAGAGTAAGCTGCCCGCTCGTATGCAGTTGCCCCAAATTAACATCTCTATCTTCGTTCAAAGAAGCACTGGATACGCCATTAATTAGAGCGATCTCATCTGTCCCATGAATTTCAATTGTGACGATTTGATTTACAGGTAATCCACTACTGTCTGTGGCGGTAACACTAAATGTTTCAGTAACTACTTGACCATTATGTAGCCCAAGGGTACTTGCTGAACTGTTGTCTAACTGATACTGCCAGGCACCAGTAGTGGGATCAATAATGAGGTGACCATATTGGCCTAAAGCCTTTGTTACCGCCCAAGTTAAGGTGTCTGCATGGTCTGGATCTGTGGCAATTAATTGACCGCTAACAGTATCAACAGTTCCCATTTCGTTAAGACTTGCATGGTGCAGCCCTGAAATAGTGGGGAGATCATTGGTACCTTCCACTTCAATACTGATAAGTGTGTTGACTGAATGCCCTTGGCTATCAGTGGCTTTAATAACAAACTGTTCGGTTTGATGCTCGCCAGAAGATAGGGCATCTGTTTGAGGTGAATTGTTATCTAAAACGTAATGCCACTGACCTGTTTGCGAATCTAAAATGAGGCTACCAAACTGTCCCTGTAAGTTAGAAGTTGACCAAGTAACTGCATCACTGCCATTACCATGGGCGGTAAGTTGACCATTAACTGTATCAACAGGGCTATTTTCTTTAACATGTTGATTTTGTTCTTGACTCTGTATCTCTAATGGCTTTTCATTCGTGCCAGTGCCAGTGCCAGTGCCAGTGCCAGTGCCAGTGCCAGTGCCAGTGCCAGTGCCAGTGCCAGTGCCAGTGCCAGTGCCAGTGCCAGTGCCAGTGCCAGTGCCAGTGCCAGTGCCAGTGCCAGTGCCAGTGCCAGTGCCAGTGCCAGTGCCAGTGCCAGTGCCAGTGCCAGTGCCAGTGCCAGTGCCAGTGCCAGTGCCAGTGCCAGTGCCAGTGCCAGTGCCAGTGCCAGTGCCAGTGCCAGTGCCAGTGCCAGTGCCAGTGCCAGTGCCAGTGCCAGTGCCAGTGCCAGTGCCAGTGCCAGTGCCAGTGCCAGTGCCAGTGCCAGTGCCAGTGCCAGTGCCAGTGCCAGTGCCAGTGCCAGTGCCAGTGCCAGTGCCAGTGCCAGTGCCAGTGCCAGTGCCAGTGCCAGTGCCAGTGCCAGTGCCAGTGCCAGTGCCAGTGCCAGTGCCAGTGCCAGTGCCAGTGCCAGTGCCAGTGCCAGTGCCAGTGCCAGTGCCAGTGCCAGTGCCAGTGCCAGTGCCAGTGCCAGTGCCAGTGCCAGTGCCAGTGCCAGTGCCAGTGCCAGTGCCAGTGCCAGTGCCAGTGCCAGTGCCAGTGCCAGTGCCAGTGCCAGTGCCAGTGCCAGTGCCAGTGCCAGTGCCAGTGCCAGTGCCAGTGCCAGTGCCAGTGCCAGTGCCAGTGCCAGTGCCAGTGCCAGTGCCAGTGCCAGTGCCAGTGCCAGTGCCAGTGCCAGTGCCAGTGCCAGTGCCAGTGCCAGTGCCAGTGCCAGTGCCAGTGCCAGTGCCAGTGGATACTTGTGGCTGCACAGAGGGGGTTAGCAACATTGGTTGAGCCGTTTTAGAGGGCGCTTTGGGGCTTGGTGACATAGTGATCGAAAATGCCGGCGTCGCTCCAGTGGTCTTAAGTATTTGGGGAATAGGCGATAATGAGCTCAATTGGTTACTTGGTGGCTCAAACCCTGAAAATGGCGTTATCCCAGTAGTTTCTGCTGAGCGAGGTGGTGAACTTAGTTCTGGTGGCGGTAGCGTTGATGCTGGGCTAGGGGATAGTGCTATCTCGTCGTTCGGTGTTGCCTTAATCGGGTCGATATCTCTAAGCTGGGTGATGACCTCGCTGCTGGTTGCTGGTTTGGCGTCGGCGTCGGCAACGGTGTTCGTTGCCGTGAGTTGACCACCTTGTGCATCATCATCTTCTTGCTCAGCAAGTGGGTGGCTCCATGGTTTGGCTGCCACCATATCTTGGTTAAAACGCGTATTAAGCTGGGCATCTCGGTACTCTTTTGCCTTGAGTCGTTCAACATCTTTATCGATAGCTCTGGCTTTACGCTTTGACTTGTCGTCTCGTTTTTTCGCTTCGGTGTCATGCCCCATTTGTTTTGTTGGCGAGTGTTTATCTTGACTCATAGCGTAGCTTCCTATCGTTCACCAAAAGCTTGGGTGATATTGGTAAATACAGGTTTCCATAAATATTGAAATACGGTTTTATCACCTGTGACGATATTGGCTTCGCCTGTCATACCGGGAATTAGATCTAACTTACCGGGTTGATCGCCAAAATAGGGTTTTTCGATCGCAATTTGTACTTTATAAAATACGCCGCCCTTTTCGTCGGCATCCGTGCTAGGTGAGATGCGTTTAACCACACCATCGATGGCACCATAACGGCTATAATCAAAGGCATCAATTTTAATTCGAGCGTGCTGACCTACGGTGACGAAACCGATATCTCTTGGAGACAGTTTAGCTTCTAATAGGGCTGTTGGGGTGGTGGGCACAATAACGGCAACAGTACCACCCGGTTGAATAACACTACCCGAGGAGGTGTTGGGTAGCGATTGAATGATGCCATCGACTGGTGAATGTAATGTATTTTGCAGCACTTGAGAGTTTGATGACTTTAAGCGTGCCAGTACTCCAAGTAGTTCTGCTTGTGTATCGGCACGCTTTTCTCCTACCTCGTTGAATAGGCTAGCTTGTTTTTGTTCGAGTTGTTTTTGTAAGTTTTCGATATTACGCGCTAGCACGACTTCTTTGCCTTGAAGCGCCTTTTAATTCACGAATATAGGCGTCGAGTTTTTGTTGCGACTCTAGCATGCTCAGTTTTGATACTGCTTGCGCTTCTTTGACCGCATTCATCATTTTAAGCGTCTGCTGCGCCGAGTTAATTTGATTCTTAAGCGGAGGGATCTCCTGCTCGATACTTGCAAGTTCTGCCTCTGATTTGGCGATATCTGACTGTGATAGTTGCACTAAAGCTTGCTTCTCTTGATTCATGCGAGCCAAGCTTTTCAGATGTTCTTGTACTAGAGAAGGGTGGCTGATGGTGTAGGTGTCAAAATCGGCTTCTCTGCCTTCAATAAAAGCGTTGTAACGTTCTATTTTAAGCTCTAAATTGGCTTGTTTACTGAGAAGTTCTTCGACCACGGCTTGACTGTCGATTGCGACAAAGTGGCCAATGATATCCCCTTTTTTGACCATATCGCCTTCGGCAACTTCGATAGAAGCAAGGGTGCCGCCGAGTTGGCTTTGAATTACTTGCCTATGCCCTAATGGCACCACTTGCCCCTTAGCTTTCGCTATCTCTTCTATATTGGTCAATATTGACCAAATCACCATGATCACGACTACAGCTGTAATGAATATGGTGATGCGCTTGATGACGCGCTTTTCCGCTGGTGACTCAATGGCTTCAGTAAATTCATGTTCTGGCCAAGAGCTTTGGCTAAGCTGGTGATCATTCATATTGAAGCCTCCAATGTGGGCGTTAATTTGTTTGCTGGGGGGGGAGCTTGTTCTGGAAGTGGACCAGCATAGATCACCGTGCCCTTATCTAAAATAACGACTTTATCAGCCTGTTGGATTAACTCCTGGTCGTGGCTGGTAAACAAGATAGTGGTATGTCCTTTAAGTTGCTTTAAGGCGCTGATAAAAGCTTTTTTAGCATAAGGATTACGGTTCGCTATGGGCTCATCCATCACAAGTAGCGAAGAGCGTTTGAGTAGGGCGCGTGCAAGGCTTAAGTAACCGCTTTCAACGGCGGCTAGCATGCTGCTTTCTTGGGCATATAAATCGGTATTAATATCGTTATCTAATGCTTGCAATAATGCGCCAGCGCCAGCATCTTCTAAGGCTTGCCGTAATTGCTCATCGGTGGCATCAGGTTTGGCTAAGCGTAAATTATCGGCAAGAGTGCCTGGCATAATATCGCTGTGAGTTGGGCTGTAGGCCGCCCATTGACGAAAAATTTCGGGGTCAAACTGTTTGAGGTTTTTACCATTGATAGTGACGTAGCCCGCTTGAGTATCAATGACTCCTATAGTGCTGAGCAATAATGAGGTTTTACCGCAACCGTTAGGGCCAATGATGGCCACTGTCTCGCCAGCGTCTATATCAAAAGTGATACCAGATAAGGCCGGTTCGCTGTCGGCGCTGTAACGTAGTGTAAGGTGTTTAAATGAAATTGCTGGGGGTTTTTGCCTGTCTGGTGCGTCTAATCTGAGTTGATTAAATTCAGTGGTGACCGCCATAAAGCGATCAAATTGGTTGATTGCCCCGTTCATCATGGTGAGTTTTGGTCGCGATGCAAAAGCCAATTGTGCTGGCCCAGTAATCCGCCAAATGAGCATGACGCAGGCAATCAATTCACCCGGTGATATGCTTTGATTGAGCACTAAAAATACACCGGTAAATACTGTGGCCAGCGCGGTAAAAAGCCCCATCGCATGAGCAACTGCGCTGTTGAGTCCGGCGCGCTTATTATACAAAAATTGTTGCCGGCAATGCTCTTGGCAGCGGCGTACAAACTGACGGTACCAAGCTTGGGTTTCACCAGCTGCTTTCAACTGCAGCAGTTGCTTGGCTAATTCATTGAGACTGGCCTGATATTCGTTACTGATGGTGGGGCTGGCTGCTTGAGCAAACTGAGTGAGCACCTTCATGATCCAGTAGAATAGCAGTAACATCAATAAGGGCACCAGCACCAGCCAGCCACTGAGTAAGGTTATGGCTATCAGCGCTACTAGGGTAAAAGGGAGATCCAGCAGGCCGGTACCATTGGGGCCAGAGATAAGGCTACGTACTTTTTCAGCATTGCGTATTCTGGCTAAATGGTTTGACAGCCCAACACGTGAGAGTACAGTGAGTGGCATGCTCAGTAAGCGGTTAAAAGTGATCCCTGACAGATCGCGAGCAAAGCGATTACTGCTAGTGGCAACCACTCTGGCGCGGATCAATCTACTTCCAATAAATATGCCCAATGCCAATATCGCGCCCAAAGCGATATTGGGCAATATTTCTGGTGCTTGCCCTCCAATGACTCTGTCATAAACCACCATGGTAAATAAGGGAATAGCTAATCCCGTTAAACTTGAGAGAAGGCTGAGCCAAAATACCGGTGCGTACCACTTACGTTGTTTGCGTAAGTGGGTGGCGAATGAACTCGCTTTCTTAGCACTCGAAGGCAAGCTGTCGATAATAAAGACATAACCATGAGATGGCAGTGAGTTTAGTTTGGTCCATTGTTGGTGCTTGTCCAAGTATTGATATTGTTGCTCGCTTCGGCGGGCAACTATGGGTTCGCCATCGACGGGGAGTAAGAGAAAGGGGTAGATGCTGTGGCTCAGAAGTGCCGAATCTATGGCTTGGACACTGACGCCAACATGATGTTTTTTGAGTAAGATGTAGGCTTCTAAATAGGTCAATTCATCGGCTAAATCACTTTGTTGTACGTTGCTGGATTGCCCGTTTAACCCCAATTGGCTTAGGAGGTTAACCAATGGTGTCTTGAGGTTTTGATATTGCTTGTTATCGTTATTCATTCTGCAGCCTCGGTTGTTGGAGCCATGGACACTGAGCCTGTTTGATCAATATTAATGCAATAATCACTGATGTGAGCGACATCCTTAAAGTGGGACGCAACCAGAATGGTCATTTCTCCTTTACTCTCTTTTAATAAGGACAACAGTCGTGTCTGAGAGTCAGCATCGAGTGACACCATAGGTTCATCGAGTAACAGTATTGAAGGTGATTGCGCCAATACTCTTACCAGAGAAATCAGTTTTATAGCGCCTTGATTGAGTAGGTGGTTATCGTTACTCGCTACTCTGGTTTGGTATCCAGCTGGAAGTTGGGCAATCGTATCGGCTAATCCTAGCTGATCGGCCAATGCCATCGCCTGACTGTCACGCTCATGCCTAAATAGGGTCATGTTATCTAAAATTGATCCTGAAAAGAGTGTCGCCCAAGGCGGGGCATAACAGATGGACTGGCGATATTCGTGAGCATCATGGTCACCTTGGGCTATGCCTGCAATCGTAATTTGGCCTTGTGTTACTTGGTGAAATGCGCCGACAGTACTGAGCAACAAACTAGCATGTGTCAGAGGATTAGAGGTGATAGTGACCATGCTACCGCTTGGGATCTCAAAGTTGAGGTCAGTTAATTTGGCACTGGTTTGATTGGCACTCACCTGCTGGAAGCTAATGGGACCTGCGGGCAGTTTTTGCTGATAGCGCTGTTTGCCGTTAAAGGACTCTTGGGGGGTAGCCACGATCTCATTGACATCCAACATCGCATTTTGAGCGGCAATAAATTTTGCCCGTAAACTGCCTATGGCACTTAATGGGGCAACTGCTCTGCCAGCTAAAATGGAGCATGCAGCTAGGCCACCTGTGGTGAGGTCGCCATTGAGGACTTCAAAACAACCAATTAACACTATGGCTAAAGTCGTTGCCTGTGCAGCCCCCTGAATAAGCTCTTGGAGTTTACAAGAGAGCCAATCAACTTGGTTTTGCTGTGCTAAACGTCGATGGTTAATTTCTTTATAGGCATATGTGATCCGCGATTCTAGCGCCATTGATTTAGTGGTCGTCAGTCCGGATAACACTAACATGAGTAAACTCGTACGCTCATTGTCGCTGGTGGCCAGCTCACTGGTGGCCGCCGATAACTGTTTCCCGATTTGCCACACTCGTAGCCCCACAAGCAACCACATCACTAGCGGAATAAAGACTAATGGGCCACCAATATAGGCGACTAATGCAAGGAAGATAAAGACAAATGGCAAATCCATTAATGCGACAGCCGCTTGGCCTGAGTAAATCTCGCGCATTGTGCTAATACTATTCAGAGCGTGGAATACTTTACCTGTACCTAATGAAGCTAGCTGTTGGTAGTCGGCTTTTAGTAGGCGCTCTACCACTTGGGTGGTGGTTTTTAGTTCAAAGTTTGCAGCAGAAGCACCGAGTAACCAGCTACGAGCATAGCGCAAGAGTAATTCGAGTAAAATGGCAAGACTCACGCCAATGGCTAAAATGCTTGCGGTACCGAAGCTTTCATTGGGTAAGATGCGATCGTAGATTTGTAACATGGTTAATGGCAGTGCTAGCGATAACAAATTGATCATTGTCGACGATAGTAAAAGCTCGACAAAAGACTTATTGTTGAGCAATAGACGAAAGGATTGAATCATGAGTTACCCACCCTGTGCCGCTTTCTGGAGCCCAGAAAAATAGTTGGTATTTACTTTTTGTTAACATTAACATTAGCATTATGGCTATAGGCTGTAAATTGAACAAAGTTATCTATTTACGAATGGGGGAATTCAGAACATAAGTCGACAGCGGCTGGCGGTAAGGCATAAATTGACTGCAAATCGCAAGGGCCTGTTGATCTTTCAAGGTTATTTTTGTAGCCAATTGTTGGGGATTTATACAAGGCAGAAGCTTTGTGGTGTAGTTATTCTACATAACAAGCTGAGAACGCAGTAGAAATGATCAACAAACGCTGCCCGAAGGGTTCGGCTAAAAACGTTTTACTCTTTGTTAAGTGAATTTTGCTTAGATGACTAGGCTGCAATCCACTCGCCTCGATTAAAACGTTTCAGTCTCGAACGAAATTTAACCTGCAAAGCTCAACAGGCCCTAGCCTAATATCAAAAAAGTGTCTCGTGTTGTTAAAGCAATGACTCCCCGGCTTTCGGGGGAGTCATTGTCAGTTATTGCAGGGATACTGACTCGCTTTTTAACTTTACTTAGCGTGCTTTACTCCTTGCTTGTTTTTCATCGGGTCGCCGTCATAACCTAAGGCTTGCCAATCCATACGAGTGCCTTTGTTGTGGCAGTCGTTACATTTAAGAGCTTGAGCTGATGGTGATACCATATGGTTGATACGCCACCACATTTCGGTTTCAGCAAAGCCATGCTCGCCACTGTATGTGATACCTTGCTCGGTTAATGCTTGGTTAGCTTCCATACCCAGTTTGGCGGCTTTATCCCAGTCGAAATCTTTCCAGTAGCCGCCTTTGCCATAAACCTTGGCCGTGACAAAGATATTTTGTTTCTTATCGTAGATCTGTTTGCCTCTGTGTACTTTGAACGGATAGATCTTAGCGGTAGCGTCGGTAATATCGCCTATGGGGTAAGTCAGTTTAGTTATCTTGGTGGGATCCATTTTATCGCCGACCATGTAGGCATCGGCTTTGCCGTTGTACCAAGCATATTCAGGAGCTACCATCTTAGCCCACACGAAGCTGCCTTTTTTCTTCATAAAGGTGTGCTTGCCATATTCATCGACGGTTTCTTCTTGATCGCTACCAGCAGTAGACCAATCCCAGCTCATCTTGGTGGGCTCATTGCGCGCAAAGAAGGGGATATGGCATGTCTGACAAGCCACACTAGCGGTATGGGTGTTAAGGCGGTTATTGCTGTGAGGCGCAGCTTCATGGCAGCTTTCACAGCCAATGTCATTCGTGCCGCCTGGTGATACACCCATGGCATTACCGCTGATTTGATGTTGCTCGGTAGCATGGCAGGTTTGGCACTGGAAGTCGTTGCCATCGCTGTCCATATGGACATCGGTTGCCTTATCTGGGTAAGCCATGGAGGAGTCGAGATCGCCATGTTTAACCGCATCTCCACCGCCGCCATAGAAGTGGCAAGTACCGCAGTTATCGCGGACTGGCATACCGACATTTTGCGCTACGCGCTCAAGGTTGACCTTGGCTAGCGCTTCACCCGCACCGGCAGGATCTTTAATATAGGTCCCTGTGGTGTCGTGACAGACCAAGCAGTCGACCTTGGTCATGTCGGTGAAGTCGAAGCTGTCGTCTTTCCAGCCATAACCGGCATGGCAACTAGTACACCTGGGTTCGTTACCCGAGATTGAGGTGCAAAAGTTATTGATGGCATTTTTTTTGCCACGTTTAACTGTGCGTCCGGGAAGTTCTTGTTGCAATTCCCACGTCCAGTGGGATGATTTCATAAAGTCTTTAGCATGATCTTCATGACATTCAACACATTGTGCCGTGACTTGTGTCCCTTGGGTAAAGGGGCCTTCAATGGCGTCTTTATGGGGATTGTCTGCGGCATTGGCGCTGGCCAGTCCCAATAGACCCATGGCCATTATCGAGATTAAAAAGCGTGGATGTTTCATAGGGTGATCCCTACCCCCGGCGTGAGCCGGGGGATAGTCTAAGTTTAGAAGTTGACTGTTAACGAGGCATTGATGTCAAAGGCGGTGTCGACCACAGGCAGCATCGAATAAGCGCCGCCTTCAATGACATCATCAATTTTTTGCGGCGCGCCAACAGGGGTACCGCTACCTGTGTATTCATAGTCGTAATACAGCCCTGCCAGTTTGATAAACATACGTGGGTTGATATCAAACATGTAGTAGGCTTCGGCAACATGACCACGGGTGGCAAGCTTACTGCCAATAGGATCGTCTTGCGCTTGAGTAAACGGAGTCCAGTATTTAGAGCCATAGTTATATTCCAGACCTAACTTACCGTAAGGCGCCGGAATTTGGATGCCGACATAAACGCCGTACCCATCTTTAGTGTCGGCGCTATCGGCGGCGTCTGGCATCATGATAATTTCGCTGCCGTCGGCGTTGAGCTGTGCTTCAAATACCGCATCACTTAACATGCCGCCAAACATACCGGCATTGCCGTTGCCTTCGGCTCGTGTCCAGCCAAAAGAGGCGAATAGCTTCATATCCTCATCGCTTTCATAGGCGTAACCGACCCCCCCTAAATACATGTCACCAATCACCCCACTAGGTTGTACCCGGGTTTGAAAGTTGAAGTTTTCAAACTTCTGCATATCTTGGTACATGGTTGGGGCAAAAATGCCTGCCAGTTGAGTAGGAAAAGCCATGGTGCCTTTGAAGCCGTCGTTAATGTCTTTGGCACCAAACAGAGTAAATTGCAGGAAGTGGTTACCGTCGTTGATGGCGTCGATATTAAAACCACCTAGATGTGTGTCTTTGGTGACGATATCACCAAACATTTCGCCATTACCCCATTGTGACTCAAAGCCTTGGCCGTAACAGAAACGCACTACTTGGCCATCAATACCAGTGATCTCGCCTAAGTTGTAACCTAAGGTGGCGCCATCGAAGTTAAAGTTGACTAAGTGACCTGATGGGGTGCCGCCGCGCTTCTCGTTTTCTCTGTAATGAGAGGGTGGGCCGTAGGTTGAGGGACGACGACCGATAGAAAGATAGGTGTTGGTGCCACCGATGTTTTTCCAGTCGAAGTAGGCGCGCTCGACTCTGAGCCAGTCGCCGCTGGTATTGCCGCTACTACTGCCATCCATGGTGAACGAACGCCATGAATCAAATACTTGGGTGCCAGTTGAGTCCCCCCAGTTTTTATACATGCTTAATCGAGCTGAAAAGCCAACGTTGTCCCATACTTTGGCTTTTAGATTGAGTCTGAGGCGGGTGGTATAGAAAATATCATTATCGATATCTTGTACCGATTTGGGCGCCAGCACATAAGGCATTACTCCCTGCAACATGCCATTTTGGAACGCACTGGCTAATTCAGGGTTGGCGCTTAACATCTTGCCTAATGGCGAGTTGGCATCGTTTGGCATTCCAAAGGTGCCAGACATGGCTTTTTGGCCAAAATCATTGAAGTCAACTTTGATGGCAGGGTTCCAAGTGACATTTTGATAATGCAATGAATGAGCCTTGGTACGAAAATCTCCTGTGAGTTGGATTCTATCCAGTGCTGTGTGGCGCTCATTTTTGTCTACGCGGCTATTAATATCGTCAATTTCTTCTGATAGCTCAGCTAGTTGCTGTTTTAAGTCTGCCAGCTTTTGTTGTTCTTGAACGGCACTGTACGCGCCGCCAGAAAAGGCTAATGCATTGGCAATTAAAATCGATAGTAGTGTACGCATCTTTGTCTCTCCGTCGCGCGAGGTGCGCAGTAGATGGGCTTAGTGAGTCTTAACCGCAAGTCTGTGGTTGATCGGAATCTGCCGCATGGTCATAAAGAAACTGCTGAATATCCAAGCGGTCTTTTTCGGAGAGTTGCTCAAAAACCTCAGGCTTAACCTTGTGTTGATCACGTTTAAAATAGCGATCCCACTGGCTCATGGTTTTACTCATCGGAGTGATTTCACCGCCCGCATCGCCTTTGCTATGGCAGGCTTTACACTCTTTCTTGTAGAGGTGTTTACCTTTTTTCGGGTTACCGCCATCTACGGCATAAACTTGGGCGCCTAACGAGAATGTGAGCATGATGCACGTTGCAATTTTTACTATGTTTTTCATCATCTTTCCTTAATCACCACCCGTGGTGATTTTTTATTAAACAAAGCGGGTGTTTGTTGTTAAAAAGTTTACTAAAGGAGTCGAGATGTGAGTTTGAGGTTGATCACCTTTACAATAAAAATCTAATTGATAAAAATATCATTGATATTAATCTAATTGATGTGATTTAAGTTTTTGTATTAAAAGCCTTTTATTGTTTGCTGTTTTTGCAGGGATGAGGTGTTGGCTATCAATTACTGGTGGAGGTGAATCACACTTTTGTAGTTAAACATCTGCTAAATAATGGCTGTAATGTTAATGAACTTGTTATCGCTAACGCTGTGATTGTCGTCGAAAGGGGGCGTTATTTTTGGGAAATACGTCGCGATGGGCAGTATTTTGATCTTATCAGCCATAGTGGATTATCGAGCATATTTACGCAGCAGAGGCTGGGGGAGTAAAGGTTAAATACGGGCTAAATATCAGTATTTTTACTTGCCATATCATCTAGCACTTAAGAAATGAACTATCTTTAACAATCGAGCGTACTAATCTTTCAACACGCTTAAAATGACCATTATTCGGAGGGGGGAGAAAAGGGAATGAAGTGCCTTAGCATAATAGTGTTAATCACGCTGATGAGTCTCACTAGGTTTTCCTTTGCCGAGCAGCAATATGATGGTGTACATAACTCTGCTTTAAACAGTTCACACGTTGCCGTAAGTCATCAACATGGAGATCTCTTCAATCATCCTGCCTTGTCAGTGTTAGATGCGACTAAAGAGGCGCGGGGGATTGCATCGCCGCAAGCAGAGAGAACCTCTGCGACACAAGGTACATCGATTGTCTTGCCGACGGTGCAGATGCCAATGACACTGTTTCATAAGACTTATATCGAGGCGGTAGGTGTTGCAGATGCGATTCAAAGCAATTTAGACCATTTTGATGTTAACAATTCTGCAAATGTTTCAGAGTTAGGCTCTCTCGGGGCGTTGGTGTCGGGGGGAGTGTCTGATGTTGGCGTTGTATTGAGTTTTCCTCTATCAATTGTCAACATGCCAATAGCGGTTGGGCTCTCGCCCAAAATACAGCGTATCGACACTTACAATTATGTAGTTAATGCGAATAACGTGACTTTTGATAGTGGTAATGATTCTCCCTATCGTAATGATGATACGGTATTTAATCTTGATGTTGGTGTGGTAATTAAGCCTTTTAATGGGCTAACCGTTGGCTTGTCTGGACGCAATTTAATCGACTCAAAACAACAGAGTGTAGAGTCATTAGGGCGGCAATTTACTTATCGAGTTGAGCCTTTATATACTGCTGGGGTGGCTTATGATTGGGCTGCACTTACCCTAACAAGTGATATCGATTTGAATGCTCATCAAGGTTTCGATGAAGTGGTTAGTACACAATATTGGCGCTTCGCAGGGGAGCTAAAAACCACGGATTGGTTGGCGCTACGTGTGGGTTATCGCCACAATTTAAACAATACCGCAATCGACCTGTATTCGGTTGGTACAGGCTTTAGTATTGGTCGCACCTTTAATCTGGACTTAACCGGGCTGTTTGGCAGTGATGATGCCATTGGGGGCGTGATCCGAACCTCATATCATTTTTAGTGATTATCTTGTTTGCTGATTTTTATTCCCTTTTACGGACACCTATTTGAGGTCGTTACGTTAGTTCTATAATCGATTTTACCGCTAAGATCAGCGCACTTGCACTGCACAATATCAGGGTAAGGCGTTGGGTTTTTTGTTTGTCGATGCCGCCGACAATACGATTAGCAACTACAAAGCCTAGCAGGACCGATGGTAGCAATAGCAGTGAAAGATACAGATGACGCAGTGTGAGTAATCCACTGAAAGCCAAAATGATTAAGGCGATCATTGAGCTAAAGATGAAGAAGGCTGACAAGGCTGCGCGAAACTGTTTGGCGTCTTTTCCCGAGAGTAAAATAGCCATTGGCGGTCCACCAATGGCGGCGATATTACCAAAGATCCCCGACAATATGCCCGCCATAAAAAGATTACTGCGATTTATGGGGAGACGTAGCTTCAATAGGCTCAGAACCACGGCTAGAGCCACAATGATTGCAATGGCTAATCCCAATACTGGTTGTGGTGCTAGCAATAATAAGGTTGCGCCTAATATTCCGCCAGGGATACGCCCCAGTAAAGCATATTGTAAGCCGTTAAATTCCAGTGCGCGCCTCTCTCTTTGCAGGGTGAGTAAGGCGATAGAAAAGCCCATCATAATGACAGGTGCGGGCACTAGGCTTGGGTCGACGAGATAGAGTAACGGCGAGGCGACAACGGCTAAGCCAAAACCGATCAGGCTTTGGGTTAGGGCGCCAATAAAGATGATCAGCGACGCTAGGCCAAGGATCATGGGATCAATCATAAGTTCAGGCACTATACCACCAGGGGTTGCAGTGTGTTTAGACGTGATAAAGAGGAGGGATCGCAGTGCGATCCCTCTTTAGCAAAACAGGATAGGTAAAGTCGATTTACTCGACGTCTTCCCATTCGATGCCCATCTCAGTCATCAGCTTTTTCACTTCGGCTGGAATACTGTCGGGTTTGTCTTTTGACAAGTCATCATCATGGGGTAAAGGTTGGCCAGTATAAGCATGCAAAAAAGCTTCACAAAGCAATTCGCTGTTTGTAGCGTGGCGTAAGTTATTCACCTGACGACGAGTGCGTTCGTCGGTTAAAATCTTAAGCACCTTGAGGGGAATAGAGACAGTGATTTTTTTCACTTGCTCATTCTTCTTACCATGTTCAGCATAGGGGCTGATATAATCGCCATTCCACTCAGTCATTGACTCACCTGTTAATTCTCAAATTCGGGGCAGATTTTATACCCTTACCGGGTACAGTCAAATTATTGCCTCTAATTTTTGTTAATTGCAAATAGATTTCTACATGTTTGGACGTCTAAACGTCTAAATATGTTGACGCTACCGCTTGCCTTAGGTACATTTAGACGTCCAGACATCTATAAAGTATAGATGACTGCCGCCGATTTAACTTTAGGAGTAAAAGATGACTGAGCGTAAATTAGCCACGGCAGCTGTGCGTGGGGGGATAGAATCCGATACCCAATATGGTGCCGTTGTACCGCCCATCTATTTGTCGACCAATTACTCCTTTGATGGCCATCAACAACCGAGAGATTTTGATTATAGCCGCTCGGGTAATCCGACTCGCTGTATTTTGGCTGACGCCATAGCGGAGCTGGAACGTGGGGCGGCAGGCATAGTGACATGCACTGGCATGGCGGCCATCACCTTAGTAACCAATTTACTGGGGCCCGATGATCTACTCGTGGTGCCGCACGATTGCTATGGCGGCAGCTATCGACTATTTACCCACCTCGCCAAGAAAGGGGCATTTAAACTGGCAGTGGTTGACCAAACGAATGCCGCTGCTTTGGCAGACGTTATTGCTCGCCAACCTAAAATGGTCTGGTTAGAAACCCCTTCGAACCCATTACTGCGCGTGGTCGATATCGCAGCGATTGCGAGCCAGAGCCATGAAGTGGGGGCGCTAGTGGTAGTCGATAACACCTTTTTATCGCCTATCTTGCAACAACCTCTGTTGCTCGGCGCTGACATAGTGATCCACTCAACGACTAAATATATCAACGGGCATAGCGATGTGGTCGGCGGCGCGGTTGTCGCTAAAGATGCTGAAGTGGGTGAGCTGTTACATTGGTGGTCTAATACCTTAGGGTTAACCGGCTCAGCCTTCGATAGCTATTTGACCCTACGCGGCTTAAGAACAATTGCGGTGAGAATGCGTCAGCATCAAGCCAACGCACAGCAGGTGTTGGCTTTGCTAACCCGTCATCGCGCCGTTGATAAGGTCTATTATCCTGGTTTGGCGGACCATCCAGGCCATGAGATCGCGTTAAAACAGCAAAAAGGTTTTGGTGCCATGCTCAGTTTTGAGTTAAAAGGTGGCGAAGCAGAGCTTATTGCCTTTTTAAATGCGTTAGAATACTTCTCTTTAGCCGAAAGCTTGGGTGGAGTAGAGAGCTTAGTGGCGGTTCCTGCTACCATGACCCACAGAGCGATGGAGCCAGCGGCTCGTTTAGAGGCAGGGGTGAAAGATACCCTTATTCGTTTATCTGTTGGGATTGAAGATGGTGACGATCTGGTGGCAGATATTCAAGCGGGTTTAGATGCGGCTATCGCGGTAAGTTGTTAAAGGTATTGAGGAGCAAAAAATGACACGATGTCATTTGCATAAATTTGGCGGTTCTAGTTTAGCGGATGCAGATTGTTACCGCCGTGTCGCTCATATATTACTCACCCATGGCCATAGCGATGATCTCATCGTGGTTTCTGCTGCGGGCAAGAGTACTAATTTTTTATATAAATTACTTGAGCTAACCGAGTCCGGTCTGTTGTGGCAAGAAGAGTTGCAAGTGTTGATCAGTTACCAGCAAAATCTGATCGAGCAACTGTTATCTAACGAACAGGCGCGCAGCTTGCGCGAGCGTCTATCGACCGATAAATCCCAACTCAGCACATTACTTTCTCTTGCCGATTTAACGGATTACCAACGCAATCAAGTGGTTAGTTTTGGCGAGCGCTGGTCATCGCGTTTACTTGCCGCGCTGCTGCGTGAATCAGGCGTCGGGGCAGTCGATGTGGATGCGCGCACTTTATTAGTGGCCGATGAAGGGGCGGTACCGCAAATTCGCATAGGGCAATCAAAGCAAAAAGTGCAGGCGATGCTGAATGCTCACCCTAATGAACGCCTAGTGATCACCGGTTTTATCTGTGCTAATGATAAGGGCGATACCCTGTTGCTGGGCCGTAATGGTTCAGACTTTAGCGCCACCTTGCTGGCCAGCCTCGCCAATATTGAACGGGTGACCATTTGGACCGATGTGGAAGGGGTGTTTAATGCCGATCCCAATCGCATTAACGATGCACGCCTGCTCAAAAGCATGTCATTAACTGAGGCTAATCGCTTAGCCCATCTTGGTTCGCCGGTACTGCATAACCGTACCTTACAGCCACTGTTTGACACTAACGTGAGCCTAGCGGTGCGCTCGAGTTATGCGCCCCATACCGATTTTACGCTTATTGCGCCTAAGAGCTTATCGGCTAGCGCGCCCGTCGTTACTAGTCTACCTAGCGTGTCGTTGTTTAGCTTAAGCTTTAATGCCGAGCTGCCTCAATTATTAGAGTGTTTTGCTAAGGCAGGACTGGCTCCCTTGGCCTACTGGTCATCGGCGTCTGGCCTTGCAGAGCTGGCCTTTACCCACGAGAGTGAAAAACAAGCGCGGGCGATATTTGAAGTCAATACTCAAGCACTGGGGATCGATGCATTAGAGGTGCGACAAGACTTAGGCTTAGTGGCGTTGGTCAGTGCCGATGCTGCACTTTATCGCCGGGGTTTTTCACGTCTATTAAGCCGCGATGCTCACCCATTGTGTAACGATGGCCTAAGTTTGGTCACTTTGGTCCCTAAGGGGCAGGTGAGCCTATTGACGCAAAAGGTACATCGTCGCTGCGCTGGCCCGCGTAAACGTATCGGAGTATTACTGCTGGGTATTGGTAATATTGGTGATGCGTGGATTGAGCTGTTTAAGCGGGCGAGACCGGTATTAAACAAGGAGCTTGAGGTCAGTCTCGAGTTGGTGGGATTACTGAGTTCCAAGCTGGCGCTATTAAGCGAGACCGATATCGATCTTAATCACTGGCAGCAGCAATTTAATGAGCAAGCAACCCCTTGGGATTACAGCCACCTGTTTGAACGATTACGCCATGTTGAATGTGATGAACTTATCGCGTTAGATATCAGTGCTAGCGCCGATTTAGCGTTGCAGTATCCAGCATTTTTTGCCCGTGGTATTCATATGGTTAGCGCCAATAAGCTGGCTGGCAGTGGGCCTTTACCTTTTTATCAAGAATTAAAACAGCAGCTGGATAATCGTCGACTTTTTTGGCGCTACAATGCCAGTTGTGGTGCGGGATTACCCGTGCAACATGCCCTAAATGATTTACATAACAGTGGCGACGCCATCGAAGCGGTGGGGGGGATTTTTTCCGGCACCTTATGCTGGTTGTTTGAACATTTCGATGGTACTAAACCCTTCTCTGAATTGGTGCTGCAGGCTAAGGCGCTTGGGCTGACAGAGCCCGATCCGCGTGACGATCTGTCGGGGCGAGATATGCAGCGTAAATTGCTTATCTTAGCGCGAGAGATAGGCCATGATATTGAGCTTGATGATATTGCGCTGCACTCTTTAGTGCCGCCGCATCTTGCGCAGCTCCCGTTGGCTGAATTTATCGAGCGTATCAGTGAGCTCGATGCTGAGATGCTACGTCAATATCAAGCGGCTGCGGAGCAAAATAAAGTGTTGCGCTATGTGGCTTCCTTGCAACACAGTGACGGTCAACTTGCAGCGCTGGTCGGGATTGAGTGGGTGGATCGCAACGATCCTTATGCTAACTTAACGCCCGGTGATAATGTGTTTGTGATTCGTAGTCACTTTTATCAAGATAATCCTTTGATTATTCGTGGTCCAGGTGCCGGCCGTGAAGTCACCGCTGCTGCGGTGCAATCGGATCTGGCGCAGATCTGCCGCGATCTATTGCAAGAGTAACCTCTTCTCAGACGTCATACCTTAAGCGGCCCAAGTTAGCACTTGGGCCGCTTTTTTTGTCGATAATGCCGCTATATAGTGCATCTAATACTTCATCTCAATGCCACATTATTCGCTTTTTCTTGGAAAATTTCTGTTATCCAGCCGGTAGTTATATCGGCAACACCTTGTCGGTAAGCAGGTAATACATTTTATGTAACAATGGCTTGATGCTCATGTCGCTCATGCTGTAATCGGTTTGTTGTAGAGGCGAATAGACTATTTTAATTTTGGTTAACTTTTACGCTTGACTTAGAACTGAGTTTCTCTAGTATGTAGACATATAGACGTCCAAACGTCTAAGTACTATCGTCGAACGTCTGAGGGAATAAAGATGGCTTTTCACCACGCGCAACATGCAAACTCATTAAACCAAAGCTTGTCTGAGCTTAATGGTGACATTAACGTCTCGTTTGAATTCTTCCCGCCAGCCACCCCTGAGATGGAACAGATCTTGTGGAACTCAATCAGGCGTCTCGAACCGTTAAAGCCTAAGTTTGTCTCGGTAACCTATGGCGCTAATTCCGGCGTACGTGATCGTACCCACGGGGTGATTGAACGCATTCAGAAAGAAACCGATCTGGTGGCTGCGCCGCACCTGACCTTAGTGGATGCCAGTGATGAAGAGCTAGTTGAGCTGGCCAAGCATTATTGGCATTCCGGAGTGCGTGACATAGTGGCACTGCGTGGCGATTTACCCGAGGGCAGTGCCAAGCCCACTCGATTTGCTAATGATTTGGTGCGCCTATTACGTTCGGTGGCCGATTTTGATATCTCGGTAGCGGCTTATCCAGAAGGCCATCCTGATGCGACCAATGCGCAAGCGGATCTGATTAATTTAAAAAAGAAAATTGATGCAGGGGCCAACCGTGCTATCACGCAGTTTTTCTTCGATGTCGAGTCCTACTTACGTTTTCGTGATCGTTGCGTGGCCGCGGGTATTGATGTTGAAATTATTCCAGGCATCTTACCTGTTACCAACTTTAAGCAACTTAAACGCTTTGCTGGCATGACCAATGTGTCGATTCCCCGCTGGTTACATAACCAATTTGAAGGCTTAGATGACGACCCTGCGACACGACAAATGGTAGGTGCTAATGTGGCCATTGATATGGTGAAAGTGTTATCGCGAGAAGGAGTTAAAGATTTTCATTTTTACACCTTGAACCGTGCCGAGCTAACTTATGCGATTTGCCATACTTTAGGGGTTCGTCCAGGGCAATAAGTCTAGGTTGTGTTGCCATCGTTATGTTTGAACGCATCCTGTTATTGAACGGATGCGTTTTTGTTTTTCGGGGAGCTTTTATAATTTTTTTGATGAAATCCATTACCTTATTCGTTCGAATCCCTCTATCATTAAGGGCAGTTATAATCGGGAGGATATTATGAGATCGATAACGTTAGGTTCGGCTTTGTTGTTATTGTCGATGCCTTTATTGGCAGAGCCAATGGCGATGCCGCCATCAGCACAATTGTGTGCGTCATGTCATGGCCCAACAGGGCAAGGTGTTGAGCCATTAGGCCCAAGATTAGCAGGGCTATCTGCTGAATATATCACTCAGCAGATCAAGTTGTTCCAAACAGGCCAACGCCAAAATGCCAGCATGACGCCTATGTCTATGGTGCTCCAAGGTGATGCAATTAAGCCTGTCGCGGACTATTTCTCATCTCAAGAAGTGCCTGAAGTCAGTGTTCACCTTCGCGGTGAAGCCGCAGTGTACAGCGACCCAACCCAAGAATTAGTGTATCAAGGTGACTGGGACAGAATGATCCCAGCATGTGTCACCTGTCATGGTCCGTCTGGCATAGGTGGGGGCCAGTTCCCACGTCTTGCTGGTCAGCAGGCAAGCTATATCAAGACCCAGTTACTTGCTTGGCAAGCGGGCACTCGCAAGGGTGATGTAGATGCAATGATGGGGACCATTGCAAATAAGCTAACCGCAGAAGAGATTGATGCGTTAGCCAAGTATTTTGCCGAGATCAAATAGGGAGTCTGACCATGAATCATGTTAAATCGCTACGCAGTGCTTTGATAGCGTTGATTGGACTCTGTGTGCCAAGCCTAGTTATTGCCGCTGAGTTACCTGACAAACAGGCTGAATTACAAGTCAAGCCAAAGTCAGATGATACGGTTTATTTAACGCCAAGAGAGATGAGTGCCATACCTCAAGGGGCATTTGGCGATAAAGTTAAACAGGGTTATCAGCTGTTTGTTAATACTCAGCAGTTACGTGGTAAATATGTCGGTAACGAGCTGAACTGCTCTAACTGCCATATGGATGCAGGGCGTAAACCCAATGCATCACCGCTATGGGCTGCCTATATGGCTTACCCTGCTTATCGTAAGAAAAACGATAAGGTCAACAGCTATCAAGAACGTATTCAAGGTTGCTTTACCTACTCGATGAACGGGAAAGCACCGGCAGATGGCAGTGACGAGTTAGTGGCGTTATCTGCTTATTCCTACTGGTTGGCCATGAGCGGCTTGATGGATCAATATCAAGTGACGGGCGAAGTGCCAGAATTGAGCGATGCAGAGTTGCTCAAAGGCGGCAAGCGTGAAGACTTTGCTCTGCCCGCGGCGGTTAAAGCTGCGATGAATATCGATGAGTTGGCAAAGCTTCCTGGTCGTGGTTTTCCACCGATTGAAAAGCCTGAGTTAGCCTATTCTCCTGAGCGCGGAGCTACGGTTTACCAAGCGCATTGTCAAGCCTGTCATGGTGATGATGGCCAAGGGCTTGCTATTGCGGGTGTTTATAGCTTACCGCCATTGTGGGGGCCACAGAGCTTTAACTGGGGCGCAGGCATGCACAGGGTCAATACTGCAGCGAACTTCATTTACGAGAATATGCCATTTGGTAAGAGTATTCAGCTGACAAACCAACAAGCTTGGGATGTTGCAGCTTACATTAATTCGAAAGATCGCCCACAAGATCCACGCTTTAAGGGGGATGTTGAAGCGCTACAGAAGCAATACCATAAGCACCAAGGTTATTATGGTCAATCGGTTGATGGTGGCGCAGTTTTAGGTAGCCAATCTTACCCCGTGAATCCTGATAAACAGTAATCTTAGGCGTTAATAGGCTCTGCGATTGCCGTATAATAATCTGAATTAAGGGGTGTTAGCTTGGTTGCTGACACTCCTTTTTTATTGGGGATGATGAGGTATGACACACAACAAAGCGGTTGCGACTGCTGAGTCAAACTTGATATTAGGTGCAGCGATAAACTGCCCCCTATGCCAGCAATTAAATCAGTGTGCTATCGCCAACCAGCAGCCCAGCGCCTCTTGTTGGTGTCAGCGGCAGGCGTTTGTGCCAAAGGCATCATTAACCGTTAATGTTCGCTGCGATGCGTGTATTTGCCAAGTCTGCGCCGCCGCATTAATGGCAGAGCAGCAGGCTGGATTGAAACGCATAGATTGATATAGATAAAGGCGCGCTTGGATAGCGACATTGCGGTTTGTATGCTCAGTGCTTTCTGGTAACGCTGAGTCAATCTCAGCAACATAAATCTTATTAGGGAAACGTAAAAAAGGAGCCATTAGGCTCCTTTTTTGTCGCGTTTGCGATGAGGTAACTCTCTTATTTAGCCACGCTAGGTTATGTCAACACATGGTGGCTTTAAGTGAGCCGGACTCGGCCTAATTAGGCGTTGTCTTTACCACCCTTACGGTGTGGTTTACGGTCGCCTGCTGGCTTACGACGACGTGGTGGACGGCTGTCATCACCCGCGCTTGCTGGCAGTTCGGTGCCGGCTTCACGGATGTTAAGTGGCTTACCACATACACGCACCTTCTTCAGATGTTGTAATACATCTTTTGGCATGCCGTCTGGCAAGTCGATGGCGGTCATTGAATCAAATAGTTGGATTTGTCCAATATAACGACTGTCGATGTTGGCTTCGTTAGCCACAGCACCAACAATGTTACCGACACCAACACCATGGTCACGACCCACGTCGATAACATAGCGGCACATCTTAACGTCTGGATGATCCTTTAAGGTATCAGCCGTTCCTAGATTGCTTGGCGTTGGGCGTGAATCACGACGGGTACGTTCGCGAGGAGCACGATCACCGCGTTCACCGCGTTCACGACTGCTACGCTCATCACGACTGTCGCGTTGACGTTCGTTGATATTAGGTAGCTGCAATGGACGATCTTTCTGAACTTGCTGTAGTAACGCCGCTGCAAGTACATCAGTATCGACTTCTAACTCTTGACATAGTTGTGCAACAGCGCCTTTCATGAAGTCTAAAGAATCTTTAGCAATGACTTCAGAAATCTGCTCACCTAAACGAGAAAGACGACGCTCGGTCACAGTCTCTGGGCTAGGCACGTCCATTGGCGAGATACGGCTCTTAGTCGCGCGCTCAATGGTACGTAGCATACGCATTTCTCTGTGCGTCACAAACAGAATTGCCATACCTGTACGACCAGCACGGCCAGTACGACCAATACGGTGAACATAGGCTTCGGTATCGTATGGGATATCGTAGTTTACAACGTGACCAATACGTTCAACGTCAAGACCACGTGCCGCCACGTCGGTAGCGATAATAATATCAAGCTGACCACGTTTTAGCTGATCAACGGCGCGTTCACGAGCCTGTTGGTTCATATCACCATGTAGTGGTGATGAAGCATAACCGCGAGCTTCAAGCTTTTCTGCCAGTTCAACACAGCTGTTTCGTGTACGAACGAAGATGATAATACCTTCAGTATTTTCAACTTCTAGCACACGTACTAGGGCTTCTAGCTTGTTGTGTTGCGATACTTGAACGAAACGTTGTTCGATTGATGCAACCGTAGTATGGCTAGCAGCGATACTGATGTGCGTTGGTTCAGTCAGGTACTTATTGGCAACGCGCTTAATTTGCTCAGGCATAGTGGCTGAGAATAATGCAAGCTGGCGTTGTTTCGGCGTGTGCTCTAGGATCCATTCGATATCATCGATGAAGCCCATTTTTAGCATTTCATCGGCTTCATCGAGCACCATAGCTTTAAGCGTATCAAGCTTAAGGGTGCCACGACGCATATGATCCATTACACGGCCAGGCGTACCGACAATGATTTGTGGACCACGACGCAATGCATTAAGTTGTTGATGCATGCTTTGGCCGCCGTAAATCGGCAGTACGTGCATACCTTTCATGAATTTTGAATAGCTACCAAATGCTTCGGCGACTTGCACGGCAAGCTCACGAGTTGGGGCTAATACTAAAATTTGTGGCGTATTTGACGTTGGGTCGATCGCATTTAATAGCGGCAGCGCAAATGCACCGGTTTTACCGGTACCGGTTTGTGCTTGACCTAAAATGTCTTTACCGGCCATAAGTGGCTCGATACTAGCAGATTGAATTGGCGTTGGTTTTTCGTAACCAAGCTCGTCAAGAGCACGCAACAAAGGCTCGGCAAGACCGAGTTCGCGGAAAGTTTTTTCATTGGATGACATGGGTTGTAGCCTTGTGGTGTAGCAAAGTGCAGAGACTGCACTAAAGATTTTATAGACAGAAAATCAACCCCGTGTCGACTTCCCGCACCGAAAAGTATCAGTAAGCCGATTATTATAGCAGTGAGTTGATAGATTGGCTACCACTTAAGTCTGATTTTTAGGGGTAAACAGGGGGCTTTACAGCTAAAGTCTATAATTAACAGTGAGTTGTTTTTTTATAAATTACAAATTAATCTATTGTTTTGCTCGGTTATTTAAGAGATAACTGTCGATAATGAGTAGTTTGTAAGCCGTTTCTGTAACAGCTGCTAGAAACTCGATATCTAGCTTTGATGCGATGTCACTGGTTTGATGGTAATCGCTATGGGGTGGAATACCCAAATAGAGCCAAGGCAAGCCGGCTTGATAAAAGGAGATGTGATCTGACGATCTTAACCAATCTATCCTTTGTATCGATTTACCCGCTTCGGGTGGGTGATTGGCTCTGATACACAACCCTACCGTTTGCCTTAAACGGTTTTGTATCGCTGTAAATTGGGTAAAATTTTGGCGCCCTTCTATATAGAGGGTGTGGTGGCGGTTGGGGCGCCCCACCATATCTAAATTAATCACGAATTCAATTTGTGCCATCGCAGGTTGGCTGTTGTCATCTTGTAGCATTGCGACTAAGGCTTTGCTGCCATAGAGCCCTGGTTCTTCCGCATCGGTGGCGATAAAGAGTAAATGACTTGGCCGCTGCTGGCCCTTGGCATGCTCAGCCAGCGCTAGCATCGCGGCTATCCCCGAGGCATTGTCGTCGGCGCCTGGGTAAATCTCGGTGTCTTGTGTACCTAAATGATCATAGTGGGCGACAATCAGCCGCCATTGGTCGCTAGCTTGAGTTGCAGGTAGCATGCCGATGAGATTGACACCCTGGCGCTCAGTAAACTGATATTGATAGCTAAAGTGCTGGTCAAATTCCCTATCGCGCGGAGGGGCATTAGAGGGAAGTGGGGCGTGCAGCCTAGGCCAAGGCATTAAGCCCGCCTGTTGCATACGCAGGTTAAGGTAGTCTCGGGTCATTGCTGCGCCAAGCGTCATGGTTTTACGCCCAGCAAAAGCGGGCGAGCTTAATTTGTTTACATCCTCTAGGAGCTGAGTCTGATTGGCCCAATTGAGCTGCAATTGGCGGTGACAAGCATCGTCTGTACTGCTACAAGCGGACAAGAGCAGCGTAAAGGCGAACAAGAGCGAGATGAGGGTGATGATGCGAGCAGGATTGAGCACTCTCATGGGCACCTAGCTTGGGTGGTGGGCTAGGCTATAACTTAGCTACAATTAATTAATAAAGACAGTCAAAGCCAGAATTAATTGATAAAGACCGCCAAAGCCAGAATGATTTCATACTGGCTTTGGCGGTTATCTTTAATAGAGCAACGCGAGTTGGCTTACGCCTTGAGTAAAGGCTTAAGGAAGCGCGCGGTATGAGACGTTGGATGCTCAGCTACTTGCGTAGGAGTACCGCTGACCAAAATGGTGCCGCCACCTGAGCCGCCTTCAGGGCCAAGATCGATGATCCAATCGGCGGTTTTGATCACATCGAGATTGTGTTCAATCACCACTATGGTATTGCCGTGAGCCTTAAGGCGATGCAGTACATCTAGTAATAGCTGAATATCGGCAAAGTGTAAGCCAGTCGTTGGCTCATCTAAGATATACAAGGTCTTGCCTGTGTCACGTTTTGACAGCTCTTTGGCCAGTTTGACCCGTTGTGCTTCACCGCCAGAGAGGGTGGTTGCACTCTGGCCAAGGCCGATATAAGACAGGCCAACCTCCATTAAGGTTTGTAGCTTACGGGCAATGGCTGGTACGGCATCGAAGAACTCTCGAGCTTCCTCAACGGTCATCTCTAACACTTCGTGAATATTCTTGCCTTTGTAACGCACCTCTAAGGTTTCACGGTTATAGCGTTTACTCTTACAGCTATCGCAAGGTACATACACATCGGGTAGGAAATGCATCTCAACTTTGATCAGACCATCGCCCTGACAGGCTTCACAGCGTCCACCTTTCACATTAAAGGAGAAACGCCCCGGCTTATAGCCACGGGTTCTGGCTTCTTGGGTCGCGGCGAACAGCTCACGAATAGGGGTAAAGATGCCGGTATAGGTGGCTGGGTTTGATCGCGGTGTACGGCCAATGGGGCTTTGATCGATATCGACCACTTTATCGCAATGATCCATCCCCTCTACTCGCTTGTAAGGGGCGGGTTCATCGACCGTGGCACCATTTAGCTGACGATGAGCGATCTTATAAAAGGTGTCGTTGATAAGCGTTGACTTTCCTGAGCCTGACACTCCCGTCACGCAGGTAAACAGGCCTACGGGTATGGTTAAGTCAACGTTTTGCAAGTTGTTGCCAGTTGCGCCAAACAGTTCGATAACTTGCTCTGGATTATATTGCGCTGGCGTTTCGCTGATGTGGATCTGCTTAATGCCAGAGATATATTGCCCAGTTATCGAGTCTTTACAGCTGATAATGTCATCTAAGGTGCCATCACAAATCACCTGACCACCATGAACCCCAGCACCTGGGCCGATGTCGATGATGTGATCCGCCATGCGGATTGCATCTTCATCGTGCTCAACCACGATAACGGTATTACCCAGATCCCTTAGATGAATGAGGGTTTGCAGTAAACGTTCGTTATCGCGCTGATGCAAGCCAATGGAAGGTTCGTCGAGAACATACATAACGCCAACAAGACCTGCGCCAATCTGGCTGGCTAAACGAATACGCTGCGCCTCTCCGCCAGATAAGGTGTCGGCAGAGCGCGACAAGCTCAAATAGTTAAGCCCGACATTGACCAAGAAGCCTAAGCGATCGCGTACCTCTTTTAAGATTTTTTCGGCAATTTGCGCGCGCTGACCTGTGAGTGATAGCTGCTCAAAATAGCTCATCGCCTCGCCAATTGACCATTCGGTCAGCTTTGGCAGATTAAGATCTTCAATAAAGACATTACGCGCCTCTTCGCGCAGACGCGAACCGCCACAACTGTTACAGGCTTGCGTATTAATATACTTGGCTAACTCTTCGCGCACCGAATTAGATTCGGTCTCACGATAGCGCCTGTCCATATTGTTTAAGATCCCCTCGAAAGGGTGGTTACGCACCACGACATCGCCACGATCGTTGATGTATTTAAACGCGATACTCTCTTTACCCGAGCCATGTAGTACGATTCGGCGAATTTTATCGCTGAGCTGCTCATAGGGCACTTCGACATCAAACTTATAATGCTCGGCCAATGAACTGAGCATCTGGAAATAGTAAAAGTTGCGTCTATCCCAGCCGCGGATCGCACCGCCTGCAAGGGATAACTCAGTGTTGGTGATCACGCGTTCGGCATCAAAAAACTGCTGCACCCCTAAACCATCACAGGTGGGGCAGGCGCCAGCCGGATTGTTAAACGAGAAAATACGCGGCTCGAGCTCGGCCATAGAATAGCCACAATGTGGACAGGCAAAGTTGGCAGAAAACAATAGCTCGTCGATATCGCCATCCATAGAGGCGACGGTGGCTATCCCCCCCGAAAGCTCAAGGGCGGTTTCGAATGATTCCGCTAAGCGCTGGGTGATATCTTCACGCACCTTAAAACGGTCGACCACCACTTCAATGGTGTGCTTGACGTGCAGTTCAAGGGTTGGCGGATCGGACAGGTCGCACACTTCACCATCGATACGAGCGCGGATAAACCCTTGTGCCGATAGGCTCTCAAGCAGTTTGACGTGTTCACCTTTGCGATCGTTAATCACTGGTGCGAGCAGCATCAAGCGGCTGTCCTCTGGCATCTCCAGCACCTTGTCGACCATCTGGCTAACGGTTTGCGCCGCCAATGGTTGATTGTGGGTGGGGCATCTTGGCTCGCCGACACGGGCAAACAGTAATCTTAGGTAATCGTAGATTTCGGTAATCGTGCCCACGGTTGAACGTGGGTTATGAGAGGTGGATTTTTGCTCGATAGAGATGGCTGGGCTTAGGCCTTCGATATGATCTACATCGGGCTTTTCCATTAAGCTTAAAAACTGACGGGCATAAGCAGAGAGGGATTCGACATAACGACGCTGCCCCTCAGCATAAAGGGTATCGAAGGCTAATGACGATTTACCCGAGCCCGATAGGCCGGTGATAACGATCAGCTTGTCCCTTGGGATTGTCAGGTTGATGTTTTTTAGATTGTGGGTGCGGGCGCCACGAACTTCAATCTTGTCCATCTGTCTCTCTGATTGTCCGAATAAAAAAGAGACTGATTATCGCATAAAAATTGTCTCAGGTCATAGCAAGCTCACACAAAAGCGATAGGGGGAATGTTGACGAACGATTATGGCTTTGTGATTGAATAGCTACATATACATCGCATCTTTAATTTTTCTTTTTGAGCTAAATCCACGCTTCGTGATAACATGCGCGGCTTATTAATGTATTCATATCAGGGCGAAAAATGGCCAATAATGGACTGTCTAAGACTGAGAAAAAAGTCGCGTTTTCGTTAGCCAGTGTATTTGGTTTGCGCATGATGGGCTTGTTTATGATCATGCCAGTGTTTGCGCTTTATGGGCAACACTTAGAGGGCTTCTCGCCATTATGGGTGGGGGTTGCCATCGGGGCGTATGGGTTAACTCAGGCGGTGTTGCAGATCCCAATGGGGATCTTGTCAGACAAATATGGGCGCAAGCCAATTATTTTAATTGGCTTGTTGGTGTTTGCTATTGGCAGCGTAGTTGCAGCCATGGCGGACTCTATTTATGGGGTGGTTGCCGGACGCGCTATGCAGGGGATGGGCGCGATTGCCGCGGCCGTTTTAGCCTTAGCTGCCGATTTAACTCGCGATGAGCAGCGCACTAAAGTGATGGCGATTATCGGTATGTGTATCGGTTTCTCCTTTGCGCTTTCGCTGCTGGTCGGCCCCATTGTCGCGCAGCATCTTGGCCTCTCAGGGCTGTTTGCTATGACAGCAGGTTTAGCCTTGCTGGGCATGGTTATTGTACAGTTGCTGGTGCCAAACCCTATTAGCCAAGCGCCAAAAGGCGATACGGTTGCGGCGCCAGCTAAGCTTAAAGCCATGCTCAAAGATCCGCAGCTGTTCAGGCTTGACGCCGGTATTTTTATTTTGCATCTGGTGTTAACGGCGGTATTTGTGGCATTGCCATTGGATTTGGTCGATGCGGGTTTAGTTAAAGAAAAGCACTGGATGCTCTATTTCCCTGCTTTTATTGGCGCGTTTTTCCTTATGGTGCCGTTGATCATCATCGGCGTGAAAAAGAAAAACACCAAGGCCACCTTTCAAATTGCCCTGTTAATCATGATGGCAGCGCTCGCTTCAATGGCGTTATTTGCAAATAGCTTAGTGGTACTCAGTGCTGCGATTGTGCTGTTTTTTACAGGGTTTAACTATCTTGAAGCCTCACTGCCGAGCTTGATTGCTAAATTTTGTCCGGTAGGGGATAAAGGCTCTGCCATGGGCGTGTATTCGACCAGCCAATTTCTAGGGGCATTTTGTGGCGGCTTGCTTGGCGGCGGAGCTTACCAATTGGTCGGCGCGGCTGGGGTATTTGCTGTTGCATTAGGCTTGATGTTTATTTGGTTACTATTAACCTTAGGCATGGAAAATCCCGTGCTATTAAAGAGCTACACCTTAGAAGCCGAAGTTGAGGGCAAAGAGGAAGCCAGAGCCATGGCCACTAAGTTGTCACAGCTGCCTGGTGTAGCCGAGGCTATCGTGGTACTTGAGGAGAAAGTCGCTTATTTGAAAGTTGATGAGCTTTTCGATTTGAGACAAGCGCGAGCTGTGTTAGGCTCTGTCAATTAACTGTTTGGGACTTGAGTTGAACTCACCCGTTAAGCAGTATTTATATTAGATTTGTAAGAATATCGCAGGAGATTTCAATGGCCAGTCGTGGTGTCAATAAGGTAATTTTGGTCGGTAACTTAGGGAAAGACCCTGAAGTACGCTACATGCCAAATGGCAATGCCGTAGCCAACTTTACAGTGGCGACCAGTGAGTCTTGGAAAGACCAGCAAGGTCAAGTGCAAGAGCGTACAGAGTGGCACAACATCGTCATGTATCGCCGCTTAGCGGAGATCGCGGGTGAATACCTAAAGAAAGGCTCTAAAGTTTACCTCGAAGGCAAACTGCAAACCAGTAAGTGGCAAGATCAGCAAACTGGCCAAGATCGTTACAAAACTGAAATCAATGCCAGTGAAATGCAGATGCTAGACAGCCGTGGTCAAGGTGGTCAGCAAGGCGGTATGGGGCAAAATGATGGTTACGCGCCACAGCAAAACCAATATGCACAGCAGCCAGCCGCTCCCGCTTCACGCCCAGCACCACAGCAAGCTGCGCCGCAGCAGCAGGGTTATGGAGCGCCGCAACAAGCCGCTCCTCAGCAAGGCTATGGCGCGCCACAGCAGCAAACGGCTCCTGCAGCGCCGGCTTATGCACCTAAGCCTCAAGCGGCTCCGCAGCAACAAGCGGCACCACAGCAGCGTCCAGCGCCGCAACAGCCACAGCAAAACTTTACTCCAGATTTGGATGATGGTTGGGATGACGATATCCCATTTTAGCAGACGGTTTATTTAAAACTGTAAAGTTAAAGTTCAAACCATATATGAACCCAGTGTAAAAGCTGGGTTTTTTATTAGCCTTAATTTATATCAAAGTGGGTAATTATGCCCTTTAAGTATGATGTTTTTGACGTGATTGATTTAATACAGTGAAATTTATTGCTATATAGAGGGTTGAATTATTAGGGATTGATACAAACTTTAATGCAATGAGATAGCTAAATCGAGGCCAGCCACTGACATTTTAATGAATAAGAGGATCCCCCATGAATAAAAGTACGTTATCTTGCCTGCAGGCGCATGTTAGTCACTTTGGCGAGGCAGAGGTGATCTCTTTGATTCAGGGGGAGGTGGCGTCACCTGCGCCCGAACAGGTATTGATTAAGGTACACTACGCTGGGGTTAATGGCCCCGATATCGCCCAGCGTAAAGGGCTTTACCCTGCGCCAGAGGGGGCTAGCCCAGTGTTAGGGCTTGAAGTGTCGGGTACCATTGTCGCCCTTGGTGAGTCAGTGACGCAGTGGTGTATTGGCGATCAAGTCTGCGCCTTGGTACCTGGTGGTGGTTACAGCGATCTGGTGGTGACTTGGGCTGACCACTGCTTACCCATCCCTCACGGGATTAATTTGGCCCAAGCGGCGGCGCTGCCTGAGACATTTTTTACCGTGTGGGGGCACCTATTTATGCGTGGTGGCTTGCAAGCTGGAGAAACGGTATTAATTCACGGTGGTTCGGGTGGCATAGGCTCGGCCGCTATCGCTCTGGCTAAGCAATTTGGCGCCAAGGTTATCACCACCTCTTCGAGCCAGCAAAAATGTCATTATTGCCTCGGATTAGGCGCCGAACATGCGCTTAATTACCGAGATGACACATTACTGGAGCAGATTTTAGCCATAGCCCCTGAGGGCGTCGATGTCGTGCTCGACATGGCCTCGGGCGATATGGTTAATCTTAATTTGAAAGCCTTGGCGCTGGAGGGGCGTTTAGTGACCATAGCCCTGTTACGCGGCGTGACGGCGAATGTTGATGTGTTTCGCTTAATGGCCAAGCGCATTACTTGGACTGGCGCGACACTCAGGCCACAATCGATAGCGGCGAAGGCGAAAATAGCTGATGCATTACGTGAGCAAGTATGGCCCTTATTTGCAACCTCCTCGGTACATTCACTCATGCCTCGGCTGTTTGCTGAGTTTGCCTTTCGCGATGTGGTCGCGGCGCAGCGCTTGATGGAGTCCGGTCAGCATACCGGGAAAATTGTGCTTAATATGGCAGCTGAACAAGGATAGTGCTAGCAGCGAACAGGCCACATCGATGAGGAGGTTGATGGTGCTTGTGTTTAGAAAAAACTTGAATAACTGATTTGATCGGCTAAATTCGATATGAGTATCTGCAGAATGCACAATTTGATAGCAATTAGATGAAATAGATCGATTTGGCTATTGATTTCTGCCGATTTTTATTAAGAATGTGCGCAAGCATCGCTGCAGGTTATTTCTGAGTGATGACAATGACTAAGCTAACGAAATTGTCAGCTTAATAATTTTATATTGGTATGTGTTGATTTAAGGGTATTAGCATATATGTATGACACTTCTAAAGAATCTGTCTGGTATGGTGAGCTGCGTACTGCTCGAGGTAACACCATTCTCATTCATGATAAAGAGTTCCCTGAAGCCTCTGCGGGACGCGTTTATCTTTATAACACGGCAAGAGATGCCGTGATTGAATATGCAGTTGATATTGTTAAGGTAAACCTGCATGACCTTACGGATGAGGAGATCAAAGCCGCTAAAGCAGAATATGATGCTAAATGGCAGGTTACCCGAGAACAGTTTATGCGTCAGCATTCTGCTTGGGTTGAAGCGATACATGCTAAGCCTGCACCGGCGCCAAAGAAAGTGAAAATTGATGTCGATTTAGATTCAGATGATGACGATGATGACGTTGAATTGGAAGTCGACAGCATAGATGATGGTTTCGATGATTGGTCGGATGACGATGAAAGTTAAGTGTCAGCTTGTATCAACCCGCTTGTCAGTTAGGTATGAGGTTTGATGTTAGTGTTTGTCATTTGGGTATGAGGTTCTAGTGTAAACTAGGGCCTCTATCTAACAATATCGATTAACCCCCGATTAACCGCTTAGCTTAGATGTGCCTATTGTTGAGTAATTTCTACCTTCACCTTAAACGACGCTTTATCCTCTGTTTCCCCACACATTTTGCCTTTGCTGTAGTCTCTAAAATCTGTTGTGGCACAGACTTGCGACTAACGGCCCTCGAGCATTACCTTGGCGGTTGTCGTTAAGGAGCTAAAAGGCCGAATGCAAAAACAATATTTCAGCGACAGGATTTACGCTTAATAAAGCTCACCCTCAAGCCAGCTTTCGTCAATGCGGCTAGCGCCACCACTGGCCGAACATAGATAAACGGTCGGTTCAATCCCAGTTCTCACTTGATATTGGGCTTCAATCGTCGCCACCACAGTATCGCTCAGTTCATGGTCTACTAGCGCAACGACGCAGCCACCAAATCCTTTGCCTGTCATACGCACTCCACCTTGTTGGCCGACAACCTGAGCGATGATTTCAACTAAGGTGTCGATTTCCGGCAAGCTTATTTCAAAATCATCACGCATCGAGGCATGAGATTGCGCCATCAACTCACTTAAGCGGGCAATGTTACCGGCCTGCAGAGCATGGGCGGCGTTTTGAGTGCGACGATTTTCGCTGAGCACATGGCGTGCGCGGCGATAAATAAGCTCCGGCAGCTCGCTGCGAGCGGTCTCTAAGGTCGTTAAGTCCAAGTGACGTAGGCTGTCGATCGCAAAGTGATCCGCCACCTGTTGGCACTGCTGACGACGTATCGCTTCTTGTGCCTCGACTTCACCGCGCGGGAGATTGGAGTTAACGATGATCAGACTCAGGCTTTCGGGTATTGGTACGGGTTCACTGTCGAGATCTTCACAATCAATTAATAACGCATGATCGGGTTGCCCCAGTGCGCTGATAATTTGATCCATAATGCCACAGGCGTAACCCACGTATTGGTTTTCACCACGCTGGGCCATTTGAGCAACGGCTAACGGAGAGAGGCGTAGCTGACTGCATTCGTTGATGGCCGTGCCGAAAGCGATTTCTAATGCCGCCGAAGATGATAGCCCTGCGCCCAAAGGCACGTTACCCACCACAGCGATGTCCATCCCCTTGGCTGGTAAGCCTGAAGCGGCCATCGCGGCAGTAAAGCCTTTGAGGTAGTTTATCCAACCGTCCTCTGGATCCATCTTGCCTTCTTGGCCAAAGTGCCAGCTGTTAATTTTGCCAGGATAGACATCGGATACTGCTCTGAAGCGATCATCTTCGCGTTTTTTTACTGCGATGATGGTGTGAAAATTAATTGCAGCAGGCAATACAAAACCGTCATTGTAATCGGTATGTTCACCGATCAAATTAACACGTCCTGGGGCACGATAGAGATCGTCAGCATTGGTGCCAAAGGTTTGCACAAATAATTTATTGGCGCGTTGCGCGGGATTTGCCATGCTATCAAGCTTCTCTGAAAAGGGTGATCACTCTCTGCGCCAAGTACTGGTCACAGTATTTTCACGCCATTATTGGGTCGTGATTCGTTCCTTGTCATTTTTATATCATGAGTTTACCGATTGTGTAACGCAGTTTTTGTTTATCGGCGAATATCATGTCAATCATAGTGTCTATGTGGGTAAGATCAACGTGGATGCTAAGGGAAGGGGGGAATCGGCGCAGGGGGGAGACGAAATTAACTTGCGCCGTAGAGCCTTAAATAATGGGGCTGAGCAATAATAGCTTGTGCCAGTAAATGCTCACTGGCTATCTGTTATCAATGGGATAGCAGGTAGCCAATATCAACCGATGCTTAGATATTTAGCTGGCGTTAGTGGATTCGACAACTATATCCGCGTCGTGTTGCTGGCCCGATTGCAACTCGTGGATAACATGTTCAACAAAACCCGCGCCAGCGGCCTCGTAGAGGTTAAATACACTGTGGACTCCCGCCTCTTTGAGTGAGAGTGCATCTTCACTGTATTGTACAATAGCACTTAACTTACCTTGATAATTTAAACGCTTAAGTTGCTCAACGGCAAACTCATTACCCGTATGTTGGGGCATCGCCAGCAGCACTAATTCTAGGTTCGGCGCGCGATCGAGCTTTTCCCAAAAATCGGTATCGGATGCATCACCTTGCACCACGTTTCGCCCCTCGCTTCGATGAAAATCCACTAACTCCTGTTTATGTTCAATTCCTAAAATTTCGCCTTCAAATTTATTGGCTAGCTCGTCGTAGGCTCCTGAACCTATTCGGCCCATACCTAAGATTAGAAAGCGTGGATTACCGACGCGTATTGGTCTGTCTTCAGGATGCAGTGGATGGCGCTCTAGCTTCTGTAGGCGACTTTGGTACTTTTGATATAAACGGCTGGAAGCGGCGTTTAGCGGAGCGGCAAAGAGGAAGCTAAGGCTTAATGCCACCGCTAAAATCACCATCCAATGGGCCGGTAACCAGCCTTTACTGGTGGCAACAGCGGCCACAATGAGGCCAAACTCACTGTAGTTACCTAGGTTAAATGAGGTCATCAATGAGGTGCGCGAGCGCAGCTTGAAGTAGGTCAATAGATAGAGGAAGAGCACTATCTTAATCGGTATCACCAAGACCAGCAGCGCGGCAACGCCAATATCACTAAAGCTAGGTAATCCATTTAGACCGACAGTTAAGAAGAAGGCGACCAAAAATAGCTCTTTAAAGTAAAATAATGATTTAGCCAGTTCCGATGATTTGGCGTGTCCTGCTAGTAAGATACCAACAACCAAGGCGCCTAAATCCGGTTTTAAACCGACCAATTCAAATAGGCCCGCGCCTACCACTAAGGCCATGACTAGGCCAAAGAGAACCAGCAGCTCGCCGTGACCCACACGGTCGAATGCCTTATAAATAAGTGGTCTAGCAAAGGGTAATAACAGCAAACTCAGCGCCCAGATGGAGGGGATATCACCTTTGGATATAGTCAAAAATGCGACCGCAAAGATATCTTGCATGATCAAAATACCAATGGCGACTCGGCCATAAAGGGATTGCATGTCACCTTTATCTTCGAGTACTTTGACGGCAAAAATGGTACTTGAAAAGCTCAAGGCAAAGGCGAGTAGGGCCAATTGCTCTAGATCTAAGCCACTCAGTTGTTCTAGTCCTATTAAGCCTAGTAGTTTGAGTAGCGGCACCAAAAACAGCATAGAGCCAATTAAATGCAGGCTGGAGCCTGCCCACACTTCCACTTTAAATAAGCTGCGCAGATCCAGCTTTAACCCGATAGCAAATAGCAGTAGCGTGACCCCTAAATTGGCGAGCTGCTCCAACAGTGGCAAGCTGGTTTCATCTAGGCCAAACAAAAACAACATAAAGCCCGCCACTAAATAGCCTATTAAGGGGGGTAATCCGATACGACTAACTAAGATGCCACAGGCTAAGGTAATGATGAGTATGGCGGGTTCCATGTTGCTCCTTGGGGGATGAGGTGTGTTCCATGACACTAAACAGCACTTATAATATAAGATTTAGATTAACAATAAATAAAAAATCACTGTACAGAGCCACTTTTATCCGTGGTAAGACGCTATTGCTTGCTGGCGAATAACAAAAAACCTCCCGAAGGAGGTTTTTAAAAAATAGATATCATCAGTGGCTTATGGCGGTTATTTCTCTAGGACGAGATCGAGGTGACTGGCAAATGCCGCAGGCTTCATAAAACCTGTGACCCGCAGCTCGTCACGCAACTGCCCTTGAGCATCAAACATCAACAGACTAGGAAGGCCTAACACGTCGTAATGTTCTAACAGCTCCACATCGAGTTTATCCATTTTAGTCACATCGGCTTGCAAAAATACCATTTGGGCGAGACGTTGCTGCACAGCGGCGTCTTTAAAGGTGATATTTTCAAACTCTTTACAGGCGACGCACCAATCGGCGTAGAGATCGAGCATCACAGGTTGACCTTGTGCACTGGCGGCCTCAATTTCAATTTGCAGGTCGGCCAGTGACTTGATGGTTTTGTGGCTCACCATATGATTGCTGGTTTGATTGCCGTTATGCGCTTGGAAACCCAGGCTTGTCATGACCGCTTGGAAGCCGTAAGAGAAGCTAGCTAACAGCATCAATAATAGTAATACCGAACGAACGGTTTGCTTCCAGCTAAATTCAGTCAGTTTATTTTGGTGCATCAGGTAACCGGCCAAGCTCACGCCCCACAGTGCCCATAGGACATCCGAGGTGAGCCCGGTCCAGATACGGCCTAGCATGATGATGGACACGGCAATCAGCAGGAAGCCAAAGATGGTTTTTATCACATCCATCCATGCGCCGGCTCTTGGCAGGAGTTTGCCACCTGAGGAGCCAATGATCAGTAGTGGTAAGCCCATGCCCATGCTCAACACATATAGCGCCAAAAAGCCTTGCAGTAGATCGCCAGTCTGCGCCACATACACCAGTGCGCCCGAGAGTGGCGCAGTGGTACAAGGTGAGGCGACTAAACCAGAAATCACGCCCATCAAGAACACGCCAGCAACATTGCCGCCTTTTTGATTATTGGAGAAGCGGTTCATTTTTTCTTGCCAGCTCGAGGGTAGTTTTAAGTCGTATAGACCAAACATGGATAAGCTGAGCACGAAAAACAACATGGCTAATACAATCAATACCGCAGGGTGTTGCAACGCGGCTTGGTATTTCATTCCCGCGGAGGCAACAACAAGGCCAAGTAAGGAGTAGGTGATTGCCATACCTTGAACGTAAACCATCGATAAGCTGAACGCTTTGGCTGTTGATAGTTTTTCACCTTGACCGACAATAATGCCCGACAAAATAGGGTACATGGGGAATACGCAGGGAGTTAATGCGAGGCCAATGCCTAAACCAAAGAAGATGATTAAGGTCCACAGTAGGTTATCGCCCGATAACATCTGGCTTAGTGAATCTTGTTCTGTGATAGGCGTATTAGATGCTGGCGAGTGATTAGCCGCAGTACCAGTCGTGACATTATCGCTTGCCGGTAAGATCCCCTCGTTAGCGGCGACGTCACTCAGCTGTACACTGCGCTTGGTGGGCGGATAACAGAGTTTGCCTTCGGCACAGCCCATAAAGGTTACGCTGAGCGTGCCATTGTTAGCCGCCTGTTTAATGGCCACCGGGATTTCAACGTAAGCGTAATATACTTGCTGCTCGCCAAAATACTCATCGGTATGGGTTTTGCCTTGGGGGAGTTGTATTTCGCCAAGCGTGGCGCCGTCCGCTTCAAACTTAAGTTTGTCGCGATACATATAGTAGCCATCGGCAATCACCCAGCTGAGCTCAAGGCGTTGGTCTTGTTGTTTAAAATCGAATACGAATGCCTCATCCACAGGCATTAGCTTGGGCTCATCCTTTAGAAAATCGAATTTATTGGCGCCGAAAATGCCTTCGCTATGTGCACTGGGGGCAAGCAATAGAAATGAAGCGAGAGCGATGAACAGTAATTTTTTCATATTTGTGTGGTTTCTTTTATCCAATCTAAATAAGCAGCAGAGCCATAAGCTATCTCGGTAGCGATAAGTTCTGGCACATCATAGGGATGCAAAGTTAATATCAGTTCAGCAACTGCATCATAGGCTTGGCTGAGGCATTTGATTTGCAGCGAGATCTCTTGCTCTTCGCAAATGCTGTCCTGCCAAAGGTACACCGACGTCACCGGAGCGGACAGTTGCACACAAGCAGCGAGCTTGGTATCCACTAAAGCGCGCGCGATGGCGATCGCACTGTCTTGGGTTGGGCACGTTGTCATGACTAATAAACAAGTATCATGCATGGTATTATGGTCTTCTTCGGTTGTGATTTTATGTTGTAGTGGTCAATGCTCAGTTTATTACTGACTGGCCGGCACATAACAGCGTCACTCTCAATGGCGGATACTTTACGACTTTTACTGCCTCGTTGCATTAAACGACGCTTAAAATAGTGAGATTATCCCAGCTAATTTGCTCAGGCTTTACCGCTAGGGGTAATTGCCCGACTTGAAAGTAGACCCTTTCACCCCCATTTAGTTTTCAATGAATTAAAAATTATTTAGTGAGGTCAGTGTGTTTTTTATTCTATTAGTGATCTTTGTACTGGTGCCAGTCATTGAGTTAAACGTACTGATCCGTGTCGGTGAAGCCTTAGGCAGTTGGACCACGGTTGGATTAGTCTTATTGACGGCGGTGGTTGGGGTGTCCTTGGTCCGTAGTCAAGGGATCCACACCCTCATGCAGGTGCAACAAAAGCTGGCACGAGGGGAGGCGCCAGGGCAGGAGATTGTCGAAGGGATGATGCTGGCCATTGCTGGTTTGCTCCTGCTGATCCCTGGATTTGTGACTGACTTTATCGGTTTACTGTTGCTGACTCCTATTACGCGTATCCCACTGGCGGGGTTACTCTATAAACGTATGCAATTGAAAGTGCTACGCCAAGGTGGCTTTCACGCCAGTTTTGGTCAAGGCCCTTTTAATCCTCATGACTCAGCCAATGGGCGCTCGCCCTTTGGTGATGATCCCTTTAAAGGGGATAAAGGCAATACTTTCGATGGCGATTATGAACACAAGCAGGATGAGACTGATACTCATCGCCTGGACGATAAACAAGATAGTGCAAAGGATGACGATAAACAGTCTCCGAAACACTAATCATCTGCACCTAGCGCCTTAGGGTTTTTAGGGTAAAAGTGCTCGGGTTTACTGTCGATATGGTTAAAACGGCGAGTATTTTTATAAGGTAATTTCATAAAACCAGAGACCCCTTTGCCCTGTATTTTATCTACATGGCTTAAGATCCTGTCCAAACTGGCGCGAAATGCCGCCTGTTTCCTAGGATTGAGTAAGCGTAAATAGCTGTGAATTTTCATGTGGTTAGGCAGTACTTCGAAAATAATACAGCCAGTGTGATGAATCTGATTTATCCAGCCCAACTCAGTCATAATCGCTTTAGGGAGTTCGAGGTTTTCATCGGGATCGCGGCCATCTTCAAAATATGAGTGTAGCCGCGACTTATCTTCTAATGAGGGCACATCACCCACTTCAAAGGGAAGCTGTTGATCTGGGCTGAGCTTAAAGGGCTGGCTGGTATCGCTGCGCTCAAGATGCAAGGTATCTCGAGCATTAAAGAAGCAGGCCTTAAACACCCCAATGCGACGAATTCCCCGCGCTAAGGTCACCATATTATTCACCGCCCGCACTAATGCTGCTTTTTCCTCACTGTTATAGGTCGCGAGGTTGGAGTCGATATATACGCCAGACTCTTGCCAATGAATCGCCAGTCCGCCGACGATTGAATATTGCCCGACTGGGCCAACGGCGGCGATAAAGCCTTTTTCGGTATCACCCATACCCGCCATAAAGTTGCGATAGTATTTCTCAAGCTGTAGATCGTCCATCTTTGCGATGGGGTCGTCACTATTGTGCTCTTTAAGAAACGATTTACGCGAGCTGTAACTGACAGTTTCGACCTCCTTGCTGCGGGGCAGAGACCATACCGGAATGTCCGGTTTAAGGGCCGGTTGAGGTAACTCCGGTAGATGTAATCGATGGCTATGGGCCATGCTTTTGAGAAAATAGTCGCCAGCTTGATTACGAATTTTGGGGTCGTCACTGAGCATGCCATCTAAAGTGCGGGCAAGCTCAATGGGCAAGCCGATACTGGCGGCGGGGATCACCTTGCTGCCAAAGCGGCTAGCTTGCCCCGAAGCTAAAGCGTATAAGGTGGCTGCAACCCCTTGCTCGTCGAACCTTGGGCTCGACAATGTGCCATTGAGTTGCTCTTCCCCGATGAAATAGACATCCCCCATGCGTGCATTAGTATGTTGTTGATCATTTGAGAGCAGGTCCATCACATTGCCATTAACCGGATTGCCCTCGCCATCACGCTGAGCAAAGACTGCCGAGCCCCAGTCAATTAATGACAGATGCTGGCTGTCAACATCGTAAACTAAGTTAGAAGGTTTAATATCGCCATGGACAAGGGGGCGGCCATGATGCAGATACTGCACGATATTAGCGAGTTGCCGAGCAATGCTCATGATCATCGCCACTGGCAGTGCGCCCCTGCGCAGGCAGAGTTTATCGAGATCTTCTCCAGGAGCCCTTGCCATCACTAAAATGCCCTGTTTGCCCACACGCTCAAATTTAATCATAGGTGGCACATTGGGGTGGGTCACCTGCGATAGCATAAAGGCTTCCTCTTCGAGGCGGTCTTGAATGTGTTGCGGCAGGGTCATGCGTGAAAATTTAAATACGTGAGCATTATGCTGGGCATCAACCCCCGCAAAAACAAAGCCGTAAGCACCTTTACCGACTAACTCTATCTCTTGGTAGCCTAATTTGAATAACTGCTGTTTGCATAGGCGGATCCAGGCTCTATGTTTGCGCGCATCATCGGCCTTGAGCAGATAGATGGATTGCTCTTCAGAGATATAGAAATGCTGTAACTGCGGCGTTGCTGCACTGATATTGGCCATGATGGGTATCGTTAATAATGAATATGTTTTTATAACAAGAACAACGGCAACTGCACAATAGCGAGATTTTTCATACTTGGGACTCCTAACTGATTTTTTCGCTGCTGATGTTGACCTACATCAATTCTGAACCACAGCCATAAAGGTAACCTGAAGCTAATATAATATTAACCGCGTAAATGAAGCGCTATACCCGATAAGTAGGAGGGTGTGATGTCACAACCCGATAAAGCCCTGTTAATAGAGTTATTAGAATACCCTAGAAAACGTATTGTGCAGTCGATGGAGTTAAAGTTTTGCCCTCATGCCGGTTTTTTTAACAGTACGGATATGCAATGTATTCATTGTCATCAGGGAATGGAATGTACTTGGATGAACCATAATGATGAGCTGGTGGCCGTTGAGCAAAAATCGGTGCAAGAGCTAAAACAACAGTTGTTGATCGCAGTCGACTTTATCGATTCGAGCTTAACGCCACATCATTTGTCACGGCGTAACTGTGAGTGTGAAAACTGCGTCTGGCTCAGACGGGTACAAAAGGTATTAAATATTGCCTGATTTTCGTGCGTTTAGTTAAGCTTAGTTTTACACTCGCCAACACTTGGCAGTAGAGTATCCTGCAGATTATTTGTCATGAGTCGCAGTGGAGCAGGATATGCAACCAAGTTTTTGGCACGAAAAGTGGGCATCGCAACAGATAGGCTTTCATCTCGGTGAGGTTAACCCATTATTGATTGAACACTGGCCGCAGTTGAATGTGGCGTCGGGGGCAAGTGTATTTGTGCCCATGTGTGGTAAGAGTTTAGATCTGTGTTATTTGGCAGAACAAGGGCTAGAAGTGGTTGCTTGCGAGCTCAATCAAGATGCCGTTGAGCAGTTTTTCACCGACAATGAATTAAGTGTCGAGGTTCAACCCCTAGGGGAGCATACACGTTATAGCACCGAGCAGGTAACCCTTTATCAAGGTGACCTATTTACCTTACCGACTCATCTGACTGCGCACTGCACTGCCTTTTATGATAGAGCCGCCCTAATTGCGTGGCCCGAGGCGATGCGCCAGCAATATGTTAAGCAGCTAGCCAAGCTTATCGCCCCCCAAAGTATTGGTTTACTCATTACCTTAGATTACCCTCAGGCCGCCCTTAATGGCCCACCATTTGCCGTATCTGACGATTGGGTGATGGCTAATATGAGCGAATACTTCGAGATTGAGCGTTTACGCTGTGATGATGTGCTGGATCAAAACCCCCGCTTTGTTAGCAAACAGGTGCCCTGGTTAACTGAATCAGTGTATCGCTTGGTGAGAAAGGGTTAGGTTATTTATTTCAAGAACCTATAACAAATTGCAAAAAGGCGACCCTAAGGTCGCCTTTTTATCGAACTAGAGTCAGAGACTCAGCCGATTAGAAGTCGTAACGTACACCAACAGTGAATACATCATCATCTTCTAAATCTACTGTCACGCCGCCAGCATTTTTGTAATCACCTTCGTACATAGCATAGTGGCCATATACCAGTGTTGATTTAGCTACGCGGTAGTCGGCACCAACTGTGATAACTTGTACATCGATGTCAGTACCATCTTGAGCTTGTTTAGAGTACTTACCAAAGCCAGCTTCATCTTTACCGTATTCAGCTTTTAGGTTAACGCCATTAAGGTTGTAAGCGACGTTAACGAAGTAAGTGTTGCCATCTTCTGAACCATCAACAACGCTTTCAGAGTTTTGGAATAGACCACCCACTTTGAAATCGCCTAATTTAACTTGAGCTACACCACGGTAGGCATCGATACCAGCAATACCTTTGTTATAAGCTGCAGCGACATAGTAGTTTTGCGCTTTAAACTTCTTGTCACCTACCGTTGCACTAAATGCATACTGCTCTTTATCGCTGGCATGGTTATCTTCCATCAGATAAGTTGCGTTGACGGTGACTAAGTCAGCAATCTTTGGTGAGTAGTACCAGATGCCGTCAGCTACACGTGACTGAGCACCAACTAAACGGTCGATATCGGCGTTACTGTTACCAAATAGGTCGATGCTGCCTTCTGATTGTTTAAATACAGTGTCGTTACGACCTACAAGTACAGTACCAGCGGCGCTCTTAAGGCCTAGGAAAGTGTTACGCGCCTTAAATACATCACCTTTAGATGAAGTGTTCTCTACTTGGAATTCCATTTGGTAAACAACGTCGAAGCCGTCTGCAATCTTCTCGCTACCCTTAACACCTAGGTTGGAAAAGTTGTTTTCTAGAATGGTGCCTTTTTTACCTTCTTGTGTAGTTAGACCCGTGTCTGAGTTTGTCACGGTTAGGTCTAAACGACCGTAAAAGTTAGGGCCATCGGCTAGCGCACCGAATGAAGCCAAAGTGAGTACTGAGGCGATTGATGCAGAGATTAAAGATTTTTTCATGTGTTGTGCTCCCAAGAACTGAGTTCTGTTCCATTTTGTAATGGTTATTAACATCGTTTCCATATTTTGTTACGAGCATCCCTACTCGCAACAAGATGGTCTGCAGTGTACCTTTTTGTGGTTTTAAAATTGTGGCTTAGATCAAACTTTTACCGATTGAGAAAGCTTTTTAGTCAAGTTTTGCAAACAATTTGCTCATCTTGTGTAAAAAGTAATCGCTAGGCGTAAGCCGCATTTGTTCTCCTGCTGACACACTCAAGCGACTAATTAACAAGGTTAATTAAGTTTTTCTGAATAAGTAGCAGCTAACATTGTAGTTTATTTACAGAGTAATGCAGCCTAGTGGTGTGATAATTCTGTTGAACAGTTGTATTTTGATCAACAAAGTGTGTTTTTCTTAGTATCAAGTCGAATAAATGCGGTTGAAAAGGCACCATGTAATACATGGTGAGTAAGAGTTTTGGCTGTGTACGTAGTAAATATAAGGTTAATCGCCTGCATTGAGTTAAGGTTAACTCAGCGTATATTGCACGGGTTTCGTTTTCGCTTTGCTAGGGTTTAGGATAAAATCGACACGTTTTTTAATCTCTATTTTGGAGTACAGCTTGAGCTTGCCAACACATACAGATGCATACTTAAATCGATTCGCCGGCATAGGTCGCCTTTATGGTGCTAAGGCATTAACCCTGTTTGCACAGTCCCATGTGGCAGTGGTGGGAATTGGTGGGGTAGGCACCTGGGCTGCAGAGTCATTAGCACGCAGCGGTATAGGTGAAATTACCTTAATCGATCTCGATGATATCTGCGTGACTAATACCAACAGACAGTTGCATGCACTAAAAGAGACTGTTGGTGAGTCTAAGGTTGCGGTGATGGCAGAGCGTATTCGGCAGATAAACCCTGAGTGTCGAGTTAATGAGGTGGAAGACTTCATCACTCTCGATAATCTTGCTGAGTATTTTAACGGTAAAAAGGCCGGTGGCTCGCTCGATTACGTCATCGATTGTATTGATGCGGTAAAACCTAAGGCGGCGCTTATTGCTTGGTGCAAGCGGCAAAAACTCCCCATCGTTACAGTCGGTGGTGCGGGAGGGCAAACGGACCCCACTCAAATACAGGTAACTGATTTAGCAAAGACCTACCAAGATCCCTTGCTGGCTAAAGTCAGAAATATACTGCGCCGTGAGTACCATTTTTCCAAAAACCTGCAGCGGCGCTTTAGTATTGAAGCCGTGTTCTCGACTGAGCAATTGGTTTATCCTCAAGGTGATGGTAGCGTTTGTAATACCAAGGCGACGGCCGAAGGTAGTATGCGTATGGACTGCGCATCAGGTTTTGGTGCAGTAACGGTAGTGACTGGCACCTTTGGTTTTGTCGCCGTCAGTAGAGTGCTGAGCAAGCTTGCGGCTAAAGCTTATAACAAGTAAAGCCTGCAATATGAGCTGATAAGTGACTGGTCGGTGTTAGTTAGTGGTGACGCAAGCAAACTGGTTTAACTGCGACTGTCAGTATATTGGCTCAAATGATGGCGATTAAGAGCGCCTATCGATGCCAATGGCATCCCATTGTGCGATTCGCCTTTAATGATTGACCCTTGGGTTGCTAGTTGAGCTGCTTAAAGGGATAAGGCATTTGTCTTTGAGCTATAGATCTCTATAAATGATAGATAAGCTCAGATCCAACGGCGTTCTATTTCGCTCACCATCGCATACACTTCATATAAAGCCGATAAAGTACATCTCTTTTAGGCTCTCGCTACATTACGTAATATAGCGTTGAAACCAGTCTATTTTTAGTGAGTTACCTTTATTTTATCTTAGGCGTAATTCAACTCATTTTTGGTATCTAATTTGCATTATTTAACTACTGCAGATTTTTTGACACTGGATAATACAATGGAAAAGTTGAATTTAACTCTTTTTAAACATGCAACGCCAAAGCAAGTGATGTTTAACTTAATCCTATGGCTGACATTAGTTAGTGCGGCTTTGATGTTCGCGCCGCTATCGGTGATTAGTACGCTTAAGTTAGAAGGGTTGGTTAATCAGCACGCACATATTATTGGATTAGGGCTGCTGCTTGGTATGGCTTATCTGTTGATGAAAGTCGCGAACTACTTTATCGACGAGGCGATTACACACCTCAAAGGGAAGCGCACCCTTGAAGTCATTGAAAAGAAGGTGCTGTTACTCGATCCGACGGAGCGGGCATTACTGCGCGAGTTTTTCTTACAAGGTGAAACCATTTTGACCCTGCCTGAAAATGAGGCGGCAGTAAAAAGCTTACTCGAGAGTAATATTTTAGAGTATTTAGGTAATAAGAAACATTATGCAATTCAAGGGCCCACTGCCGATTATAAAATCTCAATGGCAGCAAGGAGTCACCTTAATCGTCAAGTTCTACGCTTGCCGCAAGGTGAGCCTAATCAAGAGCAGATCCAGTTGTTGATGAAAGCTAGACCGCACTTTATTCATAGTATGGTGCCAAGCCGCAAACACGCTGCTTGAGTGATGTTGAGATAAAAAGAGGGGGCGTAAGCCCCCTTTGCATTAGAAATGTGTATTAACACTGAGCCTTAAAAGACCCTATCTATTCTGGTTTTGACTTCGATATAAACAGCCACATGATGTATGACATTATTCCAATGGTGGTGAAGATAACTAACATAGACATTAAACCAATGGGGTTACCGAACATTAAATCTAACCAAAATGCCATTTGAGAAGTCCTCTTTCGCAGATGTTTATAAAGATGTCACAGCTAAATTAGCGCTATTAGATATGCAGTATGCTGATCTTGATCAATTAATGATGCCAAAGCGTTTCTGATCTGCATTAATTTGGTTAAATCTGTGCTGGTGATCGTGTTGTTATTTATTCGCAAGGTTGATGTTGGGTTTATCCACTTCCCAGGCGAGTGAAATTTGCTCATTCGATAATTAATCGTGTTCAAAAGACTTGCCATTGGCTAAAGCGAAGGTATAATTCTGTTCACTTGCTAAGGAGATGTTGTTTAGCAAAGTCTATTTGATAAGCCGGAGTGGTGGAATTGGTAGACACGACGGATTCAAAATCCGTTTCCTTCGGGAGTGACGGTTCAAGTCCGTCCTTCGGTACCATTATCAAATACTCTCATAGAGAGATAATTAACCTGCTCTATAGCAGGTTTTTTTGTTGATGACATTGCAGATGTGGTGGAATTGGTAGACACGCTAGCTTCAGGTGCTAGTGGCCTAACGGCCGTGCGAGTTCAAGTCTCGCCATCTGTACCAAATCGCTTGATGAGAGACACTTGCCTGCTTTTTAGCAGGTTTTTTTATGCCTGTAATTTGCTCTTATCATGGCCATGCATAAGAAAGCAGGGCTAGGCCTACTTTCTTATTGCCGATTTCAGTGGCTTAACTTTGTAGTATTTTCAATGGCAGGCCGAGCATGTCGTCGCCGCTACCCGCGAAATACCAGATGATAGCTACCAAGGCCCCAACCGTTAGCAGATACCAAATCGCCGAGAAGAGTTGTCCGTATCTGTCTAATGGCAATAGATGACTCTGATGACGCGTTTTCCATTCAAACACTATCTCCATGCTGCCGATTAAGAGTAAGAAACCCAGTAGTGCTAACCCTAGTGTATAGCTGATAAACACACCCACTGCGGCGCCAGCGATACAGGCCATAAGCCCCAGCGTACTATTCATCGAAAAACTGATGCTTTTAAGAATATGGCCGCCATCTAAGGGTAAAATTGGCAATAGGTTAAATAGGTTTAGTAGTGCGTTAAAGGTGGCTAATCCGGCAAAAAAGATATTGCCAGTGGCCCAGTAAGCCAATAATGCCGCCAGCGACATCAATAGGCCGAAGGTGGGCCCCATGATAGAGATCACCACATCTTGCCAACGGGTATTGATTTTTTCGTCACTAAGCGCCAAGCCGCCCATGAAAGGGATAAGGTAAATCCCTTTTGTTTTCATACCGAAATATTGCATGGCGCGGATATGACCATATTCATGAAACACTAAGCAGGCGATAAGCGCTAAAGCAAATTGCAGCGAAAAGAGCCAAGAGTATGCGGCCACACTGGCACCAGCAAGTACCACCTTGATCACCTTGGCACTCTTAAATAACTTAAATCCCAATGAGCCTAAACCAACCCAGCTAAATTGTGGCTTGGCTGCTATCGGTTGTACCGGTGTTTGTTGTTCTATGTCTTTGCTGTTACGGCTGCCTTGAGTGATGATGTCATCGTCTTTTAATAGGCTGTATTCTAAATGAAAAGGTTGCCATGCTAGGTCAATAGATAGGGTGATTATGATGCTCGGCTGGCCATCAGCTAATGGATTTTTTAGTTCAAACTGATGCTGTTTTAAGCCCTCATTATTGGCAGATGCCGGTAGCGCCGACACTAATTGTCCGCCCCAATACAGTTGTTGCCAGCCCGCCATTGAGCCCTCTAATCTTAGCTCTTTACCTAAACAGTCTATCTTAAGGAGTTCCACGTCATATCTCTTGTTGATTGGGCATCATATGGGCGAATTATGCCTGTAAATATGCTAAATATGAAACAGGTATAACACTAAGTTATACCTGAGAATATTGAGACAGAGATGACACTGGTCAATGACGGCTATAGTCGAAGCTGATCTCATGATTATGATTGTTCACAATGCAGGGGCCATGTTCGCGCTGGGTTCGCTGGTGAGCTGGGCCTATATGCAGCTCAACATTGGCAAAAATATGTTTACTGGCTTCGATCCGATATTGCTGATAATAATCTTCCACTTCTCGTTGCAGTAAGGTGTATTCCACCTCCTCACGGGCGCATTCGGCGGTAATACGATGTTTCTCTTCGAGCATTCCTTTGACTTGTTCAACCATCAACTCATCATCTTGCCAACTGGCTTTTGGTGGCAACTTGTTTAACCTTGACTCAATATTGAGCCTAGCGACCACCATCTGTTTGATACCTTGATCCAGCTGTTTTAATGCCTCTTTCAGCTCACCTAAGTGCATGGCGCAATAGGTTTCTGTTTTGGTGCCCGCGGTGGCACCGATGATCACCGCCTTGATGCCTTTATTCGCTTTGGCTATGCCACCAACTAAATCGCCTCGACGACCATTGGCATCACTGACGGTGAGCCGAGATTGAGTTTCGGTGTGACTGTGCAGCAGTTGTTTGGTGATCAGGATATCTTTGTCGGCCGTAACATTTGAATACTGTACAAATTGTGCCGAGATCTGCCCCTTCGCCTCTAAAGTGGTCGACAGTCGCTCATCTTTTAGCTGGCGGCCGATCACCCCTTTACTGACGGTGATATCCCCTTGCGCAATAAGGTGGGCCGAATCGACAAAGCCCATGACGGTAATATCGCCACTGCTTTTAACGACCATTCCTTCATGGACGTCACCTGTGATTAAGATGCTGCCTTTAAAATCGACATTACCATAACCGATATCGACATTTTTTATTTGCAGTACATCGTCAACCTGCATGCCGTTAGTGGTTTCGACAGGCTGGCCAGCTTTACTGGCGATAAGCGTGTTGTGGCAATCTCTTAAGAAGTGAGTTCCATTGCCAGCGACCATTTTTATATCTTTGCCTATCACTGGGGTGAGCTTTTCGCCGTTGACTTTATAACCCTCAGAGCCATGAGTTGCAGGTGTTTTAATCATTAAAACGTCATTCGGTTTGACCATGATGACCTCACCGAGATTGCGCATATCGACGGTGCCATCTTCGCGCTTTTGTGGCTGCAGTAAACGTTCTCTCGCCAGGGGCACTTTACGTTCAATGCTGGCGTGGACACCGTTAATTGCTGCTTTGCCGTGGGCTATCACTTCGGTGCACTGCTCACCCGGACGCAGCTGGGTTAATTGCTGCAGTGCTGATTGAATTTTTAACTTGCTTAACCCCATACAGATAGCTTGTTGCTTTAATGCGTTAAGAATATTGGGCAAGCTGATCTCCTTGCCACCCCATGCTGCGGTGAGGGTCATTGCAGCGCTCATCTTGTCTTCGGCAAGCTTAAATTCAAGCTTGCCATCACGGCGCTCTGCAATGTTAAACAGTTGGGGGCTGTGGCCGTCATCTTGATCGATAAGTTGGTTGACTTGTATGACGGCTTTATCGATAACAGGTTTCAGTGGATATAGCTGACAAAATTCGCTCAACGAAAGTAGTTGGTTAATCATCTCGACGGAAATGGGGCCGTGGATAGCCGGGGTCACTTTGAGTTGAGCTAATGTACCATCACTGCTTAGTTCGATTAGTTCAGGGGACAGCATAAGTGTTTCCACAAGTTGACTCTTATTATTAGTCACTCGAGTATAACAGCATAAAGTTTAGCCAATGAAGCCTTAATTTGCTAAGTGTTGAGCTGGGTCTCGCAATACTAATCAAATTAAATCATTAAATTATTTATCAATACGCCATGATAACAGCAGTGGGTGTTAAGGCTTGATGGGGGGCGGTTGAATTCACTTTTCCGCCAGTGGGCTACAGTGAAAAAAGCTAGGCGACAGGGGGGCGGCTAGCTAATCTCTTCATCCTAGCGTTAACAATAGGTCATTTGCGTTGCGAGTAAACCTTGTACTTATTGTTTTCAGCGCTGACATTGACGCCCTTAAAAGTGCCAGCGATAGCCTCACTATAGGGCAGGTGGCGATTGGCGACGATATGCCATTGTCCACCGCGAGTGAGTTTTTGTGCGCTATCTTGTACAAATTGGGTGGCGATATTCGTGGTGCGATGTAAGCCATCATGAAACGGCGGGTTAGAGATAATCGCGTCAAATTGCCCCTGGGTTTGTGCTAAGCCGTCTGATGGATAGATTTTAGCGGTCATATTATTGGCCGCGAGCGTCAGCTCACATGAGGCTAGTGCCATGGCGTTAATATCGACACACTCCATTGTGATAGCGGGGTCTGCTTTGAGTAAGGCGGCGCTAATCACGCCGGCGCCGCAGCCAAAATCGAGCACTCTACCCGAGAGTTTCGGCAAATGTTCAAGCAGTAACTTCGTGCCTTCATCTAAACGTTTTTCGCTAAATACTCCCACCAAATTACAGATGGTTAATGCGCCTTGTGGAGTATCGAGTGTATAGCGGCTGACCCAGTCATTGAGATTCATTTGCGGTGCGGCTTCTATTAGCTCGGCGCTAAATAACAAACAGTGGCGAGCGTTATCCAGTTTGCTAACTGCATCAAAGTAGTTTGGTAGCTGTTTAGTTAGTGAGCGCACTCCACCCTTATTTTCACCCACTACCAGCAGTTGCCCACCTGGTTTAAGGTGCAGACCGGCTAAATTCAGTAGGTAGGGCGCTAAGCTTTTAGACTTAGGATAAAACAGCACGACACAATCGAATCGCTCATCATTGGTCATTTGATGGCCAAAATTCAGTTGTAGCCGCTCAGAGCCGTAGGGTAATAGTGGTAAATGGTGGTTGAAATCCAGTGCTAAGGTGCTGACCTTATTCGCGACGCTCAGTAGCTCTTTTGCTAATAAGTCGCCTTCGATGTTGAGCAGTAAAACATCTTTTGATTCAAGTAGATGACTGTTTCTTACGATCAGTTGTGATGGATTAGATAGCACGAATAACCAATATCATAGGGAAAATTTGCAGGGATTATATCCCATGGGCAGAGATTATAAATAATCATTTTATTCTGCTGCTGAGCTGATTTTTGGCTAACCTATTAATTATATGGAGTTAAGTCTCTTTTTAGTCTGGAGACGCCATGTGTTAACGCTTCACATCTTACAGCTTCACCATCATCTTTATATTGTGCTTGGAGCATAAATTGAAGGTGACGATTCATCATCACTAGCTAATGTTAAGCGCATCTGGCGTGCAGCTTTAACCATACAGCACGCCAGAGTGAAGTCGCCAACGCCTATAGGTCAAAACTAAGTTCAGCACTTAAGCCCCTCATGTATTTTGCCAACTTAAACTGAAAAGTTAAGCACATTAGGGACTAATCACGCTGTGGTAAGTGCCTGTTACTGGACGAGTGTGACGTTAGCGGCGTTAGGCTTTTGTGTTGGTGATTGCACTTTGTCCTCTACGGTTGCTGGCGTTATCACCGCCGCTTTTGGGGCGTCTTGAGTATGCGATTGCTGAGCTGGCATCACCTTGGGTAATAGGCTTATTATTTTGTTGGCAATATCAGTATTATCTTGATGCCCAGCAAATATCGTAGCCGCAGGGCCTGTGGCAAAGACTTGCACATCCATGCCAGTATGGCCATCGGTTGTCCAGCCAGTGTTAGAGCGGGTATCGATAAGGCGTTTAATGGCGTTATCGAGCACCTTGTGTCCTTGCATTCGAGCGTTGGCCAGTTGGCGTGTTTCAGGCTCATTCAGTGATAAACCTAAGCGACTTTCAACCACGGTGCGCCAGTCATCGGCGGCTATCGCTTCGGTGGCAATCGTCGCAGGGTTGGCACTGATGTTACGCAATACTTGGCTGTCCCAGCGATAGTCGCCATTGGCACCTATCGATAATCCGCCCGTGTTGTGATCAGCCGTCACCACTAACAAGGTGTCGTTGTGGTGACGAATGTACTGCTCAACCACCTCGATGGCTTTGGCAAATTCATGCATCTCCGCCATTGCGCTTGCAATATCCTTGTTATGGCCGGCCCAGTCGATAAGGCTACCTTCGACTAATAAGACAAAACCTTGCTGGTTAGTTGAGAGTAATTCAAGGGCTTTACTGGTCATCTCACTAAGGCGGTTGGCATCTGGCTCATCAATCGCCCAAGGCAATTGCACCTCGGCAAAGAGCCCGATAACCTTAGGTTGCGTCACCTGTGATAGCTGGCTGAAATCGGCAAGATAATGATAACCCTTGGCCTCAAACTCTTTAATCAGCGCGGCGGGGAAATACTTTTGCCCACCACCGAGCATGACATCGGCATCGGTATTGAGGTAGCTTTTGGCTAATGCTTCGTAGTTACGGCGACTCTCATTATGGCTTAAAAAAGCCGCGGGAGTGGCGTGATTGATTTGTGAGGTGACCGCTACACCAGTACTCATATGGCGTTTTTTAGCTAGCTCCATGATGGTCGCTATCGGTTGCTTATCGGTATCGACCGACACGGCGCCATTATAACTTTTGACCCCAGTCGCCAGTGCGGTGGCGGCTGCGGCGGAATCGGTTACTACGCCGCTAACCGCTGCCGGATAAGTACTGGCATTGCCGATGGCGAGACGATCGAACACCGTCTGCTCAACCTCTTGAGTGCTAGGGTTATCCTGATAATAACGGTAGGCGCTGGTATAAGCGGGCCCCATACCATCACCCACCATGATCACGATATTTTTGGGACGGCTAGGGGCCGCCTCTGGCGATAATGGATTAGCACTTATCACGCTGCTGTGCAGCAGCACTGTAGCAAGTGAGCAGGTGGCTATAAGCGTTGATAACTTCATCATGGCTCCAGATTATGACTTTATACGGGCTTCGATAGCGTCCATCAACATGCCGGTAATATCGACGTCATAGGCTGCCTGGATCTCTTTAATACAGGTTGGGCTAGTGACATTAATTTCGGTTAGTTTGTCGCCAATCACATCTAAACCGACGAAGATCAGTCCACGTTTTTTCAACTCAGGGCCAATCGCATTGGCAATGGCCCAATCGCTTGCAGACAAAGGCTGCGCCACGCCTCTACCGCCAGCCGCTAAGTTGCCACGGGTTTCCCCATTTTGTGGGATCCGCGCCAAGCTATAGGGCACAGGTTGGCCATCGACTACTAAGATCCGTTTGTCACCCGAGGTGATATCCGGGATAAAGGCTTGTGCCATGGCATATTGCTGACCATGGTTAGTTAAGGTTTCGATGATCACCCCAAGGTTAGGATCGTTTTGCTTCACGCGGAAAATCGAGCTCCCACCCATACCATCCAATGGCTTTAAGATGATATCGCCTTTTTGTTGATAAAAAGCACGAATACGCGCAGCATCGCGCGTGACTATGGTTTCTGGAGTAAACTCGCTAAACCAAGCGGTAAACAGTTTCTCATTGGCATCACGCAAGCTTTGCGGTTTGTTGACGATTAACACGCCTTGCTCTTCGGCGCGCTCCAGCATATAAGTGGCGTAGATGAATTCAGTATCAAACGGCGGATCTTTGCGCATTAAGATGACATCGAGCTCAGCCATTGGGGTGTCGACGGCGTCACCTAACTGATACCAGTTTTGCTCATCTTGCTGCACTGTTAATGGGCGCATAGTCGCCATGGCGTCGCCATTGACCATGGCAAGATCATGCATCTCCATATAGAACAGCTGATAACCTCGAGATTGGGCCGCCATCAGCATGGCGAAACTAGAGTCTTTCTTGATGTTGATGTCGCTGATGGGGTCCATCACGATGCCAAGCTTAATCATCTCTCTTTCCTTATTCAATTGTGACGCATTCGTTATGGCGAGTGGGTTAGCCCAAGTCGCCGAAATTAAGTTGTAGTGCACTAATGGCGGTTAAGGCTGCGGTTTCGGTGCGCAGTACTCGTGGGGTCCTAGCAGTACATCAGTAAAATTATCTTGTTCCGTCATCGCGATCTCCTGCTCCGACAGTCCGCCTTCGGGACCAATCAGCAGGCGTACACGCGTGGTATTCAGTGCTAAGCCTTTGATACCGTGCGAGGCTCTTGGATGTAAATTGAGCTTAATGGCGGTGCTGCTTTCATGGCTCCAGTCTGCTAATGCCATGGCGGGGCGTACGATGGGGACCACGCTACGGCCTGACTGCTCGCAAGCACTGATCACAATTTTCTGCCATTGTTGAATCTTTTTCTCTAAGCGTTCACCCGCTAATTTAACGCCGCAACGCTCTGAAAATAGCGGTGTAATGGTATTCACGCCCAGTTCAACTGACTTTTGTATGGTGAAGTCCATCCTATCGCCGCGGGAGATCACTTGCCCAAGATGCAGGTGCAGTGGTGATTCATTGTCGTTAACCGTTTTAGTTAAGACCTTCACTTCGACATTTTTCTTACTGGCACTGACGATCTCGGCGACATAATTGTGACCATCACCATTGAACAGTTCAAGCTGTTCACCTGGGCCCATTCGTAGTACGCGGCCTACATGCCCAGCCGCTTCAGCATCGAGCATGACGCTAGAGGCTAGGTCTAAGGAGCCTGCTTGGTAAATTCTGGGTATTCTCATCTGCTACTCCGCAGTTTGCTGTATCTTGGCTTGTTGCTGACACTGGCTTTGCACAAATGGGTTATGGTTGCCCTGACGTGTGGCAATGGCGTTATCGCGTCGGCACTCAATAGTATCAACTGGATAGGTTTTATCCCATGCTTTAAATAGCTTTAGCTGACTTTTGGCAATTTGTAAGCCGTAAGTTTGCTGCATATAAAGGTAAGTGCGCGCGATCTGTCCACGGGTATGGGGTGGTGGTTCCACTTTACGAGACTTGAAATCGACGACCATGGCACATTGACCATACTGCTCAGGCGTAGCATTCCACTGGCTAAAGCGGTAGTTGCTGCGATCGCCATTGACTTCGCCGATAGCGGGCACCAAATTATGCAGGTCACTTTCCATTTTTTTAAACAGGTTATCGCTTTTGCCGCAATATTTACGGCCACCTTGTTGCCAACATTGGCGTTGATGACCAAACTCCCAAGCGGGGACTATGTGCTCCCATTCAATTCTGCTGGCGCGCTTTTGTTGCTTGCGCACCTGATAACCGCAGCGATTAAAGTCCGGTTGCCACAACTTGCCATTGATGGTGATGTCGCAGCCGCAATAAAAGCTAGTGGTGTTAAGGTCTTGGCTGTAAATCGTGCGCGCAATGTTTTTGGCTTGGTTAAAACTCGTGGGGTGCGAGGCAAGTGTATTGGCCGACGCCAGCGATAATGCCAGCAACGCCATTGCCCTCAGCGCCACAAGGCGCCGAGTATAGATATTCTTTAACACATTTAATCCCTAAAAAAGATAACAAAGCTTGCGTAGACACCGTGGCGATTAACACGAAAGCGGTCTGGGCAAGCTTACTAACAGCACTTTGGCCGTTTGGTGCCGATTTTACGGGATGGGACGCAGCTTAAGCAAGGGGCGAGATGAACAGGTGTTGGTTGCCTCTTAGTCCAACTGTCGAGTAGGTATGCTACCTCGTGGCTGGCTATGCTAAGGTGAGGGTCTGTTTGCAGCGTCGGCAGCGATAGTGAGTTTGCTCTCGCATGACTTTATTATGGCGGCGAACACTCAAAGCTATCGGACCACAAGCACATTGATAAGCGAAGGTTTTTCCTTGTACTGAGCGGGTATCTAAGCTGTGAGTCGTACTCGGAGTCAGCTTAAACAGGGTTATCATCAGGGTTTGCCACTCAATGCCGTGGGGTTTGACTCGACCATAAAGCTGGTGGGCGAGCAGGTGACATACCTCATGGGGGACGACTTGAGTTAAAAACGCCTCTGGATTTTCTTCGAGTAAAACGGCATTAAATCTCAATTTATTGAGTTGTAAATGCGCTGTGCCAGCGCTTTTACCCCTGAGTTTAAAGTTAACTTGTGGGCGAGGGAATCGGCGCTGTAATTGATGCTCAGCCTGTTGATAACAAAGGTCAACTTGGGCCAGTATTCGTGCTTGGTTGTCTGTCTGTGGCAATGGTGTTACAGCAGGTGATAAGGGAGCCTTGAGCATCATAGCTTTATTAATCAGTCTTTTAATACGTTGATACATCTAACATCTTATATTTGCGCCCCTATTTGATTGTCGGGGCGCTGTTGAGTGTGCTGATTATAACCGAGTTGCTGCGGCTTCGACCATAGTGGTTATCTGGTTGACAATAGCCATCTCGGTGGCGGCGTCGTAGCGGCTGACGCGCGGGGTGTGTATATGGCCAACCTTAATGCCACTATTAAATTGCAGCCCTAAGAGCACTGCACGGTAGGAGATCTCATTGGAGAGATAACCGCCGCCGGAACCCTCAACCGAAGTAGCGTTTTGCAGCTCCAGCAATGAATCGGCGCTAAAAGTCCCTCTTGCCAAAGTGGCCACAGTGCGATTGTCATTAATAGGCCATTGTTTTTCGATGTTTTGCATCGCACCCACAGGCAGTGAAAATTCAACAAATTCTGGGCCGTTTAAGGTGTTGCCCTCTAGTAATGGTGCTTTAGGTGCGGTTGGTGTGGCTCCGGTCAGGACGTTGAGGTTGTCGGGAGCGTCGGCACTGCGGTTACGGCCTGGAAAGCGTTCTAAATCGAAGTTCTCTCGACCCATGCTGACGGTAACAATGGCATCGACGCTATTATCGCGATAAATCGGTGTGAGCAGTGATTCAATGATCCCTTGGTCAAAGTCGGCAAATCTAACTGGTATCATGACGGTCTCAATTTGAGCTTGCTTGCCATTAACCGTGAAACTGTAGCCATCGAGAGCTAAAGCGGCTAAGCCCGAAGGGTTACTTTGGTCAATATTGCGATCGAGAAAGAAGGGGTCGAAGCCAGTTAATAATATGCGGATTTGGCTTTGCTTATTGAAGTTGATATCGCTAAAACCACGTGAGGATTTCTCAACAGCATTGAGTAATATGGTGCGCTGCCAAGGGGCAATGTTAAATGCAGGCTGATGTTGTTTTAACTGAATTTTCATTGCTAGGCGACTCCAGTAGAGTGGTCTATCATCTTGACCGCCAGATTGTACGTCTCTGACTGCTTGCTGCCATAAGCGCTCGCCTTGACGAGCGACCATTTGGGTCATCACCAACTCATCTGATTGACGCCGAAATTTTTGTTGTAAATCCTCTACCATCGCCTGATATCGGTTGACCACATTCGGCATGGCAGCACTCGCTTTGGGTAATCGCGCCTCTTCAATATCCGTTTTAGCAGCTACGGGCAAAGCGATAATGTGGGTTGCAAGCAGAGTACATAACAGTGCCGAGCGCAAGTGAGTCATTGCCATATCCTTTCAATTGTTAACTGTACGGTAAACATACGCAATATCAGGTGACTAAGCACCAACATGGGGCGTATTTTTGGGCTTCAGTATGCACCAGAATAGTGGTGATGGAAAGTTGCCTAAACTTGACGCTGATAATGGATAAAGTAAATAACAATCACTCGTTTTAGTTAGCTTTTTCAAGTAGGTGGCTATTATATAGCAGATGGATGACGAATAATTTAATCGCTCGCTCCGTCTAATCGGTTTTTTATTACTATACTTTCTTACTCTAAATTATGCGTGAAATCGTTTTGTTATGGTTATATCGATAATTAACTTTGATAGAAAAAGTTAATTATCTAAACACTCGTTTAATAAGGAGTGGTCATAGGGTTGTGGCCCTTAAAGGGAGTTTCGATATGAGATGTCTTAGCATTATCGGTCATGATTATGACGATGTGTTATGTCGTGGTTTAAAAAAGTACGATATTTATTCAGAGTTTTATGTGGCTGAAAATTTACAAAGCTTTAGCATTAATACCGATATATTACTACTCGACTTAAGGGGCGGGGATAAAATTGCTTGGGCTGAATTGATTTTGAATCGATTAAATAAAAATACTTTAGTGTTGATGATGGTTGAAAAGGAGCAACTTCAAGTTGATGATATTCAAATGCTTATTGCTCAATATGCTTGGGATTATCATACTGCACCATTTGAGTTAGAGCGATTGGCTCGCATTCTAGGGCATGCATTAGGCTTGATTAGAATGCGCTTAAGGTGTGCGACTCAAGCCGATAGTGCAAAGCTGTTGCAGCCCAAAACCATCATGTGCTCACGGATAATGAAGGCCTTGGGTAAGCAAATTTATCGTGCGGCACCAACCGACATCCCTATTCTGATCCGTGGGGAAAGTGGCACGGGTAAAGAGCTGATCGCAAGAGATATTCATCAAAAATCCCAGCGAGCATCAGGGGCATTTGTGGCGGTTAATTGTGGCTCATTAATTTCAGGTGTAGTGCAATCTGAGTTATTTGGCCATGAAAAAGGGGCCTTTACAGGCGCAGTGAATCGCCATAAAGGTAAGATCAGCCAAGCCCATGGCGGCACGCTATTTTTAGATGAAGTGGGTGACTTACCATTAGATCAGCAGGTTAATCTGCTGCGTTTTTTACAGGAAGGCACTTTTGACGCTGTCGGTGGCAGTAAGCCAACCTCTGTCGATGTACGAATTGTGGCTGCAACACATATCGATTTAGACGCAGCGATTAAACGCGGTGAGTTTCGTTTAGATCTGTTTTATCGGTTAAATGGACTAACGCTTGAGTTGCCAGCGCTGCGTGATCGCAAGGAGGATATTATCTCGCTTGCGGAGCACTTTTGTCATAAATATGCCTCAGAGTATGCTGTAGGAGTTTGTCATTTTAGCGAGCAAGCTAAAGTCGCTATGTTAGAGCACCAGTGGACAGGTAATGTGCGTGAATTAATCAATCGTATTCGTCGGGCGGTATTACTATGCGAAACTGGAATTATACAAGCCTCTGATTTAGAGCTTGATAATTCAATGAATAGTGATTGTTTTGCTAGAGGATTGAAGAAAATTAAAGATGAAGTGGAAAAGAATACGCTTATCCAAGTGATGGAAAAACACAGTGGAAAAATGGATGTTGTCGCAAATGACCTGCAAATATCAAGAGCGACACTATACCGCCTAATTGATAAGCATGACATTTATGCAATCGATTCTTAATGTCTCATAATTAAGACTCGATAATCAATTTTGAAAAATAACAAGATCAAGGTCTTGTTATTTTTTTGTCTTAATATTGAGATTGTTTTTATTATGAAAAATATAAGTTCTTGATATTTATCTTTTCAATTATTGGCCTGTTGTTTGCCTTATTCATTGAACGCTGATGATTAATCTTAAATGAAGAGGGCTAAATGAGACTACGTTATGGACAACGGTGTTTATGTTTATTGTTTGGCACAATTGCCTTTACCGTTGCAGCCGATGGTAACGGCTCTGATAAGGAGAGCCCTAACGACGGTAGTTTAAATGGGGGCTATCAGAGTTATAGCCTTAGTTCGCCTAGTAATATCGCTATTGTTGCGCCTCAGGCTTTTTTTAATGTTCAGGGCCGAGTGGCAATTAATCAGTCCGCAGGTGAAATAAACCTGCAAACCAATAGTCACGCTATTGGTGGGCAAGTGGTCATCCTTTCTCATCAGAAAAACCCTTACATAGCCGACAGCACTTACGGTGACGCTATCAATCAAACGTCAATCGAAGAGTTAGCGTTCGAAAATAGCCAAGGATTGATCAGTATCAATCAGGTCAGTGGACAAGGAAACATGCAAGCCAATCTTGGGGCCATTGGGCTCCAAGCGGTTGTCGGTCTTGGATTGGATGATAAGTCCCTTGAAAACGTGACCAGCCTAAGTGCCTTACCTATGGGTCATCTTGATAATCATCAGTCTTTTATCGCGCCTGATAGCTTTGAAAATGTGCAAGGCATAGTGCAAATCAACCAAATTTCTGGCGATGGTAACACCGCCATAAATCAGTTCTCGCTGCAGTTACCAAGTGGGAATTAAATCATCCTAATGGAGAAATGGAAAATGGAAATGAAAATGAAGAAATTAACCTTAGTAATGTGTATTAGTGCAGCAATTAGTGCCAATGCGTTCGCTAACGGTGAAACAGATTCAGATAGTTCTGTTGAGCTTAAAAAGGAAGTGAGTGTCACTAAAGAACTTGAGTATAAAGGTAAAGTTAAAATCTCAGGTGATATTGGGGTCAACGGACTAGGTATGGCAGTGATTGAGAACAATCAAGAAACCGGAGCTAATTTAGTTGGTAATTCTTACGTTGATAATGCCGCTTCAGTTTCAGATTCCGCCTTTAGTAATGCCAGCGGTAATATTGGCGTCAACCAGGCGGCAGGCGATCATAATGTGCAAGGGAATTCAGCTGCGCTTGCATCGATAGATGCCTCATTTGCATTTGGTTCTGGCGATGCTGAAATTTTCAGTAGCCAACGTGGCACCTTTAATGTAACGGGTAATTATGCCTCCACCAATAGTGCCAGCATTAGCGGCTCAGCATTCAGTGGGGCTTCGGGTAACATAGGAGTCAATATCGCCTCTGGTGCTAACAATGTTCAAGCCAATAATATGGCGGCATCTGCACACACGGGTAGCTTAGGTGAAGCGACAGTCTCAAACACCCAAGTTTCAGGTCATAATATGACCTTGAATGAAAGTGTTGTGCAGAATTCGGTTGAGTATGCAGATGTGACGTTATCAATGGGGGCGACGGGCACTTATGATGGCAATATCGATCAAGATGGCCCATTCTATCCAACGATTTGGCAAGATGATGGTACTCATGACAACGGTGATGATGCCTTTTTGTGGGGGCATATTGATATGGACGGTGAAAACCCTGACGGAGATACCCATGCTTTCACTGAGACCGGTACGCAGACTTTAGCCGGCACAGTGTCTGGTCAGTTGCCTTTCTTTATTGAAACCGTCACCCAGAAAACCACTAATACAGTGGCCATAGCGAGTGGTGCTTTCCAAAATGCGTCAGGTAATATTGGCGTAAATATGGCATCGGGTAATGGTAACCTGCAGTCAAATAACTTGTCTCTTACAAGCATGACTGGAGGCGCGATCCTTTCTGAACAATAATTATTCACTGCATTCTTTTTGTATCGCAGCGGTTCAAGATGCTTTGAGCTGCTGCATCACTAAGGACAACTAGATGAAATATTTATTGTTATGCCTGTGCTTAAGCATTCATCAACATGCGATTTCAGCCGAAATAATGTTAACCGGCATGATCCCCGGCATGGGGAATTACACTAAAAATATCCAAAGTATCAGAGAACGTAAGTTTGAGTTTGTGGTACCGCAGAGAACAGACTTTTCATGTGGCGCCGCGAGTTTAGCAAGCATTCTTAAGTATGGTTATGGTCAGGAAGAGATAACCGAAGAACATGTACTGTTAGGAATGCTAGAGGTTGCCGATATTAACATCGTGCAAGAACAAGGTTTTTCTTTGTTAGATATGAAACGCTATTTAGCGACGCAGAACATGCGTGGCAGAGGATATAGGGTAGGAATTAAAGAGCTTCTACAGTTAAAAATACCGGCGATAGTGCTGTTAAATGATGGTGGATACAGCCATTTTGTTGTAATGAGGCGGTTTGCTGATAACCAAGTTTTTCTTGGCGATCCCGCACTTGGAAATCGTATTCTAGAGTATGAAGAGTTTGCTAATAAATGGAACGGAATTGTCTTTGTCGTTATCGGTAATCAATACATTAAAGACAATCCATTGATGACGCCTAGAAATAGATTAACTTACAACGTATTAAGTCCTATGCAGCCATTAACCGATGCTGAACTTTTAGAGTTTGGTTTTCAATATGCAGACATGCTTTAGGAGGCAAAATGAAATTTTGCTTAGTAACAGGGATCTTGTTGGTCAATTCTGCTTTAGCATCTGATTTGCCATTAGATGCTTTTGATGAAAAAGCGCCATTGTCTGATCATGAATTGGCCCAGCAAAGGGGTAAGTATACCCAGAACGGTCAAGATTTTTATTTTGGTTTATTGATGCAGACTCAATATCTCAATGCTCAAGGAGTCGCTCAGCAGGTGAGTATGCAAATTGAGATGTCGGCGTCAAATGATCGTCCTAGGCTCGTCATTACTATTGCTGATGACGGGGCATTAACCGACAACTCACTAGGGTTGTCTTCGTCTGGGCAGGCGAGTGGTTTACAGCAAAAAATTCAGATCACAGGTGATTTTAATAATGTTAATAATCAACTTGATATTACACAGGGTGCGTTAGATCCATTAGCTAACGGCGTCGAAATCATTTTAGGACAAACCTTAGTAAATAGCAGTGGTAACGTGCTCTATTCTGCTAAAAGTGGTGAATTGGGTTATCGGGTCGATTTGCAATCAGCATCGTTTGCGCAGGGGGTCTTATCCCAGGAGGGGAATGGCCAGTTGATGCAATCAATCAATATTATTGGTGGGTTTAATCAAATCACTAATAGTTCATTAATACGCTATCAAGGAATTGATATTGGAATAAAAGAACGTCAATTAATGGGCTTGCAGGTACGCGACATCATGGGTATTGGTCTATAGTTTTTAGGGCTAATGCTTTGCCTAAGATCACACAAGTTTATCAAGGATATCTATCAATGGACGTCAAATGGACTGAGATTGCCCTGCTAGTATCGATTGCGTGTATGCCCCCCCTAAGTTTTGCTGCCGATAATGACCCTAATCAAGCGGCCATGACCGAAGCTGAAGAGCTTCAATTGTTAAAAAAGCAGCTTATCTTACTCAATAAACAAGCACAGATGCAGCAGCAAGCCATTAACCAGATGGCGCAAAAAATATTAGCTAAAGAAGCAACGCTTAAGCAACCTCAGCCTAATCACAGCGATGCGCAGGAACAAGCAGCGCAATCTATTGAGCGCCAATCGCAATCCCCTCGCGTTCAAGAGTCAGATGCGGTTGCACAGGTAAAAAAGGAGCCTGATCGCTCTCGCAGCACAGATGACGTGTTGCAAGAAGCCCATAATGTGTTTGATCGTAAGTTAACCGTCGAATCCTCTATAACCTACAGTTATTATGGGCGTAAAGACTTAGTTTTACGTGGTTTTCTTGCCTTGGATGCCATATTTTTAGGTAACTTAAACCTCGACAGAATACGCTCTAATACGGTTCAACTTGATTTAACTACGCGCTATACACTCAATGACCAATGGCAGTTCGAAATGGGTTTTCCCTATGTGTATCGCCTTAATAAATATGAGTCGGTAGGTGAGGGGAATTCGAGCCAGTTATATGAGTCTGCCAAGGTTGAAGGTGGGCAAATTGGAGATATGAGTTTAGCCGCTTACTATCGGGTGATGACCGAAGGCAACGGTTGGCCCGATTGGGTTTGGAATGTCAGAGTACGCCTGCCCACCGGAACAGATCCTTATGGTATCGAGCTAGAGTCGTCAGAGTCGGGCAATTTAACCTACCCTGTTGATATCGCCACGGGTGCTGGCGTGGTAGGGCTTTCAACCGGCTTTAGTTTAGCTAAAACCTACGATCCCGCGATTGTATTTTTTAATCTCAACTACGGCACCTTTATCCCTGAAGAATATGGCGATCTATCAGGGCTACCTGGATTATCGCCCGGTGATATCGATTTGGGGGACTACATTGATTACAGTTTGGGGTTTGCATTTGCGGTGTCAGAAAGAATGAGTATTGGCATGAGCTTTAACCAGAGGTTTTTCGCTAAAACTCAGCAGCGTCCTAAAGGCAGTGATTGGCAAGATATCACGAGGACAGATACCAATACCGCATCGCTTGGCCTTGGCGCGACATTGGCGCTAACTGAGAACTTGTCTATGGTCACAAGCATTGGTGCTGGCTTAACCGAAGACTCGCCCGATTATCAATTAAGCTTACGTTTCCCGTATCGTTTCTAACGGTTAAGACTTTATCGAGATAATATTGTTTAAGGGATGACCATAGTGATGGCAAGGCTATGGTCATTATTTTGTTGTGCACTTGAGTTAAGCGGCAGGCTAATCTTAGGTGGGCTAGTAACTAAAAGCGCTAGCCATTTTGCTGTTAGTTATCAATGAGTCTATTATTTTATAGAACAAGGCATCGCTGCGGTTGAGAGAAGGTTGGTTGTTCTGATGACCCTCTAGCGATGAATCGTCGGCGATGCTACATCATTAACGATTGTAATGATTCATGGCTACTAAAGCGTTTGGTAAAAAAATCTAAAAATACGCTAATGTTCGTCGCTAATTGCCGTCTGCTCGAATAGACCCCGTATACTTTAAAGGGTTCGATGGGCCAGTCTTGTAAAAGTGGCACTAGGCTGCCGCTAGCTAATTCCGTTTTACACACAGAATTAGACAGCATGGCAATACCAAAATCATCCAATACTAATTGTTTGACCATTACGGCACTGTTGACTCTGACTTTACGTTTAAAGTTAACCATGGTCTTACGTTGACCTTTACCTAGCGGCCAAATAGGGGCTGAGCGCGAGGTGCCAAGCAAAATACCATGATGGTCGCTCAGTTCCTGTGGCGTGGCAGGAGTGCCTTTGGCTTTTAAATATGCTGGACTGGCTACTAATATAGGTTGGCGCTCTAACAGTAAGCGGGCCACCAAGTCAGAGGATTGCAGTGGGCCGTATTTGATGGCGATGTCATAGCCTTCACCCACTAAGCCGACATCATTGTCGGTAAATTGGACGTCGAGTGCCACGTTGGGATATAAGCGCATAAAGCTACTGCATAGGTTGGCGATGAGCTCTTGGCTAAACGAAACCGGAATAGCGATACGCAGTGAACCAGATACATCATTATGAGTATTTTCAATGGTTGCCTTGGCAGCTTCGACTTCATCGTTAATACTACTGCAGTGTTGATAAAATAATGCACCCACTTGAGTAAGGCTTAAATTACGCGTATCACGCTGCAATAAACGCACGCCTAACTGCTCTTCGAGTTGGGCGACTTTACGACTGATGGTCGACTTTGGCATGCCGATATCGCGAGCCGCTTGAGAGAAACTCTTAGCTCTCACTACCGCTGCGAATAGCATCATACCGTTCAAATCTGGCATTATTTTATCACTGTCTCAAAAATGGAACATAGCGTCTAAGCCAGTTTAATAGCATTTGACCCTATAACAAAGTTATATTTATTGGCTAAAAATTTTAGAGGCTAAAGCAGAGGATCAATTGATGACCAGCACCAATCAGCCCACAAACACGACTCAGGTTCAAACTGCCGATCCGCTTTTTCTTCAAGCGGAGCATTTGGCACAAGATTTTTCTTTGTTTCCAAAACACAGTAAGCAGAGTCTGTCAGAGCAGATTAACGGTTTATTAAGTGAAGAGACTATTCAGTCTAATCTTAAGGAATTGGAACAATTAGACGTAGATGGTTATGTCGCTAAAGTGATTCAACCCACCTTAGATAAAAACCGTCTTGGTGCCAAGCGCGTTATTGCCGATCTCAAAGGCAAGCTGATCACCGATAAACACTTAGGCCCATTTTACAGTGCTGAGGTTGAACTCAATTTTGGTACTCGCACTCGCCGTATCGGTTTTATTGCCCAAGAGCGTACCACCAGTAATGGTGCATGGATGCCTGAGCATCATCTAGCCGCTTGTGCTGCTATTCGCCATTTTGCTGAATTAGCTATGCCTATCGTTTACCTTATCGACACCCCAGGTGCCGATGCGGGTGAAGTGGCTAACAGTCAAAACCAAGCGCACACAATTTCTAAAGCCATTGCCGAAAGTGCCAACGTCGATGTCCCTACGGTGGGTATCGTGATTGGCGCTGGCTACTCTGGTGGTGCCATCCCCTTAGCTGCGGCTAACATTTTGTTGTCACTGCGTGATGGTATTTTTAACACCATTCAGCCTCAAGGGCTGCAAAGCATTGCGCGTAAGTACAACTTATCATGGCAAGAGTGTGCTAAGTCGGTAGGTGTATCGCCAGAAGAGCTTTACACCTCGGGTTGTATTGATGGCATTATCGATTTTTCTCCGTCAGATAAAGATGAGCGTCAGCATAATCTTCGCCGTGCGATCATTAGTAGTATTGAAGCGGTTGAGAATGCCGCAGTGCAGTTTGTGCGCGAGTCGAAAGATTTACGTGAACATTATGACCGCAGCTTAAATCGTTTCTTGCACCCGTCAAAGAACCTTTCTGCTCTAGAAGAGCAGGCGGGGTTATCGGTTGCTGATAATCCAACGATGCACCTTAATTTATTCGGTAGTTCATACCGTTACCTACGTTACTTAACCTTACGTAGCCGTATTCATTCTATTTCTCAAGAGCAATATGGCCGTTTATCTAAGGTGAGCGTGCCTGAAGGCGATCTGCTGGCGCGTATCCAGCAAGAGCAAGATAAGGTATTCCAGTCTTGGTTATCTAGCCCAGATAAACTGGTTTACGACGAAGATCTCAATAAGTTATGGAGCAACTTTACCGCCAAGCGCGATGATGTGTCTACCGAACGTAACATGCTGACGCGGTTTATTTTAGGTGAGCCTAAAGAGAATTATAAAAAGGCGCGTAAGGCACTGTTATTCAATATCGGTTGGTCGTTATACCATCGCTGGAAAGGCAACGCCGAAAACAATTTCAAAGGCTTGATCCACTATCTAGAAAGCTTGCCTGATGAAGTGACGCAAGCTGACTGGCCAGAGCTTAATCAACTGACAGTTCTGGATGTGATCGTCCATGACGAGCTACGCGAAGATTTTATTTGGCAATGTTATAACATCTTAATTTTCAATGCGCTGTATGACAACGTGGTGGGCAACCTCGCCTCAATCGCGAAAGAAGCCATGATGACGAAGAGTTTATCGCGCGCCTCTGTCGACAAGCTGCTGCATGACTCAATCGATCGCGCTATCTCTAAGCAAGATACCGCTAACGATAAGAACAAGTTCTATAAGTGGCTGAAGTATTTTATGTCGCAGTCAAACCGTGCCGATCTACTGACCAAAACTGAACAGTGGAAGAGCGTTGGTTTCCCGCAACTTAACGACAGTCTATTCGTTATCTTGACCTATTTCTTCGAGCGTCTACTGCCTGAGTATTTTGCCAGCGAAGAGAAGAGCAGCGATTACACTGGTGCCATCAACCCTGTGCGTATTGGTCGTCGTAAAGACTTCTGGAACCGTTTGACCATGGGTTATCAAGATCTGCTTATCCAGAAAGTGCTTCGCGATGAGAAGCGCAAGGGTAAGATGACTTGGGAAAATGTCATTGCTAAATTCTTCAGTGATTTTGATGAGCTAAATGGCGACAAAATGTCGGCTAACCTACTCAATTTCCCAGGTTTCCGTTTATCAATTGAAGATGCACTCGATAAAGGCATTCGTCCGTGTGGCTTGATCACCGGTACCGCTAACGTTGAGTACAAGGGACAAACCATTCGCGCAGGTGTGGCGGTATCCAATACCGCATTCCAAGCGGGTGCGTTCGATATGGCTAGCGCCGAGAAATTCAGCGCGCTGTTGATCGAATGTGCTAAACGCAGACTGCCGGTTATCTGTTTCATCAGTTCTGGTGGTATGCAGACTAAAGAAGGGGCGGCAGCGCTGTTCTCTATGGCCGTGGTAAACGATCGTATTACCCGTTTCATTCGTGATAATGAACTGCCAGTGTTGATGTTTGGTTTCGGTGACTGTACCGGTGGGGCTCAAGCCAGTTTTGTGACCCATCCTTTGGTGCAAACATATTACCTGTCTGGCACTAACATGCCATTTGCAGGTCAGATGGTGGTACCCGCCTACTTGCCATCGACCTCGACACTGTCGAACTACCTATCTAAGGTTCCGGGCGCAATGAACGCCTTGGTCACTAATCCATTTAGTGACACCATAGATGACCAACTCAGCGGTATCGATCCACTAATGCCTAAACCGACGGCTAAAATTGAAGATGTGATCGGCAATGCTATTTCGACCTTAGTGCCTGAAATGCAAGTGGCGGTGGAAGAGATTGTTCAAGACGATCCTCGTCAGTTGATGAAGCCGATTGAAAAGGTACTGGTGCATGCGCGTGGTTGTACCGCGGTTAAACTTATCCGTAAGGCCCACGACAACAACATCAATGTAGTCTTGGTGGCATCAGATCCTGATATGACCTCGGTGCCGGCCGACATGCTTAATGAAAATGATAAGCTGGTCTGTATCGGTGGTAATACTTCAGATGAAAGTTACCTTAACGCCTATTCAGTGCTGAAAGTGGCTGAATATGAGAACGTTGATGCGCTGCACCCTGGTATTGGCTTCCTGTCTGAAAGCCCACAGTTTGCCGCATTGTGTGTCAACAACGGCGTTAACTTCATCGGTCCTAGCGTACACAGCATGACCACCATGGGTAACAAGTCGAATGCGATTAAAACCTCGCAATCGCAAAATGTCCCCGTGGTCCCTGGTAGTCACGGTATCTTGACCAACGCAGAGCAAGCGGTCAACGTGGCCAGTGAAATTGGTTACCCAGTGCTGCTCAAAGCGGTACAAGGTGGTGGCGGTAAGGGTATTCAAGTTGTTGAACGCCCAGAAGATATGATCTCTCTATTCCAAAAGACCTCTACCGAAGCGGCTGCGGCATTTGGTAATGGAGACCTTTACCTAGAGAAATACGTTACCTCTTTGCGTCATATTGAAGTGCAGTTACTGCGAGATCAGTTTGGTAATACTAAGGTACTGGGCTTACGAGATTGTTCGGTACAACGTAACAACCAGAAAGTGATTGAAGAGTCTGGCTCAACGATGTTGCCAGATGAGCTTAAGCAAAAGGTGATGGAATACACCCGTGCATTAGGCGATGCTACCGATTACATGGGCGCAGGTACGGTAGAATTTATCTACAACCTCGATACCAATGAAGTGTACTTCATGGAGATGAATACTCGTCTGCAGGTTGAGCATCCTGTCACCGAAGCCACCTCAGGCATTGATATTGTCAGCGCCGGTTTCGACATTGCCGCAGGTCGCTCTATTGAGCACCTTGAGCCACAAGAGATTGGTTATGCTATCGAAGTGCGTGTCACCGCCGAGAAAGCGGCATTAGACAGCAATGGCATATTGCAGTTATTACCGCACCCAGGGGTGATCACCGAATATGCGATGCCTGAGCGCGATGATATCGAGATCATCTCAATTGCCGGCGAAGGCAAAGAGGTATCACCATACTATGACAGCTTGATCGCCCAGATCATCTGCCGTGGTGAGTCGCGCGAAGATGTGATCAACAAGCTGCATGACTATCTTGCCAACGAAGTGGTCATTAAAGGTATTGCGACCAATATTCCGTTGCTTACACGTATCTTAAAAGATGGCACCTTCAACGAAGGCGTGTATGACACTAACTATCTACCACGCTTCATGGCTGAGCTGGATATTCCTGAGCTGATTGCCGAAATGGAAGCTGCAGCGGAAACCGTGGGTGTCGATACCGAATCGCTACGAGTTGGTGAGAGCAATGAGCTAAAAGTATTAGCACAAGGCGCGGGTATCTTCTATACCTCGCCAGCACCGGGTGAAGCTGACTTCGTTAAAGAGGGTGACATTGTCACGGTCGATCAAACGCTTGCGTTAACCGAAGCGATGAAGATGTTCTCTCAGGTGACGCTGGCAGGCTTTAATCGCCAAGGAGCAGTGTTGTACCCAGAAGATAAGCAATATCGCATTGAGCGTATTCTTAACAGCAATGGGCAGCAGGTCTCACAAGGCGAACTCCTGTTTGTAGTATCACCCGTTAACTGATGCCATTGAGCGCCAGCTAAGCTAATTAAAATACCCATCGTTTGATGGGTATTTTTTTAGCTGTTGTTTAGTCACGTGCTACAAGGTATCAGTTAGAGGAGCCTTTGGACGTCGCCTGAGGGGAAGATTGCAGCGCCCATTTGAGTAACAAGGGGCCAACAATGGTGGTAATGGCGATCACTAATACCAGTTCGGTAAAAAGCTTTGCGCTGATGATGTTCATCTGAAGCCCCATCTCGGCAAACACCAGCCCCACTTCTCCCCTTGGCACCATAGCACTACCAACAATCAATTTAGACCGCATAGGGCCATTGATAAAGGCGCCGGCTGCGACTTTTGCGACAATGGCTAAAAGTGACAGTGTGATTAGAATTAACATACCACTGACACTGCTATCGACTTGGCTTAAGTCGAGACTGATCCCCACATAGACAAAGAAGATAGGCGCAAATACATCGACCAAGGGTTTCGATGCCTCTTCCATCTTATGGGTAAACGGGAAGGGATTTTTTAAATAACGCTGCAGCGGCGACACAAATTGACGGCTTAATGCCAAGCCAACGGCGAACCCGCCGAGCAGCGCTGGTGCGCCAAACGCATGGGCTATCCAAGCAAATAGACAGATAAGGCTTAAGGTAATTATCGCCTCATAGCCGCTGTGATGGTCGGTGGGTCTGATGGCTCTGAACAGGTACAAGAGTCCGCGCGCTAGTGGGGGGGCTAACAGTAAAAAACCGACCACTTTGATAATAAGCAGCAAGGTCGCCGCGAGACTAAGTTCGCCAGAGGTGGCGAATTTAAACAGTATGCTGAGTAAAATCACCCCAGCAATATCATCGATCACCGCCGCCCCCAAAATAATATGACCCTCGCGGGTTTGGGCCTGTTTAGCCTGCGCCAGTACGCGCACCGAGATACCAATACTGGTCGCCGTGAGGGCGCAGCCTAAGTAAATGGCGGTAAAACTGGGTTGATTAAGCCAGAGTACGGCGCAGATCCCTACAACGACGGCGGGCAGGATGATACCGATGAAGGCGACGCCAATGGCGCTGCCGCCGGCTTGATAAAGGTGCTTTATTGAGGTTTCGCAGCCGATAGAAAACAGCAGTAGTATCACCCCCAGCTCAGCCATAATCGCCAAGGTGTCATTGGGAGAGATCCAGTTAAGCAAGGTTGGACCAATTAGAATGCCTGCCAGCATTTCGCCCACCACAGCAGGCAATTGCCAGCGCTTAAACAGTTCACCCAGTAGGCGACCACAGAGCAAGATTAAAAAGAGTGACAGCACAAAGCTATCTATGGCCATATTGGCCTCCTGCCGCAATGGTGTATATGATAGTGAGCTTGGTCAATTTTATGACCAAGATCAAGGCACAAGTCACAAACCGTGACTAAGCTCAACTTAAGGTTTAGCGGTAGGAGAGAACCATGGATAAGGTGTTTATCATTTCGCAAAAAGAGCAGCAACAAGCCGATGCAATCGCCACAGGAGTGGAGCTTGCGAGGGCCTTGGACAAAACGGCCGAGGTGTTTGCCTATAGTTATGAGTCTTTTAGTGGCAAAGAGCACTATAACCCTCGGCTTGCTGCCGTGGCGAAGCAGCATATTATGAAGCAACGTAACAGCGACATTGAAGCGCAGCTGCAATCGCTTAAAGCCGATGATATCCCCGTCAATACGGTGTGGACTAAAGATCTGTTCGAACATGCTTGTCATCACTCTATTCGCCATGGCTTTGATTTAATGGTTAAAGCGGTTCATGATGCCGAGCACTATTTACCTGTGGATTGGCACCTGATCCGCCATGTTAAAATTCCGCTGATGTTACTGACCGATAATCCGGTTAACCGCGCCAACAGTGTGCTAATGGCCGTCGATTTAGGGAGCGATAAAGCCATAAAACAGCAGCTTAACCATAGTGTAATTACACATGCCCGCCAACTGGCTAAGGCTACAGGTTGCGCCTTGCATCTGGCTTATGTGGTACGGGTGCCGAAGATCCTCAGAGATATGGATCTCATCAATACTCGCACTCTGATTAAAGAGGCTTATCAGCGTTATCAGTCGCAGCTCGATGAGCTTGGCTTGCCGCAAGATAATATTCATATCTTAGCGGGCGAGCCCGATCTCTGTTTATATGAGCTTGCCTGCCGTTTACGGGCTCGTTATGTGGTGCTTGGGGCGCGCCAGCGTCGCGGCCTACTGGGTTATGTTATCGGTAATACTGCTGAAGCCATGTTGAGCCGTATCCGCAGTAATGTATTGGTGATCCCCGCGGATGACCAGTTACTGTCCTCGCCAGCTTAACGCCTATGTGATGGGCAGTAGTTGACGTTGACGGCGCCAATGGCGTTTATGCCATTCATCTATCAGTAATAGTGTAAGTGCAGTGGTTAAGAGTATTAGCCACTGCGATACACTGATAGGGCTGATTCCAAGTGCTTGGCTAATACCGGGTAAATAGCCGGCGCTAATATGAATGCTCTGAGCAAGCACAATCCCCAGTAACAGCAGTGGATTACTGAGCCAAGGCATAGCAAATAGTGAGTTATGCTCCGAGCGACTGTTAAGGGCATGCACATTTTCAAATAAGACCATCAACATTAAGGTGAGGTTACGCGCGGCTTCTTCGCTAGCGCCCATTTTTAAGTTTAAGGCAAACAAGCCAAAAGCGATTATCCCCATCCATAAAGCACTCACTAACACACGCTCTAGCATAAGACGATCGAATATCGGCTCAGTAGGTTTTCGTGGCGGTTGTTCTATCTCATGGCCTTCGGCGGGTTCAAACGCCAGCGCCACATCTTGCACGCCGTTGGTAACTAGGTTGAGCCATAAAATTTGCAGAGGAAACAGCGGGATGGGCAGGGCAAACAGGACACTCAAAATAAACAGCAGTAGCTCTGCGGCGCCAGTACTGATCAGCAGATAGATCACCTTGCGGATATTGTTGTAAACGATGCGCCCCTCAATAATGCCTTTAACAATGGAGCTAAATTTATCATCGGTTAACACTAAGTCGGCACTCTCGCGCGCCACATCGGTGCCTTTACGTCCCATGGCAATGCCCACATGGGCATGTTTAAGCGCTGGAGCATCGTTGACGCCATCGCCTGTCATGGCGACGAATTCTCCTTGGCGAATCAGTGATTCAGTGATCTCCATCTTCTGCTTAGGCTGCACCCGTGCAAACACGCGGTGGCGCGCTACCAAGGCATCAAACTGAGCTATGCCAGCTTGTTGTGCCTGGCTGAGTTGCTCACCCGTGACAACGTCATCATTCTTGCCTGATACCAATTTAAGTTGATGGGATAGGGCAAGGGCGGTCACGGGATGATCGCCAGTGATCATCGCCACCTTGATGTGGGCCCGCTGGCAAAGATCAACTGCCGCTATCGCATCATCCCTCAGCGGATCGCTCATGGCGACCAGTCCCAAAAATGACAGCTCAGTAAAAGGGTGACCGGGATGTTTCAGTTTAGCCGACGCCACCGCCAATACCCGATAGCCATGCTGAGCCATATAGTGAGTTTGCTGATGGATCTGGGCAAGCTGCGCTTCGGTCAGGCTGCACATGGGGAGCAGTTTCTCCACCGCCCCCTTTACCGATACCACCAGTTCGCTTTCTATTAGATTAATGCTGGCACTAAATTGGTTTTCAGACTCATAGGGAAACAGCTGCTCTTGCTGTGGCTGCAGCGAAGGCGCCATAGGTAAATTGAGCTTATAACCCAAGGCGAGAAATGCCAGATCGACCCCATCGCCATCGGCGTGGATGGTGTTATGGTCAAACTCAAGGTGGGCTTCGTTGGCTAATATGCCGCTCAATCCAAGTTGGCACAGTGCTGGTGCGTTATCAAGATTGATGGGATCTGTGTCATCCCCCTTATGGATCAAGCCGCTGGGAGATAAGCCCGCGCCCGCTACGTGATATTTATCGCCATTGAGTAGCCACACTTGGTTAATGGTCATCTCGTTAACCGTCAATGTGCCTGTCTTGTCTGAGGCGATATAAGTGCACGAACCTAATGATTCGACCGCGACTAATTTGCGCACAATGACATTGGCTTTCGACATGCGTTTCATGCCTATGGCTAAAGCCACGGTGATCGCCGCAGGCAGACCTTCGGGGATCGCCGAAACTGCCAGTGCCACCCCAAGCAGGAATACCTGCGACAGATCGGCGCCACGCAGCAGGGTGAGACCAAAGATCAGCGCAATAATCACCAAGGTGGCGACGGCGATTATCAAAGTAAAGCGCTCAATACGCTGCATCAGTGGCGGTTTGGTGTGACCGCCGCTGTGAACCATATCGGCAATTTGACCAATTTGAGTTTGCTGTCCAGTGGCAATGACCTCGCCTTCAGCGCGCCCATGGGTGACTAAGGTGCCAGCAAAGGCTAAATCGTTCTTGCTAACCGCTACCGACTCGCCAGTTAACGCCGACTCATCCACCTTAAATTGGTCTTGTTTTTCAATGCGAATATCGGCGCCAATGCGATCGCCATTGCCAAGCATCACATAGTCTCCGGGGACTAAGGTGCTGCTGTTGATGGTCACTGGGTGGCCGTCGCGGTAGACACGGCTTTGCTGCGGCACCATATTGCCTAGGGCATCGGCCGCTTGCTGGGCTGAGTATTCTTGCAGCGTCCCTATGATGGCGTTGAGCAGCAGCACGGCAAAAATAAAGATGGCATTAATGAATTGGCCTAATAGTAAACAGACTAAAAAAGCCGCCAATAGCACATAGATAAAGGCGCTCTTAAACTGGGTCACAAACAGTTGTAAGAAGCTTAATTTGGGCGGTTTAGGCAGGCAGTTTTCACCGTATTGTTGTAAGAGTGTCTGTGCTTGCTGACTGGTGAGTCCGCGCAGTGCCACTGCAGATCCTTAAGTTAAGAGCGGGGGATATGCTTGATCTATAGCTGATCTTTATCCACTTTGCAGGGAATTACTTTGCTTGTTGATGGAGATCAAATGGTCAATATGCCGCCCACCAAGCTTGGCGGCGGTCAGCTGTGACCCAGTCAGTTGGTGGAACGAGAGATGGGGCAAGTGGAGGTTCGAGAGAATAGGCATCAGCTTAGTTATCCAGACAATGCCTAGGATCGGGCTTAGTTAAGCAGCGGATGATCTTCAGGTAGTTGACGACTGATCCATAAGATCAATTTGTGCTTCATATTAGGGCCATCTTCTTTGTCTGTGGCCAAGGGCTGGATCAGTTTATCTTGCACTAACAGTCGGTAGATACATTCGACTTTATCTTTAGGGGAGATGCCTTTGCCAAAATCGGCAAAGCCACGTTTTTTTGCGTAACCTACACCAATATCCATGGCGAGTTTTAACAGTTGGGCGTCGTGCTTACCTTGTTTCATAAAAGGCTCCATCAAAGCTGATAATCACAAGCTACCCTAAATCACATCAATAACAAAATAGCTAAGCCCCATTTTTGAATCATAGGGGCTATTTGTGTTTAACTGGGCAATCAACTGGTTACTCTTTCAGCAACCAGCAATGAATAACGGCACCAAAACATAGGAGGTTAACGCGCATGATAGAGGTTAACGGAGTGGATCATGTGGTTTTTCGTACCACCAAGCTTGAGGCTATGCTGCATTTTTATACCCAGGTACTTGGCTGCCATCTGGAGCGGCAGCTGGCAGAAGAGGGCTTAACTCAGCTGCGCGCAGGCACCGCCCTCATTGATATTGTCACCTGCGATAGTGAACTCGGCCGCCTCGGTGGTAAAGCACCGCAGCAAGATGGCCGTAATGTCGACCATGTATGCCTGCTCATCACCTCAATGGATGAGCAGGCATTACTGGATTATCTCGCAAAATTTGGTATCACCACCGAGGGATTTGCCAAGCGTTATGGCGCCCAAGGTTTCGGACGCTCGGTTTATATCAACGACCCAGAGGGTAATGTCATCGAACTCAAGTTTTCGAATTAGTGCTGTCGAAAGGGCAGCTTACAGCATTTTGCCTTCGGCTAAGTGGGTGTTGGTGATTGTTTTGTGAACCATAGCTTCATGGTTTATCAATTGCCTTCGAATGAAGGTGTTGGCATTTTTGGCTTGTAGCATTTAGTCGAGTTAGTTTTTATTTATTGATGGTAGCGTTAACCTTCATGGCAACCAATTGCCTGCAGCATGCCTTTCGTGCAGGTATTTCGGTGGGGCGCTGCAAGTATATCCCTATACGTTCGACGGTGGCATCCATGCCACCAACCCCCACCGCCATACCTACACCGACTTATCACTCTCTTCGATTTGACCGTAATTGGTATCCACAGAACCGTTAAAAGCTAAATTATTTTTGGACAAAAGTGTGCTTGCCTTCGAATGAAGGTGTTGGCATTTTTGGTTGGTAGCATTTAGTCGAGTTAGGTTTTATTGATTGATGGTAGCGTTAACCTTCTATGGCAACCCATTGCCTGCAGCATGCCTTCCGTGCAGGTATTTCGGTGGGGCGCTGCAAGTATATCCCTATACGCTCGACGGTGGCATCCATGCCACCAACCCCCACCGCCATACCTACACCGACTTATCTATCACTTGGGCAATCAAAAAGTTTTCACTGACGCCAAATACTCAAGCATCCTATTAAATTTGTGTGGGGGGGGGAGCTCGTGGGCTCCTTCATCAAATTAGCTAGTTTAATAAACAACCAAAACTGTCTAAAATCTCCTCTTCAGTAGTTAAGAGATTATTGATGTAACATAAATCTTCCTCAGGAAAATTTATATCATTGGCTTTTAAGGATTTAATTGCATTGTGAATAATCTTGAGTGGCATAGCTATAACTGCGTGGTCTTTATCATATGTATATAGATTTTGAAGGTCGTTAACATAACTACATAACATATTTCGGGCTGATATCGAGGTGGACGTGAAAATTCTTAAATGCTCTGGAGGAGTGGGTTCACAATGTTTTGGTTCTTTATAATTGGCTTGTTCTCTAAGAATTGTTAACCAATCAAATGGTAACTCTAGATCAATTTTTTGGGTATGCTCGTCGGCCGATGAGTAATACTTTTTATGTGCATTAATTATACATTTATGTGTATTTCCAGCTTCTTTAACAGGATTTTCATTGTGATTAGCTTTAATAGAATATGGCTTATTTCCTACATAAAAAATGCAAATATTACGAAATGCCAACTGAGCTCTTAGTGCATAAAACGCGGAGTAATATAATTTAACCGTTGGCCATGAGTAAAAGCCCTGCTCGATACTATTAAGAGCACTGACAAACGTTACAATAGACGAATAGAGGTAGTCTAGACCATCTTTATAAAGCTCTTGTTTTAGTCTGCTAGCTTGCACCATTGTCAATGAGTGTTGAAGCACATCCTCCTTACTTAAGCTTTCACCGATAATAATATGATCACGTAAATATACATTGGCTTTATGCATAACTAGAAACTTAGCTCAGATGTATTATCCTCCACTGGGATAAATGCAGAATCTATACGATTATAGATAATTTTCATTGATTCCTTACCGCCTTGACCTGAAACTTCATCTTGTTTAATTAGGCCATTTTCTTTGATATTAAGAGCTTCACTGATAGTTTCTGACTTAAATGAGTTCTTCATTTTGCAATAAGGTAATAGTTTTAGCTTGAAAAATTCACATGCAGCGGAGAATCCAGCGGAATACTGAAAAGCGTTCGTATTTAAATCCCACTCAGAACCATACTCTAATTGGATCGATGAAAAATAGTTACTGAGACATTTTATTTGAAGTTGAAGTTCATGAACTCCAATTTGTTCAAACGAAGCATTTGGTTCAACTAATTGTTTTATAGCACTTACGGCTGTTGATAAGGCTATACCACCTTTGCGGCGCTTTTCTCCAGGAAACTTGATCTTGCCATAATATGGTGACGTAACTTCGGTATTTAAATATTCTGCAATATCTCTAGCTCGAGCTGCTGCATGATCAATAGCTACATCAGATCCAACACCATATAAATCGTAAACCAAACTCTTTGGAGCAGGCTTTTGTTCTGTGTTGATTGCTATAAATATATCTGCACATTCTTGTGTAGTTAATCCGCTATAAATCACTACAGGTATGTTGATATCACCTATATCTGGATTTTCTTTTATAGCTTCTTTGATGCCGGCAATACGATGTTGACCATCAATAATCTGAGCTAACCTTGGATTAATTTCAAATTCAAAAGTAGTATTTTTTTCATCAACAGATAGCTTTTCATCCACCCAGTTTAAAACCATGCTCCCCGGAAAATCACCACCACTAAGAGCAAAGTCTTTTAAGCTTTTAATTCTTCTTTCTGTTAGAACCCGCTGTACCGCTCCAGGTTCATCGTCTACTCCTCGAACGGAAGAATAAGCAATTTTCGCTAATACCGATGCTTTTAAGGTTGTAAGCATGAAATTATGATGGATTTGTTTTACTAGAGTGTAGTGTTCTTTAATCATTATTATCTTACTGACATGAATTTATCTTACCATTTTCATTGATTGCCTACATATTAGTCAATCAATACTTCCATTTAATATTTATTGATCAATGTTTTATGGATACTTAATGATAGCGGGGCACAAATCAAGTTAGCTTTTAAACTCGCTATTCACAGCAAATGAAGCTAAATCGAAGAGGCGTTAGATATAGGTGTAAGCGCGGTTTTGGCCCTTGGCGGCATGGCCAAAAATGTTCCTTACATTTTTTGGCATTCCCTCCATCCATGGAGGTCAGATACCGCCGTGGAGCGTATAGGGACGGCGCACAACGATATCCCTATCTAAAAGCCAGTTCGACAATCCCTGTCTCTCGTTCATAAGCACGAAGCTATGCTTCACTCACCGAGCCAAAAGAGTGCTTACACATAAAGCCTGCTGCAAGCAATTAACACCTATTGAAGGTGCGACCTTCAAAATAGGCCGCCAAGTAATACTTGAGCTAGATGCTACAACAACTGCTATCAGCATTCACAGGCAGAATACCGTCGTGCTAGCAGACAACTCACCATGAAGGTGAAACCTTCAAACACTTTGCCATTATTGCAAACACAATAAAAAACCACCTATTGCTAGGTGGCCTTTGCTTGTAACAATAGGCTAGTTTTCAAGCCTGCTCGAATCTCGCACCTTATTGGTTAGAAAAGTTATTCTCAACCAACTTCTGCTTGTTCTCCGCTTGCGGTACGTGGCACGTAGTACAGTTGAAATACTCATTGTTGAGTTGGCTATCGGCCTGCATATGCGAGTCATGAATTGGGGTTGCTTTCATGCGCACGGCTTTTTCTGGGCTGTGGCAAGTCATGCAGCCGTTTTTCTTAATGGTAATTTTATAATCAGCCTTATGGGGAATTAGCGGGGGCTGGTGGACAAAGCTGCGGGCTATCGGCTCTCCCTTTTTAGGGTAAGTGGGCATCGCATCGGCAGCGCGTACCTCAGTGATCGCCGCGTGGCTGAGCGAGCTCACATTAACGGGCTCTGTTTTGGTTGGTGCGAGTTCAGTAGCGCTGGCATTGAGCGCCATGAGCGCGACTAAAGTGAGTGCTTTTTTCATTGGTTGTTCTCCGCCTTTAGGGCAATTCGATTTTGATACTGAAATACGCGTGGAGCACAGACATCGATGCAGCGACCACATAGAGTGCAGTCACTGTCGGTTATCATGGGATTTTTCCCTTTTAGTGCAGGTTTTAATACTTGGCGCTCGGGGCAGACCTCAAAACAGGCCATGCAGTTATCGCAGCTGCTGGCGTTAACTGCGCTGATTTTGATTGGGCTGGTTTTACCCAGTAGGGCAAACATCGCCCCGGTTGGGCAGAGGTGACCACACCAGGCTCGCTCGCAAATGAAGAGATCGAGCAAAAAGATGGCGGCTAATATCCACAAGCCACTCCCTGCGCCAAACAAGAGGGCGCGATAGAGTATGGGCACCGGGTTCACCCATTCCCACACCGCAATACCGGTGAGCAGCGGCAGTATGAGTACCACGGCTAATAGGTAATAGCGTAAATGCCGTGGCATTTCGCTTGTGCGTGGTAAATGTAACTTACGCCTTAGCCAGCTGGCGGCATCAGTCACTAGGTTGACTGGGCATACCCAGCTGCAAAATACCCGCCCACCTGCTAGCCAATAGAAGATGGCGATAACCGCGGCGCCAAGTAGCAAACTGAGCTCTGGCCAGTGGCCGCTCATCAGCACTTGCAGTGTCGCTAGCGGGTCGGCCAAGTGGACGGCACCTAATAACTCACTGCTAGACAGATTCCCCTTAAGCAGCCAGAAGCCAAACCAAGGGCCAATCGCAAAGGCAAACAGCACACCTAGCTGGCAAGCGCGGCGCAGCAATAGAAACTTGTGGGCGCGCCACCAGCCGAATTGGTCAATCGCGGCTTGGTCAAAGCGCGTCTTGGCACCTTTGTTTGTGGTATGACCCATGCTGTTATGCGTCATGGCGTGACCCCTTGTTTAACATCTCAAGCGTGGTCTCTTCGGTATTGATATAGGTATCGTGGGTGGCGGTTTTGCCCTTGGCAATATGGGGCGGTAGCACTTTGATCGCCGCTTCTTGCAACACGCAAGCATGCTCACACTTCCCACAGCCGGTGCAGCTGTCGCTGTTGACCGTGGGGATAAACAGGGCGTGATGGTTGCTACGTTGATTGTGCTGGCGCTTAAGGGTGATTGCTTCATCAATCAATGGGCAAACGCGATAACACACATCGCAGCGAAGCCCCTTAAAGTTGAGGCAATTTTCTTGGTCGATAAGCACCGCAACCCCCATTTTTGCTTGGGTGATATCCGTCAAGTTGTGATCCAGCGAGCCCGAGGGGCAGGCTTTAACACAGGGGATATCTTCACACATTTCGCAGGGGATCTTGCGCGCCGTAAAGTAAGGTGTCCCCGTCGGCGCACCCTCAAACCAGCGGGCCAGTTTCAGGGTGTCGTACGGGCAAGCCTCAACACACAGACCACAGCGCACGCAGGCAGATAAGAAGTCATCTTCTGCTAATGCGCCTGGGGGCCTTATTGCTAACGGGTCAAGGTGCGATGATTGCTTCGCCACGCCGGTGATCCCTAATCCCAATAATCCCATCGCACAGCCAGCCTTAGCCGAGGTGGCTAAAAACTGGCGGCGATTAACGCCTTTGGCTTGGGTGTGTCGATTGACCTTACTCATAGCGTACTGCTTAAACCTCTTTTAGTGGTGCAAACTCATGGTTAAATAACATGCCTTAGGCCTTCATCACTTTTACCGGACACTTCTTGTAATCGGTCTCTTTCGATAACGGATCGGTCGCGTCGAGCATCAGCTTATTCACCAGTTGGCGAGCATCGAAAAACGGCATAAACACCACGCCTCTTGGCGGCTTGTTACGGCCTTTGGTTTCGACGCGGGTTTTGACTTCACCGCGAGGTGAGGCAACGATCACCTCATCGCCGCGCTGTAGGCCTCGGGCTTTGGCGTCTTCTGGATGCATAAAAATTTGTGCATCGGGATAGGCGCGGTAAAGCTCTGGCACGCGAGCGGTCATGGAGCCGGTATGCCAGTGCTCTAGTACGCGACCAGTTGACATCCATAAGTCATATTCTGCGTTTGGCTCTTCGGCAGCGGGTTCATAAGGCAGGGCGAAAATCACCGCTTTGCCATCAGGCTTACCGTAGAAGCGAAAGCCTTCGCCAGCCTTAACGTAAGGATCGCTGCCTTCGACAAAGCGGCGCAGGGTTTCTTTGCCCTTAACGACAGGCCAGCGCAGACCGCGAGAGGCATGGTAGGCATCAAAGTCCGCCAAGTCGTGGCCATGACCGCGACCAAACTGGGCATACTCCTCGAACAGGCCTTTTTGCAGGTAATAACCCACGGCCGCAGACTCATCGTTAAGCTCGCCTTTGCAGTCTGACAGCGGGTACTTGTTGACCACACCGTTAGCAAATAACACCTCATACAGGGTTTTATCGGCGTACTCAGGCTTCTTGGCTATTAGCTCAGCTGGCCATACTTCTGACACTTTAAAGCGCTTCGAAAACTCAATTAATTGCCATAAGTCAGACTTAGCCCCTTCTGGCGCTTGAACTTGCTGATGCCACATATGGGTACGACGCTCGGCATTACCATAGGCGCCCTCTTTTTCAACCCACATGGCCGTTGGCAGAATCAAATCTGCTGCCATGGCAGTGACGGTTGGGTAAGGGTCAGAGACCACAATGAAATTGTCTGGGTTACGGAAACCGGGGTAAATTTCATCGTTAATATTGGGGCCTGCCTGCATGTTGTTGGTGCACATGGTCCAGTAACAGTTAAGCTTGCCATCTTTGAGCATACGGCTTTGTAATACCGCGTGATAACCCGGCTTGGGCGGAATAGTACCTTCGGGCAACTGCCAACGTTGCTCTGTGATGGCGCGATGCTCTGGATTGGCGACCACCATGTCAGCAGGTAGGCGGTGAGCAAAAGTACCCACTTCACGAGCGGTACCACAGGCCGAAGGTTGGCCTGTGAGTGAGAACGGGCTGTTACCCGGTGTGGCAATTTTACCTGTGAGTAGATGAATGTTGTAGAGCATGTTATTGGCCCAAACACCACGGACGTGCTGGTTGATCCCCATGGTCCACAGACTCATGATTTTCACATTGGGATCGGCGTAGGCTTTGGCCATGATGTCGAGCTTTTCAGGTTCAACGCCACTCATCTTGGCGGCGTATTCCAAGGTGTAGGTGCTAACAAACTTAGCGTACTCATCGAAGCTGATTGGCGTCGACTTGCCATTACCTGGGTTTTTGGCTTGTTGCTCTAACGGATGCTCTGGACGTAAGCCGTAACCTATATCTGTGATGCCTAAGGCAAACTTGGTGTGCTTGTTAACAAAGTCCTTGTTAACCGCATCGTTTTGGATGATGTAGTTGGCTATGTAGTTCAAAATCACCAGATCGGATTGCGGCTTAAACACCATGGCATTATCGGCGAGGTCGAAGCTGCGGTTTTCGAAGGTGGATAATACATGTACCCGACAATCGGCATTACTGAGGCGGCGATCTGACAAACGTGCCCACAAAATGGGATGCATCTCGGCCATGTTGGCGCCCCACAACACAAAGTGGTCGGCCGCTTCTAAATCATCATAACAACCCATGGGCTCATCGATACCAAAGGTACGCATAAAGCCACCCACGGCAGATGCCATACAGTGACGCGCGTTGGGGTCGATGTTGTTGGTGAGAAAACCCGCTTTGTGCAGTTTCGAGGCGGCATAACCTTCCCAAATGGTCCATTGGCCTGAGCCAAACATACCTACCGCGGTCGGCCCTTTGGTCTTGAGGGTGTGTTTCCATTTTTCAGCCATGGTATCTAAAGCGACATCCCAGCTGACAGGGGTAAATTCGCCCTCTTTATGATATTGGCCATCCTTCATGCGCAGCAGTGGCGTAGTGAGTCTGTCTTTGCCATACATGATTTTTGATAGAAAGTAGCCCTTAATACAGTTAAGGCCTTTGTTAACCGGGCTTTCTGGATCGCCCTTAGTGGCGACCACTTTGCCGTTATTGGTGCCCACTAATACGCTACAGCCCACGCCACAAAAACGGCAGGGGGCTTTATCCCACTTGATGGTGTCCTTCTGCTCAGCGGCTTCAACGATCTTCACTGGCAGAGTGACCCCAACAGCGGTCGCAGCGGCAACTGCGGCGTTGGCTTTGAGAAACTCGCGGCGGCTAATGCTCATGGTGTTTCCTCACTCTTTTCTGCTATAGGTTCAACTTGATGGTAGACAAGGCTGCTCGATAGCACCCCGTTGAGGGCGTTAATGGCTTCGATGTTTTTGAGTATAGATGCTTGTGACTCACCCTCTAGGGTGACCACAAATTTTGCTTGGTCGCTGATAGCGTGGATATCGGCGCCAGTTAGGGCCTCGATACCAGCTGTCACTTGTGTCACCGCGCTCGGCGCGGCATGTACCACTAAGCTTGTAACGTGATATTCCTGACGCATGGGGTTTACCTTGTTATTCGCAGTAACAGTAGCCAACTCAGTTGGTTAGTTATGGTGACCGCCTTAGGATTAAATTGAGTTTAAACCGTGTTTTTTTTGTGGGTATACCTCCAGAGAGGTAACTGAGCGGTTTGTCGATCAAGATCAAGTTTTTAAGCGTGATCTAACGCTCAGTTCGTTATTTATGGGGCTGCGCTTTCGTTGTAATTAATCAGCTTAGTAAGTCGATGGGGACTTCGCCACTTCAATGATTAACAAGATAGATATGCCGGTGAGGACGCTTAAGCGGGCAGTTTGTCGCGCCCTGCGAGTAAGGGAGGGAGTGAGCACGCCTATCTATGGCTGGGCCACTCCTTATCCGTCAATAGCCTGTCAGTTCCATATAGCCAGTGCCTTGGTGACTCCCCGATATGCTAATGGGCCCTTCCCAATAACTCACGCTCAATGGCATATGGCTGTCACGATTTAATGGCTTAATCGTCAGTTGCAGTTGTTCACTTGCAATGGCGATACGCCAAGCCACTGGGTATCGACCCGACGGCGTTTGTTGCCAGTCGGTGGGTGTCATCTCAATGTCTGCCGGGGCGCTGGTGGAGTCGATATTACGGCCGCTGCCATCGGCATACATGCGTCTGGCGCTGTAGAAATGACTCGCCTGATTATCGCCGCTGCGCAACTGAAACAGCATCAGCGCCGAGCCATCGTCTAAACGCAGCGCAAACCAATCCCAGCCCTGTTGATGTTTATTGAGAAACTGTGAGCTCCACTCTCTGTCGAGCCAAGCATCGCCTGAGACATTAACTGACTTCCCCTCTAGGGTGACTTCGCCAGTGACTTGGATGAAAGGCTGGCTATAGTAATAAGAGGCGACGCTGCCATCACCGCTTTTAATGCTGTAGCCCTTATCGCCCTGTAATTGATAAGGGGCGCTAGTTGTAAGTGACAATCGATAACTGAGCTGCTCATCGCTGACGGTTAAGGTTGCCGGAAACAGGTCTTGGCTTTGGCTCTGCCACTGCCAGTTGTCGAGTTTAATCGTCAGTGGCGCGGCATCGCTGCCGGCTAATTGAGGTTGGGCACGTGACCAGCGCTCTTTTGCCACATGTTGCTGTGCGGTGGTCACCGCGCTGTGGGCCATATACAGCTGGTTAGTGGCCCAGTCTGATGAGGACTCACTCGCCTTGGGCGATAGGGCTATCCTAAATTGTGTCCATTGCAGCCCCAGAGGTTGGCCCGATGCCGTGGTGAGATTGGCGGTCAAATACCACCATTCTTGGCGAAAATCGTTATGGGCTTGGTGATCTTCAGGAAAGCGCAGGGTTTGCCCTGGGGTGACCTGAGTATAGCCCTGTAGATTATCGCCCATCAGTGAGCCCATTGCGCTTTGAGGGTTGGTGTCTGGTGCATCGCAGCCAAGCAGTAAGAGTAATAGGATAAACAGGCCCGCGCGGGGCGAGGATAATAGTGTCATAACACATCACTCTGTAGGCTACTGATGAGAGGGCGGCGAGTTTGCTGATACAAGGGCAGGGCTACGGCAAAGCCGCTAGCGACGAGGGCGAGCAGAGTCACGTCGAAGTAGGCTTGCCAATCCCATATCATGGCAATGCTCCAACCAAAGGCTTGTAGGGTCACTTTATTGATCAGCAAGTAGCCTAGTAGCGCACCAGTCGGCAGGGCAACAATACTGGTGAGTATGACCATTAGTAGCATCTGGCTGGTGACCATTAGGGAGAGTTGACGGCGATTAACCCCTAAGGTGTACAGGCGTGCAATCGGCGCCATACGGGCTTGGGTCAACATATAACAGGCGCTAAACAATCCTATGGCGGCCACCAATAAGGTTAAGCTATTAAGCACCTTAGTAATAGAAAAGGTGCGTTTAAACATCTCTATCGCTTGCGCCTTAATACGGGCTTGGCTGTATATCTGTGCATCTGACAGTGAAAACCTTTGCATCAAGCGCTGGCTTAATTGCGCTAAGTCGCCCTGATAGGTGACCGCTAGGCTAATGGGTAAGGTGGACAGCATGGCTTGGTGCCAGGTGACAGTCGAGACGATCACCTCCCCATAGGGATTGCCATAGTCGTAGTAAATCGCCCCTACTCTGAGGGGGATATCGCCAAGCACATCGACCTTTATGGTGTCGTTTAACCGCAACTGGTGTTTGATGGCAAAAGGTTCACTTATCATCACCACATCAGCGATTAAAAAGCGTTGCCATAAGTTATCGACCGCAGTTTTAAGCACTGTGGTGTGCTCAACTGAGTAGTCATCGCGGGCCACTAAATAGATAGGCTGCTGCTCAGCGCGGCTCTTAATCGACCACTGCTCATAAATGCCAGTGACCTGTTTATCGGCGGCTAAATAATCTGCAATTTGCTGCATCTGGCTAGCAGGTGGGCGGATATAAAGGTCGGCATGCAAACGCGCATTGAGCCACTGTTTGAGCGTGAGCTCGAAACTGCTCACTAGGCTATTCATCGAAATATTGGCCGTGAGTGCCAGCAGAATGGCCATCATGGCAAGAGAGAGCGGCGGGATCAGCTCCTTGGTCTCGGCAATTTGATAACCAATTAACCCTTTGGGTGCCACTCGCTCAATAACTTGAATTAATTGCTGCAATAACCAAGGCAGGGCCAGCGGGATACTGAGCACCACTAAGCCTAATAACGCCATGGTGATCCGATAATTGTCGGTTAATGCCATGCCGGTTAAGGCGACGGTTGCTAAGCATAGCGACACCCATAGTTGCCGCTTATGGGCGCGATGGGCACTGGCTTGTTGATGAAATTGCCCAGCGCTCTGGGCCAGCGGTTGGCGCAGCAGCTCAATAAACAGCGAGCTACAGGCCAGTAAGGCGGCGATAAAGGTTAATAAGGTCGCCTGAGCGAGCCATTGCCATTGCCATATTCCCGGTAAAATGGTGGCCCCATAGAGCTGTTCTAGGGTCACTGAGACCATAGGTTGTAACCAGTAACTGAGCTGCAAGCCGCCAATAAAGCCGATGAGCGAACCTACCACAACCAACACCAGCAGCTCGCTGGCTAATGCCGACATGATTGACAGTTTCATGATGCCTTGCTGCTGCAACTGAGTGATCAGTCGTTTACGTTTAAGCAGGCTGTAACGCACGCCGTTATAGGCGATAAACAGGCCGACAATAAAGGCCAGTAAACTCATGGCGGTGAGGTTCAGGTGAAAGCTGTTTGTGAGCGCCTTCATGCTGTCGCCATTGTCACTTGGGCTGAGATGAGCCTTATCCTCAAGCCACTGCTCTATTTGGGCTTTTTGTGCGCTAACATCGTTAAAAATGGCGATATAACTCAGTTGCTGCGGTTTATTGAGCAGTTGCTGCGCCAGTGAGATATCCATCAGTAGGCGGTTGCCTAAATTAAGTTGGTCATCCACGGCGATAACGCTGAGCGTTTGCCCTTCGACAGTCAGCGTCGGTTGATTGAGCTGCTCGGCGTTTGATTGACTCATTAATACGATAGGCTCACCAGCGATAAGTTTTGCCAGTGGCAGCGCGTTACCGTTAAAGCGATGCCGACTTGCGGTGTTCTCGTCATTTGAGCTATGGCCGCGGGCTGCGCTCATGGCGGCGATAATATCACTGCCTTGAACTTGCCAGTTCCGTGCCTGTTCATCCACCAGTATGCCTTGCACCACCGCCAAACTGTGGGTGACCCCCTGTTGGCGCAAGGTAAAATAGAGTTGTTCATTTAAGGGGTGATTGGGCAGTGGGGTGATAAACCACTTGGCTTGCTGGCTTAACAGTTCGGTGGCGTTACTGTAGCTGTTGATCGCATTTTCATTGGTGGCACGCACGCCTGTGAGCAGGGTGACCGCGAGGATAATGCCGATAATAATCGCGCCTGCTTGCAGCGGTGATTGTCGATAATGAGCCAAGAACACCCGCAGGGTGAGTAGCCAACCTTTTAGGGCTTGAGGGTTAATGGTATGACGGCGACTGGGCGGGTTATTCATGAACCTTACCCAAATCCAGGTGCCAGCGGCGCTGCATAAACTCGGCGCACTCTTGGCTATGGGTCACCATTAAAATACTGGTGTGGTGCTCTGCTGCGAGCGTGCAAATCAGGCGCATCACCTCAAGGCTGGCCTGTTGATCTAAATTGCCCGTGGGTTCATCGGCGAGTAACAGTGCAGGTTTATGCGCCAGCGCCCTTGCAATGGCCACACGCTGCTGTTGTCCACCGGACAGGGTTTCCACATGGCGTTTACGCAAGGCGCTAAGTCCCAAGGTGTCGACGAGGTGATCGCACCAAGGGTTCCAGCACTCGTTATTGAGGTGCAAGGGGAAAGCGATATTGTCTTCAACATTCAGCGGGGTGAGTAGATTAAACTGCTGAAAAACAACTCCTAGTTGCTGGTGGCGAAATTCACTCCAGTTGGCATCATTCCACTGGGTGGTTGGTGTTCCCAACAGGGATAAGGTGCCCGAGGTCGGCCGCTCAAAGCCGGCGATAATATTGAGCAAGGTGCTTTTACCACAGCCACTGGGGCCGGTTAAGGCTACGGTATCGCCTCGGTGCAGGTGTAAATCGATATGATCGAGTACCTGATGAAACTTATCGCCGTCGGTAAATCCTTTGCAGATCTTATCCAGCGTAATAACGCTTGTACTCATGACAACTCCTGTTGTGCATCACGTTAAGGGTAACCCTTGGTTAAATAATGCGCGAGTAAGATATTGGTAACACATTGCAATTTTACATTCATCTTCTAATTGCATCGATTGTCGATTACATCAAATAATCAGGTTGGTCTCGACCATGGCCCTATACGGGGGATAACCCATAATGGATCGACTTTGCGCTATAGATAGTCTGATAAGCATAGTAGCAAGCTAGTTTAAGCTTTTGCTTTTATTGGTATAGTTAATTACGCCAAGGTCAGTTATGTTAAATGTGCAGGATAAAAATGCCTTATCACTTGGAGTAAAGCGCATTCTCAAGTAATTCAGCTTGTCGATGCGCTGGCTTTCTTGTTACCTTTGTTTAAATTTAAGTGTAATTAAGTGGCTCCATGAACAATCTTGTGATCAAACCCAATTATGTCAGTCTATTTAACTGTGTTGGCCCCGAATGTGAAGACAGTTGCTGTAACGATTGGACCATTACGTTTGACAAGAAAAGTTATAAAAAAACCGTCAGCCATCCTCAGTTTGCCTCGCTTGCCAAGATAGCCTTTACCGAAGTGAAAAAAAATGCGGCTAACTGGGCTACGGTAAAGCTTGATGAGCAAGGAGGCTGTCCGTTTCTTGATGAGCAAAAGCTGTGCAATATTCATAAACATGCTGGTGAAGCGGCCTTAAGTGACACTTGTAAGACCTACCCTAAACTCGACCGTCATCTTGGCGGTAACAAATACCGCTCGCTGCATATGTCTTGTCCAGAAGTTGCGCGTATCGTGTTGTTTCATCCCGATGCGTTTCAATTTGATGCACAACACAGTGGTCATAAGGCGGTGGTTAAGCCCTCTCCGATTTGGCTGGAAAAGAGTTATGAGTACAGCCTAGAGTTGTTAGTGGGTTTAGGACTCGATTGGGAGCCGGCGCTGCTGGCCATTGGTTTATTAATGAAAACCAGTGAACAGGTGCGAGCGGGCCTGTTACCCGACAGCGCCCTCGATGAGCGTTTTTTGCAGCTGAAGCAATTTGCCGAGGCGGGATTATTGGTCGAGCAATACGCTAAATTGCCTTATGCCCCTATCCCGCAGTCGCACGCCTTTTTTGGGGTTCACTCCACTTTTTGTCAAATTCATTCTCGGGCCACAAGGGCGCGTTTTTCGCGCTTAAATGAGGCGGTTTCGGCCATCTGCAATGAAGGCAATGAGTTTAGTATCGCGGCCATGAATCAGGCGTGGAATGCTATTGCGCTCCCCGCCTTAGGTGAGCATCGCGATCTGTTTGAGCGTTATATTCTCTACGCCATTTTTCATCATCACTTTCCTCTACTTGGCGAAGAGGCGCCGCTGAAAGCCTTTAGGCTGTTGGTGCTCGATTGCTTTATCATGCGCGGTTATCTCTCGGCGATGGCGCACCAACATAAGCAGCTTACTGAGAGTGACATCATCTTGTGTTTTCAGCTCTATCAGGTGGTCAGGCAACATCGTCCAGTTATGGCACAAACTATTGAAGAGGTGATGCAAGAGTGTGAAATTGAGTCGGTGCCTGCGGTGATGAGCTTATTAAAAACGCAGTAGTCATCAAGAGACTAAGGATTAAAGAGCAATAAAAATGGGGCAATTATGCCCCATTTTTATTGGGTGTAGCCGAGATAATTCAATGAACTAATGAACTTACGCAGTTACCTGCTCAGCCACAAGCTGTTTGCGCTTAGTAAAGTAGTGGCGGGTTTCAGCCAAAATCACATCTCTTAAGCCGATGATCGCAATGAGGTTAGGGATCGCCATTAGGCCATTGACGGTATCGGCCAGCATCCAAATTAAGTCCAGTTGGATAAAGGCGCCGGCGGCGATTAAGCCTAAAAATAACCATTGATAGATTTTAATGCCGTGCTGGCCGAGGCGGTTACCCGTGAGGTAGTGCCAGCAGCGTTCGCCATAATAGTGCCAGCCTAAGATAGTGGTAAAGGCAAAACAGACCAGCGCGATAGTCACCACATATTGACCGACGATGACCGAGCCACCAGAGGCAAATGCGGCGCTGGTCATGGCGGCGCCAGCAGTGTCGCCATTCCAGACGCCGGTGATGATCAATACTAAGCCTGTCATGGTACAAATTAAGATGGTGTCGAAAAACGTGCCCGTCATGCTCACCAGCCCTTGCTCAACCGGCTCGTTGGTTTTCGCCGCCGCGGCGGCAATGGGCGCACTCCCTAGACCAGACTCATTGGAAAATACTCCGCGAGCAATACCAATTTGCAGTGCTTGGGCCACAGTGGCGCCAAGGAATCCACCGGCGGCCGAGATCGGGGTGAAGGCTGAGTGCAATACCAATTCAAAGGCTGGAATTATTTGCTCTGAAAAGCTAAATAAAATCCAAATGCAAGCTAATACATAGCCTATTGCCATAGTGGGTACTAACTTTTGTGCGACATTGGCGATACGTTTAACCCCGCCCAAGGTGACGGCGGCGACCAGCAGGGTTAAGACCACGGCGGTACTCCAAGTGGGAACGTCGAAGGCAATGGTTAAGGCATCGCTAATCGCATTGACTTGGGCGAAGGTGCCGATCCCAAAGAAAGCCACGCCAATACCAAATAGGGCAAAGAGTTTTGCCAGCCAAGGTAGCCCCAAGCCGCGTTCAATATAGTACATGGGGCCACCGGCAATATTGCCACGTTCATCGACCGTGCGGTATTTCACCGCCAGCATGCATTCGGCGTATTTGGTCGCCATGCCAAAAAAAGCGGCCAGCCACATCCAAAAGAGGGCGCCAGGTCCACCAATTTTTATGGCGGTAGCGACGCCAACAATATTACCTGTACCTATGGTGGCCGATAGGGCGGTGCACAGCGCTGCAAAAGATGACAGATCCCCTTTACCGCTGGCGGGTTTAAATAACAGGCTTAACGCCAAGGGTAATTTAAACACCTGTAATAGCCGCAGTCGCAGGGTGAGGTATAGACCTGTACCAACCAATAAACATAGGGTAATGGGGCCCCATACAATGGCATTGATATCTGTGAGTAAAGCGTGAAAGTTCATGTTGTTCCTCGAGTATTAAACTGCTTGACGATTCGTCTTAATAATCGGAGGAGGAAAAGAAATGGCTGAATTTCGGTATCGTAAAGTGCAGATGTGCTGTTTCGGCCAAGCGATGGCAAAAAATGGGCAGCGGCAAATGACGACGCATACAGTCATCCTCTCCTCTGTCCTTTTGCCTGAGCGTTTCGCGGTGATGGATTGATACCATCGCCACTTTCGCCTTCGGCGCTGTGTCATATTTAGGTAAACGCTCACCTATCTGTGCACAGTCTCTCCAGAGGCTCGTCCAGTAACAGTCCTCACCACCTAAGTGGTACCTGAAAGAGTGCTCTGTACGTTAAGCGCTGAGCTTATGCATGCAGAGTTGCCTCGTCGGTGTGGGGTTAATCCCCGCTCTCCTGCTACCTTCATCCGAACGGATCCCTTTTACAGATAAAGTGATACCACTTGAGTCTGTAAAGGGGCTGATATCATGCGCTAATTGCGGTTGTGGCTCAAGGGTGTAACTTCACATTTGTGTATTATCTCGGCCGCTCGCTGATTTTTTGAGCGGGTGTCAGTAGCGGTTAATGACCTTAGTGAATCTTGGCTTTATCTAGGCTTAAAGCCTCAGTGGTAAATTATTTATGCCCAGCCCCTTACATCCATGCGTGCTGTAGGTTTACAATAAAAAACCATAATCACGCTGTGGTTATAAAACTCTTATGTTGCTAAGCGCTTTTGCTTTTTCGCACACAGAGACTCTAAGGTGTATCGTCACCTCATTGACTTGCCCAAACTTGCCCTAGCGCAAACAAGCCGTGATCTGGACTCATTACACTCGATAGCCCGTTAGTGTGTTGCAAGCGTTAGCGTTACATTATCGGGATTAAGATGTTATCAGCACTGAAAAAATCATTGAGTAAACCGCTTTCTGGCGTCGAGTTGCAAGCCAATGTGTTGGCGGGCTTAACCGTTGGCGTCATCGCGCTGCCCTTATCTATGGCACTGGCTATTGCTAGCGGTGTGCCGCCGCAACATGGCCTGTATACCGCTATGGTCGCTGGGGCAATTATCGCCATTACCGGGGGCTCTAAAGTCAATATTTCGGGGCCAACAGCAGCCTTTGTGGTGATTTTGCTGCCGATAGTACAGCAGTTTGGCTTAGGCGGTTTGCTGCTGAGCGGTTTTATGGCGGGCATGATTTTAGTGCTGATGGGCATGGCGCGGCTGGGTAGGCTGATTGAGATAGTTCCCTATCCTGTCACGATAGGCTTTACCGCTGGTATCGGGGTGGTGATCGCCACATTACAAATTAAAGACTTTTTTGGTTTGAGTGTGGCGCCTGTAGAAGGTCACTATTTACAACAGGTGTCGGCCATAGGCTCGGCGTTTTCTAGTATCACTTGGCAGGAAACCTTGATTGGTGCAATCACTTTAATGGTGTTATTGCTGTGGCCAAAGTTGCGCTCAAAAATACCGGCACACTTAGTGGCACTGACCGTTGGCGCCGTCGTGGCGTGGTTATTAACCCAAGGGCTAACGGATTTTAGTGTGGCGACCATAGGTAGCCGTTTTCATTATGAAATTGGTGGGGTGGCAGGGCAAGGGATCCCGCCGTTATTGCCCAGCTTTACTTGGCCATGGGAGCTTCCCGATGCCAGTGGCGCTCCCATAGGATTGAGTTTTGAGCTGATTAGGCAGCTGTTACCTTCAGCAATCACCATCGCCATATTAGGCGCATTAGAGTCTTTGTTATGTGCGGTAGTAGCCGATGGGATGTCGGGCAAACGGCATCACTCTAATGATGAGCTGATTGGTCAGGGGATAGGCAATATGGTGGCGCCCCTGTTTGGGGGGATCCCCGCCACGGCAGCCATTGCCCGCACGGCGGCGAATGTGAAAGCGGGGGGGAGCTTGCCACTGTCGGCGGTGGTGCATAGCGGGTTTATCTTATTAAGCATCTTAATGTTGTCCCCGTTATTAGCTTACATTCCGATGGCGTCGATGGCGGCATTACTGTTAGTGGTTGCCTGGAATATGAGTGAGGCGCGCCATTTTATGCGCACGCTCAAGATCGCGCCTAGAGACGATGTGGTGATTTTACTCGCCTGTTTTTTACTGACCGTGTTATTTGATATGACCATTGCCGTTGCGGTCGGTATGGGAATGGCGGCAATCTTGTTTATCCGCCGCAGCATAAGGTTGAGTGGTCCTAAAGCGATGAAGCTCGACCATGAACAGTATGCGATTCCTGAGCAAGTGGTTATTTACGATATCGATGGGCCGCTGTTTTTTGGCTCGGCGCAAAAGGCGCTGCAAACCATCACGGCGGTGCGCCCTGACGTACGAGTGGTGATTTTAGATATGTCCCATGTCACCTTGCTCGATATGAGTGCCATTGTCGCGATGGAATCGATAGCTCAGCAACTGCAGAGCAAAAATGTGGCGCTGATCATTAACAATCTGCAGCCGAGAATGATCCTTAAATTACGCCGCGCAGGCATAAGAAAGCGCCAGGGTAAGGTGGCCTATGCGCGCCACCTTGAGGACAGTTTAACGCTCGCCAAAACCTTATTATAAAGGATAGTAGACCGCTTAGGTTACTGTTACCTAAGCGGTTATGTTTATCCCTGTTTAGCTTACTTCTCGATGAAACCCTGCTATAGAGAATTAAAAATTTAACCTTGGTAACTGTTATTGTTAATGTTATTTCTTGCGCCGCTGTAGTAGGATTCAGCAACCTCGTTACAAGCCGTTTGCAGGATGCTTACAAGTGACGACGGTGTAAAACTGAGTGCTATCCTGTTGAAGGGGGCATGAGCTATTCAACCTTTCACCAGTAGACCGCTTAGTATAAGTTACTGAAAATATAAAAATTAAAACCTACTCATAAATACGGATGGTGATAACAATGCTAATATTCTTTATTTGTATTGGGTTACTCCTACTGGCTTATAAATTTTACAGTCCTTTTGTAGAACGTCAGGCGGGTATTGACCCTAACGCAAAAACTCCTCAATCTCGTTTCAATGATGGCGTCGATTATGTCGAAGTGCATCCGGTTAAGGCGTTCTTAATTCAATTTTTGAACGTGGCGGGTGTAGGGCCGATTTTCGGTCCTATCTTGGGGGCGTTATACGGTCCAGTAGCGCTCGTCTGGATTGTACTGGGTAACATTATTGGTGGTGCGGTGCATGACTACTTCTCTGGTGTATTAAGCATCAAAGAGGACGGTAAGAGTCTGCCTGAAATTGCCGGTCATTATTTTAATATCTATTTTAAAGCCATCATGTTGATCTTTACCGCCATGCTGCTGTTTTTTGTGGGCGTGGTCTTTATCATGAGCCCAGCAGGATTGCTGAGTAATTTGGATTTTTTCAAAGACACCATCTTTGCTGAAAATACCTTTTGGGTATTGGTTATCTTGGGCTATTACTTTTTAGCAACCTTGCTACCAATCGATAAAATCATCACTAAACTCTATCCATTTTTTGGATTACTGATGATTGTTATGACAGTATCGATTGCCGTAGCTTTGTTGTTCAGTGCGCCGCAACTGCCAGAGATGGGCGATATCTTTGCTTATTTCGATCACAGCCATTACAACAACGACCTGTTGGCGCCCAACCCTGATGGATTACCAGTTTGGCCCCTGCTGTTTGTGACTATTACTTGTGGTGCGATCAGTGGTTTCCACTCGACACAGGCTCCTATCATGGCGCGTTGCTTAACCAATGAAAAATATGTGCGTCCAGTGTACTACGGCGCAATGATGTCAGAAGGTATTGTGGCGTGTGTGTGGGCTATGGCAGGTATTGCGGCGTTCCCGGGCGGTTATGTTGAGCTAAAAAGTATTCTCGATGCAGGCGGCCCTGGCCTAGTGGTAAATCAGGTAGCGACCACTTACCTAGGCGTTGCTGGCGGTATTATGGCGATTATTGCCGTGGCCGTGTTTCCTATCACCTCGGGTGATACTGCGTTTCGCTCATTGCGATTAACCATTATCGATGCCTTTAAGATCCCACAGAGCATTCGTAATCGTCTCTTTGTTGCTGTCCCTATCTTGGTGATCGCCTACTTTATGACCAAAATTGACTTCTCTTTGGTATGGCGTTATTTCGCCTTCTCTAACATGTTGTTATCGACCAGTGTGTTGTGGTTAGCGACGAAGTACTTGTTCGATCGTGGCACCATCCACTGGATCGTCAGTCTACCGGCGACCGTAGGTACCAGTGTGACCGTCTCTTATATCGCCACGGCAGGGATAGGTTTAGGGCTTGAGCAATCATTGAGTCAGCCCATCGGTATCGCGGCTGGGGTGATCTCCTTAGTTGGTATCATCATCGCAGACAGAAGACGTAAAGTCGCAGTCGCATAAGCGGTCTGAGTGACTCTTGTTAACAACCGCTCCATGTTGCATGGGGCGGTTTTTTTATGGGTAGTCATTGTAGTCAGATTAAAATGCAGTAGGACGAGTTAAGTCGAAACGCTGCGCTTCTGAAATACCGTAATAAGCCGATGGGCCGCCGGCTCGCAGCACAGGCTCGGCCAGCGCCGTTTGATAAACACCTTGAGCGTCAAGCAGATGCGGTGCAATATGCACCGCAACCACTTCGCCAAGTACTAACCAAGTATCAATTTTGTCCCCGTTAGCCGCCTGCAGTTGAATGCATTGCGATAGCTTACATTCAAAATTCACTGGGCTTTGTGCCACCCTATCGGCCGCCACGAGAACGCCTGGGGCAGGAGTGAGCCCGGCAAACTCAAATTCATCTCGCCCATGGGGTAAGGCCGCCGAAGTTTGGTTCATCTGCTCGGCTAAGGGGCGCGTTGCTAAATTCCAGACAAATTGACCCGTATCGACAATATTGGCCACGCTGTCTTTATAGCCGACGCTGGCAAAGCCGATGATGGGCGGATGATAGTTAAAGCAGTTAAAAAAGCTATAAGGTGCCAGATTGCGATCACCTTGCGCATTGCGTGAGGCGATCCAGCCAATAGGGCGCGGGCCAATAATGGCATTTAAGGGGTCATGGGCTAGGCCGTGGCCGTTGCGGGGTTCATAAAAGTAACGCTTATCTGTACTCATATTGCACCTAAAGTGATTGCCTGTAAGAGCCATTTAAGCGCCAATTGCGACTGAATACAAACAGCGCAGGGCTGTTTATTCCAGTGGGCTGCGCGATGTTGCCAGGAGTGTTCTCGTCATCTGAGGGCTGCGCTATACTCGCAGGCATCTTATGTCACAGGACACCTGTTTAATGATTATTTTGACCACCAATTTAGGTGATATAGAGATTGAGCTCGATATGCAACGGGCGCCGATCAGCAGTAAAAACTTTCTCAAATATTGCCAAGAGGGATTTTTTGAGGGGACCATTTTTCATCGAGTGATTAAAGGTTTTATGATCCAAGGTGGCGGTTTTAGCGTCGATATGCAGGAGAAGCCAACGCGAGCGGCTATCGTTAATGAAGCCAATCGTGGCCTTAGCAATGTAAAAGGCACCATTGCCATGGCGCGTACCGATGCGCCTCATTCGGCCACCGCTGAGTTTTTTATTAATCTGGCCGATAACACCTTTTTGGATCATGTGGCCACGACTAATGCCGGCTGGGGATATGCGGTGTTCGGTCGGGTGCAAGCGGGTATGGATGTGGTCAATCAAATTGCCTTGCAAAAGACTCAGTCGCAAGGCAAGCATGATGATGTTCCTGTTAAGGCGATAGTGATTGAAAAGGTCACCATTGTTAATTAGTCCAACATGTAATAGGGGCGAGCAATCGCCTCTTTGAGCTCCCTTATCGAAAACACCTTAGAGAAACGACCAAAAGCTTGCCCCTGGAAATAGAGTTCTACTACAGGCAGGCTAAATACATGGTGCGCCGCTGCAATGGCGGGGTGTGCATGGCAGTCGATATAAGCCCACTTCATCTGACTAAACTCATCCCTCAGCATGTCACCTATTCGCGGTTTAATGCTCTGACAAACCCCGCAATGAGTGGCACCAAACAATAACAGCACAGCATTATTTTGTTGCAGCAACTGGCTAAGTTCAGTGGCGCAGTGGATCTCAATTAGCGTGGTCATGATGATTAACCTTGTGGGTTTGCGAGGCGATATAAGTCGGCATCATCGAGGCTACGACCTGACTTTTAACTACCTCTAAAGCGGTATTTTTGCGACATATGATAGCGTAATTTGTCTAGGCAGATCACACTTCTCAATATAGGAAAGTTTATCGGTTGTCGCTGATGGCAGCTGTGGATACACTTAAATTATAAGTTGCATTTATAATGTGTGTTTATTTGGGCGCTGAGCCACAGTATTAATGGACATGCCTGACTGAATACGTCAAGAATGGCCATTCAATGAGGTTAAGTGATTTTTAATCAGCTAATTATGTTGAATGTTATATTGGAATAGTCATGTTGAATATCGATGATCCACGCGCAACAGAACAAACACCAGCCATATGGCGTTTAGGCTTTCGGCCATTTTTCCTCGGGGGAGCCATACTGGCCACTTTGTATATCCCTTTGTGGTTGGTGACTTGGTTTTTGCCGCAATTTAGCCTGTTTTCCAATCAATTCTGGCTTAAGGTGGTGCCATTATGGTGGCATCCCCATGAGATGCTATTTGGTTTTGCCTTGGCGATTGTCTGCGGTTTCTTACTGACATCGGTGCAAACGTGGACCAATCAACCTAGCTTAAAAGGGTATCGATTGGCATTGACGTTCGGTTGTTGGTTGATGGCTAGGTTATTGTTGTTATTGCCTATGGCGCTGCCGCTATGGTTACCGTCGTTATTCGATTCACTGTTTTTAGCCATCACGGCTATAACCTTATGGCGCTGTATTTATAAAGTTAAGCAGTGGAATAACATTGGTTTTCCCATCATGTTACTGCTTGCCTTAGTGATTAATTTACTCAGTTACTACGCGCTCAGTGAGCGTAATTTCACCCTTAGTCAGCAGATTTGGCAGGCGATGTTATGGTGGCTGGGACTGTTGATCACCATAGTGGGTGGGCGCGTTATCCCCTTCTTTACGGCTATGCGCATTAAGCAGTCTAAGCCCAATCCCATCGTCATCTTAGACCGTTGCCTCATCCTGTTAATGCTGACGCTTGTGCTGCAGGCAATGGTGAAGGTCATACCAGCTAATATCGAGCAAGGCTTGCTGGTCGTTGCCGCCCTGCTGCATTTCGTGCGCTGGTCTCGTTGGTATCCTCATAAAACCTTGGGTGAACCTTTGTTGTGGTCGCTGCACAGTGCTTACTTATTTTTGCCCATTACCTTGGCTGCACTGGCGTGGAATATTGATGATGAGAATGCTTACCGTCAACTACTGCACCTATTTGCCATCGGCACGCTCGCCGGGATCTGTTTGTCGATGATCTCGAGGGTATCGCTGGGTCACACCAGTCGCAATATTTATCAGGGGCCCAATATGGCTATCGCCTTTATCGGATTGATCCTCGCGGCCTTACTGCGTGCGGTTTTACCACTGCTGTGGCCGCAATATGCTCAGACCTGGCTATGGTTAGCGGCGGGGTGTTGGACCGTCTCCTTTGGGTTGTTTGTGTGGTTTTATCTGCCGATCCTCACTCAGCCCAGAATAGACGGACGCCCTGGCTAGCAGGTGCTGCTCGATATCGGTATGAATATTGTGTTAAACGTTGTTAAAGAGGGATGATTTATAATGTTGTTTAATAAAGGGTTATTCGGCTCTGCCCTAGGGCGAAACAAAGGCTTGCTATTAACGCTATTGGGTAGCGCTATGTGGATAAATTATGGCTACGCCCTGGCAGAGTCAGCCAGTCCTGAAACGATGCAGGCTAAGTTTCCTAATCAATATACGAGCTGGGCGGCGACATCAGAGCAGGAGGAGCGGACCGATATGCTGGCCAGCTACCCAGCTGCTATTGTTTTATGGGCTGGCTCTGCATACGCCAAAGAATATCACAGCCCTCGCGGTCATCATTTTGCGGTGGCCGATGTCAGTCATACTTTACGTACGGGCGTGGCGCCAGCTGCTGGGGAGCAAGGCCTATCGGCGAGTTGCTGGACCTGCAAATCACCGGATGTGCCGAGATTAATCGATAAGCTGGGTGTAGAAGGATTTTCGGCGCAAAACTTTACCGATCTCGGCAGCGAAATGAACAGCGTGGTGTATTGTACTGATTGCCATGTCAGTGGCTCTGCCGAATTAAACTTACCGCGCCCGCACGCTCAAGATGCCATGGCTAAGGTGCACCTGCCGTTTGATAAACAAGACAGTAATATGCAGGGAGCCCAGGTGTGTGGCCAATGTCATGTGACCTATTATTTTCAGCCTGAGCGCAGTAATAAGGTTAACATTCCGTGGATATTTGGCAGCACCGCCGACCTTATCGAGAAATATTATGATGCGCGTCGTTTTTACGAGTGGATCCATCCCATCTCGAAAACCCCTATTTTAAAAGCGCGCCACCCTGAATTTGAACACTGGAGTCGCAGCCAACATGCTGAAGCAGGCGTCACCTGTATTAGTTGTCATATGCCACCGGCAAAAGATGCTACGGGGAAAGAGTTCACTAATCATCAAGTGAGTGACGCGTTATCGAATTATGAGCAAGTGTGCCAAGACTGTCATGCTAATAAGACCGATTTGGTTGGCCGGTTGCAACGGGCCAAGATGCAAATTGACGCTAAGGCTCGTGAGGTAGAAGATTTGTTGGTAAAGGCACATTATGAAGCGGGCGCCGCCTGGGATGCGGGCGCGAATTGGCCGATGATGAATGATGCCATCATGGCTATTCGGCATGCACAGTGGCGCTGGGATTTTGCCATGTCGTCACATGGTTTGTACGCTCATAATCCTCAAGAGGGCAATGCGTTACTCGACAAGGCGATTAATCAGGCTAATGAGGCGCGCGGCCATTTGGCTGGTGTGCTGAAAGAGTTAGCTGTCATCCAAGTCAGCTACCCCGATATATCGACGAAACAGGCGGCTCAGCAGGCGGTTGGTATTGATTTAGACAAGTTAAATGCACAGAAGCGAGCTTTTATTAAACAAGAGGTTGATAAGCATTGGTCTGCAGTGAGTCGTCATGGTTATTAACTTGATGGATTAACGGCTGTTAATTATAACAAGGGATCAAAGATGGGTGAGCTTCGCCAAGAGAGTCGCCTGTGATAGGCGCAATCGTCATCATGATTGCGCCTTTTTATTGCATCGGGCTTATAGGGTAAGGCCGTAATGTATGCTGCAGTTGAGGCGGTTGTTTAATATGACGATTATTGAAAGGTATAGAGTAGGTTGAAAGTGGTTACGGTATCGGTTTGTTTCGAGCCTTCGGGCACCACTTCGGTGTACTTAACGTTCATGCCGATTTTAAAGGCCCAATCTTGGAACAGGGTATTCTTGTAACTTAAATCTAGGGTTAAGGTGTTGTTTTCTTCGCCAGCTTCTGCGGTCAGATCGGCGTTAAAGCTAGTGTATTCATGGATACGTTGCTCCAATTTGGCTGCGGTACGTAAAATGATATCGCGATCGGCGGCGGGGGCGGGAATGTCATCGGTTACCGCTGGTAAATTATAACGATAACCAGGACCTACCTCTAAACTGAGGCGGGTGTTATTGTCGCTGATCACATCGAAACCATAGCCAGTTGAAACGGTAGAGCTGCGGGTATAACTACCGAAGCGGTCTTCAATAAAGTCGCCGCGAGCAAACACATAGCCGCTGTAAAATTTATAACTGGACTGTAGCTGTAGATCGTACTTTTCCGAGGTGGTTTTTTCCGCATCGGCGGCGTAATAGGCTTTTATCACCCCTTCTTGACGGTACACCGCCGTATCGTAAACCAATTTTGTTCGGCCGTTAAAGCTACTGGAGTCGGTGTTACCGGTGTTGATCTGTAAACCCGCTTCGATTTCGGCAGAAAAATCACTGGGGGGCTCTTGGTAGTCGGGCGGAACAAGTGCCCAGGCGCTGTAAGAAAAACAGAGTGTGACGAATAAAAGAGTAGCTCTTACCATTATTATTATTCTTAATTTGCTTAAGCGAGCCCAGATTTCGGTGCTCGTCAATACGACAGCCCAATATGATAGCGTTTTCATGCCCTGTCGGTAAAGTGCAACGGCTTAAGATATCGCTTGAATTTTGTTGCTTGTGCAGGTAATATTCCGCGGCTTAATTCAGTCACTTTAATTAGTTCCTTGCCTCTATTTGGTCTGACTGAGCCAACAACGAGGCTAGATAACCGTAAGGAGCAAAAAATGCGTCATTATGAAATCGTATTTTTAGTTCACCCTGATCAGAGTGAACAAGTGCCAGGTATGATCGAACGTTACACGGGTATTCTTACCCAAGCTGGCGGTCAAATCCATCGTTTAGAAGATTGGGGCCGTCGTCAACTGGCTTACCCAATCATCGAATTGCATAAAGCTCACTATGTTCTTATGAACGTAGAAGCAACTGCAGAATCGGTTGAAGAGCTAGAAACAGCTTTCCGTTTCAACGACGCTGTTCTTCGTAGCATGGTTATGCGCACTAAAGGTGCCATCACTGAAGCTTCTCCAATGGCTAAAGCAAAAGACGAGCGTGATTCACGTCGTTCTAGCGAAGATCGTCCAGTTGCTGATGCAGCTGATGAATCTGAAGAAGCCGCTGAAAACACAGCAGAGTAAGTTTTTCTGTGTCCACCAATAACTTGGTGTTGTCTGGAACCATAACCCGTTCTAGAAGCTTTAAAAGCCCTGCTGGTATCGCGCATTGCGTGATTATGTTGGAACACAAATCACAGTGTTATGAAGCTGAAATGCTCAGAAACGTATACTGTCAGATACAAGTCATATTGAGCGGCGAACGCTTTGAAAGCGTTACAGACAAACTGAAATCCGGGGTGGATATCGAGGTTCAAGGTTTTATTGCTCTGCAACAAGGGCGAAATGGCCAAAACCGTTTGGTATTACACGCTGAAAATGTCGAATTGAAAACTTAGGAGACTGTCACATGGCACGTTATTTCCGTCGTCGCAAGTTCTGCCGTTTCACTGCAGAAGGCGTTACAGAGATCGATTACAAAGATATCGCTACTCTAAAGAACTACATCACTGAAAGTGGTAAAATTGTTCCTAGCCGTATCACTGGTACAAACGCTAAATATCAACGTCAACTAGCTCGCGCCATTAAGCGTGCTCGTTATCTTTCTCTACTGCCGTACACTGATTTACATCAGTAATACTGCATCAATTTAGAGGAATATAAAATGAACGTTATTTTACTTGATAAAATCGCTAACCTAGGCAACTTGGGTGACCAAGTTTCTGTAAAAGCGGGTTACGCACGTAACTACCTTTTACCACAAGGTAAAGCTGTTGTTGCTAACACTGCTAACACTGAAGTTTTTGAAGCACGTCGTGCTGAACTAGAAGCTAAGTTAGCTGCTGATCTAGCTGCTGCAAACGAGCGCGCTGAAAAGATTAACGCACTTGAGCCAGTTGTTATCGCTTCTAAAGCGGGTGACGAAGGCAAGCTATTCGGTTCAATTGGTAACCGTGATATCGCTGATGCAGTTACTGCTGCTGGTGTTGAACTTGCTAAGAGCGAAGTTCGTCTTCCACTAGGTGCTATCCGCACTACTGGTGAATACGAAATTGATGTTCAAGTTCACACTGAAGTTAAAGCTGTAGTTAAAGTTTCTGTTGTTGCAGAAGCTTAATAACTTAGCTTAATCGCTTTAAAGAGAGCACCGCACTAACGTGATTAGAGCGGTGTTTTTTTATGCCTAAAATAAGCGACTAGCAAGTTGGTAATTTTAAACCGGCAATAAAAAACCACCCGCAGGTGGTTTTGATATAGCCTAGGCGGTTAATTACTGACGAGTGTTAGCTCATCAAGCAGATTATCGGCATGATCCACCTCATCCATCATCCACAGGATATACCTAAAGTCGACGTGCACAGCACGTGTAATGGTTGGGTTAAAGAACCAATCTTTAGTGATCGCCTCATAGGTCGAGTCAAAATTCAGCCCCACCAGTTCACCTTTGCCGTTAAACACCGGTGAGCCTGAGTTACCTCCCGTGGTATCGACACTGGATAGAAAGTTAACCGGCACCGAGTCGAAGCGTTCAGGTTTATCTATACAAGAAAACAGACGGCACAACCATGAGGCGGGATCTTGATAAACCGACTCCACTTGGTGACTGCCGTAACGCTTAGCGGTAATGGCATCTAATACCTTTTGCGGCGCATTAAATGGCGTGACGCCAGTATGTTTAGCCGCAAGTCCTTCTAAGCGGGTAAAGGGCTGTTTATAGAGGGCATCTTTTGATTGATAACCATCGACCATACCGTAAGTGATGCGCAAAGTACCGTTAGCATCGGGATACACTGGCCAATCGTTTGCCTTGTAGTAGGCGATAACCGCTTGCATATAATCTGGGCGGGCTTTAGACAGTTTACCGGCTAAGGTCTTTTGCGCTTGCTCTTGTGCCATATTGGTGTCGTATAGGGCAACCGCTAAGCGAATAAAGGGATCGCTACTGCTTTCAAAGGCATTAACATCGGCATCCATCCAGGCTAAACGTTTAGCTTGATCTGTAAGTGAAGTTAATGAGTAGAGGCCGTCTAATTTATCTGACAGCGTGATGTTACTCCCTTCGGTGTTGAGCATCTCGTCGAGCTCAGCCACTCGATGTTCTTGCGCCAGATACGCGTTAAGATCCTGCAGCCATAACGTCTTATCAACGGAAATGGCAAAACGTGAATCGATACGTTTAAGACGCGCTTTAAACATCTTCATGTCACGGGTTTGATAACCCTCTTCACGCTCAGCATCGGGCTTGGTTTGCTCTTTGGCTAAGCGGTAAAGCTGATTGGCCGCAGACAACAAGGCGCTAGACTGAGCGTTGTCGAAGAAGTAGCGCCGTTGCTGCGCTGCACGTTGCTCAATCAATAAGGCTTCGAGTTGGTCAAATTTGGCTTGGTAGTGCTGATACTCACTATCGTTTGCAAGCCAGTGGCTAAAGCTATCTTCGCGTGACTGTTTGATGCTCGCAATATCGGTAGCCTTAAAACCATCGAGTAGACCATTGTACTTTTTCATGCGATTAGCCATCGACAGTAGCGTGCCTGCATATTTGATGGCTACATCCGTATCATGTTCTCCCATGGCTTCGAGGGTATCGATACGCAGTTGATAGCGCGTAGCGAGGGTAGGGTAGAGCCAGTCGCTGGCAAACTTAAGTTCACTGGTGAGGCGGTAACGGCTGGTCGAACCCGGATAGCCTGCGGCAAATACGCCGTCACCGGCTTTGACGCCATCGCGGTTAATCTTGAGGTAGCTTTTAGGGGTAAAGGGCACGTTGTCAGCTGAATATGCCGCAGGCTTACCATCTTTGCCTACATAAGCGCGCAAGAAGGTAAAGTCGCCCGAATGGCGCGGATATTCGTAGTTATCGATATCACCACCAAAGGCGCCCACGCTCTCTGGTGGGGCATAGACCAGACGCACATCACGAATGATTAACTGCTTGATAAGGTAGTATTCTAAGCCGTTATGAAAACTGCGTACCGAGCAGCGGTAGTTTTCATCGCTCTCACACTGTTTGATTAAGGCTTTGCGATGGGTTTGGATTTGCTCAAACCGTTGCAGTGGATCGTCGCTTAATTGGTGTTTGACTTGGTCACTCACATCGGTGACCGCCTCGGTAATATACAGGCGCTCATTAGGGCCCGCCGAGGGTTCATCGCTCATTTTTTTGGCTAAGAAGCCGGTTTCGATGTAGTTATGTGCTTTTTTACTGTTGTATTGGATAGCCTGATAAGCACAGTGGTGATTAGTCACAACTAACCCTTGGGGGGATACGAAACTGGCGGTACAATACCCGAGGCCAACAACGGCATTCATTGGGTATTGGGTCAGATCGGCGAGTTGCTCTGCTGCAATGTGAATACCGCGTTCGCTAAGTTTATCGGCGATTGACGGCATCTGATAAGGTTGCCACTGCCCTTCATCGGCTATGGCGATGCCTGATGACAGCATTAAGGCTGCAACCAATGCTTTGCGCATGTTTATTCCTTAATTATTATAGGTGTGTTTGTTGGATTAACTGGCGTAGGCTGCCAGTTATGGCTCTGCTTGACCCCAGTTTTATATCATATTTTGCCTAATTGTTGGAAATTTGGAGAGTAAATGGCACAGCAAGGTAGTTTTCAGGCTAAGAAAAAGCCCAGAGATTTACAACTCGATGCATTAAAGATGCCGCCACATTCGATTGAGGCCGAGCAATCTGTGCTGGGTGGTTTGATGTTGGACTCTGACGCGTGGGATAAAGTGGCTGAGGCCGTGGTAAAAGAAGATTTCTATTCCCGTTCTCACCGGATGATCTTTATGGCGATGGAGTCTTTGGTGGCTGCCGGCCAACCGATAGATTTGATCACCGTATCAGAGCAGCTCGAACTTGAAGATAGTCTTGAAGATGCCGGTGGTTTTGCCTACTTAGGTGAAATTGCTAAAAATACCCCAAGTGCAGGTAATATTTTATCCTACGCCTCTATCGTGCGTGAGCGTGCGGTGGTACGCGAAATGATTAAAGTCGCCAACGAGATTGCCGATGCCGGCTTTAATCCTGAAGGACGAAACTCGGGCGAGCTACTGGATTTAGCCGAGAGTAAAGTCTTTAAAATCGCCGAGCAGCGCACCAATGCCAATGAGGGACCAGAAGGCATTAAGACCATTTTGGAAAAAACGGTCGATAAAATTGAAGCCCTATATAACAACCCGCATAACGGTGTTACCGGGGTATCGAGTGGCTTTGGCGACTTAGATAAGATGACCGCCGGTTTCCAATCGGGTGACTTGATCATCGTGGCGGCGCGTCCCTCTATGGGTAAGACCACGTTTGCGATGAACCTGTGTGAGCAAGCGGCATTGAATGAAGGCAAACCGGTATTGATTTTTAGTCTCGAGATGCCTTCAGAACAGATCATGATGCGTATGCTGGCGTCGCTTGGACGCGTCGACCAAACCAAGATCCGTACCGGTCAGCTCGACGATGACGATTGGGCTCGGGTATCGTCGACCATGGGCATTATGCTCGAGCAGGGCAAGATGTATATCGATGATGGCTCGGGTTTAACGCCAACCGAGGTGCGTAGCCGCGCACGGCGGATTGCCAGAGAGCATGGCGGTTTGTCGATGATCATGATCGATTACCTGCAATTGATGCAGGTACCTGCTTTGTCAGACAACCGAACGCTGGAGATCGCCGAGATCTCGCGCTCGCTTAAAGCCTTGGCAAAAGAGTTAGAGATCCCAGTGATCGCACTGTCACAGCTTAACCGCTCGTTGGAGCAACGCGCCGATAAACGCCCTGTAAACTCGGATTTGCGTGAATCGGGTTCTATTGAGCAAGATGCGGATTTGATCATGTTTATTTATCGTGATGAGGTGTATAACGACGACTCACAAGATAAAGGCACCGCAGAGATCATTATTGGTAAGCAACGTAACGGCCCTATCGGCCGGGTGCGTTTGGTGTTCCAAGGCCAATATTCACGCTTTGATAACTACGCGGGTCCTCAATTCGAAGAAGATTAATCGCCAGTGGGGCAGGATGAAAGATGATTTATCTTGCCCCGCGAGCCGTTAATTTGCGCTATGTTGTTATAGGTTACTTGCTTCTAAAATAAGGTTATTGTTTGAAACCCTTTCCCCGTGCAGAGATCAGTGCCGCGGCGCTGAAATCGAATTTACGCCGATTACGCGAGCTCGCCCCCCACAGTAAGGTCATGGCCGTGGTTAAGGCTAATGGCTATGGTCATGGTTTACTGAATGTTGCTAACTGTCTATCGACCGCCGACGGTTTTGGCTTGGCAAGATTAGAAGAGGCGCTCGAACTCAGGACTGGTGGCGTTACTGCTAAACTGCTGCTGTTAGAAGGTTTTTTTCGTCAAAGCGATCTGGAACTGCTCGTCACCCATGACATAGATACCGTGGTGCACCACGAGTTTCAAATCGAGATGCTCGAGCAGCAAACTCTGACTAAGCCTGTGACCGTATGGCTAAAAATTGATTCGGGTATGCATAGGCTTGGCTTTAATCTGGCCCAGTTCAACGCCATTTATGCCCGTTTAATGGCGTGCCCGCAAGTGGCCAAACCTATCCATTTGATGACCCACTTTGCCTGCGCCGATGAGCCTGATAATCCAGCGACGGCGAAACAAGCCGAACGTTTTAATGAGATGACCCAAGGTCTGCCGGGATTTCGCACCTTAGCTAACTCGGCTGCAGCATTGTACTGGCAGCAAACACAGGCCGATTGGATCCGCCCAGGTATTGCCCTTTATGGTGTCTCACCCGTTGCCAATGACTTTGGCAGTAATCATGGTTTAGTGCCAGCCATGGAGTTGGTGTCGCAGCTCATTGCTGTTCGCGACCACAAGGCCGGCGATCCTGTGGGCTATGGCAGTTATTGGCATGCTAAGCAAGATACCCAATTAGGGGTGGTGGCGATTGGTTACGGTGACGGTTATCCGCGTAATGCCCCAGAGGGTACCCCAGTGTGGGTCAATGGCCGCTTAGTACCTATTGTTGGCAGAGTATCAATGGATATGCTTACGGTGGACTTAGGCATAGACGCCACTGATAAGGTTGGGGATGCTGTCATGTTGTGGGGCAAGGCGTTACCCGTTGAGGATGTTGCCGAGCATATTGGCACTATCGCCTACGAGTTAGTGACCAAATTGACCCCGCGCGTAGCCGTTTGCATGGACTAACGACAAATACCCCATTAGCGCTGATTTTTATAACGATTAACTACCTTAACGACCCAAGTCGTTAAGGTCTGTGTTAGCGTTCGAAACAGATTTCGATATAAGCGTTACCGAATTCGCTACTAAAAGGCATAACGATTTTTTGCCCATCTGATTTATGGGCTATGGTGTGTGCCTTACCCGATACCACTACTGGGGTCGCCATCTCAAAGTCGTAGCCCTTTTCCCCTAATAGTTTTTTTGCTCCGCCTGTCACCATGTTGGTTAATTCGCCGACCAGATCGGTGATCTCCTCGTTGATCTGTTGCGGCTTTTCTCCCAGCATCTTATGCATGATCTCAAGTATCAATGGCGCTTCAAAGGTGATCGATAGCGATCCCTTTGTCTGCGGCCCAACTAGGCCAATAAGTCCTGATACATCTCCCTTAGCGATATTATCTTGCTTTAAATTTGGCTTACCCGGCGTCAGTTGCATGTTCGCCATGGTCTCCAGCACATTGAGTAGCGAGGCTAAAAAGGGGTTAATAAAGTTAACATTCATGACGGATGAGGCCTTATCTCAAGTAGGGATTAATTCAAGGCTATAAGCTTAGGTGTATTTAGCGTTATAACACATTGTGGTTTGACCACCTTAGCATAGGCGTACCGATCTCGAGCAAGGGCTTTATTAGGCTTACGTGATCGTTTGACGTTTTTATAGGCGGCATTTGAAACTTGTCATTACTGTGTATTTTATTTGCTGGGTAAACATGTCAAGTAAGGCGCTGATAGTGGGGCAAGTAGCAAGGGGAAGGGGCATGACATGTATAGAGGATATTACAGGTAAGTTTGCCCGTTCTTTTTACGTCTCAATTGAACGCAGACCTGTGCATTCTCTAGTGGTCGAGGTAAAATGCGCGGTCACGCCCTTTACTGTGGCTTGCTAAACTAGGGGATACCGTTTTTTATGTCGTTAAATATCATGCCATCAGTCATCAATCGTACTTTCAGTATTGCGCCCATGCTGGATTGGACGGATAGGCATTATCGCTACTTTGCTCGCATCATGTCTGCTCAAGCTTTGCTGTATACCGAGATGGTGACAACGGGAGCGATTATCCATGGTAAGGGGGATTATTTAGCGTATAACGAAGAGGAGCACCCGCTTGCACTGCAACTTGGTGGGTCGAATGCGGTTGACTTAGCCACCTGTGCCAAATTGGCTGAGCAACGTGGTTATGATGAGATTAATCTTAATGTCGGTTGCCCGTCAGATAGAGTGCAAAATGGACGCTTTGGTGCCTGCCTTATGGCCGAACCTAAGTTGGTGGCCGAATGTGTCGATGCAATGCGCAGTGTGGTGGATATCCCCGTTACGGTCAAAACCCGTATTGGTATCGATGAGTTAGACAGTTATGAGTTTTTGACTGAATTTATCGACACAGTTAGCGCCGCAGGCTGTGACACCTTTATTATCCATGCCCGAAAAGCTTGGCTGCAAGGCTTGAGCCCCAAAGAAAATCGTGAGATCCCAGAGCTGGATTATCAGCGCGTTTATCGTTTAAAGCGCGATTATGCCGCGCTGAATATCTCCATTAATGGTGGCGTTAAAACCTTAGATGAATGTGCTGAGCATCTTAAACATCTAGACGGTGTAATGGTGGGGCGTGAAGCCTATCAAAACCCTTATATTCTGGCCGAAGTTGATCAATGCTTATGTGGTAGCGAAAAGCCTGTGTTGAGCCGAGATGCCGTGCTAGAAAAAATGCTCCCCTATATCGAAAAACACTTACAAGCAGGCGGGCGCTTAAACCATATCACTCGCCATATTACTGGGCTGTATCAAGGTGAAGTGGGCTCGCGAGCTTGGCGTCGTTATGTGAGTGAAAATGCCCACAAACCTGGCGCGGGTATCGAAGTGATCCATCAGGCCAGAGCCTGCATGGATAGTGTGTAAATAAGTACTATCCATCTTTATTGGATAACATCACGGTTTAATTCACTGTTACCTTGTTATGTCAGCGTAAGCCTTCACCTTCGGTGAAGGCTTTTTTGTTGCGCTCAGCTTTGATATGGGCGTTCAACATAGAGGGTAGTGAAAATGACCACTGCCTAGCGAAACTCGCTAACACCTACTGACTTGGTTAATGCTTGTTCGTTATTTGGGATAATGCCCATCTTGTGTTTTCTATTTTAATTCAGTTGCTTAGTTTGTTTTTGTCGAGTTGGCACACCGCTTGTATTGTCTTATTTATCACCATTCAACAACAAAGGGTAAGACCATGAACAAGTTAACTAAGATGTCATTAATCGCTGCCACATTTATCGGGGTTAGTTTTTCTGCAACGGCAGAGGATTTTATACCCAATGACATCAGCGCCACTTTGGAGCGTCAGTTAGCGGCGCAAATGCAAGAGGCGATCGCTATTGCTCAACAAGAATTAACATTGTCACTGCAGGCGCAGTTGTCGGAGTCGCTGTTTGATAGTGGCTTTGAGTCATCTAACCCGGTGCTCGATACGGTAATGCCAGAGCAACATCCTGTGATTGCCAGTGTGAGCCAAAAGGACTAGGCAGATGTATTTTGTGGAGCTGGCATTGATTTTATTGTTACCTGTCTTAGGTTTTGTGATTTGCGCGGCACTGGTGTGCACAGTAAGAAGTCTGACTGGCAGTTAACTGTAAACTTGTATTGCTAAAGCAATAATTTAATAGGAGTCACCAATGAAGATTGATGATTTAACTGATGCTCTAAAGCGATCTGATAGTTTGATTTGTGGGGTTGCGGCGACGATGGCTGATAAGTTTGCTTGGTCGTGTCTGTGGACTCGCGTGGTGTGGGCACTCGCGGTGGTAATAAATCCGGCTATGTGGTTACTGATTTATTTTGTGCTAGCACTGGTATTACCGAAGCGAAGAGCACCTTATTAGTTAGCTACATAGGCTTTGATTGATAGGTCATAGCAAGTGTTAAACCAGATGATAGTGATATTTATTGAGAGGATACTATGATGAAACTTAGATTAACCAGTACACAGAGCCCAGCCGCTATTGCCGTAGAGTTAGGCGTGGTTGTTGTAATTAGCTTGCTGATTTTTACCTTAGTACTTTAGCTGTAATGGTTACGATAAATAGATTCAATGAGTTAGAACTGATTCTCGCTTCACGATAATAGCTAAGTGTGAGGTGACTTTTGTACCAAGAGGAGATGACAGCATCATATAGGTTGGATTTAGGTTGTAAATAATGATGTCGCCGGCTTAGGTTGGCTAAACCGACGCTGTATTATCACTCGTTTATGGTGTTACTTATTCAAGAAAGCGGTAAATTGCGCCTTAGCTTCATCACTTTGCAGTCGCTGCGCGAACGCTGCTAACTCTTGTTGCATTTGCGAGCGCACCACCTCGATATCGTATCGCATTAAGCGGCGACTCGCCTGCAAGGCTTGAGGCGGTTTCTGCGCTAACTTAATCGCTTGGTTGAGCGCATGGTCAAATAGCTGCTCACTGGGTAACACCTGATTGACGATATTCATCGACAATGCCGACTCGGCATTAAAGCTTTCACCTAATAGCAGCAATTCGGCGGCTTTTTGCGGTCCCACTAAACGTGGCAATAACAGGCTGGCACCGGCTTCGGGAACCAAGGCTAAATTGACAAAGGGGAGTTGAAATTTAGCACTGTTGTCGGCGTAAACTAAGTCGCAATGCAGTAGCAGTGTGGTACCGATCCCGACGGCAGCTCCCGTCACGGCAGCAACAATGGGCTTATTGAGATCAAGCAGGGTAAAAAGAAACTTAAACGCAGGATGCTCTGGACCTAAGTTACTATTTTTTAAAAAGTCAGCGATATCATTACCTGAGGTGAAACAATCTGTTTGCCCTTTAATCAGAAAGGCATTAATTCCGTTGTCTGATTCCCCTTGGATAAGGTATTCTGTGAGCTGATTGTACATATCGAGATTAAGCGCATTGCGTTTTTCTGGGCGATTTAAGGTGATAATGCGAACGCCCTGCTCATCCAGAATTTGAATGGTACTCATTGGTCAAGATCCTTATTGTGGCAAATGGGATTAAGAAGGAGTTTAAGACATTGAAACAGATTTTCAAACACGCGTTTAACTTTGTGTTGCTATCATGCACTTCATTCTCCGCTTTGGCAAATGTGATGCTAGTCGATGGTTATGTGCGAGCCATGCCTACCACAGTCCCTAATACGGCAGCCTATTTTACCCTGATGAATCATGGCCCTGAGATCAACTTAGTGGCTGTAGAAACCGATGTTGCCGAGCAGGCACAATTACACACTCTGGTCGAAGAGGGAGGCGTGATCAAAATGCGCCAACAAGCCCATTTTACCATTGCCACCCATGGCAATTTGGCCTTGGCGCCATCGGGTGACCATGTGATGCTGTTAGGCTTAAAACAGCCATTGCAAATTGACCAGAAAGTTGATTTAACGCTTAAATTTGATAATGGTACCGAGCAGGTCATTACCCTGAAGGTCACCAAACAAGATGCGGCTAAGCAAGATGGTGAAATGGATCATCATCACCACCATTAATGGAGTCATCGTATGCAGATAACATGGAAAAAAGGCGGCCTTGTAGCCGCGATAGTGTTTCTAATTGGCTATTTCGTCAGTGTCTGGTGGAGCGTCGAGCCCGATAGGATAGAGCCACACCAGCTTAACAGTGCCACTGGCCACAAAGTGGTAGGCTATGCGACGACCACGTCACTGATTTTAACGGTCGAGACCCTGCTCGATAAGAGCGGTGGTTGGTTATCTAATGACATTATGCCGCCCTCGTTATTTATGGATAACATGCCAGCGTTTGAATTTGGTGCTATCGAGCAGGCGCGCGATCTCGCCTTGATCATGCGCAAAGAGTTTAGTCGTTCGCAATCGCAATCGACTGCCGATAAAGACCTGTTAGCCGCCCATTCTAAGCTGAATATTGAACACACCAGTTGGTTGGTTCCCAGTGCCGAAGGTGAATACCGTGATGCGATAAAATTACTCAAACTGTATCGTGCCCGTATCGCGGACACTAATAATCCAGACGCTCAGTTTTATGCCCGTGCCGATAACTTAAATGAATGGCTAAAAGAGGTGCAAAAGCGCCTAGGTAGTATGTCACAGCGGCTATCTGCTAGCGTAGGACAGGATCGTCTCAATACCGATTTGGCCGGTGATACCGAAGCCAGTCAGTCGACCCCTAATCTAGCACATAAGCAGATAAAAACAGGTTGGTGGCAAATTGATGATGTCTTTTATGAAACTCGCGGTGCCACATGGGCCTTGCTGAATTTTATGAAGGCTATCGAGGTCGATTTTGCCGATGTATTAAAGAAGAAAAACGCTGAAGTCAGCTTACAGCAGATCATTCGTGAGCTGGAAGAAACTCAGCAACCTGTGTGGAGCCCGATGATCCTGAATGGTTCTGGGTTTGGCATAGTGGCTAATCACTCTTTAGTGATGGCCAATTATATTTCCCGCGCAAACGCTGCGGTAATTGATCTCACTAACTTATTGACTCAAGGTTAAATGATGAAAAAAACACTACTTGCATGTGCTCTGCTGAGTTCATTGGCAGCGACTTCTGCACAGGCCGCGACACTGGTTGGTTTTAAAGTGGGTGGCGATATTTGGCAAGCAGATACCAATGGTACTTTTGCACAAGGTGGTCAAACTCAACAAGATTTTGATTACGGCTCATCATCACAAGGTAGCCTTTGGGTTGCCGTTGAGCACCCGATCCCATTAGTACCTAATGTTAAAATTCGTGAAAATCGTTTAGACGCCGATGGTCAAGGCACATTGGTTGCTCCTTGGACTTTTGGAGAGCATACCTTTAATCCTGGTGATATTACGACCGCGACTAACTTAAGCAATACCGATTTTGTGCTGTATTACGAACTGCTCGATAACGACTTGGTCGCGCTCGATTTAGGTGCGGCTTACAAACGTATGCACGGTTCATATCGAGTTGCTGATGCTGGCCATCCTGAGCAAAAAGATCTCAGCAGTGGTGTGGTGATGGCGTACGCTAATGCCGAAGTCGGTTTACCCGGCTTAGGTTTATACGGTTTTGCTGATGTGATGCTCGGCATCGATGAAACTAGCGTATATGATTATTCTGTTGGTTTAGGTTGGCAGTTTGATGGGGTCGCGCTAGACACTAAAATCCGTGTCGGCTACCGTGATTTTACCTTCGATGTTAATGCCTTTGACGGTATCACTGCGAATTCACAGTTCAAGGGCGCTTTTGCTGGTGTAGAACTGGTGTTTTAAAGCCCTTATTTAAGGTACATTCAACCTAGCGTGATTATCTGTATGTGTTGAATGAATCGATATAAAAAAACCGCCGTAAGGCGGTTTTTTTATAATTAACAATCCGTTTTACTGGCTGACAACAGGTGTAATTAACCCACTGTTAATCGCAATCACATCATCTTCATTCAGGGTACCAGCCGCTTGTTTTAGCGCTAAAATGGAGTTGATGTAACCGTAACGGGCATTCGATAATTGACGTTTTGAATCGTACAAATCACGGGTACGGTTTAGTACGTCAACAATCGTACGAGTCCCCACTTCAAAACCGGCTTGGGTGGCTTTTAGTGCACTCTCTGAAGAGATAACTGATTGCTCATAAGCACGAATTGAGCTGATAGAGGCGCCGACGTTGTTGAAGTTGTTGCGCACATCTTTAACGACTTTACGGTACGTTTGTTCCATCTTTTCACTGGCTTCAACATACTGATACTGTGCTTGATTAACTCGTGAACTGACTTTGAAACCTTCGAAAATCGGTACGCTTAAGGTTAAGGCCGACATTGGCATTATCCACATCCGGCTGATTACCTATTTGGTTCTTTTGCTCAAGATTAGTGGTGTAACCTGCATTTAAATTCAGCGACGGCATATGACCTGATTTGTAAAGCGTGATGGTCTGCTGTGCAATATCTTTACCGATGCGGGTCGCCATAAGATCAACACTGTTACTTTCGGCCATTTTTAACCACTCACCCGGTTTAGCTGGCATCGGTGAAACGGCGGTGAAGCGATTAGTATCTAAGATATCGATTGATTTATGGTCGATGCCGGTGATCTCGCGTAAGGCTTCGTAGCTGTTGATTAGCTGGTTTTCCGCTAAGATTTCAGAGGCGCGGGCTAAATCGTACTGTGCTTGAGCTTCATGTACATCGGTAATGGCAGTCAAGCCTACCGCAAAACGTTGTTTAGTTTGTTCTAGTTGACGTTCAATCGCGCGTTTTTCTGCGCCTTTAAACTCGTAGTTATCTTTTGCCGACAATACCTCAAAATAAGCACTCGTGACGCGAATAATTAGGTTTTGCAGCACGGATGCATAAGCAGCATCGGCCTGCGTGGCGGCAAGTTCAGCCAAATCCAGACCCACCCACGCACTGTGGTCGTATACTACTTGCTTCAATGACACGCCAGCATTTAAGCCGCTGTTATAGATACTGTCAGATACATCTGACCAACTCTTGCCATAACCAATGCTAGCGCTAATGGTTGGCAGCAGTGGAGCGCGATTTTCTTCAATCTGCTCGTAGAGTCTGTCGCGCTGAGATTGCGCTTGCAGAGCAATAGGGTCGCTGGTGAGGGCTTGTTGATAAATTTGCAATAGATCGTCGGCGTGCACGGCTGAAGTTGTCGCCGTTAGAGTCAAGGCTGCACACAAGGTGCGAATCTTAAATTTCATTACCTGTCCTTTTTTAGACATAAATACTCCTTAGGGTGGAGCAATTTACTTAATAAAGTTAAGTGATGCTTTACAGCAAATCATTGAGTAAAGCGGTTTGCGCTTCCCGACGCTTCCCGATACATCTAAACTTATAAGGTTAAGATATTAAGAAATTAACCAATTTTAAGTCAACTATGAAGTGTAACAGTTTTTGATTTTATGTCTGCAATTTTTAGGAGCTTACATGCTATATTTAGCGACCCTGCATATACCCTAGCGACGATGAAGATAACTCAAAGGAAAGCTGATGAAACAGAAGTTTAGCCGTGATGATATCGAGATGCTCAGCAAAGAACCCCTCTATCAGGGGTTTTTTCGTGTTGATGAATATCGTTTTAAACACAGGTTATTTGCCGGCGGATGGAGTGAGGTAGTGACCCGTGAGGTATTTGAGCGTGGCCACGCTGTGGTGGTGCTGCCCTATGATCCAGTTAGCGATAAAGTGGTGTTGATTGAGCAAATTCGGATACCTGTTGTGGCGGATACCTCGACACCATGGTTGTTTGAGTTAGTGGCTGGTATGATTGAACCTGGTGAATCGGCAGAGCAAGTGGCCCACCGTGAGCTGCAAGAGGAAGCGGGATTGGTGGCAAGCAAAATGGTGCGAGTAGGTGACTACTTTGCTAGCCCTGGTGGCAGTAGTGAACGTTTTGACTTTTATTGGGCCCAAGTAGATGCGAGTGTAGCAAATGGTATTCATGGGCTTAGTGATGAGCATGAAGATATCAAGGTACATGTGATGTCACGTGAAGCGGCTTACCAACTATTATGTGATGGTGTGATAAATAACGCCTCTACCATGATTGGTCTGCAATGGCTGCAATTGAACTACCAAAAATTAAGAGAAGGGCTGTGACAGTTTCGTTAAACAAGCGGCACAATAGCTATCAAGTGGACGTCAGTCGCTTTTTGGCTTTATGTAGTCGAAATTACTTTAATATATTGCGTTGGCTACCCGCCTCTTGCGAGCAAGGGGCCTGTTGGCAAGTCAATGGTGATTTTGGCAGTTTAGACGTAAAATTGCTCGAAAATACCCAATATACCCAATTGATTGAAATCTCTAGAGCCATCGACTCCGTGCAATTAATTGATACCCCGAAGGTTGTCGTTCGTGTTTATCACGATGCTAAATTAGCAGAAGTGTTAACTAGTCGACAGATTTATCGCTTAAGACCAGTATATGATTACCCAAATATACGTATGTATCATAGAGATGAAAAGTACCAGGTAAATGCTTTTCTTGAAGAGTTACTACAGATTGACAACCATGTCAGGATTATTTGTCAGTCGACATTTTAGGGTTTTAATGTGCTAAAAGAGGCAATCTCTTATTCTATCGGTGAAGGTGAAAGCGTTAGACTGGTCCAAGTGACCGATCCGCACCTGTTTGCCGATCGCGAAGCTCAACTTTTAGGCGTTAATACCGCAAATAGCTTAGAAGCGGTGCTTAGCACCATTAAGGCGGTTGATTATCCCGCGCACCTTATGTTGGCGACAGGGGATATAAGTCAGGATTACTCGCACGAGTCTTATCATAATTTTGTGCGTGCGATTGAACCGCTGAATTTACCTTGCCATTACTTACCCGGTAATCATGACGATCCCCGAGTGATGCACCTGCATATGCAAGGGCCTCGAGTGTATGGCGAACAACGCATCTTGGCAGGTAACTGGCAAATTATCATGTTGGACTCCACTGTTAGGGGAAAGCCCGGAGGCCATATGGCGGACACTCAACTAGCTTTGATAGAGTCCGCGATTGCCGCACAACCAGATAAACATACATTATTGGTGATGCACCACAATCCAATTTTGGTGGGGTGTCAGTGGCTGGATCAACACTGTATGGACAATGGTTCTGACTTTATTGCCAAGGTTGCTAAGCTACCTCAGGTTAAGGGATTATTGTGGGGGCATGTGCATCAAAGCTTAGATCAAACCCACCCAACAGAGCATGGCAGCATGCGTTTAATGGCAACACCTTCCACCTGCATCCAGTTTAAACCTAAGTCGCCTTATTTCGCTTTAGATGCGCAGCAACCAGGCTATCGATTACTGGAGCTTAAAAGTGATGGTGCTATATTGACCAATGTTTACCGGGTTCCAGGCAATAAGTTTTCTCCCGATCATGAGTCAAGTGGCTACTAACGAATCCTCATGCTAGCTCAGCGTCATGGTGATGCTTGATTGGAGCTAAAGCTTTATTTGGTGAATTGCGCTGCCAATGTTAGCATCGTGGCACTTACTCTATCTGTCGCTACCTTTTGATTTATTCGGTGTTGTCAGTGTCGGTATCACGAGTTAAATAATAGCAATCGTTATCGAGGAAATATGCTGCTCTATCTCCATGGCTTTAATAGCTCCCCTCAGTCAGATAAAGGACTGGCGACCGCTCGATATATTGCCAAGCATTTTCCACAACTCTCTTTTTTTCAACCGCAGTTACCCGCCACTCCCGCAGCCGCGATGACATTACTGATAGAGATTGTCGAACAAGCATTGGCTAAAGGGGAGTCGCTGCATTTTATTGGTTCCTCATTGGGGGGCTACTTTGCTAGTTACCTCGCCGAAACTTACGGTGGCAGGGCGGTACTTATTAATCCTGCTGTCACGCCTTATGCCTTATTTGATGATTTTATCGGCCAACAGTACAATCCCTATACTGATGAAACGTATCAAATATTACCCGAGCATAAACAAGAGGTTGCACTGTATGATACCCAGGTTATTCTCTACCCTGAGCGTTTTTTTGTATTATTACAATCTGGTGACGAAGTGCTCGATTACCAACAAGCAGTGAATAAATACCATTGTTGTCAGCTGCTAATAGAGGCGGGTGGTGACCATAGTTTTATCGGCTATGAACAACAGTTGGATAGGATCTGCCAGTTCCTGTTTCTTAATAAATAGACATGTAGGGCCGCAATAAGGCCTGAATAACCATATGTGTGTGCCATGACAAATCAATACACCTCAGATGCAATTGAAGTACTTAATGGACTCGACCCTGTTAAGCGTAGACCCGGCATGTATACCGACACCACCCGTCCGAACCATTTAGGACAAGAGGTGATCGATAACAGTGTGGATGAGGCGCTGGCAGGACACGCAACTAAAATTGACGTGATCCTTCATAAAGATAACTCGCTGGAAGTGATTGACGATGGTCGTGGTATGCCCGTTGATATTCATCCAGAAGAGGGGATTTCTGGGGTCGAATTGATCTTAACTAAACTGCATGCCGGCGGTAAGTTTTCTAACGATAACTACCAGTTTTCAGGCGGCTTGCACGGGGTGGGTATCTCGGTGGTTAACGCCTTGTCTGATCGCGTGGAAATCAGCGTGAGACGTGGCGGTGAAGTCTATGAAATGGCGTTCCAGAATGGTGATAAGGTTGAAGATCTTAAGGTCACAGGCACCTGCGGTAGACGCAATACGGGCACCCGGGTGCATTTTTGGCCTACCGCCAGCTATTTTGATTCAGTTAATTTCTCTATTCCTAAACTGGTTTATTTGCTGCGCGCCAAAGCGGTATTGTGCCCTGGACTGCGAATTAAATTCACCAATAAACAAACTGGTGAAAGCGAAGAGTGGTTTTATGAAAGCGGCCTAACCGATTATCTGCAAGCCTCGATTAACGGAGCAGAGACCTTACCCAAAGAGCCGTTTATCGGCACTATGACAGGCAATACCGAAGCGGTTGATTGGGCGATAACTTGGTTGCCAGAAGGCGGTGATTACCTTAACGAAAGCTATGTTAACCTTATTCCGACCCCGCTAGGTGGCACCCATGTCAATGGATTTAGGCAAGGCTTGCTTGACTCTATGCGCGAGTTTTGTGAGTTCCGAAATCTGATCCCGCGCGGTATCAAGCTCTCGCCCGAAGATATTTGGGACCGCAGTAGTTATATCTTGTCGATTAAGATGCAGGATCCGCAATTTGCAGGACAGACTAAAGAGAAACTCTCCAGCCGCCAGAGCGCTGCATTTGTCTCTGGTATTGTGCGTGATGCCTTTAGTTTATGGCTTAATACCAATACAGAGCAGGCCGAAGCCTTGGCCGATATGTGCATTAATAATGCGCAGAAACGCTTAAAAGCAGCCAAGAAAGTGGCGCGTAAAAAAGTGACCTCGGGCCCAGCCCTACCCGGGAAGCTAACCGATTGTAGCGGCCAAGATCCTATGCGTGGCGAGCTATTTTTAGTCGAGGGTGACTCGGCAGGCGGCAGTGCTAAACAGGCAAGAGACCGTGAGTTTCAAGCCATCATGCCCTTGCGCGGTAAGATTTTAAATACCTGGGAAGTGGACGCATCGCAGGTATTGGCCTCGCAAGAGGTGCACGATATTTCAGTGGCGATAGGCTGCGATCCTGACAGTAATGATATTGCTGAGCTGCGTTACGGCAAAATTTGTATTCTGGCCGATGCTGACTCCGACGGACTGCATATTGCGACCTTACTATGTGCACTGTTTATGAAGCATTACAAAGTATTGGTAGAGAAAGGCCATATCTATGTGGCGATGCCGCCGCTGTTTCGTATCGATGTGGGTAAAGAGGTGTTTTATGCCCTTGATGAGGCGGAAAAGCAGGGCATTTTAGATCGCATCGCCGCTGAGAAAAAGAAAGGCAAAGTACAGGTGACTCGCTTTAAAGGTTTGGGCGAGATGAATCCGCTGCAACTGCGCGAAACTACAATGGATCCCAATACGCGCCGTTTAGTGCAGTTAACTATTGATGAAGCCGATGATACGATGGCTCTGATGGATATGTTGTTAGCGAAGAAACGCTCAGGCGATCGTAAAGCCTGGCTGGAGACCAAAGGGGATATGGCTCAGCTATAACCTATATGATTCAAGGATGAATAAGTAGATGAACTTAAGATAATGAAAAATAAATCAATAAAAACTTTATCTTTTAAGTTGTTTATAGCCATGGTCACCATGGCTATGGCAACAGCGGTCAATGCCGAGCGGCAATCGATTATGATCACGGTCGCCAAAGGATTTGGGCTCTCTTTGTATGCTTCCGATCTGGGCGATGCTAAGCAGATGGCCATGGGCGACAATGGTACCCTATTTGTCGGCTCCTATAAGGCGGGGGCAATCCATGCATTGGTGGACAGTAATGCCGATGGTCGAGTCGATAAACGCTATATCGTCGCCAAGGATCTACATCATCCAGAAGCACTCGCTTTTCATGATGGCGATCTTTACGTGGCCGAAGGCTCGCGGATTATCCGTTATGCGGATATCGAAAATCGCATGCGTCGTCCTAATCGTGGTAAAGAGGTGTATAACCGCTTACCAGGCAAAACCAACAAGAGTCGCCGCGCGATGCGCTTTGGTCCTGATGGCCGCTTATATGTTGCTATTGGGGCCCCCTGTAATGTGTGCGAGGCTCCTGCGCCGTTTGGCAGTATCATCGCCATCGATGTCAACAGCGGCAGCAGCCAACAGGTGGCCACAGGTTTACGTAATGTGACCGGTTTTGATTGGGCACCAGATGATAATAAATTATGGTTTGCCGACATAGGTCGAGACTGGATGGGGGATCGATTACCCCCGGATGAGATCAATCGCGTTGATACCGTTGGTAGTCATTACGGGTTTCCCTATATTCATGCTACCGACGTCGAGGAACCCGCTTATGAAAAACCTAAGGGGTTAAAAGTGATCGCTCCGGTGTTTGAGTTACCCGCCCACGTTGCGCCCATGGGGTTGCAATTTTATCGTGGTCAGCAGTTTCCGGCCAAATACCATGAGCAGATGTTTGTTGCTGAAAATGGCTCGTGGAATCGGTCGAGTAAAATCGGTTACCAGGTCACTATGCTGACGCTCGCGGGCGATAAGATAGTTGAGCGGCAAACCGTGGTGAGTTTTCTAGATGGTGAATTCCCGGTCGCTAGACCTTACGGGCTGCTGTCGGCTCCCGATGGCACTATCTATATTTCTGATGATTTTAAAGGCAATGTTTATCGACTGTTTTATAAAGATGACGGCGTCAATGAGAGTGAACCGAGTGAACAACAGGATCCAAATTAATGAGTGATGCGATAGATTTGAGCCTCGATGGTGTCGAGCAGATGCCACTGAGGCGTTTTACAGAAGAAGCTTATCTCAATTACTCCATGTACGTCATCATGGACCGTGCATTACCGCATATCGGTGACGGCTTGAAGCCAGTGCAGCGGCGTATTATCTACGCCATGAGTGAGCTAGGTTTATCGGCGCAGTCTAAGCATAAAAAATCGGCTCGTACCGTCGGTGACGTATTGGGTAAATACCATCCTCATGGTGATAGTGCCTGTTATGAAGCCATGGTGTTGATGGCTCAGCCATTCTCTTATCGTTATCCGCTGGTTGACGGACAAGGTAACTGGGGGGCACCCGATGATCCTAAATCGTTTGCCGCCATGCGTTATACCGAGGCGCGTTTATCGAAATTCTCAGAAGTGCTACTCACAGAGCTGGGTCACGGCACTGTCGATTGGGGCGTTAACTTCGACGGCACCATGAAAGAGCCGCTGGTGTTACCGGCCCGTTTACCGCATATTTTACTTAATGGGATTACCGGTATTGCGGTGGGGATGGCAACCGATGTGCCACCCCATAACGCACGTGAATTAGTCGATGCTTGTATCGAATTATTGGATAACCCTAAGACCGAACTTGAACGCATTATGGAGCTGGTTCCGGGGCCGGATTATCCGACAGAAGCGGAAATCATCACGCCTAGAGCCGATATCGCTAAAATTTACAGTACTGGTCGTGGCTCGATTAAAGCGCGCGCCGTGTACACTATCGAAGCTGGTGAGATAGTGATCACTGCACTGCCGCATCAAGCCAGTAGCGGTAAGATTTTAGAGCAGATAGCCGCGCAGATGCAGGCCAAGAAGCTGCCGATGGTCGCCGACCTACGTGATGAGTCTGATCATGAAAGTCCGGTGCGCATGGTGGTTGTGCCTCGCTCGAATCGCGTTGATTGCGATCAACTCATGGCGCATCTATTTGCCACGACCGATCTGGAAAAGAACTTTAGGGTCAACTTAAACGTGTTGGGGCTCAACGGCCGTCCGCAAGTTAAAGGGCTTAAGCAGCTCCTAAGCGAATGGTTAGAGTTTAGGATGAGCACCGTCAGACGCCGCCTAGAACATCGGCTCGATAAGGTGCAGGCCAGATTACATATTCTTGATGCCTTGATGATAGCGTTCCTCAATATTGATGAAGTGATTGAGATCATCCGTTATCACGACGATGCGAAAACCGAGCTGATGTCGCGCTTTAGCCTGAGCGAAGACCAAGCTAATGCCATCCTTGATTTAAAACTGCGCCATTTAGCTAAGCTAGAAGAAGTGAAGATTAAGGCGGAGCAAAGCGAGCTCGAAGCCGAACGTGAAAAGCTCGAGCTACTGCTTGGCTCAGAACGTCGTATGAAAACCTTAATCAAAAAAGAGCTTAAGCAAGACGCTGAAACCTATGGTGACGCTCGCCGTTCGCCGCTGGTCGAACGCCAAGAATCTAAAGCTTTAAGCGAGCAAGAGTTAGTCCCAGCCGAAGCGGTGACTGTGGTGTTATCGGAAAAAGGCTGGGTACGTTGTGCCAAGGGCCATGATATCGACCCTACAGCATTATCTTATAAGGCGGGAGACAGTTTCCTCTGCGCCGCCTCAGGGCGCAGCAATAATGCCAGCGTGTTTATTGGTAGTACCGGCAGGGCATTTGCCACCGATACCCATACCTTACCGTCGGCGCGTAGCCAGGGTGAACCATTAACCACGCGCTTCCAATTGTCGCCAGGTGAAACCATTGAGCATGCCTTGATGGGAGAAGATGGGCAATGCTTCCTACTGGCGAGTGATGCAGGTTACGGCTTTATTGCTGACTACAAAGATATGGTGTCGCGTAATAAGGCGGGTAAAGCCCTATTAAGTTTGCCTGCTAATGCCAAAGTACTGCAGCCTAAACGGGTCGATAAGTCTCGTCGTGAGTCGATTTTAGCGATCACTAATGAAGGTCGAATGCTACTGTTTTCAGTAGATGCACTGCCACAACTGTCTAAAGGTAAAGGTAATAAAATCATCGGTATTCCGAGCGAGCGCGCTAAAAATCGTGAAGAGCTGCTGATGCATTTACAGGTGGTGCCCGAAGACACCGCCGTCACCTTGTGGGCGGGGAAGCGTAAGTTGACCTTGAAATCTAGCGATCTTGAGCATTATCGTGGTGAGCGTGGCCGCCGCGGCGCTAAATTACCGCGCGGTTTACAGCGTGTGGATAAAGTTGAGCTCGGCGCCGATGAGCCAGTGCTTTAACCCCTCAGAGCTTTAATATCTGAGTGAGATAACAAAAAGCTGCTTTTAAGCAGCTTTTTTATTGGTCATTTTTTATGTCTAAGGCTTTACTGCATCAGGTTACTAAGGAGTCCTCAATACATAACGCTATGGTTTTAGCTTTGTGGCGTAAGTCTGTCTTAGTATGACTAACGCATCGATTAAGCCACTTCGTAGAAGTTAGGCGCGACATCTAATCTTGCTTGAATAATCTCACTGGCCATGCGGGTACATTTACCGCATTGGCTGCCAACGCCCAAACGTTTTTTAAGATCGGCTAAAGAGGTATCTCCCTGATCGACAGCTTGTTTAATCTGAGTATCGGTAATGGCATGGCATAAACAAACGTACATACTAAGGCTCTCTCTATAGTGATGCTTGAGAGTGTAAATGAAAACGATTCTCAGTTCTAATAACTTTAAGTTATAGGTAGTATTTATGCGGCAAGCTTCAGCTATTAAAAACCAGACGCTATTTTAGTCCGTTTTGACAGCTCCCTTGATAGGTGACTAGCGCCAATATAATGCTTAAAGGTAAGTTTTCAATAGCCGCGTTCAAAGTTGACTAAATGGCTGAGCGCTTGCCCCTTGATAAAGTGGTGATAGTTAGCGGCAAAGATTTCCACCACTTGCTCAGGCTGACTCGGTGCTGCAATATGCGGGGTGATGGTGGCATTGCTTAATGACCAGATGGGATGGTTGTCGGGTAACGGCTCTTGATTGAACACATCTAAAATCGCTTGTTGCTTGGGTCGCTGTAGTAGTTGTTGATATAGCGCATCGAGATCGAGTACATCACCTCGACCGAGATTAAATAAAATGGCTTCATCTTTAATCATGCTGAGCATTTGGCTGTCTAAAATGCCTCGGGTATCTGGCGTACTAGGCAGGATCGCGGCAATGGCATCGGCCTGGGCAATATGGCTGGGCAGATTGGCGAGGGTATCGACCTTATCGAATCCAGTCGTTGGTTTGGCACCGCGGTTAATTCCGGTCACCCGCATGCCGAAGTGTTTAGCCGTTTGTGCAATATGTTTGGCAATATTGCCTGTGCCTAAGAGTAATAATGTTTGCCCTTGCAAGGTTTTAAAGCTGCTAGGGCGCCATATTTTATCCGCCTGTTGTGACTGATACTGTTTATGTTGACGTTGATGAGCCAGCAAGTAGCCAAATAGATATTCACTCATTAAAGGGCCAAATATCCCTTTAATGTTAGTGAGTTGGTAATCGCGGCGTAGGCGAGGTTTGACTAAGGGGTCGACACCCGCATAGGTCGATTGCATCCAAGTCAATTGCTGCGCATGGCCCACGAGCGGCGCCGCTAATGGGGGCTCTGCTAACCAAATGTTTGCGCTGAAAATACTGCTAGGATCATCGTCTAGTAGCGTCATTTGTGGGAGGTGACAGGAGTCGAGCAGTTGGCGGTATTTCTGGTTATCACTGGTGAGCAGCAGCAGTTTATGTTGCATAGCAAGTCCCTATTATCATTGGCGTTATCGCGCTTATTGTGGCCATATGGTGAGCAACTCTAGCCTAACACGTTAACTTGGTAGCTTAACCGAGTGGCTTAGATTAGCGCTTAGATTAGTGTATTCGCTTTTCAGCTAAGCTGCTCGATAACTTGCTGACTAATATCAGGATAGTTACTAAAAATCCCATCAACGCCGAGCTTAACTAAATAGGCGATATCTGCCGCATCATCGACGGTATAAACATAAACCTTAGCCCCGCGCTGGTGGGCATCTATCACTATCTCTGGGGTAATAAAGCTCAAGCTGAGGTGCAGCGAATAAGCCTGTAAGTGGCTCACTAAGGCGGCATTATCAAAAGGAATGCCCTCAATAAGCGGCGCCACTAAGACTTGAGGAAACTGCTGTTTGACGCTGGCAACAAAGTGGTGGTTAAAGGAGGAGATCAACAGCTTATCGGCGCTAAAATTTAGCTGGGATAAGATATTAGGGTACAAGCTTAAAAATGGCGCCAGTGAGTTCATCCCCTTAAGCTCAATATTGACGATACAGTCGACGTGTTGCAGATAAACCAGCAACTCCCACAGGGTGGGGATAGGCTCTGCGCCGACGCGTACCGTGGCTAAATAGGCTTGGCTGACTTCTTCTATCAGTCCTGTGCCAGTGCTTTTACCATCGAGGCGCCTATCATGAAATACATACAGTTGGCCTTCGACATTGTGCACGTCAATTTCTATAGCCGTGCTCCCAAGTTGCACTGCTTTTTTTATCGCGGCTAGGGTGTTTTCTGGCGCATAACCGCTAGCCCCTCGGTGAGCGAATACCTGCATTAGTTTCTAATCAACCCTTGAGTTTCTTTGCCTTGGCCACTGTTAATATGCACTTCAAGCTGTGGGTAAGCGAGTTCTAAATCGTTTTCTTTGAGTTTCTTATTCACCTGTTTATGCAGCTTGTGACGCAGCGGCCAACGGGTATTCATGTCTTTTGCATAGGCGCGAATTTCGTAATCTTGGGTGTGTTTACCAAAGCCTGCAAACCACACTTCGGGCTCAGGGATCGCCAGCGCTTCATCGCACTCTTTAACAGCTTGATACAGTGCCGCTTCAACCCGGGCCGGGTCTGAGTCTCGCGCTACCGAGACGTACACAATCACTCGAGTGATAGGATCGGATAATGACCAGTTGATCAGCTGCTCGGTAATAAATGCTTTATTGGGCACAATGATCTCTTTGCGATCCCAATCGACAATGGTGGTGGCGCGGATCTGAATTTTACTGACAGTGCCGGTTAAGTCGCGAATGGTGACCGTATCTCCAATCCGTACTGGCTTTTCGAATAAGATGATAAGACCCGAGATAAAGTTGGCGAAAATTTCTTGTAAGCCAAAACCCAAACCCACCGAGAGGGCAGCCACTAACCACTGCAGCTTGGACCATTCCATCCCTAAGGTGGAAAAGCCACTCAACATACCAAAAAACACCACCAAATAGCGGCTTACCGTGGTAAGGGCGAAACCCGTACCCGGTGTTAGATCTAGCCGCTGGAGGATCATCAGTTCCAGTAGGCCGGGTAAATTAGTGGCAATCATTAATGAAAAGCCCACAATAATCAGTCCCAGCAGTAACGATTTAAGCGTGATAGGCAGCTGCTGAGAGATACCATCGATCACGGTCGAGCTGGTCCAGAGGGTGATGCCATCCAAAAATGAGAAGATGGCACTGTGGGTTTGTGTCCACAGTCCAATTAAGCTGATTAAGAAAGCCAGGGTCAATAACGAACGCACCAAGCCTAATGATTGACTCGAGATGGTTTCTAGATCGACCACTGGCTCTTCGTAGGTGTCGCCTTGTTCATTATTGGCGCTGTCGTCATCTTTTTCTCGTTGGGCCAATATTTCGGCGCGTTTGGCTTTTGCGCGGTGGAAGGCGATCCGCCGGCGCTCAATCAGCATCCAGCGTTTGATCAGTTGATAGAGCAACATAAAGCTCAATGACAAGATCAAGGACAGCTGTAGCTGTAACAACATCTGGAAGGCGGTAAAATAGTAGCCCCTAAAGGCTAATATAGCGCATGCGGGCGGCAGCAATAACAGTACGGCCCAGAGTGTTTTTTGCAGGAGGCGCTTGTTTTTATCATCTTGATGATAACGTCGCTTCTGCTTAGATAGCTGTAAAATATCTTTATAAAACCAAAACAGCATGATGGCAAATAAGATAAAGGCACCACGGCCTAAGCTGTTACGGATCATTGAGGTTTCTAGCACCTCGGTAAAACCCAGCACACCAATGATTGGCATGGTCATCAGAGTGAAGGTGCGCAGCCGTTGCTGCCCCGCATGAATGGTATTGGCATCACCTTTAAAGTGGCCAATTAATACCCCTTTTTCTAACGCAAGCAGATCGGTAAAACGATATAGCAGGTACAAGGCGGCGATAGCTAAGATCCCCATACCAACCGATGATACCAAGTTATGCTGTGAGTAATATAAAATCAGGCCGCCGGTCAATAATGGTAAGGGTTTGATGGCGCTATAACATAGCGAAGTAAAAAGCGCGGCTATGGTGTAGGCAAACTTATCTTGGGTTACGTTACCGACAAATGCGGCATTGTGGGCCATGGCTTTATTAAAGCTTGGGGTGACTAGGTCCTGAAGCACTAGGCATAAGACAAATAAGATTATCCACCAAGACCACAGCGTACTTTGTTCCTTAAAGGAGTCGGTAATTTGGTACCAGGGAGCTTGGGTTAGCAGCCATTGGCTACTTTGCAGCAGATCACTAAACCAGAATCGGTCAATACTATTGGCGTTAGCAACCCAGAACAGATGTTCGTTGAGGGTTGTTTTAAGATTTTTGTATTGTTGATTGAGTTGCTCATAGAGCACCCGCAGTTCGGCTAACTCGCCGATATACAAATCGTAGTTTTCCAGTAGTTGTTGTTGCAATTTATACTGTGATTGCAACAATTTAGTTTGCAATGGTGTGTGATCGCTCGCCCCGTTGTTGAGATTGGCATGCAAGGTGAGATCTTGCTCTATTTGATAGCGTTCAAGACGTGCGTTGGCGATATCATTGCTGATCTTGTCTTGATTAGGTGGTTTAGGCAGTGACGATAAAATGCGCAAAAAACGCTCACCAAACGCCGAATTCAGTTTGACTAAGCCTATCTGCTGCTGAATATTACTCAACTGCTTGGCTTGCATTTGATATTGGGTTTCGGCTTCTTCTTGTTTGGTGGCCACTTCGCTCATTTGGTAAGTGAGTTGTTGTAGCTGTTCGCCGTAGGCTTGGTTTTGTTCATTAAGTGCTAGCGCAAGTGCATCATCGGTTGCCGAGGTTTCAATTTGGCTGGCCGCTATGGTGGCGGCAGTGGTTTTATGGCGTTGCACTGAAATCGCCGCATTTAGCTTTTCGATCAGCTGTTCTTGCTGGATCAATTGGCGGCGCACTAAGGTTAACTGTTGTTGAGTGAGGGCGATCTGTTTTTGGCTGCTGGCAAGCTCTGATTCCAGTGTCGACAATGTCTGGCGGTAGAGCCGCCCTTGGGCTTCGGTTATGTCGGTTTCGTTACTACTACTGGTGCGAGTGTGCTGCGCTAGCGTGCTATTGGCCTGCGTAATAATGGTGGGCAGTTGATGCTGTCGTTTGATCAGTTCGTTAATTTGTTGCCCTAGGCTGGCTTCAATCTCTTTTAGTTCAGATAGGCGAAGGTAAGCCATGGAGGCTTGTTGGCTTAAATCTTGTTGTGGTTGCCAACTTAACGGCTTAGATGCCTGCTCTATTTGTTTGCTGATATCATTTTTTTTGTTTTGATATTGATGCTGCAGCGCCTCGAAATTACTTTGTAGTTCGCGCTGCTCATTGATCTGTTGTTCCAGTAAAGCCAGTTGCTCTTCGGGGGTTTTCGTTATGGTATTTGTGCTTTGGCCTATCCCTAAGTGTTTGTTAAGAGATAGCGGTGAGTTAGCAGTGGCTGCAAAAGAAAGAACACATAGAAAAATGAGTAAAATACGAGACATAATCTGCTTTTTATTGGCATTAATACATGGATAGACCGCTATATAGTACCAATATAGATAGAAAATGATATTGATGGAGCGGTTAATTTGAACTGAATCGCGACAGGGCTGCTTGATCTGTGGTTATTGCCAATCACCTTGACTATGTCGAGGCGGTCTCTGATCGTTTTTGGGCCCGCTGACTTTTATGGCTCTGTTGCGTTTCATAGATGGCGGTTACCACCACCAGCGCGCCGCCAATCACCGTATTCAGAGCTAACTCTTCCCCTAATAGCCACAGTGCTAATAGCGCACCATATAAGGGTTGCAAGCAGGAAACTAAGCTGACGGTTTTGGCGCTAAGTTGACGTAGTGCCGATGTAAATAACGCATGCGGCGCGGCGGTAAATACCACGCCGAGTAGGATAATCAAGCCCCAAACTGAGTGGTTGATGGTGCTGATATTGACTTGATGCCAAGGCATTAAAAACACAACGGCCACGGCGGTTTGATACAGCATGGCTTGTGCGCCGCTATATTCAGCAAAGTAACGCTTGTGGAGTAAATTACGAGCAGTAAACAGCATGGCTGAGAGTATGCCCAAAATGATCCCCAAGGTGACATCGTTACCGAGTGTGGCTTCGGGGATCAATAAACTGACGCCACAGAGCACACTAATACCGCTTAGTAAGTCGGTGCGTTTGAGGCGGCTTGCGTTAAACAGTGGCTCAATTAATACCGTCATCACTGGATAGGTAAAAAAGGCAATCATCCCTATGGCCACAGATGAGAGCTGCATAGAGGCGAAATAGGTGACCCAATGCAGGCTCACGATAACCCCAAGCCCAATTGCTATCAGGTAATCTTTGTGAGCGTTGAGACGAAGGCGGCAACCACTGCTTTTAACAATAAGCGCTAAAATGAGGGCGGCAACAGCGCAGCGCAGCAAGGTAATATCGAGTGCACTCAGTGGGATTAATTTAGAAAACAGTGCCGTCCCACCAAAGAGTAAGACGGCAATATGCAGCTCGATTAATCCGTGATGGCTGCTAGCGTTCGGCTTCAATGTCGCAGTTAGTCTATTTTGGCAAAAGCTTGACCCATGCGCGTGACCGCTTTGGGTTTAACACCGTCGGCAAACTCTTCAATGGCATCTTTAGCAAACAACATCACCACAGTACTGCCTAGCTTAAAGCGACCCATTTCCTCACCTTTGTCTAAGGTTAAGGCTTCCGGCCCTTCAGTTGGGTAGTCCCAGGTGAAGACTTTTTTACCCGTTGGCGGGGTGACTGTGCCAGCCCAGACAGTTTCGATGCTGGCGACAATGGTTGCGCCAACAAGCACCATAGCAATAGGGCCTATTTCGGTTTCAAACATCGCCACGACGCGCTCGTTTCGAGCAAATAGCCCAGGTACGTTTTCAGCCGTTAATGGATTGACCGAAAACAGTTCACCAGGGACATAGGTCATCTTAGATAAGGTGCCTTTTATTGGCATATGAATGCGGTGGTAATCTTTAGGCGCTAGATAAATGGTGGCAAAATCGCCTCCTTCAAAGCGCTTTGCATCATCGACTTGATTGCCTAATAAGGCTAAAGCAGAGTAGTCATGGCCTTTAGCCTGAAAGATGCGTCCCGATTTGATAGGGCCACATTGACTGACGGCGCCGTCGACAGGATGGACGATATAATCGTCATCATCACATAAAGGACGAATTCCCGGTTTTAATGCGCGGGTAAAAAATGCGTTAAAGCTGGCATAAGCCTCTGGTTCACTTTGGGCGGCTTCGCTCATATCAATTTTGTACTGCTTGATGAACCACTTAATTACGCTAGTGGTGACCATACCTAGCTCTGCTGCCGCTAACTTACCAACCAGGCGTGAGAGAAGGTGTTTTGGCATCATGTATTGCAAGGCAATTTTCAGTTTGTCCACGTTAGTTATCCTTAAAATCCAATATGGCTATGTTGCTGGCAGTTGGTTAGTCGCTGTCATTTCTAAAATGACGAGCATGGCGCTGCTCATCGAGGCTGTCTATGATGCGATGATAGTTGTTGTACCTATCTTCGAATATTTTGCCTTCGTTAAACGCAGCGGTAATGGCACAACCTGGATCGTTTTTATGTTTACAATCCCTAAACTTACAGGTGCCAATATAGTCTCTAAATTCGATAAAACACCAGCCGACACGTTCTGGAGGCAGATGCCACAAAGCGAATTCGCGCACGCCAGGTGAGTCCACTAGGTCACCGCCGCTGGGGAAGTGCAGTAATTTAGCCGTGGTGGTGGTGTGTTGACCTAGGCCTGAGTTTTCAGACACATCGCCAGTGAGTAATTCGGCGTCGGGTAATAGCGCATTGATTAATGATGATTTTCCAACGCCTGATTGGCCGACAAACACACTCACTTTATCTTTAAGCAGCGCTTTTATGGTGTCGACCCCTTCGCCTTCGATGCTGCTGACTTTATACACAGGGTAACCAATTTCTTGGTAGCGACGTAAAGCCGCTTCAACTTGGGGGGCTTCCTCTGCACTAAGTAGGTCAATTTTATTGAGGATAATGACAGGCGCTATGCCTGTGTCTTCAGCGGCCACGAGGTAACGGTCGATAATTTGGGTGGTAAAACTTGGTACTACCGATGAGACAATCAATATTTGGTCAATATTGGCGGCAATAATTTTGATGCCATCGTACATGTCAGGTCGAGACAATGATGAGTGCCTTGGGTGCACCGCTTCGACAACGCCGGCAATGGTCGCTGTGGTTTCAACAGTAAGGCGGACAATCACTTTATCGCCAGTGACTAAGCTTTGAATATTTCTGCGTATGTTACAGCGGACCAATTGGCCATCTTCGGTTTCAATGTCAGCATGTTGACCAAAACGAGAGATGACGGTGCCGAGCAACTCGGGCCCAAGTGAACTATCTTGTAGTTCTGGTGCGGCGTCACCAGCCTCTTTGCGCTGCAAACGTTTTTCGTGGTTAGCACGCATGCGGCGGCGCTGGCCTTGACTTAAAGGTTTCTTTTTACTCACAGTGTAATCATCGTCAAAATAAGGTTATTTTGTGTTGTCTAAAGAAAGCAGTATGATACACGGTCTTAAACAAAAAAGCCTGAATTTAGGCAAACGTAATAATAAGGCAGAGACATGGCTGCAGATGAAAGTAATCTGATTTGGGTTGATCTAGAGATGACAGGGTTAGAACCTAGTGTCGATAGAATCATTGAGATAGCGACTATTGTGACAGATAAGGAGCTAAATATTCTGGCAGAGGGCCCTGTGATTGCGATCAATCAGTCAGATGAAGTGTTGGCAGGCATGGATGATTGGAACCAGAAACATCATGGTGAGTCTGGCTTAATTGAACGGGTTAAAGCAAGCCGCATTAATGAAGCGCAAGCAATTGAACAAACGATTGCATTTTTAGCGTTACATGTACCCAAAGGTGTATCACCTATGTGCGGCAATAGTATTGGTCAAGATAGACGCTTTTTGAACCGTTATATGCCAACACTTGAGGATTACTTTCATTATCGTAATATTGATGTGAGTACGGTAAAAGAGTTGGTTCGTCGTTGGAAGCCTGAAGTAATGGACGGCTTTACTAAGCGTGGTACCCATCAAGCATTGGTCGATATTCAAGAATCTATTGCTGAATTGCAGTTTTATCGTGATAAAGTATTTAAAATTTAATCAATCAGTATAAATTTTTAAAGCAAGGGGTTGCAGCGGGGCGAAATTCTCCTATAATGCGGCCTCAACTTTCAGCTAGCGGCTCACGTTAGCAGGATTGAAACGCGACATTAGCTCAGTTGGTAGAGCGATACCTTGCCAAGGTATAGGTCATCGGTTCGAACCCGATATGTCGCTCCAAATTACAATTTATAGCGTCACCAAATGCTATAGATAAAAAGATTTATGCGACATTAGCTCAGTTGGTAGAGCGATACCTTGCCAAGGTATAGGTCATCGGTTCGAACCCGATATGTCGCTCCAAATTTGATTGCGACATTAGCTCAGTTGGTAGAGCGATACCTTGCCAAGGTATAGGTCATCGGTTCGAACCCGATATGTCGCTCCAAATTACAATTTATAGCGTCACCAAATGCTATAGATAAAAAGATTTATGCGACATTAGCTCAGTTGGTAGAGCGATACCTTGCCAAGGTATAGGTCATCGGTTCGAACCCGATATGTCGCTCCAATCTCCTTTTCGTTTTGTATCCCTCCCGCTAAACTTGCTTGCAATTTTAGAACAGTTGACTCTAATTTATCAGAGAAACAGTGCTATACTTTACCTAAGGTCTATGTCATCGGTTGCTTGTTTCGAAGCCGATATGTCGCTCCAATTTTTCTTTCGCTTTTATTATTTCTCTCCTCCTTAAACTTGTTAGCGCCAGAAATCGCTGCAATCGTATGCTACAAGTTTGTTCTTGGTTCATGCTAAATGTCTTGTATCAGTTAATTTGGTCTTGGGCGATTGCCGCTTAATTTCTTTAACGAAACCTAATGTAAATATGGTTGAACTGTGCAAACTATGACCTTGTTCAAAAAAAAATTCGCAAAATACTTCATAATGAAATCGAATCGATATTGACGCCTAGTCAAATGGCTTGGCTTGGATGGGAGAGGGTAAGATGAGATTTCAGCAGCTTAATGAACAATTGGAGTATATCTCTAAGTGTCGCTTAGAAATGGCTCGACTATATGGTCGCTTACACAGTGCAGTTGATTCATCTCGCGTCAAGTTGATGCTTGAGTACTTACAGCAGCATGAAAAAGAGATGTCACTGAAGATAGATGATTATATCGAAGAGGCCCCCTCTAAATTATTAGAACTTTGGTACAACGATATTGTGTTTGAAGACTTCATCAAACGCTGCCAAGAGGTGGTTCCTAAAGCCAATATGAATGAAGAAGATTTATTAGAGCTGCATTTAGATTTGGATAACCGTCTGATTGGACTGCTGCAGAAAACGGCCGACTCATCTGTGCCTGGTGATGTCAAAAATGCGATGAGCGAGCTGGTACGAGTAAAGAAAATTCAACAGCAGCGTTTAGTGCATAGCTGCATTCGTATGGATGATATCTAAAGTATGTCGATAACTTAGTCGCTTAACAGGCTTAAGTTACTGAGTTATCTGTTGCTGGGAGCTACGCCCAGCATCTATTGCTACCAGCTTGAACCGCGCTAACCGTTTCTATCTTGCGCGTTTTCCCTTCTTTATTGCCCAAGGTCACCACATTGTTTTACCCCCCGCCCCGCAGAATGCCAACCTTTACCTAAAGCTCAGGCTTAAGTCGTACTATCTGGCTCATTTTTTTGTGCAAGATCAAACTTATCTCAATAATTACGGTAAGTCGTGAATCTAATGACAAACAAGCTATCTAACATCGAATATGCTAAGCCTTATCTACCGCATATGATGTTTTATTAACTTTTAGGAGTCTTTCCATGTTGTTTTGTGATGCACAACTTCCGCAAACATTATATTCGGCACAAATGGTGAGAGAGGCTGAGGCCCATTTTATCAATTCAGGTGAAATATCGTTATTAGGGTTAATTGATCGCGCAGGGCAGGCGGCCTTTGCATTATTGCAGCAGCAAAATAAGTTAACTAGCCAGATTTTGGTATTAGCGGGATATGGCAACAATGGGGCTGATGCTTATATCTGTGCCACGCTTCTGCTTGAAGCTGGCTGCCAAGTAAAATTGTATGCCCTTGAAAAAGAACCTGTTGGCGAAGGCGTGAGTTATGCCAAAGCGGCGTTTCTGGCGGCAGGCGGTCACCTAGAGCAAGATTGGCAGCAAGGGTTATTAGCGGCTGATGTGGTGATTGATGGTTTACTCGGTACCGGCTTTCACGGCGAGCTCAATGAGACGTTTACGGCCATTATTACCACTGTCAATCAGCAGCCTTCTTGGGTGTTATCCATCGATGTGCCTTCGGGAATTAATGCCGACACGGGGGCTGGGCAGCTGGCGGTTAAAGCGGATGTGACATTGACCATGGGAGCCGTAAAGCAAGGGCTTGTTACCGGCAAGGCTCGAGATTGCGTCGGTTATTTATGGTTTGCCGATATTGGATTAACCCCACACCTTCCTCCGTCTAATGTCATTAATATTGCGCACCGAGTCACCGACTTAGGCATGCCCACTCGGGCGAAAAATAGTCATAAAGGCTCTTGTGGTAAGGTCACTGTGATCGGGGGGGATATCGGTATGGCCGGTGCGCCAAGGCTGGCTGGCGAAAGCTGTTTACGCGCCGGTGCAGGTCTTGTTGCCGTGGTTTCCAGGCCGCAGCATCTCCCTATTATCAATGCTGGGCGACCAGAGTTGATGTTTTGGGGGTGTGAGTTGGTTGATATGGAGGTGTATCAACGATTGGGGTGGGCCGATGTATTATTAATAGGGCCAGGCCTTGGCAAGCATGACTGGGGATACAATTTACTCAAAGCCACTGGATTAAGCGATAAGCCATGCGTTATGGATGCCGATGCGCTTAATCTATTGGCACTTGAGCCCAATAAGCAGCGCCATTGGGTGTTAACGCCTCACAGTGGCGAAGCGGCAAGGCTACTGGGGCTCAGTATTGAAGAGGTTGAACAAGACCGCTTTGCTGCAGCTTACGCCTTGCAAGCCAAGTATGGTGGCGTTGTGGTATTGAAAGGCGCGGGCACACTTATTTACGATGGCACTCGTTGCCATGTTGCCCCAGTGGGTAACCCTGGATTAGCCAGTGGTGGCAGTGGTGATGTATTAGGGGGCATAATTGCGGCGCTAATGGCGCAAGGAATGTCCAATATGGATGCGGCCAGCGCGGGTGTTGTGGTGCATGGCGTCGCTGCAGATATGGCGGCTAAAGAGGGTGAGCGTGGTATGTTGGCTTGCGATCTGTTTCCGCATATCCGTGCGCTAGTGGACAAGATTTAAAACCATCAGATTAAAAACAGCTAATGTTTGTTTAGATAGAATTCAGTTTGGGTTAAAGTATCTGGTTATAATCAGTTTGCTCCAATTTAGGTTACGACAAATATAACATGACGCCAGTGACAGTTTATCTTGAAAACGAGTTTGACACAGTGAGCTTAGGGCAGCAGTTAGCTCAAGCGATCACGCCTCCGTTAACCATCTATTTGAGTGGTGAATTAGGCGCTGGAAAAACGACCTTTAGTCGTGGTTTGATCCAAAGTTTAGGTCATCAAGGGGCGGTTAAGAGCCCAACTTATACGTTAGTTGAACCCTATGAACTGAATGGTATTGAAGTTTATCATTTTGATTTATATCGTCTCAGTGACCCTGAGGAGTTGGAGTTTATGGGGATTAGGGATTATTTTGCCGATAATAGTTTATGCATTGTAGAGTGGCCCGATAAAGGGGCTGGTATATTGCCCGAAGCCGATCTATTTATCGATATAAAATACCTTGATCAAGGCCGAGAGGTTACCTTAAGTGCAAATAAGCCTGCTGGGCAATTACTGCTAGACAGTTTACCTCATAATGATAACAACTGATTCGATAATAAAGCGTGTATTGCTGCTGTTGCTGTTGTGTGTTCCAGCAATGGCTCACAGCGCGAATAGGTTAGATGGTGTGCGAATTTGGGCCGCGCCGAAATCGACGCGGGTAGTTTTTGACCTACGTCAGCCGCCGCAATATAGCCACTTTACTTTGACGAGTCCTTATCGACTGGTGGTCGATCTCAGTGGTACCTCGACCGCGATGGATCTTCGCAAGATCGAGAATAATAGTAAGCTAGTCAAAAAGGTGCGCATTAGTAAGCCTCCAAAAAAAGGCACGCTTAGACTCGTCATCGATTTAGTTAAGCCTGTTAAAGCTAATTTATTTGCTTTACCCCCAACAGCGCCGTACGGCAATCGTTTAGTTGTCGATCTTGAAGACGGTGGGGCAGAACAGCAAATCGTTAAAGCCAAGCCCGTGTCTGAATTAAGGGATGTGATCGTCGCGATTGATGCAGGTCATGGTGGTGATGATCCCGGGTCAATCGGCCCTAAAGGGACCTATGAGAAAAAAGTGGTGTTGCAGATTGCTAAAAAGGTGGAAGCGAAAATCAATGCCACCCCAGGCATGAAGGCCGTCATGACCCGTTCTGGTGACTATTTTGTTAACCTCAATAAGCGCTCAGAAATTGCACGTACCAGTAAAGCCGATCTGTTAGTGTCAATCCATGCTGATGCATTTACTTCGCCTCAGCCACACGGTGCCTCGGTTTGGGTGCTATCAATGCGACGGGCTAACAGTGAGATCGGTCGTTGGCTGGAACAAAAAGAGAAGCATTCAGAACTGCTCGGCGGTGCGGGTGAGATCATTCAAAATGCCGATAATGAACAGTATCTAGCCATGACTTTACTCGACATGTCGATGGACCGTTCTATGGCCATTAGCCATAATATTGCCGGTGATGTATTACTCAATTTAGGCAAAGTCACTAAATTACATAAGCACCAGCCAGAAGCGGCCAGTTTTGCGGTATTAAAGTCTCCCGACATTCCCTCTATTTTGGTTGAGACAGGCTTTATCTCTAACCATAAAGAGGAGCGTTTACTGACACAGCGCGAGCATCAAAACAATATTGCTAATGCGGTACATAAGGGCGTATTACGCTACTTTGAAACCAACCCGCCCGCCAATACCCTTCTGGCTAATCGTAGTACTTTGAGCCATAAGGTCGAAAGAGGTGAGTCGTTATCGGTTATTGCTCATCGTTATCAAGTGTCGGTAAGCAGTATTAAAAAGGCCAATAACCTTAAATCAAACACAGTTCGTATTGGCCAGAAGCTGGTCATTCCCCGCGCTTAATAGGAGTCAAAATGACCATTAAAATTTTGCCTCCTCAGCTGGCTAACCAGATTGCCGCTGGCGAGGTTGTTGAGCGTCCCGCATCGGTTATCAAAGAGTTGGTTGAAAACAGCCTAGATGCTGGCGCCAGCAAAATCGATATCGAAATCGATAAAGGCGGCAGTAAGCTGATTAAGATCCAAGATAACGGATCAGGGATCGAAAAAGATCAACTCGGCTTGGCGCTGTCGCGTCATGCGACCTCTAAATTGGCTTCTTTGGATGATCTCGATGCTATTTTAAGCTTTGGTTTTCGTGGCGAAGCACTTGCCAGTATTAGTTCGGTATCGCGTTTAACCTTCACTTCGCGCACTGCTAGCCAAACTGAGGCGTGGCAGGCTTTTGCTGAAGGCTCTGAAATGGCGGTAAAAGTGATCCCCGCCGCACACCCTGTAGGCTCTACGGTAGAAGCGGTCGATCTGTTTTTTAATACCCCTGCTCGTCGTCGTTTTCTAAAAAGCGACAAAACAGAATTTACTCATATTGATGAGTGGCTTAAGCGGATTGCTTTAGTGCGACGTGATATCCATTTTACCCTAAAGCATAATGGTAAAATGGTGCGTAATTATCGTCCGGCGAATACCCAAAATCAGTATCTACAGCGTCTAGCTCAGGTGAGCGGTAAACAATTTGCCGAGCATGCGTTGGCGGTAGATTGCGAGCATAATGGGTTAAAGCTCAGTGGCTATATCCAGTCGCCGCATTTCGAGGTGAGCTCAAGTGATACTCAGTATTTTTATGTTAATGGTCGATTGGTGCGTGATAGGCTGGTTAATCATGCGGTGAGACAAGCGTTTGCTGAGCAATTGCAGAGCGTTCAGGTTGGTTATGTGTTGATGCTTGAGATTGACCCACATCAAGTGGATGTTAACGTGCATCCAGCAAAGCATGAAGTGCGTTTCCATGAAAGTCGCTATGTACATGACTTTATTTTACAAGCCTTACAATCGGCTCTGTCACAGGCTGAGCTGTTGCCGTTGAATGCTTATCAGCCTGGGGGGAATGAGGCTCTAGCGGAGCACACCGAAGAACCATCAGCACAATCATCGCCAGCGGCAAACCGTCCATCGTCGCCGTTTGCTGGGCAGTATGGCGTGTCTGCTCCTGTTTCTTCCCCGATTGAAGAACGTCATGTGCATGAACGAGCTGCTTCGGCGTATGGTCAACGGGAATCAGGCTATAGTCAGTCTACTGCTTCTGGGTATCGATCAAGCCATTCAGATCGCTATCAAGCACCAGATTTACCTTCGCAGGTAGCCATTGATAATTATGCGCAGTTGCTTGCGACACCCGATGTAAACAGGTCCACAACTGCACCACCATCGCCTATGCCTTTGGTTTTAGCTGGGCAATACTGGGTAATTGCGCAAGGTGATGCTCTGAAGTTATTGGCGTTTTCGAACGTCGCCGATGCAGTGCTGCGTCAACAGATAGAGCACAAGCTTGCATCAGGGCTCGTGGGGCAACCATTATTGATGCCGGTGTCAATAAAAGCTGACAATGACTGGCTCGATACTCTTGAGCAACGAGAGCAACTTATCAGGAAACTGGGCCTCGAATTAACTATTCGATTGGGGCAGTTGATTATCAAAAAAGTGCCCCCATATCTAAGGCAAAGCAAGTTAGCGGATGTTATCGCTGATTTTTTACAGTGGATTCGCTTTGAAGAGCCAGAAGATGAGGCCATCGTGAATTGGTTAGTTGGCCATGGCCGAGATCACTTTACTTCGGCGTCAGCACTTTGGACTGATTTTTGTCAGTTACCTGAGCCGCAACAGCAACAAATAATATCGAAAGCCAAGGCGTTACCTTGGCAAGAGTGGTTAAGTGAGCAAACGAGTGACTAGCAATAATAAGCCGACAATTTTAACCCTAATGGGACCGACGGCGTCCGGCAAAACTGCGTTAGCTATTGAGCTCGTGGAGCGTCACCAGTGTGAAATAATCTCGGTTGATTCAGCTCTCATCTATCGTGATATGGATATTGGTACCGCTAAGCCCAGTGCTGAAGAGCAACTTCGTGCGCCACACCGATTGATTGATATTCGTGATCCTAGCGAAAGTTACTCAGCCGCCGATTTTCGCCATGATGCGCTTAACGAAATTGAACATATCTTAGCCGCGGGGAAAACACCGTTATTAGTGGGTGGCACCATGCTCTATTTCAAAGCCTTGCTTGAGGGATTATCACCATTGCCAGCGGCGAACAATGAAATTAGAGCCGATATCGCCAAAGAGGCTGAAACACTAGGCTGGCAAGCACTGCATCAGCAATTGCAGCAGATTGATCCCGTGTCAGCGCAGCGTATTCATCCTAACGACCCACAGCGTTTATCGCGGGCATTAGAGGTGTTTCGTATCAGTGGTAAAAGCTTAACCGAATTAACAGAGGTGAAATCCGCCGCATTGCCATACTCAGTTGTGCAATTTGGTATATCCCCAAGCGATCGGAAAGTGTTACATTCAGCCATTGCTACACGCTTTGATACCATGTTAAAGCAAGGGTTCATCGAAGAAGTGCAAGCGCTCAAAGCGCGTGGTGATTTGCATTTAGAACTGCCTTCGATGCGCTGTGTGGGGTACCGTCAAGTATGGCAATACCTCGATGGTGATTACGACTATGATACTATGGTTGAAAAATCCGTAGTTGCGACTAGGCAATTGGCTAAGCGTCAATTAACATGGTTACGCGGCTGGGCCATTTAAATTGGCTAGAGAGCGGTGATGATGCAAATATAGGTCGACTAATACAATATTGTCGCTAGCTAATTCATTCACTCTATATAATACTAAAACCAAACCCGAAGTTGATGCAGCATTAGGTTTTATTTAATTTTAATAAAAAAGGAAATTATATAATGGCAAAGGGGCAATCTTTACAAGACCCATTTTTGAACGCATTACGTCGTGAACGCGTTCCGGTATCTATCTACCTAGTTAACGGTATCAAGCTTCAAGGACAAGTTGAATCATTTGATCAGTTTGTTATTTTATTGAAGAACACTGTCAGCCAGATGGTATATAAGCACGCTATTTCAACAGTTGTGCCAGCGCGCCCATTTAATGTGAGCAACCATCACAACACCCCTAATCAGACGGGCAGTTACAACGCACCTACAGAAGACAGTGCTGAGTAATTTCCTGAGGAGTTTACTTTTTGTTTGATCGCTATGAAGCGGGAGACGCAGCCGTTCTTGTTCACATCGACTTTGCCGATGAAAGCAGTAGAGAAGATATTACTGAACTTCGTTTGTTAGTTGAGTCCGCAGGAGCCAAAACCGTAGGTGTTATAACGGGAAGTCGTCGCTCTCCAGATCGTAAGTTTTTTGTTGGTTCAGGGAAAGCGGAAGAATTAGCAGCGTTAGTTGCTGCCACTGACGCGAGTGTGGTTATTTTTAATCATCCATTGAGCCCAGCCCAAGAGCGAAATCTTGAGCAGGTGTGTCAGTGCCGTGTATTAGACCGTACAACACTCATCCTCGATATTTTTGCGCAGCGTGCGCGTACGTACGAAGGTAAGTTACAGGTGGAGCTAGCGCAATTGCGCCACATGTCAACGCGCCTCATACGTGGTTGGACCCACCTTGAGAGACAAAAAGGCGGGATTGGCTTACGTGGCCCTGGTGAAACACAGCTTGAAACCGACAGACGTTTGTTGCGTGGACGTATTAAAACAATCAACAAGCGTTTGGAAAAAGTCGACAAGCAGCGAGAGCAGAGTCGACGAGCTCGTCAGCGCAGTGAATTAGCTACCGTATCCTTAGTTGGTTACACTAACGCTGGCAAATCAACATTATTTAATGCACTTACCGTGTCAGATGTTTATGCGGCAGACCAATTGTTTGCTACGCTCGATCCGACCTTAAGAAAGCTAGAGTTACAAGACGGTCCGGTTATTTTAGCCGATACCGTTGGTTTTATTCGGCATCTTCCGCATGATCTTGTCGCTGCTTTCAAAGCGACATTACAAGAAACGCGTGAAGCCGATCTGTTATTACACATAGTCGATTGTTCTGATGACAATATGGGTGATAACTTTGAGCAAGTGCAGTTGGTGCTCAAAGAGATAGGTGCTGATGATATTCCACAATTGGTTGTCTGTAACAAGATAGACCTGTTGGAAGATGTGGGTCCCAAGATCGATTACGATAGTGAAGGGGTTCCTACGCGGGTGTGGGTTTCGGCTCAACAACGCAAAGGCTTGGAATTGCTCGAGGAGGCGATCAACAAAATTGTAGGTCGTGTCGTTTTAGAGCTTACCTTGCAAATACCAGCGACGGCTGGGCATTATCTTGGTCAGTTTTATCGACTGGATGTGATACAGCAGAAAGAGTATGACGATCTGGGGAACTGTATCTTGTCTGTACGTTTATTAGAAGCCGATTGGCATCGATTAACAAAGCAGAGCCAAGGGGAATTGGAAACCTTTATTGTTGAAACAGCAGCAGTAGAGTAGTTTTTAGTAATCTCGTTTATTTCATACCTATGGAGTGCTAAATGGCTTGGAACGAGCCCGGTAACAAGGGTCAAGATCCTTGGGGAAATAAAAATAGCAATGACAAAGGGCCACCAGATCTAGACGAAGTGTTTAAGAATATTTCTAAACGCTTTGGCGGCAAAGGTAATGGCTCTGGCGGTGGATTCAGTACATTAGGATTCGTTATTGTTTTAGGTATCGCCGTGGTGGTGTGGGGACTCTCGGGTTTCTATACCGTTAAAGAAGCTGAAAAAGGGGTTGCGTTACGCTTTGGCCAATATATCGGTCAAGTGGAACCTGGCTTACAGTGGAAAGCGACCTTCATCGATGAAGTGTTTCCGGTAAACGTGAGTAATGTTCGCTCGATCCCTGCATCGGGAAGCATGCTGACAGCTGATGAAAATGTGGTGTTGGTTGAGCTAGATGTGCAATACATTGTAGTCGATGCTTATCGCTATTTGTTCAGCGCTGTCGATGCGAATTCAAGTTTACGTGAAGCTACTGATAGTGCTTTGCGCTATGTGGTCGGTCACAACCGTATGGATGACATTTTGACCACCGGACGTGATCAGATTCGCCGCGATACTTGGGATGAAGTGAACCGTATTATCGAACCGTATAATTTAGGTATCGAAATTCGCGACGTTAACTTTTTGCCTGCACGCCCACCTGAAGAGGTGAAAGATGCCTTTGATGATGCTATTGCAGCGCAAGAGGATGAGCAACGCTTTATCCGTGAAGCTGAGGCGTATTCGCGTGAGATTGAGCCTAAAGCTCGTGGTACCGTACAACGTATGGAACAACAAGCTAACGCATATAAGGAACGTGAAATTCTAGAGGCTCGCGGTAAAGTCGCTCGCTTTGAGAAATTACTTCCAGAGTATCAAGCTTCTCCAGAAGTGACGCGTAATCGTCTTTATATCGATGCGATGTCAAAGGTTTATTCGGGTGCTAACAAAGTATTGGTCGATGCGAAAAGCAGCGGCAATATGATGTATTTGCCTTTGGATAAATTGATGGACCAAAACAAAGCATCTAAGCAACCTCAAGCGGCAGCGCAAGGTTCATCGAATCAGTCTGCTAACAGCGTGGTGGATAATTTAAGTATGCCACTTGACGGGCGTCCTTCTCGTAGCGACCGTACTCGCCAGGGGAGAAACTAATCATGGGTAGATTATCTGTCATTATTATCGCAATCTTGATTGCGACCGGTTTATCTTCACTGCTGGTTGTTAATGAAGGTGAGCGGGCAATTGTATCGCGATTTGGTAAAATTCTTAAAGATGATGGTGTGACAAGGATTTATACGCCGGGTTTACACGTTAAGCTGCCATTGATTGATAAGATTAAGTTTTTAGACTCACGCATCCAGACTATGGACGGCGCAGCAGACCGCTTTGTGACTTCAGAGAAAAAAGACTTAATGGTCGATTCGTATGTCAAGTGGCGTATTTTCGATCATGAGAAATACTATCTTGCTACAAACGGTGGTAACAAGGTTCAGGCAGAATCTTTGTTGCAACGCAAGATTAATAACGATCTTCGTACCGAGTTTGGTCGTCGTACTATCAAAGACATCGTCTCAGGTAGCCGTGATGAGTTACAACAAGATGCATTGAGAAATGCATCTGAAAGTGCTGAAGACTTGGGTATCGAAGTGGTTGATGTGCGTGTCAAGCAGATTAACTTACCCGCTAATGTGAGTTCGAGTATTTATCAGCGTATGCGTGCAGAACGTACCGCGGTAGCGAAAGAGCATCGCGCACAAGGTAAGGAGCAATCTGAGATCATTCGAGCTAAGACCGATGCGAGTGTAGAGATTCAAATTGCTGAAGCTGAGCGTAAAGCCTTATCCGTACGAGGTGAGGGTGACGCTATTGCAGCAAAAATCTATGCAGATGCTTATAACAAAGATCCTGAGTTTTATTCTTTCTTACGTAGTTTGGAAGCATATAAAGCCAGTTTCTCAAACGGTTCAAACGTGATGGTATTAGAGCCAGACAGTGACTTCTTCAAATACATGAAGCGTTCTGACGGCAAATAAGCCATAAAAATAAAAAAGCCCGACGAGTTCGGGCTTTTTTGTACTTATTAAATTCAAACAACTAATTTAGCTTAAGTTGTTAATCTATCGTTAATCAATTTGCTGCTTCATTTTCGCATAATATGTGCTATTTCCCTTGCTATTGCCCCTATAGATTGATTGTTTTGCAAACAGAGTTAACTTTGTTCGCTGTTTTACTATGATCTGCTTCTAATTTTTGGCTATAATGAGCCCCGCCTCAAATTTGATTTTTGTGCTTTGGGGTAAAACCCCAATATCAAATTTTTTAAAACAAAAATTCCAACACTCTCTGGAGATAAGTGGATGAGCAATGCGCCAGTCGATACCGGACGTCGCAGATTCCTGACCGCAGCAACCGCCGTAGTAGGTGGTGCTGGTGCCGTCGCTGTAGCGGTTCCTTTTATAAAGTCATGGAATCCGAGTGCCAAAGCGAAAGCTGCAGGTGCACCGGTTGAAGTAAACATTAGTAAGTTAGAGCCGGGTCAGTTGATCCGTGTTGAATGGCGTGGAAAACCTGTATGGGTTGTCCGTCGCACCGAAGAGATCTTACAAGGTCTTGCTACTCACGATGAGAAATTACGTGATCCTGGTTCGAGTGAAGAACAGCAACCTGCCTATGCGCAAAATGCGGTTCGTTCAATTAAGCCTGAGTACTTTATCGCTGTAGGTCTTTGTACTCACTTAGGTTGTTCGCCTACGTATCTACCGGATACTTTTGGTGAGCAAGTCGAAGGTGTGGCCTCTGGTTTCTTCTGTCCATGTCATGGTTCAAAGTTTGATATGGCAGGCCGTGTATTCCAAGGCGTTCCAGCACCCTTAAACCTTGTTGTTCCACCTCATCAATACATTGATGACGGCAACGTAATTATCGGTGTCGATCAGGGAGCTGCGTAATGGTAAAGAATATTATTGATTGGATTGATGCAAGAATCCCCATGACGGCCACCTATAACCGTCATGTTGGACAATATGCAACACCAACAAACTTTAACTTTTGGTACTTCTTTGGCTCGCTAGCCATGCTAGTGTTAGTCAACCAGTTACTGACTGGTATTTGGCTAACCATGAACTATGTACCTACCGCTGAGGGTGCGTTCGCCTCTATTGAATACATCATGCGTGATGTTGAATATGGTTGGTTACTGCGTTATATGCACTCCACTGGTGCCTCTGCATTCTTTGTCGTTATCTATCTGCACATGTTCCGTGGTCTTATCTACGGCTCATATCAAAAGCCTAGAGAGCTTCTCTGGTTGTTTGGTATGCTAATTTTCCTTGTGTTGATGGCCGAAGCCTTTATGGGTTACCTACTACCTTGGGGACAGATGTCTTACTGGGGAGCTCAGGTAATTATCTCGCTATTTGGCGCGATCCCTGTGATTGGTGATGACCTAACGCTTTGGATCCGTGGTGACTTTGTTGTTTCAGGTGCAACACTAAACCGTTTCTTCGCACTGCATGTGATTGCACTCCCATTGGTGCTAGTCGTATTGGTATTCTTGCACTTAATTGCGCTACACGAAGTGGGTTCAAACAACCCTGACGGTATCGAAATTAAGAAGAATAAAGATGAAAATGGTTGGCCAAAAGATGGCATTCCATTCCACCCTTACTACACAGTAAAAGATATTATGGGCGTCGCAGGCTTCCTAATTGTCTTCTGTTATGTATTGTTCTTTATGCCTGAAGGCGGTGGATACTTCCTAGAGAAGCCAAACTTCGAAGCAGCTAACCCGATGAAGACACCTGAGCATATTGCGCCAGTTTGGTACTTCACGCCTTTCTACGCGATTTTGCGTGCGATTCCTGACAAGCTGTTAGGGGTTGTGGGTATGGGCTTAGCGATTGCTGTGTTGTTTGTTTTACCTTGGCTAGATCGTTGTAAAGTTAAGTCGGTGCGCTACCGTAGCATGATCCACAAGCTTAACATTGGTCAGTTCGCTGTATCGTTTGTTGTCTTAGGATACTTGGGTGCGGTTCCAGCCACGCCAGCGCTAACCATTGCGGCTCGTATCTTTACTCTGACTTACTTCGGTTTCTTCTTAGCGCTTTGGATTTACAGCAAGAATGAGAAGACCAAGCCTGTACCAGAGAGGTTGACTCACTAATGAAAAAATTATTGATTGCATTAATTACATTGGTGCCATCACTTGCCTTCGCTGCAGGTGGTTCAAATGTACATTTAGAAAGTGCCAACATCGACCTAAAGGATACTGAGTCACTGCAACGTGGTTTAGATAAATTTCAGCACTATTGTGCTGGTTGTCATAGCACTCAGTATCAGCGTTATAACCGTGTTGCCGAAGATTTAGATATCTCATTAGACGATATGCGTAATAAGTATATGGTCGTTGAAGGAGCTAAAGTTGGCGATTTGATGGAAAACTCGATTCCTGAAGTTGACGCGGCAAAATGGTTTGGTGCAGCGCCGCCTGATTTGACTCTGGTAGCTCGCGTGCGTGGTGAAGATTGGATCTACACTTACCTTAAGAGCTTCTATCATGATGAGAGTCGCCCATTTGGCGTGAACAATACCGTCTTCCCATCAGTGGCCATGCCTCATGTGATGCAAGAACTGCAAGGCCTATCGGTTAAGCAAGAAGATGGTAGCTTTGTGACAACTGGCGGTAAGCTTACTGCAGAAGAGTACGACCAAGTAGTGCGTGACATCACGGGATTCCTTGTTTATTCAGGCGATCCGGTCAAACTTGAGCGTGAAAGCTTAGGTTGGTGGGTGATGGGCTTCCTGTTCATTTTCTTTATCGTGGCTTATCTGTTAAAGAAAGAATACTGGAAAGATGTACACTAACCCCTAATAAAGGTTAGAATGTATTATCCGCATATTCCAAACGGGGGGCTTTGCCCCTCGTTTGTTTTTGCTTTTTTAGCTTTCGACTTAATTTTGGAGGGTATCAATGGCTGTTGCTGCCAATAAACGCTCAATCATGACCCTGTTTTCAGGCGCTGACGATCTCTATAGCCACCAAGTACGTATCGTATTGGCGGAAAAGGGCGTTACCGTTGATGTTCTACAGGTTGACCCTAATGAGATGCCTGAAGATCTTATTGAGCTAAATCCATACAATACAGTTCCGACATTAGTTGATCGTGAGCTAGTACTTTATAACTCGCGTATTATTATGGAATATTTGGACGAGCGTTTTCCTCATCCGCCACTAATGCCTGTTTATCCTGTATCTCGTGGTCAGACTCGTTTGATGATGCACCGTATAGAAAACGATTGGTACACCTTAGTAGATCGTATTCGTAAGGGGGATCGTGCCGACGAGGCGCGTAAACAGTTGCAAGAGAGCTTAACCTCAATTTCGCCAATCTTTAATGAAATGCCTTATTTTATGGCGGAAGAGTTTGGTCTGGCTGATTGTTATTTAGGTCCGCTATTATGGCGCCTGCCTGTACTGGGTATCGAGTTAGATAGCCGCACAGCCAAAGAAGTTAAAGCCTATATGACGCGTCTATTCGATCGTGAGTCATTCAAAGCATCATTAACAGAGTCTGAGCGCGAAATGCGCATGGGTATCTAAAAATGAAACCGATGACACCTAATCGTCCGTACTTGCTGCAAGCATATTATGATTGGTTGATGGACAATGAGCTAACGCCACATGTAGTGGTTGATGCTTATGTTCCAGGCACTCAAGTGCCTCAGCAATATGTTAAAGATGGACAGATTGTGCTGAATATTACCGCCAGTGCGGTGGGTAATTTACAGATCGGTCACGATGCTATCGAATTTAGCGCTCGTTTTGGTGGTGTGCCTCAGCAAGTTGTTTTACCTATGGCATCCATCGTGGCTATTTATGCACGAGAGAATGGTGCGGGGACGGTATTCGACCAAGAAGAAGCCTATCAGATTGAACTTGAGCCAGAAGAGACAGGCCTCTATCGGTAGTCGAGCAGAAACCTGCGCCAGCGACGTCTTCAACACCTGAGGGTGATGAAGCTAAGCCTAAGCGCCGTGGTCATCTAACGGTCGTTAAGTAGCAATACGTTTAACTGCATATTACAAAAAACCAGCCAAATGGCTGGTTTTTTATTGCCTACTCTTTGTCGAGTTGGGCATTGAGCTCATGGGGTTTGCTAGTGGATGAATAGTTAACTTCTCTGTGTTAGCATCTGCGCCACAAGAACAACCTCACGACCTTAGGCTAGTAGCAGTATATGCTCTTAATGATCGACAATTACGATTCATTTACGTATAACTTAGTGCAGTATTTTCAGCAGCTCGGGCAGGAAATCATAGTTAAACGCAATGATGAGATCACCCTAGCACAAATTGAACAGTTATCGCCTCGCTTACTGGTTATCTCGCCGGGGCCTTGCTCACCTAATGAGGCGGGGATTTCATTGGCTGCTATTAGCCATTTTGCTGGTAAATTGCCGATATTGGGTGTCTGCTTAGGTCACCAAGCCATTGCTCAGGTGTTTGGGGCGAGTGTGGTGCGCGCCAAACGCGTGATGCACGGCAAAACCAGTCGTATTACCCATAGTGATAAAAGGTTGTTTGCAGGGCTAAATCAACCGTTAACTGTGACTCGGTATCACTCACTGTTAGTCGACAGTGTACCGAAAGATTTTGTACTCGATGCTTGGTTTGACGATCCGCTTCACGGACGCGAGATCATGGCGATGAGCCATTGCTCTCTACCTATCTATGGCGTTCAGTTTCATCCAGAGTCGATTTTGACAGAGCAAGGGTTGGAGTTACTAAAGCGCTTTATCGATATGGCGGCTTAACTTAGGTATAGGTGCATATTTTACAGCTTACCTGCATTTTCTTTTTTCAAACTGTTACAACATTTTTACTTGTCCTTCCGCGTTTTTAGTCCATTTTGTGATATAAAAGGCAGCAAAATAACTGCCATGCAGCGACAGCTGTTTATGCAAAATAATAAGAAGGAAGGATGATGATGGGTGCTTTTCGTGGTTTTAGCCTCAGCCTATTAACGCTCGCCATGTTGGGTGGCTGTGCTACCTCATTGCAAGAAAATTCAGCAGAGACGACAACCTCTGCGCCAGTCAACTTGGCTGCACCGCCAAGTATTGGCCACCCCCTCACACTCAAGCAAATAATGGCCAATCCTGATTGGATGGGGATTTTTGCCAAGGGCGAATATTGGAGTGATGACAGTCAATCGATTTATTTTGCCAGACAGGCCCATGGCGCACCGATTAAGACCTATTATCAGCAGCGTCTAACTGAGCCCAGTGCTAATGAGTTAGCATTAGAACAATTACATGCCGCGTCACAGCAACACGGGGTTTTGGACAACGCTAAAACACGTAAAGCCTACCTTTACCAAGGCAATTTGTTTGTTAAAAACCTGTTGTCAGGCCAAGTGACTCAGTTGACGCGTCAAAATATCGCTATCGATGGGGTGCGGTTCCTAAACAGTGGCGATATCGCTTATTGGCAAGGCGATGATATCTTTAAGATCCATCAAGACTCTGGTTTGCTGGAGCAGATGGCTAATATCAAGATGGCTATAGAGCCCAAAGGGGTAGAGGAGCCATCAAGCTACATTGCCAAGCAACAACACAGATTGATTGAGTATGTGGCCTTGCAGCAAGAAAATGCTATCGCAAAGCAAACCTATCAAACTCAGCTGGCCAAGAGCGATCCAACCTTATCGGCCAAAACCTGGTATTTAGGTGATAAAGAGGTAGTGACCCAGTTAAGCCTGTCGCCAACGGGACGCTATGTTTTATTGTCGCTGCGTGACAAGGATTATAGCTGGCGTGCCGAGCATGACATCATGCCTAATTACCTAGGTAAGGATGGCTATGTTGATGCTGTTCCTGCGCGAGCACGGGTTGCAGAAGACAAGCATCCAGGCGAGCGTTTAGTGTTATTAGATCTGCAAACCCGAGATAAAAAAGAGATCACTATCGAGGGATTAACTGGTTTTGATGACGATGTCTTAGCCAAGGTTAAAGCTGAAAATGCGCAAGCTAAGGGCGAGCGTTACCAGAGCCAAACCTCCCCGCGTAAGGTGCAATTAATGCAAGATTGGGGTTGGTCTCAAAGCGCCATTCAATGGCAAGCTACGCAGGATAAGGTCGCAGTAATGCTGGAAGCGATTGATAATAAAGATCGCTGGCTTGCCACACTCGATATCAACCAAGGGCGTTTAGTTACCCAGCACAGATTGCACGATGATGCTTGGGTAAACTACAACTTTAATCAGTTTGGCTGGTTGCCCAATAGCGATAGCCTTTATTATCTGTCAGAAGAGACTGGTTATTCTCATCTTTATATTAAGACCAAAGGTGAGGAAGCTACGCCACTGACTCAGGGGAAATATGTTGTTAGCGATATTACCCTTGGCCCTAAAGCGGAGTTTATCTATTACAAAGCCAATAAACAGCACCCAGGGATCGATAATGTTTATCGGGTTGAGATAGCCTCGGGTAAAGATCAGCAGTTAACCCAGTGGGATGGTCAACTCGATTACCAACTTAGCCCAGACGGAACTAAGTTGCTGCTTAATGCATCTCGTCGTACCCAGCCTGCAGAGCTATTTGTGCAGGCCATTGATGGTGAGCTAACTCAGCTAACCCATTATACCAGTGATGCGTTTAAGCAATACCCGTGGCAAGCGCCCGAAGTCGTTGCTGTGCCGTCAACCCATGGCGCCGATGATGTTTATGCGCGAGTGTATTTACCTCAAGGATTTGATAACACCAAGGCGGATAAGTATCCGGCGGTGATCTTCAATCATGGCGCAGGTTATCTGCAAAATGCCCATTATGGCTTCTCGGGTTATTTTCGAGAGTTTATGTTTCATAACTTACTGACTCAAAATGGTTATGTTGTGATGGACATGGATTATCGTGGGTCCAAAGGTTATGGTCGCGATTGGCGCACCGCGGTTTATCGAAATATGGGGCACCCGGAGGTTGAAGATTTAAAAGATGGCGTTAGCTGGATGGCGAGTAACGTCAATGTTGACGCTGAGCGCGTTGGCACCTATGGGGGATCTTATGGTGGTTTCCTTACCTTTATGGCGTTATTTACTGAGCCTGAGCTATTTCAGGCCGGTGCAGCTCTGCGCCCTGTGAGTGACTGGGCGCATTACAATGCGCCTTATACCTCTAACATTCTAAATACCCCTGAGGTGGATGCTATCGCCTATGAGCGCAGCTCACCCATTGAGCACGCCCAAGGGCTTAACAAGCCATTATTGATCATGAGCGGTGTACTCGATGATAACGTCTTCTTCCAAGATAGTGTGCGTTTAGTACAACGTCTCATTGAATTGGAAAAGCCGATGTTTGAAACGGCTATTTATCCGGTTGAGCCTCACGGTTTTCGTCAACCATCGAGTTGGCTGGATGAATATCGTCGAATCTTTAAGCTGTTCGAACAAGAGCTTAAATAAAGTAATAACACAAGGCTTCCTATCGGAAGCCTTTTTTATATCGCAAAATAAATAAGTTAGCTTAAGGGGATACTGTTTTGCCATTCCCATTCAGGTTCTTAGTCACGAAAATGTCTGTTTTATGGTGTTACAGCAAGCTGTCTGGCTGGGGATTTAGTGTAATATAGCGCAATTAAGCGTTAATCTTGGCCTGTCATAAAGGGGTTTAGGTGGGAAAATCTGTTTCAGGTGGTGTGCGTCCGGGCATCATTGTCGATATTGAACATCGGCTGTTAAAGCAACTGATTGTGGGAAAACAAACAGCGACAACATCGATGTTTGATGAACTCGATCGTGAGCTCGAGGGCGATGCCAATAAGCTGGCTATCGAACGTGATGCGATATTTGAGCGTTTATCTAAGCAAATTCAAGCCAGACAAGTGTTTGAGACTGTATCGGCACAGCTCATTAGCACGGTTAATTCCACTTTAGATAACCAATTAGCCTCACCCGAGCAATTGCTGCCACAATCGGGGCTCAATGAGAGTCAGATGTTGATGCTGGAGGTGCTACATCAACAAAATCTGGATATCAATCGTTTAAGGCTGATCATGAACGATCTGCCTTGGCTGTGCCGTGACCTAAGCAATATCGTTAACAGTCCTTCTTTTAGGCAAAAAAGGCAGCAGCGCTCCGATGTGAAAGTGACCGACTTGAAATTAGTGCTTAATTTTATTGGTATTGAAAATCTGCGCCAAGTGATCCCCTATTTTTGTCTACGAAATTGGCTGCCCGCCGCCAATGCCAACTTGCTGTGGACCACGCGTAAATTATGGCGCTATTCGATGCTCACCGGCATCGCGGCTAAAGCTTTGGCTAAGCTTAATGAGCAAGACGTGGCCTTTGCTTATAGTTGCAGCTTGTTATACCAGTTAGGCACTTCAGTGGTGCTTAAAAATGGTGCAAAAGTGTTTGAAACTGTCTGGGGTAATTGGCTCAGAGAGGCCAGTGCTAGTCGAGATAAAGAGCTGTATGATGCTGTATTAGCAACTGAATTTCCAGCCAATAACATTTATCAGCAGGCATTGCAGCACGCCCATAAACTTAACTGGCAACTACCGAGCTTGCTTGATTTTACCGCGAGCCCCTTGACTCAGGTACAAATTGAACTCGATACCCATTTAGCTTACAGCGAGTTATCGACCTATGCCGCCTTAGTCGCGCGCGCGAGCTGCTTTGCTAAGGTGATGATGTTAGAAGAGATGCGCTTAATCACCCCAAAAGAAAAGTGCTTAATGTTTGATTATTATGAATTATCAGAGCAAGAACTGCTCAGGCTCAAGGGGCAAAATTACCGTAAGTTAGATCTCTTATAAGCTCACTCAACCCTCTTTGATCAGCCAAGGCTGTCGTCGATAGTCTTGGTGGTTGTAAATGAATGCAGATGTAATCAATTTCCTCGTTACGCCATCGTTAATAAATGTGTATATATTCATTATTACTGCATTGTTAATGGTTTTGCAGTCAACTAAGTTTTTTTGTGACTAAATATGCTGTAAACCCCGCCTTTAAACGCTTGTATAAGTCATAAAGCCAAATCTTTATGCATTAATCGTGCACCTGTTCAAGGTGTATAGTGTTGGAAACTAGTATTTTGTTCACATTTTCGTTATTAATGTCATCTAAGATAACTCAATAACCGTCGTCGTTGCAGGTCATTGTCACGACTAAAGGCGGGTACGAATGGTTTTTAAAGCCATCGACAACAAAGAAAGGATAGAGGAATGAGCGTTAACAACAAGCTAACCCGAGCCCAGTTTGATGAAGTTATGGTGCCTAATTATGCACCTTCTGCCGTGATCCCAGTGCGTGGTGAGGGAAGCAGAGTATGGGATCAGGATGGCAATGAGTTTATCGACTTTGCCGGTGGCATCGCGGTAAATTGCTTAGGTCACTGTCATCCAGCATTGGTTGCGGCGTTAAAAGAGCAAGGCGAAAAGCTTTGGCATCTTTCGAATGTGATGACTAACGAACCTGCCTTGGCGTTGGCGACTAAATTGGTCGATGCCACTTTTGCTGAAAAAGTCTATTTTGCTAACTCTGGCGCCGAAGCAAACGAAGCGGCGCTTAAATTGGCTCGCCGTTATGCGCTAGATAAATTTGGCGCTGGTAAAGAGCAAATTATTGCGTTCGATAAAGCCTTCCATGGCCGAACTTTCTTTACTGTGACGGTTGGCGGCCAAGCGGCATATTCTGATGGATTTGGTCCTAAACCTCAGGGCGTGACGCATTTACCGTTTAATGATATTGCCGCGCTTGAAGCGGAAGTATCAGATAAAACCTGTGCGATTATGCTTGAGCCTTTGCAAGGTGAAGGCGGGATTATCGACGCCTCACCTGAGTTTTTGGCTGCGGTACGTGCATTAGCCGATAAGCATAACGCCTTAGTTATTTTCGATGAAGTGCAAACCGGTGTAGGGCGCTTAGGTGCGCTGTATGCTTACATGTTGACCGACGTGGTGCCAGATATCCTCACCACGGCCAAAGCCTTGGGTGGCGGCTTTCCGATTGCGGCAATGCTGACGACCACTGAGATTGCCGAGCACCTTAAAATCGGCACACATGGCTCAACTTACGGTGGTAATCCATTGGCGTGTGCCATAGGTAATGCGGTGTTGGATGTGGTCAATACACCTGAAGTGCTTGATGGGGTTAAACGCCGCGAGCAGTTGCTGCGTGATGGCCTAAACAAGATCAATGACAAGTATCAAGTCTTCGCTGAGATTCGTGGTAAAGGCTTGTTGATGGGCGCGGTATTGAATGAGCAGTATCAAGGTCGTGCTAAAGACTTCTTAGTTGCGGGTATCTCGCAAGGGCTGATGAGCCTGATTGCCGGTGCCAATGTGATCCGCTTTACTCCTTCTCTTGTGATCCCTGAGGCAGATATTGCCGAAGGTCTGGTGCGTTTCGAGCGCGCGGTAGCTCAAGTGGCTGCAGACTAAGAGGCGAAAAAGCGCGGAGGCTCCATTATCGCGCTTTTTTGTTAGCATAATTTCTTGGCTCTCAAGTGCATTTGCGGCGCATACGTGCCGTGCTGCCTGTACTTGAGCGCCTTGATAAGTGAGGAGGCTCAAAGATGTTAATTATCCGCCCCATCCGCTCGAGCGATTTTGCTGCGCTGTACCACATAGCAGAAGAATCAGGCCATGGATTTACGTCTTTACCCGTCAATGAGGAGCTGCTGCGCAATAAGATTGCCCGCTCAGAAGCCTCATTTGTCAAAACTATCGACAAGCCATTTGATGAAGGTTATCTGATGGTGCTCGAAGACACCGACACCCAAGAGGTGGTGGGTACCTGCGGTTTAGAAGCCGCTGTAGGCATGGTCGATGCGTTTTATCATTATCGTTTAGGCACCGAAGTGTACCACTCGGAGCAAATTGACGTGCGCAATGAGGTTGAGACCTTAACCTTATGCCACGATTACACAGGCTCAGCCGAGCTTTGTACTCTGTTTTTAGGCGACAAATACCGTAAAAATAATAATGGCCGCATGTTGTCACGCAGCCGTTTTCTATTTTTAGCCCAACATAGCGAGCGCTTTGGTGAGACTGTCATCGCCGAGATGCGTGGCGAGAGTGACGCCGAGGGGAATTCCCCTTTTTACACTTGGTTGCAGCAACACTTTTTAGGTATCGACTTTGTGCAGGCCGATTATCTGTCAGGCCTAGGGCAAAAAGCCTTTATGGCAGAGATGATGCCTAAAAACACTGTGTATGTGTGTATGTTGCCAGAAGCCGCGCAAAAGGTGATTGGCGAAGTGCATACTAATACGCGTCCGGCGCTAAATCTGCTGCAAGCTGAAGGCTTTCGTTGCCGCGGGTATGTGGATATTTTTGATGGCGGCCCCACGGTCGAATGCAATATTAATGATATTCGTTCGGTCAGAGAAAGCCGTTTATTGACGGTCAAGGTCGGAGATATGCCGGCCTCTGACAGTAGTTTTATCCTCTCAAATACTTTGTTAGCCGATTATCGCGCCACATCAGCCAAGCTGGTTGTCAGCGATGAGACCGATGAAGTGATTCTCTCTCCTGAGCTCGCGGCCGCATTAATGGTTGCCACAGGCGATCCCATCCGTGTCTTAGCAATGTAGGAATAACCAATGACTCAATTTATTAACGGCCAGTGGGTTGCCGGTCTTGGTCACGATGTGACCTCAACTAACCCAGCAAATAATGACATTATCTGGCGCAGCAAAACGGCGACAGCAGAGCAGGTTAATCAAGCCGTTGCAGCGGCGCGCGCGGCACAGTTTGACTGGTTTATGCTTGGCTTTGATGCACGTTTGGCGATTATTGAAGCTTACCGCGCCGAACTTGAGGCGCACAAAGATGACATCGCCGAAACCATTGCCCAAGAAACCGGTAAACCTCAGTGGGAAACCGCTACCGAAGCGGGGGCCATGATAGGCAAAATCGGCTTATCCGTTGCCGCTTACCATAAACGCACGGGCAGCAGCGAGAATGAAACTCCAGCTGGACGCGCTGTATTGCGTCACAAGCCCCATGGGGTAGTGGCGGTGTTTGGCCCCTATAATTTCCCTGGACACCTGCCTAATGGGCATATAGTGCCTGCACTATTGGCGGGTAATACTGTGGTATTTAAGCCGTCGGAGTTAACGCCTAAAACCGCTGAGCTGATGCTCAAACTGTGGCAACAAGCGGGTTTACCAGCCGGAGTGATTAACCTAGTGCAAGGCGAGGTCGACACAGGTAAAGCCTTGGCATCACATCCGCAAATTGATGGCTTATTCTTTACTGGTAGTTCGCGCACAGGTCATCTTTTGCATCAGCAATATGCAGGGCATCCGGGTAAGATTTTGGCATTAGAGATGGGCGGCAATAATCCACTTATCATCAAAGATGTCAAAGACACTAAGGCCGCGGTGCACGATATTATCCAGTCGGCTTACATCTCTTCTGGGCAGCGTTGTACCTGTGCTCGTCGACTCTACATAGAGCAAGGCGATGCCGGTGATGAGTTACTCAATCAACTCGTGCAAGCGGTCAAACAGATCAAGGTCGGTGCATGGAATGCTCAGCCTCAACCCTTTATGGGCTCAATGATCTCAGAGACTGCCGCCAAAGGCATGGTGGCGGCGCAGCGTAATCTACTTAACTTAGGTGCTACCGCGCTGGTGGAGTTAACTCATCTAGAGGAAGGTACCGGGCTGGTTTCTCCTGGGCTTATTGATGTTACTCAGGTGATTGAATTACCAGATGAAGAATATTTCGGCCCGCTACTGCAAGTGGTGCGTTATAGCGATTTTGAGCAAGCGATTACGTTAGCGAATGCTACCCGTTATGGTTTGTCTGCTGGGCTACTTGCCGACAGCCGTGACGATTATGAGTATTTCTTAGCGCGTATTCGCGCTGGCATCGTTAATTGGAATAAACAGATCACAGGGGCGTCGGGCGCGGCGCCATTTGGTGGTGTCGGCGCATCGGGCAACCACAGAGCCAGCGCATTTTATGCGGCCGATTACTGTGCCTATCCTGTTGCCTCGGTAGAAGCCGATGTGGTGAGCTTACCTGCGACACTCAGCCCAGGTTTAACGGTATAGCGCTCAATAGATGGGGGATCTTATTCCCCCATGTTTATAGACTAGCTGCACGTTTATTGGCGACATAATTAACGGACAATAGATGCCGTTTAAGGATGAAATTGATGCACACAGATGTAAACCAGCTTTTTGCGTCCCTGTGGGATGATTATGTTGAAATGACCCCTTCTGCCGCAAAAGTACACCAACTCTTGGGTAAGGGTGAGCCGATCATTAACGATCATATTGCCCTGCGTACCTTTAATCTCGACAAGGTTAATTTAAGTGTGTTAGCCAACCATTTTGAGTCTTTGGGGTATGTCGCGTGTGGCGACTACTATTTCGAAGCCAAGAAACTTAAAGCAAAACACTTTGAGCACCCTGATGCGACTCAGCCTAAGGTGTTTATCTCTGAGCTATTGGTGGAAGAGTTTAGCCCGCAGTTGCAAGCCATAGTGAAAGACTTGGTCGACCAAGTCGATGTTGCTGCCACCACGGCGGATAACTTCCTCTATTCTGGGTGTCACTGGACGCTGGATATTGCCACCTATGAAGCCTTACTCGCTGAAAGTGAATATGCCGCGTGGGTTGCCGCCATCGGTTACCGAGCTAATCATTTTACGGTATCGATTAACCATTTAGCGGGGGTCGAAACCCTAGCTGAGGTTAATGAGATCCTAAAAGATAACGGTTTTGTGCTTAACTGTGTGGGCGGTGAGATTAAAGGCTCGCCAGAGGTGTTACTTGAGCAATCATCGACCATGGCCGATAAAATAGCGGTGAGCTTTAGCGATGGGCAGAAGACGATCCCTAGCTGTTTTTATGAGTTTGCCCTGCGTTACCCTAAAGCCGACGGTGAGCTTTACACCGGCTTTGTGGCGGCCTCTGCGGACAAGATTTTTGAAAGCACCAATAGTTAACTGCCTACTAGTGTAGCGAGCGAGTATCAGCTTGCCTCAACGCACTAAAAAGCCGATGTTGAAACATCGGCTTTTTTATTGGCTTAAATAATGGAACAAACGGCAGGGTTATTGCGGCGTAAAGCGTAACTGAATTTTTAAGCCGCCAAGGGTGTCACTGTGCTCAAAACTAAGGCCAATCGCATACTGCTCGGCAATGTCTTTCACTATCGAGAGCCCTAGAGTGCCATGACCTATGATGCTCTCATCTAAACGAGTCCCTCTGTGAGTAAGCAATGACAGCTGATCACTGTCGACACCACAGCCATCGTCTTCGATGGTTAATATAAGCTGCTTATCGTCATTTTGTGCTGTTGCCCTCTTTACGCAAACAGACACTGTCGATTTAGCCCATTTAAAGGCATTATCGAGCAGGTTGCCAATCAGCTCCATGCCATCTTCCCTGTGTATCGGCAAGCGGTTGATACTGTCATCAATGGCAAATTGACTCTGTATCTGTTTGCCATGGTGAACCTTATTTAAGGTCTGACACAGATCATGTAGATCTTTGGGCAGCTGCATCTGCGCCGCCGGTAGCATGTCGCCAGTGATCCGCGCCGCCGCCAGTTTGCGCTCAATCATTTTATGAATAAGATCGAGTTGCTTTTGCAATGCCATGGCCGAGTCAGGGTTTTTTAGCCCCAAAGCTTCAACTTGCTGCTGCATCACCGCCAGCGGGGTTTTTAAGCCATGACTAAGATTACCCAAATTATTACGACTGCGTTCCATCTGCTTGCTTGAGTATTGCAAAAGCTCGTTATAGGTGGTGGCTAGTGGGGCAAGCTCTGGAGGGATCTTGTTGACATCTAAAGAGGTTATTTCTCCGCCGCGCAGTTTAATCAAGGCTTGTTGCATATCATTTATCGGTTTAAAAGATTGCCTTAATACGATAAAAATCCCCGCGATCATGGCCAGCAGCATGGCTAAGTTGACCCCCAGTTTGGTGCCATAAACTTGAGTGAAGACTTGGCGGCCAATACTCAAGTCTTGGGCGACTGTAATGGTGGCCTGTACTAAGGCGGTCTCACTGCTTAGGCCTAAAGAGAGCAGTTGGATGTCGTGATTTTGCGGCCCTTTGGTCTGCCAGACTCGGGTTTCCCCTTTGGTTAAGGGGCGAATATCGAGGCGTTGATCCCATAAGGAGCGGGATCTGAGCTCGATATGATCCATATTAAGTTGATAATAGCGGCCCGAATAGACAGGTTTGTAGAAGCTCGATAGTTGGCTTTGATCTATGCTGATGTTGCCGTTATCGAATTGAATCGCCAGTAATACCTGCTGTAAATCCTCTTCGAGACGGTCAATAATCGAGTCATGAAACGCTTGCCTGAGCATCGACTCAAAAATGACGATGGCAACAAAGGTTGAGATGATCACCAAGCCTGATAACCACAGGCTCAGCTTGGTGCGAATGGAGATCATTGTTTTAAGCCGTGAAAAATATACCCTTGTCCGCGGCGCGTTTCGATGGCGGTTTTGCCCAGTTTTTTACGCAGATGGGTCACGTAAACCTCAACCACATTACTCTCTTTCTCGTCATCAAATTGATACAGTTTGTCGGTCAGCTGCGCTTTTGATAGCAGCTTTTTCGGCGACATCAAAAAAATCTTCAGTAAGCGAAACTCCATGGCGGTCAATTCAAAATGTTGCTCGCCAACGCTGACGCTTTGCTGGCCTTCATCTAAAGTCACCCCCTCGAAGCTGAGTTCTTTAGTGGGAGTACTGGCCTTGCCGTGGGCACGGTTGATCAGCGCATTGATGCGGGCCAACAGCTCCTGAGTATGAAACGGTTTACCTAAGTAATCATCGGCGCCAGCATTAAAGCCTTCTACTTTTTCGTGCCATTGACTGCGAGCCGTCAGCATAATGACTGGTGTGTTAACCCCTTGATTACGCCAATTTTGTAGTAACAATAAGCCATTACCATCAGGCAAACCAATGTCGAGGATCACGCAATCATAATTGGTCTCTTTGATAAGGTAGTCGGCTTCTGCGGCTTTATCGGTGATATCGGTAACGTAACCCGCTTGTTTCAGCTGTTTTTCCAGCTCGGCAACTAAGAGGGTGTTGTCTTCAACGAGCAGCAATTTCATATATGGATTTACCTGTTTGGGTGATCATTTCTGGTTGGAGTTGCTCAAAAAATGATTGTTTCTAAGCATTATCTAGCCTAGTTATTAATACCAATAAAATTGAATAAGTGATCTATTTGTTGATAAAAAAACGAGCTATACAAGGTGCGAGTTGAAATAACGATTTACTTTGCTTGTAAACTTATACCTTGTAGCAGCGCATCTTAACCATCAAGCATGACCCGATAATTAATGCGATTGGCATAAATCATACACCTTTTCCAAGAGGCCATGTAGCGCTGTGTTATTTTTTGTCGTATTGGCAATGAGTGGGCAGTTCCGCAGTGTTTCTTGGTTCGCCAGTGGTGGCATCCATCTTCAGCGAGATTAATTCTCCTTGCAGACTTCTAAGTTGCAGATGGTAATGCCATTGTCCTTGAGCTTGATACAAATGGGCGTCGAGCAGTTTAACGCTGCAATAGCTTTCGACTTTGGCTAGTACTACATCGAGGGGGAGTATTTTACCATCGCTGACCAGTTTTTGGGCTTGATTGTGCTCAAGTTCGGTAAGTGGCGTGGCTGATAGCGAGGCGAGCGAAAAGAGATAGAGGATGAATGCACTAGCAATGTAGATGGGTTTCACTAATGCTGTCCTAAAAAAAGTGGCCTGACATAATGTCAGGCCACTTTAGCGAAGATCTATTAAATCTAACTTAACGCTAGCTTAGCGAGTACCATAAACTACGATAGTTTTACCGTGCGCCTGGATAAGATTTTGCTCTTCAAGCATTTTTAGGATTCGGCCCACAGTTTCACGTGAACAGCCCACAATCTGGCCAATCTCTTGACGAGTGATCTTAATCTGCATACCGTCAGGATGGGTCATCGCATCAGGCTGTTTAGCTAGGTGCAGTAAGGTTTGCGCAATGCGACCAGCAACATCAAGGAAAGCTAAATCGCCCACTTTCTGGCTGGTACTGTGCAGGCGGTAAGCCATTTGCGAAGAGAGTTTCATCAAGATCTCAGGATTAACCTGGATCAATTGCTTAAACTTCTTGTACGAGATCTCGGCGATCTCACACGCCTGCTTAGCGCGAACCCAAGCGGTACGTTCAGCTTGTTCTTCAAACAAGCCTAATTCACCAATAAAGTCGCCTTGGTTAAGGTAAGAGAGGATCATCTCTTTACCTTCTTCATCTTTGATTAATACTGCAACAGAGCCTTTAACGATGTAGTACAGCGTATCTGAGTCTTCACCAGCATGGATCAGTGTGCTTTTGGCTGGATATTTATGAATGTGACAGTGTGATAAAAACCATTCCAAAGTTGGATCCGGTTTAGGCTTACCAATCAGAGCCATGCCTGTGTTCCTCGACTGAATTAATGTAAATACAAGAATATGCTAAATAAGTAGATTACGTCAATTGAGCAGAAAAAACCTCGTGAGAGATCAAACTTTGCGACAAATTTGCAACCCAATAAGCAGATTTTACCGTATTGTAAATATCGGACTTTATAATGATACATTAGTAATATATGTCAACTATTACCGTGTTAAGTCGACGCTATTTGCCTAACAATGCTGTATGCATCACACCAACTGCTTGAGCCGATTCTCTATGCCGTTATTTACGCTTAGATAGCGTTGGTTAGGCGCTATTGTCAATTTTGTTTAAAGAGCGTTGCCTATGCGACGATTTATCTCGACTTAGCGTGGCGATTATTGTTAACGTTATCGGTCTATGTCGCTGTTGGTGTTAGTAGGCTTTTTAATGCCTCTAGTTAACGTCCCTAGCGATTTCGGTATGGCACCCAGTGCCGATGGCTGGTTACGCCACTAGGTTTTATGGGTTGCTGTATTTGTCTTATCAGTGAACGTTTATTGCTTTAACGGGCGGTTTGGTTGGCCAATTGAGTTGTTTGATTTGGGAGAAGTGAACCATGAAGATCAATACGTGGATGATAACCGCCAGTTTATTGTTTGGCAGCGCGGTAAGCCATGGGGCGTTCGCATTTTCGATTCCAGCCACGGCGCAAGCGCAAGCGGCGAGTAAGTTGGCTCATATCCAACTCAAAGCGGTTCAAGGCGACTCCGAAGCCCAATACTTGTTGGGTTTGATGTATGTATCGGGACGTTTTGTCTCACAAGATGCCTCTCTAGGGCAACAATGGATCATTCGCGCCGCAGAGCAAGGCCACCTCAAAGCGGCACAAACCATTGCCGATCTCTCCTTCGATGGTAAGCTTATCGATAAAGATTTAGCCCAAGCCGAACGCTGGTATCAACAATTAGCGGCTCAAGGCGATACACGGGCTAAATTTCGTTTAGGCTTTATTTATGCATCAGGTGGTCATGGCGTAGTACGTAATTGCGGTAAGGCGGTCGATTACTTTCTTGCCGTGGGTGATAACGTGGCGCTGGGCAATGCGGCGTGGATATTATCCACATGTCCCGAATCTGAACATCGTAACGGTGATAAGGCGATGGCTATCGCTAAGGGTCTAGTTGCTGCCAATAACCAAGATCCGACTCATTTAGATAACCTTGCGGCGGCGTACGCCGAAATGGGTGACTTTAATGCTGCGGTTAATATCCAGCAACAAGCTATACATGCGCTTAAACAGATGGCAGACCAACATCGTTTTGATGAGTTTCAGTTGCGCTTGCAGCATTATCAGCAGCAAAAACCTTACCGCGAAGCTTTACCCTTATAGTCTGCAGTGAGCTTGGCTGCCGCTTGCAAATATGCGCAAGTGCATCCGCTGCAGCGCATATTAAACAAGGCGAAGCGGCGTATTGCTTGAGCTCAAGCCGAATTGTTACTTTTGAGTCTAAATGACGGCAGCAATCCCCAGGGTATTAAAAACCGAATTCAATAATAGGCAGGTATTCACGAGCCGATGTAGTGAGCACTTATGTGGATATAAATAGGCTGGTGTGGATACAAATGGGTTGGGTTACAGCATAAATGACAAGCCGTACTTACTGAAGAATGGTGTACTAAGGTATCGTGAGCAATAGCTTACAGTGGGGGATGGTGCGCTAGCATACTCAAGGAAGCAAACAGATCAAGATGGGGGAATTCACTCCCAAGAGTATACTAACTATCAGTCTTTCGCCTGAAATCCCGATGAGTGAGATTCTACGTGGACTGACTTAAACGAAGCTTAAGCTACGCCATTATTCATTATCTAAATCGAGTAGCTGTTGTCTTTTTTCTTGTAGATCGCGGATAAGCGGATTCAAAATCAGCTCCATCGCCAGTGACATTTTACCGCCAGGCACTACCAAGGTATTGATACGAGACATAAATGAACCATCGATCATCTTAAGGTAATAGGGAAAGTCGACGTTGTTGATACCGCGAAAGCGGATCACCACAAAACTTTCATCTAAGCTGGGGATGGTTTTGGCGCTAAAAGGATTAGAGGTATCGACGGTGGGCACGCGCTGAAAGTTAATATGGGTGCGTGAGAACTGGGGCGTCATATGGTTAATATAATCGTCCATGCTGCGCACAATTGAGCCCATCACTTTCTCGCGGCTATGGCCACGTTCAGAAGTATCGCGAATGATCTTCTGGATCCACTCTAAATTAACAATGGGGACCATGCCGATTAGCAGATCCACATGTTGCGCCACATTGCACTCATCGGTGACCACCCCACCGTGTAACCCTTCGTAATAGAGCATGTCGGTGTTGTCGGGTAGCGGTCGCCACTGGGTAAAGGTGCCGGGCATCTGATTAAAAGGCACTGCCTCATCAAAAGTGTGTAGGTAGGAGCGGGTCTCGCCTTGGCCCGTTGCGCCATAATCTCGAAAACACTGCTCTAGTTTCTTAAAGTCATTGGCTTCTGGGCCAAAATAGCTGATATTTTTGCTGTCGTGTTGCGATTGGCGGATCTTCAGTTCCATCTCGGGACGGGTATAGTGATGAAAGCTGTCTCCCTCGATCACCGCCGCGTTGATCCCCAGTTGGCGGAATATATGGCTGAACGCAGTCGTGGTCGTGGTGGTGCCGGCTCCAGAGGAGCCCGTCACGGCAATTATCGGGTGTTTGGCTGACATTTGTTTACCTAAAAACGCTGAAGTAGTCACGGTCTGCTAAGCAGCAGTGAAGCAATAGTTATACGGTACAGACCCTGTGCAGGTCAATCTTCTGTTGATTTGGCTAAGGTATTGTCTTTGTGACGAATCGCAATCGATTCATCCTCTTCACTGTACTCGACGACCAGTTCATTGCGCGCTAGTGCCTGCTGGCATTGACGTATCGCCGTAGACATTGCCGCGTCATCGAGGGCAGCAAAACTGCCATCTTCCATCTGAGTGAATAAAAATTCTTTGATTAAGTTATCCAATGTATCACTGGGCAGTTGTTGTAACGCAGAGTAAGGCACCAACATGGTTTATTGTCCTATGTCGAACAGAAAATGGGTGATACGTTTTTCTAAATAATATTGCGGTTTTAGTGGCGTACCGCCGTCGATAAAGCCCACATGGCCGCCATTATGATGCAGCTCATACTGCACCGCGCTCGCCAGCTCACAGGCATTGGGGATCACCTCATCATTCATAAAGGGATCGTCTTTAGCGTGGATCACCAGTGTCGGCTTGGTAATTTTACTCAGATAGGCCAGGCCGCTGGCGCGTTGATAATAATCGGCTACGCCGCTAAAGCCGTGTAAGGGGGCGGTAACCCGATCGTCAAACAGATGGAAGGTCGTTAAAAGTGCAATATCGGCATGGGACACTGGCATCTGGCCCTGCAAGGAGGGCATATCGAGTTTTTCACGCACTTTTTGCTGTAACTGTTTAATAAGGTAAGTTTGATACACTTTTGAAAAACCGCTTTTCAGCCTAGTGGCGCAAGCGCCCAATTGCAGTGGCGCCGAGACGATAATCCCCCGTTCAATTAAGCTGTTATCGGCACGTTCCCCCAAATATTTTGCCAGCACATTGCCCCCTAAGCTATAGCCGACGGCCAATAAGGGGCTGGTGGGATAATGCTGCTTAAGCATGCTAAGGGTGGCCTGTAAATCTTGGGTATCGCCGCTGTGATAACTGCGGGCCAAGCGATTACTCACCCCAGAGCAGCTGCGATGATGATGCACCACGGCGCATACCTGCATACTGGCCAAGCGGTTAAGTAGGCGCCTGATATAGTGGGAATCGGCGCTGCCTTCTAAGCCATGCACCAAGACCACAATGGCTTGATTAGCCTTGGGCTCACCTAAAAAATCAACATCGATAAAGTCACCATCATCGAGTTCGAGGCGTTGGCGTGTTAGCGCAGGGCCATCCACTTTTGTCAGCACCGGTAATATCGTCTGAATATGTGGGTTTTTAGCCCACCAAGGGGGAGAAAATTGTGGTTGCGTCATCATTGGCTGTTGCTGAATATTAAAACATGTGTTTAATTATTGTAAGTGTCGATAAGTGTCGATAAGTGTACCACAGAAAGTGGTGCCGAATTTAAGCCTCTACAGGTCGATTAGGGCAATGCAGGAGAGAGAACATGAACAGACGAACCTTTTTGGCTACGGCGCTCGTAGGCACTGGGGCGTTGGCTTTAGGTGTCACTCTTTATCGCCCGCCTTATGTGCAAGTCAATAAAGCACTCGACCGTCACCACCGCCTGTTGTTCAGTTTGCTGCTGCCAGTGGTATTAGATGGCGCACTGCCGCAAACTGATTCGCTGCGAATTGCCGCGCAAAATCGCACTCTAGATGCTATTAGCGACACTATGGCACTGCTGCCTATTGATGCGCAAGCCGAGCTAGAGCAGTTACTGAATCTGCTGGAATCGCGACTTGGCATGTTGTTGCTCACCGGGAGCATGACGCCACTGTTACTGCGTAGCCCAGCGCAACTGATTGCCATGTTAGAAAGTTGGCGAAACAGTTATTTAGATATGATGATCACCGCATATCAAGGTTTAAGGGAGTTGATAATGGCCAGTTATTACGCTTGCCCAGAGCATTGGTCGCGGCTGAATTACCAAAAACCTGCCTTGTTTGGCTAAACCTCCGGGCTCACTCATGTGGCTAACGATAACCGTTCGCTGCGTATTGATACCATAATCCACCCTTAAACAAGGGTTACAGCAGCATTAGTACGGAGGCCAGACATTGGCGATACCAGACCCCATAGTAGAAGGCTTAGCAAGCGGATGGCATCACATCGATGGCAGCCATCTTGACGCGCCCACCACGTTAGAAGCCGATGTCGTGATTGTGGGCAGCGGCGCTGGTGGCGGTGTATCGGCGGAGATCCTTACCCAAGCCGGTTTATCGGTGATCATCATCGAGGCGGGGCCGCTCAAGTCCTCAGAGAGTTTCAATATGGAAGAGCGCCGTGCCTATCCTAACTTGTACCAACAAGCGGCCTCGATGAAAACCAAAGATAAGGCGATAGGCATTTTTCAGGGGCGCGCCGTAGGTGGCTCAACCACCATCAACTGGACCACATCGATTCGTACCCCTGACGAGGCCCTGCGCTTTTGGGCTGCTGAAAAATCGGTGAGCGGCCTGACAAGCGAGACTCTAGCGCCTTGGTTTGAGCAGATGGAGCAGCGACTCAATATCAGTGAGTGGGCTATTGAGCCTAATAACAATAACCTGGCGCTCAAGCGCGGCTGTGAAGCCCTAGGCTGGCAGCACACAGTGATCAAGCGTAACGTGGCGGGCTGCTGGAACACAGGTTATTGCGGCATGGGCTGCCCAGTCAATGCCAAGCAGTCGATGTTAGTGACCACCATTCCGGCGGCGCTATCCCAAGGGGCGACGTTAGTCAGTCGAGTGAAAGTGACTAAAATTGAGCACCACAAGCAGCAAGTATTTGCCTTAAAAGCGCAGGCGCTGAATGACACCCTCACGCCGACGGGGGTCGAAGTACTGTTTAAGGCCAAGCATTATATTTTAAGCGCCGGTGCCATACATACCCCAACCTTGATGCTGCGCTCAAAACTGCCCGATCCTTATCAACTCATCGGCAAACGCACCTTTTTACATCCCACCTTACTCAGTGGTGCACTGTTTAACGATGCGATTAATGGCCACAGCGGCGCGCCGCAATCTATCTATTCTGACCAATTTGTGTGGCAAAATGGCGCTTCAGGCGAGCTAGGTTATAAGCTTGAGGTACCGCCGATCCACCCGGTGTTAATTGCTTCTAAAACCTTAGGATATGGCCAGAGTCATGCGCAGTTAATGGCCGAGTTTAATCAACTGCAGGTGACCATAGCGCTGGTGCGCGATGGTTATCATCATGACAGTCAGGGGGGCCAAGTGCAGCTAACCGATAATGGCTTTAATCTCGATTATCCGCTTAACGAGGCGTTTTGGGGGGCAGCGCGGCGTGCCTTTGCCAGCATGGCAGAGCTGCAATTTGCGGCGGGCGCAAAGCAAGTGCTGCCCATGAGTGAGGGTATGGGGCTGTTGTCGAGCTGGGCCGAGGCGAAACAAGCGATTGCCGAGATGCCCTTAGCACCACTGAAAACCATCGTCGCGTCGGCGCATGTCATGGGCGGTTGTCCAATGGGTGAGGACCCGGCAATGGCGATGGTCAATAGTCAGGGGCAATCGCACTATTTCGATAACTTGTCGGTGATGGATGGTTCAATCTTTCCCACCAGTTTAGGGGCCAATCCTCAACTGTCGATTTATGCGATTACGGCTAAAAATGCCACCGCGTTAGCGCAGCGGTTAACCTCTGGCATATCAACGCCCGATGGCTGAGCGTCAATGCCGCAGAGATAAGTTACCTGTTGGATATGCGCGTCAAGTGCTCGCCAATATCCATATCGAACAGGCTCAAATAGCGGGCTAGGTTATCGGCATGGGGTGAGGATTGCAGTAAGCTTGGGGTGTGCAAAATCAATTTTTGCACCTTGCGCTCTAACATCAGTTCCGCCGTCAACATCTGCTGATACTCATCGGGGGCGAGATGGCCTTTACTGAGTTTTCGCAGGTGACGATAGGGCTGGAGCAAGTTGAGCTCAACGCTTGCTATCTGTGTGGTGAGGTGTTGCCAGCTTTGAGTAGGCATAAGGTAGTCATGGCTGTCGAGCCACGTTGCCAACAGCGCTAGGTTAACATTTACCCCGTGTTCATCCTGTAGCTTGAGGTACTCAGCCTGCTGCTGGGCATAGAGTAAGTCGCAGTCTTGCCAAAGCGATGGGGGAAGTTGGGTTAAACACGTCATGGTGACAGATCCTTGTGCTACTTGATTACGATGAACAGGTGTTATAAGCGAGCGTGAACTACCCCAGTTTTGGCTGAGTACTTGTGCGTGCTGGTGGCTGGCGAAAGCCTTCAGCGCCAACATTAGCCTTAGATGCAATCTGCCTTGAGGCGAATAAACCGCCTCAAGGGAGTTGGATGACTGTAGTTAAGTGGCTATAGTTAAGTGGTTATGGCTAAGTGATTGTAGTTAGGTGATTTGTGCGGTTACGCTTTGTTCCATCGCTTCAATCTGTTCTTGCAGTTCCAGCCACTCCATTTCGCTCTCTTCCAATGCTTGGGTCAGCTCGGTTCGCTCGCTCAATACCGCCGTCAGCTTGGCCTTGTTATCGGCATCATACAGGCTGGTGTCGGCCAGCATGTTTTCTAATTCGCTTAGGCGTTCGCTGCACTCTTGCTGCTGTTTTTCCAGTTTGGTTTGTACTTTCTTCAGCGGCGACAGTTTTTGTCTTAACTCAGCTTCGAGGCGCTTTTGCAGTTTTTTATCTTGTGCAGGCGAAGCTTCGCTCACGCCTTCGTTGTGATTATCGCTCTTGGCCGCATCGAGCAACCATTGGTGATAATCATCGAGATCGCCATCGAAGCTACGCACTTCACCTTGATCCACCAAGTAGTAGTCGCTGCAACTGAGGCGCAATAAGTGCCTATCGTGAGAGACGATAATCATCGCCCCTTCGAAAGATTGCAGTGCCATGGTGAGCGCATGACGCATCTCAAGATCTAAGTGGTTGGTGGGCTCATCGAGTAGCAGCAGGTTAGGGCGTTGCCATACCAAGAGCGCTAACACCAAGCGGGCTTTTTCACCACCCGAAAAAGGCCGCACTGGCGATAATGCCATGTCACCGTTAAAGCCGTATCCGCCCAGAAAATCACGCAGCTCTTGCTCGCGATGGTTGGGGGCAAGGCGCATTAAATGTTGCAGCGGTGAGTCATCTAAGCGTAAAAACTCCAGTTGATGCTGGGCAAAGTAACCTATGTTAAGTCCTGGGTTGGTTTCATAGATGCCGCTTAGCGGTTGCAGTTGGCCCGACAATAACTTTATCAGGGTGGATTTACCCGCGCCGTTACGTCCGAGCAGGCCGATACGCGCACCGGGCACCAAGTTAAGGTGAACATGGTTTAAAATCACCTTATCGCCATAACCTACAGAGACTTGCTCCATTTTCACCAAAGGATTGGGCAGGGCGTCGGGGGCTTTAAACTCCATATAAAATGGGCTGTCGGCTTTAGATGGCAGCAGTTCAGCCATGCGTTCGAGCGCCTTTAAGCGGCTCTGGGCCTGCTTAGCCTTACTGGCCTTATAGCGAAAACGGTCAACAAACGACTGCATGTGCGAGCGCTCTTTTTGTTGGCGCTCATACGCCACCTGTTGCTGCGCCATCCGCTCGGCGCGAATGCGTTCAAAGGCGCTGTAATTGCCTTTGTAATAGTTGAGTTTGTGGTGTTCGACATGGACAATTTCATCCACAATGGCGTCGATAAAGTCCCTGTCGTGACTGATCAGAATCAAGGTGCCTTGGTAGGACTTAATCCACCCCTCAAGCCAATACATGGTGTCTAAGTCTAAGTGGTTGGTGGGTTCATCGAGCAGCAACAGATCCGAGCGACACAGTAGCGCTTGGGCCAAGTTGAGTCGCATGCGCCAACCACCCGAGAAACTTTTAACCGGATTTTGCTGATCGGCTTCGGCAAAGCCAAGGCCAGCCAATAAGCTGGCGGCGCGCGATTGAATGGTATAGCCGCCGATGGCATCGAGTTTGCCGTGCAGCAAGGCAATGGCATTACCGTCGTTATCTTGCTGGGCTTGATGCAGTGCCTGCTCTAATTGTCGATATTCTTTATCACCGTCAATCACATATTCTAATGCGCTGACACCTAACGCGGGTGTCTCCTGCGCCACCGAGGCAATTTGCCAGCCACTAGGAAGGCTAAACTCGCCTTTATCTAAGCTTAAATGACCGAGGATCAGCGCTAACAAGGATGACTTACCCGTGCCATTAGCGCCCACTAAGCCGACTTTATGGCCGGGATAGATGGTCAGTGACGCTTCGTCTAATAGGGTTTTTGAACCACGAATAAGTTGTGCTTGAGTAATGGTGATCATTAAGGTCGACTTGATACTGCATGGAGATAATTGGCTGAGGATAATAGCGTAAAATCGCCTATTTTAGCCACCGTTTCGCAATAACAATTTCTAACTAATGGAAGTCTTTTTGATTGGCTTATGGCAAAATGCCGCCATTGAATTGCTAATTTACAGACTACAGGTTAATCGCAACGTGAGTAAAGTCAGAGTAAAGAAACGTTTTGTCGCCGGCGCGAAGTGCCCCAAGTGTAAAGCGGTAGACAGTATCGTACTGTTTAAAGAGCAAGGAGTTGAAACGGTAGAGTGCATCGAGTGTGATTACCGTGAGCAACAAGCCGAAGCCGAGGTTGCCGCTAAGGCGACAGGTGGTGTTATTGGGGTGTTTAAGCCTTAAATAACTCAAGCCCTTAAACAGCTTAAGCTAGGTGCTGCTAGGTGCTGCTAGGCGCTGGCACCTAGCACTGTATCTGACGCTTAATCCTTAAAGCCTTCATATAAAAACAGATGACGCGTCTGGTTAAAGCGTGCTTCATCGCTGTTGATAAAATCGATAGCCAGTTGCGCCTGCTCTTGGCGACACTTATCGAGCTTGGCGATTTCATATTCGTTCATCACTATGTTCATCGCCTCGACCGTCCATTCGCACTCACCTAGGCCGATGGTGACTTCGTCGGGATCATAGTGAGTCACCATCCAGTCTTGCAGCTGCTCAGTTGAAATCTGCTGATTTTTCCATTGTTCAAGTTGTTCGATAAGTTGGCTTTTGCTGATATTGGCTTGTGTCATTGGGTTGTTAATTACTGGCTGATAAATCTTGCCGCCTAGGATACCGATTTATAACCGGCGATGCGATGCTAAATGGAAGCTTGCCGATAACTTAGGCTTAATTAACTTAGCCACAATTAACTTAGCCACAATTAACTTAACCTTAATTGACTTCGCCTCAAGCTGCGCGTCTTGGTGATGTGACTGTTATCGCTAGCGCATGCCCTATCTTTTATCCCTAGTTGTTTCGTCATAGTCATATTAGCCATTGCCATTTAGCCAATGTTATTTCGCCAATGCTACTTCGCTCCGCCACTGCTTTTTAGCTATTGCTCATTAACCACAGTGACTCACTCGCAGACACTGAGCCAAGTGGTTTAACCCATAAGCGAGGGGTGAGCCTGTGGTGTGTATCGCAACCTTGATAAAATGGGGGGGCATTTAGGTTGCAAGTGTTGCCTTGTTGTACGCGGCGGGGTAGTTTGTTGTGTTTTTTTTATTTTTGGATCACATCAAATGAATAATAAAGTTACATCCAAAGCCACCGAGTCGGCTGCGTCGACTCACACTAAGACGGCTTTTCCGCGTATGTTTTGGGTCGCCAATGGCGTCGAACTGCTCGAACGCGCCGCCTATTATGGCGTGTTTATCGTCATCACCTTGTATTTGTCTCGTATCTTGGGCTTTAGCGACGTAGAAGCGGCGTGGTTGGCAGGCTCCTTCTCGGCGGGTCTCTACTTTTTACCCACCTTCAGCGGTGCCTTAGCCGATAAGATAGGCTTTAGGGGCGCCTTGTTGCTGGCGTTTGGTCTATTGACCATAGGTTATGCCTCATTAGCGATTTTCCCCATGCTAATAGAAAACCAAGGGCTGGTGGAATACGGTAAAGACACTGTCTACCATGGCTTGAGAGAAGCCGATATTCGCTGGGCGATCATCCCTATCTTAATCGTCATCATGATTGGTGGCTCCTTCATCAAGGCGGTGATCACCGGCACGGTTGCGCTATCGACCACCACAGCGACCCGCGCTAAGGGCTTTTCTATCTTTTATATGATGGTTAATATCGGCGCTTTTTCCGGTAAAACTGTGGTTAAACCGCTGCGCGAGTCGATGGGCGATCTGGGATTAATTAACCTCAACTATTTTGCCGCTAGCATGACGCTACTGGCGTTTATCAGCATTTTGCTGTTCTTTAAGAGCACAGATAACAATCGCTCGGGTAAGAGCCTGGGACAAATTTGGCAAGCATTAACGAAAGTGCTGTCTAATGGCCGTTTGATTTCGCTTACCGTGATTATCTCTGGTTTTTGGATGGTGCAACATCAGCTGTATGCCACCATGCCAAAATATGTGCTGCGCATGGCGGGCGAAGGATCTTCCCCTTCTTGGTATGCGAACGTTAATCCGCTGGTGGTGTTTCTGTGTGTGAGCCTAGTGACCACGCTAATGGCAAAACGCAGCGCACTTTCTTCGATGACCATAGGCATGTTTATCATGCCTGTATCGGCGCTACTCATGGCCTCGGGCAATATGTTTGCCGGTACTGACACCATTTTAGGCATGCATCCTATTGCGGCGATGATGATCATCGGCATTGTGTTTCAAGGCTTAGCGGAGTGCTTTATTTCGCCGCGTTTCTTGGAGTACTTTTCACTGCAAGCACCTAAGGGCGAAGAGGGCTTGTACTTAGGCTTCTCGCATCTGCATTCGTTTATTAGCTCATTGTTGGGTTTTGGTTTGTCAGGATATTTACTCGAGGCTTACTGCCCCGATCCGCGCACCTTTAGTGACCATGCTGCCTGGGTTGAAGCCTCATCCCATGCCCATTACATCTGGTACGTGTTTGCCGGTATTGCCAGCGTGTCGGCAATCTCGTTAATTATTTATGGCGCTGCGATTAAACGCATGGACGCAAAAGTGACAGCTGAGGCCGAGCTGGCCACCGCTTAACTCGCGACTCTTTTAACCGCTATCTTAACAGCTGTTATCTCAAGCCCCTGCGCCGCGTAGGTAAATATTCACGCGGCGTCGGGGCTTTTTAGTGATAAACCCTTTTAACCACACTTGCCTAACGCACTTTGATTAAAACATTGCTATAATCGCCGCCAATACAGGGCAGGGCTTAACGCATTCGGTAATATGAGGGTGTTGGGTTTGCCTATCGACATGCTTTAAATTCGATTAGCTGTGCACGCGCGATTAATACTCGGCCAAGCCCAGCTGTCCGACTAGGAAAATACCGTGAGTCAAGCCGACAACAACACCGCAACTGCTTTTAACAGCCTGGCATTAAAACCTGAACTGCTTGAGACCCTAACCACCATAGGTTTTGAGTCTATGACCCCCATTCAAGCCAAAAGCTTGCCAGCCATCTTAAACGGCGAAGATGTGATTGGCCAAGGCAAAACTGGCTCAGGGAAAACCGCCGCCTTTGGCTTAGGATTACTCAATAAATTGGATGTGAAACGTTTTCGCATTCAAGCTTTGGTGATGTGCCCCACCCGCGAGCTGGCCGACCAAGTGGCGGCCGATCTGCGAACGCTGGCCCGTGGCATCCACAATATTAAAATTTTAACCTTGTGTGGCGGCGTGCCTATGGGGCCACAAATTGGCTCGCTTGAACATGGTGCCCATATTATTGTGGGGACGCCGGGTCGTATTATCGATCATCTCGATCGCGGTCGTTTAGATCTTGAAAACGTCAACATGTTAGTGCTTGATGAAGCCGATCGCATGTTAGAGATGGGGTTTCAAAAAGAGCTCGACGCCATCATGCTCGCCGTGCCGCGTGAGCGTCAAACCTTGCTGTTTAGCGCCACTTTCCCAGAGCAAATTCAAACCATCAGCGAGCAGTTTTTGGTCAACCCTGTGATGATCAAGGTTGAAGGCAAGCACGACGGTGACACCATTGACCAGCATTTTTATGAGTGCGGTAACAATAACGATCGCATGAAAGCCCTGCGCCTGCTGCTACTGCATCACAAGCCAGAAAGTGCCGTGGTGTTTTGTAATACCAAACGCGAAACCAAAGATGTGGCCGCGAAATTGGCTAACGATGGCTTTAGCGTTGTGGCGCTGCACGGCGACTTAGAGCAGCGCGATCGCGACCAGATGTTACTGCGATTTGCCAACAAGAGTGCCAGCGTGATGGTGGCTACCGATGTGGCCGCACGCGGGCTCGATATCGATGCGCTCGATATGGTGGTTAACTACCATGTTGCTTACGACACCGAAGTGCACATTCACCGTATTGGCCGTACTGGCCGCGCGGGCAGCAAAGGGGCGGCGCACACCTTCTTTAACCATGAAGACGGTTACAAAATTGCACTGCTTGAAGATGAAATTGGCCGTGACATTCTGGGCGAAGCCTTGCCAAGCGAAAGCCTGCTCGACACTTACCCACCCCAACCACGCATGGTCACTATTCAAATTGATGGCGGTAAGAAAAACAAAATTCGTCCAGGCGACATCTTAGGTTGCCTCACAGGTGACAACGGCATCGAAGGCACCGAAGTGGGCAAGATTAAGATCACCGAGTTTCGCTCATATGTTGCTGTCGATCGCAAAGTGCTCAATAAAGCCCTTAACAAGATAACCAAGGGCAAGCTTAAAGGTAAGAGCTATCGCGCTTGGGAACTGCGCTAACTTATCGCGCTAATGTGAAAAGGAGCTGACTAACGTCAGCTCCTTTTTTGTTTGTTGTGTTTCTTATTTAGTGTTTGGCCGAATTGCTATTGGTTAAGAGGGTTGAAGGCGTACCTTCATGGCAACCTATCACCTGCGGTGAGCTAATGTGCAAGCGCTCTTTTGGCTCGGTGAGTGAAGCGTAGCTTCGTGCTTACGAACGAAAGAGGTATGGATGCCGAAAAATGTTGGGAATATTTTTGGCCATGATTTCGAAGGCCAAAACCGCGCTTACACTTATATCTAACGCCTCTTCGATTTAGCCGTATTTGATGTGAGTTGCTGGTTCAAAAGCTAACCAGGTTTTGCCCCAAAGTTTGGTGGTCTTGAAATGAAGAACAATGACATTTGCTTGAGTAGCGGCTGGCTGTATTTTCATTTATTGATGTGCTATGAAGACGCACCTTCATGGCAATTAATAGCCTGCCGCAGGCTTTATGTGCAAGCGCTCTTTTGGCTCGCTGTGAATATATCCCTATACGCTCCACGGCGGCATCCATGCCGCCAAGGGCCAAAACCGCGCTTACACCTATCTCTAACGCTTCTTCGATTGGACTTCATTTGATACGACTAGTGAGTTAAAGGCTAAGAAGCTTTTGCCCCATTCCTTGTTTCGCATGGCTGAACTGGCTCTGCTTTGTATTGGACTGTTGACCTAATTTTAGTAATTCTAGAACAGTGTCTACTGTTCTAGAGGCTTACCATTCTCTAGATAATCTTGGTAGCGCTTTTCTAATGCCTTCAAGAATGTTGCTCCACCCAATACGTTCTTTCCAAAGCTTGCCATCGACTATTACTCTGTAGCAGTCAATACGATTGGTTTTATATAACTCTAACGTGTGCGTAGTTGGCACTCCATTGTCGTAATCTGTAATTTCAATCACTCTTCGAAGCTCAGGAATACATTGCACAGATACATCACCTTGTTCGTATTGTGCTGAAGTAGAATTTACTTTACTGTATGATTTACGATAATTTTTTTGAGTCTTACTAGTGTGTCTATACATGCTTGGCCTCCTACCTTACAAGGTAGCGTACCTTGCAAGGTAGCGCTAATAAGCTGTTATACAACTAAAGGAGATTCTGAGTTGTTCTCAAAATTATTTAATTTATTTCGGCCATCTTCTAAAGAAGACAAGTGTGGACGTGCAGAGACTCCATCGGTACAAATAAAAACATCTGTAGTAATGTCTTCTTCTTCATCAAGCTCTGTCAGCAATGCTCGAAAGTTACTTAAAGAAGCTACTCAACTCAAAAAATCTAAAGAGTACGATGCAGCATGTGAAAAGTTACGAGAGGCTTATGAGGCATCTGACGCGAATGAACTTATGGTTAAAGAGCGTCTTCGCTTGCCTATGTACCTTCAGTTAGCTGGAAAAAACGATGAGGGTTGGAAAGCTCTCAACGAACTAAACGTAGAGTACGTCGATGTATTCTCTCAAGCAGAAATAGCTAATCAGATGCGAGTTTTTCTTCAAAAAGAAAAACAGTTTAAAAAGGCAATAATGTTCTCAATCTGGGCGATTGCAAAAGAAATTGAGCGAGACGTTCAAAATGTTGAAGCATCAATTGAAAATACAGATAGGATGGCTGAATTACGCGCTGAATACGACTTCCTTGAAGACGATGATGAAAAAGAGATTCATGGTTACACACCTAATGGCAATCCTATAACTGATTACGCTTACGAGTTATTCCTGTCGAGGCTTACAGAAGCTAAGTCAATAGAGGGTGTACATCAGCGCATTGAAAAAGATATGAAAAAGGCAAAACTTCTTGAGCTGATTCAGCCTCTTGCTAATGACATCTCTGCCTATTTTTCGCAAAAGAGTCATTATCGCCTTGAAGAAGTTAGAGGTATCATAGACAAACACGTAAACGTTGTATAACAAAGCATTTAAGAGTGATTCGCAACGCTTGGCAGTTTCGCTTCGCTCAAGTATAGCCAAACGTCGCTCACACCTTAATGCGGCGTTAGCCCATAGAAATATTAATCTGAAACTCACATATATAGAGCTAAAGTTCTAACACGGAAATGTCCAAAACCGAGTTAGCTTTTGATTGTCCGAGTGACACTAGTAAGATCAAATCGAAGAGATTAAGAACTCGGGTGTAGGTGCGGCTGTGACCTTCCGTGACATGGATGTCACGGCAGAGCCTACAGGGATTGTACTTGCGGCGTGTCACAGAAGCACCTGCACAAAAGGCCTGCGGCAAGCAATTCAAAATGATGAAGGTTAACGCTACCATCAATCAATAAAAACCAACTCAGCCAAATGCAAAATCCAAAAATGCCAACACCTTCATTCGAAGTCCCACAACCTTTTGTCCAAACATAATTTTGCTTTTTACGGTTCTGTGGATACCAATTACGGCTAAATCGAAGAGATTAAGAACTCGGGTGTAGATGCGGCTGTGACCTTCCGTGACATGGATGTCACGGCAGAGCCTACAGGGATTGTACTTGCGGCGTGTCACAGAAGTACCTGCACGAAAGGCCTGCTGCAAGCAATTGATAAACCATGAGGTTATGGTTAAAACAACCCCTTTAAATACCTAAGTCGGGTAAACGTAAGGCCACACTCACCGTGCCTCAGAGGTATCGACACATTCCCCGTTGGCCAGCCAATCGCTATATTCGTAGGCTTCATCCCTAATCCCTAATCCCTAGACCGGGTAACACCTAGGGCGAATAATTCCTAGGGTAGGAAATTGCGAGATAAAAAAATGGCCAGTATTGCTACTGACCATAGTGTGGTTACGACTTACCGATAAGCGTTACTTAGCGGTTTGCGCGGCACTTGGGCGACGCGTACGGCGACGACTCGGGGCGTTACCGTCTCGGTGTTCGCTCTTGCCTTGGTAAGGACTTTTGCTTTGTCCTTGGCCTTCGCGGTTGCCTTGCGGCTTATCGTCATTGCGGTTGTGACCGCCGCTATTACGCGCTGGGCGATTGCCGCTGGGCTTAGCATTACGTGGGCCACGGTTTTGTCCATGACGCTTAGGTGTTAAGTCTGTTTCTGGCAGCTTATGAGTCGACTCAAAGCCTGCCACTTCGGTGCGCGGCAGGGTTTTACCGATCAAGCGCTCGATATCGGCCAGCAATTTGCTCTCTTCGCTGCTCACCAGTGAAATCGCTTTACCCGCGGCGCCGGCGCGACCAGTACGACCGATACGATGTACGTAATCCTCTGGCACGTTCGGCAAGTCAAAGTTGACCACTTGTGGTAGTTGATCGATATCGAGGCCACGAGCGGCAATATCGGTCGCAACCAATACGCGGACTTCGCCACTTTTAAAGTTAGCCAGCGCCTTGGTGCGCGCGCCTTGGCTCTTATTACCATGAATGGCCGCAGCTGTGATGCCTTTGGCATCTAAGCTCTTAGCGAGGCGGTTTGCGCCATGCTTGGTGCGGCTAAAGACCAATACTTGTTGCCAATCATGTTGCTTAATTAATTGCACCAGTGCAGCCGACTTTTGCGTCTTGTCTACTGGGCAAATTAACTGCTCTACCGTATTGGCGGTGGTGTTACGCGGCGTTACTGAGATCTCGACCGGATTGTTAACCAAGCCTTTGGCTAGGGTGCGGATCTCATCGGAAAAGGTGGCCGAAAACATCAGGTTTTGACGCTTGGCGGGTAATACGGCCAAGATTTTTTTGATGTCGTGGATAAAGCCCATATCCAGCATGCGGTCGGCTTCATCGAGCACTAACACTTCTAGCTGGTTAAAGCTAACGGCGCGTTGGTTATAAAGGTCGAGTAAACGCCCTGGGGTGGCCACTAAAATATCGACGCCACGATTAATTTGGCTGATTTGCGGACCAATGCCGACGCCGCCAAATACTACGGCGCTACGCAGGGGTAAATATTTGCCGTAAGTAGTGACGCTTTCTGCTATCTGTGCAGCCAGCTCTCGAGTTGGGGTTAACACCAGTGCACGCACTTGTTTGGCGCGAGCACGTTCTCCTTTGCTTAGCAATTCGAGTAGTGGCAGGGTAAAGCCTGCGGTTTTGCCCGTGCCGGTTTGTGCCGCCGCCATTACATCCTTACCTTCTAACACGGCTGGAATCGCCTGCGCTTGAATTGGAGAGGGTGTTTCATAACCTTTGTTGGCTACAGCTTTTAAGATAGGGGCGGATAAACCTAGGGAGGTAAAACTCATAGATGGGTCTCTTGGGGCTGCATGGGCAGCAAAATTCAGGTGCCAGGTACGCTGGCGGGCGTGCATCTTACAGGATTTACTGAAAAATCGCTAATTATTCGCTAAAACATGGCGAATAAATGTGCAGGCATGGGAGCCATGGGCTATCAATGGCTGGGTGGAAGTATAGCGTTTAAGTGGTACGTAAGACACCTTGTGTGGTTAAGGGGTCGTTAAGGCACCTGTAATATCGAGCGTCGGCTGTAGATGACTAGGCCGTTAGGCGATATATTTAGCTGGGCTTAGCGTCGCTAAAAATGAGGGGCAGTATGTCATTAAACATAACTTTAATAATAACTTAGGCTTATACTTGCCTTGTGTTAGTACTTTTTGGGTTATTAAAATTGACCCCTTAGTTAAATTGATTAGTATTATTCACTCGCTCATGATTGAGTTTTGTGCAAAGGAGACTACAATAGCCGCCTTTCGGGCAAAACCCATCGCGGGCCTCGCCCAACCGGTGGTAGATATTTAGACACTCGAAGATCTATGCCTTTACTTATGTTAGGACTGAATCATGTTAAAAGATAAAAAGTATGCCCTTCGTGTTGTTGAAACCGAAAAAGGCTGGAGTGCACAAGTCACTCGTCGTATGACTGCGCGTAAAACCGTGGTTTCTAAGTCAAAAGCTGGCTTTGCAACCGAAGCGGAAGCGACAGAGTGGGGCAATGCCGCACTGCAACAGATCGTTGAAAACCTAATGGTACGCAATCAGCGCCGCGCTAAGCAGCGTGAAGAGCGTACCGAAGCGTTAGCGGCAAAAGAAGCGGCAGCGCAAGAGTGGCGTGACGCGCATCCAGATGCCGATGCAGATGAAGATGACGACGAGATCTATATCAAGCAAGATTAAAGCTTGTTATTGATATATCGCCCTAAAAGCCAGCCATAAGTGCTGGCTTTTTTGATCTAGCTCAATTTTTGTGAAGCGCCTAACATTTACGCTCGCCCCTGTTTATTAAGCTCCCATTGCCTGCGATACTTCATGGATTGGCAATATACGCCGTTACCCTCGCCTCAATGTCGTCGGAGCCCCATGGACAAAAGCTTAGAAAAAGTGCTTTCCCGTTGGTTGAAACAGCAAAAATCAGCCTGTGGCATCTACCTTAACCTCACTGTGTTGTTTGGCGTATTGACGGGCCTAGCCTTAGTGGTACAAGCCTATCTGCTGGCCACCATGTTGCATGGCATGATTATCGAGTCGCAGCCCAAAACCGATTTCATCAACCATTTTTATCTCCTCATCGGCATCATAGCGCTTAGGGCATTATTGGCCTATGGCCGCGAGCGCGTAAGCTTTAAAGCGGGCTGTTTGCTGCGCGGGCAGATCCGTAAAGCGGTGCTGGATAAGTTAACCCAACTGGGGCCTGTGTTTATAAAAGGTAAGCCGGCGGGTAGCTGGGCCAGCATTGTATTAGAGCAGGTTGAAGATCTGCATGACTTTTACGCCAAATACCTGCCACAGATGCTGCTGGCGGGCTTTATCCCGCTGACCATTTTGGCGGTGGTGTTGCCGATAAACTGGGCCGCGGGCATCATCTTGCTGGCAACGGCCCCGTTAATTCCGCTATTTATGATCTTAGTGGGCATGGGCGCTGCCGATGCCAACCGTAAAAACTTCACCGCCTTGTCGCGTTTAAGTGGCCACTTTATGGACCGCCTTAAAGGCATGAGCACCATTAAGCTGTTTTATCGTGGCGAGCGTGAGATCAAAGCGATTGAAACCGCCTCCGAAGAGTTTCGCAGCCGCACTATGGCGGTGCTGCGTATGGCCTTTTTAAGCTCAGCCGTGCTGGAGTTTTTCGCTGCAGTGTCGATTGCGGTATTGGCGGTGTATTTTGGTTTTAGCTTTCTTGACCATCTCGATTTTGGTCATTATGGCGCTGGCCTTACCCTGTTTACCGGTTTATTTGTGCTGATCTTGGCCCCCGAGTTTTATCAACCGCTGCGGGACATGGGCACGCATTATCACGCTAAGGCGCAGGCCATCGGCGCGGCAGAAGCGTTAATGGCCTTGCTTAATCATCCCGAGAGTGGCTGTGGCGATAACAATAGTGGCGATAACGGCGATAACCATAGTGGCGGCAATCAGGGGGTGCCGTTTGCCTCTCATCAGCCGCTGAGTATTGTGCTGCAAGATGTGACCGTGCGTAGCCTCGATGGCCAAGTGTTGGCCGGGCCGCTGAGTGTGACGTTAGCGGCTGGGCAACGTATGGCGTTGGTGGGGCCTAGCGGGGCAGGCAAAAGCAGTTTACTCAATATGTTGCTCGGCTTTTTACCCTATGAAGGGTCGGTGTTGGTCAATGGCATCGAGCTGAATACACTCGACAGAGTCAGTTATCGCCGCCATTTGGCCTGGCTGGGGCAAGAGCCGCAGCTGTTTCATGGCACGGTGCGCGATAACGTGGCGATGAGTAATATCGAGATGAGCGACGCCTGCGTACTGGCGCTTTTGGACAAGGCGCAGGTGAGAGAGTTTGTCGACGCGCAGCCGCTCGGGTTAGCCCATCCCATAGGGGAGCAGAGTGCCGGGGTATCGGTGGGGCAAGCTCAACGCTTGTGCCTTGCTCGTGCGATGGGGCAAGAGGCGCAGCTTTTGTTGCTTGATGAGCCTACCGCCAGTTTAGACAGTCACAGTGAGCAAGCGGTATTAGCGGCACTGGATGAGGCGATGGCAGGCGCGAGCGCCTTGATGGTGACTCATCGTCTAGATTCTCTGCAGCAGATGGACAAGATAGTGGTGTTAGACAAGGGGCGCATTGTGCAGCAGGGCGATTATCAGACCTTGGTAAGCCAGCAGGGGCTATTTCGGGAGCTGTGCCATGAGCAGGCTTTAAGCGAGGCATTGTCATGAAACGTAAAGGGATAAGCCAACTGTTGCCGTTTTTAAGGCTGTTTAAACGCCAATGGCTGATGATGGGCGTTGGCCTGTTGTTAAGTATCACCACCTTGATGGCTGGCATTGGCTTGTTATCGCTGTCGGGCTGGTTTCTCTCGGCCACGGCGGTTGCAGGACTCTCGGTGGCGACCGCACAGGCGTTTAACTATTTTACCCCCGCAGGTGGCGTGCGATTTTTATCCATCGCCCGCACCGCCAGTCGCTATGGTGAGCGCCTTGCCACCCATGAGGCCACCTTTAAATTACTGACCGAGCTTAGGTGCTGGGCATGGCGCAAGTTGATGCCGCTGAGCGCGAGCGATCTTCAGGCGGTGCGCGGTGGCGATCTGCTGAATCGTTTAGTGTCAGACATTGATACGCTCGATCATCTCTATTTACGCTTAATCACTCCCATGGCCGCCTCGCTGTTGATGATTGGCGCCTTATACCTGTTTTTGGGCTGGTTTGATGCCACCTTAGCGCTCACCCTGTGCGGCGTGTTATTGGCCTTATGGTGTTTATTGCCGTTGATCTTTTATGCCTTAGGCCATCGCCCGGGCATCGCCCAGCTTGAGGCAAAACGCGACTTTAGAGTATTAATGCTCGAATATGTGCAAGGTCAGGCCGAGTTAACCCTATTTGGTGCGCTACCTCGGTTTCGCGCTGAGCTTGATAGGGCGCAGACAAAGTTGTTTGCCAGCCAAGCGGCGATGGCCAATGTCACTGCGCTGAGCCAAGCGGCGTTGGTCTTGTGTCATGGGCTTGCCGTGGTACTGCTGCTATATATGGCGGCCGATGGGGTGGGTGAACATCTGCCACCTGGGCCCATGCTGGCGCTAGTAGTCTTTATGACACTGGCTTGTATCGAGATGTTGATGCCGCTAGCGGCAGCGTTTCAGCACCTGTCTGCGTGTGTGATGGCCGCCGAGCGAGTCAATGAGGTGGCGCTGCAATCGCCTAGCATCATCTTCGATGAGCAGGCAGAGCATAGAGTCACCCACGGCGCGTTAAGCTTGCAGCAGGTCGATTTTGCCTATACGGCAGATAAACCAGTACTCAAAGGAGTTGATCTAACCCTGCAGGCTGGCGACAAGGTGGCGCTGCTGGGGCAAACTGGTTGTGGCAAGTCGAGTTTGTTGTCATTAATCACTCGTCAGTGGCAGCCGCAAGCGGGCAGTATCATGCTCGATGGGGTGCCTATTTCAGCCTACAGCGAAAAACAACTGCGCCAAGGCATGACTGTGGTGAGCCAGCGTATCTACCTGTTTGCCGGAACCCTGCGCGATAACTTAACCTTAGCCCAGCTCGATACGCAAACGGAGATCCAGACACAAGGCTTAAGCCGTGCAGCCAGGCGTGAGGCGCAGGCGGCCAATGATAAGCTGCTCGTTGAGGTGCTCAATAAAGTGGGCTTAAGTACCTTAACTCAAGGTGATAAGCCACTGGATACTTGGATTGGTGAAGGCGGGCGGCAGTTGTCTGGAGGGGAGCAGCGCCGTATTGGGGTTGCCAGAGCGCTATTGCGTGACGCGCCGTTATTGCTGCTTGATGAGCCTACCGAAGGGTTAGATCAACGCACCGAACGTGAGATCTTGGCGCTGTTATTTGAATTTGCTCAAGATAAAACCTTGTTGATGATAAGCCACCGCCTAACTGCGATGGCGCAGATGGACTGTATTCATCTGATGGAAAATGGGGCGATCCGCCAAAGTGGTAGCCATCAAATGCTGCTGCAACAGGATGAATACTATGCCAGTTTACAACGGCGCTTAGTGTAAACAAGGCTTGCTTAAGCCGGCGATGAGCCGTTAAGCTGACAGTAAAAAGCCAGTTGCATTGCAACTGGCTTTTTACTTATCGACTTTTTACTTATCGACTTTTTATTTATCGTCGCTGACACCTTACGGTATCGGCTTACTTGTTCATTTGCCTACTTACGCTATGGGATACGCTAATGGTATTAGTCATCACTATCGCCCAGTGATAAGAGGGTCGCATTGCCACCGATGGCGGTGATGTTATTGGTGCGGGTCTTTTCGGTCACAAAACGGGTTAAGTAGTGTGGGCCACCGGCTTTAGGGCCTGTGCCCGACAGGCCTTGTCCGCCAAAAGGCTGCACGCCAACGACAGCGCCAATTTGGTTGCGATTGATATAGACATTACCCACATTAACCTTGTCGGCTAAGGCGAGGGCATGGCTTTCGTTACGGCTATGGATCCCCAGGGTGAGACCAAATCCGGTTGAATTGATCTCATCAATAACCTTAGGTAAATCGGCAGCCTTATAGCGGATAACATGTAGGATAGGCCCAAAGTGCTCTTTTTCTAACACTTTAATCGAGTCAATTTCTACCGCAATCGGCGCCACAAAGTGGCCATTTTCGGTGCCAGATGGTAACTCAAGCTGGTTAATCAAACGGCCTACTTGCTTAATGTGATCGATATGGGCATTAAGGTTGGCCTTGGCGGTCGCATCGATCACCGGCCCGACATCTGTCTTCACCGAGTTGGGATCGCCAATGGTTAACTCATTCATCGCCCCTTTGAGCACATCAATAACACGATCGGCGATATCTTCTTGTAAAAACAGCACTCGCAGCGCCGAGCAGCGTTGTCCTGCACTGGTAAAGGAAGATGACACCACATCATTAACCACTTGCTCTGGCTGCGAGGTTGAGTCCACTACCATGGCATTTTGGCCACCAGTTTCGGCGATTAGCGGAATGATGGCCCCTTCGCGCTGGGCTAAGGTTAGGTTGATGCGCTTGGCCGTGACGGTTGAGCCTGTGAAGCAGACGCCCCCTATGCGCTCATCGGCGGTGATGGTCGCGCCAACGCTAGCACCCGTGCCAGGCAGGAACTGTAACACCTCTTTGGGGATCCCCGCTTGATGCGCCAGCTGCACCGCGCGGTAGCCGATAATTGAGGTTTGTTCGGCAGGCTTAGCCACCACAGTGTTACCCGCAGCAAGCGCGGCGGCAACTTGACCTAAGAAGATGGCTAGCGGGAAGTTCCAAGGGCTGATACACACAAAGACGCCGCGACCTTGCAAGAACAGCTCATTGAGTTCACCCGTTGGGCCAGGCAGCAGTTCAGGCTTGGCCATCATCTTCTTGGCTTGCACCGCGTAGTAGCGACAGAAATCGACCGCTTCGCGCACTTCATCGATACCGTCTTGAATGCTCTTACCCGCTTCACGGGTACATAAAACAATCAACTCTTCGCGGTGTTCTTCTAATAGATCCGCTAGCTTTTGTAACGCGTTGGCGCGCACTTCAACGGGCGTTGCACACCATGAACCAAAGGCGCCGTGGGCACTGGCGAGCGCATGTTCTATGGCGTGGCTGTCGGCAAAGGCGACGGTGCCGACCACCTGAGTGGTGTCATAGGGGCTGAGCACTTCTATGGTGTCACCCGTTAGGGTTTCGCCATTGACCAGCGGGCCCGCGCTCCAGCGCTTGTCTTTAAAGGTGTCTAGCGCCGCGAAAAATGGCTCAGATTCCGAGATGATATTCATATTGAGTCCCTTAGAGTTTTTACGTTCGGCGCCAAAAATATCGGCTGGCTGAACAATTTTATTATTGGCTAGGGTGTTGTAGTTTTGTAGGGTCGTCAAAGGATGGACAACCAAAGAGTCGATGGGGGTTTTAGGGTCCACCAGTTTATGCACAAACGAGGTGTTGGCGCCATTTTCTAGCAGGCGACGCACCAAGTAAGGTAGCAGATCTTTGTGGGCACCAACGGGCGCATAGATACGCACTGTGCTCACGCCAGCTTCGGCCAGCAAGGTGTCATACAACTCTTCGCCCATGCCGTGCAGACGTTGAAATTCATAGAGGCGATCGCCCGCCATATCGGCAATGGCCGCGACAGTTTGCGCATTGTGGCTGGCAAACTGCGGATAGATGGCGCCGCGTGTGGCATCTGACAACAAATAGCGGGCGCAGGCAAGGTAAGAGACATCGGTGCCTGCCTTACGGGTGTAGAGTGGGTAACCGCCTTCACCTGCCATTTGTGCCCATTTTAGCTCGCTGTCCCAGTAAGCACCTTTCACTAAGCGCAGTGGGATCTCATCGCCTTGATCTTTCGATAGGCGCGTTAGCCAGCACAGTACCGGCAGGGCGCGTTTAGAATAGGCTTGCACGACTATGCCTAACAGGCCCCAGCCTTTGGCGGCGTCTGAGTTATACAGCTTTTGGAACAGCTTGAGCGACAGCTCTAAGCGGTCGGCTTCTTCGGCATCGATAGAGACGCCAATATTGAGGGCGCGTGCTTGCTTGATTAATTTGATAACGGTGTCGTACAGCTCGGTGAGTGTGCGATCTTCGTTAGCGACTTCATAGCGTGGATGCAGCGCTGACAGTTTAATAGAGATGGTTGGACGCGGCGCTTGGCTTTCATCGTACTCTTGCTCGCCCAAGGCGGCGATAGCACTAGAATAATCGTCGAAGTATTTTTGCGCATCTTTCATGGTGAGCGCCGCTTCGCCGAGCATGTCGTAGCTGTGGGTATAACCTAGCTTACGTTTATCGACACTGTTTTTTAGGGCTTCTTTAACGGTGCGACCTAATACAAATTGCTTGCCCATGATCTTCATCGCTGCCAGCATGGCTTGGCGGATCACAGGTTCGCCTAAACGGTTAACTAAGCGGTTGAGTAGGCTACTAGGCTTACCATCAATCTCTTTATCTAGGTTGACGATTTTACCCGTTAGCATCAATCCCCAAGTCGAGGCATTGACTAAGGTGGAGCCACTCTTATTGAGGTGTTCGTCCCATTTCGCCCCTGAGAGCTTGTCTTCAATCAGTGCGTCGGCGGTCTCGGCATCGGGGATGCGCAGCAAGGCTTCGGCGAGGCACATCAAAATAATGCCTTCTTGAGTCTCTAAGCTATATTGCTGCAAAAAGGCATCGATACCGACCATCAGGCCTTTTTTATCGTATTGACGTACCTTGCTGACTAGGTCGTGAGCACGCTGGGTGACGCGCTGGATCTCTGCTTCACTGGAAGGCACCAGTTGGATCAGTTCTGAGAGGTATTGCTCTTCATCGACAATATAGTTGTGGGTGATCGCTTCAAAAAGCTCATCTAGGGTAGCTGAGTCATAACGACCAGTCAGAACTTCACTTGCTTTGAACATAGTAGTAACTTCCACCTGGACCTACATTAGGGACAGTTTTGGCTTGAACAAAAGGTCTGTTTAAAAGGCGTTTGGTCTTATTTTTGTATCCAATCTGGCGCCTTCGCGCGCCGATTATACATTCAAAATGTGACGAGGAACACCATTGTGAAAACTAATGTGATCCTTGTTTGAAATGATGTAAATAGATGGTGTGCTATGCCCAGCTTGTATGGGTTTAGTTAGTGAGTGGTAATTGCACTGCGTTTGAAATCAACTGTAAATGGAGTGTTAAATACGGTCTGTTTTGTCGTGTTGACCTTAATCGCTATGGTGTCTGCTGCAATCCATTTGTTGTCATCGCGGGCTGGCGTTATCGCAGCGGCTGACAAGGTGGCTTTGTGCTGCTCAGATGTGGTAACTCCCTGACATTTGGCTATCAAAAAGTGTAATGCACAAAAAAGCCAGCAGCCTAGCTGCTGGCTTTTTTAAAGCGCTAATAGTTATTACCAACGATTCTTCTGGCGACGACGTGGTCTTGGCAGGTAAGCGATGATCACCCCAAGAATTAAGCCGATACCGGCAATCATACCGCCTTGCTTGAGCTGTTCGAAACGCTCGTTGTTTTGGATTTTTGCTAGCTCGCGTGTGGCGCTGTCGCGTTCGCTACTGGCTACGGCAAGCGCTTGCTCACTGTTGGCAAGCTGAGAGCGAAGTTGACGGATAAGTTGAGTGCTGTTGCTGCTTTCATTGGTCAAGGTATCGAGTTCAGTTTGTACCTGAGCCAGTTTGGCTTCGACTTCGGGTAATTGCACTCGAAAGCTCTTGCTAGTCATGACTAGATTACCATCTACCCAACCCTCACGGCCTTTGTGGTCGATAATCTTAACGTAGTCGCCTTCAGTCTCACCTAAGTAAGTGATGGCTTGCCCTGCTTCTATACTGCCTAAAATACGGAACTGAGTGCCGGGGCCGCCATGAAGGAAGATGTAGACGTTATCTGAAATATAACGGGTTTGTTCTGCTGCCGAAAGCGTCGCTGACAGCAACATCAATGCAACGATAGATAGGAGTCTTAACACTTTGAGTTCTCTTCAACGAAATATTGCCACATGCTAGGGATTTCACGGTCTTTTTGCAAGGGGTGGCGAGGCTGATATTTTGTCAAATGACGACAGAGATCAATCATGGTGTGTGGTTGTAGGCTCTGTGGCTATGTAGTAGGCCCATGTGGCGGCCATAAAAAAGGAAGCCTTAAGGCTTCCTTTTAGTGGTGCTATCAATACTATCAAGCGATTAGCCGAAAATACCCTTGATGGTAAAGAAGAAGATGATCGATAGACCCGCACCAGCAGGTAAAGTGACCACCCAAGATACCACGATGTTACGTACCACACCGATATTGATAGCGGCAATACCACGTGCCATCCCCACACCTAATACTGCACCCACTAAGGTTTGCGTGGTAGAGATAGGTAAACCGGTGCCCGAGGCGATAACCACGGTAGATGCGGCTGCTAGCTCGGCGGCAAAACCACGGCTAGGAGTAAGGTGGGTAATATTTTTACCTATGGTTTGCATAACGCGCTTACCAAAGATAGCCAGACCCATCACAATACCCACGGCACCTAAAGGTAGGATCCACCATACCAATGGGGCTTTGCTGCTGATCTCACCACCACTGTTGACCACAGAAACAACCGCGGCCAGTGGGCCAATGGCGTTAGCAACGTCATTAGAGCCGTGCGCAAATGCCATACAACAAGCGGTAACCACCATCAAGATGGCGAACACTTTCTCAACGTTACCAAACTGGGTTTGACGATCGGCTTTGTCGCTCATCTTCAGACGTTTAATCGCCACCATACCGCCAAGACCAACAAGGATGGCAATGCCTATGGCTAATGCATAAGACTCAACATCACTGAAATGCAAACCAACGTGCTTTAGCCCTTTCTTGATGGTCACAAGTGACATGACAAAGCCAGCTAAACCCATGTAGAACGGCACATAACGTTTAGCATTTTCAAGCGGATTTTCGGTATTGAAAATCAACTTTTGTACGCTTTGGAATATCATAAAGGCGATAAAACCGGAGATGGCTGGCGTGACCACCCAAGAGCCCACAATGCCAAACACCTTACCCCAAGCCACTGAGTCAGCACCCACTCCGACCGAGGCAAACCCCACTATCGCGCCCACAATTGAGTGAGTCGTCGATACTGGCCATCCTAATGCCGAGGCAACCACTAACCAGATACCTGCAGCTAATAGCGCCGCAATCATGCCGTAAACCAATAACTCGGGTGAGTCGACAAAATACGCTGAATCGATGATCCCTTTTCGAATCGTGCTGGTAACTTCACCGCCGGCAAGATAGGCGCCAGCGAATTCGAAGATCATTGCAATAATGATCGCTTGTTTAATGGTGATCGCGTTTGAACCTACAGAGGTTCCCATTGCATTGGCGACATCGTTTGCGCCGATACCCCACGCCATTAAAAATCCAAATGCGGCCGCAATAGCAATAAGCCATGGGCCGTTGGTGACTAATACATCAACCATGTTGATACCTTGATAACTTGTTTTTTAGACGCGAGCTAACATTAGCTCTAAGCGAGAACCGACGCGCTCAGCAAGATCTGCTAAGTCACCAACCCACTCAATTATCTTATAAAGGAACATCACATCGATAGGATTTAGCTCATTTTCAATGCTAAATAACTGGCGACGGATTTTGATTTGTAGATCATCTGTGTCCTCTTCGATTTGGTCGAGTTCACTGATCATCTTAGCTACAAGATCGACTTCACGCCCACGAAAACCTGTTTCTAGTAGGTCGTCGAGTTCGTTAATGGCTTCCTTAGCCTGCACAACAGCATCAATACAGCGTTGTAAATAGGCGGTGAAGGGTTCTTGTATAGCTGCGGGGACAAGTAGTTGACGGCCAATGACGCGGCCTGAAATGTCTTTCGCCTTATTAGCGATCTTATCTTGCTGGGTAAGTAGCTCCAGTAAGTCAGTTCGTTCAACTGGCATAAACAGGCCACCAGGAAGAGTCAGACGGATCTCTCTTTTAAGATCATCCGCTTCACGTTCCGCTTGGCTAATTTGCTTACGAAGTTGAACGGCTTTGTCCCAGTCACCTGCGACAGTTGCTTCAAAAAATGGTACAAGTATCGACGCACAATAGTGCACTTTATCGATATGCTCTTGTAACGGTTTGATTGGCGATTTTGCAAACACGCCCAAAATAGAGTTTACTGGCATTGCCGTGTACCTATTTAGGTTATTCCACTGTTGGAAAATGCGGGCGCATGTTAACCCAAGCGTCCACGTATTGAAACTGTGTTTTTATATAAAAACTGACAGTTTTTATTCTAACGAGTTATATAGAAACTGCAAAGCGTAATCCTAAAGTGCTTTTGTGACAGCAATATTACATTATGACGTTTTCATTAAATAATAATGAAAGCTGCATTACAGAAGCGAATTTATTAATCAAAAAGTGAGCAATTGGCGAATGGTAGCCGAAATAGAACTTAAACTATTTTTCCCACAAAAAGAACGACAAGCCTTGGTGTCACTGCTAAACAGTTTACCTCATAGTGAGTCAAAAGGCGTAAAACATCTCAGTAATAGTTATTTTGATACCCCAGACTTACAGCTGCGGCAATGGGACATGGGGCTGCGTATTCGCGGTTGCGATGGCCATTATGAGCAGACTATCAAGACTGCGGGCAGTGTTGTGGGCGGAGTGCATTCTCGCCCCGAATACAATATTGATATCGATCAACCTAAGGTCGATTTATCACGCTTCCCGCCTAAAATTTGGCCAGCAGGTGCTGACATCGATAAAGTGCAGCGCCAATTAAACTCGCTATTTGATACCGATTTTAGCCGGATGATTTGGCATATTTATCTGCAAGATAGCTTGGTTGAGGTGGCCTTAGATATTGGCACTATCACTGCCAATGGTGTCAGTGAACCTATATGTGAAATCGAGTTTGAGCTGCTTGCTGGCCAGACGCAGGCGTTATTGACATTGGGCGAGCAAGTCACCGAGCAGGTCTCTGCGCGTTTGGGGCGAGCCAGTAAGGCGCAGCGAGGGTATCGCTTGGCCGCGATGGCAAGCCCACAGCAGTTAGAGGCGCTTGATGTTATCGCCTTAAGCGATAAGGCAACGCCAAAACAGGCATTATTAACTGTGCTTAGTATTGGGCTGGAGCGTTGGCAATTGCTTGAAGCCATGGTGTTAGCGTCCACCGAGTGTGTTGAGCAACCAGAACTGGTATATCGGCTGCGCGCCTGTATCAGGCTGCTGCGCTCTACTTTGATGTCATTTGGTCTGTTAGATGAGCCCTTATCACAGGCTTTTGCGCGCATAGAGCAACATCTGGCCCCAGTGGATACAGCTTTAGGCTACAGCACCTTATTAACTCAAAGCGACACTCTGTTAGCGACGCTGCCGCAGATGGAGGGGGTTGAGCCATTAATCACCGAGGCTTTAGTTGCACTGGATTTACCCGGCATGATGCAAACTATGTTGGCAGATACCAATTATGGCCATCTGCAGCTCAAGTTGGTTAACTTATTATTTGCCTATCGCGAAGGCTTACTGCCGCTTAATCTCTCGTCTGAGCTGGTGCAATTTGCCAATATCCAGCTAGAAGATTCATGGCGGCAAGTGAGTACTATGATGTCGTCTGAGACGGCATTAAACCGTGATGACTTGCTCTCGCTGGGTAAGGCGTTAGAGCAAAGTCACTTAGTGGGCATCGCTTATGGCGACTTGTATCGCGTCAAATCAAGAGCGCTATTTAACGCTCCTTGGCATGATTTAGCCCAAGGGATCAGCAGCTTAATTGCCTACCAATGTTTAGCAAAGCTGGCTAAGGCGCACAATGTGGCGATTCAGCCTTGGCTCGATGAGCAACAACAGAGCTTATTGGTGGCGATGGAACATTCGCGCCGCTCAGCCCTTAAGGTAACGCCTTACTGGCGTTAATTCCGGCTAAGGCTTGGTGTCAGCGCTTGGGCTCCCAAGCCTTAATTGGGCTTATGTTGGCATTGGCGGTGTTGAGCTTTGTGGTTTAATGCTGATATGGCTGGCCAACCCCTTAGCATTAACCATGTTGGCTATCTGGGGGGGGGACTATCTTGTTTGAGCGACTTGTCTTGCTGGAGCTGTTGTTTAAGTTCAGCCACCTCTTGTAGCAGTATGGCTTGGTTTTGCTCCATTCGTTGCAGGGCATGATGAAGATCACTACGAATTTCTTCGCTCTGAGTATCTAACTTTTCTGACTCATCGGGAGCGATAAAAATCGAGGCCATATAGCCCGATATCACCCCGAAAAAGCTCACACCACACACTATGACTAGACCGCCGATAAAGTGGCCTATGGTGGTGACCGGATAATGGTCGCCATAACCTACGGTGGAAATAGTTACCAGCGCCCACCAGATGGCCTCTTCAGCGGTATGGATATTCGACCCAGGCTCGCCACTTTCTACAATTAATATCAATACTGAGGCGAAGGTGAGTAAGGTGACCAAGGCCACTAGTAGGCTAGCAAGCGTCGCCTGACGTCGCTGTTTCATCATGGGCACAATGATTGAGCGGGTCATTCTGAGTAGGCGAATCACCCGTAAGATCTGAAATAACCTTGCCATGCGCAGCGGTTCAATCGCCGGGATACTGGCAACAAGATCGATCCAATTGTGTTTGATATAGTGACGCTTATCGTCGGCGCGAAACAGATTGATGAAAAAATAACTGATGAAAATGGTGCAAATACTGGCATCGACAAATAATAGCAGTCGGCGAGTTTCAGTGTCGAGCTTGGCAAAAGTGAGCATCAATACCACGACCACAGAGATTAATGATAGCGCCATCATGGCTAGCTGAAACGGTGATGGGGCCTGCTCCATTGGCGGTAACCAACGTTTTTTCTCTGCCATAAAATGGTTCCCTAAACGGGACGCAGGTTAATCTCGCGCCCTTTTGTGTTGTATATGAGACACAATCTTATTCGTTTTCTCCAACAAAATGAACCAAGTCATCCAACACCCGGCGTTTTATTTCCAGCTGTTCGTTAGGGGGCAGGTTGTATTTTTGCGCCAGTAGTTGGTAATCATCTAGGCTGAGCGATACCGTGAGTCTTGGACGTTTGGGGCGTTTAGTGACCGATAATCCTAAGATAGTGCGGATTTGATCCGAGGGGCTAACCCCAGCATCCAGTGCCGCTTTTCGGATGGAGTATTGAAACTTTTCATCTAGATCGAATGCCACTTGCGTGGCCTTGGCGGCCTTTTGGTTTTGTAACCACTGCTCCGGGAGCGGTTGTTTAATTTTACTCATCTATCGTTACCTCTGCTGGGCGGCAAGTCGCTAAGGGGGCTGCGGATTTAGCGCTGCTGCGCTTATTACTTGCCTGGCCAGTATTCACGAATATCACTCAATGGGCGATACAGGGTCAACATGACATCGGTCTCACCGCCTTCATAGACCTCGACTTCAATGCCATAACGTTCTTCATCGTCGAGTAGTTGATACAGCTCAAATGGCTCACCACTATTAGTATCTTCGTCTTGGGGAGGTGTCATGCCACGATAATCTTGACGGTGAAAATAGCCAAATTGGGCAAAGTTAATCTGATGATATTGGCTGCCTAACCAAGCGTTCAGTGATTCAGGTGCTGTGGGCAGTATATTGAGGCTTGCCTGAACATCTTCTTCAAAAATATCACTAAATTGGTCAAGGTCGACAATTTGTTCAACTTGGCTGCGGGTGATTTTTAGGGCAAAACACAGATGAGTTTCATCATCTTCGTCGAGTGATAAAAACAGGGTTTCACTGCCATGACCTTTTAACACCCATTCGGTCGATTGTCGACGTTCAAATTCATAGGTGTTGACCGCTTCGACACGCAGTTGTTGGCCGCGCAGTTGTTCGGGCAGGGCAAAGCTGTCATCGAGGGTGATCATATCGCCAAGCTGGAGATGATTGGGGTGGCTTAGTTGACGTGGCGCTGGGGCTTTTTTACTAAAGAGCCCTTTTAAGAATCCCATGAGATACTCCTAACACTAACGAAAATGGCTAAAAGCACCTTAAGGCAAGCCCCAAAGTGCTTTGTAGCAAACTTAACAGCGATTACTTGCGCGCTTTAAGGCGTTCGAGTACCGCATTGGCATTGGATTTCTGTTCGCCAATGCCCGCTTCGGCTAATTTGGCCTGTAGCGATTTATCACTGTTCTCTTCGGCTAAGGTTTCAGAGGCCTTTAAGCGATCGTCAAACTGTTGTTGACGTGCTTTAATGCGCTCGAGTGAATCTTTAGCGTTCAGTAGTTTTGAGTTGCTGCTGGCAAATGAGTCGGTAATGGTTGCCGTGGCTTTTTGTACACTCTCAGTGGTTTTAACCATGCTGAGTTGGCGCTGATAATCTGCCAGCTGGCGCTCGGTTTTACGCACTAACTCTTTGAGTCGGGTCGCATGAGCACTAAAGCTATCGTTAGCCGTCTGCTGTTCGGCAAGCTCTTGGTCTAGTTGGGCTATCTTCTCGGCCACTTCTAGCGCCAGGGTTTCATTGCCTTTTTCTAGCGCCTGAGTGGCATAGCCTTCATGCTCGGCGACAGCGCGTTTTAGACGGTCGATTTCGCGGCTAGCATGCATCTCTTTAGCCATCACATCGGTTAGCTCACGCTTAGCCTTAGTGAGGTGCTTTTCTGCATCGCGGATCTCTTGCTCAAAAATACGCGTGGAGTTGGCATCAACAATGCTTTGGCCCACTTCGGTCGCGCCGCCGCGAAACGCGGTTAAAATCTTATTTAGAATGCCCATTATGAGACTCCTCTACAGTGTAATCGTGTGCTAAAAACCGAATGTCTCGCTCACAGTTACCACAAGTTAATTTGGTCTGAATCTAGTTTAAGAACTCGCTGAGTTCATCGATCACTTCTAAGCAGTTATCCGACAGTACCGATAACTCTTGTTCAATTTCTTTCATGCTCGAGTTGACCGACAGCGCTCCGTACACCACGTATTTGTCGTCAATTTTGGCAAAAGAGGACAGCGGCATGGGAATATTAAGCTCTAGCATGGTTTCGAACATCTGGCTGCGACGCTCGGGTTTTACTTCATCTTCGCCCCACAGATAACTGATGCACAGCACCTGATTCTCTGTGACCGACACAAATAACGGTATCTCTTCACGTCCAACAATATTGACTTGTAACACCTCAACATCACCGTCAATGGGATAGCAATCAAACTGAAAGCCAGTGTGGCTATTGTCGCCAAGATCATTGAGGTGGTTGGCAATTTGGTGAATGTTCATAGTTGTCCTCTTTGACATATTATGTCTGCGGTTAAAGATAGCACTGAGACATAATATGTCAAGCGCTATTTTACGATTCAAAATAGGGTTAGATTTTCATTTTCAGACCAAGCTTGTTGATGATACTGATACAGCTGCATTGAGCCAATCTCATTCACTTTTACCTCATCGGCGTGTTGATAATAGTTGCCAGGAAACTCAAATGCCCCTTTGATAAGCCCCGGCGTTAACCAAGCTTCCTCTATCGATAACTGGGCCAGCGCTTGCAGACGCTCACGTGGCGCTTTGCCTGCAAGGGTGGCGATACTCCAGCCCCACTCGCCAAAACTGGGCACATTATGGTGATATTGCTGCATATTAAACCCTGCGCTGGCGAGGGTCTTACCCACAGAAATAAACGCCTTAGGGGCATGATAGGGCGAGGTCGATTGGATCGTAATTGCGCCGTCTGCGCTCAGTAGCTCTTTGAGTTTAAGGTAAAACATGTCGGAGTAGAGTTTATTGAGATCCGGATGGCTCGGGTCGGGTAGGTCGACAATAATGGCATCAAATTTATCGCCGCGGCGGATCAGTTTATCGGCGCCATTAAAGGCATCATCGAAGACCAGCTCGACCCGCTTGTCGTTGAGCGCATCATTATTGAGCTTAAGCAAGGCGTGACGCAGTCGCGTCGGCATGGCGTCATTGGGGTTTTTAAATAACGCCACTAAGTCCGCATCCAGATCCATAAGTGTCACCTGCTGGGGTTGCCACTTGAGGACTTGGCGTAAGCCTAAGCCATCGCCGCCGCCAATTATCAGCACCTTGTCATGGCGCGCACTGGCTTCGAGTGTCGGATGAACTAAAAACGCATGGTAGATATGCTCATCCTGGCTAGAAAACTGCAGCCGGCCATTAATGTAAAGCGAATACACCGGGGGCAGATCATTTCCGCGTAAGCGTTCGGTAAAGGTTAGCTGTTGGAAGCGAGTCGCCTTGGCGTAGATCACTTTATCTTTGTAGAGCAAGTTATTAAATTGTTGCTCCCACTGCGGCCCATGGCTGGCGAGCAGGACTAACAAGCCGCTAGCGATAATATGGCCAGCGAGCAGTAATTTGGCGTGAGTGATATTATCCCAAAAGCGCCAAATAAAGATGAAGCCTGCGAGCAGGTTAAAGCTGGCGGTTAAGGCCGCCGCCAGTTGAATATCGATGGCTAACATCAATGTCACCCAAATCGCCGCGCCTACCCCTGCGCCAATATAGTCGGCGCCATAAATGGTGCCAGCATTGTGCAGCAAATGGGCTTCACACAGGGATTGTCTGACTCTGGCGATCAGCGGGATCTCCATGCCGATCATCAAGCCCAGCAATACTCCCCAAAAATAGGGCAGATACTCACTTAGTTTTTGCAAGCTGCCGATAAAGCCGCCTTGAGGCAGCTGATCGGGTGGCAGGCCGATAGTGTTAGCGATCAGCATCGGCAGCTGCTGACCAAAGCCGATGACGGCGGCGGTGATTAAAATCGCCAAGGCGCCGCACAGGGCGACACTGAGTTCTAAAATCGCAAAGCCAGTATAAGCGCAGCGAATTTTTCGCGCCGCAAAGGCGCCAATACCCATGGAGACGATCATTAGGCCAATCATGGTGTAGATGGCGGCTTCTAATGCGCCGAGCACTCGCCCGGCATAGTGAGACAATAAGTATTCGTAAATCAGACCGCAGCCAGCCAGTACGGCCATGATGCCCAGCAACAGTAGATCGTCAAACCAGGTGAGTTTTTTGGCGCCAACCGAGGTTGGCGCAGTCGTGGGAGAAGAGTGCATTACATCCTTGCTGGTGTGGTTAGATTACACCATCAAACTGGTTAAAATAAGGGCGATAGCCACGCTAATGGCCAATTCAACGGTGGCGATCCCCACATTGTGTTGCAGCTCCACCTCTTCGGCCAAATTGATGTTAGCTAAGACTAACTTTTTCACTAAGGCTTGCAGCAAAGAGAGCGCCAGCAGCATGATCACCGAAAACACTAACCAGCCAATAATATTGTTGATATAGGCATCGGGGATAAAAATAATAAAGTGACTGGCGGCATTAAAGCTCAGCGCCATCGCTAACATATAGCCGCTGTGGCGAATGGCTAATGCGGTTTGACCTTGAGCTAAGGCTTGTTGCATCGAGGTATCTTGGTGGCGTTTAGCGTAGCCTTTTTCACGGATGCGGGTGAGTAACACCAACATGAGTTGTGAAATAGCAAATGCACTAAAGATTGCGATAAAGGTATCTAGAGTCAGATCTTCAGCCCAAATCAGTACGGCGCGAATAATAATGGCAGTGGCGATGGCTGCGGTGGCATCGACAATTGCCACCGAAATATTACCCTTAATGATGAGGGCGTTTTTATCAATCTCGTTAAGGGCGATCTTATCGTGTAAAAAGCGCCCCAGTTTGATCAGCATTAAGCCGAAGATGCCGTAGGCACTCATGCCGATAGCTTCAACCCAGTATGACTCGGCCGCCTCACCAGTGATGGCGCCCGTTAGCACTATGCCTAAGCCTGCCACTGCGCCAGCGGTGCTGATACCAAAGGCAAAATTATCGCGCTCAGACAGTTCATGGGTGCTGTTCACCTTAACGGTCCAGCCCTGCAGGTAGCGTATCGCCGTAAGGAGGATAATGGCGATAGCAAGATCGATCCCCAAAATGATGGCCAGTTCGGTGGTGATACCGAAGTGTTGCAATATTGTCATCTTAATTTCCTTTATTTGCCCCGACGGACACCGCGTGTCGTGCGACTGCCTGAATTTCTAAAGTTGCTGTTTTTGGAGTAGTTAGAGCGAAATTTACTGCCACTGCTGCGGCCAGCCGTGCTGGCTTTAGGCACGCTGGCACTTTGGCGTGACAAGCTAGTAGAACCTGCACGCGGCTTGGCATAGGGGCTGTCGAACTTTTTCCCCTGGGCATTAAACTGCTTTTTGGTACGCTCAAAGGTTTGATTCTGCGCCTGAGCTTGTTTCGGTGATGTGTAACGGTAGCGACCGACATCATTGTAATAACTGTAGTTACGGCGGCTCGACCAACGGTCGTAATACACTGGGCCGCGCACCAGATTAGAGAACATGGCATACATGCCATACCAGGCCCAAAACGACATGCCGTCGGAGCCTGTTTGCCAATTACCGTAGGCGGGGTTACCAACCAGTTGACTGCCTGCACCAAAATCTTCGGCGCCATTGGCCAGTACTGCCGCCTCACGGCTGATGGCATTGACCCGTGCCAAGGCGCCATCTGACATATCGGCGACCACATTAACCGGATCCGACAGCATATCGTTAAACAGGCTAGGATCGGCGGCTTGATAGAGGTTTTCTGCTTCGCTGAGCTGTTGATCCAGATCGACAAAGTTATTGCCATCACTGAGCTCGTTAAGGCGTCGTTGCAGCGAGGTATACATAGGCCCGGCTGACGTTGCATCTTTGGCTAACTCGCGCAGCAGTGGGGCGAGATCGGTTTTTTGTCCTTCGAGCACCTCAACATACTGCCTGAGTAGGTTGGCATTACGGATCTCACCATTGTCGAGCATCTGACCCAGATTATTGATGCGCTCTTGGGCGAGCTGTTGAAATTTTGCGATTTTTTCTGGCCTGTCATCACCGCAGCCCGTTAAGGTCAGCAGTAAGGTCAGGGTGAGAATGCGCATTAGCATTACTGCCATGTTTTCTCCATAAACATAAGGTTAGATTACAACGGATAAAGGATGAACCGTTGAGCACTTCTTTGCATAATATAGCGACTAGTTGGGTTATAGTAACCCTTAAACGCGATCAATTTCGTCTCCTGCGGCCCTTTTTATTGCGGCACAGGGCTCGATAAGCCATATCGCGCGAATTAACGCATATCTATATCATTCGAGACATATTATGTCGAATGTTTAAATGTTAGGGATTGTTTAGGCTATGGAAAATATCACGCATCACCCGTTACCCGCAGTGGTTAAGCAAGCCGCAGAATTGCAATGGCAACGCCTGACTGACGTTTGGCCTGATATGTCTGAGCAGTTAACAACAGAGCAAGAGGCACAATTACGCCAGATGCTCGGTTTAAGTGACTTTGTCGCCGAGCAGCTTTGCCGCCACCCAAACTGGATCATGTCGTTATTTGAAGGGCAATTAGCAAGCCTAGACCGTGCCGATTTCAGCAACGAGTTAAACTCCTTGTTGGCGGGTGCTAGCGATGAAGAGCAGGTCAAAGCCATATTGCGCCGCTATCGCAATCGGCAAATGGTGCGTTTGGCCTGGCGTGATTTTCAAGGCTATGCCTCACTCAATGAAGCCCTACTCGATTTATCGGCGCTAGCCGAAGCGCTCATTATTGCGGCGCGCGATTGGCTTTATCAGCAAATGTGCACGCAACATGGTACGCCATGCGATAGCGAAGGGGTTGCGCAGCCCTTGATGATTTTGGGCATGGGCAAGCTGGGGGGACGTGAGCTTAATTTCTCCTCCGATATCGATCTGATCTTTACCTTTCCCGAACATGGCGAGACCCGTGGTGGTCGGCGCGCCTTAGACAATCAACAATTTTTTATTCGTATGGGTCAGCGCTTAGTGAATTTACTTCACCAAGTGACGGTCGATGGCTTTGTGTATCGAGTCGATATGCGTCTGCGTCCCTATGGCGAGAGCGGCCCCTTGGTGGTCAGTTTTAGCGGCCTTGAAGATTATTACCAAGAGCAGGGCCGAGACTGGGAGCGCTACGCCATGGTGAAAGCCCGCGCGCTGGGGCCGTGGAACGCGTTTTCTGATGAGCTACATGACATGTTACGCCCGTTTGTTTATCGGCGTTATTTAGATTTCTCGGCCATCGAGTCACTGCGTAAGATGAAACAGCTGATCAGCCAAGAGGTGCGCCGGCGTAAGTTGACCGACAATATCAAGCTGGGCGCTGGTGGGATCCGTGAAGTGGAGTTTGTGGTGCAAAGCTTTCAATTAATTCGCGGCGGCCGTGAGCCCGCGTTGCGCCAGCAGAGTCTGTTTGCTGCCATCGATACGCTGTACCACTTAGGCCAACTTGAATATTTGGCGGTCGATGAGCTGAAAAACAGCTATCAACTGCTAAGGCGTGTCGAAAACTTATTACAAGCCATTGGCGATCATCAAACTCAGACCTTACCTAGCAGCGAACTCGATTGGCAGCGTCTCTGTTTTGCCATGGACATGACGGATGAGGCTGAACTTCGCAGCCATATCGATGCGGCGATGAGTAAAATTCACCGTTATTTTAACGACACCGTCGGTGGCCAAGATACCGAAGAGATCTGCGATCTGTGGACGCAACAGTTATGGAATGTGCAAGACGATGACGATGCACATAGCCTGATGGAAGAACAAAGCATTGCCGATCTCGCCTTATGGCCAGCGTTAAAAAGTTGGCGCGAGACAGTTGCTAAACGCACAATAGGTCCACGTGGACGAGACACCTTAGATAAATTAATGCCTTTGCTGTTGCAGGAATTCACTCATCTGGCGGCACCGTCTAAGGCCTTTACGCCGGTCTCTAAGGTGCTGGATCAAATTTTAACTCGCACTACCTATTTAGAGCTGTTGTTTGAAAACCCCGGTGCGCGCCAGCAATTGGTGAGTCTGTGTGTGGCCAGTCCGTGGATCGCGCAGCAGTTAGCCAAATTTCCCATGTTGCTTGATGAGCTTATCGACCCATCGCAGCTGTATGACACCACATCGCTCGACGATTACCCCAGTGAGTTACGCCAATATTTACTGCGGGTTCCCGAAGAGGATATGGAGCAGCAAATGGAAGCCTTACGGCAGTTTAAATTGTCGCAGCAGTTAAAAATTGCCGCCGCCGACGTCACCGGCGTATTGCCTGTGATGCAGGTGAGCGATCATCTCACATTTTTGGCTGAGGCGATCATCGAGCAGGTGATTCAGCAGGCATGGCAACAGGTCGTGGCGCGCCATGGGGTGCCGCCCCACTTGCAAGGCGAGCAGATGGGCTTTGCCGTGATAGGTTATGGTAAAGCCGGTGGCATAGAGCTGGGGTATGGCTCAGATCTTGATTTAGTGTTTTTGCATGACTATAGCCGCGAAAAATATCCACAGAGTAGCCAAACCGATGGCGATCGCCCTGTTGATATTGGTCATTTTTACTTAAAGCTGGCCCAGCGAGTGTTACATCTGTTTTCAACTCGTACCACCTCGGGTGAACTGTACGAAGTCGATATGCGCCTGCGTCCCTCGGGCGCATCGGGTTTACTGGTGAGTGAAATTGAATATTTTGGGCGCTATCAACAAGAGGAAGCTTGGACCTGGGAGCATCAAGCCTTAGTACGTGCACGCTTCCTATTTGGTGATAATGCCTTGGCGGTGCGCTTTAGTGAGCTGCGCCGCGATGTGCTGGCGATGGCACGCGATAATAACCAGCTGGCGAAAGAGGTGCGAGAGATGCGCCAGAAAATGCGTGCTCACCTGTTGAAAGTTGAGTCGGGTTATTTCGATTTAAAACAAAGTCCCGGTGGCATTGCCGATATCGAGTTCATTGCCCAATACCTAGTCTTAGCGCATACCTATACCCACCCTGAGTTAGCAACCTGGTCTGATAATGTGCGCATTTTTGAAACGCTTTCAGAGTTAGAGTTATTAGCGCATCTCAGTGCCCAACATTTGACTCAAGCCTATTGCTTTTTGCGTGATGAAAGTCACCGACTGACATTACAGCAAGCACCCGGCCAGCTGCCGCTGGAGCGGGTGGCGTCTCATACCCAGCGGGTACTGTCTATCTATGAGCAAGTCCTCGGAAGTGATGAGTCGCAATAACCAGATTGATACTCGGTCGCTAGTCAGATGGAATACGCCGCAGTAACAGTTTACCGCTGGCATTGAGGCTATAGTTAACCGACAAGCTGAGGGCGAGGGTGACACATAAGCTGAGCATGATAAATATGGCCAGTAAGATGATCAGCTGATATTTGATCGCCAGCATAGGATCGCTACCGCCCAATATTTGCCCTGTCATCATGCCGGGTAAGGTGACTAATCCTGTGGTGCTCATCGAGGCCAATATGGGCGCTAACGCTTGGCGTAATGCCTGTTGAACAAAAGGCTTAGCGGCCTGTTTTGGCCGCGCCCCCAGGGCTAGGCGGCCTTCATATTCACTGCGATTCTCCTCTAAAGCGTTAAATAGGCGCTGCAGGGCAACGATATTGCCGCTGAGGCTATTGCCTAATAACATACCCGCCAGCGGGATCAAATACTGGGCGCTATAGGTGGGCGTGGGTTGCAGTAATCCCAGTAGTAAAATGGCCAATACCGGCAATAACGACAGGCTGACGCTGGCTAGCATGGGCAAAAATAGCACCCGCTTAGGCAATTTTGCGCCGCCTAAAATGGCACTCGCACCAATTAACATCATGGCTGCTAACCACGTCAAGTTGAGCCAGACACTGTTGAGATCGAACAAAAACTGTAAGTAGATCCCCACCAGCAGGAGTTGCAGCGTCATACGCAGCACCGCAATGCCAATATCACGGCCGATCCCCAATTGTAGCCAGTGATTAATGGTTGCTGGGATGCTGAGTAGCAGCATAAACAGCGTTAAATCTACCCAACTAATATCAATGGTTGCTTGCATATCGCGTCTCTAGTGATCGCTCTTATCGACAGCGCTAAGTGTAGCGGTTAAATATTGGCGTGATTGCATTTCAATCAGCCGGCTCTGGGTACGCTTAAACTCAAAGGCCAATGCCCCTGGGGTATAAAGGTGCTCCAGTGGCAGGGCGGCATGTAAATACAGCTGTACTTGTTGATCGTAAAGCTCATCGACCAAGGCGATAAAGCGCCGCGCCGGATCGTCATTGGCAGCGTAGTGTAACTGCCGCTCGCCAGTCTGGGTGGCCTGTGCGCCATCTTCGGTGCCCCGGGCGCGTATCCATGAGCGCGGCGCTCCGCCCAGCGGCGGAATGTCGCTGAGTAAAATAGTGCGATAACAACTGGCTAGCTCAATATAATCCAGTTGAGATCGCGGCCCATCACAGAGGGCATCGAAGCTTAGCCAAAGTGTGCTGCGGGTGCGTTTTATTACCGGGATCTGTCGACCTAAGATCTGGATCGGCTGGGTTTGTACCTCAGTGTCATCACGCAGTTGTTCAAACAGTGCGTCAAACCGAGCAGCATGGTTGTAAAAGTAGGTTTGTTGATAAGTTAATTGCCGCAGACGATGATCGAGCGGGCCGTCAAGATGGAACGCTTGAGTATGCTTATTGAGCAGGTCGATGGTAGGTAAAAAACGCTCGCGAGCTAAGCCGTTTTCATACAGCTTATCGATGGGGGTATTAGAGGTCGCAACCAGCACGATACCGCGGCGAAATAAGGCCTCAAACAGCTTGCCTAAAATCATCGCATCGCCAATATCGGCAACAAAAAACTCATCGAAACAGATAACCTTGCACTGCTTAGCGAGGCGCTGGGCAATCCGCTCTAACGGGTTTTGCTGGCCCTGTTCGAGTCGCATCTCTTGATGCATTCGCGCCATAAAACGGTGAAAGTGCAGCCTAAGTGGCATATTGGCGGGCAGGCTCTGGCAAAATAGATCCATCAGCATGGTCTTACCGCGACCGACACTTCCCCATAGATAGAGGCCGTTAATGTGCGGCGTTTGGCTGTGGAGTTGTTGATACAGGTGCTCTAACTGTTCGATGGCGGCTCGCTGGTGGGGGTCGTCAACAAAATGGGCTTCACTTTGTAATTGGGCGAATCGTTGGCGTGGAGAGAGTGACATAAACACTGTGGGTTATTGACCAATCGCATCAGTATATCAGCATATTATGACAATAATCGAATGGGGCCCGTTTAGCATGCTTGCCCGTAAGTGAGGTAAATTGTCTTAGGTGGCTCGCTGTTCTGAGTGACCACAACATGGGTATCGACCCGAGTAAAAGGGCCGCAGGGAGGCGCTGAGTCTGCAGCTCTTTGCGATGGGACGTTGCTATGAAAAGTGATTATGGGAAGTGACTCGCAGCGGGTAGCAATCATAACGCCAGCACTGCGCTGGCGTTATGATGAGCTTATTGATACAGCGACGGATCGTCTTGATTAGGGCGAGTTTTAAAGCGGCGATGCAGCCACATATATTGGGCGCGATTACGATTGATGATCGACTCGATAATTTGGTTACCGCGAATGGCATCTTCGATTTCATTGTCGCCGGGAAAATTATCCAGTGGCGCTTGGACTTCAATGGTGTAGCCCTTATCGTCGCCGTTGCGTTCGACCACAAAAGGCAAGACTTTAGCTTTGCCTAGCTTAGCCAAGGTGGTTGCGCCTGTGATGGTGGCGGCATCGGGCACATTAAAGAAGGGAATAAAGACAGCGCTTGAACGGCCAAAGTCTTGATCGGCCGTATACCAGATAACATCGGGGGCTCTGAGGCTGCGCACCATTTGACGTAAATCTCGCTTAGGTACCAAGCCTTTGTTGGAGCGTAATCGGCCATTAACCTGCAGATATTCCATCAATGGGTTGTTATGTGGCCGATACACGCCGATACCGGGTTGAAACTGACCAAAGATGCGCGCGCCCATCTCTAGGGGTAGACAATGCACCGCAAACAAGATAACCCCTTGGCCGCTAGCCAAGGTTTGCTCGACATGTTCTTGGCCTTTAATCGTCATATGACGCTGTACTTTGGCATCTGACCACCACCATGCGTTGGCGATATCAAAGATGGCTTTGCCAGTCTCTTCAAAATTCCGATTCAGCAATTGCGCTTGCTCTTGCGCTGGCATATCAGGAAAGCACAGCTCTATATTACGTTTGGCGGTATGCACTCGGCTGCCAGCCACTCTTTTAGCGAAGCGCCCAAGCATTTTCCCCAGCCACATCTGCATCGGTAGGGGTAACAACTGAGTGAGGCGCATCAAGCCGACGCCCAACCAGACTAGCCAATATTTAGGATGACAAAATGTTACCGAGAATTCTGCTTTTTCGACCACGAGCCACTCAAATCTATTAATCAAAATTACTGCACATTCTAACTCAAATATTAGGTAAAATTAGGTATAATCATGGATTAATTTTTAAAAGATAAGCCCAATATGAAGATTTCTCTGCCAGCATTTGAAAAAGCTAAAGTTCTCGTGGTCGGCGATGTGATGTTAGACCGTTACTGGACCGGACCGACTGGGCGCATCTCTCCTGAGGCTCCGGTACCTGTGGTGCGAGTCAATCAGGTTGAAGATAGACCGGGCGGCGCAGCTAACGTGGCGCTGAATATTGCAGCCTTGGGCGGCAACGTTCGCCTAGCGGGTATTGTTGGCGAAGATGAAACTGCCACAGCCCTTACCCAAGGCGTGCAAGCCTTAGGTGTTGAGCCTAAATGGTTCAGAGTAGCTGAGAAGCCGACAATCACTAAGCTCAGAATTTTGTCACGTAATCAGCAATTGCTGCGTTTAGATTTTGAAGAGCCTTATCTGCCCGCGCACAGTCAAGCGCTGTTAAATAGTGCCGAGAGCGAATTTACCGATGTATCTGTTGTGGTGCTGTCTGATTACGCTAAGGGCGCATTAGATAAGCCGCAAGAGTTTATTGCCAGAGCGAAAGCGAAGGGCATTAAAGTCTTGGTCGATCCTAAAGGCAGTGACTTTTCTCGTTATCGCGGCGCAACGCTATTAACGCCCAACATGCTTGAGTTTGAGCAAGTTGTGGGGACTGTGCGCGATGAAGCGGATCTGGTAGAGAAGGCACAGGCGTTGCTTAAAGAGCATGATTTAGAAGCCATGTTGGTGACGCGTTCAGAAAAAGGCATGACCCTCATCACCGCTAACGCGCCTGAGTTACATATTCCGACCGTGGCCCGTGAAGTGTACGATGTGACAGGTGCTGGTGATACAGTTATTTCGGCGCTTGCTACCGCCTTAGCCGCGGGAAGCGATCTGCCACAAGCATGTGCGATTGCTAACACTGCCGCAGGGATTGTTGTCGGTAAGCGAGGCACCTCAACGGTGAGCCGTATCGAATTGATCGCCGCCTTAAACTTAAGTCATGGCGAGAGCGGCTTTGGGGTGATAAGCGAAGATCAGTTAGTTTATGCGCTAGAAGAGGCGAAGCTGCGCGGTGAGCGCGTGGTGATGACCAATGGCTGTTTTGATATTTTACATGCGGGCCATGTTAGCTATTTGCAGCAAGCCAAAGCCTTGGGCGATCGCTTAATTGTGGCGGTTAATGATGATGAGTCGGTAAAGCGTCTCAAAGGCGATGGTCGTCCGGTCAATCAACTGGATCGCCGCATGGCGGTGCTTGCTGGACTTGCGTCGGTCGACTGGGTGGTGTCATTCAGTGAAGATACGCCGCAACGCATTATTGCCCGCCTGCTGCCCAATATGTTGGTTAAAGGTGGCGACTATCAGGTTGAGGATATCGCAGGGGGTAAAGAGGTGATTGCCGCCGGTGGCAGCGTTGAAGTGCTTGGCTTTGAAGATGGTGTATCTACTACAGCGATAATACAAAATATCATGGCGAAACAGTGATCTCAGAGGCGTTACTGCTAGCCAGTGCTTGGTTGTGGGTCCCTATGTCCCATGGGCAAGCATTGGTTTGTCATACGCCTGAGCTTGTTCAATGTTTAGCCCAGTTACCCAGCGATGCGCGTCAGCAACTGCCACCCAAGCGAGAGCTGCTTAAAGAGCTGGGTAACCGTGGCGCCATGGCGAAACCTATCGACCACCCTGAGATCACTGGGGTGGTGTTGCTTAACCCTGAGAATATTCCTCGATTATCGTCGGCACGTTGGAGCGGTGAGTTGTATAGCTTAGCCCTTGATAATGCCGTGCCAATGACGCTCTGGCATGAGCAGGGGCATTTGGCTGTGACCTCTTCTGCGTCAGCATGGTTAACTCAGCATCCCTTGTCGGGTTATCAACATGAGTGGCTGGCCGATATTTACCTCGTGTGGGTGCTGGCAAGGCAAGGGCAAGACCAGCATCTGGCTTGGCAGCAATACCATAAACGTAATCTCGCGATGTTTGATAATGTGCTGGCTCTCTCTCACTGGTCAGCGCCTATGCTGGCTCAGTTGCTGCATAGTTATAGCTGGCAGGAGTTAGGTCAGTTTAAGGATTTTGATCGCTTAATCGATGAGATTTATCCGACGTTACACCAATATCAGGCCGATGAATTAAATGAGTTTGCAAGTTTGTCACAGCATCTTTTTGGCAGCAGTATTCGCTATAGACTGCCACATTATATGTTTTGGCGCCGGGCACAAATGGCGGATGTGATTCGACCGACACTGGAACACCTTATGGGTAAGCCAAAGGCGCTAGCGTGGTTAGATACGCAGACCATGAGTGGTGATTAAGCCTCATTGACACTTGGAGCTCGCTAGAGCAAAACGCGCCGATGTCTCAAGGGCAAGTTGCACCACTGATACACTATAACTGTTGCCGTGGTGGGCGACGCTCACGCAATATCACATTGGGGTTAAAGTCGATATCACCTTCATCATTGATGGTCACCAACTGATCTTCCTGTTTGGCTATTGCTGTGGAGGTGTTTGGGGTGCGTCTAACAAACAGTAGCTGGTAGCCGAGTTTGGCTAAAGTGTAGAACGCAAACCGCTGCGCATTAGTGAGCCTATCCCAATGTTCATCTGATTTAGCTTGAGAAAGGCGTCTATCTTCAGTCGATAACAGTGGATGTTTAAGTGCGATCTCTTGCAACATAATCTTCCCCTTAGGCAATAGAGAATGAGTATCGATGTCATGTGATAAATGTCATGCAGTACGTGACGCATATAATCAGAAGATTTTGGCTTTAGCAAGTTAAAGCTCAGTTTGTTACATTTGCTCTGTGTTAATGGCAGATGGTGTATATTAATTGCAGAGGCTAAGACTTAGGTGCCGATATGTGCGGGGTATCGAAAGCGTGGCCGACAACGTTGCTGACACACGGTATAACCTACGCCTATTTCGGGCTAAAAGCTGGTCGTATTTTTAGCCAATAAAAAAGACCGCTTATGCGGTCTTTTTAACGGCTGTCTTAGATAATGTGGCTAATCCCTATGGGGTTAACCTATACCAATATTAATCAGCTTCTTTCAAACTTTGGGTTAAATCGACAATGGCCTTTTTACCATCGCCAAATAACATCAAGGTGTTATCTTTAGCAAACAGCGGATTAGGTAAGCCGGCAAACCCTGGGCTGAGAGAGCGTTTCACCACGACCACTGTGCGCGCCTTATCGACGTTTAAGATAGGCATGCCGTAAATTGGGCTGCCTTTATCCTCGCGTGCCATGGGGTTGGTCACATCGTTTGCGCCAATTACAATCGCCACATCGGTCTGCTCAAACTGAGGGTTGATCTCATCCATTTCGATTAACTGCTCGTACGGCACTTCGGCTTCAGCTAAGAGTACGTTCATGTGCCCTGGCATACGGCCAGCAACAGGGTGAATCGCGTAGAGCACTTGAGCGCCGCGAGCTTCTAGCACTGAGGCGAGTTCGCGCACCGCGTGTTGCGCCTGCGCCATTGCTAAACCATAACCCGGTACAATCACCACGCGCTCGGCGGTTTCTAGCAGCATCGCCACTTCTTCTGGTGAAGAGGAGGTTACCTTGCCAGCATAAACTTCGTCGGCATCGATAGTTTCGCCGCCCTCGGCCATGACGCCAAATAGGACGTTAAATAGTGAACGGTTCATCGCCTTACACATGATCTGGGTCAAGATGATGCCAGAGGCCCCAACCAGTGAGCCCGACACAATCAATACCGTATTACCCGTGATAAAGCCGGTTGTCGCCGCCGCAATACCCGAGTAGGAGTTCAGCAAGGCAATTACCACTGGCATATCGGCGCCGCCGATAGGCACCACTAAGAACAAGCCCAATAATACGGACACCGCGACGAGCGCATAGATTAGCACCGTGTTGCTTGGGTCTAGCACTATGGCGACTGACAAACAGATTGCAGCGATTAATAAAGCGGCATTAATCACTTTATTGCCTGGTACTTTAATTGGGTTGCCTGAGATCAACTCTTGTAACTTAGCAAAAGCAACGAACGAGCCTGACAAGGTAACCGAACCTATGAGTACCGTTAAGGCAATTGAGATCAGCGCCACGATATGGGTGGCCGAGTCAGGGTCAAGGAAGCTGGCTAAGGCGATAAACAGCGATGCACCGCCACCAAAACCGTTAAGCATAGCGACCATTTGAGGCATGGCGGTGACTTGGATTTTAGTGGCCATCAAGGCCCCAATGGTTCCGCCTAATAGAATACCAGCAATGATCCACTCGTAGCTTAAAATGCTTTGATTGAACAAGGTCACGACCACGGCTATAAACATACCTAAGGCCGATAACTGATTACCACGTACAGCGGTGCGTGGTTTAGTTAACCCTTTAATGCCTAAAATAAACAGACTCGCGGCCACGAGGTAGGCGAGATAAATAATCGTCATACTCATGTTGGCTTATTTCCTTTTAAACATGGCAAGCATGCGATTGGTAACCATATAGCCACCGACCACATTAATCGTGGCAAGTACCACAGCGATAAATCCTAATACGTTAACCCAAACACCTGCGCCAGAACCGGCCGACAGCAATGCGCCTACCAGTGAGATGCCCGAAATGGCATTAGAGCCAGACATTAACGGGGTATGCAGGGTTGGTGGGACTTTAGTGATCAGTTCCACCCCAAGAAAAACGGCCACCACAAATAGGGTGAGTAGTAATAAAATTTCCATTATTGAGCCTCCTCTGGCGCAGCAATGTCGGGCATGCCCAATAGCGAGCGGATCCGGGCGTTAACCACTTCTCCTTGATGCACGACAACTGTATCGCGCACGATTTCATCATCAAAATCTAAATGAAGTTGGCCGTCATTATCGACGAGCAATTTCAGTAGGTTTTCAATGTTGGTGCCATACATTTGACTGGCGTGGGTTGCGGCTGTGCCTGGTACATTCGAAGGACCCAAGATCGTGACGCCATTATGCACAACGGTTTCATCGAGGCGGGTCAGCTCACAGTTGCCGCCAGTTTCGGCAGCCAAATCGACAATGATAGTGCCAGGTTTCATCCCCTCGACCATGGCTTTAGTGATAAGCACTGGCGCCTTGCGACCAGGAATGGCAGCAGTGGTGATAACAATATCTTGTTGTGCTAGCACATTGGTCATGGCTTGCTGTTGGCGCTTAATAAAGTCATCACTTTGCTCGGCAGCATAACCGCCTTTGGTCTCGGTGTTTTCAGTTTCCAGATCCAGCTCGACAGGCTTGGCACCGACAGACAGAATTTGTTCGCGCGCGGCGGGGCGAATATCATAAGCTTCCACCACGGCGCCAAGGCGTTTAGCGGTCGCACATGCCTGTAGGCCTGCTACACCAACGCCCATGATAAAGGCACGGGCCGGTTTTAAGGTGCCTGCAGCCGTCATCATCATAGGGAACATACGCGGTGCTTTATGGGCGGCCAGTAGTACCGCTTTGTAGCCAGCGATCGTCGCCATTGACGATAGAATATCCATGCTTTGGGCGCGCGTGATGCGTGGTACGAGCTCAAGGGCGATAGCTGTGGTGCCCGTTGCGGCAAGCGCCGTGGCGTTGTCTGGGTGAGCTAGGGGATCCATCATGCCGATAAACAGTTGGTTAGCTTTAGCCAGCGTTTTGATTTCATCAAATTGGCTGCCTTTGCAGTTAACCACAGTGATGATGTCAGCCTGCTCAAACACTTGCTCGCGGGGGGTGATAATAGCTCCGGCTTCCTGATATTGTTGATCGCTAAAACCTGCGCTTTCGCCAGCGCCGCTTTCGACAAGGATTTGGAGGTTTTTTTTGATTAACCGAGTCACGTTTGCCGGAATCAACGCAACGCGTTTTTCATCGGCTTGGCTCTCTTTTAGTAGACCTAGTTTCACTGAGAAACCTCTTAGTTAGGGACAGACGTCGTTATTAAAGTTGACTCATTATTGTGGCGAGTCTATTAGCATACACAAGCCCGAATTTTTCATATTTGGCTTTTTACCACTGGTCAGAGCAAAAAATTTGCGCTAGACCACAATTTCTTATTTTAAATTCTGTGCTTAACTACCCATTTTTTACGATTTTGATTCGCCACCCTCACTTTTGTAGCTCAATTAATGCGCTCTGCATATTCCAAAAAGATATTAAAAATCATATTTTATTCTTTTTTGCTTTTCAAGTAAGGCTCTAAGCTAGGTCTATTACACTGATATAGGGCCGTCCTTCATGCTGTTAAAAGAGCTTTCATCACTAGCTTCTCCACTGTCTCAAGGACAGGTCGATAAGCTAAAACAACTCACGAGTGAACTTACTGCGGTGCAACTGGCGTGGGTGGGCGGCTATCTGTCGGCGACTGCCGAAGTGGCGAGTCATGCCATCAATACTGCCAGTGCGCCAGAGCAAACCATCACTATTCTCTATGGTAGTCAAACAGGCAATGGCCGAGGTGTTGCGACCGACTTGGCTGAAAAAGCCCAGGCACAAGGCTATGCCGTTAATCTCGTTTCTATGGCCGACTACAAGGTGCGCCAGCTGAAACAAGAGACCTTACTACTTGCCGTGGTCAGTACCCATGGTGAAGGCGAAGCCCCTGATGATGCCATTGAGCTACACCAGTTTTTAGCATCGAAACGTGCGCCGCGTTTAGAGCAGCTTAATTATGCTGTATTAGCGCTCGGTGACTCGAGTTACGAGTTTTTCTGCCAAACCGGTAAAGACTTTGAGCAGCGCCTTGCCGCGTTAGGTGCTAAATCGATTGTGCCGCTAACTGAGTGTGATGTCGATTATGATGTGGCTGCGAGCCAATGGCAGCAGCAGGTGTTGACTGCCGTTAAGCCGTTAATCTCGGCCTCTAGCGCGAACGTGGTCTCAATAGGCGGTGTCAGTAGCGCCACTGCAGCAACTTACACTAAGCAAAAACCCTATAGCGCCGAGGTGCTAGTGAGCCAAAAATTGACCGGGCGTGATTCAGACAGAGATGTGCGCCATGTTGAGATTGATCTCGCTGACTCAGGGCTCAGTTATCAAGTGGGTGATGCACTCGGGGTATGGTTTAGTAATTCAGATGCCTTGGTTAATGAGATTTTGAGTGCCTTGTCCCTCGATGGCGCAGTGCAGGTGACGCTTGCTGAGCAAAGCCTGTCGTTTTTTGAGGCGCTTAAAGATAAGCGCGAATTAACCCAGCTTTACCCTGGACTGGTGCAAAGCTGGGCACAACTAAGCGGTGATGAAGCATTACTGGTAATTAGCGAAGACCGAGAACAGACGCGTCAGTTTGTGCTCAATCATCAACTTGCCGATCTGGTTGCTCTGTATCCGGTTGATATTACCGCTTTCCAGTTGGTCGAGTTATTGCGCCCAATCACGCCGCGCCTCTATTCGATAGCATCGAGCCAAGCCGAGGTGGACGGCGAAGTACATCTGACTGTGGCATTGGTTGCGGATGAGCGAGAAGGTGTTGCCCGTTTTGGCGGCGCGTCACACTTTTTAGCGACCGCAGCAGAGGGTGCAGCAGTTAAGGTCTATGTTGAGCCGAACAACCACTTTCGTTTGCCTGATAATCCAGAAACGCCTGTGATTATGATAGGTCCTGGCACCGGTGTGGCCCCTTTTAGGGCCTTTATGCAGGAGCGTGCCGTACAAGGGGCGGCTGGAGAAAGTTGGTTATTCTTTGGTAATCCGCACTTTGAGCAAGACTTCCTGTATCAAACCGAGTGGCAGCAATATCTTAAAGAGGGCACGCTAACCCGCTTTGATTCGGCTTTTTCGCGAGATCAGGCGCACAAGGTTTATGTGCAGCATCGCATTGCTGAGCGCGGGGAGGCCTTGTGGCAGTGGTTAGAAAAGGGGGCTCACCTCTACGTGTGTGGCGATGCCGAGCGAATGGCTAAAGATGTGCATCAAGCTCTGCTTGATGTGGTGAAGCAATATGGCAGTAAAGATGAAGAGGCGGCCGCAGCATATTTAGAGCAACTTCGCCGTGATAAACGTTATCAAAAAGATGTTTATTAATCGACGTATTACGCATTTTAGCTAAAAAACCACTTAAAGTAGCGAAACGTGCATCGGCAGCGCCCGGGCACTTATAGGGAAAGACAGTAGCCATGAGCGAACAAAAATTATCAGTAAATGAACACCTAAAGACCGACAGTAACTATTTGCGCGGCACTATCGAAGAGGGGCTAGATACCTCATTGACTGGCTCGTTCAGCGAAGGTGACCAGCAACTGATCAAGTTTCATGGTTTTTATCAGCAAGATGACCGCGATCAACGCAATGAACGTAAAGCGCAAAAGCTAGAACCTCTTTACAGTTTTATGTTGCGTGCTCGAGTGGCGGGTGGGGTGTGTACGCCGAAGCAATGGTTGGGGGTCGATAAAATTGCCTCAAACCTCACCAGCTCAAATAGCATTCGTCTTACGACGCGTCAGACGTTTCAGTATCACGGTATTCCTAAGCGTAATCTTAAAACGCTAATTCAAGATTTGGACAAAGAAGCGCTAGATTCAATCGCAGCTTGTGGTGACGTCAACCGCAACGTGATGTGTAATCCCAACCCGGTAGAGTCTAAGCTGCATCAGCAAGCTTTTTACTGGGCCAAGCAGTTGTCGGATAACTACTTGCCGCGTACTAAAGCTTACGCCGAGATATGGTTAGGTGATGACAAGGTGGCCGTCAGTGAGGGTGATGAAGTAGAGCCTGTGTATGGCAAAACGTATCTGCCGCGTAAATTTAAGATGGCGGTGGCGGTACCGCCCGATAATGATGTCGATGTCTACACCAACGACCTTGGCTTTATCGCCGTAGCTGAAGCGGGTGAGTTAATTGGTTTTAATATGGTGGCAGGCGGCGGTATGGGATCAACCCATGGCGAGGTTGCCACCTTCCCGCGTCTGGGTGATGATTTTGGCTTTATTAAAGCGGAAGATTGCCTTAAGTTTGCCGAAGCGGTACTTAAAGTGCAGCGTGACTGGGGCAATCGCTCCGATCGTAAACAGTCACGCCTTAAATACACCATTGTAAAACATGGATTTGATGCCTTTAAAGCTGAAGTTGAAAAGCGTGCTGGCATTAAGTTTGAGCCTAAACGTGATGTAGTGATCGGCGATCGCGGCGATCGTTATGGTTGGATAAAAGGCGTTGATGACCAATGGCATTTGACCCTATTTATCGAAGGCGGTCGGATTAAAGATCTACCGGATCAGCCGTTGCAAACTGGACTGCGTGAAATTGCCTTGGTACACAAAGGGGATTTTCGTATGACCTCTAATCAGAACATCATCATCGCGGGTGTTGCCGAGGCAGATAAAGCACAGATTGAAGCGATTGCGCGCCGTCACGGTTTGATGGGCAAGTTGATCAGCGAAACCCGTGGTCATTCCATTGCCTGCGTAGCATTGCCGACTTGTGCATTAGCGATGGCAGAAGCGGAGCGTTACTTTCCTGATTTCTTGACCAAAGTTGAAGCGCTGCAGGAAAAGCATGGTTTTCTCGACCAAGGTATTGTTATTCGTATGACGGGGTGCCCTAATGGTTGTGCTCGTCCTTTTGCGGCTGAAATTGGCTTGGTTGGTAAGGCTCCCGGGCGTTATAACCTCTATCTTGGTGCCAGTTTTGAAGGTACGCGATTGAATAAGCTTTATCGAGAGAATATTCAAGAGACGGAGATTTTAGCCGAACTCGATGCCCTGTTTGCTCGCTATGTCAGTGAGCGTGAAACGGGAGAAACCTTTGGTAACTTCACTGTGCGTGTCGGCGTAGTGAAAGCGGTATTAGATGCCGCCAGGGATTTTCATGGATAAATTAATGATATCGCCAAACCAGTTACAGGCGCTGATTGGCGCACCTAAAGTAGAGCAACAAGCTGAATTAGCAAAGATAAATGAATACCTTGTGACTCTTACAGCGGCCGAGCGCGTCCTGTGGGGATTAGCCTATTTACCCGGTGAGCATGGTTTGTCATCCAGTTTTGGCATTCAGGCGGCAGTCATGTTGCATCTGGTCAGTCAGGCTCAGAGTGATATTGCGGTGATCTTAACCGATACAGGTTACCTGTTTCCTGAGACTTATCAGTTTATAGATCAATTGACCGAGCGCTTGCAACTTAACCTTAAGGTGTACCGAGCGCCAATGAGCGCCGCTTGGCAAGAGGCCAAATTTGGCAAATTGTGGGAGCAGGGGCTCGATGGTCTAGAGCAGTATAATCGCATCAATAAAGTGATCCCGATGCAAAATGCACTACAAGAGCTTAATATTGGCACTTGGTTTGCGGGGTTAAGACGCACCCAAGCCAGCACTCGTGAAGCTTTGCCTATTTTAGCCATTCATGGCGAACGTTATAAATTACTGCCCATAGTCGATTGGAGTAATAAAGATGTGCATCAATATTTGATCGCACATCAATTACCCTATCATCCGCTGTGGGAGCAAGGTTATGTCTCAGTAGGTGATACCCATTCTACCCAACCCTTAACACTGGGAATGACAGAAGAAGAGACACGTTTTAATGGCTTGAAGCGGGAATGTGGCCTGCATTATGAGATTTAGGTGTTATGGGATTGGTGTATAACTGCTGGTGTTTTTTTAGGCGCTTAGATTGTAGCTATCATCATGATAGTTAAGCTAATAAGACGTTAGTCTTAATACTTTTTCATGCTTTATGCACTTTTTTTAAACATGGTTATACACAGGCTGGTGATTTGTTCTATAGTTGTAAGTTCCCGTAGATGGTTTTGATAGTTTGTCTGGATTTTATTCCGCTGGGGTAGCGTAACTTTTATCTTCCTTATAAAAAGGTTACCAGCAGACAGGGCAGCAATTCGATACCAACACGTCACTGCGAAACTTGATTGGTTTGCTAGCGCTTGCTAATTATCGCTTAGGCCCTGGATAGTCCGGTGTGGCTATCCAGGTGTCTGGGACTGTTATTCACTTATGTGGCATCGCCTGTTTATCTTCTTTCTTGTGGTATTTTCACCTGTTCAATTGCTTGATACGCCTAACTAGTCCAATAGTCATTTCCCTTTTTATTCATCCATATAGTACTATCTGTACACTATTTTTTTGTACCAGCCAAAGGCGGTGACAATGTCTTGGCGGATCATCGATATTTAAAGGGAGTTTTTAATGAAGAAGGCATTAGTGGCCGCGGCCGTGATCGCTATTGGAGCCGGTGCTTACTGGGTTTCGCAACAAGAAGAGCCGCAGTCACATAATGCGACGTTGGCCTATATTCCTGCCGATACTCCTTTGTTTTCTGCACAGTTTAGTCCGTTTCCTATCAAAGATTACATCGACGCTATTCCTGAGGCGCAAAAGCAATATCCTGAAGAATTACGCGAGTTGATGCTTGAAGAAGATGATCCGCGCGCGAAGTTTGTTCTCGGATTATTGAATCGCTACATGGGGAGTATTAAAGATGGACAGACCTTTATCGATACCTTTGGTTTACCGCAAAATATCACCAGCTATTTTTATACCTTAGGCGCACTTCCTGTTCTTAAACTTGACGTTGCAAAGCCTGAGGCGATTTGGGCGCTGTTAGACAGCCTCGAAGCCGAAAGTGGCTTAATGCATGACATGCGCTCCTTGGGTGATGTTAATTACCGCGCCTATCCATTGATGGATAAAGGGGATACTGAGCAAGTCGATCTGGTGGTCGCTATCAATAATGACATGCTGACCCTAACCTTATCCACCAACTTTAGTGAGCCGATGTTGTTGGAAACGGCCTTAGGGGTAAAGGCGGTGACCAATCCTATTAGTGATACCAATATTATCGATGACGCTATTGCTAAACACGGTTTTTTAAAGGATGGATTAAGTTATATCAATCATCAGGAGTTGGTGAAGGGCATTACCACTCGTGACGGCAACCAATTGGCTAAACAGTTAACTCGTCTCTTTGCCATGGCTGATGAAGATCCCTTTATCGAATTGCGCTCACAAGTGTGCCGCGATGAGTTTAATGGTATCGCCAACAACTGGCCTAAAACCGTAATGGGGTACACAGAATTTGAGTTAACCAAGCAGCAGACCACTATGGGCATTAGTACGGTTATCGAAAGTCACAACCAGGTGATTATGGGCGCGTTGCAACAAGTTCGTGGTTTTTTACCTACTTATACTCAAGATATTTCAAGTAGTGTATTTTCTATCGGTTTAGGCATAGATGTCGCTCAGTTTGTGCCTGCGATGACAAAAGTGTGGGACGACCTGCTTACGCCATCCTATCAGTGTGAACCTCTACGCCAAATACAAGCTGAGATGGAAGGTCAAAGTCCAGCCATGTTAGGTATGTTTACAGGGATGGCCAATGGGGTTAAAGGGTTGTCGATGTCGCTTATTAACTATGAGTTAAATGAAGCGGCGGCGGATTTTGAGATTAAAACCTTGGATGCTATTGTGACGCTGTCGGCAGATGACCCCGCCATCTTGTTTAATATGGTGAAGCCATTTGCACCAGAATTAGCCAATATTCAACTCCCTAAAGATGGTAGCCCCGTTGATTTAAACAGCGCGCTGCAATTCCCGCCTTATTATGGCTTTACCGTGAAGATGGCCCTTAAAGGTAATCATTTAGCTCTCTACAGTGGTGATAAAAGCCAACAAATTGCAGATGGATTAGTCGAGGAGGCGTTAGCGAGCAACGGGTTATTGCGCCTATCGGCCGATTACGCCAAGCTGTTTACGCCGATGATGACGTTAATGGAGATCAGTGGTGAGCCTATCCCTGAAGAGTTAGCTAGCCTTAACGATTACCGTATGAAGGTAAAGGTGGATTTAGATGTTAATGCTAGAGGCATAGTGATTAATTCATTGATGCAGACGGCAAACGACAAGTAAGCCATTAATCGATTTGAGCCCTCCCCCAGTGGTGAGTCACCAGGGGGAGGGCTTTTTAGTTTTTACAGCAGGTGAATATTGTGGTGATAACAGGTGTGTTTTTAAAGGGGAATGAAGCTCGTTTAGTGAGTGTTGAGGGGACGCGTGCAGACCATAGGGTGTTAGTAAGTAAAATCAATAAACTGGCTATTCCTAAGGCTCCTACCGCAGAGGATATTTCGCTGTTTTGCGCCGCCTTTGGGGCGTATTGTCAGCAACATAATGTGGCGCAATTAGTGCTTAATCGCCGCGCAACAACTGGACAAGGTGCTGGTGGCGCAGGCACTTTTATCCTTGAGGGAGTGTTATTGACTATCGCTAATGTGCCATTGAGCTTGGTGCATCCGGCGACACTTAAAGCAACCGATAAGCGAACTGCTGAGTTGAAGGCTGATAAGCCTAAAACGGTTGATTTAGGCAAGGCCTACGACCTTGCCTTCGAAGGGTTAAGTTAAGGCTTAACTGCGTTTCTCTACGCCTAGCTCAGCTAAGGTGGCGGCGATATCTTCGGCTGCGCTGGCAGGGTTGATATCGTCATCAATTTTTAAGATAGTACCGTCCTTTCCAATATAAAAAGTCACTCGGCTGGCGACTCGCACTAAATTAAGCACATCAAAGGCTTTAGCCGTGGCTTTTGTCGGGTCGCTTAACATGGGGAAATCGGCTTTTTGTTCTTCGGCAAACTTTTGGTTATCTTCAAGATCATCGACACTGGCCATCATATAAACGGCGTTATATTCCCGAATAAGGTGGCCTTTTTGCACCAGTGATTTGCACTCTAATGTACAGCCGTGAGTATTAGCCATGGGATACCAAGCCAGCACCAGCGTTTGTTTGCCTAAATAATCTTGTAGTTGGTAGAAATGACCGTCGGTTGCTTGCAGCCTAAAGTCTGGTGCTTTATCGCCTACTTTTAAATCGGTTGCATGGGCCAAATTGATGCTGGCTAGGCCGAGGAACAGGACGCTTGTGAGCATCCTAATATGGGGCCATCGGCTCGATAGGGTGTTGATTAGTGTCTTCATGTTATTGCTCCTTTTTTTGTGGACATTAGGCGATTGCTAGAGGGCTTTCTGGTCATTCTAGAGAGTCTTTGCTGGCGTATAAATCGATGAGCGAGATGATCGAATTGCGCCATAACATGGCGTCTGTATTGGTTAAAATATCAGGATAAGTTGCTAGCCCTGATAACTGTTGGCCGAGCATATCATAAATGAGGCTACTGCTAATGCTCACCTTAATATTGCTGTTGGGTAACGTAATGAGGTGATATCTATCAAAGCTACCGCGAGTCGGCTCACCGATTAATAGGGTATTTGCCCATTGCTGGGCAAAATAGGCTACCCACTGGCATTGCTGACGACAGTCGGGGCCAATCAATAATACTAGCTGTCCCGCTTGAGCCATGGGGGATGTTAATGGTGTTAGCCAAGCGGGCTCATATTGAGGCATCTGATGTGCGTCTGGTGGATAGGGGGACAATTTAGGCTGAGTGAGCCTTTGTTGGGCAAATGTGCCGCTTGGCAATCTCGCTCGGCTGGTCGCTGATGTTGGCGCACTACTGGGCCATTTACGTGCATGCCATTGACTAAAGCGAGTATCAAACTGGCTACGGATCTGTTGGCTGGCTTGGTTTACCTGCTGTTGTTCATCGGTGGGGAGGTTATCATAGGCAACAAATTTCAATTGCGACAAATAATCGCTGCGCAAGTTTGGCGCTCGTCGATAACGGGCAATGGCGTAAAGTGCTGAAGCCGTGTCTACATTGGCTTGTAAGTTGTGCTTGCGATAGTGTTGCGCCAACCCAGTTAACAGTTGATCCCCATGGCCATAAGCATTACGTAAATCTATGATGGTTAGCGGCGTTGATAACGACTGGCTGAGCGCTTTTTGCAATGGACTATTGGGAGTGAATTTACTTAAGTCATGTAGGCTAAATTGACCGCGGACTGCATCATAGTAGCCCTCTGTTTTTAGTGCTGTTGCAGGCAAGATTTGAGTCGAAGATGGTAATGGCAGATTAAGCTGGCGGATATGCTGTTGCAGATCACTCAAGGTGATGCGTACATGGTCGCTATGCTCTATGCCTATCTCTTGTCTCAGTAGCGAAATATGGTGTAGCAGTTTGGCTTGCTGATCAGGCTGTGATTGCTGTGATGGTGCTAAAAACCGTTGCCAAGCATCGACCCAGCGGGCAATGGGCAGGCCATCAATATGAGTCACTAAAGGGTGTTCGCTATCGATTAGCCTATTGTCGTTATTGAGTACTCGCCAGCCATCGTTACTGTGTTGAAGATGAATGGGCAGCTTAGCTGCATTATTTACATCAGATATGCGACTAGCAATATCATCGAGAGGTGCTAATACATTATGTAGCTGCATGGCAAACTCACTGCGCTTGACGGGCAATGTGCTCTGCTCGGCCAGCCTTTGAGCCCGCTCGCTAATGAGTGTTAATCGCTGCGGTGCAATAGCGGCAAATGAGGAGTGTTCGGCTAATTGTTGCTGCAAAAATTGTAAATCGTCACGGATCTCTTTACCTGTTAACAGCGCCTTAGGTGGCTCGTTTCGCAGTGCGATAAACGTCAGTTGCAGGCAGCTAATAAGCATGATTAATCCAAAGCCATTGATGATGGATTGATGACCGAATTTCATCATGCTGATGGTTTATCCTCTCGTGCTGAACCCACACTCAGGCCGTTATAAAATGTCGTTTATGGAAAAGCCAATCCCAATTCTATTGGTGTGTGAGTTATAGTCTAATAGGCTCTCGCCATAGCCGTTAAAGTACTGCGTATACAGTCTTAGGTTGCCGACGATGGGGTAACTCCAAGTGACTTCCACTGCGCCATAGTTAGGATTATCTAAGTTGTTACGCAGTAGCATACTAAATCTATGTTTATCTAACCCGTACACCGCGTGTAATTCAACATTACCCATATAATCAGTGATATCGGGGTTGTCGTCGCCTCTTGCCGATGTGGGCGTCTCTTTGGCGTCTTCAGGAATACGCCACCACACCTTGGCGCTCAATGCAAAGGGGCCGCTGTCAAAAACCATAGTACCGTAGATACGATTCCAGCTACGGGAGAGATCACCTGTTTGGCCATTGGATTGATGCACCGCGCCGATCCCCCACAGCGAGTTAGTTAGCGGGCCAATTTTCCAATCATTATTGAACAGCATAAATACTTCGGGTTCATGATTTGTTTCCCGAAACGGTGATGAAATCTCTTTATTATAGACCTGCCAATAAGATTGATTGGTATAGGCAAAAAACAAGTGGCCATTATCGCCAAATACGTTGTACATCAGCGGAAACTTGAAGCTAATTTGAAATTTAGCTTCCATTTTATCTATATCGGCGTCGGAATTTTCTATCTCTTCTTTAAAGGGCTCGATATTGGGACTGGTGTTATAGGTGAAAGGTAAGATGTAATTGACCTTGTGCGGGGTGATCACAAAGGGTAAGTCGGCGGTTGCCAATTCCACCTTTATCCTCTCATCAACCAATGAGTCGCTTTTTGAGGGAGAGGCGATCTCTGGTTTGTCTGCGCTAAAGGCTGGCGTAGCGAGCGTAAGTAATCCAAGTAGAGGCGTCCAATAACGACACTGAGATATTTTCATCCATGTGTTCCTTTTAGCATATGCGCTTTGAGCATATGAGATCATGTGGCTATAACAGTAAAAGCTAGATCTGTTTTAACATTTGACTCGCCACACTGCATCTTTTATCTGCGCCGCGACGGTTTTTGCTACCGTCATAGGTTCTTTTCGATACATTCTTAATAACTAAATGGAATAGAATCTAATTATTATATATTTTTTAAGTAATAAAAATGACGCTATATTAAGCTAATTATTATTGGCAGAGATGCGGACATGGAACTAATTACTTTACCTAGGCAGCAGGAGCGCGGCAAAGTTTGGCTGGTTGGCGCAGGCCCAGGAGACGTTGAGCTACTCACGCTTAAAGCTTTTCGCATCTTAAAACAAGCCGATGTAGTGCTTTATGATGCTTTGGTGAGTGAGGACATCATGGCCTTAGTGCCAGTAGCTGCCGAGAAAATTGCCGTGGGTAAACGCGCTGGTAAACATAGCGCGGCCCAAGATGAGATCAATCAACTGCTTGTTACTAAGGCTTACACCCGCAAACATGTGGTGCGCCTTAAAGGCGGTGATCCGTTTATCTTTGGTCGCGGCGGTGAAGAGCTAGAAACCCTGGTCGAAGCCGGCGTCGCCTTTGAAGTTGTCCCTGGCATAACGGCGGCGAGCGGGACATCAGCCTATGCTGGCATTCCATTGACCCATAGAGATCATGCGCAAGGCGTGACCTTTATTACCGGTCATTGCAAACTGGCGAGTCGTCCGATCGACTGGCAAAGCTACGCCAACAGTCAAAACACCCTAGTGATTTACATGGGGATTTTAAATGCTAACACCATTAAGCAAGGGCTCATTGGGGCGGGTCGTGCGTCGACGACACCGGTTGCGATCGTTTCTAAAGCGACGACCGATGAACAGCGAAGCTTTATCGGCACCTTAGAAGAACTGGAACAGTTGGCGGCATCGCCACAACTACAGATGCCAGCACTCATGATTATTGGCGAAGTGGTTGATTTAGCTCAAAGCCTTAACTGGTTTAATCCTCAGCCTGTAAATTGCGGCGTGGCGCAAACGAGTCAATAATCAATTTTAAAGTCTTTACTAAAAATGGCTGTTAGCGCTTTAACATACTCTTCATCCGGTTTAGAACGCACCAATTGGGCGAGTTCATCGCCCGAAGGAGTTAAGCGATAGTAGTTAAATTGCAGGTTTCCATGTTTAGGGGTGAGCGTCATAGATTTGCCCGATAATGTCAGGCTGATGGCGGTTTTAGCGTTAAGCACCCCGGTTTCAAACTCGCTTTTATGCAGTAATCCCGCATCCACCATAGTTAGGATGGCGGAGTAAGGTAAGCCAAATTGTGACAGGGCGATGTGGGTATTGTCTGACTTGCGAAACAGTTGTCCAATGCCACCAGAATGGCGATAGCCCATGAGTAATTTCAGTTTGGATTCGTTATTAACGGTTACGCTCATGCCTAAGGCTTTTTCAAACATCTGTGCTTCTTTGTGAGTTAGCTGTTTGAGTGTCGATAGGCTGCGTAAGCTAAAGCGACCGGGACTGGTGAGTTCATTGGCTAATATACGCCCCCATAAGGTTTGCATGTTACGGTTATGGATCTGCTCCGCTAATTGAAAGAATTGATGGATCCAGTCGGGGTCTAAATCAGCGCCAATCACATCAGAAGGTGTTTGTGCTAGCGCAATAGTATAGATAGTTTCTAGATTACTCTGGTATTGGTTGACTAACAGGTTTTGCCGTTGCTGGGCACGCGCTGTTATTGATGCCATCGAAGGTCGATACCCTTCCTCACCACTCAAGCCTATATAACGCCCAAGTGACAAGGCTTTTTTACGTGCAGAGACATCAAGCTGATTGTGCTGTGAAGCGCTAGAACCCTTTTCAGTCATGGTTTCAAATGTAATTATGTGATGAAGTAACAAGCAGTCTATCGCACTATTATTGACCTTGCCTTGCTTAATTTCATCTTATTTATTACTGATATCTATGAATTTACCTTGGTTTTTTCTTTAGGAGTTGAGCAGCATGATGCAAGGGGGGGCTATCGTTAACAGTGAGCGCGCACTGAGCATGGCGAGCTGGGCGAGGGGCATTAATCTTAACGAATTATCGCTGTATTTGTGATGCAGGTAAACTTACCAGGGCTTTTGCTGCAACCCCTCGTGATCTGTTTCAATTAAATATTGCTACAAATCGCTTATGATGATTTTATTGGTTGATATTAATAAAGTTAGAGGTATCAGTGAGTAAAATATTAATTATCTATTCTAGCGTACATGGACAGACGCGTAAGGTCACTGATCACCTCAAGCAGCGTCTCGAATCTTTTGGCAATCAGGTTACTTGCGCCAGTATTGACGATGTGCCACCACTTGAAGCCTTTGATAAGGTGGTGCTGGGGGCCAGTATTCGTCACGGTAAACATCATCCCGCGGTCTATGACTTTATTAGTCAAAATATGCAGGCCTTAAATGATAAGGTGAGTAGTTTTTTTTCGGTCAGTCTAGTGGCCAGAAAACCGGCTAAAAACACCCCAGAAACCAACCCCTATATGCAGGCATTTTTAGCCAAAACGTCTTGGAAACCTAAGTTACTGGCAGTATTTGGTGGCAATTTAGATTATCAAGGCTACAACGCCCTCGATAGAAATATTATTCGCTTCATCATGTGGCTCACCAAAGGGCCGACAGCGCCAGATACTCGGGTGGAGTACACCGATTGGGATAAAGTGGGCGAATATGCGAGTCAATTGCATCAACTGTAAGTGTGGCTTACGGCTAGGAGATGACTGATATGCTCCGTAAATTGATTAATAAAACCATAGAGTACCAACATCTGCTGTTGATCTTGTTATCGCTATTTTTGATCCTCACCAGCAGTTGGATTGTAATGGGGCGCAGCATCAGAGTGAATGCTTCAGTCTGGGATTATTTACATGTTTATTTAGGTATGTTGGTTGCCGGTTTGTCGCTACCGATGTTACTGGCGAATGTTGTTAAGGGGAAGTGGCGTCAATTTTTTCCTTGGCTTATGGGGGATTTTACCCAACTAAGTAGTGATGTTTGCGGTTTAAAGCGCGGTAAGATCCCTGCAGCTGGGGGGCGAGGCCTCTTTAGTGTGATAGAGGGGGTTGGCCTGATATTGCTGTTGTTAGTGTCGTTTACCGGTGTGATGTGGTTTGTGACTCAAGGCAGCAGTGAAGCGTTAAATTGGCGCAGTTATCATCAGAGTTGTGCCCATGGATTTATAGGCTTTATGCTGGTGCACTGTATATGCGCTGCAGCGCACCTTATTGACTTAATTCGTAACTAAATATTGGGTTAACTGTCCGTCCGTGACAAGGTTAGCATCTTCATCGTAAATTAATATACATGGCCGTTGGTGTAGACTTATCAGACGAGTAACTGCTGACCTCTACTAATTGAGGAACAGCAATAAGCTCAACGTTATTTTCTGTTATAGCCTATTGGCTTGATGGTAACCTTAGGTTAGATGAAGGTTGTGGCTGCTTTAAACTGAACTTCGCTGTTATGTTAAATTTAGCGACAGCTTTAGGCGGCATTAACGGCTTATTACGAGTGGTGAAATTGATAAATCACCTTTTACAAATTACTGATAAAAATCTTATTTTTCATCTTTAATTGTATTAGGCCACTGTTTAGTTGCAATACTCGATAATACTGGATAGATTTAAACAAGTAGCGCAAAAGAGAGACTTGTTTTTAATCGTTAGCCGGAGTGTAAATATATATCATGTATTATCAAAACGATGATGTTCGTATCAATAAAATTAAAGAGTTATTACCTCCAGTCGCGATTCTTGAGCGATTTCCGGCTACTGAAAATGCATCTGCCACTGTTTTTAATGCGCGTAATAGTATTCATCAAATATTAAAGCAGCAAGATGATCGCCTGTTGGTGGTGGTGGGCCCGTGTTCAATCCACGATCCTGTGGCGGCGTTGGAATATGCGCAAGGCTTAGTGAAGGTACGAGAGCAATATAAAGATCAACTTGAGATCGTCATGCGAGTTTACTTTGAAAAGCCGCGCACCACTGTGGGCTGGAAAGGGTTAATCAACGATCCTGATATGGACAATAGCTTTAAATTAAATGATGGGCTGCGCACAGCACGTAAGCTATTACTGGATTTAAACGATATGGGCGTGCCGACTGCCGGTGAGTTTTTAGATATGATCACACCGCAATATGTTGCCGATCTGATGTGCTGGGGAGCTATCGGTGCTCGCACAACAGAGTCTCAGGTTCATCGTGAATTGGCGTCGGGTTTATCTTGTCCTGTGGGATTCAAAAATGGAACCGATGGCACTATTAAAGTGGCGATCGATGCTATTGGCGCGGCCAGTGCCCCACATCATTTCTTGTCGGTGACCAAATACGGCCATTCTGCCATTGTATCGACTAAAGGTAACCCTGATTGCCATATTATTCTGCGGGGGGGCAAAGAGCCCAACTATAGTGCTGAACATGTTAAAGCGATTAACGAACAACTGCTTAAGGCTAAGTTGCCTACCAATATTATGGTGGATTTTAGTCATGCTAATAGCTGTAAGCAGTTTACACGTCAGTTGCTGGTGGCTGAAGATGTTGCAGGGCAGATAAGTGCTGGTGAGCGAGCCATTTTTGGCGTGATGATTGAAAGTCACCTAGTGGAGGGGCGCCAAGATCACGTAGAGGGACAGGCTTTACGTTATGGCCAAAGTATTACCGATGCGTGTTTGGGCTGGCAAGATACTGAAACATTACTCGGTATGCTTAACCAGAGTATTATACGTCGTCGCGAAACAGGTTAAAAAAATATAAATATAAAGAGGAAGCCGATGGCTTCCTCTTTATTATTAAAGTGCGATTAACGACTTTGCTGAGTAATGAGGTATTCGTTAGCCTTGGCTAAACTGCCAAAAGAGGAGATTAAATTACTCTGACCTTTTTGTTGAATTTCGGGGTTATTCGATTCGGTCATCATCCATACCCAAGTTTGTATTAACGGTAGTGGTGGGTATTGCGCGTCAGATGATTGTGGCATATCGGCTTCCTTAACATTTAGCGGGTTATTCCCGATGCTCTATACAATATTGGTTGAGCGACTTTATATAATACCGAGGTTATCAAAAATCGCCATATATGATAACCCCTTGAGGTTATGAGTATATTGACGATTAACGGTCCCTTGTTCGGTCAAGGTGTCAACCTAACGGTAATACTTTGTAACCGTTTTTTACCACAAAAATAACACTAAAGTCTATCAGCTGATTGAGGCTAGATGGGGAATGTTTTCTTGCTGGTTACTTCTCGATATTTGTGGTGTTTATTGATGATACGGAGCCCCTATGCGCCCGACACTTTATTTTGATGGACCGATAGATAAATTAAATTGGCATGTATTAAAGCTACTTTGGCCCTACTTACTGGAGTTTAAGGGGCGGGTGATACTGGCTTTGCTGTGTTTGGTTATCGCTAAACTCGCCAGTGTTGGTTTACCCTTTGTACTCAAAGAGATTGTCGATACTTTAGATAAAGCATCGACAGAGCAAATTATTAGCGTACCTATAGCCTTAGTCGTTGCTTATGGCGCAATGCGGTTGTTAAACACGGTCATTTCTGAGGTGCGTGACACCTTATTTGGTCGAGTGACAGAGCGAGCGATTCGTCGCCTTGGCTTGTCGGTATTCCAACATCTACATCGATTAGATTTAGCCTTTCATCTGGAGCGCCGCACTGGTGGTCTGTCTCGTGATATTGAGCGTGGTACCAGCGGTGTCAGCTTCTTGATGCGTTTTATGGTGTTTAATATTGTGCCCACCCTGTTAGAAATTGCCTTAGTGGTGGGGATTTTGTTTTATAACTACGGTTGGCAGTTTGCGTTGATCACTTTAGGTGCAGTGGTGGCTTACATCTTATTTTCAGTGATAGCCACCGAATGGCGTACCGGTTTTGTTCGCGAAGCGGCATTAGCTGACTCACAATCTAATACCCGCGCTATCGACAGTTTATTGAATTATGAAACCGTGAAGTATTTCAATAATGAAGAATATGAGGCGCAAAAGTACGATCAAGCATTACAACGTTGGGAGCGGGCAAAGCGCAGTAATCGCTTATCATTGTTTGCCCTAAATGCTGGTCAAGCATTAATTATTTCGTTAGCCATGACCTTGATGCTAGCGTTAGCCGCGCAGCGGGTTAGCGCTGCGGCAATGACCATCGGTGATTTTGTGTTGATTAACGCCTTTATGATGCAGCTTTTTATGCCACTGAATTTTTTAGGCTTTGTCTATCGTGAGATCCGAGGCGCCCTAGCCAATATTGAGCGCATGTTCTCTTTATTAGATCGGACACCTACCATTGAAGACAAGCCAGATGCCGCCAGTCCGACACTGACCCAAGGTAGCCTACGTTTTGAACATGTTAGCTTTAGTTATGATGGCCGTAAGATCCTTGATGATGTGAGTTTTGAATTACCCGCAGGTAAAAAAGTGGCGATTGTGGGTGACAGTGGTGCGGGCAAATCCACCATAGTTAAACTGCTATTTCGTTTTTATGAAGCACAGTCTGGGCACATTTTTATTGATGGTGAAGATATTACACAATTGAGTCAACATGCTCTGCGACAAGCCATTGCTATAGTGCCGCAAGATACTGTGTTATTTAATGATTCACTATTGGAAAATATCCGCTATGGCTCACCAAATGCAACTGATGAACAGGTGCAAGGCGCGATTAGGATGGCTCATTTAGCCGGATTTATTGAGCAACTTAAGGACGGCTGGCACACTAAAGTGGGTGAGCGCGGTTTAAAGCTCTCGGGTGGTGAAAAGCAGCGAGTCGCTATTGCTCGAGCCGTTTTAAAGGGATCGCCTTTGTTGGTGTTTGATGAAGCCACATCATCGCTCGATAGCCATTCAGAGCAAGCTATTTTGACGGCATTAAAAGAGATGGAAAAAGGCCACAGCAGTTTGGTCATCGCCCATCGCTTATCGACGGTGGTCGATGCTGACCAAATTATAGTGCTTAGCCAAGGCAAGATAGTGGAGCGCGGTGATCATCACAGCTTGTTAAAAGCCAAAGGCTTGTACCATAAATTATGGACGGTGCAGCATCAACATTAATCGGCTTAGGTTGTAATCATACACGCTGTTTTATTTGCTTGCGGCAGGCTGGAATTCGTTTTTGCTGCAGATTGACATGCGACCCGATCGCCCCCGTTGCCACCTTGGTTTGACTAACCCATGAAGCTAATCAAAGATAGGTGATGGCTCTTGGGGGAAATGTTATTAATGGAACTTAGTGGTGGTGACTGTATATAATCGTGATGCTCTATATTTCATGATGAGCGCCTAACAGACAGCCATTACGCTGTTTTTGAGGTGTTAATGGGTCTCCAACCATCGCAAAGTAGGCTTAGTTTATTATTGCCAGTGTCGTAAGGCGTGAGTCGTATGATCTCCCCGCGCTTAAAACAGATGGTTTCGCCTTCGATGACGGTTAACCGATCACAGTTTTGACAGCTGACCGAGAGGGGTTTACTTTTTCCACCCGCTCCAAAAAACGAATCACTCACCAGATGTTCTCCTTGGTATTGAATTTTATACTAGCTGTACCGCTATTCCATATGTTGCTAATGTAGTCAAGTGTAACGTATAAAGCTAGCGCTATCCAAGTCGCATTAGATTAATAACTCTAAATCATCTATTTAGTTAGCCCTAAACCTTAATCATTTTAGTCAAGGCTCATAGCGCCGGCATTACTCGATTACTGGCAGTGAAAGCTTGGGTCGAGCAAACGCATGCTAGACGGTTAATCTCGATGATCTATGTGTGGTTTTCGAGATATAGGCTTATGCCAGCGGTTTCCACTTGACCGCTGTGGCACTGTATTGAAACACATCAATATGATTTAAATATTGCACTGCTCACGGTAGGCCTATTGCCTTGTTAGCTCTATGTCACATTATCATCACCACATGGTAACCCATTTGGGGGGTAAATTCGATCTAGTTAGCACTTTTTACTTAAAATACACCATCTTGATACATTTTAAGGTGTTATAGCGTAAAGGTGCATAAGGCAGAGATAAAAGTTAAAGCGGTTTAAAAAATGGTCGATAATAGAAGCTAGGCTAAAGGGCCATTATCGCTTAGAGAGGCAGTTATGCAGATTAACAATCATGGCACCGCCGTGTCAGAAACGGCTCGAACTAAATCAGAAGCCAATATGGATCACGGCCAGCAGGTGTCGGCAGTGGCTAAAACTAACACAGCTCAGGCAACGAGTAAGCAGCTAATGAATAAGGCCATTTTGTCAGCACAGCATGAGGTGAACCTCAGCTCAGCTAACGAACCTATGCGGCTACTCTATAAGGCTGCGATAGCTTCAATTAATGAGCATCTCGCTCCCTCTATGGGTGAGCAGGCGATTGAAACCGCGGTTGAACAAGGTGTCGATACTTCTGCTGAAGCGACAGCCGAACGTATTGTTAGCTTTGCTACGCAGTTTTTTACTGTGCATCAAGAGCAAAACAGTAATATGGCCTTTGACGAGCAGCTTAACTCATTTTTGGCGATTATTGGCGGCGCGATTGAGCAGGGGTTTGATGAAGCTAAAGATATTCTATCTGGATTGAAAGTTCTCGAAGGGGATGTTGCCGATGGTGTAGAGCAAACTTACTCTTTGGTGCAGCAAGGGTTACAGGAATTTCGTGACAGCTTTAACCCAGATGTTGGATCTCTATAAGCAAGTGATGATTTAATCTTGTACCGACTCATTAATTGGTCAAATAAGCTCTATGGTATAGGTTGCCTTGACTCTACTCTCAATAACTTCAATGATGGTGTTTATCGACCTTGATAAAACTCTCAAAGGGGACGCCAATGTGGCAACAGGCAAACGTGGTAGAGCGCATAGATTGGAACGAACGGTTATTTACGTTAAAGCTGTCTGCTGATATTGGTGATTTTATTGCGGGGCAGTTTATTAAGCTCTCACAAGTTATTGATGATAAAAGAGTAGCGCGAGCTTACTCATTAGTAAATGCGCCTTCGAGTCAGTATCTTGAGATTCTGGCGGTAAGTGTAGAAGAGGGGAAGCTCTCTCCGCAATTACAGATGCTAAATGTTGGCGACAGTATCGATATTTCCACTCAGGCGACAGGTTTTATGACCCTAGATGAGTTGCCAGCTCAAGGCCAACATTTATGGCTATTTGCAACCGGAACCGCTGTAGGGCCTTTTATCTCTATGATGCGAACCGAGCAACCATGGCTGCGTTTTGACAAGGTGATTTTGGTTTATGGGGTTAGGCAGGCAAATGACTTAGCTTATTACCAAGAGTTGCAGCAGTTTAAGTTAACCTATCCGCAGCAGTTTGAACTCGTCACCTCTGTGACTCGTGAAAAAGGCGTTGGTACCATAGCTAGCCGTATACCCGATGCGATGGCTGCAGGCGTTATTGAGGCGCAAGTTGGGCTTCAATTAACCCCCGAAGATGCTCAAGTGATGATTTGTGGTCACCCTGAGATGATTAAAAGTCTGACTCAACAGCTTAAAGAGCGTGGTTTAGCCACTAATTTACGCCGAGCGCCCGGCCAAATCACGGTTGAAAAATATTGGTGACAACAGGCTCTAAGCCCCATCTCTTGTGTCGCAGTAACGCTTATCTTCTTTGCAAAGATGAGGTAGCTTAAACCAATTAACTGAAAGGTGGGGGGCTTTAATGCTATCGCCCACCTTTAGCCTACTGTCTCAACCCCCTAGCTTCTAGCCACTAAATACTGCTTTAGTGTCATAAAGCCTTCTTTAATGCCTTACTCCTTTGATAACGGCCGCCTTTTTTACTGCTGCGGTGTTTTGCCATGTATTGGCGTTTGCTGTACTTGCTACTCGGCGTATGACTTTACTCGCCATAGACTGGTTAACAGCATGGTCCGTGTTATCTTTGGTCGTATTGGCGGCGGCCGCTGCGTTTGCTGTTTCTGCGGTTTTGTTCGCCAAAGGTTCCGTAAAGTTCATGGCTAACGCCAAATTGTATTCGCCGCTCCTCATCGAATTTTCGTCTATCGGCATGGTGAACATAGCGACAACGGCACGGCGAAGAGTTGCACCCTTTGAGGGGGAGCGTAGGGGCTTGCGCAGAAAGGTAACGTTGACCTTGCAGTGAGTTGGCTCTGGTACAATCCATAGCATCATTGACAATTTCTACGCTATGAAAATTCGACTTTATTGACAGATTTTGTAGCTCCGCAACAGGTGGGTATTCACTAATCGGTTTGGCTATAGTTTTGCTACGTGCTGTATTTGCAGATTTTTTTCGCCTTATACCTAATCTGTGCTTAAACAGATATAGCAGTAACATGAGCGCCAAGATCAGTGCGGTAATTTTAATAAGCATAGTTATTCTCTGTGATGTATCGCTTGTCAGGTTGTTGCGTTTGCCCTGTTAGTGTAGACACTATTGTTAACTAAGCACAAAACTGCCGATATATGATGATTTTTTGATAATTCGACTTGCCGTCATGTGAGGTTTTGATTACCCTATTCGCAATTGATAACCATTATCATTATCGGTTTGTGACTGGAGAGTTGAAATGAACTTTACTAAAGGCATTATTGCGTTAGGTTTGGCTTGTATAACATCAATGACAAGTGCCGCTGAGACGTTAACGATTTACTCATATCGGCAGGCATTTTTGATAGATCCCATTTTAACTGACTTTACCAAACAGACGGGTATTGAGGTGAATGTGGTCTTTTCTAAAAATGGCATTGCCGAACGTATTGCCAGAGAAGGGCGCTTATCTCCCGTTGACTTAGTGCTGACATCTGACTTTTCTCGCTTAATGGAATTGACCGAGAAAGGTTTGGTTAGTCCGGTGAAGAGTGATGTGTTGCAGAGCAATATCCCAGAAACGATGCGCTCGCCCAGTGGAGAGTGGTTCGCATTAACTCAGCGGGTGAGAAATATTTATTCATCTAAAGAGCGTTTAGGGCTATTAGATATTGATTATGAAGATCTTGCTGACCCCAAATATAAAGGCAAAATTTGTACTCGCAGCGGTAAACACCCCTATAACATTGCTTTGGTTGCCTCGATGATCGCCCATCATGGTGAAGCTGAAACCAAAGAGTGGTTAAATGGTTTTAAGGCCAATTTGGCACGTAAGCCACAAGGTAATGATCGTGCTCAGGTGCAAGCTGTTAAAGAAGGTTTGTGTGATATTGCCATAGGTAATAGCTATTACTTAGGTAAAATGCTGCAAGATCCTAATCAAGTTGCTTGGGCTGAGGCGGTCAATATTAACTTCCCTAATCAAAGTAATCGGGGTGCGCACATTAATATTTCAGGAATGGCGTTGGCTAAGTATGCCCCCCATAAAGACAACGCAATCAAATTAATGGAATATTTGTCAGGTGATGCCGCACAGCAATCTTATGCGCAGATCAATATGGAATATCCGGTCAAAGTCGATGTCGCGCCATCTGAGCTAGTGGCCTCTTGGGGGGAGTTTAAAGCCGATGCGTTACCGATCTATAAATTGGCTGAGTATCATCAGGCAGCCGTAAAATTATTAGATGAAGTGAAGTTCGATTTATAACATATAGTCAATGCTTGCTTTTGATATCGGTATAGCCTTCTTATTTAGAAGGCTATTTTGCTTTTTAGCTACAGAGCGCACATTTTTGTAAGTTATAATCGTTTTTATTTAAGCTTCGATTTAGGTTGGTCCTTGATAATTATCTGACTAAGCCAGATGAGATAACGAATGATTTTAGGTTTTGCTCGACGTTGGTCAGTGCTCAGTTACTTGATAGCAGTGATCTTAACACTGCCATTGTTAGCCATTATTGTGCAGGCGGCTGTGCCCGGTGAGGCTATATTTGCTCATCTACTCGATACCGTATTACCCACATATATCTTTAATACGTTGGCGTTGATGCTGTGTGTCTGTATTGGTGCCGTGGTATTTGCACTGCCCGCAGCTTGGTGCATTGCCCGTTGTGAGTTTCCGGGGCGCCAACTCTTCCAGTGGGCATTGTTATTACCTTTAGCTATGCCAGCCTATGTGGTGGCTTATGTGTATACCGATCTGCTCGATTATGCTGGCCCGATTCAACGAAGTTTGCGTACTTTGTTTGGTTGGCAATCGCCCCAAGACTATTTTTTCCCCGATGTACGCACCTTGATGGGTGCAGCAGTGATGTTAGCTTTAGTGTTGTTTCCCTATGTTTATCTGTTGGCTCGCACCGCATTTATGGAGCAATCCTCAAGCTTACAACATGCAGCTCGCGTGATGGGGTGCTCCCCATGGCAAGGTTTTTGGCGCTTAAGTTTACCCATGGCAAGGCCCGCATTAGCCGTTGGCGCTTCTCTGGTCGCAATGGAAACCGCAGCTGACTTTGCTACAGTAAGTTATTTTTCTGTGCCGACATTAACCACAGCGGTATATGACACTTGGCTAGGCTATGGCAGTTTATCTGCTGCCGCCAAGTTATCGGCAATTATGTTGTTGGTGATTTTTTGCATGATTGGCAGTGAGCGTTTTGCGCGCCGTAAGCAAAAGTTATTTCAGAAGCAGGCCGAGCTCAATGATCGTGACCGTTATCTGTTATCGGCACCTAAAGCATGGCTGGCAACTTTTTACTGCGCTGGTTTATTGGTGTTGGCTTTTCTACTGCCTTTTACTGTACTTGTCAGTTATGCCTGGCAATATTTTGAGGTCAGTTGGCACAACCAGTTTTTACAATATAGCTTTAACAGTCTTTACATTGCGTTATTAGTGGCCTTGAGCACTGCGGTTATTGCAGTGGTTCTGATGTTTGTTAGGCGATGTAGCCCACGGCGCAGCGACCTATTACCGTCACGTTTAGCGTCTACCGGCTATGCGCTGCCTGGTACCGTGCTGGCGATTGGGATCTTGGTGCCACTCACTTATATGGATTTTGCCATTAATGATATTTACGCCTACTTCGATGCACAAGGGCCTGGTTTACTGTTAAGCGGCAGCGTATTTGCGTTAATTTTTGCCTTTTCAATTCGCTTTGTGGCTATTGCTATTGGCAGTGTGGAGAGCAGTTACAAGCGTATAAGTCCAACGCTGGATATGGCTTCGATCACCATGGGGCTAAGACCCAACGCCTTGCTGCGTAAGGTGCACCTTCCTCTGTTACGAAAAGGCATTTTTGCTGGCGTGTTGTTGGTGTTTATCGAGTGCATGAAAGAGCTGCCTGCGGCCTTATTACTAAGGCCGGTCGGGTTTGAAAATCTTGCCACCTACGTATATCAGTTCGTGTCAGATGAACAGCTTGAGCATGGCGCTCTGGCGGCTATTGTTATTGTTCTTGTTGGTCTCATTCCGCTGATCTATTTAAACCGTTCTTTGGAGCATAATACTTAAATGTCTACCCTCAATATCGAAGATGTTCATAGTGATTACCAAGGTCTGGTGATTTTAAAAGGACTCAGCCTTAATATTCAACGGGGAGAGATTGCTGCGCTGCTAGGCCCCAGTGGCTGCGGTAAGACTACCCTGCTCAGGGCGATTGCTGGGCTGCAACCTATCTCTGCTGGCAGAATTAGTATCAATAAGCGGTTGTTGTCGGGCGATGATCACTTTGTGCCGAGTGAGCAAAGAGAAGTGGGGATGATCTTCCAAGATTATGCACTGTTTCCCCATTTAACGGTTGCCGACAATATTTTGTTTGGGGTCAAAGGATTAACTAGTGCTGAGCGACAAGCGAGATTAACTGAAATGCTAGCTCTGGTGAAACTCGATGGTTTAGCAACCCGCTATCCACACGAGTTATCTGGCGGTCAGCAACAGAGGGTATCGATTGCTCGAGCACTGGCCTATGAACCTGAGTTATTACTGCTCGATGAGCCTTTTTCTAATATAGATGCCAAAGTGCGTAATGAAATGATGCTGGAGATCCGCAGCATTTTAAAACAACGTAATGTCAGTGCAGTATTTGTGACGCACAGTAAAGATGAAGCCTTTGTATTTGCTGATAAATTAGCGCTATTTAATCAAGGAGCCATAGTGCAATATGGTTGTGCCGAAGCGCTTTACAGTGCGCCAGCCGATAAATATGTTGCTGAATTTTTAGGAGAGGGCAATTATCTTGCTGCTGAGGTGGTGGACGGTTTTACACTCTCTACGCCACTGGGGGCGATTGTCAGCACTGCACCTATGTTGTTTGATGTAGGGCATAGTGGTGAACTGTTATTGCGTCCAGAGCAAATCGATATTCATGCCAATGAGCAAGGGGAGGGGATGATCGTCGAGCGACGTTTTTTAGGCTGTAATTGTCATTATCGAGTATTGGTCGGTACACAACGCTATGATGTTCGCAGCCCCAAAAACGATTTAGCGCTTGGCCAACGGGTTCAATTAGAGGTGATCCCTCATTCCTTGGTGTTATTGTCGCGTCCTGAGTAACATATTTGTCACTCATGGTGGTTGTTCTGGTTAATAAACGTTAATCTAACCGTAAATACGGTTTCTTTTTAACGCGTTGTAGATTGTGTAATACTATTCATCATTAAAGTTTTGGACAATATTGCCGAAAATTGAAACTGACAGAGGGTAGGGTCTATATGGATAGTCAGGTTATGCCACGTGAACAGTTAGGTGTGTGTGCCGAAGGAAATTTACATAGCGTATATTTGATGTTTAATGCCGATGACGGTGTGGAATCTCAATTACGTCCTTGTGTGGCCAATGTTGCGCAGTACATTTATGAGTTATCGGACCAATATGCCGATAGCGCCTTTAATGGCTTTATCGCGATTGGCGCAAATTATTGGGACAGCTTGTATCCGCAGGTCCGTCCGGTTCAATTGAAACCGTTTCCAGCGATGAATGCCGATAATCGAGACGCGCCAGCCCACGAGTATGACCTCTTTATTCACCTTCGCTGCGATCGTTATGACATCTTGCATCTTGTGGCAAATGAAGTGTGCCAGATGTTTGAAGGTTTGGTTGAACTGGTGGATGAAGAGCGCGGTTTTCAGTTTATGGATACGCGGGACCTTACCGGTTTTGTCGATGGCACTGAAAACCCCAAAGGGCGTCATCGCCAAGATGTGGCGTTAGTGGGCGATGAAGACGCCACATTTCGTTCTGGCAGTTATGTGCATGTACAAAAGTACGCGCACAACTTAAGCAAATGGAACCGACTTCCTCAGAAAAAGCAAGAAGATATCATCGGCAGAACTAAGATTGATAATATCGAATATGCTTCGCAGGACAAACCACTCACTAGCCATACTAAGCGGGTTAATCTGAAAGATAGCCAAGGACGTTCGATGGAGATCTTAAGGCAGAGTATGCCTTATGGCTCAATGAAAGAGCAGGGATTGATGTTTATCGCGCTGTGCCGTAATTCGGAGAATTTTGAAAAAATGCTCCAGAGTATGATCCACGGTGACGGAGCGGGTAATCATGATCACTTAATGCACTTTACTCAAGCACTAACAGGCTCGGCTTTTTTTGCGCCTTCGCTGGATTTTATGCAACTGGCTGCCGCCGAAAACGGTGAGTGAATTGCGTAAGTGTAGTGCCAATGGGCTGCTGATTAACCACCGTGACCAAGTATGTCAATGCAGCTTGTGTATTGATGTAGTGATGCAAAATTGTGCGCCAAACCAGTAGTCATACAAAGCTGACTGCAATAAAATTCGACTCGGCTAGAATAGGCTCTAGTTGGCCTGTTTTCTAAGCTGGACAAGCGTAAAAAGCGATAACATCTTGCATGCTGATTAAATGCCGATAAGTTTCTCTTATCGGCATTTTTATATCTAGGCTTAGGGCTTTAAGTAATGCTTACCATGGCGAAGCAGTTGTTAATGGCTGAATAAGCGTGATAGCAACGCGATAAAAAAGACGCCATTGGCGTCTCTTATCTGCTAAGCCGAGCTGATGGCTGTTAACTCACTAGTATCAGTTTTTTGAATATTTAATATCTCGAAAAGTGACTCTTTCGAGATTGGATAAGTGACAATACGATTAATAATACAACATGCGAGATAGCAGACCGCCGTCAATTAATCTGCATAGTTAAATAATGACTTTACTGTGTTTAATGTTTTATCCACTTCTTGAATATTCGATGGGCAGATGAAAATCGTGTCATCACCAGCAATCGTTCCCAATATACCTTCAGGCTTACCTATAGAATCCAGCAGTCTAGCGATTAACTGTGCTGCTCCTGGGCTGGTTCTTACCACAATCATAGATTGATTATGGTCTACATCCAGTACAAGGTTTTTCAGTGGGCTGCCAGCCGTCGGAACCCCTAGCTCTGCGGGGAGGCAGTAAACCATCTCTTGTTTGGCGTTGCGTGTACGCACAGCGCCGAACTTACTGAGCATGCGCGAGACTTTCGATTGGTTAATATTGTTATAACCTTCAGCTTGAAGTGCGGTGACGATTTCACTCTGAGATCCAAAGCGCTCCTCTTTTAAAATTGCCTTAAAGGTTTTGACGAGTTCTTCTTGGTTTTTATTAGCTTGCATAGCTTTCGCATTCATTATCCGTGAAATTGACTCATTGTGAATAGCTATGCAAAGTAAGTCAAGCATTATTCGGTCGTTGTGAATAAAAATTCACTTGTCACTTTGTGCTCTGTTGTCGATGTTGCATAATGATTAGCGGATACCTGCCTCATTTAATAGGGTTATTTTACATTGGAATGGTTCGAATGTGGATTTATTTTCGCTACAAAAAGCCATTGAGTAATCGTTAATACATGCACTTTACCTCGGCTATTTATAAAATATCTTGCTACACGACTAAGGGATAATTGAATTATTGGTGTGATTGAAGTAATGTTGCGCCATCTGTAAATTTAGATCTATGTCACATAATAACCAAGAATTAACGGAGATAACTATGAAAGTTGCTGTACTTGGTGCCGCTGGTGGTATTGGCCAGGCTCTTGCTCTACTACTTAAAACTCAATTGCCTGCCGGCTCTAAATTATCCCTTTACGATATCGCGCCAGTGACCCCTGGTGTTGCGGTTGACTTAAGCCACATCCCTACAGCGGTTGAAGTCAAAGGGTTCGCGGGCGAAGACCCAACACCAGCACTAGAAGGTGCTGATGTGGTGCTAATTTCTGCAGGTGTTGCGCGTAAGCCTGGTATGGATCGCTCAGATCTATTTAACATCAATGCAGGGATCGTTAGAAACCTTGTTGAAAAGTGTGCAGCAACTTGTCCTAAAGCGCTTATCGGTATTATTACCAATCCTGTTAACACCACCGTCGCTATCGCTGCTGAGGTACTAAAGGCTGCAGGCGTTTATGATAAAAACCGTTTATTTGGTGTCACTACCCTTGATGTTATTCGCTCTGAAACCTTCGTGGCCGAAGCCAAAGGGTTAGATGTGGCTGATGTTAAAGTCAATGTCATTGGTGGCCACAGCGGTGTAACCATTCTTCCTCTGCTTTCTCAAGTTGAAGGCGTTACTTTTAGTGATGACGAAGTCGCTGCTTTGACTACTCGTATTCAGAATGCGGGTACTGAAGTGGTTGAAGCTAAAGCCGGTGGTGGTAGTGCAACACTTTCAATGGGTCAGGCTGCGTGTCGTTTTGGTCTGTCATTGGTTCGCGGCCTTCAAGGTGAAGCGAATGTTGTGGAATGTGCCTATGTTGACGGTGGTAGTGAGCATGCAGCATTTTTCGCTCAACCAATCCTTCTAGGTAAGAACGGTGTTGAACAAGTACTGGCTTACGGTGAAGTGAGTGAGTTTGAAGCTAATGCGCGTGATGCGATGTTAGATACGCTAAAGGCTGATATTAAGCTTGGAGTCGAATTCGTTAAGTAAGCTAAACGAATCAATAAAAAAGGAGCCGATTGGCTCCTTTTTTGTTATTTAAATCTTTGCGCCATTAGTCAATCATTAGTGATTACGCGCTACGGCGATTCTAGCGAGTGATATTAGCGCTTGCTTGTAGTCACTCTCTGGCAGTATTGCTAAGGCACTAATGGCCTTATCAGCCTCTTCTAGCGCTCTTTGTTCAGTATATTTGAGTGCACCACATTGCTTGAGCGCATTGAGAATTGTCTCAATGTGACCAGAACCGTCACCTTGCTCAATCGCTTGACGAATCAAGGCTTGCTCTTCATCGGTACCATTGGCAATGGCATAGATTAGCGGTAACGTAGGCTTACCTTCGGCTAAATCATCACCAATGTTCTTTCCTAACTCTTCGGTTTCTGCTGTGTAGTCTAATAAATCATCGGTGAGCTGGAATGCTGTGCCTAAATATTTACCATAGTCAGCTAAGGCGGTTTGCACCTCAATACAGCTATCAGCCAAAACGCCTGCTAAACGGGTCGCAGCTTCAAACAGCTTTGCTGTTTTGCAATAGATGACACGCATATAGCTTTCTTCAGTGGTGTCAGGATCGTTACAGTTCATTAGCTGTAATACTTCGCCTTCTGCTAATACGTTAGTAGCATCGGCTAGGACTTCTAACACTTGCAAGCTGCCCAGCTCGGTCATCATCTGAAACGAGCGAGTATATAAAAAATCACCGACTAACACGCTTGCGCTATTACCAAAAAGTGCATTAGCTGTCTCGCGACCACGTCTTAGCATTGACTCATCTACCACGTCATCATGCAGTAATGAAGCGGTATGAATAAATTCAACGATTGCAGCCAGCTTGATATGAGCTTCACCGTCATAGGCAATCGCACGAGCCGCCAGAATGGATAGCAGTGGGCGCATTCTCTTGCCCCCGCCATTGATAATATAGAATCCAAGTTGGTTAATTAGGGCTACATCTGACTCCAACTGTTTATAGATCAGTTGATCGACGGCTTTCATATCAGCATCAGCCAGCTGACGAATGGCGTTCAAATCCATATTAGGCTCTACTTCTAGTGGTATTTTGTAATTCAGGCAGCCCAAATTAAGGCAAAAATGTTATAGTATTGAGATTCTACCTAAAAATGTCGAGTAAGGCATTATTAGAAGACTAATGTGAGAGTAATTCCGATCTTTTTTTGATCAAAGTGAATTAGAGCTTGTCAGCCTAATGAACTTAGCGTAAACTCCGCGACCATTGTCATTAAAGCTTTTATAGCGCCCAGCCTAACATTAAAAGGTCTGCGTGCTTGAAATATCGGAGTAAAATAGCTATGTACGCTGTTTTTCAAAGTGGTGGTAAGCAGCACCGTGTTGCTGAAGGCCATACAGTTCGTTTAGAGAAATTAGAAGTCGCTACAGGCGAAACTATCGAATTTGACCAAGTTCTTTTGGTTGCTGATGGTGAGACTGTACACGTTGGTGCACCTTTAGTTGAAGGTGGTAAGGTTGTTGCTGAAGTTGTCAGCCATGGCCGTGGCGAAAAGGTAACTATCGTTAAGTTCCGTCGTCGTAAGCACCACGATAAGAAGATGGGCCACCGTCAGTGGTTCACCGAAGTTAAAATTACTGCTATCAACGCTTAATAGGAGTCTAACTCATGGCACATAAAAAAGCTGGCGGTTCTACTCGTAACGGCCGCGATTCAGAAAGTAAACGTCTTGGTGTTAAGCGTTTCGGTGGTGAATCAGTTCTTGCTGGTAACATCATTGTTCGCCAACGTGGTACTAAATTCCACGCAGGTGTTAACGTAGGTATTGGTCGTGACCATACTCTATTTGCACTAACTGACGGTAAAGTTAAGTTTGAAGTTAAAGGTCCTAATAACCGCAAGTTCATTAGTATCGAAGCTTAACTCTTAGTTCACCTAAGATAGTTTATAAAGCCCTGCCTCTGGTAGGGCTTTATTGTTTATAAATCTGGTGAAATGAGCCGGTTACGCTGCTCCAGCACCAGTAAAACATTGAACCCTCAAACCTGTGTATCTCGTTTGAAGTTCAATACAGAAATTGTTTTTTGGCGGTACGATTAGATTGGCAGTATAATCGGTCTATTGTGTGGTGCCTGGAGTTGGTATGAAGTTTGTCGATGAAGCTGTGATCAGAGTAGAAGCTGGTGATGGTGGTAGTGGTTGCGTTAGTTTTAGACGTGAAAAATATGTGCCTGATGGTGGCCCAGACGGTGGTGATGGTGGTGATGGTGGTAGTGTTTATCTGCAAGCAGATGAAAACCTTAATACCCTAATCGACTATCGCTTTGAGCGTTTTCATTTTGCCGAGCGTGGTAAAAATGGCCGTGGCCGTGATTGTACTGGCCACAGTGGTCAAGATCTTATCCTTAAGGTGCCAGTCGGGACCCGCGCCATTGATGAAGAGACTCAAGAGGCATTAGGCGATCTCAAGACCCATGGTCAAAAACTGCTAGTGGCAAAAGGGGGCTTCCACGGCCTAGGTAATACGCGCTTTAAGAGCAGTACCAACCGTGCGCCAAGACAGAAAACCCTTGGTACGCCAGGTGAAGTACGTAGCTTGCGCTTAGAGCTGATGTTACTTGCCGATGTGGGCTTATTGGGTATGCCCAATGCGGGCAAATCAACCTTTATTCGCGCCGTGTCTCGTGCAAAGCCTAAAGTGGCTGACTATCCGTTTACCACATTGGTTCCTAACCTTGGTGTGGTGACGCCGCGTCATGGGCAGAGCTTTGTGATTGCGGATATTCCCGGCTTAATCGAGGGCGCCGCAGAAGGTGCCGGTTTGGGTATTCGCTTCTTGAAACACCTCGAGCGTTGCCGAGTGCTGCTGCATATTTTGGATATTGATCCTATCGATGGCAGCGACCCTGTTGATTCAGCCCGTGCAATTGTTGCCGAGCTTGAAAAGCATTCTCCATTGCTGGCGAGTAAGCCGCGTTGGTTAGTGTTTAACAAGACAGATCTGCTCCTTGAAGAAGAGATCCAAGAGCGAGTAGAGCGTATTGTTAAAGAGTTAGACTGGAAAGGCGAAGTCTTTACTATCTCTGCGTATAATCGCGAAGGCACCCAAGAACTTAGCTTGAAGTTGATGGACTTTATTGCTGCGCTACCTGAAGAGGTAGAAGCGGATCCTGATGCTGAAGTTGAATTCAAGTGGGATAATTATCATCAACAGACTCAAGATGTTGTCAACGAAGATTATAATGGCGATGACTTGGATGATGATGACTTTGACGATGATGATTATGATGTTGAGATCATCTATCAAAGGTAAGCTTAGCTTATTATCGCTTTCATTCTGAGAACCACGTGTACGCAGATACTCAAAATGATATTACTCGGCAAGTTGTCCGGGTTGCCCAACTTTTGCTAGCCTATGGCGCTGAATCTGAACTCATTGAAGAGATCAGCCAGCGCCTCGGTTTGGCATTAGGGTTGGCTAGTGTTGAAATATCCATCTCCTCTAACTCCCTCGTGCTAACCAGCTTAGTGCATGGGCGGTGTATTACCACCACGCGTCGAATTCGCGAACATGGCATAAATATGACCATTATCTGCGAACTACAGCGCATCTGTTTATTAACTGAGAAGGGCATATACGGCTTAAATGAAGTGCGTAAGCGCGTATCTCGTATACAAGCTAAAAGCTACCCTAAGCGCTATTTAATCCCCATGATTGGCTTATCCTGTGGCAGTTTTTGTCACCTATTTGGTGGCGATATGGTAGCGATAATAATCACCATCTTTGCCGCCTCGCTAGGCATGTTTGTGCGCTTAGCCATTGCTAAGCGTCATTTCAATTTATTGGTGAACTTTGCCGTCACTGCCTTTGTGACAACCTTAGTGGCGCAAATGGGCTATCACTTTGATCTTACCAGTACACCAAAGTTACCTATGGCGGCGAGTGTGTTAATGTTGGTGCCGGGCTTTCCGATGATTAATGCGATTTCAGATATGGTTAAGGGACACCTTAACGTGGGGATCTCGCGTTGGGGGCATGCCACTTTATTGACTGTTTCCTCGGTGATCGGCATAACTATCGCGATGCAATTAGGTGGGTTATTCCTTTGATAGAACTCTTACTAAAATTGGCAAACGATGCGCTGTTTTCATCGATTCCGGCGGTAGGTTTTGCCATGGTATTTAACGTGCCGAAACGCTTTTTACCTTATTGTGCGTTAGCCGGCGCAACGGCCACAGCGTCAGAACCTTGTTATTACATATTAACTTACCTATTGAATGGGCCACGTTTGTGGCGGCTGCATTGGTCGGCGTATTGACGATTAGCTTTGCCAAACGTCATCTTGCGCCACCTTTAATGTACGCAGTAGCGGCTATCATACCTATGATCCCAGGTACTTATGCTTACAATACTGTTATTGCGTTAGTGCAGCTGTCTGCCCAGTCGCAGGTGAGTCCAGAGTTGACTGCTGAAGTGATCAGTAATGGTTTAAAAACGGTATTTATACTCGGTGCATTGTCTGTCGGCTTAGCGATGCCCAGTCTGCTCTATTTTCGCACCCGTCCAGTCATTTAATCCTGTTGATATAATCCGTTTTAATTAAGCGGCCGAGACCGTTGGAGCTAATATGAGAATTGCTATGATTGCCGCGATGGCCAATAACCGTGTGATAGGCAAAGATAATCAGATGCCATGGCATCTGCCTGAAGATCTGCGCCATTTTAAGGCCATGACCTTAGGTAAACCGGTAGTGATGGGGCGTAAGACCTATGAATCCATCGGTCGTCCGTTACCTGGGCGCCACAACATTGTGATTAGTCGTCAGGTCGGACTTACTATTGAGGGCGTGACCTGCGTCGATTCATTTGATGCTGCGCTGCAAGTGGCTGGTGATGGCGATGAGCTCATTATCATTGGTGGTGGTCAGTTGTATCAGGCGTTATTGCCCAGAGCCGATAAACTCTATTTGACCGAGATTAATCTTGATGTTGAAGGGGATACGTTTTTTCCTGATTGGGATGATGGATCGTGGGAGCGAGTGACCACTGAAACACATATGAATGAGAAAGGTTTAGAGTATCGCTTTATCAACTTGGTAAAAAAATGTTAACGTGTGGGTGCTATCCTAAGTAGTCTTAGCGTAAATGTTACCGTTTATGCTATTGAAAAAAATAATAAATATTATAGGAGTACCCCATGCGTCTGTTACCTACGACGATTGCAGTGATATTAGTGGCCTCATCTTATGCGGTGCCAGTAAAAGCCAACGATCAACTAGCTGCCAATATTTGTAATTACGTTCAAGCGGATGATAAAAATCGCTTACGTAAAAAGCTGAAAGAGACTCGTGTAAAACTGCGTAACGTCTACCAAGATATCTCCTGCGATGGTGATAGCTTGTTACGCTTTGCGATGAAAAGTGGCGCTAATGACGTGGGAGCCTTTGTCGCGAAGCGTCTCTCTGCCGAGGATTTGGCCAGTAAAGAAGCTGATGGTCAAAGTATTCTTGAATGGGCTGAGGCTAACGATCATAGTGCGTTGGCGATGACCTCTGCAATTAAAGAACGGATTGCTGGAAGCTAACCTTATACCTAATCTAGAGTTATAAGTATCAAGCCATAAAAAACCGGACTAACAGTCCGGTTTTTTTGGGGTTAATGTTTATCGAGTCATCGCTCCCATCACACTATTATTTCATTGGATAAGTGCAATGAAAGCAGTGCTTTTTTAGCGCCTATAAGCGCCGTTAATCAGGCTTTAGCGAGCGCGAGTAGCGTCATAAGCACTAGACTTTAAACTCGCCTACAGAGGCTTGTAGCTCCTCTGCTAATCGTGCCACCTGATGGCTCGACTGCGCAGTTTGATCTGCACCAATCGCGGTCTCTTCTGAGATGGCGGCGATATGTTCAAGCTTCTCAGACACCTGTTGGCTGACAATGTTTTGTTCTTGCGCCGCATTAGCAATATGGGTGCCTGAATCATGGGCGCGATGCACTGCATGGTTAATGCTTTCGAGCGCGAGGTTAGCTTGCTCTGTTTTCTCTACGCAATGACTGGCTTGCTCTCGTCCTAGTTCCATCACTGATACCGCTTGCTGTGCCCCTTGTTGCAAGACTTCAATCATCTGCTGGATCTCTTGAGTCGAGTCTTGTGTGCGCGAGGCTAAGCTGCGGACCTCATCGGCGACCACGGCAAACCCGCGGCCCTGTTCGCCGGCCCGCGCGGCTTCGATGGCGGCGTTTAATGCCAGTAAATTGGTTTGTTCTGCGATACCGCGGATCACATCCAATATTGAGCCAATCGCGGCGCTGTCAGAATGCAGTTTATTGATCACTTGACCGGCTTTGGTCACTTCCTCGGCTAAGGCTAAAATCGTACGCTTATTGTCATCGGCTATGGTGCGCATATGCTGAGCTTCTTCATCGGCACTTTTTATCTGGCTCAATGCATCATCGGCACTGCTGGTGACTTGCATTGCACTTGAACTTAACTGCGTCGTCGCAGCGGCGACCTGATCGACCTGATTTTTTTGCTCTTGAATACCCGCAGTAGTCTGCGCTGTGATGGCTGATGTCTGCTCAGCTGCGGCGGCCAGCTGATTAGATCTATCCAAAATGCCTTGAATAAGCGTGCGTAAACTATCGACTAAGCGATTACAGTTGCGCGATAACTCGGAAAATTCATCATGGCCCGAATCATCCAATTTATGGGTGAGGTTACCTGATGCGAGAATATCGAGTGCATTATTGACCTCGCCCAATGAGCGGGTCAGTGGGCGGATCACCGCAATGCTCACCATGATAGCGACGATTATGGCGATCACAACCAGTGCCATGGTGCTATAGCTGGCACTGTCGATATCATCTATGGCCTTGTTACTGATGCTTTGAGAGATGTTTTCAATCGACTGATTCAGGTTACTCATGCCTTGATTAACAGTATCGACGTCGGTTTCAACTTTGCTCAATAGATCGGTCGCGGCTATGTCAAAATCCAGTTGTTTCCCCTTTTGTAGCTGGATGGCATTGGGGCCATCAAGTATCACGAGGACTTTAGTTGCTTCTTGGTTAATATTGTCGAGCACCTGCTGGTCGATAACGCCCTCCCAGTGCCGACTCACATAGGCTAGCTTGTTACTAGCATCGCTTAAAATGTAACCTATTTCTTTGGTGATGGTGTCATATTTAGCTTTATCGTTAGTATTAACCAGATCATAACTGCTAGTGATGAGGTTACTAAAGCTGTTATCGATATTACTGGCGGTGGCTGCAATTTCACGTTCGGTAGGATCTTCGCTGATCTCCAGATCGATAAGATCCAGCAGCAATGAAGCGGTGTCATCGGCTGCCACTTCCAAGTCGTCGAGCGTAGCAAGCAAAGCTTCTTGCGTTTGTAGCGACTGTAAACGCGCCGAGATCATTTTTTGGCTATCATCTTCAAAAGCTTGATAACTGGTTTTAAGGGCGGCAATTTGTGTATCGAGCTCTTGCCCTTGTTGCAGCCCTTGAATAATGGTTTGTAAGTTATTTAGCTCGCTAATAAACCCTTTAGCATCTTCGTCGAACCTTGTCTGGATCTGTGGTAGTTGGGCCGAATGCGTACTGTGGTAAGCCTCTAATAGTTGTTTTTCTTGTAGGGCGAGACTTTGTGTCAGGTGGTTACTGCTCTCTAGCGCCGGAAGGCTCAGCTCTTGCAGCACCAAGGTGCTGCTCTTGATATTATTATTGGTGATTAACGAGGCAACGCCTAATGTGATTAACAATAAAGTGACAATGCTAAATCCGCCAATCACTCTTGCGGCGACATTTAATTTCATAGGGGACTCCGATTTTTTTGTTGTTATATCCCGAATTACCAATATTTTAATAGGGTTGGCAGGGCTGTTACTCTAGCTCTATCGGCCAGTTAGTACTTTATCTTAACCTTTTTTTAACTTGTTTTGGGTGATTTTTTGGTTTGATTCTAAGTGCCAGAGGGTTAAATGTTGACCCCAGCAACAGCCAGTGTCTAATGCTTTAAGCGCTGGATGAGCCACTTTCCCCATTAATGAGGCCCAGTGGCCAAACACTAAAGTATGGGTTTGCGCCGCTAAATTGGGAAGTGCAAACCATGGCACTAAGCCTGGGTGACTGTCACTGTCGGGGGGCTGTTTACAGTCGAAGTCTAAACGACCGTCATGGTGTAAATAACGCATACGGGTGAGAGCGTTAATACAATAGATTTTTCGCTCAAGCGCCGGCATAGATAATGACCAAGTATCGACATCATTGGTGTACATCTTGGCGATAAGCTCGGTTAAATAATCGGGGCGTTGTAGGGCTTCATGTACGCTACGGGCTTCTTGTATGGCGGTTTGTGCGTTCCATTGCGGTGGCACACCCGCATGGGTCATCAGTAATTTGTGTTCACTATGTTGTCGCACCAGTGGCTGTATTCTCAGCCAGTCGATCAGATGGTTAATGTCGCTGGCCGCGAGCAAAGCGTCAAGTTTGTCACTGGGTTTAGGGCGCTTAAGTTTGCCATGTAAGGCTAGCAAATGCAGGTCATGGTTACCCAGCACAGGTTGAGCAGCGCCATCTAATGATTTGATATACCTTAATGTTTCTAGTGACTTATCACCTCTGGCAACCATATCGCCAACCACCCAAAGCTCATCTTTTGATGGGTTAAAATCGACCTGACTCAATATGGCTTGTAGTTCATCAAAACAGCCTTGTATATCGCCGATAAAATAGGTGGCCATCAATTACTCATTTAGTTGGAGGATATAAGAAGTTAAGTACGCTAGTGTATGAGCCCGGGCGCAGCTAAGCGAAAGGGCGCGATGGGGGCTTTAAATTCACGGCCATCTTTTGTGACCATCACATAATGACCTTCCATCACGGCGAAAGGGGTCTCACACACGGTACCACTGGTATATTGGTAGGCGGTGTTCGGTGCAATGGTTGGCGTTTCGCCGACCACGCCTGCACCTTGCACTTCGCTATAATGACCATTGGCATCGGTAATACACCACATACGGCTGATTAGGGTGACGTCTTGCTCACCTAAATTGATAATAGTGATGGTATAGCTAAAGAGGTAACGGTCTTCTGCGGGGGATGACTGCTCTTCGATATATTCAGTTTTAACCTCAATTTTAATTGAGGATTCAAGTGGTTTCATTGAATGTCCTAAATGTAACAGAGAGTGCGGGGAGCTATTCCCCGCGAAGAGACTTAGCCGTTTTTCTTGTCGATGACTAAGTTAGCCATGGCAACGTACTGCTCAACCGTTATCTGCTCTGGGCGTTTGGTCGCATCAATATTGAGCGAAGCAAAGTCTTCATCAGATAGCATCTGTTTGAGATTATTACGCAGCGTCTTGCGGCGCATATTAAATGCGGTCGTACACAGGTGTCTTAATAAGTCGACATCTTTACATGGCCAAGGCTTATTCTTATAAGGCACTAAGCGTACTACGGCCGAGTCAACTTTTGGCGGTGGGGTAAAACATCCCGGTGGCACCTCTAACACAGGCATCACTTGGCAAAAATATTGCGCCATCACCGTTAGGCGACCATAGGCCTTAGTGCCGGGCGAGGCCGATAGACGCAGCACCACTTCTTTTTGCAGCATGAAATGCATATTTTCAATATGCTCTGCAAACTCAAATAGGTGGAACATTAATGGTGTCGAGATGTTGTAAGGCAAGTTGCCAAACACCTTCATCTGCTTGCCTTCTTCCACGAGCTGGTTAAAGTCAAACTTAAGCGCATCACCTTGGTGGATCTCGAGTTTATCTTTAAGAAATGGATGGGTTTTAAGCCGCTCAACCAAGTCTTTATCGAGTTCAACCACGGTCAGCTTGTCGATGCTTTCGGCAACAGGTTCTGTCAATGCCGCTAGGCCTGGACCAATTTCAACCATGACATGGTCATTGTCGGGGGCAATCGCGCCAACAATTCGATTGATCACATTGCTGTCGGTCAAAAAGTTTTGTCCGAAGCGTTTTCTTGCGGTGTGGCCTAAATGTACTTTATTACTCATTACTTCTCTTTTTGTGACTCGTTCGTAGTGGCTAATTCAATAGCCTTGTTTAACGCGCAGACAAAGCTACCTATTTCGGCTTCACCTGTACCAGCAAGGGCTAATGCCGTGCCATGGTCGACGGAGGTGCGAATATAGGGCAAGCCTAAGGTGATATTAACCGCACTGCCAAATCCTCGTGACTTGAGTACTGGCAGGCCTTGGTCGTGATACATGGCCAAGACAACGTCGGCATCTTCTAAATATTTAGGTTGAAATAGGGTATCGGCAGGCAAGGGGCCCACCAGACTCATGCCTTGCTCACGCAGCTCTTCTAATGCTGGACTGATAACATCTATCTCTTCTCGGCCTAAGTGGCCATCTTCTCCTGCATGCGGATTGAGTCCACAGACATATATTTTGGGGTTTTGTAAGCCAAATTTATTCACCAAATCATGGTGTAAAATGTTGATAATTTGATGCAGGCGATCGCGAGTGATCGCTTTAGACACATACGCCAGCGGAATATGAGTGGTCACTAAGGCGACCTGTAATCCGGGGGCGGCCAATAACATCACCACATCTTGGCAGTTTGCCTGATGGGCGAAAAATTCGGTGTGGCCACTAAATGGAATACCCGCTTGATTGATAATCCCTTTGTGCACAGGGCCCGTTACGACGGCATCAAATTCGCCGCTCATATTCTTGTCGCCAGCGTAACTTAATGTGTCAATCACATAGCTGCTGTTTTGTTCGTCAAGCTTGCCGCATACAGATTCGGTGACCAAGGGAAAAGGTACAATGGTCAAGGTGCCTGCTTCTTGAGGTTTAGGGGCTTGATTTGGCTGATAAGGACGCAGCTGGATCGGTAAGCCAATTTTTTTGGCTCTGGCCTTCAATAAAGCCGGATCGGCACAAACAACAAGCTCAGCGGGCCAAGCACGCTGAGCAAGTTGGATGACTAATTCTGGTCCCACGCCAGCCGGTTCGCCCGGCGTGATTGCGATACGTTTAGTCGTCAATATGATTAACCTCGGTTAAAGTCGGCATCAAATACTTCGATGTAAGCTTCCGCTCGCATCTCATCCAGCCAGTTTTGCAGTTCTTCATTAAACTTGCGACGGAAAATCAGTTGATGAGCACGATTAGTATTGAACTTGTCTGTCGCGTCAGTCTTACGTTTTTCTTCAAGCTGTACTATGTGCCAGCCATGACTGGAGCGAAATGGCTCACTGATTTCATTAATTTGTAGAGAGTTCAAGGTTTGTGCAAATGCAGGCACATAAACCGCAGGATCAGCCCAACCTAGCTCGCCACCTTTGGCGGCAGAACCTGGGTCTTCACTGTATTGACGCGCTAAATCGGCAAAATCGACATCTCCGGCACGCAGTTGCTGCACAAAGTTGTCGAGCATGGCCTTAGCGCGCTCTTCCGACAGGATTGGCGATGGTTTAATTAGAATATGGCGAGAGCGAACCTCATCAACCTCTTGGGTTTGTAGGCCGCGCGCATCCATGACCTTGATAATGTGGAAACCCGCACCGCTGCGAACAGGGCCAATAATGTCATTGGTTTTGGCACCCGCCAGTAGTTCAGCAAACAGCGTTGGCATTTCATTGATGTTCATGTAGTCCCAAATACCGCCTTCAAGTGCTTTAGGACCCGCCGATGACGCAATGGCGGTTTGCTTGAAGTCGGCGCCATCTTGCAGACGTTTCAATACGATATTGGCCCGTTTACTGGCACTGTCTAACTGTTCGCTATTGGGGTTGCTTGGTACTTCAATTAAGATGTGACCAATTTGAAACTCCACCTGCTGCATGCCTTGTTCTTCAATCAATTTAACTAGGCTACTGATCTCTTGTGGCGATACTTGAATACGGCGCTGAACCTGAATGCGTTGGATTTCACCTAAGGTGATCTCTTCACGTAATTGTTCGCGATATTGTGCCCAGCTCAAGCCGTCGGCTGCAATTTTGGCTTGCATGTCGGCTACGGTGATATTTTGTTCTCTAGCAATATTCTCAATGGTTTGATCTAGCTGTAAGTCACCAATGTGAAGGCCGATACGGTCTGCCATTTGCAACTGTAAGCGGGTCATGATCAGCCGCTCAATCACCTGGGTACGAAGTGCTTCGTCAGAGGGTAACGCTTGGCCTGCAGCTTCTGCGTTCGCTTTGACTGTGTTTAGCATGTTGGTGATTTCGCTTTCCAGCACAATCCCTTCGTTAATTTGTACTGTCACGCGGTCTAATGGCTGTGCGGCCATAACGCTGTGGCTCATCGCCAATGTGAGTAACGCAATAATCAGTTGTTTACAGGGTCTCATCCACAAAAATCCTTGGCATATTGAGGTCGTTTGTCATTGTTGACCGACCACTTAATTCGATTATTTTGATTGGACTACAAGTCCGTATCTAGGTTCAGCAAAAGAGTAACTAATTTATTGAACCCTAGTTTTTCAAGTAGAGCGGCTTACGATAATTAAACAAACCATCATCGAGCATATCAGCCACACCTAATGGGCCTGAACCACCTAAACCTTTGATAACAAAATTCAGGTAGAAGCCATGCTCAAACAGTTCTCGATCATCAATGGTGGGTTCTAAATTATCATCGTAGTTGGTCTTAATGCGATAATGATAACTTAAGCGTAGCGCCCAGCAACAAGATTCATATTGAAACCCGGTATAGGTTTCAACACTTCGGCTTTCATTGAGGTCATAATACCAGTTGCCAACAATATACAAGTTGTCACTGATTGGCCATGCGCCGCGCACACCTGTTTGTGACACATTAACCGATTCATTGGTGTTGCTGTTAATTAAATCGGGTACATAGCGGTAACTTAACTGCAGTAGTTTATTGGTCTCGGGTCGAAAATCTAATGTGACTTCACTCTTTTTATTTTCACTATTTTCGGTGTCGTATTGAATAGCGCCGCTCATAAACCAATCATTATAGAGTTGCGTATTCAGCTCTGCCGCTAATACCGAGTTAGAGGTATTTTCTTGTTGAAAGCTCTGGTTAGGTTGCGACACCTCGGTGAGGCCGACTTTACTGTCTTCAAAGTAATAAATTTGGCCAATACTGAACTGAAAGGTCTCACGGTTATGCTCATCAAACAGGCGTGTGGTTAACCCGAGTGTCATTTGATTCGCATCGGCAATACGGTCGAGGCCTGAAAAACGGCGATCCCGAAACAGACCATAGTAGTCATCTTGCAGCAAGGCGGTATCGTAGATACCAATTTGCGATTGATCTTCATAGCCGACATACAGGTATTGAAATTGAGGCTCTAATGTTTGACGGTAGTTGACATTAAAATAGTCGGTATAACGCTCAAAATTGATCTGCCCATGCAGGCGCACCTGAGGTAAGGTGCGGCTCACGCTACTGGCTAGCTCAGAATCAGGATTATTATCGGTATCTTGCCAGTAGTTGGTCTGCAGCAGTTTAATTTCGCTGGTTAATGAGCCCGCGGGACCATGAATTGGCAAGGATATACTGGGCTCTAGGTGCAGGCGATTAGCACTATTATACTGATTGTCTTTATGGCGAAAGTTGCTCGCTTCGGCCAGTAGATTAACATCTAAGCCACTCCACAGCTCTGGACTGCGGTAATTGAGCCCCACTTGCGGCATCACCTGATATGGCGATTCATCTTCGCCTAATACCTTAATATCTTGTACTCTGGCAGTGATATCCCAGTTGTTCTCAAAGTAGGCTATCTCACCAATGCGTGACAGTTGGTTATCGGTGGCGCGCAATACGTCCGATTTCAGATCGTTAAAGTAATTATTATCAGAGACATCGGTAAAATTGGCTAATACGCGCCAATTCTCATCCACGGCGCCTTTATGTTGCCAGTGATATAAGTAACGGTCAGAGCGATTAGTCAGTAGGTTGTCGTTGGCTAAATATTCAACATTTAAGCCGCCTTGCTGGGCTTCACCAGCCAGATAACGGAACTCCGTTTTTAAGAACAGACCGCGCGCGGACATGTAATGCGGCGTGAAGGTGAAATCGTATTCGGGAGCGATATTCCAATAATAAGGGGTCGCAAGTTCAACCCCATTGGTGGTGCTGGTACTAAATAACGGAAACAGGAAGCCTGACTTGCGTTTATCCGAGACGGGTATCGTCATGTAAGGTAGATAAAAAACCGGTACGCCAGCAATTCTTAACTTGGCATCCCACAGTTCGCCCCACTCTTCGGTGCTGTCAATTTTAATGGTTTCAGCTTCAAGCAACCAAGAAGTATCGCCCGGAGGACAGGTGGTGAAATTGGTATTGCTCAGATGCAGGTTATTATCTTGAGTGATTTGCAGTTTTTCAGCATCGCCATGAATCTGCTGCCCATGCAGCCAATATTGGGCACCGCTTAATTCGGCGCTATTAGTGCGCATTTGCGCGCTCAATGAGTCGGCGGTAACGGTAAACATACTGTCTTGAAACACCAAGTTACCGTTGGCATCTAAGCGTTCGTTGGCTTGATCTAGCGTTGCGTTATCGGCTGCAATGTGCCGCCCGCCTTGGCTGAAAGAGACATCGCCGCTAAAGGTTGCCTTATCGCCTAACTTAGCCTCAGTGGTGTTTGAAATGATTTTTATTTGCTGTAAATCGAGTGGCACATCAGCGCTATTGGCATCTGGAATAGGCACGGGAGGTTCCACAAGACATTGTGTGTCGGTATCGACGGCGCGATCTAATTCGTCTGCTAGGACTAGGTGTGGAAGCAGTATTAAAGCCAATAAGTAACGGATATGCATCTTTATCGTTTTTGTGATTTCTTAGTCTAGACAAATTATCGAAGAGAATAGTTGCAGCTATTTACACAAGCAACCGAGCAAAAGAGATAGAATCATCTTAATTGCTGTTTCCATTTTGCTTTATAATAAAGCAATTTTTGCTTAAGAGCCATGAGGTGCCCTTGTCAGATCTAAGATTTATCGCCTTAAAAGCGTGGATTGAACGCGTACTGAGCGCCAATGCCGCCATAGAACTCATTTCTGGTGATGCCAGTTTTCGTCGATATTTTAGGGTAACTCTGGGGCCTAAAAGCTACATCGCCATGGACTCACCTCCGGATCTAATTGCCGTGGGCCCGTTCATCACATTAGCAAACGAATACCAAAAACAGGGGGTTAATGTTCCTCAAGTCATTGAAAAAAATGTTGAACAAGGTTTTTTGCTGCTCAGTGATTTGGGTGATACTCAGCTACTGAGCGTATTAACACCCGCCAATGTCAGCGATTATTACCAGCAGGCATTAGGTTTGCTCATTCCTATTCGCGCAGTCACCACTGTCGATGGCGTACCATTACCACGTTATGACGCCGCCTTTGTTTATCGAGAGTTAGATATTTTTTCTGATTGGTTAATCGGTCGCCATTTACAACTTAAGTGCAGTGCTGATACTCAGCAGATGCTAGCCGATACCTATCGGATACTGGCTGATAGTGCACTAGCGCAACCCCGCGCGGGGATGCACCGCGACTTTCATAGCCGTAATTTGATGTTGTGTGATAAACAGTTGGCGGTGATTGATTTTCAAGATGCAGTGATAGGGCCTGTCACCTATGATGCGGTGTCACTGCTTAGAGACTGTTATGTGCGCTGGCCTGGCGAGGTGGTTGATACCTTGATGCAGCAGCATTACCAGCAATTACTCTCTGACAATGTGCTGAGTCAGGATGTCACTTTGGCGCAATATCAGCGTTGGTTCGATTTAATGGGCATACAGCGTCATCTTAAGGCCGCAGGTATCTTTTGTCGGTTAAATTACCGTGACGCTAAGCCCGGTTACATGCAAGATATTGCGCTCACATTGCAATATGTTAGCGATATCGGCAAGCACTACTCAGTATTACACCCCTTTATCCACTGGTTAGATAATCAAGTGATCCCCAAGATGGAGCAGACCCTGTGAAGGCGATGATTTTAGCTGCAGGTCGTGGCGAGCGTTTACGACCGCTGACGGATAAGCTACCCAAACCGCTGGTTGAAGTGGCAGGTAAGTCATTGATTGTCTACCATATAGAGCGTTTAGCCGCCCTTGGTTTCACCGATATAGTGATTAATCATGCTTGGCTGGGTGATAAGCTTATCCAGGCCTTGGGTGATGGCGAGCGTTGGCAAGTTAACTTGCATTACAGCGGCGAAACAGAGGCATTAGAAACCGGTGGTGGGATTAAAAACGCCTTAGGGTTACTCGGATCTGATCCGTTTTTAGTGATCAACGGCGATGTGTTTATTGATGCGATGCCAACCATCGCAGGCCAACCTCTCTCGTTAGCGGCTATCAAGGCTGCAATGGGCGAGGCTCAGGCTTATTTGTGGTTAGTCGATAATCCGTTGCAGCATCCAGAGGGGGATTTTGCCTTACTTGAGGGGCGGCTGAGCGCTGCTGGCCCAGCCAAGCTGACCTTTTCAGGTATGGGAATTTACCAGCCAGCGCTGTTTAATGGCACCACCAGTAAGCGGTTTGCACTGGCGCCCCTTCTAAAAGATAAAATGGCGCATGGATTAGTTGCCGGTGAACATTTTAACGGCTTTTGGTGCGATGTCGGTACGGTCGAGCGATTAGCGGCACTAAATACGCGCATGACAACACTAGATAAAAAATAACATTAGGTTAATAGATGAAAATTTGGGGTAAGGTATTTGGTTTTGCGATCGGCTTTATGTTTGGTCGTATTTTTGGCGCAATGTTAGGATTATGGCTAGGCCATTTATACGACAAAAAGCGCGCCGAACTCAGTGGCATTATTGGCAAGGGCAGTAATCGCCAAACGCTGTTTTTTAATACCACCTTTGCGGTGATGGGGCATGTTGCAAAGGCCTCCGGCCATGTCACCGAAACGGATATTCGTATCGCTAGCGCGCTCATGGATCAACTGCGCTTAAGCGGTCAGGCTCGGCGCGATGCCCAGATGGCTTTTAACCAAGGTAAAGCCAGTGATTTTGATCTTAACGCTTGCCTCAAAACCTTTCGGTTATTGTCCATGGGGCGTAAAGATCTGGTGCAGATGTTTTTGGAAATCCAGATCCAGACCGCCTTATCTGACGGTGAGCTCGATGCCAAAGAGCATGCTATCTTACTGTTGGTCGCTAAGGAGCTGGGTTACAGCCGTCAGCAGCTCGATGAGTTACTTAAACGCTGGCAGGCGGAGTTTAATTTTCATCGCAGTGGTGGCCAGCAACAGACCTCGATTGCCGACGCCTACAGCGTGCTGGGGTTAACCGAAGCCGACTCTGATCAACAGGTCAAACGTGCCTATCGTAAGCTGATGAATGAACATCACCCAGATAAGTTAGTCGCTAAAGGCTTACCTGCTGAGATGATGGAGCTGGCTAAGAAAAAAGCTCAAGATATTCAAGCGGCTTATGATAGAGTCAAACAAGATCGCGGTATGAGGTAGCGATTTCAAATAGCAGGTTGAAACTCGGTATTAAGCCTCCATCATTGGGTGGCTTAGATCGCCAATGGATTAGCGCCATCTTGGTGCTCAGGGAGATAAACATGAAAGCGATAACGACAACGAGTCGATATCAAGTCGGCTGTCTATTACCTTTGCTGCTCTGCCTAACTGTCCCGTCAACCCCAGTGCAGGGGGCCTCTGTTCAGACTGAACCCGGAATGTTTGTGGCACCATTTGGTGGCTATAGTTTTGCCGCCAGTGAATTCGATGCCATCGAGCTTAATACCCAAACCCAAAGTGGGATTAATATCAGCGAGTCCGGCCACTACGGCATCATGGTCGGCATTCACACTCGTGACCCCGGCAATGTCTATTTGCTTTATAGCCATCAGGCCACAGAGCTTAATCGCCGCGGCAATGTTACCCCTAAGCAACTAACCACATTGGATGTCGATTACCTGCACGTGGGCGGCTCGCTCTATTTTCCTCATGGTGCCTTACGCCCCTACATCACCACTAGTTTAGGGCTGACCCAAATGCGCCCCGATAACGATTATGGCAACGAAACGCGTTTTTCGATGGGGTTTGGTGCCGGGATTGAGTATCAAGTGAATCCGCGCCTCTCGCTGTTTACCGATGCGCGGGCATTCGCCACCTTTGTGAGCAGTGACAATTTGCTCTTTTGTGATGCTAGCCAGTGTATCTGGCAGATAAGTGCCGACATTATGTGGCAAGGGCAGGTCAATGCTGGGCTAAAATTACGTTTTTAACTGGCGTTGAGACGATAACTCACTTAACGGATGATGAGAATAATAACGATGAAAATTGTAGTACTCGATGGCTATACCTTAAATCCGGGCGATCTGAGCTGGCATGAGTTTGAGTCGCTCGGTGATTTTCACTGTTTTGAGCGCACCGCAGCGCCATTAGTGTTAGAACGTGCTCAAGATGCCGATATTATATTAACCAACAAAACCGAGCTTAATGCCGATACCCTTGCCATGCTGCCTTGCGTGCGCTACATAGGTGTATTGGCGACGGGTACGAATGTGGTTGACGTTAACGCCGCCGCTGCGCGGGGGATAGTGGTCACGAATGTGCCAGGGTATGGCCCCGATGCCGTAGCGCAGATGGTTTTTGCCCATATATTGCATCACACCCAAAAGCTCGCAGAGCATCATCAGGCGGTTATCGCAGGTCGATGGAGTCAAAGTGCTGATTTTTGTTTTACCTTATCGCCGCTGCAATCGCTTAAAGGTAAAACCTTAGGTTTAATCGGTTATGGCGATATCGGCCGTCAGGTGGCCAATATAGCGCGTGCATTTCAGATGCAGGTATTGGTCAGTACGCCGCAGCCAAAAACTGACTTACCCACAGGTGTCAGCTGGTGTGAGCGCAGCGCGTTATATCAAGAAGCTGATATTATCTCTTTGCATTGTCCACTCACGCCTGAGACGGATAAGATGATCAATGCCGCTAGTCTTGCAAAGATGAAACCCAATGCGCTGCTGATCAATACCGCTCGTGGCGCCTTAGTCGACGAAGCCGCGTTAGCCCATGCGCTGAATGAGGGGGCTATTCGCGCCGGTGTTGATGTGTTGTCCAGTGAGCCGCCAGCGGTCGATAACCCCTTGCTCACGGCGAGCAATATCAGCATTAGTCCACATAATTCGTGGGCGACCCGTGAAGCGCGGCAAAATTTGATGGATATTGCACTGAGTAATCTAACCGGCTACCTGTCGGGGCAATCCATTAACCGCGTCGCTTAGTGCGATATTTACATTTAAAAAGGCGCCTTGGCGCCTTTTTAAATGCTTGCACGTTACTAGTCGAAGATCACCTCGACCTTGGATGCTACCGTTAAGGCTTTTTCTATCGCATCTTCAATGGACTCACCACGGGCAAGGCCAACGCCGAGTCGTCGGCGTCCGTCAATTTCAGGTTTGGCAAACAGGCGCAGTTGCGTATTCGGCTCGGTTAAGGCCGCGGCCATATTGCGATAACGTAAGTCTTTCGATTGTCCCTGAGCCAAGATCACCGCCGATGCTGACGGACCATGCTGCGCAATATTAGCAATAGGTAAGCCTAAAATGGCGCGTACATGCAGGGCAAACTCAGACAGATCTTGGCTGATCAAGGTGACAAGTCCGGTATCGTGAGGGCGAGGGGAGACTTCTGAAAAATAAACCTCATCGCCTTTAATAAACAGCTCGACACCAAACAGACCGTAGCCGCCTAAGGCCTCAACTACTTTACGGCCAATCTGTTGCGATTTAGCCAATACGCTAGCCGACATGGCTTGTGGCTGCCATGACTCGCGGTAATCGCCCTCTTCTTGTCTGTGACCAATAGGATCGCAGAAATGGATACCATTTACGGCGCTAATGGTCAGTAAGGTGATCTCATAATCAAATGGCACGAAGCCCTCAACGATGACGCGCCCGCCGCCCGCGCGGCCACCCTCTTGGGCGTATTGCCATGCTGGCAAGATTTGGGCGTCTTCGCGGATCACGCTCTGGCCTTTACCTGATGAGCTCATCACGGGTTTGACCACGCAGGGCAGGCCAATCGTTTGTACTGCCTGTTCAAATTCAGTTTGAGTGTCGCAAAAAAAGTAAGGCGAGGTGGGAATGGCTAGGGTTTCTGCGGCAAGGCGACGTATGCCTTCCCGATCCATGGTCAGTTGGGTGGCTTTGGCGGTCGGGATGACATTGAGCCCTTCGGCTTCCATATCGACCAAGGTTTGGGTGGCAATGGCTTCAATTTCTGGAATAACCAAGTGCGGTTGCTCTAGTGTGATCACTTGGCGCAGAGCCTCGCCATCGAGCATGTTTATCACATGTGAGCGGTGGGCGACTTGCATGGCAGGTGCATTGGGGTATCTGTCGACGCCAATCACTTCAACGCCTAAACGTTGCAGTTCGATTGCGACCTCTTTTCCAAGCTCGCCGCAGCCGAGCAACATGGCGCGCAGCGCGCCTTTAGTGTGGGGTGTGCCTATCATGGTGTGGGTACCTTTTATTCATTATTGGCTAAGGGGATATGCCAATTTTTTATTAGTGTTTTTTAATATCTTACCTTTTTACAGCAAAGTTAAACGGTTTTCGAGTCACCGAGTGTACAAGCGATAACTGCATCAAACTCTGCCGATACAAAAAATGTGATGTCACTGTTGGTTATTGTTTTACTTAAGTGTTATAAGGATGTTAATTGTGGTGGGGTTTCACCGCTCAGAGTACGCTATTGTCAGCGTATAAAAGAATAAGGAGAGCGCTATGTTTTTGGATTACTTTGCGTTGGGGGTGATTATTTTTGTCGGCGTGTTTTTGTTTTATGGCGTTATTGTTATCCATGATATTCCTTATGAAATAGCTAAAAAGCGTAATCATCCGCAACAAGATGCATTGCATGTAGCAGGTTGGGTGAGTTTATTTACCTTACATGCCATTTGGCCTTTTTTATGGATATGGGCCACGTTATATCGAGAAGATAGAGGGTGGGGCTTTAACCAAGTGGTTGAGCGAGAATTACAGTTGGAAGATGAAGTTAAGCAACTCAATCAGACTGTGGTGCAGTTAGAGCATCGAATACAGGCGATCGAAGAGTCTAAGGCGGTTTTGCCAACGCCTGCCAGTGTTATCCCCCCCCAGATGGCTGAAAAGGAATCATAAGATGGATCTGTTAATCGTATTGACTTACGCAGCTTGCTGCATCGCCATATTTAAGGTTTTCCATATTCCGTTAAATAAGTGGACTGTGCCTACCGCGGTGTTGGGTGGTATTTTTATTGTCGGTGGACTGGTGCTGCTGATGAATTACAACCATCCCTATACGCCTTATGCTAAAGAGATGTTTGTGTCTGTGCCGATCAATCCTGCCGTTAAAGGCGTTGTTACCGAGGTGCATGTTGCGCCTAATGTACCTCTAAAAAAAGGCGATGTGCTGTTTAAATTAGATCCCACTCCTTTTGAGGCCGTGGTGATGCAGAAGCGAGCAGCGTTAGCTGCTGCCGAGCTAGAAGTGCCACAGTTAGAAGCGGCTTGGCAGACAGCTAAAGCCAGTGTTGAGTTAGCATTAGCCGATCGAGACCGTACTAAGTCGGTCTTTGACCGTTACGATAAAGGCCAAAGACAAGCTGGTGCCAACTCCCCTTTTAGTGAACTTGAACTTGATAATCGGCGGCAACGATACTTAGCGGCCGAAGCGCAATATACCGCAGCGAAATCAGAAGAGTTGCGGGTTCGCTTGGCTTATGAATCTAATGTTGATGGGGTTAACACTAAAGTGGCGGGGCTCCGCGCCGAATTAGATAAGGCGTTGTATGAGCTTGATCAAACTGTGGTTTATGCACCGTCTGACGGGATAGTGACTCAAATGGCCTTACGCCCTGGCATTGTTGCTGTGCCTATGCCGCTGCGTTCAGTGATAAGCTTTATTCCTAATGAAGAGCGTTATATGGCTGGCGCATTTTGGCAAAACTCTCTGTTGCGTCTCAAGGAGGGTGATACAGCTGAAGTGATTTTAGATGCAGCGCCCGGACAAGTATTTAGCGGTACTGTGGCTAAAATATTGCCAGCGATGGCCGAAGGTGAGTTGCAATCAACGGGGAGTTTGATGCCCTCGCGTATGTTGACTTTGCCTGGGCGAGTGGTGGTGTTGATCAAAGTCGACAATAACCAGATTAGCCAATCTTTCCCCGCAGGTGTATCGGGGGAAATCGCCATCTATACTGAGCATTTTTCCCATGTGGCGGTTATGCGTAAGGTGTTGGTGAGAATGCAAGGTTGGTTAAATTATCTGTTCCATTAATCTTATTACACTGCGTATTGAAGATTAATGCTTAATGTTTTATTTCCTGCGCCGATAACAATAGATGATTATCGGCGCAGGAAACTCCTCTGCTCAGTATAAAAACCTATCTGGCTATAATCGTATTTAATATCAGCTCACCAACAGGCTCCGGCATAACGCTTTCGTGTATGGGGATTTTAGGCTCATCTAGTTGGTTTAAATTGTTAATTATGTAGCGCTTGGGGGGAGGTGATGTTTCAGGCCTGCTCATTGGACCTGTGAGGCCACTTTTATATGTGACGCAGTGCGCGAAACGGGTAAAATAGTGACATGTCTGCTGATCCGCTCCGCCAGCTATGCCGTATCGGCTACGCCAATCTAATAAGGTGCTGGTGTATATATGAACTGTGTTGAAAGTGATTTTGCTTATTTAAAGTAGAGTGCATGTGGTCAGTTAGATTGAGTCTATGCTGAAGCATGCATTTTTTGTTCTGTTTAGGGGCCCAGTCTCCAGAAGTTAAGGTGTAACTGTATGTTTGGTTTTGGTGGTGGTAAGTCAGCGTTGCAACAGCAACAAGCGCTAATGAATGAAGCCTTGCGTACTGATAACCACATTTTAAGTGCTATCCGTAATAGCGTGCCTTACATTGAGTTTTCTGTCGATGGTCACATATTGACAGCCAATGAACAGTTTTTGGCCGTTATCGGTTACTCGCTTAAAGAGATCCAAGGACGGCATCATAGTGTCTTGTGTCAAAGCGAATATGTCTCTGATCGCAGTTATAAACAGTTTTGGTACGATCTAGGGCAAGGAAAACTCAATCAAGGTACCTTTCAGCGCATTTGCAAAGATGGGGCTACCATCTGGATTGAAGCCACCTATGTGCCAGTTAAAGATGCACAAGGCCGGGTGAGTAAAGTTATCAAAATCGCCAGCGATGTGACCGAAGACCGGCAACAGCTCGATCGTCAAGAAGCGATTTTTAATGCGTTAAATAAGTCGCTGGCATTTATCGAATTTACCCCAGATGGTGAAGTCATCGACGCCAATAGTAATTTTTGTAACACCATAGGCTACTCGCATCACGAGATTAAGGGCCTGCATCATCGACTTTTTTGTACCGAAAGCTTTTTACGTGAGCAGCCTGACTTTTGGGCGTTGTTGGCTAAAGGCCGATTTCAATCTGGCTTATTTGAACGTATCACCAAGCAGGGTAATACTGTGTGGCTAGAAGCCACCTATAACCCTATCGTTGACGAGAAGGGCAACGTGGTGAGAGTGGTTAAGTTTGCCAGTGATGTCACCCCGCGTATAGAGCACCAGCAAGCGGTACAAAACGCGTCAGTATTGGCTCGTCAAAGCGCAGTTGAGACGGTTGATATTGCTCAAAATGGTGCCAACATGCTCGATTCAGCCTCCGAAGTAGCTAATGATATTGATGCATCGGTGACGGAAGCGGCGGCCTTAATGGAGCAATTAGCACTGCAATCACAACAAATTACCAATATCGTGAGCACTATAGCTAAGGTTGCCGATCAGACCAATCTACTGGCCCTTAACGCTGCTATTGAAGCGGCTCGAGCTGGTGAATATGGCCGCGGCTTTGCTGTTGTGGCCGATGAGGTGAGAACCTTAGCGGCAAATACCTCCAGAGCGACTCATGATATCGAAGAGATCGTCAAACGTAATAGTGAATTAACCAAGGTATCAGAAGCGGGGATGTTAGCCATCCAAGCCAAGGTATCTCAGTGTAATCAACAACTGCAATTAACCCAGTCTTTAATTGACGACATTCGCAAAGGGGCGCAAAACGTCGCCGATACGGTTAATGGATTGGTGAGCGACTAGCCAATACTCGTATGCTTACGCCGCAGGATTATTTTGATGACTCTTGCGGCGGAAATTGAGCTAATATTTTTGCCACGGTTTGCTGTGTTAGCTGAGCTTTATCTGCGCCGCCTGAATCAAAACTAAAGCTGTCGCTGCCACGCCAAATCAGCTGCTGTGTCCTAGTATCAATCATATCAATTTGAATCGTTTGTAATTTTGCCGAGTCACTGCCGATAGGCACGCCCACGCTGGTGCCTATGCCCACTCCACCAGAGCTGCCCCAACTGCCTGTTCCCAGCCCTATGGATAGCCCGGACGTTTTAGGCTTATTGGTAATACTGAAGGTGTAATTGACCTTAAATTGTGCCGCGTCATTGGCTTGGTTAAACCCTTGGGCGAGCAGAGATGATTGTATGGCATCGGTTATCCGTTGTGCACTTAGAGGATCGCTATTGCTGGCTGTGGTGATGCTAGAGAAAGTGTGCAGCTGACTAAAGTCATAAGCGGTATCGTAATCTTGATTTGGTTTGCTGCTGCAGGCCAACAGCAGTAGGCTACAAAAGAGTATGCTTGCCAATCGTGTCGATATCATCATTAATCCTCTACGGTTATTGCCGTTACTGACTCTAAGCACTACAGCGAAAAAATGCAGTGATTCACATGGTTAGTCGTGGTGGCTGATCGTTTATCTGCATTTTTTGAGTATGTATCTCATGGCTTAATATTAGCCAGTTTGCACCAGATAGGTTATGTTTTATTAACATTTAACGTTGTCGATACGCTGTGAAATAGACTTTGGGATGACTGGCTGTACTCAATCATTAAGGAGGGCAAGTGGAACAATTAGAGTTTTTTGCAATACCTAGCCCTTGTATTGGGGTGTGCCAGACGGATGCGAGAGGCTACTGTAAAGGGTGTTTACGTAACCGAGATGAGCGCTTCAATTGGCTCAATTTTTCAGATGCACAAAAATATAATGTGATCCGTTTGTGTAAACAGCGTAAGCGCCGGCGATCACAGGCGTTACAAAAAGCCAAGAAGAGTGAAATATTACAAGCAAGATTAGCGCAAACTGCTCGTTTAGATTTCGATGAGCAAGCCTAATCGCTCACCAACTGAGGGTAAACCTCGTCTCGCTAGGTTTGCTGGTAAGTGTCACGTCACCATGATGCCACTGCATGATGCGTTTGATGATGGCCAGTCCCAAACCGTGCCCTTGGCTATCTTGTGTTGTGGCTTGGCTACGATAAAAGGGCTCAAATATTTTATTCTGCTCTTGCGGTGCGATCCCATCACCATCATCAGTGACACTGATACTGACCCCTTTATTAAGAAAGCTGAGTTCGATCTGGATCTGCTGCTTGGCGAACCGCTGTGCATTGACGAGCAGATTTTGCAGGGCGCGGTCGATAAGCGCTGGATCGGCACTTACTGGGCGCTGATCTCCTGCGATAGTAAAATCGATGGAGATAGGGCTGAGGTGTTGTAAACGTTCAATCGCTTGCCGCACAACAGATGTTAGATCGCACTGGATCTGAGGTTGCGTATGCCGCCGAGTTTCCAAACTGGCGTAGGTTAGCAACTCTTGTAGTAGGTTTTCCATCTCTTCGACATCTTGCTGCATCTCGGCTAAAAAAGCCTGTCGCCGCTCGATATCGGTATCGGGGTGACAATACTGTGGCATTAAGGCTAGCGCGAATTTAAATCGGGCCAGCGGTGTTCTAATTTCATGGGATACCGCATTGGACAAGTGGCGCTGATTTTCTATTAGCGCACTAATATGTTGAGCCATCTCATTAAAAGTTTGGGCTAGTGGCAACACTTTTGAGTGAGGGGGCAGTTGGATTTGGGTGTCCCACTTTGCCTGACCAAAGGCTTTGGTCGCCAGCCTTAATGTTTGTAGATCTCGCGATAGCGGCCACACCCACAGCAACACCACTAAGGCTAATGACAGATAAAACAATAGTGTAAACAGCCTTCTAAGCTGTCCATTTGGAGTCAGCTCTATTGGGCCAGCCATTAATATCTGTTGCTCATCTAACTTGATAAAATGCAGCTCATGCTGATCATTATGAGCCGTCACTAACACCTTATCTGTGCTGAGTTGGTCGCTATCGATTAAGGCAATTTGTTTGGCATCTAATAGTTGCAGCGGATAGAGCCTGTTGCTGCCTATCTGGGCGAGCAGTTTCGCTCGCTCAGCTCGTGGGTGGGCGGCCAGCAGTTTGGCCATCGCTATCAGCGGTGCGTTAGCAGCATCGCTGTCTTCGATGTTATTTTGCCAAATACTGTCCAGCGTCCAGCCGATCCCCAGTACGCCGATGCTGAGTATAAGATAGAGGCTAACAAACAGTCGTTTCAAAAGTCATTTCGCTTAATTGTTCCATGCCTCGGGGGCAAATAGGTAGCCTTGGCCCCACACGGTTTTGATTCTAAAAGGCGTATCAATATTGTCCCCCAGCTTTTTGCGTAAACGTGAGATGCGAACATCTATCTTTCTATCTTTACCATCGAAGTCGATATTGAGAAGGTATTGATAGATATATTGGCGGCTGAGTACCTGCCCACCTTGTGAGGCCAGCAACCATAATAGTTCAAACTCATGGCTGGTGAGGTCGACTTGTTTATCTCCTAGACGGATAGTTTGCGTGTGTGGATCGATACTGAGACGTCCGTAAGTCAAACAATGTGATTCGGCCTGCATAGGTTTCGCTTTGCGGCGTAGCAGATTATTGATTCTAGCAATCAATAAGGCCGGATCGACGGGCTTGACGACATAATCATCAGCGCCGAGTTCTAGGCCTTTAATTTGGTCTTCATTTGAGCCCATGGCGCTCATCAGTAAGATAGGGCCAGCAAAATAGTCGGGTAGCTTTTCACACAAGGTGAGCCCATCCATGCCAGGTAGCATGATGTCGAGCAAGATAATATCGGGTTTATAATTGAGCAGTCGAGTGAGTACGGTATCGCCACGACGCTCAACTTCAACATGCATTCCGTGGGATTTTAAATAATCCACGATGAGGTTGGCTAGACGGATATCGTCTTCGACAAGCAGGACTCTATGGGTCGCTTGAGCTTCTGACATTAAAATAGACTCCAGGGGTTACGATAGCGGCGCCGAGTTTTGGGCTCCGAGGTTGGGGTAATGTTTAATTGCGCACTGGCTAAGGTTTGGTGCGTCAGTTTGTTGATCAATATAAATTGAATATCTTCTTTACTTGAAACCTTCAGCGACAGAGCATGAATGTCTGCGGTATCGGCGCACCATTTAGGTATGGTTTGATAATTAGATAAAACACATACCACTTGCGGAATAGCGGTATGCCAGTTTAAGTGCAATTCTATCTCACAGCTTTGTTCTTCAGTGGCGGTAATACAAAATTGTGGCGATACCGACAGTGAGGCCGTATGTTCGCTTTCTGTCGCCATAGTGCTATTGGCTAAGAAGAACCACAGCAATGTGGCATGTAAAAATGGGATAATCAACGAGTACACTAGTCTTAAAACCTATACGCAGCGCCAACAAAGAAGGTGTTGCTGCTGTGCTTATTGACTAAGGGACTGGCAACTATCTCATCGGCCAGGTCGGTGTAGCGGGCTAGAAATAACAATGCCCAATGTGAGTTAATTATATATTGAGTCGTCAATGTTAGGCTTACGTTGGTCGCAGAACCAGGATTGTAAGCTTGGTGCCAGTAATAATTTTCGCTGCTTCTGACACCATAGTAATAATTGACCACTTCTTGGCTTTTCCAATTGGCACTGCTTGCTAGTTCAAATTTCCATTGATCGATGGCAAAGCGATACATCCATTTTAGTTGAGCTTCCATACCTGAATGAACATCGAGTAGATCGTGAGCCCATGCCATATTGAAGATGCCAACAGGTGTATATAAAAAGGCTTCAACGCCACCTAGAACGGTAAAATCTCGCTCCTCCAATTCATTAAATTGTAATGCATAAAGATCGTCTAAATCCCAAAATGATGTTGAATTAGCGCTGCCTGTTGAGACTCGGCTGCCACCAGCAACAAAGATATTAGAGGGATCCCAGCGAGAAAAATAGGCACTATCATCACTAAAACTGGTGACAAGATTAACGGTCATGTTTTCGCTTTCAAGCAGGCTATAGCCAAGGTTACCGTTATCTAAAAACCACTTTTCACCGTAGTAAGCAAAGGTTGGCGTGATATAGATGGGAATGTCATCGAACTGGGTGATGGGATTGGATTTTACGCCATAGCCAACAGCAATACCGATATCCCAAATACCAATGGTGATGCACTCGCTATTATTGTTGCAGTCGACAGTCTCATTGGCATAGGTTGCAAATGATAATAAAGCTGTCGTTAGTAGTGCAGTGATAAATTTTTTCATTATGGCTATGGGATCATGGGTGATTAAGTAATTAAATTCCTACACTACAGATTAACACTGAAGCCGTTTTTAAGCTGTTGTTTCAATAAGGTTGATACAAAGTGATACAGTTGTCGATTCACTAGCATGCTTGGGCTGTAGGGGATAGGATCACCTGCTCACAATGCTCCCACTAAATGACGTAATACCGCCTTTTAACATAACCCAGCGTGTCTATTTTTCTGCATCATAACCTCTTAGGTAAAGTCATTGACTTAACCACCGACGAGTGTTTACTCCAAGGTTGAGACGGTGATGACAAGGATGGGGTCATAAGCTTATCGTCGTTGCTAATGGAGCCACGGGTAAGGCATTTGATATCACCTAAGGATAAACAGCCTCACAGAGCGACCCCCCTGCAGTGTCGGGCTGGTCGTAGGCTGGGCGCATGGTGCGATGTTTCGCGCGACTTTAACCTGATCTAGATCAGCCATGCTGGTTTTTTAGGATATGCCGCTTAATTTTGCGATCCATGTCTCGTTATGGTTGGTTGCGTGTGCTTGATCACAATAAGCGGCACTATTGCCTCGCCTTGAGAAGGCGATAAGCTCAGTGGTACTTACTCGTTGTGATGCGCGTCATGCTAACTGTCTATTTGTGATGTTGGTCTCGCTTTTGTGACGGGTTTATCTATCTTTATGATTATATTGGATTATATACCCCCTCAAATATGGTGTCCCGCCACGATCTAAGCGCAACTATCTGTATTTAAATACTATTTCATTTAATTTTGCTCGAATGTGGCTGTGGATTGCTGTCGTACTGCAGCTGCTCTAGAATCCGCCGCTTGCTGCGCGACCTATAGGAGATCGCGTATTTCTGCATTGCAATTGATTAGGGGAATTTAATGTCTACCACTTTCGCAAATCCTGCGCCTTTAGGCTTAATGGGATTTGGCATGACCACTATTTTACTCAATATTCACAACGCTGGATATTTTCCCATTGACGCTATGATCCTCGCAATGGGGATGTTTTATGGCGGACTAGGGCAAGTGATTGTAGGGATTATGTGTTTTGTCAGAGGCGACACCTTTGGTACCACAGCCTTTACCTCATACGGTTTATTCTGGCTGACCTTGGTAGGGCTTATCATCTTGCCTAATGGCGGGATTGCTGCGAGCCCAGCACACTTTATGGGCTGGTATTTGGCATTGTGGGGCACCTTTACTGCCTTTATGTTTGTGGCCTCGCTGCGCTACCCAAGGGCAAAACAGTTTGTGTTTGGGTCTTTGACGCTATTGTTCTTTTTACTGGCGGCGCGTGATTTTACTGGCAGTGAGTTAATTGGCACGATTGCGGGGTTTGAAGGCATTATCTGTGGCGCCAGTGCCATCTATTTTGCCATGGCTCAGGTGATCAACGCCGAATATGGGCGCACCATTTTGCCTGTAGGTGAAATCAAAAAAGCCTAACCTAATAGTGATGTTCAGGCTGCCGAGGTTTGCAATCGAGAGAGGTGCAAAATGGCAGCCTGAGCCGTCACGCTGGTATTAAGGCGGCAATTGGCCTTAATTAATGGGGCTTAACACTATTTCAACGCGGCGATTTTGTGCTCGACCTTGTTCAGTACTGTTACTCGCAATAGGACGTGACTCGCCCATGCCTTGTGAGGCGATACGTACAGGTGCAACATTTTGTGACATCAAGTAGTTGGCCACTTCACTGGCACGAACTTGTGATAGTCGTAAATTATATGACTCACTTCCCGTGCTATCGGTATAGCCAATAATATTCAGTCTGGTTTCATCATATTCTTTAGCCACTAACGCGACGCTGTTGAGCACTTGCTGTGCACGTGTACTCAGTTGACTCTGGTCAACACCAAAGGTCACTTCGTTGGGCATATTCAAAATAATATTATCGCCACTACGGGTTACACTTACCCCCGTCGATTGTAGTTGTTTACGCAGCTCGGCTTCTTGTACATCCATATAATAACCAACCCCGCCACCAACAGCCGCCCCAGATGCGGCGCCGATCAAGGCACCTTTACCGCGATCGCTCTTGCTTGAAGAGGCCACGCCAATAGCGGCGCCAGCAATCGCGCCAATAATCGCCCCATTGGTGGCTTTGGCATTTTGCGATTCATTAGTGTATGGATTGGTGGTTTGGCAGGCTGACAATAGTAGCGCCGAGCCAGCAACAAGCGCGGTTAACGCATGTTTTTTATGGTTCATGGTGACTCCAAAATTGATCGACAACGCTCTGTTTGCCGAGATTGATGAATATTTTTTATTAACAATGATCTTAGTTTACCTAAGCGAGAGTCAGTTAATTCAAGCTGACTCTTTGCTCCTTTTGCGTTTAACTATACTCACATACCGTGGGCCAGTTAATATTGATTTTCGTCGGTGAGCTTTATCGGCTCAGTAGGCCCAAACTGCTTATATCTTAGCCCTAATAAAATCGCAGGCCTGAGGATTCAGATGACTTTTTGATACGTAACTGGTGCCTTTGGCTAAGGTGATGAGGAAACCTTTATCGGTTTCTTTAATGCGATACATCTCATCCCAAGCAATGAGGGTGTTGACGCAATAAGACTGAGTGCTAATGCCGCGCTCATCTACGGTCAGGGTGGTTTCATTACCTGCGGCTTTGCTCCACATCTGCCTTATCAGCCACCATGATCGTTTAAATTTAACACTAAGTGCTTCCAGTACCCCAAGGCCGATAATAAACCATGAAGCATAGCTATTACTGCCAGTGAGCAGAAGCGCCGTGCCAATAACAATAAAGCCGATGGCTTTGTAATAGGCTTTTATCGATGTGTCCTGCGTCACCGATTGGTCAAAGCATTCTGCATAATAGGCTTTATCGAGGGTAAATTGGGTGGTGTAGTGAAATGGGTCACTCATAGGGAATTTAAAGTCACTTAAAACGATTTTGCCTTAGTGTAATGGCAATAGAAATTTGTGCAACGATGTACTCGCTTTAGAGTCTATTTATCAACAAACTTTAATATAAGACTGTCGGTTATCCTAAGTGTCAAAGGGCTAGGATAAAGGGCTGTGTTACTCGCAAGCGTTATGTTTACTCAGCCGATCTGGTTAAGGTAAGCAGCTAAATCGCCTGTGTTAACTGCTTAACTAAGATGCGATGCTTATCAGGGATAATGGGTCCAAGCATCGGTGAGTCAGTTACTACTAACCGGCGTTTTCGTAATGATTGCGCTCACTTGGGTTGTCGCTTACATATTGGACAAACTCCACTTCAAATCCGTCAGGATCAATAAAATAGGCATTGCGGCGGTGTGGAGCGCTCACGCCTTCTTTGTCGACTGCAAATCCCGCTTGAGTTAACCGTTTGATGACGCCGTCAAGATCATGGGTGACAAACGCAAAATGGGCCAGCCCGACTTGATGACCTGTCAATTCTCGATTGTTCGCTTCACCATCATCATTCAAGGCCAAATATTGATAGTCATCACCAAAGTGTACCCAATGGCGTGGCTTGCCATACCAAGTCCCTTCGCCACCCCCGCGGATCGCCCAGTGAGGCAATGCCGCCTGATAGAAGGCTAGGCTGGTGTTGATATCTTTAACGACTAAATTCACATGCTCTAAATGGATCATGATTTACTCCTTATGTACATGGCTTAAAGCTACATGCCGTAGCTGTATTCCTGCTGTTTTGGGTAAGCTTGATGCTGGTGGTTATGGCGAATGGTGGCTAAGGCGAGGGCGTATTGATGCAGCATGTGTAGGCTGTAATCAATGCGCGCTCTGAGGTGTTGTTCGCGCGCATCTTGCGGACCTTGTTGCAGCACATTTTCACTGTTTCTAATGATCAGGTGATCGGGAATGGGCACCAGTTTGTTGTTCTTTAGTGCATTCATTTTGAGCTCGGCAATTGGGTAGGCGCCGCTTATGCCGCTCGATACCGCCACTAATAGCGCCGGTTTGTGGGCGGTGTCTTGACCATCACACAGCAGCAGAAAATTCTTTAATAAGGGCGATGCCATGCCGCCCCATTCTGGCGTGATAAGCACTAAGGCATCGGCCTGTTTCACCTGCTGGTCAATACTGTGCCAGTCGCTATCGAGTAATGCAGGACTCGCCCTGTCACCATCCCAAAAAGGTAGCTGATACTGACACAGTTCAACATGGTTAATGGACTGAAATTGAGGGCTATGCTCTGCAATATATCGCGCGACATTGGCGCTTTGAGATGGGGTTCTTTGGCTGGCACTGACGATGAGGAGATTCATATTGTAAACCTTTTTGTTTATTTAATAATTTATAAAGTAGATGCTTTACTTAAGTTTGTAAACAATAAAGTAAATAAAAAAGTTTACTTATTGGTTGGCTCGACATGATTGATCGCAGATAATAGTCAGATAGCAGTCTGAGCCGGGAGCCGAGAGTGACCAAGAAAACCAGTGAAAAAATAGTCGATTATATTAAAGTGACTGGGCCGTGTACCGCCAAGACCTTAGCTGAACAGTTTTCATTAACCACCATGGGGGTGCGCCAGCATCTGCAAGGGTTAGAAGAGGCCGGGATGCTGGCCTTTGACGATCGCAAGGCGAGTCGTGGTCGGCCGACACGCTATTGGTCTCTCACCAAGAAAAGTGACGCCTTGTTCCCTGATAAACATGATGATTTAACTCACCAACTGATTGAGTCGGTTAAGGTTGTGTTTGGCGATAGTGGATTAGCACAATTGATCAGCCACAGAGAAGAAGCCAGTAAAGTGCTTTATCAAAGTGCATTGGCGCATCATGCCAGTGTGCTCGATAAACTGCATGCCCTTGCCAGACTAAGAACCGACGAAGGCTATGTCGCCACCGTTGAGCAAGAGGATAATCACTTTTGGCTGCTGGAAAATCATTGTCCTATTTGCGCCGCAGCCAGCAGTTGTGTCAATTTTTGCCGCTCAGAGTTACAGCTTTTTCAATGGTTATTTGAGGGGGTCGCAACTGTCAGCAGAGAGGAGCACATTATTGAGGGCGCTCGCCGCTGTGCCTATAAAGTGACGCCTACAACTGGCCTTGTAGGTGAGTCATAATGCAGTCTAAACGGGCGAGGTTAGACAGGTTTATTAGCAGCCATACGCAGATCCCCAAAAAGCAGATACGGCTAATTCTGGCCCAAGGGCGGGTGACGGTTGACGGCCAACTAGCCCGTGATATTGATTTAGCGGTCGACCAATTTAGTCATATCGTTTTTGACGGCCAGGTGCTGCAGCAGCGCCGCGCACGTTACATCATGTTACACAAGCCTGTGGGAGTGGTATGCGCCACCAAAGATGAGCAGCACAAAACGGTCATCGACTTGCTCGATGGCACTGATAATCGCGATCTGCATATTGTAGGCAGGCTCGATCTCAATACCTCTGGTCTAGTGCTCCTGACCAATGATGGCCAGTGGTCTAAACGCATTATGGCGCCAGACCATAAAGTGGCTAAAACCTATTTAGTGACCCTTAAAAAACCCTTGAGTCAGGAGTATATTGAGGCCTTTGCTCAAGGGTTTTATTTTGCATTTGAAGATATCACCACCTTGCCAGCTCAGTTAACCATAGTGAACGCTGCACTGGGGCATCAAGCATTAGTGACCTTGTATGAGGGGCGATATCACCAAATTAAGCGTATGTTTGGCCGTTTTCGCAATCCTGTCGTGGCGCTGCACCGTTTATCGGTTGGCACCTTAGCGTTGGATGAGCACCTGCAACCAGGCCAAAGCCGCGAGTTGACACCTCATGAGGTGGCGACAATATAGTTCGCCGTGATCAATCGCGCCGCTTGGTGTATTTGCTAGCCCCAGCTAAACGCAAGACCATGATGATTACAATTGTTAACGGTTTGTTTTCAAATGTGTGATCAAGCCGCTAGTGTGGCGATTATTGGCTATGCTATAAACAGATGATAACCCTCATAGACAATAGTGCCGATGATGAGTCAAACCTTAAAAAAGATCAGTGAGCTCGACGTGTTTTGCTTAATGGTATTTAAGGTGATCTTTCAAACAGGACACGCCAACGTCGCCGCCAAACAACTTAATGTCTCTGCGCCAAAAATTAGCCGTTGTTTAAATATGTTACGCGCCACCTTTGATGATGAGTTGTTTTATCGCCGTCAACTGGGGTTAAAACCCACCCCCATGGCGGAGTTTTTATATGAGCCTGTCTGTCAGTTTTGTGATGCGGTGTTAAAAATAGAGCAATCGCTGGTGGATCAAACCTGTGAGCCCAGCCGAGGCTGTTTCAAAGTGGCGGTGATCCCCAGCATTTTGGCCAGCTTATCGTTAGCCTTTGCCCAAAGTGAGCATCGTCAGTTAATGGGCCAACTGCAGTTTGTGACTTGGGACAATGAATCAGCCGACAGTATTCACAATGGTGAACTGGATATGGGCATCGCTTTCGCCGCCGACAGTGAACATACGCTGAGTATTGAACCTGTCGGTGATTTGTCACAGCTTTGTGTTGCGGCCCATCAAAGCCATGCGATTTGGACGGATGCTTCAGAACTGACCTTAGAGGCCATCTGCCAATTTCCGTTTTTGTGCCTAAATGGCAAAGGCTTTAATGATAAGATCGATCCCTTAGAAGTGTTTGCTCGCCAAGCGGGGCTTACTCTTGAGGGGATCGATAGAGTCTGCTCACGAGATGAATGGTATAGCCACTTACTCACCATGGGCTCCTTGTCATTCTTACCTTGCTCAGAGGCGCTGATTTGCACCGCTTTACCCGGTATCAAAGTGATGGCATTGCCTAGTGAACAGGTGCAACGTTTGCATGGTGATAGCATGTCTCCACAATATTTACTTATTGAAAATGCACCAGAATATCGACGTTATTCAACCGAGCAGCGTGCGCTAATGGTTCAATTACTTAAACAATTGCTGGCCACTGGCCAAAGCTGACCCTCTGTTTTAAATATTGAAATTTACCGTTGCAGATTTCGAAATTTCCATTCATGAATCTATCAATTACAGTCACAACTCGAACACAATTCACTAACAATTTGTATTGCCTGCCTTATATTTGGGTTACTGCAATAGCAGCAAATACCTAGAAAGGGATATGGCGATGAAAAAAAATAAAACAACGTTATTAGCCATGGCACTCATGTGTGCCATTGGCGTGAGCGCATGTAGTGATGGTGATGATGGCCAAGACGGTGCACCCGGCGCCCCTGGGATCCCAGGTGAGCCAGGTAGTCCAGGGACTCCAACTGGTTCTACAGTCAATACGGTCAATTCAGCAGCAGACTTCATGCTAACCTTACAACCTGCCGATATCGTCGTTGTGGGCACTGATGCTTTTAGCCTCAAGTTCGACGTGACCGGCAAGAATGCTAAAGGAGAAGAGGTTCCGTTTACGGGGTTAGATAAGATAGCCTTATATGTCACCAATGAAGTGGTCAACACTACTGATGTTGGCGCGCCCATGTTGTGGTCTAACAATGCATTGGTCAATGAGTTTGGCTCGAGCATGTACTGTACGCCAACGGGTGATACAACGGATCGCAGGGGTAATGTAGTCGATGCCTGTACTCTGGTGGAAGATCCTGAAAATCCAGGTACCTATATGGGCACATGGGAACATGATGGTAATGCGCCTGTTGTCTCTGCCGCGGGTGATCCTAATAGTTTATTTAGGGTGATGATCCGTAGTTATGATGTAACCGATGCAAGTGGTGAAGGGATCTCGGATAAGTTACTTTCTACTCCGCTAGATTTCATTCCTGCCACGGGTGAATTAGCCGTATCGGCTAAAGATGCGGTATCCAATGCTGCGTGTATTCAGTGTCACAGTGAGCTGAAAGGCTATGGTGATGGTGATATGCGCATCGCCAATATTGGCGCCCACCACAACTATCAAAAAGTGGAAAATTGTGTGGCGTGTCATAACCCCGCTAATGCCACCGATCAAAACGATCCTGAAAGAGGTTATAACCTTAACTTCAACGCAATGATCCACACCATTCACGCCGGTGGTCATCTTGCAGAGTGGGGCGTGTTAAAAGGAGAGGCATTAGACGAGTTTGGTGAGATCCACTTCCCTGCTGAGCTTAACGAATGTACCACTTGTCACGATAACGGTGAGCAGTGGAACGTTAATGTCTACCGCGAAGCGTGTGTGGGGTGTCACGTTACCGTTAACTTTGAAACCGGTGAAGGCCACTCTGAGTATACTTTGCCACAAGCAGATGATTCAGCCTGTATGACCTGTCATATTGGTGGACTCAGCCCTGCAGTTGCGCATAAAGTGGGTGGCAGAGATGAGCTAGCTGACAAGTTTATTATCGACATCCAGTCGACAGAAATCCTTGCATCGGCTACGGCAGGTAAGAGCACATTGGTTGTTACTTCAAAAGTGACTATGAATGGTGTAGCACTTGATGCAGCAACATATGCCGAGATTACTGACTATATGACCAGTGCTACTCGTGGCTTCTTAATCGGTCGCTTAGATGCTGATACTGGTGATATTGCACATGGTTATGCTTCTGCTGGAAGCTTCAAAATGAACTTCACTGGCGGCGTTATGGGTGCTGGTGGTGTATTGGTCAATCAAGCCGAGTTCGATACTGACGAGTTGGTTGGGCCAATATATGCGACTGCAGAAGTTCAAGTATGTGGTGAAGCAGGCAAGATCGTTAAGTGCACTGGTCATGAAATTGGCGTGGCAAATCAAGCGGAAACCAAATATTTTAATCTTACAGATGGTGCCGCAGCAGTTGAAATGCGCATTGCTGATGCTGACCGTACAACTGTTAGCGAAGCAAAATGTAATGCTTGTCATGGTAACCTTACTTACCCTAAAGGAACCCACGGAACGACTGAGTTTACGCAATGTGTAGCTTGTCATAGTGAGAATTTAGGTGCCGTTCCAAGCTTCCACCCTACCGTTACTTTCAACACTGGTAAAAAAGATGCTGATGGTAATGATATTTGGGAAGCTGTAGAAGGCTTAACTTTTGCTAACCGCGATCTTGTTACTGTCGCTCACCGTTTCCATAGTGGTCACTGGGATGGCGAAGCAGGAGTTTATCGTGATGAAGATGGTAACCTGAATGGTTTCTCTGCAGTTGAAACTGATTGTCAAGCTTGTCATAAAGATGGTGCTACTTTCTTTGCAGCCGATGGTGGACTAACTTCTGGTAAGCGTTCAATTGAAACCGATGCAGGCTTTATCTCTCCAGTGGCTGAATCTTGTCGTAGCTGTCACGTTGAAGCGTCTGCGCTGGCTCACTTCAAGAGTAATGGGGCCTATGTTCAGGACGATCCAGGTTCAATTTCGAACTTGCCAGTTGAGTCTTGTGCAACCTGTCACGCTGAAGGTAAGACTTACGGTGTTGATAAGGTTCATATGGGAGGCGCTCATTAACACGTATGTGTACCCAAGATAGCCATAATAATAAATCTCGTTAGGTGAGCTCATCCCTGCTAGTAGTTCACTGAGATAAAGCAAGATTTTGGGGACCGATTCGGTCCCCTTTTTTATGGCCGAGTATTCAGACCGCATACTTACATTGAGTAACTTAGATTGAGTATTTTGAATGAGTGTTCTGATTGCATATGAATGTCACTCCCATGAATCGCGCGTATTCACAGCTTAGGTTGTCATCCATGGGGATAAGGTCAAATCGCGCTCAGATGTCATTAGGGCTAAGTCGATATGTGAGTGAGATAAAAGAGGGCAAATAATTTGCCCTCTTTGTGTGTCAATCACCAGCCCTTAAACAAGCCACTTACTGACTTTGTTGTAATTTAAGCAACCATTTACCGTAAAGGAAAATCCCCACAGCCGAAATAGTGCCGATTGCCGCGATGATATACCACGCCATACCGATATTGTGGGTGTTATACAGCAAGGTGGTGAGCGATTGCGCCGACTCGCCGGTATAGCTTACCAAGGTGGTGAAGGCTTCACCCTGTGGGATCGCCGCCACATCGTTCACACTCATGCCGCGCTCAGCTAATAGCTCACGGGAGAAGATCTCTTTTGAGGCATAAATCTCATATAGCTTAGGGCCAAAATAGCCTTCCAATCCCCAGCCTATCCCTTGGGGGAGCATCACAAAGCCCAAGTACATGGCTTTTTTACCTTCGGGGGCAATGTTGCCCATAAATTCGTTCTTTTTCGGGCTAATCATCATCTCACCGAAAGAGAACATGGCGATGGCCAGTACAATCATCCAAGCTGCATTGGTCGCGCCAATGAACACAAAGGCTAAGATACTCAATAAGCAGCCACCTAACATGGCGGTGGTGATACGGTATTTAGCAGTGAGCGCCGCGACTAAGAAGCAACTGGTCATGATCATGCCAGCGTTAAGGTTAAGCATGCCTTCTGGCATCACCTTAGTGCCGCTGTTATCGAGCCCGAGCCAGAACTGCAATATACCGTTTGAGGTGCCCTCAGGGCCAAACAAACTGGTGACAATTACGCTGGTATCGACCCATTCGGCAATGTGGATAGGTAGCACATCAAATAACGAGTTAAACAGAAACCAGAAACCAGCAAACACCAACATATAGTAGATCACGACTGGTTTTTTCAGTTCATGCCAAGCATCTTTCCATAGGGCTTGCTGGGTCACTTCGCCATTTTTTATCTGTAGGTTACGCGCTAAACGCTCATCTTTCCCCGGCTCTTTATAGGCCAGTAAAAAGAGAAAGTTGAGCGAAATAATTGCCGCGCAGGCATAAAACACATTGTCCCAAGAGAGCTGGCGCATATGCACGGCAACGAGCGGCCCTAAGAAGCCCCCAATGTTGACGACCTGATAAAAAATACCCCACGCCATCGAGGTGTTTTGTCTCCCCGTCGATAGCACTAAGGTGCCTTGAATACCGGGTTTAAAGATGCCGGTACCGCCTGCTAATAACATGGCACCAAACAGGAACCCCCAGAAACTGGGGAATAAGGCCATTACTAAATAGCCGCCAATTTTGATTAAGGTGGAGGCGAAAATTGTTTCCTTGTAACCGACGCGATCGGAAATGCCCCCAGTAAACACAGGAATAAAGGTTTGCATCAAGGCCCAAATAGAGATGATAACGCCATAGTCGTGCAAACTAATGCCCAAACCGCCTTCAGACACCGGCGCTTTGGCATACAGGCCAGCACTGGCTTTGACGCCGTAGTAAGCGATACGCTCTACTAGCTCCATGCCGCCGACAATCCAAAAAATATAACTTAAGCTGGCAATGGAGGCCCACATACCCAGCTGTTTCACTTCACGCAGGTCGTTATCTGCGTAAGTATTGTTGGAATCGCTCATACCCTTCCTTCTTATTATTATCCCAATCCCATTAATGATGTGCTGCTGACTGATGCTTAAAATGGGCTGTTACTACGGGGTAAATTTAATATGACCAGCTATTGAGTTTACCTTTGCATTCGTCCATTTGTTGATCGATAAGTCATCGCTTATTAAATGTGATGGGTACTCTTTATTGTTGTTTTATAGGCAATAATGTTGATATTGCGCTAATAGTGTGTGATCTAGTGGCACACTTTACCTAAATTTCGCCCTAAAAACCAAAGTGATTGTTGTCAATGTGCTTGGTGTTACAGCGCTTAGTCTTGCCGCTGCAAAGCAAATGGCATCAGTTAGGTGATAGATGAGAGGGCTATAAAGGTGGATAACAAGATGAAAAAAGCGAGCACCTAAGATGCTCGCGAGATGATTTAACCGTGGTTAAGCAATTAGCTCAGGCCGATTAGAGTGGCCAAGCTTGAGTGCCATCAACTGGTACCTCGAGTAAGTCTAAGCCAAAGCAATAGTCACCCGGTTGGTACACATAGACAGATTTGTTCACTAAGGGATAAACAAAGCTGGCCACCTGAGCCTTAGCGGCATCAGTGGTCTCCAGTCCCCACATTTGATAGAAGTCACGATAATCTAAGCCAGTTGAGTAGCTCATGGCGATCATCAAGAAATCGTTTTGGCTCATGTTTTTAGCATCATCCAAACTGAATTGGTCAAATCCTATCCCTGCGCGATCCGCCAGCCAACTTGCTTCATCGGCCTGCGCCCGCTCAAATGCACGCAGTACAATGTGCAGTCGTGCAAGCAGGTGCCAACCGTTTTGCAGGGGTCCTTGTTGCTGCGCCACGACCATAGATTGCAGCATAATCGCCATACCATTAGACCAGCCAGTGAGCTTAGCCGCCTGCATATAAGCAAAGGGATCGACTTCATTTTGGCTCGCTTGCAAGGTGGCAAATTCATCGCTTATCTCTAGCCCTTGGCATTGTGGTAACTTGCCGCTTTCAAGGTAGGCGCGAGACTTGCTGTAATAGGAGTAAGGGTTGGTTGAGGCGTGCCCCTCATGGCCGTTGAAACGTAGGCGCCAGCTTTCTAAGCCATGGCCTAACTCATGAATATCGCCATGTCCGGTAGGGCTAAATGACCAGCCCGCATCGTAGGGGTTACCCGAGCAGCCTGCACCGCAGGTGGGTTGATCCGCATTCATGTGTTTAACGATGTCGAGCTGATTGATGGTCAGCCCTTTGCTGGCGGCAAAGTCATGAATTTCATCGACCCTTTCAATAAATGGGCCTTGAAAACCCGCCAGTAGGTGAGGGTAGTTATGCACATGGGTCATGATAGCCTGCCCCATTTTCTCTGGGGTGTCCCATAGCGGCTCATGGCTCATGGTGCTGCGCATCTTATCGAGGCGAGAATGCACCTCAAAGTGCGGTGTGGCCAGCTCAGCCCAATCGTAGTCACCTTTGTCGAGTGCTTGTAAAAAGGCGGTGCCGTCCATCCCTTCACGCCAATAGGGGTGTTGCCCTACAGTCGTAAACGACAGTGTCACCGGGAGATCGTTGGCATTAAAACTGACCTGCAATGGACCGCCGTAGGGGGAGGTCAGCTTAATAGTTTCACCCGGCTTAATTTCAATATGGGGTGATTGTAAAAACTTAGCGCGGTTATAGCCATTATTGGCAAACTCATGGGTTGAGCCTGAGCGCTGGGTATTAATAAATACCCAAGCGCGCAGTGGGCTGTCATCGGTGCGGGTGACCTTAACGGTTTGTCCGGGCAGTGCATAGACACCCGCCGATCGAAACCCTTGCTTGCTGACCAACTTGACCTGCTGACTCATCGGGGTGATATGGCTAAAATCGGTGCGGCTGAAGTTACCTAAATCGAGCGGCACCGCATTGATATCACGCGTGTAATAAACCGTATGATCGGCAAAAAAAGCCTTTAAATAGTCCATGGTGGCAGTGGTCGCCACATTCATAGGGTAGCTAATGTCATGGCGATACACATCGCCCAGCATGATCAGGTATTTGTACAGCTGGTGATCATCTAGGCTGAAAATGTCGAGTTTTTGGCTATCAAACCCAACTATCTGGCTACGAATATGATTGAGGGCGGGGCGATAATCGTTATTAAAGCGAGCATCGCAGCCAGTGGCGCAGGCCGCTAAATTAAACGGCGCTGTTTCATCCCTTAGTAGGCTTAACCATAGACTCTCTTGGGTTAACGAGGGTTTAGCGTTAAACATGGCGCTATAGTTAGCCCAGTCGGCTTTATCGGCACCAAAATAGTTACCTGGTCCACCCGGACCTTGCATGGCAAATCCCATGGTGTTGAGCACAGTTTGAGTGAGCGGCACGCTGTTCCAACTGTGCATATGCTGATAAAGCAGTGGTGTACCAGCCTGTTGTAGGCGCGTTAGGTTGTCGCTGACCAGTGCGTCGCTAAAATCGCCGCTTGAGCCAGTGATCACCAGCTGAGCATCGGCTAAGCAGTCGCTGAGCTCGGCGGCCACATTGCAGCGCGTCACTTGCCAATCGGGGAACTGTTTACCTAACCATGCTGTAATACGGTTATTGCTCCAATCGCCCATCATTAGCAATTTGACCTGCTTTGCTTGAGGCAAGGTGGTGGCATCTTGGGCTAACAACCAACCTAAGAGTCGCAGCATACTGGGTTCAAAATCGAGATTATTGCCCTCTTGCATACCAGAGATGATATCTGAGCCAAACGCGGCGTTACGCTGGCCTGCCGTTTCACTGGTCGCCGCGAAAATACGGCCATTATTGCCGCGCACCAGTTCGAAACGTTTGCTGTTGGGGTAGGCATTGGCGGCGGAGATGATCTGGATCATTTGCGATTGTTGACCCGAGTCATAACGCACCACATCATTTTGATAAATCTCGCGCAGCATCGTCAGATGCTCTTGGCGATACTGAGCGATAAGGTTGACGGCGCGGTCGATCACCTGAGTCTCAAAGCCACTCATTTGGCCAGCATCCCCAGTGCGAATGGCGGCGCTGATCTGATCTTTAAGGCTCAATGTCAGCTGATCTTGACTGCGTTGACCTGCGCCATCGGTAACCTCTAGCGATAAGCTGATGTCGGCATCTTGCTCTAATGCAGTGGCATCAATGGTTAACACGGCGGTATCTGCGCCCGATAAGTTCACGCTTGGGCCGCTCAGTTGCTGCCAGCGGTAGCTCACGGTGCCCTGGTTATAGACGGCCACCTCGGCGATGAGGGTTTGCAGCTGATGGTTCCACCCCTGCAAGTCTGGGCCCAGTTCAACATCGGGTGGCTGCACAGGCTCCGGCTCCGGGGTTGGCTCTGGCTCCGGATCAGGATCTGGGTTAGGCTCTGGCTCCGGATCTGGGGTTGGATCGGGATTAGGCTCTGGATCCGGATCGGGTGTAGTCGGAGGCGGCGTGGTTGGCGGGATAATGTTGCCTTCACCTGTACCACTGTCTGGGATGCTAGGGGAGTTGTCCTCTACGCCACCACCACTACAAGCCATCAACCCCAGTATGAGGGGCAGGAGTAACCATTGTTTCATTATTAACATTCCATGATCATTTTGGCGCTATTTTGATTGCATTAATATGATAAAGCAATTGTTTAAAGAAATTAGTCAATAAAAACAATGGTTAATCTGGTTTGTTGACGTTAGTAAAAATATTGACGCTAAGGATGAGTGATATTCATTCACTGCTTACGCAGCCGTTTTTGGTTAAGCTGTTGTTTTTAAAGTTTATACTTCTGGATGTTGTTCAAACTGTTTCTTATATATTGATCTCCCCCCAAGTATTGATATATAGCGCTTGTTAGACTGCCCGACAATAAATATGGTGTCGTTTCAAATCATCATCTTTATCCTGTCGACTAGGGTGAATCAAGGAAAATCGGTATGTCTCGGTTAGAAAACGAATTGCTTCAAGCCAATACACTGGCATCATCCACCAAAGGCCTGCGTTTTTTTGAACGCTTCAAATCAGTGCGCTTTCAGTTAAAGCTCAATGTGTTTTTGAGCATTATCGCTTTTTTGTTTTTGGGGTATAAAGGGATAACCGGAATGCAGCAGGCCGGGGATTCGATTGGTGAGCTTTACACCCAAGGCATGCAGCACAGCATTCGGGCTGGTACAGTATTAAACGAGCTAGAGAAGGCCCGTAGCGGCCTATTGCTTGGGTTTCAACATGATCCCAGTAGTCAGTTTGCCGATATGCACAATCATCCCCTTGAGTTTCATATCGATGCCAGTAAGGCATCGATTAAAAAGCTGCACGATATTGTCGATAACGAGATTTTAAGCTCAAATTTAGATGATAGTGAGCGCCAGCAGGTCAATCGACTCGTTAACTTACTCGACAAGGTGACAGAAGAGGGCTTTAAACCCGCCATAGCAGCCTTAAGTAATGGTGATTATACTCAATCGAATCATCTCCTGTTGACGAAAATCAACCCACTATTTAAAGATATCACTGGCGAGGCTCAAGGGTTCTTAGATCTCCAAATCGGCGAGGCGAAGCACAGTTTTGAGCTATCTGAAGATAATATTGCTCAGTATATCTGGCTGGTGGCAATTTTCTCTGGCATCAGTATGTTAGTCATTAGCGTCAGCTCAATGCTTATCATCAAACGGGTCAGTGAGTCAGTCACTCAATTAGAAGCTACCGCGATCGATATTGCCGCGGGAGATCTCACCAAGCGCATTACACTTGGCGGTAGCGATGAGTTTGCCCATATTGCCGACAATGTTAATCGGATCGCGTCAGACTTCCAAAAGGCGGTCAACAATACCCATCAATCCACATCTCGTTTGGCTAGCTCAGCCGAAGAGAACGCCGTGGTGTCAACGCAGACCCAGCGTAACGTCTTAGACCAGCAACAACAAACCCAGCTTATCGCCACGGCGATTCATGAGTTTACCGCGACCGTGCGTGAGGTAGCGCAAAGTGCTGCTGCGGCGGCAACAGTGTCAGAGGAGGCGAATAGTGCCGCCCACGGGGCGCAAACCGTAGTCAATGAGAGTATCTCGGTTATCGAAGCGCTTGCCACAGAGTTGACCAGTGCGAGCGAAGCGATGACGCTACTCGCACAGCACTCAAATGAGATTGGTAGCGTAGTCGATGTGATCCAGGCTATTTCAGAACAAACTAACCTACTCGCATTGAACGCAGCGATTGAGGCGGCAAGGGCAGGCGAACAGGGACGAGGATTTGCTGTGGTGGCCGACGAGGTACGTTCGCTCGCTAAGCGCACTCAAGACTCTACCGAAGAGATCCAGAAGATGATTCAGCGGTTACAACAGGGCGCGCAAAGTTCGATGCAGAAGATGCAAAGTGGCACCGAGCAGGTGAAACTGAGTGTCGATAAATCCCTCTCGGTGCGAGAAGCATTACAGTTGATCATGAATAGCATCGAGCAGATCAATGGCTTAAATGCACAAATTGCGACTGCTTCAGAGGAGCAAAGCTCGGTAACTGAGGAGATCAATATTAACATCACTAATATTAGCGAGATCTCAGATCAAACCGCAGAAGGGGCAAGGCAGAGCAGCGCCGCGACCGAGGATTTAGCCAGACTCGCCGAATCGATGGAAGCTGATATTGCTCATTACAAGGTGTGAGCCCTTTTAGTTAAGCCTATAGCGCCATAGCTTTTATAATAATGGTTTAGGCAATATAGACTTAAGCCATGAAAGCATTAGCAATAAAGGTGTTAGGCAATAAAAAAGGCAGTCTTATGACTGCCTTTCTTGTTAAGCGGTTAAGTCTCTAGGTTTTCAGCTTTTAAACCTTTCAGCCCTAAAACCTTGCAGCTTTCAAACGCGGTTAAGCTTCCAGCTTGGCAAGTTCTGCTTTTTGCTCGGTGAGCTTGTCCATATCACGTTGGTATTCCGCTTGCTTAGCACGCTCTTTTTCAATCACGGCAGCAGGGGCTTTCGCTACGAAACCTGGGTTAGACAGCTTACCTTCGATACGCTTAAACTCACCCGCTAGCTTCTCAAGCTGCTTGTCGATACGCGCCATCTCTGCCGCCACATCGATAAGCCCCGCCATTGGGATCAACAGCTCCATGTCACCAATCAACTGAGTGGTCGACATAGGCGCAGTGTCGTTGTCGCCAAGAATGGTCATGCTTTCAAGTTTAGCCAAGGTCTTAAAGAAGGCTTGGTTGGTCTCAATACGGGCCTTGTCGCGCTCACTTACGCCACGCAGCAGTGCATTAAGCGGCTTGCTTGGGGCGATGTTAAGCTCGGCGCGAATATTACGTACCGCGGTGATCACTTGCTTCACCCACTCAAGATCTTCCATCGCGGTGGCATCGACTTTATCTGCCTGATACTCAGGGAACGGCGCGAGCATCAAGGTGTCGCCTTCAACGCCAGCTAGCGGTTTAACGCGCTGCCAAATCGTCTCAGTGAGGTAAGGCATCATGGGGTGCATCAGGCGCTGCATCGCTTCAAGGATGGTCACCAAGGTGTGGCGAGTACCACGAAGCTGGGCGTCAGTGCCGCTTTGCATCACAGGCTTAGTGAGCTCTAGGTACCAGTCACAGAACTGGTTCCAAGTGAACTCATAAATGGTGTTGGCCGCCAAGTCGAAGCGGTAGTTTTCCATGTGCTCATCATAGGTTTTCACGGTTTGATTAAACAGACCGATAATCCAGCGATCGGCCAATGACAGCTCCATTTCGCCGCCATGTTGACCACAATCTAATGGCTCGCCTACAGCATCATCTGCAGCATCATCCGCTTGCACTTCGGTGTTCATTAACACGTAGCGTGATGCGTTCCAGATCTTGTTACAGAAGCTGCGGTAACCGTCGAGACGCTTCATGTCCCAGTTGATATCGCGGCCAGTTGAAGCCATTGATGCCAAGGTGAAACGCAGTGCGTCAGTACCGTGAGCTTCGATGCCATCGCTAAACTCTTTACGGGTGCTCTTTTCAATCTTTGCGGCTAGTTGAGGCTGCATCATGTTGCCGGTGCGCTTCTCAACTAAGGTTTCAAGATCGATACCGTCAATCATATCCAGAGGATCGAGCACGTTACCCTTAGACTTAGACATCTTGTTACCCGCTTCATCGCGGATAAGGCCTGTCACATAGACCGTCTTAAACGGCACTTGTGGTTTGCCATTTTCATCTTTAATGAAGTGCATGGTCATCATGATCATGCGCGCCACCCAGAAGAAGATGATGTCAAAACCTGTCACCAACACATCCGTTGGGTGGAAGGTTTTAAGCGCCTTAGTATCTTCTGGCCAGCCTAAGGTTGAGAAGGTCCATAACGCTGAACTAAACCAAGTGTCCAGTACATCAGGGTCTTGGCGTAGCACAACGGTGTCGGCTAAGCCGTGCTTAGCACGTACTTCGCTTTCATCGCGGCCCACGTACACTTTACCCGCTTCGTCATACCAAGCAGGAATACGGTGTCCCCACCATAGCTGGCGTGAGATACACCAATCTTGAATGTCACGCATCCAAGAGTTGTACATGTTCTCATACTGCTGCGGTACAAATTTGATATCACCGTTTTCAACCGCTTCCATGGCGGTTTTCGCCATTGGCGCTACGGCAACATACCATTGGTCGGTCAGTAGTGGCTCAATCACCACACCAGAGCGATCGCCATAAGGCACTTTTAATCCGTGGGGATCAATTTTGCCCAGCAGGCCTAAGGTTTCAAACTCTTCAACAATGGCGCTACGGGCTTTAAAACGGTCAAGGCCGGCATAACGCTCTGGCAGAGCGTTGTCTAACTCGCTGTTGGCGGTGCCGTCGCTGTTAACCACTTCAGCCGTTGAGCGGATCGCCGCGTCCATGGTTAAGATGTTAAACATGGGTAGGTTGTGACGTTTACCGACTTCGTAGTCGTTAAAGTCATGGGCCGGGGTGATTTTGACACAACCGGTACCAAATTCCATGTCGACGTAATCGTCGGCAATGATCGGAATGCGGCGGTTAACGATAGGCAGCAGGATAAATTTGCCAATCAGTGATTGATAACGCTCATCATCAGGGTGCACTGCAACGGCGCTGTCACCTAACATGGTTTCAGGGCGCGTAGTGGCCACTTCAAGGTAGTCTTTTCCGTCAGCGGTCAGTGCGCCATCGGCCAGCGGGTAGCGAAAATGCCACATGCTACCTTGCTTCTCTTTGTTCTCAACTTCGAGATCAGAGATCGCGGTGTGCAGCTTAGGATCCCAGTTAACGAGGCGCTTACCACGGTAGATGAGCTCATCTTCATACAGACGAACAAACACCTCTTGTACCGCTTCAGACATCCCTTCGTCCATGGTGAAACGCTCACGATCCCAATCAACCGATGCGCCAAGACGACGTAGCTGTTTAGTGATGGTGCCGCCCGATTGGTTTTTCCAATCCCAGATGCGCTCGATAAAGGCATCGCGACCGAGATCGTGACGGCTCTTACCCTCTTCGGCTTCTACTTTGCGCTCAACCAGCATCTGGGTGGCAATACCCGCATGGTCGGTACCCACCTGCCAAAGGGTGTTTTTGCCCTTCATGCGCTGGTAACGGGTCAAAGTATCCATGATGGTATCTTGGAAGGCATGGCCCATATGCAGACTGCCCGTCACGTTTGGTGGCGGGATCATGATGCAATAGTTGCCTTTTGACTCATCGCCGTGGGGCTTAAAGTAACCTTTCTCTTCCCAGTTCTGGTAGAGGCTTTGTTCGATTGACTGCGGGTTGTATGTCTTTTCCATAGGAGCGTGTGCTTCTCAAACTAATTAATTGGTTGTTGGGTCGTCAGGGGGATCCCTAACTGGCGATACTGACGATAACGATCGCGGGCGGTCGCTTTCATGGCAGCATCGTTAGCAACGAAGTCGATAATCTGGCCAAAGTTTACCGCAAATTGCGGCGCTTGGTCTGCAAGATTTATCAGAAGATGACGATTTTTATTGGGGCCGAGCTTATCAAAGCCAATTTCCACTGGCGCGCCGCCCGTTGGCCCTTCACCTTTTAGGTTGTGGGGCACGAATGCTGTGGGCTCAAATTGCCATAATATTTCGTCAATGGCATAGGCTTGCTGCTGATCGTTGCAATGAATATACACCAATTGCTGGCGAGCAAACGCTTGCTGTGCAAGTTGGCACGCCAAACGGTAAACATCATCGAGCGCCGATGTCACCGTAGCTGCTGCGGCTGCAGGTTGCCCAGCTTTAGGAAGTGTTTGCGGCATCAGGTAAAACAGGGCGTTTGGCATTATCTGGCTCTATGTTGGCTGAGTCTGACTTGATGATTGACGAAAGGGGAGATTTTACACTAAAAGTGGGGGGGTAAACCATAGGGGGAGGGGATTTGTCGAATAACAAATTGGGTAATATTTTTGGTGGTAGCGTTTGGCCGCATCGTCATTGATTTGGTGTGTTTGAAGGTCGTACCTTCATGGCAACCTATCACCTGCGGTGGGCCATGTGCCAGCACTCTTTTGAGGTGGGGAGAGTAGTTTCATTGTTTTATTTAAGTACTTACCTGTTTTTGGTATTTGTAAGGTGAGTTTTAAACCATAGCTTCATGGTTTATCAATTGCCTGCCGCAGGCTTCATGTGCAAACACATTTGTGACACGCTACGAGCACATCCTTGTGAGCTCTGCCTCGGCATCCCTGCCTCGGAAGGTCAAAAATGTGTTTACACTGGATTATCAGTCTCTTCGATTTAACCTTATGGGATCACAAGTAAAGGCCCTTAGCGTAGATCTAAAACACCAGGAATACAGCAAGCGCTGAGCAATGAGTATCTGAAGAAAGCAGGATTATATTCACTGAGAGATGGATGGATCGCAGTTCATTTAGAACACCTAATCAGAAAATGAATTAGGTGTTCTAAATGAACCGCCCTCGGCTTTGGCATCCTGCTTCGCCCTACCTCCTAAATCCATTTAGTCGTGTGCGGAGCCGCATGCAGGGTGGCGTGGGGGCTGGAGGCTAGATACCTCCGGCTACCCGATTATATTTCTATTCTTCAGCATTGATTGTAACTGATGAAAGGCGGGCCTGAACGACATCACTTAGTTCCGACATATCCGACCAAGCTACTGCACCTGCAGGTAATCCATGTTCTCCAAGTTCAAGAATACCGTCCAATAAGCCTTTAATTTTTTGGTACATATCTTGTTCTTCTTTAATATGTTTTATACAGTTTTCTGGCTTATCACTGCCAATAGTTTCGTCAAAGTAAGCATCTTCAAAGTTGATCACAGAAGCAACTACTCTTGATTTTTCTGTCATTTGAGCAAGAATTTTCTCGTTGTTAGTCCAAGCTGGATTTGCCATCGTAAATTGGTCATAAACAATTGCACCATTAACACTCAACTCTTTATTTTTTCTCTTAGATTTTACTGTTGGAACATCAGTGTCATGTAGCGCGTAGAACTTTTTACCGAAGTGGTTTAAGACTTTCATCATTGACGCAACGGTTACTTTCCCTCTTGCTCTTATGATATTTAGATCGTGATACGAATTGTTATCTGATTCAATCTCTTTATTCTTGATGTAGTTAAAAGCAGAGTATTCAGTATCACCTTCAACGATAAGAACTTTTCCACCAAAAAAAGCTTCGGATATATGCGAGTCAAATAAGTTAATTAACTTTAAATTTTCTTTGTCATCTTCATCTAACTGTGCGGATTCAGGCTTAAACAAAGTGGTGGTTTCAATGTCATCATTTTGAGTTTTATCAACTCTAATAATCGTAGTGTGGTCTTTTGTCAGGTCAATAAAGCTAGGAGAGTGTGTTGCAACCATTATCTGCCAATTTTCATTATCAGGAAGAGAATAAAGTACATCTCTTGCGACTTCTGTAGCAGATGGGTGTAAACTCACCTCGGGTTCATCAAGTAATAAAACATGAGCTGTATTTGGGCCAACCGGTTCATGATGTGATTTTGCTGTTTTTCCAGCAGCTTTGGCTCGAATGCCATTATCGGCCAACAGCTTAAGTATCGTCCATAGTGCAGTTCTTCTGCTTCCACTACCTTGTTTTTCTAAAGGAAATGTCAAGCCACCTATAGGCCCCATCTCGATTGAGAACTCGTTACCTAAGAGATCAATTTTAATTGGGGCTGAGCTTTCTGGAGCAGATATCTTTAATTCTTGGCTTGGGAATATTTTGCTAATAATTTCATTTGCAGTACCTTCTAGGCCTTCGATACTTTCTTGTTGCGTTATTTTTGATGAGTCTCGCAAATCCTTTAAGCTTTCCACAAGTAATTCATACTTGGTTTTTTCGTCTTCTTCATTCTCTTTAATTGTTTTGATACTATCTTCGAGCAAACTTTTCAAAAGAGATGTAATAGCCTTAGACTGAACCTCTGGATCATCGAATGTATTCACTCTATGTGGTTTTGGTCTTCTAGCTTTTGCCACATTATTTGTTCCCCAAGGCATTCTTTCTTGGTCGCCTTCTTGCGCCCATCTATCAAGAGCAACGTTAAACCCGACTCTCACAGGCTCTTTATTGGTTCCAGTCCACTTCCACTTTTCTCTTATTAGATATGTTCCGTCACCTTGATCTAAACACCATTCATCTCCAGGTTTATTATCTTCGATGGCCACAGAATGTACTTCTATTTCAGGAAAACTATCCACGCTAACTTGCTTGTTGTGAAAATCATCTTGCTCTAATTTTAAACAATCAGTGACAGCCTCATATGCTTTTAGAATCGTACTTTTCCCCGCATTATTAGGGCCAACCAAAACTACTATGTTGTCGATATCTAGCTCAATGGGCTGGCTCCCTATACAACCAAAATTCTTGATTTTTAATGTCTTAATACTTGGGGCTTGGCTCATTATTAATTCCTTTTAGGTGTCGAGGTGTTCTAGAAATAGTCCCGCTGACTTGGCTTGTTATAAGGCGCTTCAACGCACCAACTTAAACTTAAAGATAACATTAAAACATCTTTGCTCTTTATCACTCTCTGAGAATAACCATTTCTCCATTGCCTTTATAGCTGAACGGTCAAATATACGTCGGGGCTTTGTCTCAGTTATTTTTTGAGAAGTTACAACACCAGTAGAGTTTACTATGGCTTCTATTTTCACAAATCCAGAATCTAAACGCAGGTGATCTTCAATCACAGGCCATTTAGCAACAACAGCGTGCTTTAGCTCAAACTTTGAGTTATCACATGATGATACTTCATAGTTTGGTGTGCTTATTGATGCAACCACTGCGGCTGCGATTAATGCCGAACTCATAATGCCTTATAACGCCGCGTTAAGTAGTGAGCAACGCCACCACAGAACTTAAACCATTACACCGTAAACACAAAACCCAACGATGAAATGAAAATGCCATGCGTTGGGAATCTGTCTTAAACGCTTTGTTAGGCTTTTTGATCCAAGTTAAATATCGCTGTACAACCCAATCCAGTAGATTGAAGCATCATATTTACGCCCCCTTTATTCTGCATCCAGATGTAATCTCCAGTTTCAGCAACATAGTCAAAAGCAGACATTTCCTTGGCATATGCCATACATGATTTTGAAGACTGAATTATTGAAGTAAGGTCATATTTGCATTGAGTTCCAACTTTAAACAACGTAACTTTGTTAAAAACAGAATCCCCTTTGCTACCCCAAGTACCAATCATTGTAAGTTGATTTGGGTTGTCATTATGTTTGGTAACATTGATGCGTATGTCAGAGCCTCCCGCATTTTCATATATCTTTTTTATAGCAGTATCACAACCTGTAAAGCCTTGGTTATGAGCTTGTTTTACTGCAAAATCTATAAACTCAGGATCTCCAGAAAAGGATGGAGATGAGATAAAAAGTAATGATAGTAACGTAGTTCTAATTTTCATAAATTTTCCTAAATAATAATTTGTAAGCCTAACAACTTATTAGTGAGACCTTGCAAGGTACGCTACCTTGTAAGGTAGAAGACCAAGCATGTAAATAAATGGGGTCAGAGTTTACTTTTATGGGAGGTGATTGGCGCATGGTGGTTGGCTTTTCATTCCCTGAATGGCGTGGTCGATGTTTGATTCGAGTTGGCCTGGCTCTGTCCTTAAGTGGTGATACTTTAATCTACCCTGCTGGTTGCAATCAACATGTTATGTCACATTTCAGTATGCTTTTTTCCATAAAAATAATGGCTTGTATCAAGGTGTATCAAACGCAGATAAATCGAAGAGACGAAATGACCCAGTGCAGATGCGGCTGAGGGTATCGAAAACATGGATGTTTTCGTTAAGCGGCCATGGATGGCGTACAGCGTCCCGAAGCAGTATCTGCACATCCCCCGCCGGGCAGGCGTTAAGTAGCAATGAAGGTACGACCTTCAAACACATTCAATAAATAAGCACTCAGCTAAATGTTAGCTAGCACTTCATTCACAGTATCAAATGAAGTCAAATCGAAGAAAGTTAATAATCCAGTGCAGATGCGGCTGCGGACGTTGATGGCAGGGATGCCATCGTCGAGCCTCCACGGACGGCTCACAACGATATCCCTATCTAAAAGCCAGTTCGGCATCCCTGCCTCTCGTTCGTGGGCTCGAAGCTACGCTTCACTCACCGTGTAGCAGAAGTATCTGCACATATGCCCACGGCAGGTGATTGATAGCAGCGAAGGTTAACGCTTAATCAACCCTCACCGCAGGTGATAGATTGCCATGAAGGTACAACCTTCAAACACATCCAATAAACAAGAACTCAGCTAAATGTTAGCTAACACGTCACTCACCTTACCCAATGAAGCCAAATCGAAGAGACGAAATGACCCAGTGTAAACGCGGTTTTGGCCCTTGGCGACAGGATGTCGCCGTGGAGCCTCCATGGATGGAATCTCGGCGAGCCAAAATAGTGTTTGCACATCCCCCGCCGGGCAGGCGATAGATTGCCATGAAGGTACGACCTTCAAACACATCCAATAAATACGAACTCAGCTAAATGTCAGCTAGCACATTACTTACCGTGTAGCAGAAGTATCTGCACATGCCCCTGCCGAACAGGCGTTGTATTAGCTCTCGGTCGATGAGATAAGAATATCGAACCTTGGGTTGTCTCTTAGGTTCGCAAAATCGGCTTCATTGGCGGCTACCTCTCTAAAGGACACGCTGTTTTCAATGGCTTGCTGTAGATCCGACAAGGCGCGATCTTCCTGCCCTAGGCAGGCGAAGGCGCAGGCACGTTGATAGAGCGCATGGGCGTTATTAGAGTCGACTTCGAGCACGCGATTACACAGGCTGAGCGCCCAGTTAAACTCGCGCATCTCCATGGCGGCATCGGCTTTAGAGGTCATGGCTTCAAGATCGCCCGGGCGAATGTTTAAGATCTCATTGTACACCGCGATTTTTTGCTCTGGGGTTTGTGCGCCTTGAGCGTGTAACCATAGGGTATGGATTTCATTAATAATTTCAATATCACGGTTGTTTTTGGTGATGATGCGGCTTTTCCGTTTAAGGTCATTTTCCAACTCCTTAAACTTAGATTCATATTGTTCGGTAATGTTATCGAGCTGATCGGCGGCGAGTTTGGCGGTATTCATTTTTATCTCACGCAGTGATTGCCAGCCGATAAAGGCGATAAGCGAGGCAACGCCAGCGATAATATAAAAGAAGTAGGTCACGGTCACGTTGGCATAGTTAAGTGACTTGTCGGCGACCGACAGCTCGCGGTCGGTAATGCTGACGATCATGCGGCGCTCAAGATCTTGTTGCTCGCTTCTTAACTGTTTCAGTTCATCGAGAATATAGCGCTCAATCAGAGGTCTATCGAGAATATCGGTTTGTGAATGTGCCAATGGGGTTGCTGGGGGAGTTTCTGCATCTTCATTATTAGTCGCGGCGTTAACCTGTATCGAAAACTGCATGAAAATAAGGGTTAATAGAGGTAACAACAGGCGTGACATAGCGGATTCCTTTGAGCAAATATAAAGATGTCGTATCAAACAGGTTTGAGCGGATCACACCCTAACAATTTCCACTCCTAGATGCCAACTCCTTGACCACAAAGATAACGATTAAGGCCGAAGTGGTCGTTTTAATTGATAAAAAAAGGGCAGCCCTTACAGGCTGCCTAAATGCAGAGATGATAAACAGATGATAATTAACTATGTATTGCAGCGTATTGGGGTCATCACCTCCTTTCTTCGGGCGAACTCATGATGTTCGCGTTGTTAAATTGCTTGGTAAGCAGGCCATTGACCATTTTCATTTGCGCCGACACTATTTTGCCAGTTTGGGGCTAACTTGTTTTGTCAGGCTGGCAAAGCCGCCTTTGAGCACTTTGACATTGTCATAACCCAGATGACGCAGCGCCGTGCCAGCGGCCATGGCGCGAAGGCCAGATTTACACACTATCACCACAGGTTTATCGGTTGGGATCTTGGCGAGGTTTTCTGGGGTAAATAGCTCATTAAGACTAATATCGATTTGCTGGTTTATCCCTAAACCAAAGATGCCACGCTCTTCGGGGGTGCGAATATCGATGGCAAGCATGGGTTGGTTTGATTGAGCCAGCGTTATAAAGGCATCGGGACTCATTAGGCCAATGGCCTTACCCACGGTCGCGCCTTTGGCGTTGTTAAACTGCTGCTGATAGCTTTGGGCTAACTTGGCATCAAAGGCTTGTGCTTGGGCACTGAGGCCGAATGCAACGCAGATTAAGGCAATATTTAAGTACGATTTCATTGGATAGTGTTTCCTTTTATGTCGTGCCGGTGATGGCTAACCGGGCTAAGCTTGCGCATTATTACGACTGCAATTGGCGCTAACAGAGCGACGTTGGCAGCATTCCTTACAGATTTCACACTGTGTTTCATCTCGCAGACCCAGCGCGTTTTCGGCGATGAAAGGTGAGTTGGGCTGTAGATGAGTTGGGCTATTATGAGCTTAGGCATTTGGGGATATATTGAGCTTAATCACACTGCATTCGCCGATGATAAATCAAAAATTCTCAATTAATCAGTGGTTAATCCAGTGCTGGTTTTATAGTGTGTATCGGCAAAAGTATGGTGTTTATCACTGCTTTTTGCTGTGCAGGGTAGAGACATATTTTGCCGATTTAGATGTTATAAAACCTAAAGCAGATATGCTGATGCTGAATATCAAGATTATTCAATTGTAAAAATGGCCCGCGATGACAAAACTGCGGCGTGAATGGCCATGAGGATATATGAGTGTGTCTATTGCTGAGGTGAGTTAATGCCGTCGGTGGAAGAATAGATTTGAAAGACGGGCTTGAAAGACTGGTTTCAAGGGCTGGCTTGAAGAATTAGCTTGCTGTATTAGTGACTGGCGGTTGTCAGGGTTAAAAGGCGCAGCGTTAGGCCGCGCTCTTGGTCAATAACTCATGTCCCTAAATAGTGTGGTGAGCGCGTTTGATTGGCACCTTAACTCTTTGGTGGCGATTGAGGCGTTAAAACTGAGAAAAATCGACTTGTGGCAGGTGCTCAAATCCAGGTTTGGCAAACAGGTAGCCCTGCATTAGCTCAATACCAATATCACGCAGCCAAACCATCTCTTCGACAGTTTCTATGCCTTCGGCTAGGCAGGTGATGTTGAGCTCATTAAACATATTGAGGGTGTGTTTTACAATGGCTTGGCGCGCAATGTCTTGGTCGATATTACGGATAAGATCCATGTCGAGCTTAATGATATTGGTCTGGAAATTGGCTAATAAGCCCAGTCCGGCATACCCTGCACCAAAATCATCGATTGCGGTGATAAACCCCAGTGAGCGATAGTATTCGACTACACGTTGAACATGGTTGCTGTCTTCAATTTTTTCCACCTCGGTAAATTCAAACATGATTTTATTGGTGGGAAAGCCATACTCTTTGGCAGCAGCGAGGGTGGTGCGAATGCAGCGCTCGGGTTGATAAATGGCATTAGGTAAAAAATTGATGCTCAGCATAGAGTCGAGCTCAAGCTTAGAGGCCAAGGCAATGGCTCTTTACCCGACACGCCTGATCGAAGGCGTAACGATTTTTTTCGGTGACTTGGGAGATAATAGAAAAGGCCGATTCATTATTTAAGCCGCGCACTAAGGCTTCATAGCCAAATATCTGCTGTTGCTTAATATTAATGATGGGCTGAAAGGCCATGGTAAAATCAAAGCATAACTGGGTGTTGTTGGCGCAGTTGCTACAAGAAAATTTGTCGAGATTAAAGTCTGAATTCAAAATGGTTTCTTCCACCAGACATCCCTTGTCAGGTCTAATTTATGGTTAGGTTAGTCGGTTTACTGTGCATCAACAAGTGGTTGAAAGTGATTACAGCACTTGGCGATCCGCTCGGTTGTTAGCCAGATAAAAAAAGTGAAGCTGAGCGCTTCACTTTTATCGGCCAAAAACCTTTTTACTGTATCAATTACTCGCCTTGTTCAACACCGGCGCGATTGATCAGAAATTGGGTTAACAAAGGCACTGGACGGCCAGTTGACCCCTTGTTTGCGCCACTGTTCCATGCTGTGCCTGCAACGTCGATGTGGGCCCAATTGTACTTTTTGGTAAAGCGTGACAGGAAACATGCCGCGGTGATAGCGCCAGCTGGGCGGCCACCTAAGTTGGTCATGTCGGCAAAGGGGCTTTCAAGGTGCTCTTGATACTCATCCCACAGTGGCATGCGCCATGCGCGGTCACCACTTTGCTCACCCGCATTAAGTAGCTCGTGTGCTAATGGGTTATGTGACGAAAACAGCCCTGAAGCATGCTTACCCAGTGCGATCACGCAGGCGCCCGTTAGGGTCGCGGTATCGATCACCAACTCTGGGTCGAAACGCTCAACGTAAGTCAGTACATCGCATAACACTAAGCGGCCTTCGGCATCGGTATTGAGCACCTCAACAGTTTGACCTGACATGGTGGTGAGAATATCACCCGGGCGGTAAGCATTGCTCGATGGCATGTTTTCACAGCCTGCTAAGATGCCCACCACATTGATAGGCAGTTTAAGCTCACATAGGGCTTTCATTGCGCCAATCACGCCTGCGGCGCCACCCATATCGTATTTCATCTCATCCATGGCTTCGCCAGGTTTGAGAGAAATACCGCCAGAATCAAACGTAAGACCTTTACCTATCAATACGATAGGTTTTTCTGTGCTGTCGACCGACCCCTTATATTCCATGACCGTCATGACAGATTCGTTGTCGCTGCCACGACCGACGGCAAGGTAGGAGTTCATGCCCAGTTTGGCCATTTGCTCTTCACCTAGGGTGCTCACACTTAAGGTGTCGTGGTGCTCGGCAATTTGACGCGCTTGTGAGGCAAGGTACGCTGGATTACAGATGTTAGGCGGCATATTGGCCACGTCGCGGCACAGATGCATACCCGAAGAGACGGCCATGCCGTGTTCGATAGCACGCTCGCCTAAGGTGAGTTCGCGGCGTGTCGGCACATTAAAGACTAATTTGCGTAGCGGACGACGGGTTTCGCCTTTGCGAGTCTTGAGTGCATCGAAGCAATATAGGCTGTTTTGGGTGGTTTCGACCGCTTCGCGGACTTTCCAGTAGGTATCGCGCCCTTTAACATGCAGTTCTGTTAAAAAGCATACCGCTTCCATTGAACCCGTTTCATTTAAGGTGTTAATGGTTTTGGTGATGATCTGCTTGTATTGACGCTCATCGAGCTCGCGCTCTTTGCCACAGCCAACCAATAGCACGCGCTCACTTAGCACGTTAGGTACATGATGCAACAGTAGCATCTGTCCTGGTTTACCTTCTAAATCGCCACGGCGTAAAAGGTTACTAATATAGCCTTCACTGATTTTGTCGAGTTGCTCAGCAATACCAGATAGGCGTCTAGGTTCATAGACACCAACGACAATACAGGCCGACCGTTGTTTTTCTGGGCTGCCGCTCTTAACGCTAAACTCCATGAGCTCTCCTAGATTCTTAAAGACAAATTTTATTATTTATTAGATAATGTCTGCTTATGTCCAAATCGTCCCTAAAAAATGGTACACCGCTGTTAATTTTATGGGTGTTCTTCTGCCAAGTTTAGTTAAGGTTTGGTCACAAAACTACCAAAAGTAGACAGTCTACATGAAAAGTAGGCTGACACCAGCATAAATATAAGTTTAGGGACTGGATCCTGCCTGTGATTGTATTTAGATACTTGATTCGAGAAGTTTTAAAAGCGCAAATGGCGGTACTTTTAGTGCTGTTAGCTATTTTTATTAGCCAACATTTTGTCCGCGTACTTGCTGATGCATCCGAAGGGGAGTTTCCGGCCTCCTTAGTCATGACCCTGCTTGGCCTTAACCTGCCTTACCTTGCCGTACTTGTGGTGCCCTTAAGCCTGTTTTTGGGCATTTTGGTGGCCCATGGGCGCATGTATGCCGAAAGTGAAATGGTGGTGTTACATGGGGTCGGGGTAAGCGAATGGTATATCACCCGCGTCACTCTACTGCTGGCGCTAGCCAATATGCTGTTTACCGGCATATTATCGATTTATGTGACGCCTTGGGCCGAAGAGGCGCAAAATCGCGTGTTAGAACATGCCCAGTCTGAAGCGGGACTCGCGGCAATCACTCAAGGGCGTTTTCAAACCAGCCCCAATGGTCGAGCGGTATTGTTTGTTGAACGTATTGGCCGTGACAATCAACTAGATAAAGTATTTGTGGCCCAGTTACCTGATCCTGAGGATGATTCGGGGCAATCCAACATCGTTGTCGCTCATGGGGGCAGTGTGGTGGAAGATGAATCGGGCGCGCAAAGGCTCAAGCTAAACGAGGGCACTCAGTACCAAAATACTCCTAATCAACTCGACTATCAGTTGGTTGAATTTAGCGGGTATGAGATGCAGATTAAAGAGCAAGAGGTGGATCAGCGAAGGCGTAAGTTGTCGGCTTTGCCTATCGACCAATTGATGGCCACCGAAGGGGCGGGCGCCGTCGCCGAGTTCCATTGGCGTTTGGCCATTCCGTTGGCGATCCCCTTTATGACCTTAATTGCCGTGCCCATGGCGCGGGTTAATGTGCGTCAAGGTAAGTTTGCCAAGATGTTTCCGGCGATTTTACTTTACCTAGGTTATTTTGGTTTGATGATTGCCGGGCGTAAAGCACTCGAAGATGAGGTGATCCCGGCCTATTTAGGCATGTGGTGGATCCATGCGTCGGCGCTGTTGTTAGGCATATTGCTACTGGGTAAGGAACGACCTTTTGGCGCCAAACTTGCTGGCCTTCTAAGACGTAAGAAGGTGGCCGCATGAGAATTTTAGATTTCTATATCGCCCGCACCCTGATCACCACCTCGGCATTGTGCTTGCTGGTGCTTACCGGTTTGTCGGGCATTATTAAGTGGGTCGATCAACTGCGTGTCGTGGGGCGCGGCAGTTATTCCATGGTGGATGCAGGCATTTACGTGCTGTTTTTGATCCCCCGTGATATTGAGATGTTTTTCCCGATGGCGGTGCTACTCGGCGCGTTGATCGGCATGGGCATGCTGGCCTCTAACTCTGAGTTAGTGGTGATGCAGTCATCTGGTTTGTCACGCTTTCAAATTACCTTATCGGCGATGAAAACCGCGGTGCCACTGATGCTAATTGTGATGGCCTTGGGGGAATGGGGCGCACCCGTTGCCGAGCGTCACGCGAAAGAGTTGCAAGCGGTGAAAGTGTCTGGCGGTAGTCTGTTTAAATCCAGCCGTGGGATCTGGGCTAAAGATGGCGATCTATTTGTTAATATAGGTGAAATCCAAAGTATTGATAACCTACGTAATATTGTACTGTATGAGTTTGACGCCGAACTCAACCTGGTGCGCACGATTGCGGCAAAGCGCGGAGTCTATTCGGGCGATCATTGGCGCCTCTTGGATGTGCGTCAAACCTTGCTGGAACAAGATAGGGTGAGCTCGAGCAATTTAACCCTTTACCGCTGGGAATCGACGCTTACGCCAGATAAGCTTAGCGTGGTGTCGGTGAAACCCGAGGGCTTGTCTATCGAAGGCTTGGTGGATTATCTGGACTATTTAAAGATTAACAATCAAGATTCCGGTCGTTATGAACTGGCACTATGGCGTAAGGTGATGCAGCCAGTGACCGTGGCGGTAATGATGTTGGTGGCGCTGTCGTTTGTATTTGGGCCGCTGCGCACCGTGACCATGGGCGCCAGAGTGTTATTGGGGGTGATGGCCGGTTTCAGTTTTTATATCTGTAATGAGATATTTGGCCCCATGACCTTAGTGTATGGCTTACCGCCTATTCTTGGGGCGATAATGCCGCCTTTGATCTTCAGTAGCTTGGCGATTTACTACATTCGTAAATAAGGCTGAAAGGTTTAAGCTCGTTGCGCGAAAACCTAGCACCTAGCACAAAAAAGGACCATTGAATGGTCCTTTTTTGATGCTGGTGTTGAGGGTTATACCCCGTGCCAATTACGCAGTTGGTTGGCTTCTTTAGACAATACCACCACTTCAGAGCGGGTCATCATATCTTGCAGCGCGAGCTTGTCGCCATTGATTAAGATCCACAAATTACCTATGCCAAGCAGTGACCAGACTAAACGTGCGGTGGCGGTGATCACACTCAGGCTTTGGCCGTTAGGGTGTTGGATCTTCAGACGCCAAGCGCGCATGCCGAGGGTTTGGCCGCCGTAACTCCAAAACAGGACGTAAAACAGCCCTACACACAAGGCGATCCACAGCTGATACAGACCTTGATAAAGCGGGGTGCCGTTGAGCAGATCGGAGACATGATCAACACCTTGCATCGATAACATGCCGCTGGCGGTGAGTGCGATAAAGACACCAAAGCCGATGGCGCCAGCGATCATATATACCGCCACGGCCAGTAATAAGTCATAAACGATGGCCCCGAGGCGGCGAATAAATCCCGCCCGAGGAAAGTTAGCGTGTTCACTATTGGACATTTGAGTTCCTACATCTACAGGTTAGCTAGGGCTGTTATGGCTGCCATTAAGATCTGATTATTCGACTTCATCGCGAATAAAGTGAATTTTGGTAAAGCCAAAGCGCTCAAACTCTTTTAAGCGATAATCTTTTACCGCTTGTGAGCCTTTAGAGGTCGTCGCCACTTGGGCTTCCATCGCATGATAACGGGTCAAATCGACCCCTTCGGCGGCTGCAACCGCTTCATACATGTCGTTATACTTGTCGTAAACGAAGTTGATCTCTTTGTACTGCTTGTTAAAGGTGTAACCGACTCTACGGGCCATATTGCTCTCTTAAATATGTAATTAACTAATTTTTCATCGACTTACAGACCCAGCTCAAGCTAACGGATACACCATATAGCAGGCGTCAGCGGGGTAGTCGTCGAGAGATTTGCTGATTATACGCGATTTAAAGCCTAATCGTTGCCAATATGTGTGAGCACCGCCCACGGCCACTAAAGAGATACTGGCCACATTGTGCTGTTTGGCGTTATCGATTAAGCGCTTAAAGATCTGTTCACCCGCGCCTAAACCTCTGGCCTTGGATGATAAGGCGATGTCGTGCAGATACAGGGTATTGCAGCGGCTAGGCTGAGTTACTACCTGCTCTAATGTTGGCGGCTGATCCAATTGCCATGGATGGGCGAGGCAATAGCCAATCAGTTGCTCGTTACGTTCGATGGCGTAGCAAGAGTCTGGTGACAGTTGTACCTTACTTTGCAGTGCCTGTAGCGATTCGGGTTCGATATTGGGGTAGCACTCATCTTGGATCTGCAGTATCGCGGGCCAGTCAGCGGCGTGAATAGGGCGGATAATCATGGCGGTTGTACTCTATGAGTCGCTTTCTTGTCAGTGGTGATTAATGTTGATGGTCTCACAGCTGGCTAGGCTAATCAATTTGGGCGTTATAAGCCGCCCCGTGATGGCAAGTACAGGGTGATCACGGTGCGACTATCTAGATGCCATTACCCCAGGAAAATTAGAGGTAGCGAGTCATTAAATGCTGCTTAAAGTGCGCCGGGTTTAGTGTCTCTCCAGTGGCGGCGATGACTAACTCATCAGTTGTCAGTAATGCGCCTTTCGACCAAATATGGTCCTGTAACCATTGGGTCACTAATGTCAGTTCGCCCGCGGCAATTAAGGCATCGATACTGCCAATTTGGTTTTGCATGCTGGCGCTAAATTGGGCTGCATACATGGCGCCTAAGCTATAGCTTGGGAAGTAACCCAGTTCACCCACTGGCCAGTGAATATCTTGCATACAGCCGTTGCGATAATCCCCCTGGGTGGATAGACCTAAGAGTGATTGCATCGAGGCATCCCAAAATTCGGGCAGATCGGCTACCGTTAAACGACCCTCAATCAGGCCTTTTTCCACCTCATAGCGCAACATGATATGGCAGGGATAAGTGACCTCATCGGCATCGACGCGAATGCGCCCCGGTGAGACTCGCGTGAGCCAATGTTGTAGCTCTAGTTCACTGAGCTGGCAGCCTAAATGGTGATTAATGCGTTGCAGTAATAGCGGCAATATGCCCGTGCCGCGCGCCATCTGCATCTCAAAAAATAGACTTTGGCTTTCATGTATCGCCATGGATCGTGCATTACCTGCGGGCTGGCCGCGCCACTCAAGGGGTAAGCCTTGCTCGTATCTGGCGTGGCCAGTTTCATGGATAGTGCTAAAGAGTGCTGTTAAAAAGTCATGCTCATCATAGCGGGTTGTGATGCGCACATCGCCCGGAACTCCGCCTGAAAAGGGGTGGCTGCTGGTATCGAGTCGGCCCTGCTTAAAGTCAAACCCCAGCAAGGTCATCACATCTAGATTGAGCGCTTTTTGCTGGGCGATTGTCGCGTGAGGCAGCGTCTTGGTCGGCCACTCTTGCTGCTTGGCTTGTACCTGCTGGATGAGCGAGGGTAACCAGGTTTTGAGGTCGCCAAACACGCGATCAATTTGCGCCATAGTGGTACCGGGCTCAAATTTATTCAGCAGCGCATCGTAGGGCGCAAGCTGCTGTGCCTCACCTAAGATCTGCGCCTCTTCTCGCACCAAGGCGATAACGGCTTCTAAATTTGGTTTAAATCCTTGCCAGTCGTTTTGTTGTCGCTGGGCGCGCCAGGCATGTTCACAAGTATAGGTTAATTGCGTTTTCGCCTGCACCAACTTGCCCGGCAGCGCGGTCGCTTGTAGCTGCTGATAGCGCATTTCACGCAGGTTAGCCTGTTGCGCGGCAGATAAGGGCTCGTCGGCCGCGCGGGCCAAGTGTTCCGCTAGGCTGGGGGCGGTTTTTAATGCATGAATGTGCAAGGCTAATTGCGCCATCGCTTCACCCCGCGCCTGACTGCCGCCCGCTGGCATCATGGTGGCTTGATCCCAGTCACCAAGGGCTTGTAAGTGCTCAAAATGATAGATGGTTTTAAACTGCTGGCACAGGGCATTGTAGTGTGATCTTGATGTCATGGGCTGTCTCGTTGGCTGGCTATCGGGGTTATTTTAGTTATTTGACGAGCAGGGCAAGCGCCGGCTGTCGATTATTAGGATAGAGCTTATAGGCCTTATGATGCTTAATTAAGCTGGCTTTTTTATTCCCCGCGCTGAGCAACAATTGATGCTCGGCGGCTAACTTAGCGAGCGCTTGTTCATCGCTGCGCACATAAAGGGTAATAGGTTTTAGTAATTTACCCTCGGCAATATCTTGCTCATATTGCTCCACTGAGATGATTAAGCTGTTGCGGCCATCGCTGTCGAGCTTGAGTTTGCCACTGACTTCGCAATCCACAATCACCAACCAGTCATCCTCGTTGAGAGAGTCGAGCATAGTTTGCAGCGATGCCCCAATGGTGTGGTTGTCCATCGCTGCGCGGTATTGCTGGTCGATACGAGCCAGTAACCCCGGCAGATTAGCTGCGGCGCCCATGCTACGTCCGTCGCGGATCCAGTGATTCAGATCGTCAGCCACCAGTTTTGAAAAACGGCGCTCCTTTAACGATTGCGCCATCCAACTGCAGATAAAGTGACTCTCGGCCGCGGCGGTTTTAAGGGCGTTGGGGCTGTCGGCGCGTGCAGCTAAAGCGGCCAGTCCTGCTTGCGCTAATTCAACGAGGGCTTGATTATAGGTTTGCTCTGTCATGGTTTCTCCGAGCACAAAAAAAGGGGGCAATTTGCCCGCCGAGTATACCTTATGTTGTCGCTAACGCCCTAGAGTGCGGTGATCACCCTGTGCTTGTTCGCGATAGCGAACGATGCTGAGGCTATTAGTGGCACGCGGCTTACGATGCATAATTAAGCGCGGTGCACAAAAAAGGCACCGTTAAGTGCCTTAATTGTTTAGTAAATAATTTTGTGACCGTACGTCGATTATTTTTGCTTCTTAATTTTAGCGTTTGCCGAGTTCTTCACTTTGACGCGGCGAGCGCCCATGTTCTTCTCAGCGATCACCTGCGCGCCCACATTGTCGCTACGCTGTTGCTTTTTAGCAAAGCTGCGACGTTTTTGCAGCTGTTTAATCAGCAGCTCACGACTGCCCACTTCGTAGCCCGGAATAGTGATGCGGCGGATCTTAGTGCCGATCAATTTTTCGATATCGGCTAAGGTGCGCTCCTCTTCACGGCTCACCAAAGAGATGGCGACGCCGCTGCGACCGGCACGGCCTGTACGGCCAATACGATGCACATAGTCTTCGGCGAGGAAGGGCAGATCATAGTTAACCACATATTCCAGCGCTGGGATGTCTAAGCCACGAGCGGCCACTTCGGTCGCAACCAATGCGCGTACCTTGCCCTCTTTAAATTCGCGCAGCGCACGGCGGCGATTGCCTTGGGCTTTTTCACTGTGGACCACGGCCGCAGGAATGCCGTCAAGGTTAAGTTCTTTCACTAAGGTGTCGGCCGCTTCACGGGTGGCGGTAAACACCAACACCTGTTGCCAGTTTTTCTTACCGATAAGCTCAGACAGTAACTCACGCTTGCGGCGTTGCTCTACCGGATAAACCACTTGGCTGACGGTTACCGCTGTGGTGTTTTGTTTGTCCACGCTGATAAGCTTTGGTTTAACCAACATTTCGTTAGCCAGTTGCTTAACGGCATTAGAGAAGGTCGCCGAGAACAACAGGTTTTGACGCTTGCTGTTTACTGCTTGTAAGATTTTTTGAATGTCGCTGATAAAGCCCATATCCAACATACGGTCGGCTTCATCGAGTACCAAAAATTCCACATTCGACAGGCTCAAGTTACAGGCTTGGATATGCTCGAGTAAGCGCCCGGGCGTGGCGACAATAATGTCGGCCCCTTTTTTCAGCTTTTGCGCTTGGGTATCCATCTTGACGCCGCCATAAATGGTCAGCACAGAGATAGGCAGATAGCGGCTGTACTCTTTGATATTGTCAGCCACTTGAGCCGCGAGCTCTCGGGTGGGCGCTAAAATTAAGGCGCGGGTGTTTGAGCGTTGGGTTTCGCTTGGCTTATCAACCATCTTTTGCAGTATCGGCAACGCGAAGGCTGCTGTTTTACCAGTACCGGTTTGTGCACTAGCCAGTACATCTTGACCACGGCGAATCGCTGGAATCGCTTGCTGCTGAATAGGCGTCATTTTTTGATAGCCACAATCGGAGATAGCACGCACAATCTCTGGAGCAAAACTAAAAGATTCAAATCTCATTGGGGTATCCTGTTTTTACCTATTCAACATATCGACAATATAACAATTTAGTTTGGTCTATTTAATCAGTAGAGAACGCATCGCTAGATTAATGACCGACGCCAAATGGCGGCCGCGGAGTATAGCAAAATTTTTGGTTAAAACCTGCACTTTTATTGTATTGGGGTAAGTGCGCTTAATAAAGTTCGAGCTTTGGATGTAATGCTAGGTAAGCCCTGAGTGAGTTTTTATCAGTAGAAATAAAAACAGCACCTAGATTCGGTGCTGTTTATCGATATTTTTTACAGAAAAGTTGTCATCACTTGAACGTAACTTAAATCGCTGCGGTTGCTTGTAATAGCCAAGCTAGCGCGTCACCTTGCATTAATGGTGATAAGGTGTCACGCACTCGTTGATGATAATCATTAAGCCAAGTGAGCTCCTGCGTTGTCAGCAACTGGCGCTCAACTAGGCGCGTATCAATGGGGATTAAGGTGAGCGCATCAAACTCATACATCTCTCGTTCAGCCCCAGCCAATGCTTGGCATGGACGAATGGCGACTAAGTTTTCGATGCGAATACCAAACGCATCGGCGCGGTAATATCCTGGCTCATTGGACAGTACCATGCCGGGCAATAAAGCCACATTGTTGCTGTTTTTACCGATCCGCTGTGGTCCCTCGTGCACACTTAAGAAGTGGCCGACGCCATGGCCGGTGCCATGATCATAATCGAAGCCGTGCTGCCACAGGTATTGGCGCGCAAAGCCATCGAGCTGTTGCCCTGTGGTGCCTTTAGGGAAGCGTGCTTGGTCAAGTGCGATATGGCCTTTAAGCACTAAGGTGAACATCTTACGCTGCTCATCGGTGACATCACCAATGGCGATAGTGCGAGTCACATCTGTGGTGCCATCGAGGTATTGCGCGCCAGAGTCGACCAGATAGAGACTGTTCATGCTCATCATAGCGGGCGTGCCATTGTTATGATTGTAATGGCACATCGCCGCATTCGCGCCAGCGGCCGAAATGGTATCGAAACTCGGCTCGCGATAGCGCGGGTCGGTTAGGCGAAAGCTTTCCAATTTATCGGCCAGTTGGCCTTCATCATAGAGACGTTTGGCGGCCACTTCGTTGTCTAACCACGCTAAAAATTGGCTGACGGCCACACCATCACGGATATGACTGGCGGTCATGCCGGCTAATTCTGCTGGGTTTTTCTGCGCCTTGGGTAAGGCGACCGGATCGTCACCTGTGATGAGCTTAGCGCCATGTTGCTCGGCAACCAGTTGCATCCAAGCGTTGGCGTTGTTGGGGTCAGCCAATAGCTTAACGCCATTGAGTTGGCTTAGCGCAGTTTCGAGTTCGCTTTCAGCGTTAAAGCTGACGCCTGCGCCTACGTGTTCGCTGATGCCTGCGGGCAGTTTATTGATGTCGGTAAATAACACCATATCGCCATTGGCATGCAGCAAAGCGGTGCCCAGTACCACAGGTAAGCGAGGCACATCGCGGCCACGAATATTCAGCAACCAGCAAAATGAGTCCAGTGCGGCGATAAGCGCCGCATCGGCGCCGGCTTGTTTAATCAATTGGCCAATGTGGATGCGCTTGTCGTGGCTGCTGGCCCCGGCGCTTTGTTGATCAAATAAAATGATCTCATGGGTCGATGCTGCAGGGCGATTATGCCAATGACTGTCGATAGGGTTGTCGCTGACACAGACCAGCTCAATGCCTGCGCGTTCGAGCTGGGTCTTGGCATCTTGATACCAACTCAGTGAATGTAAGCGTGCATCGACGCCGACCTTAGCCCCGCTCGGCAGCTGTGTTATTAACCAGGGGATCTGCGGCGTGTCGGTGAGGCTTTGATATTGAAACAGCGTCTCATCGACTTGTTGTTTCACTTGCACTGTGTAACGGCCATCGACAAAGATGGCTGCGTGCTCTTTTAACACGATAGCCATACCGGCAGAGCCGGTGAAATGGGTTAACCAGTGTAAACGCTCGTTGCGTTCTGGCACATATTCGCCGAGGTATTCATCGGCTCGAGGGACGATAAAAGCATCGATATTAGCGGTCGTCATCTCGGCGCGCACGGCGCTAAGGCGTTCTGCAATCGGTTGGGTCATTATGGCTCCTGTTATTACCACAATCTTGTGGCGTCGGGCTTTAAGTGCAAGGATTATCGCAGTTGCTGGCGTGGGTTGGAAGTGCCGTTAAGGATTTGTACTAGATTGCAACGGCCATACTGGTTTATCTTGTATCGATAATAATGACAATAAGATAACTGACCAGGAAGTAAGCTAATGCCAAGAAATGTATGGGTATTAACCCTAGCGCAGGCGTTCGCCATGAGCGCCACGCCGATGATGATGTTGCTAGGGGGCTTAATTGGTGTCGAGCTGGCCCCAAGCGCCGCATTAGCGACGCTACCCATCGCCATGATGGTGATAGGCGTAGCGTTATCGGTAATTCCAGTGAGCCGCTTAATGCGCCGTTTTGGGCGTAAAACAGTGTTTATTTCGGGGGCATTGTTAGGCGCCTGCGCCGGTGTGGTTGCGGCGATTGCCACGCAGTTGCATTGGTTTGGCTTATTCTGTGTGAGCGGTTTTATGCTGGGCGCAGCCGGGGCGGTGGTGCAGCAGTATCGATTTGCGGCGATGGAGTCGGTGGCAGCCATTGATGGGGCTAAAGCCGCATCACGGGTGTTAGTCGGCGGGCTGGTGGCGGCGTTCTTTGGCCCCGAATTGGCAGTCTTAGGATCTGAGCTGATAAGCCAGCCTTATGTGGGCGCTTTTATCTTTTTAACCTTAGTGTGCCTAACCGCTGCGGTGATATTAAGCTTTTATGAAAACGTCGATGCGCCGATGGGGCGTCAGGTGGTTAAGCGCCGCGACGGTCGAGACTTAAAGCAGATCTTGTTGCAACCTCAGATTTGGACCGCCATCGGCGCGGCCACCATAGGTTATGGCATGATGAGTTTTATTATGACCGCGACACCACTGCATATGCACCATGTTGAGCACCATTCATTAGCCGATACTAAATGGGTTATCCAAAGTCACATTATTGCGATGTATTTCCCCTCATTATTCAGTGGTTATTTGATGTCAAAATTTGGCCCCAAACCTATGATGCTGGTGGGGCTTGCCGCCTATGGGATCACCATTGTGGTGGCTTTGCTGGGGCATGATCTGCTTAATTACTGGCTGGCACTGGTGTTACTCGGGATCGGTTGGAATTTTCTCTTTGTGGGTGGGACGGTACTGTTACCGCAATTTTATCATAGTGATGAGCGTTTTAAGGTGCAGTCCTTTAACGATGCTTTTGTTTTTAGCGCCCAAGCGGTGGCATCACTCAGCGCCGGCTGGGTGTTACATAATATGGGCTGGGAAGTGATGCTCGTGACCTGCATTCCGTTGATCGCCATGCATTTGTTGTTGATGGCGTGGGGGCGAATAACGGTAAGCAAAGAGCAGAAACTTGAGTTATAGCCTGAGCCTTAACGGGCTTATTGAACTTCTATTTATTAACCCTGAGTGGGCCAATCGCGGCGCACGATTTGCTATTTAATCACGGCTAAATTTTTGTATACTTTATGCCAAATAATCATCCCTTCATTTAATCAGATGAGTGGCGCTAACAGGTTAGCGCCGACGCATCAAAGGTAGTGTAATGACAATAACGACGACAAACGGTATAGGTGGTTCAACGCCGGCACAGGAATTGGCCAAGCTTGTTGATATGACTCAAGGGGTTGAGGCGATAGGCTACGCTGAATATCAGGCAAGAATTGCCAAGGCGCAGGCATTAATGCAAGCGCAGGGGATAGATGCCATCTACCTTAATGCGGGGACTAATCTGTATTATTTTACCGGCACGCGCTGGTATGCTAGCGAGCGCATGGTGGGGGCTATCTTACCGGCTAACGGTGCGTTGCAATATATCGCGCCGGCATTTGAATTATCGACCCTACTCGGCTTTATGGTGATTGAAGGCGAGGTGAATACTTGGCATGAAGATGAGAGCCCTTATGCCTTGTGCGCTAAGGTATTAGCGCAGATGGGCGTAGCGCAAGGTAAGGTCGGTATCGATGAATCTGCCGCCTTTTTTATCTTTGACGGTGTGCGTCAAGTGGCGCCGCATCTTGAGTATGTCAATGCTAAAACCATTACTGCGGGCTGCCGCATGATAAAATCGGCTCAGGAGTTAGCCCTGCTGCAACGGGCGAAAGAGATGACCTTAGCGGTGCACCAAGCGGCGGCGCGTATCTTATATGAAGGGATCACGGTAGCCGAGGTAGAAGCCTTTATCAACGACGCGCATAAGGCGGTCGGCATTGCTGCTGGCTCTTATTTTTGTATTGTACTCTTTGGTGAAGACACCGCTTACCCCCATGGAGTGAAATCGCCTAAGGCGTTAGCATTAAATGACACTGTGCTTATCGATACTGGTTGCCAGTTACATGGGTATAATTCAGATATTACTCGCACCTATGTGTTTGGCACGCCTAGTGCGCGCCAGCGACAGTTATGGCAGTTAGAGCAAGAGGCTCAGCTTGCGGCATTTGATGCGGCTCAAATTGGCGCGACCTGTGCTAGTGTCGATCGCGCCGCGCGTGATGTGCTGGAGGCCGCAGGTTTTGGCCCTGGATATGACGTGCCAGGGTTGCCACATCGTACCGGTCACGGTGTTGGACTCGATATCCATGAGTGGCCCTATTTGGTATTAAACGATCACACACCACTGGCAGCGGGAATGTGCTTTAGTAATGAGCCTATGCTGTGTGTGCCGGGTGAGTTTGGTGTGCGGCATGAAGATCACTTTTACATGACAGAGCAGGGCCCAGTATGGTTTACCGAGCCTGCTCACTCAATCGATAACCCATTTGGGTACTAGGGCCTGTTGATCTTTCAAGGTTGTTTTTGCAGCGAATTGCTGGGCATTTATACAAGGCAGAAGCTTTGTGGTGTAGTTGTTCTACATAAAAAGCTGAGAACGCAGTAGAAATGACCAACAAACGCTGCCCGAAGGGGTCGGCTAAAAACGTTTTACTCTTTGTTAAGTGAATTTTGCTTAGATGACTAGGCTGCAATCCACTCGCCTCAATTAAAACGTTTTTGTCTCGAACAAAATTCAACCAGCAAAGATCAACAGGCCCTAATGATTAATGCATAAAAAAACGCGCCTTGGGGGGCGCGTTTTTTGTTGAGCGAGCGTCGCTCTTGCGACTAGTTGTCGATACTGATGAGTTCAACATCAAAAATCAGTACCGAGCCGCCCTCAATTTTACCCGTTGCACGGTTGCCATAGGCGAGCGTGCTTGGGATAAAGAAACGATACTTGTCGCCAACACTCATCAATTGTACTCCTTCGGTCCACCCTTTAATCACCCGATTAAGCGGGAAAGCGATGGGCTCACCGCGCTCAACTGAGCTGTCAAAGACTGTGCCGTCGATTAAGGTGCCGTGATAATGCACCGTCACGGTATCGCTGGCTTTGGGATGGACGTTACCTTCTCCTTTAGCCAGTACTTGATATTGCAGGCCTGATAAGGTCTCGACCACGCCCGGTTGGTTTTTATTGTCGGCTAAAAATTTCTGGCCAATTTCGATATTTTTTTTGGCCGCTTTTTGGTTGTTCATGCTGCTGTAGAAGTAGAACAACACTCCAGCAATAACGACAACCGCTAATAACATTCTCATAGTCAATTCTTCTGGTTAACCCTGGCGCCATGATAACCAATCTCTTAGGCTAAATATAGCTATCTCATCGGTATAAACTATTGAAAATGGGTTACCTTAACCATTGCTTAAGCATGGCTTGGCCATTATCTGTCACCAGCCAGATAAGCAAGCTGCTGTTTAATAGCACCATTAGCCATAAGCCAAGACGAAAGGTCACTTTTTTAGATTTGTGCCTCAATGAATGTTGGCCGAGCAGGGCACCAGGCCAGCCACCAATGAGTGCTAAGAGTTGTAAACTATTTTCTTTGATGCGCCACTGCCCGGTTTGCGCCGCCTGTTTATCTTGGGCGTAAGCAAGGTACGTGATTAGGCTAACAAGGAGATAATAGAGTATTAAGCCAATAGGTAGGCGTTGCATTAGGCTGGCAAAGAACAGACCGCTAAACAAGGCGCCAATCAGCAGTAACCTAAACCCGAGTTGTCCACCAAAGCGAGAGGGGGCCTTGTGTTTATGCCGTTTAGCTTTGGTGTTAATCTTGCCTCTGCGCTGATACACGGGCGCGCCCTTATCATCGACGATGAGGGCGCAGCTGCGCCCCTGCTTGTCTTTTGCTGTTTGGTAATGCAATTTAACACCGACTTTGGGCGCTGTAGCCTGCGCCCCTAAGCTACTGATATGGAGAAACAGTCGTTCGTTGCCATTATCGGGTTGAATAAAGCCATAACCCTTGTCGTTATTCCAATTAACGAGTGTGCCTGTTAGTGGTCTCAATGGGGTACCTACATCCTGTATGGGGTAATGAGGAAGCTAGCGCCTAAGCCGCCGCTTTTGGGGTGGGTTTGGCCGAGATCCACAGTTTGATATGTCCTTTTACAACGACAACATCATCTTGATCATAAGCGGTCACGGGCACCAATAGATCGCCCTCAACCCATTGCTCAGGTTGTACCACAGCTTCGCAGCGGATGTCACTGCCCGCCTTTGCGGTATAGTCGACACTCATCCCTTTGGGGATCCACCTTAGGTGCGCCGGAATAGAGGCCTCAGCCATCACCCCCATGGCCATTTCTAAGCCATTACAGATGGCGATAACATGCACGGTCTGAATATGATTGTGCACCGCCTTACGTTTTTTGATCAGGCATTGGCAGTAATTGGGGCGTAACTCGGTGATCAACGGGCGTATGGTGCCAAAATAGGGGGCCATGCGTGCCACCATGATTGAGAACAGCTTATTGCCAAGGGGGAGTTTGCTCAGCCTGTGGTAGAGGCGCATAACTTTGGTGGGTTTCTGTTTCATTATGAGTGTCTATGATTATATTTATCTGGTCTGATGAGTGCCTAGGTTAGCCTAATCACAATTAGTTAACAATAGGGGCTAGTTAACAATTGGGGCGCAGTAGAGCGGCCGCAGAGATGATTAAAACTGAATAAAACAAAGTTCATTTCCACTTGCTTCGTGAGCATGGGTATAATCCCCCACAGAGGCTCCAGAGCCTAAGCATTAATCATTAACATAAGGATTTTGAGTGAAATACCTGCTGACTTATTTAAAGGGCATGGCGATGGGCGCCGCCGACGTGGTGCCGGGCGTATCTGGCGGTACTATCGCGTTTATTACCGGAATTTTAGACACCCTACTGGAGAGTATCCGCCGCATTAACCCTAATCTGATTAAGCTCGTTCGTCAGCAGGGCATTAAGGCCGCGTTTGAACATATCAATGGCCCATTTTTACTCGCGGTATTCGGCGGTATTTTAACCAGTATCTTTACCTTGGCTAAATTGATCACCTATCTGCTGGTGGCTCACCCAATCCCTGTGTGGTCGTTTTTCTTCGGCCTGATCATTATCTCTGTGGTGCATATGTTAAAGCAGGTACAGGGTTTTAGTCTGGTGCGTTTGGCCTTGTTTGTAATGGGCGCTGTATTTGCGTGGGGCATCACCATGCTTAACCCTATCGCAATGGAGATGACCTACTTAAATGTCTTTATTGGCGGCTGTATTGCGATTTGCGCCATGCTGTTACCGGGGATCTCCGGCAGCTTTATTTTGCTGCTACTGGGCCTGTATACCTCGGTGCTGAGCGCGGCCAAGAATATCGATATCGCTGTGTTGGCGACCTTTGCGGCGGGCTGTATTGTTGGTTTGCTGTCATTTAGTCATCTCTTATCGGCATTACTGCGTAAGTATCATGACGCCACATTGATTTTTTTGACCGGTTTGATGCTGGGCACCTTAGGTAAAATTTGGCCATGGAAACAAGTGCTGACGTGGCGCACTAACTCCCATGGAGAACAAGTGCCACTGCTAGAGCAAAACTTATCACCCATGCAGTTTGAAGCCGTGACTGGCCAGCCATCACAGTTTATCTGGGCGCTTGTGGCCATGTGTACCGGTATCGCTTTGGTGTGGGCGCTGGAATACTTTGCGGGAAGGAAACGTTGAGTTAAAACATAAGCCGTTAGCCATTGTTGGCTCAATGGTAACAGTTTATCAGTGGAGCAAGGATGAGGCGTGTCATTACGCAACACTTTAACAATAGCGCTCAAGGTTAGCTTGAGCGCTAGGCCGACTTCGTTTAATAGGATTGAGTTAACCCGCTTGGCGTGAGTTGTCGGTGGTTTTTTTATCATAGTATTCGAACGGAAATACATTACGAATACGCTGGGTAATGCTATCCCCCACATTGGCCGAAACATGTAAGCGAACATCGCCCGCTTTTTCAGCGCGCACCACACAGGTAAGTTTTTCAGCCTTGGCGATCGCCCTGCATTCACGCAGGAACTTTTCGGGGATCTTGCCTTTGTGTTCAGTCAGGCGGCCCTGTTTAAAATGCATCTCAAATAGGGTGAGTCCCTTCTTACCGCTAAAAATAAGTTTATATACCAACATTAAACCGACAAGAATAAAGATAACTTTGAGTACTGTCGCTGTCATGCTAACTCCTTATTGCACTTTTTAATCAAGATACTCCCGCTGGCGGTTTTTTCATAGCGCTGCAGATCAACTTTTTAAAAGATGGCTATACTTATTTTTTCCTGCTTAGGTTGCCGCTTTTGCGGCGTACTTTGCCAATAGGTAGGGTTATGAGTAACACCAGTGGCGAGTGTGGATTGGTGGTTTACAGGGAGCGATTTACATCACTTAAGGATGACATGATGCAACTTTCTAATGCACGCCGCTGGGCGCAGTTATGTGAACAACAAGCCGAATTGGTAGAGCGTCTATCTACGACTTTTCCAGAGCGAAAACAGCATCATGAACAACTTGGGGGCGAGTGGCGTTTACTGGCCGATAAGATCCGTAATGGTGAAAGCCCTAAATTAACCGACTAGCGTTACTGGTGAATGTACTGAGTGAAAGATAAAAAACCGCCAAATGGCGGTTTTTTGATGGGCAATGAGTGCAGTGCTGCACTTCATATCAGGTTAAGCGCTTAAAAAGCGTAACTTGCCGAGACTAAGAAAGTACTGTCATTACGGAAGCTGCCTTCATCAAATTGGTACTCGCTATCGATATCGTTATCTAACCAAGCGGCAGATAAGCCGATGCCAGCAAGCTCTGTTGAGACACCAATTGAGTAGTCAACATATTTACCCATATCATCATCTGGCGCATCACCAAAGTTGTAGCCTACATGCAAGTCTAGGCTCCAGTTGTCGGCGAATTCCCAGCCGTAGTTGAGTTCAGTGTAGTGGTAGTCTAAGTCACTTCCGCCGTAGTCATTGGTGTACCAATAGGCTGCATGAAAGTCGGCAAAATAGAAACCGACTGAGCCTTCAAGGTAATCTTGTGAGACATCATCACCTGGGTAGGTGTAGTAGAGTAAAGTCACGTCATACTCGACTTCTTCACCAATGGCTCCAGCGTAGCCCGCATAGAGATCGACCTCTATGTCGGCGCCATTACCATCTTCTGGATCATCAAAATCAACATTACTGCCCCAAGCGCCTACAAAGAAGCCGCTGTCCATGCTGTAATCGATACCAGCTTGTATGGCAAAATCGCCAGCCGATTGTGACACGCCACGAAAGCGGTAGTCGTTTGTAACACTCACTTCGCCAGACACTTCAGCGTGCGCTATTGGTGAGAGTAGCGCTGCTGTTAAGGTCAAAGCCGCCGCTTGGGCAATCCGTTTCTTATTAAATTTTTTATGCACGGTAATTTCTCCATTTCACTTTGTTGACATGGGTATTTTTAAACGAGTAAAAATACCAAATTTAGCCAAACAACAGCTGCTATTGCTGAGACATCATGGCGATTACTCACAATCGAACTCAGTTACTTCGGTTCAAAAATGACGTAAATTTTTCTACATTGTTCAATCACTTTCCACACGCCAGAGAAGCCTGCTGGGATCACAAAACGATCGCCTTTGGTCACGGTTATGCTATTGCCTAGGCTGTCGGTGATCTCGCTGCTACCCGCTAAAATTTCGCAATATTCGTGCTCAGTGTAATTGACCTTCCAACTGCCTTTTTCACCTTGCCATACACCCGTGTGAAACTGATCGCATGGGCTGGAATAATGATTTTCAAGCTGTTGTTTTGGGTCGCCAGAGAGCACTTTTTCTTTGGCTACATCATAGTGCTCAACCTGAGTGCTATGTAGAGCAAGATTTATGATGGCATCGACTTGTTTTGTCATTACATCTCCAATGGTTAAACATATACAGGTGCAGCGAGAACTGCACCCTTTTTTTAATTGTTTTATAGGTTTATTTCATTGTTGGCATAACAAATTCAGCCTGCGCTTCTTTCGGTTTAGGCCAGCGAGCGGTGATCGCTTTACGCTTGGTATAAAAACGTACGCCATCGGGGCCATGCATGTGCAGTGGTCCAAATAAAGAGCGTTTCCAGCCGCCAAAACTATGGAATGCCATTGGCACAGGGATCGGCACATTGACACCGACCATGCCCACCTGAACGTGGTGACAGAAATGGCGCGCCGCTTCGCCGCTTTGGGTAAAGATGGCGGTGCCGTTACCAAACTCATGATCGTTGATCAGCTGTAGGGCTTGGGCATAATCTTTAACGCGCACAATGGCCAGTACTGGGCCAAAGATCTCCTCTTTATAAATGGTCATCTCCGGTGTGACGTGGTCAAACAGGCAGCCCCCGAGGAAATAACCCTGCTGGTGATCGGCAACGCTCAATTGACGGCCATCGGCAAGCAGTGTCGCGCCTTCGGCCACACCGATATCGACATAGCTGCGAACCTTATCAAGATGCTGCGCCGACACGAGCGGCCCCATATCCATATCGGCTTCTAGACCATTACCCACTCGTAACGCCTTAATTTGCGGCAGCAGTTTGTCGACTAATGCATCCCCGGCATCACCTACAGCGAGTACCACCGAAATGGCCATGCAGCGCTCTCCTGCTGAGCCGTAGGCCGCGCCCATCAATGCGCTTACCGCTTGGTCAAGATCGGCATCAGGCATCAATAACATGTGATTTTTAGCGCCGCCCAAGGCTTGGACGCGCTTGCCATGTTTCGAGGCAGTTTCATAGATATATTGCGCAATAGGGGTTGAACCCACAAAGCTGACCGCCTGAACATCTTGATGGGTTAACAGGGTATCGACCGCCTCTTTATCGCCATTGACGACATTAAATACGCCATCAGGTAAACCCGCTTCGCTAAGCAGTTCGGCCATGCGCATCACTGAGCTGGGATCTTTTTCTGACGGCTTCATGATAAAGGTGTTGCCTGCGGCGATGGCGATTGGGAACATCCACATGGGCACCATGACAGGGAAGTTAAAGGGGGCAATGCCGGCCACCACACCTAAGGATTGATTGAGTGTCCATGCATCGACGCCACCACCGACTTGCTCGGTATGCTCGCCTTTTAACAGGTGGGGGATACCACAGGCAAATTCGACCACTTCCAAACCACGGATGATTTCGCCCTTGGCGTCATCGAGTACTTTGCCGTGTTCGCGGGTGATCATCGCCGCGAGTTCATCCATATTGGCTTCGACTAAGGCTTTAAACTTAAATAAGATGCGTGAGCGATTCAGCGGCGTCATCTGTGACCAAGGGCCATGGGCTTTCTTCGCCAGCTCAATGGCGCCGGCCACTTCTGCAGCGCTGGCTAACGAGACACTGGCTTTTTGTTCGCCAGTGGCGGGTTCAAATACGGCGCTTGAGCGCTCACTCTGGTTACTGTGCTGTCCGTTGATGTAATGGTTTATCTGTTGCATAACACTGGTATTCCTAAAAAATGGGATAAAATGGATTCGATGGACGCTGGCCTATTAGCCCACCGCAGTAATGGCATCACTGAGCGTATTGACCATGTGGTCTATCTGCTGTTTATCGACAATCAGTGGCGGTGACAGGGCGATAATATCGCCAGTCGCTCTGACTAAGGTGCCGTTATTGAAGCAGGTTTCAAAAATGCCAAAGCCACGTTTGCCTATGCCTTTTTCGCTTGGACTAAATTGCAGACCAGCGACAAGGCCGGTATTGCGAATGTCGATAAGATTGGGCAGCCCTTTTAAGCTATGCACCGCCTGTTCAAAATAATCTTCAAGTGAGCGCGAGCGAGCAAAGAGTTGCTCCTCTTGATAAATATCGAGCGTGGCTAATGCCGCAGCCGCAGCTACTGGGTGGCCTGAGTAGGTGTAGCCATGGAACAGCTCAATGGCACCTTCAGGTGCATCCATGCTGGCATCATAAATCGCATCATCAATCAGCACCGCGCCCATGGGAATGGTGCCATTATTGAGTGCTTTTGCCGTGGTGATCATGTCGGGTTTGACATCCCAGCGCTGGCTGGCAAAGGCATCGCCTACGCGGCCAAAACCGGTGATCACTTCATCAAAAATTAATAAGATGCCATGCTTTTTAGTGATTTCACGTAGCCGTTTAAGGTAACCCTGTGGCGGTAAAATCACCCCTGCAGAGCCTGACATTGGCTCGACAATCACAGCCGCGATATTTTCAGCACCATGCAAGGTAACCAATTGCTCTAAGACATCGGCTTTTTCTGCTCCGGTTTCGGGCAGCCCTTTACAAAAGGCATTGGTGTTGATGTCTAGGGTGTGGGGCAGGTGATCGACCCCTTGCAGTAATTGCTGGCTAAAGGTACGGCGGTTACCGCCGATGCCGCCGACGGAAATCCCACCAAAGCCGACGCCATGGTAGCCCAACTCTCGTCCGATAAAGCGGGTGCGAGTGGCTTCACCTCGGGCACGGTGATAATTGAGGGCAATCTTCAATGCCGTATCTACTGACTCAGAGCCTGAGTTGGTAAAGAACACTTTATTGATGCCAGCGGGCGCGATATCGGCAAGGCGCTCGGCTAGCTGGAATGCCAGAGGATGGCCCATCTGAAACGAGGGGGCGTAATCCATTTCGTGGATCTGTTTGCTCACCGCCTCAGAAATCGCCTTGCGGCCATGTCCTGCGTTGCAACACCACAGGCCAGCAGTTCCGTCGAGCACGGCACGGCCGTGCACATCGGTGTAATACATACCTTCTGCTTGAGCAAGTAATCGCGGGCTTTGTTTAAACTGCCTATTGGCGGTAAATGGCATCCAATAGTGGTCGAGTGTTTGCCCTGTCTTATTATCGTGTTCCATATCATTTACCTTGGTTCGGTTTATTTGTTGTTTTTTTGAGTGGTCGATATTTGCTATGCTATGTCAGAAATAATGAACATGAAAGTGATTTGTGCATTATTTGTAGCGAAAAATATCTTTTTGTAAAAAATATTGAAATTTTATTAACGAAAGGCGTAATCTAGGCAGCCAAGACGCGCACTAATGTGCAAAGGGTGCGCTGCAAATTGATTGTAACTATCGTAATGATGATTTATCACCCGCTAAGAGGTCAGAATGAGTACTCCCCAAAGTCGAGAACAGTGGCAGCAGATGGCAGATTCGCTATCAATTAATGGTCAGGCATTTATCAATGGCGAATATTGCGCTGCGGTGTCTGGTGAGACGTTTGATTGTATTAGCCCGATTGATGGCAAGGTGTTGGCGCAAGTAGCCAGTTGCGATCTTGCCGATGCCGATATTGCCGTGGCCAGTGGTAGAGCCGTGTTTGAACGCGGTGATTGGTCACAGATGGCGCCCGTTAAACGTAAGCAGGTAATGATTCGTTTTGCTTCACTGCTTGAGCAACATCAAGATGAATTAGCCTTATTAGAAACCTTAGATATGGGTAAGCCTATTCGCTATTCTACTTGCGTGGATGTTGCTGGCGCCGCTAGAGCGCTGCGATGGTCGGGAGAGGCGGTTGATAAAATTTACGATGAAATTGCGCCAACGGCTCATAACGAAATAGGCATGATCACCCGCGAAGCCGTGGGCGTTGTCGCGGCCATTGTGCCGTGGAATTTTCCGTTGTTAATGGCCTGCTGGAAACTCGGCCCTGCGCTGGCAACCGGTAACAGTGTGGTATTAAAACCATCAGAAAAATCACCGTTAACCGCTATTCGTGTGGCACAGCTAGCCATCGAGGCCGGGATCCCTAAGGGGGTGCTCAATGTGTTACCAGGGTTCGGGCACACTGTGGGTAAGGCGTTAGCCTTGCATATGGATGTTGATACCTTAGTGTTTACTGGCTCAACTAAAATAGCCAAGCAATTAATGATTTATGCTGGCGAGTCTAATATGAAGCGAGTCTGGTTAGAGGCGGGGGGCAAGAGTCCTAATATCGTCTTTAACGATGCGCCTAATTTGCAAGAAGCGGCCATTGCCGCAGCGTCGGCCATTGCATTTAATCAGGGCGAAGTGTGCACCGCTGGCTCTCGTTTGCTGGTGGAAGCTGGGGTTAAGGATGAGTTGATAGCCTTGATTGCTGCCGAGATGCAAGCATGGCAACCGGGTCATCCTCTCGATCCTGACACCACTTGTGGCGCGGTTGTTGACCAGCAGCAGCTCGATAACGTATTGGCCTATATCCGCTCTGGTGTTGCCGAAGGAGCAAGCTTAGTGCAAGGCGGCGAGCAGGTGATGGCTGAGTCGGGTGGCGTGTATGTGGCGCCAACCATCTTTGCCGATGTAAACAATCAGATGACCATCGCCAAAGAGGAGATCTTTGGTCCTGTGTTGTCTGTGATAAGTTTTGAGGGCATGGATGAAGCCATTCGTATTGCCAATGACACCATCTATGGGCTGGCCGCAGGCGTATGGACTAGCGATATCAGCAAGGCACATAAAACCGCCAAGGCACTGCGCAGTGGCATGGTTTGGATTAACCATTACGATGGTGGCGATATGACGGCGCCATTTGGTGGCTATAAACAGTCGGGCAATGGTCGTGACAAGTCGCTGCATGCATTTGATAAATATACTGAAATCAAGGCTACCTGGATTGCGCTTTAAGTAAAAAGCCTTACTTAACATCGTCAGTTGCTCAGCCACTCGCTCAGCACTTTCTGGTGCTAACCCCGTAACCGCACGCTAGCATCATGCATAGTGTGCGGTTTTTTATGGTGAGCATTTACATCCCACTAGGGACAGTGGCAGATTGTATGCCTAACAGTTGATACCGAGATTGTTATTGGCATTTTTTGCTTGTAGCTACCTAGGTTATTCGTATATGTTGCCAAACAGTCACCAGTTTAATTGGCCAAAGCCTGTTTGGAGTCACAATGCAATACCCTTTAGTTAGCACTGCCTGGCTTGAAGCGAATCTATTTGAAGCAGGTGTCATTATTCTCGACGCCAGTATGGATAACGTCATAGGTAAGACGCCTATTGTTTACGATAAATTTATCGCTATACCGAGAGCGCAGAAAATCGATTTAGAAACGGTGTTTTGCGACACCACCTCAGCACAAGTGCATGCCATGCCTAGCGTCGAGCAGTTTAATCAAGGTATTGCCAATTTAGGTATCGACAGTGATAGCACTGTGGTTATCTATGATAATCAAGGTATTTATTCATCACCACGGGCCTGGTGGATGTTTAAAGTGATGGGGTTTGAGCGTGTGTTTGTGCTCGATGGTGGCTTACCGCAGTGGCTGCTTGAGGGGCGCACCACGGTTGAGCAGTATCACCAACACCCACATCAAGGTAATTTCAAAGGCCAATATCAAGCGGGCTTAGTATGCGATATGGCATATGTGTTAGCGCGATTTGATGCCGACAATGCACAAGTGTTTGATGCCCGCGCCGCCGAACGTTTCAATGGTGAAATGGCAGAGCCTCGTGCCAATGTACGTAGTGGTCATATCCCAGGTTCGATTAATCTGCCATTTAGTCAGGTGCTTGATGGGCATAAATTACAAGCAACGCCAGTGTTACAGACGTTATTTGCTCAGCAAGAGAGTGGCGATAACATCGAGCGAATTTTTAGCTGTGGCTCTGGCATCACCGCCTGCATATTGATATTGGCCGCTGTGGCATCGGGTTGCCCTAAAACCGTGCTCTATGATGGCTCTTGGACCGAGTGGGGCAGTCATCATCACTTGCCCATTAGCCCCTGTGCACCTGTTATCGTCCCCGACGCTTAAAATAGATCCTTAAATCTGTGGTACAGCATACCGGCAGCCAGCATGGGCGACCTAAAGGTCGGCCCACCAGGAAAAGTCATATGCTGCACTTTATCAAAAATATCAAACCGTTCAGCCTGGGCCGTTAGTGCTTCACTGATCAGTTTAGCTGCCATATGGGTGGCGTTAACCCCATGGCCAGCATAGGCCTGCGCGTAGAGAATATTGGGGCAGTCGGGGAGGCGTCCTATTTGCGGTAAACGATTAGCGCCAATGCCTATCATCCCCCCCCATTCGTAGTCAATTTTGACCCCTTTTAACTGTGGAAAGACCTTTTCTAAGTTGGGGCGCAGTGCGGCATTAATGTCTTTAGGATCTTTACCCGAATAGGTGCACAGGCCGCCGAATAGTAAGCGATTATCTTGTGATAAATGAAAGTAATCTAAATCGATACGCAGATCGGCAAAGGCCATATTTTTGGGGATGATCTCGTCACACTGTGCCTGAGTTAGAGGTTCGGTCGCCAGTAAATAACTGCCAGCGGGCAACACTTTACCGCCGACATAACTTTCCAGTTTATGGCCAATATAGGCATTGCCTGCCAGCACCACATATTGACAATCCACTTGCCCCTGTTCGGTGATGACTGTCGGGCGTTCGCCCTTGATAATGTTTGTGGCGGCGCTGTATTCAAACATCTGCACGCCCAAAGCACGAGCCACCCGCGCCTCGCCCAACGCCAGATTAAGAGGATGTAGATGACCACTATTCATGTCGACCAGCGCGCCAATGTAACAGTCCGAGCCAATCACCTCTTTGATTTGGTGCTGCTGTAGCAGCGAGAATCCTTCACCGCGACCTTGATCCACCATCTCTTGATAATCCGCTTCAAGCTCTGTCATGTGACGAGGCTTTGTGGCGAGATCGCAATAACCCATCTGTAGGTTACAGTCGATATTATGCTGTTTGACGCGGTTTTTGACGATATCGACGGCTTCAAAGCCCATCTCATGGATAGCCTGTACCCCTTCGGTACCGATTTCGTTTCTAAATTGGTCAACGTTGTGGCTCTATGCCGCGGATCAATTCACCGCCATTTCGACCCGATGCACCCCACCCAATGCGTTTGGCTTCCAGTAAAGCCACACTAAAGCCTTTTTGAGCCAGTTCAATGGCAGTATTGATACCGCTAAAGCCGCCGCCAACGACGCAGACATCAACCTTGATATGTTCGGTCAGTTTAGGCAGTGGCTCTAATGCATTAGCCGTGGCGAAGTAGTAAGACTGGGGGTAATTATCACTGTGGATCGGCGGTTTGCTAGACATTGTGGCTCCTGAATCGCTTTTTATTGTTGTTATTCGACTTAATCGACCCGAGGAAGAGTGTACTTTTAGCTTTCGGGTTGGTTATAATTCACACTTGTTGATTATATTTAACATGCTTTTTTGTTTGATACAAACTAGTATGACAAATTGTTTTGCCATAAATCGGTTGGATAGGAGAGGTTTTTTGGATATCGGTGCAAATCTCAAAGCTGTTCGAAAAATGAAGGGGTTATCGCAACGAGAGTTAGCTAAGCGTGCGGGCGTAACCAATAGCACTATCTCGATGATAGAAAAGAACAGTGTGAGTCCTTCAGTCAGTTCTTTGAAAAAAGTCTTGTCAGGACTGCCTATGTCATTGGTGGACTTTTTTTCTATTGAAGAGAGCCTGCCCAGTGAGCAAAAGGTGGTTTATCGCGCTGGTGAACTGCTCGATATCGGTGATGGCAACCTTGATTACAAACTGATCGGTCGTGATTATCCTAACCGTGCCATGTCGGTGATGAATGAAGTGTACCCCCCCGGCGCCGATACGGGGGAAGAGATGTTGCAGCATGAAGGCGAAGAGGCTGCTATGGTGATTGAGGGGCAAATTGAGATCACCGTTGGCGATGAAGTGTTTATTCTCTGCGCAGGTGACAGTTACTACTTTAACAGTGAATTACCGCATCGCTTTCGCAACCCGTTTGAACAAGCTTGCCGTATTGTGAGTGCCACGACTCCCGCTAACTTCTAATCAGTAACTCCTTTGGCGGTGCTTGATTGATAAGCAGCGCTATGGGGTTATCCTTGCTGCGCTGTGTTTGATATTTGATCTCTAACGGAGCATTATTTCGTTTGAGGTGTAAATAATTTTATCCACTCAATCGGCTTGTTTTTACCTCCTCCACTCACTGTACTCCCCGTATTATCGCAGACTTTTGTTCAAAATATTCGTCGTTGTAGCTGGTGCTATCAATCTGTTTGGTGATCGCTTTACTGTTTTAATTCAGTTTTGCCGCTTTTGTTGCGCAAGTGTTTATTTTTTGTTTTGAAGACCTATTGCCTAGTGTTATTTTTCAGTGTAGTGTGTGAAAAAATGAACATTCGGTTAGCCTTTGCTCATTATTAACAACTATAAGAAAAGCAACAACTCTACAGGTGATCTATGTCCGAGGAAGGACTGGCTGTTATTGGCGTGACAGCTTGTAATCAACAATTAGGCCTACACCCATTTAATATCGTCGGTGAGAAATATCTATTAAGCATTGCTGACGCCACTAACGCTTGGCCACTCGTTATCCCGTCATTGGGTCATTGCCCTGCGGCGGCGATCCTGCCACGACTCGATGGCATTCTATTCACTGGGTCTCCCTCTAATATCGAGCCTCATCATTATGATGGTGAGGTGAGTGACGCAGAAACGTTACACGATCCTAAGCGTGATTCAACCACACTCCCCCTATTAAAGGCTGCTATTGCCGCGGGAATCCCTGTGCTGGCTATCTGCCGCGGGTTTCAAGAGATGAATGTGGTGTATGGCGGTTCTTTACATCAAAAATTACATCAAGTGGGTGGTTTTATTGAACACCGCGAAGATAAAACCGCACCAGTAGAGGTTCAATATGGGATATCGCATCCAATCCAAATTGAACCTGGAGGCCTGCTCCACGAGGCATGGGGCCGCAATTTGGCAGAGGTTAACTCTGTACATACCCAAGGTGTCGACCGCTTGGGCATTGGATTGCGGCCAGAAGCTTACGCTCCCGATGGATTAGTCGAGGCGTTTTCGGTCAAAGATGCGAAAAACTTTGCGTTAGGGGTGCAGTTTCATCCGGAATGGAAGGTCTTAGACCATCCTTTTTATCGCGCAATTTTCACCGCCTTTAACAAAGCCTGCCAACAAAGAGCAGCGCAACGAACGAGATAATAAAAATGAAAAAGTTAATCAGCTATTTAAAAGAAAATAAAATTACAGAAGTTGAATGTGTTATCAGTGATATGACAGGTATCGCCCGCGGTAAGATTGCCCCTGTTGCTAAGTTTATTGATGAAAAAGGCATGCGTATGCCTGAGAGCGTTTTATTGCAAACGGTGACGGGTGATTATGTTGATGATGAGGTGTATGACTCATTGCTCGATAAAGCCGATATTGATTTTGTCTGTGTCCCCGATGATAAAGCCATCTTTATGTTGCCTTGGTGTATTGAAGCCACCGCGCAAGTGATCCACGATACCTATGACAAAATGGGTAACCCGATTGAGTTGTCACCGCGTAACTTGCTAAAAAAAGTCTTAAAACTTTATGAAGATAAAGGCTGGAAGCCCGTCGTCGCGCCAGAGATGGAGTTTTATCTTACTAAGCCAAATGAAGATCCTGATATTCCACTGAGTCCACCTATTGGTCGAAGTGGTCGCCGTGAGTCTGGTCGTCAGTCATTTTCAATCGATGCCGCGAATGAATACGATCCACTGTTTGAAGATATGTATGACTGGTGTGAAGCACAGGGGCTAGATATCGATACCCTGATCCATGAAGAGGGCACTGCCCAAATGGAAATTAACTTCAGTCATGGTGATGCGTTATCACTGGCAGACCAAGTGTTTGTGTTTAAACGTACGTTGCGTGAGGCAGCACTGAAGCATAACGTGTGCGCCACCTTTATGGCGAAGCCCGTTACCGATGAGCCCGGCAGTGCGATGCATATTCATCAAAGCGTGGTTGATGCTAAGACGGGTAAAAACATTTTCACTAATGAAGATGGTACTAAGAGCGCAAAATTTTTAAGTTATATCGGTGGCTTACAAAAATATATTCCTGAACTGCTCCCTTTGATGGCGCCTAATGTGAACTCATTTAGACGTTTCTTACCTGGTACTTCGGCGCCCGTTAACTTGGAATGGGGTGATGAAAACCGCACTTGTGGTCTACGTATTCCAGAGTCTTCGCCGCAAAACCGCCGTATCGAAAACCGCATAGCCGGCGCCGATGCTAATAGCTATTTGGCCATTGCAGCGACACTACTGTGTGGTTTTATGGGCATGGTTGAAGATGTGAAACCATCGACACCAGTACAAGGGCGCGCAAACGAGAATCGACTCGGTAACAGCTTACCGTTAACGCTAGAAGAAGCCTTAGCTGTGATGTCTGAAAGCTTAGCTGTGCGTGAATATTTGGGTGAGACATTCACCAATGGCTATATTGCGGTCAAGCAAGCTGATTTGGAAAACTACCGCCGCGTGATCAGTTCTTGGGAACGTGAGTTCTTATTACTAACCGTATAACCATTACTGTTATGAATGTCTTAGTCCAGTTGCCTGCTAACTGAGACGTAGAAATGGTCAGTATATTGGGCGCAGTGTTGTGCTGCACCACAGTGCCCATAACCTTATCTACATAGAGAAAATGAAGGAGGCTTAACCAGTTCGATGCGGATGTAAGCTGTAGCATTGTAGGTAATAACCAGATCAGGGTTGCCTAAGTCGGCAATTGTTGGTCCAAAAGGGATACAAGCCAATTGGCTATCACTATGACACAGTCTTACCCGTGAAAGCGGCGTGGCAAGGGAGAAAAAATGACATTATTAAAGCGAATAACCGCATCTTGTTTGGTGGCGCTATCGGCATTAGCCAGCAGTGCGGCCTACAGCGAAGAAGTATTGAAAGTGTATAACTGGAACGATTATATCGCCAAAGATACCCTAGATAACTTCTACAAAGAGACTGGGGTGCGGGTGATTTACGATGTGTTTGATAGCAACGAAATGGTGGAAGCCAAGTTGTTGTCGGGCCATTCTGGCTACGATATTGTCGTGCCATCCAATGACTTTCTTGCCAAACAGATAAAAGTAGGGGCATTTACCCCACTGGATAAAAGTAAGCTGACTAATTTAGGTAATCTCAACGCCGACCTGATGAAGCAGCTTGAAAAAGCCGATCCGCAGAACCTTTATTCGGTGCCATATCTTTGGGGAACCACAGGCATTGGCTATAACGTCGACAAAGTGAAAGCGCTATTAGGCGACGATGCACCTGTGGATTCTTTAGCGCTGATTTTCGACCCCAAATATGCACAAAAGCTCACGAGTTGTGGTTTGTCTATGATGGACTCTGCTGACGAAATGATGTCGCAAGCCTTATCTTATCTGGGGCGCGATCCTAACAGTACCGATCCTGATGATTATCAGGCAGCCGGTGAAGTCATTGAGCAGGTGCGTCCTTACGTGACCTACTTTCATTCATCGCGTTATATCACCGATTTAGCCAATGGCGACACCTGTGTGGCATTTGGTTTCTCTGGCGATGTATTTCAAGCGGCGGCGCGCGCCGAAGAGGCTGGCAATGGTCAAAAGATCGAATATGCCATAGCCAAAGAGGGCGCCTATTTGTGGTTTGATATGTTGGCGATCCCTGAAGATGCAGAGAACAAACATAATGCACACCTGTTTATCAACTATCTGCTGCGCCCTGATGTGATAGCCGAGATCTCTAATTATGTGGCTTACGCTAACCCTAATGATCCGGCGCAAGCCTTGGTCGATGAGGCGATCCGTAATAACCCGGGGATCTATCCGAGCGAAGCGGTGCTGAAAAACTTGTACATTCGAGAGGTTCGTCCTCTGCGTGTTCAGCGGGCAATGACTAGAGCCTGGACGAAAGCGAAATCTGGTCTTTAATCCATCTAATGAGTTGATAAGTATATCTATTAATCCATTAGATCTTGTAAAGTATTAAGCAATCTACCGATGCGTTTAACTGGCTGTAGCATTGGATAACTATAACAACGAAAGCCGTCATTATCGGCCATGCAACGGCAGTAAGTCTTAACGATATTACTGGCAAGCTAAATAAGGAGATAGCATGAATCTTTTAAAGAAAATGTCCACGGTCGCCGTCGTCACGGCTGGTGTATTTGCCAGTTCGATGGCCAATGCTGAAGAAGTGGTACATGTGTATAACTGGTCTGATTATATCGCCGAAGACACCCTAGCAAACTTTGAAAAAGAGACGGGTATCCGAGTCGTTTACGATGTGTTTGACAGCAACGAAGTGGTTGAAGCTAAACTGCTATCGGGTCGTTCAGGGTATGATTTAGTCGTGCCATCAAACAACTTTCTTGCTAAGCAAATTAATGCTGGGGCGTTTCAAAAGCTCGATAAGAGCCAGCTGAGTAACTATAACAACCTCAAGCCTGAGTTGATGAAGCAACTTGAAGCCGCCGATCCGCGCAATGAGTATTCAGTGCCCTATTTATGGGGCACCACAGGCATTGGTTATAATGTGGCAAAGGTGAAGGAAGTCCTAGGTGAAGATGCACCTGTTGATTCACTCGAACTGTTATTTAACCCTAAGTACGCACAGAAAGTGTCTAAATGTGGCATGTCTTTCCTCGACTCTGCCGATGAGATGCTGCCGATGGCGTTGGTGTATCTCGGTCTAGATCCAAACAGCACCAGTAGCGATGATTATGCCAAAGCGGGTGAGGTATTGTCTAAGGTGCGCCCTTATGTGACCTATTTCCATTCTTCACGCTACATAACCGATTTGGCTAACGGCGATATCTGTGTTGCCTTTGGTTATTCTGGCGATGTGTTTCAAGCTGCCGCGCGTGCCGAGGAAGCTGAAAATGGCCAAGAGATTGGTTATTCCATCCCTAAAGAAGGTGCTAACTTATGGTTTGATATGTTAGCCATTCCAGCAGATGCGAAGAACGCCAAAAATGCGCATACCTTTATTAACTACCTGCTTCGTCCTGAAGTTATCGCGCCAATCACTAACTACGTCGCTTACGCTAATCCTAATGTGCCAGCGCAAGAGTTTGTCGACGAAGAGATTTTAAACGATCCGGCCATCTATCCAACGGCTGAAGTACTTGAGCGTTTATACGTTGCCGATGTGCGCCCAATGAAAGCACAGCGCGCGATGACTCGCGTGTGGACTAAGGTCAAATCGGGTATGTGATCCCTTAGTAAGGGCGAACCCATGGGTTTGCCCTTTTTATTCACTTTTTAATTTTTAGTGTTGCAGTAAGTGCCAATGAGGCACTGTCGTGGAGAAGTACTATGACCAACAATTCGGGCGTCACCAATAAACCGACAACAAAGACGCAAGGAGAGGTATTGCTGAAGATCGATAGAGTCAGCAAATTATTTGACGATGTTCGCGCGGTAGACGACGTGTCATTGAATATTAATCGTGGGGAAATTTTTGCCTTATTAGGGGGATCGGGCTCCGGCAAGTCAACCTTGCTGCGCATATTAGCCGGTTTTGAAAAACCCTCTGAAGGTCGCATCTACCTCGACGGCGAAGATATTACCGATATGCCGCCCTACGAGCGTCCTATCAATATGATGTTTCAGTCTTATGCGTTATTCCCGCATATGACAGTGGCGCAGAATATCGCCTTTGGTTTAAAACAAGACAAAATGTCCAAAGCCGAAATCGACACTCGTGTGCAAGAGATGTTGAAACTGGTGCACATGGAAGCTTATGCCAAACGTAAGCCAAATCAGCTCTCTGGTGGTCAGCGTCAACGTGTCGCACTCGCTCGTTCGCTTGCTAAGCGGCCTAAATTATTACTGCTCGATGAGCCCATGGGCGCACTGGATAAAAAGTTGCGTACTCAGATGCAGCTTGAAGTGGTCGATATTCTCGAAGCGGTCGGGGTCACCTGTGTCATGGTGACCCATGATCAAGAAGAAGCCATGACCATGGCCGAACGTATCGCCATTATGAGCGATGGCTGGATAGTACAGACAGGCTCACCTATCGATATCTATGAGAGCCCAGCTAGCCGTATGGTGGCTGAGTTTATTGGCTCGGTTAACTTATTTGAAGGCGATATTGTCGAGGATGAGGTCGACCATGTGATTATTCAATCGCCCAATATTGACCAGCGATTCTACGTTGGCTACGGGGTATCGACTAGCGTGGATACCACGCAGGTATGGTTAGCGGTTAGACCGGAAAAAACCCAGATCAGCCGAGAGCAACCCCAAGGCGAATACAACTGGTGTGCAGGGGTCGTGGAGGATATCGCTTACCTTGGTGGTATTTCGGTCTACTACATTCGCTTAAGCAGTGGCCAACTGGTCCAGTCGGTGATGACCAACAGCGATCGCCGCTCAGATTCCCCCACCTGGGAGGAGAAGGTGTTTATCGGATGGGAGGCCACCAGTGGAGTGGTATTAAGATCATGAGTGGGGTCGTGCAAAAGCGAAAAAAATCGCTAAGACAACGATTATTCAAAGGGCAGCATTTAACCATAGGTGTGCCATACCTGTGGTTGTTGATGTTCTTTGCCTTGCCATTTGCGATTGTATTGAAGATCAGCCTATCGTCGCCAGCGATCGCCATTCCGCCTTACGACGCACTGTTTCAATATGCCGATGAGTCGCTGCAGATCTTACTTAATCTGGGTAACTACATCTTGGTGTTTGAAGACTCCCTGTATGTGAATGCCTATTTGGGGTCATTGAAAATGGCCTGTATCACCACGATTGGGTGTCTGCTGGTGGGATATCCAATGGCATACGCCATTGCTAGAGCGCCGAAGCAGCATCAAACCGTGCTGATTTTGCTAGTGATGTTGCCTTCATGGACCTCATTTTTGATCCGCGTTTATGCCTGGATGGGCATATTAAGTAATAACGGTGTGATCAATAATGTGTTGATGTGGCTGGGGGTTATTTCCGATCCTATTCAAATGCTTAACACCAACTTTGCGGTTTATATCGGTATTATTTATACCTATCTGCCGTTTATGATTTTACCTTTGTATGCCAATTTATCTCAGCTAGATGGCAGTTTACTCGAAGCGGCAGCCGATTTAGGCTCGCGCAGCTTAAATACCTTCTGGAAGGTCACTTTGCCGCTCTCTAAGGGGGGGGTGATTGCTGGCTCTATGTTGGTCTTTATTCCTGTGGTGGGTGAGTTTGTTATTCCTGAGCTATTGGGTGGCCCAGATTCTCTGATGATAGGTAAGGTGTTGTGGCAGGAGTTCTTTAATAACCGTGATTGGCCTGTAGCCTCATCGCTTGCGATTGTGATGTTGGCGCTATTGATTATTCCTATCACGCTGTTTCACCGTTATCAGTCAAAAAGCATGGAGAAAAAGATATGAGTAACAGACTAAAAAAACTCAGCTTTTCTACCGTTATGCTATGGGCTGGGATGATATTTCTCTACGCGCCTATGTTCATCTTGGTGTTCTACTCATTTAATGAATCCAAGTTGGTGACGGTATGGGGCGGATTTTCGGCCAAGTGGTATGGCGAGTTGTTTCGCGATGATCAAATTTTAGATGCGGTTGCGACCAGTTTAAAAGTGGCTTTCTTCGCCTCTACCATGGCGGTGATCTTAGGCACCATGGCGGCATTTGTTATGACACGCTTTGCTCGCTCATGGGGCAGGTTAACCTTGTCGAACATGATCACGGCGCCTCTGGTGATGCCAGAGGTGATCACGGGTTTGTCACTATTGCTATTGTTTGTTCATATGGCAGATCTGTTTGGTTGGCCTGCTGAGCGCGGTATGTTGACGGTATGGATTGCCCATTCCACCTTCTGTGCCGCCTATGTTGCTGTGGTGGTCTCGTCGCGCTTACGTGAGTTAGATATGTCGATAGAGGAGGCGGCGCAAGATTTAGGCGCGACCCCGCTCAAGACCTTTTTCTATATCACGGTGCCGATGATCTCACCTGCCTTAATTGCCGGTTGGTTGTTGTCATTTAGCTTATCGCTCGATGATCTCGTGATCGCCAGTTTTGCCTCTGGTCCAGGTGCGACCACGCTGCCTATGGTAGTGTTCTCGTCGGTAAGGATGGGGGTATCACCTAAAATCAATGCGCTGGCAACCTTGATTATTTTACTGGTGTCACTGATCGCCTTTATCTCATGGTATATGGCGCGCCGCGCCGATAAGCGCAGCCGGATGGCCAGCGAATAACACCGATAGCATCGCAAAATAATGGCAAGCTACAGCAGTAAGGCTGCTGTAGCTTGTTAATACAACAGCATAATTATTATAACGATAACAATTCAGGGTGGTTGATATGAACTGTACACCTCATGCAAATTCCTATTATGCCGCGTCTGCAAATAACAAGCAGTTACGCGAAAAACTGGCCGATAATATTGAGACTGATGTCTGTATTATTGGCGCAGGATATACTGGTTTATCTTCGGCGATCCATCTATTAGAAGCGGGTTTTAAAGTCACTGTGCTAGAGGCCGCCCGTGTGGGCTTTGGTGCTTCTGGTCGTAATGGTGGGCAAATCGTCAATAGTTTTAGCCGTGATATCGATATGATTGAAAAAACGGTTGGCGTGGACAGAGCTAAATTATTTGGTGAGATGGCGTTCGAAGGTGGACGCATTATTAAAAATTTAGTCGCGAAATATAATATTCAATGTGATTTAAAAGATGGTGGGGTATTTGCTGCACTCAATAAAAAGCAGATGGGGCATTTAGAATCACAAAAAGCCTTATGGGAGCGCCATGGTCACCTTGGGCACCTTGAATTACTCGATGAGTCGGGAATTCGTGGGGTGGTCGATTCTGAGCGTTACATGGGCGGCCTGCTCGACAAGAGTGGCGGCCATATTCATCCGCTTAACTTAGCGTTAGGCGAAGCCGATGCGGTGGAATCCCTTGGTGGGCAAATTTTTGAAGATTCGGCTGTCATTAAAGTCGATGAGGGGGATAGCCCTGTTGTGCACACGAAAGAAGGTTCGGTCAAATGTAAGTTTGTGATCGTGGCGGGTAACGCCTACCTCAATGGTTTAATACCTGAGCTACAAGCTAAATCTATGCCTTGTGGCACTCAGGTGATCACCACTGAACCCTTAGGGGCTGAGTTGGCGCAATCGTTATTACCACAAGATTACTGCGTCGAAGATTGTAACTACTTGCTCGATTACTACCGTTTATCGGGTGATAAACGTCTTATTTACGGCGGTGGAGTGGTGTATGGTGCGCGGGATCCCGCCGATATTGAAGCAATTATTCGCCCCAAGATGCTTGAGACCTTTCCCCAGCTTAAAGACGTTAAGATAGAATTTGCCTGGACGGGGAATTTCCTATTGACCCTGTCTCGTCTGCCGCAAGTGGGGCGCATCGGCAGTAATATTTATTATTCTCAAGGCTGTAGCGGCCATGGTGTGACTTACACTCATTTGGCTGGGCAAATTTTGGCTGAGACGATTAATGGGCAAGCTAAACGTTTTGATGCCTTTGCCAGCTTACCTCATTATCCGTTCCCTGGCGGCCATCTGTTGCAGGTGCCATTTTCAGCCATCGGCGCTTGGTATTACACCATGCGCGATAAGCTTGGCATATAAGTTAGTATGAAGCGGTAATCGATGAAATAAGCGTGCTAGCACCTATAAAAAAGCCCGAGAATGTCGGGCTTTTTAGTTTAAATGGCTGCCCATAGGTGCAATTACCATAACATGACTCTTCAATCAGAAAGCCTAATGGATGCAGTAGAGCATTTGGGTTATTTGGCTAAGGTAGAGGGCAAGGTTGGTTTAGAGTCCAGCTACAAAGCTTTTAGCCCTAGCCGCTTCAAACCGGGCGCTAAACGGAAGTAAGCAGGCTTGAACTGTGAGGCACTTCAAAAATCTATAATGCTATTGGTCCACCAGTTTTTTAAACAGGAACAGACGTCACCGGGTGACGTTTGGGTAGCTAATACTGGCTATTCGATACACCGATCCCTCCTTTGATGGAGCAGTGTCGGGCATGAAGTTTAGAAATACTTTTAATGCTCCATAACTATAAGCTGAGTAGAAGACTGTCATGATGACTCCTAAGTTTCTGTTAGACAATATTTCAACAATTCGCGTAAATGATGATACCCAATTTAAAGTACAGCGCCCCTATTACACATTTACCAAACATCAAGTGATTGAGGACATTTTGAATGAATGCCCAAATGGTGAAATTAATCGTGGAATCGTAACGGAGTTTTTTAAACGTGGAGAGCATGTTCATGGTTTTTTTGCTGCAATGATCTGGGGGGGGATTTCGACCGGAGGGCCTACCGGAAATAATTTGTCTCTGTTGCTGTCTGTCGAACCTGATACATTGCAGCAGCACATAGCTACCGTGAACCAGTATGTCGAACAAAATAAATTTTCAGAGGCTTATCATTATATGAATGGTACGGGCAAACTCAGAGGATTAGGAGACTCATTTTTTACCAAACTGTTTTTCTTCCTAGGCAAGGCCAATAAGCAGGAGGTTATTCCCCCAATTTTCGATAAGTGGACAAAGTTGGCATATGCGGCTCTCTTGATCGATAGCGAAGACTATAGCCAATTTCATCGGTATATATCATCAGTCAAAGGTGTAGCTGTTAGGTTTCGTTCTGCTTACCAAGGAGAGGCATATAGCGACTATGTCGCTAAGATGAACTGCTGGGCCAAAGGTTGTGGAGTCGGTGTAAGTGATTTAGAGCAATTTATTTTTGGTTGTAACAAAAGACAAGACCCTTCGCCATCAAATCCGCGGATGATTTTTGAGCAGAAGGTCAATGATTTTATGCTTATGGCTGTGAGTTAGTCGCTGACCAAAAGTTGAAATTTTTTGTAGGTTTAGATTGCTCATTATTTGAAAGATGGAGATAGCTTTATGAAAGAGTATATTGTAACTGGCACCTGCAATGGCAGTCGCGCCATGGTACGGATTTTTGCCTATAGTGCTGGTCAAGCCACCCGCCTCGCCCGTGAAGAGCATGGTTTTTCGTCGACTCTTAACACTAAGCTGGCTTGATATTATTAGTAAAAGCAGCAATCTAGACTTTAAATAGCTGCAATTGGCTTTTAGAAGAGCCTGAAATGTTTGTCGCTTGTCTGTAATGAATAGGCTGAACTTTCTAGTCTCTTTCTCATCTGTCAATTGTCTAAGCTAACTAAACCAAACGTTGATAGGTTTGATTATACTGGTAGTGTTGCGCGTTACAGATAATCACACTTACCCAACGTAGATATACCCCAAAAAATTTGAAGGCTATTACCTAGTAAAGTGTAAGTATATCTATGTTCTAGCTAGTTTTAATAGTATTTCTCATTTGTGGTGTGAACCCATAAATTTGAACTACCTTACCTATTTCATATATTGTCACGATTTTGATATAAATGAGGCTTATAAATGAGTGTTACATTAGCAATACGAGTTCCTAAAGGTAACGGTAAACGCGATTTTGAACAAACTATAAATGCTTATGAGGCTGAAGGGTTTGCATTGAGCCATGAACAGCGCGGAATTGCTATCCACGGTTTAAAGTTAATTATTCTGGATCAGGTCGATAGAAAAACGGTTACGGCTGTTGTTTCCCATATAGAAGAGCAAGAAGATATAGGTAGGTTCAACATTCACTTTACTGATGTTGAACGCAAGCATTACGTCGATATTAAGTTCCCTAAAGGTTATGACGCTCATAAAGGATGCACAATTATCGACTGGGATGATTACTTTTTATTTAGATAGAAAATTAACATAACAAATAAGGATTAGAACCGAGCAGCTGGTCCTTATTCCAAGCGCTGGATAAACCTGTGGCCGTATCTTTATTGAACATCATGAGCATTAAAATACGACTGGTAAATGGCCATTATTATCTCAGTAACAGCACAAAACTTGAGAATGATAGATTACTCATCTGGCAGCACATCTGTTCAACCCCTAAGTCATGTTTTAGTTTGACTGCGTGTTGTTCATATTCTTCGATTGGCATATCTAATGTTGAACCTGTAAACCAATATAAATATGACCAAATAGCCTGAGTCTGATTTACACCATTTACGGGGATTAAGGCCAATTCACGGAAAGAAACTAACTGCTTCTCCAGACCCCCCGGGTCGATGGTGAAAATACAATCTGGGTTATCACCCTGGAAGCGGCCGAAATAGTGGGGGGCCAATAGTTGGATAAATTCCGCCGCGCCTATGTGTGCCTGATGAACGCAGCAATGTTGCGGCGGTATAGCGTCAAACGGAATGTCCACTAGCAGGTTAGCACCCACCAGCCACCAGAGGGTGGCGCGGGTTCGCTTGCTGGCCCATTCAAGTACCGCAGTGTTAGGCTGCTTGATATCTATGATAACCAGCACAGGACCTTGGGGCTGGATATAACACAGCTCTGCTGGTGTGCGTACTATGACATTCTCATTGTTGTGTAATTCAATCGCTTGCTCTGTTACCAGTAATAACATCCCGCTTCCTTCTTTTTATTTTTCGCTTTAGTTCTGAATTTCTACTCAGTGCATGATAACTGGCTGGGACGTCAAAAAAAGTCGCTTAGCTGGGCGGTAATTCAATTTTGGTACTTTGCCTGCGCAGCGGTCAAACTTTGGCGTAGAGCTTCCCGTAGTGACGGAGGTGACAGCACTTCACTGATATCACTCATAGACATTAGCCACCACTTTAACTCTTCGGTATTAGGCAGCTCTGCCTCGATAATGAAATGCTTGCCATCGTCTAAGTGATCAATTTTTTGCTTCAGACTCAAAGGTGTTTCCAAGAGGTGATATCCCAAATTAAAATCGACCTTAAGTTTAAGGGTGATCAGTTCTTCTATCGGGAAGGCGAGATTACCCTGTGTCAGGTAGGTGCTTAACTCAAAGTCTACGGGCGTTTTTCGAGTTTGCAGTATCCGCTCGGCGCTTTGGACCCGATGCAGGGCAAAGTGCCGAAAATCATCGTTGTCTACTAGGGTGGCTATCAGGTAAATAGTGGTTCCTCGGGTGACCAAGGCAAGTGGGTTGATATCATACTGCTTAGCTTGATTTACCGCCCGTGGACGATAGTGGATCGTTAAACGCTGCCCCTCCATTAACGCCTGTTCCAGCGGCGGCATGATCGACGAATCGATATGTGGTGCTAGTGGCTGAAACCCTGAAGGGAGCGATGCAACGCACTTGGACCAGCTAGCTAATTTGGGATTGTTAGCCAGTTTTAGTTCTGCTTGGTCGAAGAAGCCATCAAGGTTATCTTTTAGCTGGCGTGGTAATAGGCCAAGTAGGAATTTCTTAGTGAGGTTCAAAGCTAAGGCGGTACTTGGCGTCATCTCTATGGCTGACGAATGAAAACCCTTGTTGCGGTACCAGCCATGGGGGCGAAGTGCTCCATTCCGGCTAATGTTGTAATGGTTGCTTAGTTTGTCGAGGTCCCTTTGCACCGTGCGCAGGGGCGCATGCAGTCCATCCCGTTCTAACTTTTCCTTGAGTGCTAATGTGGTTATCGACGCAGGTGCCTCAGGAAGGTACTTGAGTATGGCAAGGTGGCGCTGGGTTTGTATTTCTGACATATACCTATGGACTCAATGTATAAGTAAATTGAAAGCAGTCTTATCAGTTCAATGGATAATTTTTTCTCTGACGCAGTCTAGCCTGTAAGCTAAAAAGAGCATCACTGGATATGTCTTGTGGGGTGATGGGAGCGGTATAACCCCCCAGATTCGTATTTAGGGCATCGTTCGAAGTTAAATCTAACAATGCACCTTCTTGCACGACTAAGCTGAGTCAAGTGAGATAAGCGAGCGGTTGTCATCCATTTTACCTAGTAAGCAAAAAACAAACAATTGTAACGATAGCTACTGACTAATTCGACAGAAATAATTGTTATTAATGGTAATTTTTATAACATCATGAATTTCAATAAAAATGTTGGTGGCTGTGATTTTTCCAATCCCTTTGATTTTTAATAAATCTGATTCTGTTAATGGCAGTAGTTGATTAATGGTAGTAATCCCTTCTGACTCGAGCGCAGATAAAACCTTTTTGTTAACACCTTTAATCAAATGTAGAAATCCAGCCTTGTCTCTGAAGTAGGTTAAGCTGTCCTCTATTGGAATAAATCGTGACATAACATTGCAGATGTTCTCTTCGTTGTAGTATTCACAGATTTTTTTTTCAATTAATCTTAGTTGTTTATTTTTGCTTGAGTAACGGCTGGCAAGATCCATCTTGTCATGAATATTGGCAGTAGAGTCAAAAATTGATAGCAATCCAATGGCATATTTTAAATATTGCTTTTCATCAACAGGTCCAGCATCTGAAGCCGCAGTTGACCCTTCATCCAGAAAATCGAACTCACTGCCAAGCTTTGAGAGCCAAATCCCATGCTTTTGTCCTCCGTAATCTGGAGGATTCCCTTTCCCTGTATAAACTTCACCAGACTTTTTTAAAATCCATAATGGTGTGCCTAGTTGTAGCGTAGGATGGAAAATCATTCCATTATTCAAATCAGCGGATTTATTTAGGCTGAGTGTGATGTGCTGCTTTGAAGGCTTTGAGCTTGTTAATAAGCGGAAAATAATATTGAAAATCTTCATATCTATCCTCTTAACGCACACATGTGAGGTGGCAGTTTGACAGGAATTATTAATCTAGGCAAAGCACCGATGTAAGAAGGTAAAGTCTTAAAATTAACACTCTTGTGAAGCGTAATTGTAAGCTAACTAAAAATTCAGTGTTGTACCAGCTTTAAATTGCTACTTGCGAGCAAGACTAAGCCTTTCGAAAGCAACACTTATTGCTACTAATACAGGCACAACTACAGGCAGTTCGAGCAGATACGAAAAAGGCGTAGCAAGTACTAACCTGCTACGCCTTATCTGAATTGGTGGCCCCTCACAGACTTGAACTGTGGACCTGACGATTATGAGTCGTATGCTCTAACCAACTGAGCTAAGGGGCCGACTTAAGATGGTCGTCACCATCGAAAGCGCAGAGAAGTATACGAGGTTTAATTGCGCTTGTCACCCCAGAATATGGCTCAAATCCCAAGTTTGAATTCAATTGGTTATCTGTTAATCAATCTGGCGCAAATCTCCATTGAAAACAAAAAGCCCAGCAAGATGCTGGGCTTTTTTTGGTCGTTAAAACGCGTATGACTACTCGTCGAGGAACGACTTTAAGATCTCTGAGCGAGAAGGGTGACGTAGCTTACGCAACGCTTTTGCTTCAATCTGACGAATACGTTCACGTGTTACGTCAAATTGTTTGCCCACTTCTTCAAGCGTGTGGTCGGTATTCATGTCGATACCGAAACGCATCCGCAGTACTTTGGCTTCGCGGGCGGTAAGGCCGGCTAACACTTCGTGAGTGGCGTTTCTCAAGCTTTCGCCTGTCGCCGAATCCAATGGCAGCTCGAGGGTAGTATCCTCGATAAAATCACCTAAGTGCGAATCTTCATCATCACCAATAGGAGTTTCCATTGAGATTGGCTCTTTAGCAATCTTTAGTACCTTACGGATCTTATCTTCAGGCATTAACATGCGCTCGGCCAACTCTTCTGGTGAAGGTTCGCGCCCCATCTCTTGTAGCATTTGACGAGAGATACGGTTGAGCTTGTTAATAGTTTCAATCATATGCACTGGGATACGGATCGTTCTTGCTTGGTCAGCAATAGAGCGAGTGATCGCCTGACGGATCCACCATGTTGCATAAGTTGAGAACTTATAGCCGCGACGATATTCAAACTTATCAACGGCTTTCATCAAACCAATGTTACCTTCTTGAATTAGATCCAAGAATTGTAAACCACGGTTGGTGTACTTTTTCGCGATAGAGATAACCAGACGTAAGTTGGCTTCGACCATCTCTTTTTTCGCCCGGCGAGCCTTAGCTTCACCGATTGACATTCGACGGTTGATATCTTTAATCGCGGCAATCGCCAGACCGGTTTCGTTTTCAATCGCATCGAGCTTAGCGCGGCAACGACGTACGTCGTCGGCAACCATAGCTAAACCTTCTGAATAAGGCTTTTTAGCGGCGATTTCGTCGTTAAACCAGTCGATGCTACTTTCGTTAGAAGTATACACTTTAACGAAGTTTTTCTTTGGCATCTTGGCTTGTTCAACACACAGTTTCATGATGAGGCGTTCTTGCACACGCACTTTGTCCATCATTTCACGCATGCTTTTAACAAGGCGATCGAACTGTTTTGGAACTAGGCGGAACTCTTTAAAGATTTCGCCAATTTCAAATAACGCCTTGGTCGATTCCGGATGCTCACGGCCTTTTTCGGCAATGATTTTTAATGCGCGTTCATGGGCTTCGCGAAGTTGAGTGAAACGCTCGCGCGCTTCTTCAGGATCTGGCCCTTTCGGGGTATCATCCTCTTCATCTTCACTATCCTCATCATCGTCGTCATCTTCGTCATCGAGTTCGTCGTCTGAGAGTTCCGAGCCAATGTGTGTTGCTGTTGGGGCAACATCTTCAGCATTGGGGTCCACAAATCCAGAGATTATGTCTGATAGTCTGACTTCTTCAGCTTCATAGCGGTCGTATTGCTCAAGGATCATGGCGATCGCTTTAGGATACTCAGCTACAGAGGCCTGAACGGTATTGATGCCTTCTTCAATACGCTTAGCGATAACAATCTCGCCTTCGCGGGTCAGAAGTTCTACCGTGCCCATTTCACGCATGTACATGCGCACAGGGTCTGTCGTACGTCCGAGTTCAGCCTCTACCGTAGCCAGTGCTGCGGCAGCTTCTTCGGCAGCATCCTCATCGGTGCTGTCTTCAGACATCATGATCTCATCGGCATCCGGCGCCTGCTCGTAGACGCGAATACCCATGTCATTAATCATCTGGATAATATCTTCGATCTGGTCAGAATCGACCATATCTGCAGGTAAGTGATCGTTCACTTCTGCATAGGTTAAATAACCTTGCTCTTTACCTTTGGCAAGCAACAATTTAAGTTGCGACTGCGGAGTATGCTCCATAGATATCATCCAAGTTGGGTAACTGTTACAACGACGGACAAACGAGTGCCGCGCAAATCGTCAATTATAGCCTTGTGTGTAGCGCTGTGCTAGCCCAAGTCATTACTTTAAGACAAATTTTGCTCTTAAGTTTGACCCTGTATCACAGCAATGAGCTTTTTCAATTGCATCCGCTCTTCTTTAGTATGGTGCTGTTTTAAGCTCAATTCCTGATATCGTTGCTCAATGTATTGATTGTTTAACCATATCAGGGCTTTTTTGAACTCTTGCTGCAAATTTTCATCCGCCACTTGATGTTCCCATTGGGTCAATTTTTTCAGGGTGCCTAATTGGTCATCACCTCTGAACTGTTCAAGTAGTTGTGCGCTGTTTATCTTGTTGGCTCGAGTTCGGTCTAATAAGAGGGTCAGCAAATCGATGCCGGCCATCTTGATATGTTTTAGCGCTGGTTGCTCTGGTAATCCGTTACCTAAGCTGGGATCTTGCACTAACAGTGCGATGGCTAGTCGCAACGGTGTCCCACGTCCCTTGAGCGCTTTATTGTGCAGCGTTTGACTCTGTTTGCTTGCTTTAAAACCGAGTTTACGTTGCAACTCTTCCGCACTGTTCATGCCCAGTTTATAGGCTAGATTTTCTAGTAATAAACTTTGCAGAACAGTATCTTGTACTTTTTCTATCAGCACCATGGCTTGTTTAGCCAAGGTGCCTTTATCTGTGCCATAGCGGCTGGCTAAGGTATCGAATAAAAATTCGGGTAACAGCTTAGCCTCTGTTATTAACTGTTCAAATGCTGGCTTGCCAATTTGTCTGACCATAGAGTCAGGATCTTCGCCTTGAGGCAAAAACATAAATTTGACCTGATCGCCAGGTTTTAACAGCGGCAGCGCCGTCTCTAAAGCGCGCCAGGCGGCTTCGATACCCGCTTTGTCGCCGTCATAACAACAAACGACTTCTTTAGCACTTCGTAACAGTAACTGAAATTGTTCTGCCGTTGTTGATGTACCGAGCGAGGCGACGGCGTAATCGACATCAAATTGAGCCAATGCCACCACGTCCATGTAACCTTCAACGATTAATATCTGTTGCGGGTCTCTGTGACGCTGCTTTAGCTCATATAAGCCGTATAGCTCATACCCTTTATGAAATATGGGCGTTTCAGGCGAATTCAAGTACTTTGGCGTGCCGTCACCGAGGACGCGCCCACCAAAGCCGATCACTCTGCCACGTCTATCGCGGATCGGAAACATCAGCCTGTCACGGAACCTGTCGTAACGTTTGCCATTATCGTTTTCGATCACCATTCCGGCGGTGAGCAGTTTATCTTGTGAATCTTGGTTGTGCCGATAACGACTGAGTAATCCATCCCAGCCATCGGGTGCAAAGCCAATATTGAAGTGTTTAATTACTTCATCGGACAATCCACGATGACTTAAATAATCGAGCACTTTTTGTTTATCTGGATGCTGTCTCAGCTGGCTTTGAAAAAATAGGCTGGCCTCATCCATTAATTGGTAGAGGTCGCGACTTAGCCCTTCATCACGGCGTTTTCCGGTGCCTTGCTCTCTGGGGACTTCTAAGCCTAATTGGCCTGCAAGTTCTTCTATCGCATCGACAAAGTCTAATCTGTCATATTCCATGACAAAGTCGATAGCATTGCCATGAGCGCCGCAGCCAAAACAGTGGTAAAACTGCTTGTCTCTGCTGACAGTAAAGGACGGTGATTTTTCGCTATGAAACGGGCAACAGGCAGAATGATTTTTCCCCGCCTTTTTCAGGGGGACTTTAGCATCGATAAGATCGACTATATCGGTGCGAGCTACAAGCTCATTGATAAAATCACGAGGTATCGCCATTGGTATATAAATGCCGCCTTTTCGCGAAAAAATTGAAATAGTACAAACAAACAAGCCGTGCTTTAGCACGGCTCATTCATACATTGAACACTAAGTTACTGAAGCTTAGCCTTAATCATGGCGCCAATCGCCGCCATGTCAGCTCGTCCTTGTACCTTAGGTTTCAACGCTCCCATTACTTTGCCCATATCCGCCATGGATGATGCACCGACCTCTTGGACCGTTGCATCTACTAGCTGAGCTACCTCTTCTTGTGAAAGAGGTTTCGGCAGGAAAGTTTCAAGTACTTGAATCTCACTTGCTTCAGCATCGGCTAGTTCGTCACGACCCGCTGCACTGTATTGCGCAATAGAATCACGACGCTGTTTAACCATTTTGGTTAAGACAGCTATGGCTTGATCATCATTCAGAGATTCGCGGGTATCCACTTCAATCTGTTTGATGGCAGCCAGTGCCATACGAATAGTTCCCAAGCGCACCTTATCTTTGGCGCGCATGGCATCTTTCATTTGGTCTTTTAGCTGATCAATTAGGCTCATAAGAGATTAGTATAAACGTACGCGACGCGCATTTTCACGAGAAAGCTTCTTAGCAAGACGCTTAACTGCAGCGGCTTTAGCACGCTTACGTGCAGTAGTTGGCTTCTCGTAAAATTCACGAGCACGAACGTCGGCTAAGATACCAGCTTTTTCACAAGAGCGCTTGAAACGACGTAAAGCTACGTCAAATGGTTCATTTTCACGTACTTTAATAATTGGCATACGCCATCACCCCTTAGGTGTAGGTTGTATTGAGTTAATTAATTAACTCAAGTTAATTTAAAAATGGTGCGGAATTCTATACCGACTACCAATAGTTTGTAAACCCCTTTGTAGCGATCCTATTTGCGATCTTTACTCGGTGTTTAGATAAAGTTTAGCATTTTGCGTTGGACTTGGTGAGTCCTCAGCCCTGATATAGCGTGATAATCAACCATTATAACGCCGTCGCGGCAAGGGGGGAAGAGGGAGGTCATTTATCGATTGGTATAATTGCCACAGAGCAGGTAAAATTGGTCGCCACTTCATTTAGGTAGACAGGAAACGATGCGAGTTATAGGTATAGAGACATCTTGTGATGAAACCGGTATTGCCGTTTATGACGACGAGAAAGGGCTTTTATCTCATACACTTTACAGTCAGGTTAAGTTACACGCCGATTATGGTGGGGTGGTCCCTGAGCTGGCCTCGCGCGATCATGTCCGTAAAATAGTGCCACTGATAAAACAAGCGTTAGCCGATGCTAACTGCACCCAAGATGATATCGATGGCATTGCTTACACTAAAGGTCCTGGTTTAGTGGGGGCATTGCTTGTTGGTGCCTGTGTTGGCCGCGCTTTGGCCTTTGCTTGGGGAAAACCCGCCGTGGGCGTACACCATATGGAAGGGCATTTACTCGCGCCTATGCTCGAAGATAATGTACCTGAATTCCCTTTCTTGGCCTTGTTGGTGTCAGGGGGGCATTCGATGATGGTCGCGGTTGAAGGCATCGGTCGTTATCAGGTGCTTGGCGAGTCGGTTGATGATGCTGCCGGTGAGGCGTTTGATAAAACCGCCAAGCTGATGGGCTTAGATTACCCCGGAGGCCCAAGACTGGCAAAATTGGCCGCTCAAGGGCAACCTAATTGTTATCGTTTTCCACGCCCTATGACAGATCGCCCAGGGCTTGATTTTAGTTTTTCTGGCCTTAAAACCTTTGCCGCCAATACGATTGCCGCCGAGCCCGATGATGAGCAGACTCGCGCGAATATTGCCCGCGCATTTGAAGAGGCGGTGGTTGATACCTTAGCCATCAAGTGTAAGCGCGCGCTTAAGCAAACTGGGTATAACCGCTTAGTGATAGCCGGAGGCGTGAGTGCCAATAGCCGTTTAAGAGCGTCATTAGCGCAAATGATGCAAGATCTCGGCGGGCAGGTTTATTATCCACGTGGTGAGTTCTGTACCGATAATGGCGCGATGATCGCCTATGCGGGCATGCAGCGTTTAAAAGCCGGCCAGATAGAAGATTTAGCCGTTAAAGGTATGCCACGCTGGCCGTTAGATTCATTACCGCCAGTATAGTCGTGCCGTTAGCCTGTGAATAGCCCAGTACAAAGTAGCCCTTTTTACTGGGCTTTTTCTTTCTTTTTACGCGACACTTTCGACTCTTCTCCCTTTAACAGGCGAGCGATATTTTCTCGATGGCGGATCACTATTAACATGGACAACATGGCTACGGGGATGGTGAAGCGATCGTCGAAATACCACGTATAAACTGGTGCGAGTAAAGCGGTCATGATGGCCGCTAAAGATGAATAACGGCAGATAATGACTAAGATTATCCATGTCAGCATCAACGAGAGTGATAGGTCTGCACCTATGGGAGCCATAGCGCCAAAGGCGGTCGCAACGCCTTTACCACCTTTAAATTTAAAAAAGATAGGAAAGATATGCCCTAGGCAGGCGCTAATAGCGATAATACCTAAGGGAACGGCATCGACACCGAGGCGAAAAGCGATGTAGGTAGGGATGGCGCCTTTAAGCATGTCGAAGAGCAACACCGTGGCTGCGGCGCTCGCGCCACCGATACGCAAGACATTGGTCGCGCCAGGGTTACCAGAACCTTCGTTACGGGGGTCGGGTAAGCCTCGAAGACGACACACTAGCACTGCACTGGAGATTGAACCGGCCAAGTAGGCGATCAAAATCATCGCTAGAGTGAACAGCGTTAAGCTCAAATTGGTTTCCTTATCCTTCTTAAGGTATTATCGCGACCTAGCATTGAGGCCTCTCATTAACCTTATATTTTACGCACTGGTTGATAGAGCGGTTGTAATGAGCAGCGGGGCGATGTCATCCGTTCTCATGAACCCTGTTTCGATGCCATTACAGCAGCTTATCCTACTTGGGTTTTTAGCTGTAAGAAAGGGGTAAACACAGTTATCTGTACAATTTTGTCATTATATCAAGATTGGACTCATTAGCTTATTAGACCTCTTTTTACCGACACTTAACTTGCCTAGCGGGAGGCATTATGGACAAGGTGCTTATTTCACAATTGAAAGTGGAAACAGTGATTGGAATTTACGAGTGGGAAAAGCAGATCCATCAGCAACTGTTAATCGATCTGGAAATGGCCTGGGATAATGGCCCTGCCGCTGACAGCGACGATTACCAATATGCGTTGTGCTATGAAACGGTTTCTAATCGTTTAGTTGAGCTTATTACCGAAAAGCCTATTGAACTCATTGAAACGGTTGCCGAAATGTGCGCTAAGTGCGTGATGACTGAGTTTGATGTGCCTTGGGTGAAAGTGAAAGTGATGAAGCCCGGTGCGGTCCCTTTAGCATCCGCTGTGGGCGTCGAGATACAACGAGGTCATCTATAACACTATGGCGCGTATTTTTATTAGTATTGGCAGTAATATTGACGCCGAGCATTATTTTAATGTGGCCCTTAAGGCGTTAACCGAACACTTTTCAAACCTGTGCCTATCGTCGGTATTTGAAAGCGAAGCGGTGGGATTTAAGGGCAGTAATTTTCTCAATATGGTGGTGGCTGCCGACACGCCATTAACCATAGCGCAAGTGGTTGCGTTGTTTAAGCGCATAGAGCAAGATAACGGCCGCAGTTTAGGGGCCAAAAAGTACAGCCCACGCACCTTAGATCTTGACCTGTTATTGTATGACGACTGGGTGGGTCAAACCCCGGTAGAACTGCCTCGCGCAGAGATCACCACCAATGCTTTTGTACTGTGGCCATTAGCCGAGATCGCGCCGACCTTACGGCATCCCGTCGAGCAACAAACCTACCAAACCTTGTGGGATAACTTTGATAAGTCGCAGCAAAAGCTGTGGCCGATTGAATTTCATTGGTGTTACTAACAATCCATCGCTAAAGGATAAATATGGATACGTTTCAGGTAATTGTATTGGCACTGATACAGGGCCTTACGGAGTTTTTACCTATTTCTAGCTCGGCGCATTTAATTCTGCCTGCCCAGCTTTTAGACTGGCAAGATCAAGGGTTAACCTTCGATGTCGCCGTGAATACTGGATCATTATTGGCAGTGGTTATCTATTTTCGCCGTGAGCTATGGTCGATGTTTACCGCTTGGACGGGCAGCATTGTCAGCGGTCAGCAAGATGAGCAAAGTAAACTCGCATGGTGGATCATTTTAGCCACCATTCCAGCGGTTATTGTCGGTTTTACTGCCAAAGGGTTTATCGCCACGCATCTGCGCAATATTGAAGTCATTGCCTTTACCACCATAGTATTTGGCCTGCTACTTTGGTGGGCCGACCGCATGACGCGAGAAGGGTTTAGTGAGTTTCAGGTTGGGTGGAAGAAAGCCCTAGTGATAGGTATCGCCCAAGCGATGGCGTTGATCCCGGGGACGTCACGTTCTGGGGCCACCATCACCGCGGCCTTGATGCTCGGGCTGAGCCGCGAAGCGGCAGCGCGCTTTTCATTTTTAATGTCGGTGCCAGTGAGTTTAGGGGCCGCGATTTTAGTGGTTAAAGATCTCATTGAAAGTGGTGAGGCGCTAGACTATCAAGCCTTGGGCTTAGGTACCGTGCTCTCTTTTGTGGCGGCATACCTTTGTATTCATTATTTTCTTAAAATTATTAGCCGCATGGGTATGACACCCTTTGTTATTTATCGCCTAGCGTTAGGTGCAGTGTTGTGTGTGGTGATTTTCGCTTAACGTTTTTATTTACCATGAATTATTAAAGAGATCCCATGATCAGCCATTATTTATGTCCCGTTTGCCAAGCTCAGATGTCGATTCATGAGGCTTCACAAGGGCTACATTGCCCTAACAAGCATCATTTAGATAAAAATGAGCAAGGGTATTGGGTTTTTAGCCAAGCTAAAAAGCCGCACATGGACTCTCGTCAGGTGATGCGCGCCAAGCGTTTCTTGCTTGAGTCTGGCGTGTTTACCCCACTGCTAGATGCGTTAAAACAGCAACTGACCCTCGCATTAACAGACTATGTGACAGATCAAGATGCTGCGGTTAACCATTTAGATTTTGATTGCGGTGATGGCTTTTATTTGCGAGCCCTGACCGATACCCTGCAAGGCGTGGCAGCAAACTGCAATCAAACAGGGATAGGTGAGGCGGAAAACGCCTTATTTGCGGCGGTTAAAAGTCACCCTGAGGCAACCTACATCGTCAGTCAGTTAAAGCAGCTTCCCTTTGTGGATGAATGCTTTGATCTCGTCACGCTTATCGATAAGCCACTTAAAGGCAAAGAGTTGTTACGTGTGCTTAAGCCTAACGGTTTGTTTGTACAGGTGTCACCCGGCCCGCGTCATCTGTGGCAAATTAAGCAGTATCTCTATAAAGACTTAACCGAAAAACCTGCCGATCTTACCTTAGCGAAAGGGCTTGAGCTTATCCATCAGCAGCGGGTGAGTTTTACGCTTAATGTCACCCCTGATGATGCGGTGACCCTATTAGAGATGACGCCTTATGCTTGGCGAGCGGCCGATAAGGTCAAGCGGCAGATGTTAACTGGGGACTTTAGCCTGCTTGAAGTTGATTTTTACCTTACCCTAAGTCGTAAACAAGTGATTGAAAAGGTTAATTAGCCTTGGCTAACATTGAGCACTAGAAAATAGGCTTGGCTCAAGGTACCCTTTAACTTATTAAAGCTAGGCCATTAACACCCAGATTAGGAAGTAATATTGATGATGCGTAAAATGCTGTTGGTCATCTTGTGGTTATTGCCGTGCTATACACTTGCCAATGTCTATTCTTTACCAACCAATGGTGGACGCCTGATTGGTGAGTTACAGACGCATGTGGTTCAGCAGGGGGAATATTTTAAGACTATTGCCGATCATTATAATGTCGGTATTTTAGAGTTGATGGAAACCAACCCTGGCGTCGATCCTTTTTTGCCAACGCCAGGCACGGCATTGACCATACCGACACAGATGTTGTTACCAGATGTGCCGCGTCAAGGTATTGTGATTAATCTGCCTGAGCTGCGTCTCTATTATTTTCCTGATAATGGCCGTGAAGTCCATGTATTTCCTGTCGGTATTGGCCGTGTTGGGCGTGAAACACCAGAGATGGTGACTAAAATTAAGTCGCGTATTCCTAATCCAAGTTGGACACCGCCGGCCAGTATTCGCGCCGACCACTTACGCGAGCGTGGCGAAGTGTTACCGCGCGTGGTGCCAGCGGGGCCCGATAACCCCTTAGGCCAATATGCGATGCAACTCTCTTATGGCGATGGTAGTTATCTGATCCACGGTACCAATAAAGATTTTGGTATCGGTATGCGCGTCAGTGCCGGCTGTATAAGGCTTAACCCTGACGATATTGAGTGGTTATTTAATCAGTCAAAATATGGCGATAACGTACGAGTGATAAATCAAGCGGTGAAAATATCGGCTGAGCCAGATGGCAGGCATATTATTGAGGTGCATTCGCCGTTGTCTGAGTCGGAAGATGAGCCCAGCAATAAGGTGATCACCTTAAACAGTCAAGTGGTTAAGTTCATCAGTCAAGATAAGGTCGATAGGGCTAAAGCTAACGATGCCATACTGACTCAAAATGGCATTCCTGTGAGTATCTCTCGTGATGAGATAAGTTCGCCTGAGTTTAGCTCATCTGGGAATTAATATTCACCTTGTTTGCATCAAGCGCCCAATGGGCGCTTTTTTTATGCCCGACTTTTGTCAGAATGGTTTCAACAGGATAGCTAGCTGCCTATGTTAGGTTAATTTTTCTGCCACTATCTGATGTGTTAAATCAATAAATGCCGCTGCCGCTGCGCTTTGGTAGGCGCCTTTGCGTTGTATTAACACCGCAGTTCGTTGTAACAAAGAGGGCGCAAGGGCGATTGAAACCAGTTCGTCGCGATTACTGGCAATGTTGGACGGTAGCAGAGTGGTCAGCGCCGTGTGGCGCACGATCTCAATCACCGCACTGAGAGAGTTGACCTCCATGAGCACCCGCGGTTGCACCTGATGTTGACGGCAATAACGATCGATCTGTTCTCGTGTAGCAAATTCACTGCTGAGCAGGACCAGTGATTGTTTACTCAGTATAGGTAGGTCAATCGCGGCCACCTTAGCCAGCGGGTGATCTCGTCCCACGACTAATGCCAGCGTTTCCTCTAATAGTGTTTGCGAGACAAGATCGGCAGACTGTACATCATCAAAGGCGATACCTAAATCAAACTTGTCCTCAAGTAAGTGCTCTTCCATCCGCTCTTGCGACATCTCCTGCACACTCAGTGTGACATTAGGATAGCGCGCATGAAATGCCTGTATTAACGGCCCGATGAGATAGGTGGTGAAGGTGGGCGTAATGGCAATGCGCAGCGCGCCGCGACTCAGGTTTTGCACATCATGAATCGCTCGTCGCCCCTCTTCTAAGTCTTGCTGGGCGCGACGGGCATAGCGTGCATAAACCTCTCCAGCATCGGTTAGTTGTATGGTGCGACCGGTGCGATCGAACAGGATCGTTCCAAGGTTTTCCTCTAGTTGCTTGATTTGTTGTGACAGTGCCGGTTGCGACACATATAGAGCGTTTGCAGCCCGCGTAAAACTGCGGTGCTCAGCAACGGCGAGAAAATAGTTGATATGTCGTAATAGCATGGTTCACCCATAAGTTTTACTTATGGGGCTGATAATACATCGGTCTTTTACCTTATTACAAGGTGGGCGTAACATCCACTGCATCGATTAGAGAGAGACACCACTATGAAAGAGATCATTGAAGGTTTTTTAAAGTTCCAGAGTGACGCATTCCCCGAGCGCGCCGAGCTGTTCAAAAATCTGGCCACTAAGCAAAATCCACGTACGCTGTTTATCTCCTGCTCGGACAGCCGCTTAGTGCCTGAACTGGTTACCCAGCATGAACCCGGTGGACTGTTTGTTATTCGTAACGCTGGCAACATAGTGCCATCTTACGGTCCTGAGCCTGGTGGTGTATCAGCTTCAGTGGAATACGCAGTTACGGCATTGCGCGTCACCGATGTCGTCATTTGTGGCCACTCAGATTGTGGTGCGATGACCGCGATAGCCACATGCAAGTGCATGGACCATATGCCAGCAGTTGGCAGTTGGCTGCGCTATGCCGATTCGGCTCGTATCGTTAACGAAGCTCGTCCTCATGTCAGTGAACGAGACCGTATTGAAGCTATGGTGCGAGAAAACGTGATAGCTCAACTTGAAAATATTAAAACCCATCCATCAGTGCGCCTGGCCCTAGGAGAAGGTCGTTTGGCATTACATGGCTGGGTTTACGATATCGAGTCAGGCCGTATTGATGCGTTAAATGGTGCCACTAACACCTTTGTTTCACTTGCGGATCATACCGATGTCCGCGCCTATCCAACACAGCTACCAGTAGCTGTATAACCCTTACTTAACTCAAAAGAGGTATTAATTATGATCCAGTCTCAAATCAGCAATACAGCTCGTCAGGCGTTAACTGAAGTGATTATTGCAGCCAAAGCAGAAAAAAACTTGTCGTTCGAGCAAATTGCCGAGGGTACAGGCCTTAGTGATGTATTTGTTACTGCCGCCCTGTTAGGTCAGCAGCCATTACCAGCCGAAGCCGCCCAAAAGGTGGGTCAAACCCTTGGTCTTGATGATAGCGCGATTGCATTACTACAAACGATCCCTTTGCGTGGCAGCGTTGAAAACAACATGCCAACCGATCCAACAATCTATCGCTTTTATGAGATGATGCAGGTTTATGGCACCACACTAAAAGCCCTAGTACATGAACAGTTTGGTGATGGCATCATCAGCGCCATCAACTTCAAGATGGACATGAAGAAAGTAGAAGATGCTGAAGGTGGATCGCGCGCGGTGATCACCCTTGATGGTAAATTCCTGCCTTATAAGCCTTTCTAACCATTGGCCTTATAACGATAGTCGGTGCATTGCGCCGACTTTTTTCTTCAGACAGGCCAGTATTTACCTATGAACACTGATAATAACAAGGCGTCCAAGTCTTTTACGGGTCAATTTAGCTTGGCTTCCTTTTGGCCTATGCTCGTCATTGCCGCATTGGCAATCAATCTACGTCCGGCGCTCACCGCCATCGGTCCCTTGCTCGAAGAGATCCGTAGCAGTACCGCAATAGGATTATCAACGGCTTCACTGTTAACCGTATTGCCCATGCTATGCATGGGGCTATTTCCCTTGCTGCAACCCTGGCTAGGACGACGACTGAGTGAAAGTGTGTGGATAACGCTTGGGCTACTTGCCATCGCCTTTGGCTGTCTATGGCGTTTATGGCTGAGTGACGGCGCCGCGCTTATTAGTAGTGCGTTACTGACCGGAACAGGCATAGCCATAGTGCAGGCAATAGCGCCCGGTGTCGTTAAACGGTGGTATCCACAGCGTGTGCCTTTGGCCATGGGTATTTACTCAGCGTCTTTGATGGCTGGAGGTGGCTTCGCCGCCATATTCAGCCCTATGGTGGCGCACCATTATGGCAATTGGGGCGCAGGGTTAGGTCTGTGGTTCATCCCCGCCATCATCGCTATGCTGCTATGGTGGTCAAGGCCTCGCGAAGTATTAGCAGCTAAGGATGATGGCGTCTCAATCAACTTTTTCACGCATCGGCGTGCTTGGTTGCTGGCCATCTACTTCGGGCTGGCTAATGGCGGTTACGCTTGTATGATCGCTTGGCTACCCAGTTATGCCCGTAGTTTAGGCTTGAGCGCGCAGAGTAGCGGCGAACTTATCGGCATCATGACGCTGTTTCAGGTGTTGGCCGCACTGACGGGGCCAGTGTTGTCAGTTGAGCGAGATCGACGCCCATGGTTGTTTTTTGGCATTGGCATTCAGTTAATCGGATTCAGTGGACTAATGCTGGTACCTCAGCCAATGTTGGTGGTTTGGGTCGCAATGATTGGCACCGGCCTTGGCATCGGTTTTGCGCTGACGCTGACGGTGGCACTCGAACATCTATCGACACCGAGGCTAGCGGGGGCGCTAACCGCATTTATGCAGGGCATGGGTTTTATCATCACCGCCATTATCCCCTATATTGCAGGAATACTCCGTCAATCGACAGGGAATTATCAGGCCTCTTGGCTGATGTTGATCGTCGCGCTTGTCGTGATGCTTATTATCACATCGAGGTTCTCTCCAACTGGCTACACCAAGGCGATGGCTCCCAATAAAGCCTAACCATGTAGTTTCTGTGAGCTTGAGGATTTCTGAGTCTTAGTGTGCGAGCATCTTGGTATTAATCTTGATTTGGCTGGACCCGACGCCAATTTGCGCTGTCCGCGTAATAGGCTGTGCATGATGGGATGATAAGAAACGCTTTTCTGCCTATGAGTGTGATATTAAACGTGAAAGCTGCTGAGCAGCGGATAATGCTTAATCACCACAATGGGCATCTATGGTGTCGTTAGTTATAGATTAAACACTAATAATTTGAATCACGAATAATTAAAGCTTAAAAAAATGGTTTGTTTATATCATCAAGTGAGATTGCTATATTTATTTAATGAATAGTATTTATTGTGGATATTAATAGCGCTATATCATTAATGACTCGTATCACAGTTAATGCAAGGCGTAGTTATTAATCTCTTGTGTGTTTCTGTTATTTGGTGGTATTAATATTCCAATAGCTAAATTAGCTATCTTAGTTAATATAATTAGAGTCGATAATCTAATCCCTCTTAATCGAAATTGTGTTAAAGCATTAATTTATGCTTTAAAGCCTTTGTGTGTTTAAAAATTAGCATGCATTTAAACGTAAATAAAATAACTCTACATAAATGATATAAAATAGGATGTAACTATATGAGTGGTAAAATTATTAAGGTTTCAAGAAATACCGGCAACGCACCCGAAAGCTCTGTATATACACAAACGGTGGCATTTTCTCATTACAATAATATTTCGGCTCAATTACCCGTAGACCCTAAAACGGGGCAAATAGTGACTGGTGGTGTAAAAGAGCAGACAAAGCAGTGCTTAAACAATATTAAAGCCATTGTCGAGAGTATCGATCATGTAATGGACGACGTTGTAAAAATTAATATTTTCCTTAAAAACATCGCCGATCTTGATGCTGTAAATGACGTTTATAGCGCATTCTTCCAAAGCTATCTTCCAACACGGACGACAGTTGCTGTTGCTGCTTTACCTATCCAGGGGGCTTTAGTTCAAATTGATGCGGTTATTTCCAATGGGGAGGGTACTGCTCCACAAGCACCTTGTGCACTGGTCAAGGTCGCCAGCAATACGCAGCAGGCACCCATTAGTTCGGTATCGACGCAAACAGTGGCGTTTTCGCATTACAACAATATTTCAGCTCAATTACCTATCGATCCTAAGACTGGGGCAATGGTCGAAGGTGGTGTACAGGAGCAGGCTGCGCAGTGCTTAACAAACCTTAAGGCGATTTTAACCAGTATTGATGTACCTTTTGACGATATTGTCAAAACAACGATATTCATTAAAAATGCCGCCGATATTGAAGCTGTCAACGAAGTGTATACCACTTTTTTCCCAGACTCTGCAATTGCTCGAACCGCAGCTTATGTACCCGCACGCTCTATCTTAGTTGCTGCAGCTTTGCCTATGGATGCTTTAGTGCAAATTGATGCGGTGGTATCACACGGAGATGGCACTCCGCCACAAGCGGTAGAAGACAGACATGGCATTGTCATAAGGGCAAGTAATACGCCAAACGCCCCCCTAAATGCGCTATATTCACAAACTGTGGCTTTCTCACATTATAATCATATAGCAGCTCAGTTACCTTTAGAACCACAAACAAATCAACTGGTTGATGGGGGCATAACAGAGCAGGCCGAACAATGCTTACGCAATATCAAAGCCATTGTTGAAAGTATCGACCATGTGATGGACGATGTCGTTAAAATCAATATTCAGCTGAAAAACATTGCCGATATTGAGGCGGTAAACCAAGTTTATACCCGCTTCTTTGACGGTGCTCTGCCAGCAAGAACAACTGTCGGGGTTAGTGCTATCCCTATGGATGCCTTAGTGCAAATTGACGCGGTTGTTGCTAATGCAGAAGGGACACCGCCACAAGCATAGCGTGGATGTTATTGCCGTTGACCCACTCTTCAATAGCGGTAAGTTAAGTTTGGCTTATCATAACATATGACATTTATGGTCGAGGTGAGGATCTGGAAGTGATGCTAGATGCTAACTTTGTATTCGAATCTGTCGGAAGTTTTGTTGTATGTGCCGTAAGATTAGAGGAGTTGGGCGAGTAATGATTTTTATGACTAAAGACTTTGATTCGCTCTGGCAATGCGAGTCAGGATAACGCCAAAAAATTAAGGCTTGGTATGGTGTGTGTCACTAACAGTGGCACTTTTACTCACCTTTAACCAAGCCTTGTAAGTTCACTTATAAAAATAAGCTTAACTTTGAGACAAATTACTTCTTGTAAGAAGAAGCGATGTTGTCGATACGGCTGTTAGCACGCTTAGCTTCAGCTTGTGCGTCCATAGCTGCTGCTTTTGCATCTTTAACGTCTGCAGAAAGAGCGCCTTGCTCAGACTTAAGAGAGCTAACTTCAGCTGATAGTTGATCAACCTTGTTGCCTAGGTTCGCAACGCTTTCTTCTAGAGCAGTAGTGTTTGCACAACCACCAAGAAGGGCCGTCATTGCTACGCCAGCAAGCATAAGTACTTTTTTGTTCATTGGGAAATCCCTTTAGAGTGTGTTGGATTAAGTGGAGCAGTTGAAACACAACTGCAACTAGTTAATTATGTCATAGCTATATTATTTTGCTATGAATTTTCGTGTTTACCTTGCAATACAATATCTCATGAGCACCCAAAAGCAAGACCCTGTAGGTAATTTGTGTCAATTTAGGTCATTGATCACCATACCGTTAACCTTATGCTAGTGCTTTGTATCAGTTTGCAGCCTATTAGCTTTGTATTTTGCAATAATTTCAATGCGCTGACGTTGTAGTTCGCTTTTGATCTCGGCCCCAGTAAAGCCAGCATCGATAATGGGTTTTATGGCAATGTTTTGTGCCGCCTCAAAGCAGTCTTGTAAGTATTGCGACTGCGGGTAGTCGTGCTGTTCAAATCCGCTGCGGCCTTTCATGTCGGCTTCACAGGCCAACAACAGCTGAGATAGCCGCTGGGGCTTACGCCAGAGATCGGCTTTGTCGAATATTTTGATGATGGTCTGCGGCTTTAACTCAAAAGCCTGATGTACATTTTGATGCTGATCGCATACCAGTAAAGCCAGATCGCGATATTCATTAGGTACCCTAATGCGAGTACACAGCGCTCTGATTGGCGCCAGCCCTTTTTGTCCATGGCCGTGATGTTTAGGCAGTAGCTCAGGCGGTGTAAGGGCTTTACCTAAGTCATGCACTAGGGCTGCGAAGCGGATTGCACGCTCTGGTGATAACTTTGCGGCTTGTTCGAGTACCATCATGGTGTGCACACCAGTATCAACCTCTGGGTGCCACTCTATTGGCTGGGGGATGCCAAATAACGCGTCAATCTCGGGGAACAACACTGGCAGTGCAGCGCACTGGCGTAATACCTCAAAAAACACTTGCGGCGCCTCGGTTGCCAGTGCCTTATCTAATTCTAAAAATACCCGTTCTGGGGTTAAGGCATCGAGTTCGCCGCTGCGGCTTATCTGTTGCATTAATGCCATGGTTTCTGGCGCAACACTAAAACCTAAGTGGTGGAAACGTGCGGCGAAACGAGCCACCCGCAATACCCGCAGTGGATCTTCGACAAAGGCCGCCGATACGTGGCGCAGTAAACGCAGCTCAATATCGCGTTGGCCGCCATAGGGGTCAACCAGTGTACCTTGCTCATCTTGAGCGATCGCATTAATGGTTAAGTCGCGGCGCAGCAGATCCTCTTCAAGGGTGACATCGGGGGCGGCGTAACAACTAAAGCCACCGTAACCTGCAGCAGTTTTGCGTTCGGTGCGCGCTAAGGCATATTCTTGCTGAGTTTTAGGGTGCAGAAACACCGGGAAATCTTTACCCACTTGATTGTAGCCTTGAGCGAGCATCTGTTCAGGTGTTGCGCCAACTACCATGTAGTCACGATCTTTGATGGGCAGTTGCAATAATTGGTCGCGGACCGCGCCGCCAACGAGATAGATTTTCACCAGTTTAAGTCTCTTTGCTTACTTTGCCTCTAGCTTATCATGCTAAGGGGGCGTGATCGTACTGTTTGCAACGCGGCGGCGCGCAAATATTTTAGGCTAATTTTTGACAATGGATTGGCTAAAGCTTAGTTTGGAGCGTCAATTATTTTTTGGGACTACAGCCTGCATGTACAAAGCGTTTTATGGACTTAACGATAACCCATTTTCTATTGCACCCAACCCGCATTATCTGTTTCTAAGTGACCGTCATCGTGAGGCGTTGGCACATTTGACCTATGGCCTAGGTGAGACGGGGGGCTTTGTACTGCTAACGGGCGAAGTTGGCACAGGAAAAACCACGGTGTCGCGTACCTTGCTCAATCAGTTACCGGACAATACCGACACCGCCTTTATTCTGAACCCTTCGCTAACCGAGTTAGAGTTGTTAGCCACCTTGTGCGATGCATTGAATATCGAATATGGCACCGAGCCGAGCCTGAAGCAGCTTACCGATAAAATAAGCCAGTTTTTATTGGCGAACCATGAACGCGGACGTAATACCGTGATGATCATTGATGAAGCGCAGCATCTGCGCGCCGAAGTCCTTGAGCAGCTGCGTCTGTTAACCAATCTCGAAACCGACACTAAAAAACTATTACAAGTGATTTTGATTGGTCAGCCAGAGCTACAACAATTGCTTAAACGCCAAGAGTTACGTCAATTGGCCCAGCGCATCACCGCCCGTTATCACTTATTGCCTTTGACTCAGCAAGAAATTGCTCTGTACGTGCAGCACAGATTGCAGGTAGCGGGGCGGCATGAGCCTTTGTTTCATCGCAGTGCGATCAAAGCCTTGCATCAATACAGTGGCGGTATTCCGCGGTTGATTAATCTGTTGTGTGAGCGCGCCTTGATGGCCGGTTACGCGCAATCTAAGGTGCCGATTGATGCCAACATGGTGCGCACTGCGGCAACGGAAGTGCTCGGCGAAGAGGTTAAGTCGCGATCGCTTTTTTGGCCTACGGCAGCGGCGGCCGCCGTGGTATTCACCTTTGCGGGGGCATTTTATCTGTTTAACCACACTGATGAGCGTGGCGCGCTTAATCTGGTCGCAGAGCCGAGTACTAATTCCAGTGCAGTACTCAGTTCAGGTGCGGGCGCTTCATCGAGCCAGATGCCTAATCAAGTGGCGCAGCGCGAGCGCTCAGGCGATTGGGGGGCGATTCCTCAACCCTCAGATGACCTTGATAGCATGAGCGCGCCTAAGTCGGCGCAACTGAGCGCCAGTCAACAGATTTTGCGTCAAGCCATAGAGCAGAGCCGCAGCATAGATAGCGCCTACGCCAGTATTTTAGGCTTGTGGGGCAAGTCGCCCTACATCGGCTTAACGGCTTGTCAGTCGGCGCAGCAGCAAGGGCTCGATTGTTTTCAGCAACAAGGTAATTGGTTTTCGCTGCTACGGTTAAACTACCCTGCGGTGGTGTATCTGCAAGATGAAGATCAACAGCCATTTTATGGCACAGTGGTGTCGCGCCAAGGTGAGCAGCTGTTGTTGCAACTGGGCGAGCAGCAATTGTGGGTCGACAGAGCTTGGTTTACTCGCCATTTCAGTGGCACCTTCGAAATTTTATGGCAGGCGCCCAGTTACCAGCCTAAAGAGATAGGTCGCGGCGCGCCAATTGCGCAGGTGCAATGGCTTGAAAATGCGCTGGCACATATCCAGCAAAAATCTCCACGTTTGGTGAACCAATTTGACGATGAGTTAGAGCAGGCGCTGCGAGCGTTTCAACGTCAGCACGGTTTGCGGGCCGATGCCATTGCCGGCAGCCAAACCTTAGTGCAGCTTAATCTTTACTTGAGTGATCAAGGGCCGCGGCTGCAAGAAAGTGGGGGGCGCTACTGATGTCTATTTTACTCGATGCCGTGATGCGAGCTAAACAGCAAGAGCAGCCTCTAGATGCAATTATTACTCCGCGTGCCCAATATCAGGCGATGAACCGTACTCGTCACCTTGGATTAAAGTTGGCGCTGTTTGTCACTCTGCTGGTGCTCGCGGTATTGGCGGCATGGCTACTCAGTAGTGTCAGCCCGTTACGCCCAAACGCTTTGAAGGCGCCGTTATCTGAGCCCACAGTGACACGACAGCCTGATGCGCTAGCGTTAATGTCGCCGTCTAAGGTCAGTCACAGCCAGCAAGCTAATTCTAGCCCACAAGCTAATGTGGCCGACACCACGCAGCCGGCGAGCCCAAATGTGCAGCTGGCGGGAAAAGTTGCATTGCCTGTACCCATAGCACGGCCTATGGGCTATCAAGCGCAGGCAGTGCAGGTTAGTGAGCAAGCCAATTTGGCGCAGGGGTCGCGCACCATCGCCATGGCAACCCAAGTGACAGATAACGCCGCCCAAGAGCCCATTATTTTAGGCGCGAATAGTAATCAACGTGGCCAAGACTTACTTAATTCGCTGCAGGCGCAAGTCGATGAAGCCGCTAAAGATGTGGGCTTTAGCAACTCAACCCACGCGCGGGGGCACAATGCACCTGTGAGCCAAAGTGAGCCGCCAAGTGATAACCTGCTCGCCGCCTTTGAAGCGGCATTAAAAGCGGTGGAGATAGATAAGGCGGTGGCAACGCCTGTGACCGAACCTAAGCTTGATCCTATTCCTGAGCCTAGCGCCGATACGCTGCCTAAATATGGGCAGTTACCCGCTAGTGTGCAGCTACAGGTGCCTGAATTTACGATATTGGCTCATGTCTATGCCAGTAACCCCGATAAGCGCTGGCTTAATGTCGATGGCGCCGAGTTACAGCAAGGTGACATGATTGGCGACGCATTACGCATTATCGAGATAAGACCGCGTGATGTGGTACTTGAAGTGGCTGGCACCGAGTTTAAAGTGCCGGCCATTTAATATTTGTTAAGCATAATAAAAAGGCCATGCCTTCTGATACAGAAGAGATGGCCTTGTAGTACTGACTTATACCTTAGGGTTTGACATGAGTCGTTAAGCGTTAACCGTTATTAGTCAGTGCGTTACTCTTGGATTGACCGATACGCGTTAATAGGAAGTAACCTACTGAAGCTATCATCAAAGAGTCAATCGATGGGATCCCCGATAGGGTGAACCAACCATTTACCGTGCAAAAGCCCACTAATGAACCCACACCCCAAGCCACAAAAGTCATTGGCTTAATGGCAGGATCTTGTTGTAAGCAGGCTTCATCATAGCCGTTACGACGATTGATAAAGAAGTCGGCAATGTAGATCCCTGCAATGGGAGGGGTTGCGATACCCAAGAACAATAAGAATGGAATAAACCACGCCATAATATCCATGCTACCGACGATTGCCGCCAGAATACCGAGTACCACAGTGAGCTGCCATTTAGGGAACTTAGTAAACAGCGTTGATACCACTAAGGTGCCCTGGAACATGTTACCCGCGTTACCTGTGATGCAAGCAAACACCAGCAAAATAGCTGCAGGCAGCGTGCTACCAATAATCGCCATGGCAGACAATAGCGAGCCTTCAGAGGTGATAGACCCAGGTATCGCGCCCACCAAAAAGAGCACAGGATAGGCTAAACCAAAGGTTAATACACCCGCTAATACCGCATGCTTACGATTGTGAACAAAGCTGCCAAAATCGGGTGAGGTGGCCACTAAGACGATGATGGTACCCACTACCGATGACACCGCTGCACCGAAACTTAAGCTACTGACTTTCTCAACCACTGGCACCGAGGCGGTTAATGCCATATAAAGGATCACAAACATCAACAACACTATGATGGGCACGGCAAATTTTGATACCTTGCCCAGCGCTTCAAAGCCAAAGGCGGTAGAAGCAACAAAAATAACACAACCTAGGGCCACGATAAGCGCTACGGGTAGCTCAAGCCCAAATTGTGTGGCCAGCAGATCATGCACGCTGTGGCCAAACATGTTCGCCGTCACTGCTATCCAACCAAACAAGCTGATGGCCATGATGACATTGATGGCGATAGCACCTTTGCTGCCAAAGGAGTATTTCACAATGCCGTATGTGGGCAAGCGAGCCTGCTCACCAATGGCAATGTTGATCACCGCAAGCACGGTTAAGATTAAGCTGCCCACAGCAATCACCGCTGCTGCAGAGCCTAATGTTAACTGGCTACCGAGACTCGATGAGGCTAATAGCACTGGGGTTACAAGGATCCCTAGCAGGATCATTGCGATTTGAGCACCGGAGGCCGTGTTGGATTGTTCGGTATTATTTCTGCTACTCATAATTAGTACGCCTTAAATTCACAACTGAATGTGATTGAAGAGATCCCAAAGACAATCGGTGGTGACTTGTCGATGTTATTGTTATTTGTGTATCTCGATTTATGCGTTAACGGTTTATGCCTTGGTTGTCTTGATATAATTGCGCCATCCACCGGTCTCGGTGATTTCACGCTGTCCTTCGACCAGCCATGGCTCACCTAACACCCCCAGTACTTCACTACCATCGGCAAGCTTAACTTTACCGATAGCAAGGCCTGCAGGCTCATTGCTCAATACCGAAGCGAAGGCTTCCATAGGCAGTTCCCACACTTCAAGGTCAACGCTGTTGCTTGGCGCAGTGGTGCGGATCATTGCAGGGTGAACATCATTGATTGACCATAGGCGGTAATGCTGGTCGGTTTTATCTTCACGAATGAATTTACCGCCCACATTGATTAGGTTTGGGTTGAGTTCAAGGCCGCGCATTAGGGTGCCGTTTACTGCTAAAAGAGTTGTTTTAGACATAAGATTTACTCCGTAAAAAAAAAGGGTCCGGCCATGCCGGACCTCAAAAAAATGATTAGTGGTTGCGGATCCAGGTGCCCGTTGCACCATCAATGGCTTCGATAACGGTGCTGGCTTTAGTGATAAGCCCTGCGCCATCTGGATTACCGGCTAAGAATTGCAATAAGGCGTCGACTTTAGGCTTCATTGACCCTTCGCCAAATTGGCCTTGCTCGCCCAGTTTTTGCGCCTGTGCTGGATCCAGTTCACTTAGCCACTCTTGCTCTGGGGTGCCAAAGTTGATGGCCACCTTTTCAACGCCAGTTGGAATGATCAGCATGTCGGCGTGCAACTCTTTGGCGAGCATGGCTGAAGCTACATCTTTATCGATGACCGCCTCAACGCCCACCAAGTCCCCTTGTGCGTTGCGTTCCACCGGAATGCCACCACCGCCAGCGGCGATGACGAGTGCGCCACTGCCAAGCAGGGTTTTAATGCTGTCGGTCTCGATGATCTCTTGTGGGCTAGGGCTCGCCACGCAGCGGCGCCAACCGCGTCCTGAGTCTTCCATAATGTGCCAACCTAATTCGGCGGCATATTGCTCGGCTGTGGCTTTATCCATAAATGAACCAATGGGCTTATTCGGCGCTTGGAACGCTGGATCATTGGGATCCACCCGGGTTTGAGTTACGAGTGTGACCACAGGGCGGGCAATACCGCGGCGGCTTAACTCATTACTCAATGCCTTTTGGAACATATAGCCAATGGCACCTTGGGTATCGCCAACCGCGTAATCAACCGGAACAGGGTCGACTTCGTGGGCGGCCAACTCAGAGCGGCGCAGAATAAAGCCAACTTGAGGACCATTGCCGTGGGTTAATACCAGATCCCATCCACGTTCAATTAAATCCACCAAGTAACCTACGTTATTCACCACCGTTTGGTACTGATCATTGATGGAGCAGTGGTCATCATTGTCTATCAACGCATTGCCGCCAAAGGCGACGACTGCTAAAGGTTTTTTAGTCATGGTTATTCCTAGTGTTCACGTTGAGTGGCAAAGGTTTGTAAAGCATCAACAAAGCACTGCATTGGTGCTGTGGTGATCCCGGCGCCAATTTGGCCTACACCCGCTTGTTTATGGGCGATACCTGTGTTGATGATGGGTAATACAGAGTGATCGGCAACCTTGCGCGCATCGATACCCGCCGCTGTTGGGGCAAAGTTAAGTGCTGGCAAGGTAAAGGCAGGGTTACCGCCTAAGGTGATGGCCTGCATTGCGCGGCTATTATTAGTCGCATCAATCGGGGTGCCGCCGACAAACTTCACAATCGCTGGCGATGAAGCCATGGCAAAACCACCGACCCCCGCGGTTTCAGTAATGGCGCTGTCGCCTAAATCTGCCGCAGCATCTTCGACGCCATAACCTGGGAAAAACAGCCCATCGACCGGGTTTGCAGGTGCTTGGAACCAAGTGTTACCCGTGCCAGACAGGCGGATACCAAAGTTAACCCCGTTACGCGCCATCACAGTTACCATGGTGCTGTTAGGGATATTCTCGGCCGCTTTAAGCATGCTCTTACACGCTGCCATCGACAGGTTTAAGAAGAAATGATCGTTGGCGGTGATAAAACTAATCACTCGTTGGATCTGCTCTTTAGGCTCAGCGGTATTAAGCAGTGCTGGTACCAGTTGTTTTAACAGTAAGCCGGTTGCTGCCGCATTACGGTTGTGTACTTCATCACCCATGTGCAGAGCTTGGGCCATAATGGGCTTTAGCTCGATAGGGCCAGATTGAACCAACATGGCTTTCATCGCTTGAGCCAGCTCAGTACCCATCCACTCTAAGCGTTCAATCACGGCTGGGCTATTGGCACCAAAACGCAGCACTTTACCTAAGCCTTCGTTAAAGTTGCTGTAGACGCGCTCATTACCATTATTTGGGTTTTCGACCACCCACAACGGCATTGAACGGCTAATGATCCCGGCCATTGGGCCTACGGCATCAAAGTGATGACAAGGCTCGAAGGTCACTTCACCTGCGTGGATCAACGCCTCTGCTTGCTCAAGGTCATCAGCCCATTTTTCAAATAAGATGGCACCTAAAATCGCCCCTTGTACTGGGCCGCACATCTCCTGCCACGCAATCGGTGGGCCTGCATGTAGGATCAGTTTTTTCTCTGCTAGGGTGGGTATCGCCTCGCCAGCAAGCATCACATCGACCAGCATAGGTTGGGCGGCTAAGTAGCGCTCCATGGCCGTTTGGTTGGCAAGCTCAATCTCTGGTTGGTTGAGTAATTCTGCTAGGGCTAAGCCGCCTTGACGATCGCCACCTGCTGGAGGTTGCCAGTTCATGGCTATCGCTTCACCGCCGGCACGTTCAATGTTAGTGGCGAAACTTGCTAGGCCTGCATTGAGGACTGTCAGTTTCTGAGTGAAAAGTGCTTTCATTTGAATTACCTATTTAGCAAAGTTGAGAAATGAATTTCGCAGCAAGGTGCGCAGCATCGGCATTGCTATCTGCAATTAATACCCCGGCCTCGCTCAAGGCATCACGGGTTAAATCACGAGACTGGGGATCTAACTCTGTGCCGCACACATGGGCAATAAACAGTGGTGCAGTGGCGGTTTTGCTACGAACCGTGTCAATCACATCAAGTAGCTCAGTCAGTGGGGCTTCTGACGCGCCATAACCTAACACCACATCAAACAGGATCACGGCGGTGGCTGGGTCTTGAGCATCTTGTAAAATGCGCTGGTTACGTAATGTCGGGTCGATCATCGGATGCGGACGACCTTGGGTGAAGGCATCATCACCGAGATCCACTATGGTGTGCTGCTGGCTTGTCCATACATCATCAAGCTGGCTGTTACCTTGGGTTGGCGTGTTTGAATACGCATTTATGCCATATTGGCTGGCAATAATTTGCGCTTCGAAGCAGAAGGTTCCGCCGGCAAAGACCCCTCTAATATAACGCTGGCTAGGCAATAACTTGCTGCTTAGCGTAGTTAACACTGAATCATCTTTTGGCTGAGTTTGTACGTCTGGAATCGCTTGCTGGTTTAACACTGCCACTGCCACTTCGGCAGAGTGCGCCAACGAGTGGGCAGCATAAACCCCATCGAGTGCCATTGAGGAATCTGCCGCGCCAAGAAAATGCACCACAACCGGTTTATCAACTTGGGCTGCGGTCGCTAAAATTTGCTCTGCAATCGCCTTTGCGGGTGGCTTAGAGATCAGCACGATCACCTTAGTGACCTCATCATCGGCAAGTGCCTGTAGGCCATGCAGCATAGAGATACCGCCCACATCTTGGTGCAGATCATGACCGCCCGTGCCTAACGCTTGCGATACGCCTTCACCCAGTTGATGAATGCGGCAAGTGGCTTCTTGTAGCCCAGTACCAGATGCCGCAACGACGCCAATCGCGCCGCGGCGTACGACGTTTGCAAAACCTAGGGGAATACCGTTGATAATGGCGGTGCCGCAATCGGGTCCCATGACCATCAGTTCTTTTTGCTGGGCCAGTTGTTTGATGGCGCGCTCATCGGCTACCGATACATTGTCGCTAAACATCATGACGTTCAGCCCAAGATTTAAGGCTTTTATCGCCTCTGCGGCGGCATATTCACCAGGGACAGAGATCATCGCCAGGTTAGCATCAGGATGTTGGGTTAACCCAAGCGCAAAGCTGGTCAGTGGCTGAGAGAACTGTTGGCTGTCATTGCCTGCATCGGGTTTTGCCGTGAGCGCCTCAAATGCGATTTCAATCGCTTCTTGGCATGCTGCCTCGTCGCCTTTTACCGCGACAACCAGATCATTGGGCTTGGCAATAATATCGCTGCCAAAACCGGCATCGGTCATGCGTGCTAAGTTCGCTTCTGTGCCCATGGCGACAGAGGCCTCTTCTATGCCACTCATTTTATTGAGGCGGGCTGAAATCTGCATCAAGGAAACGGAATCCTGATAGAGATTTTCAAATGTTTTATATTTAATGGTCATATAAGTACCTGTTAAAATAAGTTTTAATTCAGTAATACGTTATTGAGGCAATACAGCATTCCCGCAAGGGTGTCGGCACCTGAGCTGGCGCCAATGTTGAGGTTAGCCATCACTCTGTGGTTAAGTATCGAGGCGTCCGTTGCGGTAAATAAATCATGTATTAGCCATTGCACTGGGTGCGAAAAATGGTGATAAAGAGCCAATGTTAAATAATGTGCGCTAATCTCATTGGTCTTATTAATATCTAACAGTATTGCTGTTTTAATTTGATTAAAAAGCGTTTCGGCCTGCGGATGCACTGTGGTTAAACTGGATAGTACCGCCAGCACGCCTATTAAAAAGTCATCACCTGATGGTGTGAGTCCCTTACCATGACCTATATTTTTAGCTAATTTTTCTGAGTGAATATAAATACAGTTTGGGAGTGTTAATCCTAAGTGTTGAATATATTCAGCAGCAGAGTTAATGGTTAACTTTTCCTTACTGGAAATATACTTTCCAAGTAAGGCTTCCGTCATACCGACATTATTTTTAATACGGTAATGATTAATCGTTAATAACGCTGGAGCTTGTTGCCACTTTCTGGCTGTAAGGGTATTAATTGCTAAGTTTACAGTGGACTTTAGCCGTATCATGCCACCTCGCATAAATAGCGTCTCGCCCACCTTTATCTTGTTGGTTAATGGCCCTATCGACTCGAAGTCACACTGATATGCAGTGGGAGTCGCTGGTAAACGTGTATCAAGAAGGGATACCCAAGGCGTGTCAATCAGATCGGTTTTGATATTCATCGACCGCCGAAAAACGCTGTGTACCTTGCCGTTAAATGATGTTGCTGGGCAAAGGTATCCCTTAGTGAGCGAGAGTATCATCTCATCGACTTACTTAAGTCCTTCGATGATATTTTCGCTATTTGATACCCAACCGAATATCGCGCCCTGCGCCTTGATCATATCAAGGGTCGATTGATGGAATTCTGGGAAGTAAGACCCAACACAATCTTCAGGCACAATGCACTCATAGCCGCGGTCATTGGCTTCTCGTACTGTAGTACCAACGCACACTTCGGTGGTGACGCCACACACAATCAAGGTTTTGATATTGTTGTTTTGCAGGATTAGGTGCAGATCGGTTTGGTAAAACGCCCCTTTACCTGGCTTGTCGATAATCGGCTCGCCAGCAATAGGGTAGAGTTCAGGAATGATATCGTGACCTGCTTCGCCGCGGATAAGTATACGGCCTTTTGGCCCTTTCTCGCCGATAAAGGTTTTGCCACCACGGGTTAGTTTTGCTGGTGGGCAGTCGGTTAAATCGGCGCGGTGACCTTCGCGGGTATGGATAACCATGATCCCCGTTTCGCGGGCGGTGTTTAATAATTTGCCACAAGGTTCAATTGCGCTGCGCACTAAAGAGACATCGTTACCTAGCGCTTCGCCAAACCCACCAGGCTCAACAAAGTCTCGCTGCATATCAATGACGACTAGCGCAGTCGTTGCTGGATCGAAGTTTAATGCAAATGGTTCGGCTTGAAATAATCTAGTCATAATTTAATAACCTTTATAATAATTGGGCCGGGTTAACTCAAAGTGGTTAACACCGTTTGATAGTATCGGGCTAATATTGATTAAAAAAGTGATAAAATCAGGCTTGAGAAATCAAATAATTTGATGCTTTAACCTGTTAAAGCGACGGCTCTCTCAATATGATGATGCCTATAGGGCGCAGGTCTCGTCTTAATTGGTATTGGGCTAGGATGCGTCAAATATTTTGACGCATCACTTCGCTTTAATTGTTTAATGAGGGGGGTGAAACTGTGAATTGGCTCACACGCTAATCCCTCAGAAAATGATGCAGGACGCGGTTAGGCGCGTTATAGCAGTTTAGTCGCACCACTGATTGGCGTGTTCGGGTTGCATTAAGTACTCAATACACCAATTTAATACCGGGCTTTCACGGTTAGCATGCCAGGCATAAAACAGCTGAGTAGGTTGTTTGTGTTCGACAATGGCCTTTTTAATCACCTGACCTAAATCAAGCGAGGTTTTAATGCGGTGATGCGGGATATAGCCTATCCCTACGCCACGCTCAATTAAGGCTATTGCCGTTGATAGCTCTGGCGCGTAAATGATTTTTTGTCCGGTGAGGGACCAGGCATCTTGTGGCAGGATATGTTTGGCGGTGTCTTTAACCACAATAACGGGATATTGTCTTAGCTGCTCGGCCGTTAATACGTTGATTTGGCTGGCTAACGGGGAAGATTGCGCCACGATGAAATCCCACTCAATTTTACCAATTGATTGCGAAACCACCCCTTCCATCTTGGGGGCGGAGTGCGGCGCGCCAATTACCAGATCGGCTCGTCTATCATAGAGTGCATCCCAGCAGCCATTGTACACCTCTGTGGTGACTGAAATTTTTGTGGATGGAAATTGCTGATTAAGTTGCGCAATTAGATCGATTAATCCATCACGATTAATTATGTTGTTAATGGCAATATTAAAGGTGGCATCAACACCGGTGCAGATCATGGCGCTGTTACGCACTAGCTCGTCATAGGTATCGAGCATCCACTGACTATGATCAATAAAATATTGCCCAGCCGGGGTGAGTTTGATCTGTCGTCCCTTGCGGTCAAATAGAGCAAATCCAAGCTCTTCTTCCATTTTTTTTACCGTGTAACTCACGGCGGACGGTACGCGATTGAGTCGTTCGGCTGCAACCGCAAAACTCCCCGATTTAGCGATCAAATGGATGGTTTTAAAGGCTTCCTTAGACAAAGGCATAGTGAGATTCGCTTTGGTAAATTTTTGGCAGTATATGCTTTTGGTCGCACTAAGCAAATCCCTTCAGTCGACTCTATGCTGGGGACGATGGATAGAGGGGGCAGTTTGGGTCTCATGCTGTGATAACCATCAACTAGCTTGGTGCTGCTCATCTTATAATTGTGCTGGCTTGCAATAAAGGGGCTTTAATAGCAGGTGACTTTTAATCAAGTGGGCTGGTAATCAAGCAGGCATGTAATAAAGCTGGCTGGTAATAGAAGGTATGGCAAACAATAGGCTGAGCTAATAACAATGCGATGAGCAGGGTCATCGCATTGTTAAGTGCTAAGGGGTGGTTGCGCGCTTTAGCCAAAAAACTCGTAGGCCAGCAGTAAGGTTAAGCCATAGCCGCAGGTGTAGCACAACAGAAGTGCTGGGACATATTTTAAATAGGCCACAAAGGTCAGCTCTTTGACCTTACTCATGGCGATGATGCCCGCCGCGCTACCAATGACCAGCAATGAGCCGCCAACCCCAACAGAATAGGTGAGGCCTAACCATTCTGGGGTGGTCAGCACCGGTTCGGCTTTCAGTAATGCGGCTGTTAATGGCACGTTATCGAGCAATGCCGAGCCTATACCTGTGACAAAGTTAGAGATATTGGGATCAAACTTGGCATACACCTCGGTGAGCAGATGCAAGGTACCAATCTCTTTAAGCATGCCCACCAATAATAATATGCCGAGGAAGAACAGTAGGGTGTCGAATTCAACCTGACGAATATATTCGAGGACCTGTAACTCCTCTTTATTACTGCGAGAGGTGGTGCCCACTAAAAACATCACCGACAACCCAGAGAGGAAAGTCAGCACGGGTGGAATACCAAACAAGATATTGAGCACCATGGTTAATATGATGGTGATCAGAAAAATAATGGCGATGAGCACATCTATACGGCTGTACTGAGGCTTTATCGGCGTGGTGCTCACTCGTCCTTCGGCTTTGAGCGAGAACAACACTGCCAGTAACATGACGCTTATCGCGGCGGGGATAAACAGTATCAGTAACTGCGAGATATGCACATGGCCGCCAAGGAAGATCATCAAGGTGGTCACATCACCCGTGATCAGCGCGACACCGCCAGAGTTGACCGCAAAGATGATTAATACCGACATACGGCGTTTCATCTGGCTTTCAAGTTGAAAGGTGGTTAATAACCCGAGTGAAACCAAGGTGGCGGTGACGTTATCACAAATGGCCGACAGCACCAGCGAGAACAAGGCCACTTGGATCATCAGCATGCGTACCGATACTTGCTGTGGAAATAACTTTTGCACTAAGACTTGGATCATCCCTTTGGCATTGAGATAAGCCACAAAGGTCATGGTCGACATAAGGAACAGCCACAAGGTGGCGATTTCTAATAGGTTGTGATCAAGTTCCTGGGCCATTAGCCGCTGGTGATCGGCATCGTTTGCGGCAACAAACAGGGTTATCCAGGCTATACAGCCAAAAAACAAGGTAGTTTTAGCTTTGTTAAGGTGAGTCACCTCTTCAAAAATGATGCTTAATAGCGCTAGCACAGCAAGGGTGATCAGGAAAATGTCGAGCATACATTGGTTCCTACGGCCGACTTAAGTCCGCACCTCATGGCGATGAGAATGAAGATTTAAAATCAAGGTTATATTAAGGTTGTTGTGATAGCTGGCGATCAGACCATAGGAAAGTGCAATAGGCAAGCGTTACCTTAGTCTAACTTTGCAGTAAAACTGTGATGCGGATAGGCTTTTAAGGGGGCTGTTCATGTTTAATGTGCTGCAATTGCAGGCTTTGGTAGATGATTTAACTGTTTGCTGGCTGTGAATCGTCCGTTAACATTAGCTTCTACTTTATTATATGATTGCTCATTTTATGTGATTTTATCGGTTTAGCGTGGCGGGCTCCTTATGGGCATGGGGCAGATAAACAAAAAGAGGACACTAGGTCCTCTTTGTTTTGTTAGGCATACGCGTTATCGGTACTGCTTAACGCTGGTGTTATTTAGCCATTTTTGCAAATACGCGATCGGCAGCGGCAAGCGTTGCTTCAATCTCTTTGTCGCCATGAGCCATAGACAAGAAGCCTGCTTCATAGGCGCTTGGCGCTAGATAAACACCTTCATCTAACATGCCATGGTAAAACTCTGGGAAGGCCTCGGCATTACATTGAGTGACTTGGTCGAAACGTGTGACTTTCTCTTCGTCAGTGAAGAACAAGCCAAACATACCGCCAACATAGTTGATGCTCAGTGGAATACCATGTTTGTTGGCCGCCGCCTTAAAGCCTTCGGCAACACGTTTTGTTTTATCAGCAAGCGCTTCGTAAAGACCTGGCTCGCTGAGTGCTTCCATCTGCGCAAGACCGGCTGACATCGCAATCGGATTACCAGACAGGGTACCCGCTTGATAAACTGGGCCCGTTGGCGCGATAAACTGCATCACATCTTTACGGCCACCGAAAGCGCCTACTGGCATGCCGCCGCCGATCACTTTTCCTAATGTGGTGAGATCGGGCGTGATCCCGTAGTGGCCCTGAGCCCCGCTTTTCGATACGCGGAAACCAGTCATCACTTCGTCGATAATAAGCAGTGCGCCGTATTGATCACACAGGGCACGCAGGCCTTCAAGGAAACCAGGGATTGGCGGAATGCAGTTCATGTTGCCAGCTACAGGCTCAAGAATGATGCACGAGATCTCTTCTGGATACTGTTCAAACAGCGTTTTAACCGATTCAAGTTCATTATAAACGGCGGTTAGGGTGTGCTTAGCAAAATCTTCAGGAATACCAGGAGAGCTTGGCTGACCCAGAGTCAGCGCGCCAGAACCTGCTTTTACGAGTAAGCAGTCCGCGTGGCCGTGGTAGCAGCCTTCAAACTTAAGGATTTTATCGCGACCAGTGAAACCACGAGCCAGACGAATGGCGCTCATGGTCGCTTCAGTACCTGAGCTCACCATACGGACTTGTTCCATCGATGGCACCATCTCGATCACTTTTTCAGCCATGCGCACTTCAAGTTCAGTGGGGGCACCAAATGACAGGCCATTTTCCACGGCGGCCAATACCGCTGCACGAATCTTTGGATGGTTGTGACCTAGAATCATCGGTCCCCAAGAGCCAACATAATCGATATAGGCTTTGCCATCGGCATCATAAATATAAGCACCATCCGCTTTTTCGATAAACAGTGGCGAACCACCAACACCGTTAAAGGCACGTACTGGCGAGTTAACGCCACCAGGAATAGTTTTTTTAGCCTGTTCAAATAGGGTTTCAGAGCGGGTCATGCTAGATCCTTTAAAGTCAGTTGCCAGATTAAAAATCGGCTTTTGTGAATATCAATTAACGGCTCATTAGGGTTGCTCAACTTGTGCCGCAACCCTTTATATCACTGCAAATCTTGCCATGGACATGCATAGCCCACCGTTACCTGCCTGTTTTTCTTGCGTTCGTGGCAGCGGGGCATAAGCACCATCTTTGCAATGCTGTGTATCAATTTTGTGGGTTAAGTGCAACTTAACAGCGCCTTGTTAGCGTTTTACCGTGAGACAAAACCTTGCGCCTGAATATAAGCCGCTAGAGTATATCAGCCCATACTAAATTGTCTTCAAGTTGATCTATTATTGTGACCGTATACGCAGCATTTTCAATGTCATCGATCACAGAGTGGCGGATTGCTAGTACTGACGCGAAGCGGTCTGTTTTATGGGGAGAGGGCTAAAAATAATGGGCGGACCTGATGGCACCGCCCATGATGTTAGGTATCGAAGTTATCTTATGGCACCGCATTAGCATAGCTGCCGCGCCGAGTCATTCGAACCTTGAGTGAGCTTACATGCACTTAGTGCAGCGTAAGTGTTGCCTGCTGCGAATAGTACAGCGAGACATCTTTCATCTGTTGCTCAGATAGCTGCGCGGCTTGCCCTTGCATAATGGGGTTGCTGCGCTCGCCGTGCTTAAACGCCATTAGCTGCTTAAACAGGTAAGCGGCTTTTTGCCCTTCGAGCATGGGGTAGCTTGGCATCACCTTAAGCATAGTTGCGCCATGGCAAGCGATACAGCGAGTCGAAGCCAGCTGCTTTCCCTGCTCAACATCGGCCGAATATGCCAAGGTACTAGGGCTTATCTTTAGCCCCATATTTTCGATCGTTTGGTTGAACTCTCGGCGCTCATTGCCGCTGACAATAGCGGCAAATAGCAGTGCAGCGATGAGGCCAAGGCTCACAAATAAACGTTTCATCAGTGGTCTCCTTTAGCCGTTGGCATGGGGGGCATCAGCTCAGGATCTAACGGTTTACGCCTAAAGATCTGCATGTCGATACCAGTCTCGTTATAGTAAGTCGACAGGTAATCGAGCACAGGATCCCAAGTGTCAGATAAATCCCATAAACCTTGGGTGTCAATCATCCACTCAATGGTCTCGCGCCATACGGCTCTATTTCCGGGGTTTTGCGGGATAATATGACTGGTGTGACAGGCGTTACACTGATCTTTTACCATCTCCCAGCCCGGCGCCATAATCAAACCCGTTTCAGCATCCACCGGATAGGTGGCCACCTCAGACGAGCCTGCGGCTACCCCTGGCATACTTGCTAGCATTAACGCTGCCGCAAATAGGTGTTTTTTCATTACACCACCCTTAATGCAATGCGGTGGCAACCGTTAAATAGGTACCCTTTGGGGTTCCACTGAGGTTGTACCATTGGTTGGGTGTCACCTTGGCTGTCGGTGGCACGGGCCCAAATTTCGTAGTAGCCAGTTTGTGGTAGCTTGAGGCTAATGGCCCATTGTTGCCATGCCGTTGGATTGGCGGGTTTGGTGAGTGACGCGCTTTGCCACGTGGTGCCATAGTCATAGCTGACTTCCACTTTAGTCACTTCACGCACACCAGCCCAAGCATGGCCGCGCACTTCAATGTTCTCGCCTAGGGCTAGCTCACCGCCGGTTTGTGGTGAGGTAATTAACGACTTAACAATCATCTCTTCGATGATCTTAAAGTCTTTGTTGTCGACCTTTTCACCTGGGGCGACAGGATGCTTTGGTACTTGATAAGCGGGAGCCGCCATCTTTTTACCATCGTGCACGCGATCGCGTACGCCAATGCCGGTGGCACATTTTTGTGATACTGAGCCAGGACGACCGCCAAAGACGATACGCAGTGGGTAACCGTGCATGTAAGGAATATCTTCGCCGTTCATTGCCCACGCGATAAGGGCGTTTTCATTCATGGCCGCTTCAATCGGCACGCCACGAGAAATGGCCGCGCCTTTACCACTAATGTGCTTGTCGGCGCCATAGTGCGCGGTATACACCGCATCGCTCTTTACGCCACAGTCGGCTAATACGTCTTTGACTAAAACACCAGTCCACTCTGCGCAAAAGACAGCCGAGTTACTCCACTGGTTACCTTTGGCGTTAGGGTAGAAGTTGACTCGGCTATTGCCGCCACATTCGAGTACCAGTTTTTGGGTATGGGTCTTAAACTTCTTTTTTAGCTCGGCGATGGTGTAGGTTTTAGGCGTTTCGATTGACTCGCCATCGACGGTAAACTCCCAAGTGTCAGGATTGATGTTCTCGAAGTCGGGCATCTGGCCATTCCAGCGAATAAAGGCCACATCCGATGGCGTGGTCGCAGGATCAAGCAGATGTTCTGGTGGGAAGGCATTCAGTGGGCTGCTGTTGAGTACCTTAAAGTGTTCAGGCAGGTGATCGACTTTACTCCACTTTACCGCTGACACATCCATGGCTGCCATGCCTTCTGGTCGGTTTTGCGCAAATACCCAATTGACTGGCAACATGGCCGCTACTGAAGTGGCTACCGCCCCTTTAAGAAAATTACGTCTATCGATTGCCATGGTGTGTTAGTCCTTACCTTTAGAAAAATAGTGCGCCATCTGCTGCATCTGCTCAGTTGTTAACAATTTGGCGACTTTACTCATGGTTTTATCTTGGCGTTGGCCGTTTTTAAATGCGGTTAATTGCGCAACCATATATTGACTGTTTTGCTGAGCAAGATTGGGAATGCTGGGAAATGGATTATTGCCCGACTGTCCATGACATGCTTTACACATGTTGAGCAGTTTCTCATCCGATGCTGCAAAGCTGTTGGTGCACAGGCTTATACTTGCCAATGTGACGGAAGCAATAAGCCAGCGGCTGTTACGTTGTCGCTGCATGTTATTTAATACTCGTAGTTATGTTTAGCCGTAACGGTCAGTGAGTTATTTGCATCAATTGAGTGCCTATCGAATTGCGCATAAAAAAACATCACTAAATTCACGCTAATGCGCGTAAGTGTTACCAGGGTCACAAAACTAAGACTAAATGAGAGCGATAGCATGTAAAAAGTTATGAAAAGTTATAAAAGATCATGATAATCAATTGTTTACTGATTTGTGGTCAGGGTGAGCTAAGGGGCGGGGGGGATCACATTAACCAAGATGTGCTGAAAAACTGAGCGCTAGGCGGGTGGCAGCGTTGACGTAAGCCGAATGCTGCCGAACTCGTTAGCGTTAAATTTGGCCTGAATTAATCTGTTTTTGTAACGCCGACCAGCCGATCACGCCAACGACATTATCGCGCTCGCCTTGATAGACAAACACCTCGCCGCGGCGTTCGATGGCCAAAATTTCGTAGACCTCTTTTAATGTGCTGCTATCGGCAACGCCTTGGATCGGGTGGCGGCTTAAGGTGCTTTTGCTGTCGTCATGTTGCAGCTCTAATTGCAACATCTCCATTTGACCTTGGCGGTTACGCATTAACACCGAGCGTCCTTCAGCGCGTTTTAGTACTTCAAGCAGCAACTCATCATTGTCTTTAACGATAACAAAGCGCTTATCCATGATGGCGCGCACGCCGGTTTTTTGCAGCCCCAGTTTGACCGGCGCAATTTTGTAGTCCAGCCCCATCAGCTCCATCTGTTTATAAAACAGCGACTGAGTATTAAAGGCTTGGTGGGCGATTAAGAAGGCGGGTATGGTGACAAACATCGAGGGCAGGATGATGGCGGCGTTATTGGTGAGTTCTAGCAATGCCACCAAGGCGGCCAGCGGTGCGCTGAGGCACACGCCCATCATGGCGGTCATGCCTATGATGGTGTACAGGCCTATATAGGGGCTAATGCCGGGGAAGAACTGCGCGCTGATAATGGCTAAAATAGCGCCAATTAAGGCACCGATCCCAAATAATGGGCCGATAATCCCGCCAGGGATCCCAAGACCTATGGCGGCAATGGTGGCGATAATCTTGCCTATCAGCAAGCCCACTAATAACCCCAGGCTTGGATGCTCACTAATAGCGTAACTTATCGCCTGCTCACCACTGCCCAAAGCTTGGGGTAACAGCAGCCCGACTGCGCAGGTGACCAAGCCTGCCAACATGAGCCTAGCAAATAGCGGCCATTGTTGGCCTTTAGCGGTGACCGTTAGCAGGCTGTGATTAAACAGGGCGGCGATGCAGCCGAGTGTTAGGCCACACAGGGCTAAGATCGGATATTGCGACAAGGGGATATGGTCGATACCTATCTGTTCATATTCATGGATATTGCCAAACACTAGTTGACTGGTCACCGCGCCACATATGGCTGATAGCATGATAGGGAAGAAGTAATGCACCTTATATTCTCTGAGTACTACCTCAAAGACAAAGATCACCGCGGCCAATGGCGCGTTAAAGGTTGCGGCAATACCTGCGGCGATGCCACTGGCGCACATAATGCGTACGCTGTTGTCCGGTAGCTGGAACTTTTCTGCCATAACACTGGCACTGACAGCGCCTAAATGGATGGCAGGGCCTTCGCGGCCCACTGAAAAGTTGCTAGCAAGGGCAAATAAGGCTTGAAAGAATTGCCCCGGCGCCGATTGTAAGGGAATTTTGCCGTAGTGCAGTTTCATGCGGTGCATTACATAGGCGATACCCATGCGTTTGTAACGTTTAGAGCCCAATTGCGCCACGAGCCAGATCAACAATCCACCAAAAAGCGGTAATAGCACTCGCCAGTCGCTAAAGTTGTCAGTAAAATCCCATACTTGAGATTGGGTTAAGGTATGTAACCACTGCAGTAATAGCCTAAATAATATAATGACCCCAGAAGCCACCAAGGCAAATGCGAGCGCCAAGCCGCACAATTGCACACTGATTTTGGCTTGTGACAATTTATCTTTGAGTGCTGTATTAAGGTAATGCTGGCATTGAGAAATAAGGCGATTAACGAGTTGCTGCACAGAAACCATGGTGGTAAACCTTTACCGTACTAAAAGCGTGAGTGTCGATTTTTTATAAGGGGCTAGTATTTAATGTCAAATTATCATCGTTGGATCGATCGCTTGCAAGTGATAGAGCGAAAAATTCGACCTTCGAGCGTTTATCTTTTCTTTTTGATCTTAGTGGCATTTTTTGCTGGCGTATTGACCTGGGATCTCTGGTCATCGCAACATCCAATTCAGCCCGCTCAATCGAAAAATAGCACCGAGCTAAGCCAAGCCTTAACAAAGCAGGCCGAGATGTTAGCTTCGCGCAATTTGGAATTGGCGTTAGCCCAAGAAGCCAATGACAATATGCAAAAGATGTTTTTAACTCAACATCAAAAACAGAAAGAGCTTGAACGAGAACTGGCGTTTTATCGCAGCATTATGGCGCCAGAAAACCAAGCCGACGGTGTGGCAATTCATGATTTAGGCTTAAACCCTGGCCTATTGCCCAACCAGTTCAGGGTGAAATTGGTATTAACCCAACTGCAAAAGCGCAAGCAAGCCTTGAAAGGTAAGGCCGAGCTCACGTTTATCGGTTTGCAGGATGACAAAGTGGTGAGCCTGCCGTTATCGTCACTCACTGATGATAAGCTTAACTTTAGCTTTCGCTATTTTCAGATTTTAGAAACCGTGGTGCAATTCCCTGAAGGCTTTGTGCTTTCTCAGGTCGACGCAAAAGTCACAGTGCCAGCCAGTCGTTGGAGTAAAGGCGACAGTGCCGAGTTGGTGTTTGCCGCCGCAGATCTGTTGCAAGTGGAGCCGACGGTTGATGGTGTCGATGAGGAGGTCACTATAGAAGATGACGTACCTGAAGAGACTGAGCAGCATGAGGACGACACCCAAAATCGCAATGAGGCCATTGATCCACTAGCCCAATAAGCTGTGGGTGATAATACAAAAATAAATTGATTTTATCTGAGCCAAGACTATTACTTGAACAAATTGGTCAGGTATTGGATAATTCGCTCAGCAAACCGATGTATAGAGGTAGTAATGACTGAACAAGTTGAAGATACAATGCCAATCCGTTTCACCGACGCGGCAGCTTCAAAGGTAAAAACCTTGTTGGACGAAGAGCAAAATGATGCACTTAAGTTGCGTGTGTACGTGACCGGTGGCGGTTGCTCAGGTTTTCAGTACGGTTTTACGTTCGATGAAAAGGTCAACGAAGGTGACTTTACCGTTGAGAAACAAGGGGTTCAGTTAGTAGTTGACCCAATGAGCCTACAATATCTTGTGGGTGGCGAAGTGGACTATACTTCGGGACTTGAAGGCTCGCGCTTTTTTGTGAAAAACCCTAATGCCACCACCACCTGTGGCTGTGGTGCTAGCTTCTCGGTATAACCTAGCCGCTTGACCACCTATGGTGAGTCTGACGCACAAAAAAGCCAGCATTGCTGGCTTTTTTGTGTCTGGAACACTTATGCCAATTTACCAGGGACGGTAAAAAATTGGCGTTGCGTCTAAAGCACTTATGCCAATTTACCTGGGACGGTAAAAAATTGGTGTTGTGTCTAAAGCACTTATGCCAATTTACCAAGGACGGTAAAAAATTGGTGTTGTGTCTAAAGCACTTATGCCAATTTACCAGGGACGGTAAAAATTGGCCTTGTGTCTGTGGTAACCCAGCCTGAATGTCTTAACGTCACAAAGACCAAAGACCAAAGCCCAAAGCCCAAATCACTGCGTGATAGCGCCTGACTCTATGTAGCGATAAAGGTTAACGCATGATGTTCATGTTATTTTTAACATGACAGTAGGCCGACACTTGGGCGGTAAACGCTATCCACACTTGTAATATCGCTAATAAAATCAGCACGCCAAACACCAAGTAGTCGGGGATTTTGCCTTGCCATTCGCCTAATTGAAAGGTCGATGGGCCTGTGAGCAAATTATCTGGGTCGTATAGCAACACAGGTAAAATGCTGACCAGTCCAAGTTGCACCACAGTGTAACCGCGCAGTAGATACAATCCCGCCCGTTGGCGGCCTAGCACAGCAATCACCATCAGTAGCGTCAACAGACAAAATAACACCCCTTGTTTGGCTACAAGGCCACTAATCGATGCGATGCTTAAGAAGAGTAACAAGCCAATTAAACGTTTTGGTAGCCGCGCTTTGACTGGCGTAGAGCTGGTTTCCTGCGGCTGAGTGGCATCATGTAACGGTGAGGATGGTTGCACGAGTGAGGCTCCGTCATCGAATAACAAGATAAGCGCTTTAGTCTGGCTAAAGCGCTGTTTAGCGACTGGCTGATCGCGCTGTGGCGAGCCAGTGATTGTCGAGCTTAGTGGCTCTGCTTAGGCGTTAAGCGCTGCTCTAGCTCATAAGGCGGGATCACCACGCCAAGATCTTCTTGCACTGGGAATACGGCAACAAACAGATCATCATCTTGCATGCCTGGAACCCAACGTTCTAGCCATTCATCAAGGGCAATGGCTAAAGGGGTACAATCAGCCCAATCATCTACGGCCCACATGGCAGCAGACTCTTCGCAAGGCCACATTGGGATGCAATCTTCATCATCTGTGGTGAGCATGACGCAGCCATCAGCGTCTTGCAATGTCCATAGGGTTTTGTGGGCCTTGGCTTGTTCGACAAGGTAGTCGTAACGCGCTTCTGGCGTCATCTTGCTGGCATCTTTTGCACTTTTGCTCATGGTGTTCTCTTTCATCTTAATGGGGCTAAACCGATTGGCGGCAATGATAACATTTGTTACGCCGCAGTATAGAGGATTTTGTTGCGCGGTGAGGCGGGAGTTAGCCGGCCGCAATACATTGGCGGCCGGCATGTTTACCCAAGGAGCAGGTTTAGTGGATTAAGTCGATCAATTTTTTGGCGATTTGGGTATTGTCTTGATGACCATTAAATTGCGCCGCACCTTGACCATAAGCAAAGACTTGTACGTCGACGGCGTCGTGCCCGCCGGTTGTCCAGCCAGTAGAGGTCAGGGTGTCAATTTGTTGCTTTAATCGCGTAGTGGCTTCTTTTACCCCATTATCTTGTGCTAATGCCGTTTGCAGCTGCTGGCGATACTCATTGCGCTGCTCGGCATCGATAGGTAAGCCTAAGTGTGTTTGCCAAAAATCACTAAAGGCTTGTTCACTTGCCAAGTGTGTCGGTGATTCAGACAGCCACTTGGCTAAGGTACTGGGCATCTGCTTGACGCTATGCAGCAGCTGACCACGCCATTGATATACACCATCTGCGCCGAGGCTCAGGCCGCCGGTCGAGTGATCGGCTGTCATCACCAATAAAGTGTTGGGATGCTGGTCGATATAGTCGACGACCACTTGGGTGGTGGCGGCTAAATCGGTCATTTCAGCCATGGCGCAGGCAATATCATTGCTGTGGCCACACCAATCGATTTGGCTGGCTTCTATCATCATCACAAAGCCTTTAGGGTTAGGTGGCAGCAGTGTGAGCGCATGCTCGGTCATTTGGCTTAAACGCAGTGGGGCTGGGCTGCCCAAGGCTGGCGCTAATCCTTTGGGGGCAAATAGTCCCAAGGCGGGTAGGCGCTCGAGTTGGCTCAGCGCGCTGAGATCGTCTTGATATTGATAACCTAAGGCGCGCAGTTCGGCGACTAAATCTCTATCTTCACGCACGAAATACTGTTGGCCGCCACCTAGCATAAGATCGGCCACCGGCTTGTTGTTGATGAGATTGCTGAGAAAATCATCGGCTATCTCATTGTAGTTTCTGCGATGTTCATTGTGGGCCAAAAAGCTGGCTGGGGTGGCGTGGTTAATCTGTGAGGTTACCACCACGGCGGTAGTGCGCTGCTTGGCTTTGGCGTATTCGAGCAAGGTCGGCAAGACTTGTTTGTCGCTGTTAACGGCAATGGCGCCGTTATAACTCTTATGGCTGGTGGCTAAAGCGGTTGCCGCCGCCGCTGAGTCGGTGACATAGGTGTCATCATCGGGATAGGTACTTGCCATGCCCACTAACAACTTATCAAAAATGGTCGGTTCAACGGCCTTGGTGGTGAGATCATCATTAAAATAACGATAGGCGCTGGTATAGGCGGGCCCCATGCCGTCGCCTATGATGTAGATGATATTGGTCGGCGCTGCCGCCACTGCGCAAGGCAGGGTTGCGATTAAGGTGGCGAGCATCGCGTTAAGCTTACTTGAGTGAGCCGAGCTGCTGATGGCCGCAGCCAGACGCGCCATAGTGGCAAAGCATGACTCTAATGTAAGTTTTGATGTCAGTTCTGATGTAGTTTGCAATGTGGACTGGGTCATTATATTACTCCAACGACTCGATAGATTCAGGGGCTTCAGCGCTGTGAGCCTTGCCGATGTCAGCGTTAATGGGCTTAACGTATTGCTCTAGCCATTGCTGCTGCTCCCAAAGCATGTGCTGTAGCGACTCTTTGGCTGCATAGCTGTGGCTTTCATAGGGCAGCATCACCAACTTTGCCGTACCGCCTAGGCCACGGATGGCGTTAAACAGTCGTGACGATTGCATCGGGTAGGTGCCTGAGTTGGCGTCCATCTCGCCATGGATCAGCAGTAGCGGCTCATCAATTTTATCGGCATGGGTAAAGGGCGACATCTGCTGGTAGAGAGCGGGTGCTTCCCAGTAATTACGTTTTTCATATTGGAAACCAAAAGGGGTCAGGGAGCGATTATAAGCGCCGCTTCTCGCGATACCGGCTTTAAACAGATCCGAGTGAGCCAAGAGGTTGGCGACCATAAATGCGCCATAAGAGTGGCCGCCGATAGCGACTCTGTTTGGATCGGCGATACCCATGTCACTTAAGGTGTCGATGGCCGCTTTAGCATTCGCCACCAGTTGAGTGCGAAAACTGTCATTGGGCTGAATATCGCCTTGACCGACAATCGGCATAGCCACTTTATCGAATACGGCAAAGCCTTGGGCGACAAAGGGCAGTGGCCCTTTGGCGCTGATCCCTTGGTATTGATGCACTGAATAGTTTACTTGAGCGGCAACTTTCGCGTCTTTGTATTCGCGTGGATAGGCCCACATGAGCAGGGGCAGCGGCCCTTGTGATTTATCATAACCGGCAGGTAAGTAGAGCATGCCTGAGAGGGGCAAGCCATCGGCGCGCTGATAGTTAACCAGTTGGCGAGTCATGCCTTTATAGGCGGCCAGCTCATTATCGGCTTGATAAAGTAGTTGCTCGCTACCTGTATGTGGCTCCACTAACACTAAATGTGGCGGGGTTATAGAGTCTTCACGCTTAATGATTAATTTAAGAGGCGACAAACTGATGACATATTTAACCTGCTCAAGTTTATCGCTCGCGCTTTGCCAGATAGTCTCGCTATAGTTGTTATCGAGCTGGGTTTGCTTGAGGAAAGGGCGATAGCCCTTAGCCGATGCACCAATACCATAATGGCTGAATTTACCTTGGGTTATATCTACAAGAGCAACCCCTTGTTGTCTATCGCGATAGAGCCTACCGGGGGCTTTATAGGTGTCACGCTGGGCTTTTTGATACCAGAGTTTGGCGGGCTTGGCTTCGTCTGTACCCAGTAAGCTTACATCCAAAATGCTGACGCGCACCTGCTTCTTGTTGGCATTTTTTTCACTGACAAACAGTCGGCCTTGTTCTGCCCAATCAAGATCGTTAATACGCCATGGCATTTGCAGCAAAGCGTGTGGGATTTGGGTAAATGGTGCTGGCCAGTTGAGCACTTCATCGCGCAGCGCGGCAGGCTGCTCGCCATCGCCGTTATCCAGAGGTTGAACAAACACTAAGGTGTCGGGTTGATCGGGTCGCCAGTGGATAAGGCGCGGGCCAGTACTGACCGAGTCGGCACCAGCTGCGCGAAACTCGCCGCTGTCGATATGACCTAAGGTTTTGATATGTTGGCCATCGCGGTTAAATAGCTCAACCTGCTGGGAAAAGTCATAGTATTTAACGATATAGGAATAGGGCGCGTGTATCTGTTTTGCGATCAGGAACTGATCGTTGGGTGATAAGGCAAAGTGACTGTTGATCTGCGGTTGGCCCACATTGGTGCGTTGACCATCGAGGGAGATTATCGCCAGCTGGCTGGTGGTTAACTGCTTAAATGCCTGCTCATCTTGCTGATTTTGAATTAAATCTTGATAAGTACGCCGCGGTGCTTTTTCACCCAAGGCGTGGCTAATGTTAGGGCCTATGTTGGCAAGGGGAGCTTGCTTATCTTGCGGCACCGCGAAGGTGGTGACAATGGCCTTACTGTCATGTTGCCATTGGTATTTGGCGCCAAATACTGCATTAAGTGGGCTGGCATTGAGACGCTGGGTTTGGCCGCTGGCCAGTTGATACAGGTACAGATCAACGGCCCGAGGCGTAATGGCTATGTAGCTTAGGTATTGACTGTCGGGCGAAAACTGTACGTTAGCAATGTTAGCGCCTTGCTGTTGTATGGTGAGGCGTTGATTGTTATCAAGATTGATTAACGTAATAAATTGGTAGCGTTTTTTCGGTCTGCTTTGGGCTAAATTATCTGGCGAAATTCGCAGGCCGGCCAACTTTTTTTCGCTTTGAGCCAACTCATGAATAGTGGGGTGCGCCTGAGGATGCAATAGCGCTATATGGCGTGCATCGCCTGCCAGTCGTGTATCGACCATTTTGGTTTGCTCGAGCACCTGTTGCAGTGGCGCCGAGGGCTGCTGATAGTCGCCAGCGGTTGTGTGTAGGCTGGACAACAAGATCAGGGCAGCCATTAGATATTTTAAAATGTGCATTAGTTATCCTGACTTAAATGCATGAGTGATGAAAAAGCGCCCATTTGGGCGCTTTTTATGACTTATTCAAAAGCTTAAAACTTTTGTGAATAACCTAAGAATAAGGTGCGACCCACGATAGAGTAGCTGCTGTTGCCTTCTTCGAAGAAGGGCCAATCGTTATGATTGTCACTGCGGACGTCATATAGAGGTGGCATCTCATCGGTGAGGTTTTTCACCCCAGCAGTAAACTTACCATTCCATGGCGCGTTGTAGCCCAGAGTTAAGTTGATCACCTGATAAGCATCGAGCGTATCGGGATAATCATCTTGCTCATAGCTATCGCCATTGGCGTCAATAAGGTCAAAGGTATCGGTACCCGTGGCTTCCCCTGTGTAGTAGTAGGCCAAGGTTGCGCTGACATCTTGATAGTTCCAAGTTAGGCTGGCATTACCTTTCCATTTAGGCACAAAGTTAGTGTCGGTTTCTTCTTCAATCTCACTGTCGAGGTTCTCTTGATACTCTTTGCTTAGCAGATAAGAGGCGGCCAATTTCAGCTTAAAGTCACCGACTGCGGTTTCAGCAAAACGATAGTTAAAGCTGGCATCGATACCTTGTGAAGCTTCATAGGCACTGTTAATCGGCCCCTTACGCATACACGCTAAGTTGCTGATCCCCTCATCATCGAGCTCTGTAAGATAGCCGACCACATCCATCTGCTCGCAGCTGGTGTAGTTGCCGGTTTGGTCATAGCTTGGATCATCGAGCATCTCATCGGTGGAGATTGTTTTTACCGCCCCTTCCAGTTCAATGTTCCACCAGTCTAATGACACATCGGCGTTCTCACTAAGGTTGGCGACAAGGCCTATGTTCCAGAAATCACCCTTTTCTTCAGTTAAGTTGAGGTTGCCTGAGCTAAAACCGTCGTAGCTATCTTCATAGATCTCATTGGGTATGGTGGGATGTGGGTAATCTGTGCTGCCAAAGCTACGAGTTAGGCCGGCATACAAGCGATGCATATCGGGGGCACGGAAGCTTTTACCTATGTTGGCACGTATCATCACTTCATCGATAGGGCGATACATAATGCCCATTTGTGGTGTGGTCGCGCCGCCCACGTTTGAATCGTCTAAATAGCGGTCATAACGCAGCGCCGCAGACAAATCTAATGATTTAACCCCAGTCATGTTAGCCAACAGCGGGATCTGTACTTCACCTGCGATGGCAACGCGATCGCGATCGCCCTCACCACCCGTGCCGCCCATGCCGATAAAGCCGCCGCTCTGAGTGACTTCATCTAAGGTATCTTCATAGCTTTCACGCGCCCATTCGGCTGTGGTGGCAAAGCCAACTGTGCCTGCGGGGAGTTCCATGAGGTCGCCAGTAAACACCGCTTGGAACTGATGCATGCTTGAGGTGGAGTCTTTGGTTGAGGCGCCGATCAAGGCTTCAATTTGGGTATCGGTAAGCTTATTGTTTGGATACCATTTGGTCGGATCGGTATTGTTAGGATCGAAGGTGATGATATCGAGTAGTCCATCGGCACTCACCATATGATTATTTTGTTTCTCATAACGGTTAAAGCCACTCGACCAAGAGAGATCCAGTTCATAATCGCCTATTACCCCGCTGGCACCCAATGAAAACGCTAGCTTGGTATTTTGGGTGTCATAGATACGATCGCCTGGAAACTCTTCCATACGACGACGCAGCTGGAACTTGTTGTCGTTAGCAAATTCACCAGAGTCGTAGCTCAGCGCGCCAGTGGCTTGATCTTCATAGATGTAAGTGCCGAAGCCTTTCTCATCTTTGTACTTTTGCGCCTCTTTATATGAGGCGTTGATCATGCCGTACAGCTGCCACGCATCATTAAGATCGTAAGTGCTGTTAACGACTAGGTTGATTCTGTCATAGGCCGATTGCAGGCCACGGTCGGCATATTTGTCATAGTAGCAATCGTAAGTCCCCACTGGGGTATAAATGCCTTTATCACCGAATAGGTCGGTACATTGCGCCTGATCCAGTGGGCTATATTTGTCACTGGTATAGACCTTGTCATAGTCGCGGATCCACGAGGCCCAGCTAGAGGCCGCTGCATCTCCATAGGGACCTGCGCCCCAACGCACATTACCATCTTCATCTTCATAATAAGCAGGGTTGAATAAGCTGTCGCGCTGGGAAGTTTTAATCGCTTCAACTTTCTTATATTCGAACATGACCAAGGTTTGGCTGTTTTCGGTATTAATACCCTGCAGGTATGACAGATCAAGTTGCTCGCCACCGCCTTGGGTCGGTGAGTTGTACTTAACCGCCGCCTTAGCGCCGTCATATTCTTTCTTTAAGATAATATTAACCACACCGCCGACGGCATCTGAGCCGTAAATGGCCGATGCACCCCCGGTGAGAATTTCGATACGTTCTACCGCTGCGGTAGGGATATCAGAGGTATCAACGAAGTTACTTGAACCGCCAGCAGCACTGGGGAATGACGCCTGACGACGACCATTGATCAACACCAGAGTTCTATTGGCGCCCATACCGCGTAGGTTGACAGAGCTTGCGCTGTCGGTAAAACCGTCGCTTTCGCCATTAAGTGAACCGCCGGTATTGGCGACAGATGATTGCAGCACTTCTGCAATAGACGTTAAGCCACTGTTAGCGATATCGTCGGCAGAGATCACGGTAACTGGCGCCACACCTTCAAAGTCAGCACGTTTAATACGTGAACCTGTGACTTCGATTTTTTCTATTTTTGCTTCATTGTTATCGGTGTCGGCCTGCGCTGCTATTAGAGTGGTTGGCGTAAAGGCCAGCGCCAGCGCTATGGTAATGGCCGAGTGCTTAAGTTGGGGTTTCATCTAATATGATCCTTATTATTATCGTTAACTACCTTTTTTATCTGCAAACCTAAAGAGCTTTACTGGCTGCTCCGTGTGATGTGCGGAGAGCGCAAATGACGGTGTCGTTTAACCATCAAGATAGCTTGCTGTTTACTGCGCCTAGTTGTAATTAACTTGTTACCTCCCCACAATGCCTAGCGTGTCGTTTATAGGTTGTTTATATCTCTATTTAAAATCTATTATGTTTTTAAACAAAGGTTTAAGTATCTATTATTATCTATCCTTAATTGTGTTATTTTGTCGTTAATCTTGGGTTTGGTGTTACACTCGCTTTGCCTAGGGATAGCTTTAACGTTTCATATTTTGATTAAGCGCTAGCAAAAAACGGGGATTAAGGTGGCTGTGTTAAAAGAATTGGGATTTAAATTAGGTCGGTGTGAGGTCACTCCGCTGGGGCATCGTTTAGTGTTTTCCCCTCAAGCGCCGGGGCAAGATGCTGTGCAGGTGTCTTTGCAACCTAAGTTTATCGATGTGCTGTGTTACCTTGCCCAGCATTATCCTAACGTGGTGACTCGTGAAGCGTTAATCGATGCCATTTGGGATGGTAATCGTTATGTGGGGGCAAAAGCGCTGACTAATGCGATATGGCACCTGCGTAAGCAACTTAGCCCGGTCGCAGGCGATCAAGAGGTGATTGAAACGGTGAGAAAGTCAGGTTATCGACTGCTTATTGCCCCAGAATTTAATCCCGAAGAGATAGCCGAACAACCCGATATTTTGCAACAGGCACAGGAGCAAGTGACGAGGCTCAAGCGAGGGTATCGACAAGGCTTGATGGCCGCAGCGGTATTGGTACTTCTGCTGGCAGGTTTTACGACTTGGCACCTGTATCATGATGAGGCGCATTTTATCCCCACCACCAAAACACAATTAACCACGACCACAGATGCGGAACTGTTTCCTAACGTGTCGGCCGATGGACGTTGGTTGGTGTATGGCAGCCGGGGTAATGGACAAAGCTATAGCCTGTATCTGAAGGATCTTAATGCCTTAAGTGATACCCCTAAACGACTGACCTCGGTTAATTCGGCTGAGATCCGCGCAGTATGGAGCCCAGATGGTAATAGGCTCTATTATCCGTCACAGCGCATTGCTACTCGCCAGTGCCATATTATGCAGTTAACCATAGAGAGCGGCGAGGTGATGCCACTGGCGCCTTGTAACTCGTTTAATACCGCGTTAGATCTTGCCCCCGATGGCAATCAATTAGCCTTTATTTGGCTGGCTGAGGGCGATGAGTCCTCAGGTATTTATAGCTTGGCACTGGGCTCCTCAGCCTCACAGCCTCAACGGGTGTCGTGCCAGCAAGATTGTGGTCATCGCGATAGAGATCTTGCGTATAGCCCTGATGGACGCTGGCTGGCAATAGCGCGTCGTTTTGGCAATATTTCCGAAGATATTTTTTTACGCGATTTAGGCTCACAGCGGGAGTTGCGCTTAACCACTGGGCTGGAAGATATCCGCGGCTTAAGCTGGCACCATGATAGTGAGCGCTTAGTCTTTAGCACCGAAAACTCTGGCGTGCGCAACGGTTATATTATCGATATTGACGATAAACAGATCCAGCCCTTAGACGTCGAGGGGATGAGCTACCCACGCTTTATCTCTGGCCGCAGTGAGTTAGTGTACGCCAACTATATTCGCGATAATCAGATCTCGCTGCTGGCGTTAGAGCAGTCGATCCCCACCACGCCGTTTTCATTATTGAATGTGGAATACAGCTACCGTAATCCAAGTTATTCCGCCAGCCGTCAACGTATTGCTTATGTGTCCAATCAAACCGGTTTTAACGAGGTGTGGAGCGTCAATACACAAGGCGGCGATGTTCGTCAACATACGCACTTGAAACGGCGCGTGGCTTACCCCAGTTGGTCTCACGATGGCAATAAACTGGCATTTTTAGCACCCGATGATAAAAATGAGGGCAATAAAATCCATGTGCTCAATCTCGACTCGGGCACTATGGCTATCTTGGCGACGCCCTATTTAGATCATAACCGCCCAAGCTGGGGCTGGGACAATGAAAGCGTATTTGCTAGTACGCTCGATGGCATTACCGAGTTTTACCTCGATAACCGTCCGCCTAAGGTGTTAAGCCCGCTGAATATGCGCCTTGGACAGTCGATTGCCGCTGATAAGTTAGTCTTTACTCGCCTGGATAAACCAGGGTTGTGGGCCTTAGCCCTTGATGGCGATGGTTCTCATGCTCTGCAGCACAATACGGCGGCGAGTAAGGTTGAGCTGCTGCTTGGTGGCGACAAGTTTACTGAAGGCTACAACTGGGTCGCGACAGATAAAGGGGTCTATTACCGTGCTAACCATAGCGACCATCAGTTAGTTAACTTTTGGCGATTTAATACCAATTTAGTCACGCCCATTATCAAGCTTCCCCCCAGCGTTATTCCACGTGCAGGCTCGATGGCTTATATCCCCGACTCCCATAGCTTACTGCTGACCCAGTCGCAAAACTCGAAACGCGATGTGATCAAGTTGCAGCATAGATTATTGCTATAGCGATAGAGATCTGCGGCAAGATTTACGGCCATCAGTGATTGATGGCCGTGAACATTTTTTTGGGGGGTAAGGGCTAGTCGGCCAGAACGCAAATCGTGTTAATCGACAGTGCTCTACTCAATCGACAATGATTAATCGACGTTAGGCGGCAGGAAACAAGCCACCAAGCACAGCTAGACGTGAAGCGCCGGTAACGGCTGGTAGGTTGCCCGGTAGGCCATCATGATAACGTCTAGCCAGCCAAGCAAAGGCGATCCCCTCAACCCATTGTGGGTCTATGCCCAGCGCTGCTGTGGTATCGATGTGATAATGGGGCAGCAATTTGGCCAGACGGCGCAGCAGCTCTTGGTTAAACGCGCCGCCACCGCAAACAAACAGCTCGGCATTGTCAGCCAGTTTAAGGCAGTCGTTGGCAATGCTGTGGCAGGTTAAGTCCAGTAAGGTTGATTGAATATCGGCTTCATCTAAATAGCCAAAGTCCGCGGTTTGCTGCTCTAACCAAGCTTGATTGAAAAGCTCGCGTCCTGTGCTCTTAGGCGCGCTTAATGAAAAATACGCATGGGACAACATCTGTTTGAGTAATTTAGCATCTGTCTTACCGCTAGCAGCCCATTGGCCGTTGTCATCATAAGGCTCGTTTTTGACCTGTTTTATCCAAGTGTCTATTAGGGTATTACCTGGGCCGTTATCAAAGCCAATCACTGCGCTGGCATCACCGGGTAGATAAGTGATGTTAGAGATGCCACCGATATTTAATATGATGCGTTTGCTGCCCGCTTGAGCAAAGCTTTGCTGGTGGAAGGCGGGTACCAGTGGCGCCCCTTGGCCGCCTAAGGCGATATCTTTGCGTCTAAAGTCGGCGATAACGTCGATGTTGGTGAGGGCGGCGATGGTGTTAGGGTCGCCTATCTGCAAGGTAAACCCCATCTCAAGGTTCGGCATATGACGCACGGTTTGGCCGTGGCTGCCAATGGCCTTGATATGTGCCTTATCGATACCCACTTTGTTTACCAGCGCATTAACCGCCTTGGCAAACAGTTGTCCCACGCTTCTATCGAGTGTGCCTAAATAATTGATTTCATCATGGCTGCCAGACTGGCAAAGACGTTGTAACCCGCTCAACAGATGGCTGGGCAGTGGCTCAGTATGGGTGTCGACAAGCGTGAGCTTATCGCCCTCAAATTTGACTAATACGGCATCGACACCGTCCATGCTGGTGCCTGACATTAGGCCGATATAGTACTGACTGCTCATCTGTTTACCTTACTGTGCGGCAAGCTGAATATCGTTATTTTGCTTCAGTTTTGCCATCATCTGCTGACTAATCGCCAAGAATTGTTGCTTCTCTTTGCTGTCGATAGGCATCGACTGCGGTAGCTTAACCGTACGCGGATTACGGTGTACGCCATTGACAATAAATTCATAATGCAAATGGGCGCCTGTGACCCGACCAGTAGAGCCGAGCGTGCCGATGATTTGCCCTTGTTTTACCGTTTGGCCTTGCTTGACTTTACGCTTATTGAGATGCAGATATTTAGTCGTGTAGGTTTCATTGTGCTTAATAAACACATAGTTGCCATTGTACTGGTTGTAACCTGACTTTATCACGCGCCCCTTACCCGCGGCTTTGATCGGTGTACCAACTGCGGCAACATAGTCTACGCCGCGATGAGCTTTTACTTGGCCAGTGACAGGGTGTAAGCGGCGTGGATTAAAGCTTGAGCTGACATATTTAAAGTCCACCGGCGAGCGTAAGAAGGCTTTACGCATGCTGCGCCCTTCTGCTGAATAATAGTTGCCATCTTTATAGCGCACCGCGGTATAGGTATCGCCTTGGTTGATAAACTCGGCAGCTAAAATATTGCCATTTTGCAGGAACTGGCCATCGGCAAACTCCTCCTCAAATAAGATGGCAAATTTATCGCCTTGACGCAGATCGAGCGCAAAGTCGACGTCCCAGCCGAAAATGGTCGCCAGCTGCATAATTTGATTCGGGGTTAATCCTGCGGTCACGCCAGCATTCCAAAAGTTACTGCTAATGGTGGCGCTGGCAAATTTAGTGCGCTGTTCTACCTGTTTAGTGAGCACCTCTTCGCTGTAGCCGCTTGCCTGCTTGCTAATGACTAAGGTAGAGATGGGATCAAGATGATAACGTAACTGGCTGAGTTCGCCGCTGCCGTTTTTGACTATGGCTATCTCTTCGCCGGGTAATATTTTAAGCAGATTTTTTTTGGCTTTAGGCAGTTGGGTTATTTCATACACATCACGGGGCGTGAGGTCGGCACGTTTAAACAGTTTGGCTAAGGTATCACCACTGCGCACGGTAAATTGCTCAGTGTGCAGCTCCATAGCTGGGCTTTCGGTTGCATCTGATGCTGCAACAAGATTATTAGGTGGTTGTTTTGGCTGACTGAGTTCGCTGACGATGTCGTCTACGCTGGGGGCATCTGGAGTTCTAAAGGCCAGCGGCACAGGATAAGCTTTGGCATTATCATTGGAATTGATATCGTGTTGTAACGGCGCTTCATCGACCAAGTTGATGGTGCCAGAGAGCGTGCTATTGGTGGCGCGCGAAGCTTGTGCATCGTCGGTAGGTAATAGTAATACCGCTAGGGTGACGACCAAGAGAATGCCCAACAATATTTGATGTAGTTTGGGTAGTAATTTTAAGAGTGTAATGACCTTTCCCATTGACCCCGATACCAATTTTCAAGACTTAAGCGATTCCTGTAAGTGTACACTCTTTCATTTGTGCTGGCTAACAAGTAACATGAGTCCCCCGTAATTTATCTATAGGCTCTTAGGAGTAGCTGCCAAAATGGCTGATTTAGACCAAGCATTAGCAGAAATACAACGTGGTACCGATGAGATCCTTCTCGAAGCGGATTTACTGGAAAAGCTGAAAGAGGGGCGTCCGCTGCGCATTAAGCTGGGTGCCGACCCTACCGCGCCTGACATCCATCTTGGCCATACCGTTATCTTAAATAAGATGAGAACTTTCCAAGACTTAGGTCATGAAGTTATCTTCTTAATCGGTGATTTCACTGGCATGGTTGGCGATCCAAGTGGTAAAAATAGCACTCGTCCTCCGTTGACGCGCGAGCAGGTATTGGCTAATGCCGAGACCTATAAGCAGCAAGTGTTTAAGATCCTCGATCCCGCTAAGACCCGCATTGAATTTAACTCAAGCTGGCTTGAAGAGCTGGGCGCTGCAGGCATGATCCGTCTGGCATCACAGCAGACCGTTGCCCGCATGATGGAACGTGATGATTTTAAAAAGCGCTATGCATCGGGTCAGTCTATTGCCATCCACGAATTTATGTATCCTCTGCTACAAGGTTATGATTCAGTTGAACTTAAAGCTGACGTAGAGCTAGGTGGTACCGACCAGAAGTTTAATCTGCTTATGGGGCGTGAGTTACAAAAGGCGGCAGGGCAGAAGCCGCAAACCGTGATCATGATGCCACTGCTTGAAGGCCTCGATGGCGTGAAGAAGATGTCTAAATCGGCGCATAACTACATTGGTGTTAGCGAGCCAGCTGGTGAGATGTTCGGTAAAATCATGTCGATTTCAGATGATTTGATGTGGCGCTACTTCGAACTGCTCTCTTTCCGTCCGCTAGGCGAGATTGAGCAGCTTAAAGCCGATGTTGCCCAGGGCACTAACCCAAGAGATGTGAAAATTGCCTTGGCGAAAGAGATCATCGCCCGTTTCCATGATGAAGCCGCAGCAGAAGCGGCTCATCAAGAGTTTATCAACCGTTTCCAAAAAGGGGCGCTGCCTGAGGATATCGAAGAGGTTGAACTTGTTGCGGGCGAGGGCATTGCCATTGCTAATGTGCTCAAAGAAGCAGGCTTGGTTGGCTCGACGTCTGATGCCATGCGAATGATCAAGCAAGGCGCGGCAAAGATTGATGGCGTTAAGATTGAAGATACCCGTCTGCAGCTGAGTGCCGGCACCTCGGGTGTGTTCCAAGTGGGTAAGCGTAAGTTTGCCAAGATTACGCTAGTCTAAGGTAAGCTATAACGCTGATGAGGGTTATTGACTCACTTGCTATAGTAAAAAAGCCTGCAGCTGCAGGTTTTTTTGTGTCTGGAACATTGATGCCAAAAGCCAGGGAGGGATACTTTTGGTATTTGTGTCTGGAGCATTGATGCCAAAAGCTAGGGAGGGATACTTTTGGTATTTGTGTCTGGAGCATTGATGCCAATGGTCAAATGGTATTAACAGACGGCTCTAAATTGCGGGCTGATATTGATGACCTCATGTGCAGATACCACTTCGGGCCGCCACGAGGGCCTCTTCGCCTGCTTAACGAAAACGTCCATGTTTTCGATACCCTACGTTATATCTGCACCTAAGGCGTAGTCTCTTAACTGTATAAACGGGGGGACAATCTGATAACTGACTCAATCTAATGGGTATTACGCCAAACTCCCCAACGTCACTGGGTGGCGAGTTGATCTTGCATCGTCTGATAGTCCATCAAGTCTTCGTGGGCAGTCACTCTATGATTGGTTAAATCCAGTTTTACTGTAGTCACTCCTGGAATGGCCAGCTCAATTACCTTACCCGGTTTACCAAATAAACTGCCGGGACCTCGATAATGGTAGTTACCAATCATCACCACCAAGGAGCCTGCGTTATACATGTGCTCAATATTAAAGTCATACTCTAATACACCACGGTGAGCGCGTTCGAAAAACTCTAAGATATCGCGTCTGCCTTGGTATTTTTTACTGGCAGTGCGATCGAAAAACACGCTGTCACGATTATAAAAGGTGCCCAGAGTGCGATAGTCGTGGTCAGTCAGCGCCTGAATATATTTAACCGCCATCTGTTGCTCGACCGGCATATCGCCAGGCTTGGCCTGAGTGATGAGTGGCATTAACACCAAGATGCTAGTTAAAAAATATTTGATCATTGTTTGGTATTCTTTAAATCAAAAGCGGGAAGTTTTAAGTGCCATTTAATCGCGGCTAAGCGAATCAATAGCGCGCTTATCATGGCAAAACCAAAGGCGGCTTTATTGGCTGCCCCTAACTGTAGTGCTACCGTGTAGCCAATTCCGCCACATATGGAGGCGGTGGCATAAATTTCGGTGCGTAAAATCATCGGCACTTGGCGGCAGAGCACGTCTCGAATAATGCCGCCTCCCACGCCAGTTATCAAGCCCATGACGACGGCAATCATGCCGCTTAAGCCCAAATTAAGGGCTTTCTCGGCGCCAATCACGGTAAATAGCGCTAAGCCAAAGGCATCGGCGACGGGTAAGGTGTATTGAGGGACTTTTTTCGGTTTACGGATAAAAACTAAGGTTAATAATATGGTGGCGAGGATCACTATGATGTAATTAGGGTCGCGTATCCAAAATACCGGGGTGGTGCCAAGCAAAGCATCGCGGATACTGCCTCCGCCAATGGCGGTCACCGATGCCAGTACAATCACCCCAAAGGGATCCATGCGATGGCGGCCGGCGGCTAGCGCGCCAGAGAGGGCGAATACCGCTGTGCCGCAAAGGTCAAAAAAATAGACCCACTCTTTCATTGATCCAACTCTTTAAGGTGGAAGTTGAGCGCATCGACGGAAATGCGGATCTCAATAACCGACAACACCAGCGAATACAACAGCAGCAACAGGCTAGTGCCAAAAATCACCGAGCCGGTTTTATTGAATCCGATATAGATAAAAATCATACACAATACGCACAGGGCGAAGCTCAATACCCCCGCCTCTTGCATGCGGCGAATGATCACTATGCGTTGGCGTAAGTTTTTTAGTTGGCCACTGTGCACCGGTTTGCCTTGACTGCTGAGGCTGCGAATAAGGGCTGCCAGTGAAAAAAAGCGATTAGTGTAGGCCAGCAACAATAGCGAGATGGCCGGAAACAGTAATGCAGGCGTGGTCAAAGAGACGTGTAGGTGATTAAACAAGGTGATGATGCCCAACGATTGGTAAGCGTGCCACAATGGCGTGATTCTAATCTATTGCCGTATGTCGAGTCCAACATTAGTGACGACTTAAACTAATGGTTTATAACGACAGTTCGGCTTGTTAAGCCTCCAATAAGTGGGCAATTAAAGTACGGCGGCCAAGCCAGTTACAGATAGCGTAGCGCGGTCCAGATCAGCGGAACTAACATTAATGACACTATCCAAAGGGTATTGGTGCTACTCACTAAGCGCAGCGCGCGTGGCAACACGCTAGCATCGGGTTTATGTGGTGGGCCGACTTTGTCTAGCGGCACTTTGACGCCGCCAAATTTAACCGGCCCGCCAAGCTCTACATCGAGTACCTGTGCGGCGATATTATATGTCGACAGGTGATGATTAATCGCATAAAGGCTTCTGCGCGGAGTGAGCATCGCTTTGAGAGCTTTGGGGCCACCTTGGATTGCCAAGGTAAAGTTCCATAGCATACTGGGCACGTAATAGAGCACATAACAGAGGTAATAAGCAGGCTTACCAAAGTGGCGATAATGCGGATTGATGGCGGGCCAGCACAGTTGCAACTGTTTCAGCATGCGCGCGCCAAGCACCAAGGGAGCGCCGCCAACAATAAAAAATACCATAGTGGCGACTGTGCCATATATCGGTGTGGTCAGCAGTTTTTCGGTAATGGCTTTGCTTAAGCCCACCTCAGATAAGCCCTGTGTGTCGCGACTGAGCCAACCTTTAATTAAGGCGCGGGTTCGTGGTTTATCGGCGTGTTGTAAGGTTTGCGACGCCTCTTCTGCTACCTTATAAAACTGCTCATCAGATAAACATAAGTACAAGACTAGAAACTCAAAAAACCAAGGATAAGCAGCCAGTTGCAGTAAGAAACTGATAATAAGCCAAAAGGGAACTAACAATAACACTATCGACAGTAAGCCTGCCGTCACTTGCTGGGAAGAGGAACGCTCGGGATGATTTACCTTATCAGACAGCCGCAGCGCCAGTTGGCTATAGAGATAAAATGGCTGCATGGCTCTGGGCAAGGGAGCTAGCTTTGCCAGTAATATTGACACCAATAAAATAGCCGCCCCTTGGTAGAAGGGACTGTCTTGCATAAACTGTTGTGAAAAGTGTGGCAGCATGGCGAAATCCAGTTGGATGCTAAGCGCTACTTTATCTCGGCTACAGCGCCCGTCAATATAAACCCTGCGCCCTCATCAAGTCAGGCGCAGGCGTTCATGCTTACAGCTGTTGCAGCAAGGCTATGACCATTAATGCTGAGTGGTGGCCCGCTTTGACGATATAGCTATCAAAATCCACTGGTGAGTCATTATTGGCATTATCTGACAATGAGCGGATCACCACAAACGGCACGCCAAATTGATGACATACCTGAGCAATTGCCGCCCCTTCCATTTCACAGGCCGCCATCGTTGGGAAGTTGGCTAGCATCGTTTTGGTGCGAACCGGATCGCAGATAAAGCTATCGCCCGTACAAATTAATCCTTCAATCGCTTTCACTTCGCCTAAGCTAGCAACGGCTTTTTTAGCGGCGTTGACTAAAGTCGCGTCGGGAATAAAGGCGGCTGGTTGCTGCGCCATTTGGCCAATCTCATACCCAAATGCGGTGACATCCACGTCATGGTGGCGCACTTCTGATGAGATAACGATATCGCCAATGGCAAGGCTATCGACAAAGCCGCCAGCCGAGCCTGTGTTAATCACATAATCGGGCGCATACTTTTCAATCAGCAAGGTGGTCGCCACGCTGGCGGTCACTTTACCTATGCCAGAGCGAGTCACCACCACCTCTTTGCCTGCCAGTTGCCCGGCAACAAATTCGATACCTGCGATGGTGTGTGACTCAGGGTTCGTCATAGAGGAAATAAGGTGAGCAACTTCTGGCTCCATGGCGCCGATAATACCAATTTTCATTGAATGACCTTTAGTGATGTATTGATGTTCATGAGGCGCTGTCATGTTTTATTTGCGCCGCGCTTAATGGGCGCTAATATAGCAAACAAGTGGTTCTGTGGCGAGATCGCTTGCCGTAATGACGGCTAAGCTCATCTATTGCAAGAATGATTGCTTGCCGCATGCCTTTCGTGCAGGTATTTCGGTGGGGCGCTGCAAGTATATCCCTATACGCTCGACGGTGGCATCCATGCCACCAACCCCCACTGCCATACCTACACCGACTTATCACTCTCTTCGATTTAGCCGTAATTGGTATCCACAGAATCGTAAACAGCAAAATCGTTTTGGACAAAAGTGTGTTGGCCTTCGAATGAAGGTGTTGGATTTTTTGGGCTTGTAGCATTTAGTCGAGTTAGTTTTTATGTATTGATGGTCGCGTTAACCTTCATGGCAACCCATTGCCTGCAGCATGCCTTCCGTGCAGGTATTTCGGTGGGGCGCTGCAAGTATATCCCTATACGCTCGACGGTGGCATCCATGCCACCAACCCCCACTGCCATACCTACACCGACTTATCACTCTCTTCGATTTAGCCGTAATTGGTATCCACAGAATCGTAAACAGCAAAATCGTTTTGGACAAAAGTGTGTTGGCCTTCGAATGAAGGTGTTGGATTTTTTGGGCTTGTAGCATTTAGTCGAGTTAGTTTTTATGTATTGATGGTCGCGTTAACCTTCATGGCAACCCATTGCCTGCAGCATGCCTTCCGTGCAGGTATTTCGGTGGGGCGCTGCAAGTATATCCCTATACGCTCGACGGTGGCATCCATGCCACCAACCCCCACCGCCATACCTACACCGGCTTATCTATTTCTTCGATTTAGCCGTAATTGGTATCCACATAGCCGTTAAAAGCAAAATAGTTTTTGGACATAAATGAGTCCCCTAATTACCTCCCCCTTTATAAGGAATATAGCAAGCGCTGGGCAATGAGTATCTGAAGAAAGCAGGATTATATTCACTGAGAGATGGATGGAGCGCGGTTCACTCTCGAAACCAAGAAGCTAACCAGAAAGTTTAGCTTAGGCGTTCTAAATGAACTGCCCTAGGCTTTGGCATCCTGCTTCGCCCTATCTCCTAAATTCATTTAGTCGTGTGCGGAGCCGCATGCAGGGTGGTGTGGGGGCTGGAGGCTAGATACCTCCGGCTACCCGATTATACATTTCTACTCTAAAGGTGAAGGCAGTTCTTCTTCAAACTCACCAAGATTACTATTTTTGAGAAAATAGAAAAACAATTTAAGCGACTGTCCTTTTTATTCTCTGAGAAATATCGTTCTCGCTAATACGTTCAATTATAAAGTGTTCAAAATCAGGTTTGACGCAATCCGTCATTGACTGCTTTCAACCAATGCTAATTTAGTTTCGATATTCACTTCTCTCCCCCCCCCTAAAAAGTGCCAGATACAACTCTGGCACTTCAAAACTAAAATTAAAACGTTAAACTCTAAACGCTCAACGTTAAGGATTTGAGACGCAGGATGCGTAGCGTCCTTCGGTTGGGTCTGAGTAGTCGACAGTGCCACCGAAGAGGCCCACACTGGCGAAGTTCGAACCACTGGGCGTCGACGACCAGTAATTTATGCTGACCGGCCAATTCCGCGCAGCATACATATTGCCGTATGCCCCGTGCAGTTCACCATCTAACTCGACCACCGTTGCTAAGCGCCAGTTAGTTCGTCCGCCGACACTCTTGGTGTTGTAGGTATCGCACAGTGTATCTGCGTTACTCTGGTTGAATAGGTAGAAATCACCTACTGGGCCGTATTCTCCGTCTTCAGTATAAGTACCATTTGTTGGACTTGGACTACCGTCAATGCTGTCTAAGTAAGCCTTTGATGGTGAGTTGGTAAATAACTTACCACTACCTGTATCGAAGATGTCAATACATGCACCTGCGGGATCACACACAGTCACCGCCTCCGTGTTACTAGTCACACTATCCTTCGTGGCCGTGAGCGTCGTGTTACCCACTTCAACACCCGACAACAAACCTGCCGAGGTTACCGTGGCAATATTGCTATCAGCCGATATCCATGTCACTGAATCAGACACATCAGAGGAAGTCATGTCGCTGTATGTCGCCGTCGCCACTAACTGCTGAGTCTTACCTTTTACAGCTCTCACAGGTGAAGGTGTCACTTCAATTGAAGTGATGACCGCTGCCGATACATTCACGTCCACTGTATTACTAATTACACCATCTTTCGTGGCCGTGAGTGTCGTGTAACCCACTTCAACACCCGACAATACACCCGCCGTCGTTACCGTGGCGTAATAGGTGTCAAGCTGCCATGTCACTGAGTTTGCGATGTCAGCAGACGTGCCATCACTGTACGTCGCCCTCGCCACTAACTGCTGAGTCTGACCTTTCGCAAGATTGACCGGTGAAGGTGTCACTTCAATTGAGGTGATAACCGCTACCGATACATTCACGTCTACCGTACTACTAGTTACACCATCTTTCGTGGCTGTGAGTGTCGTGCTGCCCACTTCAACCGCAGACAATAAGCCCGCTGCCGTTACCGTGGCAGTATTGGTATCAACTGGAGTCCACGTCACTGAGTTAGCGATGTCAGCAGACGTGCCATCACTGTACGTCGCCGTCGCCACTAACTGCTGAGTCTGGCCTTTGGCAACATTCACCGGTGAAGGCGTCACTTGAATTGAGGTGATAACCGCTGCCGATACATCCACATCCACCGTATTACTGGTCAAACCATCTTTCGTGGCCGTAAGTATTGTGCTACCCACTTCAACACCGGACAACAAACCTGCCGAGTCTACGGTCGCGTAATAGGTATCAAGATGCCATGTCACTGAATTAGAGATGTCGGAGGAGGTCATGTCGCTGTATGTCGCCGTTGCCACTAACTGCTGAGTCTGACCTTTGGCAAGATTCACTGGTGAAGGCGTCACTTGAATCGAGGTGATAATCGCATCCGAGACATTCACCATCACCTCATTACTGGTGACACCATCCTTCATGGCCGTTAATGTCGTGCTACCCACCTCAACACCGGACAACAAACCCGTTGATGTGACCGTAGCGTAAGTGATATCAAGCGTCCATATCACTGAGCTAGTGATATCAGAGAATGTATCATCACTGAACGTCGCTGTAACTGTTAATTGCTGAGTCTGACCTTTTGCAAGATTTACCGGTGAAGGGGTTATTTGAATCGAGGTGATAATCGCATCCGAGACAGTCACCTCCACTGCATTACTGGTCACACCATCTTTCGTCGCCGTGAGCGTCGTGCTACCCACTTCAACCCCAGATAATAAACCCGCTGTCGTCACTGTGGCAATATTGGTATCAATTGCTGCCCACGTCACTGAGCTAGAGATGTCAGCGGAAGTTGCATCACTGTATGTCGCCGTCGCCGTTAATTGCTCAGTCTGTCCTTTTGCCACATTCACTGGTGAAGGCGTGACTTGAATGTCGGTAATCACCGCATCCGTGACAGTGACATTTACTATATTGCTGGTAATGCCGTCCATCGTCGCGCTTACCGTCGTAGGTCCCGATTCAAGGGCTATGAGTGCTCCGGGCACATCAAAACGCCCAATATCTGTATCACTCAAATGCCAGTTAAGCACTCTTAAATCCGTAAATGCTTGAGATGAGCCGTCTGAGTAATGACCAACAGCTTCAAAAGTTTGTTTATTACCTTTAGCAAGCGTCAACTCACTCACGCCACGTGTTGTTATTGGTGACGCGACGATATCTATGCGCTCTAATTTTACCTCAGGTACTGGTGGCTCTTTCGATTCAGAAAACGTGCTTTCTGAATTACAGCCAGATAAGAGCACTAAAAGCGGTAAAGCTATTAATACCAATAATTCTTTAAAAATTTTTCTCACAATTCTGTCGACTCTTTAAATTGAAAATTGGGGAAAGTGACTTCCCCACTGGATTTACACTTAAATCGATATTTCGATTGACACTGATTACGCTGCACCAATAAAAAACGGTGGGGATTCCGTCGCGGCCAGTGCGGGGACACTAAGCAAACTAGTAAACAGCAATATTTTCTTCATAATTTTAAGGTAGGTAGGTAGGTAGGTAGGTTAAATCGGCGGAAGGATATCATTTTTAAATAAGCTTTTAAACTGTAGTGATCAAGTAAAACTGGCCACGGATTTGTATTCAAAAGTCAACGAAGTCAACTAGGACACTCGCTTATAAAGCATAATAAAATAAAGCGGTGAAATACCATTTTTAGACGTGCGAATAAGTCAAACGTGATATTGATGAGTGGTTATTATAGTGAAGTGATTATGTTGAAGTCGTTACGCCAGAAGTTTGTTACAGCAATTAATATTAGTTCGTCGCTTCAACCCTTTGCGCAGCGAATTGTAGCCATCCATAGCTGAATAAAAACCAAGTACAGCAATAGCAGGTAAAGCAGGATATACAGATGCTTTGACAATATCAGTTAAGGCGACATATGAGAGAATGTTGATATCAAAATTAACCCAGAAACCCCATAGATATGAAATACCTGAAAAAAGTGCAAGGCCGTAGATAATGAGAGTAACATCAAGTTTAGTATTCATTGTTTCTGCTTAATTTTAAATTAGAATACACAGCCAATCAGATACGATGGCAGCTAACGTCTTAGTATTTATGCGTTGCGCTGTCTGCAAGGTATAAATCGCTTGCTGGACTTGGCCGCTGCCACATCCATGTATTTGGTATGCATTATGCTGTAGGAGTTTGCTTTTATGTGGTAGTCGGTTTTTTGAGCTTAGGTAAGGTAATCAATTGGTCTTATTTATGATTTTCATGTTTGATTAGTGATTCTTCACCTCAAATACTCGTGATTAACCGTACTTTTTAAACCATTCATGCCACTAAGGCCGCAGGCCTTTGCCTCACTGATTTTCATAGCAAGGTCTTACTGAATCTACGGATACTTATCGAGCACTTAATCTGTGTTTTTCACTTTTTTCTCTCGCAACTCACACCAGATAAAGTTAAATCGAAGAGACGATGAGTACAGGTGTAAGCGCGGTTTTGGCCTTCGAAATAATGGATGATTTCGCCGAGCCCACACGGACGTGCTTGAACAACGTCTATGCCTAAAAGCCAGTTCGGCATCCATGCCTCTCGTTCGTAAGCACGAAGCTATGCTTCACTCACCGAGCCAAAAGAGCGCTTGCACATTCCCCGCCGGACAGGCGATTAATAACAGTGAAGGTTCAACCTTCACCACTTTCAATAAATGAAAATACAGCCAGCCGCTACTCAAACAAATGTCATCGTTCTTCATTCCAAGACCAGCACACTTTGGGGCAAAAGTACGTTAGCCTTTAACTCACTAGTCGTATCAAATGAAGTCCAATCGAAGAAGCGTTAGAGATAGGTGTAAGCGCGGTTTTGGCCCTTGGCGGCATGGATGCCGCCGTGGAGCGTATAGGGATATATTCACAACGAGCCAAAAGAGCGCTTGCACATAAAGCCTGCGGCAGGCTATTAATTGCCATTAAGGTGCGTTTTCATAGCACATCAATAAATGAAAATTCAGCATAACGCTGCTCAAGTAAACTTAAAAAAAATGACAAGCCTTCATTTCAAGGCCACCAAACTTTTGGGGCAAAAACTGAGTTAGCTTTCTACTCGCCACTCACACCAAATGCAGCTTAATCGAAGAAACGTTAGATACCAAGTGTAAACGCGACTGCGGCCTTTGCCAGCAGGGATGCTGGCGTAGAGCCCACAAGGATGTGCTTGCGGTGTGTCGCAGAAGTGTTTGCACATGAGGTCGTTCCTTCACATCCCTGTGATCACGACATTGGTGCTGCCATGCACTGCATCTGCGGCAGGCAATTAGCTAAAGCGAAGGTTAACGCTTAATTAACTCTCACCGCAGGTGATAGGTAGCCATGAAGGTGCGACCTTCAAAATCAACCTCGTTTTCCCGAGGCAAAAAAAAGCACTTTAACTTCACTCAAAGTTAAAGTGCCAATCACAAGCAAACCTTTGCAGTATGCCTAACGGTTAGGCTTCAAAGCTGTTTAAGATCCCCATGGCGGCATCGCGGCCTTCGGCAATCGCGGTGACGACCAGATCAGAGCCGCGTACCATATCGCCACCAGCAAACACTTTTGGATTACTGGTTTGAAAGGGGTTATCGGCCACCTTGGGCGCGACCACCAATCCCCACTGATCCAGTTCTACACCGTGATCAGCCAGCCAGCTTGCTGGGCTAGGCTGAAAACCAAAGGCGATGATAATGGCATCGGCCTCAATCAGTTTTTCGCTGCCTTCGATAGGCTGTGGACGGCGACGGCCTGAATCGTCGGGCTCACCAAGTTGCGTCTCGACGCACTCGATAGCGCACACCACCCCGTTTTTGGTCTTAATGGCGGTCGGTTGACGGTTGAACAGAAAGTTAATGCCCTCTTCGCGAGCGTTTTGCACCTCGCGGCGTGAACCTGGCATGTTTTGTTCATCACGGCGATAGACACAAGTGACCTCACTGGCGCCTTGGCGTATGGCGGTGCGCACGCAATCCATGGCGGTATCACCGCCACCGAGCACTACCACTTTTTGTCCTGCAAGGCTCAAATATGGCGATTCGCTCGATTCTGTCCCCATGATGTGGTGAGTGTTACCGATAAGATAGGGCAGGGCTTGATAGACGCCTTTGGCATCTTCATTCTCCAGCCCTGCTTGCATCGCCGTATACGTTCCCATGCCTAGGAATACGGCGTCGTACTGTTCGAGCAGGCTATCGAAGCTGATATCTTCTCCGACCGTGATGCCAAGTTTAAACTCGATCCCCATCCCCTCAAGCACCGAGCGACGGGTCGCCATGACCGACTTATCCAGTTTAAACGAGGGAATACCATAGGTGAGCAGGCCACCAATTTGCGGGTTCTTGTCATACACCACAGCTTGTACGCCGTTACGGGCAAGAATATCAGCACACCCAAGCCCTGCTGGGCCTGCGCCAATAATCGCCACGCGCTCAGGGCGGGCGGTCACCTTACTCATGTCTGGGCGCCAGCCTTGGGCGATGGCGGTATCGGTGATGTATTTTTCAACGTTACCTATGGTGACAGCGCCAAACTCATCGTTGAGGGTGCAGGCGCCTTCGCACAGCCTGTCTTGTGGGCAGACTCGACCACAGATCTCGGGCAGGGTATTGGTTTCATGGACTAATTCTGCCGCTTCTAAAATGCGTCCCTGCTGCGCCAGTTTTAACCAGTTAGGAATATAGTTGTGCAGTGGGCACTTCCACTCGCAGTAGGGATTACCACAGTCGAGACAGCGGTCGGCTTGCTCGACGACTTGTGGCTGCGCGAACGGCTGATAGATCTCGATAAACTGGGTCGCGCGCTTTGCCGCTTGGTGTTTTGTCGGATCTTTACGGCCTACTTCAATAAATTGAAAGTCATTGCTCATTTGAAGTTACCCCGCTACTACTGAAAGTGCTGTATCCGATTGCTCGAGTCGTAACAGATCATTAAGCGCGATATTTTTCGGCTTAACCAATACGAAGCAGTCGATCCAGTTTTCAAAATCATTTAATAACATCTTAGCGTGTTCACTGCCGGTTTCAGCCAAATGTTCTTCGATCAGGCCTTTAAGATGTTGCTGTTGAATGGGTGAGTCGACCTTATGGGTGTCGACCATGTCGGTATTCACGCGGCGGTTGAAGTGGCCGAAGCGATCAAACACGTAGGCAAATCCGCCGGTCATCCCCGCGCCAAAGTTAACTCCAGTCTTACCCAGCACCAAGACTATGCCGCCGGTCATGTACTCACAACCGTTATCGCCAACGCCCTCGACGACGGCAATGGCGCCAGAGTTACGTACGCCAAAACGTTCACCCGCTTGGCCTGCGGCAAACAGCTTACCGCCGCTAGCACCGTAGAGGCAGGTGTTACCGATAATGACGCTCTTTTCGCTTTGGAACATGCTACCAATAGCCGGATAGATGGTGATCTTGCCACCAGACATACCTTTACCAACGTAATCGTTAGCATCGCCACACAGATTGAGCGACAGCCCAGGGGCGTTCCATACCCCAAAGCTTTGGCCTGCACTGCCGCTAAAGTTGAGCTTGATGGGGGCTTTAGCCCCTTTAAGGCCAACGGTCGTGGCAATATGGCCTGAAAGTGCGGCGCCTACAGAGCGGTCGGTGTTGTTGATCTCAAAGCGGCCTTCAAAAGATTCGCCTTGCTCAACCGCCGTTTTAGCGGCTGTCACAATCGCTTGGTTGAGTTCGCCTTTATCCGCGGTTGGGTTGATCTCCTGCCACGTGAGTGCGCAACCTGCGGGCACGACGGGTTTATGTAAAATGGCCGACAGATCTAACTGTTGTTGCTTAGGTGTTGTGCCTTCAAGGGCACTGAGCCAGTCGCTACGGCCGACAAGTTGTTCAAATTCGGTGACGCCTAAGGCGGCCATCCATTCACGAATTTCTTGGGCCATAAACTCAAAGTAGGTCATCACCCGCTCTGGCAAGCCGTGATAGTGGTTATCTCGCAGCTGTTTATTTTGGGTGGCAACACCGGTCGCGCAGTTGTTTAGGTGGCAGATACGCAGGTATTTACACCCTAGCGCTATCATGGGCACGGTACCAAAACCAAAGGTTTCAGCCCCGAGCAGTGCCGCTTTAATCACATCGGTGCCGGTTTTGAGCCCGCCATCGACTTGGAGACGAATTTTATGGCGTAAGCCATTAGCCACCAGCGACTGATGCACTTCGGCGAGCCCTAGTTCCCATGGACTACCAGCATATTTCACCGAAGTGATCGGGCTGGCGCCGGTACCGCCATCGTAGCCAGAGATGGTGATCATATCGGCGTAGGCTTTAGCAACCCCGGTGGCAATGGTGCCCACGCCGGGTTCTGATACCAGTTTGACCGAGATCATCGCCTTAGGGTTGATCTGTTTTAGGTCGAATATCAGCTGCGCCAAATCTTCAATCGAGTAGATATCATGATGCGGCGGCGGTGAAATCAGTGTGACACCTGGGCGGGCATTACGCAGCGCGGCAATTTCGACACTGACCTTATCACCCGGTAGCTGTCCACCTTCACCGGGCTTAGCGCCTTGGGCGACCTTAATTTGTAGCACTTCGGCGTTAACTAAGTAGTGCGCGGTCACGCCAAAACGCCCTGAGGCAATTTGTTTAATGGCTGAGTTGCGCTCCGAGTTAAAGCGGCGTGGATCTTCGCCGCCTTCGCCAGAATTTGAGCGACCACCAAGACGATTCATGGCGACGGCTAGCGCCTCATGAGCTTCTGGGCTGAGCGCGCCGATACTCATGGCGGCGCTGTCAAAGCGTGGGTAGAGGGTTTGTGCCGCTTCGACGGTATCGATATTGACCGGGTTTTGGCTGGCGTTCACTTTCAACAGGTCACGCAGGGTCGCCACGGGTCTGTCATCCACCAGTTGGGTAAAGCGTTTATATCCTTGGTAATCCTTATCGCGTAAGCAGGCTTGCAGGGTGTTGACCACATCAGGGTTGAAGCAGTGGTATTCGCCGCCTTCAACATACTTAAGCAGGCCGCCTTGAGGCAGCGGTTGATGTGGTTGAAACGCCCGTTTTTGCAGCTTCTGTTGATCTTGTTCTAACAGGTCAAAGTCAGCGCCTTCGATACGGCTAATGACGCCATTGAAGCACAAGTCGACCACGCTTGATGATAAGCCTACCGCTTCAAACTGCTGACTGCAGCGATAAGAGCCTACTGTGCTGATGCCCATCTTAGACATGATCTTACGCAGGCCTTTGTCTATGCCTTGGCGGAAGTTGAGCATTAAGCGCTGGGTTTCGCTGATCCCACGGGTCGCGGCCAGTGCTGAGATACTCTCGTAGGCCAAATAGGGGTAGATGGCAGTGGCCCCAAAGCCAAGCAATACCGCAAAATGATGTGGATCGCGCGCCGATGCGGTTTCAACAATGATGTTAGTGTCGCAGCGTAAGCTGTTGTCGACTAATACCTTTTGTACTGCGCCTACCGCCATGGCGGCCGGGATCACTTGCTTGCGCTTGTCGGTGGCTCGGTCTGATAAAATCAGCAGAGTGGTGCCGGTGCGGGCTAAGCGCTCGGCTTCATCGCAGATGCGAATGATGGCGGCTTCTAGCCCCTCTGACAGGTCATAATTAAGGTCAACGGTTTTGGCGCGATAGTTACTTGAGTCTAAGGCTAATAGCTGATTAAAATCACTAAAGAGCAAAATAGGTGAGTTAAACATCACTCGATAGGCATGGCCTGTGGTTTCGTTAAACAGGTTTTGTTCGCGGCCAATACAGGTGGCAAGCGACATCACATGCTTTTCGCGCAGGGGATCGATGGGTGGATTGGTGACCTGAGCAAACTTTTGCCTGAAATAGTCATACAGGGTGCGTGATTGCTTCGATAACACCGCCATTGGGGTGTCATCCCCCATGGAGCCTGTGGCCTCTTCGCCTTTATCGGCGAGCACCCAAATCACCTGCTCGAGCTCTTCGCGGGAATAACCAAATTGCTTTTGGTATTGCACTAAGGTGTCGGCTGAAAACTCGCAAACCCCTTGGGCTTCGGCGGGCATCTGCTCGGCGGGGATCAAGGTTTGGCTGTTTTTGGCCATCCACTCTTTATAGGGATGACGACGCTTGAGATCGTTATCAATTTCAAATGAGGAGTAGAGCTGACCGTTAAGGGTATCGAGCACCAATAGCTCACCTGGGCCTACGCGGCCTTTTTCGACCACTTCGTCGGGGGCGTAATCCCAAATACCTATCTCAGAGGCGAGGGTTAAAATACGATCTTTGGTGATCACATAGCGCGAGGGGCGCAGACCATTACGGTCGACGGCGCAAGCCGCGTGACGCCCATTGGTCATGACGATGCCAGCCGGGCCATCCCAAGGCTCCATATGCATGGAGTTAAAGTCGTAAAACGCCTTGAGCTCATCATCCATCTCTGGATTACTCTGCCAAGCGGGTGGGATAAGTAAGCGCATGGCGCGGTACAGATCCATGCCGCCAGCTAATAGCATTTCGAGCATATTATCCAGTGAGGAGGAGTCTGAGCCAGTCTCGTTGACAAAGGGCGCCGCTTGCTGCAGATCGGGCAGCAAAGGCGCATTAAATTTATAAGCGCGCGCTCGTGCCCATTGCCTGTTACCCGTAATGGTATTGATTTCGCCGTTGTGGGCTAAATAACGAAACGGTTGTGCCAATGGCCACTTGGGTGAGGTATTGGTTGAAAAGCGTTGATGGAATAGGCAGATAGAGCTTTGCAGGCGGATGTCGGCCAGATCTGGGTAGAAGGCCGGCAGATCTGCTGGCATCATTAACCCTTTATAGACGATGACTTGGCCTGAAAGGCTGGCAACATAAAAATCTTTGCAGTCGCTCATCTGCTGTTCAAGCCGGCGACGCGCCATATAGAGGCGTCGTTCTAAATCTTTTTCACGCCAGCCGATAGGGGCATTAATTAACACTTGCCAGATCTGTGGCTGGCTCGCTTGGCCAATCGGGCCTAGTACGTCGGCATCAACCGGGACTTCACGCCAACCGGCAACACTTAAGGTTTCTTTTTCTAATTCACGTTCGAGTAAGTGTTTGGTTTGTGTTGCTAGTTGTTCATCTTGGCTTAAAAACAGCATACCTACTGCGAATTTACGGCTAAGGTGCCAGTCATTTTCAGCGGCAATGGCTTCGAAAAATTTAATCGGAAGTTGCATAAGCAAACCACAGCCATCACCTGTACGGCCGTCTGCAGCAATACCACCGCGATGTTTCATACGGTCGAGACCGTGGATCGCAGTTCGTACTATTCTATGGCTGGCTTCGCCATCCATCTGGGCGATTAAGCCAAAGCCACAGTTATCCCGTTCAAAACTGGGGTGATACAAGCTCATATAAAAACTCCCTAATACTACTAACTAAAACACGTCGGGGAAGTTACGATTGCTATACACCCGAATCAACCAAATTAACTTTAGCCTGATAAAAGGTCAATTCAAATTTATGCATAAAAGTGGGTTGGGTGGTGGTGGTTTACCCGCGTAATTATGCAACCTTACGTTAACGTAAGCTGTGCATCGCTTGCTATAACATTATGAATAAAAACAATTTTGGTTTTGGGTTTGTTTTTGGTTTACCAAAATTTAACAATCTAGCGGGTGGGTTTTATTTTTGGGAAAGTGATTTTTATTGCAGGTGTGATGAATTATTTAACAGATCTTGGCTGTGGTTAACACTTTGACCGTTTTAGCATGTGACATGTCGCTCGTTTGTGATTGTGGGAAATAATGCAATGAGGCTTGTTTGAGGTAGGCCAAGGTTTATTGTATTGGGATTCGCTAAAATACCGCCCCATTTATTGATAGAGACAACCTTGTGGGACTAGATAGCTTCGTAAATACCTTTGGGGTGCAGTGCCGACAAAAGTATGGCCAGCGATTAAAAAAATTAACCATAGACGCTAAGTTTACCTGCCCCAATCGTGATGGGTCACTTGGGCGTGGTGGTTGCACCTTCTGTAATGTGGCTTCGTTTAGCCACGAACATGGAACCGTAGAGACTATCGCCGAGCAGTTAGCCCAGGGGCGTACGCGTGCTCAGGGGAAGTCATCAAAGTTTATCGCTTATTTTCAAGCCTATACCAGTACGTATGATGAATATAAGGTGCTTAAGCAAAAGTATGATGAAGCGATAAAAGAGCGTGATATTGTCGGTCTGTGTGTTGGGACGCGACCAGATTGTGTACCTGATGAGGTGATTGAACTGTTGGCGCAATATCAAGGCCAAGGGCTTGAGGTTTGGTTAGAATTGGGGTTACAGAGCGCCAATCCAGCAACCTTAAAACGGATTAACCGTGGCCATGGTTTCGATGAATATCAGGATACCGTGCAACGTGCAAGACGAGCGGGGCTTAAGGTGTGCACTCATCTGATTTTAGGCTTGCCCGGAGAAACCCATGAGGATTATGTCACTACCCATAAGGCCGTGCTTGCCGCTGGTGTTGATGGATTAAAGTTACACCCACTGCATATTGTCGAGGGCAGTACTATGGCCAAAGCATGGAGAGCGGGGCGTTTACCGCTGCTGTCTCAGGCAGAATATGCTCATAGTGCGGCGGAGCTGATCCGTTTCACCCCACAGGATATCGTGTTTCATCGGGTGACCGCTTACGCTAAAAAACCTATGTTATTGGCACCGGACTGGTGTGGTTTTCGCTGGGATGGGCTAGTCGCTATCGTCGATGACTTAGCCAAGAATGGTGGCCAAGGGCATTATTTGTCGCAAGCATAAAAGTGTTTATATTCACTTTAGTCTTCATGCCGCTGCCCAATAACGTGAGTCAGTCGCTCAATATTGGGCCAGCTATGTGTATCTAGTTAGGTTATTAGCTAAGGCCTGTTTGCATAATTTGCGCGTTAACGGCAATGTTTATGCAATAGCTTTAACGGCTTGTTGCACAAGTGTTAATTGTGGTGTTTTTTTCACGTCATCTGCTTCAAGTTGGTTGCGCAGGCCATAATTGGCGGTATTATGAAGTGAATGAACAGTATTAGAAAATAAGCATTAAATTTAAGAGGTGTCTAAATATGGCGACAGTTGAGTTAGAATCAATTTTAGATCTAAACACACTAGAGCAATACTGCAGCGCAATTGGTGCTAGCACCTTGCTTAAAAGTGTCGTCTTATTTGAGCAGCTCATGCCTGAGTATGTCGGCAACCTAGTCAATGCCAACGCTGCGCAAGATAAAGATACCTTATGCTCTGAAGCTCATAAATTTAAAGGCGCGGCCGGCTCTGTCGGTTTAAAGCGCATTCAAGAGTTTGCTCAGTTGCTGCAACATGGTGAGTCTCCTGAGTGGGCCGCTGGTCATGATGCTTGGCTACAAGTGATTGTCGATAATGCCAGTGATGATTTAGCCCAGCTAAAACAGTATTTACAAGCTAAAGGCTAACCTTAGCCGATGAAAAAGCCCTCGATGAGTCATCATCGAGGGCTTTTTTTATGCTAAAAAATTGTCGATAGCGGCGATGTTCACAATTTGGGGGAAATACAGCAGCCATCTTGCGAGCGGTTATGTTAGATTAGACTTAAATTGAGTATTTGAATATAAACACAGGTTGGTAATCGATTTTATGAAACATTTACCGAGTCTTAAAAATCTCTACTATCTGGTGAATCTGCACCAAGAACAGAACTTTAATCGTGCGGCTAAATTGTGTCATGTCAGTCAGTCGACGCTCTCTAGCGGGATCCAAAATTTAGAAGAGCAGCTAGGGCATCAACTGATTGAGCGAGATCATAAGTCGTTTATCTTTACCGCGATAGGTGAAGAGGTGGTATTACGCTCGCGTAAATTACTGACCGATGTAGATGATTTGGTCGAGCTGGTTAAGCATCAAGGTGAGCCAATGACGGGGGAAATTCGTCTAGGATGTATTCCGACCATCGCGCCGTTTCTACTCAGTCGAGTCGTCAAACATTGTCAGGCTAGTTATCCTAATTTAACCCTATTTTTAAAGGAAGATACCACTGAGCGTTTGCTCGATGCTTTGGGGAAGGGAGAGTTAGATTTATTGCTGTTGGCTTTACCTGCCGACACCAGTGGTTATCACAGTATGAAGGTGGGAATCGATCCCTTTAAGCTGGTGATGCACCGCGAGTTATCATCTGATATTACCCAGCCGATAGATTATAAAACACTACCCGATGAGAGTATTTTCTTGTTGCAATCGGAGCACTGTATTACTGGACATGCGATTAGTGCGTGCCGCTTGGGAGATAGTGATAAGATAAACCCGTTTGCGGCGACCAGTTTACATACGCTAGTGCAGATGGTGAACAGTAAATTAGGCACGACATTTTTGCCTCAAATGGCAATCGATGCGGGTATTTTAAAAGATACCGATTTACTCGCCATGACGCCACCTGGTGAAGCGCCCTATCGTGATATTGGTTTGGTATGGCGACAAACTTCGAGCCGTATTATGACTTTTAGAACCTTAGGCAAGGCAATTGAAAACTTACTGGCACCACCGCAGCCGTAAACTAGCTCTTTGAGCCTCGAGGGGAAACACCAAACACTTCTATAGAGTGTTGTTTCCCCTTCAGTTTTATTGGGCCTAAGTGATTAAATTCATAGCTACTTTCGCCAATGTCTAATTGAGAATGCAGTGCACCTGATATCAACATACGTTGTCCAAGTGGGTTACATTGGTCTTGGAGTCTGGCAAGAGTATTGAGTACATCACTGAAGAAGCTGATCTCCTGTTTTTGCACCCCCACCACAGCCGCTACAACTTGACCGCAATGAGCGGCAGCCTTAAATTTAGGCACAAAACCATACTGGTCTTCAAAATATTGGCGTTGCCAATTGAGCTGCTGGCTGAACTCATAATAGATATTGAAACTGCGATCGTGAACGATACCTTCCTCTAATGGCCAGTAGATGAGCACCGCATCACCCATATAGCGATAAATTTCGGCATCATTGTTGATAACTGTGTCCGATAACAGGCTAAAGCAATCTTGAATAAGGCGGCTAAAACGATAATCGCCCAGCGACTCGGCATGGGTCGTGGAGGCGACCATATCTAAGTATAAAAACAGCCGTTGTTCATATCGAGGGCGATGGTATTTACCTAAACCGATATTGAGCAGTACCTTAGGGCCAACCAAGAGCGCCATCTGTTCGATAAAGGCTAAGCCAACACGTACGGCGACAAGGTAGATGATTAAGGCTTGAAAGGATGGACTATAGAGAACATGGGCCGTGAGCATTTGCCGCAGAGTGGCCATATGATTTTCTATGGCCCACATATTTAGGTATTGTGTTATATAGGCCAGTGTCGTTGCACCGAGCAATAAAAACAATCCTTTAAAGATAACAGAAAACAGATAGGGCAAGCGGTTGATGGCGCTAAATTCAGCAATGATGTTTGACATCCAATGCAAGCTGCCAAAAATAATGCCCATATAAATCGCTAATGTTGCAAGATCGGCACTACCCACAGCCCATTGCGGTAACTCTGGGGTTTGGGCATAGCGAAAAAAGACAAAGGCCGCCATAGCGATTGTCCAAGCGAATATGGCAAAAATGAGCTTCTTTGCTTGTCTGCGCGCTCTCACGGTAAAGAATAAACCCTAATACTACTTATATCTCAGAATGCGCTAGTGTATAGAAAACCGACCTACAATTTCCAGTGATATTTGTGATCTAAGTCAAATGAAGTTGAGTTGTACTAAAAAAGCCTGTGTCCAAATGCAGTATTAGATAGGTGGCATCTATTATTGACTGTTTTATGTGCTTATTTGTGGTTTACTAAATTAGTATAAGTTGCTGCAGAGCTTGTTGGCTCTACACCTTCGGCTGAGCAGTGTTGATTGTGGTTATGTTTTGTCAGCCTTACTCTTTGTGCCAGTAATTCGGCACTTTACTTGTCCATAACTTACTTTTCGGATAATCCGGATAAATAGTTATTGAGTATCTGTTGGGTGAAGGGGATTTTTAAATAAAACCCTCTTGGATTCGTTAGCTTAATCTTGCCATCGGCTGCAATGCTTTGGGTCATGGAACGACTGTTGGCACCTTTCGGGCGCAGTTGTAACACTTCGCCGTGACGTGCGGTTATCTGTTCGACTTTACCTAACGCAATTAATTCCATTATCTCTTCCCAGTCCTGACGGATCTGAGCGAACTCTTGTACAGAAGGGGTCCATAGAATAGGCATACCGATTTGCCTATCGCCAACAGGTTTGGTTCGTATTCCTTCAACTGGGATCCACAACACTCGTTGCAGTTTGTGAAACACCAGGCTTTGTTGCCAACTGAGTCCCTGAATATTAACCAGTGGCGCCACGGTAACGTAAGTGGTCTCCATCGGCTTACCCATTTCATCTACCGGAATGGTTTTAAGCTCGACGCCTAGGTGCAGAAAGTCTTGTTCAGGCTTAGAGCCTGCCATTGCGCCCAGTTCATGTTCGATAAGTTGGCCAATCCAACCTTTATCTCGCTTGAGATCAGTCGGCACGCAAATATGATGTAACTCTGCCAGTTGGCCTAGGGTTAACCCTGCCATGTCTTGGGCACGTTGCATCAGTTCATTTAGTGTTTGTGGCGGGCGTGGTGTGTTGGTCATGGCTCGATTTTACTGTACTTATATCATTTAGCCAACGCGGTTAAAAACTGCTCGCTGACATCTTTGTGAAGTGGATTTAAATGGCTTTCAGCTTAAGTTGTTGATTTTAATTGTTTTGCTGTTTTTTTATTTTCTGTTAAAGCGGCGCGTAATTCGCCTACCAAGTTCTTTCCCAGCGTTTCCAACATGGTTATCCACAGAAATATTGGATAACTCTGGTTTTAAATTTTTAATTGCTAAGTATTTGTCCCTGTCAAGCCTAGTAGACCGTACTCTATCGCTAAATTTGATAACCTTATACTTTTGCCTGTGTATAACCTTAATCATGGTAGCGCTCCTGTATGGTAAATTATTATTTTGGTTAAAATGTGTTCTGTTTTTATGTGTCACTCTGATTAAAAATGGTTAATGTGTTTTATGTTGTTTTTAATCAGTTGCTTATGGTTTGCTGCTTTGGTGCGAATAAGGCTGCAATTTCAGTCTTAGCTGATTGTAATAACATTTTTAACTGAGTTTCAAACAGAGATATCCACAGATTTTGTGGATATCATCGCGTGTTTTTTACCGCCTCTGTTGATAAAAATAAATATTTGGGTTTTTTATCCAAATAATATCTGTTATTAGGCAATTGCCTAGGATCTCACTTTGTGAAACAATCGATCCATTAAAATTTGATATTTGGAGTCCATGTGATTGATAGTGACGGCTTTCGTGCAAATGTAGGCATCATTATCTGTAATCGCTTTGGGCAGGTTATGTGGGCTAGAAGATTTGGCCAGCATTCCTGGCAATTTCCACAAGGTGGCGTTGATGAAGGCGAAAGTGCCGAGCAAGCCATGTATCGGGAGTTGTATGAAGAGGTTGGGTTAAAAGCTGAGCATGTGCAAATTTTAACTTCAACTCGTTCCTGGTTGCGTTATAGATTACCGAAACGGTTAATTAGGCAAGACAGTAAACCTTTGTGTATCGGCCAGAAGCAAAAATGGTTTTTGCTACAATTAAAAAGCCAAGAGTCAGCTATTGACTTGGGCGCCAGCGGTCACCCAGAATTTGATGATTGGCGTTGGGTGAGTTACTGGTACCCTGTGAGACAGGTTGTGTCGTTTAAGCGAGATGTTTATCGAAAAGTAATGAAAGAGTTTGCCCCAACGGCCTTGCCGTTTCAGACGCAAGAGCCTTCCCACAGTGGCAGAAGACGAGGTCGCCGCAGGTAGAAAATAGCATAAGGAGATCAAGTCCGTGTTAAAAACGCTTAGAGACATAACTCAGGCTGTCGCAGCTGCCGACGATCTCCAATCTGCTTTATCCCTATTGGTGAGCCAAACTAAATCTGCCATGGCAACCCAGTGCTGCTCTATTTACATTCTTGAAGACAATCAATTAGTTCTCTCTGCTACCGACGGCCTAGATCCGCGCGCCGTCGGACAGGTTAAAATGCGCCTGACCGAAGGGTTGGTGGGGCTTGTCGCCGAACGCGAAGAGCCTGTCAACCTTGCGGATGCACAGTTACATCCCCGTTTTAAGTTATTTTGCGAAGTCGATGAAGAAGATTTTCGTGCCTTTCTTGCTGTTCCCATTATTTATCAAAAATTGATCTTAGGTGTGCTGGTCGTGCAGCAGGCCGATGCGCGGCAATTTAGCGAGGCGGAGGAAGCATTTTTAATGACCCTTGCTGCACAGTTAGCTATGGCCGTTAGGGAGCAGCGTAAGAAAGCCGAAGTCAAGTTGACACCTAATAAGTGTGTGTATACAGGGGTGCCTGCGGCCGATGGGGTTGTGATTGCGAATGCCATGGTGATTGGTGGCGATATTGCTTTAGAACAGCGCGATGAGCTGAGCAGTGATATTGCCGCTGAACTCGCCTTACTCGACAACGCTCTTATCACCTGCCGTAACGCCTTGAGCGTGCAATCTCAGCGTTTTGATGGTGAGAACGAGAAAGAGGTACAGTCAATCTTTACTGCCTTATTGTTACTGCTTGATGATAGTAGTTTGGGCGGTGAATATGTGCGTGAGATCCAAGCTGGTTGGAGCGCCATATCTGCGGTAAGTCGAGTCTCTTTACGTTATATCGAGCAATTTTTACAGATGCAAGATCCCTACTTACAAGAGCGAGCCAGTGATATTCGTGACCTAGGTCAGCGAGTATTAAGGGAGTTGATTGAACCGCAGAAAATGCATATCGAACTTGATGTGCCAGTGGTTTTGGTGACCAAAGAGGCCACTGTCACTATGTTGGCTGAATTTCCTGAGCATAAACTGGTTGGGATTGTGACCGAATTAGGCGGGGTGAACTCCCATGCGGCGATATTGGCTCGCGCATTTGGGGTGCCAGCCGTGATTGGCGTTGAAGGTATTTTAAATGCAGGTATCGACGGTAAGCTTATGATTCTTAATGGAAGTAGGGGGCAAGTGTTAGTGTCACCTACCCCCACTTTAATCAAAGAGTATCGTAGCCATATTGCCGCTGAAAAGGCCTTGCAAGACCGCTATGCTCAAGAGTTAGCTTTACCTGCCATTACCTTAGATGATACGCGAGTACATTTGTACCTCAATGCCGGTTTGCTTAGCAGTTTGGCCTCGGAGATTGCCGAAGGTGCAGATGGCATCGGTCTGTATCGCACCGAAATTCCGTTTATGTTACAGAGCCGTTTTCCCAGTGAAATGGAACAAACAGAGGTTTATCGACAAGTGCTTCAGGCTGCAGTCGATAAGCCGGTGGTGATGCGTACTTTGGATGTCGGTGGCGATAAGCCGTTGTCTTACTTTCCCATTATTGAAGATAATCCCTTTTTAGGTTGGCGTGGCATACGGTTAACATTAGATCATCCAGAGTTGTTTTTAGTGCAGTTACGGGCGATGCTCAATGCGGCTGGCTCGGGTGAGCAATTGCATATTTTGCTGCCAATGGTCTGTTGTCTTGACGAGATAGATCAGGCCATTGGTTATTTGGAACAGGCATATAGTGAGGTAAAGCAAGATGTTCATCCCGCATTAGTTAGGCCCAAAATTGGCATAATGCTTGAGGTGCCGGCGCTGTTATTTCAGCTTGAAGAGGTGGCGAAGCGAGTCGATTTTATTTCGGTTGGGTCTAATGATTTAACCCAATATTTGTTAGCTGTTGATCGTAATAATCCTAGAGTGAGTTCGCTTTATGATTGTTACCATCCAGGTATTCTTAGGGCGTTAAAGCGGGCGCGATTGGAGTGTGACCAATACCAGTTACCAGTGAGTGTTTGCGGTGAACTCGCAGGTGAGCCCATTGGCGTTATTTTGTTGGTCGCGATGGGATTCAATCAGTTAAGTATGAACCAAGGTAGTTTAGCCAAGATAAATTATCTTATTAGACGAGTTTCTTACACGGATTTAAGTGAACTATTAGTACAGGCGTTATCACAGTCTAATGGCGCCGAAGTGAGGCAATTAGTGACAGAGTTTCTTTCTCATCGACAGTTAGCCGAGTTTATCTAAAGGTTAATTGAATCATCTTAGCTGCTAAGCAGTAGATTTCAATCTAGGCTTTTTTGATTTAAGCTAATAGATATAGATGGGCTGAGCTGTAGAGATAAGATGTTAACCATATTTTTAAGTTGTGTGGCCCTCGGTGCATTTATTGGTTTTATGGCAGGACTGTTAGGGATTGGTGGTGGCATCATTGCCGTTCCCGTTTTACTCTATTTACTGCCCCAAACAGGCATTATGCCTGAGCATTTAACCCACGTGGCGATTGCAACCTCTCTGGCGGCAATTATCTTAACTTCTTTATCATCAGCACGTGCCCATCATCGCCTAGGTAATGTACCTTGGTCATTATTAAAAGTGATGTTGCCAGGCTTTGTGCTTGGGGCGTTATTGGCAGGCTTTATTGCGACTTTATTTGCGGCCGACACACTCAAGCAGGCGTTTGCCATCTTTGTTATTGTGATGGCGATCCAGATGATGTTTCCTTATAAAGTACCAACGACGACTCGGCCCTTACCCCATCGAGCCGTATTATTTAGTGTGTCATTTCTAGTGGCGATCATTGCCGCCTTAATGGGGATTGGTGGCGGCGTACTACTGGTGCCATTTTTATGTTGGTGCGGGTTACAGATCCGTCAGGCGATTGGGTTTTCGTCGGTAACCGGATTAACCATTGCGCTGTTTGGTAGTGTCAGCTATGTCATCGCAGGGTGGGGAGAGCCAGGGTTAACCGATTATACCTTAGGCTTCATTTATCTACCGGCTTTAATTGGTATCGTTTCTACTTCTATGTTGGCAGCTCCCTTTGGTGCTAAAGCTGCCAGTATTTGGCCAACGTCAAGGTTAAAGAAAATCTTTGCCGTACTATTGGTATTTATCGGGTTGAAGTTAGTACTTTAGTCCTGTAGTCACGATAGTCACGACCTAAAAATTAGTTATTATTTAAGTTTGTTGGTTAGCGATAACTAACTGTTATCTTATTAAAGTAGGGAACCATGAAACAGTATCTACAGCTATGTAACCGTATCATTGATGAAGGTGTTTGGGTTGAAAATGAGCGCACCGGAAAACGTTGTTTAACCGTGATAAATGCCGATTTGACGTATCGGGTCGATGCAAATGAGTTTCCGTTAATTACCACGCGTAAAAGTTTTTGGAAAGGCGCCATCGCTGAGCTTATCGGTTATATCCGTGGTTACGATAATGCAGCTGACTTTAGAAAGTTAGGCGCTAAAACTTGGGATGCCAACGCTAATGAGAATAGTGCTTGGCTCGATAATCCCCATCGTAAAGGTGTCGACGATATGGGACGCGTCTATGGCGTGCAGGGGCGAGCTTGGCGTAAACCCGATGGTGGTAGTGTCGATCAGCTGAAAAAAATTATTGATAATTTAAGTCGTGGCGTAGATGACCGCGGTGAAATTTTGAGTTTTTATAACCCAGGCGAGTTTCACATGGGCTGCTTACGTCCATGTATGCATACACATAATTTTTCTTTGTTGGGTGACACCCTCTACTTAAATAGCTTTCAACGTTCTTGTGATGTCCCTCTGGGGCTTAATTTTAATCAGGTGCAGGTGTTTACCCTATTAGCCTTAGTGGCGCAGATCACAGGTAACAAAGCGGGGACTGCTTACCATAAAATTGTTAATGCTCACATTTATGAAGATCAGCTGGAGCTAATGCAAACGGTACAACTTAAGCGTGAGCCATTACCATCACCACAACTTATTATCAATCCAGATATTAAATCGCTTCATGACTTAGAAACTTGGGTGACTATGGATGACTTTGAAGTGCATGGTTACCAACATCATGACGCGATAAAGTATCCATTTTCAGTATAATATTTCCTAAGTAACAGCGGAAATACTGAGGTAAAGCGCAAGACATGTTTAATCATGTCTTGCGTTTTTTTTATCCGGAACGCTTAAAAACAAGACTAAATAGCGGTATTTGGTTTTTTTTGTTAACTATTGGCCTTTTTTGATAAGCTAATTAGAATGAAATTGTATAAGAGGTTGTAGCTAGTTGTTCATGATATAGTCTAAATGATCGGTATTTTCGATGTTTGATGCAGATGCAAACGATTATTCACTATTCGCTTATTCAGCTAGACTCAAAGCATTGAGTGTTAATGGAGTTTATATATGGAAAAGGCTATTAGAAACTTTCTAAGCCAAGAATCAGCTGGTGGCATCTTGTTGATGGGAGCCGTCTTGCTGGCAATGCTAATGGCAAATTCACCGTTAGCAGACATGTATCAAGGTTTTTTGCATACAGAAATGCAAGTGCGCGTGGGTAGCCTAGATATCGATAAGACCCTTATTCACTGGATTAATGACGGCTTGATGGCGTTATTTTTTATGCTTATTGGCCTTGAGGTGAAACGAGAGTTATTAGAAGGGGCGCTATCCAGTAAAGAACAGGCAGCATTACCGACATTTGCTGCGATTGGTGGCATGTTATTTCCCGCGGCCATCTATTTAGTATTTAACTTTAGTGATCCTATAACTCAATCAGGTTGGGCGATTCCTGCGGCCACCGACATTGCATTTGCACTTGGGATCATGGCGTTGCTTGGTAGTCGAGTGCCAGTAGCGTTAAAGGTATTTTTGTTAGCGTTAGCCATTATCGATGACTTGGGCGTGGTGGTGATTATTGCCATGTTCTATAGCTCTGATTTGTCGACCTTCAGTTTGTTGATAGCAGCACTCGCCATCGTCGGTTTGGTCGCACTCAATCGAAAAGGGGTCACTAAGATACTACCGTACGGCTTTGTGGGACTCGTGTTGTGGATCGCAGTGCTTAAGTCGGGTGTGCACGCCACGCTTGCCGGGGTGATTATCGCCTTCTGTATTCCGCTACGAGCCAAAGATGGCAGTTCTCCATCGGAGAGATTGGAACATAATCTCCACCCTTGGAGTACCTTTGTTATTTTACCTATTTTTGCCTTTGCTAATGCCGGTGTCGATCTGTCAGGCATGAGCATAACTGATCTGTTGTCGCCTGTTCCGGTTGGCATAGCATTAGGTTTGTTATTGGGTAAGCCTCTAGGGGTGCTGTTTTTTAGTTATGTGGCAGTAAAGTTTAAGTTGGCTGTATTGCCAGAAGGAATGGGCTGGCGCCATATTGCTCCAGTGGCTGTGATGTGTGGTATTGGTTTTACCATGTCGATGTTTATCTCCTCTTTAGCGTTTGTTGGGGATGGTGAAGTGTACGGTGATCTGGCACGTCTTGGCATATTAACGGGATCGATTTTGTCAGCTTTAATTGGTTACTTTTGGTTATCAAAAGTACTACCTGAGAAAGGAGAGAACGCATGAAAAAGCAACTAACTATATTAGGGCTGTCATTGGCTATGGTGACTGGCGCTTCAGCATCACAGATTCAGGCTTGTAATCAGGAGATCGATAGCCCTGCTTGTCAGCACTATCTTGAAGGCGTTGTTGATGGGGCATTAATGTATAAACCCAATACTATGGGGCAACGCCTCGAATCCAATGATTATGAGTCACGAGCACTTAAATATCGCAGTGGTAAACGTTTTCAGCAAGCAAATAGAACTTACTGTGAGAGTCGTATTCCCGATCGTGAAGTCTTGGTGAATGGCCTAGAAGAAGCCTTCGCTGCCGGAAACATTAATACAGCAGAAGAGCTGACTAGTGTGATGTTCAATCTGATGGATTGTCAACGCCTTCAATAATTTAGCCCTGTATTTAGCCTGCCAATACCTGAATAAATGATTATCGTCACGCTCTCGTATGGTTGCCATTTTTGTTCGGCATCCTGCGAGGTGTACGGTATGATATAAACCAATGTTGCTATCACTTTGAATAGTGCCTCGCATTCATCATACGCTAATTTACTTAGCGTTGAGGGCCGCGATAGGGGTTAATTACGTGCTGATGTCACACCTTAATTACAATCATCTCTATTATTTTTGGATGGTACATAAAAAGGGCTCGGTTGCGAAAGCAGCGCAGGCTCTTTGTTTAACACCGCAAACGGTTACTGGGCAGATCCGGGTATTGGAGGAGCGTTTAAATGGCAGTTTATTTAAACGTGTCGGGCGCTCGCTTGAGCCGACTGAACTAGGTGAATTAGTATTTCGTTATGCCGATAAGATGTTCAGTCTAAGTTACGAAATGCTGGATCGGCTTAACTATCAAAAAGAAGACAATATTCTATTTGAAGTTGGCATAGCCGATGCCTTATCAAAAGCCTTAGCGAGCCGAGTGTTGCTGTCTGTGGTGCCCTCCGATGGCTCAATGCGCTTGGCCTGTTTTGAATCGACGCATGAAAGCTTAATGGAGCGATTACGCGAGCATAAGTTAGACATGATCTTGTCCGACTGTGCTGGAGAGTCGTTAAAGTATCCTGAGATCTTGTCGAAAAAATTGGGTGAATGTGGTGTAGGGTTCTTTTCATCAGAACGCTACAGTAAGCCTTTTCCTGCTTGTTTAGAGCAAGCTAAGCTATTGATCCCTGGTAAACGAACTTCACTTGGGCAACAGTTACACCATTGGTTTGATGAGAACAATCTCAATGTCACCATCTTGGGCGAGTTTGATGACGCTGCCATGATGAAAGCGTTTGGCTATTTTAAACAAGGGATTTTTGTCGCTCCCTCGATTTATAAACAAGATATTTTAGCTCACGGGATAAGTTTTTTGGGTGAAACCACTGATATTAAAGAGGTGTACCACGTGATGTTTGCTGAGCGTATGATCCAGCACCCAGCAGTGAAACGCTTGCTGGCGACCGATTTTAGCGACCTGTTTGCTGGCAAAGACAGCCAAGTTGAACTGCTTTAAAGAGTGCCAGTATTACGGTGAGCTGATACACTAACATCAATAATAATTAAGGGAGTAGTTGCGTGTCAGAACCAATGAACATAGCCAGAGTCAGATGGGCATGCCGACGAGGCATGTTAGAGCTAGATGTGTTGTTCCAACCCTTTGTGGAAACCCAATATGCCATTCTATCAAATCAAGATAAAGCCAGCTTTGTGCGTTTGTTAGAATGTGAAGATCCTGAGCTATTTGCTTGGTTTATGGGGCATGAAGTATGTCCTGATCCCGAGCTTGCTCAAATGATCATTCAAGTTCGTGGCCGGCCTGCGCCATAATTTTTATTTATATCCCTCTTTCGACCAACGACTCGCGTTGGTCGTTTTGGCGTCCGTATGCCTCACTTCACTCTTGGCCTGGCCGCCTGTCGATGTTATCTGGTTTACTGCCATTAAATGGGGGGTTATCGCTTTGGTGGTGGCCGTCTTTATTAGGTTATTGATTCGGCTTCAGCGTTGGTCTTTTGCCTTTTGGCTTGATGAGTCAGGTAATGCTGGCATGGGTAACAACGCCGCTATCTATACATTAAAGCGGCGCTGGATAACGCCACTGGTAGTACTATTTGAGTTGCACAAGGATGGCGATAAACACCTAGTGATGGTGTGGCGAGATATGTTGGACGACACAAGTTATCGTTACTTGTGCCGTCTGTTGTTACGTTTTGGTTAATATCATGAGTTAGCTAAGCGATTTTATTGGGCAGTAAAATCGTGGGCTGTGGATCATCACACTTTTCAGGGTGGTCGATATTATAGTGTAAGCCGCGGCTCTCCTTACGTTCCATCGCGCAGCGAATAATGAGTTCAGCTACTTGCACTAAATTGCGCAGCTCAAGAAGATTGTTACTTACTCTAAAGTTACTGTAATACTCCTGTATCTCTTGCTGCAGCATGGTGCAGCGCCTTAGTGCGCGTTCGAGGCGTTTATCTGAGCGAACAATCCCCACGTAATCCCACATAAATAGTCTTAGCTCATGCCAGTTATGAGCAATAACCACCTCTTCATCAGAGTTAGAAACTTGGCTTTCATCCCAGTGCGGAAGGTTCTGCGGCATCGGAATTTTATTAAGCTGACTGCTAATATCTTCAGCCGCCGCTCGGGCAAAGACCAAACATTCTAATAGCGAATTACTGGCGAGACGATTGGCGCCGTGCAATCCCGTGTAGGCCACTTCGCCTACGGCATATAAGCCGTTAAGGTCGGTCTGGCCGTGTAAATCTGTCATCACGCCACCACAGGTGTAATGCGCTGCAGGGACCACAGGAATGGGATCTTTGGTTATGTCGATGCCCCATTCTAAACAGCGCTTATAGATGGTGGGGAAGTGTTTTATGACAAAATCGGTTGGCTTATGAGTGATATCCAGATAAACGCAATCTGCGCCCAAGCGTTTCATCTCGTAATCGATGGCGCGTGCCACGATATCCCTTGGGGCCAACTCTGCACGTTCATCGAAATCGGGCATAAAGCGTGAACCATCGGGGCGACGAAGATAAGCGCCTTCGCCTCGTAATGCTTCGGTCAGTAAAAAGTTACGTGCATCGGCATGGTACAAACACGTGGGATGGAATTGGTTAAACTCCATATTAGCTATACGGCAGCCAGAGCGCCAAGCCATAGCAATACCGTCACCCGAAGCGATATCGGGGTTCGATGTGTATTGGTAGACTTTAGATGAGCCACCAGTGGCTAATGCGACAAAGCGGGCCTTGACCGTTTCGACATGTTCTTGATCTCGGTTCCATACATAGGCGCCGAGCACCCGGTTACCAGGGCGTTTAAGCTTGCGACTAGTGATTAAGTCAATAGCGTTATAGCGCTCTAACACTTGGATATTTGGGTGATTAATCACGCTTTGTTGCAGCGTAACCTGGACTTCTTTACCTGTGGCATCGGCGGCATGCAGGATGCGGCGATGACTGTGCCCGCCCTCGCGAGTTAGGTGATAAGGGGCATCACTGTTATCACTCCCATCGGCACGCTCCTCTTTATCAAAGGCGACCCCGCATTGAATTAACCATTCCATTGCGCTTTTCGCATTTTTAGCGGTGAAGGTGACCACTTGCTCGTCGCATAATCCCGCCCCTGCCACCAGTGTATCGGCGACATGGGATTCAATGGTATCCTCTTCATCGAACACCGAGGCGATACCACCTTGAGCATAATAGGTCGAGCCTTCGCTAAGGGGGCCTTTGGAGAGTAAGATAACTTTCGTTTTTTCAGCCAGATGCAGTGCTAAAGTTAACCCTGCAGCACCGCTACCGATAACCAAAACGTCAGATTGGTGTTCAACTACTTGTTTCATCGGGTATCATGGTAAGTCATGTGAGTATTGCTATGTTAAACCAAGATAGAAATTATGGATATGGGTTAGCCGTAGAAAATAAATTCATATTTGGCAAACTTTTTTAGAACTTTTTCAGTAAGCGCTAGTCTACATAGGTGAATATGATTCGAGCGACTGAGAAATCAGCATTTTAGATTTAGGAGTAGTCGGCTCGGATGAGTGGACAAATAAGTGATCAACAATTAGTTGAACGGGTACAGCAAGGAGATAAAAACGCTTTTAACCTGCTGGTACAGAAATACCAGAGTAAGGTCATCAACCTGATTGCTCGCTATGTTCGAAATCAGGCCGATGTGGCAGATGTGGCTCAAGAGGCGTTTATTAAAGCCTATCGAGCGTTGCCAAACTTTCGGGGCGAAAGTGCATTTTATACTTGGTTATATCGTATTGCAGTCAATACTGCGAAAAATCATTTAGTGGCCCAAGGGCGACGCGCACCGGCTAATGATGTCGATGCCGAAGATGCTGAATATTATGATGGCAGTGATGCGCTCAAAGAGTTCGCCTCGCCAGAGCGGTTAATGTTATCTGAAGAGATTCAGAAAGTCGTGTTTGATACCTTGGATACGTTGCCACAAGAATTGAAGATAGCTATCTCTTTGCGTGAACTCGATGGTATGAGTTATGAGGAGATAGCCAATGTGATGGAGTGTCCCGTTGGCACGGTAAGATCGCGTATCTTCCGAGCGCGAGAGGCCATCGACAAACAGTTACAGCCACTGCTGGAACGCTAAATTGTTATCTCAATAAACTAAATTTAAATGGGTGTTAAATGGATAAATTAGGTCAGGAATGGGTATCCGCTGCCGTCGACGGAGAAGTCGAAGAGCAGGTATTGGCTGAATTAGCGGCCGATAAGGATTCACATGGTCAGTGGCGTGATTATCATATGATTGGTGATGCGATGCGTGGCGAATTGCCGAAGATGTTCGATCTCGATCTCAGTGCCAACATCGCTGCTGCTATCGATGCGGAGCCTACGCTCATTGCACCAAAACGTGTTGAACCAACACAAGCTGCTTCAGTCAAGAAATCGGCAGGTATCATTCCTTTGTTTAAGCAGTTTGGTCAATATGCCATTGCCGCCAGCGTTGCATTAGTCGCTGTGGTAGGGGTGCAAAATTATAACCAAACATCCGAGTTAGACGCATCGCCATTACCAGTGCTCAATACTCGCCCCTTGATTGGCAGTGCATCACCAGTGAGTCTACAGACTGGGCCAGTGCAAAAGAACCAAAGTTATACCAACGAGCAAGTGATGGAGCAACGTCACCGTATTAATACCTATATTCAAGATCATATGTTGCAACAAAGATTGAATAATAGTGTGAATATAGACGACAATAGTGATACTTCACCGATCCCGGTTAATCACTAAAAGCTATTGCTACTTATCGCTACCGCTATATTGTGATTGATGATAAGTATGATGTTAAGGAGTTAGCTTGCGTCTTATCTGGTTGGCCCTGTTAGTCCTCTCTCTTCCCGTGACCGCACGGGATGATATGTCCGCTAAAGCTTGGTTAGAAAGCATGAGCCAAGCCCTGCGGACTCAAGAATTTAAAATGTCGCTGATCCATTTACAGTCGGATCATATTCGTCCTCTGGTTTATATTCATGGTCAAATTGAAGATCAAGAAGTGGCTTTTCTTGAGCATTTAAACGGTCCGCCTAAAAATGCCGTACGAGTGGGTAATACGGTGACGTTTATCGAGCATGATCAACCGGCATATAGCATTGAAGCCGATCGTATCCAAGGCGTATTACCTCCCGCATTTGCGAGTAATATCAGTTCGCTAGAGCAGGGGTACCAGTTTGTACTCGGCGGAAGAAGCCGTTTGGCAGGGCGCCCCAGTCAGTTGGTGCGTATCATAGCCAATGATGATAATCGTTACAGTTATCAAGTTTGGTTGGATATGGATACTTACCTGCCGCTGCGCTATGACATGCTCAATCTTGAGAAGCAATTACTCGAACAGATACTGGTGGTTGAGCTGATCGTATTAGAAGAGGCTCCCGCGATTTTACATGAGGCCTATAAGCAACAGTGGCCACCTGTGATGCCGCAGCCACCAAGAGAGCAAGGCAATAACTGGCAATTTAACTGGTTGCCCTCAGGCTTTACTATCGTGCTTAAAGACAGTCACCGGCTAATTGGCAGTCACGAAGCGGTAGAGTATATCGCGCTCAGTGATGGCTTAACTCATATTTCTGTTTATGTGGCTAGAGCGCCTGAAACCGTGTTACCAGAAGAGTTAATGACTCGAAACGGTCTGTCGCTGGCGAGTGAGCGGGTGGGTAATGCAGAAGTGGTGGCAGTCGGCAAAGCACCGGTTGAAACCCTGTCGCGTATCGCCAAGAGTATTAGAATCGAGTGATGGCATTATGATGGAAGAAGTTGCCACCGTCATTCGTGATAATCATGACGGTTGGATTACGGTAGAAGTTAAGGTTAAAAACGCCTGCAATCACTGTGACAGCAGTGAATCGTGTGGGACTTCAGCGGTATCGAAAGCCTTTTCGCCTAAGGTACAGCGCTTTTCTGTGTCAGCTACGGAGCCCTACCAACCAGGCGAATTGATAAAGTTGGGTTTACCCGAAAGCGTACTGTTAAAAGCTGCTGCGATTGTCTATTTACTGCCGTTATTAGGCTTGTTTATGGGGGCAAGTTTTGGCCGTTTTTTTATACCCATGCTGGATATTGCTGCTACCGAAGTCGTTGTGATAGGTTTTGGTGTGTTTGGTGGCGTGATAGCTTGGATGGTGGGGCGTCGTTGGGCCAAGCAGTTAGAGCAGGTTAGCCAACCTGTGATTATCGCACGGTTAGGACAACGCATCGTGTGAGTAAATTAGCTCGCTGCCAACGTTGATATTTGCTTTCACTGTATGATTACAATTGGTATTAAGGCAGCGATCGGGTACAATTCGGCACTTTTAGATAATTTTCAACTTTGAGTTTAGTCATTTCGCATAATGAAGCATATTAGAAACTTTTCGATTATTGCCCATATTGACCACGGCAAATCAACCCTTTCTGACCGTCTTATTCAAGAATGCGGTGGCCTGTCTGACCGCGAGATGGCGGCGCAAGTTTTAGATTCGATGGATCTTGAACGTGAGCGTGGTATTACCATTAAAGCCCAGAGCGTAACGCTCGACTATAAGGCGAAAGATGGCGAGACCTATCAGCTTAATTTTATTGATACTCCTGGTCACGTGGATTTCTCTTATGAAGTCTCACGTTCGCTGGCGGCTTGTGAAGGTGCGTTGCTGGTTGTCGATGCGGGCCAAGGGGTTGAAGCACAAACCCTAGCTAACTGCTATACCGCGTTAGAGATGGATTTAGATGTTGTTCCAGTATTAAACAAGATTGATCTTCCACAAGCCGATCCTGAGCGTGTTGCCGAAGAGATTGAAGATATTGTCGGTATCGAAGCCACTGACGCGGTTCGCTGCTCAGCCAAAACCGGCATTGGTATTAGTGATGTACTGGAAACCATTGTCGCCAAAATTCCCCCGCCAGTAGGCGATCCTGATGCACCGCTACAAGCCTTGATCATCGACTCATGGTTTGACAGTTATTTAGGTGTCGTCTCGCTGGTACGTATTAAGCATGGCAAGCTCAAAAAAGGCGACAAGTTTAAGGTAATGTCCACTGGACAAACCCATACCGCCGACAGAGTGGGGATTTTTACGCCTAAGCAAACTGACACTGGTGAGCTTAATACGGGTGAAGTGGGCTATGTAATTGCCGGTATTAAAGAGATCCATGGCGCGCCAGTCGGTGATACTTTGACACTGGCTAAAAATGGCGCATTAGCACCATTACCGGGCTTTAAGAAAGTTAAGCCTCAGGTTTATGCGGGTGTATTCCCTATTTCTACCGACGATTATGAGAGCTTCCGTGATGCGCTTAATAAGTTAAGCCTCAACGATGCCTCGTTATTCTTCGAACCTGAAACATCATCGGCGTTGGGCTTTGGTTTCCGTATTGGTTACCTAGGTCTGCTGCACATGGAGATTGTTCAGGAGCGTCTTGAGCGCGAATACAATCTGGATTTGATCACCACGGCACCCACCGTAGTGTATGAGGTAGTCACCACCAAAGGCGAAACTGTTTACGTCGATAATCCATCGGATCTACCGCCGATGAACAACATCGAAGAGATACGTGAGCCGATTGTTGAAACCAATATTTTAGTACCTAAAGAGTACTTAGGTAACGTGATCACCTTGTGTGTTGAAAAACGCGGCATGCAAACCAATATGGTTTATCACGGCAACCAAGTGGCGATCACCTATGATATGCCGATGGCTGAAGTCGTTATGGATTTCTTTGACCGCCTTAAGTCGACCAGTCGTGGTTATGCCTCGCTTGAGTATAATTTTAAGCGTTTCGAAGCTGCCGATATGGTGCGCCTTGATGTCTTAATTAATGGCGACCGCGTCGATGCCTTAGCGATGATTTTGCATAAGTCGAACGTACGTTATCAAGGGTTGGCATTAGTGAATAAGATGAAAGAGCTTATTCCAAGACAGATGTTTGATATTGCGATTCAAGCGGCTATTGGTAGTCAAATTATTGCCCGTTCTTCGGTTAAGGCGTTGCGTAAAGACGTTACCGCTAAGTGTTATGGCGGCGACGTATCACGTAAGAAGAAGCTGCTCAATAAGCAGAAAGAGGGTAAGAAACGCATGAAGCAAGTGGGTAACGTTGAAGTGCCACAAGAAGCCTTCCTCGCGGTACTCAAGCTAAATGAGTAATCACTGCTTACGTTAATAAATGTTAATAGTGATAGATATTGGGCGCCGCGGTTTGCGGCGCTTTCGTTGTTACAGTATAAATGAGCTATGTAAAGCGTATGGCAAACTTGCCAGATGCGCAGATACTCATTTGGCAGGAGTTTAGTTAGCTATGGCGGCTTATTTTTCCCTTATTTTAGTTTTGGTGACGCTCAGCAGTGGTTTAATCTGGCTGTTTGATGCCTTAGTGTTAGCGCCTAAGCGTCAGCAGAAGTTGGCGATGGCGCAAGCGACCCAAGCCGATATCAGTGAAGAAAGCGCTGAAAAAATTGTCCGTGAGTCGGCGATAGTCGAAACCTCGCGATCCATTTTTCCAGTTATCGCTTTTGTATTGATTTTGCGCTCATTTATTTATGAACCATTCCAAATCCCATCTGGATCTATGATGCCAACCTTGTTGGTGGGTGACTTTATTCTGGTTGAAAAATTCAGTTATGGATTAAAAGATCCGGTATGGCGCAGCCAACTGGTTGAAACCGGTAAACCAGAGCGCGGCGATGTGACCGTGTTTAAGTATCCTGAAAACCCCCAAATCGATTACATTAAGCGCATCATCGGTTTGCCAGGTGATCGCGTGGTATATCGTAATAAAGAGCTTTATATTCAAAAAAGCTGCTCTGAAGGGCAAACCGATTGTCCTAAGTTGGAAAAAGTGGCGCGTGTTGGGGTGAATCAAGGGGAATTTAATCAAGATAATATCCCATTATTACGCTATAAAGAGCAGCTTGGTGATGTTACCCATGACATCTTGATCAACCCAGGCCGTGGTGAGCCTACCTCTTTCTACTACCGTGAAAATAACTTGGCTGTGGGTGAATTTGTGGTGCCAGAAGGGCAATATTTTGTGATGGGCGATAACCGTGATAATAGTACCGATTCACGTTTTTGGGGCTTTGTACCTGAGGCGAATTTAGTCGGCAAAGCGGTGGCCATTTGGATCAGTTTTGAATTTGAGCGTACCCCAGCGGACTTCTTACCCACATGGATCCCAACAGGGGTGCGTTTTAACCGTGTAGGTGGGATCGTTTAACATGGAACCGATTAAAAATTTGCCACGTTTGTGCAGAACATTGGGTTATGAGTTTAATAATATCGCTTTGTTAGAGCAGGCGCTGACTCACAGAAGCGCCGCGAGCAAGCATAATGAGCGTCTGGAATTTTTGGGCGACTCCATATTGTCTATCGTTATCTCAGACGCTTTGTATCATCAGTTTCCTAAGGCGACCGAAGGCGATTTAAGCCGGATGCGCGCCACATTGGTGTGCGGCAAGATGCTGGCCGAAGTGGCTAAAGAGTTTAAGTTAGGTGATTACCTAAAATTAGGTCCTGGTGAGCTAAAAAGTGGCGGTTTTCGCCGTGAATCTATTTTAGCCGATGTGGTCGAAGCCATTATCGGTGCAATCTACCTCGATGCCGATCTCGAGACCTGTCGCGCACTCGTACTCAACTGGTATAAGAGTCGCTTAGCGGTGATAGAACCCATTAATCAAAAAGATCCCAAAACCCTGCTGCAGGAACACCTGCAGGGCTTTAAAAAACCTCTACCCTTATACAAGGTTGTCAATATTAGTGGAGAGGCCCATGCGCAAACCTTTACCGTTGAATGTAAGGTGGAGCAATTAGATGAAGCGGTCGTTGGCGTGGCTAACTCCCGTAGAAAAGCGGAACAAATTGCCGCAGCAGAAGTTTTGGAGCGTATCAAGCGATGAGTAATACCGAAAAGCCACAAGGCAATAATGAACCCAGTTTAGACGAGTTACTGTCTCGTATGAACAGTGGCGCCAGTGGCAGTCAATACGATGTCACTTACTGCGGCATGGTCGCCATTGTCGGTCGGCCAAATGTGGGTAAATCGACCTTATTGAATAAGCTGTTAGGGCAGAAGATTTCGATCACCTCTAAGAAGCCGCAAACTACGCGCCATCGTATAATGGGCATCCATACTGAAGGCCCGCGCCAAGTGGTGTTTATTGACACCCCAGGTTTGCATATCGAAGAAAAGCGAGCCATTAACCGCTTAATGAACCGTGCGGCATCGAGCTCATTGGCTGACGTTTGTTTGGTGGTATTTGTGGTCGACGGTTTGAACTGGACCGCCGACGATGAGATGGTGCTCAAGAAATTACAAAGCCGTGATGATGGCCGTAAAACCGTGTTGGCTATCAATAAAGTCGATAATATCAAAGATAAAGAAGCACTATTTCCGCATTTGCAAATGCTGGCTGCTAAATTTGAATTTGATGAGATTTTACCTATCTCAGCGACTCAAGGCACCAATGTGCAGCGTATTATGGATATGGCAATTGAGTCTGTACCTGAGTCGCCACATTTTTTCCCTGAAGATTATGTCACCGACAGATCGCAAAAGTTTATGGCTTCAGAAATTGTCCGCGAAAAACTGATGCGTTTCTTAGGCGACGAGTTGCCATACGATGCCACGGTGGAGATTGAGCAGTTTAAGATGATGGAGAATGGCGTCTACCAAATTAACGCCCTAATCTTAGTCGAACGTGAAACCCAAAAGCGCATGGTGATAGGTAATAAGGGTGAGCGTATCCGTACTATCGCCACTCAAGCCCGCCTAGACATGGAAGTGTTATTTGATAACAAGGTCTTCCTTGAGGTATGGGTGAAAGTGAAGTCAGGTTGGGCCGATGATGAACGGGCGCTGCGTTCATTAGGTTATGGCGACGATTAAGTCACCGTTCTTAAGCTGAATCAAAGGCCGAGATAGTCGATTGCAACTTAAGCTTGCAGTTGAGTATCTCGGCCTTTATTGTCATTAAATAGCAATAATAGAGCAGGGGCTGATGCAGCGGGGATATGTACTTCATACTCGTGCCTATAAAGAGTCGAGTGTACTGGTTAATTTATTAGTCGATGGCCAAGGCCGTATCGACTGCGTCGCTCGTCTTGGTAGTGGCCGCACCTCGATAAAAAGCATTTTACAACCGTTTCAACCTTTGCTGTTTGAGTTAGCAGGCCGCAGTAGCCTAAAGAATCTTTATCAAGTCGAAGCTGCCAGCCCTGCTGTGCCATTAAGTGGCGATGTGATGTTTGCAGGGTTCTATCTCAATGAGCTCTTGGTGCGTTGCTTAGGGATAGAGCATGGTGCGGAGCAACTCTTCTTTGTTTACCATAAAACCCTCATGGCCATGGCGGCGGGATTTAGTCAGGCACAGCTACGCTACTTTGAGGTGGAGTTACTCAAAGAATTGGGGGTGATGCCTTCGTTAAATTTGGATGTGGATCATGCGCCTATCGAAGCCGATTTTTATTATCGCCTGATGTCAGAAGAGGGCTTTAGTAGCGCCTTGGGGCCGAAATCGAATCATTATCGTGGTGAGATGTTATTGGCCCTAGAGACGGGGCAATTACATCAGGATGACTTTAAACAGGCGAAGTTGTTAATGCGCCAATTATTATCGGCTGTGCTGGGCGATAAGCCGCTTAAGTCACGCGCTTTATTTAATAAAGGCGTTAAAAAATCTTCTTATAGCAAGTAATTTACTGCACATCATATGAGTTTCAACTGGTTTTTCCCTTGTGGCTTAGTACAATAAGCGCCAATCAATCATAGAACACTCTCTATCTGTAAAGGTTAAGGACACTTCATGGGCCGTATTCATTTGGGCGTTAATATCGATCACATTGCTACTCTACGTCAGGCTCGTGGTACTAGCTACCCAGATCCTGTACACGCCGCCGCCGTTGCCGAGCATGCAGGCGCTGAGGGGATCACCGTACACCTGCGTGAAGATCGTCGTCATATCTGCGACCGTGATATTTATCTGTTGGCTAAAACCATTAAAACCCGTATGAATTTCGAAATGGCAGTGACCGATGAAATGCTCGACATCGCCTGTGAAGTTAAACCCACCTATGTTTGTTTAGTGCCTGAAAAGCGCGAAGAGTTAACCACTGAAGGTGGCCTTGATGTGGCGGGGCAGTTGGATAAAGTCCGCGCGGCAGTTGCGCGTTTAACTGCAGAAGGCATCAAGGTGTCGCTGTTTATCGATGCCGATAAAACCCAAATTGATGCCACCGTTGCCGTTGGCGCACCGGTTATTGAGCTGCATACTGGCTGTTATGCCGATGCCGAAACGGATGCTGAGCAAGCAAAAGAGCTGGCTCGTATTACTGAGATGGCGGCTTATGCTCATGGTCAAGGTTTAGTGGTCAATGCGGGTCATGGCCTGCATTATCATAATGTTAAGCCGATAGCGGCGATCCCTGAGTTGTATGAACTTAATATTGGTCATGCGATTATCGCCCGTGCGGCCATTGACGGCTTAGACAAGGCGGTGCGTGATATGAAACAGCTAATGGTTGAAGGACGTAACGGTCAGTAACTAAGGGCTTTTAGGTAACGAGTATGATGCTGCACTGGTGACGGGAAAGTCCCAGTGTATTGGTTAACTGGATGATATGCCAGATTTGTTGGAGTGGTTATGATCGTCGGTTTAGGCACTGATATTGTTGAAATTGAGCGTATCGAACAAAGTATTCCTGCTGGCGGCGATATTGATGCGCTAGCCAAGTGTCGCCTGGCCAAACGAGTGTTAACCCATGTTGAGTTAGGTATCTTCGTCGACTCTACTCAGCCTGGTCGCTATTTGGCAAAGCGTTTTGCCGCTAAAGAGGCGGCAGCGAAAGCACTTGGTACCGGGATTGGCCGCGGTGTTTCATTTCAGCATATCGAAATAAGTAACAATGACAATGGTGCCCCATTGATCAGTTTTAGCGGCGGCGCTGCCGATAGGTTAGCGGCACTTGGGGGGGCGCGAGCTCATCTCTCTATCGCCGATGAAAAGCACTACGCCACGGCGACAGTGATTATTGAGTCTTAGGTATCACAGCCCTTATAGGCTAGCCTTTCTAGCAGGCTTGGTATAACAGAACAGCTTTAGCGATATAACGAAACTTTGTTACGCCCCTCCGTTTTGGATTGATAAAGCGCTTGATCAGCACGCGCAATGAGCGATGCTACATCTTCTTTAGCTTGTAACTGAGCAACCCCAGCCGATATGGTTACCTTTGCCATTTTGGGGTAGTCAATATTCGATACTGCAATGCGGCACCGCTCAATCAGGTTGTCGGCGGCATTGAGGTTACAATTATCAAACAGCACCAAAAATTCTTCACCTCCCCACCGAATGACATGGTCAGTTGTCCTAAGGCAGGATTTAATCGTTTTTGCGACCATTTGCAGTACTTTGTCGCCAGTTGGATGCCCCCATTGATCGTTAATTTGCTTAAAATGGTCGATATCGATCATGGATAATGAAAAAGGGGTACCGTGGCGTGACTTCATAAAGTACTTTTCAATTTCGATCTCGCCTGCATTGCGGTTGAGCATGCCTGTTAGTCCATCAAGTTTAGATGTTTCTCTAAAGGCTTGTTCATCTTTAACGCGCTCAGAGAGATCTTTACTTACGCTAACATAATGTGTGATGTTACCCATATTGTCTTTGATCGGAGTGATGCTTTGGTCCGAATAGTATTGGCTGGCATTTTTACGCCTATTTAAAAATGTCGCCCTGAAGGTATTGCCCTGTAACAAGGTACTCCAAAGTTCTTGATAGAATGCCTTTGGGTGTTCTCCTGATTTTAATATTGAGGGATGTTGGCCAAGAATATCACTGTAAGTATAACCTGTTTGCGATACAAACCATTGATTAACATAATTTATAATGCCATTAGTGTCGGTTATCATTACAGAGTCTGGTGTGGTATTAAGGGCTTCCATTAGGAGTTGCTCAGTATTATTTGAGGCCACCTTGTGACTAATATCTTGCTGAATCGAAATATAATGACGTACCTTACCCGTATCATCGAACACTGGGGAGATGTTCCACTCTACATAATAAATAGATCCATCTTTTTTATAGTTTATGGTTGAACCGTGAAAAAATTGACTGTTTGCCAAACAGTAACGTAGTCGATTGATAACATTTTGACAGGTTAATGGGCCTTGTAAAATACGTGGCGTACGGCCTATTAATTCAGTGCTTAGGTAACCAGTCATCTTACAAAATGCTGGATTAGCATAAAGGATTTTGTTGCCAGATTGACTTAAATCGGCATCGGTAATAATGACGGCGTTAAAAGATTGCTCGACCCCCATTTTCAACATGGCCAGTAGGTCTGAGTGGGTTATTTCAGACTTGTCATTTAGCGTGTTTAGCATAAATTTTCCATATCTCCCCAAGAGGATGTCTGTTGATATAATACCGACTTCATGATGCTTACTAGTTGTACCAATATTAACGGGTAAGCGCTGAATTAAGTGTTAAGGCACACTATTACTTATACTGTTCAACTTGTTGTTGCAGTGCTTCTTATCCTCAACATAACTTGGGTAGACAGCCTATCTCGTTTAATTCTGCTGCTTCCCAATCATTACAAGTTTTTTCAATCGCATGAATTTTACAAGCGTTTGAAATAAAACGATTATAGCACGCTAATAGCTTAGTTTTTTCACGAGAGCATACAACGAGATTGTTTTGGCATATTTGACTGATTTTAGCGGCTTTAAGAGTAAATTAGTGTCGGCAAGGCTTAAGGGGAGCAGTGAAAGTCGCTAATGATCTGATTTAGCTTGATAGCATAGATAGCCTATCATAGGGATTATGCATGGTTGGGAGCTTATTGCTGTTATTTATAAAGGCGCTTAACCAGTTAAGCTAGTAACCTTGCTTAAAATACGCTAGGTTACTTTTAATTTACTGGTAGTCTCATCTCATGGTTACACTATGAGTCTCCAAAGTGAACTTACATTAATACAGTGGCTGTTTAAGATTAACAATTAGGCCTATCTTAAAAGTTAAGACGATACATGGAGTGTTTTGATGAAATCAGCGGTAGAACAACTATCCACTTATAAAAGTGTCCATCTTAATCCGGTTAATATAAAGACTCACTTTGTCGGTGTTCCGTTGATTATCTGGTCGGCATTTGTGATGTTAAATACCATACCCATAACGTTTTTGAAATTGGATAATCCCACTTTGGTGTTAAATGTGGCCGGTTTGTGTGCCATTGGTGTGCTTATCTATTATTTCAGGTTACACGCGAGTTTGGCCGTTGGATTAAGCTTATTTATTTTACCTGTGCTATTTAGTTCATACTACATGGCAAAAATGGAAACGGCTTGGGTTATCGCTTTGGGTGTGTTTGTCATTGGTTGGGTGTTTCAGTTGATTGGCCACAAGTATGAAAAGGCAAAGCCAGCCTTTATTGATGATTTAAATCAGCTGTTGATTGGGCCATTTTTTTTGATGGCAGAGCTCTATTTTATGCTGGGATTAGAGCAAGATTTGAATAAAGAGATCACCCCGTTAGCGATTGCTAAGCGTCGTATGTTAGAAACAGGGTCTCGGTCCAGATAAATATCAAGCCTAGCCTCATTAAAATAAAGGCGCTCATTGAGCGCCTTTATTTTTGAGGTGATTAAGCTTAGCGTTTATTCGCTTTGGGCAGATTATAATGCTGGGGCATCACGCGAACGGTCTTAATCATATTTTCGCCGACTTCAACGATTTCTATGGGGTATCCAAATATACGCATCGAGGTATTGGGCTCAGGAATATCTTCAAGATATTCGATAATCAGGCCATTAAGAGTTTTTGGCCCATCGATAGGAAAGTGCCAAGCCATCTCTTTATTCAAATCACGTATGTTAATGGTGGCGTCAATAAGGTAACTCCCATCGGGTTGCTTATTGATATCTTCACTCGGAGTGGTCACCATCGAAGTGGTAAAGTCACCCACAATCTCTTCGAGGATGTCTTCTAAGGTGACTAAACCTTGGATATCGCCGTATTCATCAACGACAAGGCCTATACGTTCTTTATTGCGCTGAAAGTTAGCTAGTTGTACGTTGAGCGGTGTCCCCTCTGGGACAAAGTAGAGTTCTTTAACCGCACGTAATAGCGATGATTTACTAAATTGCCCCTTTGATTGCAATCGTAAGGCATCACGCAAATGCACAAAACCAACGGCATCATCGATAGTATCGCGATACAGCAACACGCGAGTATGCGGGCTCTGGATCACTTGGCGGTTAATGCTTTTAAAGTCATCATTGATATTGATGGCGTATAACTCAGAGCGTGGGATCATAATGTCTTCCACGGTGACTTTCTCAAGATCCATAATCGATAACAGCATTTCTTGATGTCGTCTAGGGATCAAGGCGCCCGCCTCATGTACCACAGTACGGAGTTCTTCTTGGCTTAGGGCATCATCTTCCTTAACCGAGCGAATACCTAAAATATGCAAAAAGGTTGAGGTGATTAAGTTGACCACTTTAACCAGTGGCCATAACACCACTAATAGCATTTTAAGTAATACGCTAGATGGGAAGGCAATGCGCTCTGGGTGCAGCGCTGCAACCGTTTTGGGAGTGACCTCGGCAAAGACCAGTACCACTAAGGTTAACACTCCGGTCGCGATAGCTACGCCCACATCACCAAATAGACGAATACCCACAATGGTGGCAATCGCTGAAGCGAGAATATTGACTAAGTTGTTACCAATCAGAATAAGACCGATAAGTCGGTCGGGTCTATCGAGTAGTTTAATTGCTCGCAGCGCACCCTTATGACCATTGTTGGCTAAATGACGGAGTCGGTAGCGATTAAGTGACATCATGGCAGTCTCAGACCCTGAAAAATAGGCTGAGATAATGATGAGTACGAATAGAATAATAAAAAGTACGCTGGTGGATATTGCGTCCAATCAGTGGCCCCACTATGGCGATAATTAAGAAAAAAGCGTTGAGGAGTAGTAAATACAGCGATTTGCCTGAAGAGTCAAGCTAACCCAGGCTACGCATGGTTATGCGTAGCCTCAGGTAAACGCGATTACTGCGGTTATTGTAAAATCAGTTCTTTGACGATTCTGGCCCCAAAATAAGCCAGTGACAGCAGTATCGCGCCACTTAGCGTATAGGCAACGGCAGTACGGATTTTACAACCAACCCAATATTGCTGCGCTAGCATAGCGATGTAGGTAAACCAAGCCATAATCGACAAAATAGCCTTGTGCCCCTTACCTTCGGCAAACATATCATCAAGGAAAATAAAGCCAGTGGCTAATGACAAACTTAGCAGCATGACGCCAATAATGACTAGATGATATAACTGTTTTTCAACTGTCATCAAAGGGGGGATAGCTGGGCTTAACATCAATTGCTTTTTCTTAAGCTTGTTTTGGATCATGGCGAGCTGTATTGCATATAGCGCAGCAATCATCAATGCGCTGTAGGCCATGAGCGACAGCACCACGTGGGCCAATACTTCAGGATAGAGTTCGAAATGGATAATAAATTCTGGTGGCAGTAACCAGAGTAAAGCGACCGAAATGACCGAGCAGGCGTAGACAACCGGTACGACAACAATCACCTTGAGTCTAAACATTAAAATAGTAAAGGTGAATGCAATAATCCAATTCACCATAGAGATCACATTGGTTAGGCTAAAATTTTGTCCATCGCCAGTAAAGATGGCTTGGTAAAGTGCGGCGGCATGTAGTACTACGGCGATAGCTGCAAACCCTGCAACGGCTCGACGATTAGGCCCTTGGGCATGAAACAGACGACCAACGACCAAGATAAGGGCGATACTATAGAAAAATATGGCTGAAGCCGAAAAAATGACCATCGAAAATTAACCTATCGTTATGTTAGCTTTCTGTGCAATATCAACCCATTTAGGCTGGATTGTATGTTACCAAGTAATATCATTAGAATAACACGATCGGCGCATAAATGGGCAGAGGCTTTACACACAAAAATTAGTTCTTTCTGAGCGTTACTCCTAAGTTTTGTGATTTTATTGTGTGGTAAGACAAAAGAGCGACATCGATTACTTGCATCAGTGCGGTAGCATAATCTCTATGCATGGTTATAATACTGGCCAATCATGTACATTCTAAACGGTAAAGAACGCGATAATGTTTGAGAACTTAACGGACAGATTATCACGTACCCTGAAGAACATCAGTGGTCGTGGTCGCTTAACTGAAGACAATATAAAAGAAACGTTACGCGAAGTGCGCATGGCGCTACTTGAAGCCGATGTTGCTTTGCCTGTAGTGCGTGCCTTTGTTAATAGCGTAAAAGAACGAGCGGTAGGCCAAGAGGTTTCTAAAAGCTTAAGCCCAGGCCAAGCCTTTATTAAGATAGTACAAAGCGAGTTGGAAAACGCCATGGGCGAAGCCAACGAAGCGCTAAACCTATCGGCTCAGCCGCCTGCAGTGATCATGATGGCTGGTCTTCAAGGGGCGGGTAAAACCACCAGTGTTGCCAAACTGTCTAAGTTTTTGCGTGAGCGCGAAAAGAAATCAGTACTTGTGGTCAGCGCTGACGTATATCGTCCTGCGGCAATCAAACAGCTTGAAACCTTAGCGACAGAAGTTGAGGTTGAGTTTTTCCCGTCGGATGTCAGTCAAAAACCGATTGATATCGTAAACGCAGCACTGGCACACGCTAAGCTCAAGTTTATCGATGTGGTGATTGTCGATACTGCGGGTCGTCTGCATGTTGATGAAAGCATGATGGACGAGATAAAGGCGTTACATGCGGCCGTTAACCCGATTGAAACTCTGTTTGTGGTCGATGCCATGACAGGTCAAGATGCGGCCAATACGGCTAAAGCATTTAATGAGGCATTACCATTAAGTGGTGTGATCCTCACCAAAGTCGATGGTGATGCACGCGGTGGTGCGGCCTTATCGATTCGCCATATCACGGGTAAACCGATTAAGTTTTTGGGTGTTGGTGAGAAGACCGACGCCCTAGAGCCATTCCATCCTGATCGCGTGGCGTCACGTATTTTAGGAATGGGTGATGTCCTGTCGCTGATTGAAGAAGTTGAGCGCGGCGTCGATAAAGAAAAAGCGATGAAGCTGGCTTCCAAAGTGAAGCAGGGCGGAAGTTTCGATTTAGAAGATTTCCGTGAACAGCTACAGCAGATGAAAAACATGGGTGGCATGATGAACATGATTGAGAAGCTGCCCGGTGTGGGTCAGCTTCCGCCTGAAGCGCTCGCGCAAGTACAAGATGGCAAGATGACAGGGCAAATGGAAGCGATTATCAATTCTATGACGCCAGGTGAGCGTAAGCGCCCTGATATTATCAAAGGCTCGCGTAAACGCCGTATCGCCCTTGGCTCTGGGACGCAAATTCAGGATGTTAACCGCTTATTGAAGCAGTTTACCCAGATGCAAAAAATGATGAAAAAAATGTCGGGTAAAGGTGGCATGAAAAAAATGATGCGTGGCATGAGCGGAATGCTACCGCCTGGAATGAAAATGCCAGGCCGTTAAATACGTCTTTTAAAATACGCCAATCATAAGCTCAAGCAACCTGCTTGAGCTTTTTTTATTGTTCCACCTCGTGATGTCGATTAAAGCTGCAACTATGGTTAGATAGACATGTTGGGCTAGTGACTGATTTTACGTTTTTTTGTCTTGCCGTTGCCTAGCTGTTGTCTTAATGTTGTTGGGTGTTGTCGTTTGCGCTTCTTTGTTAGTACCATGCTGTATTAACTTTGCTCATTGATTCGTTGTATTTTAAATGGGTTGCCTTGTGCTGCGCGGTACGATTGATTAATTTAGGGCATATTCATGATTATAAACGTTTTTTCGGCAAAACACTTCGTCGTTGTCATTGCGGCATTCATTTCTTTATTTGGCTGTGAGAAGACAGAGCTGAAAATCACTCCTAAATTAGTCGTTGTTGAGAAAGTCAGTTCGGCAACGGTGCCACTTTACGGCAACTACATTGGCGTGACACAAGCGTCACTCGATGTAGAGGTTAGGGCTCGTATTAATGGTTTTGTTGAAGATAAAAGCTTTATCGAGGGTAGTGCAGTCAAAGAAGGTTCGGTGTTATATCGCATTGATAATCGACCTTATTTGGCGGTAGTAAACCGTTTAAAAGCCAATGTTGAGGCCCATCAATCTGCCTTGGATAAAGCCAAGCGTGATGTGGATCGTTTAAGGCCTTTGTATGAGCAAGATGCCGCGAGTCAACTCGATTTTGATAATGCGTTATCTGTGTTATCCCAAGCCAAATCAAGTTTAGCGGCGAGTATGGCAGAGTTGGAAGAAGCTCAGTTAGAGCTGAGTTATACAGAGATTAAATCGCCAATATCGGGTTTAGTTAGCCGCTCAGAGGTTGATATTGGCGCTCTCGTTGGCAGTAATGGTCAATCTTTGCTTACTCGGGTGAAGCAAGTTGACCCGATTTATGTCACTTTCAACATGTCGGCCTTAGATTATCTTAACGCTCGTCGGCGCATGACGAGTTACTCTGACAAGAAAGAAGCCGAGACCGAAGGTAAAGCCGTTGAGGGTTTTGTGGCCATCACCTTACCCGACAACAGTGCCTACCCATATCTGGGGGATGTGCGCTTTACCGATCCGTCTGTTAATCCTGAAACAGGTACCTTCCAAGTAAGGGCAGAGTTACCCAATCCTAATAAAGAGCTGCTGCCTGACCAATACACCAATGTACGAATCAAGCTTGACGAGATAAATGACGCCGTAGTGATCCCACAAAAGGCTACCCAGGTTGAACAGGGCGGGGTATATGTCATGGTGGTGCTGCCTGATAATAAGGTCGAGCGGCGTTTTATTGTGATAGATCATCAAGGCAAGATGGGGGTAGTGGTTAAGAGCGGTTTACGCGCCGGTGAATTGGTGATTGTTGAGGGGATGCACCGCGTTCGTCATGGTCAGCTGGCAGAACCGTTAACTCAACAAGAATATCAACAACGTGAAGATAGAGCGCAAAAAGAACAGGCGCTTAAGCAGCAAGCTTTAGAGCAAGAACAGGAGCAGTAACCATGGCACAATTTTTTGTGACTCGACCGGTTTATGCTTGTGTTATCTCCATTGTGATAGTGCTGCTTGGTTTAATTGCCATGTTCAAACTGCCCATAGATCAATATCCTTATATTACGCCGCCACAAGTTAAAGTGTCGGCTTTCTATCCTGGTGCCGCATCAACAACTGCAGCAGAGTCGGTTGCTACGCCGTTAGAGCAAGAACTAAACGGTTTACCGAACATGATTTATATGAGCTCTAAGAGCACTAACTCTGGCAGCACTAATGTCACCATTACCTTTGATGTTGGCACTAACCCAGATTTGGCTGCGGTTGATGTGCAAAACTCAACTCAACAAGCCGCTGGAAGCTTACCCATTGATGTGCAAACCGAAGGTGTGTCTGTTTCGAAAGAAGCCTCGGTTGAGCTACTCAAATTGGCGTTAACATCGACCGATGATCGCTATGACGAAATTTATTTAAGTAACTACGCTACCATCAATATTCAAGCAGCCCTTAAACGTATCCCTGGCGTCGGGCGAGTGCGAAATACCGGGTCACGTAGTTATTCAATGCGAGTCTGGTTAAAGCCCGATATTATGGCGGGTTATGGTCTTACGACTAGCGATGTGATCGCGGCGGTGAAAGCACAGAACAAGGAGTCGCCCGCGGGGGCAATTGGTTCGCAGCCCAATGCCGAGTCCCTAAGTATGACACTGCCTATCACCGCTGAGGGGCGTATGAGCAGTGTGCCGCAATTTAAAGAGATTATTGTGCGCGCCAATAGCGATGGCTCTCTTATCAGGTTGCGTGATATTGCGCGGGTGGAGTTAGGCTCGTCATCGTACACCCTACAGTCACAACTTAATGGAATCAATGCGACCATTTTGCAGGTTTACCTGTTACCAGGTGCCAATGCCCTAGAGGTGACCAAAAACGTTAAAAACGAGATGGCGACACTGGCTGAGAAGTTCCCGCAAGGTATGAACTGGGAGGTCTTTTTTGATGCCTCGATTTTTATTGAAAACTCGATTGATGAAGTGGTCAAAACGTTAATTGAAGCGTTGATACTAGTGATATTGGTGGTCTATCTGTTCCTGCAGAACTTTCGGGCGACCTTGATCCCAGCGATTGCAGTGCCTGTATCATTGATTGGCACGCTGGCGGCCATGCTGGCGTTTGGGTTTACCATTAACACTGTTAGTTTACTGGCCTTAGTGCTGGCGATCGGTATTGTGGTTGATGATGCCATTGTGGTCGTTGAAAATGTTGAGCGCTTAATGCACGAAAAGGGCTTAAACTCCGTTGAGGCGACCCGTGTTGCCATGAAAGAGCTTTCTGGGGCGTTGGTGGCAACAAGCTTAGTCTTGGCGGCGGTATTTGTACCTGTGTCTTTTTTATCGGGGATAACCGGGATAATGTACCGTGAGTTTGCCATTGCGATTACCGTGGCGGTGTTGATCTCCACGGTTGTTGCGCTGACATTGTCGCCGGCCTTGTGTGCCTTATTACTCCGGCCTGGAGATAAGGCCACCTCGGGTTTTTTCAAATGGATGAACGACAAGCTGGATATTTGTACCAGTCAATATGTCGCGATTGTCGCATTAACCGCTCGGCAGGCTACACGTAGCTATTTGGTGTTTGCCATTATGGTCGGTGGCGTTTATATGATCATGTCAAACCTACCTTCGAGTTTTATGCCTGATGAAGATCAAGGTCGCTTTTTCATCGATATGACCTTACCCGATGGTGCAACCGTGAATCGTTCACAAGCTGTGCTAAAGAAAGCCGAGGCCAAAGTGCTGGCCCATCCCGCTGTTGCGTATTCGTTTACCTTGGCCGGAGAGAATCGCCGTTCAGGCTCTAACCAAGCAAACGGTCAATTCGAAATTATTCTTAAGCCTTGGTCTGAGCGAACACAGAATGATGCAACGGTTAAAAAAGTGATGAAAGAGATAGACCATGCGTTACTCGATATATTGGAAGCTGAGTTCAACGTGTATTTGCCATCGGCAGTGCCAGGATTAGGTAATGGTTCTGGGGTTGAAATGGAGCTACAGGACACCTCTGGGACAAACTTTAAAGGCTTGATGGAAACGGCTGATGAGCTGGTTGAACGACTTAAATTACAACCAGAAGTTGCGACGGCAGGACTGTCACTTCAAAGTGCGATACCACAGCTGCACTTAACGGTTGATGAAGCCAAAGCGATGGCTATTGGCGTTAATGTGGCTGATATCTACAGTACGATAAAAACCTTTACTGATTCTGCTACAGTTAATGATTTCAATTTATTTGGCCGTGTTTATCGAGTGAAAGTGCAAGCCGAGGAGAGTTATCGTCAGTTTCCTGAGCAGATAAAAAATTACTACGTGCGCTCATCCAGCGGCGCTATGGTGCCTATCGGTGTGCTGGCGAAGTATGAGTATTCTGTTGGCCCAGCTGCGGTAACTCATTACAATTTATTTAGTAGCGCCTCGATTAATGCAACGCCGGCAGCTGGTTATGCGTCTGGCGATGTGATTAGAGCCATAGAGCGAGTGGCTAAACCCATGTTACCCAATGAGTTTAGTTACGAATGGACGGGTATTACCTATCAGGAAGTACAGTCTGCCAATCAAACCAGTATTGCTGTCGCGTTAGCCATGTTGTTTGTATTCTTATTCCTTGCAGCACTGTATGAGAGTTGGACTATCCCCATTGCGGTATTGCTAATCGCACCGATTGCTATGTTGGGGGCGGCCTTAGGAACTTGGGTCAGTGGCATGGAGAGTAATTTATTCTTCCAAGTCGCCTTTATTGCTCTCATTGGGATGGCGGCGAAGAACTCTATTTTGATTGTCGAATTTGCCAATCAATTGCATAAGGAAGGAAAAGATTACCTTGAGGCCGCGTTAGAGGCCGCTAACATGCGTTTTCGTCCGATTCTAATGACCTCAATGGCATTCATTTTAGGCGTGTTGCCGCTGGTGTTATCTGTGGGGCCAGGCGCTGTGAGTCGCCAGAGCATCTCTATCCCTATTCTGTGCGGAATGGTGTTTGCGACCACCATAGGGATTATTATGGTTCCCCTCTTTTTCGTCACGACCGCAGGCTGGTTAAAGTCTAAAATAAAGCCTACTGCAGCGAATGAACATCCTGCGCAGGAGGGCAATGCTCATGGCTAATCAATGGCTCGGACATCAAGCAGCATTCGCGCTAAAGCTAGCTTTGGTTGCTAAGGCTAAGGCTAAGGTCATAGGTATTACGGCGACGGTACTGAGTTTAGTTGGTTGTGCAATGGGACCAGATTACCAGCGTCCAGACGTTGAGCTACCGGCGCAATATCATCATGAGTTGGTACAAGATACCATCGACAATGATGGTCTGGTGCCATGGCAGTCTTTTTACCTTGACCCCAATGTACGTAAACTTATCTCTTATGCGCTGGCGCAAAACTTAGATCTTGAGGCGGTACGTTCTCGCCTCATCGCCGCTCGCTCGAAAGTGACTGTGACTGACGCGACGCTTTATCCGGAACTTGGTTTAGGTGCTAATGCAGAGCGTTCAGTCGACAGTGGCATAACCAGCACTAATCCCACTCACAGCAATGAATTCGACATTGCAGGTACAGTGTCTTGGGAGCTGGATATCTGGGGAGCTAATCGGCGTCGCAGTGAGGCTGAATATGCTCATTTTCTGTCGGCACAAGAAGCGCTTAATTTGGCGGTTATCAGCCTGATAAGCGATGTTGCCAGTCGTTATTATGAATGGCTCGATATTGAGCAGCGTTATCAAATTTCTGTCAATACGGTTAAGTTGCGTAAAAAAGAGCGTGATTTGGCAAGGCTAAGAAAACAAAATGGGGTGATTTCAGGCTTGCAGGTCAAGCAAGCCGAAGTGGAATACCAGAGCGCTAAAGTCACCTTGCCCACACTCGATTTTGAGCGCCAAGAAAAAGCCAATCAGTTAAGGGGCTTGCTCGGCGAATATGATTATCCGCTTAAAGTCGATGGAGACATAGCATCCCTCATTGCTGAAATGCCATTTTCAGGTTCCTTTAGTGTAGGCATCCCGTCAAAAATGTTGTCACAGCGGCCTGATGTCAAAGCTGCAGAGCAGGCATTAATTGCGGCCAACGCCAATGTGGGCGTGGCCAAAACGGCCTTTTTCCCAAAATTTAACATTACCGGTAGCTATGGCACAGAATCTGATGATTTAGATAAGATCTTTGATAGTCAGGGAGTCACTTGGTCACTACTTGGGGGGATCACAGCCCCCATTTTCAATGCTGGCAGTATAGCGGCTCAATACGATATAGCCCAAGAGTCATTTAAGCAGGCTCTACTTGCTTATCGAAGTACTGTATTGGCAGCATACTTTGAAGTTAATGATGCCATGAACAGCTTTCGGCGCTCTGAATCTGCAATAGAAGCACAAGCAGAACTGGTTGAAGCCTCGCGCGGATATGCCCACTTGGCGATGTTAAGATATCGCAATGGCGTATCGAGTTCGTTAGATCTAATGGATGCACAACGAAACTTGTTTAATGCCGAACTTAGCTTAAGTGAGGTGAGACGAGATAAACAGCTGGCGATGATTAAGCTATATCGTTCACTCGGTGGAGGTGTGTTTAACGCAAACGAGCTGAAGCAAACCTTCACGGATAATTCTGGCAGCGTAGAGAACGTTCAATAGCCGCTAGTTACTATCAAAATTTTGATTTACACTTATCATTAATTAACTGCTTAAGCTTATTTTTGGCTATTTGAGTTGTATCTCTGCAATTGCGAGTAAGCCTATTACTGCTAAGTATTTTCGTGGTCAAAAAAGTTGCATTCGTCGCCGATTCAGGTAGAATCGGGCGGCTTTCTATCTGGGACTCTTCGCGAACACGGGGTTCCAGTTTTTATTTTTGCTTTATAAACAAGCAAACCATTAGAGGATAAAAGACGCATGGTTACCATTCGTTTAGCTCGTGGCGGCGCAAAAAAGCGTCCATTTTATAACATCGTAGTTGCCGATAGCCGCAACGCTCGTGACGGTCGTTTCATCGAACGTGTTGGTTTCTTCAACCCATTGGCTCGTGACCAAGAAGAAACGCTACGTTTAGACCTTGAGCGTGTTAAGCACTGGGTTTCTAACGGTGCTGCTACTACTGATCGTGTAGCAAAACTGATTAAAGACGCTAGCAAAGCAGCTGCTTAATAGCGTTAAGGTATAGATTAATGAGTAGTCACCAAGAACCTGTCGTACTGGGCAAATTAGGCTCATGTCACGGCATTAAAGGTTGGTTGAAGATCACTAGCTATACCGATTCTGTCGAAGACATTTTTAACTATTCACCTTGGCTGATTAAAGAACAAGGTGAATGGCGCGAGGTTAAGGTCGAACAGTGGCGTTTTCAAGGTAAGGCGTTAATCGCTGAGCTTGAAGGGGTTAATTCGAGAGACCGAGCGCAAATGCTCACCAACTGTGAGATTGCCATTCCTGCAGAGTTGATGAAAGCCTTGCCAGAAGACGAGTTCTATTGGCGTGATTTAATTGGCTGTAATGTAGTGAATACCAAAGGCTATAACATGGGTAAGGTCGACCAGATCGTGGAAACAGGATCAAACGACGTACTCCTTGTAAAAGCTAACGCTAAAGATGGCTTCGGCAAAACGGAACGTATGATTCCTTTTGTGACCGAGCAGTTCATCCTTGAGGTGAATTTAGCAGAGAAACAAATTTTAGTGGATTGGGATCCGGACTTCTAAGTCGAGGGGCAACAGATGTGGTTAGGGGTAGTAACCCTGTTTCCAGAGATGTTTCGTGCCGTAACAGACTTTGGTGTAACGGGTCGGGCCGTTAGCAACGGCTTGTTGGAGTTGCAAACGTGGAATCCTCGTGATTTCACCCATGATAAACATCGTACAGTGGACGACCGGCCTTATGGCGGCGGACCCGGTATGTTGATGATGGTGCAACCTTTACGCGATGCCATTCACGCAGCGAAAGCCGCTGCAGGTGATAAAGCAAAGGTGATTTATCTTTCTCCTCAAGGACGCAAGCTGACTCAGCAAGGCGTCGAAGAGTTAGCGAAATCAAAGCGTTTGATTTTAGTGTGTGGTCGCTACGAAGGTATCGATGAGCGCATTATTCAAACGGAAGTGGATGAAGAGTGGTCGATTGGTGATTACGTGCTTTCGGGCGGCGAACTACCAGCGATGACTCTGATAGATTCAGTATCGCGCTTGGTTCCAGGGGTTCTTGGAAAACAAGCTTCGGCAGAGCAGGACTCCTTCTCTGATGGGTTACTGGATTGTCCCCACTATACTCGACCTGAAAGCTTAGACGGTATCGATGTACCAGCCGTATTGCTAAGTGGTAACCACGAACATATTAGACGCTGGCGTTTGCAACAAAGTCTCGGAAGAACTTTGTTACGACGACCAGAATTATTTGAAAATCTAGCTCTGACTGACGAACAAACTAAGCTATTAGCCCAATTTGTCGATGCTACCCAAAAGGGTGAGTAACAAATGGTCAGTTATTACTAGGATGGAGTTTATTCATGAATAACATCATTAAAATGCTCAACGAAGAGCAAATGAAGCAAGACGTACCACAATTTGGTGCAGGTGATACTGTTGTTGTTAAAGTACGTGTTGTAGAAGGCGGTAAAGAGCGTCTACAGGCGTTTGAAGGCATCGTTATCGCTAAGCGTAACCGTGGTCTGCATTCTGCATTCACAGTTCGCAAGATCTCTAATGGTGAAGGTGTTGAGCGTGCGTTCCAGACTCACAGCCCAATCATCTCTAGCATCGAAGTTAAGCGTCGCGGCCGTGTTCGTCGTGCTAAGCTTTACTACCTACGTGATCGTTCAGGTAAATCTGCACGTATCCGTGAGAAGCTTGCTAAGTAAGCAAACGCTTCAAGTAAACAAGATGCAGTGTTCGCACAAATACCCGCCTTATGGCGGGTTTTTGTGTTTTAGGGCACTGGAAAAGTTCGCAAAAAGAGGCTTGCTTGTTAGTATGCAGTAAAACATTGCCTTAACATTGTCTTTATACTTGTTATAAGCTCACCTATTGAAGGTGGGTTAACCTTCAATCGATAACCACTAGTTAGTCCCTAAGTAAAAAATGAATAACTGCAAAAGTGCATTGAATTGTTATCGATAGGCATTTTTTTGCTTGATTCTAAATAAAACCACAGGCATAGTTAAATCAATGATGTAATGGTGAACTGCTACAGCATTGCGCTTGCGGGTGATGAGTAAGTCAGTAATAGTTCGGTGGGCGTTATTCTAATAAGCCTAATTTTTGTGACAATATAATTATAGATAGAGGTTGGTGACGGGTATGCAGCAAGACACAATTAATAATGTCCATATTAGTTCTGAAAAAGTATTAGTAACCCCAGAAGAGTTAAAGCAACAACTTCCTTTATCCACTGCTGCCTACCAATATGTATTGAATGCTCGTAAAACCGTATCCGATATTGTGCACAAACGTGATAATCGTGTGCTAGTGGTCAGTGGACCGTGTTCTATCCATGATATCAAGTCTGCTAAAGAATACGCACTTAGACTCAAAACCCTACATGACGAATTGCAAGATGAGTTTTATATTTTGATGCGTGTGTACTTTGAAAAACCGCGGACTACCGTGGGCTGGAAAGGCATGATAAATGACCCAGATATGGATGAGTCATTTGATGTTGAAAAAGGGCTGCGTATGGCTCGAGAATTGATGATCTGGTTAGCCGAATTAGGCTTACCGGTTGCCACTGAAGCCCTTGACCCGATTAGCCCGCAATATATTTCTGAACTCGTCACTTGGTCGGCGATTGGTGCGCGCACGACTGAGTCGCAAACTCATCGTGAGATGGCATCTGGATTATCTATGCCTGTCGGGTTTAAAAACGGTACCGATGGCAAGTTAGGGGTCGCCATTAATGCACTTGAGTCTGCAGCCAGTAGCCATCGATTTATGGGAATAAATCAACAGGGGCAAGTGGCCTTATTACAAACGGCGGGCAACCCCGATGGGCATGTGATTTTGCGTGGGGGCAAAGTACCAAATTACGATGCCCACAGCGTTGCCGAGTGCGAACGTCAACTGCATGCCGCTAAGCTTAATGCACGGTTGGTAGTGGATTGCAGTCATGGTAATTCTTCAAAAGATCACAATAAACAACCCGTGGTTTGCCAAGATGTATTTGATCAAATTGAGCAGGGTAATCGTTCGATTATAGGGGTGATGCTAGAGAGTCATCTTAATGCAGGTAATCAAGCTTGCGATAAACCTTTAAGTGAACTGGATTATGGTGTCTCGGTGACGGATGCGTGTATAAATTGGCAAGATACTGAAGAGTTATTACGTCATGGTGCGGCGCAATTAGCGTCGGTTTTACCGACAAGATTTGATATGCTTAAGGCTGCAACTGCCTGATGGATAATTAAAAAATGAATGAAAAGACCACTGAAGAGCTCGAAAAGTTACGCGGCCATATTGATAATGTCGATCAACAATTATTGCACCTACTGCGTAAACGCTTGGATCTTGTTGGGCAGGTGGGGGCGGTAAAACACGCTGCAGGGGTGCCAATTTATGCACCCGAACGTGAAGCGTCAATGCTGGCTAAACGCCGTGAAGAAGCCAGTAAAATGAACGTTTCTCCGCAGCTTATCGAAGATATTTTACGCCGATTAATGCGTGAATCGTACCTTAATGAGAAGGATGTCGGTTTTAAACAGGTAAAAACCGATCTGGGTCATGTGGTTATCGTTGGTGGTAAAGGTAAGCTTGGTGGGCTGTTTAGCCAAATGTTACGTTTGTCAGGCTATCAAGTGAAATCACTCGATAAAGATGATTGGCAAGATGCTGATGCTATTTTTGCCGGAGCTGGGCTGGTTATCGTTACCGTACCCATCAGGATCACTTGTGAGTTGATTGCCAGTAAATTGGGCCAGTTACCCGAGTCGTGTATTTTAGCTGATTTAACATCGATAAAAGCCAAGCCACTTGATGCAATGCTAACGGCCCACCAAGGACCCGTAGTGGGCCTACATCCTATGTTTGGCCCAGATGTGGGCAGTTTGGCTAAACAGGTAGTCGTGGTGTGCCATGGTCGCGATCCAGAAAAGTATCGATGGCTGATGGAGCAGATACAGATTTGGGGCGCACGTTTGGTTGAAGCAGATGCGCAAAAGCATGATAAGGCGATGCAACTCGTGCAAGCGATGCGTCACTTCTCCTCGTTTGTTTATGGGCTAAATCTTTATCGTGAAGCGGCTGATATCGATACCCTATTACAGTTTAGTTCGCCCATTTATCGGTTAGAACTGGCTATGGTAGGGCGCCTTTTTGCTCAGAGTCCGGAACTGTACGCCGATATTATCTATGCGCAGCGCGAAAGCCTGACGGCGATAGGTGATTATTTAGATAATTATGCCCAGGCCCTTGAGTTGTTGAAGTCGGGGAATAGGCAAGGATTTATAGCTCAGTTTGAAGAGGTGGCTAACTGGTTTGGTGATTTTGCGCCGCAATTCCAGCGAGAGAGTCGTGTGATGTTACAATCGGTCAACGATATGAAAGTGGGCTAGTTATCTGCGTTGGCAGCGCCATTTTTGAACTCAACTCTATACTTAACCTGAGCCGAGATTAACGCTATCTGGCTCAGGTTTTTTTGTGGATTGAAAACAGGTTATCGTCCATCAATCTCATATGTTCGTTGTTCTTAAGCTCAAAAAATCCCATATTAGTTGCACTTATTCTAATTTGATCTGCCTCATAGTTTATCGCATTGATCCAATAAATCGCTTTAGCTGATGACCAAGTCGCAGTAGACTTTATTAAAACATGCAAAATAAAGGCATGATTAAAAATAGGAGTAGTTGTAATGTTTTGTATTCAGTGTGAGCAAACGATTAGAACCCCAGCGGGTAATGGCTGTAGTTATTCTCAAGGTATGTGCGGTAAGTTGTCTGATACCTCAGATCTGCAAGATCTGTTGATCTACTTGCTTCAGGGCGTTTCAGCCTATGCGGTTAAGGCAAGAGAGTTTGATATTATTGATAGTGAAATTGATACCTTTGTTCCTAAAGCCTTTTTCGCCACACTAACAAACGTCAACTTTGATGATGAGCGATTAATCGATTACGTCAATCAGGCGGAACTTTATCGTAACCGCCTAAAGGCGGCCTATGAAACGGCATGCGCTGAAGCTGGCAAAGCTGTCGATACGCTTATTCCTGCAGCATCATTAATATTGGCAACATCTAAGCCTGAAATGCTTGCTCAAGCCGCTCAAGCAGTGCCTAATCGCGGTAAAGAGAGTGTTCATGAAGATATTATGGGCCTGCGTTTACTTTGTCTTTATGGCCTAAAAGGTGCTGCGGCCTACATGGAGCATGCTCGCGTTCTTGATCAAACAGATAGCGACGTAGCGGCTAACTTCCATGAAATTATGGCGTTTCTTGGCTCAGATTCAGAAGATGCCGACAAACTGTTTGCCACGGCAATGGAGATTGGTCAGCTAAACTATCGCGTGATGGCGATGCTAGATACGGGCGAAACTGAGTCGTTTGGTCACCCTGAGCCGACGCAAGTCAACACGGTTGCTGTGAAAGGCAAAGCTATTTTGGTCTCTGGCCATGATATGAAAGACTTAGAGCTAATTTTAGAGCAGACACAAGGCAAGGGCATTAATGTCTTTACCCATGGTGAGATGTTGCCAGCGCTGGCTTACCCCGCCTTTAAAAAGTACCCACATCTTGTCGGTAACTACGGCAGTGCGTGGCAGAATCAGCAGAAAGAGTTTGCTAACTTCCCTGGTGCAGTAGTGATGACCTCTAACTGCATTATCGATCCAAATGTAGGCGATTACTCTGACCGTATTTTCACCCGCAGCATTGTAGGTTGGCCTGGTGTAACCCATATTATGGGTGATGATTTTTTTACAGTGATCGATAAAGCACTATCGCTAGAAGGCTTTATCTATGATGAGATCCCCCATCTTATCACCATAGGTTTTGCTCGAAATGCGTTAATGGCTGCTGCGCCTGCCGTGATTGAAAATGTGAAGAATGGCTCGATTAAACACTTCTTCCTTGTGGGAGGGTGTGACGGTGATAAGTCTGAGCGTAGCTACTTTACCGATATCGCAACAGCGGCACCAAAAGACTCAATTATCATGACCTTAGGCTGTGGTAAGTATAAGTTTAATAAGCTTGCATTTGGCGATATTAACGGTATTCCGCGTTTATTGGATATTGGTCAATGTAACGATGCTTATTCAGCGATCCAGCTAGCGATTGCACTGTCAGAAGTGTTTGAGTGTGAGATAAGCGAGCTGCCACTGAGCTTAGTATTGTCATGGTTTGAGCAAAAGGCGATCGTGATCCTGTTGACCTTGTTATCACTGGGCGTGAAGAACATCCGCACAGGCCCAACGGCTCCGGCATTCTTGACTGAAAATCTCGTTAAGATTCTAGAAGATAAGTTTGGTTTGCGTACGACTACAACTGTCGAAGCCGATCTCAAGGATATCTTAAGCGTCGCTTAATTCGTCTAACACCTATGGCTAAGGTCATAGGTGTTCTATTTTCCAGGGTAACTCACTCTATGAACAGCCAACAATATCACTCTGCGACTTGGCAGCATGGCGAGGTACGTCTAAGGTGCGTCGAGCGCTGGCAAGAAACTCACGATGTCACTAGTTTCCGTTTTCAGGGCGAACAGAGTGTCAAGTTTCATTTTAAGCCAGGGCAATTTATCACCTTGTTGCTTAATATTAATGGTAACGCCGTTGCACGTAGCTATACCATATCTTCATCGCCTTCTCGTCCTTACTCTATCGTGGTAACGGTTAAGCGGATCGAGGGCGGAGTAGCATCAAATTACTTAGTGGATCATCTGCTGCCTGGGCATAGCGTTACGGCTCGCGGACCAGATGGGGTGTTTAACTTGGTTGATATCGATGCTGATAAGTACCTGTTTTTAAGTGCAGGTAGCGGCATTACCCCTATGTATTCTATGTCTCGCTGGTTGACCGATACTCAAATCGGCAGCAACATTGCTTTTTTCCATAGTGCCAAATCACCACAAGATCTGATTTTCCATCAGGCTTTACAACAGCTAGAGCAACGCCATGAACACTTCTCGTTAGATTATAGCTTAGAAGAGGGGGAGAATGCTGAGATTGATTGTTATCAGGGACGTCTCTCGTTAGTCTCCTTAGCGTCAGCAGTACCTGATTACAAAGAGCGAACCATATTTGTCTGCGGCCCCGCACCTTATATGCAGGCGGTTCGAACTATGCTTGAGCAAGCTGGTTTTGACATGAGCCGTTATCATCAAGAGAGCTTTGGTGATGCGCTCGCAGCGCCTTTACTGTCAAAGTCTACCACAGCGTCAGCCCGGTTTATGTTGCATATTGGCGATGTTAAGACGCCGCTGTCAGCGGAGCAAACGGTGCTTGAAGGCATTGAAGCGGAAGGCTTACCCATTATCGCTGCATGTCGCTCTGGCGTATGCGGAGCGTGTAAATGTAAGGTGATCGAGGGGAAAACCATCTCAAGTAGTTCTTTAACCTTATCTTCAGCTGAAATTGAACAGGGCTATATTTTGGCATGTTCGACTCGGCTTCAATCTAATGTAAAGTTGAGTTTGAATGAGTAATACTTGATGGATTTATTGGTATAGAGGTGGTTTTAACGTAAGCAAAATAGAGTTAAAAGCGGCATCATTACATTCGACAGATTTGCGTAAATGCAGGTGACACAGTATGGTTAATTAATAGAGACTCTCGTATTGAGTCTGCTCATACCATTTTTTGGCAGCCTTGGAGTGACCAGCTTATGATAACCACGACATCTCAACATGCTGGTATTGATGATCATAGCCTCGGTCATCTGTTATATGGACTAATGTTGGCATTTCCGCTGTTTTTGCTGCCGCCATTGCTTGGCTTAGCCATTAATTGTGCGCAGAAAAGTAGTAAGATGAGTCAGCTACTTTATTCACATATCCGTTGGCAACGTTGGTCTATGTTGACGCTGTTGTCGATGTTAATATTGGCTTATATCATGCCGCAGGCTTGGCTAGCGGTGACATTAAGTATTGTCTCTTTATGTTGGTTTTGTCATCGCACCATAAAGGGCTGGATGGCGCTAGTTGATGGCCAAGCGATTTAATATTTTATCTTCATAATTTGTTATTAATATAAAAAGAGGGTGTTTAGCCTAATGCCAGTCAGTTAAGCTGATTGGCATTTTTCTTTTTATGGGGATATTTGCTTGGTTTTGACTTTATAGCCCTTGGGTACACCCTATCTTCTCGTTTCGTTGGTAGCTCGAAGTTACCTAGCATTTCTATCAGTTGCTCGTAATGTTTGGGTAAATTTCCTGGGCTCATCAGTGGTAATCTTGCTAGGTAACTTAGTATCGTACTCGCACAATTACTGAAGCTGAGGCGATTGGCCCATATTCCTTTTCTTGATGCGGCCTCAGTCATTGCTTGACGCATCAGGTTGTAGCCAAGTAGTAAGCCCCAAAGTTCCTGTTCTACCATCTCTGATTTTTTACTTCTTAGCGTATACTCGCTGTTTAGTAGGGTTTGTTTCATCTCTCTGTAGCCAAGCTCTATTTCCCATCGATGATTATATAACTCAACGATGTCAGCACTTGGAAAGCGTAATGGGTCGACCATTGAGGTTAATACCTGATGCGTCTTACCTTTTATTGATTTTGTCACCAGCCTCGCTTCTATATGCGTCGGTAGCGCTGGGTTTTGTTGTCTGGCTTGGGCGGTTATTGCCAATTTCACCTGTTTATCTAACCGGCCATTTGAGTGTAAAACCTCGTACTGAAGCCCCTTTCTCGCAGGGATTAACCAGTGCCGCTCTTCACCACCTAGTTGCCATTGATGTAGCAAGTTTAAGGAGTAAAAACCTTTATCGAACATCGTGAGACTATGGTCTGGAGTTGACTGTATGAGCGCTTCTGCTAGCTTCATTTCACTCGTTTTATAACCATCAAACGCGCTATTTATCAGTTGATGGCTAGTGAGCTCCATATGACACACCATACGAACCTGAGGAAATGAGGTGTCACCATGTTGATTTGATGGTGAGCCAAAAGCATTACGATTATCAGCGGTGTCTTGAGTGCGCCAGACTACACCATCAACGGCTAATAAATTCAGTCCACACCATGTCTCAAATTGAGTGTTGCTATAGTAATGTTTTGCCATCATTTGAAAGGCATTTTTCATACTCTGCACACCTAACCTCTGGCGCCCTTGAACAAGAGCACTGGGGGCAATGAGCTTCTTTTTACCTGGTAGCATCAACTCCATATGAGTCGCAAGCTCCCATACAGACTGTTGTCGGTAAAAACTCATACCAATGACAGACCACATAACTGCATCAAGGGGTAAGCGACGTTTTCTTACTGTGGCGACCCCCGCAGTTTCAAAGGCTTGCTGGATGATGTTTTCATCCAATAAGTGATTAAGATTGGTAAAAGCTGTGGCTTCTTGGTGGTATTCAAAAGCGGTGCAGAAAGCTTGTTCTAAAGACATAAAAAAATCCAATATCATTTCTGATATTGGATTTTGAAGCCTTTTAAAGATCGGTCAACTGATCGTTTATATGCTTAACTGATCAGCATTAGGGTGTTTAGCCCTCTTTTTATATGCCGTTCAATGCTCCATGTATGCCTTAACTACGGTATAACTCACTTAAGCTGCGACAGTGGCGGTGTATTTGCTCATCGAAACTGCCTATATCTGGCATCACCAGCAGGATTAATCCGTCAGCATGTAACTGTTTTGCTGCTATGGCTATATCGGTCTGGTTAAGCACTTCACAGGCATAACTGGTATTTATGATTATTGGCAGGTGACTCATGGCTTTTATTTGCACCAGAGCGGCTAAATCCAAAGCGGGTTTAACAGCGTCATTAAAGGTTCTTATGCCCGATTCACACAAGATAACCTGTTGATTACCGCAAGATAGGATGGTTTCAGCGCCATCGAGAAATTCCTCGATACTGGCCATGGTATTGCGCTCTAGAATAACTGGTATGTGCAGTGCACCAATTTGTTGCAGTAATGCTTTGTTGTGCATCTGTTTACCGCCGATAAGTAAGATATCCGCATGTTCAACAGCGTGCTTTAATTCGGTTTCGTATTCGATTTCGAGCATGCAGCTTAAATCGAATTGGTGTAAGGCACGTTTTACTTGATCCAATAGCGGACTGACTTGTTGAATATGATGTATTCCGGTGAGCAGTACGGCTTGGAAACCCGCTTCTTTTAGTTGTTTTGCTTGTTGACCAAAGTCTTGATTATCCGTGGTTAATCTAAGCTGTGCGATAGCGGCAAATTGTCCAGCACCTATGGCCAATTGTCCATGAGTGATCTGGGTAAGTTGAGGCTTTTGAGTCAGGCTCCAGCGTCGATGAGACGTTTGTATACGGCTATCATTATTGTTGTTGCTATCGTCAAATTCAGCCGTTCTGCTGGTAGTAGGCTCTATCATAAGCTGGCTATTGTTCAGCTGTGTTGGGTTAACTGTTTCACAGGGGTAGCAACCTAATACCTTGATAAAGCGAGTGATATGCTCCAGCTCGTTAAGGGCTTTTTGCATCGACTCACTCGATAAATTGGCATCTAGGTCTAGGTAGAACATCTCCTCCCAGGGCGTTCCCGGGATTGGGCGAGATTCCAGTTTGCTCATGTTGAGGTTGTGTGCTTTAAGCACTAATAAGGCTTCTACTAAGGCTCCGGGTTTTTGTCCTGTGGCCATGATCAGGGTGCATTTGGCCGGGAGTTGTTCTGGTACTGCCACAGCTTTACGTGCAACTACGATGAAACGGCTTTGATTAATTTTTTGATTGGCGAGTTCTTTCTCTATCGCTTCTAGCTGATACAGTGCGCCACCTTCGGCGCTGCCAATGGCGGCAACAGTCATATCTTTACTTGCTAAGACTTGTTCCATCGCTTCGGCGCTACTTGAGCAATATTCTAACTTGAGTTCAGGATGATGGCTTAAAAAACGACTACATTGGCTTATGGGTTGTGGGTGGGCGTAGACGGTCTTAATTTGAGCCAACTGAGTACCTGGGTGAGCGAGTAAACAGTGACCGACCTCGATAGTGGTTTCACCAACAATGGACAAGCTTGTATGTTGCAGTACGTCATAGACTTCATTTATCGATCCCGATGAAGTGTTTTCTATCGGTAAAAAACCATAATCGGCGTGACCAGACTCTACCGCTTGTACTATTTCATCGAAGCTTTTACAGCCCAAGTCTTGCATATTGACTTGGCGGCGGTCGCAATAGCGAGTGGCGGCTAAGTATGAATAGGAGCCGCGGGCCCCTAAATAAGCAATAGTGTATTGCTGTTTTTGTAATGTAGGATTCGCTCGTCCTTGCAAGTAAGCTTGCTGATTGAGTACTGAGTCTTCGATAATACTTTGGTATAGCGACAACACATAGTGTGCATCTAATCCCTGTTCACGCCCCTGTTTAACCAGCCGGGTTAATAATTCCTTTTCTCTTTGCGTGTCACGAATGGGGCGAATATCAACCTCTTTACTGCGGGCAACATCTAAACTTAAGTCGCGGCGCCTGGCGAGCAGTGCCAGTAGTTCATTGTCGAGTGCACTGATCTGTTCCCGCGTGTGATTTAAGGAATGTGGTTTGGTCATGCTGTCCTCTGTATATGAACGAGTATCTGGTTACGTTTTAAAACAAAAAAGCCTCCCTGAGGGAGGCTTTGGAATTTTCACTTTCGTTTTTACACCGAAACTCCGCCTCCCTAAAAGGATGGAATAAAAAAGAAAGTAAAAAAAGTGACGCTAGTTATTTTCATAGCCATCAAATTAGATCGCTACGTTGTGAGTGTCAATGAAAAGTTATGCAGTATGTCAATTTATCATTTTAGGCGTAGTATGAAAAAGCGCACCATCAGGTGCGCTTAGTTGGAGCTTAGATTGCATTCTCAAAATCGGTAGGCCCTCCTCTAACTTACTAAGGATCTGTTGCTTACCCTAATTCAACTTGGTAGTGAATTGGTCTAGATCCTGCTGACAACTCGGCGACGATGCTATTACATTAGCGATGTTCCAGGCGTTGATTAAATCAATGTTGCGTGGCTTTTTCTGTCGCCGTTAAAAACTCATTTGCCTTTCACTCAAACTGTGATCTCTCCTTAATGCTGTTACTGCGCCATTAACATTCACTTTCGTTGTGAAACTGGCGACCTTACCAAAGAGAGACGACCATTACTGTTTAGCTCGTTAGCTGATCCTTGTTGGTACATTTGGGTACCATAAGGCTAGGATAGTCGTCGTTTTTTATTGTGTTGCAAAATCGAATTCAAGTGTCGGCGTTCTCCTATATCTATTTCAGGTTTACCTTGTATTACTGTTTCTCAATACCGCTCTACCTTCAAGTATAACAAGGGGTGGCAACATCGCTAGTTTGTTAGCTAGATTCCTCCAGTAAGTTGATAACTCGTTGAGGCGGTTATTAGCTGCCAAGACCCAATCGATATAACACGAAAGGCATGTTCATTTTAATTATTAAGCATTTATCGAAAATACAATATAGCAACTGTAGACAATGTGGCTAGTTTGCTAGTGATATTCCTCGGTGTTTATTGAGCCTAAAATTATTGCCTACAGTCTCAACAATAACTCCTCTACGCGATATACTCCTTATCAAATGTCTCTTCATATTCATCTTCTAAGTCATCACCAACAACATCATTATCGATGACAGGTACTGCGCGACGTGCTCCTTCGGGTTTGTGGTTTAAACGGTTGAGTTGCTTTTCAAGCTTTTGTCCCATGGCATTGATTGCGGCATAAAGATCTTTATCTGTTGCTTGGGCAAATAATTGATTACTGGGAATACCGACCGATGCTTCTATCTTAAATCCTTGCTTCTCTTGTTCTATGATGACATGCGGATTAATTAATTGGATATCGTGTCTGCTGAGTTTCTCCAATCGACTTTCGATACGTTCACGGATAGGGGCTGTTACGTCGAAATCTTTGCTAGTAATCTTTATCATATATCCAACCTTGTCTTTGCTTCCTTGAGTTCAGATTACCAATTTGGCGCACTAATAATGTGATCTAGATCGTGTTTGGTGGCGGTATTTTTATGTTCAACGCTTTATTTGATGTCATCGACAAATTGGCTAAATAAACATTAGGAATAGCTTGTATTTCTTATTTTAAGACGTCATATTTGATTAGATAACTTCAGAAATTCATTTCTATTGCCTCTATGAGTCGCTTCAAATATCATCTCACGCATCTTCTGTTGTAAAGGAAATGAGATGTCTTCCAAATTGTCGAGTGTCGATAATAAAATCAAATTAAAGGTGTGGGATCTACCCACGCGAGTCTTTCATTGGGGCATGATTGGGCTACTCGGTGCATTGTGGTGGAGCGCCGATGCGGGAGAAATGCAATGGCATCAGGTATTTGCTTACTCATTAATGGTATTAATTATATTTCGCCTACTATGGGGCTTCATCGGTAGTGATACCGCGCGCTTTAGCCATTTCGTGAAGCCACCTCATCAAGTTATCCGTTATTTAAAGCAACCGACTAAAGCTACGCTTGGGCATAATCCATTAGGTGGCTATATGGTAGTAACTATGATGGTGATACTGCTAGTGCAGTTAAGCAGTGGTCTGTTTGCTACCGATGAAGTGTTTACCGAAGGGCCGCTTTATCGTTACGTTACTAGTGAACTTGGCAGCACGTTAACCTGGTTACATAAGATGAACTTTAATCTGCTATTAGCACTGGCGGCTATGCATGTGTTAGCGGTTATTGTGCATAGTTTTAAAGGTGATAAGTTGGTGGGCGCAATGATCACAGGTTATAAATATGTCACTCAAGATATGGTTGCTGAGTTGAGATTTCGCTCTAATATTATTGCATTAATCTTGGTAGGTCTATTGATGGGCTTGGCGGTCAATTACTTGATTTTGCCGTTAACTGTAATGTTGTAGTTGTTAGATAAAATAGCCATATAAAAAAGGTTAGCGGCAGATACCGCTAACCTTTTTAGTATTCGTTTTAATAACAGTATCCATGTAAGTGAATAAGTGATTATTTAATTTTTATTATTAAATATCAGTGCATTAACTTACATCTTGGCTAGTTGGCATAGTAGTTAGGCAAGCTCTGTTACTGGCGATTAGTCTTTTTTGTAGACGTCGTGGCAACCTTTACAGCTCTTACCAGTAGCCATAAATGCTGCTTTAAATGCGTTTTTATCATCACCTTGTGCAGCAACGGCAAGCTTAGCTGCATTATCCTGAAACTCACTCATTTTGCTGTCAAAATCAGTCTTGTCGCTCCATATTTTAGCCAATGCTTCTGTATTGCCTTTATCAGAACCTGCCACAAAACCTTCTGCTGGTAGTTGACTTAAGGCGGCAACATTTTGTGCGCGCATAGCGAATACTTCAGCGTCAAACGGTTTTTCACCCTTCAACATAGCGCCCATATCACCAAAGTTGTATGCGATTAGACCAAATGCTGATTGGCGATATTCGATTGCATCCTCGACTTCTTTAAAGTTGTTAGCGTGTGCTACTGAAGCTAGCATGGCGCTGCCAGCAAGTGCGAATAGGCCTAACTTAATCTGTTTTTTCATTGGATGGCTCTCACGATTTTTGATGTTTATGTGACTTGGTGCAATTATTCTAAGCGCAATTAACTGTCAGATACCAATCATTTTTTATTAAAGTTACTTCAATGTTTGTTGCTAAGTGTGTTTCAGTTACGAAAGCTACTATTTTCGATGAATTATCATATTTTAGACTGACGGTTATAGCCTTTAGCGTAGCTTTATTGCTACACTTTCGTAATGGTCAACGATTACAACAGAGGTTGCTGTGCGCGCCAATTGGGATCTAGTGTTAGATAAAGTAATGACTCATCAAAAGCCTGGTGAATTGAACGCATTATTTGAATTATTACTCACTGAAGAGGAACGAAGTGCCGTTGCCGGCCGTTTAAAAGTGTTTCAAGCCCTGTTACTGGGGGAAATGAGTCAACGGCGGATGGCAGCTGAGTTTGAGATAAGTATTGCGACCATTACTCGTTGCTCTAATTATCTTAAACATATGAGCGAGGCGCAACGCGATACGGTTCGAGCCTTAATATTGTCATAAAAACTTCTATGATGTTCTGCCACTATGCTCATTATTTATAAATTGCTAATAAGTTAGTGCAGCCTTATTGTAAAGATAAGGTTGCTATTATTAGGCAGTATATAAGTGGTGCTTGAGAAGCCTTGAGTCAGGATTATCTGGACTGAGACGCTTTCGATAATGCGACTGCTGGATATAAAATATAAGCGATGTAATAGCCTAAAGTAATGGCGATTAGCTTAACTATTGGTGACTATCGATGTGAAGAGGTTGATTAAGCAGTTAAAGTAAGTGAAAGTCTAAAATAAAAAAGCTGGCAAAATCCTAAAAAAGGCTGCCAGCTTTCAATATTACAACTCGAGTCTTATATCGTCGGATCAATTACAACTTGAGTATTAAATCATCATCTGATGATAAGTGTTTAGTGGCGACAACCACATCCACCATTGCCATCACAGCCTTCTTTGGCTTCTTTTTCGCTGTCATCATTGCAGCATCCACCCTCATGGCTGTGGCTTTCACCGCCACAACAACCGCCTTCGTGGCTATGTTCATGACCACCACAACTGCCGCCAGCATGAATGTGGCCATGGGCAATCTCTTCCTCGGTCGCGTCGCGAACAGCAAGCACCTCAACGGTAAAGTTAAGTGATTGACCGGCTAATGGGTGGTTGCCATCAACAACGACAACATCATCTTTTACTTCTGTCACTTGTACTGGACGTTGACCCATTTCAGTTTCGGCAATGAAGCGCATACCCGGTACGATATCTTCAATGTCACCAAAGGCTGACAGCGGTACGTCTTGGCGTAGGCCATCATGATAAGGGCCATAAGCTTGTTCAGCTTCAACGGTAACATCGAGCTTATCACCAACCGTTTTGCCTTCTAATGCCGCTTCTAAGCCTGGGATCATATTCTCGGCGCCATGAAGGTAAAGCATTGGTTCACCTTCAAATGAACTTTCAATTAACTCACCTTGTTGGTTTGTTAAGCGGTAATGGATGCTAACAGCTTTGTGTTGGGTGATTATCATATCGCCTCCAATTCAGAATGTGGCGGCATTTTAACTTGCTTTTTAATACTTGGCGATGATCTAGTACCGCTTCTTGAATGAAAAATTTATAAATTGTGAGTCGGGTTGTTAGCTCGGGTCATTGTACCGTTGGAAGTTGTGATGATGCGGTCGGTTTTTGTTGAATTTTTTCTCACTATTTCCAATAAATTATGCACTCACCTTAATTGCAGTAAATGAGGGGGGAGTTATGATGTTATGTCGACTTTAGTCTTAAATATTACACAAAGGTCTATTTTGCATTGTTAACTTTTTCTGGAATACTATTTCTACTGTTATTACCTGTTAATAAAGGAATTAATCTAGAATATCTGTTTGTATAGCTTAGATTTGTATCGTCCTAAATGGCGAATGTTCGCAATTGTTGATGTTTGAATTGATCTACTTTATATGTTCATCATCAAAGTGATGTGAATTAGCTATTTTTGAGAAAGTTGCCTGTAGGGGGTTGACAGCTGCATACAAAAAAAGCAATTCTAGTTACCACTTAATACACAATTAATTGTGAACAGATAATTATAATGTTTAGCCTATATTTCGTAGTAACCACCATTATTACAACCACCACGACAACCATCGTGGGGGCCGGCTGAACATACGTAAAATATAAGTATTGAATAAGCCCGCTCCCTCCAAGGAGCGGGCTTTTTTGTTTCTGGGGTAGCGCGGTACAAGGAGATGATATGAAAGTGATGAAATTTGGTGGTACCTCGCTGGCTAATTGGCAGCGTTTTAATGGCGTGGCAGACATTGTCGCTAGCAGTGCAGAGCAAGAAGGTATTGCCGTTGTGCTTTCAGCCCCAGCAACCGTGACCAATGGGCTGCTTGAAATGGTCGACTTGGCGGTTAGCGGCGGTGATTTTCTACTGGTACTGAATAAGGTTAAGTTGGTTTTTGAACAGCTATATCAGCAGGCGAGCCAAGAGAAACTGTCCTCACAGCAGTCTAGTGATCTTCAGCGAGTATTGGACAAGCAATTGTCGCTTTGGCATGACAAACTGCAAGGGATCATGCTACTTGGCGAATGTCCAGATTATGTTCGCGCTGAAATCATCGTGGGTGGCGAAAAGTTATCTGCGGCCTTAATGGAACAGTTAATGTTGGCCCGAGAAATATCGGCTAGTCAACTTGTGCCACAACACTTATTTTTAGCGACAGGTGAAGTGCTTGAATCATTAGTCGATATTAATGCCAGTAAACAACGACTTGCCGCGCTTTCGCTTGATGCTCATCGCGTGTGGGTCATGCCTGGCTTTACCGCTGGTGATAAGCATGGACGTATCGTTACCCTTGGGCGCAATGGTTCAGACTATTCGGCGGCGGTATTATCTGCCTGTATCGATGCTAGTTGCTGTGAAATATGGACTGACGTAGACGGGGTGTACAACACAGATCCTCGCGTGGTGGCCGACGCTAAACTATTAACTCAATTAAGCTATCAAGAAGCAATGGAGCTGTCTTACTTTGGTGCCAAAGTACTGCACCCTAAAACCATCTCTCCTATTGCCCAATATCATATCCCTTGTTATATCCGTAATAGCTTTAATCCAGATGCACCAGGGACATTGGTGTCTAACCAAGTCGATAAGACAGGCCTTAATGTTAAGGCGATCTCTAACCTCGATGAACAGACCATGTTTGATATCGCAGGCCCAGGCATGAAGGGCATGGTTGGCATGGCTAGTCGCACCTTGGGGGCTATCTCTCGTTCGGGCGTTTCGGTCTCATTGATCACCCAAAGCTCATCTGAATACAGCATTAGCTTCTGTGTCGCGACACAAGATGCGGACAAAGTGCGTATGGCGTTAGAGCAAGAATTTGAGCTTGAACTTAAAAGTGACATTCTTGAAGAGATAGAGATGCGTCATCACTTGGCGATAGTGTCGTTAATTGGTGATGGTATGCGCACTCATAAGGGCGTTGCGGGTAAGTTTTTCCAAGCGTTAGCACAGGCGAACGTCAATATTGTTGCCATTGCTCAAGGCTCATCTGAGCGCTCTATTTCGGCGGTGATTGAGCTGCGTAAGACTAAACATGCTATCGCCGCCTGCCATCAGCGCTTCTTTGATGTGCAGCATTATCTGGATGTATTTTTAGTCGGTTGTGGCAATGTGGGCGCAGGCTTACTCGAGCAGATAAAACAACAATCAGAGATGCTTAAAGCGCAGCATATTACCGTCAGAGTCTGTGGTATTGCTAATTCTCGCCAGATGTTGCTCGATGCTCAAGGCGTTGATCTTAATCATTGGCAAGGGCGCTTAAGTGACAGCCAACAAGATTATGATTTAAATCAGATGCTAGCATGGGCGACTGAGCAGCAATTACTTAATCCGGTATTGGTTGATTGCACCTCTAGTGAGTTGGTTGCCGATCGTTACCTCGATGTCATGAATGCCGGCTTACATGTGGTTACGCCTAACAAAAAAGCCAATACTCGAGACTTAGATTACTACCGCGCGTTAAGGCAAACTGCGTTAAAACAGCGTCGTCAATTTTTGTATGAAACGACGGTAGGTGCTGGCTTACCTGTGATTGATAACCTTAAAAAATTGTTATTTGCTGGCGATAAATTGCAAAAATTTAATGGCATATTATCGGGCTCGTTATCCTTTATCTTTGGTATGCTTGATGAGGGAATGACCCTCTCTGAGGCCACCAAAATTGCTCGTGACAAGTGCTTTACCGAGCCCGATCCCAGAGATGACTTGAGTGGCATGGACGTAGCGCGCAAGGTGTTGATCTTAGCCCGTGAAGTGGGAATGGAAATTGAGTTAAGTGATATCGTGGTTGAGTCAGTATTGCCTACGCATTTTGACGCATCAGGCGATGTTTCGGCCTTTATGCACAACTTAGCGTCACTCGACAGTGAAATAGCAGAGCGTGTAGATGAGGCTAAGGCACAAGGTAAAGTACTGCGCTATGTTGGGCAAATTGATGAGCAAGGTTGCCGAGTCAAGGTCGCAGAAGTCGATGCTAACGATCCACTCTATAGCGTTAAAGGGGGCGAGAATGCGCTGGCCTTTTACAGTCGTTACTATCAGCCAATCCCGTTTGTGCTCAGAGGCTATGGTGCTGGCACCGATGTGACTGCTGCTGGGGCTTTTGCCGATCTTCTACGGACCCTTAACTGGACACGGGAGATGGGCGCATGAGTTTAACGGTTTATGCACCTGCGTCGATGGGCAATGTTGGGGTGGGCTTTGATTTACTCGGTGCGGCGTTAGCGCCCATCGATGGCACATTGCTTGGCGATTGCGTCACTATTGAACCAGCCTTAACGGGAATATCTCTATCGTTGGCGGGTCACTGGGCCGACAAGTTGCCTGCAGATGCGGCTGACAATATTGTCTATCAATGCGCTGAGTTTTTTTTAGCGCAATTAGATAGTCAGGCGGGTATCGCTATGACGTTGGAGAAGAATCTTCCTGTGGGCAGTGGCCTCGGCTCCAGTGCATCATCAGTGGTAGCGGCTCTTTATGCCTTAAATGAATATTTCGATCGCCCTTTTGATGAGCAAGCCTTGCTGCGTTTAATGGGGGAGTTTGAGGGCAAAATTAGCGGCTCGGTACATTATGATAATGTCGCACCATGTTACCTCGGTGGCATGCAATTGATGCTCGATGTGCCGCATTCGGTATGTGAAGGATTACCCGTATTTAAACAGTGGTATTGGGTGGTGGCATATCCTGGGATCTCCCTATCGACCGCTAAAATGCGGGCGTTATTGCCAGAGGTGTATGACAAATCTGTGGCTATCGATTTTGGTCGTTATCTTAGTGCGTTTGTCCACGCCAGTTATAAGCAAGATGCAACCCTTGCCATTGCGGTATTAAAAGATGTGTTAGCCGAGCCTTATCGTGCCAGTGAAATTCCTGGTTATGAACAAGCCCGAGCGGCACTTGCTGAACTAGGCATGTTAACCACAGGCATTTCTGGCAGCGGTCCAACTCTATTTTCGGTTACTGACGACCTTGCTACCGCGCAGGCGGCGCAAGCATGGCTTGATAGCCACTATGTAAAACAAGGTGTGGGATTTTCTCATATCTGTCAGATTGATACCCAAGGTACTCGTCGGGTCGATTGAACATTATTATCAGATTAAGGCGCACTACAGATGGAACTATATAATTTAAAACACCCGTCGCAGAAAGTTACTTTTACTCAGGCGGTTAAGCTGGGTCTAGGCCGTGATCGAGGACTGTTCTTTCCGACATTAATCCCGGTATTAGACAATATGGATGAGCTGCTAGCCATGCCGTTTGTCGAGCGTTCTAAACAGATCTTAGGAGCTTGGCTAGCACAAGAACTCGGTCAGGAGATGGTCGATAAACTGGTCGATAATGCGTTTAATTTTGAGCTTCCTTTAGTGAAAGCCGATGACAACCGCTACTGTTTAGAGCTATTTCATGGTCCCACATTAGCGTTTAAAGATTTTGGTGCACGCTTTATGGCCCAGTGTCTCAATAGCTTAGCTACCGACGATAGGATCACCATATTAACGGCTACGTCCGGTGATACAGGCGCAGCCGTTGCTGACGCCTTTTATGGTTTGGATAACATCGAAGTGGTGGTGCTGTACCCCAAAGGTAAGATAAGTCTGCTGCAAGAGAAAATGTTTACCACCCTAGGTGATAACATTCACACCGTTGCTGTAGCGTCAGATTTTGATGCTTGTCAGGATTTAGTCAAAGCTGCATTTGAAGACAGTGATATTCGCGACGGCTTACATCTTAATTCGGCCAACTCGATTAATATTAGCCGCTTACTGGCGCAAATTTGTTATTACTTCGAAGCCGTTGCCCAGTTTAAACGCATTCATAACAGCGATCCTGTGATTGCCGTGCCGAGCGGTAATTTTGGTAATCTCACTGCAGGGCTATTTGCCAAAGCGATGGGATTACCTGTGAAACGCTTTGTGGCCGCCACCAATAGCAATGATACCGTCCCGCGTTATTTGACCTTAGGTGATTGGGCACCTCAAGCCACCGTCGCCACCATGTCTAATGCCATGGATGTGTCTGAGCCAAGTAATTGGCCTAGGGTTGAGGCGATTGTTGAGGCGATGGGCTGGAGTTTAAGTGATATTAGCGGCGTGGCATTATCAGAGGCCGATACTGAGGCAGCATTGTCGCAATTGTATCAAGGTGGTTATCTTTCTGAGCCCCATGCCGCGATTGCGGCGCAGGCCCTATCGATGACCATGAAGCCTAGTGAGCAGGGGGTTTTCCTTGGCACTGCGCATCCGGCCAAATTTAAAGAGGTAGTCGAGGCGTGCTTGTCTATTGAGGTCGGTTTGCCGCCAGCATTAGAGACAGTAAAAGATAAGCCGATATTGTCGGTCAATCTGCCTGCGGATTTCACCGCCCTCAAAGCCCACCTTTTTGCAACGCTGTCACGTTGAGCACGTTAAGGCTTTAGCTCATTTGTTATGAGCTGGTGGGTAAATACGGGGAAGCTTTACCCAATAAAAAGGACGATTGCTACTGCATTCGTCCTTTTGTTATTTTATGCTGGGAAAGTTGTCATCTTTACGGCTTAATTTAAGCGCTAAGCTTGGCTTGACGGCGCAGCCAGTTAATCTCATCAGGCCAATTGGCTGGCTCTATGGTTTCTAAAATTAACGGAATACGCTTTGTGGCCGGCAGTTGCATAATAAAGCTAAATGCCTCATGGCCTATGTGCCCCGCGCCAAGAGAATGATGGCGATCAACGCGGCTATTTAGAGGGGTTTTACTGTCATTAAGATGCATGGCCTTGAGGTATTGATAACCGACAATCTTGTCGAACGCGGTGAAGCTTGTCTCGCAGGCTTCTCTGCTGGTCAAGTCGTATCCTGCGGCAAACATGTGGCAAGTGTCGATACAGATACCAACCCTTGATTTATCTTCAACTTTGTCAATAATTTGCGCTAATTGCTCGAAGCTGTGACCTAAATTTGAACCTTGGCCTGCGGTATTTTCTATTACAGCAGTGACACCTTGGGTGCAGTCTAAAGCTAAGTTTATCGACTCGCTAATGCGGGTGAGACATTGATCAATACTGATCTGCTTTAGATGACTACCAGGGTGAAAATTTAACAAGGTGAGTCCCATCTGCTGGCAACGTTGTAATTCATCGACAAAGGCGTCGCGTGAACGTTCGAGCTGAACCTGATCCGGATGACCGAGATTTATCAAGTAGCTGTCGTGAGGTAAGATAGCATCGACATTGATTTGGGCATCGTAACAGTGTTGCTTAAAGGCTGCTATTTGCTTAGGGCATAAAGGTGCTGATTGCCAACGCCGCTGATTTTTAGTGAATAACGCAAATGCATTGGCGCCAATCTTCTTGGCATTGAGTGGCGCATTGGCGATGCCGCCCGCTGCACTAACGTGGGCACCAACCCAATGTTCATCTTGCATTTATTTCCTACCCTGTTGAAAATTTTTGATAAACCACTCTTTATATGTAAGCCGTATTACTCGGCTGTACATAACGTAATCGTCATCTCGTAGCCATCTAGTTTGTGAGAATCTGTTAGCACTATTAGCACCGACTCTATCGTGTTTATAGCCGTGTCTCAATCACAATGTTCTACTTAATGGCCGCTTTATTGATTCGTTGGTCGATTGGGTGACTTAGCCTTAAATATGACGAACTAGAGCTAGTGGCTGGGGGCTGTTGTGGCGTTGAGCTCGGTATTGAATTGAGCGTATATCTGCTACGGTGGTGGCGTCACTTTAATCAATATTGACGTGCTTGGTGAAGCTCGTGGGGGATTCAATGTGCTGTTTGCATTAGGCCTAATATCAACCAAATTATTAGCAATATACCGTAAGTGATTATTTTAAATTGGTTTTAGTTGATCTGAGTCACATCATAGCGTTGAGTTACATATTAGTGTGAGTTAAAAGCAAACTATTTACTATAGTGAATAGAGGCGTTTCATAAGTATGGAGGTGACGATGTTAGCAAGGCTTCATAACGACCATAAGCATATTGCGATACTGTTAACATTATTGCAGAAAAAGCAGCATAGGCTAGAAAATGCCAAGACGGTTAACTTTAATTTGATCCGGGATATCGTTGAATATATGCAAAGTTATACCGAGCATAGTCACCACCCTTTGGAGGATCTCATTGATGACTTTTATACGAAAAAATATGCTACTGAAGTAAATGAAAAACGTTTAGCTGATGAACATGAGAGACTGGTAGAGAGTTCGTCGACATTGATGGCAACATTAAACCTTATTTTAAGTGATATTCCGGTTCAATTAGAGCTGATGAGTGAAGCATTGAAAGAGTATGTCGAACTTCAGACTGAACATATGATTTATGAAGAGCAGCATTTATTTCCGCAATGGCAAGCAAGAATGACCGATGAAGACTGGGTTAGTGTTGCGGCTCAGTGCAAAGAGCGATTGATTTCTGATCCACTGTTTAATGATGACGATAATGTTTTGTTTGAAGAGTTACGTGACTATCTTGCTAAGGTTGATGATTGACTTTCCATGCCGCAATACAGTAAATAAAAATAGCGCTCTGGGCGCTATTTTTATTTACTGTATTGAACAGGCTTTACATCAGAAGGTTATCAAAATCGTAATCGAAACTACTGTCAATATCTTGGAGTTCTTTAAGCAAACGATGTTTCTCTTTGATAGCCTCAATTTCACGCCATTTTCGCTTTTTATTGGAGCTCCGCGAACGACTGCTGGGTCTTTCAATGACGGTATCATCTAGCGCACTACCATAATCTAAACGATTCATGGCAACCTCCTGTTGTTGTATTTTTTCTCATCAATTAAATATCACATTTCCATTTTATGGTGCAAGCTAAATGTTTCATTTTTGTTAATATCAAATGGATATTTTATGATTTTTAGGCGGTACAGGAGGGGGCATTAGACAAGTTGCGTTAAGCTAGAAAATACAAAAGCCAGTCGAAACTGGCTTTAACATTGTTGTTCTTAGCTTTTATATCTTGTTCATTGGTGTTTTGAACGAAATAGATTGATTAATGCATTACTTGAACTGTCGAGCTCATTCGTATCATGCTCTGCTTGTAGTCGACTCAAAATATCATTACCAAGGGTTTTACCCAGTTCAACACCCCATTGGTCGAAGGAGTTAATGTCCCATAGCGCGCCTTGCACAAAGGTTCTGTGCTCATATAGTGCGATTAAGGCACCTAGAGTGGTTGGCGTGAGTTTATTCATTAAAATGGTGTTACTTGGCTTATTGCCTTGCATCACTTTATGTTTAGCGATCAATATTTTTTCATCATGGCTTAATCCGCTAGCACTTAATTCGGCTAAGGCTTCATCATAGGTTCTACCTTGCATCATGGCTTGAGTTTGACCAAAACAGTTTGATGCAAGCTGTACATGATGCTCACCCAATGGATTATGACTTTGTAGCGGCAAAATAAAATCTGCCGGGATCAGTGCCGTTCCTTGGTGAATGAGTTGGTGATAGGCGTGTTGGCCATTGGTTCCTTCTCCTCCCCAGATAACCGGGCCTGTATTGTAGTCAACTTCAGTGCCACCTAATGTCACAGATTTACCGTTACTTTCCATGTCTAGTTGTTGAAAATAGGCTGGTAGTCCGCGTAAGTAATGGTCATAAGTGAGCACCACATGAGACTGAGCATTATGGAAGTTATTATACAGCAGTGACAACAACCCCATGATAACTGGCATGTTTTGCTCTAATGGTGCGGTTAAGAAATGTTCATCCATCTCTTTAGCACCCTCAAGTAGGGCGTAAAAGTTATCCATGCCGATCAATAGCGCAATAGGCAAACCAATCGCTGACCATAGAGAGTAACGTCCGCCAACCCAATCCCACATAGGGAAAATATTATCAGCGTCCATGCCAAATTCTGTGGCTTTAGTTACGTTAGAGGTAACTGCAACAAAATGTTTTGCAACATCGGCCTGAGTGGCGCCATGGTCGAGAAACCACTGTTTAGCACTTAAGGTATTGGTGAGCGTCTCTTGCGTGCCAAATGACTTTGATGACATCACAAATAGTGTTGTTTCTGGATCAACCAAGCGTAATTTTTCACATAAAGAGGTGGCATCTACGTTGGCGACAAAGTGGCAATTAAGTGACTTATTCCAATAAGGACGAAGTGCCTGAGTCACTATTTTTGGGCCTAAAAATGAGCCTCCAATACCGATGGCAACGATATCGGTAATTGTTTTACCGGTATAACCGCGCCATTTTCCCGAGGTTACAGCATCGACAAATTGGGCCATTTTAGCCTGTGTTTGTTTTACCTCATCAATAATATTACGGCCATCGACCAATACTTGTTGATCTGCATGGGCGCGCAGCGCTGTATGCAATACAGCGCGTTGCTCGGTATTATTGATGATCTCTCCGCTGAACATGGCTTTGATTTTGGCCGTTAAATTGCTCTCATTAGCCAGTGAGAATAATAGTGAAAGCGTTTTCTCATTGGCTCTATTTTTAGAGTAATCAAGCAGTAAGCCACAGCAAGATAATGACATTTTATCAAATCGCAGAGGATCGCTATCAAACAGCGTACGCATATGAGGCAGCAGTGCCGTATGGGCTGCGATGGCAGCCCAAGTGTCGCGTTGAGTTAACTCTGTCATGAGATGCTCCGCCTTTTATGCTTGCAGTTGCGTTTTTAACATCTGTTCAAGTTTGCCTTGATCTACGGCAAAGTTACGTATGCCTTCGGCCAGCTTTTCTACAGCCATAGGATCTTGGTTAAACTCCCAGCGAAATTCGGCTTCTGACATCGGAGTGCCCGGTGCAACGATATCCGTTGTTGGGGTTAACTTTTGTACTACAGGGGTATGACTATTAGCCATCTCTTCAAGGAGGGCTGGACCAATGGTTAAGCGATCGCAACCAGCTAACTCCATTATTTCGCCGGTGTTACGGAAGCTGGCGCCCATCACCACGGTTTTAAACCCATGACGCTTATAGTAGTTGTAGATCTTGGTTACTGATACGACGCCAGGATCCTCGCTCGCCGCGTAGTCTTTACCTGTGTCTTTTTTGTACCAATCGAGAATACGCCCTACAAATGGCGAAATAAGATAAACACCAGCTTCGGCACAGGCCCGTGCTTGTGCAAAGCAAAACAGTAACGTTAGGTTACAGTTGATCCCTTGTTGTTCAAGCTCTTTTGCTGCGCAAATGCCTTCCCAAGTCGAGGCGAGCTTTATCAAAATACGTGATTTATCAATTCCAGCAGCTTCATAAAGCTTGATCAGCTTGTGTGCTTTATCGATAGAACCCGCTTTATCAAACGATAATCTAGCGTCAACTTCGGTCGAGATGCGACCAGGAACAATTTTTAGGACTTCTACACCAATATTGACAGCCAGTTTGTCGCCCGCGTCGGCTATTTGTTGTTCAAGAACGTCGCTCTGAGCCTTAGCCCAGACAATCGCATCATCTATTAGGTGTTGATATTCAGGGATTTGTGCTGCTTTGAGGATAAGTGACGGGTTAGTCGTGGCATCTTGTGGTTGATAACGCTTGATCGCCTCGATATCGCCAGTGTCGGCAACGATAGTGGTGATCGATTTGAATTGCTCTAGTGTATTAGCCATGAAAATTACATCCTTCTTAAGAAGCAGCTTAAGTTTTGTTGTTTACTAACCGCTATTAGACGCGATTTTGCCGATATTTCCAACCATGATTGAAAAAAAATTACAGAAAAGTTGCTAAATATCGTGCAGGTGCCCTAGCGGCGGCATATTGTCTAGCTATTTAGTTTATCTTATTGCTAATTAGTATACGTTGTTAAGTGTGGCAATAAATAAAATCGCTGCCTAAGCAGCGATTTTTATCCTTAATGGATGTGACTAGCAACTAATTACCGCATTACCGGTTCGGTTCGAATACCTGTCAAATGAGCCTCTATACGGCGGTTGGCTTTATTCGCTTCAGCTGAGCGACCTTCAATGATTGGTTGGGTAATACCATAACCTTTTGCAGATACGCGATCTCGACTGACACCATATGTGTTTACCAGAATATCAGCAACCGCCATTGCACGGCGCTTTGAAAGATCCATGTTGTAATCGGGATCACCTACATTCGAGGCGTGACCAGAGATAAGTACGGTTGAAGAGGGGTTCTCCTTCATGTATGTCGCAAGTTTCTCTATACGCTCATATGATTCTTGCTTAACTGCTGCAGAGTTGTTGGCGAATAGAATAGAGCCAAGATCACGTTGCTCCGTTACTTCTTTGTAGATAGTACAACCATTGGCGTTGACTTTATGGGTTGTAGGAGTATTGGGGCATTGATCCATATCGTCGGTGACACCATCATTATCAGAGTCAACTGGAGCTGCAACTACAACTGGATCGGGCACGGTATGACCGAAGCGATAACTTAGTTCAAGACCCCAGTAGTTGCTTTCCATCTCTAGGGTGTTCCATTTATCTTCATCGAGATTTTCATAGCGACGGTATTTAGCTTGCAGTTTGAAGTTTTCAGTAAAGTTATAGCCGATACCTGCACCAACATAGGGGGCAATACCGTTGTCGCTGTAGTATTCGCTACCCCACTGTTTGTTGTTTGAGAGCACGTAGTTCATTGCACCAGCTTCAGCAGAAAGGCTCCAACGATCCGCGAATGGCCAAAAACCAACTAAACCTAAGGTCATGCCTTTAGCGCCAGCATCATTGAGCTTGTTTGCATAATCAACCCACTCGGCGCGGCCAAGATCGCGGTAACCTAGTTCAACACCAAAATAGTCGTTGAATAGATAACCACCAAAAACGTCCCAAGCATAAGGGTCATCTTCGCCACAGGTTTTCATGGTTTTTTGATCGCAGTTAGGTTCGTAGTTATTTACACCTAATCCACCACCGACATACCATGGGGTAAGTTCTTGTGCTGCATGGGCTGCAAATGGAAGCATTGAGGTCAGCAGAATTGCTTTTAATGTATTATTCATCATTTCAATATCCTTTGATTATTTATCTAGCCCCGAGAGTGTCTATATTGCACGAAAGACACGCTAGCACTTAATGGGGGATCCTTTGCTTTTATCGCTAGCCCTAATATTATCTGTCGATAATTCAGATTTTGCTATTTTTGTAGCAGGTTTTTTGGTTTTTAGTTGTTTTAGTGTAATAAAAAAAGGTGCTCATATGAGCACCTTTGGTCTTTTAGACGGTGAATATTGGCTTAACGAGTCCAGACCCAGTTTTCGATATTGCTTGGGTCAACGCCATTCGCCTTGATGTAATTCCGGTGGTCGACTAAGCGTTGTAGCATATCGGTTGTGATACCTACGTGCTGAGTTTCGTCGATAACGCCTTGTTGGAATAGCTTGTATGCCATATCGATAACAAGGTGGTAGCGAGAAGTACCGTTACGTACTCCCATATCGAATGGAGTCGTAGTCGAACCTTCCTCTTCGTAGCCTTTGATGCGGAATCTGCGGCTGCCTTTGTAATCAAAGACCAACTTTTTAATGGTATTTGGATAGCCGTGATAATTAAATACCACGCCTTTATCAGCAGTGAACACCTCATCCATCAACCAAGGCTTGCTTTGGAACTCTAGGCTACCTAGACCGCTACTGGTTAACTCGGTTACGCTGACGAAACGGATACGTACTTTTGGTAGCAGTTCTCTAATGAGTACGAGCGAAGCCATTGCTTCTTGAGTGACGTAGTCACCACAACCAACGAGGACCACATCTGGATTTTCATCAGAGGCAAAGTCCCACACCATCACCCCATCTTTGGCTTGCTGGCGCGCTTCGGCAAGCGTTAACCATTGTGGTAACTCTTTCTTACCTGCCACTAAGATGTTGAGCTTGTCACGATCTTGATATGCGCGCTCGGTATACACTAGCGTGCTGTTACCATCAGCAGGAAGATACGCAGAGATGATTTTTGGATGCTTCTCTAACATCGCACCCAAGAATGAGGGGTTTTGATGTGAGTAACCGTTATGGTCTTGACGTTCAAGCAGCGAAGACAATACCACGTTACATGCAGGCACTGGCTTACGGAAATGAACACCTTGGCTAGCGTATACATATTTACAGTATTGGTCAGCCATAGACGATACCACTTGTGAGAATGCCTCATAAGTGGGGAACATGGCGTGACGCCCCGTTACTGTGTAGCCGTGAAGCATACCAAACAGGAGGTTTTCAGATAACAGTTCAATGACGCGACCGTCGCGAGACATATCTTGGTCCCAACTCTCTATCGGCCACTGCCAAGCGCGATCGGTTTCTTCAAATACGGCTTGAAGCTGATTTGAATAAGTTTCGTCAGGGCAGAAAATACGTAGGTTGCGTTGATCTCGGTTGAGTTTCATCGCATCACGCATCCATTCGCCCATTTTGTACATGGATAAACCACGTTGACCACGAGGCGTTTCTGCACCGTAAGCGAGTTTTTCTAGATCGGGCTGCGCTAATGCACGAACGACTTCGCCACCATAACTTAACTTTTGACGTCCGCAAGTCAGCTCTTTTGGCGGTAGTAAAGACTGGATCTCTTCATCAAAAATGAGCTCTCCCTTGTCATTGATGCTGTAGAGTTCATCAAATTTATAGCTGGCTAACCAAGCTTCTAATGCATCTAGGTGACCTTTGTCTGTGGCACACTTGTTAACGATAACTTGGTGTGATTCACAGTTACCTTCCAATTTCTTACCGCCAAATTCCGCGGTACCTGTCCAACCTTTAGCGGTACGCATAAGAATCACAGGCCAGCGAGGCTTAACCACATCTTCGCCTGAGCGGGCACGCGTTTGAATGTCGTTGATCATTGCATATGACGTATCCATTGCGGCAGTCATTTGAACATATACGTCTTCTTCAAGCTGATCATCAACAATAATGGGGTGGTAGCCTAAGCCTCTAAACTCAAGATCTAGCTCTTCATGGCTCATACGTCCCATACGGGTAGGACCAGAGATTTTGTAACCATTGATATGCACGATCGGTAGTACCGCACCGTTATTTTTTGGCGAAACTAAGCGGTTGGCATACCAAGATGCTGCCAATGGACCCGTTTCAGATTCACCATCACCAATCAGACAAGCAGCGATCAGATCTGGATTATCGAGTACGGCGCCCCACGCAACAGAGAGAGAGTAGCCTAATTCACCACCTTCTAGAATTTGTCCTGGCGCTTCAGGGTTTGCGTGTGATGGGTAGCCATACGCTGCTGAAAATTTCTTACAGATATCCTCAATACCCGTCTCATTGTATGGAATGGTCTCTGGGTAGTAGTGGCTTAGCGATCCTTCCATAAACAGGTTAGCTTGTACCGCAGGAAATCCATGGCCTGGACCGACTAAATAGACGAAAGAACGGTTATGTTTGGCGATGAGGCGGTTAACGTTAGCATAAACGAAGTTAATCCCAGGGCATGTGCCCCAGTGCCCTAATAGTCTAGGTTTGATATCGCTGTGCTCTAAAGGACGTTTGTGTAGTACGTTTTGTTTTAAGTAAATTTGCGAGGTGGCGAGGAAGTTGGTCGCTCTCACAAATTTCTTAAGTGCACTGATCTCTTGTTGTGACATAAAGAACCCCATTGATGGTAAGCATAAAAGTTAATTAAATCTTATGTGGGTCACTATATTTGTAATTTTATTACAAAAACGTGTTCGATATCTTATTTTTTAAAAGTCATAATTTGATGGGTTTGTTAACAACCTTTCTGTGATCGCATTGTTACTTAGGTTATTAGTGTGATTTATTTCTGTAATATTGCGTGACTAGCTTGTCGTGTGGATGGGTAATTGTGATCTAGATCACATGATGATTTTTTAAGGGTATGCTATTTTGGCGCGTTGAATCCGGTAGGCATGATGTTTAGGCATCATGAAAGGACAATTCGAAAAGAAAATTCTACCGAGATTGTTCGATCAAATTGGGAAGGAAATTAAACACACTGACGCTGAGAGCGAGCCTGTTGGCCGTTTGAATTCGTTCTGGGGATTATCAAGTACTATGTTTGAATCTTTATTAAATTTAGTTGAAACGACGATCAATGCGATAAACGGTGTGCTATGGGGCAGTGTATTGATATACGTGCTGGTGGCTGCTGGCGTATTGTTTACTTTGCGTTTAGGTTTTATTCAACTTCGCATGTTTGGCCATGGCGCTAAGCTGGTAATACAAGGTCGTGAGAAAATAAATGGCATTTCGTCATTCCAGGTGTTTTGCACTTCGATGGCGGCGCGAGTCGGCACTGGTAATATGGCGGGGGTAGCCGTTGCCATTACGGTTGGTGGTGCTGGAGCCATTTTTTGGATGTGGCTTATTGCATTATTAGGAATGGCCACCGCATTTATAGAGTCGACCTTAGCGCAAGTCTATAAGGTTAAAGACAGCGATGGTCAATACCGTGGTGGGCCTGCTTATTATATGGAGCGAGGCTTGGGTAAGCGGTGGATGGGGACCGTATTCTCTGTGTTACTGATCATCGCCTTTGGCTTTGCATTTAATGCAGCGCAAGCCAACACCATGACTGATGCGTTAAATAATGCCTTTGGGTACGACAAAACCCTTGTAGGTCTGGTCATTATGTTTGCTGCGGCCTATATTATTACAGGTGGGCTCAAGAAGGTTGCTAAGGCCTCTGAGCTTATTGTGCCTGTGATGGCGGTAGCTTATTTGGCCATTGCGCTAGTGGTGTTAGTGATAAATATCGAGCAAGTGCCAGCGGCACTAGCGTTCATCGTTAAAAGTGCCTTTGGATGGGAAGAAGCCGCTGGTGGTGCAATGGGCGCCATGATGGCGGGTATTGCTCGTGGCCTGTTTTCGAATGAAGCCGGTATGGGCAGTGCGGCTAATATCGCAGCCTCTGCAAGTCCTAACCCTAATCATCCAGCCTCTCAAGGTTTTGTACAGATGATTGGTGTATTTGTTGACACTATCATTATCTGTAGCGCTTCAGCGGCGATTATCTTGTTATCTGGTGTGCTGGATAACCCAGGGGATCAAAAAGGCATTGGCTTGTTGCAGCTGGCGTTAACGAATGAAGTTGGTAGCTGGGCGGCGTATTTTGTCGCGTTTGCCATCATTTTATTTTGCTTCTCATCGATTATTGCCAACTACAGTTACGCTGAAAGCAATGTGATGTTTTTAACTAAGAGTAAAAAAGTGCTCTATGCGTTTCGCGCATTAGTACTTGTCATGGTGATGGCAGGCTCGGTTGCTTCATTACAACTAGTATGGAATTTTGCCGATCTTTCTATGGGAATGATGGCGTTAGTGAACATTGCGGCAATTGTGATGTTATCTAAGGTGGCGTTTGCGGTGATCAAAGACTACGAGCGTCAGATCAAGGCCGGCCAAACCCCCACATTTCATGCATCTGACTTTCCTGAGATCAATGGCTTAGACGAAGGTATCTGGAAAGGTAAGCCGAGTGCTACCGTACTCAGCAATGAAGAAAAGAGATCGAGCGCCGTACCTGAAGCCTAGTTACGTCTACTGGATTTGATTTAATAATTGAATCAGCACTATCTAAAAAACCACGCCGTTTAAGCGTGGTTTTTTTATGGTTGCATCAGTATCATAGTCCTATTGAATCCTCACCTTTAAAGGACATCTAATGCTGATTTTAGTGTCGCCAGCCAAAACATTGGATTATGACAATCCTGCTATAACCCAGGAACATACCCTGCCAGCCTTGCTGCAACACAGTGAGCTGTTGATTGATACTTGTCGACAATTAACCCCTGCTGATATTGCCTCCTTAATGAAGGTTAGCGATAAAATAGCGGGACTCAATGCAGCGCGCTTTGCATCTTGGACTGCCGATTTCAATCTTGATAATGCCAAACAAGCACTGTTTGCATTTCGCGGTGATGTCTATACCGGCTTAGATGCCGATAGCTTATCGGAGTCGAGTTTGCAACGAGCTCAGGCACGTTTAAGAATACTGTCGGGTTTATATGGCTTACTGCGTCCATTAGATTTAATGCAGCCTTATCGTCTCGAAATGGGCACCCGCTTAGCCAATTCTCGTGGCAGTAATTTGTATCAATTTTGGGGCGACATTATTACCGAGCAGGTCAATAAGGCGCTCGCAGAGCAGGGTGATGAGCTGATTGTCAATTTAGCGTCTAATGAGTACTTTAAATCGGTAAAACCTAAGCTGTTAAATGGGCAGCTGATCACCCCTATTTTTAAAGATCATAAAAATGGTCAGTATAAAGTCATTAGTTTTTATGCCAAAAAAGCCCGCGGTATGATGGCGCGTTATCTGTTAGATAATGATGTCAAAGATTATCAAGGGGTGATTAAATTCGATTGTGCAGGCTATTACTATAGCGAAGCCGAATCGACACAGCATGAGCCGGTTTTTTTGCGTGAAGCGCAGTAGTTAAGCCTATAAAAAAGCAGCCAACAGGCCAATGTTGAGCGGTTAAAAGTTAAGTGAGCGGTTAAGTTCTTTTTAACAGTAAAAAAAATCCAATATCAGCGATGATATTGGATTTTTTGTCTGTGGTGTTGCCCTTGACTTATTTTGACGTATCTACAAGTCTTAAGGGGATGTCTGATTGCGCCATCAAATAGGCAAATTGAGCATAGGCTGCCGCATTTTGCGCTAATGCCTTAGGATCGATTTTATCTAGAGTATCGTTAGGGGTGTGATGATAATCAAAATAGTCGCTGCCATCTTGGCGTAATGAAGCAACTGGCACGCCATAGCTAGGTAGCATAGAAACATCTGGTCCCCCAGAGGCGTTATTATTGCCGGCAGCGACATCATTGGCTTGCATAGATTGGGTCAGTTGTTGTAATGGGTTAAACGCATCGGGGTCCACATTAAAATCAATTTGATAGATGCGTCCAGCACCAAAGTCGGACTCAGCAGCAATGTAGTGTTTAGCTAGCTCTTGCTGATGTGCTTTGGCATAGGTTTTACCACCGATTAAGCCTATCTCTTCTGCCGCATACAGCACGACTCTGACTGTACGGGCAGGCTTCGTCGCTAGTTGTGAGATTAAATGGCCGGCAGTGGTGACAATGGCCACGCCTGCGCCATCATCGATAGCACCTGTGCCCTCATCCCATGAATCTAAATGGGCACCAATCAGTACAATTTCATCGCTTTTGCTGCTGCCAGTGACTTCAGCAATCACATTGTAGGAGGTGGCATAACCTAAATTTGTCGGTGACATGTGCAATTGCAGCACGACATTGGGATCGCGTTTTAACATCAATCCTAATAAATCTGCATCTGGCGCTGACATGGCGGCCGCCGGGATTTTTGTCACACCCTCTTGATAACGCATCATACCGGTATGCGCCATACGATCATGATCGGTACCAATAGAGCGAATGACTATGGCTAGAGCGCCTTTTTTAGCGGCAGCCACAGCACCTTTAGAGCGGCCACCAACGGTTTGGCCATAGCCTTTGCCCGTTTTAAAGCGGGGGGTGCGATGATCGATAAAGACAATTTTGCCTTCGACTTGCTGCCTGTCGGCTTGTTCGAGTGCCGCGAGGTTGGCAAATTGAACAATAGGGGCGCTTATGCCTGTAGTTGAGGTTGCCACACTGCCGCCAAGGGCGGTGATGACTATCGGTTGGGGGAAAGGAGAGACCACCCGAGCACTGGCTTCACCACGTTGCCATACGGGGATTTTTACCGGCTCTTTATAGACCTTATCAAACCCTAATGAATTGAGTTTGTCTTCGGCCCATTTTACGGCGAGTAAATCTTGTTTACTGCCTGGTAAGCGTGGGCCCACTTCAACGGTTAATGATTCGACAATATCAAACGCCAATGTTGAGTTTAATGCTTGTTGTTGCAGTCGCAGGCTCACCTCTTGATGATTATCTTGTGCGGGTGTTTGTTGGCAGCCAATTATTCCAGCAAAAAGAGCGCCGGAGAGTAGAGTAAGGGCAGAGCGTTTCATGAGTTTCCTTTGTTTTTATTACGTATGTCCCATTTTTGAAAACAATCTACCAAAAAGTGTGCTTTATGTCCCGACTATATCTTTAAGTCAACGCTATATTAGTGCCGGGGTTTGTTTTAGGAGAGATTGCTCGTAATGAATATAGAATTGATGCAGCAACGAGCTGACAATGCTGTTGTATTGCTCAAGGCGTTGGCCAACGAACGTAGGTTATTTATCTTATGTTACCTTCTGAGTGAAGGTGAGATGTGTGTGGGTGAGATGAATAAGAAGTTAGGCCTAAGCCAATCTGCGTTGTCACAACATTTAGCGTGGCTCCGTAAGGATAATTTAGTTGAAACGCGTAAAGAAGCTCAAACCGTCTTTTACTCGCTAAAGAGTCAAGAAGTGTCTGAGATCATTAAGCTGCTCAATACTATCTACTGCCATTGATCTGAAACGGTTAGTGCAGCGAGGGCAAAACTGACATAGCGAAAGCTTTGTCAGTTTTTTTATTGCCTTTTTATGATGAAAGACACGGTCTTGGTAAATTGCAGATACAAAAAAACCGGCTTGAGCCGGTTTTTTTATGTCGCTAACAGAATTAAGCAGCTAGAGCTTTGATTCTGGTATTCAAGCGAGACTTTTGACGAGCAGCTTTATTCTTGTGAATAAGGCCTTTAGTCGCCATACGGTCAACGATTGGTTGTGCAACATTAAATGCTTCAGTCGCCGCTTTGTGATCGCCAGCGTTGATAGCAGCGATAACTTTCTTAACGTATGAACGTAACATTGAACGACGGCTAGCATTATGCTGACGACGTTTTTCAGATTGAAGCGCGCGCTTCTTTGCAGACTTGCTATTAGCCAAGGTGCAACTCCTAAAAGGGTTAGATATTTTTAAAGGTCGAGGAATATGCCTTTTTTTAGTCACTTTGTCAATGACAATGATCGGATCTTTATCTTAAAGATAAATTAATCAGAGCATACTTGGCGTTCTTCAACCTAACTCGTGTAATATGGTGCGCAATTCTAGCAGCAAAAGCTGCATTGGGACAGAGCTTAAATAGACTTTTCCGTTTATTTTGTCGCTGTCTGTGCTCAGAACAGGGGGCATTTTGAGCAAAAAACTATTTAAGTCTGGCATGATCGTTAGTGCCATGACGTTGATTTCTCGTATTTTAGGGCTTGTGCGCGATGTGGTTATCGCTAATTTAATGGGCGCCGGTAGCAGTGCCGACGTGTTCTTTTTTGCCAATAAAATTCCTAATTTTTTAAGGCGTCTTTTTGCTGAGGGAGCCTTTGCACAAGCTTTTGTGCCGGTATTAACGGAATATCAAGAAAAACACAATGCACAAGAGGTACGTGAGCTGCTGTCGAAGGTGGCAGGTACACTGGGGATTTTAGTGACGATAGTCACCCTTGTCGGGGTGATAGCTTCTCCGGTATTAACCGCCTTGTTTGGTGGTGGCTGGTTTTTAGCTTGGTTAAATGATGAACCTAATGGTGAAAAGTTTGAACTAGCCTCATTAATGCTTAAAATTACCTTTCCCTACTTGTGGTTTATTACCTTTACTGCATTGGCCGGCTCAATTCTTAACACTCGAGGACGCTTTGCGGTATCGGCTTTCACGCCAGTGTTTTTAAACGTAGCCATCATCGCAGCGGCCATCTATCTCGCGCCGACATTGCAAAAACCTGAAATAGGCCTCGCCTGGGGTGTCTTTTTCGGTGGGGTGATCCAGTTCTTGTTTCAAATTCCCTTTTTGTTACGCGAAAAGGTATTAGTTAAGCCATCATGGGGTTGGCATCATCCTGGGGTGGTGAAAATTAGAACCTTGATGATCCCGGCGTTATTTGGTGTGTCAGTGTCGCAAATTAATCTGCTGCTCGATACCTTTATTGCCAGCTTCTTGGTGACAGGTTCGATCAGTTGGCTCTATTATTCCGATCGCTTATTAGAGTTCCCCTTAGGCTTGTTTGGCATTGCCATTGCGACGGTAATTTTACCGGCATTATCTAAGCGGCATGTAAATGCGCAAGGCCAAGGGTTTTCGCTGACCATGGACTGGGGAGTGAAGGCCATTTTATTGCTTGGGCTACCGGCTATGTGCGGCTTAATCGTGCTGGCTAAACCTATGTTAATGGTGCTGTTTATGCGCGGCGCCTTTAGCCTTGAGGATGTCAATATGGCGTCATACAGTTTAATGGCTTACGGTGCAGGCTTACTCAGTTTCATGTTGATTAAGGTACTGGCCCCTGGTTATTACTCTCGCCAAGATACTAAAACACCCGTGCGCTATGGCATCATCGCTATGGTCAGTAATATGGCGTTTAACCTTATTTTTGCCATTCCCTTTGGTTATGTTGGTTTAGCCATTGCCACATCCATGTCGGCGTTGCTGAATGCTGGCTTGTTATATCGTGGTTTACATCGCGCTGGGGTTTATCAGATTAGTAAGCAAACATTAATATTTTTCATCAAAACCTTGGTAGCAGCTGGCTTAATGGTAATTGTGTTATTATTGAATTTACCTATTTTAGAACAATGGCTTGCCATGTCTTTCACTGCTCGAGTTATGGCGTTATCAGGCCTTATAGGACTCGGTGCTGTGGTCTACTTATTGGCTATGGTATTGTTAGGAATTCGTCCTTGGAGAATGAAAGCTGGCTTTTGAGTGCTGATTATCGTGCTTAGCTGGTATATAATCCGCCAACTTATGCTAGCTAGTTATTGAATGTAATGGAACTGATCCGCGGTATACACAATATTTTACCTAGACACCATGGCTGTGTGCTAACCATTGGTAATTTCGATGGTGTGCATCGAGGCCATGCCGAAGTCATTACTGCGCTAGTTAAAAAAGCGCAGCAGCATGGTGTTCCAGCAACGCTTATGACCTTTGAACCTCAGCCTCAAGAGCTGTTTCAAGGTGATAGCGCGCCTGCACGCTTGAGTCTGCTGCGGGATAAAATTGTGTTGCTTGAAGAGTTAGGGATTGACCGCTTACTGTGTGTTAACTTTAACCGTAAGTTTGCCGCGATGCCTGCTGAAGCATTTATCGAACAATTGTTGGTCAAACAGCTTGGGGTTAGATACTTAGTTGTTGGTGATGACTTTTGTTTTGGCCAACATCGTAGCGGTAATTTCGACATGCTTAAGCGTGCGGGTGAAAAGTTTGGTTTCGCCGTGGTCAGCACCGCAAGTTTTGTCCTTGGAGACAAGCGCGTCAGCTCCACCGAAATTAGAAAGCAATTGGCACAAGGCAATTTAGAGCAAGCTAGGCGTTTACTCGGGCACCCTTTTACCCTGTGTGGCCGTGTTGCCCATGGTGAAAAAATTGGGCGTACTATCGGTTTTCCGACAGCCAATATCGCCTTGAAACGTAAAGTCTCTCCGGTGCGGGGAGTATTTGCTGTTAAGTTGTTTTGGGCCGGAAGTGATATCTATGAAGGTGTCGCCAACGTTGGTTTTAGGCCGACAGTCAATGGACAGCATTGTCAGTTAGAAGTCCATTTATTTGATTTTGATGGTGATCTTTACGGAAAAACCGTTGAAGTTGAATTAGTGGCAAAAATTCGCGATGAACAGCCATTTAAATCGTTAGATGCGCTGAAACGACAAATTAAAAATGATGCTGACAGAGCACTGGCTCTGCTTGGCTTTGATGCAGGCTGAGCTCTTTTAGCTAAATAAACGGTATAGGATCAAATGAGCGACTATAAATCTACTCTGAATTTACCGGAAACAGAATTTCCGATGCGTGGTAACTTGGCTAATCGTGAGCCAGAGATGTTGAAATCTTGGACCGAAAAAGGTTTATACCAAAAGATTCGTGAAAGTCGCACAGGGGCTAAGCCTTTCATTTTGCATGATGGTCCTCCATATGCAAACGGTGACATTCATATTGGTCACTCTGTTAACAAAATCCTCAAAGACATTATTATCAAGTCTAAGACCATGTCGGGTTTCGATGCCCCTTATATTCCTGGTTGGGATTGTCATGGCCTACCGATTGAACTTAAGGTTGAGCAGAAAGTCGGCAAACCTGGTCATAAGGTTTCAGCAGCAGAGTTTCGCCAACAATGTCGTGAATACGCGGCCAAGCAAGTCGATGGTCAGCGTGAAGACTTTATCCGTCTAGGTGTGTTTGCCGATTGGCAAAATCCATACCTAACCATGGATTTTAGCACCGAAGCCAACATCGTTCGTTCATTGTCTAAAGTGATTGAAAGCGGCCATTTACACAAAGGCGTTAAGCCAGTGCATTGGTGTACCGATTGTGGTTCTGCTTTAGCAGAAGCGGAAGTGGAATATGAAGACAAGATGTCGCCAGCTATCGATGTGGCATTCTCTGTGGTTGATAAACCTGTACTGTTAGCTAAATTCGGTTTAAGTGACTACAAGCATACTATTTCAGCGGTTATCTGGACAACGACGCCATGGACACTGCCTGCAAACCGCGCCTTATCGGTTGCGGCTAACATTGAATATACCTTGGTTGAAATCACTAAAGATGGCCATACTCAAGCCTTAGTGTTAGCCGATGAATTGGTTGAGTCGTGTGTGGAGCGCTATGGCGCACAAAGCCACACTGTGCTAGCAAAAGTAGCTGGTGCTGAGCTAGAGCTATTACGTTTTAACCATCCCTTCTACGACTTTGATGTGCCGGTTATTCTAGGCGATCACGTCACTGTTGATTCTGGTACTGGTGTGGTGCATACCGCGCCTGGTCATGGTCAGGACGATTTCGTCGTTGGCCAAAAGTACGGTTTGGAAGTGGCTAATCCTGTTGGTGATAACGGGGTTTATAAAGCCGATACTGAGATCTTTGCTGGTCAACACGTATTTAAAGCCAACAAGAGTGTGATTGCGCTGCTCGAAGAGAAGGGCGCCTTAATGAATCATGTGGCGATTAATCACAGCTACCCGCATTGCTGGCGCCATAAAACGCCAATTATCTTCCGCGCTACGCCACAGTGGTTCATCTCAATGGATCAAAAAGGGCTACGTACGCAAGCATTGAGCGAAATTAAACAGACGCAGTGGATCCCAGATTGGGGCCAAAGCCGCATCGAAAAAATGGTCGAGAACCGTCCTGACTGGTGTATTTCACGCCAGCGTACTTGGGGCGTGCCGATTACCTTGTTTGTACACCGTGAAACTGAAGAATTACACCCAGACAGCGTGGCATTGATGGAGCGCGTAGCGCACCGCATTGAGCAACAAGGTATTCAAGCTTGGTGGGATCTCGATGCCGCAGAACTGCTTGGTGATGAAGCGGAACAATACCGTAAAGTCACTGACACCTTAGATGTGTGGTATGACTCAGGCTCGACTTTCTCATCGGTTGTTGCTGCGCGTCCTGAATTTAATGGTCATCCCATTGACCTGTATTTAGAGGGAAGCGATCAGCACCGTGGTTGGTTTATGTCATCATTGATGATCTCAACCGCCATGAACGGTAAAGCCCCATACAAGCAAGTATTGACTCACGGTTTTACCGTTGATGGTCAAGGCCGCAAGATGTCTAAGTCTGTGGGTAACGTGATTGCTCCGCAGCATGTCACCAATAAATTGGGAGCTGACATTCTTCGCCTGTGGGTCGCAGCCACCGATTACAGCGGTGAAATGACCGTTTCTGATGAGATCTTAAAGCGTAGCGCCGATGCCTATCGTCGTATTCGTAATACCGCTCGTTTCTTGCTAGCTAACCTTACTGGTTTCGAGCCGGCAACCGATATGGTTGCCGTCGAAGACATGGTGGCGTTAGATCGCTGGGTTGTACGCCGCGCTGCAGCGCTGCAACAAGAACTGCTTGAAGCGTACGATCAATATAACTTCCACTTAGTGACGCAAAAACTGATGCAGTTCTGCTCGGTTGAGTTGGGTAGTTTCTATCTTGATATTATCAAAGACAGACAATACACGGCTAAAGATAGCAGCCATGCACGTCGTAGCTGTCAGTCTGCCTTGTATCTGATCTCTGAAGCCATGGTGCGTTGGATTGCACCAATCTTAAGCTTTACCGCAGATGAGATTTGGCACTTACTACCGGGCGAGCGTGGTGAATTTGTCTTTACCGAAACCTGGTTTGAAGGTTTGCAATCGGTGACGCTTGAGTCTGACTTGAGTGATGCTTATTGGCAGCAGCTGTTGAGCGTGCGTGATGAAGTCAATAAAGTGATTGAAAATGCACGTCGTGAAAAGCAAATAGGTGGCTCGTTAGAGGCTGAAATAACTCTTTATGCCGACGAGACTCTTGCTAGTGCATTAAACACTTTGGGTGACGAGCTGCGCTTTGTGTTACTCACCTCCAAGACCACAGTGGTTGATTTAACACAGGCACCTGCCGATGCCATTGCGACTGAATTAGCAGGCCTGAAGCTAGGTTTGCATAAGTCGACTGCTCACAAGTGTGAGCGTTGCTGGCACCACAGAGAAGATGTTGGCCAAGTGGCTGAGCATCCAACCTTGTGTACGCGCTGCGTGACTAACATCGAAGGTGACGGCGAAGTTCGTCAGTTCGCGTAAGGGAATCGTTATGCCATCAAGCTGGAAAGAGAGTGGCTTACGTTGGTACTGGATAGTTGTGTTGGTGTTTATCGCCGATCAACTTTCCAAACAATGGGTGTTAGCCAGTTTTGACCTGTATGAGTCAATCAAGTTGTTACCATTTTTTAATTTCACCTATGTGCGAAATTATGGTGCAGCCTTTAGCTTTTTGAGTGATGCAGGTGGTTGGCAGCGTTGGTTATTTACTGTGGTAGCCGTCGGCTTTAGTACTCTATTGACTGTGTGGCTGCGCAAGCAGCACCGCGGTCTGTGGCGATTAAACTTAGCCTATACCTTGGTTATTGGCGGTGCATTAGGTAATTTAATCGACCGTTTACAACATGGGTTTGTTGTCGATTTCCTTGATTTTTATTGGAATACGAGTCATTTCCCCGCCTTTAACATTGCCGACTCAGCTATCTGTGTCGGTGCGGGGCTTATCATTGTTGATTCGTTTATTACCGAGCGTAAACCAAACGGCGAAAGTGCCGCAAAGGGGTAATTCAGTGTCTGTATCTCGTTCGTTATTGTGCCACATGAATATAGTACTTGAAGATGGTTCGACCGCTGACAGTACCAAAGCATCGGGCAAGCCGGCTAAATTGAACATTGGTGATGAGACGTTAAGCCCAGCTTTTGAGGCTGAGCTTATCAATTTAACTCAAGGCGATAAGCACAGCTTTACATTGCAGGCGGCCGATGCCTTTGGTGAGTCCAATCCAGATGCAATTCACCATATGGACAGAACAAAATTCCCCGCCGATATGAACTTAGAGGCTGGCGTGATTGTCAGTTTTGCTGGCCCCGGTGGCAGCGAAATTCCGGGGATTGTACGTGACGTGTTAGGCGACTCGGTGACGGTTGATCTCAATCATCCATTGGCAGGTCGCGCCGTTACTTTTGAATTAGAAGTGGTTCAGGTACTTTAATTATGGCGATGACCAACCCTCCGCAAAGTTTGCAAATCAAACTGGCCAACCCTCGTGGTTTTTGTGCCGGCGTCGATCGCGCCATCAGCATTGTTGAGCGTGCCCTTGAACTGTTTTCGCCGCCAATTTATGTGCGTCATGAGGTGGTGCATAACCGTTACGTGGTGCAAAACCTAAAAGATAGAGGCGCCGTGTTTGTCGATGAGCTAAATCAAGTGCCCGATGACAGCATAGTGATCTTTAGTGCACACGGAGTGTCGCAGGCTGTTCGCACTGAAGCGAAACAACGCGGTTTACGCGTTTTCGATGCAACTTGCCCATTGGTGACTAAGGTGCATTTGCAAGTGACTAGAGCGAGCCGTAAAGGGATTGAATGCATCCTTATCGGCCATGCTGGGCATCCTGAAGTTGAAGGCACCATGGGGCAATATGACAACCCTGACGGTGGGGTTTTACTGGTGGAGTCTCCAGCCGATGTTGAAGCATTAGTGGTAAAAGATCCTGAAAACCTATGTTTTGTCACTCAAACTACGCTTTCAATGGATGACACTGCCGATGTTATCGCGGCTTTACAGCAGCGTTTCCCGTCGATCCAGGGGCCACGTAAAGATGATATCTGTTATGCCACCCAAAACCGTCAAGATGCGGTGCGCAATGTGGCCGATGATGTCGACTTGTTTATCGTGGTCGGTTCTAAGAACAGTTCAAACTCTAACCGGTTAAAAGAACTGGCCATAAAGAAAGGCACTCAATCATATTTGGTCGACAATGCCGATGATATTGTCGCCGAATGGTTTGATGGTGTCGAAAAGGTCGCTGTGACCGCCGGAGCCTCTGCGCCTGAAGTTTTGGTTAAGCAAGTAATCGATGCCATCGCGCAGTTAGCACCAAGCGTGATAACTGAAGTGGAAGGGCGTAAAGAAGATACTGTTTTTGCCGTGCCAGCGGAACTGAGGTAATTAACCGATTGTTTTGGTTTAAAAAGGAGGCTTAGCCTCCTTTTTTGTGTTTAAAATTCACGCAATTGAACGAGCTTACTTCAAGCTGGATTAATGGATTACTAGCAGGTAACATTCGACTAATCTACTATTAACGAGTATAGTTTATGGTCAAGCTAACTTTCAGATTTGTATAGAGTATATGGCTGAAATGGCTGTCAAGATTATGGCGTATATCGGAGAGTTGACACCATGAAAAACAGTGGGAAAGGGTTTTCCCTCATCGAAGTGATGGTATCGCTGGTCATTTTAGTTATTGGCTTAGTCGGTATTTTTAATCTTCATGTGATTGCCAAGCGAGGCAGCTTTGAATCCTTCCAGCAAACCCAAGCTTCCTATTACGCAAACGATATTATTAACCGTATGAAGTTAAATCGAGGCGAGATAGCTAATTATGCTGGAGTCTATTCAGGAGTACCTTCTGCTGCGGGAAAAGAGTGTAAGGGGGCTGCGCTATGTGATCCTGCTGAACTCGTTGCATGGGATTTATATGAGTGGCGTGCTTCTTTTGTAGGGACTGCAGAAACCGTGGGTGGCAAAAATGTCGGCGGATTAGATACGCCGACGGGGTGCATTAGCGTTGCTGTTAATACGGTGACAGTTGTGATGGCATGGCGAGGTATAAGAGAAACTAAAATTGATGCCGACTCACCTATTATCGACACATTACCAAAGTGCGCTGCTAGCACTGAAAACCGCCGTATCTATTCTATTCAAACAGTGATTATATAGATGAAAAACACGTCAGGTCGTTATTATTTCCAGTCAGGGCTATCACTTGTCGAGTTGATGGTCGCTTTGGTGATTAGCTTATTTTTAACTGCTGGCATATTCACCATGTTTAGCATGTCTTCCTCTAATGTCACCACTACTAGTCAATTTAACCAACTGCAAGAAAATGGCCGTATTGCCTTGGCGATTATGGAACGCGACCTTTCACAACTTGGGTTTATGGGAGATATGACGGGGACTGATTTTATCGTCGGTACAAATACTACAATCAATTCAGCGGCAGTGCCTAATGATTGTGTTGGTGGCGGTGTTAATAATGCATCTTTACCAAATAGCACAGCATCTCATTTCCGGCGTTTATGGGGATATGAAGCGGGTGTCAGTGGTGCAAGTTTTAGTTGTTTAACAGGTGTAAAAAATAACACTGATGTACTTCAAATAAAGAGGCTTAGTGGGCCAAGTACTTTGACGGCTAATGATGCGTCGAATCATTATGTTGCTACAACGTCTAGCCAAGCAATTTTTTTTACGGGTAATCAAACTACGCCTGTATTAGATAACAGTCGACTTTGGGAATACGTACATCATATCTATTTCATCAAAAATGATGGCTCTACTCCGGTACTGAGAAGGAAAACTCTTTCTGTTACAAGCGGAATGAAAAATGAAGAGCAGCTTGTTGAAGGGATTGAAAATATGCGAATTCTGTATGGGATTGATGACAATGGAAATGATATCCCAAATCGCTATGTGCCTCCAGCAAGCGTTGATACAACCATGTGGGATAATCAATCATTTCAGAGGATTGTAGCACTTAAAGTTTTTTTGCTTGTTAGGGCTGTAGAGGAAGATCGGAGTTACACTAACGAAACCCAATATTTATTGGGTGATAAAACGATTCAGGCTCCAAAAGATCATTTTAGGCGAAAAGTTATGTCTACAACTGTGGTTTTAGAAAATCCTGTTCTAATTCGGAGTTAGAGTAAGTATGAATATGCAAAAGCAAAAAGGTGTAGTGTTATTTTTTTCACTGATTGTACTTATCATAATGACGGTAATAGGAGTTGCTTTGGCGGTTAATTCAACTCAATCTCTGCGAATGGCAGGTGCTGGTGCAGAACGAGTGGAAGCTAAGGCTCTAGCTGATGGCGGTGTGGCAGCGGTATTGCTCAATAAAACCCCTGCCTTTTTAGCTACTATGACTAATATTGACAATGGCAATAGCTATTCAAGTGGAACTCAAGTGTTGACCCCTCTTCCTCTTGTTGATGATGGTGCTGGAGCAGTCTAAAAGTAGACCCTAAGAATGTTTCTTGTCAGCGAAGTGCTGATGCAAGTGGTACCGATTTATTTAAATGTCGACGTATCGAAATATCTAGTCAGGTAAGTTTTGGTCGGGATAAGTTAGGTCAGCTTACTGTGGTTACAGGTGTTGAGCAGAAAGTGCTCAATGGGAGTGGAGTATGAAGTTTAATAAAATATTATGTGCAAGCCTAGTCGCTGCACTGTCTGTACCTGTGCAATCACTGGCTGACGATACGGATTTATATTTAAATCCTGCTGAAAATAACGTTCGTCCTCAAGTGCTTATTATTTTTGATAACTCAGGCAGTATGGATACAATGGTTGAGGGATTGCCCGGAGGATATGAACCTAGTACAACTTATACTCCAATGGATAGTTCAAACTCTTATGATGACGGGATGATCTATTTTGCTGTGGGTACAGGCATTGATGAAGCGGGTTTAGGTATTCCTGATAGCCCTTCTGAAACAAATCGTTTTAACGATTTAATAAACGGGTGTGCCGAGGCCCGAACAGCACTTAAAAAGTATGGACGATTTTCCGGTTATATACGGGAATACATTACCCAAGGTAACGGCGCTGGGACTTGGCAACCAATCAAACAAAATTCAGGTAAGGAGCAGAATAATCCAGTTGATTGTTATGAGGATATTTCTGCTAAAAATCTCAGTAATAATAAAGATTCATTACCCAACACCGGGTTTGAAGATGGTTATCCTCAAGATGGAGTAACTACAGGTAACGGGCAGAAGAAAGAGTATGCCCCTTGGGGACCAGTAGCAAAAGTTAACGGTTTTAATACTGGTGAAATTGTTACGTTATATACAGCTAACTATCTCCGTTGGTATCGGCATTACCAAAAAGCAGCTGAGGGCGGTGACTCAGCTTCAGGAGACTTCCCTGATCAAACCCGTTTGGCTATAGCTAAAACAGCAATCTCAAGTGTGATCAGTACTGTTCCCTCTGTTGATTTTGGTTTGGCGGTGTTTAACTTAAACTTTCCTTATGAAGGAGATAGTGATGGTGGCCGAATCGTTGCGGGGATAAAACAACGTACAGGAGCAGAAAAAGAAGCGTTAATTAATACTATTACCAATCTTCCTGCAGAGACAAATACTCCTTTATGTGAAACGTTGTATGAGGCATATCGTTATTTTAGTGGTGGTAAAATCCACTTTGGACATAGCGATGAAAATTATAACGGCAGTGGTTTCAAGTATACTGCGAATCAACCTATGTATGACACCGGTATCGAAATTGGCGGAGGCTATAGATCACCTTTATCCAAGTGCAATAAAGTTGCTCATGTTATCTACATTACAGATGGGGCTCCGGTACTTGATAAAAATGCCGATACATTGATTGAGGGGTTAGGTGGGAAAGGGTTTGTTTATAAAGATGCAGAAGGAAGCCAGCCTGCAAAAGAAAGCTTTATGCCTGCATTGGCGGAATATATGTTTAATACAGATATTTCATCTGCTGATGGATTTCAACGTGTCATTACCCACACTGTCGGTTTTAGCTTAGGTGAGGATAAGGATTCTGCAGAACCATTGCTCATAGAAACCGCAAACCGTTCAAGTGACCCAAAGAATGGGCTTAAAGGCACTTATTCAAGAGCGGATAATACAGTTGAATTAATCGAAGTCATCACTAGGCTTATAGGTGAAATAGATAGTGTCGGCCAGCGATTCTCAGCGCCAGGTGTTGCTTTTAGTAGTGCCGATCCTACACGTACCCTTGATTCTGCTTATTATGCGCTTTTTGAGCCTTCTCAAAGTCCTAAATGGACGGGTAATCTCAAGAAGTTAAAAGTTAATAGTAGTGGTGGTTTAGTCGATGCTAACGGTAACCCTGCAATCGACACGTCGGGAGGTATTGCTAATACTGCCTGTACAGTATGGAGTACTTGCAGTGCTCAGGGTGATAAAAGCGGGTATACAGATGCTAATGGCCCTGTCGATGGCGGTAATGTTGTTGCTGCTGGGGGAGCCGCAAGAAGTATAATTCCGAGTAAGCGCGTTTTATATAGCGATTTAAATGGGTTGACGGAGTTTTCTGCTAATGCTGCGGGTATTACGAATACTATCAGTATGTTTTCATCGAAGGCTGGTGATCAGAGCAACTTAGCCACTTATATGGGGTTGCCCGTAGATAATGCAGATGAAGAATTAATTAAAGCGTTTCAGTGGATTCAAGGCTGGAATGTAGACGTAGCCTCTTACAATCAAGATGGTACTCCAGAAGAGTATACGTCAATAGACATTAACGGCGTAAGAGCCGACATCATGGGTGATCCACTTCACTCTCAACCGCTTGCAATCGATTATGGTGACTATACTATGATCTTTGTAGGTACAAACCATGGAGTGATGCACGCGTTTAAAGATGTAGGCGATGATGTAACTGAAGATTGGGCTTTTTTGCCTTACGAATTATTACCAAATATTAGTGTGATTAGACGAAATGATTATTCTGTGGGGCATGGTGTCTATGGTCTTGATGGGTCTCCAGTCGCCCATGTCGAACGTAATGGTGGGGCGATAAATAAAGCTTGGCTATTCTTTGGTATGCGCCGTGGTGGTCAGTCCTACTATGCATTAGATGTATCAGGAGCGTCACCTAAGCTTATGTGGCAGATCTCTAATGAGACTAATGGTTTTGCTGATTTAGGCCAAACCTGGTCAACGCCAGTGGTGACAACAATACCTGGTTTTAAAGGCCCGGTGCTTATTTTTGGTGGTGGGTATAATGCTGGCTATGATAGCGGCGGCGGTAAAAATTCTGTAGGACGAATGGTGTATATAGTTGACGCTTCCACAGGTAAACTTATTCACTCATTTGGGGCTGCAGGTGCCACATCTTTACCGAATATTGAAGACTCTATCGTTGGCTCTATAGCGACTTTAGATAGTGATAGTGATGGAGTGACAGATAGGCTGTATGCGGCAGATCTTGGTGGAAATGTGTGGCGCATGGATATGCCTTCGGATGAAAAGACAACTTGGAGTGGATTTAAATTTGCTCAGGTTGGTGGCGCACTAAGTAATAATGATAGGCGATTTTTTTACGAACCAACCGTCGCGCAAACCTATTTTACTAATACATCAAACGTAACAGTGACAGATGAATCTGGCACAACAACGACTGTTGCTTATCAAAATGTACCATATGATGCTGTGACTTTAGGTACTGGTAATAGGGCTGATCCATTAAGTACATCAACGAATGATATGTTTTTTGTTTTTCAGGATAGGCATGTGATTACTCAGCAGTTTGGTTCAGGTGGAACATCGGTACCATCCCCGCTTAGCTATCCAGATAACCTTTACAACATTACTTCTAGTTCACCGGCGTCAGAAAGTGAAAACATAGCTTTTGGTGAAAAAAGAGGTTGGTACTATGATTTTGCCGGAGTTGGAGAAAAAAGTTTGTCTCCGTCGGTGATTATTAGTGGTAAAGTTTATTTTACTTCCTTTACACCAACAGGACCTGCACCGGATGCAGATTCATGTTCGGTTTCTTCTGTAGGCAAGTTATATACATTAGATTTACACCGAGGAGGACGGTATTCAGAAGAATATCCTGATGGAGGAGACACTGAAATCCCACCATATATAGAAGTCTGTGATAACTGTATTCCGCAGCCCCCTAAAATAATTACAGCCCCTGCTTGCGAAGGTTTGGATTGTGAGGATGATGAGGCTCCTAATAATGGAACGGCAATCGATTGCGAAAGCACTGCGTACTTAATTATAGGTAAAGGTATGTGTGATGATAATGGGTTTAATTGTACCGGAACAATTAATCTTGATGCCTGTTTAAATACCAATAAGATTTACTATCATCAAGATGAGAGTAATTAAGAATGCAAAAAGTAAAAGGTTTCACCCTAATAGAGCTGATGATTACGGTAGCTATTATTGGTATTTTGGCGTCAATCGCTTACCCCTCATATATTGACTATATTACTAAAAGTGGTCGTGCTGAGGGGGTTGCTGCTGTGATGAGAATAGCTAACTTACAAGAACAGTACTATTTAGATAACCGTGCCTATGCGACAGACATGACTAAGCTTGGTCTTGCTGCAAGCCCGTTTGTGACCGAAGCGGGTCATTACTCTGTCACCTCGGCAGGTACCAGTTCTTTTACCATCACAGCGACGGCGCAGGGGAGTCAAGCTAGCAGAGATTCGACCTGTAAAACTATCACCATGACATCAGCGGGTGTTAAAGGGCCATCTAAGGAGTGTTGGAAATGATGAAATTGATTATCGCAATACTATGTGCAACGCCCCTTTTCGTTCTAGCTGCGGCGGGGAATACCAAGCAAGATTATAAATGCCATATTATTACCGCTAAAGCAGATAAGGTGGTTTTTTATCGCTGGAAACTACAAGGAGTGGCACTTAAAATCGCATCGCTTCCCGGTAAACAATTAGTGGATACTAAGGGTAAGAAATATTTCATTAAAGATGTTGTTGAGTGTGTATCGTTAACTGAAATGTTTAGTAGCGATAATTCTAAAGCATTAGATGAGCGAACATTAAGATAATCTTCACTCGCTATTAATATAAAGCCCTGTACATATTAAGACTTTTGAGTCGTAATATGTACAGGGCTTTTTTATTATTTTTAGTCTTGTTTATGAGCAACTAATACCAGTAGCGCCATAAGATACTAACCCGCTGCTGCTAATATCGATACTCTGTGATGAGGCGGCGTTACCGTTGGGGCAGTAGATAATCGTTCCTCCAGATGATAAGCCTTCTGATGAAAAGGTGATGTTACCGTTAGGCCCTGTTATAGCATCCTGACTATTAAAACTGTCGATCGCCCTCAATTCAGTATCGGCGCCATTTGCATTAATAAACACCCTTACACCACCGCTCCAATCTGTTGTCGTTCCGCACGACGTTGCACTTGCAAATGGGCAGACATTGACGGTAGTGCCGTAGCTAATTGCCTGGTTGCGTGCAAAAGCCATGACATTATGAATTTTTTCAATATTATTACTGGCACGTACGTCTTCATAAACGGATATTAAAGAGGGAACGCCTATAGTGAGTAATATGCCAGCGATCACTATCGTGACCATGAGCTCGACTAGGGTGAACCCTTGCTGCAGATATCGCATTGATATTGTCCTCGTGGTTAACGGGTTTAGTATAAGCGAGAACTTTTTCAATTTCAGTATATATAACTTATTCTTTTTAATGCTAATAAATTGGCATTAAATACGTTACAGACAAGTAAGTGACAGCGTATTTTATGGTTGGGAACTGGCATCACTTAATGCAGCTAATCTGTTGTTTATTTGAAAATCGTACTCGCCCAGCCTGATTGACGATAACGGCTTTGGAGTTGGGGTTATTAGCCGATGTCGGACAATAAGTGAGTGTGCCGTTGGTTCCTGATGCAAGACCATCCGGTTGAAAGCGCACCGCGGCACGGTTGTAGTCAACAGTATCTCGTGGGTGAAAGGGCCTCGTGCTTAATAGTAACTTGTCATTAGCATCAAGTTGATTGGTTACGCCAGAATCGGTAAATACGGATAAGCCATTTTGCCAATTTTCATCGCATTGGTTATCTTTTAGTGGGCAAATAGTGACTCTTAATCCATAGCTTATTGCTGCATTTCGGCCAAATTGTAATGTTTGTTGAATCTCTCGAATCGAGCTGTTTGCCCGCTGTGCATCGTAAAGGTTACTTAAGCTTGGTGCGGCGATGCCGATTAAGATAGTGGCGACAATTAAAGTCACCATTAATTCGATGAGGTTAAATCCATAATGCTTATCCATACATCATCCTTGTGCATACATGATCATCGCATCCTGCGATGATTCAATTGAGTAAAAGCGTTGTAGGGGTGGTTAAATTGACTAGGCTATAATTGGTCACAGAATGTAAAGTATAGTTGTTGGCGTGGCTTAGTGCCGATTTGTTATCTGGCATTGTTTTATATTGTTCTTAGCTGCGGATATTACTTCTGCTTGGTATCGTAGATATTCAACTTCTGCGTAATCATATAGCGTGGTAAGCTAATAACAACATGTTGTTATTGCCAAATAAAGTTAAAGGGAGCGTTTGATGAAGAAAGTTGAAGCCATAATTAAGCCATTTAAGTTAGATGACGTACGAGAATCTCTGGCTGAAATCGGCATTACCGGCATGACAGTTTCTGAAGTCAAAGGTTTTGGGCGCCAGAAAGGTCACACCGAATTATATCGTGGCGCCGAATATATGGTCGATTTTTTACCTAAGGTGAAAATTGAACTTGTTATCCAAGATGAACAACTAGAGCAGGCTATCGAAGTGATAGTCGATACCGCTAGAACGGGTAAAATTGGCGACGGTAAGATATTTGTGACTGAAGTCGAGCGCGTTATCCGTATTCGTACCGGTGAAGAAAACGAAGAAGCAGTGTAATTATTGTAACTTCTATCACGTGACAGGCCTTTCGCTACTGGGACAGTTCGTTATTTGCTGTTGCGGATCCTCAAGTTACTAAAAAGCCGTTGTAATGAACAACGGCTTTTTAGTACTTGCATGGCGCGTCTTGAGTCAAGTTAACACTTAGGATGACAGCGGGCTCGCAGAAGAATCTCTGATCACTGGTTCTGGCATAAACATATGCTCGGTGGGGGTATCTTCTAGTTTGTTTTGCTGTGCAATCAACAGCTCGGTAGCGGTTTGGGCTATCTTATCGTTTGGCTGATGCACCGTGGTGAGTTTAGGCCAAGTTTGCCGCGAAAAGGGGCTGTCTTCAAAGCCGACAATGGACAGTTCTGCAGGAATCGAAACGCCCTCTAAACGCGCGGCAAATAAGGCGCCTGCCGCAATTTCATCGTTACAGGCGACAATAGCAGTCGGTCTATCTGGCTTGCTAAGCAATATTTTGGCACCTTCAACCCCAAATTCAAAAGAGTATTGACCATTAATGATATAGGTTTCATTAACCGGTAACTGGTTGTTTTGCATCGCTTGCTTAAAGCCAGCTAAGCGCTCTTTTGTTGATTCATGCTGCTGATCACCGCTAAGAAAGGCGATATGTTGATGGCCAAGATCGATTAAATGCTGAGTAATCGATACCGCGCCCTGCCTGTCGTTAACTAATACCGTTAAGCCACCATATTGATCCGCCGCTTCACCGGCAATAATACGCACATAATTAGCGTTAATGTTATCCAATGCCGCGAGCACTTTGGGATCCTCTGACAGAGGGGGGGTTAGCACTAAGCCCGATAGGCGTGCGTGGCGTACCATATCTGTTAGTTCTTGGCAGATATTTTCTGACGTTGCGTCACAAGGGTGGATCAGTAGCTCGTACCCCCTTTGTTTGCAAGCTGATAAAATACCATTTTGCATATCAATGACATAGTAAGCATTAGGGTTGTCATACACAAAAGCGATGACATAGGATTTGGTTCCGGCTAGGTTACGTGCAGCGAGGTTTGGTTGGTAGTTAAGCGCTGTAATGGCTTGATTGACTTTATCAATGGTCGCTTGCCTGACCGACGGCTCCTTATTGGTGACTCTGGATACCGTCTTTATCGAGACGCCAGCGTACTTGGCAACATCATTTATGGTTACTTTCATCTAGTGGTCACTCATTGTGATAGCTGCTAATTGCAGTCTACAGAATTTAACTTTATTCAAACGATGTACTGTATGACGACACAGCAGATCTCACTTCCCCTACCGACAATATTGCTAATTTTTAACGAATTAAGCAATCATCAAATCGATTTTAGCATTTTATGCGAACGATTCTTCTTAACGAATAGTAAATTCACGATTACTTTTAATTAATATTATCAATGCCTTATATTTTTATTCCTAAACAAGTTATTGTTGGCTTTGTGATGTGTTAGACGATATTTAAGTTTTTTTGGTTATTTTGTTGTGGCGCAACTGTTAATTGTTGTGTAATCTTTGTACCCACATGACAGCGTTGTCATTCCTGTTGAGGGAATGGGCATGAAACTAAAACGATAATAAAGTTATGGAAGGGATACGAGATGCGACCATCTACTTTTAAGAAAAGTATACTAGCTACAAATATTGCACTACTCATGAGCGGCGCAATGTCGGTTTCAGCCATCGCAGCGGAAGCTGAGGCACAAACTGTTAATACCGATAATATTGAAAAAATCGAAGTGCGCGGCTTACGTGCATCAATGAAGGCGTCCATCAACGCTAAACGCTTCTCTGATGCCGTTGTCGACGCAGTGACCGCTGAAGATATTGGTAAATTTCCCGATGGCGATGTGGGTGAGTCTTTAGCGCGTATTCCTGGTGTGACTGTTAATCGTCAATTTGGTCAGGGGCAGCAGGTGTCTATTCGTGGCGCTTCATCACAACTTACCCGCACGCTGCTCAATGGTCATTCAGTTGCCTCAACTGGCTGGTTCGATCAACAGGCTATTGACCGTAGTTTTAACTATTCACTATTGCCGCCAGAGATGGTGAGCGGTATTGAGGTGTATAAGTCTTCACAGGCTGATATCACCGAAGGTGGTATTGGCGGTACAGTTATCGTTAAGACCCGTAAGCCGTTAGATTTAGATGCTAACACTGTGTTCCTCAGTGCTAAAGGGGATTACGGAACGATCTCAGAAGAGACCGATCCGGCGCTTTCAGGACTATACAGTTGGAAAAATGACAACGAAAACTTCGGTATTCTAGTGTCGGCAGCAGGCTCTCAAACTGAATATCAACGCAATGGTATCGAGACTTTATTGGGCTGGGGTGAAATTGTCCCCACGACATTCCAACAAGACAGAGAGCGCACGGCATATAACGTTGCGGCGCAGTATCGCCCTACAGATAAATTAGAGTTTGGCCTTACGGTAACCAGTATGGATTTAAAGGCGGATAACGCTAATACTTCTATTTTCTTGTTCCCAACTCAACAAGGTGTAAGTACCTGTAACCTAACCAATGCAGCCGGTGTTTGTACTGATATTACTCATACAGGTGAAGGCGGGTTTGCATGGGCACAAACTTGGGCTCGTCAAGCTGAGATGTCGTCAGACACCTATGACTTTGACTTTAAGTATGAAGCGGATAATTTCACTCTAGAAGGGCGTGTTGGCAATACCAGCTCAGATGGTGGTACAAGCCTAACGTCTAATTATGGTAATTCAATTGGCCAACCCGGTGACTTTGCTGGCCACTATGATGCTACCGGTGAAAAGATTGCTATCGATATTGCAAATAAAGATTTTGATGCCAGTGATTTTAATGGAAAACTGGCAACCGCTGGCTGGGCATTGAAAAAACAACCCAATACAGATGAAGAGACTTATGCGCAAGTCGATTTAACCTTCCCGGTTGACTTTGGGGCTATTACTTCAATTAAAACCGGTGTGCGTTACGCCGACCATGATGTGACTCAAGAAACTGATGCGGCAATTGTGGGTGATATCGCCGAGAAAGACGCCTCTGATTATTATTCAGGTACCATCTCTTCTGGTGCTGGTTTTACGTTACCTAAGCCCAATTTTGATGCGATGATCAATGATGCATACGCTGCAGTTGATGGCTTTACTCGCGATAAGTCGGGTTATGGCACCTTGAACGAAAAAAACCTTGCGGCGTACGCGATGGCGAATTTTGAGGCCGATGGTATTCGCGGTAACTTTGGTTTGCGCTTTATCTCTACCGATGTCGAATCAGATTACTATGCATTGAGTGATTCAGGCCAATTTGCCGATGAGATGAGTACTGATAAGTCTAGCTATAACGATGTGTTGCCAAGTGTGAATATCGCATTTGATTTAGCTCCAGATCTGATTTTACGTACCTCTGCGGCGCAAGTGATATCGCGTCCTAACTATTCTGAGCTTTTTGCTACATCAACACTTCCAGACTCTGAACGATGGAACGCCGGGTAATGAAAAGTTAAACCGTGGCTCAGTTTCATTAGACCCGTTTAAAGCCACGCAGGCAGATCTTAGCTTAGAGTGGTATTTTGGCGGCGAAGGCTTAGCATCTATCACTTACTTTATTAAAGATGTCAGCTCATTTATCACCACTCGTCAAAAGTTAAACCAGCAGATTGGTATTGATGATAACGACCTTATCGCCCAAGGTGATAGTGCATGCGGCGTTGGAATTTACGATTGCTGGACCGTCAGTGAAAAGTACAATGCCGATGGTGGTCGTATCGAAGGGATTGAATTACAACTTCAAGACTCATATGACAATGGTTTTGGCTACTCGGCTAACTACACCTTTGCCGATGCGGGTTCACCAGCGGAGAACTACCCTGATCAAGTCGGTGTCTTCTCTGACTCCTCTAAGCATACAGTTAACTTAGTCGGTTACTATGAGATGGAGAGCTTCAATGCTCGCTTAGCTTACAACTGGCGTAGTGAGTACATGATGCGTGAACTGCCAGGATTTTATGGCAACCGGCAACATGAAGACTATGGTTCACTCGACTTAAGCATGAATTACAGTATTACCGATTGGATGGACATTACCTTCGAAGCGGTTAACTTAACCGAAGAAGATAGCATACAAACAGGTATTGCTCCGCTAGATGCCGAAGTTATCCCTGAATTTAAAGCCGATTACCCAGTGTGGAGTTTCGAAGGTGAAGCTCGATACAAGGTGGGTGTTGCACTTAGATTCTAATCACTATTGAGATAGTTGATTGTAATTAAGCCCAGCATCTGCTGGGCTTTTTATTGACAGCATAACAAGATTAAAGCTGTTGCTATCAGGCTCTATAGGTCAGATTGAAAAGGTAATACATGGACATTAAAACAATCGTTATTGTTGGCGGAGGCACGGCTGGTTGGCTGGCGGCAAATCATATTGGTCAGGCATTAGCAGATAATACAGCGGTGACAGTGACGCTTATTGAATCGCCCGATATCCCAACAATTGGTGTTGGTGAGGGAACGGTGCCAGCTATTCGTAGTAGTTTAAAGCGATTCGGTATCAGTGAAGCTGAGTTTATTCGAAGTTGCGATGCAACGTTTAAGCAATCGATAAAATTTGTTAACTGGCTAGATAAGGAGCGTCACGGCGAACATAATTTTTATCATCACTTATTTGATTCCCCATTGCTTGTGGAGGAGGCTTTAATCCCTGTTTGGTTGCAAAACAAGCAGGGCTACTATGGTGATGTGGTCTCACCTCAACATGCAGTGTGTGAAGCTTATAAAGGGCCAAAACAGATCACCCATGCCGAATATAAAGGCTCACTTGGTTACGCTTATCATCTTAATGCGGCGAAGTTTGCGCAGTTGTTGGCAGCCAATGCCACATCTCGCTTCAAGGTCGAGCATATTAGAGCAAATGTGGTTGCGGTAAATCTTAATGATAGTGGTGATATAGCGTCTCTTGAAACCGATAGTCACGGTACGATATCCGCTGATTTTTATATTGATTGTAGTGGCTTTGATGCACTGCTGATTGATAAGACGCTAAAGGTGCCATTTGTCGACAAGTCTAAGCAACTTTTTGTCGACAAGGCGATTGCGGTGCAGGTGCCCATTGCTGATGATGCACCGATTGCGCCATTTACACTAGCTACTGCTCACCAGGCTGGGTGGATTTGGGACATAGCCTTGACTCAGCGTCGTGGAATTGGTTTTGTTTACGCATCAAAATATATGAGCGAGGCTACGGCGCTTAAAAAATTGGCGACATACATTGGTGACGATTTAGCGAAGTTTCAATACCGTATTTTACCGATGAGGCTAGGTTACCGTGAGCGGTTTATGCACCAAAACTGTTTGTCACTCGGTTTGGCTCAAGGTTTTTTAGAACCATTGGAAGCCACTTCTATCTTATTAACAGACTTTGCCGCAGGTTTTTTTGCCAATCGATTGCCAAAACATAAGGCAGAATTAAGCTTGATTGCCGAGCAACTAAATAAGGTGATGAGCTACGCTTGGGAGAGAGTGGTTGAGTTCATTAAATTACACTATTGCATATCCGATCGAACAGATGCGCCTTTTTGGGTCGATAACCGCGACAGCAATACCATTCCTCCCGCATTAGCCGATAGGCTTCAGTTGTGGCAAAACCATATTCCGAGTCGGCAAGACTTTTTTAGTAAGTTTGAGGTATTTGACCTAGAAAATTACCTCTATGTGCTTTACGGGATGCAATTTAATACTCGGCCGCATGCTGGCGAGAATCAAGATCATCAAGCATCGTGGCAATCTCGTCGACAAAAAGGGCAACAAATGACGGCTCAATTAGTCGACACGCTGCCAGATCATAGGGATTTATTACAAAAAATTATTCGCTATGGATTACAAAAAAACTGATTTCAATGGTGCTTATTTCCATTAACGCTAAAAGTGAGGTGAGCACTAAACGCTTGATATAAAGCTGCGCCATATTACTCATTTGAGAGCCTAGCTCATCTATTTATATTGAGCACTTGGCGATATGACTTTTTGTTATATCGCCAAGTGTAAATGATTACTTATCCCCACTAGATTATCGCGTGATGAATTATTGTTGGTTGTCGTATTTATTCTGTTCAACAATCAGTCTTGATAACTGGTTTAACGAAGCTCTGTGAGCGTAAATAATGGGCAGTAATCCTTTGTTTTTAAGTGCTAAAAAGTCCTCATCGCTGATAGCGTTAAGATTTTCATCATCGATCACATATACGCCATTAATGTTGATATGTTGTACGTTTTCGCCTCCCTTAATCGTGAGTTGTTGCGGGCTAAGCAGATTTTTATCAGCCAGATATTGGCATATAGCCTGTGTTTGTTGATGTAGTGCTGCAATATCCATTAAGGCATTGGTTCTGGCAGTAAGGTAGTCCGTCTGCTCACCATTATCGTTAAAGAGCCTGATCCCTTCATGTTGTGAGAGTAAGGGGCTCTGCTCATCGATACAGATCATGAGTTCATCGCTTTGTGCAGATGTTTTGGCGAGGGAGAGAGGAGCATTACTAAACCCTAATGGGGTTACCGGCGCATGCCATTTAGTTGACTGACAATAAAGATTTATTTTAGGTTTAATGCCCATCATTGCCACAGGAGTAAATCGACCTGTCTCGCTATTTTTCACAAATACAATGGGGAACTCAGCGGCTAAATTGGGGATCTCTCGCGCAACAACAGGGATTAAGTGTTCAGCAGAAAATCGGCTGTAGTCTGTTGATTGCGCTAACTTGAAGTGCAAGTGTTTTTGTGAAGAAAGGGGGGCGATTTGTGTCATGGTTGGTTACCTTTATGCAATTCGTTGGCGTTAGTTTAAGTTGGCTAAAGTCACATAGCCGCCTTTAAATTATTCCTAACGCTAATTAGTTTTATTAGCTTAACAATTTTTTTATTTGGTATTTTTACTTTGGTTGTTATTTTGTGAGTCTAGTAAATTTATCTCTTTTACCCCCAATAGTTAGAGTTGGTTTTATTGGGGCAATTATACCCAGTCATTTAGCATCGCATCACTTAGTGTTTAAAATAAGTTTCTTCATGTACTCATCTGTTTATTAAGGTTTTTAATTGTAGATATCGTGCCATGCTTAGACATATCGCCTCATCAATTGAGCATGACAATTACAGTACAGCTAACTTAGCTAAGGTTACATATGAGAGTAACATGATGATGTTATCAATAGTTATCAACATTGTCGTGAAATTGTTTTTGATTTTTATATTTCTAGACTGTGCCAATCTGGATAGGAATAACAGTGGTTAGGCTAAAAAAAACATTTTTTGTCAAAAAAATGTAGATATTCTGTTTTTTGTTGTGTAAGTTTACAGATGACAGCGTTGTCATTTGCTTGTGTGACATCTCTGTTTGTAAGGTTAACATGATGTAGGAAGAGGTCTCTTACATGCATGTGTTTGGCAGTTATCGCTTGGTTTATCCGGCATGATTGTGTTTGATGTTTCCTATAGTCTCTCCCCGGATGCTAGAGATAGCTAGGTGCTTTATTCTGTGAATAACAGTTACTGCACCTAGCATTTTTTTATGGCTATTTTTAGTGATTGATAGCGAAGCGTCATAGTGGCTAACGGTATTTAAAGTTGCTGTCGTGAAACCATTATTCACCCTCATTAGCATGCAAAGGCACTGGGTTAATCATAAATCGTATCGCTCCAATGAGTATGGATAAAACCACAAACTCGGTATCGCGCGTTGTGGATAAGATAATAGAGGAAGTCCATGAATAATAATCTTGCCGCTCTCGCGGTGATGCTCACCTTATCAAGTGCGGCGTGTAGCCCAAAATCACTCGAGTCTTCATCTCCACAAAGTCTTCTATCTGATCCTCAGCCCGCCACTACGACCAAAGCTGCAGCTATCAGTACGACAGCGTCTCAAAACGGCGCGATATCGCAACAGCAGTTGCATGATTTTGCCAACACCTTGGCCGTTACCTATGCAACGCTGACTAATTATCCGCAGCAATGTACCAGTAGCGGTGTCGATGGACGCTGTTTTGCCGCGCAAATCACTTTTACATCGGCAATTGATTTTAAAGCACGCGACTGGGCGATTTATTACAGCCAACTGCGGCCCGTTAAGGCGGTGTTACCACCGCAGCAATTGTCTGAGTCATCACCACAGTTTGCTATTACCCATGTCAAAGGTGATCTACATAAAATTACCCCCACCGAGCAGTTTGCCGGTTTTGAGGCCGGGCAAACATATACTGTGGATTTTCTCGGGGAGTTATGGCAATTATCTGAAACGGATGCGATGCCTAATTACTATATTGTGGCGTCAGGGCTTGAGCCTGAGGTGATTGCCAGTACTCGCTTGGGTATCGATCCTGACACCGGCATGGAGACGCGCCCCTACGCCGTGGCATTTGTCAGTGAGCAAACTCAATATAAGCGCAGCGGTACCGATACGCTTAAATGGGCCAGGGCTGAGGTGTTATTTGAGGCCAATGCCCAGGTACAGCCGCAGCCAACACTTGCTATTAACACCATAATTCCTACACCTAAATCGCAAATTATCGACAGTGATGCACAAGCAGTGTCACTCAGCTCTGGCTATAAGTTATCAGCTACAGAGGTCAAGCGTAGCGCAATTGATGCAGCATTGGCACGCCTTGAGCGCCTTGGTGTTACCGAGCAAAACCAGGGGATCTCGTTGACGTTACGCCCCTTAACGAAACCACTTATGGCAGGCGGTTATCAGCTCTCCATCGCGCCGGAGAACATTACGATCCGCGCTGGCGATGATGCGGGATACGCCTATGGTATCGCTTCGCTCACTAGCCTTATCGATGTGAATGCGCTTAGCGTAAATACCATGCAGATTGAAGATGAGCCAAGATATGAATTTAGAGGCATGCATGTCGATGTGGCGCGTAACTTTCACAGCAAGCAGTTTATCTTAGATCTGCTCGATCAGATGGCAGCCTATAAGCTTAACAAGCTGCACCTGCACATGGCCGATGACGAAGGCTGGCGATTAGAGATTGATGGCCTGCCCGAATTAACCGACATTGGCAGTAAACGCTGCCATGACTTGCAGGAAAATCGTTGTCTGCTTCCGCAGCTTGGCAGTGGTCCCGACGCCGCGAGCGCTGTTAATGGTTATTACACTAAAGCCGATTATATCGACATCCTTAAATATGCTAACGCGCGCCAAATCCAAGTGATCCCCTCGATGGATATGCCAGGACATTCGCGCGCAGCCATTAAGTCGATGGAGGCGCGCTATCGTAAGTTGTTGGCAAAAGGTGATATTGCGGCGGCGAATCAATATCGTTTAATCGATCCTCAGGACACCACACAATACGCCTCAATCCAATATTATGACGATAATACGCTTAACGTGTGTCTGGAGTCGTCATTTGATTTTGTCGGCAAAGTGGTCGATGAGATAGCCCTGCTACACCAGCAAGCAGGCCAGCCCTTGACCGTCTACCATATTGGCGCCGATGAAACGGCAGGCGCTTGGATTGAGTCGCCAGTATGCCAAGCGTTTTTACGCAATAACGATAAAGGCGTGGCCAGTGAGCAAGATTATGGCGCCTACTTTATTGAGCGTGTTGCCAATATGCTGGCTGAAAAAGGCATAGAGGCAGCAGGGTGGAGCGATGGCATGAGCCACACTCGCCCAGAGCGGATGCCAGCCACTACCCAGAGTAATATTTGGGATGTGATCTCCCATGACGGTTTTAAGCGTGCACATAAACAAGCTAATTTACAGTGGCATACAGTGCTGAGTAATCCTGAGGTGCTCTATTTCGATTTTCCTTATGAGGCCGATCCGAAAGAGCATGGCTATTACTGGGCAAGTCGTAATACCAACGAGCGCAAGATTTTTAGCTTTATGCCCGATAACCTCCCCGCTAACGCCGAGCAGTGGACCAATATCGAAGGCCAACCTTTTATCGCTGACGACACCATTAAACTCAATGAGCAAGGACAACGTCTCAGTGGTCCCTTAGCCCAAAGGGTGACATTTCGTGGCCTTCAAGGGCAAATATGGAGTGAGACCATTCGCAGTGACGATGTTGCCGAATATATGATTTTTCCGCGCCTATTAGTACTGGCCGAGCGTGCTTGGCATCAAGCCGACTGGGAAGTGCCATATCAGTACCAAGGGGCTATCTATCATCAAGATAGCGGCTTCTTTACTGATGATATGCGCGCCAAGCAGCTGGCTCAATGGCAGGTATTTGCCAACACGCTTGGTCATAAAGAGTTGCTAAAACTTGATATGGCCAATATTGCCTATCGAGTGCCGACCCTAGGGGCGCGTATTAAAAATAGCATGTTGCAGATTAACCACTTCTATCCTGGTTTGCAGGCCCAATACCGACTGAATGGGGGGCAGTGGCAACCCTATACTCAACAAGTCGAGGTTGAGGGCAAAGTCGAGGTCAGAGGCGTGGCGGCGGATGGGCAGCGCAAAGGGCGCATACTCAGCGTCAATTAGTCTGCTTGAATTTGAGAGTGACAACCTACTATCAAGGTCACTCTTTTCCTGCTCCACCATCAACAAGCCGCGGCATGACGGAGCCTTTTTGATGTGGTTTTACTTACGTTTTCGATGCGAAGTTTGCAATATCAAGAGCAATAATCAATTCGATGCTAGATGGCATGTTAGTTGTCTATCGATAGCAATAAAATAAATGACAACGCTGTCATTGTTATTGTAACATTGTATTAACTTGCAGTAGCGACCCAAAGTTATGGTTTCGATTAACGGTAATTTTGGATATTAACACGGTAAAAGAGGTCCGTAATGGGATTGAATCAGACGAAGGATACGCCCTTATACATAGGTATAGATGGTGGGGGAAGTAAATGCCGTGCGACCATCTATGCTGCAGACAATCGTATTTTAGGCAGTGGCGTTGCTGGGCGCGCTAATCCACTTCATGGTTTGTCGCAAACCTTTGAGTCGATTAAACAGTCGACCGCGCTGGCGTTAACCGATGCAGGATTAGCCTTAAGCGATAGCCGCCAGCTCATTGCCGGATTAGGGCTAGCAGGGGTTAATGTGCCGCACCTATACCAGCAGGTAGCAAACTGGCAGCATCCCTTTGCGCAGATGTATGTCACAACCGATCTACACGCCGCCTGCATTGGCGCCCATAATGGAGGCGATGGTGCGGTTATCATAACGGGTACGGGGTCGTGTGGTTATGCCCATGTCGGTGAGCAATCTCTGTGCCTGGGTGGCCATGGCTTTATGTTAGGCGATAAGGGCAGCGGCGCTTGGTTAGGGCTAAAAGCGGCCGAACAAGTGCTGTTACACCTCGATGGCTTTGCGCCGCCAACGGCGCTAACTGAGCGTTTACTGGCATATTTTAAGGTGTACGATGCCATGGGTATCGTGGCGCATTTAGCCGGACAATCCTCCAGCAGCTATGCCACGCTGGCACGGACGGTGTTAACCTGTGCCAATGATAATGATGAGGTCGCCAAAGCGATTGTGACCGAAGGCGCCGCTTATTTAAGTCAGCTGGCCCATAAACTGTTTGAGCTTAATCCACCACGTTTTTCAATGATTGGGGGCTTAGCCGAACCGTTAGCACCTTGGTTAGATAGCGATGTTGTGGCCAACATCGCGCCGGTGATCGCGCCGCCAGAATTTGGTGCCGCTTACTATGCCCGCCAGCAGGTGGCCGCACAATCCACCACACGTTAACTATTGCACGCCGCCAGCGTTAACGGCTTCAGGGGACATTAGTTATGCAACAAACTTTCATTGCTGAACGGCTGTTTGATGGTGAGCAGTTTCATCATCAGCTGCCCATCACGCTAGAAGATGGTCATATTCGCGTATTTGATACGGTATCGGGCGTTGAGCCCATTAAACTGACTGGCACCTTAGTGCCTGGGTTTATCGATATACAGGTGAACGGCGGCGGTGGAGCACTGTTTAATGCCGACCCCAGTGTTGAGTGTATTAACACCATAGGCCGGGCTCACGCGCAGTTTGGCACCACAGGATTTTTACCCACCCTGATCACCGATAAGGTAGAGGTGATGCAGCGTGCTGCCGATGCTGTTGCCCAAGCGATAGCTCAAGGTTGTCATGGTGTGCTTGGGGTGCATTTTGAGGGCCCGCACTTGTCGGTGCCCAAAAAAGGGGTGCATCCCCAGTCGCATATTAGGCGTATTTCTGATGCGGAATTAGCCATCTTTAGCCGCAACGACTTAGGCACCAAAGTCGTTACCTTAGCACCAGAAAATGTCTCCACTGAAGTGATTGAGGCATTAGTCGCGCAAGGGGTTAGGGTCTGCTTAGGCCATTCTAACGCCGATTATGACACGGTAGTCGCAGCCTTGGCTGCGGGGGCCACCTGCTTTACGCACCTATTTAATGCCATGTCACCAATGGGGTCGCGGGAGCCTGGCATGGTCGGCGCCGCCATCGAGAGTCGTGACGCCTGGTGCGGGTTGATTGTCGATGGTCACCATGTACATACCGCTGCCGCTAAAGTCGCGATTTACGCTAAACCTAAAGGTAAGGTGATGCTAGTGACCGACGCCATGCCGCCTGTCGGTATGGCGCAAGATGCCAGTTTCGAACTATTTGGCACGCAGGTGGTTCGCCAAGGCTCGCGTTTAAACGCGGTGACAGGTGAACTGGCGGGCTGTGTACTTGATATGATGGGAGCGGTGAATAATAGCGTCAACTTACTCGGATTATCACTCGATGAAGCACTGCGCATGGCAGCTCTCTATCCGGCGCAGTTTATCGGACATCAGGCGCAGCGGGGACAGCTGAGTGTGGGCGCCAAGGCCGATTTGGTACTGTTAGACCAGCATAAGGTACAGCAAACCTATATTGCTGGGCACTTGGTGTATCAAGGCTAACGCATTTGAATCAATAACAGGCCCTAAAAGTCATGCTTTTAGGGCCTTGCGCTATCTAGTGATAGATAAACTACATCTTTATAAACATCATAGGAAGTATGCCAATGCAAGCCGAACAGGCCAAGATGGCTAAGCCGAGATTAATGTCACTCGATGCTTTACGGGGCTTCGATATGTTTTGGATCTTAGGCGGTGAAGCCCTATTTGCCGGCCTCTTCGCTTTGACCAGCTGGCAAGGTTGGCGCATTGCCGATGCTCAGATGCAGCACAGCCAATGGCACGGGTTTACCTTTTATGATTTGATTTTTCCGCTATTTATTTTCCTTTCGGGCGTTGCGCTTGGCTTATCGCCTAAGCGGCTTGATGTTTTGCCTTGGTCTGCTCGCTGGCCTGTGTATCGTCACGCAGTAAAACGTTTGTTATTACTGCTATTTTTGGGTGTGCTTTATAACCATGGTTGGGGTGTCGGGGTGCCGGCATCCTTGGATGATGTTCGTTATGCCAGTGTACTTGGGCGCATTGCCTTTGCCTGGTTTTTTGCCGCCATCTTAGTGTGGCATACCAGTTTGCGTACTCAAATTATCGTGGCGCTGGGGTTGCTGATTGGCTACGGTGCGATGCAATTGCTGCTGCCAGTACCGGGTGGGGTGGCAGGTGATTTATCGATGGAGGGTTCGATTAATGCGTATGTCGATAGTCATTTTCTCCCCGGGATCACCTACCAAGGACGAGCGATGGATCCCGAAGGGATACTATCCACTTTACCCGCGGTGATTAACGCCCTTGCTGGGGGGTTTACCGGGCGCTTTATTGTTAAAACGCACCCCAAAGGGGAGTGGACTAAAGTGGCGCTGTTGCTGCTGATTGGCGTTAGCGTATTAACTTTAGGCTGGTGGTGTGATGGCTTGTTGCCAGTCAATAAAGATCTGTGGACCAGCTCGTTTGTGTTGGTCACTACCGGCTGGAGCTTGTTGTTACTTGGCGTATTTTATGCGCTGGTGGATGTGTTGAAATGGCACAAATTGGTTTATGTTTTCGTGGTCATCGGCTGTAACGCCATCATCATCTATTTAGCCTCTAGTTTGGTGAAATGGGACTATATGGCACGCAGTCTCTTTGGTGGACTCATCGATGCATTACCCGCCAATGCGCAGATGTTGGCCGCCACGCTCGCCTTATTGCTGGTGCAATGGTTGTTACTTTTTTGGATGTATAAGCGTGACATCTTTATTAAGGTGTAATTGTTGCGGCTGAGTGGGTTGCTAGGCTTTAGCCTGTTAAATCCAGCTGTTAGTGGTAAATTTAATAAAAACCCAAAATGACAGCGTTGTCTTTTTGGGTTTTATGTTTTAACATCGGTGAAACAAGGTGGCAAAAAGTCTGGTTGGATAAGCGTCGCCATTGTCATAAGTACCATTATCAATACTGAGCCGGTATAGGTTAATCCCATACCAATATATTAATTACTATAAGAAACTTGGCTTATGGAAATGACATTAAATAGCGAAAATAAGCGCAGCAGCGTGATCCCGATGGCGATTGTCGCAGGACTGTTCTTTATCTTAGGTTTTGCGACGTGGTTAAATGGGTCGTTAATGCCTTACCTCAAACAGATCCTACAACTCTCTCCCCTACAAGCGTCGTTAATCCTCTTCTCTTTTTATATTGCAGTGACATTTACTGCCTTACCCTCGGCATGGGTGATCCGCAAAGTAGGCTACAAGAGTGGTATGGCTTTAGGTATGGGGATCATGATGTTGGCGGGCTTACTCTTTATTCCCGCGGCTAAAACACAAATATTTGCGCTGTTTTTATTGGCTCAGTTAGTGATGGGGACTGGGCAAACTTTACTGCAAACAGCGGTAAACCCTTACGTGGTAAGAATTGGTCCAGAAGAATCGGCAGCAGCGCGCGTTAGCGTAATGGGGATTTTAAATAAAGGCGCGGGTGTGATTGCCCCTATGGTGTTTACCGCACTCATTTTAGACAGCTTTAGTGATCGCGTCGGCATAGAGCTTACCCAAGTTCAAATTGATGAAATGGCTAATAGCCTAGTGTATCCCTATATGGGAATGGCGTTATTTATCGGCTTTTTAGCTATTTTAGTGAAGAAGTCGCCATTACCTGAGCTGGCTAAGGAAGATGATGAAACCTTAAGCGGTAAAGGACACACTCGCGAAGCGTTATCGCACCCTAATCTTGCCTTAGGTGTGGTTGCGCTATTTTTCTATGTCGCGGTTGAGGTCATTGCTGGCGATACCATAGGTATTTTTGCCTTAAGTTTAGGGATCGAAAAATATGGTGTCATGACCTCATATACCATGATCTGCATGGTGTTAGGTTATATCTTAGGTATATTAACTATTCCGCGCTTTATCTCCCAACCCACGGCATTAACCATCTCGGCAGTATTAGGTATCTTGCTGACGATGGGGATTTTATTGGGGAGTAATGAGTCCTATGTGATAGCCAACGCCCTATTGGTACCCTTAGGTGGAGTCATGCTGCCCGACACCTTGTTGATGATCGCCTTTTTAGGTTTAGCTAACGCCATTGTGTGGCCTGCTGTGTGGCCTTTGGCGTTGTCGGGTATGGGTAAGTTGACCAGTACAGGCTCTGCGTTACTGGTGATGGGGATTGCCGGTGGTGCGTTTGGTCCTTTATTCTGGGGGATAACCAGCTCAGCCACCTCTTTGGGATTACAAGGCGGCTATATGGTGATGCTACCTTGTTATCTGTTTATTCTGTTTTATGCCCTGAAAGGCCATAAGATAAAAAGCTGGAAGTGAGCCAGTGATTGAATAACATGATTATCAAAAGGAGCGCAGGCTCCTTTTTTTATGCGCTATTTTTATTGATAACAAGGTGCTATCTTTTGCTTATTTAAAGCCATTCAAGGGCAGGTTGGTATTGCGTGACAGAGGATTACTTGGGCTTGGAACCATGACGTTTGCCTTTCGCCACACAAGCAAGGGCGCTTAGATAAATACATGATAAGCTTGGCTTAATCAATACCGCTTGACCGCTTGTTGATAAGCTTATGATAAATTTCAGGCATAAAAAAACCACTCAAAGAGTGGTTTTTTTATTTTTATGGTGCCGGCACCAAGAGTCGAACTCGGGACCTACTGATTACAAGTCAGTTGCTCTACCAACTGAGCTATGCCGGCTTAACTGTTACATCTAAATAGTGGTGCCCGAACCCGGAATCGAACCAGGGACACGAGGATTTTCAATCCTCTGCTCTACCGACTGAGCTATTCGGGCAACTAAACTAAGCGTTAGTTAACTACTTCAAACCAGGTGTTTGTAACCCGTCTCGTTTGGAGTGCGCGTATAATATAGCGATGATATTTTTCCTGCAAGTGCTTTTTTAGATAAATTTAACTGCATGGTCAGTTAGTGTGCTAAGTGGTTTTTTTTTATCAAAAACGCTGCTTTTTGATACTGATTTTGGGCGTTACCAGTATCGAAAGTGGCCTCAATCGCAACTGTTTTCGGCAAAAGCTTGCCTCGTTTGAGTCGAGTTATCTGGTGATTGTCAGCTAATTCTAAAAAATAGAACGTTATTGGCTAAATTACGCGCTATTCCCCTATTAAAATCGAAAGTAATATTAGCAACAGAATGAAGTGATAGGTTAACACCATGATTAAGAATACGCAGAACCGTTATGGTGCGGTCAGTATGGTATTACATTGGGCATCGGCACTGGTGGTGTTCGGCTTATTTGGGCTGGGTTTCTGGATGGTGGAATTAACGTATTACAGTAGTTGGTACCAAACGGCGCCAGCATTACACAAGAGTATGGGGATTCTACTGCTGCTTGCCACCGTTGTTCGCTTGATGTGGCGCTGGGGCAATCCTAAACCTTTGCCGTTACCACAGCATAAGCGTTGGGAAAAGCGGCTCAGCTCTTGGGTGCATGCTCTGCTGTACCTATTGTTAATGGCCATTTTTGCCAGCGGCTACCTGATCTCTACCGCCGATGGGCGCAGCATACCAGTATTTGAGTTGTTAGAGCTGCCCAGTATGGGCGAGTTATTTGCAGGCCAAGCCGATATAGCAGGCTTGGTGCATCAATATTTGGCCTATAGCCTTATTGGCTTGGTTATTGTTCACGCCCTAGGGGCGATTAAGCATCATCTAATAGATAAAGATTCTACATTAATCAGAATGACTACATTTAAGGAGATAAAATGAAACAGGGTATGTTAAGCAGCGTTATTGCAGGTGCACTTATGATGTCGGCCCAAGTAAATGCCGCCGATTATATTATCGACACGCAAGGCGCCCATGCCTCGGTGCAGTTTAGTGTGAGTCACCTAGGTTACAGCTTTGTGGTGGGGCGTTTTAATGACTTTTCAGGTGATTTTAGTTTTGATAACAGCGATATTGGCGCCTCTAAGGTCAATGTCACTATCAATACTGCCAGCATCGACTCTAATCATGCTGAGCGTGATAAGCATCTGCGTAGTAGTGATTTTTTGAATGTGGCCAAATTCCCTAAAGCTACCTTTACGTCGACATCTGTAGAACCACAAGGTGATGGCGAGTTTGTACTTAAGGGTCAGTTGAGTCTTAACGGTGTGACCAAAGATGTCGCTATCGATGCCCATTTGGTGGGTGAAGGTCAAGACCCTTGGGGCGGTTATCGTGTTGGCTTCGTTGGCCAAACTGAACTCGCACTAAAAGATTACAATATTAAGATGGACTTAGGGCCAGCCTCTAGTCATGTTACTTTAGACTTAGTGGTTGAAGGTATTCGCCAGTAAGCTTAAAGCTTAGGTAGGTTCATCATGGCTTAGCTGCTTACTTTATATAAGTAAACTAACATAGGTAATAAGCATAGGTTAGCTAAATAGCGATAAGCTAAAGCCTCGAGACCTGCGGGTATAGAGGCTTTACTGTACTTAACTTGCCTCACTATCTTGATGATATTGATAGTTAAATTTTGGCATGCTCCAGTGATAACGAATGGCTAGCATTCTAAAGCCAAAACCAAAGGTCAGTGACAGGGCTAAATTAAGCCAACTGGCTACCGCATAATGATCAAGGACGATATACAGACTCGCCGTGAGCAAGGCCACTAAGGCATAGAGCTCTTTTTGGAACACCAATGGCACTTGGTTGCATAAAATATCTCTGATCACGCTGCCAAATACACCAGTGACTACGCCCATCACAATTGCCATAACGGGGCTAAAACCCAGCATTAAGGTCTTCTGCGCGCCAATGATTGAAAACACGGCTAAGCCGAGTGCATCTATGGTTAAAAATAATTTGGATAAATAGCGCATCACCGGCGCAATGATCACTGTTAGTAGTGAGGCAAAGGCGATAGCGACCAAGTAGTGCACATTTTCAACCCAGATTAATGGGTAGTTACCCAGCAACATATCTCTGAGTGTCCCGCCGCCAATGGCGGTAGCACAGCCGATGATCACCACGCCAAACAGATCCATTTGTTTGCGCCCAGCACAGAGTGCGCCGGTCATGGCTTCGGCGATGATGCCAATAAACCAAAGTAAGGTGATAAATTCAGCTTGTTGCATCTTTTGCTCTCGTTGATCAAATGGAGCCGGATTCTGCCTGATGACAAGGCAAATTGACAACGATATTTTTTATGGTTTTTGATTAGTTTTATTAATGCTGCCTGGGTGCGCCGTTGAACGTTTTTACTGATGTGGCGCGATATCTTACTCGATTTGATTTTGTTTTTTACTTAGGGATTTTTATGCATAGCCATAGCTCCTCATCGCGATTAGGTGTTGAGCTAGATCTTGGTGCCATTTTAGGGCTGACAGATTAAAGCACTTTGTGTAACCACTCACTTTACTGGATCTTTAAAGGCTTTGGTTTTAAAGGCTCTGGTTTTTAATCAAGCAAAGGTTTTATGACGCTTTTTCAATAAGGCGCTGTTCAATAAAAAATCCTCTCCTATGCTGGCGAGGATTTCAGCCGAGGAGTAAGATGCCTGCACTGTGTATTGTGTAGCGATAGGATAGGGGAATAATGATAGATTTTCGCAGTGATACGGTAACTCAGCCAACAGTGGCGATGCGTAAAGCAATGGCCAGCGCCGAGGTTGGCGATGATGTCTATGGAGACGATCCCACGGTTAACCGATTAGAGGTGATGGCGGCAGAACGCTTTGGTTTCGATGGCGCCCTGTTTACCTCGTCGGGCACTCAAGCCAATTTGCTGGCGCTGATGTCGCATTGTGAACGGGGCGATGAATACATTTGTGGGCAACAGGCGCACAACTATAAATTTGAAGGGGGCGGCGCCGCAGTACTTGGCAGTGTGCAACCGCAGCCATTAGCCAATCAGGCCGATGGCTCTATATTGCTGAGCGATATTGAAGCGGCCATTAAACCCGATGATATTCATTTTGCTAAAACCCGACTGCTTAGCTTAGAAAACACCATTGGTGGCAAGGTGTTATCGGCACAATATTTGGCAGATGCTCAAGCGCTAGCGTTTAATCATCGTCTTAAAATCCATCTTGATGGTGCCCGGGTCGCCAATGCGGCTGTGGCCCAGGGGCTGGCGATAAGTGACCTTACCCAATATTTTGATTCTGTGTCTATCTGCTTGTCAAAAGGCTTATGTGCGCCAGTGGGCTCGCTGTTGTTGGGTGATGAGCGTTTAATTAACAAGGCGCGGCGTTGGCGCAAAATGCTCGGTGGTGGCATGCGCCAAGCTGGCATACTGGCCGCTGCCGCAGAGTTGGCACTTAACGAGCAAGTCGAGCGTTTAGCGATAGATCATGACAATGCCCATTATCTTGCCGAGCAGTTTCAGGGCGTGGCAGAGTTTGAGGTGAATGTCGCCGAGGTGCAGACGAATATGGTGTTTGCTAAAGTCAGCGATAAACTTGATATCACTGCCATTGCTAAGGGATTAAAAGCACAGGGGATATTATTAAGCCCTGGTTCGGTTGTGCGTCTGGTGACCCATGCCGATATTAGCCGCAATGATATCGATACCTTTATTAAGACACTTAAAGCTCTACTGTAAACTAAGGTGGTTAGCTACCAACAACAAGCCATCCTCAGGGAGGCTTGTTGCTGGCGCCCATTAATTATAGTAACCGGTTCTTGCTAGCTTAAGCCGCTTGTTATCTGACGAATAACATCTAGAGTAAGCGTGCTGTTACGTCACTCTTCTTTGCCGTTTTCTTGTTTACTCAGATCGTCTTTAACTGCAATGACCGCGTCACGAGAAGCGTGACCAATGGCGCGAGTGACATCGCGAGTGGTATGGCCAATTTCAGTAGTAACATCGCGTGTAGTATCGCCAATGGTACGTCCGGTTTGTTTAAGTTCGGCGCAACCACCTATGCTGAGCAGTGCGATAAGAGGAATAACAATGACTTTCATATGGGCTTATTTCGATAGGTGGTGAGGGTATTCTAACCCTTTCTCTGAGCCAGTAAAGGCTTGCGTGCTTAAGTGTAACCTTGCAAGGCTATAGCAATGAGTGTCATTAACTTATCGACAGATGAAAGTGACGGACGGAGGAGATCAGTTAAGGGGATGATTAATAAACTACCTCCAATGACGGAGGTAGTATCGGAATACTGGTGGCTATCCTTGAAGTGAGTCGAGTTTAGATAATCTCTGCTGATAGTCTTTGATAAGGTGCACCATGATTTCTTGTACCGAAGTGTCTTTAGTGAAGTCATCCATATAGATCTTAAAGGTGACCAAGACATGACCGTTGCACTTGAGACGAGAATAGTTCATCGAGAAATAAGAGCTTTCAGCATCGGCTTCTCTAACAACAAATCCCTCTTGTTCAAAGATACGATGGCCGGAGCGATCGTGCCATTTGGTGATACGGTTAAGGCCTATTTCGCATGATTCGTTAAATTCGACATGGTTTTGCCATGTGGTGGGATGAGCAGGATCTTTAATGTGTGGGCATCGAACTGTGTAGTTGTAAACATGAGAGATTGCTGTCATAAATTACCTACCTGAATTATGGATATCAATGCCATCATAGGCATCGCGTTTCTTTTCGGTCAATGTTTATTCGACTCAAAACATAGAGAAAACTGATTGAGTACGTAGAGTTATAAATCGCTGTCGACCTTTTGTAACACGACTATAGCAAGCATAACCTGTGCAATGTCTCATTTCTCATAGTCTTACATATTTTATATTACCACTGATTAATAAAGCAGCAGCTAATCGAGTCGTATTGAATTGAGCTATGGTCTAGATTGCAGGTGGGTCAATTAAAGACCTTGGCGGGAATGGTAAGAGGTAATGCAAACAGATAAATACAAAGTTGGCTGTTCAAAAAATTATCAGGTTTATCGGTAGGTATTAAAGTTCAGTACGAAATATAGGTACAAAAAAGGCGACCTAAGGTCGCCTTTTGTTCGGAGTTAAGCGGGGGTAATGTAGCTGCTTATGCAGGAACTACGTTAGCCGCTTGTAGGCCTTTTTGACCTTGCTCAACTTCGAAAGAAACTTTTTGGCCTTCTTCTAGGGTCTTGAAACCGTCAGAAGCGATAGCACGGAAATGAACGAACACGTCAGCGCCGCCATTTTCTTGAGAGATAAAGCCAAAACCTTTATCTTCGTTAAACCATTTTACAGTACCAGTAGTTGTATTAGACATTGTGTGTCCCTTATTTAAATTCATTAAAAAGTATCGCGATAGTGCGATGTGCTGAGTAGCTGAATTATTAATTATTACGAGAAGCTAAGGGAAACGCTGAGTACAAAAAGGGTGAGGATTTGGCTTAGGGTTTTACTTTTACTTTTACTTTTTTAATAACTCTTGAACAACAGAGCGAGTGCATGATAACACGCTTTATCGACTTTGCACGCTTTATTTTGGCCTAACGCTAGAGCTTTCTCGACTTTAGCAAGCTAATTTGTTGCTAATCAATATGTTGATGTTTTATTTTTAGTCATTTTATTTTGTGCTAAAGCCGAGCGTGACCATGGTTAACTTGCTTTATTGTCGAGCTTAATGCGGAATCTGTCTTTTTAGGCGGTTTTAATGTTGTTAGCGGCATAGGTTAGCGCCATAGGAGAGGGGCTGTTAGGGGGGGGGCATTACTGGGATGGCGATACACTATGGCTAATATAAGGGTTATAGCTAAAGCGGTGATATTGTCGACGCAGCGCTTAGAAGCAATGGGCTTAACTAGCGAGTGTTTAGTGGCGTGGTGTTTCGTCATATGGTAGTTAGTGTTTAGTAACATAGTGCTTAGCTATATGGAGATGGAGCTTAGCGTTGAGTCGTGGTCATATTGTAGGCACAAAAAAGGCGACCTAAGGTCGCCTTTTGTTCGCAGTTAAGCGGGGGTAATGTAGCTGCTTATGCAGGAACTACGTTAGCCGCTTGCAGGCCTTTTTGACCTTGCTCAACTTCGAAAGAAACTTTTTGGCCTTCTTCTAGGGTCTTGAAACCGTCAGAAGCGATAGCACGGAAATGAACGAACACGTCAGCGCCGCCATTTTCTTGAGAGATAAAGCCAAAACCTTTATCTTCGTTAAACCATTTTACAGTACCAGTAGTTGTATTAGACATTGTGTGTCCCTTATTTAAATTCATTAAAAAGTATCGCGATAGTGCGATGTGCTGAGTAGCTGAATTATTAATTATTACGAGAAGCTAAGGGAAACGCTGAGTACAAAAAGGGTGAGGATTTGGCTTAGGGTTTTACTTTTACTTTTACTTTCTTAATAACTCTTGAACAACAGAGCGAGTGCATAATAACAGGCTTTGATGGTTTTGCACGCTTTATTTTTGCTTGTGTGCAGGTATTTTTGCTGTCGCTGGGCTTAATGCCATAGCAATCATAACCTTAAGGCATAATTTGGTTTTTATCTAAATTGCGCTAATTGCTAATCGGTGAGGATTTAGCTGCTGGTGCTGTGTGTTTGGACTGCTATTTCTACGTTGTTTTAATAGAAAAGCGCGCTCAGTAGTTGACTGAGGCGCGCTTACAGCAAGCAGAATCTTTGCAGGGAAAAAGCAAGCTAAGGCTATTTTAGCGTAAATACAACTAAAGGACTAGTTGTGTGTTGTCCGCCAGCGTGCTTTATTCCGTGCTAGCTAAGAGCTACAGTATTATTAAAGAGCCCGCTCAAAAATCTGACAAATCTCGGCGTGGGTTGCTTGTTTTGGATTAGTAAAGCCACAAGCATCCTTAAGTGCATTATCGGCAAGTGTTGGAATGTCTTCTGCTTTAACACCGAGTTTACTCAGATTCTCAGGGATCTTCACCGCAACCGAGAGTGTCTTAATTGCATCAATTGCCGCCTGAGCACCTTGTTCATCACTCATTGTACTCACATTAACTCCCATCGCTTTGGCCACATCTTTTAGACGAGTCGCTGCAACTTGTGCGTTATAAGCTTGCACATGAGGCAGTAGCAGCGCATTACATACACCATGGGGCAGATCGTAAAAGCCACCGAGCTGATGCGCCATTGCGTGCACATAACCTAGGCTTGCATTGTTAAATGCCATGCCAGCTAAAAATTGAGCGTAAGCCATCTGTTCACGGGCATTAATGCTTTTACCATTTTCAACGGCTTCTATAAGATTTTCCTGAATGAGCTCGATAGCTTTTATTGCGCAGGCGTCGGTAATGGGGTTAGCTGCCGTTGAGACGTAAGCTTCTACAGCGTGAGTCAAAGCATCCATTCCTGTAGCAGCCGTTAGTCCAGCAGGCTTAAGTAGCATTAACTCAGGATCGTTTACCGATAAGATTGGGGTGGTGTGTTTATCAACAATGGCCATCTTAATGTGGCGCGCTTCATCGGTAATAATACAGAAACGGGTCATTTCACTGGCGGTACCGGCAGTGGTGTTAATGGCAACTAAGGGTAATTGTGGCTTAGTTGACATGTCTAAGCCTTCGTAATCTTTAATACTGCCGCCATTAGTCGCGACTAAGGCGATCCCTTTAGCGCAATCATGGGATGACCCTCCACCTAACGAGATGACAAAGTCACATTTATTGGCGGTGAGCAGTGTCAGGCCCGCTTCGACATTAGTTAATGTTGGATTAGGTTGCACGCCGTCAAATACGGTTGAAGTAATACCGGCGTTTCCCAGTTTTTCTGCCATTTGTCCAACAAGGCCAATATCCACAAGAGGCTTGTCGGTTACGATCAATGCTCGTTGAAAGCCTAATGTTTTGATATCACCGATAGCATCGTCAACTGCACCTTGTCCTAACACGTTAACTGATGGGATAAAAAATTTAGCAGCCATTAAAATCTCCTTATCATTGGTTGGTACCTAAACGTTACCTAGTTATCTGAGCTAGGTATCTCATTTAGGCATGTAAACGTTCTGCTTTGGCTGTCCCTAACCTAACAACCTCACCTAAGTAAAAGCGTGATCTAGATCGGGTATTTGCCGGGGGTAGACGAATCGGGGGGAGGAGATGACGATAAATACGACAAACAATGTAAATTAACTAATGATAACTTACCCACTTGTCTTTTAAGGATTTTTTTGTTATCAAAATATGGTGGCGCAAGCCAGTTTATGGGATGTTTGTGTCGAAACGATGCAATCGTAAGCCTAAAACGAGCACGCTTTTGTCCCCTACGGCTAATGGCGTGTAGAGGGTGTCGTCCATGCCCCCTATTTAGCTTTAATATGTTCGAGCTGAGTAGGTCAATAATCAAAGCAGCAGCGCAGCATCTATCTCATGAAACTGATCCGTCGCATCGATTAGTGCTTTGGCCGTCAATTTGGGTACGCCATATACTTGGGTTTTTAATGCATATTTTTGGTTGATGTGTTGCAGTAATAATGCAAAATCACCATCACCAGAGAGCAAAATAATGCTGTCGACTTCATTAGCTGATTCCATGATATCAATGGTGATGCCCACGTCCCAGTCGCCTTTAGCACTGCCATCACTGCGCTGAATAAACGGCTTAAGTTTCACATCGAAGCCTATGTGTTTGAGCGCATCTTGAAACTTCAGTTGGCCATCGTCCCCCCTATGAATGGCATAGGCATTAGCGATGACAATATCGCCTTCATAGCTTAGGTGTTGCCACAACTTACGGTAGTTAAATTGGCGGCCATAAGCTTCTTTACAGGTGTAATAGATATTTTGCACATCGACAAATACGGCGAGTTTTTTCAAGGAGTGTTCCGAAGTTGAGCATGATTGCGCCACTATAGCACAAGGGCTGCGTAGCCACAGTCTTCACCTCGCACTAGCCATAAGCATCGCGCCTAATCACTCGTACTTTTGTTGTACCATGCAGCTGCAGCACTGTGGTGAATTATGACTCCTTTGTGTCATTTTCTGGTAATTAGGTGGCAAGTTAACATCGGGACTTAGTGTTAAAGTACATGGGCGTGAGTGATTTTCCTTGATTAAGGTAACGTTGATGTAATTGCGCTATTTCAACGGGGAACACACCTTCGCTGCTAAATTGATGTTGCCGATAAAACGGCACTAGCTCGGGGAGTGCAAATAAAAAGCTGGCGCAAGTATTGAGCTCTGGCGACAGTGCTCGCATTAGGTTGTGAGCTACGCCTTGGTTGCGATGGTTTGGATGCACCAACATGCCGGTTAATAACTGATATGGCCCTATGGGCTTAACCTTACCGCGGCAATCAATGGCTCTTGAGGATTATCATTGAGGTATTTCACCGCAAGGTGCTCTTTTTTTCGCAGTCGAGCATGAGGCATATGACGCTTGTAAAAAATAAACGCCTGTTGGCGCATCGAAGGGGCGAGCCAATAAAGCGTCACGGCTTATCCTATGAAAGTCTTATTCTTGTATAAAGTTCACTAAGCCTAGCAGAATGCGTTGGCGCTCGAAATAGCCAAGTCTTTATCTGTTATTTGTCATTTACGGTTGCCATCGCCAGAGATATTAACCATGACGATAGCGTGAGCGGGATTAAGTGATTTTTGTGTGATATTTGTTCGCTTGTTTTGATTGAGTACCGTTTAAGTTGTCAGTTGTGCTTTTATGTTGTTTTCGTGTTGCTTTTTGGCGCTAATTTGCTTGTATTTACACTGATTTACCCTATAAGCGATGATTTGCCTTTAAAATGACGGCCACTCTCCAATGGCCTTTTTAATCGACGAATAATCAATAATGAAAAAACCGCGTTTAACTACCAGTACGATTATTATTTTAAGTTTATCTGCCGCTCTAATTTTTCAATTTATATCTCATTCAAACCAAGCTGCTCAAGCTGGTGGAAGCCGCGATAAAGGGGTTAAAAAATCGCGAGTCATTCCTGTGGTGACATCAGTCGTTACCGAGCAGAAGTTGAGCCAGCATCTGTCACTGGTTGGCAAACTTGAAGCTAATCGCTCGGTGCAAATAGCCGCTGAAGTGGCAGGAAAAATCACTCGCATTAATGTGGATGCTAACCAAGCGATAGTCGCGGACCAGACCTTAGTGGTGCTCGAACACACCCGGGCTAAAGCCAATGTGGCTCAGGCGCAAGCCTATTTTCAAGATGAACAACGCAAGTTAACCGAGTTCCAAAAGCTTATTGGTAATAACGCTATTACTCAAACCGAAATCGATGCCCAGAAAGCCAGTGTCGATATCGCCTTGGCACGTTTGCAAGCGGCGCAAGCCGAGCTGGATTTTCACCTGATCAGCGCACCTTTTTCGGGGACGGCCGGGCTGGTGGATTTTAGTGTTGGTAAGATGGTCAGTGTGGGCAGCGAGCTGCTCAGCTTAGATGATCTGGCTTCAATGCGACTGGATATTCAAGTCCCCGAACTCTATTTGTCACGTTTACAACTCGGCATGTCGGTCACCGCAACGAGTCGAGCTTGGCCAGATGAGCGCTTTGTGGGCCACGTAGTGGCAATCGATGCGCGCATCAACCCAGAGACCCTAAACCTTAAGGTGCGGGTCAATTTCGACAACCCACAGCAGAAGTTAAAACCGGGTATGTTGATGTCAGCCAATATTGGTTTCTCACCCGTTAAACAACCAGTCGTGCCAGTGCAAGCATTGGAATATTCAGGCACTAAGCGTTTTGTTTATGTTATCGACAGTGACAATGTTGCGCGGCGAACACAAGTTACCTTAGGTGCACGTATTGACGATAAAGTGTTGATAAGTGACGGCGTTAATCGCGGCGATAAGATAGTGGTGCAGGGGCTAGTCAATATGCGTGATGGCCTGAAAATTGAAGAAGTTGCCCCAGCCAATTTAAGCCCTCAGGAGGCCTTGGCCAGCAGTGATGATATGAGTGCCACGCCTGCAGCTCAAGGAGGGCGTGGCTAATGTTATTGTCTGATGTCTCGGTTAAACGCCCGGTGGTTGCTATCGTTCTGAGCTTGCTATTATGCGTGTTCGGTATGGTCTCTTTTGCTAAGTTGGCAGTGCGGGAGATGCCCGACGTTGAAAGCCCTGTGGTAACTGTGATGACCACCTATGAAGGTGCCTCAGCGACCATTATGGAAAGCCAGATAACCACAGTGCTCGAAGATGAGCTTACTGGGATCAGTGGTATCGATGAGATCACCTCCACCACGCGTAATGGCATGTCACGTATTACCGTGACGTTCGATCTTGATTGGGATCTGACCGAAGGGGTCAGTGATGTACGTGATGCGGTGGCCCGTGCTCAGCGCCGCCTGCCTGAAGAAGCAAACGACCCTATTGTATCTAAAGACAATGGCTCGGGTGAGCCTTCGGTTTACATTAATTTAAGCTCATCGACCATGGACCGTACTCAGCTGACCGATTACGCGCAGCGGGTGCTCGAAGACAGATTTAGCCTGATCACAGGTGTCAGTTCCATCAATCTTTCGGGTGGATTATATAAGGTGATGTATGTGCAGCTTGATCCTGAGTTGATGGCTGGGCGTAATGTCACCACCAGCGATATTATTAGTGCGCTGCGTAATGAAAATATTGAAAGTCCAGGGGGAGAGGTGCGCAATGATGTCACCGTCATGACGGTTCGTACCGCTCGCCTGTATCATCAGCCAGAAGATTTTGACTACCTGTTAGTGCGTACGGCAAGCGACGGCACTCCTATTTACCTTAAAGATGTGGCTTCGGTGTTTATTGGCGCCGAAAATGAAAACTCCACCTTTAAGAGTGACGGCGTTCCTAACCTTAGCTTAGGCATAGTGGCGCAGTCAGATGCCAACCCACTCGATGTTGCTAAAAAAGTGCATCTTGAAGTTGATAAGCTGCAACAGTTTTTACCTCAAGGGACGCAATTGGTGGTCGATTATGACTCCACCATCTTTATCGATCGCTCCATCAGTGAGGTATATACCACCTTGTACATTACCGGCGCGCTGGTGGTACTGGTGCTGTATATCTTTATTGGCCAGGCGCGAGCCACGCTTATTCCCGCTGTGACAGTGCCAGTATCGCTGATCTCTTCTTTCATCGCGGCGCACTACTTTGGCTTTTCGATTAACTTACTGACCTTGATGGCGCTGATCCTCTCAATCGGCTTAGTGGTTGATGATGCCATCGTGGTGGTGGAAAACATTTTCCATCACATCGAAAAAGGCGAACCGCCACTGCTTGCGGCTTATAAAGGGGCTCAAGAGGTGGGGTTTGCTGTGGTGGCGACGACGGCGGTATTAGTCATGGTGTTTTTGCCTATCTCTTTTATGGATGGCATGGTCGGGCGCTTATTTACCGAATTTTCGGTGATGCTTGCGATGTCGGTGATCTTCTCGTCCATCGTGGCGCTCACATTGACGCCAGTGCTGGGCAGTAAAATGCTTAAAGCCAACGTCAAACCTAACGGCTTTAATCGTTTCATGGACAGGCTCTTTAGCCGATTAGAGCAGCACTATCGCCACTGGGTTGCTCAAGCTGTTAAGTGGCGTGCTGGCGCTCCGCTGGTTATCTTAGCGTGCATTATTGGTAGCGGTCTATTGTTGCAACAGGTACCGGCACAATTGGCGCCACAAGAAGATCGCGGCGTTATTTTTGCTTTTATTAAAGGCGCTGAGGGCACCAGTTATAATCGCATGACTGCCAATGTTGATATTGTTGAGCAACGGTTAATGCCGCTGTTAGGTGAGGGTATTATTAAGTCATTTAGCATCCAAGCCCCCGCCTTTGGCGGCCGAGCGGGTGATAAAACTGGCTTTGTGATCATACAGTTGGAAGATTGGCAAGATCGCAGCGTTAATGCGCAGCAAGCATTGGCTGTGGTCGCTAAAGCATTAAAAGGGATCCCCGATGTGATGGTGTATCCGCTCTTGCCCGGGTTTCGTGGTAAATCCAGTGAGCCGGTACAATTTGTGCTTGGCGGCGCCGATTATGATGAGTTGTTTAAGTGGGCCAGTATTATGCAGCAGGAGGCTCAATTGTCGCCAATGCTCGAGGGCGTTGACTTAGACTATGCGCAAACGACGCCTGAGTTGTTGGTCACCGTTGACAGAGTTCGCGCCGCGCAATTGGGCGTTAGCGTCGCTCAAGTGTCGCAAACACTAGAGGTGATGCTGGGTGGGCGCAGCGAAACCACCTTTATCGATCGCGGTGAGGAGTATGATGTTTATCTTCGAGGCAATGAAGACAGCTTTAATAGCATGGCCGATCTGAGTCAAATCTATATGCGTTCTGCTAAAGGCGAACTTATCTCGCTCGATGCTATTACTCATATTGACGAGGTGGCTTCGGCTCACAAACTGAGCCATAACAATAAGCAGAAGTCGATCACCCTTAAAGCCAGTTTAGGTGAAGGTTACACCTTAGGCGAAGCGCTGGACTTTCTTGATGCCAAGGCGATTGAACATTTACCCAGTGACATTTCGGTGAGTTATACTGGCGAGTCGAAAGATTTTAAAGAGAATCAAAGCAGTGTGATGATAGTGTTCGCATTAGCCTTGCTGGTGGCCTATCTGGTATTGGCGGCGCAATTTGAGAGCTTTATTAATCCACTGGTGGTGATGTTTACTGTGCCTATGGGGGTATTTGGTGGCTTCCTCGGGTTATACCTTACGGGCCAAGGGCTGAATATTTATAGCCAAATTGGCATGATCATGTTGATCGGTATGGTGACCAAAAACGGTATCTTGATCGTGGAGTTCGCCAACCAACTTCGGGATCGTGGTAGCGATATTGAGCAAGCGATTATCGATGCATCAGCCCGGCGCTTACGGCCAATCTTAATGACCGCATTTACCACCTTAATTGGTGCTGTTCCTTTAATTATGTCTACTGGTGCTGGGGCCGAGAGCCGCATTGCGGTGGGGACTGTGGTGTTTTTCGGTATGGCTTTCGCCACCTTTATCACCCTGCTGGTGATCCCTGCGATGTACCGCTTAATCTCGGGGAACACGACTTCACCAGGTTTTGTCGAGGCGCAGTTACAGCAGGCTATCGAGGCTCAGCAACAAGGGACTAAAGCTTTAGGCTAGGGGAAGGTTTTTCAGTCTAGCTTGACCAGCCATACCGCTGTCATTGACAGCGGTATGGTGTATTAATCTGTAATGCCTAACGGCAGATAAACCACTCTTTTATCATACCCATTAACCGTTTTACTCACAGTGGCTTGCTAGAGGTAAGGTACAGTTACAATATTGAACGCGCGCCATCATAGTGGCCACGGATTAATTGATTATCCTCGATAATCAGCAGTTCACCCGACTCACCTAGCTTGATGCTACTATCGACCGCGATCACTTGGTTATCAAACAGGCCTAACACTTGTGATTGCGAGGTATGGCCCACCACAATCCGCTTTACTTGAAAGTAAGCCAAGATGTTGTCTAGCTCCTGCTGATTAAAGTTAGCTTTAAAGTAGCCACGGTACCAAGTGGGACCATTGCCGAAAAATAAAAAGTTAAGCAAATCATCTTGCTTCAGTTCGGGCTTAGACGTATCGATATGTTGTCGATATAAGGCATTGGCACGGCTTAAGGTTAATTTACGATCGATCCACTCTTGGCTTATGCCACCGTGTAAAAATAGCGTGTCATTAATTTTGACTATGGTGTGCTTACTTCTAAGCCATTGGCCTAGTACTGTGTCATTAGCATAGAGTGCATCATAACTGCGCCCCAGTTGTTCGCTGGCGGTGTGATAGCGCGGATGCACATAGCGGAGGTCACCGCGCATCACCATCTGTTCGTGATTGCCCATTAACAGATGCAGTTGGCCACCGGCCGCTTGGGCTTGCTGGTCAAGTTGATACATAAACCACAATACTTCATTAACCTGATGGCCACGGTCAAACATATCGCCTGTCATCACCAAGTGCGCATCTCCTGCGGCCCAGCGCTGCTGATTATCGATAACCTTATGACGACGCAGCAAGTTAATCAGTACATCGTATTGACCGTGAACATCGCTCAGGGCAATAACTTTGTTTACCCCTTCATAAGTATCGGGTAACAGCGCTGTCGCATGGGGATTCAGTGTGGGCTCAGGCAATTGGGCGCAATCACTGGGGCGGCGCAGCTTGGCTTGCTTAATTGGGGTTTGAGCTAATTGATTGTGGCAGATCCAGTGCGCCGTTTGCGGCTGGGCAGCCCCTGGTTCGATAAACACATAGGGGCCATCATGGATAGGCGTATTATCTTGCGCCTGTGGAGTAGCAAGCGAACTGTTACTGAGTAATAACAGCCAAAACAAATGGATAGATTGCAGGGGCTTCAAAGGTCTCTCTCTTTTATTCTGTCGGCGCTCGCGGGGTTTTGGACGTATTGAGCGCGCGAATTCTCGGTTTGTCGCTGTGAGTTGTTGCCAGAGATGTTAGCACTATTTTGCATTGCTGTGTGTTTTTGTAGGCGACGCTGGGGCGATGAGGATCAGGGGAGTTGCCTGAGACCTGATGAAACTCAACTCGTTTAAGCCTGTTCTAAACTTCAGCCTCAAACACACGTCATTTAAAATAAGCTCCTTTAATAGAAAACGGAGACCCTAGGGTCTCCGTTTGGTCGCTTTAGCCGTTATCAATTTACCTGAGCTCGCCAGCATCAAGCCTGGCGATTTTGAACGTCAATGAGATCAGCTGATACGCTTGTATTTTAGGCGATGAGGCTCGATGGCCTCAGTGCCTAAGGTCTCTTTTAACCACGTGGTGTACTCGGTGTAGTTACCTTCGTAGAAGTTCACTTGGCCTTCGTCGCGATAATCTAAAATATGGGTAGCGATTCTGTCGAGGAACCAACGGTCATGGGAGATAACCATGGCGCAACCTGGGAATTCAAGCAGGGCTTCTTCCAAGGCGCGTAAGGTTTCGACGTCTAAATCGTTGGTGGGTTCATCGAGTAACAGTACGTTGCCGCCCGCTTGCAACAGTTTGGCTAAATGAACTCGGTTACGCTCACCACCCGAGAGGCTGCCGATAATTTTTTGCTGATCGCCACCACGGAAGTTAAAGCGACCCACATAGGCGCGACTTGGGATTTCGGTGTTGTTGATCCGCATGATATCTTGGCCGCCAGAGATCTCTTGCCAAACGGTATTTTTATCATTCATCGAATCACGGAACTGATCGACCGAGGCAATCTTCACCGACTCACCAATTTCTATGCTGCCACTATCAGGCTGCTCGGCGCCGGTAAGCATCTTAAACAGGGTCGATTTACCCGCGCCGTTGGCACCGATAATACCCACGATAGCGCCTTTAGGCACTGAGAAGCTTAAATTGTCGATAAGGACGCGATCGCCATAAGACTTGGTCAGGTTGTTAACTTCAATGACCTTGTCACCCAAACGGGGTCCAGGTGGAATAAAGAGTTCGTTAGTCTCATTACGCTTTTGGTAATCGTTAGTATTAAGCTCTTCAAAACGCGCCATACGGGCCTTGCCCTTAGATTGACGGCCTTTAGCCCCCTGGCGAACCCATTCAAGTTCTTTGGCAATGGTTTTTTGGCGGGCGTTTTCGGTGGCCGACTCTTGTTTAAGGCGGGCATCTTTTTGCTCAAGCCAAGAAGAGTAGTTGCCTTCCCAAGGGATCCCTTCACCACGGTCAAGCTCTAAGATCCAACCAGCGGCGTTGTCGAGGAAGTACCTATCGTGGGTAATAGCCACAACGGTGCCAGTGTAATCTTGTAAGAAGCGCTCTAGCCAAGCAACTGACTCGGCATCCAAATGGTTGGTCGGCTCATCGAGCAGCAACATATCGGGTTTTTCGAGCAGTAAACGACACAAGGCCACACGGCGACGTTCACCCCCAGATAAGACTTCAATTTTAGTGTCCCAATCTGGTAGGCGCAGCGCATCTGCGGCGCGCTCTAAGATGTTATCGAGGTTGTGAGCGTCTTGCGCTTGAATAATGGCTTCGAGGCGGCCTTGTTCTTTGGCCAACGCATCAAAGTCGGCATCGGGCTCGGCGTACAGCGCATAGACTTCATCTAAGCGAGCAAGGGCATTTTTCGCCTCGCTGACCGCTTCTTCAATCGCTTCACGTACGGTTTGCTGTTCATCCAGCTTCGGCTCTTGGGGCAGGTAACCGATTTTAAGGTCCTGCATGGGGCGGGCTTCACCCTCAATGTCGGTATCGAGGCCGGCCATAATGCGCAGTAGGGTCGATTTACCTGAGCCGTTGAGACCCAATACACCAATCTTGGCGCCAGGAAAAAAGCTTAAGGAAATATCTTTTAGGATCTGCTTTTTAGGTGGGACAATTTTGCCCACTCGTAGCATGCTATAAACAAATTGTGCCATAACAAATTTACTCTCCGACAAAACAATGGCGCCAATTCTACTGCAATCGTGTATGAACTTAAATCGTATTTTAGAAGATGGGCGCCGGCGGCGTGTGCATCAATTGCTTTTGGGCTGACTTTTCGGTTTATGCCACCCAAGGTTTATCCTAAAACGAAAACAGTGTTTTTTATCAAAGTGCTGTAAACAGTCACTTTTATGGCTTGTAACAGAATCCGCTTGCCAAACAATGACTCGCTTATGGCGTTGGCTGCTGTGGGGCACTTAGATGAATATTTCTAAGCCTGAATTACGGCTAATTTCATGTTGCTAATGCTGGGATTGTGATCAATTGCACTGTAGAATACCGCGCAACCCTACTTAAATAAGACTTTAACAGCTGGAGTGACCAATGCTGAAAAAAGAGATGAATATTGCGGACTTCGATCCACAACTGTTTCAAGCGATCCAAGATGAAACTCGTCGCCAAGAAGAGCACGTCGAGCTTATCGCCTCTGAAAACTACACCAGTCCTCGTGTATTAGAAGCGCAAGGTTCTCAGCTGACTAACAAGTATGCCGAAGGTTACCCGGGTAAGCGTTACTATGGTGGTTGTGAGTATGTGGATATCGCAGAAGAACTCGCTATCTCTCGCGCCAAAGAGCTATTTGGTGCCACTTACGCCAACGTTCAGCCTCACTCTGGTTCACAAGCTAACTCAGCGGTATTTATGGCGCTACTTCAAGGCGGCGATACCGTTTTGGGGATGAGCCTTGCCCACGGTGGTCACTTGACCCATGGCTCTCACGTGAGCTTCTCGGGTAAATTGTACAATGCCGTGCAGTACGGTATCGACGAAACCACTGGTAAGATTGATTACGCCGAAGTTGAGCGCCTTGCCGTTGAGCATCAACCTAAGATGATTATCGCCGGTTTCAGTGCCTACTCTGGTATTATCGATTGGGGCAAGTTCCGCGAAATCGCAGACAAAGTCGGTGCTTACCTGTTTGTCGATATGGCGCACGTTGCAGGTCTAGTGGCTGCGGGTATCTACCCTAATCCACTGCCACATGCACACGTGGTGACCACTACAACCCATAAGACTCTGGCTGGCCCACGTGGCGGCTTGATCTTGTCGGCCTGTGATGATGAAGATATTTACAAGAAGCTAAACTCAGCGGTATTCCCAGGTGGCCAAGGTGGTCCATTGATGCACGTTATCGCGGCTAAAGCGGTGGCGTTCAAAGAAGCATTAGAGCCTGAGTTTAAAACGTACCAAGAGCAAGTGGTTGTTAACGCCAAAGCGATGGCAAACACCTTTATCCAGCGCGGTTATGATGTAGTGTCTGGCGGTACCGACAACCACCTATTCCTGCTTGATTTGATTGCCAAAGATATCACAGGTAAAGACGCTGATGCTGCACTTGGCCGTGCCAACATCACAGTGAACAAAAACTCAGTGCCTAACGATCCTCGCTCACCTTTTGTGACCTCGGGTCTGCGTATCGGCTCGCCAGCGATCACGCGTCGTGGTTTCAAAGAAGCGCAAGCGGTTGAGTTAACTAACTGGATGTGTGATGTGCTTGATGACATCAACAACGAAGCCACTATCGAGCGGGTGAAAAACCAGGTCCTTGATTTGTGCGCTAAGTTCCCTGTTTACGGTTAACCTTAAGGGTTAAATCAGGTAAACTTCGATGGCCGCTATGATAGCGGCCATTTTTGTATCTCTCAGTTGGCTTTTTTATGCATGCCAACCGATCTATTTAAGTGCTTTTATGCTGGAGGCTCAATGTATTGTCCGTTTTGCAGCGCAACCGATACTAAGGTGATCGATTCTCGCTTGGTTGCCGATGGTCATCAGGTTCGCCGTCGCCGTGAATGCCTAGAGTGCCATGAAAGATTCACCACTTTTGAAGGCGCCGAGTTAGTAATGCCGCGAGTGGTTAAGCAAGACGGTAGTCGCCAGCCGTTCGATGAAGAAAAGCTGCGGGGCGGCATGTTACGCGCAGTCGAGAAACGTCCGGTATCTATGGATGAAATTGAGCAGGCACTAAGTAAGATAAAGTCGACGCTGCGCGCCACCGGTGAGCGCGAAGTCACCTCTGAGATGATAGGTAATTTGATGATGGACCACTTGGTCCACCTCGATAAAGTCGCCTATATCCGCTTCGCTTCTGTGTATCGCGCCTTTGAAGATGTGTCCGAGTTTGGTGACGCCATTGCGAAACTGCAGAGTCCTAAGTCGACCAAATAAACCGATTTTTAATCATTAGATTGCATGGATATGGCACATGGCGTGGTCAAAATTTGACATTGAAATGATGGCAAAAGCCATCAAGTTAGCGCGTAAAGGGCGCTATACCACTCGACCTAACCCGAGCGTGGGCTGTGTTATCACCCTGGCGGGCAAGGTGGTCGGCGAAGGTTATCATATTGCCGCGGGCGGCCCCCATGCCGAAGTGCATGCACTGCGCATGGCTGGCGAGCAAGCCCAAGGGGCAACCGCTTATGTCACTCTAGAGCCGTGTAGCCACTATGGCCGCACCCCGCCGTGTGCACAGGCGTTGATCGATGCGCAAGTGGCGCGGGTGGTGGTAGCGGTAACCGACCCTAATCCGCAGGTGTCTGGACGTGGTATCAAGATGCTGCAGCAAGCCGGCATTGAGGTCGATATCGAACTACTGCGTGATGAGGCGGCCGCGCTGAATCAAGGCTTTATGAAGCGTATGGCGACAGGATTGCCTTGGGTGAGCATTAAGTTGGCCGCCAGTTTAGACGGTAAAACGGCGCTGTCCAATGGCACATCGAAGTGGATAACGGGCGCTAATGCCCGTCGCGATGTGCAGCGAATGCGCGCGCGTCATTGTGCGGTGATAACCGGCATCGATAGCGTATTGCAAGATGATCCCAGCATGAATGTGCGCCATCAAGAGCTTGGCAGCCTAGCCGATTCTCTGCCTGCTGAGCTGTTAAAGCAGCCATTGCGGGTGGTGCTCGATAGTCAGGCGCGCTTAGGGAGCCAAGCAAAATTATTGGCCATCCCATCACCTGTCTTATTGGTGTCTTGTACGCCTTACAGCCCGTCGGTACAGGCCTTCTGGCCACAACATGTGAGCCATTTACAGCTTGACGCCCAAGAGGGGCGCGTGCCGCTCGCTGCATTGCTGGCGCATCTAGGGCAAACGTGCAATAGCGTGATGGTCGAAGCTGGCGCCACCTTGGCGGGGGCTTTTATGGCACAGCAACTGGCCGATGAATTGGTCTTATACCAAGCGCCTAAATTGCTTGGCAGCCACGGGCGTAATTTACTCCAGTTACCCGACTATACTCAGATGACGCAACTGCCTAAGTTAGTGTTAACTGATGAGCGTAAGCTCGGTGACGATACGCGTTTTACATTTAATTTATGTGCACACTCCTGTTAAAGTGCAGAGCAACTAAGTAGGTAAAGATGTTTACTGGGATCATTGAGTCAGTAGGAAATCTAAGAAAAATTGAGCGCCGTGGCGACGATATTCGTCTCACCGTGGCCAGTGGTAAGCTGGACTTAAGTGATGTCAAACTCGGTGACAGTATTGCCACCAATGGCGTGTGTCTCACCGTGGTGGAATGCTTAAGCGACGGTTATGTTGCCGATATCTCAGCCGAGACAGTGTCACTGACAGGCTTTGCTCATTATCAAGTGGGGCAAGCGGTTAATTTAGAAAAAGCTGTCACACCGACCACACGCTTAGGGGGTCATATGGTGAGCGGTCATGTCGATGGCGTCGCTTACGTCGACGATAGGCAATACCGTGGTAAGGCTATCGAATTTTGGTTAACGCCGCCTCAAGGTTTGGCGCGCTACATCGCCCATAAAGGCTCCATTACCATCGATGGCGTTAGCCTGACGGTGAATGAGGTGCAAGGCGAACGCTTTCGCTTAACCATAGTGCCGCATACCGCGGGTGAAACCACCCTGATTAACTTAAAAGCCGGCGATAGCGTTAATATCGAGGTGGATCTGATCGCACGTCATTTAGAGCGTTTAATGACGTATTCGGAGCACAATGCAGATGAAAATGTTAGCAAAGCCCCAGAAGTGACGCTGGATCTGTTAGCTCGCTCAGGCTTTTTAAGATAGAGGCTGGCATTGCCAACCAATAGCAGATTAAATATTTATTACTAGAAGAACATTTCAAGGTCTAACAATGGCACTACATAGCATAGAAGCGATTATCGAAGATATTCGTTTAGGCAAGATGGTTATCTTGATGGATGACGAAGATAGAGAAAACGAAGGCGATCTTATCATGGCGGCAGATCTTGTCACCCCTGAGGCGATCAACTTTATGGCGACATTTGGACGTGGTTTAATTTGCCAAACCATGACGAAAGCCCGCTGTCAACAGCTGAATTTACCCTTGATGGTTACCAACAATAACGCGCAATTTTCGACTAACTTTACCGTGTCGATTGAAGCTGCTGAAGGGGTGACAACCGGTATTTCTGCCCAAGATAGAGCCGTGACCGTGAAAGCGGCTGTGGCGAAAGATGCTAAGCCAACCGATATTGTGCAGCCAGGGCATATTTTCCCGCTGATGGCCCAAGAAGGGGGCGTTTTAGTGCGCGCAGGTCACACCGAAGCGGGCTGTGATATTGCCCGTCTTGCAGGTTTAGAGCCTTCAGCTGTTATCGTTGAAATCCTGAATGACGATGGCACCATGGCGCGTCGTCCCGATCTTGAGATTTTTGCCGAAAAGCATGGCCTAAAAATAGGCACCATTGCTGATTTAATTGAATACCGTAATACCAAAGAGACCACAGTGGTGCGCGAGGCTAAGTGCAAATTGCCAACCCGTTTTGGTGAGTTTGAGATGATCACCTACCGTGACACCATAGACAACCAACTCAACTATGCCTTAATCAAAGGTGATGTTAAGCCAAACAGCTTAGTGCGGGTACACCTGCAAAATACCTTTAATGATTTACTTCATTCTGAGCGCGATGAAAAACGCAGCTGGTCACTCGAAAAAGCCATGGCACGTATTGCCGATGAAGGCGGCGTATTAGTCTTACTGGGGCATCAAGAGCACCGCAGTGAAATTTTGGCCAAGGTCAAGGCATTTGAAGCTCAGGACAAAGGCGAAGCTGCAGCCCCAGCCCAATGGCAAGGCACCTCACGCCAAGTGGGTATCGGCTCGCAAATCTTGGCCGATGTGGGCGTCACCACAATGCGCCTGCTGAGTTCGCCAAAGCGTTACCATTCGCTGTCGGGCTTTGGGTTAGAAGTCACTGAATATATTGCTGATTAATACTCATGTGAGTAAATTCACTCATTTGGTTTAAATTGCATGGGGATCAACGTCGTGTGCTGTGGTATTATACGGCCTCTTTTTTCCCGTGCCGGGTTTGTTAAAGCTAATTTAGGTAAGATAAATGAACGTAGTTCAAGGTAATATCGAATCGAAAAATGCCAAAGTTGCCATCGTGATCTCACGCTTCAACAGCTTTGTTGTTGAGAGTTTGCTTGATGGCGCGTTAGATACGCTAAAGCGCTTTGGTCAAGTTGCAGATGACAATATCACGATTGTACGTGTGCCTGGCGCTGTAGAGTTGCCTCTAGCGGCTCGTCGTGTGGCAGCAAGCGGTAAATTTGACGGTATCATTGCGCTAGGCGCGGTGATCCGTGGTGGTACTCCCCATTTTGATTTTGTTGCAGGCGAATGTAACAAAGGTTTGGCTCAGGTTGCGCTTGAGTTTGATCTTCCAGTTTCATTTGGTGTGTTGACCACAGATACCATTGAGCAAGCCATTGAGCGCTCAGGTACTAAAGCAGGTAATAAGGGCGGCGAAGCGGCTCTTAGTTTGCTTGAAATGGTCAATGTTCTGCAAGAACTAGAACAGCAGTTGTAAGATTAGGAACAAGAATGAAACCTTCAGAGCGCCGTAAAGCCCGCCGTCTAGCGTTACAAGCTATCTATTCATGGCAGCTAAGCGGAAATAATGTTGCCGATGTGGAGCATGAATTCCTCACTGAGCAAAAAATCGATGGTGTCGATGTTAGCTATTTTCGTGAATTGCTATCGGGAACCACCATAAAGTGCGCCCAGTTAGATGAGTTAATTACCCCTCATATTGAGCGTCCGTTCGATGAGGTTTCACCTATCGAAAAAGCGGTATTACGTCTGGCGACGTATGAGCTGACTTTCCGCAAAGACGTGCCTTTTAAGGTTGCGATTAACGAAGCGATTGAGCTAGCTAAGGCCTTTGGTGCCGAAGATGGTCATAAGTTTGTTAATGGCATTCTCGATAAGATAGTCGGTAGAAAGTGATAGTCGAAACGGTATCCTAGGATGCCGTTTTTTTTGTTATCATCGCTAGGAATTGTTGATTTTTTATGCTTGTTTCAGCCGCCGATTATGGGGGGGGTTGGCAAGGTGTGCCGATGACCTTGAGTCATCCACAGCTCATAGCCTACAAGAGCCTAATACCTGCTAAGTTACGATGCCATAGCGATTGTAAAACTGCAATAGCGCTGTGATGAGTGTTTGGCTTAGCCTTTAAGCCTCATACCATAGCCATGCACTAACGTATTGAGCCCGAACAACTACTAAGTATTAAAAAAATCAATGTCTTAGGTGTTGCCCTGATGGATGTGGGCCAACACATTAACTTTATAATGGTTGTCAAACTGTGAAAGAGTTTAACGTAATTGAGCGTTTTTTTGCTGAGCGCGGTCAAGCTCGCCGCGACGTAGTATTAAGTGTCGGCGATGACTGTGCCTTAGTTAATCCAGCCGAACATAAATCTATCGCTATCTCATGCGATACTCTCGTTGAAAATGTCCATTTCTTAGCTGACATGCCTGCCAAGGCCCTAGGGTATAAATCGGTTGCCGTTAATCTATCTGACTTAGCCGCCATGGGCGCCGAGCCAGCATGGATGACCTTGGCTATTACTTTACCCAGCATAGATGAAGCTTGGCTCGATGCGTTTAGTGAAGGCTTAAGTGATGCTGCCCAGTATTATGGCGTGGCGTTAGTGGGGGGCGACACCACGCGTGGCCCGAAATCCATCACCATCACCATTAATGGCCAAGTCCCTAAAGGCAAAGCGTTAACCCGCAGCGGTGCTAAAAATGGCGATTGGATCTATGTGACCGGCACCTTAGGAGACTCTGCGTTAGGCTTAGCCATTTTACGGGGCGAGCAAACGCTGAGTGGCGATGCCGCGCAGTATTTAATTCAACGTCATTATTACCCAACACCAAGAGTTTTGGCGGGGCAATCGCTGCGGAATCTCGCCTCGAGCGCCATCGATCTATCCGATGGTTTGGTGTCCGATATCGGCCACATCCTCAAACACTCTAACGTGGGGGCGATCGTCGATGTCGATCAGCTACCGCTGTCGGCAGCCATGAGGGAGTCAGTTGAGTATGAGCAAGCGCTTAGCTATGCCCTGACGGGCGGGGAAGATTATGAATTACTCTTTACCGTGCCAGAATCACAGCGCGGCCCCCTAGAAACGTCACTGGCTCATGCCGGGGTCTCTTTTGCTAAAATCGGCCAGATCGCCACAGGCAACAAACTGCGTTTGATGAAAGAGGGCGCCACATTTAAGCCAACCAATTTTAGTTTTGAGCATTTTACATCATGAAGTTACGCTCGACCGATCCACTGCTGCGCAGACTCTCTCTGACTAATCCTATCCACTTTTTGGCGTTGGGCTTTGGCTCGGGTCTGCTAGCAAAAGCGCCGGGAACCTATGGTAGTTTGGTGGCCATTCCGCTCTACTTGCTGATGAGCTACCTCTCGTTACCTTGGTATCTTGGTGTGACGCTGCTATTGATGCTGGTGGGGTTTTATATTTGTGATAAAGCCTCTAAAGATATGCGGGTGCATGATCACGGCGCCATCGTGTGGGATGAAATTGTCGGTATGTTAATCACCCTGGCTGCTGCGCCCGCAGGCTGGGAATGGTTGCTGCTGGGATTTGTGCTGTTTCGCTTTTTCGACATCCTTAAGCCATGGCCGATCAAATGGCTGGATGCCAAGGTGCATGGCGGTTTTGGCATCATGATTGATGATGTCTTAGCGGGCGCCTTTGCGTTTTTGGGTTTGCAAGGGGTGGTGTACTTCGTCGGCTAGCGCAGCGGTGAGCTGACTTTACTATTTAGTCTATTTTGCTCGCCAAAGGCAAAATAGGCTAAATACTATTTAAACGGTGAACATTCGAGTGAGCAATATCAGCCTGTAGTACTAGATTGCAATCAATGTAGATTGCAGTAAAAAGTGAATAAACATTTTTTATCCAGATCAAACTTATCGTCACTACCATCTACCATCTACCATCTACCATCTACCATCTACCATCTACCATCTACCATCTACCATCGATCTTACCAGTATCAGGTTATTGCCTTTAATTACAGCTAGTTATCTTGTTGCCTAGGGTGGTGTGCTCAGCTAGTGGTTCTCTTATAAAAGTCTCCGCTATAGATTTTCGGTTGTGGTTGCTCGTATCAATATCATCGTTGTATTTACATAAGCTTGTTATTTGAATGGGTATCAAGGTTATGCTGCGCAACAATCAAAAAATAGCAATGTGATATAGGTCATGCTTTGTTTTATTACCAGCAAGGGGGAGGCGCCAGTTTAAGGGTGAAGCGGGTCACATTATTTAACCCTAACCTTATCTTGCGTTATCTAGTTGATCTTATTTTGTTAAATAAATGATCTCGGTTTGTTGGTTTTTATGTGGGTATCGCTAAAGCTAATCTAGGCCATTTAGTTTCCTAATTTATTGTGTCGTCATAATTTTGTTAACTTTGGGGTGTTCGTTATTAACTCAAGTTAAATAATTAAATCACAATAGGACAGCGATATGGACATAAGTGATGTATGGCGCAAAGGTGATTGGGCCGCCTTCTTTGGCTTATTTACCAATAATTTAACCAATTTACTGACTATGATGGGCTTGTTGCTTTTTGTCGTCGGTTTACCTAAAGAATTTGTTATGGGGCAGGTCGCCCCGGCGTTTGGTCTGGCAGTGATGTGTGCCAGTATATTTTATGCTTGGTTTGCGTATAAGTTAAAAAAAGAAACCGGTCGTGATGATGTGACCGCACTGCCATCTGGTCCGAGTGCACCGTCTATTTTCACCGTGACTTTTCTGGTGATTATGCCGGTTTATCACACAACCAAAGATGCGGCATTTGCTATTCAAATCGCATTAGTTTGGTGTTTTGTCGAGGCGATGATCTTACTCGTCGGCTCATTCTTTGGTGACACTATCCGTCGTATCGTGCCTCGCACCGTACTGCTGTCTTGTTTGGCGGGATTAGGCCTCACACTGTTGGCGCTCAACCCTATGCTGCAAGCGTTTTCAACGCCTGTAGTGTCGTTCGTCGTGCTGGGGCTTATTTTTATCAACTGGTTTGGTAAAAAGCCGCTGTTTCCTAAGATCCCAACTGGGCTATTACTGATCATTGTCGGTACTGTGCTGGCTTGGATGTTTGGTTTGCAGTCACCCGATGCAATTATTGCTTCGCTATCGGATGCGGGCTTTAACCCTCCACAGCTGCACATTGACAGCTTTATGGAAGGCGTACCTCATGCCTTACCTTACTTGGCATCAGCTGTACCGCTGGGTTTAGCTAACTATGTATTCGACCTTGAGAATATCGAAAGTGCCGATGCTGCTGGTGACTCTTACCCGACACGCAAAATTATGATGGTTAACGGCTGTGCATCTATGCTCGGTGCCTTCATGGGTAACCCTTTCCCTGTGACTGTGTATGTGGGCCATGCGGCGTATAAAGAGATGGGCGCGAGCATAGGTTACACCCTATTTAATGGCGTGATCATGTTCTTAGTGTGTCTGTTTGGTTTAGGTGCGCTGCTACTGAGCTTGATTCCAGGAGCCGCCATTGCGCCAATCTTAGTCTACATCGGTATTGTCACAGCTAACCAAGTAGTGCGTGAAACGCCTAAATTGGAAGTGCCTGCCATCTTTGTTTGTTTGTTCCCTTGGATTGGCTACTGGGCATTAACCCTGTTCAAAAACACCTTGGCGACAGCCGGTACCAATGCTTATGACGTAGGTATTGAGGCATTAGCGGCAAAAGGTATCTATTACCAAGGCATGGTTGGCTTAGGTAATGGTGCACCACTTGCGAGCTTACTATGGGGTTGTATGGTGGTCTTTGCTATCAATAATACTCCGCTGCGCGCCGTAGTTGCCGCCTTAGTTGCCGCAGGTCTAGCGTTGGTTGGATTTATCCATGCCAATGGGGTTGGCTTTGCTCAGCCTGAGTCGATGATGTATGTCTACTCCTACTTAATGATGGCCGGTCTGTTTGGGGTTAAACATTTTTACAACCTTAAAGAGAGTGCTAAAGAACCTTTAAGCAAGCCTGTGCCTGCGACCCCAGTAACTGAAGCAACTGAAGCCGCTTAAGGAGTGAACATGAGTACAAATGCCCCTATGTCGCTGCATCAGCTAGTAAGCCATAATCGAATCGATGATGTGGTAGCGTATTTAACCCAGCAGGTTGATGTGGATACCCGAGATGAAAACGGCTGCACTGCCTTGATGATTGCGGTACAGCAAAACAACTTGGCGCTAGCTAAAGTGCTTATTGAGCATGGCGCCGATGTGAATGCTCGCGATGTGAATCAGCTGACGCCCTATTTGTGTGCTGGTGCTAATGGTTTTCACGCACTCTTATCGCTGACCTTAGCCCATGGCGCCGATGTCACTAGTGTTAACCGTTTTGGCGGCACACCACTGTTGCCCTCGAGCGAAAAAGGTTTTCTACGTACGGTACAGGTGAGTTTGGATGCGGGGATCCCGGTCAATCACGCTAATAAGCTAGGCTGGTCGGCCTTGTTAGAAGCGGTAATTTTAGGTGACGGTGGGTATTTATATGCCGATGTGATTGAGGTGTTACTCGACGCTGGCGCCGACATTCACCTTCAAGACCGCGATGGATTGAGCGCGCTTGATCACGCTAAAGCCCAGGGCCAGAGCAATGTGGTCGCTTTGATGACTCAAAACGAGCAGGTTAAGCAAGCTTATAGTGCGTCACTGCGTTTGGTTAAACAGCATATTCGTCAGTTTGAGTACCAAACGGCGCTGGCTATATTAACTGGTAATCGCCATGACTTTGCCAACCCAGCAGATTATTTCTACTACTGTGGTTATGTGCTCACTGAATTAGCGCGCTTTGAGGAGGCGATAATCGCCTACCGTCAAGGCTTGGCACTGAGTGACAATAAAGCGCAGTTCTATCTGTATATCGCTAATAGCTATCGACTGGCGAAACAACCTCAGCTTGCACTGGCTGAATTTGATAACGGCATTGCAGCACAACCAGCGTCACCGTTTGTGCTGTACCACAAGTCGAACTATTTACGTGAACTAGGCATGCATAAAGAAGCGGTCGCTGCGATGACTCAATTACTGTCGCAACAGCCCCATCGTTATGATTATTCATTCCATCAGGCTAATAGCCTGCGTTCATTGGGTCTACATAATGAGGCCATTGTTGCCATAGATAATGCCATTAAACACGATAATCGTAATGGGCTTTATTATCAGCATAAAGCTAAATCATTAGAAATAATGGGGCAGATTGAACAAGCCGTTACGGTAATTAATCAAGCGATTGAAGTTTGTGATGACAGCAATGAACTAATTGAGATTAAACATGATTTGCTCAATAAATAATACTTAACTAGATGTCCTTTTTAGGAATGTTTAATTAAGCGAGCGGCTGAGTTTAATTCAACCATTAGATAAAGTTTTGTAGTTACTAACTCTTTTAAATAAAGATACATTCACCATAGGTGTAATAGTGGTTGTGATGTCAAATCAACTATTACATAGGCTATTACACCTTTTTTGTTGAAATATAGTAGAGGCTAATATGGTCGTAAAATTAATTGTAAAAAAGAATACCTATTTCGATTCGGTTTCATTAATGGCATTAACGACCAAAGTTAATGAAATTAACGATGTTGAACAGGCATTTGTTGCCATGGCAACCGATATGAATAAAGGGGTATTAGCCAACGTCGGTCTATTATTACCCGAAGTTCAATCTGCCAACAGCGGTGATCTATTTATCGTGGTGAAAGCTGCCACCGACGAAGTGTGCGAAGCGGCGCTTGCCGAAGTCGAAGTACTCCTAAAAGGCGATGACAAAGCGGCGACGGGTTTAGGTGCCAGTGAGAAAAAACATGTCACTTTAAAAAGTGCGTTAAAGCACGCCCCTGATGCCAACCTAGCGGTGATCTCTGTTCCCGGTGAGTTTGCTAAGCGCGAAGCGCTTGCGGCGCTGAATAACGACTTACACGTATTGATGTTTAGCGACAACGTGTCAGTGGCCGATGAGGTCGAGCTTAAGACCCTTGCACACGAAAAAGGCTTATTAATGATGGGCCCAGATTGCGGCACCGCCATTATCAATCATGTTGGCCTGTGTTTCGCCAACAAGGTTCGCCCTGGCAATATTGGTATCGTTGGCGCATCTGGCACAGGTAGCCAAGAAGTGGCGGCGCGCATTCATGACTTTGGCGGCGGCATTTCACAGCTGTTAGGCACCGGCGGGCGTGACTTAAGCGCCGAAGTGGGTGGCATCATGATGCTCGATGGATTGCGTGCACTAGAAGCCGACCCTGCTACCGAGGTGATCTTAATTGTTTCTAAACCTGCGGCGAAAAGCGTTGAGGCTAAGGTGCTTGAACTGGTGCAGAGCTTCAGTAAACCTGTGGTAGTTTGCCTATTAGGTGGAGAAGAAGGGCCAGTGGTTGCGGCAGGTGCTCACTTTGCTAAAACCACTAAAGAAGCCGCGTTACAAGCAGTTGTGTTAGCCGGAGTCGATGAGAGCAGCATCAATAAGCGTGCCTTAAACTTACCGCTAATTGAAGAGATTAAAGCCAAGTTAGCACCTGAGCAAAAGTACATTCGTGGCTTATTCTGCGGTGGCACCTTATGTGAAGAAACCATGATGCTGGTACGTGAGACTCACCGTCAGGCGTATAGCAATATCGCCAAGAAACCAGAGCAGCGCTTGGCGGACATTAATGTTAGCCAGCAGCACACCTTTATCGACTTTGGTGACGATGATTTTACCAATGGGCGTCCACATCCGATGATCGATCCATCATCGCGTATCGAACGTCTGCTTAAAGAAGCAGATGACCCAGAAGTAGGGGTGATCATTCTCGATTTCGTGATCGGCTATGGCTCACATCAAGATCCTGTTGGCGTCACTTTACCAGCCATTATTGAAGCCAAGCAAAAAGCGGCGGCGCGTGGTCAGCACTTAGAGATCTTAGGTTACGTGCTAGGTACCGATTTAGACACGCCAAAACTGAGTGAGCAAGTCGATAAACTCGCCTCGGCGGGGGTCACCATTTCAAGTAGCAGTCAAAACACCGGGCTATTGGCAAGCGGGTTTGTGAGCAAGGGAGAATAACCATGAGTAAGATGACAGAACTATTTTCAAACTTAAACGTGATTAATGTGGGCCTTGAGTTCTTTAAAGACGATATCAGCAAGCAGCAAGCGCCAGTAACTCAGGTCAATTGGCAACCCATTGCTGGTGGTAATACCAAGGTGATTGCGGCGCTCGATAAATTGGCGCAGCCAGAGATAGCAGAAAAAATTGAGGCGGCCAACGAAGAGGCGGTTAATCGTATTATTAAATCACACCCTGTGTTAATGGGTTATGAAAGAGCGATTGATGTGGTTCCAGGCATGACCAAAACCACCATTTTACATGCCGGCCCACCAGTATGTTGGGATGATATGAATGGCCCAATGCGCGGCGCAGTGACTGGCGCACTGGTGTTTGAAGGCTTGGCGGCTAACCTTGATGAAGCGTTTAAATTAGCAGCATCGGGTGAGATCACCTTCTCGCCATGTCACGAGCACGATTGCGTCGGCTCTATGGCCGGTGTGACGTCGGCGTCTATGTATATGCACGTGGTCAAAAACATGACCTACGGCAATATCGCCTATACCAACCTCAGTGAGCAGATGGCGAAAATTTTACGTATGGGCGCTAACGATGAAAGCGTGGTCGAGCGCTTAATCTGGATGCGCGACGTATTAGGCCCAATGTTAAAAGCGGCCATGGACAAAGCGGAGCCTATCGACTTGCGCTTAATGCTCGCCCAAGCCCTGCATATGGGGGATGAATGTCATAACCGTAATAACGCTGGTACTGCCTTGTTATCACAGGCATTGACACCGTTGATTTTAGAAACCGATTTCACCATCAAAGAAAAGCGTGAAGTGTTTGATTTTATTGCATCAAGCGATTACTTCTCTGGCCCAACATGGATGGCGATGTGTAAGTGTGCCCTCGATGCTGGTCATGGGGTCGAAAATAGTACCTTGGTTACGACCATGGCACGTAACGGCGTCGAGTTTGGTATTCGTGTCAGCGGTATGGGTGGCTTTACCTGGTTTACTGGGCCTGCTCAAAAGGTTATCGGTCCATTGTTTGCGGGCTTTAAGCCTGAAGACTCGGGCTTAGATATAGGTGACAGTGCGATCACCGAAACCTATGGTATTGGTGGGTTTGCCATGGCGACCGCCCCTGCGATTGTGGCGCTGGTAGGCGGCACGGTAAATGAGGCGATCGATTATTCTATCCAGATGGATGAGATCACTACCGCTAAAAATCCGAATGTCACCATTCCATTATTAAACTTTAAAGGTATCTCATCGGGTATCGATATTCGTAAAGTGATGGAAACGGGTATTTTACCTATTATTAATACTGCGATTGCTCATAAAGAGCCCGGCATTGGTATGATAGGTTGTGGTATTACTAACCCGCCTGTTGAATGCTTTGAAAAAGCGATTATCACCTTTGCTAATAATATTTCATAATTACGATTAATGATGGTGTGAACATAAAGGTCGACTCTATTTAAATGCGTTTTAAAGATAAATAAATGGGTCGACCTTTTTATTGTTACTGTTTTTAATTTTTTCCTTCTTACCCATGTCGCAATGATGTGATTATTTATTCGTCATTGTATATGAAATAAATATTGAGGTTCCCCATGAGAATTGTATTAGCCCTTGGCGGTAATGCGCTGCTAGAGCGTGGTCAACCGCTCACCGCGACCAATCTTCGTCATAATATTAAAAAGGCAGCGGCATCGATTGCGGCTATTGCTAGAGAGCATGATGTGGTGATTGTTCATGGTAATGGTCCACAAGTGGGGCTGCTGATCGAGCAAAATTGTGAATATCAAAAAATTAATAGTGCGGTCACCGCTTACCCAATGGATGTATTGGGCGCAGAAACCTGCGGCATGGTCGGCTACATGTTGCAGCAGGAGTTGTTTAACAGCGACAACAAATTAGATATCACTACTATTTTGACCCAAACTTGCGTCGATATTGACGATCCAGCCTTTAATGATCCGACTAAATTTGTTGGGCCTGTCTATAACGAAGATGAGATCGAGCGAGTTAATATTGGCAATCCGTCGGCGATTTATAAGAAAGATGGTGATTACTATCGCCGCGTCGTGTCATCGCCTATGCCGCAAGATATTGTCGAATCTAAGCAGATCAGTAGCCTGCTTGAAAATGGTAACACAGTGATCGCCTGTGGTGGGGGCGGTATTCCAGTATTTAAGGCTGACAATGGTAATCTGGTTGGCGTTGAATGTGTTATCGATAAAGACTTAACGGCCGAGTTACTTGCCGAGCAGATTCAGGCGGATCTGTTTATTATTTTAACCGATGGCGCGGTTTACCTGAATTATGGCAAAGCCAATCAGCAGGCGATTAAAAATATCACCCCTGAAGAGCTCGATAAATACCATTTCCCGGCTGGCTCTATGGGACCTAAAATTGACGCCGTGTGTAAATTTGTCTCGAAGGGATTGGGCGACGCCGCCATTGGCGCCTTAGATGAGTTACCCGCAGTTATTGCTGGGCGCTCAGGTACGCGCATCACCTTGGGTGAAACGGTCGAGTATTATTGATCCTCTGCACTCTTTTCATCTAAACCTTAAAAGCCTCAATAATGAGGCTTTTTTATTTTCAGTTTAAAAGCTGTGCTTTAAGTTTACCTGCCGGAGTCAGGATAGTTGTCACCCATTAGCTTTGCCTTACATGCTATGAGTAGGCCACTTTAGCACTGCACATCAGTCCTTCATCTTAGCAAGCAGCCTTGTGCAATCAGTCTATTGGCACATCACCAAAGAGAGTTAAGCCCAAGTAGATACCACACAGGGTATCGTGGCCCGAAGAGTGGCCATAGGCGATAACCTCATTGAGAACCTCGTTGAACGCGTTATCGAGCATATCATCTGACTTATGAGACTGATTTAAACAGGCATACAGCTCGACGATCTCTTGGTTATATTGCTTGAGCGTGGCGTGCATTAACATGGCCTGACTGACATCCGTGGTTTGCGCCGCATTAGCTTGTACCGCGTGGGCCAGCGGATAAAAGTAAGGGTGTTGGCTAAAGTCGAGCCAGGAGAGTAAACCCACCAGTAGATCGTCCATCGAAGGGGTAAGTCCGGCACCAAAGCCGATAATGGATTTAAGCGCAATCGTTGGGTTGTGCTGACTTAGATTGGCGATAAACCCTTGCAGATGCGGGGTTATATACTCAGCCATCATCTTAGGTTGATACACTAGATGAGTGACGATATTGAGCTGAGGCTGCTGACAAAGTAGGGGATAGATCCCCAACGGCTTTTGATTGCGCTGTAAAAAATCAGCAATATGGGATTGAATGTTTGATTGAAGGCCAAGCGTTCTGGGTAACGTCGCGGGCAAGCTGGGAATAAAGCGTTCAATCTGTTCACTGACAATGTTTGTGCCTGTGCCTAAGTTGATATGTAAGAACAGATCATCGATATTGCCCCTCAACGCTGATAAAGCAGGGTCTATGCAGGTGTTATGGCTGCAGCTTAGCTCCACCTTAGTATCGACACTGAGCGATTTAAAATTGATTGCTTGCGGCAATAAGATGGCACAGGGGTTCATCTTTTTGGGTTGCGTCAGCAGGGATATCAAACCATAAGGGCTTTGCAGATTGCAGGCGGCGTTAAACACCGAATGCACCCTTGTGGTTATTGAACCGTGGTGTATTAACAGCTCATAAATCGGTTGAGCAAGGGTTATCTGGGTCATCATCTAGCTCAATTAATAGGTTTTATGGTGCTTTAAGTTAAAGGTATTGATTATCTCATCGGCTATCTTAGTCACAATCATGTCATGCGTATTATTAACATATAAGGCTAAATAAAAGTCGTTGGGTGGGGCATAGGTTTGCAGCTCATCGATGACGCTATGTTCGGCGGTTTTGCAGGTTTCGGGCAACAGGGTGATCCCAAAACCGATAGATGAAGCGGTAATAATGGCCGATAAGTTACTGCTGCAGTAGTTAATTTTGCTGCAGTAACCTAATTGATCCATAGAGTTGAGTATATGCTCGCGATACAAGGCTCCCGTGGGGAATAGCACTAGCGGGATCATCTTGCTATTAAAGGTGGGATGCGCCGCGCTGTCGAGCCATAATAGCGGCTCTCTGCGATAGGCGTAGGCATTACCGAGTATGGGCTGCTTGACCAAAATGAGATCGTATTGGCCCGCTTGATAGGCTTGATACAGGCTGTTGCTCAGGCCTGAGGTAAATTCAAACAAGATATTGTAGTTATGCTGAAACTGAACAATGGCCTTAGTCACGTCAACCGACAGGTCGTCAGGCACGCCTATCTTGATGATGTTTTGCTCTGATTTCTCATGAAAGTTATCGACCATAGAGGTGTTCAAGTCGATAATTTTATGGGCATACCGCAGAACAAACTCCCCTTGCTCCGTTAATGTCACCTTTTGCGGCGTGCGCATTAGTAGCGTGCTGCCGAGCATAGACTCGAGACGGTTTATCTGTTGGCTAATGGTCGACTGAGAGTTATGAATTCTTTCTGCTGCGCGGGTAAAACTGCCCGTTTCACATACGGCGATATAGGTTAAAAATAACTGCGGTGGAATAAATTTCATGATGGGTCACCTACGTTTAGCTTGTTATTATCTTTTTCGTAAAATGAGCTGCGCCATTTTGAATGGGTACTGGCTGTTGCTTGTACAAACCAGGCAAAGCCTTGTCATGTGTGCGTTTAATATTGAGCTTTAGTGTTTACTTAAGGGTTAACCGCTCCCTTAGTATTTGCGTGCGACTTACGGGTAAGGTGCTGCTTTTGCTGCGTCACGAGTTGTTCAAAGACGGCTTCTCGGTTAACCAGTATGTGGCCTATGTTGTCGGCCAGTTCGCTAATAATGGCATTACCATCATTTGTGTATAGCGACAGCGTCATGGGCTGCTCGTTACCTAAATGCGGGCAAGGGGTGACTCGCCGCCCAGCGGTGGCTCTTACGGGAAGCAGACTATAACCTAAGCCCGCTTCGACGGCGCTAAGCAGGTTATTTAAGCTGCTGCTGGAAAACGCCACATACCAGAGTTTGCCCTCATGGGTGATGCGTTCAAACATGGTGTCGCGGTAGAGCCCGCCGGGAGGAAATGCGATTAAGGGTAACGGCTCACTCCAGTGCGGCTGGGTATCGAGTGATTGATACCAGACCATGGGCTCGCTGATGGTCAATCTGTGATCATCGGCGGCGTGGGTTTCTTTGACTACTAAGATATCAAAGTCACCGTTGCGGTATCTGTGGGTTAATTCGAGGCTGAGACCTGTGGTGACATCGAGCCTAATTTCCTGATGCTGTTTAGCAAAATTGGCAAACACACCGATCATCTGCTCGGTGGCGATATCATCAGGGATGCCAATTTTAATCAGCGCGCTGCCAGCTGAGTTAGCCACCAATGCTTGGGCTTCGCATTGCAGCGCTAAAATTTTGCGCGCATAGCCGAGGAGTTTCTCACCTGAGTTGGTTAACTGAATAGGGCGTTGAGTCCGATCAAATAATGCCTTGCCGACGGCGGCTTCGAGGCGGTTTATCTGTTGGCTTATTGTCGATTGTGTTAGGTGTAAATGTGCTGCCGCTAAGGTAAAGCTGCCAGTATCGGCAAGCACCACAAAAGCGCGCAGTAGACGAGGTTCAAACATCATGACACATCATCCATAGCATTAATCCTGTCTTTCGAGGGGGCTGACATTCAGCCGATAAATAGTAAGACCTTTAACTTAGTAAGGGAAATAGTATTTACGTTATGAATGGTTTCTATTTAAAAAAATCATTTTTTACCCGTCATGCTCACCTTTATAGTGTCAAGTTAAAGCAAGTCATGCAGCAATTGCAGCAATTGCAGCTGCTAAAGGTGAAAAAATGCGCACATCAGATCCCTTTATTAAGCAAGCGTTAGCCCTTGCTGAGCAAAATGTGGCCGCCGGTGGCCGTCCTTTTGCTGCCATCGTAGTGAAACAAGGTGAGGTGGTAGCCACTGGGGTCAATCGTATTCTTCAAGAGTGCGACCCAACCGCTCACGCCGAGTTGCTGGCCCTAAGGGCCGCAGGTAAAGCTTTAAATGCCACCAGCCTTGAAGGCTGCAGCGTGTATGCCAGTGGCCAGCCTTGCCCTATGTGCTTGGCTGCTATGCGCATGGCAGGAATTAACCATTTGGTGTTTGCTTATTCGAATCAACAAGCACAGCCTTATGGGTTATCGACGGCGCATATCGCCATGGAGCTTGCGCCGCCGCTTGAGCTGCAAAGCTGGTTGTCGGTCGAGCAGTGCTCGCCAAGTGATGCCAATGACGGCGCGCTCTATGCTAAGTGGGCAGAGCATAACGCGTCTAAACAGCAGGTTGACTAATGGGCCGTCAATTAAGCGTGCGCGCTCAGTCATTATCCTTGCTGTTATTAATTGTCTTAATCGGTCTCAATCTGCGGCCATTTTTAGTGGCACCTGGGCCGCTGCTGGGCAGTATCGTTAATGACACCGGCCTCAGTTATCCCCAAGCGTCGATGCTAACCTTGCTGCCTATGATGTTGATGGGGATTGGGGCCTTTGTGGTGGCGGCTCGGCCTGCACTTATTGGCAGCCATGTCGGCTTGTTACTGGCATTGGCATTGATGACGCTAGGCTCAGCGCTGCGCTATTTCGTCAGCGATGGCAGCACGCTTATTATCACCGCGCTGCTGTGTGGTGTGGGCGTGGCATTTATACAATCTATTTTACCGGGCATGATTAAACAGTTTTTTGCCCAGCACTCGGCGGTGGTCACCGGGCTTTATTCGGCGTCATTGATGATTGGCGGCGCGTTGGGCGCACAGCTAATGCCGATGTTGTTGCAATGGGGCTATGGTTGGCAACATGCATTGGCCTTGTTGGCATTGCCCTGTTTTGCGGCCTTGGTCGTGGCTTGGAGGGTGCTTAGCCAGCGTCGGCAGATGCCTCCTACCCAATGCAACGCTTTACCTGAACTATCGCAGCTAAGCTTATCATCTCGACCGCTAAAGGGGTTACTGGCTCGCCCGCGAACGTGGACTCTAATGGCCGCCTTTGGCATAGTCAACGGCGGGTATGCTTCATTAGTCACTTGGCTGGCGGCCTTTTATCAGCAGCGTGGCTGGGATAATGCCAGTAGCAGCCATTTAATTGTGGTGATGGCGGTGACTCAAGCCTTGTTCGCCATTGGCTTACCAGCCTTGGCCAGAAGTTACACCGACAGGCGCCCTTGGTTGCTGTGGGTGTTAGTGATGCAGGCCATTGGTTTTTGGGGGTTTGCTTTTCATGCCGATAGCGCGCCGCAGTTATGGTCAATCTTGTGCGGCGCGGGACTGGGCGGGGCCTTTTCATTAACCATAGTCACAGCGCTTGATCATCTACCGGCGGTTAACAGTGCTGGGGCGCTTGCCGCATTAATGCAAGGTGGCGGCTTTTTGATTGCCGCCGCCTTTCCGCTGATGTTTGCGCAGTTATTGCAGTGGAGTGGTGATTTTGGCTATGGCTGGATGATGCATCTGGTGATGGTGTTAATTACCATGGTCATTTGCATCAACTTTAATCCGAAACGTTATGCCCAGGTGATGTGCGCTATTGATTGAGAAGAGTTTTATTAGTGCGCACATGACTGATTACCAGTACAAGGGGAAAGCCTGCTCAATGTTGAACAGGCTTGTTAGTTGTGAGTGGCTGAAAAAGTGGCGGCTTAGTGACGCTCGGTCACTATTTCACGTGAGAACACCTTCTCGCAGTATTTACATTTGAGTTGTACATCTTGCTTTTTAGCGCTGACACTAAAGCTGCTGTCTACCGGCTCATTATGGGTGATACAGTTGGTATTTGGGCACTTAAAAATGGCGTTGATCCGCTCTGGTAACGACAGGGTCAGTTTTTTTACCACTTCATAATTTTCAATCTGATTAACCGTAGCGTTAGGGGCATACAGGGCTAATTGATTCGCCTGATCTGGGCTGATAAAAACATTTTCAATTTTAATCAGATCTTTAGCGCCCAAAGCAGAGGAAGGCAGATTAAGACCAATCGTGACACGTTGATTGGTTTTATGCATCTGAAACAGCTTAAGCACTTTAATCCCCACATTGGCAGGAATATGGTCGATAACAGAGCCATTCTTTATGGCTTCAACTTGTTGCGTTTCCTTGGTCATGGTGATTATCTCCTGCTTAAAGTTGTTCGTTCAGTACTAATGCCAGCAGTGCTTCACGGGCGTAAACCCCGTTTTGCGCTTGCTGGAAGTAATAAGCGTGCTTGGTTTTATCGACATCGACAGTGATTTCGTCAACACGTGGCAATGGATGCAATACCTTTAGGTTGTCGCGTGCGTCCGCTAGCATGGCTGAATTTAGAATATAAGCGGCTTTCATGTGCGCGTACTCTGATTCATCGAAACGCTCTTTTTGAACTCGGGTCATGTACAGTACATCAAGCTCAGGGATCACCTCTTCCATAGTGGCATGCAGGCTGTAACTGATCCCTGCTTGGTCTAACTCTTCACAAATGTAATCTGGCATGGCTAAAATTTCGGGAGCCACAAAGAAGAAGTTAATGTTATTAAACTTAGACAGTGCTTGGGTCAGGGAGTGGACGGTGCGACCATATTTTAGATCGCCAACGAAGGCGATATTTAAGTTATCTAATCGCCCTTGAGTTTCAAAAATAGAGAAGAGATCCAATAAAGTTTGTGTTGGGTGTTGGTTGGCACCGTCACCACCGTTCACAATCGGTACGCCGTTAGAGAACTCTGAGGCCAGACGGGCTGCGCCCTCTTGTGGGTGACGCATTACAAATGCATCGACATAAGATGAGATCACCTGCACTGAGTCTGCTAGTGTCTCGCCTTTTTTGGCCAGCGAGGTGTTGCCACCGTTATCAAAGCCAATCACAGTGCCGCCTAGGCGTTGTACTGCGGTTTCAAAAGAGAGGCGAGTACGTGTTGAGGGTTCAAAAAAACAGCACGCCACGACTTTATTTTTTAATAGTTCTGGATTTGGCTCTGCTTTTAATCTTCCAGCAGTTTCAACGATGAGTTCAAGTTCATTTCGGTTTAATTCCGGAATGGAGATGATATGTTTTTGAAACAACGAGTTCGCCATGGCTTCTCTTCCCTATAAATAGATAACGGATACAAATGGTTTTAAACTTTTTCTGCCACTGACATTCGAGATGAGCATCGAATAGCCTCGGGCAGATAGTCGTTTAAACTTGCCGGCTCTACGCAAAAAGCAGACAAAAAAAAGCCCCCTTAAGCAAGGAGGCTTTTTTTTGAAATCGAAAAACAGAAACATAAAACCAACGCCGCTTCTCGACGATAATGAGTCAAGTTGTGCTTAACTGTCTGGTTCATTGTTGCTCTCTGTTTTGAAAAATTCCGAGGGATTATACGCCCATTTTTTGCGATCGCAAGAGTTTGTATGAACTCGTTATTTTGAAAGCTTGGTGTCGCAGTGAATCAATTAAATGCTGCTTAAGACTTCGGCCGAGTCGTGACTTATATGGTTTTGTTTTTTCTTGCTAGGAGTTATGGAGAGCGCAATTCGCTCATTAAGTACAATGGGATGAGTGAGTTTAAATAGTGAAACACCGATATCAAAAAGCGAAGGTATTTCCTTCGCTTTAGGTGTTGCCAGTCTTTAACCTCTGAGTAGTTCTTTGGCGTTGGCTAGGGTGTTACTGGTAATGGTATCGCCGCCAAGTAAGCGGGCGAGCTCCTCGATGCGTTGGGTTTTATCCAGCGGTACCATAGAGGTCTCGGTTTGTCCGGCTTTACTTTGCTTATTCACAAACATGTGTTGATGACCATTTCCGGCGACTTGGGGCAGGTGGGTTACACATAGCACTTGAGTCGATTCACCCAGTGAGCGTAGCATTTTTCCCACCACAGCAGCAGTTGGCCCCGAGATGCCCACATCCACCTCATCGAAAATAAGCGTTGGTGTGGCGACCTTTTTCGCCGTGATCACCTGAATGCCAAGGCCGATACGTGACAGTTCCCCGCCTGATGCGACTTTCGAGATAGGTTGCAGTGGCTGCCCTGGGTTAGTGGTGACTTGAAACTCGATGGTGTCACAACCGTTGGGCGACATGATCGCTTCGTTAAAGCGGATATCGATAACAAATTTACCCTTAGGCATGCTGAGTTCATGAATCGATTGGGTCACCTGCTTGTCAAGTTCTTTGGCATAACGGCTCCGGCTTTGGCTGAGCTTTTTAGCATGAGCAATGAAGCCTAGCTTGCAGCTTTGCAGCTGCTCAGCGATTTCGTCAAGCTTCTCTTCGTCTGAGTCTAAGCTGCTTAGCTCTTGATTTAAGGCTTGATGGTGCTGATAAAGATCTTTGGCACTTACGTGATGCTTGCGCGCCAACTGCATGATTTTAGAGAGGCGCTGTTCAAGGTAAGCAAAGTGATCTGGGTCGAGCTCTAATCCATCGAGGTAGCGTTGCAGCTCGCTGCTGCTCTCTTGCACTTGGATTAAGGCGTCATTGAGCATATTGCCAATGCTGTTAAGGGCGGTGTCATAGCCCTCAAGCTCTTGAGCTTGATCTATGGCTAAGTTGAGCACCGATTCTACCGCACCTTGCTCGTTGTCTTGCAATAGGAAGAGGGTGTGTTGGCAGGCTTGCACTAAGGCGGTGCCGTTAGCGAGTTTTTTATGCTCGGCTTCTATCTCGTCAAATTCGTGCTCGCCTAAATCAAAGTCATTAAGCTCCTCAACTTGGTATTGCAGCAGTTGCTTACGGGCGATGCGCTCATGTTGCGACTGTTGTAGCTGTTTAAGCTCTTTTTCAATCAGTTTGTAGCGTTGATAGCTCGCACTGACGCTGTCGAGCAGCATGCGGTGGTTAGCATAGCTGTCGAGCAGTGTCAGTTGATGCTCGCTCTTTAACATGGCGTGATGGGCGTGTTGTCCGTGGATGCCGATCAGTAATTGTCCAAGTGCGCGAAGTTGACTAAGCGGTACTGGATTGCCATTAATGTAGGCGCGTGAGCGGCCGTCACTGTTGATGGTGCGCCTGAGTATGCATTCATCATCAAGATCAAGGTCGTTATCTTCGAGCCAGCGCTTTGCCAAGGGAATATCGAGCAGAGAAAAGCGGGCGCTGACCTCGGCTTTATCTGCGCCGGGTCTAACGGTACTGGCTTCGGCGCGATTACCCAGACACAGGCCTAGGGCGTCGATAGCGATAGATTTTCCGGCACCGGTTTCACCTGTGATACTGGTCATACCGGCTTTGAAGTCGAGCTCTAAAAAACGAACAATGGCAAAGTTATTGATGCTGAGCTGGCAAAGCATAATGACATCCTTTTACAAAGTACTGTATTAATGCACAGTATATACTGATTTTTTATACAGTAAATACCTGTGTGCTTTTTGTTCGCGAATTTTGTTGAATTTAAGGTTATGGCAGCGCTACAGCAAATGGTCAAGTAGTGGCAGTACCGCAAAGCTCAGTACTATCCCTAGGCTGATATTTTGCGCGCTGACGGTGGCATTAGTTTGAAAGCGGTGCGCCAACAGGTAGACGCTAGCTGCGGTGGGCAGCGCCGCGAGGAGTACCGCCATCTTAAGCAGTGGGCCGTTAACGCCAAAGGCTTTACACAGTAGGTAGGCAAGCAGAGGTTGTAATAGTAATTTTAATAGGTTGAGCAGGGTGAGTTCGGCGCCGGTAGAAAGCTTGCGCGGGGCGTTGCGGCCCTGCTGTTGGTTGGCTTTGCACAACACCATGCCAATGGCAAACAGGGCGCAGGGGCTAGAGGTCATGCCAAATTGGCGGATGATGCCGCTAATAGGGGCATAAAGGGTAATATTGGCCGCTGAAATGGCGACACCAATTAAGCTGCCGATGATGATAGGGTTTTGCAGTAATGCCAAGCTTACAGTCTTAAGGGCGTTATCGGTTTTCCCTTGATACAGCGCGAGTTGGGCCAATACGATAGCAAATACGGTCACCGAGAGTAGGCTAGCAATAGCGGCGGCGGCCAGTGCCAACTGGTTGTTGGGGTACAACATCATCATTAACGGGATCCCGATAAACGAGGTGTTGCCAAAGGTGGTGTTAAGCGCTCGAATCGCCGCGAGATCGCGCTTTTTATCGCGCCACAGCGATATCCCCATGGTCAATAAATAGATAATGGTCATCGCTAAGCTATAACCGGCAATAAAGCCCCAATCGGTGATCTGTTCAATTGGGGTTTCGGCTAACACAATCAGCATGATAGCCGGAAAGGCGATGTAATAGACGTACTGGTTGAGTACGTTATCTGTCTCTTGGGGCAAAATCCGAGCTTTTTGGGCTATGAAGCCAGATAGCATGATGCCGAAGACGATAAACAGAGGTGATAAGATAGGTAGCATACGACAAATTTATCCATAAATTGTGCTGGTGGTAAAACTAAGGAGCTTTCCCTCTCAGGCTGTTTTTATCCGTTAGATTGTGACATGGGCTGGCTCAGTTTACGCCGTTATCTCTCTTTGGTGTCTCAGTGCCAGTGTTTCAGTACTAGGGCTCAGCATCATAATGATTAAACCCAAATATACCCCAAAGATAAGCCGACCCTAGCATGTTTACGTCGGTGCCCGCTATTGAGCTAAGGTCTAATGCGAATTAACGTAAAGCCACTTGACTGCATATGGTGCCGTTAATGGGCAATATTAACTTAACTAACTGGGCTAATTGCGTTTATTGGAGCGGCGGATATCAGGTGACTGAGAAGGGCTTTTAGTTGAGCGAGATAGTGGGCTTGCTTCTGTCTTTGCCGCGTGGGCGTTGACCGCTGGCAGCACGCCCAGTTCTTGATAGAAGTGTATCTGACGCCGTAATTCAAATAAGGAGCCACTGCGGCGTTGCTCCCCTATGGTGAGTATCCAAGAGTCGGTTAAGCCATCGCGGTTGGTTAATAGATAACCTTGGTAGATGAGCTTCTTCATCTGCAGTTAAGCGACTGAAATGCCGATGTTAGATACGCCTGCTTCGATAATTTCTTTACGGTGTCTGACAAAGTCGGCGCTGATTTTAGGGTTTTGCTCGATGAGATCGAGTAATGATGCCTGCAGCTCTTTTTCTTCAACCATTACGGGGTGGTTGAAAATAAAGTCATCTAAAGTGGCTTCATCCATCTCATCTTCGATAGTGGCTTCAATATAATTGGCGACCGTGCTCGAAGAGAGTTTGCTGATGTTGATGATATCGTCTTCCACCTTACTTTGCAGTGCGCTCAATAGTGAGGTTAATGCCACTGCGGCGTCCATAGCGGGATAGACACCGTAGGCGTCAAAGTCACTTGGCTCTGGGGTATTGAGATCGAGTCGCTCAAGATAGATGTCGATGTTGAGTTTCAGCTTTTTATCATACATTGACTGCCATAACAGGTTTAGCACTGTGTCTAATACCTGTGGATCGCCAAATTCACACACTTCACTAAATAGCTGGTAGTTGGGATACATGCGCTGGCACAGCGCGATAGCAAACAATTTTTTTTGCTCAAGCTCTAATGCTTTTAATCGTTTGAAGAACCCTGGTTTATTACTCATCGATCACATCCATAGATAACTGGGATATTACTTGGTTAGTGGCAGATTCTACCTTAGAAAGCTCATCAAGTAACTCTAGTATTTCAGGTTCTACCTCTTCGACGCTAGCGCCATTTTTAAGTGATGATTCAATTTCTTTACATAAGCGTTGGGTAGTGGGTACGCCGCAGTAGCAGCTGGCGCCATGGAGTTTATGCACATGGGCTAGCATCGCTTTGGCATCGAGGGTATCAAGCGCCAAGGTAAGTTGATTACGGGTTTCTGGCAGCGAGTCTAACAACATCTGTAACATCTCTAGTGCCAAGTCGGCTTTTTGATTCGCCTGAGTTAAACACAGTTCCCAATTGAGTGTCTGCTGTTCAAAGTGGGTAAACTTGGGGCGCACCTTCCAACTGTTAATGACCTCTTTGAGTGCTGCCTCGTCGATGGGCTTGGGCAGGTAGCCGTTCATGCCACTTTGGTTAATGCGTTCACGCTCTTCGGCGATGGCATGGGCGGTGACGGCAATAATAGGGGTGTTGCGATTTAACGAATGCTCACGGATCTGTTTAGTGGCGCTAAAACCATCGATTCCGGGCATCTGAATATCCATAAAGATTAAATCGAAGTGGCGTGATTTGGCGAGTTCGACAGCGGCCTTGCCGTTGTCGGCGACTGCCACGTGGGTGACGATTTCACGCAGTAAGGTGTCGATTAATTTAAGGTTGGCCGGATTATCATCGACCGCCAGTACGCTAAGTGGCTCTCGGTTTAACACCGGCACAATACGTAACGGCTTAGGTTGTGATGCTAGCGGTGCGCGGTAAGGGTGGATGAGGGTGTTTGCCAATTCACGTTCGCCGATTGGGGCGTGCACAATTTTGTCGACAGCCGACTGGATCACATCGAAACTCGTGGTGGTATTGTTACTGTTACACACATAGAGTGAGTAATCGCTAATGTGCCTAATTCGAGTCAAGGTATCGAGCAGTAAGGGGCTTTTGGCCAGCTCATTACAGCTGATAATGGCGTAATCGAAACGCTGGCTTGTGTTACTCATCAACGCATCAAGTTGTTGCAAGGTGGTGATAGCAGTTACCTGCATTTGCCAGTGCTGCAGTAGATGTTCATGCACCTGGCGCGACAGTTTTCTGGGCTCAAATAGTAAAATTGATTTATCTTTGAGCTTATGGGTATCTAAAGGCTGACTAATCGGATATTGGCTCAGTTTGAGTGGCAAGGTAAACCAAAATGTTGAGCCTTTGTCTGGGGTGGAGTTACAGCCGATTTGGCCACCCATCTGATTAATCACCCGTTTGGTGATGATGAGTCCTAAGCCCGTGCCGCCAAAGCGGCGTGATATGGATGAGTCTGCCTGACCAAAGGCTTGAAATAGTTGGCTTTGATGATGCTTATCGATACCAATGCCTGTGTCGGTGACTTCGCAACGAATAATGATCTTATCGGGCTCAGTGCCAGTAAGGCGCATCTTCAGGTGTATGCTGCCTTCATCGGTAAACTTAATGGCATTCCCCACTAGGTTGGTGAGCACTTGCCCGACCCTTAAGGCATCACCCGAGACGTTATCGTTGATGGCAGGCTCGATATCGACCACCAGCTCTAACTCCTTCTCTTTGGCGCTGTTGGCTAACATAGAGACGGTATCGTCGACCACTTCACGCAAGGCAAACGGCATGTTTTCTAATACCATTTTGCCGGCTTCTAATTTAGAAAAGTCGAGAATATCGTTAATGATGCTAAGCAGGTTACTGGCGCTTTTTTCAATGGTTTTTATATAGTCTTGCTGGCTGGTGTGCAGCGGCGTTTTTAGCAGTTGCTTAGCAAAGCCGATAACGCCATTGAGCGGGGTGCGCAGCTCATGTGACATATTGGCTAAGAATTCTGATTTAATTCGGCTTGCCTCTAAAGCGCGTTTTTTGGCTAAGTCGAGTTCGACGTTTTGAATTTCAATTTGCTCTAAGGTTTCGCGCAGATCTGAGGTGGCTTGGTCGATGTTTTGCTGCATCTCCTCATGGTAATCCGACAACGAACTGGCCATGGCATTAATGCCGCGTTTGAGTAGATCGAGTTCACCAATGAGATTGCCATCGACACGCGTATCGAGCTTACCTTCGCGTATTTTGGCGACCACACGCACCATATCGGTAATGGGCTGAGTCACGTTTTTAACCAACCTAAAGGTAAATAATAGGTTTAGCTGAACCCCAATTAACACCATGATAAAGGCCGCCACCGCAGCGCGGTGCTGCTCCAGCAGGGCGTTTTCTTTGTTGATCAATACCGCGATGTAACCTAGTTTGGCCGAGTTTAATTGATCGGCAGTAGCGTTATTGTCAAACGAGCTGACAATCAGCTCGCGTTGGCTGGAAAGAATAGGACTACGTAAAATAAGGCTATCGCCAAACTGCTCAATTTCGATGCCATTTAATGCGTCTATGGGTTGGTTGTAACGCATAAACTCATGACTTTTGTAGTGATGCGAAGTCACTATCACCCGGTTTTCGGTGTCGAAAATAGCGATAAATTGCACTAAGTTAGACTTATTGAGCTGTACCGAGGTGATGAGGCGTTTGGTGGTTTCAAAGTTTTTAGTTTCTAGCCCTATTTCGGCGGCGATGGCCAGCGGTTCGATAATGCTGGTGCCGCGTTCAATTAAGCTTTGTTCCAGCTCATAGAAACGATTTATGGTAAAATAACTGCCAAGTAAAATACCAACCAAAATAGTGGGGGCTAACGCCAGCACAAGAACCCAGGCTCTTAAGCTGTATTTAGTCATATTGTCGGCACTATTCATGGTGTTGGCTAATTTATACTGTTGTAGCGTATAGGTTACATTAAACTGCCTAAGTTTGGGCAGTGTTTACTCTTATTTTTATCGTTTTAGAGGCCGAAATGGCGCAATTTTTCAAAGCTAAACCCAATAAAGCTAAGCAAATATCGGCAAAGCAGCAATTTCACATCACTCAGCTTGATCATCTCGGCGCGGGTGTCTCTGAGCAGCAAGGCAAAGTGGTATTTGTGCCCGGCGCCTTGCCAGAAGAAACGGTCACTGCACAATTAATTGAGCAAAAGAAACGTTTTGCTAAAGCTAAGCTGCTACGCATCGATGTGGCATCAAGCCATCGAGTGGCCAGTGGCTGTGCATTCTATGGCCAGTGTGGTGGCTGCGATCTGCAACATCTAGCAGTGCCAATGCAGCGCGAGTATAAGCAGCAAGCCTTAGTCAACTTGCTCGACAAAATGGGCCAAACCCAGGCACAGCAACTGGCCGAGCCGCTGGTGGGGGAGGCGTGGGGTTATCGGCGTAAGGCAAGGCTTGCCACTCAGTATCAACGCGACAGCAAAACACTGAGCTTAGGTTTTCGCGCTTTGGCGAGTGAACAGGTGGTTAGCATCGACGAGTGCCCAGTGTTGGCCCCAGCATTATCGCAACTTATCGCCCCATTAACCTTGTGTTTAAATACGCTCGCGGCCAAGCGCAGTTTAGGCCATGTCGAGTTAGTGGCGGTGGAGTCGACCAATATGGTGGTGCTACGCATTACTCAAGCGCTAAGCGATGCTGATATCGCTCGTCTACGTGCTTTTGGCGCCGAGCACAGCGTGCGTATGGTGCTGCTCGATGAACATGGTCACATCGACAGCCTCGACGGTGATACCAGCCTGCCTTTTTACTGTTTGGATGACGGCAGCCAATTAGGTTTTTCACCGGGTAACTTTATTCAGATTAATGCCGATGTGAATCGTAATATGGTGAAACAGGCCATTGAGTGGCTTGCTGTTAAGCCTGGCGAGCGTGTGCTGGATCTTTTTTGTGGGGTGGGTAACTTCACCATTGCGCTGGCCAAAGCGGGCGCGCAGGTGGTGGGGGTTGAAGGTGTGCCTGCGATGGTGGCAACGGCCAAAGACAATGCGGTTGCCAGCGGCGTTAGTGGCGTTGAGTTTTACCACGCCGATTTGAGCGCCGATCTGTCTGAGCAACCTTGGCTGGGGCAGATTGATAAACTGCTGCTCGATCCAGCCCGCGCTGGCGCGTTCGAGAGTTTGCAATGGCTAAAGCAGATGAAACCCAAGTCTGTGCTGTATGTCTCTTGTAATCCGGTTAGCTTGGCTAGAGACAGTCAACAACTGCTGAAACAAGGTTATCGACTGCAAAAATTGGGGTTAATCGATATGTTCCCGCAAACGCATCATATCGAAGCAATGGCACTTTTTGAGCGAGATTAATGGGTTAAATAGATCTTTAGTGTAAATAACGACCTGAGTCGATTGACAATGTGGGCGGAATCCTCAAGATAGTGGCTTTGGTTTTTAGGTAATAGAATGATATTTCACCGCAGGAGTTCTTGTGGTGAGCGCGCGCCGCCAATATCAGCAATTAAGGACAATCATTAGATGGTATCTATTAGAGAAGCACATTTTAATGACAAAGATTTTCAATTAACTGAGTGGGTTAATCGCTACATCGATAACGAGCAAGAAGTCGCTATTCTGCTCGAGTTGATGAAAAAAATTGAAGGACTGGTCGTTAAAGAAGGGGCTCAAAGCCATTTACTTAATCAGCGCGGCCGCGAGATGATTGAGATCCTAGCCCCGCTCAATATGGATATCGAAACCCTGCAAGCCGCAGTGATTTTTGTGGTGTATGACGCCGGCCTGATAAGCGCCGAGCAGTTGCCTGAGCTGTTTGGTGAGAAATTAGCGGTACTGGTAAAAAGTGTCGTGACCATGAATGCCATTGGTGCACTCAAGGTGAACGAGCAGAGCCGCAATGCCGAGCCGCAAATCGATAACATCCGCCGAATGTTACTGGCTATGGTGGAAGATGTGCGCGCGGTGGTGATCAAGTTGGCTGAGCGGATCTGCCTACTGCGAGAAGTGAAAAGTGCTGACGAGGAGACGCGGGTCTTATTGGCGCGAGAGATTGCCGATATCTATGCACCGCTGGCTAACCGCTTAGGGATTGGCCAATTAAAGTGGGAGCTCGAAGATATCTCATTTCGTTACCTGCACCCCGAAACCTATAAAGAAATTGCTAAACAGCTCGATGGTAAGCGGCTCGATCGTGAGAGCTACATCGATAATTTTGTCAAACAGTTACAGCAGCGCCTCGATGAAGACCAAATTCGCGCCAAGGTGTATGGCAGGCCTAAACATATTTACAGCATCTGGAAGAAGATGCGCGGTAAAGATCTGACATTCGATGAGTTATTTGACGTGCGCGCGGTACGTATCGTTACCGAACGCCTGCAAGACTGCTACGGCGCCCTAGGGGTGGTGCATACCCTTTGGCATCATATTCCTAAAGAGTTTGACGATTATGTCGCCAACCCTAAATCGAATGGATATCAGTCAATCCATACCATAGTGGTTGGCCCCGAGGGAAAGACGGTCGAGATCCAAATCCGTACCGAGCAGATGCACGAAGATGCTGAGCTTGGGGTGGCCGCACATTGGAAATACAAAGAGGGCACCACAGGTAAGCAAAGCGGTTACGAAGAGAAAATCAACTGGCTGCGCAAGATTTTGCAATGGCAAGAAGATGTGGCCGAAAGTGGCAACTTGGTCGATGAAGTGCGCAGTCAAGTCTTCGAAGACAGAGTGTATGTGTTTACCCCTAATGGCGAAGTGATTGACTTACCCATGGGCTCTACCGTACTGGATTTTGCCTATTATATTCATTCCCACGTCGGCCATAAGTGTATTGGAGCCAAGGTCGATGGCCGTATCGTGCCGTTTACTTATCAAGTTGAAACCGGTGAGCGTATTGAGATCATCACCTCGAAAACCCCCAACCCTAAGCGTGACTGGCTTAACCCTAATTTAGGTTATATTCGCACCTCGCGAGCGCGGTCGAAAATTCAGCATTGGTTTAAGCAGCAAGATAGAGATAAAAACATTGTCGCTGGGCGGGAGATGCTCGAAGCGGAGCTAGCGCGCAGCAACCTCACTCTTAAAGATGCCAAAACGGCGGTCGAGCGTTTTAACATGGTCAGCATGGACGATCTGCTGGCGGGCATTGGTGGCGGCGATGTGCGTCTTAATCAGGTGGTCAACCATGTGCAGAGCCGGATGCGCATCAATGAGCTGTCAGAAGAGGAAGCCGTTGAGGACTTACTCAAGAAAAATCATTCCCGTACAGCCCATAAAAGTAGAGGTCAGGTCGAGGTAAATGGCGTCGGTAACTTGATGAGCCATATCGCTAAATGCTGTCAGCCTGTACCCGGTGATGACATTTTTGGCTTTATTACTAAAGGCCGCGGGATCTCGGTACACCGCGCCGATTGCGAGCAAGTGAAAGAGCTGATGCGGGTACATCCCGAGCGCAGCGTGGATGTGGTGTGGGGTAAAAATTACTCCGGTGGCTATAAGCTGCGTTTAAAAGTGTTTGCTAACGACAGAAATGGCTTGCTGCGAGATCTGACCTCAGTGCTGGCCGCCGAAAAATCGACGGTACTGGCGATGAGCTCATCTTTGGATGTTAAAAATCAAACTGTCATCATTGAGCTCGAGCTCGAGTTATATAATTTAGAGGGACTCTCTCGGGTGATGGCTAAGCTATCGCAAGTCGATGGGGTGATGGAAGCGCGGCGCACCTAATCGTGTCGCCCACAAACAGACAAGAGATAAAGACGGCGAGAGTCGCCTTTTATGATGAGGTTGTTCGATGAAGGTCAATAACGATATTAACCGTTTACTCGAGATCATGAGTCAATTGCGCGACCCACAAACCGGTTGCCCATGGGATAAAGCACAAACCTATCACACCATAGTGCCATTTACTCTCGAGGAGGCCTATGAAGTGGCCGATACCATTGAACGGACAGCGTTCGATGAATTGCCAGGGGAGCTTGGCGACCTGCTGTTTCAAGTGATCTTTTATTGTCAGTTAGCAAAAGAGCAGGGGTTATTTGACTTTGGTGTGGTGGTAGACAAAATCTGCCGCAAATTAACCGAGCGCCATCCTCATGTGTTTGGTGAGTTGTCCTTAACATCTACCGAGGCAGTCAAACAAAGCTGGGAAAGCATAAAGGCCAGCGAGCGTGCTGGGCGGTCATTGCATTCGGTGCTGGATGATATTCCATTAAATCTACCTGCATTAAGCCGCGCGGCAAAAGTGCAAAAACGGGTGGCCAGTGTGGGGTTCGACTGGGATGAATTGGCCCCTGTGGTGGCGAAAATTCACGAAGAGATAGCAGAGGTGCTCGAGGAAGTTAACGCACCAGAGCAGCAACCGCAAAGGATTAGTGAAGAGATGGGCGATCTGCTATTTGCGGTGGTTAATTTGTCTCGCCATTTAGGTGTGGAGCCCGAGCAAGCACTGCGCCTTGCCAATGGCAAATTTGAGCGGCGCTTTCGGGGGGTTGAAGCATTAGCTAACGCCGCCGAAAAGCCGATGAAGGCGCACTCCTTAGTAGAATTAGACGCTTATTGGGATCAAGTAAAGCGGGCCGAAACGGCAAAAGAGTAAAATATATCGCTTTGTTGTTTGTCGAATCAGCTGGGCTTTGGTATAATATTGCCCCGTCCTAGTGCTTTCATACAAGCACATATTTCCAACTCATTTTCTCAGGTTCAGCATGACTACAAGGTATATCTTCGTTACTGGTGGCGTGGTTTCATCACTAGGTAAAGGCATTGCAGCAGCATCATTGGCAGCAATTTTAGAGGCTCGGGGCCTTAATGTAACCATTATGAAGCTGGATCCTTATATCAACTTGGATCCCGGTACCATGAGCCCGACTCAGCACGGTGAGGTTTTCGTGACTGAAGATGGCGCTGAAACTGACCTCGACTTAGGTCACTACGAGCGTTTCATCCGCACTAAAATGAACCGTCGTAACAACTTTACCACTGGCCGAATTTACGAAGAAGTATTGCGTAAAGAGCGCCGTGGTGACTACCTTGGTGCAACCATTCAGGTTATTCCGCATATTACTAATGCGATTAAAGAGAAGGTGCTTGAAGGTGGTGAAGGTCATGATGTGGCAATCGTTGAGATTGGCGGCACGGTAGGTGATATCGAATCATTACCTTTCCTTGAGTCTATTCGCCAGTTAGGTGTTGAGCTAGGACGCGATCGAACCCTATTTATGCATTTGACCTTAGTGCCTTTCTTGGGCGCGGCGGGTGAAGTGAAAACCAAACCGACGCAGCATTCGGTAAAAGAATTACGTTCTATCGGTATCGCACCAGATGTATTGGTGTGCCGTGGCGACCGTGCGATACCTGCTAATGAAAAAGCTAAAATCTCGCTATTTTGTAATGTAGAAGAGCGCGCGGTTATCTCACTGAAAGATGTGGATAGCATCTATAAAATCCCAGCGTTATTGAAGGCACAAGGCCTTGACGACTTGGTCACCAAGCGTTTTGGTATCGACTGCAAAGAAGCGGACTTAAGCGAGTGGGAAAAGGTGATTTACCAAGAAGCCAATCCAACCGGTGAAGTCACCATTGGTATGGTTGGTAAATATATCGAACTGCCCGATGCCTATAAATCTGTTAACGAAGCACTTAAGCATGCAGGCTTATTTAAGCGTGTGTCGGTCAACATCAAGTATATTGACTCTCAAACGGTAGAAGCTAAAGGTGTTGAAGTTCTCGAAGGCCTTGATGGTATTTTGGTTCCAGGTGGTTTTGGTGAGCGTGGTGTTGAAGGTAAGATTTTGGCGGCGCAATATGCCCGTGAAAACAACCTGCCTTACTTCGGTATCTGTCTAGGTATGCAAGTGGCATTAATCGAGTTTGCTCGCCATGTTGCGGGACTTGAAGGCGCACATTCTACCGAGTTTAACAAAGAGACTCCTCACCCAGTAGTTGGACTTATTACTGAGTGGATTGACGAAGAAGGCAACGTTGAGCAACGCCATGAAGAGTCTGATTTAGGCGGCACCATGCGCCTTGGCGCTCAGCTATGTCACTTAATTGAAGGCACGAAAGCGGCCGAAGCTTACAAAGGCTTGACCTGTGTAGAGCGTCATCGTCATCGCTATGAAGTGAACAACACTTACAGAGAGCGTTTAGAAAAAGCCGGTTTAGTATTCAGTGGACTATCATCTGATCGTCAGTTGGTTGAGATGATTGAACTGCCAAATCACCCTTGGTTTGTGGCGGGTCAGTTCCACCCTGAATTTACATCAACGCCTCGCGATGGTCAGCCATTGTTTGAAGGCTTCATTGGTGCAGCCATCGCCTACCAAAAACGCGATTTAGGCTAAGCGATAGTGAACAGCCGCTTCCGGTTATCGGAAGCGGCTTTTTTGTTCCAGATGATGTAAATTTAACGACAAGTATTTTTTAGTTTTGTATTAACTTTTCATTTTAATCTTAAACTTAAGTCGAGGAAATTATGACTAAAATTATCAATGTCATTGGTCGTGAGATCATGGATTCACGCGGCAACCCAACGGTTGAAGCTGAAGTGCATTTAGATGGCGGATTTGTTGGTATGGCGGCTGCGCCGTCTGGAGCCTCTACCGGTAGCCGTGAAGCACTAGAGCTACGTGATGGCGACAAGAGTCGTTACATGGGTAAAGGTGTGTTAACGGCAGTCGCGAACATCAATGGTCCAATTCGCGATGCATTGCTGGGTAAAGATGCTGCAGCTCAAGCCGAGCTTGATCAGGTGATGATCGATCTTGATGGTACAGAGAACAAAGACAAGCTAGGCGCTAACGCGATTCTGGCTGTTTCGCTTGCTGCTGCCAAAGCCGCCGCTGCTTTTAAAGGCATCCCACTTTACGCGCATATTGCCGAGCTAAACGGTACTCAGGACCCAGTACTCTATGCCTGTGCCTATGATGAACATTCTTAATGGTGGCGAGCACGCCGATAACAACGTTGATATCCAAGAGTTTATGGTTCAACCTGTTGGTGCTAAAAGCTTCCGTGAAGCACTGCGCATGGGCGCGGAGATCTTCCATAATTTGAAGAAAGTGCTGCAAGATAAAGGGCTAAGCACCGCCGTTGGTGATGAAGGTGGGTTTGCACCTAACCTAGCATCTAACGCCGAAGCGTTAGCGGTTATTAAGGTTGCAGTTGAAAAAGCCGGTTATACCTTAGGTGAAGACGTTACCCTAGCACTTGACTGCGCGGCCTCTGAATTTTACAAAGATGGTCAATATGATCTGGCGGGTGAAGGTAAAAAGTTTGACTCAAACGGTTTCTCTGATTTCTTAAAATCATTGACCGAGCAATATCCGATTGTGTCTATCGAAGATGGCCTTGATGAGTCAGATTGGGATGGTTGGGCGTACCAAACACAAATCCTTGGCGACAAGATCCAACTTGTGGGTGACGATCTGTTTGTGACTAATACCAAGATTTTACAACGCGGCATCGACAACAATATCGCTAACTCAATTTTGATTAAGTTTAACCAGATTGGCTCGCTAACTGAGACCCTTGCGGCTATCCGCATGGCGAAAGCGGCTGGCTACACTGTTGTTATCTCTCATCGTAGTGGTGAAACGGAAGATGCAACCATTGCCGATCTGGCTGTGGCGACTGCAGCGGGCCAAATCAAGACGGGTTCACTGTGTCGTAGTGACCGTGTTGCTAAGTACAACCAATTGCTACGCATCGAAGAGCAGCTGGGTGAAAAAGCACCTTATAAAGGTCGCCTAGAGATTAAAGGGCAAGCATAAACGCCACTTTAACCAATAAATTATTAAAAGGTCACCACTTGGTGGCCTTTTTTGTTGTAATATCAGTGCAGAATTTCTAATAGTGATATAGCCATTAAGGATGAAGCGTCTTCTCATTGCCATGACCGTTTTATTTGGTCTACTTCAGTATCGACTCTGGTTTGGGCAAAATAGCCTGCCAGAATCATTTCAGCTGCAAGAGCAGATCGCGTTGCAGCGACAAAGTAATGCCAAATTGATCGAGCGTAATCAAGTTCTCAAAGAGGAGATTATCGATCTTCGTCGTGGAACCGAAGCACTCGAAGAGCGTGCGCGTAACGAACTTGGCATGGTCAAAAAAGGCGAAACTTTCTTTCGTGTTGTGGCCGAGCCCCAACGCAATGCAGATATTCATCGCTAACCGTATTTTATTACGTACCTTGGTACTAGGTGAAATCGGATCACCCGTGACATGAGTTTTGATTAATGACACCAATTATTGAACACCTAGTTGCAATTGTTCCCGCTGCTGGCATTGGCAGCCGCATGGGTGCCGATATCCCCAAGCAATACTTGATGTTAGAACATCAACCGATTATTGCTCATACCTTAGATGTACTGTTGCAACATCCTAGGATCGCCCAAGTGATCGTGGCGCTGAACCCAGATGATGTTTTTTTTGAATCCTTGCCTCAGGCTCAACACCCTAAACTAAAAGTGGTACAAGGGGGCAAGGAGCGAGCTGATTCGGTACTTGCGGGCTTATCGCATGTAGGGCAACACAGCTGGGCGTTAGTGCATGATGCGGCGCGACCTTGTTTACACCCAAGCGATATTGATAAGTTAATCAGTGCTGTCGAGCAGCAAGCAGATAGTGCGCCTCAAGGGGCAATTTTAGCTATGCCAGTGCGTGACACCATGAAACGCAGCAATAAAGATGGCAATATTGATACCACTATCTGCCGCAACAACTTGTGGCATGCGCTCACCCCGCAACTGTTTCCTGCTACCTCGCTTAAGGCCAACCTCAGTAACGCGCTAGCGCAAGGGGTGAATATCACTGATGAGGCATCAGCGATGGAGTGGGCAGGTGCGGCGCCGCAATTGGTGGTTGGCCGCGCTGACAATATCAAGGTGACTCACCCTGATGATTTACGCTTAGCGGCACTGTTTCTCAACAGTCGTGATTCATTGACGGCTTTCAATCACAAACAATAAGCGTTAACAGCAGTAAGATGAGCTGCAACGCGGGGATGACAGATAAGTATGATGAATATTCGCATTGGTCATGGTTTCGATGTCCATAAATTTGGTGGTGATCTGCCGCTGATTTTAGGTGGTGTTGAAGTCCCCTACGATACGGGCCTAGTGGCGCATTCCGATGGTGATGTGGTGTTACACGCGATTAGCGATGCCATTTTGGGCGCGATGGCGTTAGGCGATATTGGTAAGCACTTTCCTGATACCGATGCCGAGTTCAAAGGCGCCGACAGCCGAGTATTACTGCGCCATTGTTACCAACTTGCCATCGATAAAGGCTATCGCCTTGGTAACCTCGATGTCACAGTGATCGCACAGGCCCCTAAGATGCTGCCGCATATTGAAGCGATCCGCGCCTGTTTAGCCGCCGATTTAACCTGTGATATTGACGCGATAAATGTCAAAGCCACTACCACAGAAAAACTGGGATTTACTGGTCGAAAAGAAGGTATCGCGGTGGAAGCCGTAGTGCTGATGACAAGCAATAGTTAACAAGAGAATTTTATGAGTTCATTGCATTATTTACATGGCCAACCGCAAGCGAGCGCCGATCTTCGCACCCACAATCGTGATTTCATTGTTGAGGAGATTTTACCCTTTCTGCCTACCGGAGAAGGCGAACATCACATGCTGCATGTGCGTAAAGAGGGGTTAAATACCGCCGATGTGGCCAAAATGTTATCTAGTTTTGCGAAGGTCCATCCGAAAGAAGTCACCTTTGCCGGACAAAAAGATAAACATGCGATCACCGAGCAATGGTTTGGGGTCCGTATTCCGGGTAAAGAAACGCCAAAGTGGGATGAACTCAATAGTGAGCAATTGACCATATTAAGTAGCAGTCGTCACAGTAAAAAGCTACGCACTGGTGCGCTGGTGGGGAATCGTTTCACCTTAACGTTACGTGCAGTATCGGATATGGCTGATGTCATTAAACGGATTGAATTAGTCAAGCAAACTGGCGTCCCTAACTATTTTGGCGAACAACGGTTTGGTCATGACGGTAAGAATCTCATTTTTGGCCGACAGATGTTGGCTGGCCGTAATGTGAAAGATCGAAACAAACGCAGCATGTATTTATCGGCTGTGCGATCTAATCTTTATAACGAAGTGGTTTCTGCCCGTTTGGCTAAGTACGGTACCCAAGTGCTTGAGGGCGACTGTGTGATGTTGGCGGGCAGTAAAAGTTATTTTGTAGCCAACCCATGGGACGAGGCGTTGCTTGCACGTTTAGCCCAAAAAGACATTCAATTATCGGCACCATTATGGGGTCGTGGTCAACCGTTGTCACAAGCTGAAGCATTAGCATTTGAAACCTCCATTTCAGAGCAGTTTGCTGAAGATTGTAATGGACTCGAACAAGCGGGACTTAATCAAGAGCGCCGCACCTTGCTGCTTGAGCCGCAACATTTGAGTTATGAAGCCGACGAAGATGCGCTAGTCATTAAGTTTATTTTGCCCGCAGGCTGCTTTGCCACATCACTGCTCAGAGAGTTGGTCGATTACCAAGACGTTAATGAGCGAGAGTTTAATGCCAGACGAGCTGCTCGTGCAGAAGGTGTAGCTCAAGATGATTAAGATATTGGTGAGTAATGATGATGGTGTTACCGCGCCAGGCATCGCCGCCTTATCTCAGGCGTTATCTGCACAATATGATGTGATGACCGTTGGCCCTGATCGTAATTGTTCCGGTGCGAGTAACTCCCTAACCTTGACTAATCCATTGCGAATTAATAAGTTAGATAATGGGTATATCTCAGTTAGCGGTACGCCCACCGATTGTGTACATCTGGCGATTCGCGAGTTATACGAACAAGAGCCTGATATTGTGGTCTCAGGGATCAACGCTGGTGCAAACATGGGCGATGACACTCTCTATTCAGGCACCGTAGCCGCTGCGATGGAAGGGCGTTTTTTGGGATTACCAGCTATTGCCATCTCTTTGGTGGGGCGCGAGCTCAATTACTATGACACGGCTGCAGCGGTGGCGTGTAAAATCGTGGCAGGCTTGATTAAGGCGCCGATCGCCCAAGATCAAATTTTAAATGTGAATGTGCCTGACTTACCGCTTGAACACATCAAGGGGATTAAAGTGACCCGCCTTGGCGCCAGACACAGAGCTGAGGGAATGGTGAGAACCTTAGATCCTGCCGGACGAGAGATATTCTGGCTAGGCCCTCCAGGTCAAGAGCAAGATGCCAGTGAAGGTACCGACTTTGATGCCGTCGCTAAAGGTTACGTATCTGTCACACCTTTGACTGTGGATCTGACCGCCTATGAACAAATTCCAAAACTGAAACAATGGATTGAGCAACTATGAATGGTGTAGCCACCGCATCGGCATTGAATTTGGCAAACGCTTTACGAGGCGCAGGCATAGGCAATCAAGCCGTGTTGTCTGTTGTGGCAAAAACCCCTAGAGAGCTGTTTCTTGATGCAGCTTTGGGCCATAAAGCGTATGAAAATACAGCCTTGCCTATTGGGCAAGGTCAAACTATTTCACAACCCTATATTGTTGCCAAGATGACCGAGCTGTTGCTTGAATCCAAGCCCAAAAAGGTGTTAGAAATCGGTACGGGCTCGGGTTATCAGGCGGCGATACTGGCTCAATTGGTAGATGAATTATGTACCGTTGAGCGGATTAAAAGTCTGCAAATTCAGGCGCGGCAACGCTTAAAACGTCTCGATTTACACAATGTGTCGTTTAAGTACGGTGATGGTTGGAAAGGTTGGGCGAATAAAGGTCCATTCGATGCCATTATGGTCACAGCGGCAGCGGCCAGTATCCCGCAAGACTTGTTGGCCCAGCTAAGTCCACAAGGCGTGTTGATTATTCCTGTTGGTCAAGAAACACAACAGCTGCTACGCGTGACCCGTTATGGCGATGACTATCGGTCTGAGACGATCGAAATGGTCAAATTTGTGCCGCTGGTTAATGGTGAACTGGCCTAATGTCAGTACAGATATCATATGCTTAGCCTTAGGCATATCGTGTCTGGTACCGTCGGCTGCACCTGCATGTGTGGCGGCAGACTTTCTGTGAGCGCTGGAGCGATACAATACCTGTTATTGCTTATGTTATTGCTGCAGCTCACGGCTTGTAGCTTTCAAGCGGATAGACCTGCACCTGTGGTGAGTATTAATTCCCCTGTTAAAAAACAGTATCAAAAAGGTGGTCTGACCTCTGAGCGTTACCGAGTCAAAAAGGGTGACACCTTGTACTCAATCTCGTGGGCCGCTAATAAAGATTTTGTTGATATCGCTAGGCACAATGGGCTTAAAAAGCCCTATACCATCTTTCCTGGTCAGGTGTTAAATCTCAAAATGAGCAAGCCCGTTGCAACTAGAGTTAAGGCTCAAAATCGGAATGGAAATACGCCTAAAGTTGCAACTCTTCCAAGTAAAACAATTAATAAACAACATGTTGAAAGTCGTGCTTCGAATAATACTACGAAAGCAACTGTTGCAAAAAAATCACTTGATCAGACCTCAAATTCTGCGTACCCTGTATCAAGTGGTCAACAACCTGTTAACAATGTTATCAACAAGCCAAAGTCGACCTTGCCACAGAAAGTACATCGTTGGCATTGGCCTGTAAAAGGAAAGTTGATTGGAAAATTCTCTGCCAAAGAGCAAGGAAATAAAGGAATTAAGATAGCTGGAACGCGAGGTGAACGCATTCAAGCAGCGGCAGATGGACGTGTCGTTTATGCAGGAAATGCGCTTCGAGGTTACGGTAATCTAGTGATTATTAAGCATAGTGATGATTATTTAAGTGCTTATGCTCATGCAGATAAAATCTTAGTCAAGGAAAAGCAATTCGTAACAGTAGGACAAGCGGTTGCGAGTATGGGGAAAACGGGTACCAATCGGGTCATGTTACATTTTGAAATCCGATACCATGGTAAATCAGTCGACCCACTTAAATTTTTGCCTAAAACATAATTTTTTTAGGCGCCATTTTGGCAATTGGAGGATAAAAACGTGCAGTAATTCAGTGAGTAAAATTTGGGAGAACTATTATGGGTCGTAAAACAACTACCGCAATAGCGGAGACCTTAGTTGACTTGTCTAAGAATGAGTCTGATGTTTCACTGTTAAATAGCAAAGAGAGCGTAAAAGAAGCCGAACTGGAACAGCAAGTACAAGATGATTTGCAAAAGAATTTAGATGCCACACAGCTGTATCTAAGTGAGATTGGATTTTCCCCCCTGTTGAGTGCGGAGGAAGAGGTTTATTTTTCACGTAAGTCCCTTAAGGGCTGTGCTAAATCTCGTAACCGTATGATTGAGAGTAATCTCAGACTCGTCGTAAAAATCGCTCGTCGTTACAACAACCGTGGTTTAGCGTTACTCGACCTTATCGAAGAGGGTAATTTAGGCTTGATCCGCGCGGTTGAGAAGTTTGACCCAGAACGTGGTTTTCGCTTCTCAACTTATGCCACATGGTGGATAAGGCAAACGATAGAACGTGCCATTATGAATCAAACTCGCACGATTCGTTTACCCATACATGTGGTCAAAGAACTTAATGTTTATTTACGCACCGCCCGAGAACTGGCGCATAAGTTGGACCATGAGCCAACCGCCGAAGAGATTGCTGAGAAGCTAGATCTTCCCAGTGCCGATGTGAGTCGTATGTTGAAGTTAAATGAGCGCATTACCTCGGTAGATACCCCGTTAGGCGGTGACAGTGATAAAGCGCTGCTCGATGTATTGGCCGATGACGACAGTGTCGGGCCTGACTATAAAGTACAAGATGAGGATATGTCTAAATCTGTGGTTCGCTGGTTAGATGAGCTGAACAGTAAGCAGCGTGAAGTATTAGCGCGCCGTTTTGGTTTATTAGGATATGAACCTTCAACCCTAGAAAATGTGGGTAAAGAGATAGGCTTGACTCGAGAGCGAGTTCGCCAGATCCAAGTAGAAGCATTGAAGCGCCTTAAAGACTTACTTGGTGCACAGGGATTGTCGGTAGAAGCTATTTTTCGCCCATAAGGTCGCAATACTATCGAGTATTTAGTATCAGCACATAAGTTTGGTGAAAAAGTAAAATAGCTAAGCCTGATTGCCGTTATTATGGATATTGTAGAATATAAAAAAGCGCACCAAAAATGGTACGCTTTTTTGCTTTTAGCATTGAGTGTCAGGCTCAATAGCCTTACTGAGCCTTAATTTTCACATGGCCGTTAACGTAATTGCTTCAGTTGATATAGCAAATCCAATGCTTGTTTAGGTGAGAGTTGATCGGGGTCGATACTGTCTAAGTGTTTAAGTGCTGCCGATTCTTCTGGCGCACTAAAGCTCATGACCTGTTGTGTATCACTTGGCAATCCATTATCTCTATCGCGGCTCTCTAAATGATGTAATTTGTGTTTAGCCGCTTGAACCACTTTACTTGGTACCCCCGCTAATGCCGCGACCTGTAGCCCATAACTCTTACTCGCCGCCCCTTCTTGCACAGCATGCATAAAGGCAATGGTGTCTCCATGTTCAATGGCATCAAGGTGGACATTAACCACATTTTCCAGTAATTCTGGCAACTGAGTTAATTCAAAGTAATGGGTCGCAAATAGCGTCATTGCTTTGAGGTTATTGGCCAGGTGTTCAGCGGCAGACCATGCCAAAGATAGACCATCATAAGTCGAGGTGCCGCGGCCAATTTCATCCATTAAGACTAAACTTTCTGGCGTTGCATTATGCAAAATATTGGCGGTTTCTGTCATCTCGACCATAAAGGTAGAGCGACCCGAAGCCAGATCGTCGGCGGCGCCAATGCGGGTGAAAATACGATCTACCGGCCCAATGGCAGCGCGCTGTGCAGGCACAAAACTCCCGATATGAGCCATTAGGGTGATCAACGCGACTTGACGCATGTAGGTAGACTTACCGCCCATATTGGGACCTGTTACGATTAACATGCGCCGATGCGGGCTTAAGTTAACCGGATTGGCAATAAAGGGCGTTTGGCTAACCTGTTCGACAACCGGATGGCGCCCAGCATCAATATCAATACCGTTATGTGCGGTCAGTTCGGGGCGATGGTAATTGAACAGATCGGCGCGCTCAGCAAAATTGCTGATCACATCTAACTCGGCAGCAGCCCTAGCAAATAGTTGTAGCTCATGCAGTTTAGGCATGAGCAAATCGAACAACTCGTCCCAGAGTTGTTTTTCAAGTGCCAACGCCTTGCCTTGGCTCGAGAGCACTTTCTCCTCATGCTCTTTGAGTTCGGCGATAATGTAGCGCTCGGTATTTTTTAATGTTTGGCGGCGTTGATAGCTTAGCGGCACTAAGTCAGATTCTCTGCGGCTAATCTCAATGTAATAACCATGTACGCGGTTATAGCCCACCTTGAGGGTCGATGCCCCGGTTGCTTGTTTCTCTCTGGCTTCCAGATCTGCTAAATAATCGGTGGCACCTTGGCTAAGTGCACGCCACTCATCGAGCTCTTGATGGTAGCCAGGTTTTAATACACCACCGTCACGGATCAGCATGGGGGGATTATCGACAATGGCACGGCTCAGTAATGCGTGCTCTTCGGGAAATTCTCCCAGCATTATCGCAAGGTTGCTCAAATGTTGACTGTGGCATTTAGCTAATAGTTGTTTGATTGCAGGCAACAAAGATAACGATTGACGTAAGCGAGCAAAATCGCGAGGACGAGCACTGCGCAGGGCTAAACGGGCGGTGATACGCTCAACGTCTCCCAAGGCTTTTAATTGATCGTGCAGGGTTTCAAAGTCGCCAGAGCTGAGCAGTTCTTCGACCGCATCATGGCGGGCGCGGATGGTGTGATGATTGCGCAGTGGCTCATGGATCCAGCGCTGCAACATACGGCTTCCCATGGGGGTTGCTGTATTGTCGAGGATGGCGGCTAAGGTGTTATCAAAGCCACCTTGCAGGTTTTTAGTCAGTTCGAGATTACGGCGTGTCGCCGCATCGAGAATAATACTGTCGCACTGATTAAAGCGAACAATCGAGTTGATATGGGGTAAGGCGGTACGTTGAGTGTCTTTAACATACTGCATCAGACAACCCGCGGCCTGAAGCGAGAGCCTAACGTCACCTAATCCAAAGCCATAAAGATCTTTGGTGCCAAATTGTGCCAGTAATAATTGATAGCTAGTGTCGTAGTCAAATTCCCACTCTGGGCGCCGACGTTTACCATTAAAGCTGGCAATAAGGCCCATCTCACTAAAATCTTCACTGTGTAACAGTTCGGCAGGATTAGTGCGCTGTAATTCAGCTTCTAACGCTTCTCTGCTGGGAAGTTCAGTGACAACAAAACGTCCTGAGGAGACATCTAGCGTGGCATAACCGAAGCCGACTTTGCCATGATATACCGCTGCCAATAAATTATCTTGCCGCTCTTGTAATAAGGCTTCATCGGTTAAGGTGCCAGGCGTGACGATACGTACCACTTTGCGTTCAACTGGGCCTTTGGACGTAGCCGGATCGCCCACTTGTTCACAAATGGCCACTGACACACGTAATTGCACCAATTTTGCGAGGTAGCCTTCGACCGCATGATAAGGAATACCCGCCATAGGGATAGGGTCGCCGCCACTCTTGCCGCGAGCGGTTAATGAGATCCCCAGCAGCTCAGAGGCTAACTTGGCATCATCATAGAACAACTCATAGAAGTCACCCATACGATAAAACAGTAACATATCAGGTGCTTCGGCTTTTAGCGTCAGATATTGACGCATCATTGGGGTGTGTTTCTCGAGGTTTTGAATATCAACTGCGTTCATGAAGTAACCAAGGTATCCTGCAAAAAAAGCTCAGCATAACAACCCTTGGGTTGCTAGCGTATGATTGGCGCCAATATTAGCAATAATTTCACTTTAACGGGCGTATTTATCCAGCCAAAATTGTATTATTTAAACTCAACTGAGCTCAACCCTAGGCTAAGTGGCTGTTTTAAATTTAGTAAAAAATAATCATCAACAGTACTTGATACTGTATGATTGTACAGTATACTAGTCAGCATATTGAGACACATAAAGCACAGCTCGTTGTAAGCGCTATGCTTTATCCTAACGGATTTACCACAGCGCAACGCCTGTGATAGAGAGGAAAGCACCATGAAGATAGATGCAAATAAAGAGAAAGCCCTTAACGCGGTTCTAGGTCAAATTGAGAAACAATTTGGTAAAGGATCCATCATGAAGTTAGGTGAAAACCGCTCTATGGATGTTGAGACTATCTCTACAGGCTCTCTATCATTAGATGTTGCACTCGGTGCAGGTGGTTTACCCCTAGGCCGTATCGTTGAAATTTATGGCCCTGAGTCATCAGGTAAAACCACCTTGACCCTTGAGGTGATTGCGGCAGCGCAGCGTGATGGCAAAGTGTGTGCCTTTATCGATGCCGAGCATGCGCTTGACCCGATTTATGCGCAAAAGCTAGGTGTTGATATTGATAACCTATTATGCTCTCAACCAGATACGGGTGAGCAAGCGTTAGAGATTTGTGACGCCTTGACTCGCAGCGGCGCGGTTGATGTGATCATTGTCGACTCGGTGGCTGCGTTAACCCCTAAGGCTGAAATTGAAGGTGAGATCGGTGACTCACACATGGGCTTAGCGGCGCGTATGATGAGCCAAGCAATGCGTAAGCTTGCCGGTAACCTTAAGCAATCTAACACGCTACTTATCTTCATTAACCAAATTCGTATGAAAATTGGTGTGATGTTTGGTAACCCAGAAACCACAACAGGTGGTAACGCACTGAAGTTTTATGCCTCGGTTCGTCTTGATATTCGCCGCACTGGCGCGATTAAAGATCGTGATGAAGTTATAGGTAACGAAACTCGCGTTAAAGTGGTTAAAAACAAAATTGCTGCGCCGTTTAAGCAAGCTGAATTCCAAATCCTTTATGGCGAAGGCATCAACCGTACAGGTGAGTTAGTCGACCTAGGTGTAGCGCATAAACTGATTGAGAAAGCCGGTGCTTGGTACAGCTATAAAGGTGACAAGATTGGCCAAGGCCGCGCAAACGCCGGTAAATACCTAACAGAAAACCCAGAAATTGCCAAAGAGATCGATACCGCACTGCGTGCCATGCTGCTTGGTGGCCAAAAAGTGGCTGCTGAACCTGCCGTTAGCGACGAGAATATCGACTTAGAAACAGGTGAAGTGTTTTAAGTACTAACTTGTTATGACAGCTTCTGCTATGCATATCGCGGTTGGGCTCCTTGCCCGCCGCGACTATTCACGCCATCAAATCAAAACTAAACTGCTTCAAAAAGGCTTTGAGTTAAGCGAAATTGAGCCTGTACTCGACCGTTGTGTCGATAATGGTTTTTTAGATGACGCTCGCTTTGCCGCCTTATTACTGCGTTCTCATATTAGCAAGGGCCATGGTCAAAACCGCATCCGTCAATCGATGGCGCAAAAAGGATTATCGAAAGAGGCGATTGAAAGGGCATTAAACAATAGTGATTGTGACTGGTTTGAGCTAGCAAAATCAAAAGCCAATAAAAAATTTGCTAATAATGGGCCTATTAGCGATCAAAAAGATCGTGCTAAACGTGTACGTTATTTAATGGGCCAAGGTTATAGCTTCGATCAAATCGCCTACGCGCTAGAGGTTGACTCCGATATATGATGATTCATGTTTGCTTGCTTCAATAATCATGTCTGCTGGTTATTTCCCTTCTGTACTTGCCTTTTTGTTCGTTTATCTCACTTCCTAGGTTAAACCTCTGGTTGTTCAACAATAGACTGCTTATAATGTTGGGCTAACTATGAGTGTCGGTGAAGTTTCAATTGTCACCGCGAATGTAACCTAATTCAGGATGATTTCATGTATCAAACCACTGCAGCGCTGAGAAGTGCTTTCTTGGAGTTCTTCCGCAGAAATAGTCACCAGGTAGTGGACAGCAGTTCACTGGTACCTGGCAATGATCCGACCTTGTTGTTCACCAACGCAGGTATGAACCAGTTTAAAGATGTCTTTCTTGGTGAAGATAAGCGCGATTACACTAGGGCGACAACCTCGCAACGCTGTGTACGCGCTGGTGGCAAGCACAACGATTTGGATAACGTAGGTTATACCGCGCGTCACCATACCTTTTTTGAAATGCTTGGTAACTTCAGCTTCGGCGATTATTTTAAGCAAGAAGCAATCACCTTCGCTTGGACCTTTCTAACTGAAGAGTTAAAGCTGCCCAAAGAACGTCTGTGCGTCACGATTTATGAAACCGATGATGAAGCCTTCGATATTTGGAACAAAAAGATTGGTGTTGCGGCTGAAAACATTATTCGTATCGGTGATAACAAAGGCGCTGCTTACGCTTCAGATAACTTCTGGCAAATGGGCGATACCGGTCCTTGTGGTCCTTGTTCTGAAATTTTCTATGATCATGGCGAGCATATCTGGGGTGGCCGTCCTGGCACGCCAGAAGAAGACGGTGACCGCTTCATTGAAATTTGGAACATCGTATTTATGCAGTACAACCGTCAAGCTGACGGTACCATGGAGCCACTGCCTAAACCTTCGGTTGATACTGGTATGGGCATTGAGCGTATTGCCGCCATTATGCAAGGCGTACATTCCAACTATGAAATCGATATTTTCCAAACCCTGATTAAAAAGGCCGCTGAGATTCTGAATGTTAGCGACCTTAACAATAACTCGCTAAAGGTTATCGCCGATCATATTCGCTCTTGTGCCTTCCTGATTGCCGATGGTGTGATGCCATCGAACGAAGGTCGTGGTTATGTATTGCGCCGCATTATTCGCCGTGCCGTGCGCCACGGCAATAAGCTAGGTGCTACCGAATCATTTTTCTACAAGCTAGTACCGACGCTGATTGATGTGATGGGCGATGCAGCGAAAGGCCTTAAAGAGACACAAGCCATTGTAGAAAAGTCGCTTCAAGCGGAAGAAGAGCAGTTTGCGCGTACCCTTGAGCGTGGTTTAGGCATTTTAGATAATGCCCTTAATGGGCTCGACGGCAAGGTGCTTGACGGCGAAACGGCTTTTAAACTCTATGATACTTATGGCTTCCCTGTCGATTTGACGGCTGATGTGTGCCGCGAACGTGATATTACCGTAGATGAAGCCGGTTTCGAGGCCGCGATGGCTGAGCAGCGTCGCCGCGCCCAAGCGGCAGGGCAGTTCGATGCCAATTACAACGAAGGGCTTAAAATTGATCAACATACCCACTTCTGTGGTTATAGTGATCTTAATGGCGAAGCCAAAGTGGTTGCCCTGTATCGTGATGGTCAAGCCGTGACTGAACTGTCAGTAGGTGAGGATGCGGTGATTGTGCTGGAAAGTACTCCGTTTTATGGGGAATCTGGTGGACAATGCGGTGACAAAGGCTTACTGAGTGGCGATGGCGCTGAGTTTGTTGTGAGCGACACGCAAAAGTATGGCCAAGCGGTTGGGCATGTCGGTAAACTGCAAGCCGGTACTATCCGTGTTGGCCAAGTGTTGTTGGCAGAGGTCGATAAAACATTAAGACATCGCACCGAGCTAAACCACTCTGTCACGCATCTGTTACATGCTGCGCTGCGCCAAGTGCTAGGCAGTCATGTGAGCCAAAAGGGATCGTTGGTTGATCCTGAGCGCCTGCGTTTTGACTTTTCTCATTTCGAAGCGGTAAAGCCGGCAGAACTGCAAGCGGTAGAAGATTTAGTGAATACCCAAATCCGTCGTAACCACGAGCTTAAGGCTGAGGTGATGGATATTGAACAAGCTAAAGCACAAGGTGCGATGGCCTTGTTTGGTGAAAAATATGACTCTCAGGTACGTGTTGTGACCATGGGCGATTTTTCTATCGAACTTTGTGGTGGTACTCACGTTGGACGTACGGGCGATATTGGCCTGTTTAAGATCACCTCTGAAGGTGGTATTGCAGCTGGTATTCGCCGTATTGAGGCGGTAACGGGTGCAGCTGCAATGGCATATGTGCGTGAGCAACAGTCTCAGCTTGAACTGGCTGCCAGCTTGCTTAAAAGCGACAGTGCTTCCGTGGTGGCCAAGCTTAAGGCGCAACTTGATAAAACCAAGCAGCTTGAAAAAGAGTTGTCACAACTTAAAGACAAGTTAGCGGCAGCAACCAGTGCCGATCTCGCTGGAGAAGCCATCGACCTTGGCGGTATCAAGGTATTGGTTAAAAAGCTTGAAGGTGTTGATGCTGGCGCACTACGTGGCTTGCAAGATGAACTTAAGCAGAAATTACAATCGGGCATCGTAGTGCTTGGTATTGCTGGTGACGAGAAAGTTAATCTGATCGTGGGCGTGACTAAAGACTTAACCGCCAAAGTGAAGGCTGGCGAACTGGTCGGTATGATAGCTCCTCAGGTTGGCGGTAAGGGCGGTGGTCGCCCTGATATGGCTCAAGCCGGTGGCAGCGAACCTGCTAAGCTCGACAGCGCCTTGGCGTCTGTACTGCCTTGGTTAACTGAACGTCTAGGGTAAGTTTCATTATTGAATAACCCCTATTGAATAAAAAAGCGCTCATTGAGCGCTTTTTTTATCTCTTCGGCGCCTATATCGATATAAAGGTGGCTTACCTCCAATGAGTGGCTAATGAGGTGTACTTAGTTAGTTTTGTCATTGGTGATTGTGTAGGGTTGAAAAATTGAACACTTGACCGGATATTGCAGACTGTTGGAGCGTGGCGAGTTTGGTATCAATGGCCACCTCTACATGGTCACCTCTAATTATGCCCAGCCATTGGCAAGACTTATGACCGCTATGGCGCGGTTAAGCTCAGCGTGATGGCTGTACAGGTTAAAGAGGGATAACTGCAGCAGATATTGGTTATGCCCCTTGAATGCTATTGTGCTTGCTACTGGATGCTTTGCTACAAAACGGTAGTAAACAAAACAATTTTGCGCTAGGAAAAGCGGACAAATACCCTAGACAGGAAAATTTAAACCGATAAAGGTGCTATTAGCAGGGGTTTTTTAACAGAACACTATTAATTTGTACTAAGCTGACCGTATAATAAAGGTTATAACGGATTAGTGCCGTGCAAGCAGAATTAGAACCAAAGGAGCAAAAACATGCTGATATTAACTCGTCGTGTTGGTGAAACACTGATGATTGGTGATGAAGTTACTGTCACCGTTTTGGGCGTAAAGGGTAATCAAGTTCGTATTGGTGTTAATGCGCCAAAAGAAGTGTCTGTTCACCGTGAAGAGATCTATCAGCGTATTCAGTCTGAAAAATCAGGTAACTCTTCTGACGGCGGTAACTTTTAAGCTAATGCTTAATAAAGTCGATAACGATAAGAGTCAGCATATTGCTGACTTTTTTGTTTTTATGCCGCTAGCTTTTTGACCGCAATGGCGATATAGCAAGCAGTGATTACCCATTATAGCGATGAACTGCTTAAAAACAGTCCAAACGAATTTAGTTTCTTAGAAATGGTTTGACTTATTTTCGGCAAACAGTAATATGTGCGCCAAGAAAACGGAGAGGTGGCCGAGTGGCCGAAGGCGCTCCCCTGCTAAGGGAGTATGGGCTTTAAATCCCATCGAGGGTTCGAATCCCTCCTTCTCCGCCATTTCTTAACTGTAAAAAACGATGCGCGTGTAGCTCAGCTGGATAGAGTACCTGGCTACGAACCAGGCGGTCGGAGGTTCGAATCCTCCCACGCGCACCATTTACAGTAAATAAGTTATAGAGATAAGATGCGCGTGTAGCTCAGCTGGATAGAGTACCTGGCTACGAACCAGGCGGTCGGAGGTTCGAATCCTCCCACGCGCACCATCTATAATTTATCTGGAATTTAAGTGTTATTTTGCGCGTGTAGCTCAGCTGGATAGAGTACCTGGCTACGAACCAGGCGGTCGGAGGTTCGAATCCTCCCACGCGCACCATATTCAAAATAAATTTGACGGTCAATTCCGTCTTTTTTATGTTTTACGTAAAGTTTTGCGCGTGTAGCTCAGCTGGATAGAGTACCTGGCTACGAACCAGGCGGTCGGAGGTTCGAATCCTCCCACGCGCACCATTTTATGCGGAGAGGTGGCCGAGTGGCCGAAGGCGCTCCCCTGCTAAGGGAGTATGGGCTTTAAATCCCATCGAGGGTTCGAATCCCTCCTTCTCCGCCATTATTAAAACCCGTATACGTTACGGGTTTTTTTATGCCTGTTTTTCACCGTATACTTTTCTTACCCACGTTATTTACCTAAGTTATTTACTCAAGTTGTCCTCACGTCTGATAGCGCCGCCTTTATAGCATTACACCTCCTTACACTGCATGACGACTGCACAATCGTCACCACTCAATCGTTTTATCTCAGTGATTCCTGCATAGTCGGTTTAACTCGATAGCCTAATCGATAATTTAGTCGAATCCATAGCTTAGTCGTAACGATAGTTAAACGGCGTTAGCCAATGCCATCTGCCGATGTTGCTTGTCACCTTGAACTAATGCTCTCGAACATACTGTATAGACATGAGCCTCTGATCCTTGCTATTGCAGCTATTCATTGAATATTTTTGCATAATCGGTTACTTGACTTGTGTTAATGACGTATATTTTTATCGAAATGACGCGGCTTTTTTAATTCATAGTGGTTTCAGCTAGCTTTTTTATCATATCTTCATATTTATCGATTTTTAATTGTCGAATTATCAGCTTGAGTCAAATAGTTTCAATAAATTTGGTATGACCAATTTACATGTTGCTCGCATTTTTGTTATAGATTGGTTATGGTTATTCTGTATTTGAAACATTTTGGCTGGTGCTAAATAACCACCTCACGCTTTGAGGTGATTTTTTTTGCTTAAAAACTGAATAAGTAGTATGTCGCTTGTGTCTTGTTGCATCTACAGAGATTAAGGTTATTCGAAGAGGATAATATGGATTCTATTGCTCAACAATTGAGTGACGCATTGATGATAATGGCGTTGGGAATGGCGCTGGTGTTCGTTTTTTTGTCAATGCTCATCTTAGGCATAAGCCTAGTGGCATGGAAATTTGGCCCCCAAAAGCCACCTATGACCAGTAATGATGGCGGTAGCAGCATGCCTGAACTTTCGCCGGCTATCGAACCTAAATTGGTTGCGGCAATCACCGCGGCGATTCATCAATATCGCGCCAACGCATAATTAAAAGTAGGGAGTTTTTATGAGCAAGCCACTTGCATTAACCGATGTTGCGTTACGCGATGCACATCAATCTATTCTTGCCACTCGTCTTCGACTCGAAGATATGCTTCCTATTGCGCCACTGCTAGATAAAATTGGCTTTTGGTCGCTGGAGTCTTGGGGCGGTGCCACATTTGATGCCTGTATCCGTTACTTAGGCGAAGATCCTTGGGAGCGTATTAGAGCCTTAAAAAAGGCGATGCCGAATACGCCGCAGCAGATGTTGCTGCGCGGACAAAATTTGTTGGGCTACCGTCATTATGCGGATGACCTTGTACAGCGTTTCGTCGAACGAGCCCATGACAATGGCGTCGATGTATTTCGGGTATTTGATGCCATGAACGATGTGCGTAATCTGGAAACGGCAATCAAGTCAGTCGTTGAAGTCGGTGGCCATGCCCAAGGCACTATCTCTTACACCACAAGCCCAGTACATACCTTGTCGACCTGGGTCGATATGGCCAAACGCCTTGAAGATATGGGCTGTCACTCACTGTGCATTAAAGATATGGCCGGTCTACTTAAGCCGTATGAAGCTTATGATCTCATCAGTCAGCTTAAAGCCCAAACTAACTTAATAGTGTCACTGCATTGCCACGCCACCACAGGTCTTAGCACCGCCACCTACCAAAAGGCGATTGAAGCAGGCATTGACGTGCTTGATACCGCTATCTCATCGATGAGCCAAACCTATGGCCACAGCGCGACAGAAACCTTGGTCGCTATGGTTGAAGGCACCGATAGGGCTACGGGCTATGATATGGCGTTGCTCGAAGAGATTGCCGCCTATTTTCGTGAGGTAAGAAAAAAATACGCCGCATTTGAAGGTGAACTCAAGGGGATTGATTCACGCATTCTACGTGCCCAGGTGCCAGGTGGCATGTTAACCAATATGGAAAACCAGTTGCGCGAACAAGGCGCCGCCGACAAATTAGACTTAGTGCTTGAGGAGATCCCAAAGGTTCGCCAAGATCTCGGTTATTTACCTTTGGTCACGCCCACATCACAAATTGTGGGGAGCCAAGCGGTGATCAATGTATTGACGGGGCAGCGCTATAAGTCGCTTACTAAAGAAACCGAGGGGGTGCTTAAAGGCGAATACGGAGCTACTCCCGCACCTGTTAACCAAGAGCTCCAACAACGTGTACTTGCTGGCGCAGAGGCTATCACGTGTCGCCCTGCCGACTTACTGGCGCCAGAGCTAGACAAGTTGCGCAGCGAGTTATCGACTAAGGCTGAGGCTGAAGGGACATTATTAGCTGCAGAGCTCGATGATGATGTGCTCACTTACGCCTTGTTTCCACAAATTGGCCTTAAGTTCCTTAATAATCGCAATAACCCTGACGCATTTGAGCCAACGCCTCAAGCACCTAAGGTGCTAGTGGCAAGTGAAGCGGCTAACACATCGCCAGAGGTGAGTGATAAGCGTGGACCAGAGACCTATACGGTAAATGTTCAAGGTCAAAGTTTTGTAGTTGAAGTGGCCCCAGGTGGCGATATTAGCCAAATTGTGCCCAATGAGAATGTGGTGCCCTTTACGGTACCAACCACCAGCTCAAGCGCTGATGCCGATGTAGCGAAAGCGGAAATGAGTGCGCCGCTATCGGGGAATATCTTTAAGGTTAATGTGGCCTTAGGGGATGCCGTCAAGGCGGGCGATGTGGTGATCATTCTCGAAGCCATGAAGATGGAAACGGAGATCCGTGCCGAGTCCGACGGGGTGATCTGTCAGGTTTGGGTAAAAGAAGGTGACTCTGTTGCCGTTGGCAATCAATTGCTTGCCATAGCTTAGGAGTTAGCATGGAAGGATTACTGGCCTTTTGGGCCGAATCAGGTATCGCCAATTTTACTGCCGGGCAATTACTGATGATGGCCGTGGGTGGGTTATTGCTGTATTTAGCCATTGCTCGCGGGTTTGAGCCGTTGTTGTTATTACCTATTGGTTTTGGTGCCGTATTGGCTAATATTCCTAATGGTGGGTTTACCGACGAGGGCGGCTTACTTTATTTTGCCTACCATGTGGGTATTGAAACTGGGGTATTTCCCTTGCTGATCTTTATGGGGGTCGGGGCGCTGACCGATTTTGGTGCCTTGATTGCTAATCCTAAGATGCTACTGCTTGGCGCGGCGGCGCAGTTTGGCATTTTTGCCACCTTAATTGGGGCCATCGGCCTTAACTTAGTGCCCGGTTTTGAGTTTAGCATGCAAGATGCGGCGGCGATTGCCATTATTGGCGGAGCCGATGGTCCTACGGCAATCTTCTTAGCCTCTAAGTTAGCGCCAGATCTGCTCGGGGCCATTGCCGTTGCGGCTTACTCTTATATGGCGTTGGTGCCCATTATTCAGCCACCGATCATGAAGTTACTCACAACCGAGTCTGAACGCCAGATCAAGATGGAGCAACTGCGTGAAGTCAGTAAGAAAGAAAAGATCTTCTTTCCGCTGATGGTGCTGGGGTTAACTATCTTGTTTTTACCTGCGGCAACGCCGCTCGTGGGCATGTTTTGTTTAGGTAACTTGATGCGCGAGTCCGGTGTGGTTGATAGGTTATCGAGTACCGCTCAAAATGAGCTCATCAATATTGTCACCATCTTTTTAGGGTTAGCCGTTGGCTCTAAGCTTTCTGCCGATAAATTTTTGCAGCTAGAAACCTTAGGCATATTGGTGCTCGGCGCCGTCGCATTTGCCATTGGTACCGCGACAGGGGTCTTGATGGCAAAGTTAATGAGTAAGTTATCCGGCGGGAAGATTAACCCTCTGATTGGCGCAGCTGGCGTCTCAGCGGTGCCGATGGCGGCGCGAGTGGTCAATAAAGTTGGCCTTGAAGCGAACCAGCAAAACTTCTTATTGATGCATGCTATGGGGCCTAATGTGGCGGGTGTGCTTGGCTCGGCCGTGGCGGCAGGTGTGTTACTGGCCGTGCTTGGCTGATAGTGTAAGCGCAGGCAGTGATAAAGATAATGCGGTCTACTTAGTTCAGTAGGCCGTTTTTTTATGTTTGCCAAATGATTGTTTTGTCATTGATATAGCCAATGTTAGCGATTGCTTAGTCAAGCTAATGCTTAATCAGTTGATGCAGATCAACAAGTCCCTATCTGTTCTGTAGTCTGATAACGGTGATGCGCATCACAAGTATTGTGATTATTTGACCTGAATGAGGATGACGATAATGGAATTACAAGCTAACTGCTATACGGATCTGTGTGTGAACGGTAAATGGTTTCACTATGATCATGGTGAGCGTTCAGTTTTCATGTTAAATGGTGGCTGCCCCTTAACGTTTGAGCTTGATTCGTTACCGGCAACCGAAGCAGAACTAGAGGCTCACCTTAGTATTATTTCTGAACAAATTTGATGTTGTCGCAGTGATAGCAAAAGGTTATCACTGCTAAACCACTTATTGCTTACCACAACATTTTTTGTATTTTTGCCCGCTGCCGCAAATACAGGGATCGTTGCGCTGTGGTTTTTTCTCCACTGTGGCGGTTTTGGGTTTATTTAATATCCCCATCAAGGCGTTAATATCTTCAGCCACTTCAGGCTTGATTTCGATGTTGGCGACCAACTGATGCTCATCGGCTAACGCCTTCACTTCTGCATACCTTGCTTCGCTATTGACGATAAGTGCTAGCGGAAACGCTTCACTGCCAGGTTTCGCGACTCGCTTAGTGTTATAACCATAACTTTCATGTTTTGGCTTAGGCGTTTTACGGCCTTTAAAGAAAAACTTATCAGACATAGCATTTCCAGAGTATTGCCTTCACGGCGTCAAAAGGGCCGCTATCTTACCAGAACTTGCGATGAGCACTAGCGCCTTAGGCAAATTAATATCTCAGATTTTGATCGGCGGTTAACCAGAGTATAAAGCCCAAAGATAAGATCACCGTCATACTGATCGCGATGATATAGATAAAGCCTTTTTTGCCCTGTTTTAACGGCACGCCAGTTAAATGCAGAAACAGGGTCCAAAATAGGCATAACACAATAGGAAGTAAAAACAGACGAGCCATAAATATCCTAAAAGTAAGCGCAAATATTGCCCAAGTATAATACGCTTTGCGCGCTATCCACATCATTATGTGAATATTTTCCATCAGTATGTTCAAGGGCTTGAGATTTTACCAATGCCGAATACGCGGTAAAAATATCGTTTCAAGCAATGACATTATTAGGGGCTAGCAATCACTTGTGAGTGCTCTATTGCGCATAAACCCTCTGTAATATGACGAGTGGGCCTTCATCTAAGTGGCTAATCTAAGCAGGATAGAAGCATAGACTTAGTGAAGGATCACTAATGGCTACTCATAAAAAAACCGCATTTGCGGTTTTTTTTATGAATGGTGCTATTTCGGCTAACTTGCCTTTAAGGCTGACTCGATAATTGATGTTAACTCGCCGTGCTCACTGTGGGCTCTTCGTCGTTGTAAAATTGCGTTTCGTCGAGCTGACCTTCAGATTTACCCACCACGACGGCGGTCATCATGTCACCAGTGACATTGGTTGCAGTGCGGATCATATCGATAACGCGGTCAATGGCGGCAATAAAGGCGATACCTTCAAGTGGCAGCCCCACAACCCCTAAAGTGACCGACAGCATTACCATGGCACTACCTGGTACACCTGCGGTGCCCACAGAGGCCACTGTGGCTGTCACGGCAATTAACATATAATCGGTCATATCCAGCGGAATACCGTAGATCTGCGCGATAAATATGGCCGCAATAGCAGGGTAGATACCACCACAGCCATCCATATTCATGGTCGCGCCAAGTGGTAGTACAAAGGCGCCATATTTTTTAGATACGCCCATGGACTCTGTCGCACGGGTACTGGCGGGTAGGGTGCCAAAGCTCGATGCTGTAGTAAAAGGCCACTAGCTGGGCTGGCATCGCTTTACGGAAAAATTGCACAGGGCTTAACTTAGCGGCAAATTTAATTAATCCACCGTAAATAAACAGAATGTGGATGGCAGCAGCAATGTAGATAGCGGCAATAAACTTACCTAACGGCAGTAGCATCGATAATCCATACTCGCCCACAACCCAAGCCATTAGGCCAAATACACCGATTGGTGTCAGTTGCAGTACCATACGGGTGAGTTGAAACATGACCTCGGCGCCTGCTTCAATGGTGCGCTTTAATGGCTCTGCTTTTTCGCCCACCTTATTAATAGCGATGCCAATCAGGGCGGCAAACACGATAATTTGTAGCACCTTACCTTCGCCAAGGGATGCGAACGGATTAACCGGTACCATATCAAGCAGTACTTGAGCAAAACCTGGCACATTACGTTCACGCACCTCAGTTGTCGCTAGTTCGAGCGTGCCCCCCATATCAATCAAACTGCCTACGGTTAAACCGATAAGCGAGGCGATGGTGCCAGTAAACATAAACATCAGTAGGGTTTTAAAGCTCAGGCGTTTGAGGCTAACACCACTGCCTAGTGACGTGATACTGACCACAATGGCGCAGAACACCAGTGGGGCGACCAACATCTTAATCGCTGCAATGAATAAGTCACCTAAAGGTTTTAATTGCGTCGCTTGCTCACCTAATACTAAGCCAAAGGTGATCCCTAAAATAAAACCAGCCAGCACCTTTTGCCAAAAAGGGATCTGTTTAATCGTTTGCCACATGGGATAATGTCCAATTTAATGTTGTGTTGAGCGATGGAGCCGTTGAGTCGGGAAGAGCGCTTGTTCTAATACGCGTCATCGAGGCTGTTCAACATACTATTTTATTAGGCGACATTCTATAGGCCCTTGGCCTTGCTTACAAAATTGATTTTGTTATAACTTATTGTCATTAAAAAGAATGTTTTAATATCTTTAATTTTTAACCTTAGGGTAACATCACTCAATCTAGAGTGTTGTACATAAAAAATTACTTTTTTTCATTAGGTAAGCCAATATGACCGAGTTATGGTTGATGTTTAGTGCAGCATTTATTGCTGCAACCTTGTTACCAGGGGGATCAGAAGTTTTATTGGTGGCGTTAATCGATAACACCCCTGAAAAGTGGTTATCTTTGGTAATAGTGGCGACGTTAGGCAATGGATTCGGGTCGATCACTAGTTATTATTTGGGCACATTGGGGCGTTTTGCCACGACGCCAGAAGCGATGGCCCAAGGGCGATATCGTCACAGTATCGGCTTAATCAAACGTTATGGCTATTGGAGTCTGTTATTGGCGTGGATGCCGCTTATTGGCGATCTACTATGCCTATTGGCAGGCTGGTTAAAGCTGCCAGTGGTGAAGTCGAGTATCATGATTTTTATTGGAAAAGGAATACGTTATCTGCTGGTTGCAGCGTTAACGCTACATTGGTTGTAAGGCGCAGGCCTACCAGTTAACACAGGAGTAAACATTAATGAAGAAATGGATATTAGCTGCCGCGATTTCGGCAGCGTTGACCGCTTGCTCTGCGTCGAATATCTCGACCAGTTTGCCGCAAGGGGTTTCGTTAGTTGAAACGGTCACCACCACAGAGTCAGGTGTGGGTATTCCCTACAAAAAATATCAGCTGGCCAATGGCTTGACCGTCATATTACATCAAGATAAATCAGATCCTTTGGTGCATGTGGATGTGACGTACCATGTAGGCTCATCTCGCGAGCTTCCTGGACGCTCAGGTTTTGCCCATCTATTTGAACATATGATGTTTCAAGGCTCAGAGAACGTTGCCGACGAGCAACACTTTAAAGCGGTTACCGAAGCGGGCGGTACGTTAAATGGCACTACCAATACCGATCGTACTAACTATTTTGAGACTGTGCCCAGCAACCAATTAGAAAAAATGTTGTGGCTTGAGTCCGATCGCATGGGATACTTTTTGCCTGCCTTAACCGAAGAGAAATTTGAAGTACAACGCGAGACGGTCAAAAATGAGCGCGCTCAACGTATTGATAACCAACCTTATGGCCGTATGGGCGAGCGTTTTAACCAAGCGCTGTATCCTGCAGGGCACCCTTATTCATGGCCCGTTATCGGTTGGCCCGAAGATTTAAACCGCGCCGATGTGACCGATGTTAAGCATTTCTTCCAGCGCTGGTACGGCCCCAATAATGCCACCTTGACCATAGGTGGTGATTTCGACGAAGCGCAAACATTGGCGTGGGTGAATAAATATTTTGGCGAGATCCCACGTGGCCCAGAAGTTACCGCTGCACCTAAGCCGTTGGTGAAACTCGATAAGACGCGTTATATCTCGATGGAAGATAGGGTGCATTTACCCCTGTTAAGAATTGCGTTTCCAACGGTTTACGCCAGCCATCAAGATGAGGCTGCGCTCGATCTGCTGTCCAATATTATTGGTGGTGGCCCAACCTCGTTAGTTTATAAAAACCTCGTTAAAGACGGCTATGCAGTGCAAGCTGGTGTCAGTCATCCTTGTCAGGAATTGGCATGTCAGTTTTCTATTTACGCCTTAGCCAACCCTGCTCGTGGTGGCGAACTGAGTGATATTGAAGCGCGGGTACTTGAGTCGATTGCCGAATTTGAGCAACGTGGCGTGACCGATGACGATCTACAAAAAGCCAAAGTGCAATTTGAAGCTAACACCATCTTTGGTTTACAGAGTGTCAAAGGCAAAGTATCGACTCTGGCGTTAAATCAAACCTTTTTCGGCAACCCCGATATGATAGCGTACGATTTAACCCGCTACGCCAACGTCACTAAAGAGGATGTGATGCGGGTGTTTAACACCTACATTAAAAACAAGCCTATGGTAGTGATGAGTGTCGTGCCTGAAGGGCAAACCCAGCTAATTGCCCATGAAGATAACTATGTTGCGCCAGCGCCGCAGGTTGCCGAGGAAGCGGTAACCGGTCTTGAGGTTGTTGAAGCCGTTGCGCCATCGTTTGATCGCAGCATCATGCCAACACCTCAGGTGGCGCCGATGATCACCGTACCTGTGTTATGGACCGGCACACTCAGTAACGGCATTGATGTGATGGCTACCACCAGTAGCGAAACTCCCACTGTTGAATTGATGATCTACTTAAATGGCGGGCACCGTTTGGTGGATGTTAAGCAAGCCGGATTAGCCAGCTTAACCGCATCAGTGCTTAATGAGTCGAGCCAATTGCGCAGCACAGAAGAGCTGGCGCAGGCGTTAGAAATGCTAGGCAGCACGGTTAGTTTTGGCGCGAGCACTTATCAAAGCTACGTTAAGGTGTCGGCGCTGACGTCACATATCGACGAAACCTTGGCGATAGTTCAAGAAAAACTCTTTAAACCGGGCTTTAACAGTGCCGATTTCGAGCGTGTTAAGCAGCAACATTTGCAAAGTCTGCAACATATGCAGTCGGATCCTAACTATATTGCTAACAGTGGTTTTGATGCTTTGCTCTTTGGCGATAACACCCCCCTTGGGATCAGCACCGAAGGCACCATTGCCAGTGTCTCAGCGCTCACCCTTGATGATGTAAAAGGATTTTACCAGCAGCAGTATCGTGCCGGTAACGCGCAAATCGTGGCGGTGAGCAATTTAAAGCAGCCACAACTGCTCAGCAAATTACAAGGGTTATCGAGCTGGCAAGGTGAGTCGAGTGCATTACCAGCCTTAGCGGCAATGCCGACACTTGAGGCGGGGACTGTCTATATTGTCGATAAACCGGGAGCGGCGCAGTCGGTGATTAAGATCGGGCAGCGGGCGATGCCGTTTGACGCTACAGGCGAGTATTTCAAATCTTACTTGATGAACTACCCCTTAGGCGGCGCCTTTAACAGTCGTATAAACCTTAACTTACGCGAAGATAAAGGCTACACCTATGGCGCGAGAAGCTATTTTTCTGGCGGCAGTGAGCAAGGGCTATTCCAAGCTACAGCTAGCGTTCGTAGCGATGTTACCGCTCTGGCCTTAGTTGAGTTTGCTAAGGAGATTAACCGCTATCAAGCCAACGGCATGACAGATCAAGAGTTAGCCTTTATGCGTAACTCCGTCTCGCAAAGTCAGGCGCTCGATTATGAGACGCCTTACCAGAAAGCAGGCTTTATGCGCCGGATCCAGCGCTTTAACCTCGAGCCTAATTTTACTCTGACTCAGGCTGATATTATTAGAAATATTCCTAAAGAGGAGCTAAATAACTTGGCCAGCGCTAAACTTCAGTTGGCTGAAATGATAGTATTGATTGTGGGTGATAAAGCCAATATTGAAGCCGACATTAAAGCCTTGGGTTATCCAGTGCGTGCTTTAGCGTTGTAATCAGATCTTTTTACCCCAATATTAACGATGCGGTGATGCTTGATTTAGCTCACCGCTTTATTTTTTTTACTTGCCAATAAGCTAGTTAGAGGACTATTTTTGAGGCGAGTGAAATTTATCACGCGTTTTGTAGGTCTAGCCTGCAAATGATCATGTTGAAGCAATAAGAGACACAGATATTGAACTCTTTCACTGAAGTTATTGGCCTGCTTAACGATGAGCAGGGACGAGATGCGCTAACGGGTATGGTACGTGGCATTGAGCGAGAAGCACTGCGCATCGAGCCTTCGGGACATCTAGCAACGGACAAGCATCCAGATAGTTTAGGTGCCGCGCTAACAAACTCTCGTATCACCACTGATTACAGTGAGTCATTGTTAGAATTTATTACTCCAGTGCATCAAAATATCGATGACCTACTGACAGACTTAACGCAGACACATGCCTTTACCGTGCGCAATATAGGTCAGCAACAGCTGTGGCCTGTGAGTATGCCTTGTTATGTGGGTGATGTTGCCGATATTCCCATTGCCGATTACGGCAGTTCAAACGTGGGTCAACTCAAACGTTTGTATCGTAAAGGCTTAACCTACCGCTATGGCGCCCTGATGCAAATTATTTCCGGGGTACACTTTAACTTTTCGGTGTCGCAAGCCTTGTGGGACCGGCTTTATGAGGTGTCAGATAAACAGCTTAGCCGCGATGAGTTTATCTCAGAGTCCTATTTTGGCTTAATTCGCAATTACCGCCGTCAAGTGTGGGTATTACCTTACCTATTTGGCGCATCCCCCGCCTTATGTAGCTCTTTTATTAAAGATCAGCCCACGGCTCATCCGTTTGAAAAGCTGGGTAAGGGCACCTTGTATTTACCTTATGCGACATCACTGCGCATGAGCGATTTGGGCTACACCAATAAAGAACAAGAGCGTTTAAATATTAGCTATAACTCACTGGCTGAATATTTAACCGGTATTCAAGCGGCGATCAAGATGCCCTCGGCGAAGTTTGAGGCAATAGGCGTTAAGGTTGACGGTGAGTATCGCCAGCTTAATGCCAATGTGCTGCAAATTGAAAACGAGTTTTACTCACCCATACGGGCTAAACGAGTGACTCAAGAGGGTGAGAAACCGTCAGAGGCTTTAGCACGTGCGGGCGTTGAGTATATCGAAGTCAGAGCCCTTGATGTTAACCCGTACTCATCTGTGGGGATTGAAGCACAGCAGATCCGTTTCTTAGATCTATTTTTATTGCATTGTTTACTCAGTCCCTCGCCGAAATCGACGCCAGCAGAAGAGGCGGAGATCAGTCAAAATCTGAATGCAGTGATCCTTGAAGGGCGTAAACCCGGCTTAATGTTAAGCCGTCATGGTCAGCCGATTGCGATGCAAAGCTGGTTACACCAACTGTTTGATGAGTTAAGCAGTGTTGCAAAATTGCTTGATGGGGGTGAGCAAGGCGATTATCAAACCACATTAGCCCATTGGCTTGCGGCTGTTGATGATCCATCAAAAACCTTGTCTGGCCAAATTTTAACTGAGCTAGTATCGACGCAGCGCGATCACAGTTATTGGGTAAAAGACTTGGCGCAAACCTATTACCAAGAGTTAATGGACTATCCATTGGCTGCCGATGTTGAGCAAGCTTATCGACAAGCGGCGAGCGATTCACTGCAGGCTCAAGCGCAATTAGAGGCGCAATCTACTGTGAGTTTCGAGCAGTATTTGAGTCACTATTTTGCCGAACCCAAGGTTGAGGTCGTCTGATGAGAGCCTGCGCACTATTATTTCCCCTAGTATTGCTATTATCAGCCTGTGCCTCAGGGCCAGATAATAGTGCGCAATGTGGCACGGTTGCCGGTTACCTTGTACCGGATAAAGAGGATGGGCTCTATCGGGTGGTGGTAACTCACCTTAACGGCAAGGCTGTGATTTCAAAACCCAATTATCAGCTAGCACCGGGCGTTCATGAGTTCACTGTGGCAGAGCTTATTGATTCGCCGCAGCTAAAAGTAAAGTTGGCCGCCAGAGGCACTAAGACATTGACCATAGATGTTAAACCGAATCGTCGTTACCATTTAGCTGCGCGTTTTAATCAAGATAAAGTCTATCGTGGCCTCGACAGCGACTATTGGCAACCCGTTGTCTGGTCAGAAGATGCCCTCCAATGTGAGTTTTTATCCGTTAATTAAGTTCAGCCAATTCACTCGACCTTATCCCAAGTTCAGCTGATTTACATTGATTCAATCTAGCAAGAATGTGAAACTATAGCGCTGATTAAACGATAGTTTTGGTATTCCCCATGAAGAAGTTTCTTGCCCCTTTACTCAGCGGCCTGCTGATAGTATCACTCAGTGGATGTGCCACCTCTCCGCCAAGAGAGCCTGAGAATTTGTGTGCGATTTATCAAGAGCATAGAGATTGGTATAAAGCGGCGGTCAACACCCGTGAAAAGTGGGGCGTTCCTGTGCATGTACCGCTGGCAATGATGTACCAAGAGAGTTCGTTTAGACACAATGCCGCGCCGCCAATGGAGTACTTTTTAGGTTTTATACCTATTGGCCGAGCCAGTGATGCTTACGGTTACGCCCAAGCGAAAACCATGACGTGGGATGACTATGTCAGAGAAACGGGCAATAGTTGGTCCAGCCGTAGTGATTTTGATGATGCGATGGATTTTATGGGATGGTTTATCTACAAAACCCATAAAATTAATGGCGTGTCTAAATGGGATGCGCGCAATCAATACCTCAATTACCACGAAGGGTGGGGCGGCTATAAACGTAAAACGTATCGGCATAAAGCTTGGTTAGTCAAGGTGGCTGACAAGGTTGATGCGCGGGCGAAACGTTATGCAGCCCAATACCGTAGTTGCCAAGAAGATCTTGATTCATCTTGGTTGTGGCGCCTGTTTTTTGGTTAGTCTTTGTGCCGTCAATCCCGCTACTCGCCTCGATAATATCGAGGCTTTTTCTTATCTATCAAAAGTGAGTGCAGTGGTTATGCTTCTCTATAAAAGCGGCTTACCATCGGCTTGCAATCAAAGTCATGTCGAAGATGGTGCAATTAATCCCTCTGTTAATCTTGCATCTAGTTAAACCATATTTGGCCAATTTATCGTTATAGCGCCCCTGTTATCAAAGGGGAAAAATGACTATAATGCGCCCAAAATAATAGCTATACCCTACAAAAAGGATAAAACATGACTAAGCCATTTGTTGCCGTATTAATGGGGTCTGATTCAGATCTGCCCACCATGCAAGCCACCTTAGATGTCCTCAAGACTTTCGGTATTCGCTTTGAAGCTAAAGTAACCTCGGCGCATCGCACGCCTGCTGCGACTCACGCTTATGTGACCGACGCCGAAGCGCGTGGTTGTAAAGTCTTTATCTGCGCCGCTGGCCTAGCTGCCCACCTTGCTGGCGCTGTAGCTGGGATCACCACTCGCCCAGTGATTGGCGTACCCGTTGACTGCGGCCCGCTTCAAGGCCATGACGCCCTATTATCAACCGTGATGATGCCCGGTGGCGTGCCTGTTGCAACGGTTGCGATTGGCAGTGCTGGCGCGAAAAACGCCGGTTATTTAGCGGCGCAAATGTTGGCCGTGGGTGATGATGAGTTGGCGTTGGCGGTAAAACAAGAGCGTGCCAAGTCGGCAGAAGCCGTGCAAGCCAAAGATGCCAAACTACAAGAAAAATTAGCGAATCTATAATCACGCTTGCCGCTATCAAGGTGCCGTTTGCCTATTACCTTGATGGCGAATAAGAGTGACTAACTTATCGATTAATTAATGCCGCCAAGGTTAACCTTGGCGGCATTTTTTATGCTGCTCACACAGTTTGATGACCCATTAACCCTTTTTGGTGTCCAGTAACGTGAGTATCAATAGGCGCTTGTATCTGATTCTCTTAATCTAGACAAAAAGGTGCACTCAGTGCAGACTTTAAAACAATATTTAACCAGATAAACGATTAGGGAGCAGATATTGGACAAGGTGTCTGAAGCTGCCAAGGCCGCAGAAACGGATCACAGATTGATGCAAGAGTTTGCTAATGGGGATCCGCGTGCGTTTGAACTCCTCTATCAAAAATATAAAGGCGGATTATATCGCTATTTTATAAGGCAAATTGGTGACAGGCAGCTGGCTGAAGATCTGTATCAAGAAACATGGGCGCGGGTGATTAAAGCGGCTGTGGATTATGAGCGCCGCGCCAAATTTACCACTTGGTTGTACCGTATCGCCCATAATTTGTTGATTGATCATGTGCGGGCGCTAAAGCCCGTTGAGCTTTTTAGTGATGCGGCTGTAGAAGGGGAACCGATAGACAATGTGCTGCCTTGTATGCAGTACGCTCCGGAGCAACTGACAGTGCAAGGGCAAAAGGCCACGCTCTTAAAAGAGTGTATTGCGCTATTGCCTCATGTTCAAAAAGAGGCGTTTTTGCTCAGCATGGAGATGGGGTTCACCGCCGCTGTGATTGCCGAGGTTGCGGGCGCAGGGCTAGAGGCGATAAAAAGTCGGCTGCGCTATGCGACTCAGTCATTAAAACAGTGCGTCGAAGGTAAATGGCAGGAACAACACCATGACACAAAATAGCCAAGATGACAGCGTCGATCAGGCATTGCAACAGCTGTATCGCTCACAGGCAACCGAGCAACCTAGCGAGGCGTTAGACAGCCACATTTTAGCCATGGCGCAAGCATCCCAAATCCATGCGCCTAAGCAGGTGAGTTTCTGGCGCCAATATCGCTGGTCCCTCTCCTCGGCGGCGTCTGTGTTATTAGTCGCGAGTATATTGCTGCTCAATCCGACCAGCCAAGATCCATTGATAATGGAGCCATTTACTATTGCGCCACAAGCGCTAGACAGCCAAGCAGTGCACGCACCTCGGATGATGAGCGCGCCAATGGCTGCACCTGAAAATGATGAGCCTGATATTACAGGCTCTACTGCTGGTGATTCAAATGTTGGCGAGTCTATAGCGAGTGACGCTAGCGCCAAAATAGCAGAGGCCAGTCAAATGACAGGCGTTAGTGAGGAGAGCAGTAAAGCAGGTGATGCTTCCTCCTTAGCGATTATCGATAGCAAGGCTGATGCTAGCAACGCAGAGGGTGGCGAGCCTATGGCTCTAGAGGAGAGTGCCGAAACCGTCCGCGAAGCGAAGCCACAGCCAGCACCTAAAGGGCAAGCCAAAGCCGTAATATCCGATAAACAAGCGCTTAATCACTTACAACAGCTTGTGAGTACTGAGCAATGGTCTGAAGCGGTGATATTGTTGCAGCGCATTAACCAGCAACGCCCACAATTAGCCGATAAGACGCATCCCTTACATCAAAGGTGGCGTGACTTAACCCAACAAATCAACGCTCACAGCCAACCTTAGGCTGAAAGCTGGTGGGTATCGACTGGCATAATGTCCACAGCCCGCAGGGGCTGTGATTAACTGAATTGGACACATTTGCTAATAATTCTTCGATGATAAATTACTGCCTGGCTCGATAAAGTTTGTTACCTTGTTAGCCTAATAAAAACGAGATAAAACAAATAAATGAGCCGAATATGAAATTGAGTCATCTCTTTGCCTCTTGCGTGCTTGCATTAGGCACCTTACACACGACCCCACTTATCGCCGCCTTCGATACAGCATCGACCTCGGTTAATCAGGGCTACTATCGCGCCCCAGCCTTAAATGATAATACCTTGGTATTTACCGCCGAAGGCGATTTGTGGACTCAGCACTTAAACGATCCTCAAGCTCGCCGTCTCACCAGCTTGCCAGCGCAGGAGCTGGGCGCGGCTATCTCTAAAGATGGTCAATGGGTTGCTTATGTTGCCAACTATGATGGCGCCAGTGAGGTGTACATTATTCCTATTCAGGGCGGCGTGGCCAAGCGGGTGAGTTTTGAGAATAGCCGAGTGCGAGTGCAAGGCTGGACCGCCGATGGTCAAGTGCTTTACGCCACCGACAATGCGTTTGGTCCGGCTAACTACTGGGTCCTTAAAAGTGTCGATCCTGTCAGCTTAACCACTACAGAGCTGCCGTTAGCCGATGCGATTGAGGGAGTTATTGATGATGCGGGAACGACCTTGTATTTCACCCGTTTTGGTCTGCAAGCCACAGGCGATAATGCCAAGGTGTATCGTGGCGGCGCCAAAGGTGAGCTGTGGCGTTATACCTTAGGCAGTCAGGTTGAAGCAGTAAAGCTAACGGAGACTCATAAAGGCTCGGTGCGTCAACCTATGTTGTGGCAAGCACGGCTGTATTTTGTCAGTGACGCCAGTGGTAACGATAATATCTGGTCGATGGCCCTAAATGGCGATGACGTACGTCAGCACACACAGTTTAGCGACTGGCAAGTGCGCGGTGCCCGTATGGATAATGGCCGTATTGTGTTCCAACAAGGGGCGGACATTCAGTTGTATGATATTGCCGCTAACCAGGTGCAAACCCTCGATATACGGCTGACATCTGATTTTCCACAGCGACGTGAACATTGGGTTACGCAGCCGATGAAGTTTGCCACCGATACCCAGTTATCGCCTGCTGGCGACAAAGTGGTGGTCACGGCGCGAAGCCATGTGGCGATAGCGGGCACAGATGGTTCGCGCTTAGTTGAGCTAGCGTTACCGGGTGATCATCGCGTGCGTCACGGGATCATGAGCCCTGATGGCCAATGGGTTTACGGTATTAGCGATGCCTCTGGAGAACAGGAAATTTGGCGCTTTGCCGCCAATGGCAGTCGTCAAGCGAAGCAATTGACCACTAACGGCCACACTTTGCGTATGGGGCTGCATTTATCACCTGATGGTCGCTATATCGCCCATGATGACTACGATGGCAATTTGTGGCTACTCGACATAGAAAAGGGCAGCAATCAAAAAATTATCACTCAAGGTCAGGGGTTGGGGCCGTATCGTGATGTGGTGTGGTCAAATGACAGTCGTTTTATGGCCATCACCAAAGAGGAACAAGGTCAATTACGGCCGCAAATCGTGCTGTATTCATTGAAAAAAAAGAAAGCACAGGCTCTGACTAGCGATAAATATGAATCCTTCTCCCCCGCCTTTAGTGACGACGGACAGTGGTTATATTTCATCTCTAATCGTGCATTTAAAGCGACTCCTACCTCGCCGTGGGGCGATCGTAACATGGGCCCTATGTTCGATAATCGCAGCCAGTTGTTTGCCGTGGCGCTAAGCGCAGATGCACAGTTCCCCTTTAGTAAACCTACTGAGCTGACACCTCAGCCTGATGATGAGCAAGACGATGACATAAAAACGCGTGTCGATTGGCAAGGGCTGGCGCAACGTTTATGGCAAGTTCCGGTTGAGTCTGGCAATTATAGTCAGCTGCAGGTGACCGAAAAGGGCTTATATGTGCTGTCTCACTCGGCGACGCCCGACTCAGCCCCTTCGCTTAAGTGGATTAAATTTGACCCCATTAAGCCTAAAGTCGACACCTTTGGCGATGATGTCGCCAGCTATAGCTTATCAGTCGATGACAGTAAGCTGTTTATCCGTCGGCACAGTAACGCTGGGCAAGAGATGCTGATCCTCGATACCGCCGAGAAGCTACCAACAGATATTAGCCGCGCTAAAGTGCGTACCGATCAATGGCAACTGGCGATTTCACCGCCGCTAGAATGGCAGCAGATGTTTGAAGATGCATGGTTAATGCACCGCGATTCCTTTTTTGACAAAAACATGCGCGGTCTCGATTGGCAAGCAACGAAAGCCAAATATCAACCCTTGTTGTCAAGACTCACCGACCGCCATGAACTTAACGATCTCTTTAAGCAGATGATGGGCGAACTAGACTCGTTACATTCGCAAGTTTATGGTGGCGATCTGCCCGTTGACGCTAAGCAGCCCAAGGCGGCCAATTTGGGCGCACGTTTGGAGCAAACTGAGCATGGAGTTCGTATTAGTCATATTTATCAAAATGATGCCGAGTTACCTAGCCATGCTTCGCCTTTAGGCCGTATAGAGGTTGACGCCGCAGTTGGTGATATCATCAGCGCCATTAATGGTAAACCCGTCAACACGGTGGCCGATGTCGCCAAGGCTTTACGCAATCAGGTCAATAAGCAGGTTTTACTCACGCTAAAGCGTAATAAAAACAGCATTAAAACCGTGGTTGAACCCATTGATAATCGTACTAATGCCAAATTACGCTATTTAGATTGGGTGAATCATAATAGCCAAAAGGTGAGTGATAACAGTCAAGGTGATATCGGCTACCTGCACCTTTATGCCATGGGCGCTGGGGATATCGCCAGTTTTGCGCGCGAATTTTATGCCAACATCGACAAACAGGGATTAATTATCGATGTGCGTCGTAATCGTGGCGGTAACATCGACAGTTGGATCATCGAGAAACTGCTGCGCCGCGCTTGGATGTTCTGGCAGCCCACTCAAGGCACTCCCAATAGCAATATGCAACAAGCCTTCCGTGGTCACATTGTGGTATTGACTGATCAACTGACCTATTCAGACGGTGAAACCTTCTCTGCGGGGATCAAGGCGTTGGGCATTGCGCCATTGATCGGCAAGCAAACCGCTGGTGCTGGGGTGTGGTTATCGGGTCGTAATTCGTTGACAGATAAGGGCATGGCACGTGTTGCTGAGTATCCGCAATATGCAATGGATGGTCGCTGGATTGTCGAAGGCCGAGGGATTAGTCCAGATATTGAGGTCGATAACTTACCGCTCGCGACATTTAATGGCCATGATGCTCAGCTTGAAAAAGCCATTAGCTACTTGCAACAAGAGTTAATTGACCAGCCAATAAATCCATTACAGGCAGCGCCCATGCCCGCCTCTGGGATGGCACAAGATATTAAATAACGTGTTACCTTTTTCTCTGTAATATCTCTTTTTAGGAGGCTATCGACTAAGCGGTTCCCAGGTCGATAGCCTCCGTTTTTATTTCTGCTTACCCTTGAACCCACATGTCCTCTATCAGGTGTCAACGGTGAGCGACTTTTCGCGAGTGTGTTGGCTGTTCAAAGTGAATGAGGTCGAGTGTCAGGCCAATGTGCAGCGCCCTGATCTTGGATGTTAATATCTTGAGCAATACATTCTCTTACCAAAACACCATGACACTTTCGCGTAGCGATCACATCTTTATACCAGCAGATATTCGTTAAAACTGTACCTATTATCTATAGTTAGTAGTTGTTGCACATAACAAACATATACTGATTAAACCAGAGACTTTTGATGCAATACTATTGCAGGAGTACAGAGATGAAAAAACTTGCTGTCATACCGCACGGACTTGGAATAGTTGTAGTCGCAGTGCTCTTAAATGGATTTCCCTCTACAAGCTTGGCTCACGAGAAAGGGTTGTCATTTCGTGTGGGCGGTTTTTATTCCACTTCAGATTCTGGAATGGATGTGACTAACCCTGACTCGGGGGATAAATACACTTTAGATTTCGAGTCTGATCTGCAGTTGGTTGAAAAAGAGTGGCTACCGTATATTGCGCTGGAATATTGGTTTAATGACCGTCATGGCGTCTATGTTGATTATAGGCGACTGCATCGCAATGCTAACGACAAAGTGGTTACTGTTCCCTATGAATATGAAGATGTTGATACTGGGCAGATCTACCAAATTAAAGCTGGCGCTGATATAACGACGATGTTTAATGTCGATATTGCTAGGCTAGGTTACGCCTATGATTTTTATAGCAGTAACGATTGGGAGTTAACGGTGACATTGGGTCTGCATGTCATGTGGATGGAGTTATCATTTAGTGGCGAGGTAGGCGCCTGTATCGACGATAACTGCGAGGTTGTAGAGCTCGACCCCAATAATGTAGCCGCGACTGACGTGACGGCACCTTTACCTGATATTGGATTGCTAGCGAGCTATAAGCTCAGTGACAACTGGCGTTTATCGGCTTTAGCTCAATACTTTTATGTCAAGATTGAGGATACTCAGGGTGAGTTGGTCGATCTTAGTGCCGGGGTGGGTTACAAGTTTAACGACCACTTTTACGCCGACCTAATGTATAAGTATTACAAAATAGACGTGCAAGTTGATGGCACAGCATCCGACCTTGATCTTTATTATGGTTTTCAAGGACCTCAGCTGGCAATAACCTATCGTTTCTAACCCTAAATGATAACCATAACTCATGTTCGACATTCGGTTAGGTATGGCCGTTATCTGTCATGATTGCCGCAGATGAGTTATGGATATCGATTTGCACCTCAGCAGATAACGAATTAGCGATAAAACAGTTATTGTGCGCAATATGTGCATCTTCCCCAAACGCGTCTCACTAACGGTGTCACATGGCTTAAATGAGACTTGTGGCACTATCGTAATATGAGTGATAGCGATACGGCTATCAATGCTATTACCCAGCATTGTCTTGGTGTTTGACGCTAGTTTAACAACTTGTGAGTAATTAATAACCAAACTAGTGATTGAAAACGCCGGGTGGTTAATGCTGTGACAAACGCTTTTATGCTGTTATCTCAATAGGGACATGATTAAATTTTGTTTAGTTTTATCCGTTTATGAGTGATATAGCGGCTTTATCATCAATATCTAAACAAACAGGCTTGCTTTTAAGTGGTAACGGCGTTACATATGAAGTAGGGCAATGAATGGATATCTACTGGTTTTTGACCCATGATTAATTGAGGTCAGATTGAAAAAATCGCGTCAGCGACTTGTTTTTCAGCTAGCCGCCCCAAGTTCATTATTGAAGTCATTTTTAAAAGGAAAACCTATGAAAATAAATCTTTCAGGTCACCACGTTGATATTACCGATTCGATCAAAGAACATGTGAATCAAAAGTTTTCCAAAATCGCGACACATTTTCCGACGCTAATCTCACTCGATGTCATTATTTCCAAAGAACATGGCGAGTATCAAGCCGAACTTAGAACAAATTACGAAGGTAGCCGAATCTCAGCTTCAGGTAGTGGTGAAGTGATGTATCCGGCTATAGCGACTGCAGCCAAGAAACTTGATGCAGCGCTCAAGCATAGAAAAGGGCAACTCAAGGCCGATCTGCACGAAAAACCCGTCAGCACTACGCCAGAAATCGCTCATGAAATCATTCAAGAGATGAAACTGGTATAAGCTTTATTGATAACAAAAAACCACCTTCACGGGTGGTTTTTTGTTTGTGGGCGTAGATGATAATACGCCGAGTACTAATGCGCTGCTCGGAGGCACGTTTTAGTAAAAGTGACAACCCTATCAAGCAACCTATTGCAGTTATCAAGCAGTGAGCACCTAACAAGCTCTTTTTGTCGTCCATGAGTCACTGAATGGCTCAAGCTTCCCTAGTTCCGATTACATTATTTTTTTTCACTACATTTGCTCTATCGCATAGGTTTTTTATCCAGTTACTGAACTGAATCAGTGTTTAACACGTAAAACAGAGCATGAACCTATTTAGCCCTAAAAAACTGCTTCACAGTAAATGGACCAAGACAGTGCCGATGAATAAAGAAAAGCACTTTACCATTGTGGAAGTCGAGTTTGATGAACAACGCAATATCACCTTGTGTATTATCGAGGCGGTGATAAGTCACAAGCAATACCCCATCAATTGGCGTGAACTAAAAGACAAAACCGTGTGGCGACTCGGTTGGTGCTGATGAGCATTAAACGGTTTTTTCGATAAACTCAATCTCAATACAATAGATCTAATTGTGTACAATTTGTTTGTGCGCTTCTTGTTTTGTTGTTATAAATAGCTCTCTTAATTGCGCACAACTTAGTTGTGACTGAGGTGAACGAGGCAATTATTTACCGTTGAGCCAATACCTTACCCATTGATGATGCCCTAATGCGACGATTCTATTGAAGGAGAAAATGATGCAAACCTTATATCAAACCAGCGCCACAGCGAGTGCCGGACGCAACGGCCATGTTGCCACAGATGATGGCAAACTAGCACTCATGCTGAGTTATCCAAAAGAGATGGGCGGCAGTGGCGAAGCCACAAACCCAGAGCAACTGTTTGCCGCAGGTTATAGTGCCTGTTTCTCCAATGCGATTTTACACGTTGCCCGCGAAGCTAAAATCGATTTAACGCAAGCGCCAGTGACGGCTAATGTTGGGATTGGTGCGCGTGCCGAAGGCGGATTTGCCTTAAGCGTGGCGTTGAGCGTGATGCTGGATTTACCACAAGAACAAGCGGTTAAATTAGTCGCCACGGCTCACCAAGTATGCCCATACTCGAATGCGGTACGTAACAATATCGATGTGAGTTTGCAAGTTAATGGTCAGCAGTTGTAATGCCTTGGCAATTTCTATTATTGATGGAGAATCATGTTGAATAATATGGCCCCTATATTTGTCACTATCGGCAGGGTGCTACTTGCACTCTATTTCTTGTTACCTGGGGTGATGAAATTCATCAACTGGGATATGCATGTGGCGCTGATGCAAAAGCACAACATGGTGATGATACCAGTGCTACTAGCCGCCGCGGGTGTATTTCAAATTACAGCGGCAATAGCGTTAATCTTAAATCGTTACACCGGATTGGTTTCACTGCTATTGGCTGGTTTGGTTGTCGTGATTAACTTTAGCTTGCATGACTTTTGGAATTTCAGCGGGGTAGAGGGCGCACATGAGATGCAAAACTTCGTTAAAAACCTGGGCATCTTGGCTGGCTTGTTGGTGTTAGCGGGTGTTTCACATCAAACTGCCGACTCACAAAGAGTAAACACTTAAGCTTGCTAATAGGGTGCGCGACAATATCGCCCAAGCGTAGCGTATCTGCCATAGCACTGGGGTTGACATGATGAAGCCAGAATAAGGTTAATCGTGTCGCCCCTTGTTTTATATATTGCTTATTTTGTTGGCTTTACTGTAAAAGTAACACCTTAATTAGGCTTATTGGCTAAGCTGCCATTGTCGGTCACTTTTCATCTCATTGCCCTTTCATCATCTGTACAGCATTATTGAATGTAAAACCTAGATAGTATTTAGCTTAAAGTGAAGTAGTTTTTATTAATATTCAAAGATTTATTTACTTTTCTATTGATTGTTTTGTGTGTCACCTCTCATTTGTAGATTTCCTTTTTATCAATAAATACTTTTAAAACAAAAGGTTAACAATACTGCGGCAATGTGTCGCATTCTCTGGCGAAAAGCTGCTGTTTACACTAACGTCATCGATAACCTACTGAGATATCAACGTGACGAATTCGGCTTTATTTGGGGCGCCATTCGCTCTTTTCCTTTGTTCTACTTCTGTTGTCATGGCGGCTAACGTCGATGAAACTATTGTCATTGTAGGTAGTCGTAGCGCTGCGGCGATTTCAGAGATAGGTGGTAGCGTGACACGTATCGATGAACAGACGATGAAAAAGCATATGGCGAACAATCTACAAGATGCGATACAGGCCGAACCCGGCGTTTATATGGCTGGGATAGGTAAATTTGGCCTGGGTAGCTTTAATATCCGAGGCATGCAAGATGATCGCGTTAAAATCATGATAGACGGAGTCGAGCAGCCGCTTTTTTTTAAAGCGGGTAGTGGTTCGCCGCACACCAGTGTGATTAATCAGTATGCCAATAATATTGAACTCGATACCTTAACTGCCATCGAGATCAATAAAAATGCCGCATCCAGTTTATACGGCAGTGACGCTATTGGTGGGGCGGTGATGCTACGCACTAAAAACCCTGATGATCTGCTACAGGGAAATGAGCGGGCGCTCATTATCAGCGGCGGATACAGTGGCGAAAACCACGGCATAAAAACCACATGGGAGTCTGCTTACGATGCAAGCGGCTGGCAAGGGATGGCAATTTATACGCTACGTGATAGCCAAGAAACCCTCACCCATAAGGATGGGATCGATGTCGTGGGTGTAACAAGAGGGCGGGCCGATCCTGCCGATTACTTAAGCCACAATCTATTGTTAAAAGGCATTGCACAGCTAGATGAGCAGCAACTAAGTTTAACCGTTGAAATGTTCAAGCTTGATGGCGAGAGCGAACTACTGTCGATGGAAGGTTATCGAGTCGAAGGTCGCCGCGGTGCGCCAGATACCGTATACAGTCAAAATAGCCTAGACAGCCAGCAACAACGATTACGGTTAACCGCCAGTCATGAGTGGCAAGCCGATATGGCTTGGTTTGATAGCAGTCAGTTGCAGCTTAGCTGGCAGCAAGCGCACACGGATAACGATAACTACCGCACTAAAAATACCGATTGCTTGCAAGGGTGCGTACTGGTGCGTAACCGAAAAGACAATAATCTGCAATTGCACAGTCAGTTTGATAAGTTCTTGAGCTATTCGACAATGACTCAGCAATTGAGCTATGGATTATCGGTTGTGCGCAGTGAGTTTAATACCTTCTATGAAGATATTGAGCTGCAAAGTGGGTTACACAGTGACAGCACCACGCTAATGCCCAATGCGACATCTTTACGTACAGGCCTCTTTTTTAAACAGCGCCTGAATATCGACAGCCTGCCTTTGCACTGGGATTTCGGCGTACGGTTTGATGATCACCAAGCTGAGCCCGATGGCGATTTAGCGTCCCATCATAGTAATGCCGTGACCTTCAATACTGGTGTGGTATATCGGGTTAATTATGCTTTGTCGACCTATGCCACAGTAAATAGTGGTTATCGAGCCCCATCTTTATACGATCTCTATTATCAGCTCGAACTTCCTCACGTTATTTTAGACGCCAATCCCAATTTAGATGCGGAATACAGTGTGAATTATGAACTCGGATTGCGTTACTTCTCGTCAAGGCTCAGTGCCGAGTTAGCCTTATTTAACAATGATTTTCGTGACTTTATCGATACAGTTGTCGATGACAGTGCGTACCCTTCCCATCAGCAATATCAAAATGTTGGCCGCGCTAAAATACAAGGCATTGAACTGAAAGCCGAGTTAGCCTTAGAGCCACTTTTACCGGGCAGCTATCTGAGTATGGGGCTGGCCTGGGCCGATGGCGAAAACCTCAGTACCCAACGGCCGCTTGACAGTGTGGCTCCCTTTAATGCCAGCATGACCTTAGGGTTCGACAGTGATTCGAGCGAGTGGGGCGCATTGCTCTTTGCTAAATATGCCGACCATAAAGCTGCTGACGATTGGAGTTCGCCAGACAATTTAACAGCACCAGCGTATTTGACCCTCGATTTACAGGGATATTGGCAAGTCTCAACACAATGTCGGCTGCAGTTGGGGCTCAATAATCTGACGGATGAACAATATTGGTTATTTGGAAACGTTGCAGGGCTTAAAGCCGATGCGCAACTCAATATTGATCGTTACAGCCAACCGGGTCGCCACATTAACGCCACCGTTAACTATCGTTTTTAAGGCGTTAAGATGAACAGATGTGCAAACCGTTTCGGCTTAACCCTAGTGCAGTGGTTGGTTGTGGTGTTGTTTTTAGTCACGTTAATGTCGGGTTGGTTGCTGCCCGAACGCAGTGAACTGTGGATTAAAAGTCTATTTTGGGGATTTTTCTGGCCACTCCTAACGGTGTCGAGCCTGCTGTTGTTCGGCTCAATGTTTTGCAGTATTTGTCCGCTAGGTACGCTCGGGCGCACTCTGAGTAAGCGCTATGGCCAGCGGCGACTACCGCGTTGGTTGCAACATGGTGCCATTAGCTTAACCGTGTTGGTCGGTGGTTACTGGCTGGTGGATGCGGCAACTGTGGGGTTTACTCGCTTGCCGCTTATCGCCACCTTACTCGCGTTTAGTAGCCTGCTCCTTATGTGTATTGGTCTGTCTCTCTATTATCGTCATGCGCCCTTTTGCCGCAGCGTCTGCCCTTTTACCATAATAAATCAGTGTTTTAGCCATTTAAGTCGCTTAGGCTTAACGGCGAATGCACAGGCATGCCAAGGATGTAGTACGGTGCAATGTAGCCGAGCATGCCCTAAACAGTTAACGGTGCATAAGGCCTATATTGAGCCCATTAGCGACTGCCACCTATGTTTGCAGTGTTATGGTCAGTGCCAGCAGCTCACATTGGCATGGTTACCTAGGCACAAAGCAAAGCCACAACCGAGTTTACAACCACAGAATAAGCGCGGCAGAGGGGGATTTTATGTGCTGGCTTACCTCATATTAGCGGCGTTAGTTGTGGTGCAAAGTCAGCTGAAACATCGCTGGGATAACAGTGTCTTGCATGCTGATTTGCCCTGGAATCGCTTTGCTGAGTGGTTTAACCAGTTATTGACGTTACCCACTTGGTTTCAAAGCGCCTCTTTAGTCATTATGTTGTTCGCTATCGCGCTCACCCTGTGCTGGATGGCGGCAATGGCCGCCTTTGCCAGTAGGGTTAATCGTCAGGCTCCGATTCAATTTATGCCGGCTATGGTGGCGGTGAATACCCCGATGATTTTATGTTTACTGCTTTCCCATGGATTGCTGTCATTTATGGTGCGTGGAGCGCCGCAATTATGGCGTGGTTTTGGTCAGTTGACGGGCTTGATGTTACCCGAGTGGAGTTGGAATATTGCTCGAGGTGCACCAGCATTAAGTTTGCTTGGGTTCATTTTGTGGGCAGGCATCGCTTGGACAAGCCTATTGGCTTGGCGCTGGGCACGGCAATGGTCACTGCCTTTTTGGCAACGCACAGTGCTGTTTCTTTGTGCTAATGGCTTAGTCTGGTTGTTTCTGGGGTTGCGACTAGGTGGCATGCTAGTGGCGGTTCAAGCTGAGAGTTGCCATTAATTTAGCGACGCTGTTAGCGTTAATGTCATTGGTTAAACTGCATCATATAAGTCCTTGTCACCTTATAAATTTTCATGACTATCGGTGTTGTTAAAATAACATTTTGAATAAGAAGTGGTTCATTTTGATGATCTGCTTCTTATTTTTAATTGGCGCTAAGTGTTAGGTGGATAAATAAAGTGGCTCATAATTTTAATTCATGGCAGTTATAAGTTTTTAATGCTGGTAAATTTGAAAATACTTACTTATTCTCCTTGGCGCAATGTGTTGTCGATATCACTAGAAGATTATTATTCTATTCGCTATTACGTTTATTTGTTTTACTGTGAGACTTGAATACGCATTGATAAACCATGGCACGTAGGGCCATCATGGTTAGGCAAGATTAGCTCGTATCCCGAGATGCATAATAGGTATCGATTCAGTACATGTGTTATCGGTTGATATGGCTACTGTGTAGAGCAAAAGCACTGAACTCTGTTTTCACCCTTTTATGATTTCAGTCAAAAATATGACGATGAATGTTTTTTTGACGCAAAAACAATAGACTTTTTGTTGCTAAAACTTTAGTATCCAGTGCGAAATAGCTAAAAGCAACTGCTCAACAGTCCGTTAGTTAACATCGCGCTAACAATTGACTGGCAAATAACTAATCAAGTTGTCCTTTTCGAAGGGCCACGACAGATAGGAACATCAGGATGATGGATGTAAAGGTGATACACATGTGTATGCTTTTTGAAGGGAATACAACAGTAATGCTACCCGCATAAATTAAAAACCTTCCATCAAATATCAACAATTACTAATTCGCTTAAGCGCATTGGTCGGGCTTTATCATGTCAAATTTAGCTTAACTATATTTGGCATTTAAATAACATCATTATTTTTTAAGTTGAGTATTACTATTCGGCGTGCGGTAGCTATGTCTAAAAAAAATAAGCTGCACTCTAGTGAAGTATTAAATTTATAGATTTAGCGATACGTATTGATACATTTATACTGATTTTTAAGTTGATACACATTGTTACGAAAGACTGTTCTTCTTTTAAAAGAATAAATGCATTTAGCGCATGCTGAGTCATTATTTTCTTATATTAAAAAATCTTTTTATTGTTTATTTAGATGCCTTGCCATTGTTTGCTCAATTACGGAACCTTCAGTTTGGAAACCAATCGGACAGCTTTGCAGATCATGCGTGATACCGTGCATGCATTAATGATGAGAGAGATCAAAACTCGCTTCGGATCTAATCGATTGGGTTACTTCTGGGCGTTAGCCGACCCCATTGCCCAAGCTGGAATAATGGCACTGATGTTTTCGCTCATGGGCCGCAATAGTGTCGCAGGGATCCCTGTGGCAATGTTTTTATTAGTCGGCATATTGCCTTTTAAAATGTTCAGCAAGTTATTGCCACAGCTCAGTGCCGCAGTGGAGTCAAACAAAGGGTTGCTCAGCTATCGGCAAGTGTCTGCCATCGACCCTATTATCACGCGGGTAATGATAGAAGTTGCCACCTTCTTAATTGTTTACTGTTTGCTGATGATCTTGATGGCCTGGTTAGGCTTTGCAGTGCTCCCCAATGATTTGCTTGAGGTTTTATATGCCAGCTTGTTACTGATTATTTTGTCTGTGGGCCTAGGGTTAATGCTTTGTAGTGCGGTGACCTACTGGACTGACGTTACCAAAATTGTCGGCATTATTACTCTGCCGATGATGATTATTTCTGGGGTAATGTTTTGCGCCACCATGATCCCCGCTCAATATTGGTATCTGTTTGACTGGAACCCAGTGTTTCATGCCATAGAGCTGAGCCGTGATGGCTATTTTAGTGGTTACACCACTCCGCTTGGTGACTGGGCATACCTAGAGCTTTGCGCCTTTATCAGTTTTAGTCTTGGCTTAATGACGTTTCAAATTAATCGACTCAGATTTATAACAACATGATTTATTTCGATAATGTAAGCAAGTTCTACCCGACTCGGAGTGGGCGACATAACGTGTTAAAAAACGTGACATTGGCGCTACCCACAGACCGAAATATTGCCGTGTTAGGCCCTAACGGCGTGGGTAAATCAACTCTGATAAGAATGATGGGTGGGGCAGATATGCCCAATCATGGCCGAATACATTCGCCGCAAAATATCTCTTGGCCGCTGGGGTTACAGGGTGGGTTACAAGGCTCGATGACGGCTCGTGAAAATGTTCGCTTTGTGGCCAGAATACACGGTTATAAAAATACCCGTCCCATAGAAGAGAAGGTTCAAGAGTTTGCTGAAATAGGTAAGTTCTTTGATGAACCGGTTAAAACCTATTCAAGCGGCATGCGTTCACGAATCACTTTTGGACTCACCATGAGCTTTGACTTCGATTTTGATGTGCTACTTATCGATGAACTAGGAGCCGTTGGGGATGCAAACTTTAAAAAGAAAAGCGAAGCCCTACTGCTCAGTAAATTTGAGACCACAAAACTCATTATGGTCAGTCACTCCATGAGCCATCTTAAAAAATTTTGTCAGTCAGGCTTAGTGATAAAAGACCAAAATCTTATCTATTTTCCTGATCTTGATGATGCAATCACTGAGTACCAAACAACCTATGTCAAATAGTCCGGTGTCTACCCATATGCAAGCGGCCAATAGCCAGAACGAGCAGCCAGCAAAACCTGCAACAAAAGCGGAACTTGTGCCTAATCAGCAACCCGCAAAAATCAGCCCGTTAAAGCGGAAGTTACGTAAATTACGCCGTAATCCAAGCCTGTTTTTAGCCGATTCGAAAGCGTACGTTCATACCCGTAAAACCCTCTATACCACATGGGCCAAACTCGGATCTTTCGCCTTGGTGTTGTTGGCCTCGCTAGTCGTGATCATCTATTACAGCTTGGTTGCATCACCTCGCTATGTTAGTCAGGTGCAATTTGTCGTTAAACAAAGCAATGGCAGTGAACTGCCTTTAGCGGGGCTTGCCGCCATTGGGGCATCATCGCCATCGATGCGAGATGCTTTGATACTACAAGAATATATTCAATCGCCTGAGATGGCCTTAGCTTTGGATAATTCAATTAACTTAAAAAGCCACTACCAAGACCCGCGCTGGGATCTGCTTAGTCGTTTAGCGCAAGGTAGCACGCAAGAAGATTATATCGAGTATTTTCAAAGTCATATCAGTGTAAATTATGACGAAATGTCTGAAATCCTTAAGGTTGAAGTGCAGGGATTTACCCCAGAGTTCAGCCTGACCATGGCACAGTCATTAATGGATCGCAGTAAGACCTTTATTAATCAGTTGGGCGAAAACATGGCCAATCAACAGATGGCTTTTTTGCAGAACAAGAGGTGCAAAGAGCCCATGAGGCACTAAAAGCTCAGCAATTGATATTAATCGCCTTCCAAGATGAGCACCAACTCCTGAGTCCAGAAACCCAAAGCAGCGCCTTATTAACCGCAGTGCACCAGCTTGAAGCTGACATCATGCTTAAAGAGGCCGAACTCAAATCATTACTGGCGTACATGCAGCCCGACACCTCTGAAATACGCGCACTGCAATATCGTATTGCCGCGCTCAATCAACAGCTACAAGAGGAGCGCAGTAAACTGGTCAGCAAAGACCCGCAGTCACTCAATAAGCTGGGGGCTAATTTTAAAGAGATAGAACTTAACACCCTACTGAGCAGTGACCTTTATGCTTCGGCGCTAAGAGGGCTTGAAGTGGTCAGAAGCGAAGCCTTTAAAACGCTCAAACATTTGCTCATTATCGAAAATCCCAGACTGGCCGAAGAGCAAAAATATCCAGCACGTCTTTACAGCATATTTACTTGGTTTGTAGTCCTTATTCTAATTTATCTGGTTGGACGCCTTATCATCTCAATCATTAAGGAACATCAAGAATGAGAACATTTTTTCTGACACTGAGCCTGCTGACAATGGCTGGTGGTATCGCATCAACAAGCATGGCATCAGTATCCTTAACGCAAGATGCCGATGCCGAAAAAGTTACCTCTATAGTACAAAGCAAGGTTAACCAACGTTATGGCAGCTGGCTATTTAATGGTGGCTTTAGCAAGTACTCGTTTTCTGCGGTTAACCCTGAATATCGCATCACGCAAGGCGATACACTACTGGTACAGGTGTGGGGCGGGATAGATCATCAAGCCGAAGTTACCGTCGACCCACAAGGTAATATTTTTATTCCTAAAGTCGGGCCTATCAAGGTATTGGGTGTCAGTAATGCCCAGCTTAATGACGTCATCCTTAACAGCGTAAAGCGGGTGTATAAGTCTAACGTTGAAGTGTATGTGTCATTAATGTCGAGCCAGCAAGTTAAAGTGTTTCTATCGGGTATGGTTACTCACCCCGGGTTATACGAAGGGCAAAGTGCCGACAGTGTGTTACGTTTTATCGACCAAGCCGGTGGTATTCGTTACGACATAGGTAGCTACCGTAATATTCAGGTTAAGCGTAATGGCAAGGTGCAACAGCAAATAGACCTGTATCAATTTCTGCAACACGGCACCATGCCGCCACTGCAACTGCAAGACGGCGATGTGATTTTTATCGGCCCTAAACAAGGTGAAATCACCCTCGAAGGGCAAGTCGGTTTTGAAGGCCAATATGAGCTGCTCCAAAGCACAGTAACCCAAAATAACTGGTTACAACCGATCCTTGACGCCGTGGTGGCCGACGAACAAGCCACCCATGTCACTGTGATCAGCCCAGAGCCTTTGGCTAGCGGTGTTAAGCAGATGACGAGCAACAGTACAACAAGCGAAAACCGCGAGGTGAATGCTCGCCAATACACCATTAACCAAGCGGCTAATGTGAAAGTGCAGGCCGGCGCCTTGATTAAGGTGACATCGCAACTGCGTGCCAACAGTATCAGTGTCGACCTTATCGGCGAGCATAATTCGGCTCAAGAGATGGTACTGCCTTGGGGCGCCAGCTTAGCCGACTTAATCGGCCAAACGGAATTTACCCGCTTATCCAATCAAGGTGCGATACAGCTATTTAGGCAGTCGGTAGCAGATCGTCAGTTTGATATGTTGCAAGCTTCATTATCGTCACTAGAGCAGTCGGTACTCACTAAACGTTCGAGCACCAAAGAGGCGGCTGAGTTACGCAAAGCCGAGGCTGACGTCATCATTAAATGGATAGAAAAGGCGCGGCAGGTTAAACCCAAGGGGCAAGTGCTGCTAGCCGCCGACAGTGATTTGAGCCAAATCGTATTACAGCAAGGCGATAAAGTGGTTATCCCCGCTAAACGCAACCTAGTGATTATCCACGGGGAAGTCATGTTTCCTACCGCCATTGCTTACAGCAAGGACCTAAGCACTCAAGACTTTATCAATAAAGCCGGCGGTGCCACGCAAGACCTTGATGATATGAACATTCTTATCATGAAACCCAACGGCAGCTTTATCACGGTGAAAGACAACCTACATAAATCAGCAATGGTATCGCCAGGCGATGAGATATTTGTGTTGTCAAAGCCTGATGAAAAAGGCATGCAGTTCGCCAAAGATATCAGCCAGATAATATTCCAAATTGCCATGTCGGCAGCCGTCGTGTTGTCAATCTAATAACAGCGAGTCAGTAAGCGATATAGCATCAGTACCTACCCAATATGAACAGCTAAATTTGATATAAATTTTAGTCCCAATATTCGATCAAAAGTCATTCAGAATAATAAAAGAGACATTATGAAAGTCAGTCAATTTAAGCGCAGAAACAATAAACCATTTAATAGAAATGAGGAGAGTAAAGTTTTGAGTAAATCAATTATTCCAAAAGAAGCAGAAACTCTTGTGTCGCAAGGGCTAGCCGTCACAGCCGAGCCGCATCTTCCCTCTATTTCATCTCGAGTGATGTTTTGGCGCCCTCGCTATCTGGCTGGCTCACAATGGTTAAAACAAATTCCATTTTATTTTTGGTTGATTGAAGTGTTAAAACCCCAAAAAGTGGTTGAGCCAAACCTTAATAGTGCGGTGAGTTATTTTGCTATCTGTCAGGCTATCGACAAATTAAATCTCGATACCTTTTCATACGCAGCCTTTGGCCGCGATTGTGATATTGAGCGGGTCAACCTATATAACCATGAGCATTATCGAGAGTTTTCAACACTCAACAATATAGATGCACAAGATTTTTTATTAGATTTTGATGACAATAGTATCGATCTGTTGCTACTAAAATACGACAGCCCCCTATTTAACAGTGAAGATAATTTCGACAAGCTCAAACTTAAGCTGTCAAATTCTGCGGTAATATTAATCCACGGCTCGAAGCAAGCCGATATTCGTCAACAATGCCGTAAGCTCAGAAATCAATATCCCTCTTTTGAGCTTACTCAAGGCCAAGGACTCTTGCTGTTATGCATAGGGGACAATATTCCCACCAGACTCGAAGCATTGATTGAGCAAAGCAAAGAGCATTCTGCCCAACGACTTATTCAGGATGTCTATACCCGCCTAGGAGATGCCAACGAAGATGCTTGGCAACGTATGCTTCACGAGCAGCAGGTGTCAGAGTTAAGCCATAAATTGCAGGAGCAAACCCAATCGATTCAGCTTATCCAAGGGGTAAAACAGCAACTCGCAGACAATTTGCAGCAAGCGAATGACAACATTAGTCAAACCAAAAAACAGCAACAACTTTTAGATCAACAGCTTAAGTCCCTAGGGGTTGAAAGTCAGCAAACCGAAAAGCAAAGGCAACAACTGTTAGCGGAGAAACAACAGTTAGACGCAGAGATCATTCAGTTGAAGCAAAGTCGACTGGAGGCCGCAGAGCAAGTTAAGCAATTACAACAAGATATAGATGTACGCTTTGATGAACTGGCTCAGTTGACCCTAATGCTCACTGAAGCCGATAAAGCCTTAGATGCCGTTAAAGCCGATAACCTAGCACTTAGCAAGCAAGTGCAGCAGGCAGAACAACAGCTGCAAGCTGCCACTTCAAGTAAACTGCAATTGACACAACAAGTAGCGCAATTAACAGACTCTGCAGCACAAATAAATACTGAAAATACCCGGTTAAAAGACACGCTTACTCAAGCGCAGGCCAGCAAGCAACAACTCAGTGATACCGTTAACCAGCTGAAAGATGAACTGAATCAGGCTCAACAAACATTAGCTCAGCTGAACTTAGATAAACAGCAAGCTGAAACAGAAATCAAACAGCTCACGGCGCAGCTACAGCGCACTAGGGATAACAACGCCATGCTCGAACGCGATCAGCAAGTGGCGGCTGGCACTATCGCAACCCTTAAACAATCAGAATTAAACTTGCAGCAGTCACTGGAACTTCGTTTTGATGAATTAGCCACATTAACCAATATGCTAACAGACAAAGAACGTTTGCTAGCTGAAACTGAGGCAAAGTTTATCTTAACCATTGATGAGCTTAAGGCTGAACTTGGCGCCGCACGTGATGCTACACAAGAGTTACATACCCACTCAGCCGCTAAAAATGTCACAGGTAAGCTTAAAAACAAAATAAAAGCCTCTAAGCAGCGCCGAGTAAAAGCGCGGCAGTTTGTTAAAGACATTGAAGCAATTAAACAGTCTGAACTGTTTGATGAAGCTTGGTACCTGCAGCAACACCCTGAGGCCATGAGCCATAAATATGGTGCAGCGGGGCATTATCTGGAGTTTGGCGTAGCGCTAGCAAATAGCCCTTCTACGGCATTTGATGGTGGCTGGTACTTGCAAAGTTATCCTGATGTACAGCAAGCGAGTGTGAACCCACTTCTCCATTACATAAAATTCGGTAACAAAGAAAATCGTCTAACTAAAAAGAATTAATATAATGAATGAATTAATTAAAGAGATACAAGAGAGCGGTTTGTTTGATCCTGAATGGTATCTAAAACAGTATCCGGATGTTAAAAAAGCTGGCGTTAATCCTATTGAGCATTATTTGCAATATGGTTGGCGTATTGGCCGAAACCCATCAATAAACTTTTCTACTCTTGGTTATCTTGAGCACTATCATGATGTGAAGCAGGCAGGTTTAAATCCATTAGCTCATTATATTCGTTATGGCCTAGTTGAAGGCAGAATTAAGGCTGGTGTTAAACTAAAAGACAGAGCCCAACCCCAAGCGAAAATATTTGAAAAGCATTATGATTCAGTTACTCGTTTGATGATATTAAATGAAGCTGGAGAGACTAATACATCTGAGTATGTGGCATTGCTTAAAGAGATTAAAAGCTCACAAAGTAAAAAGTCGGAAGATGTAGAGGTTAAGCAAGTTAATCCCATTCCCGCAGATTGGCCAGAAGATCTTGAGTTGCGCCCATTACCAGAATCAACCAATGATTATCAATGGGTTAAAAAGTATCGTCAAAAAGACTTACCAAAAGATATTGGTTTGAGTGTCGTGATTCCTACCTTTAACAGAAGTCATATTTTACGAGTTACACTTGCAGCGATGCTTCATCAACAATGTGAATATCCTTTTGAAGTGATTGTGGCTGATGATGGTAGCCAAGAAGATATTAATAGTGTTGTGCGTGAATTTGAAAATAAGCTAGAGATAAAGTATGTCCGTCAAAAAGATACTGGTTACCGCCTAAGTGCTGTTCGAAATTTGGGTTTAAGAGCCTCAAAATATGAATATGTTTCGATTTTAGACTGTGATATGGCACCTAATCCAATATGGGTTCAGACCATGATTAATGTCTTGATGGAATCAGGTGAAATTGCAGTTATCGGTCCACGTAAATATGTCGATACCAGCATGTTGGCGGTTGACTATTGCGAAAAACATTCTGATTTTTTAGAAAAATTACCTGAAGTTCGAACTAATAACAGCGTAGCTGGTGCTAGCGCTGGTGAAATATCCGTGGATTGGCGATTATCTACTTTTGAAAACACGGATAATTTGCGCTTATGCGATTCTCCCTTCCGATTCTTTAGTGGTGGTAATGTTGCTTTTTCTAAAAAGTGGCTAGATAAGGCTGGTTGGTTTGATGAAGAGTTTGAGGCGTGGGGTGGAGAAGATGGTGAGTATGGCTATCGTTTGTATCGCTCAGGCGCATTTTTCCAGTCGCATATGGGGGCGATGGCTTACCATCAGGAACCTCCGGGCAAAGAAAATGAGACAGATCGTGCGGGGGGAAAGGCTATTACCGAGAAAATTCGTCTCGGAAAAGTACCATATTTTTATCGTAAACCCGCAGTGATTGAGCAAGCTGAACTCAATCCAGTGCCTTTGGTCTCAATTTATATTCCAGCTTATAACTGTGAGCAATACATTGTTCGTTGCGTTGAAAGTGCTTTAAACCAGACTATCAGTGATCTGGAGGTCTGTATATGTGATGATGGATCAACTGATAACACTTTGAAAATACTGCAATCAAACTACGGTAACCATCCAAGAGTACGTTTTACTTCTCAATCTAATGGTGGGATTGGTGCAGCGTCCAATACTGCGGTGAAGCTTTGTCGCGGTTTTTATATCGGCCAGCTTGATTCTGATGATTTTTTAGAGCCTGACGCGGTTGAGCTTTGCTTAAAAGAATTCTTTAAAGATCATTCACTGGCATGTGTTTATACCACTAATCGCAACTTAGATGGTGAAGGTAAACTTATTGCAAATGGCTATAACTGGCCTGAATATTCAAGAGAAAAATTGACTACGGCAATGATATGTCACCATTTTCGTATGTTTACTTCAAGAGCATGGAATTTAACCGATGGATTCGATGAGAAAATCACTAACGCAGTAGATTACGACATGTATCTAAAGCTTAGCGAGGTTGGTCAATTTAAGCATGTAAATAAAATTTGTTATAACAGAGTGCTCCATGGTGATAATACTTCCATTAAGCAATTGGCTAAACAAAAAGAAAATCATTTCAGAGTTGTAAATTCAACATTATTACGCCAAAAAATAGGAAGGTATAAATATTTGGCGGAGGTAACGAGTGATTCTTCTAGAGAGTATAAGTTTGTGAAGGTTTAATTATGAAGTTTAGTTATTATTTTTCAGGTGGATGTACTTTTATTGAAGCGTTTTTTGAAGATGAGGATCTTCTGGTTTCTAATAGGCTTGAGGGCGCAGGCGTTAGTATAAGAAATAGAAATCCTTTAGTTTTTTTTGATAAGGAATACAAAGATGTTCATCCTGATATAATAGCGCTTGCATGCCTTGCAATATTTTATCCTTTTATAGGTAAAAAAGTTACTTTTCCGCAACCCGTGACGTGTAAAATTGCTGAATCAATAAACAGAGAAATATTTACTAAAGATAAAATAGTTGAAATTACAAATATAGACCCAAACTTGGAAGGATATAAAGGCGAGTATGGTGAAGTTTTGGCTTTCGGTGGAGGGATGGATAGTTCTGCGATTAGGGCTTTGTTTCCTGATGCTTTTGTGGTCCATGAAGCATCTTTCAGAAATGGAGTACTTATTCATGATAAAGCAAATGAAATTACAGCTACGCTTGAGCTAAAGGGGCGGGGTTCTTTAGTTAAAACAAATTCTAGATATATTTCAGAACCTGGAGGTTGGCATGTTTGGGTTGGTTCTATTGTTACAGCATTATTAGAAGCAGGGCAAAGGAAATCTAAATATATTTATGCAGGTACAATACTCGGTGCTGCTTTTTTAGGAAGTGGAAGTAAATATTTTGATATGCATACTTGTTCAAAGTGGCATGGGGCTTCAGGTAACTATTGGCAACAACTATTCTGGGATATAGGTATTCCCTTAGTTATGCCTTTAATGGGGTGCTCTGAAATATTGACCATGAAGGCCAGTTTAAATAAATTGTCTAAAGATGATATTTCCTATTGTTCAGCAAATAATGGTGATGCATGTGAAATCTGCCCTAAATGTTTTAGAAGAAGTTGTATTGAGAACTTTATCACAGGTAAAGATATAGATTTTGATAAGTTTGATAATGGTCAGGTTAATGCGGTTATAAACAGTAGGCCACTATATATGGGGCATATTTATGCTGCAATGATAAGTGCAGGTTGGGTAGTTCCTAAGTTTGTTGGGAATAGATTTGATTTCCTACCTAAAGACAATACCTTTCCTTTGGGTTTTAATCCTGAAAGTCTAGATTTTATGCCGCATGATTTAAAACAAAGGGTTAATGATATATTGAATGATAACTTTAGGGTTATGTCAGAAGGCGAGGTTTTACAAATGCGCGGTTGGAATCAAACTTCTTGATTTTTATTTCTGGTAGTATCAGGCTGATTCTTTATTTTTATCTTTTAGTGATTATTTATAATGTCAAACTTCATCGGCAATAGTTGTTTAATTAAGAGTTTAGATTTTTATTATAAACAGGTTCTAATTGATGATATAACGTTGGGTTTTAATTATGATTTATTCTCTTGTAAAAAAGTATCTATATTAATTCCTGCATACAAATGTCAAGAAACAATTAAAACTGCGGTTTTTTCACTATTGAAGCAATCAGTTTCAAACGTTGAGTTGATAATTGTTAACGATGGTGTTCAGGATGAAACTACTGGAATCCATAGTCTCGACATATCTGAAATAGGCGATTTACACATATCCAAGCTTCATAGTCAACAAGGGGCTTACGGCGCCCGTAATTATGGCCTTAAGCATGCGACTGGCGATTTTATTACGGTGCACGATGCCGATGATTGGTCTCATCCTCAAAAATTAGAAATGCAAGTTAAGGCCTTATTGGATAATCCGCAAGCGATGGCGAGTGTGTCCCATTGGGCGCGTTGCACAACGGATATGCAGTTTGAAACTCGCCCCGATGGCAGTGTGGTACACAGAAATGTATCGTCATTGATGATCCGCCGGGAAGTGTTTGAAAGGCTGGGTTTTTGGGACAGGGTGTCAGTGAATGCCGATACAGAATATTACTATCGTATTTTGGCGGCTTATGGCCCTGACAGTATTGTTGAGGTCATGCCAGGCGTGCCGCTGGCGTTGGGGCGACGCCATGAAAACAGCTTGACCATGCAGCCGCAAACTCACTGGAAAACGCAATTTGGCGGGGTGCGGCAAGAGTATATGGACGCTGCACTTAGTTGGCACAAGGAGTGCGCCAATAGCGGTGATTGGTATATGCCTTATGCACCTCAGACGCGCCCATTTCCTGTGCCCGAGTTGATCGATAGAGCCGTTTGCGAACTGGGGGATAGGGCTTGGCCACATATCAAGGGTTATCAACTGATTGCACCACCAACCAAGACGGTATTGCTATGTGGTCATGCTGCTGGGCGTCAGCGCTTTGGGGCCGAGCGCAGTTTACTGGATCTGGCTAAGGCGATTGCCGATTTGGGTTACAAACTGGTTGTTACTTTACCCGAGCGTGGTGACGGTAAGTACATTGAGAGTTTAAGGCCATTTTGCAGCGATATTGTGTTGTTGCCATCTCCTTGGCATGAGGCTGATGACGTTTGGGATATTGCGTTAGCGGCTTACCAGCAGTTATTGGCCGTTTTTGCTATCGATTTAGTGCATATCAATAGCTTGGTTAATAGCGCGCCACTATATGCAGCAGAGGCTGCAGGTATTAGCACCATTTTACATGTGCGTGAATTGCCAGAGTTTGATGCCGCTATCCAAAGCGCTATGGCTAAGGATGTTACCGATATTCGTGAAACCTTGCTGTCGAAGGCCAGTTTGTTAATTGCCAATTCTGCTTGTACACAGAAGTATCTTACTGGTTTAAAAAAATGCACCGTTATACACAATATGGTGAGCTTGGACAGGCGATATCCGCTTAAGCACTTTTCAGCGGGCGAGTGTATTCGGGTCGGGATGATCAGCAGCAATTTACCTAAAAAGGGGGTTGCCGAGTTTGTGCAATTGGCCGAGTTAGCGGCGGAGTCTGACTTGCCCTTACACTTTTATTTGGTGGGCCCTAATAACGAACATACTGAGTCACTGCTTACTGATAAACCTAATAATATGAGTGTTATCGATTATTGCGGTTCACCCGATGAAGCGTTAGTGCATCTGGATGTGGTTATTAGTTTGTCTCGTTTTAAGGAGTCTTTTGGTCGTACGATTGCTGAGGGCATGTTAGCGGGTAAACCCGTTATTGGTTATCGCTGGGGAGCACTGCCTGAACTTATTGATAATGCGATTAATGGCTACTTGGTTCACTTTGGCGATATTAAAGGCATTCTTATGCGGCTGAACTATTTAACGCAACACCCTGAGTTAATGTTTGAGTTAGGGCAAGCGGGTCAGCAAAAGGCTTGTCGTCAATTTAGTTATGCGCCCTTTAAACAGCAATTATCTGCGAGCTATTTATCGCTTATCTAGCACGTCAATTATTACGCCATATTTAATCAATCGGTTTCTGTAAGCCCTTACAAAAAGTAGACCATTTTCCAAAATACCTTTTGGAAGACTTTATTCTCATCTTTAATTAAGAAGTTATCTAATGAACATTACCATTGCTGGAACAGGCTATGTGGGTCTGTCTAATGCTGTACTTTTAGCACAACACCATCACGTGACTGCCGTTGATATTATCCCTGAAAAAGTGGACATGATTAATGACCGCATTTCACCTATTCAGGATGCTGAGATTGAGCTTTTTTTAAAAGAAAAAGCGCTTAACCTTACTGCCACATTAGATTGGCAAAGTGCTTATCAAGGCGCCGATTTTGTTATTATCGCGACCCCAACCGATTATGATTCGGTAACCAATACTTTTAATACTGCGTCTGTTGAAGCCGTGATCCGCGATGTGATGGCGACCAATCCACAAGCCGTGATGGTGATTAAATCGACCGTACCAGTGGGATATACCAAGCGTATTAAGCAGAAACTTTGCTGTAACAATATTTTGTTTTCACCTGAGTTTTTACGTGAAGGTAAGGCCTTATACGACAATTTGCATCCGTCACGCATTATCGTGGGTGAGCGCAGTGAACGTGCCAAAGTGTTTGCCAACTTACTGGCACAAGGGGCGGTTAAACAAGATATCGAGATGCTATTTACTGACTCGACGGAAGCTGAAGCGGTTAAATTATTTTCTAATACTTATCTGGCAATGCGAGTTTCTTATTTTAACGAGCTCGATACTTATGCCGAAAGCCACGGACTCAATACACGGCAAATTATTGAAGGGGTGGGGTTGGATCCTCGCATTGGAGACCACTATAACAACCCCTCTTTTGGCTATGGCGGTTATTGTCTGCCCAAAGACACTAAGCAGCTAAGAGCTAATTTTGATGATGTGCCCAATACCTTGATTAGCTCTATTGTTGCATCCAATACGGTACGTAAAGACCATATCGCATTTTCGATAATCAATAAGCACCCCAAAGTGGTGGGGATTTATCGCCTAGTGATGAAGTCTGGCTCAGACAATTTTAGGGCTTCAGCCATTCAAGGCATTATGAAACGCATCAAAGGTAAGGGCATTGAAGTGGTGGTGTTTGAGCCTGAACTCGATACAAAAGAGTTTTATCACTCTGCAGTGATCACCGATTTAGATGCCTTTAAAGCCATGTCGGATGTGATTGTGTCAAACCGCATGGCAGAAGAGCTTGCCGATGTCGCTGACAAAGTGTACACCCGCGATCTGTTTGGTAGCGATTAAGTCTGCATTGAAGTGAATGACGATTGACTCGTCATTGCTTGCCACTGACCGTGAGTCTGCGAATGTGAGTTTAGGAAACGATTATGTTTAAAGATTTTGAGCTAACCTTCAGCGAAGAGTGTTGCCAATACATTCGCCAAGTGTATCCCAAACATCAGTTAATTTTAGAATATGGTGCAGGTGGTTCAACTTTGTTGGCGGCAGAAGCTGGCAGTACGGTTATTACCACTGAAACCGATCCTAAGTGGCTGATTGAGCTAATGGGAGCCTATAAAGAGCGGCATCTGCCTGGCGATATTATTCCTATTTGGGCCGACATCGGTAACACAAAGGCGTGGGGTTACCCAGTAGATGAGCAGTGTGTTAAGCAATGGCCAGATTACCCCCAAAAACCTTGGCATTACTGTCATGAACACCACCTGACACCCGACCTTATTTTGATTGATGGTCGTTTTCGAGTGGCGAGCTTTTTGACGGCTTGTGCCAATGTAACTAAGGCCACCACGCTGTTGTTTGATGACTTTGTCGAGCGGGAGCACTACCACATAGTGAAAACATTATTTGAACCGAGCAAGATTATTGGCGAGCGCATGGCGGTATTTAAAATTCGCCCTAAAAAAATCTCCAGTCAGTTTTTATTAAACAATATTCAATATTTTTTAGACCCAAGATAAATCAGTCTGCGGCAAACTAGCGCTATATGCACTCGCCATAATAAGTGAGTCAAGCCTCAATATTACACTCTCGAAACAGCTTAATTTAAGGAACTTATGAAAGCCATTATCCCTGTTGCCGGGCTCGGTACGCGTATGCTACCTGCGACAAAAGCAATGCCTAAAGAGATGTTACCTATCGTAGATAAACCCTTAATCCAATATGTGGTACATGAAGCTATTGCCGCTGGTATTAAGGAGATAGTGTTAGTGACCCATTCCAGTAAAAACAGCATCGAAAACCATTTTGATACTAGCTTTGAATTAGAAGCGACCCTGATTAAACGTGTTAAGCGTCAGTTGTTGGATGAAGTGCGCTCTATTTGCCCTGCCGATGTCACGATTATTCATGTTCGCCAAGGCGAAGCTAAAGGCTTAGGCCATGCAATTGCTTGTGCCAAGGCGGTTGTGGGTGATGAGCCGTTTACTGTGTTATTACCCGATGTGATTATCGATCAATACCAAAGTAACCTTAAAACCGATAATTTAGCGCAGATGTTGGCTCGCTTTAAACAGTCTGAGTATAGCCAAGTGATGGTGGAGCCTGTGCCTATGGATAAAGTCTCTAGCTATGGTGTGGTCGATTGTAATGGGATTGCGCTTAATGCAGCTCAATCTATTGCGATGACGGCGATGGTAGAAAAACCATCAGTAGATGAAGCACCGTCTAACTTAGCCGTTGTTGGGCGCTACGTGTTAGATAAGGCGATTTGGCCATTGCTGGAACAAACGGTACCGGGGGCCGGTGATGAAATTCAATTAACGGATGCGATTGCAGCTTTAATGCAACAACAAAAAGTGGAAGCCTACCATATTGTTGGTAAAAGCCATGACTGTGGTAATAAAGCGGGCTTGATGCTGGCCAACATTGAATATGGTTTACAGCATAAAGAGACCGCCGATGCCATCAGGCTGTTTATTGACAACCAACACGTTGGTTTATCACCAGCGGCGTCGCTAGCCGTTGCTAGCCGTTGCTAGCTAGCGCGTTATTTATGCCGCGGTGTGTGTGTGGCGTTGACTAATCGCGGCTTTGGATTGCGATATTTTAAGGCTGTAGTGGCTGTAACATCTATAGGTAAGTAAAGGATTAATGTCTATTTTTTCTCATGTGTTCAATTGGGTTACTCCAGAAATCAACTTTAGGTTGCTGCCTAAACAACAACTAGAAGTGGCAGAACCAGACTCAAAGTATGATTGGCAATCTACCGGTGATGACCCTTATTTTAAGTTAAAACGCAAAGGTGCGATGCCAAAGGGCTGGTATATGCTCAACCTTTGTGTCGATGCTGATATTAGTCGGTTAGACACCAAATTTTATGTTGATTATGGTCAAGATATTGATGAAGCGGATGCGCTGTGTGTCTCTTTATTGAGTGGTAAGTTAAATAAGCGGGTGATGTTTTTTGATGGTAGGCCATTATCACTTCGTTTCGACCCCATATCGTCTACTTGTAAGTTCAGTATTACTAAGCTTTCTCTGACTAAATTAACTTCTGCCCGTGCTCGAAGTTTAATGCTAAAAAAATTACAGTCTAGGCGTAGTCTCGGGGCAATAGAGACCTTATCACAAGACGACTTGCTGCTGACTTATAACCACTGTTTTGATAAGTCCGTTAGCAGTGTGACTTATCAGCAATGGCGTGAACGCCATGAGGCGCAGTTTACCGAAACCAAGGCGATAACACCTATGCTGGCAAACTTAACCGTTAAGCCAGTATTTTCTGTGGTGATGGCCAGCTATAACTCTAATATTGAGTATCTTAAAGCGTGTATTGATTCAGTTTTAGGCCAGCATTATCCCCATTGGCAGCTGTGTATTGCCGACGATGCCTCAACTAATCCTGAAGTGAAGGCGCTTTTACAGCAATACAGTGAGTTGGATGAGCGTATTGTTTGGCAAGCAAGGGAGGTGAATGGCCATATATCGGCTGCGAGTAATAGCGCATTGGCGCTGGCTAACGGAGATTATATTGCCTTATTAGACCACGATGACATGTTGGCTCCTCATGCCTTGTTGATGATGGCTGAAGCGGTTAATGAATCGCCAAATGCTGAACTATTTTACTCAGATGAAGATAAGATCGACGAGCAGGGCAATCGGAGGCAGCCTCACTTTAAGCCTGATTGGAATCGGGATCTATTTTATTCGCATAATTACATCACCCATTTAGCGGTATTAAAAACTTCGCTTGTTCACGCGATTGAAGGTTTTAGGGAGAAAGTGGAGGGGAGCCAGGATTATGATCTTATTTTAAGAGCCGTTGCCCGATTAGGTAACAAGCAAATTATCCATGTGCCTCATATTCTATATCATTGGCGAGCCGTACAAGGCTCAACAGCGTTAAGTGCGGGTGAAAAAGACTATACCAGTTCGGCTGGACTTAAAGCGTTAAAAGATTATTTTAATGGCACTAATATTCCGGTAAAAGTTAATTACCATAACTTAAACAATAGCTACAAAGTCACTTGGCCCGTGCCTGAGCCTAAGCCATTGGTGAGTTTGATTATTCCTACTAGAGATGGTTATGAATTACTAAAAAAATGTATCTCTAGCATAATAAATAAGACCCATTATCCCCATTACGAAATACTGGTATTAAATAATCAGACCCAATGTGTGCAAACACTTGAATATTTTGAGCTGTTAAAGCAAAAAAATCGTGCTCGTATTATCGATTTTGATGAAGAGTTTAATTTTTCAAATATTAATAATTTAGGGGTTCAACACGCTAAGGGCAGCATTGTTGGCTTAATTAATAATGATATTGAAGTCCTCAATGCTGAATGGCTCGAGGAGATGGTTTGTCATGCTAGCCGACCCGATATTGGGTGTGTTGGTGCCAAACTCTATTACCCCGATATGCGGATTCAACATGCTGGAGTGATTTTAGGTATTGGTGGTGTTGCTGGTCATGCTCACAAATACTTTGGATCGCACCATCATGGTTATCATTCACGGTTAAGTTTGGTACAGAACTTTTCTGCGGTTACGGCAGCGGCGTTGCTAGTGCGTAAATCGGTATATATAGAGGTGGGTGGGCTTGAACCACTGCTAAAGGTGGCTTTTAATGATGTGGATTTTTGCCTCAAGGTGCGTGAAGCTGGGTATCGAAACCTTTGGACGCCTTTTGCTGAGCTGATTCATCATGAATCAGTCAGTCGAGGTTATGAAGATTCACCAGAGAAACAGCAACGATTTTCTTCTGAAGTCACTTTTATGAAGACAAAGTGGGGGAGTCAATTGACAAATGACCCTTGTTATAATCCTAATTTAACACTTGAACATGAAGACTTTTCTTACAAAGTTTGAATTTAAGGCGAGACGTTTGCGTGAATAACATTATTTTATTGCTAGGCCCATCTGGAATCGGAAAAACAACTGTAATAAAGCAATTTATCAAGCAGGTGAAGTCAGTTAGAAGCGTCGTGCTGGACAATATTGCGCACCAGTTCGCCAGAGACGATAGCTTGATTGGGAAGAAAGATGATCTTAATGCATTAATTAAGGTTTTAGATAACGACAGAGAGCGGTTTTTAAATTATGGGTTGATGGCGCTGGAATTACATTGCGGTAAAAGTGAATCTGACTACTGGATTGTTGATGTTGGAACTGGTTTTTTAGATTCAAAAGAGTCTATGCAGTGGATCACTGAGTACCCTTCGATTTGCCTAATATCAGAGCCTCCCATTGTTTTTGAACGTTTTATAAAAGCGCGTCAGTTGGATGTCTCTTATGAGCAATATATGACGACTCAGTTTTCTAAAGCTAGAGTGGCTATTTACAACAAAGCCGCGATAGTGATTAAAACCGATGGGCTCGATGAGGTTGAAACGGCGCAGCGGTTTGGATGCTCTGTGCTTGGGATGTTACCTAACAAACTGGCGTCAAAAGCATTAACAGAATGGCTGGGCTAACATGCTTGATAAATTAAAATTCTGGTTATCAAGGCCAAAAAGTGCGCTGTTTACTTGTAAAACCGTTGACCGTAGAGTGGCCAGCCCAAAGACTGTTGTGGTTGGTAATGCGCTGAGCCCGACGATGGATTTTTATTTTCGTAGTCGTCGAAAAGAGTTTTCAGATTATTGTGAAGTTGATATCAGTGATGATAAATGGCTGACACATCCAAGTCTTATGGATGAAAACGCTTTGCTGATTTTGGTCAGGGATGTGCCATTAGCATTATTAAGGAAACTACACAAAAATCATCAAGCGAAAAATATTGTATGGTTTATCGATGATGATATACCGGCCATTAATGAAGATAAGACCTTGCCTAAACATTACCGGCACCGGTTGGCAAATTGGTATCGAAAAGCCGCGCCTATGTTGGAGGTTTTATGCTGCCAGGTTTGGGTGTCGACACCGTATCTTGCCACTCGTTACCATTTACCTGCGTCTTCGGTATTACCGCCACTGCAATTGCCTGTAAATCGCCAGCAGATGCTTCGTTGCTTCTATCACGGTAGCAGTAGCCATACCAAAGAGTGGGAGTTTGTCATCGAACTCATTAAAACCATTCAGGCGAAATATCACAACACGTATTTTGAACTCATTGGTAATCATCAGTTAAACAAAGCTTGTCGGGACATTCCAAGAGTGAATATTCTCCATCCTTTGAGTTGGCCAAACTACCAAGCGTTATTACAAAGTAGAACCATGGATATTGGCTTGGCACCGCTACTTGATTCTTCATTTAATAGAGCAAGATCCCATTGTAAACTGTTAGACATTCAACGTCAGAATGCTATTGGGATCTACTCTACCCGAGTGAGCCATGCTGATAATATTGAGTCGTATCAAGCTGGGTTTGTTGCTAAGGATACCCTTGAAGATTGGTTAGCTGCTTTTGACAAAGTGATGTTTGCCGACAAGCAACGTATTTTTGATAACTCAACCATGTTGATTGAGCAATTACAAAGCGCTGCAGTAACGCCTCAATAAACACCTTATTGAAAATGATTTTCTAATGTGCCCCATTAGTCGTTCATAGAAGCTTAAAGAGGAATAATAACATCATTATGCCCTCTACATTGAACTCAATACGCTTGCCTGTAAAACCCTTGACGCTGATTCATGAGCGAGTAAGCGCTATTGTTAAAACTTCCGATATGGCGTAGCACTTTACCTTAGCTTTACATCTATTATTTCGACAAGAGACCCCGATGACCCTTAAGCCAACTGGTAAAATTTGGACCACATCTAATGGCATTGCAAATGATGCTAATATCGCAAAATTTTTTCAATCCTCCGCATTTGTCAAAATTAATAGGCGCAGCAAGCCGCATAATGAAGATAAGGTGGTGGGCTGGGGACATAAAACCAATACTAAAAACGCCTGCCATTTTGCCGAGCGGTATGACTGTTTAGATTATATGCGGCTCGAAGATGGCTTTATTAGTTATCTTGGTCACCCTGCTGATAAGTCTCCAAGGTTCTCGTTAATTCAGGACGACAGGGGCATTTATTATGATGCACGTAAAGCGAGTGATTTAGAGCACTTATGTGTGACGGTTGATGATTGGTATAACGCTGAGTTTGAACGGCGTGCCTGCGAGTTAACGGCTTTATTAACACTGCATGGTATTTCAAAATATAATCATCAACGAAATGTGCTTCCTGATTGGTTAGCAAACCAAGAGGCTAACTCGATTATATTGGTGGTCGATCAAACGGTTGGCGATGTCTCAGTTGTTCAAGGTGGCGGCTCGTCAGCCTGTTTTAAGCAGATGATCACCGAGGCGCTTGCGAGTCATCCTGACAAAATGATTGTGGTTAAGACTCACCCTGATGTGATTAAAGGGACAAAGCAGGGCTTTATTAATAGGGATGCTTGTCAACATCCTAGGGTAAAGCTGCTAAGCGATGATTGTGCCATCAAGGCGTTAATGGCGAAAGTTGAGCGGGTTTATACCGTGACCTCTCAATTGGGGTTCGAAGCTTTGCTATATGGCTTACCTGTGCATTGTTATGGCATGCCATTTTATGCGGGTTGGGGATTGACGTTAGATAAAAAAGCCTGTGATAGACGTAATATATCACTTACCTTGCCGCAACTGGTGGCTGCCGCGTTGATTGTTTATCCCAAATACCTCGACCCTGAAACCTCTTTAGCCTGTGAGGTTGAGGTGGTGGTAGCTTGGTTGATGTTGCAGCTTGAAGAGCCCGATCATGTCGTTGATGTTTGCTATGCCTTTAATTTTTCTTTGTGGAAACGCGCTTTTATCAAGCCTTTTATTGGGCGAATGGCAAAGCGAGTGGTGTACATTAAAAGCTGCACTAGGTTAGAGCGATTAATTAAATCTGAACCCAAGGCTGCGGTATTGTTGTGGGGGAAAAGTCAGGCTAAGTGGGCCGAAACATTACAGCAGCATTGCCCTGTGTGGTTTATGGAAGATGGCTTTGTCCGTTCGGTTGGGCTTGGCGCCGATCTCCGCCGTCCATCCTGTTTAGTCATCGATCGCCAAGGTATGTATTATGCGCCTGATGGACCTTCTGATATTGTCGATTTACTTAATCGAGTGACCTTGAATAACGCACAAGCACGGCGAGCTGAGTTACTCACTAATACTTTGGTTGAGCGAGCTTTGAGTAAGTACAATGTAGGCCAGAAGTCGAGTAATAACCCGGTGTTAGCAGACATACTCTCGCTGAGAAGTGGCGATAAACATGGCCTACATCGTCACACTGAAATTATTTTAGTTCCGGGACAATTCGAGCAAGATCAATCGATAGCATCCAGTCGGGGTAAAGTGAAAAGTAACCTCCAGTTGTTGCAGCAGGTGAGGCAAGATTACCCTGATGCTTATATCATCTATAAAGAACATCCTGATCTTTACTCTGGTGTGCGTCCAGGGGCTTTAGGTGAGAGTGCGGCGCGTCACTATGCCAATATTTACTTGGCAGATGTGGATATAGTGTCGGTACTTGCACTTTGTGACCGCGTTTGTACCATTACGTCGCTCACCGGCTTTGAAGCGTTATTACGCGGTAAAACCGTCACAACTTATGGCTCGCCATTTTATGCGGGTTGGGGGCTAACCGATGACGTGCTTGAGTTCACCGAGCGTAAAAACCAACTCAGTTTAAACCAGCTGGTGTATGCCACTTTAATTAGCTATTCACGTTATGTTGATTGGTCTACAGGCTTGTTAACGTCACCTGAACGAGTCATCCAAATACTGTGTGATGAAAGAGCTGAGTTTGAGAGAAAAGGGTTATCTGGGCAGCAACTGAGTAGTGCTTGGTGGTCTCGATTAAATCGGAAAATCCGCTACTTTTACCAAGCTTATCGTTTGTAGTTGGGCTGTTTTGCCCCTTGTCGCTGAGCGTGAAATACGCTTCAGCATCCCCCTTGAAAACGGTCAGTGCTCTTCTGTTAATTTTTGTGCGGTTTGCGACAGCCTATCTTTTTCGACGTACTAATTTGTACTGAGTAACATGTTCATATGAAACGAGTTTTATTTCTACAGGGGCCGCTGGGGCCCTTTTTTAAGTTGTTAGCGCGTCACTTTTCTTCTATGGGCTATGTTACCCATAAAATGAATTTTAACGGTGGTGATAGACATTATGCCGATGCTAAATATGTCGTTGATTATTATGGTACACCTGAGGATTGGCCATCATTTTTAACGCAATATGTTATAGCGCAACAAATTGATGCGGTTGTCGTGTATGGCGATTGTCGTTTTTATCATAAAGTTGCACGGCAAGTGACATCCGAATTAGGGATTAACTTTTGGGCATTTGAAGAAGGTTATTTTAGGTCGGGTTTTGTTACGTTAGAAAAGGAGGGATGTAATGCTAATTCTCCTTTGTTTGAAGAGCTTTCGTACAGTGGTGATGGTGAGCCTAACGCGCTTAAGAGCGGCCATAGTGTGGGGCCTACATTTGCTCGTCGGGCGTGGTTTTCGTTTTGTTACTATTCGGGTTTAACACTTTTTCGACGCCATTTTGCGCATTATCATCATCACCGACCATGGACATTTAGAGAGGAAACTTATTATTGGACAAAAAGCCTGGTTCAGAAGTGGGTTTCGAAATTAATTGACCCTCCGCGATATCGAAATTTTGTACGCCGATTTGATCAGCAAATCTACCTGCTTCCATTACAAGTTGAAGTGGATTTTCAACTGAGAGAGCATTCACATTTCAGCTCTATAAAGCAGGTGATTGAAGAGGTACTTCACTCCTTTGCCAAGTATGCCAGTGAAGAGCAGGCCTTGTTAATAAAACATCATCCTCAAAACCGGGGTTTTGAACATTATGGCGAGTTAATTGAAAGACTGACAAACGAACTGGGTATAAATGAACGCGTGCTTTACGGGCATGACTTTTCGCTTCCTGATGTTTATTGCCATGCCAGGGGGGTGGTCACTGTAAATAGTACTGTGGGTATTTCAGCGTTATTACATCATTTGCCAACCAAGGTATTGGGTAAGGCTTTGTACGATATTGAAGGGTTAACTTATCAGGGGGATTTAAACAATTTTTGGCAAAGCAATAGCCAGGTTGAGCCAGTTTTATTTTCACATTTTAGATCTGACCTTTGTGAAAAAACGCAACTGGCAGGAGATTTTTATAAGCGTCCTCAAAAATTAATTGGAGCAGCATTTAGCAAAATCACTCAATCTTAACTATTTTTAGGAAAGGCAGCGAGCTTGAACTTGTATTTGATCTGTATGCATAGTAGGAAGTCTCCTTAAATACAAGCGCCTTATCAAGTTGCACTTTTCAGCTTTACTGTGTTGATGCCGTCGATTTTAATATTTCGGAGGCTTTCTTATGAATAGTTATTTTGTATTGGTTTTTCTCATTTCCAATATGCTGTTGAGTGTGCCAAATATTGCTATGGCTACAGGTAGTAATGTTCGTTGCCTTGGTTCTGCACCAACATCCAAGCAGAACGTAGATATCAATATCTTTGAATGTAGCTATATTCATCATTTTTCCTTTAATGACTCATCGTCCAATACTTATTGGTATCCGGTATTTAATATTGGCGCTTTAATTACACCTAATGATAGTGGCTTGTTAATTGGCGGAGGCGGCGGGTTAGCGTGGCGGTTTATTGATGAAGTGAGTATTTTTTTGGAAGGTGGAATGTATTGGGCTGAAGATTATGAATATGGCACAAAAGGCGTTGCCTACAAAGACTATGGTGGCCCGTGGCAATATTTCGGTAAACTGGGCTTGAGCTATCACTTAAATGAACGTTGGTCGTTCGGTTATGCTTATCTACATATTTCAAATGCCAAACAATATGAACACAATCCTGCCTTTAATGGCCACAGCGTATTTGTTAATGTTCAGTTTTAACGACGCTAAACCAATGAACTTGCCCTTTTAAACAGCTATTAAGACGGCTTACTTCCCCATTAAAACTCGGCTGTGATTAATGCGTATTAATAAAACCAAGCTTAATCTCACTTCTTCAGAAATTCTTGTGTCGGTAAATGACAGATACAAAAAAGCCGCTAAACCCGTCTGGTAGGGGTTTAGCGGCCTTTTGAAGGTTATTGCTAACCTTGGTTTTGTTGGTGGAGGCGGCGGGGCTCGAACCCGCGTCCAAAAAGCCTACATCCTCGGCGCTACATGCTTAGTCTCTCTTTTGGTTAACCAAGTACACTCCGAAAGACAGGATTGCAATTGGCGAGTTCAGTACTGTTTCGCGGTTCACCCCTGAACGTGGTTCCCTCGCTATCAAATGTAAAGGTGACCATCTTATTACTCTGCCCATTTGAGAAACGTGAGCAAGATGGCTAGCTAGCCTAAGCTGCTAGAGCGTAGTTATCGTCGTTTGCAACTATAACTGTGCGGCTTTTTACGAGGCCAACCGCCCCTCGGCATGCTCCTAGGGTTTCGTGAATCTTGTCGAATCCAGAATCGCCCCCAGTACAATTTGATTGTAACCGTGAATGCCTCTATTACCAAGGATTAATCCAGTGCTTACAATCGATTGTTGTTTATCTGTACGTTTTACCTATTTAAACAGTAGATTATCTAGGATTACTGTTGAACGGCTTTTTTCATCGTACGAGATTTTTCAATCTTCCACTCGCGCTCTTTAGTATCATCGCGCTTATCGTGTTCTTTCTTGCCTTTACCTAGGCCAATCTCAATTTTTACCCAGGCGCCTTTGCGCCAATACATAGAGATAGGCACAATGGAATAACCTTGACGGTCGACCAACCCCTGAAGTTTGTCCAGCTCTTTACGATTAAGCAACAGCTTTCTGTCGCGCATCGGATCGCATACGACATGGGTTGATGCTGTATTAAGTGGGGTAATGGTACAACCGAACAGATAAGCCTCACCATTACGCAAGAACACATAGCTCTCGGACAGGTTTACTTTACCGACTCGAATCGACTTTACTTCCCAGCCCATTAAGGACAAACCAGCTTCAAATTTTTCTTCAAATTTATAATCGAAAGTCGCGCGCTTATTGCGTGCAATCGTCGCTGATGGGTTTTTTGAGTTTTTTGCGTTTTTCTTAGCCATAGACCGCTATTATACGCGCGGCAATTTAATTTGGAATTGGCTGAACACATTATTTCTGTTTTTTGTTGGGTTTAGTGAATTTGGTGATGGATCTTTGTTCTCCTTTGGGCGGTGTAGCATAGGTGATCCTTAAGGCTTGTCGTGTTAAAATTGCGGTCAGATTTTTATTTGTCAGCCCGATGGTGTTAGGTAAAGCAAGCATATGGCCAAGATTTCCCGCAGTGTATTAGTGCGTTTTAGTGCGATGCAGATGTATGAGCTAGTAAATGATGTTGAGTCTTACAAAGAGTTTCTACCTGGCTGCGTTGGTGGCAAAGTCCTTGAATTTGACGGTCAGACCATGGTTGCCTCGGTCGATGTTTCTAAGGCGGGGATCAGTAAAACCTTTACTACTCGAAATCAGGTCATCCCCGGTGAACGCATTGAATTAGCGTTAGAAAATGGTCCATTTAAACATTTAAACGGCTGCTGGGTATTTACGCCATTAACCGAAGATGCCTGTAAGGTCGATTTTGAGCTCAATTTTGAGTTTTCTAATCCCATGGTTGATATGGCATTTGGCAAGGTGTTTAAAGAACTCATGTCATCTATGGTCACGGCTTTTACTAGCCGAGCAAAAGTCGTTTATCAATCTTAGTTTACTGAAGGAAGTTGAGTCGCGATGATAGAACAAGAGAATTTTGCGGTTGAAGTGATCTATGCACTGCCGACACAACAGAAGCGTATTACGGTAACGGTCGCTCCTGGCACTACGTGTATTGAAGCGGTTAAACAAAGTGATATGTGCCGTTTTTTTCCTGAGATAGATCTTGAAAATGTAAAGCTGGGGATTTTTAGTCGTGCTGTTAAGCATGATGAGGTGCTAGAGCCTGGGCAGCGGGTGGAGATTTATCGTCCGTTAATTGCCGACCCTAAAGATGTGCGCCGTAAGCGTGCTGAAAAAGCTAAAGATGAGGGCCGCGCCAATAAAATTACTGGTGGTCGGGTAAGATAGCCAAATTCGTTTGGTGGAAGGCAATAAAAAAGGTTCTTACGCTGATGCGATAAGAACCTTTTTTATTAAAGTAAGCGTCACTCATTGCTAAATGAACTTAGTTAAACGAGCCTAACTGTGTTATTCAAATTCTTGCTGTTTATTCAGTTCTTGTGTTTTTTGCTCTTCAACTAATGGTTTAGTGTCTGGTCGTTGCTCAGGGTTGAGTGGTACCAAGTCACCTTGTTCGCTGACTAAAGATCTTATTTCTGGTAGAGAGCTTTGCTCTAGTGGCGTCGTAAACTCTGACGATAATTCATAGTCGCCAACCACTTTAGTCAGTTTATCTTGTTCAAAATGCAGCACTAATTCTTTATGAATGATGCTGGCGTCACGGCCACTTTTGTAATGGTAGACATAGTACCAAGTGTCGTCTGCGAAACTATCGCGCAGTACGGGGCGACCCAAAATATACTCAACTTGTTCTTTGGTCATTTCGATGCGGAGTTTTTCGACCTGCTGGGTTTCCATATAGTTGCCTTGAGGCACATCAGGTTTATAAACCAACCAATCGAAGACACTACATGCACTGAGTGAAAGTGACAATGCGGCGACACCGATTAGAGTAATGCTATGTTTTTTTATTGTCATTGAATGCGCTACTTCCCTAAAAATCTGCCAGTCATAATACCCAAGCTATCACCTTGCTGACAAGCGCTATCGTTATTAATCAGATAAGACGCATGCAGATAAAACAAGCTGTTGTTAGAAAATGCTCTATCGTAATAGCCAGAGTTGAATGTTGGGTCTGACAGGCATAAAGCGGATAAGTTTCATCATTACGAAGGAGTCTCTATCTAAAACAGGCATCATGTTGACGTTTTGATTTAATCGATTTGTTATCTTATGTTTGCATTGTTAAGGAATGTGGTAAATTAAGTGTGTAGCTTTTGTGGTTGCGTCTAGTAGGCGTATGCTGCATATAACTCGAGCGAGTAGAGTTCGTTATTTGTCTGAACTGAAAGGCCGATGATTAATGTCATGATGGAATTGAAATAGCTATGAAGCCTAATTGTGGTGTCGGTAGTTTAGTGTGTGTGGGTACAGGGCTAAATTTGGCTGGGCAGATCAGCTTGATAAGTAAGAGTTATATTGAGCAGGCCGATGTGGTTTTTTCGCTAGTGCCAGATCATTTTGCACAATATTGGCTTGAGTCGCTTAATGATGATGTGCGTTCCTTACAATGTTTTTATGCTCAAGGCGATGAAGTTAAAAATCGTCGTGATAGTTACCAACAAATGGTTGATGCCATTATTGATGAAGTGTGTGCCAATAAAAAGGTAGTGTGCGCGCTTTATGGCCATCCTGGTGTGTTTGCGTCTGTATCACATATGGCTATTGCTAGTGTTCAACAACTAGGGTTTAGCGCAAAGATGGAGCCGGGTATTTCGGCAGAGGCATGTTTATGGGCTGATATGGGGATTGACCCTGGTGACTCAGGCCACCAGAGCTTTGAGGCGAGTCAATTTATGTTTTATTGCCATACTCCCGATCCGGCGGCGTATTTGCTGCTTTGGCAAATAGGTATTGCTGGTGAGCATACAATGACTCAATTTCATACCAGTGCCGAGAGACTGCAAATATTGGTAGAGCAGCTAAACCAGTGGTATCCGCTTGACCATGAAGTGGTGTTATACGAAGCCCCTAATTTACCGATACAAGTCGCCCGTAAGGAGTATTTAAGATTACAAGATTTACCCAGCGCAGCATTAAGCCCTATAACGACCTTGCTTATCCCCCCCGCGCAAGCGTTAAGGGTGAATCATGCGGTATTGGCTAAATTGGGTATTACTGCCGCAGACTTAGGCTGATATGGGAAAAACTAACGGAATATGTTGAATTAAATAATAAAAATGGAGAGTAATAGATGGCAACAATCAATGATTTTTTTGAAAGGTTAGGATCTGACGCTGCGTTGCTAGAGGCTTATCAGCGTGATCCCAAAGGAGTGATGAGAGCCAATGGATTAGATGATGAAGCGATAGACGCCATTATGTCAGGCGACAAAGCAAGAATCGATCGCCTCATTGGGCCTAGTAAGCAAAGCGTGGTATATCAAATAGTGTATGCACCTAAAGATAAAAAATAAATTGAAACGTTATAGCGTATTTCTTGTTGTGCTAACCATGGTCTTGTCGCAGGCCGTGGTCGCCGACGATCTACAAAATATTGATACCTCACTTGATGCACTTGAAACTGCCGTTGCGTCAAGGCCCGCCGATTTTGAAAAGATACAGCAGCAGATTGAGCCCCAATTCGCTGAGCTTTCATCACAGCAACAAGCCCGTTTTTGGGTATTGAATAGTGTTTACCATATTTATCAATCCGATTATCACCGCGCGCTTTCGATGCTAAATCAAGCGGAAGCGTTATTTCCCTCCGACACCATGCTGACGTCGATTTATCTGTACAAGGCCACCGCATTTATTGGTTTAAATGCTTTTTCACAAGCGCTTGATGTTATGGAGACCAACCTTAGCCGGATTGAGTCATTAAATGATGTACAGTTAAAAGTCAGTTCTTATTTGCGCCTTGCAGCATTGTTCCTTGAAATGGAGGCGTGGGAAGAGATAGAAACCTACGCGAATCAGGCGTTACGTCTTAATAACCGTCAAGATCCCAAAAACCACTGTTACGGCTTGTTATATATAGCGGTGGCTAAGTTGAAAAAAGAGCAGCTTGATAGTGCTTATGCGCAGTTCAATGACAGCATGAATTATTGTCGTGATAATAATTTTATTATGATTGAAGCAATGTCTATCAAGGGCTTAGGCGATGTTGAACTTAAGCGGGGAAATATCGAGTCCAGCATTCGCTTTTTAGATCAGGCGCTACAAGCCTATAAACCCTTTCAGTATCAAGTTGAGATTAACCATATTCATTCATTATTGGCGGTCGCCTATCATGATTTAGGTGCTGTCGCAGCAAGCTCAATATTATGCTGATCTTGTGATTGCGGCGCCTAACGATGGCATTAACCTTCAATATCAAAAAGACGCTTACAAAGTGTTGGCCGCCTTATCGCAACAAAGAGGTGAGTTTGAGTTAGCGTATGGTTATTTGAATCGCTATCAAGATATCAGCGAAACATTACATAACGAAACTAAAGCTAAGGCTTACGCCTACCAATTAGCTAGGTTTGATAACGTTGAAAAAACACGTGAAATTAAGATGCTCAATCAAGATAGGGCCTTGTATACCGCGCAGCAAAAAGTGATTGAGTTGCAACGATATAAAGAAAGCATGGCGCTGTTAGTTGCACTAGGATGTTCGGTGTTTTTTATTATTTTTGGCACAACCATGTTTGTGCAAAAACGTAAATACAAACGTGTCTCTGAACTTGATCCGTTAACGGGGATATTTAACCGCGGTACCGGGCAAGATTTGGCTGAAGATCTGTTTATTGATGTTATCGCCCGTCAAGGAATGTTTAGTGTGGTGATGTTTGATCTCGACAATTTTAAAGCGATTAATGACACCCTTGGTCATAGTACTGGCGATTGGGCATTAAAAAATGTTGTTGAAGTTGTTCGCCCGCTACTGAAAAGCCGCGATCTGTTTGTACGTATGGGCGGGGAGGAGTTCGCGCTATTTTTGCCCGACTATAATGCAGAGGTCGCAATCCACTTTGCAGAGCAGTGCCGTGCGGCAATTGAGTCTATCAATACCAAGCCTCATTCCCGAGAGTTAGTGATCACTGCCAGTTTTGGTGTGACGACCAATATAGAGACTGATTTAAGTCTTGATCCTATGATGAAGCGCGCTGATATCGCTATGTATCAAGCTAAGTCACAAGGCCGTAATGCAGTGGTTGAGTATCAAGATACCATGTCCATGGTGGCTGATATTACTCAAGCGGCCTCATAAGCTTTATTGCTACATAGTTGTATTAATTCACAGATCTCCTTTCTCAGTCCCATTGAGCTTATTAATCTCTCGCAGACCCTCGTGGTGTAATCATATCGATTCCGCTTTCAGTCTATTGTCGACCTTACTGTTTATTCGTTATCGCTCTCTCGACTCGATGTGGAGAGCCGTACTCTACTTTTTTATTTATGGTGTGTTGTGCAGCAAGTCAGCAGCACTAAGCCTAAAAGGAGGTTACTGTTTTAGGTATTGAATCTTAAAAGCTTTGTCGCTGTAGAGGCTAGTAATAGATATTCATACAACTGCAAGTTAACTTCTGTATTGGTGACTAAGGGAGAAGGTTAGTAGCATAAATTTAACCGCATTAGAGCTTTCGCCATGAAGATGTCTTGCTTATCGACACATCATCCTATGTTGTTCCATTAGCCTGCTAGGTAAGTCTGCTTCAAATAACTCGAAATGATAAGTGCTTAACAGAGCATGGAATATAGATAAATTTAAAAATAAATACCGATTAACCAATGTTTTTTGTGATGTTGATCGACAAACGTTGCGGTAATGTTAACTCACGCTATTTCGTGATGCGATAACCTTTACGTAAACGTAATAATGAAACGGGTGTTTTATTTGTTGTTGATTAATTTTACAGTCATCCATCTGATCTGTATCGGTTTTTGCTAATTACCTTTAACGTTAATCAAAACAGGGTTAACAGAAAGTTAAGGTGGCGGCGTGCACATCCTGTGTAATCTTAGTGTTACGCGGTGTAATTAATTAACGTTGTTAATTACAGCTTGGGGGTGTTGGTCAAATTGTCAGACAACTTAAGTTTTTGCTATCCAATATAGCTGAGGTGTTTAATTATTCCGTTTTAAATTAATGTCTTGTCTGGGGTTTTTGGTTTGGTCATACCAATTTTCTGGCCAATGAAAGGTGCTGTGTGATTCATTTTCTGCTCAAGGTGACTGTTGCAAATACAACCTTTTGTTAGTAGGTTTTGTTCAAAAGGTACATGTGTAGTCCATTTGTAACACTCGCACACATTTACAAGATTGCCATGTTAGTGGACGAACGATGTTAATTGTTGTGCACCATTGTTGTGAACCTTAGTTTAACAAAAGCTGCCAATATTGACTGACAACAGATATAACCAAATGAAACTAGAGCTTACATAAGACGCTATGCACTCGGGAGATATTAGGATGAATGAACCAGTATTAAATAAAGACCACACGGACACATCCATTCGCATTACGGGTGAAAGTGTTGAAGGACAAGATACGATACTTAATGAAGGTGCGTTAAGTTTACTCGAAGTGTTATGTCGTCAATTTGCCGATGAGGTGCCTAGCTTGTTGGCTGCACGTAAAGCTAAGCAAGCGGTGATTGATGGTGGCAGTTTACCTGACTTTTTGCCTGAAACTCGCGCTATTAGAGACGGCGACTGGCAAATCCGTGGTATTCCTGACGATTTAACCGACCGCCGCGTTGAGATAACCGGCCCGGTTGATCGCAAAATGATTATCAATGCCCTGAATGCTAACGTTAAAGTGTTTATGGCCGATTTTGAAGATTCGCTAGCACCAAGTTGGTCTAAGGTGATTGACGGACAAATCAATTTACGTGATGCGGTGCGCGGAGAGATTGAATTTACCGCTCCAGAAACGGGTAAGCGTTATGCCTTAAAAGACGATCCTGCAGTGCTGGTGTGCCGCGTACGAGGTCTTCACCTTATTGAAAAGCATGTCGAGTTTAACGGTAAGCCTATTCCTGGTTCGCTTTTCGATTTTTGTCTCTATTTTTATCATAACTACCATCAACTATTGGCAAAGGGCAGTGGCCCCTATTTTTACATTCCTAAGCTTGAAAGCCATGTTGAAGCGCGTTGGTGGGCTAAGGTATTTGCCTTTGTCGAAGAACGTTTTTGTTTAACACCGGGCACCATCAAATGTACTTGTTTGATTGAAACTCTGCCTGCAGTGTTCGAAATGGAAGAGATCCTTTATGAGCTGCGCTCAAACATCGTCGCGCTTAACTGTGGTCGTTGGGATTATATCTTTAGCTACATTAAAACCCTTAAAAACCATCCTGATCGTGTATTGCCTGACAGACAAGCCGTCACCATGGATAAGCCATTTTTGAGTGCTTATTCTCGACTCTTAATTAAAACATGTCATAAGCGTGGTGCCTTAGCCATGGGCGGAATGGCGGCATTTATTCCCGCTAAAGATCCGGCGCAAAATGAAGCGGTATTGACCAAAGTGCGTGGTGATAAAGAGCTTGAAGCGCGTAACGGTCACGACGGTACTTGGGTTGCGCATCCTGGCCTTGCCGATACGGCGATGGGTATTTTTAACGAATATATTGGTGAAGATCATGTCAACCAGTTGCATATTACTCGTGATGTGGATGCCCCGATTTTAGCCCGAGATCTGCTATTACCCTGTGACGGTGAGCGAACCGAAGCCGGTATGCGCCTCAATATCCGCATTGCCCTGCAATATATCGAAGCTTGGATCAACGGTAACGGTTGTGTGCCGATTTACGGCTTGATGGAAGATGCGGCCACTGCTGAGATCTCTCGAACCTCTATTTGGCAGTGGATCCAACATAAGCAGAAGTTGTCCAACGGCAAACTAGTGACGAAGGAGTTATTCAAAGAGATGCTCGTAGAGGAATTAGCCAACGTTAAGCTTGAAGTCGGGCCCGATAGGTTTACTCGCGGCAGCTACACTCAAGCAGCTGTACTGTTAGAGGATATCACCACTTCAGATGAGTTGGTCGACTTCTTAACACTACCAGGCTATGAAATTTTAACCCAGGCTGACGAGCTTTAATGATTTAACTTACTAATTTAATTTGAATAAATGGGGTAAATGGTTTACCCCAAATCGCAATATTTAGCGCCTTTGGAATTAAGCAGTATTGATTGGCACTGAATCCTAACATACAAATGGAGATGATTATGACTAAGGCAACTACACAGATTTCACGTCAAGAGCAAATTGATGCGATAAAAAAGGACTGGGCTGAAAATCCTCGCTGGGCAGGCGTTCGTCGTCCTTACACAGCGGAAGAAGTAGTCGCCTTACGCGGATCGATTGTGCCAGAAAATACCCTTGCAACTCGCGGTGCTGCCAAGCTATGGGAATTGGTTAATGGCGGCGCGAAAAAAGGCTATGTTAACTCGTTAGGTGCTTTAACTGGTGGTCAGGCTGTACAACAAGCTAAAGCCGGTATCGAAGCCATTTACCTTTCAGGTTGGCAGGTTGCGGCCGATGCCAACCTTGCGGGCACCATGTACCCTGATCAGTCGTTATACCCCGCTAACTCAGTACCAGCAGTAGTACAACGTATCAATAACTCGTTCCGTCGTGCTGACCAAATTCAGTGGAGCAACGAAATTAACCCTGAAGATGAAGGTTATACTGACTACTTCCTACCGATCGTTGCCGATGCTGAAGCCGGCTTCGGTGGTGTGTTGAATGCTTACGAGCTGATGAAAAATATGATTGATGCGGGTGCGGCCGGCGTTCACTTTGAAGACCAGCTAGCGTCAGTGAAGAAATGTGGCCACATGGGCGGTAAAGTACTAGTACCAACTCAAGAAGCGGTACAGAAACTGGTTTCTGCACGTCTTGCGGCCGATGTAAGCGGCGTTGAAACGCTGGTTATTGCACGTACCGACGCTAATGCGGCAGATCTGCTGACCTCTGATTGCGACCCATACGATGCTGATTTCGTTACTGGTGAGCGTACATCTGAAGGTTTCTACCGCGTGAATGCGGGTATCGAGCAAGCGATTTCGCGTGGTCTGGCTTATGCACCTTATGCCGATCTTATCTGGTGTGAAACCGCTAAGCCCGATCTAGAAGAAGCACGTCGTTTTGCTGAAGCAATCCATGCGCAATACCCAGATCAGTTGCTTGCTTATAACTGCTCACCGTCATTTAACTGGAAGAAAAACTTGGATGACGCCACTATCGCACGTTTTCAACAAGCCTTGTCTGACATGGGCTATAAGTACCAGTTCATCACCTTAGCCGGTATTCATAACATGTGGTACAACATGTTTGATCTTGCTTATGACTACGCTCGTGGCGAAGGCATGAAGCACTATGTTGAAAAAGTACAAGAAGTGGAATTTGCCGCGGCGAAGAAAGGTTATACCTTCGTGGCGCACCAGCAAGAAGTGGGTACTGGTTATTTCGATAAAGTGACCAATGTTATTCAAGGCGGTCAATCTTCAGTCACGGCTCTAACGGGCTCTACCGAAGAAGATCAGTTTTAAGAGTAACCTTTTCGACTTGCTGTAGTTTACAGCGGTTGTTCCTCGCACTGTGTCCTACGTGCAGTGCGGGGGTTTTTATTACCATCCAATTTGGATAGTTAGTTTAGCGTGTTTTGGCGGCCTACCTTGAGTCGCCTTTTTTATGTCCTTAATTCTCACCAATGATGTTGGCTTGTTAACCTTATACTAGGGGTTATGGCTACGCTATAAGGTTTATCATGCTTGCTATTATCCACAGCCAGCGGGATAAAGCGAAAGGCGAAATTGTGATGTGATGCAAAAGTATTCACCCTCGTGGATATGTAGCTGTTATGTTGCGATTTTTTGTGTCTATACTTACTTACGACTTTTCGTCGGCTTATGACGCGATGACATTCTTTCCCCCATTTGAGTCGAGTAACCATTGAAGGCAGTTAATCCTGGTAAAGGCACCGATTATTGGACCAAGCGGATCAGTGAGCAAGAGATGCCTGCGCTGTCATCCATGGTTAAATCGTTAGAGACATTAGCCAAAGATGATACCTCCTCCTTAGCCATTTTAGGTCGCAGTGTGATGCACGATAATGCGTTAACTTCGCGCATATTACGGGTGGCGAACAGTGCGATATATAATAAGGGGATCTCCCATGTCACCACGATTAGCCGCGCAGCTGTGGTGTTAGGTTTCGATACTATTCGTAATATCTGTATCACCGCGAAATTGCTCAGTAGCCTATTAGATAACAAGGGATTATCTGAACCGGTATACCAACGTCTGTTGCGTTTAATGGCGCGTGCCTTTCAAGCTGCGATGCTGGCTAAAATGATGTTGAGTGAACACGATGAAGAGTTACAGGAGGAGGTGTTTGTTGCCGCGTTGCTCTATCACTTAGGTGAAAGCGCCTTTTGGAGTATGGGAGGGGAGATCACCGAGCGACTCGACGCCGATTTATTAGGCGTTGCGCCAGCATTGCAAGGCGCGCGGGTGCGCGAGCATCTAGGTACTTCATTTAATCAATTGTCGATAGGCATAGCAAGAAGTTGGGGTTTAGGTGATGTATTAGTTAAGTCTTTATCTCAACCCGATGATCGCATGCCAGAGATTAGGGCGATTTTTTTAGCCAATAAGATCAGTGAACAGATGCAGGCTAACCCTATCGATATTGCGCTGCTGAATAAACGCATTAAGCAGGCTGCCGATATGTTGGCTATTGATGTCGATGAATTTAAAGGCCAGATGCGCAGATGTAGTGATGCCACCCAAAAACTAGCCGACAGTTATGGCGCCAAAGTGTTAGTGGATTATTTACCTAGCGCCAAAGTATTAGCGCTACCGATGGCGCAGGGAAGTGCAGTGCATGAGGTGCGACAGCCCAATATCTCAATCCAAATGAGTAAACTACGGCAATTAACCGATTGCGCCATCAGTCGCGCTCACTTTAATGAGGTCATTGGCATTACTTTAGAGGGGATGCTAATGGGGATCGGGCTTGACCGGTGTAGCGTCATGTTGCTATCGCCTAATCGTAAGCGTTTGCAACCGCGTATCGTGTTGGGGGATAACGCCGAGTCGATGAAGCATGACTTACTTATTGAGCTGCAGCCGCGTAAAAGTGTCTTTTCTGACTGTATTGATAGTAAATTGCCGCTGTTTATCGATAATCCTTATGCGGATAAGTGGCGTTTACCTACCACGAGCGAGTTAATTGAGCATACCTCGGCTACGGGGTTTATGTTGGCTCCAGTGATCATCGACAATAAAGTGATTGGTATTTTGTATGCGGATCGGCACAGCTCGGATAGGCCAATTATTCAAGATGACTTTGAGCGTTTTACCCACTTTACCCAACTCACTAACGTGTGTTTGTCGATGTCATTAGGTCGTTAACGTTATTAAGACTGAGCCCCAACTAATGCCAGTTGACGGGATCGAGATTAAAAAAGTGACTCATCTGCTGATATAGCGCTGGGTGTTGTTGATGAAATTGTTGTGGCTGCTCAAAAAAAGTTTCGGTTGCCACCGCAAAAAACTCGGCGGGGTTAGTCGCGCCGTAATAGTGAAACAGCGAGGGCAGTCGATGTTCTGCTTGATACTGCAAGGTTTCATATTCTGTCCGCATTACCTCAGACCAAGAGGTGTAATCTTGGGGGGAGGCTAAAATAGGTGCACCGTTGGCGTGACCATCCTCTTGGTCTAGCTGGTGGGCGAATTCATGGATCACCACGTTATGGCCATTATCTGGTGAAGCGGCATCGTCTTTTGTGGTATCCCATGACAGAATTACCTTACCAAACTCCCAAGATTCTCCTGATAATATATTTTGCCTATCCCATACAACGCCGTCGCTATTACGCTGTGAGTTGTTAACGACAAAGAGGTCTGGATAGACCAATATTTGTTTTAGTTTGGGAAAATAATCAGTTGGTCGATTGAGCAATAACAAGCAGGCTTGCGCTGCAATGGTGACCTTGATCTCGTCGTCAATAACGATACCTTGGCAGCCAACAAATTGTTTTTCTGCAATAAAAATCTTGATGTGTTGTTTAAGTTGTAACTGTAAGTCACTCGGCAAAGCCCGAAAGTAGGGCATACGCCGTTTGAGAATTGCACGCCAATGGCTAGGAAAGGCTTGGGCGTTAATTTGGTGTCGTTTAAATCTGACATACGCTGGCTTGAATGAAATGTAGCCAATGGCCATACCGCTTAGCAGCACGATGAGGAAAATCGCCAGCATTTCAATCTCCTTAATTCAATATAACTAATATTTGGGCGTAATGGCGATTTTCAAGGGGCGATGTGAATTGTATTAATACGTGACGCGTTCTTGTCGCCACCACCCCGTCATGGTGTAAATTGTGCTTTGGGCAGCTCTTGCTTAATAGGTATTAATGCCGTGTTAATGGTAAGCAACATGGGGCAATGCATAGACAAAAAAAGCTGGCAGTGTGGATTAACTATTTGGGAAAGTTCACTGCCAGAAAAGGTTGGAAGAAATCGAATGCTTGATTGTTGATGATCTTGTAGAAGCATGGAGCGTTATGCCAATATTGGCAGTGACGATATTGGCAGTGACGATATTGGCATGCCCAGAACAATAAGCACTCAATACTGGATTTTAAGTGTTAAATGGTAGCGACTGTAATCAGTATTAGCCTGACAGTTTAGGTCAATCGACGTTAATCGATAGCTCTTTTTGTCGACGCTCAATGGCACTGAGTGAGTAATGATGCTCAATCAAAAATCGAATTAATTTAGATTTAGCCATATCACAACCATTGGCTAATTCTGCCAAATGGGCGATAGCGGACTCACTCAAGGTAAAGGTCGCTTTTCGATAGGGCGCCGCCCCTCTAATACGTTCCGGCTGGTTAGCACTTGCGGGCTTTATGGCTTGCACCGGCAAGCCGTTAAAGCCTGTTTCGAGTTCAATCACCTGCGCCATGGTGCGGGCTTGCTCGGGGCGTCCGCTGGCGTAATGATTAGCATCATTAATAAAGTCATTAATCAATGCATCTAACGAAACCTGTTTGGCACGTCGCTGACGATCGCCTCGTTCACACGGCGTAGAGTTTTTCTTGAGATCGGCCAGTCCCATAGTTACCTCTTAGCTTATCCATCTGTTTTTCGGCGAGACGATTACGTATTTCGGTTGCGCTAGCAGCTTGCAACATTTCACAAGCAATACTGCGGATCTCGTCAGCGGCTTTGCCCTTAGGCTGGGTTTCCATTACAGAAAGCCCTGATTCCTCACTGTCATCATAAATATTACGGCTGTAAGTGATCGCATCGAGTACGTTAATGTCGTAAGTTTTGCAAACCTCTTTGGCTTCGATAATGCGGTTAGCCTGATTAGGCAAGCTCGGGCATTGAGTGATCACAAATGAAGCGCGCATATTGGGGTTAATCATCATACAGGTGGCGACGATATCATCCATATGGCTTACTGTTTTAAGGTCGCGGCGTTTCGGTCTGAGAGGCATCAATACATGCGAGGCCACTGACATGCTAGCGCGCAGCGCTAAGTTATCTTGCCCGCCACAATCGACGAGAACATAATCATAGTGTTGTTCGAGGCTGAGTAGGTCGTTGCGAATTTTGCCGTACAGTTGCACGCAATTAATGCCGGCTAAACCACTGTTATTATTGCGCGCTTGGATCCAGTCTGAAGTGGTGCGCTGGGGATCGCAGTCAACCATAATAACTGAGGCGCCACATTCCACTGTAAGAAATACTGCTATATTTTGGGCTAGACAGCTCTTGCCGCTGCCACCTTTTTCACCGCCAATTAAAATGATCATCTTATTCCTCTCGACCGCACTGACTGCCGATACTATTCATTTATCCCGCTTGCGAATTGCTCACACTATGGTGGTTTACCTGAGGTGTTCAACTCGTAAAACTGATGCTGTTAAACAATTTAGGGACTTATACTATATTCGTCAACTGTATGAATTTTGACGCTTTTTTACCTAATGACATCTGTCATAATATTGACCTTAATGAGCAAGTGGCAAAAAGTTGGCACCGATGATGTTATAGAGTCGTTTTAAAATAAAATGTTTATTAACAGTGAGTTACATTGTTATGGTGTTGAAGTAGTGTTAGTAAGCCAAACTAAGCATGTCAGCTAGATGTGCAATTGCCTTGATTGTTATGCAATATTGTTTTGTTTTTGAATTTTTAATTCCAATTTAATATATCTATTGTGGGTAAAATATGAGCGGGGGATGACGCATTATCTGTCGCTAGGCAGATAATGCGCTTTATGTTCCAATGGTTGTTATGCACGATTAGACCAGAGAGTATCAATTAATGGATGACAAGCTATTGCTTGAGGCAATCAATCAAACCATGCCGTTTGGTAAGTATGCTGGACGTAAACTACTTGAATTGCCCGAACCCTATCTAGTGTGGTTTCACAGCAAAGGCTTTCCTGAAGGTAAGTTAGGCCAGCAGTTGGCATTGATGTATGAGATCAAGCTCAATGGGTTAGAGGGAATGTTAGCTCCGTTATTAGTTCCCAAACAGTAAAGCTAATATTGGGGAATGAGAGCTTGCTCTAAAACTTTAGTATTGTTAGGCAATTTCACTGTATTGCCTAAAGATTTATCACTTAAGCCATGCTTTAATGCTGAGGTGATCTTAAATTAGATAAGGAAATATGATGATAGCTAAATTAGTACGCTTAGTTGCCGTGGCAACTTTGGCTCTGGGTATCTCTAGCGCATGGGCTGCAGGTATCGTACATGAAGGTAAAGTCGTCGACACCATGAATGCCGGTGGTTACACCTATGTACAGATTAAGCAAGCCGATAAAACTTTTTGGGCAGCAGGCCCTCAGGTCGAATTAACCAAAGGTGATGTGGTTGTGGTGCAAGAGCAGATGTGGATGAATGATTTCACCAGCAAAACACTGAATCGCACCTTTGATGAATTACTGTTTGTTGGTCGTATCGACAAAAAGTAATCCCATCGCGCGACTTCTCCTCTTAAATAGCGCCGATATGCGAACTATCGGTGCTATTTTTTTGCCTCAATTTAATGCAAACTAGCCTCACTTTAAGCCTACCTTAATCATCCATGTACAGTGTGATCCCTTATCAGGCGGGGTATGCCTTACAAGTCAGTCGACTTTACCATAATGCGGTGCAACAGATTGCGGAGTGTCATTACAGCGCGGCGCAAAAACAAGCTTGGTCCGCGGCGCCGAGATCGACCTACCATTGGCATAAACGCTTAACGCGATCGGCAGCCTGGTTAATGGTTGATACTGAGCAATGTGTTGGTGAGCAATGGCTTTGTGTTGGGTTTATTAATGTCGAAACCCATTATTATAGCCGCGGTTATATCGACAGCTTATATGTGCTGCCAGAATATCAAGGTAGGGGAATCGCAAGGGCATTGTACCAAGCCGTTGAACAGTGGGCGCTGCAAACGGGCGTTAACCGTTTGAGTGTCGATGCCTCAAGAGTGTCACACGGCCTATTTATGTCCCAAGGCTTTAACTTGCACCACAAGCGTTATCAAGAGAAGTGTGGCCAAGTGTTCCAAGCCTTCTATCTGTCAAAAACGCTGTCGTGATCCTGTATTAAGCTAAGGCCACAAGTGGCTGGTATATTCGATTTGCGGTGTTAATAGTCCGTTCAACCCTTGCTCACGCTCCATAAAGCGAATAAACGCATTAGGCAGGGTTAATTCATCTAAAGGCTGTTGCCACTGCGCCTCAAGCAGAGGATGGTAGCCCTCTTTGCCCGACGCCGTATAAGTGGATGATACGCCATAATAATAGTCATCAATGTTCACTGGATACCATAGCTTCTGCTCATGCTGGATCCTTAACACTTCGAGTTTGAGGATCCGCTGTCCAATGGCACGGCGGCCATCATAGCAATAGCGCAAACCGTAAGTGTACGGAAAACTACCGGCCCCGGTGCCAGAAATACTGTTATTGGTTGCCGAGTTAATTGCTGACTCAATCGTTTGGAACAAAAACCGCCCTTGAATGCGGTACTGCACCAGCGGTAGAGCGAAGGGCAACAAGCGGCCTAATACATCGGCCATCGTCACCGGCCCTTTATTTAGTGACTGGCGTACGCCGCCCGCGTTGTGCAGCGCAAAGTCGAGTTCAGTATGCAGACGCTTGGTTTCATGATAAATACTTTTACATACCCAAGGAGCGATCTCACTGCCGTGGGGCAGCGCTTTACTGGGTAAGCGGGTGTGAACTAAGTTGCGAGGAATAAAACCCAGCACTTGATGTTCGAGCGCGGTGATCGCTGGGCGATATTGTTGCACAATCACCTTGTGGATCTCATCGTTTTGCTCATCCCACAATACATGAGGATGGGTATCGAGTTGCTGCCACAGCTGCTGATAAACCTCGGGACTGACTTGCTCTTCTGATTCGATCAGTAGGTGTTTATCGAGCATAAAATAGTTACTGCCACTTAAGGCGATAACTTCACCTTGGGCATTAAATTCGATATCACACAGCCCCAGCGTTTCGGCGTATTTGCCGGCATGTAAAATAGGCGTGTTATTGACGCGCTCACCATAGGGCAGGGCGTTAATGCCTAGCTTGGCAAAGTCACCTTGCAGGGTATGAGAGTGACCACCGACGATAAGGCTAATGCCATCAACTGCCGCCGCCAGTTGTTTATCCATGTCCCAGCCTAAATGGCTCAGCACAATGATGTGATTTATTCCTTGGCGATGTAATGCATTAACCGTGTTACGCGTGGTGTCGATAGCGTTAGCAAACAAGGTGTCATCATCGGGACGTGCGATTACCTTCATTTGATCTAGAGTGATGCCCATGATCGCCATTTGAGTGTCGCCAAGGGGTTTAAGTAAGGTTTTGGCAATCTTCTCTTGATGGATATAGTCAAATAGGCGTGGATGATTTCTCAGCGGTGCCTCTTTATTGGCCTCTTCTTGGCTTAAATCCATGTTGCCAGCCAATAGTGGGAAGTCGATAGCGTCGAGAAAATCTTTTACAGGACCATTGCCCGCATCAATTTCATGGTTGCCCAGCACCATAGCATCTGGGCTCAGTCGCCTTAATAGGTCCGCATTGGCCACACCTTTAAATTGATTAAAATAAAGGGTGCCCTGAAAACTGTCGCCGCCATGGAGAAATAAGAAGGGTTGCTGTGAGGCGTGTGCCTGCTTGCGTGCACTATCTATGTGATAGCCAATGCGCGCATAGCCGCCACTGTGGCTATACACTTCATACTGCTTTTGTTGCTCAGTAAGTAAAAATTGCACCCGCGAAGGCTCGAAATGTGAATGAGTGTCGTTAATGTGCGCAAGCTTTAGGGTATATCTTATTGTCATGTAGGCCTCTTGTTTCAGAGGCGGATTATAACGCACCAGGCTAAAATGAAAAAGGGAAGCCGAAGCTTCCCTTTAATAATACCGTGTGACGTAACGACTTGGCATTATACCTATTGATGTCGGTTACGCTTATTTGATGACAATATCTTGTTGTTTATCGTCGCCAATATGGTCGTTACTGGCATCATCATCGAAGGCTCCTTCATCTGATATACGGATGCCTTTATGGGTCATTCGACGTTTCCATAACTTACGAGCCAGTTGCTGCATATCGGTGACAGGGTCATTGCTGTCAACGATTTCAAGCCCCAGTAGCGACTCGATAATGTCTTCTAAAGTCACCAAACCTTGGTTACTGCCGTATTCGTCGACAACCATAGCAATTTTAGTGCTTCGCTTAATCATCAATTCAAATAATGGCAATATTTTTGCTGTTTCAGGGACGATCAGCAAGTTACGCTTAAGCGCCGAAATCGGGGCGTCGGGCGTGTTACGTTCCGACAGCAATATCGCGTTACGGTTGATGTAACCTATGATGTTATCACGATCATCTTCGTATATTGGGATGCGAGTGAACGGACTTTTTTGATGCCTTTTTGCAAAGTCTTGTTGGGTCATATGGCCATCTAAGCTGAACATCACCGTTCTGGGCGTCATGATCGCAGTAACAGGCATCTCTTTAACCGATAACATCTGGGTTAAAATTTTGGACTCTTGCTCGTCAAGTTCGCCTGACTCATGACCGATTTTGGCCATGGCACTGAGCTCTTGGCGGATGTAAGCACCGTCATCACCTTTCCCCAATAACTGAGTGACCTGTTGTGACATCCAGATTAATGGCTTGGTGAGGCGCTCCATCCAGACGAGTGATAGCGATACCGTTGGTGCCAATCGGCGCCAATAGTTTGCACCTAATGTTTTCGGAATAATTTCTGAAAAGAACAGAATTAAGAAAGTCAGTACACCAGAAAATATACCTAACATCTCATCGCCAAAAACTTTTGCCGCTTGCGCGCCCGCCACTGCCGCACCCACAGTGTGTGCTATGGTGTTAAGCGTGAGGATCGACACCAGTGGCGATTCCACGTTGGCCTTTTGCTGGCGTAAACGCTCAGCCGCAGCAGGGTTAGTTTCTTTTAAATTAGCAATGTAGCTAGGGGTAACAGATAAAAGTACTGCTTCAAATACGCTACAGAGAAACGAGACTCCAATAGCGACCAAGATAATCACAATAAGGGTTATCATAGTAGGGGTAAAAAAACTCCGAGTAACAAGCCAATATTAGCTCAGCGGCAATAATATCATAGTCTATTTCGTTGCTGGCTAAAATTTGTTGGTGTCTGTATAATTCGCCGCCCTGTGGCAGGTATTTGGTGTTGAGGTTAGTCAAAATGAGTGAGAAAAAGATCAATTTATTGGATCTTGACCGTAAAGGGTTAAGAGCACTGTTTTCCGAGATGGGCGAAAAGCCGTTTCGTGCCGAACAATTGATGAAGTGGATTTATCATTTTGGCGTAAGTGATTTCGAAGAGATGACCAACATCAATAAGGTGTTGCGTGGCAAGCTTGCTGAGCGCTGTGTCATTGTTGCACCTGAGATCTCTAGCTACCAAAAATCTGCTGACGGCACGATTAAGTTTGCCATCAACGTAGGTAACGGCCAAGAAGTTGAAACGGTTTATATTCCTGAAGAAGACCGTGCAACCTTATGTGTATCATCACAAGTGGGTTGTGCGCTTGAATGTACCTTCTGCTCAACCGCGCAGCAAGGGTTTAACCGTAACCTAACGGTGTCAGAAATTGTTGGTCAAGTGTGGCGTGTATCGCATTTTCTTGGTTTTCAAAAAGAAACGGGCGATCGACCTATCTCTAACGTAGTGATGATGGGAATGGGCGAGCCGTTGCTTAACCTGAAAAACGTCATGCCAGCTATCGATATCATGCTTGATGATTTTGGCTTTAGTTTATCGAAGCGCCGCGTTACGGTATCTACCTCTGGTGTGGTGCCTGCATTAGATATTCTTGGCGACAATTTAGATGTGGCACTTGCGGTCAGTATTCATGCGCCTAACGATGAGCTGCGTGATGTGCTGGTTCCTGTCAATAAAAAGTATCCTTTGGAAGACTTTTTAGCGGCCATTCGTCGTTATTTAGCTAAATCAAACGCCAACCGTGGCCGAGTGACGGTTGAGTATGTGATGCTTGATCACATTAATGACAGCACTGAGCAAGCCCATGAATTGGCCAAATTGATGAAGGACACTCCGTGTAAAATCAATTTGATCCCATTTAATCCGTATCCCGGTTCGCCTTATGGTCGCTCGTCAAACTCACGTATCGATCGATTCTCTAAGGTGTTGATGGAATATGGCTTGACTGTTATTGTGCGTAAGACTCGCGGCGATGATATTGACGCAGCTTGTGGGCAGTTAGCCGGTGATATTCGAGACAGAACTAAACGTTTAGCGAAAAAACGCATGCAAGATAGTCAGATTTCAGTCACAATAAACTAACTTATTGTATCTGCTAATAGTATAGGCTTGCGAATCATGCTCAAAAAGCCAAAAATGGTGTTATTGATTAGCCTGACATCCTTAATGATGTCAGGTTGTGTGACCGAACGAACCTACAGCGGCACCGACGTGCCCGTTACTGAGCGCACCTTTGATAATGTTTCAGCTGCGCGCCAGCGAGTTCAGCTGGGATTGACCTATCTACAAAAGGGCAACAGCGAACAAGCCAAGTATAATCTTGATAAAGCATTAGAATTCGCTCCAAATCTCGAAGATGTCCACGTAGCGCTAGCCTACTATTATCAGTCGGTTGGTGAAATTGAGCTGACTGAAAAAGCCTATCGCAAAGCGATTAATGCGAGTGATGCAACGGGCGACTCGATGAATAACTTCGGGGTATTCTTATGTCAGCAGAAAAAATATGACCAAGCTGAACAAATGTTCCTTAAAGCGGTCAAAATGCCCAAATACACTCGCTCAGCGGCCAGCTATGAAAATTTAGGTATCTGTAGCCGTGAGTCGGGTGACTTACAAAAAGCACAACGCTACTTTGGCATGGCGCTTAATTACGATCCTCGCCGTGCAACTTCATTATTAGAACTGAGCGAGATAGATCTTGAGCTCGGTCGCTATCAAGAGGCTAAAGAGGGCTTAGCTCGTTATCATCGAGTTGTGTCAGAGTCTGCTCAAAGTTTAGCGTTGGGAATTAAAATAGAGCAAGGCCTCAACAATACGGAAGCGGTGAAGAAATTTGGTATTTTATTATTGGCTAAATTTCCTACCTCCGATGAGGCTAAGCAGTATCGAGAAAGTATGTACTAATGACTGATGATAAAATCGATATGCTTAACGGCGATGACGATAAAACCCTCCATCCAGCCCCAAAGCTTGGCGAACTATTAAAACAGGCGCGAGAGAAGCAGGGTTTAAGTGTGGCACACGTAGCCGATTTACTGCACCTGCGGCCCACGATTGTCAGTGATATTGAAGCCGACAATTTTGATAATATCGCTTCAGTAACTTATGCCAAGGGTTACATAAAAAACTATGCCCGTATCGTTGGCCTAGATAAGCCAGCGCTTGACGCTGGCTTAGCGCATTATTTCCCTGTGATTAATGCTCCAACGATGCAGAGCTTTTCACGCAAAACCACCCGTCAGGCCCGAGACGGTCGTCTGATGATGGTCACTTACTTTATTATCTTTGCCTTATTGGCGTTACTGGTGGTCTGGTGGGTTCAAAAGTCAGATATGACGGCTGTGGATTTGTCGCCGCTGACGGCAGAAGAAGTGGCTGATATTTCGCTCGATACATCTGCCCCCTCTGCTAGCACGCCGCTTGAGCCATTAGTGCCAAGCGCTAATGCGCCTGCAGACACTGCAATCACCCCAGATGATGGACGTGTAGTGAGTGAAGCAGATACAGAGACTATGGTTGATGCTGAAGCACCCAGCCAAACTACTAGTGGCACAGCCACTCATGGCGAGAGCCAACAAGAGAGCAGCTCTAATCGCCAAGTGAGCCAATCGACTTCGGCTGTAGCGATGAGCTTAAGCGATGATTGCTGGATTAAGGTCACTGACGCCAAAGGCCAAATCTTAGTCAATGGCTTAAAGAAGGCGGGCAGCCAACTGAATGTCTTTGGGCAGGAGCCTTTTAAGGTTATATTAGGGGCACCGCAATCGCTGACATTAAGTCTCAATGGCGAAAATGTCGATTTAGCTCAGTACCCCAAGGGGCGTGTGGCCAGATTGACATTAACCAGCTCAGCCAATCTTTGAAGTAGAAGAGTAAATTAAGATGTACAACGAGTCCCCAATCATTAGACGCCCATCGACACGTATTTATGTGGGCGATGTTCCTATCGGTGATGGCGCACCTATTGCTGTGCAGTCGATGACCAATACTCGCACTACCGATGTTGATGCAACAGTGGCTCAAATTCGTGCCCTAGAAAAAGTCGGCGCCGATCTGGTACGTGTTTCTGTGCCGACTATGGATGCAGCCGAAGCCTTCAAGCTGATTAAACAGCAGACCAATATCCCGCTTATCGCCGACATTCATTTTGATTATCGTATCGCTCTTAAAGTGGCCGAATACGGCGTTGACTGCTTGCGTATTAACCCAGGTAACATTGGTAATGAAGAGCGTATTCGTAGCGTGGTTGAATGTGCTAGAGACAAGAATATTCCTATTCGCATCGGTGTGAATGGCGGTTCATTAGAGAAAGATTTAATGGACAAGTACAAAGAGCCCACACCAGAGGCGCTGCTTGAGTCAGCCATGCGGCATGTGGATATTCTCGATCGTCTGAATTTTGATCAGTTTAAGGTCAGCGTTAAGGCGTCCGATGTGTTTCTAGCCGTCGAGTCTTACCGTTTACTGGCTAAGCAGATTAAACAACCACTGCACCTTGGCATTACCGAAGCCGGTGGTGCCCGCGCGGGCTCGGTAAAGTCTGCCGTTGGTTTAGGCATGTTACTGGCTGAAGGCATAGGTGATACCCTGCGTATTTCACTAGCAGCAGATCCTGTTGAAGAGATTAAAGTTGGCTTTGATATTTTAAAGTCACTGCGTATTCGTTCTCGCGGGATTAACTTTATCGCCTGCCCATCCTGTTCTCGCCAAGAGTTCGATGTGATTGCCACGGTTAATGCACTCGAGCAACGCCTCGAAGATGTGGTTACCCCAATGGATGTATCTATCATTGGGTGTGTGGTCAATGGACCCGGTGAGGCGCTGGTGTCTGATATCGGTCTGACAGGCGGTCATCGTAAGAGTGGCTATTATGCCGATGGTGTGCGTCAAAAAGAGCGTTTCGATAATGAACATATTGTCGATCAGCTTGAAGCAAAAATTCGCGCTAAAGTGGCGGCGGTTAATGCACGTATTCCAGCGAGTGATATCAGCAAATAATCCTAATTTTTATGGTGTCATAGTCACGGCAATGTTCGTCACTGTGGCCTAGCTCACTGGCGCTGGTCGCCAGTTTTGCGTTTATGTATGATGCGCCTATAATGCGAGGCGCTTTTTTATTTTTACAGCTAATTTCGGACGAGTTGAACAGTGGCCAAACAGATCCAAGCGATACGCGGAATGAATGACATTCTGCCAACCCAAAGCCCTTTATGGCAAAAACTAGAAGCAGTGTTACGCGATACCGTGGCTGCCTATGGATATAGCGAAATTCGAACGCCAATTGTTGAAAGTACCGATCTTTTCAAACGTTCTATCGGCGAAGTAACGGATATTGTTGAAAAAGAGATGTACACCTTTGCCGATCGCAACGGTGATTATCTTACGCTGCGCCCTGAAGGCACGGCATCTACCGTACGTGCCGGTAACGAGCATGGTTTACTGTATAACCAAGAGCAACGTTTATGGTATATGGGCCCTATGTTTCGTCATGAACGTCCGCAAAAAGGACGTTATCGCCAGTTCAATCAGTTTGGTGTCGAAGTGTATGGCATAGGCTCTGCCGATGTAGACGCCGAAGTGTTAATGATGTCGGCGCGTCTATGGCAAAAGTTGGGCATTAGCGAACATGTCAAGCTTGAGCTTAATACCCTTGGCGATCCTGCAGAGCGCGCGGTGTATCGCGATGCGCTTATTGCCTTTCTTGAGCAATACAAAGAGCAACTGGACGAAGATAGCCAGCGCCGTATGTACAGTAATCCACTGCGGGTATTGGACACTAAAAACCCTGAGGTACAAGCCTTACTGGTTAACGCGCCAGAATTGATGGATTACCTAGGTGAAGAGACTAAAGCGCATTTTTCACATTTATGTGAACTACTTGACGCCGTTGGTATCCAATACACGATTAACCCTCGCTTAGTCCGTGGTTTAGATTATTATAATCGCACGGTATTTGAGTGGGTTACAGACAGTCTAGGCGCTCAGGGTACTGTTCTTGCCGGTGGCCGTTATGATGGCCTCGTTGGTCAGTTAGGCGGCAAAGATACGCCTGCTGTCGGGTTTGCTATGGGGCTTGAGCGTATCGTATTGATGCTAGAAACCCTTGAGCTAACCGATGATGTCCGTGGTCCTGTGGATGTGTATGTCACGGCGATGGGTGACAACTGCCGCGTTGAAGCCATTAAGATTGCTCAACAACTACGCGATATCCCAGGGCTTAAAGTGATGAGCCATTGTGGTGGCGGTAACTTTAAGAAACAGATGAAGCGCGCCGATAAAAGCGGAGCAACAGTGGCTATCTTGATTGGCGAGAATGAACTGGCTAATGGCCAAGTGGCCGTCAAATATCTGCGTGAAGATAAAGAACAACAATTAGTTGCACGTGATGCGTTAGCAACTTACATTGCAGAACTCATTTAAGGGGAGTTGAACGTGGAAATTTATAGCACAGAAGAACAACAAGTCGATGCTATCAAACAGTTTTGGAAAGATTATGGCAGCTCGATCGTTATCGGCGCCGTTGTCGGCCTAGGCGGTCTATATGGTTGGAACTACTATTCAGATTATCAAGTGGCGCAGTCACAGGCTGCCTCTGAAGCGTTCCAAACCGTTACCGCCTCGGTTACCTCAGATACCAGCATGCTCGCTGCTGCAGAAAGTTTTGCTAAAGAGCATGAAGGACAAACTGGCTATCAAGCCTTGTTAGAACTCATTGTGGCTAAGGCCGCGGTTGAAGCGGGCGACTTAGATAAAGCCGAGCAATCGTTAAAGCAAGTGGTTGCGACTCAGGCTGATGAAGGCTTAGTAGCCATTGCCACTTTGCGTCTTGCCCGTGTGCAGGCCGAACAAGGTCAATTTGCCACGGCTATCGCGACACTAGAGCAAGTGTCAGCGCCTGCGTTTGCGGTACAACGTGACGAGCTAAAAGGTGATTTCTTAGTGCGTCAGGGCGAAGCCGATAAGGCTAAGAGTGCCTATCAGTCAGCTATCGATAATGGCGGCACGACCACTAGCCCAGCGCTTCAGATGAAGCTTGATAACCTGAACAAGGCATAAGGATGCTGCCCATGAAGTCTTGGTGCAAAACGTTACTCGCTTGTGGTCTGAGTATTAGCATGCTCACCGCTTGCTCTTCAAATGATGTCGAAGAGGAACCCGTTAGTCCACTGCCAGAAATTGAGGCTAGCGTATTTCCAGAAGTAAGCTGGAGTACCAATATCGGTAGTGGCGTGGGTGATTTCTATTCCGATCTGCGTCCAGCGGTTCGTTACGGTAAGTTGTATGCGGTTGATCGTTATGGGCAAATTTCAGCCTTTGATGAAGCTACTGGTGAAACAGTATGGACTGTCGATATCAGCGCCTCATTTCGAGATCGCCCATTAGCGAAAAACCACGGTGCCCGTTTAGGTGCTGGCGTTACTGCTGCCAGAAACAAAGTTTTTGTTGGCGGTGAAAGCGGTTTCTTTGCCGCCCTAGACGCCGAAACCGGTGAGATGGTTTGGGATGTGGTCGCTGGTGGAGAGTTATTATCAGCGCCTACCGTTGGCGACGATGCGGTGGTGGTTAACACCAGTTCTGGCACCCTCGAAGCGTACAATGTCGATGATGGCGAACTGCTGTGGGTGTACAAAAGCAAGTTGCCTACATTAACCCTGCGTGGTACTGGTTCGGCCACCTATGAAGCTGGCGGCTTCTTTGTGGGAACTGCCGATGGCAAGATTGCCGTGGTGATTAAAGACAATGGTCAAGCTGCATGGGAACAAGCTATTTATACCCCAAAAGGCGGTAATGAATTTACCCGTATGGCTGACGTGGACATGAAGCCACTGATCAGTGGTGAAAACCTCTATGCAGTCAGCTATAACGGTAATTTAGTCTCGATGGAGTTGCGCAGTGGTCGTATCGTATGGAGCCGTAAATACTCCAGCTTTAATGAGCTAGACTCAGCAGGGTTAAATCTCTATTTGGTCGATGATCATAGCCGTATTTATGCCGTCGATAAGCGCAATGGTTTGGAAAACTGGAGTAACAGTGAGCTGACCAATCGTGATTTGACCTCGCCAGCGGTATACCAAGATTATATCGTCGTGGGTGATTATGAAGGTTACTTACACTTTATCGATCGCACCAGTGGTAAAATAGTCGGCCGTGTTGAAGTGGATAGTTCAGGTTTATTTAGCCAGCCGCTAGTAATAGATGATAAAATCTATCTACAGACGCGTGGCGGCAAGGTTGCTAGAATAACGCTTCCATAAGGCGAGCTTTACAGTTTATGAAGCCCCTGGACGTTAGTTCTGGGGGCTTTTTATTTTAGATGTTCAAAAATGTGTAGATTAGAGGCAAGAAAATGATTCCAGTTGTGGCCCTTGTTGGCCGACCAAACGTAGGTAAGTCGACCCTGTTCAATCGTCTTACGCGCACCAGAGATGCCTTGGTAGCAGACTACCCTGGACTGACTCGGGATCGTAAGTACGGCCGTGCTCACCTGTCTGGCTACGAGTTTATCGTGGTTGACACTGGTGGTATCGACGGCACCGAAGAGGGTATTGAAACCCGCATGGCAGAGCAGTCGTTAGCAGCGATTGAAGAAGCCGATGTGGTCCTGTTTTTAACCGATGCGCGCGCTGGTTTAACCGCCGCCGATCAGGTGATTGCAGAGCATTTACGTCGCCGCCAAAAAACCACCTTTGTTGTGGCCAATAAAGTCGATGGTATCGATGCTGACTCAGCTTGTGCTGAGTTTTGGGCGCTAGGCTTAGGCGAAGTGTACCAAATGGCGGCTTCACAGGGACGCGGCGTCACCAACATGATTGAGTACGCACTCGCTCCTTATGCAGAAGCTATGGGTCTTACTCGTGATACTGATGAAGAAGCGCCTGAGGATGAGCGTGAATACACCGAAGAAGAAGCGGAAGCCGAGCAAAAACGCCTGCAGGATTTACCCATTAAGCTGGCGATTATCGGTAAACCTAACGTCGGTAAGTCAACGTTAACCAACCGTATTTTGGGTGAAGAGCGCGTTGTGGTTTATGACGAGCCAGGCACCACGCGCGACAGTATCTACATACCGCTGGAGCGCGACGGCCAAGAATATGTGATCATTGACACCGCAGGTGTGCGTCGTCGCAGCAAGGTGCATGAAACTGTCGAGAAGTTCTCGGTTATCAAAACCTTGAAAGCGGTTGAAGATGCCAACGTGGTATTGCTGATTGTGGACGCCCGTGAAGGCATTGCCGAGCAAGACTTAGGGCTATTAGGTTTTGCGTTAAACGCAGGACGAGCGCTGGTTATTGCGGTAAATAAGTGGGATGGTATCGACCAAGATGTGAAAGACAGAGTTAAGAGCGAGCTTGACCGTCGTCTTGGCTTTATTGACTTTGCCCGTATCCACTTTATCTCAGCGCTGCATGGCACAGGTGTAGGCCATCTATTTGAATCGGTACAAGAAGCTTACGAGAGTGCAACGCGCCGCGTTAGTACCTCTATGCTGACTCGTATCATGCAGATGGCGCAAGATGATCATCAGCCACCTTTGGTTAACGGCCGCCGCGTTAAGCTTAAATATGCGCATGCTGGGGGTTACAACCCACCGATTGTGGTTATTCACGGTAATCAGGTGAAGAAGCTACCAGACTCATACAAACGCTTTATGATGAACTACTTCCGTCGTTCACTCAAAGTAATGGGCACGCCAATTCAGGTGCGCTTCCAAGAGGGCGGTAACCCGTTTGAAGGCATGAACAGTAAGAAGCTCACTGTTAGCCAAGAGCGTCGCCGTAAGCGTATGATGACGCATATTAAAGACAGTAAAAAGTAATCTAATCACTTAGATTAATGTCACTAAAGGCCAGCGACTATCGCTGGCCTTTTTTGTTGATTGCGGGTTAAGTGTCTACATTAAGTGTCTGAATTTAGATGATTTTTATTTTTACTGTTTAGTTTGATAGACCTGGATGACGAATGACTTGTCAAGGCCGTATGTGCTAATAATCTAGTTATTGAGTATTTAAAGTGATGAGTGTATCCATAGATATTTTGGATAAAAGGCGGTTGGTAAATTGCCTACTTGGCATAAAGTGTTATTGGCTTTTGCTGTGGTTTTAACGCTAATGCCCTTTTTGACGATGTAAGATCCAACACCACCAAATGTTAAAATATAACAATACCAACACCAGCATTTGAAGGCCTACCTACTGGGGGCAAATTCAGCTGAGTTTATTTAGGCTAATCTAGCCGGCAGTCATAACACGGTCGATTGCACTTCGCCATCGACAAGCTTAGTGGTTAACCTATCGCCAACGCTCACATCGTCCACCTTGTGTACCACGCCTCCTTTTGCATCAAGGGTAATACTGTAGCCGCGGCTTAAGGTGGCCAGAGGGCTGACTGTCTCAAGTTGATGAGCGGCGTAGACGAGTGCTTTATTGGCATCACTAAGCTGAGTTTGCAGCGCTTTATTGAGCTTTTGGTTGAGGTAATTCAAGCGACTCTGCTCAAGCTGTAAGCGATTGCGGGGGGATTGCTGGGCTAAACGGTGGGCCAACCCTTGGCTGTGCATTGTTAAGCTTGAAAGCCTAGCATTGATAGCAGACTCGAGCCTTAGCTGTATCTCATCGAAACGTTGTTCATATTGCTGTAAGCGCCGCTTAGGATCTTGGCGATGTAATTTGTGTTCTAACTGGCTAAAGCGTTGTTGCTGGGTCAAGCGGTAATGCTGCCATCCTTGACGCAGGCGATTCATGGCGACGTTGAGTTTGTCGCGTTTACTTATGGCATCATTCGACAGTAACTCTGCGGCCGCTGACGGGGTCGGTGCGCGCAGGTCGGCAACATAGTCGCTAATGGTGGTGTCGACTTCATGACCTACGGCTGAGACGATGGGCAAGGCGCTATTGTAGATGGTATGGGCTAACGCTTCGCTGTTAAAACACCAGAGATCTTCTAATGATCCGCCACCACGAGTCAACAGTAGGACATCGACTTCGTTGCGATCGTTGGCCTGCATAATGGCATGGCACAGCGACTTGTCGGCGTGTTCACCTTGCACGGCACTGGGATAGATGATCACCTCAATGGACGGATCGCGGCGCTTTAACACATGCAGCACATCCCTTATGGCGGCGCCTGTCGGTGAGGTAATAATCCCAATGCGCTGAATGTGGCTGGGGAGGGGGCGTTTGGTGTCCACGGCAAATAGCCCCTCGCCAGCCAGTTTCATTTTTAACGCTTCATACTGCTGGGCTAACAAGCCATCGCCGGCCGGTAGCATAGAGTCGATAATGAGTTGGTAGTCCCCTCTAGGTTCATAAACGCTAATCGAGCCTTTGACTAGTACTTGTTGGCCATTGGCTGGCCGAAAGGTGACGCTACGGTTTTTACCTTTAAACATCGCCGAGCGGATCTGGGCCTGATTGTCTTTTAAGGTTAAATACCAATGGCCTGAGCTGGGGGCTGAAAAGTTTGATATTTCGGCTTCGAGCCATACTCTGCCTAACTCACTTTCGAGAAGCTGCCGCACTTCACCGTTAAGGCGTGTAACGGTGTAAACATTATTTTTTGGCATTTTCATAGACATTTTCATTCTAAGGCGACTTTTTTGCTATTTTCCATTTACCAAGGTCAAGATGCAAGGTATAATCTCGCCGCAATATTTTACCTCTTATTTAACCCTCGTGGGGAGATGTTGCCATGCTACGTTTAAAAAAAGAAGCGCTAACCTTTGATGATGTTTTACTGGTGCCAGCGCACTCTACTGTACTCCCTAATACAGCCATTCTAAAAACTCGCTTAACTCAAAAAATTGAACTCAATGTGCCTATTGTCTCTGCAGCCATGGATACCGTGACTGAAGCGCGTCTTGCTATTGCGATGGCGCAAGAGGGCGGTTTGGGCTTTATTCATAAAAATATGAGTATCGAGCAGCAAGCCGAGCAAGTTCGTCAGGTTAAGATTTATGAGGCCGGTATCGTTCAGCAACCTGTGACGGTTACGCCAACTACGACACTTGAGCAGCTTAAAGTATTAACGGAAAAGAATGGTTTTGCGGGTTACCCTGTGGTGAATGATGCACACGAATTAGTGGGTATTATCACTGGTCGTGACGTTCGCTTTATCACAGACTGGAGCCGCACCGTTGATAAGGTGATGACCCCTAAAGAACGCTTAGTGACTGTTCCTGAAGGCACTAAGCTCGATGAAGTGCAAAAACTGATGCATGCTCACCGCGTTGAGAAAGTGTTAGTGGTCGACAGCGAATTTAGACTGAAAGGCCTTATCACAGTTAAAGACTTCCAAAAAGCTGAGCGTAAACCCAATGCCTGTAAGGATGAGTTTGGTCGTTTACGTGTGGGCGCCGCAGTTGGTGCCGGCCCTGGTAATGAAGAGCGTGTTGATGCCTTGGTTAAGGCCGGTATTGATGTGCTCTTGATTGACTCATCTCATGGTCATTCAGAAGGGGTTTTACAACGTATTCGTGATACCCGTGCCAAATATCCAGAGCTGCAAATTGTTGGTGGCAATGTGGCCACAGCCGAAGGCGCTTTGGCCTTGGTTGATGCTGGCGTTAACGCCGTTAAAGTGGGTATTGGCCCTGGTTCTATCTGCACCACACGCATCGTAACGGGTGTTGGTGTGCCGCAAATTACCGCCGTATCTGACGCCGCTGCAGCCGTTAAGCACCTAGATATTCCTGTGATTGCCGATGGTGGTATTCGTTTCTCTGGCGATTTAGCCAAAGCCTTAGCCGCTGGCGCATCATGCATCATGGCAGGCTCTATGTTTGCCGGTACTGAAGAAGCGCCGGGTGAAACCGAACTTTACAATGGCCGTGCCTATAAATCATACCGTGGAATGGGCTCTCTAGGCGCCATGACACAAGGCTCATCAGACCGTTATTTCCAAAGTGACAATGCCGCTGACAAGCTGGTACCTGAGGGGATCGAAGGTCGCGTACCTTACAAAGGTAAGCTTAAAGAGATCATCCATCAGCACATGGGTGGCCTACGTTCATGCATGGGCTTAACCGGTTGTCCAACCATTAAAGACCTCAGCGAAAAAGCCGAATTCGTTAAAGTGACCTCGGCAGGTATGGGCGAGTCCCATGTACACGATGTGACCATCAGTAAAGAAGCGCCTAACTACCGTAGCGGTTCATAAAAAGTGGCATTCAGGCAGGGCATCACTATGCCTTGCCGTTGATTCATTTGATCTGCCGAGATGTTTTTCGGCCACGCGATAAATTTAAAAGATATTAAGGTAAACCATGAGCAACATTCATGATCATAAGATCCTCATTTTAGATTTTGGATCTCAGTACACTCAATTGATTGCCCGCCGAATTCGTGAAATCGGTGTTTACTGTGAGCTTTGGGCTTGGGATGTGTCTGAGGCACAAATCAAAGAGTTTGCCCCTAACGGTATTATCCTGGCGGGTGGCCCTGAAAGTGTCACCGAAGCTAACTCACCACGAGCACCTGAATATGTGTTTAATGCTGGCGTGCCAGTATTAGGCATTTGCTATGGCATGCAAACCATGTCTGAGCAGCTGGGCGGTAAAGTGATTAAAGGCATAGGTGAAGGTGAATTTGGTTATGCCCAAATAGAGGTGCAAAACCCATCTAAGCTCTTTAAGAGCATCGAAGATGCGGTGAGCGATACAGGTAAGGCTCTGCTGGACGTTTGGATGAGCCACGGTGACAAAGTGTCTGCAATCCCTGAGGGTTTTGTTACTGTTGCTAAAACCGATACCTGTCCATTTGCTGCCATGGCGAACGAGGACAAGCAATTTTACGGGGTGCAGTTTCACCCTGAAGTGACGCACACTCGTCAAGGTAAGCGCATGCTAGAGCATTTCGCGCTGGAGATTTGTCAGTGTGAAGCCAACTGGAAACCTGCCTCGATTATCGAAGACGCCATTGCTCGCTTAAAGCAGCAAATTGGCGATGACGAAGTGATCTTAGGCTTGTCTGGTGGTGTTGACTCGTCAGTCGTTGCTATGTTGCTGCACCGCGCTATTGGCAAAAAGTTGACCTGTGTATTTGTGGATAACGGCCTGCTGCGTTTGAATGAAGCTGAACAAGTACTCGAGATGTTTGGCGACCACTTCGGACTCAACATAGTGCATGTCGATGCTGAAAACCGGTTCCTTGACGCCCTTGCCAGCGAAGCTGAGCCAGAAGCTAAGCGTAAAATTATCGGTAAAGTGTTTGTGGATATTTTCGATGAAGAGTCGAAAAAATGCGCTAATGCTAAGTGGTTAGCACAAGGCACCATCTATCCTGATGTGATTGAATCAGCCGGTAGTGCAACGGGTAAGGCGCATGTGATTAAGTCGCACCATAACGTTGGCGGTTTGCCAGATGATATGGAGATGGGCTTAGTCGAACCGCTACGTGAGCTGTTTAAAGATGAAGTACGTAAGATTGGTCTCGAATTAGGCCTACCTTACAACATGTTGTATCGTCATCCGTTCCCAGGCCCAGGTCTTGGTGTACGTGTACTGGGCGAAGTGAAAAAAGAGTACTGTGACCTGTTGCGCCGCGCCGATGCGATTTTCATCGAAGAGTTGCATAAAGCCGACCTATACAACAAAGTCAGCCAAGCCTTTACCGTATTCTTACCGGTACGCTCTGTAGGCGTTATGGGTGATGGCCGTAAATATGATTGGGTGGTATCACTACGTGCGGTTGAAACTATCGACTTTATGACCGCTCATTGGGCGCACCTACCTTATGATTTCTTAGGTCGCGTATCAAATCGCATTATCAACGAGATCGACGGTATTTCTCGTGTGGTTTACGATATTTCTGGTAAGCCACCTGCGACGATTGAGTGGGAATAGTTTCCTAGCACTCAACTAAACAGAGGGGCATAGCAATATGCCCCTTTTTTATGGGCGCCGACTGGCCAATCAATATTGGTGTGGCTAGCCATCGCCAGCGATCACCTAGTTGATTATCTAGCGTATCGATTAGGAACTTATGTCAATGTGATGCCTTTTAATCTGGGTTAATTGGTGAGCCGTGAATAAGCTGCAACCATCATGAGTGGCTTTGGGATAAACTATTGGTATAGGGTTGTAATTGGGGGAGAAAGTGACTTGTCTCAGATAGCGAAAAACGCTCAACAAGAGCAAGATATCCAGTTTATGCGCCATGCACTGGCGTTAGCCGCAAAGGCTGAAGCTGCGGGCGAGGTGCCTGTGGGGGCGGTGTTGGTTAAAGAGGGTAAAATCCTTGCCGAAGGTTTTAATCTTAATATCGGTCAGCATGATGCCAGCGCCCATGCGGAGATGTTGTGCATTCGAGCAGCGGGTCAGGTCGTTGAAAATTATCGTCTGCTCGATACTACTTTGTATGTGACGTTAGAGCCTTGTGCCATGTGCGCCGCGGCGATGGTGCATGCCAGGGTGTCGCGAGTGGTATTTGGCGCGGCCGATCCTAAAACTGGCGCGGCAGGTAGCGTGTTAGACTTATTGCGTTTTAATGCGTTTAATCATCAGCTAGAGGTTACCTCTGGGGTGCTAGCCGATGAATGCGCGACCCAGCTGAGTGCTTTTTTTCGTCGTCGCAGGCAAGAGAAAAAGGCGTTAAAGCTGGCTGCAAAACAACAAGGGCTTACTGAGTAAGCCCTTGTTGGTGTTAATCGATACAACTTTCGCTGTTTTGTCTGATAAAAGTGAAAAACTTCTTTTGACGGTTGAGCGTTTTCTGATGTTTAACTTTTATCTGTGCTCGACGTCGAGACGTTAAGTTGTTTAAAGATTTTCTTTTCATCGTTAAGCTCCTTTTGATGCTGAATGCAGCCTTTGCTGCCGATGATGACGCGCTATTGTGACAGCATAATGCCCCTTACTTATTGCGCTGGAGCGGCACCTAAGCTTGGGGTTGTCTCGGGCTCGGTTTCTATCTGGGTCTTATCGGCTGTCTGCTGAGCATTATCCGCAAAGCTATCTTGGAGTTGCTGGTTCTGATTGTCTATCCACACCAACGTATCATAGTAACGACGGATATTATCAACATAATGGACAGCCTCGCTACCACGAGCATAACCATAGCGTGTCTGCTTATAATATTTGCGTTTTTGCAACAAGGGAAGCACTTGTTTCACATCGCGCCAAGCACTGGGATTAAGCCCCATTGACTCGGCTAATTTACGCGCATCTTCCACATGCCCATAGCCAATATTGTACGAGGCGAGGGCAAACCACATACGTTGATTTTCCGGTATAGACTCAGGGAGTCGCTCCAGAATATCGTTAAGGTATTTAGCGCCGCCTTTAATGCTTTGCTCTGGGTCTAAGCGGTTGCTGATCCCTACCTGTTTAGCGGTCGGCAAGGTGAGCATCATTAACCCGCGCACGCCAGTGGGAGAACGAGCATTGGGATTCCAGTGCGACTCTTGGTAAGCCGTTGCCGCGAGCTTACGCCAATCGATATTGCCTGCGTATTGTTGAAATTGTTTCTGGTATTTAGGCAGCTTAGTGTCGATGGCGCGTAAAAACGCGCGAGTATCGACATAATCGAATCGCTTGACGTGGGCAAAATACTTTTCATTTAAATGATCTAGGGTGCCAAGGCGCTGCTGCTCATGCCAAAAGCTCAGCAGTTGGCTCATTAACATATCGCTGTTATTGGCTGGCAGTAGCCAGACAATGGCTTGCTCTTCCCGCAGCACTGGGCCTGCCCTGAGTTCTGGCATATAGCGGCGATTGATCTCGAACGTTGTCGAGTCAGCAATTGTGTAGCGAATTTCATCGCGAGCGATCATCGCCAATAGTTCTTCGCTGTCCTTATCGCTGTGTTGATCCCACACCAGTTCGGGGTAGAGCTTCTGTAAGTCGGCTAAAGTTTCAATAAACGAAGAATCGGTGATCACATTAATATTGTCATCAAGCTGACTGATATCCTCTGGATATCTTTCCCCTTGTTTGAACACCAAGACTTGATTGACATAATACAGTGGCGGCCCGATCCTAAATAGCTCGCGGCGCTGCAGAGTATCGGTTAAGCCCGCCGCAATGAGATCAATTTCCCCTTGTTGCAACGCACTATAGAGTTCGGCAATAGTGGCATAAGGTTGCATATTGAGCGTTAAGCCTAAATGCTGGGCAAAGCGTTCAGCCATCTCATAATCAAAGCCTGCGGTGCCTTGGCCCGTAGTGACGTATATCTGTGCGCCATAAAGGGTGCCAACATTGAGTTGGGTTTTCACTTCCACTGGCGTTGGCACTTTTGTTGCGTCCACAGCGCTTGGCTGACAGGCAGTCAGTAATAATAAGCAGCTAAGAATCAACAAAAGATGTCGCATTAATGTCCCCCGTGAATCTAGTTGTCTGTCATAAGGCCACCGCTAGAACCTGTTTATGGTTTGAGATGGCATGTCATCAATTTGCAATGGGTTGAGTACCCAGACGAATCTGGTGAAGCGTTGCGCTGTGATACTCAGCGCTAGTGTTTTGTGTATAAATCCACTGCGCATAATAGAGTCATATACCGTGTTGGTAAGAGCCCTTAACTGCCCTTGTTTATTGTGGTATCGCATCTATGACAGCGCGGCAATACGCGGTAAAAACATGTTTGAAAGCGAGTAGGACGCTTATTGTATCATAATGAGATAAAACTCAATAATAGACAGCTTCCAGCAGTATGTTACTGAGTAATAAATTAATTTTAATCGATTTTTCAGTAGTTGCTCATTATATTTTTGCTGGCATTTCGTGCAGTCATGTCCCGTTAATTATGGGAATATTTTGTATTTTCAAGTCAGTTTTTTTATCACGTAATGCAGTTTTCGCATTACGAGGCTAATAAACTGAATGAAACGCCGTTTTGGCGCCACAAGCCTGATGATTTGTGCACCGTATTTCCCTATAATAGCGCCAGATCTGACCCTGCAATTATAATTAATAAGGTGAAAAGACGTGATGGAGATCATCCGCGGAGCCCCTGCATTATCAGCGTTTAGAGTTCAAAAATTAATGGCATCCTGTGATAACGCAGCTCTGCCCATTAACAATATCTACGCTGAGTTTGTACATTTAGCCGATTTAACCGCTACGCTAGATGCTAGCGAAACCCAGCAACTAGCCAAGTTACTGACCTATGGACCCGCTATCGAAGCACATGCTCCACAAGGCACCCTCTACTTTGTTACTCCCCGTCCCGGCACCATCTCTCCCTGGTCATCTAAAGCGACAGACATCGCACACAATTGTGGTTTACACAAAGTGAAGCGTTTAGAGCGTGGTGTCGCGTATTACGTCCAAGGCGATAGTCTTAATGATGAGCAGCAAAAGCAGTTAAACCAACTATTACATGACCGCATGGTCGAAGTGATGCTGACTGATTTTGAGCAAGCTGCTAGCTTGTTTGCTCGCACTGCGCCAGCCAAAGTCACCAGTGTGAATATTCTCGGTGAAGGCAAACGCGCGCTCGAGCAAGCCAATATCGAGCTAGGGCTTGCGTTAGCGGCCGATGAGATAGATTACTTAGTCGACAACTTTGTCCGTCTTAACCGTAATCCAAATGACGTTGAGCTGATGATGTTTGCACAGGCAAACTCTGAGCACTGCCGACATAAAATCTTTAATGCCGATTGGACAATCGACGGCGAAGTTCAGCCTAAATCGTTGTTCAAAATGATTAAAAACACCTTCGAAAAGACACCTGATCATGTGTTATCCGCCTATAAAGATAACGCTGCCGTGATGGAAGGTTCGGTGGCTGGGCGTTTCTTCCCTGAGCAAAATGGGGTGTACGCCTACCATACAGAACCTATGCATGTGTTGATGAAGGTGGAAACCCACAATCACCCCACGGCGATTAGTCCATACCCAGGTGCGGCCACCGGCTCGGGCGGTGAAATTCGTGACGAAGGTGCCACTGGCCGCGGCTCTAAGCCTAAAGCAGGATTAACCGGCTTTAGTGTTTCTAACCTTAAGATCCCAGGTTTCGTGCAACCTTGGGAAGGTGATTATGGTAAGCCGGATCGCATCGTCACCGCGCTCGATATCATGACCGAAGGCCCATTAGGTGGCGCGGCCTTCAATAACGAATTCGGTCGCCCAGCATTAGTGGGTTACTTCCGTACCTATGAGCAGCAAGTTTCTAGCCATAATGGTGTTGAAGTGCGCGGCTACCATAAGCCCATTATGCTGGCGGGTGGTTTGGGTAATATCCGCGAAGAACATGTACAAAAAGGTGAAATCACCGTTGGCGCCAAGCTGATTGTGTTAGGTGGCCCAGCGATGAATATCGGTTTGGGCGGTGGCGCGGCGTCATCTATGGCCTCGGGTCAGTCTAGCGAAGACTTAGACTTTGCTTCTGTGCAGCGTGAAAACCCAGAAATGGAGCGTCGTTGCCAAGAGGTGATCGATCGCTGCTGGCAGATGGGTGATGATAACCCGATTCAGTTTATTCACGATGTCGGCGCTGGTGGTTTATCTAACGCTTTCCCTGAGCTCGTCAATGACGGTGAGCGCGGCGGTAAATTTGAGCTGCGTAATGTGCCATCAGATGAACCCGGCATGAGCCCGTTAGAGATCTGGTGTAACGAGTCGCAAGAGCGTTATGTGATGTCGGTCGCGCCCGAAAATCTAGCTGTATTTACCGCGATTTGTGAGCGTGAACGCGCGCCATTTGCCGTGGTCGGTGAGGCAACGCAGGAGCGGCATTTATCGCTGTCTGACAGCCACTTTGACAATATGCCTATCGACTTACCTTTAGATGTCTTGCTAGGTAAAGCGCCTAAAATGAGCCGCGATGTGGTATCACAAAAAGCGCAGTCTCCAGCGTTAGATCAGGGGGCTATCGAGTTGAAAGAGGCGGTGCAACGTGTACTACGTTTACCCACAGTGGCGGAAAAAACCTTCCTTATTACCATTGGCGACCGCACTGTTACTGGTTTGGTGAATCGCGATCAGATGGTGGGCCCTTGGCAGGTGCCCGTGGCCGATTGTGCGGTGACCGCGTCGAGTTTCGACACTTACGCCGGTGAAGCCATGTCGATTGGTGAGCGCACGCCGCTGGCCTTATTAGACTTTGGCGCTTCGGCTCGCATGGCTGTTGCCGAGTCTATTATGAACATTGCCGGTACCGATATTGGCTCGTTCAAGCGCATCAAACTGTCGGCTAACTGGATGTCGGCTGCTGGTCATCCTGGTGAAGATGCTGGCCTTTACGAAGCGGTTAAGGCCGTGGGGGAGCAGCTGTGTCCAGAGCTTGATTTAACCATTCCGGTCGGCAAAGACTCTATGTCGATGAAGACCGCTTGGCAAGATGATGGCGTCGATAAAGCGGTAACCTCGCCGATGTCACTGGTGATCACCGCCTTTGGTGTCGTACAAGATATTCGTAATACGGTAACGCCTGAGCTGCGCAGCGACAAAGGTGAGACCGAGTTACTGCTGGTGGATCTGAGTGCAGGCCATCACCGTTTGGGGGGCTCTTGTTTAGCGCAAGTCTATAGCCAGCTTGGTGATGTGGCGCCAGATCTTAATGATGCTGCGCTGCTGCGTGGTTTCTTCGACGTGACCCAAAAACTGGTTGCGAAAAAAGCGATTATTGCCTATCACGACCGCAGTGACGGTGGTTTATTAACGAGCTTAGTCGAGATGGCGTTTGCGGGTAATACTGGGCTTGAGGTGAACCTTGAAGCCTTGAGCGGAACCCATGTTGAGCGCTTGTTTAACGAAGAGCTGGGCGCCGTTATCCAAGTGAGTGCATCTGATGCCAGTGCCATTAAGGCGCAGTATCAGGCCGCTGGCGTGGCGTGTGTCAGCGTTGCTAAACCAGTGGCTGGTGATGATATTGTTATTTTTGACGGCGCGAGTGAAGTATTACGTGAGTCGCGCACCGAGCTGAGAACCATCTGGGCTGAAACCACCTATCGCATGCAAGCTTTACGTGACAACCCAGAATGCGCCCTAGAAGAGTTTCAGCTTAAGCAAGTGGCCGATGCTCCGGGTTTGACCGTGGATCTGACCTTTAATCCAAGCGAAGATATTGCAGCACCTTATATCCTTAAAGGCGCTGCGCCTAAGATGGCGATTTTGCGTGAGCAGGGCGTTAACTCACATCTAGAGATGGCGGCCGCGTTTGATAGAGCCGGTTTCGAAAGCCGTGATGTGCATATGTCGGATATCTTGTCTGGCCGAATTAGCCTTGAAGAGTTCCAAGGCCTAGCGGCTTGTGGTGGCTTCTCATACGGCGACGTATTGGGCGCGGGTGAAGGTTGGGCTAAATCGATATTGTTTAATGCCCGCGCGCGTGAGCAGTTTAGCCGCTTCTTTGAGCGTCAAGACAGCTTCGCCCTCGGCGTCTGTAACGGTTGCCAGATGTTATCTAACTTAAAAGATATTATCCCGGGCACTGAGCACTGGCCACACTTTGTGCGTAACCGCTCTGAGCGCTTTGAAGCTCGCTTTAGCTTGGTTGAAGTGCAGCAGAGCCCGTCGTTGTTCTTTGAGGGGATGCAAGGATCGCGTATGCCGATCGCGGTATCCCATGGAGAAGGTCGCGCCGAGTTTGCGTCGCCAGCAGCCCTAGCTGCTGCAGAAGCTTCGGGCACCATCGCCCTGCGTTTTGTTGATGGCCATGGGCAGATTGCCACTCAGTATCCAGAAAACCCTAATGGTTCACCGAACGCCTTAACAGGGATCTGTAGCACTGATGGCCGCGTAACTATCATGATGCCACACCCTGAGCGTGTGTTTAGAACCGTGGCCAACTCATGGCATCCTGATGAATGGGGCGAAGATAGCCCTTGGATGAGAATGTTTAGAAATGCCAGAGCTAAATTAGGTTAACATGAACTGTTAATACTTGTTTAGCGACAAAAAAGGCCTCGAAATTTTGAGGCCTTTTTTATTGGTCATTACTGTGAAATATAAATGGTATTTAATACAAAGTGTTACAGTTTAGTATTTATATTACCTTGTGCTAAATAGCGATAAAGGCTTATCTATACGCCATTTTTATCTTTATATACTTAAACTTAGGGTTATGCGGCATTTTTTAAACCGTAGCGATTAACTTTTAGCAGGTATATCAGCAAGTGCTAAACTGTAATGTGACTATGGCAAATTAGGCTCTAGATATGAAAACGCCACCACCCCGTTACCGAGATGATGGCGGTTTTGCGCTAACAAAACTCTAACTAAAACTCTTGCTAAACAGCGTATTAACGAGCATTAGCTTGATATAATTCAACAAAAATACGCTTATAGCTGTTTACTAAACGGTCAAATAAGCTTTTCATTTTGATATCTCTACATAGTGGTTGATGGTATGAGTGGAGCCGAACACCACTGGGCGACTTCAGCGGATGGCCTTATAGGCTCCTCTACTGGGCGGTATGGTAACCAGACGTCTTATTTTGGACAAACGATTAAAATTAAGATTTATCATTAGTAAATATAATGATTCAAATTCACTAGTGATTACTTGTTGAGCTGTCAATGATTTTATACTTTTGTTTTTACTTGCATTTATTTTGGTTTGTTTGTTTTTTATGGTTAGTGATAATAATGGTTTATTTGTTAAGTTTTGTTAAATATCCTTTTTGTGGAGATATACATGCTTAGGGGTTATAAGTATTGTCTTTTATTAATTACCGTAACCACCTAGCATGTTTTGTTTGTTTTAGCAACCACCTTGGCGGGTGAAGTGTGTCGTCTGCCGCAAAACCCATTATTGCTGGCATGATTGATTGATTTGAATCAATTCTCAGTGGTATAAAATACCCACGGTATACTTGCCGAGCCCTGTTGTAAGTTTCTGAAAAAATTACTTTTAATTATTTCGCTGTTGATTTTTAGGGGTTAGAGATCACAAAGCTTACCGTTTCGTGGGGTGTGTCTCGTTTTTATGTGGGGGACGCCTTTTGAAGCACTGTTTTACTCAATTTGACTGAAAAGTAAATATTTGGCGGTTTAGTATATGGCGACATATACGGATCACTTTGAACAATAAAGTTCTTAAAAAATGCATTTTACGGTGGATGGGGATCTCATCGTAATAATGTTCGCACCACCTAAGGAGTCACTGATGATTGTTGAAGAGGTTGTTGAGCTCTCGCGCTTGCAGTTCGCGCTGACAGCTATGTATCACTTCCTGTTTGTTCCTTTGACCTTGGGGTTAGCGTTCTTGCTAGCCATTATGGAATCACTGTATGTGATGACCGATAAGCAGATCTATAAAGATATGACCAAGTTCTGGGGTAAGCTATTTGGTATTAACTTTGCTCTCGGTGTGACCACCGGGTTGGCGATGGAGTTCCAATTTGGAACTAACTGGTCGTATTACTCACATTATGTGGGTGATATTTTTGGCGCACCGCTGGCGATTGAAGGGTTGATGGCGTTCTTCCTCGAATCGACTTTAGTCGGGATGTTCTTCTTTGGTTGGGATCGTTTCAGTAAGCGCCAACACTTAGCCGTTACCTGGTTAGTGGCGCTGGGCTCAAACATGTCAGCCTTGTGGATCCTAGTGGCTAATGGTTGGATGCAAAACCCCGTCGGTAGCGTATTTAACTACGAAACCATGCGTATGGAGATGACCAGCTTTGCCGAGGTGGTATTTAATCCCGTTGCGCAGGTGAAGTTTGTGCATACTGTGGCGTCAGGTTATGTAGCGGGCGCGATGTTTGTTTTAGCTATCAGTGCTTACTACATCTTGAAAAAGCGTGACCTGCCTTTTGCTCGTCGTTCATTCGCGATTGCAGCCAGTTTTGGTATGACCTCTATCTTGTCGGTTATCGTATTAGGCGACGAATCGGGTTATAAGGTCGGCGAAGTACAGCGAGTTAAATTAGCCGCGATTGAAGCAGAATGGCACACTGAGCCAGCTCCTGCGGCATTTACCGCTGTGGGTTTCCCAAATCAAGAAACCATGCACACCGATTATGCCATTAAAATCCCCTATGCGATGGGCATTATTGCAACTCGCTCTCTGGATGAAGAGGTGACTGGTATTCGTGACTTGATTGCCGAACACGAAGTGCGTATTCGTAACGGTATGAAAGCCTACGCGATGCTAACAGAGTTGCGTGCGGGTAACGAAACTCCTGAGCTGCGAGCCGCTTTTGAAGAGGCTAAAGTGGACTTAGGCTATGGCTTACTGCTTAAGCGTTACACGGACAATGTGGTTGATGCTACCGAAGAGCAAATTCAAGCTGCGGCGAAAGATTCTATCCCATCGGTCGCGCCGATGTTTTGGAGCTTCCGCGTAATGGTCGGTCTTGGTGTGATCATGTTGTTTGTGTTCGCTGCCGCTTTCTGGCAAAGCACACGTCACCAAATCGAAGAGAAACCATGGGTACTTAAAGCTGCGCTATACAGCTTACCATTGCCTTGGATCGCGATTGAGTGTGGTTGGTTTGTCGCCGAGTACGGTCGCCAACCTTGGACCATTTCAGAGGTTTTGCCTACTTTCATGTCGGCATCGAGCCTGAACGTAAGTGATCTGTGGTTCAGTATCATTTCAATTACCTTGTTCTATTCAGTGTTGTTGGTTATCGAGCTGTTCTTAATGATTAAGTTTGCTCGTAAAGGCCCTAGCAGCCTGAAAACAGGTCGTTATCACTTTGAACAGCTAGATGCTTAAGCCGGAGATCTGATTATGTTTGATTATGAGATATTAAGATTTATCTGGTGGGCACTGATTGGTGTGCTATTCATCGGATTTGCCGTCACCGACGGTTTCGATATGGGAGTGGGGGCATTGCTGCCTATCATCGGTAAAGATGATACCGATCGCCGTATCATGATTAACTCGATTGCCCCTCACTGGGATGGTAACCAAGTATGGTTAATCACCGCAGGTGGTGCGCTATTTGCTGCTTGGCACTATGGTGTACGCGGTATCTTTCTCAGGCTTTTATGTGGCGATGATGTTGGTGCTGTTTGCCCTGTTTATGCGCCCAGTGGGTTTCGATTATCGCTCGAAAATTGAAGATCCAAGATGGCGTAAGAGCTGGGACTGGGCATTGTTTGCCGGTGGTTTTGTTCCGCCGCTGATCATTGGTGTGGCATTTGGTAACTTGTTACAAGGTGTGCCGTTTAACTTTGATGAGTTCCTACGTGCAACTTATCATGGTGGCTTGTTTGGGCTGCTGAATCCATTTGGTTTATTAGCTGGTCTGGTGAGCGTGGCGATGATCATGATGCAAGGTGCTGCTTGGTTACAGATGAAGACAGAAGGTGAGCTGCGCGTTCGTGCTGCGAAAGCCACTCAAGTGTTTGCTCTGTTATTGGCTGTGCTGTTTACCCTCGCTGGTGTTTGGTTAGCCAATGGGATTGACGGTTATGTGATCACATCTGCGCTTGATACTCACGGCGTGTCAAACCCAACCTTAAAAACGGTTGCCGTTGAAGCCGGTGCCTGGTTAGCAAACTATGACAAGTACCCTGTGACTATGCTGTTCCCGATTTTGGGCATTGCAATGCCACTACTGGCCTTGCTAGCGAGTCGTTTTAACCGCTCAGGTTTTGCGTTCTTGTTCAGCTCTGTTGCAGTGGCGATGATTATTTTGACCTGTGGCGCAGCTATGTTCCCATTTGTGATGCCATCATCACTTGAGCCCAATGTGAGCTTAACTATGTGGGATGCGACAGCCAGTCATATGACGTTAACCGTGATGACATGGGCAGCCGCTATCTTTGTACCGATAGTCCTCAGCTACACCATTTGGACTTACTTGAAGATGTTTGGCCGCTTAAGCCGCAGCTACATCGAAGATAACAAGACGTCACTTTACTAAGGAGCCGACACTATGTGGTACTTTGCTTGGATTTTAGGCATTTTGCTGGCGTGTTCTTTCGGTATTATCAACGCCTTGTGGTTAGAAAATACTGAAAACATGGACAGAGACGCAGATCAACAAGATTAATCTCGTCGCTAAGATAAGCGTCGCTGCCTAAATATGGCTAGTCGCGTTATCTCTAAACCCCGTACTTTACTTTGGTAGATGCGGGGTTTTTTATTGTTTGTTGAGAGGAAGAAATCATCACAATGCTAAAGACCGCCGTAACAGACCTTTGCTACAGGCTGAGGGATTGCCTTTGCTGTTCCCAATAGATACCTCGCAACTCAGTGCGGCACGCTTACGCTGGTGAGTAGATTACATTCATCACGATGAGCAGTGTTTGACTGTTGCACTCAACTTGACTTGCGAGCAATTTAATGTGGCTAGCAGCATTGGCCAAGTGATTAAGCGGTCCATGTGTTGAGGTGATGAAGCATTAGTTAAAGTGGGCAAGGGGTGGCCGAATGTTGGTGAAGCATTACCGCTAGTGAGCTAGATTTTTAGGTAATTGATTACGGTGGTGGCCACTGATTTAGCTTGCTGAATTAGGTTACTGAGGTAGGGCTTTTGAGTGCAGGAACACCAGGCCATTAAGCTGCAGATGGCCTGGTGTATTTAGGGCTTATTTAAAGATGCTGATCTTCTGTTTTATCTCATGGGCTAAATGGGATAGACCTTGAGCGGCATCAAGGGTTTCATTGGCGCGCAGTTCCCCCTCGCGAGCCAGCTCTGTGATTTGATGCAAGTTACGGGTTATCTCATCGGCCACGGCGCTTTGTTGCTCCGTTGCACTGGCAATACTACTTGAGGTGATGGCTAGCTCACCAATACTGGTAGTGATTTGATTAAGCTGCAACGCGACCTCTTGCCCCTGATTAGCAGACTCTGTGCCCAGCTGCTGGCTTTGCCCCATCTGCTGGGCGGTAAGCTTGACCTGTGATTGCAGTTGAGCAATGGTCTGGCTAATTTCTGAGATTGAAGACTGGGTACGCTGGGCTAAGGTGCGGACTTCATCGGCGACCACGGCAAACCCACGGCCTTGTTCCCCCGCGCGGGCGGCTTCAATGGCGGCATTAAGCGCCAGCAGGTTAGTCTGTTCGGCGATGCTGTTGATCACTTCCGTGACTTGGTTAATCGCTTCACTCTCTTTGCTGACGTTTTCGACACTGATGTGGCTGCTATTAAGCTGATCGCTTAAGGTGGTGAGCCCTTGCACGACTAAATTTAACTGCTGATGGCCATCGCGTGATGCACTGTCAACTTGCTGACTGCGATTGGCCCCTTCACCTGCGTGGCTAGCGACATCACGAATGGAGGTCGACATCTCTTCAATGGCGGTGGCAATTTGATCGGTCTGCGCCATCAATGCTTGTGACTCTTCACCGTTGAGGCGTGCGGTTTCTTGAGCCGTCTCGGCCTGAGTTTCTAGGGTATTGACCGAGGCTTGTAGTGCATCAATTAAGGTTCTGAGGCTGGTCGCCATTTGATGCGCGCTAATGGTGATTTTATCCACCTCGTTATCACTGTCATTGGATACCGTCGCGAACTGCTGTGACAAGTCACCTTCACCTAATTGAGTGAGTTGATATTGCAGTACGCCTAAAGGCTTGAGGGTTTTAAATAGCACTAAAGAGAGCAGCAGGGTAATAACCACAATGCCGAACAGTGCGACAGCCACATTGATGGCGAGCAGTGTTAGGCTTTCTTCATTTAGCTCGCGCACTTTGGTTTGGCCCAGTAGGGTCCATTGCCAGCCAGGAATGTTGAGTGAGTATGCATACATGGCTTCACCCTGCCTATTGAGATACTCTCGCTCACCTTCATCTTGCTTGGCTTGCTCAAGGCTTATACCGTCTAAAATGGTCTCTGTAAGTGGGGTGCCCGTCGTTTGATGTGGCTGGGCGATAATGATGTTGTCCCTATTACGCAGTAGGGTGAAGTAGCCTGACTCCTCCAGCTTGAGTTGGTTCATCGACTGTTGCAGTTCAGTAAGCGAGTCTGTGATATCAAAGCCGATATAAAGGATACCGATGACATCCCCCGCAGGCCCCGTTATCGGGCGGTAAACCGTCATGTAATCTTTACCAAACAGCTTAGCGTAACCCTCATATTCTTGGCCCTTGATCAGCGCAGCGTAGCCTGGGTGCTTGGTGCCCAAATAGGTGCCTAATGCACGTTGACCGTCGGCTTTTTTTAGTGAGGTCGAAATACGGATAAAGTCATCTCCGTCACGCACAAATACCGTTGCAGTGCCACCCGTTAGGCTAGAAAATCGGTCCACTTTACTTTTTGAAGCGTTAATTTGCTCGCGCTCGTGGGCTAATGCTGGCGTAGGGGTGCCTAACACCTTGACGGTTTTGTCGGGTTTATAAAATTGCCCTGGGTACATGGTGCGCAAGATATCGGCGTTGCGACGAGCTAATGATAATAAACTATGGTACTGCAGCTCGATAAGGTCGGCGGTGCTGTCCATTTGCGCCTTCATGGCGCTGATCCCTTTTTGTTCGAGCACATTATTAGCAGTGATATAAGAGACACTGCTAATAATACTAAATACGATTATGGTGAGTATAAAGGCGAGCACACCTATCTGTTTTGCGACCGGCCAATGTTTGTAATTCATCCGTCTATCCATGCTTGTTTATTATTGTTTGCTAAATATATAGAAATGTTATCGGCAATGTTTTGACATAGGTCTAATTCAACTAAAATATTATAAAATTAACTAGTTACCATATTGTTAACATGAGAGGTGATTTTTTAATGGTACAGTATTGAGCGTGCACCAATGTGGGGTTGGCTTTTGGTGCAGGGGGAGCGTTGTGTAAGGTGTGATGATTTAAACCGCTCACTTTTTTATTGAATTGCAACAAGTTGGCCGTTATCAGTTTGGTGATGTTCGTGGCGCTGCAGTGCGTTTATGCCTTATGTTATTTGGTGAGATGCGCCTAAAGTTAGAGTTAGGGTTGGCGGTAGAGGATATCGCGCCCCATCGCACGCGGTATATTAAAGAGACGGTTGAGATGTTTTTGCGAGCTTATCGTAGTGAAACCTGAGTGTTGATAAACCATAAAACAGACATATCGCGGGAAAATAGATGGCTTAAGTTGAACTATAATCTTGGCGCAGCTGATCGGTTTACTGTGCAGGAGCGTAATGCTAACGGTTTGCTTGCAGGCCAATTTATTACACCGTAGAGAGTCCCAGAAGTTGCTTAATGACGCTGAGTTGTGGGTGTCACCATTTGTGTTATAGATGCTTTAAAAAAGTAATAATCTCAATAATATGGCGTGATAATAAGCAGTAGTGCGCTCAATAACCGCAATAGCCACTGTGTAGCTCTCTAAGCTATTGCATTTCGTTTTTGTTGCGGTGAACATTGCCGTGATCGATAACGATCATCCATTATTTTTATATTGCTGCGATGGAGTTAGCATGATTTTTGATAACAACAGCCGTTTTTCTCGCCTATCGACCTCCTTACTATTTGGGGCGGTTGCCACCCTAGGGACTAGCGCGTCTGCTGTGGCCAAACCTTACTCGCCGTTGACTTTGAGTGTGTCTCGTATTGCGACCTCAGATGCCGACGTGAATAACTCGGGCTATGAGGTACAGCGAGATACCTGGTTATTTGGTGTTAAGAGCGATATACCACTGAATAAGCAGTGGTCACTCAGTATCAATGCTAATTATGACAAGTTAGATTTTGATTGGTCAGGCAGAGGCGCTGGATTAATGGGGGGGCAACTATCTCCTTGGTCATCTGTCGACCGTTACAGTGCTGGGGTGGGGCTGAGCTTTCGGCCTAATCAGCGTTGGATGTTCCTGTTTGCACCTAAGATCCAATACGCTTACACAGAGGATGCCTCGCGCTCAAATGCACAAAGTTATGGTGTGGTCGCCTCAGGTATGTACCGATTCAATAATGGCAATATGTTAGGGCTTGGCGTCGCCTATTTAAACGATATTTCAGAGGTCAGAACCGTGCCTTATCTGGCGGTTAACTGGCAAATTAGTGACAGGCTCAAGTTGGGCAATCCATTTTCGGCTGGTTTTAGTGTCCCAGCAGGTTTGGAGCTGAGTTATAAGCTGTCTGATGCTATCGATGTGGGTGTTGGCGCATCGAAGCGTACTCAACGATTTTTAGTTAAAGATGATAACGTGGCCGTCGAAATCGACGAGTGGGCAAGCTTTATGCGTGCAGGTTGGGCGGTGAATGAGTCATTATCGCTCAATGGTTACTTAGGTTATTACTTTAATGGTGAAATGGAGCTAAGTGAACCTAATAATACCGATAGCCTAGATGATCAACTGGCCATGGCATTTGCAGCGCAATATAAGTTTTAATAGGCGCTTACAGTGACAGCAAGTTAGTCGTAAAAATTGCGTCCATAATCAACAAGCCCAGCCAATAGCGTTGGGCTTGTTGATTATGGGGCAGCGTAATGCGTTTATGTCAGTCCTGCCATCTATTGTCGCTACCTTATTGTCCTAGCATTGCCGCCTTTAAGCTGCTTTGTGCTGGTGAGTCTCCAAGCCAAATATTGAGCAGAGCTTTTCTAAAGTCTTCGCCTTGAATGTTTGCCTGTAATTGGTTGTTTTTATAGGCACTAACGCCAACGCCCTGAGTGGTCTCAAAGGTAAACTGATCGCCATCCACAATAGGCTCATTAAATAAGGCCATAAAGGTGTCGATGTGTTGCTTAATGGGGGCTACATGGCCTTGGGTGGCATCGTCAAACCCGGTGATAATGGCATCGCTCATTTTATCAGAGGTGATCATCCCCGAGGTGATATTAAGCCGGATCACCGCCTTGGGGGCGTTGATAATGGCCTCAACGTCACTGCTTGACTGCTGAAGGTAAAGACTGCCTACATACAAGTCCATAAAGAATTTACTGCGCACGCCCGCGCCGTTGAGTTGCAAGGTGTTGTCAGCTAATTGAATCATTTCAGCCACTTCAACATCGGCGATCGTTTTGGCATTTGCCAGACAGGTCATTAGTAAAGGCAGCAATAGGGTTAAGGTGGTAATGGGTTTCATCGTGGGTCTCATTTTTAGTTATTGGTTTGAGTCATGGTTGCCGTGATGGCGATGATGGGGCGAGGGCTAACCTCGCTGACCCACTTGGTATTGGCCACTTTGATGAAATATCGCCGCTTGTTTTTTCTTCGGAGAGATCAGTAGTGGGCCGTCATCAAAAAACAGGAAACACTTCCAGTTGCGTACAAAAACATCCCACCGAGTTTCAATAACTTGATATTTTTCATAGCAAAAATAGATTGGCGTGTCATTTTCCCAGTCAAAATGATGGTGTAATATTTCGGGCAGTTCGGCCGCTTCGCTGTCCCATGCGCTTTGCCAATGGTCGGTTTCAAGCCAAGCATCGGCTTTTGCTGCCCAGTCACCCTTGGTAAATTGCTCGGCGCGACTGCTCTTGTTACTTATCCATTTATTCCACACCTCCATTGATGATTTTTGATCAAGGGGCTTAATGAATGCCTTGTCATCATCACTGACAGGAAGATCTTTGTGATTGAAGATCCATTTACGTTGGTATTGATCGAGTGGAATATAAGTATGTGCCACAGAGCCTCGCTATCGAAATTGGGTGAGATATGCAAAGGCGTATTATACGGTTTGAATACGAGCAAGGGAAAGGGCACCAGCGGATAAATCTTTGCGCTGACGCCCTAGGGCCTGTTGATCTTTGCTGGTCATTTCTACTGCGTTCTCAGCTTTTTATGTAGAATAACTACACCACAAAGCTTCTGCCTTGTATAAAATACCCAACAATTCGCTGCAAAAATAACCTCGAAAGATCAACAGGCCCTATCGCTTAATCGCCGAGCTGCTGGATATAGCTTATCGCGGCTTGGTTTTCTTCATCTAGGCTTAAGACGTTTTCAAAACAGGCGCGTGCGCCATCGATTTGGCCGACATTGGCGAGAAAAATCCCCAGTTTTAACATTACCGAAATATCTTGCGGATATTTATCGAGGTAATCCAAGTAAGTAGCTAACGCGTCTTGGGCATTGTCGTTTAAGTATAAGGCCTGAGCATATTGCGGCAGATATTCGTCGCTATAGGTAATAATTTTGGCATATTGCGCCAGCGCCAGCGGCAGGCGGTTAAGCTTTAAAGCCAGTAGGATTATCTGCTTTAACTCTGCTTCTTGTCGCTGTTCGATGGGGGTTGCCAGCACGGCATCGAGCGCCAGCTCTAGCTGGTTTTCGAGCCGATATTGATAACTTTTGGCTAAGTTATGCAGACGGGTAATATCAAGATCACTGTCGACATAAGGGGCGGTGTACTGCACCATTTTTGTGATGGCCAGCAGGTGTTTGTAATGCAGCAGAGCATGCAGTTTTTTAAAGGCATTGTTGAGTTGTGGTACAGCAGGCTCATCGCTGGGATCGATAAACGCCTTGACCACAAATTGGTCATGGTATTGCTGTCGGGTTTTTGCCAGTTCGCTTTGCTGAGCAGTTGTTAATTGTGCGTATTGCTGCGGATGTTGCTGTTGCCAAATAAGGGCGCGTCCCCACTGTGCATCGATATCCCAGCGCTCACATAAGGCGTGAATATCCACTTCATCTTGATGCTCTGCAAGGCGTGAACTTACCCGCGCGATAGCCTCATCAACTAATCGACTTAATGCGCTCGTGATGTCGCTAAAAGCTTGATAGTAAAGACGGGTATTGTCAGTCACATCTTGCTGTGACCAGTCATCGACTTTTTTGGTGGATAAAAAGTGGCTAAATTCATAATAACCATAAAATTTAACCAGCTTTGCTAGGCCAGAGTAGTTAGCGTTGATGCAGCTTTCGATATTGTCGAGCTTGCTAGCTAATGCGCCTATGCGCTCAGGATACTGATGCGCTGCTTCTATTTGGTCGACCAATTGCAGTGCGTCTTGATTGTAGTCATTTAACTGCGCCAGTTGTTCGCTAGTGGCTTTTAAGGCGTCGAGCGTGCTGCCAAGTAACTGACATTTCTTGTCGATACTCAATAGATGCTGGGCTGGGGCCAGCAGCGCGCGTTGCTTAGCGCTGATCTCTGCTAAGGTGATGTCATGGGCATTGACCTGTTCAACCCCGTTAACCTTGGCGGCATCAGGTGACAGATTGATATAGCGCGCCCCAGGGTACGCCTCGATTGCTGCTGCCAGTGATTGTATGGCGTACATTAGCTGTATAGGAGTTTCCGCCATTTCACCACTATTGGTTTCAACCCACTCGTACATAATCCCCATGTCCGGTCCAAGGCTTGCGCCATAGGTGCCTGCGGTGTGGGTGATACCCGATTGCGAATGGCAAAAATCGACGCCGCACAACAAAATTTGGCTAAAACCCATCTCCCGTGCAATTTCGATAGCGCTATTGGTGACTGTGGGGCCGACGGACTCGATATTGTTGTTATCGTGGTCACTGTTCCAAGGTAAACGAGAGCCGGTATAGAGCGCGGCGCCGCGCCATTGACCGATAATTTTCGGGGTCACATGGTAGGAGTAGACGAGCAACGTATCGTGCTCCAGTGACATCAACTCTTTATTGACATCAAAACTTATCGATTGTGGGTCGACCGAGACAATGATGTCAGGTTTTATCTCCAGTTTGGCTAATTTGCCTACAATGCGTGAGGCGGCAATGATCACCAGTCGGTCGGCGTTGGCTTTTATCCAGTCAATATTGTTATCGAGGGAGGGCCCACCGCCTAATACGATGCAGGTTTTATCATTAAATTGGCCACGCAGTACTGAGGCGGGTTGCAGGTTTTCGGCTAAATTGGTTAGCTGAGTCTGGATAAACAGCTTCTGATTAAAGGCCGTGCCTAAGCTAAAGGATTCATGCTCAATCATTTTCTCGATTTCAGCATTGATCTCACTGTAGGGCTCTAAATAATTGCCATCGACGGCAATTGAGCGATGAATGGCGTACTTACCTTTGACTAAAAACACATTATTGCGGATATCGGCAATGGTCTCTTTAAGCTCATCAAATGAGATCACGCTTATCTCATCTGTCAGATTCTCAGGGATGTCGATAGACAACATGGAGAGCACTTCTGGCAGCTCAACAAAAATAAACTTAGCCCCATCGGCAAGCGGATGCTCCATGACATAATTGGCCAGCAGCCCAGAATCGAGGCCGATGATGATATGTAAGGTATCGGGTTTAGATAAGGCCTGTTTGAAGCGTTCGTTATACAATGAAGTGGAGTCAATTTTTTCAAATGTATTGCGATTGATGCTGGGCAGGTAATATTCGCCAAAGCGGCTGACAGCAAAGCTTCTGGAGATTTCTGGCGGATTATCTAACATGATGTCCTCATTCGTCGGTTCGAATTGTGCTTGACCAGTGATGAGCATAGCCTACCTGCTAATGCTGCGGATTCAAATGGGTTTCCTATCTTTACTGGCGAAATTTGCTGGCGAATTCTCTGTTAATCGCTACTAGCGACTTACAGTTGGCATGCTTACTTTGCCATGGTTGGTTATCTGCCTTGCTTCACGTTTGACTCCAGCATTGGGGGAGACTGTTAATGCTATCAACTGGATTGTGAGTTGCTATCAAGTGCTATTTACTGTCTTTGATATGTAAAAGTGAGATGTTTGTCACAAAAGTGGCGAAGTGTAGGCCAGAGCATTGCATGGATGGCGGCTTATTGTCGCTTGTATTCACCTTGCTTGGTGTCACGGTATTTTATTCATAGGGTAAAAAGTGATTAGCTGGCTGCAGGTGAGTCGATAAATCGTACAATATGAGTAATGTGCTGCACAACAAGGGCAAATATAGTTAGACAATTAAGATTAAGTTACTAAAATTAAATGCGTTTATAAGTTTACTTTTTTGTCTGGCTCTATCTATGAGTCTGCCTGTTGTTCGGTTATCGCGATGGGCGGTATGTGTTATGCAGCAGCTTATATTTTTAGTGTGAACTCCATTATATTGGGTATCAGATTTCGCTACATTCATTTTAATTTTAGTCGTGCTGTTTAAAGCAGCTATTTGGAGACTATATGTTTAACAATAAATCCATCCTCATAACTGGCGGCACTGGCTCATTCGGTCAAAAATACACCAAGACAATTTTAGCGCGTTATAAACCTAAGCGGTTGATTATTCTCTCTCGTGACGAGTTAAAACAGTATGAGATGCAGCAGGTCTATAACGATCCTTGCATGCGCTATTTTCTTGGCGATGTGCGCGATGGCGATCGTCTTATGCAAGCGTTTAATGACGTCGACTTTGTTATTCATGCCGCGGCAATTAAGCAGGTTCCTGCAGCCGAATATAATCCCATGGAATGCATCAAGACCAATATTTACGGCGCTGAAAACGTAATTAAGGCGGCTATCGCGAATAAAGTTAAGCGCGTGATAGCCTTATCTACCGATAAAGCGGCTAATCCCATAAACCTTTATGGCGCCACTAAACTGGCGTCGGATAAACTGTTTGTTGCAGCGAATAACATAGTAGGCGCAGGGGAAACCCGATTTTCTGCTGTGCGTTATGGCAATGTGGTGGGTTCGCGTGGCTCAGTTGTGCCTTTTTTCCAACAGTTAATCAATAATGGCGCGACCTCGCTGCCTATTACTCACCCCGACATGACCCGCTTTTGGATAACCTTGCAAGATGGCGTCGATTTTGTGCTTAAGAACTTTGCTCGCATGCAAGGGGGAGAGATTTTTGTCCCTAAAATTCCCTCGGTGAGAATTACCGATTTGGCCGAGGCCTATGGCCCAGGGCTAGAGCATGAGATTGTGGGGATTCGCCCTGGTGAGAAGATGCACGAAATCATGTGCCCAGCCGACGATTCACACCACACCATCGAATTTGACGATCATTTTGTGATAACACCGAGCATCTCCTTCTTTGGTCGTGAGCATGATTACACTGCCAATAACTTGGGCGAGAAAGGGCATGCGGTACAGCAGGGGTACGAATATCACTCTGGCAATAATCCGCACTTCTTGTCGGCAGATGAGATTAAACATTTTGATAAGGAAGCGTCTGCCTCATGATCCCTTATGGTAAACAACACATTAACCAAGATGATATTGATGCTGTTGTTGAGGTATTAAAGTCAGATTACCTTACTCAAGGGCCTAAAGTGCCCGCTTTTGAACAAGCTATCTGTGACTACACTGGGGCGCAATACGCGGTGGCCGTTAACAGTGCCACCTCAGCATTACATGTCGCGTGTTTAGCGCTGGGAGTTGCAGCAGGCGATTATGTCTGGACATCGCCAATTACCTTTGTCGCTTCGGCTAATTGCGCCCTTTATTGTGGTGCCAAGGTCGATTTTGTCGATGTAGATGCTACTACTGGTAATATGTGTCCCAAGGCGCTTCAGGCTAAGCTTGAAGTGGCTAAAGCTCAAGGATGTTTACCTAAAGTGGTGATCCCTGTGCATTTGTGCGGGCATAGCTGTGATATGGCTGCGATTGCGGCACTGGCCAGTGAATACGGTTTTTACGTGATTGAAGATGCTTCTCATGGTATTGGCGGTAGTCATCAGGGCAATAAGCTCGGCAGTTGTTGTTATAGCGATATTAGCGTATTTAGTTTTCATCCGGTGAAGATCATCACCAGTGCCGAAGGTGGCGTGGCAACCACCAATAATGCCGATTTAGCGGCTAAAATGGGGCTGTATCGCAGTCATGGCATTACCAAAGATCCCCACAAAATGCAGCGCCTAGATGAAGGCGATTGGTACTACGAACAACACGCGTTAGGGTTTAACTACCGCATGACCGAGATGCAGGCCGCATTAGGTTTGAGTCAGATGGCACGTTTAAATGAGTTTGTTGCTGCACGTAATCAGTTGGCGACCCAGTACCATCAGGCTTTTGTTGATCTTAATCTGCAATGGGTGACTCCGCTTGAAAACAGTCACAGTGCCTATCATCTGATGGTCGCGTTGCTGCCGGAAACCTTAGATAGAAAAGCGATATTTAATGCCATGAGAGATGCAGACATTTGTGTCCACGTTCATTATTTTCCTGTGCATCTGCAGCCTTACTATCAAGATCTTGGCTTTGCCGAGCATGATTTCCCTCATGCTGAGTATTTTTATCGGCATTGTTTATCCTTGCCTTTATTTCCAGCGCTTACCGTTGATGAGCAGCATAAGGTGATTGCGACATTGCGAGATCTGCTGTGATCTCGCTTGGCCAAATTCAGCCTCGTCTAACTTGATAGTGTCGATGGCGTAACTACCTCGCACACTATAGATAACCATTTTAGATGGTTAATGTATTCCCTATGCCATTTGATTGGTGTTTAGGTATGAAGTTTGCAGAGATTTGCAAAAGTTTGTATTTGTCTTTGATGTGCCAAAAGAATGGCTGTTGCTAAGGCGAGCCAATCACTGCGTGTATTAACAAGGTTATGTTATGAGTACCACTACTTACCAATTGGTCAAAAATCCCTTAGGCATGTTTTCTGTTGCGCCAATGCCAAGTAAAGCGACGCTAGATCAGTTTTATAAAGATAAATATTACCAAGCAGAAATGAGCAGCTATCAGAGTGAATATAGCCTCGATGAGTTGACTTACTTTTTATCTGAGGTGGAATCCTCTATCGCGATTTGTCAATCACTGTCGCCTTTACCTGAGCAACCGCGTTTATTGGATGTGGGGTGTGGTGAAGGCTTTTTTGCGGCGCAGTGTCACAAGCAAGGCTGGCATGTGCATTTATGTGATTATTCTCAATACGGCTTACAGCACCATAATCCGCAGCTGGTGGCGTTTTTTGAGCAAGGTGATGTGCTACAGACCTTAGAAGGCTTGATTGCGCAGCAGCGTAAATTTGAGTTAATTAATCTTAAAAATGTACTCGAACACGTTATCGATCCTCAAGCCTTAATGGCAGCACTAACCCAGTTGTTAGCCGTTAATGGTGCTATACGTATCGAAGTGCCTAACGATTACTCGGCGTTTCAGTCGTTGCTGCAACAACATAACAAAACCGACAATACCTGGTTTTGTCCTCCAGAACACTTACACTATTTCAATAAGGACAGCCTAAAGGCTTTCGTGGCCAATTGTGGTTTACGCTTAGCGTTTATGACGGGCGATTTTCCGATTGAGATGTATCTGGCAAATGATTTTTCCAATTATGCGCAAGAGAGAAGCCGAGGTAAGCAGGCACATTTGAGCCGAGTCATGATCAACAATTATGTTTTCACCCAGGGTGTCGATAAACATGTTGAGTATCTGCGCTGCATGGCCGAAGTTGGCTTGTCGCGAAACTTAACCGTTTATGTCACTCAATAACAATGCGATGTCAGCTACCGTTGTAATAAGTGTGGCCACAGTGATATGGCGTTAATGATCAAAATAAATTTAAGGTATAACAATGGCGAAAGAAATTAAGGTAGCAGGGCACTCACGTAACTCTGAGGTGCAGATGCGTGAGCAGTTTTTTGAAGACTTTAAACAGTGTCCAATTCCCTCGTCTGAGATGTTAAGCAACTTGGGACTTTTCCTTAATCGACAAACCTTATCGCGCATACTATTTATGCATGAGATGTATCAAAAAATCATCGATGTGCATGGTGTTGTGATGGAGTTTGGTGTTCGCTGGGGGCAGAATCTCGCATTATTTGAATCCTTTCGAGGTATGTACGAACCCTATAACTACACGCGTAAAATTGTCGGATTCGACACCTTTAGTGGTTTCCCCTCAGTCGATGCTAAAGATGGCGATCACAGCGTGATTGACGTTGGCGCCTACTCGGTAACACAAGGGTATAAAGATTACCTTGAAGGGATCTTAGATTACCATGAGTCAGAAAGCCCAATCTCACACATTAAAAAATACCAATTAGTAGAAGGTGATGCGTCGCAGACGATTGAGCAATATCTGGCAGATAATCCAGAGACCATCATCGCCTTTGCCTACTTTGATTTTGATATCTATGAGCCGACCAAAAATTGCTTAGAGGCCATTAAAGGCCATTTGACCAAGGGCAGTATTATTGGCTTTGATGAGTTAAATTGTGCCACTTTCCCCGGTGAAACCATTGCCTTTAAAGAAGTGTTTTCGTTGTCGAAATACAAAATTACGCGCTCGCCACAAAACCCATATATGTCATACATAGTGTTTGAATAACCGGAGGCAGACAGTGAAAGTGGCCATCATTCCTGCCAGAGGCGGCAGTAAGCGAATTCCGGGGAAGAATATTAAAGATTTCTTCGGCAAACCGGTTATTGCCTACTCTATCGAGGCGGCAATGGCATCTGGGTGCTTCGATAAGATCATAGTGTCTACCGACGATGAGCAAATTGCCAGCGTCGCTAAAGCCTATGGCGCCGAGGTACCTTTTATGCGCCCAAGTGACATAGCTGATGATTTTGCCACCACAGGGCAAGTGATAAAGCACGCCGTGCAGTGGTGCCAACATCAAGGTGTTGAGCTGGATTTAGTCTGCTGTATTTATGCTTGTTCGCCGTTTATTGCGCCAACAAAAATACGCGAGGCGATGGCGCTGCTGTTGGCGAATCCCGATGCTTACTTCTGTTTTCCTGTATGTGAATTTGCCTTTCCTATACAAAGGGCCATTGGCATTGATAATGATGGCCGCGCGACCATGTTTCAGCCTGAGTGCTTTCCCATGCGCTCGCAAGATTTACCCGCGGCCTACCATGACGTAGGGCAGTTTTATTGGGGTAGGCCGATAGGTTATTTAACTGAAACGCCGATGTTTTCCTCCTATGCTATCCCCATGCCGATTTCGAGGCGAGATGTGGTGGATATCGATACCGAAGATGATTGGCGTTACGCGGTGCAGTTGTTTCAGCTTAAAGCCCTTGCAGCATCGGAGTCGGTGTAATATGGGGCTCAATGTGGCGCTGCGCGTTGACGCGTCATTAACCATGGGCACTGGCCATGTATATCGCAGCCTGACCTTAGCAAGTCAGTTGCGTCAACATGGTCATCAGGTGGTGTTTATCTGTCGGCAACTGCCCGGTAACTTGATTGACTTAATTACAGCCCATGACTTTCGGGTATTGCCCCTAAGTCAAGGTGCGATGACGACCACCACAGCAAATGATCACTGCCAGCATGGCGACTGGTTAGGGGTCGATTACCAACAAGAGATAGCGCAAGCGGCTCAAGTTGTTGACCATTACCTTGGCGAAATAGGTTGTTCTCAGTTAGATTGGCTAATCATAGACCACTATGGGATCGAGCATCGCTGGCATACAGCAATGCGCAGTCGTTGCCGGCAAGTGTTGCAAATCGATGATTTAGCCGACAGAGATTTCGACTGCGATATTTTACTGGATCAAAATTTCTATTTGAATATGGACTCGCGCTATGACGCCCGCTGTGCGGCCGCGACAACCAAACTTATCGGGCCCAAATTTGCCCTGCTCAACGAGATGTTTGGGCAACTGCAAAGTCAGCTTGCGCCTTATCCACAGCGCCTTACTCAAGGGCAAGTGCTGTTTTTTTTCGGCGGCATAGATAAAGATAATGAAACCTTAAAGGCGCTCAAAGGCGTTGCCCCCTTGCTGCGCCAATATCAATTAACGGGGCAGGTTATCTTAGGCAAACATAATCCGCACCAGGCCGATGTTACCGCCTTTTGTCGTGATTTTGGCCAGTTGTCGTTAGCGGTTCAAGTTGATGATATGGCGCGGCGAATGGCACACGCTTTTCTCTATATTGGCGCCGTTGGGGCCACTGTATGGGAGCGCTGCAGCCTTGCTTTACCTGCGATCACCTCAACCGTGGCGTTAAATCAGCAGGCGTTAGCTGAGAGCCTGAGTCAAATCGATGCGCATCTTTGTTTAGGGCCGCAGCAGCAGACTCGCTCGGCGGATTATGCACGCGCGTTTATCACCCTAATGAACTCACCAGAGCGATTACAAGCACAATCGTCAACGATAGCCCAGATGGTCGATGCACTTGGATGCTCACGGGTTGTAGATGTGATGGAGAGTATGAATGACCACTAATCCACATGTGTTAGTCACCAGTGTCGCGGCCAAAGTGCAGCTGATTGAAAGTTTAGCGCAAGCGTGCCGAGATTATGGCGTGCGCCTGTTCGCGACAGATATTAGCCCCAATAGCCCAGCATTGTATTTTGCCGATGATTATCAATTACTGCCCAAAATAAGCGACGATAATTACTTAGACGCCTTGTTTCAGTTTTGCCGCGACCAGCAAATAGGCCACATTATTCCTACGCGGGATCAAGATTTATTATTTTTTGCTGAGCACAGTAACCAATTGGCGCAGCAGGGCATTGGCTTGTTAATGAGTGACAGCGACACGATAAGAACCTGCAGCAATAAACATCAATTTCACGCCGCGTGTGTCGCTAAGGGGTTACCCATATTGCCCCAGCTAGCGCCCGATGAATTGCATTATCCTTGCGTCGCTAAGCAAGCCTATAGCAGTGCGGGTACTGGGGTGCATCTGTTATCTGGTCAAGCGGCTCTCTCGCAATTGTTGGCCGAGTACCCAGCAGAGGCTTTTCTGTTCGAGCCTTATGTGCCGTATGATGAGTACAGCATCGATGCCTTTTATGCCAATAATGGCATCTGTATACAGGCGGTGGCAAGGCAGAGACTGATTGTCGTTGGTGGTGAGTCTAAGGTGTCTCGGGTGGTCGATAACCCTGAGCTAGTCGCTTTGGCGCATCGCTTAAGCTCTGCTTTTGACTTTAGTGGCCACGTGACCATTCAAGCCTTTTATGTGGATGGACGCAGTTACTTGATAGAAGTGAATCCACGCTTTGGCGGCGCATCTAATTTGAGCATTGTTGCTGGGCTAGATTCTCCCCGAAAGCTTATCGCCAGTGTCTGTGGTGATGACGCTACGGTTGAACGGGTCAATCCAATTCAGTATGGCTTAAAAATGCTGAGATATTCTAAGGACCTGATGATCCAAGATGATGTTGAATAATAAGTTATTATTTATTTTTGATCTCGACGACACCTTAGTGCTCGAGCGAGATTATGTCCTTAGCGGTTTTAGCGCCGTGGCGTCATACATAGGTGCGCAGTGTCGATTGCCGAGCGAGGAGATTAAACAGTTTTTACACTCGACCTTTTTAACCCAAGGTCGTGAGCAGATTTTTGACAAGCTGCTACACGGTTATCCTGCTATCGCGCAGCAACTGACGATAGCGGCATTGGTCGATATTTATCGCCAGCATCAACCGGAGCTTAAGTTTGTCGACGGTGCAGAAGCAGTGTTGACGCGCTTACGGGCTGACGGTAAAAAAATTGCCATCGTCACCGATGGGCTTGCCAGTATGCAAAAGCAAAAAACGGCAGCGCTGGGATTAGCGGCCTATGCCGATCTCATCGTTTACTGCTGGGAAATTGGCGCACCTAAACCTAGCCCAGAAGGATTTAAACAAGCGATTAAGCACTTGAAGGTTGATATCGAGGATACTGTGATTATTGGTGATAATCCCAGCCATGATATTCAGCCAGGTGTGTTATTAGGAGTCGATACCGTTAGGGTATTGCAGGGACGGTTTAGTCGGTTAGATGATTTGAGTGGCTATAGCGCACGTTGTCGTGGGACTTCGTTAAAAACGATTTTTGAGGAACATTATGAGTATTAATATTGCGGGCAAAAAGATTGGTCTAGATCAGCCAACGTTTATCATTGCTGAGCTGTCGGCCAATCATAACCAACAGTTAGATGTTGCCTTAGCCACGGTCAAAGCGGCTAAAGATGCCGGAGCCGATGCCATTAAATTGCAAACCTATACCGCCGACACCTTAACGCTTGACTGCGATAGTGACCACTTTAAGGTGAACCATGGGACTCTGTGGGACGGTGAAACCTTATATTCCTTGTACCAAAAAGCCTTTACCCCGTGGGAGTGGCACCAAGAGATAATGGACTACGCTAAGCAGTTAGGGTTGATCTGTTTCTCTTCGCCGTTCGACCCAACCGCGGTTGATTTTTTAGCCGATTTAGATGTGCCAGCATACAAGATAGCATCGGCAGAAATCACCGATATTCCTCTGATTGATTATGTGGCTCGTCAACACAAGCCAATCATTATCTCTACGGGGATTGCACGACTTGCTGATATTGAACTTGCCGTAGAAACCTGTCGTAAGGCGGGTAACAATGACATCATCATTTTAAAATGTACCTCGGCTTATCCAACGCCATTAGATGAAGTGGATCTTAATACCATTCCAAATATTCGCAGCACGTTTGGTTGTGAAGTTGGCCTGTCTGATCATACGCTGGGCACCACAGTGGTGGCCGCCGCGGTTGCTCTGGGCGCACGTGTAGTGGAGAAACATTTTATTTTAGATAAGCTGTTAGGCGGCCCAGATGCCGACTTCTCTCTCGATCCGCAAGAATTTACCACCCTAGTCACAACCATTAGGGATACCGAAAAAGCACTCGGAACGGTTAATTATTCATTATCGCCTAAGCTCACCAAATTAAGGCAGTTTTCGCGCTCACTGTTTATTACTCAAGATGTAGTCGATGGCAGTGTGATCTCTCTGGATAATGTTCGCTCGGTCAGACCGGGATTTGGCTTACACCCCAAGTATCTTGAACAATTATTAGGTAAAAGGTTTCGTGGTTCACACGCTAAAGGCACGCCGCTGTCGTGGGAGCATATTGCAGACGCTGAGTAATCGCTTACTCAAGTGACTCAATGCAAACCGCTTAAACGCCAATAATACTACTGGGTAATATGGCTTTTAAAACTTGTTAAGCCCCTCAATTGAGGGGCTTAACAAGTTTTAAAAAGCCGTTTAAGCTTGTTACGCCTGATTCATCGCCATCATGTGTTACTGCGCGGATTGCAGCAGTAAGGGCAAGTCATATTCGAGGCTGTCAGCCAAAGCAAGCCAGTCGTGGCGCTCCTGCGCCGCCAGCATCTCACGAAATAACTCAACCACAGTTACGGCATTTTGTAACTCAGGCAAGATGGGTTTAAGCAGGTCGATGCACTGAGCAAAGTCATGTGAGCCATCGGCTTCATGGCCTAAGCGAAACTTATGCGCAGCCGTAATCAGTAATTGGATAAGGGCGTCAGTTGCAGTACTTTTCATCACTTACACTCCTGATATTGGGCGCCATCAATGGCGGCACCATCTAAACTTGCATTATAAAAAGTCACCTCAGGTTTAGTGAGAATATAATGTTCAAGGGCAAGCAAATAGCCGCGAAAATTCAGATCGGTTGCTACTTTTTCGCCATGTCCGTTCATCACCCAATGTTGCTTGGCATTGGCGATAGAAGGGCCTAATTTACCGTCTTGCCAAAAGGCGTGGGTCTTATTATGCGGATAACTAAAATCACAACCAAATAAGGTTATCGATTGGCTGTTTAAATGTACGGCTAAATCGATGGCCGGATGGATGACGCTACCATTGGCAAATAGGCGCAGTTTAGGGCATTGCTGGTGGAACTCATCATAGATTTTACTGTGCGAGTAGGCTGCAAAACGTTGTCCTGGCCACCACTGTAACACTGCTTGCTGTGACTTGGGGAAGTAGACCAGTTTCACGTTATCAGGCACGTTATCGGGTAAAAATTCACGCGTGACATTTTGATCTATGCTCACGACGATATCGGGAACAATCTGTTCATTGAGTAAGGCTTTTAATGCGGTGTCGACGCTAATCATCAATGGCCGAGTCGCTTCTGGTAATGCTCGTTGCGCCCTAAGGTAAGCGTAATGCTGCTCAAGCGTGGGGCCAGTGGCGATGACCAAGGTTTGATTAGGTTCATATTGCAAGCTTAAAGTGGCGGCATCGGCATCTTGTTGCATGGTCGCAAGATTATCCCGCATGCGCTGCTGAAGCTCAGCGTCATCATTGCCATGGCTTCTGTTGGCAAAATCAAGGTTATTGTTAAATACCAATAAGTCACGCAATCTGGCATTGTCATCGCTGCTCAATAAGAGTTCGGGCGTGACGGTAATGTAGTGGGGCGGTAGTCGGTGTTGTTGAAGCTGGTGCACCAGCGTTAGGCGCGGATCGCTCAACCATTCGCGCTGATCGGTATAAGTCAGTAATAAGGCAAACAGGCTGACATTGAGCAGGCCAATACGAATGCTTTTTATATTGGGGTGCTGCACTAGGACGGCGGGGACATCTCCCATGCCGACACCATAAACCGTTAGGTCATTGCAGTTTGCTGGCAGTTGTTTAATCAACAGCTGCGCTTCGGCGATACGGTTATGCCGACTGCTCAATTGAATACCATTGACACTGATGGTTTGTTCATTGCCATTAACGAGACAAGCATCGAAGTGTTCAATGTTTGCCGCATGTAAGGCTGAAGCGAGCAGAGGCCAACGCTTATTAATGATCTCTAGGTTAGCAGTAAACAGCTCAGTCATTGACGCTATCCTTTATAGGGTTGAGGTAAATAGGAATAATGGAGATAAGTTGATGTTTATTGCGCAGCGTTGACGACAAAGCTGACTTTGGCTACCAGCATTATTTATCATGCGACTATTACGCGACTATTACGCTACTTTCACGCCGTAATACGCAGTTATTTTCATGGGGCTAAAGTACCTTAAAAACGCCTCAAAATCCATGATAAAGCGGATAGCAAGCTAGTCAAAAATCATATCAGCGCTTGGCACCCTAACCACAAGTGTGAGGATTTAAACTTAGACACTGGGCTTAAAAATGATCATGGCCGCAAGAATTGGTATGGCACTAATTAAATAAGATTATATCGATTAAATCGAAGGCTAAGCCGTGAGTGTTAACCTATTCACCTAGCTACGCAGGGGCACTAAACCATTGTTAACCTAGAGGGATGTATTAGGATGTTGGCGGTTAGTGATGGTTATTTTACCTATGCATAAGATAACCATTTTAGTGGCTATCTTATGGTCTCCCCACAGGGACTCGAACCCCGATCGATCGCTTAGGAGGCGACTGCTCTATCCTGTTGAGCTATAGGGAGACGCTGTTGATTATACTGTTTTTCATCTCGATGAAAAGGCTTTAGATTTAGTTGCTTAATTAGTGGCCGCTTGTCCGCTAAATTTTAATCGCAATGTCATTTACTTGTATATTTAGCGTCCCATTTTTTGGCTCGAGCAAGGCTGTTGCACTTTGCTGCGTGACTTGATCTATGGTGACCGTTGCGCGAGTTTCCCCGGCGATTGGGCGCATGTTGTCGAGCCTATCGGGTAAGTTTTGTTGCAATACAATTTGAAAACGGTCGCCCACTTTTATACCGTTGTTACGCCCCAGGTTGATGATCACTCGTCTGTCTTGCTTAGACACAATTTGTCCGAGTAGTGGCCTGCAGTTAAGCACTTTATCGATATCGGCACTGGCTTGTGCTAATACGGCATCAATATGTTGGCCATAGCTGGAATGCCAAAAGCGGGCGCTGTTTGCCGGCACTGTGGCTTGTCGATCAAACTCCCATGGGGCTGATGAATGATATAGCTCGCTCCAAACTTGCTCACCGCTGATACCATGATACAGCGATAGCTTTAGATGAAATTGCCGTTGTGGATAGTTATTCCAAAGACCTAGTAATCCGCCTTCAACGGGATCGGTGGAGATATCGACGATTGCTGGCAGTAGGATATATTGACTGTCGGTGATGTCGCTCAACCAACTGGGCAAACGGTAGCCTCGAACATCAACTAACGATTGCTCAATATCGAGGCGTTCGTTGGCGTGAACGTTGGCAAGGCTGGCATTGCTGCGCTGCTGAATGATGTTTCCCAAGCGTTGTGATAGTGCCTGTTCAAATTGACCGATATTGCCGTATCTGAGCTGCGCACGATCGGCAATCGATGCCTGTGGCACTAAAATGGCGGCTTTTAATGGTTCCACTTGGCACTGTTGCTCTGCGCCATCGATAACATCGGCTCTTAATGTCACTGTGATTTGTTGGTTTTCGATGCGCTCACTGAGCAGTTCGACTCGCGCAATGTTGGCTTGGTTCGACATAGAAAACCGGCTTTGTACCAGTTGACCATTTTGCGTCTGTTGCTGGCTGGTAAATTGGCCACCCGATTGCAAGGTGATAACACTTAAGGCTTGTTGTATGGCTTCTTCGCGCGCCTGATTGACATTGTTGTTGAGCACGTTGGCCTCGCCATGTGCTTCAATCCACTGTGCTGACACATTAAGATGGGTTAAACCGAGCAGTAGCAAGGATATGGTTAGCCGATTCATGTAAAAGTCTCTTTCAATAATAACAACGTAAACGCTACAACCTGCGTTATTAACTGCCAAAATGATGACAGTATTTGCGGTTGTTGGGCGATATTAGCCAGATGGCATCATAGCAAGCAATATACATGCCCGTATGTACTCTGTGGCACGATTGCTTGCTTAATGGGGTTAAAGGTTGGCGTGTTGAGGCCGATATAGGGTGGGAAACCATAGTGACTATTGCTATGACCTTGGCGTTGATTATTGTCTTATCGCGCTCACAGCGATTGCTGATGCCTGAGATACTTAGTATGCCATAATAGCCATATAAGTAATTAGGTTAGCACTTAGCTATTGGCTCATAATTTGCATTTTAAATTTATGCCAGTCGAACGCGCCGCGAATTTGTCGTGTGACATAGCGATAATCAAAGTTATCGTCTGCGTCAGTATCGACCGGGTTGTGATGTTAATGCATCAGCGCCGTCAAAGGTTAAGTCAACAGTTAAATCGTTAGCGGTTAACTTAGATGGGCGGCGATCAAGCCCTTGCGTTCATATTGAAACGGCATGTTATATGTGCATTTTTTCCGGCTAAGCCTTGCTTAGCGTTATACAGGACAGAGCAATGCGTACAGCGATATTTTTGTCATCTTTATTACTATTGGGGGGATGTGCGAGCAATGAGCCTGCTGCGCCGTCATTGGCAAGCGGCAATACTTTGCCTGCTCAATCGGCAGTGCTACACCTAAGCCAACAATTGGCTAATGAACTGATCAGGCAAAACGATCAACTCACACCTAAGCATCCGTTATTGGTGACAACGCCAGTGTTGTTAGGCAATTTAAGTGGCACTAATCCCTTGGGGTTACAATTACAGCAAGGTTTAATTGCTGCTATGCATGATCATCAATTTAATTTGGTCGATCTCAATGTGGCACAAAGTGTGCGCGTGACCGACAGTGGTGATTTTATATTGAGTCGTGATTGGCGTAAACTTGCGGACGATTTGCCAGTGGAGCATGTTTTGGTGTCGACCATGAATCTGTCGCTTGATGAGCTGGTGGTCAATAGTCGTATTGTGAATGTAACCAATAATCGTGTGGTATCAGTTGCTTCGGCGAGTGTCACCTTGGCTGAATTGCCTGGTTATCTTAGGGCGTCTGAGCGGGTGGAGTCTAAGCAAGGCTTGTTGATCCGTCACAGCATGCAGGGGCAGGGTAACATGCAAATGGTAGGAGAGCTGCAATGAGAATCTGGTTAATGGCAATACTGCTGACGCTAAGTGGCTGCGCTTCCCAAGATAGATATATTCAGTGGGAAACAGAAGCGCCTGAGCAGTTTCCTAAGTTAACCGCTATCGGCTACGCCCCCTTAGCGACACAACCGGCCAAAGAGCAGTCGCAACGGGTATTAATGGCGATGCAAGCATCCAAAATCGCGGCTTATCGTGAGTTAGCTGAGCAGGTATACGGCCAGCAGTTATCTGCGTCGAGCCAAGTCAGGGATTGGATGTTGTCTGATGATAATATTCAAGCTTCGGTGACCGGGGTGATACGCGGCGCCAGAGTGGTTAAGAGTTACCCGGCGGGTGAGCATTATGTGACTGAGCTGGAACTTGATTTTTCTCAAGTGTGGGCCTTGTACCAACAGCAAAATCGTCCACAAAAAGTGAAGCAAGTGACTTACTTCTAAGAGAGTTTCCTTTTAACGGAGCTCCATTTTAATTGAGCGACTTAATGTATTGCGCAATATTAAAGCCTCTATTTTAGAGGCTTTTTTGTGTCTCTTGGTTGTGTTTTTTAGATTGGGTCATTGCGTAGCGAAAGCGAGGTGCATGAGCTAGGCGCGATGCTGAATCAAGATAACACTACGCTGTGATTAAGTGCCTAAGCTTTAAGGTTATTGCCTAAGGTCGAAATCGTTGAGGTTTTGCCTTTACCATCGTAGGTAAGACTGGATGCGTTTCGACTGGCTTGCAAGGCTTGAGAGAAGCGATTGATACTGGCCATGCTGTGTTCGATTAATGTAGCATTTTGCGCGTTAAGCGTCTTACATTGGGCTAACACTTGTTTGGTTATATCGACTAATTTTTGCAGCTTAAGATCGCTACTGAGTTTACCGCTGTCGGGGTGCTCTGATAATCGTACATCGACCGCTTTGATCTCATCTAACAACTTAGCTTTATCTGCGGCCAGCGTTAGCAACTCATCGGCACTTTGTGCTATGAGTGCCGCTTTCTCTGCTTCGATAAGGCGTTTTAAGTCGTTTAATAACGTATGTTGATTGGCGATGATGTCGATTATTGAGTTCATATCAGCTTAGCCAAGATCCTTTAGTTCATTTTCAAACTGCGCAATATTACTGGCCAGTTTGTCGGCATCAATCTTATAGCGACCTTCAGCAATAGCCGCTTTTATCTGTTCGACTTTTTTAGTATCGATTTCAGGTAAGTTGTTTAATTTTGCCTGAGCACTTTGCAGTTGCTGCGCCTGAGGAGTTATCGATACCGAGTCACTTTTTACGGTTTTAGCCGTAGTGGTTTCGGGCGATACCAGGCCAGTTTTAGCCGATGACTTATCGGTTGATGGCGACGTGACTCGATTGTTCGTGCTTGTATTTACATGCTTTATGTCTATAGCCATAATAGGTTCCAACGTTACTTAGTGAGATCAACATAACTGTATATCGGCGCTCATTTTTAAAGCTTTAGTAGAATTTTGTGGTGAGCAACAAAAAATGCTCATCAAAGTGAGTCATGTCGTACTACATTCTAACCTCAACCGCACCGACCCCGATAACGTTTGCATCTACCATTTTTTGTGAGTGACTATTCCTAACTTGAATTCTATCGCCTAAGTTACCATCACGTAAGGCCTCACCGATAGTTTTTATCTCAAAATTGGCAGTACGGGCATAAATAGACACCATGTCGCCTTTGCAGACAAAGCAAAGGTTACTGCTAAACAGGGTTTGGTTGGCGGCAATTCTGCGTTTGACCCGGGTGCCAGTGACCTGCGCCGGATCATCAAATTGTTGGCCACGTAAATTACTCTGCTCTACATAAGCGAGTGTCACCTGCTCAGCGTTAATCAGATCACCCGGGCCTAAGGTTTGTGTCGCCACAACCACAGGGTAAAGAATATCGACTCTGACCGATATGTAGATTTGCCAAGGATAGGCTAGCTCTGGAGTTTCACAACTGATTTTAACGGTATTGTTACGGCCAATAGCGCGATCGCTGGCGACCTCAACGCTTAATGCTGAACTACAAGCGGGTGGCGTCACTCGGGTGTCTAAACTTTGCGGCGATATATTGACCTTAGCATCACTTGGGGCTTCAATTTTATTTTCAATTGCCGCTATAGCTAATCGTGATATCGTCGATAAAGAGGGTACGCTAAGCTCATCAGCCGCAAAACTTGGGCATGAGCAGAGTAAAGCGATGAAAAAGTATACTGTATTTACTTTCATATTGAATAGACTAGCTTAGATAGCTAGAGAGCACCTATACTTCGTTGTGGCCCGTACTTTATAGACATTTTTCATAGAAATTAGTGTCATAAATTTGACGAGTTTAGGGCCTGGTTATCATACACATTTTTTAAAGCAATTAGCATGCCTATACTTATAGTTACTATGGTTGGGGAAGCATTCACAAGGCAAAGGCATTATGTCGAGTATTCTTGATTCAGTAAATAAACGTACCCAACTCGTGGGACAAAACCGTCTAGAATTGCTGCTGTTTAAATTAAACAGTAAGCAACGATTTGGTATTAACGTATTTAAAGTCAAAGAGGTACTGCAGTGCCCGCCATTGACGGCATTACCTAAGCTAAATCCTGTGGTTCGGGGAGTGGCGCATATTCGCGGCAAGACGATATCTGTGATTGATTTAAGTGCTGCTACGGGGGGGCGTCCAATTGAAAATATTGACGAATGTTTTATTATCATTTCTGAGTATAACCGCAGCGTGCAAGGGTTCTTAGTCCAGTCTGTTGAGCGAATCATTAATATGAACTGGGAAGCCATTATGCCACCGCCGCAGGGGGCTGGACGCTATTCCTACTTAACGGCCGTTACTGAAGTCGAAGGGGAGTTGGTTGAGATCCTTGATGTCGAAAAAATCCTCGATGAGATATCCCCTGTTAAGACGCAGATAAGCCAAGAAATGGATGATAAGTTAACCATAGATAGAGACCGCCACTATCATATTATGGTGATTGATGATTCAACAGTGGCCCGTAAGCAAATTATTAGGGCGTTAGAGTCATTAAATCTGCAAATCGATACCGCTAAAGATGGCCGTGATGCCCTCAACCAATTAGAGGCGATGGCGGCCAATATGGACAATGTCGCTCGTGAGCTCCCCTTGGTGATTTCTGATATCGAAATGCCCGAAATGGACGGTTATACCTTAACGGCAGAGATTAGAGACAACCCTAAGCTTAAAGATATTAAGGTGGTGCTACATACCTCACTCAGTGGCGTGTTTAATCAAGCGATGGTGGAAAAAGTGGGCGCCAATGATTTTATTGCCAAATTTAATCCTGATGAGTTAGCCGCAGCAGTGAATAAGCACCTTAGTTTGTAATTTAAGCGTCGTTATACAAGCCCCTAACTTTACGTAGTTTATGCTTGTCTCAGTGTGTTAGCTAATGTATAACCCTGAGCTGTTTAATGCTTGCTATAGTAGTGTATGTTGTAGCCTGTTTTATTTTTTTGAGATTGGGATATCTAGGTGCCAAATAAATCACTTGCTGAAGCTGAGTACAACCAATTTAGGTTATTTCTGGAACAACACAGCGGGATCGTGCTGGGTGAAAATAAGCAATATTTAGTTCGTAGTCGCTTGGCACCGTTAATGGGGAAATATAATCTTCCCTCGTTATCTGAGGTGGTTAAACATTCGATGAAGCCGACGGAGCGGCAGTTAAGAGCAGAGGTTATCGATGCGATGACCACTAACGAAACCTTATGGTTCAGGGATCGTTATCCGTTCGAGTTACTGGCAAATAACTTATTGCCAGAATATACCCGCTTAGGCCGGCCACTCAAAATATGGTCGGCAGCGTGTTCGTCTGGGCAAGAGCCCTATTCGTTAGCCATGACCATTTTAGAATATCAGCAGCGTAAGCCGGGGGCTTTACCGGGGAGTGCATCGATACTGGCCACCGACCTCTCGCCATCCATGCTCGATAAGTGTAAGGCGGCGCAATATGATAATTTAGCGCTGGCGCGCGGTTTATCTGATGAGCGTAAACGACAATTTTTTGCACCCACAACCCCTGGCTCTATGGTGCTTAACGATAATGTAAAACGTCTGGTTAATTTCAGAGCCCATAATTTGCTTGAAAGTTATACCTTACTGGGTAAATTTGACATTATATTTTGCCGCAACGTACTGATCTACTTTGCACCTGAGGCAAAGGCCAAAATATTGCGGCAATTTGCTGCCGCTTTGAACCCCAAAGGGATCTTATTCCTTGGCGCTTCAGAGTCGATTGCCGGATTAACCGAAGAATTTGAGATGGTGCGCTGTAATCCTGGCATCTATTATCAAAAGCGTGGTTAACCTTAATCACCTCAGTTAGCTAAAATGCCAGCAATAAGCTGGCATTTTTTATCGTTCTGGTTTTTTATTCATCACTCTCTGCTCGTTTACATCTTGCTTGGCATAACAATTGCTTTCTTGTTGGTATCTGTATGAGGAGGCAATTTTATGGCGATCAGTTTTGATAAAGCATTAGGTGTACATCAATTCACTTTGGGTGTGCGTTCAACGCGTGCGCAGGTGATCTCATCTAATATTGCCAATGCCGATACCCCTCATTATAAAGCTAAAGATCTCGATTTTGATAAGGCGCTGCAAGCGGCGCGTACTCGACAAGGCGGTTTAGCCATGAGCCGCAGTGACGAACGTCATTTCGATTTAGCGGCTTTAAGTCAGCAACATGTGAGTTATCGCGTGCCCAATCAGCCGGATACGGGTGATGGTAATACCGTCGATATTCAGCAAGAGCAATCTGAATTTATGCAAAACGCCTTAGAGTATCAGATGTCGTTAGGCTTTCTTGACAGTAAATTTGCTGGGCTGAAAAAAGCACTTAAAGGAAATTAATGATGAGCTTATTTAATATCTTTGATGTTTCAGGATCGGGTATGTCGGCGCAATCTATCCGCCTTAATACCACGGCAAGTAACATTGCCAATGCCGATTCGGTTTCCAGTAGCATCGACCAGACTTACCGTGCTCGGCATCCTGTATTTGAAGCGGAAATGGCCAAAGCGAGTCATCAGCAACAAACCTCACAGTCGGTCAAAGTGGCGGACATTGTTGAAAGTGATAAGCCGCTGCAGAAAGAATATTCTCCTGATCACCCGTTGGCCGATGCCGACGGCTTTATTTATAAACCCAATGTGAATGTGATGGAGGAGATGGCGAACATGATCTCTGCATCGCGTTCGTACCAAATGAACGTACAAGTTGCTGAAGCGGCCAAGTCTATGCTGCAACAGACTTTGCGAATCGGCAAATCTTAGGAGGTAATGAGTGAGCCTCATTAATCCGTTAAGCAGTCAGTCTCCCCTGAGCAGTGAACAGCAAAGTGGGCAGATCACACCGCAAGCAAACAGCAGAACCAGTGCCATCACCGAGTCTACGGGAAATCCGTTTCTAGATGGTATTCGCTTACCTGAGGAGTCATCGATTCCTGAGGCAAATAATCAGGAGCTGACACAAGACGATTTTTTCTCTTTATTGAGTCAACAGTTGTCGATGCAAGATCCATTTAAGCCGGTGGATAATGACCAAATGATCGCGCAGATGGCCTCATTTTCGACCGTCGATGGGATCAGCAAGCTTAATGAGGAGATTGTTAACCTTAATGCTGTGATGACCTCGAGTCAGGCACTACAAGCCTCAGGGCTCGTTGGGCAGAAAGTGCTTATCCCCTCTGATACCGGCCATATTTCTGCTGAAGATCCGCACTTAAAAGGGATCATCAGTACGCCAGAGGCTATCGATGACATTACCGTGCGCATCGAAGATGAAAAAGGTCAGCTCATCAAGACGTTTACCGTCGATGGCAGCGCAGGCGGCAATATTGATGTCAGCTGGGATGGGCTAGATAAAAATGGCGAGCCGGTGGCAAGTGGCAATTATTCGATTAAGGCATCTGGCAAAGTGGATGGTCAAAGTGAAGACCTCGCCGTATCAACCTACGCACATGTAACCAGCGTCTCATTAGGTACAGCCAGTACCGGCGCAATTTTAAACCTTAGGGGCATAGGGGGTATCAAGATTGGTGATGTACTCGCCGTCTCTGAAACCTAGATAAAGCTTACGTTAGGGCATAACGTCCACGACAACGAATAAAATTTTTAATGAGGTGATTTATGTCATTTAACATTGCATTGAGCGGTATCTCAGCAGCCCAAAAAGATCTTAATACCACGGCCAACAATATCGCTAACGTTAACACGGTTGGTTTTAAAGAGTCTCGCGCCGAATTTGCCGATGTGTATGCCAACTCGATTTTTGCTAACAGTAAAACCACAGTCGGTGGCGGCGTGACCACATCACAAGTGGCGCAGCAGTTCCACCAAGGCAGTATGCAGTTTACCAATAACGCGCTCGATATGGCGATTAATGGTGGTGGTTTTTTTGTGACCTCATCTGAATTGGGCTCGCAAGATATGTCTTATACCCGCGCGGGAGCGTTTAAAGTCGATGGTAATAACTATTTGGTTAATTCGTCAGGTAACTTCTTGCAGACATTTCCAGTCGATAAAGATGGCAATTCAACATCAGTGAGTTTAACCACGACTAAGCCTGTGCAAATTCCCGATACGGCAGGTCAACCACAAAAGACTAATGATGTGGGCATTCAGATGAACCTGAATGCCGCTGAAGATACGCTCGATCCAGCGAATTTCGATCCCACTAAGCCCGAGACCTTTAATAATTCGACATCTGTGACCATATATGACTCCTTAGGTGAGCCACAGATTTTAACCACTTACTTTGTTCGCCCGCCAGAAGCGGCGCACAATGGTGAGAGTAATTGGGTGGCGTTTTATGCCGTCGATGGTAAACAGGTCGATATTGCAGGCCCTGTAGGGACTTATGGGCGAGATACCACTGGTGATGGTACTGCCGATGCGACAGGTAATGCCGAAAATGCCAGTGGTTGGAAAGGCTCTGTATTGTCTTTTAACGATACTGGCACCTATACCGGTAGCGACCCTGCCGTAGTACAGACCGAAGCGCTTGGTGTGGGCGGGGCTAATGTCTTAGGCCCGGGTACTGACGGCGCGCAAACCCTAACGCTTAACTTTAATAATCCGACGCAATATTCATCAGCTTTTGAGGTGACTGAGCTGAGCCAAGATGGCACCACTGTTGGCCGCTTAACCAATGTAGAAGTGGGTGTCGATGGCTTGATTAATGCCAGTTACAGTAACGGATCTACGGTAGCCTTAGCCCGCGTGGCGTTGGCCCGTTTTTCTAATGAGCAAGGCTTAACGCAGGTGGGTAATACGTCGTGGAAGGCTAGTTTAGATTCAGGCCCAGCGTTAGCCGGTGAGGCTAATAGCGGTACCTTTGGTGGACTTCGCTCGTCAGCATTAGAGCAATCCAACGTTGATTTGACCACCGAGCTGGTTGATTTGATCTCTGCGCAGCGTAACTTCCAGGCTAACTCGCGTACTTTAGAGGTCAATAATACGTTGCAACAAACGGTACTCCAGATCCGTTAATGCTTGACTTAAGTGTGTTGCCGCAACGGCAACACACTGCCGCTTTTCGTTGAACTGCTCCTCTTTTCGTATTATTTATCTTCGCATCCCATTGATCTTCCATTCTCATTGATTTTTGCTATTGGCACGATGCTTGCTTTGTACTGTGATACGACAGTTTTAGTTGAAACATTGACGGAGCAGCAAGTGGATAAATTACTTTATGTCGCCATGAGTGGCGCCAAGCAGAATATGAATTCGCTGGCGGTACGTGCGAACAACCTTGCTAATGCCAATACCGATGGTTTTAAGTCAGACTTAGAACAATCTCGCTCTATGCAAGCCTTTGGTGAAGGTTTGCCGACACGGGTGTTTTCGATGACAGAAAGCCCATCGGCTAACTTTGCCAGCGGACCGCTAAAAACCACAGGCCGCGATCTGGATATTGCCGTTAAAGGCGATGGTTGGATTGCCGTGCAGAGTGCCGACGGTGGCGAAGCCTATACCCGCTCAGGCAGCTTAAGCATAGATAACACCGGCTTGCTGCGAAACGACCGTGGTAATCCCATTATGGGGGATGCCGGTCCCATCGTATTACCTCTGCCTATCGAAAAAATAGAAATTGCCCAAGATGGCATTATTTCGGTGCGCCCTTTAGGGGCGACAGCGGAAGTGATTGAAGAGGTTGGCCGGATCAAGCTCGTTAACCCAGGTAACCAAAATTTAATGCGCGGAGAAGATGGCCTGTTCCGTCAAATCTCTGGCGAAATCGCACCTGCCAATGCGCAGGTGTTTGTAGAGAGTGGCGCCGTTGAGGGCAGTAATGTGAATGCTGTCGATGAAATGGTGTCGTTAATCGATTTGCAGCGTCAGTTTGAGATGCAGGTCAAGATGATGAAAACGGCCGAAGAGATGGATCAAGCCTCTTCGACATTAATGCGCATTAGTTAGGAGATAGATTATGCATCCCGCGTTATGGATCAGTAAAACAGGCTTAGATGCTCAGCAAACCGATATTTCGGTTATCTCTAACAACGTGGCTAATGCGAGCACCATTGGCTACAAGAAAAGCCGCGCCGTATTTGAAGACTTGCTTTATCAAACGGTTAACCAAGCTGGTGGCATCAGTGCCTCTAACACCAAATTGCCCAATGGCCTGAATATCGGTGCGGGTACCAAAGTGGTGGCGACGCAAAAGATGTTCACCCAAGGCAACATGTTAACCACGGATAACTCACTCGATTTAATGATTGAAGGCCCCGGCTTTTTTGAAGTGCAGATGCCAGATGGCACCGCGGCCTATACACGTAATGGCCAGTTCACCCTAGATGATACTGGTCAAATCGTTACCCCTGGCTCAGGTTATGTGTTGCAGCCAGCGATCACCATTCCTGATGACGCCACCAGTATCACAGTGTCGGCAGAAGGGGAGGTCTCGGTAAAAACTCCGGGTGCGGCCGAAAACCAAGTGGTGGGCCAGTTAGCCATGTCCGACTTTATTAACCCAAGTGGGTTAGATCCTATGGGGCAAAACCTCTACACCGAAACTGGCGCGAGCGGTGCACCGATTCAAGGAACGGCCTCTTTAGATGGCATGGGCGCGATTCGTCAAGGTGCATTGGAGACCTCTAACGTGAATGTAACCGAAGAGCTGGTTAACTTGATTGAGAGTCAGCGAATTTACGAGATGAACTCCAAAGTGATCTCAGCCGTCGATCAGATGTTGTCTTACGTTAACCAGAATTTGTAGAGGCTTAATATGACTAAGTATCTCATGCTGGTGGCAGCCATCGCCTTAGCGGGGTGTAGCTCGACTAGCAATAATAAGCCGATTGCTGATGACCCTTATTATGCGCCCGTTTACCCAGAAGCCCCGCCAACCAAGGTGGCGGCAACGGGATCTATGTATCAAGACAGTCAGGCATCGGGATTGTATTCCGATATCAAGGCGTTAAAAGTGGGCGACATCATCACGGTGATTTTGCAAGAGTCGACCCAAGCGTCCAAGAGCGCTAATAATGAGATTAAAAAAGGCTCAGATCTTAGTCTTGACCCCATTTATGCTGGTGGCGGCAATGTCACCATCAAAGGCGTACCTATCGATTTACGTTATAAAGACAGCTTTAACACCAAGCGAGAGTCAGACGCCGATCAGAGCAATAGCCTGTCAGGCAGTATCTCGGCCAATGTGATGCAGGTGCTCAATAATGGCAACCTAGTGATCCGCGGTGAGAAATGGATCACCATCAATAACGGCGATGAATTTGTGCGGGTGACCGGCATTGTACGTTCGCAAGATATTCGTCCCGACAACACCATTGACTCGCAACGCGTTGCTAATGCGCGCATTCAATACAGTGGGACAGGCACCTTTGCCGATGCACAAAAAGTGGGTTGGTTAGGGAAATTTTTCATGAGTGATTGGTGGCCTTTTTAGGAAGTAATATCATGAAAGTTAAAATTATTTTACTTTGTGCTCTGACCCTGTTTTCTTCAATAAGCTTTGCCCAGCGCATTAAAGACATTGCCAATGTGCAAGGGGTGAGAAATAACCAACTCATTGGTTATGGTCTCGTGGTGGGTTTGCCCGGTACCGGTGAAAAGACCCGTTATACCGAGCAGACATTTAAAACCATGCTGAAAAATTTCGGTATCAATCTACCGGATAACTTTCGACCCAAGATTAAAAACGTCGCGGTGGTTGCCGTGCACGCCAATATGCCGCCCTTTATTAAACCGGGGCAAACCTTAGATGTTACCGTATCGAGCTTAGGTGAAGCCAAAAGCCTGCGCGGCGGCACCTTAATACAAACCTTTCTAAAAGGGGTCGATGGTAATGTTTACGCCATCGCTCAAGGCAGCATGGTGGTCAGTGGCTTTAGTGCCGAAGGGCTCGATGGCTCAAAAGTCATCCAAAATACCCCAACCGTGGGGCGTATTCCCAACGGCGCGATTGTTGAGCGCACGGTAGCGACGCCATTTTCAACTGGCGATCACCTGACGTTTAACTTACGCCGCGCTGATTTCTCAACGGCTAAACGCTTAGCCGATGCCATCAATGGCTTGCTTGGCCCAGGTATGGCCCGAGCGCTTGATGCCGCTTCGGTACAAGTGAGTGCACCGCGCGATGTGTCACAACGGGTGTCATTTTTAGCCACGCTGGAAAATATCGACGTTGAGCCCGCATCAGAGTCGGCTAAGGTTATCGTTAATTCCCGCACCGGCACCATAGTTGTAGGAGCTGACGTACGTTTGTTGCCTGCCGCAGTCACCCACGGTGGTTTGACGGTCACTATTGCTGAGGCGACCCAAGTGTCACAACCCAATCCCTTTGCGGATGGCGAAACAGTGGTCACCAGTAACAGCACTATCGATGTGTCTGAAGAAGATAACCGTATGTTTTTGTTTAACCCAGGTACCACCCTCGACGAGCTCGTTAGGGCGGTTAACTTGGTTGGCGCGGCGCCATCGGATGTACTGGCCATTCTCGAAGCGTTAAAAGTGGCAGGCGCTTTGCATGGAGAGCTTATCATCATCTAATTTTTGTCGGGTTGACTATGGAAAAGCTGTCACATTCATCGCACTTTATGGACATCGGGGGGCTAGACTCCCTGCGTGCCAAAGCACAAAAAGATGATAAGTCAGCTTTGAAGGAAGTGGCGCAACAGTTTGAGGGGATCTTCGTGCAAATGCTGATGCAGAGCATGCGCGACGCCAATGCTGTATTTGAATCCGACAGCCCGATGAACAGCCAATACACTAAGTTTTACGAGCAGATGCACGATCAGCAGATGTCGGTTAACCTCTCCGACAAAGGCATGTTAGGCCTAGCCGACTTGATGGTGCAGCAGCTCGATTCTACAGCCAGTGCCTTTACCCCAGCGTCAGTGTTACGTGGTGGCATGCAGCAGCCTACCTCATCTAGCGTCAATATGACGGCGCAGCATTTAAGCCAATCTAAGGTTTCAGCGACTCAAACTCCCTCTTTACCTGAGGCGCTCGACGAGGTCGTCAGCGGCAAAGTGTTGCCATCGGCCGCGCCCATAAATGGCTTCAGTAGCCGTGAAGAGTTTGTTAGCGCGTTATATCCCCATGCTAAGGCCGCAGCACAATCCCTTGGCACCACGCCAGAGGTGCTCATTGCCCAGTCGGCGCTCGAAACCGGTTGGGGACAAAAAATGGTGCGCACCACACAGGGTGAGCCCAGTCATAACCTATTTAATATTAAGGCCGACAAGCGCTGGCAAGGCGACAAAGCGGGCGTGAGCACCTTGGAGTTTGAACAAGGTGTGGCGGTGAAGCAACGAGCCGATTTTCGCGTATATGACGGCATAAAGCAGAGTTTCGATGACTTTGTGTCATTTATCTCTGAAGGGCCACGTTATCAAGCGGCCATGGAGAAGGCGGCCGATCCTGCTGCGTTTGTACAAGCCCTGCAAGATGCCGGTTATGCAACCGATCCACATTACGCCGACAAAGTGATCAAGGTGATGCAATCGGTAACCAAAGGGCTGGGTTCAGCCATATCGGGAGTAACACCATGAGTCAAATTACCATCGCCCGCCCTGTAGGAGGGATTTTTTAATGTCATTGGACTTACTTAATATTGCTCGTACGGGCGTGCTGGCATCGCAGTCACAATTGGCGATAACCAGTAATAACATCGCTAATGCCAACACTCAAGGCTACCACCGTCAAGTGGCCGAGCAGTCGAGCCTCGAGTCGCAGCGCTTAGGCAACAGTTTTTTTGGTGCGGGTACCTATGTGAGCGATGTTAAGCGTATTTATAACGATTACGCTGCACGCGAACTGCGTATTGGGCAAACAGCGGTGAGTCAGGCGCAGACCACGCAGATCAAAATGGGCGAGCTTGACCAACTGTTTTCGCAGATCGGCAAATCGGTGCCGCAAGGTTTAAATGACCTGTTTGCTGGGCTAAACAGCTTGAGCGATCTTCCCGATGATTTAGGCATTCGAGGTGGCGTACTTGGGAATGCCGAACAGCTGGCTAATGCATTAAACCAGATGAACTCGCACCTTAATGGTCAAATGCAGCAGACTAACGATCAAATCGTGGCGATCACCGACAGAATTAATGCTATCGGCAAGGAGCTTGGGCATATCAACCAAGAGTTGATGAAGTCTCAAGGGGCCGACATGCAGCTGCTTGATCAACAAGATGCCTTAATCCAAGAGCTGAGCGAGTACGCGGCAGTCAATGTGATCCCACTGGAATCAGGCGCCAAAAGCATCATGCTTGGCGGCGCCGCCATGTTGGTGTCTGGTGAGGTGTCGATGCAAGTGGGGTCGACAACCGGCGATCCATTTGGTGGAGAGCTGCGGATCACCGCATCGGTTGGCGATCAAAGCCTGGTGCTGGATCCCGCTAAAATGGGCGGTAGTTTAGGCGCCTTATTTCAATTTAGGGATGACACCTTGATCCCAGCGCAAATGGAGATGGGGCAACTGGCCGTGGGTATTGCCGATAGCTTTAACCAAGCTCAGGGCCAAGGATTTGATTTAAATGGCAATGTGGGCGCAAACCTCTTTTTAGATATCAACGATCCTAAGATGTCGACGGGCCGCGTAGGCGCTTACGGCAATAACACGGGCGATGCCACCCTTAAGGTCAATATCGATGATGTTGGGGCGCTCTCTGGTGGTAACTATCAGTTAAGTTTTACTGCGCCTGCAACCTATGAGCTTAAAGATAACGACAGTGGCGTTGTCACACCATTGGTGCTTAACGGTAACGAGCTCACTGGTGGTGACGGCTTTAGTATTCAAATAGCCGCTGGCACCTTGGCCTCGGGCGATCAGTTTGAGATCAGGCCCACAGCGGGGGCGGCTGCTGGTATAGATGTGGTGATGAGCGACCCTAAAGGCATTGCCGCTGCGGGTCCGAGTATCAATGCCGATGCGGCCAATACGGGTAGCACGAGCCTCACATTAAACAGTATGGATCCTAGCCAAGCCAATTTTCCTGGCGTAGGCGGTGAAATCACCTTTGAAATAGACACCATCACCAATAGCTATCAAGCCTTTGATGCAACAGGTACATCTTTAGGTGTGGGGATGTTTACGCCACCTAATATTGACGCCTTTGGAATGAATTTCGATGTGCAAAGCAGTACCGCCGAGGCTGGTCAGCGCTTTACCTTCGATCTCAATTTTGCCGAAGGTAATAACAACAATGCCCTTGCGATGGCCAAATTAAACGAAGCCAAATTGATGCAGGGCGGTAGCGCCACCTTAAGTGATGTATATGAGTCGACTAAGTTAGCCGTGGGCGGCAAAGCTAAATCGGCCGAGGTGGCATTAGGTTCGGCCGAGGCGGTTTACGCACAGGCCTATAGCCGAGTGCAAAGCGAATCTGGGGTGAACCTCGATGAAGAGGCCGCCAATTTAATGCGTTTTCAACAGTCTTATCAGGCATCAGCGCGGATCATGACCACGGCCGCTGAAATTTTTGACACTTTATTTAGTTCGGTGAGATAGGAGTAAATCAGATGCGCATCTCAACGGCACAGATGTTTAACCAAAGTATTACCAGTGTGTTAGACAGGCAATCATCGACCAGTAAAATCTTAGAGCAACTGTCAAGCGGTAAGCGAGTCAATACCGCAGGTGACGATCCAGTTGCCGCTATTGGTATCGATAACCTTAACCAACAAAATGCCTTAGTCGATCAGTTTATGAAAAATATCGACTATGCCAACAACCGTTTGTCATTGACCGAAAGCAAGCTTGGCAGCGCCGAGACATTGACGGCTTCGGTTAGAGAACAAGTGTTGCGTGCAGCAAATGGCGGTTTAGAAGATTCCGAGCGGCAAATGATTGCCGTCGAACTGCGCACAACCTTGGAAGAGTTAGTTGCGATTGCCAATACCCAAGATGAATCGGGCAATTATCTATTTGGTGGCTTCGAAACGGGTAAGCAGCCATTTAGTTTCGATGCCGCAGGCAATGTGGTTTATAACGGCGATAGCGGCGTGCGTGATGCGGTCGTCGCATCGGGCGTCACCTTAGGCACAAATATTCCGGGCGATCAGGCATTTATGAATGCGCCATCAGGATTAGGCGATTTCAGTGTCAATTATTTGGCAACACAAGTTGGTGATTTTAGTGTTAACAGCGCCAGTATTACCGATCCTGCAGCTTATGTTGAAGACAGTTACACCTTTACCATGGTGGGCGGCGATTTAGAGGTAAGAGACTCAAGCGCTGCGTTGGTGACCACGGTATCGCCGTTCGACCCATCTACCCCTGTAAGTGTTAATGGTATTGAGGTTTCTCTCTCGGACATGCCTGAAAACGGCGACAGTTTTACCATAAATCCTCAAAGTGAAGTCAGTATTTTCGACACCATCAATCAAGCCATTTCCTTGATAGAAGATCCCAACAAAATAAATACGCCGCAAGGAAGATCAGAGTTGGCACAGGTATTGAATGATATCGATAGTGGTGTAAATCAAATCAGTATTGCCCGAGGTCAATCGGGCACTCATTTGAAAAGTCTAGAGAGTCACAGTTCGGCCCATGTTGAAGAGCAATTAGTCAACAATTCGGCGTTATCGATGCTCGAAGATTTAGATTACGCCTCTGCTATTACAGAGCTCGAAAAACAGCAATTAGCGTTAAATGCGGTGTCGAGTGTGTTTAGCAAAGTCGGGTCGACGACACTATTTGACTATATCTAACGAGGCTTATCTCGATAGATGTTAACTCAGGATTTTTTAGCCAAGCTCAGCGTCTTGGCAGTGCAACCAAGAAGAGGAAAACACAATGGCTATTACAGTAAATACTAACGTTACATCGATGAAGGCGCAGAAAAACCTCAATACCTCATCTCAGGGGTTGGCAACGTCAATGGAACGTTTGTCTAGTGGTTTGCGGATCAATAGCGCTAAAGATGATGCGGCAGGTCTAGCCATCTCGAACCGATTAAATTCGCAGGTCCGTGGCTTAGAAGTGGGTATGCGTAATGCCAATGATGCCATCTCTATCGCACAAATTGCCGAAGGCGCGATGCAAGAGCAAACAAACATGCTACAGCGGATGCGTGACTTGACGATTCAGTCTGAAAACGGTGCCAACAGTACCGATGATTTGCTGGCACTAAAAGCAGAGATGGATCAGCTGGCCGATGAAATTAATGAGATTGGTAGTAATACTGCCTTTGGTAATACTAAGCTGTTAAGCGGTGGCTTTGCTGCGGGTAAAACTTTCCAAGTGGGTCATCAAGATGGCGAAGACATTACCATTTCGGTGGGTAAAACCGATAAGGTCAGTCTATCAGTAGGTGCTTTAGCTAATGCTTCAGCAGGTGATCGTAAGTCGGCATTAGAGAAGATTGATGCGGCGATTAACACTATCGATACCCAGCGCGCTAAATTGGGTGCGGTGCAGAACCGTTTAGCCCATAACATCAGTAACAGTGCCAATACTCAAGCGAATGTCGCCGATGCTAAGAGTCGTATTGTGGATGTGGATTTTGCTAAAGAGACCGCCACTATGACCAAGAACCAGGTACTGCAGCAAACGGGTTCAGCAATGTTAGCGCAGGCGAATCAGTTGCCACAGGTGGCCTTGTCACTGTTAGGCTAATGGTCACCAATAAGATAGATATGGGTAAAGTTGAGCCGCACAATTCGGCTCAACTTTAGTGCGTTCACCGGTGTGAACTTGGTATTTAAAGTAATAAATTCAATTGTTTAATCTAAATTTGTGTTTTTTTTGAAAAAAAGCTAAAGATTAAAATCCTCGTGCCGTTACATTTACTGTAACCAATTAGCTCCGCCTGGCTCAAATCAGACAGGCAAGTGATTAAGTCAGGCATAGTAGAGGAAACGATAATGGCTATTACAGTAAATACAAACGTTACATCGATGAAAGCTCAAAAGAACTTGAATCAGTCTAGTGGTAACCTAGCGACCTCTATGGAGCGTCTATCAAGTGGTTTGCGTATTAACAGTGCAAAAGACGATGCCGCCGGTCTGGCGATCTCTAACCGTCTAGATTCTCAGGTTCGTGGTCTTGAAGTGGGTATGCGTAACGCTAACGATGCGATCTCTATTGCCCAGATTGCCGAAGGCGCGATGCAAGAACAGACTAACATGCTACAACGTATGCGTGACTTGACCGTACAAGCAGAAAACGGTGCCAACAGTACTGACGATCTAACTGCACTGCAGGCTGAAATGGATGCCTTGGCCACCGAGATTGATGAAATTGGTAGCAATACCGCTTTTGGTAACACAAAATTATTAGCCGGTGGTTTTTCTAACGGTAAATCGTTCCAAGTGGGTCACCAAGATGGTGAAGATATCACTCTTTCTGTGGCAACAACAAACAAGACCACGCTATCTCTTGGTGCATTAGCTAATGCGTCAGCTGGCGATAGAGCAAGTGCGCTGAAGAAAATTGATGCTGCGATTCAAACTATCGACAGTCAACGCGCCGACTTAGGTGCGGTGCAAAACCGTCTCTCTTACAACATCAGTAACAGCGCTAACACGCAAGCTAATGTTTCAGATGCTAAGAGTCGTATTGTGGATGTGGATTTCGCCAAAGAAACCTCCGCAATGACTAAAAACCAGGTACTACAGCAAACGGGTTCGGCCATGTTAGCGCAAGCTAACCAGTTGCCACAGGTTGCACTATCGTTACTATAACGAGCCAAGGTTAAGCATTGATACGATAAGGGAGGTTCGGCAACGAGCCTCCCTTTCGTGATTTTAAGCAACACGGTGAATCGAGGGTTATTGCAATGGATATCAATATGGTTAACTCAGTCACTCTTGCTCCGACTAAAGTGGATGTAGGTCATGCGGCTTTGAAGCCGAATCAGCAGGATGTTGAATTAGATACTCGCTCTGCCATTAACGCAGTGGAAGCAGCAGAAGAGGCACCCGCAGCACAAGCCGAACCAAAGCAACTGCAAGGCGTCGTCGATGAACTGTCTGATATGATGTCGCTGATGCGAAAAGGGTTGGCATTTAAAATCGATGAAGACTCTGGCACGAATGTTGTAAGTGTTATGGATATAGAGTCTGGCGATATTATTCGTCAAATTCCGAATGAAGAAGCGCTGAAATTGGCACAAAAACTGTCGGAAGTGACAGGTTTACTGATGAAAACTGAAGTGTAAGGCGTTAGAACATCATAATTAAGTTGAGGTATTTATGGCATTAACAGCAACGGGAATTGGTTCTGGGCTCGATATCAATACGATTGTCGGCGTACTCGTTGATGCCGAAAAAGTGCCAAAAGAAGCGATCTTTAATAAAAAAGAAGATGCGCTTGAAGCGCAGGTTTCAGCTATTGGCAGCTTAAAAAGCGCCCTGTCTAACTTTCAAGACGCCTTAGAAAAACTAAAAGATGGTGACAGCTTAAATCAGCGTCTAGTCAGCACCGGTGAGAGTCATTATTTTACCGCTAGCGCCGATAAAAATGCTCAGTCGGGTAGCTACAATATTGTGGTTGAGCAACTTGCCCAGCGTCATAAGGTTGCCGGCGACTTTACTGCCGATCCTAAAGCCGCAGTTGGTGAAGGTAGCTTAGATTTTACGGTTAATGGTAATACCTTTAGTGTTGATGTCGCAGCGGGTGACTCGCTCGATGCGATAGCCGCCAGTATTAATAATGCCGACGATAACGTTGGAGTCACCGCGACCATAGTGACCACTGATGGCGGTAGCCGTTTAGTGATAAGCTCAGACACCGAAGGTTCTGACAGTAATGTCAGCGTCGCGGCAAACGACATTAGTGGGACTGGGCTTAATGATATGTTTGGCGCAGGTAATTTGACCGAAGTTCAAGCGGACCAAAGAAGCCATTGTGTATATCGACGGGCAAAAGTTACAGTCGCAAACCAATGATATTAGCAATGCGATTTCAGGCGTGACCTTAAACCTAACCGATGCCGATCTGAATAAGACCTCTGTACTCAAAATTGAGCTTGATGAAGAGGCCGTGAAAGAGAATGTACAGGGCTTCGTTGATGCTTATAACAGCCTGATCGATAAGATAGAAAGCCTATCATCTTATGACGCCGAAGAGAAAAAAGCGGCGGCGATGCAAGGCGATTCAATGATCCGCTCTATCGAGTCGCAAATGCGCAATATGATCTCGACCCGGGTCGATACTGGTGGCGGCGAGAGTATTGCCCTCTATGATATCGGTATCGAAGCCGATCGCTATGGTAAGTTATCTGTTAATAGCACTAAGCTAGATAAAGTGATCAATGAAGATATGGGCAGCATTGAATCCCTGTTTGCCACCAAAGACACAGGTCTGGCAACCCGCTTAGATACCATGGTAGAAGGTTATGTTAAAACCACTGGTCTGCTAGACTCACGTAACAATACGTTGACAGCAGATAAGCAACGTTTAGAAGATCAGCGCGAAGCCTTTACCATGAAGATGGAACAATTGCAGGCGCGATTATTTAAGCAGTTCAATGCCATGGACTTAGTCGTCGGTAATTTAACTTCACAAGGTAATGGCGTGATCAATGCATTAAATTCGCTCCCAGGTGTCATTAAGGCATAGGGTTAATGGTAAGGTCATTTGGATTTGCAATCACTTAATACATTAAACGCACAGCTGGCTGCTCTATTAGATCAATTAGAGGTTATTGCCGCTGAAGATGAAAAAGCAGATGAGTTGGTATCAAATTTGCTTGATATGGTGAGTCAGCGTCAATTATTGCTTAATGAGTTGCTTGAGTCTCCTAAAGAGGAAGATAGACACGTACTGCAGACACAATTAACGCTAACCAATCAATTCACAGCACGTGCGGTATCCTTGTTACAACATCGTCAACAGCTGCTGCATTTAGGGCGTAAGAGTCAAAAGCAGCTTAATGTGTATAAATCTATAGGTTCATAGTAGGTATTTATGAGAACGTCACTGAAATCATACCGTAAGGTATCAGTTGAGAGCGAAATTTCGGTCGCTTCTCCCCATCGTATCATTCAGTTAATGTTTGAGGGCGCGCTGCAACGTTTAGCGCAAAGTCGTTATGCAATTGAACATAAAGATATTGCCAATAAAGGGATCTATATTGGTAAAGCCATTGGAATTATTACCGGCTTAAATAACAGTTTGAATATGGACGCGGGCGGTGATATCGCCAATAATCTTAGCGATCTTTATGATTTTATGTTGCGTAAAATATCGGAAGCTAATATCAATAATGATGTGCAAGCCATTGATGATGTAAGTGAAATACTCAGAACGATTAAAGAGGGCTGGGATGCTATTCCGCAAAAAGATCACCATTTAGTCTCGCACAATGACGCGTAATTGCTTGGCTTATAAAGGCTTTTTGTGCGTCGCAATCCTGTCAGGTGTCAAGCCTTTGACACCTCGAGCTTGAATCGTAGATAAATTGTCCTAGAATCAGATGAGTTTGTCATAAAGTGAATCAGACACTTGCTAATACGGTGCTGATAATACACTATTCCTTAATGGTAGTTAGTTTATTTAAAATCAGTAATAACGGTATTCTCTTGTTTTCTAAGCTGCTAACACTAATAACTAATGCGAACAACACTGAGCGCTTTTACGGCCTTCTTAAATGATGCAAACAGATCAACGAATTCTACTTGTCGGTAATGAGTCAGAGCGAACTAATCGCTTATCTTGTGTTTTTGAGTTTCTTGGTGAACAAGTTGAACGGCTTGGCGTTGATGAACTTGAAGCTCGAGTTTCCAATACCCGTTTTCGGGCGCTGGTGCTTGCTCAAGATGCTCAGTCTAAAGAGCTTTTAAAAGCCATTGCCAGCGCAATTCCGTGGCAACCGATACTGGTATTGGGTCAAACCGATGCCCTTAGCACATCTAACACTCTTGGATGTATCGAAGAACCTCTCAACTATCCGCAGCTCACTGAGTTGTTACATTTTTGCCAGGTTTTTGTCCAGGCTAAACGTCCAGAAGTGCCAACCAGTGGCAATCAAACCAAATTATTTCGTAGCTTAGTGGGTCGCAGTGAAGGGATTGCTCAAGTTCGTCATCTGATTAACCAAGTGGCAGGCTCTGATGCCACAGTATTGATATTGGGTCAATCAGGTACGGGGAAAGAGGTTGTGGCGCGAAATATTCATTATCTTTCAGAGCGCCGTGATGGCCCTTTTATTCCAGTTAACTGTGGTGCTATTCCTGCTGAATTATTAGAAAGTGAACTCTTTGGCCATGAAAAAGGCTCCTTTACTGGTGCTATCAGTGCACGTAAAGGTCGGTTTGAATTAGCCGAAGGGGGAACGCTGTTTCTCGATGAAATTGGTGATATGCCACTGCAGATGCAAGTTAAGCTGCTGCGTGTATTACAAGAAAAAGTCTTTGAACGTGTCGGTGGCAGCAAGGCACTTAAAACTGATGTTAGGGTGATTGCCGCGACTCATCGTGAGCTTGAAACCATGATTGCCGATGGGGAGTTCCGAGAGGATCTCTTCTACCGCTTAAACGTGTTTCCCGTTGAGATGCCAGCACTACGTGAGCGTAAAGACGATATCCCCCTGTTATTGCAAGAGCTTGTGAGTCGAGTCTATAACGAGGGCCGTGGTAAGGTACGTTTTACCCAGCGCGCCATCGAATCACTCAAAGAGCATAGCTGGTCAGGTAATGTCAGAGAACTGTCTAACCTAGTCGAACGTTTAACTATTCTCTATCCTGGTGGCCTAGTCGATGTGAACGACTTGCCATTGAAGTATCGTCATATTGATGTGCCAGAATATCAAGTTGAAATCAGCGAAGAAGAGTTAGAGCGTGATGCCTTGGCGTCTATCTTTAGCGATGAAGTGGTGGTGGATATGCCTGAGAGCCGCTTCCCCAGTGAATTACCACCTGAAGGGGTCAACCTTAAAGATCTCTTGGCTGAACTTGAGATTGATATGATCCGCCAAGCGCTAGAACAACAAGATAATGTGGTCGCCAGAGCCGCAGAAATGCTGGGAATACGTCGCACCACCTTAGTTGAAAAAATGCGTAAATATGGCATGAGTAAAGACTAACCACTCCTGCTTACAGCTACAAAAACACTGATCTAAGGGTACTCATCATAGTGCCCTTTTTTATTGGCATAATATCTGCATTAACTCCGTTAGCAGCATTTTATTGACGGAGTGATTATGTCCGCTACGCCCAAATTAGATTTTACTGAGTTTGACTCAGCGCCATTGATGATGGCCAGCAGCGTCGCTAACGATGCGATGTCTAGCACCATGGAGCATATTCTCCAAGCGATGCCATCGGGTGTAGTGATCATTAATGGCGATGGTATTGTGACTGAGGCTAATCCAGTGGCGGTACAGTTACTTGGCCAGCCACTGGCGGGCATGCGCTGGCTGCAGATCATTAACCGCGCCTTTGCGCCGCAACATGATGATGGCCACGAAGTCTCACTGAAAAATGGTCGCCGAGTTAAGTTGGCGATAACCCCCTTAACGCCAGAGCCAGGGCAGTTGATTGTGCTGACCGATCTGACCGAGACCCGTTTGCTGCAAAAGAACTTATCTCACCTGCAACGTTTATCTGCCTTAGGTAAAATGGTGGCAAGCTTAGCGCATCAAGTGAGAACCCCATTATCGGCTGCCTTATTGTATGCCTCGAATCTGGGTAGCCCGAAACTAACCCCGGATTCACGCCAGCGTTTTCAATCAAAGCTTATCGACAGGCTCAATGAGTTATCGCAGCAGGTCGATGATATGTTGTTGATGGCTAAAGGGCGTCAACAAGAGTTGACCGATGAGTGTACCATGACCGAAGTGGTCGATATTGTGCTGGCCAATTGTGAGCCGATCGCGGCGCGCAAAGAGTGTCGCTTGCATGTGGATATGACCTCAACACAGACCTTTATGGCCAATCGCGCCGCATTGAGTTCTGCCATTAATAATTTAGTGATCAACAGTGTAGAGGCCGGAGCCACACACATTTGGATTAAGGCGCAGGATAATGCGCAGCAGATCCTGTTTGAAGTGGTTGATAACGGCAAAGGGATGGATAAATCCATGCAGCAACAGGTATTAGAACCATTTTTCACCACCAAATCTCAAGGTACTGGCTTAGGTCTGGCCGTGGTGCAAACCGTGGTGGCAAACCATCATGGCCAACTGCAGCTCAATTGTATACGCGGTCAAGGGTGCCGGGCCTCATTCGCCTTACCGGCAATGGCCGAACAGAACGTGGAGGTGGCCCATGGCTGAAGCTCATATCTTATTGGTTGAAGATGACGTTTCTCTGCGTGAGGCTTTGGTCGATACCTTACTGTTAGCCCAGTATGAATGTGTCGATGTTGGCTCTGCCGAAGAGGCGATAGTGGCGTTAAAAGAACATCGGTTTGACATGGTGATCAGTGACGTGCAGATGGACGGCATCGGCGGCTTAGGCTTACTCAATTATTTACAGCAGCACTACAGTCAGTTGCCACTGCTATTAATGACCGCTTTTGCCACCATAGATAATGCGGTGAGCGCCATTAAATTGGGTGCGGTTGATTATTTAGCTAAACCCTTCGCGCCCGAGGTGCTATTAAATCAGGTGTCGCGCTATTTAAAACCTAAATTGATCGAAAATCAGCCGATTGTGGCCGATGACAAAAGCCTAGCATTATTGGCGTTGGCGCAAAAGGTGGCTCATTCAGACGCCTCGGTGATGATCATGGGGCCAAGTGGTTCGGGCAAAGAAGTATTAGCCCGCTACATTCATCAGCACAGTACCCGCACCGAAGGCCCTTTTGTGGCAATTAACTGTGCGGCGATCCCTGAAAATATGCTTGAGGCGACCCTGTTTGGTTATGAAAAGGGCGCATTTACTGGCGCTTATCAGGCCTGTCCGGGGAAATTTGAACAGGCACAGGGCGGCACCTTGTTGCTTGATGAGATCTCTGAAATGGATTTAGGCCTACAGGCCAAGCTATTACGGGTGCTGCAAGAGCGAGAAGTCGAGCGCTTAGGTGGCCGCAAAACCATTAAGCTAGATGTGCGGGTATTGGCGACATCCAACCGTGATTTAAAAGCTATCGCCGCTAGAGGCGAGTTCCGTGAAGATCTCTATTATCGGATTAACGTTTTTCCGCTGACATGGCCGGCATTGTATCAGCGCCCTGCAGATATTTTACCCTTGGCTAAGCACTTAGTGCAGCGTCATGCCAAGTCGGGCGGATTAGCTTATGTACCGCAATTAGATGAGTCGGCATCACGACGATTATTAACCCATCGCTGGCCGGGTAACGTACGTGAGCTCGATAACGTGATACAACGAGCCCTGATTTTACAGTCGGGAGATAGCATCACGGGGGGCGATATTATTATCGACAACCAAGATATCGGTATCGACAGTGCGCCGCAATTTGGCGAACCCAAAAGTGCCGAGCTAGATGGCCTAGGCGATGAGCTCAAAGCACAAGAGCACGTGATCATCCTCGAGACATTGTCTCAGTGCAATGGCAGTCGCAAGTTGGTTGCCGAAAAGCTGGGGATCAGTGCCCGCACACTGCGTTATAAAATGGCCAAGATGCGCGATTTAGGCATCCAACTTCCGGCGTAATTCCCCCTCGTAGAACGCACAACATGGGCTATGACCGATAAGCGCAGCAGCAGAAGTTATCTTCTTATGCTGCGCTTTTACTTCTGCTATTTAAGGCTCGCGGTTCACCGCTTAATTGCGTGGTCAATTCTAGACCAATGCTTGATTTAATGGCCGCCTCTAGGCGGTTATTTAAGCAATTCGCTGGCTTAAAGTGCTATCGGTTGATCATTCTGGCAATAATATTGCATTGCACTTGCTAACAGAAATTTTTCGTCAATAATACGGCGACTAAGAGGTTAGTATGCAGATTGGTGCCAATTCTTTATTGCAGGAGATGCAATCGCTCAGTGGTGAAATTAAGCCTAGCGGGATCACTCCTAACATAACTCAGCAAGTCTCCAACACCAGTGGCAGTGACTTCGGTCAACTCCTCTCACAAGCGGTCGGCACAGTGAACTCATTACAGGGGCACTCATCGTCGATGCAAACGCGTCTCGATATGGGCGATACCCGAGTGACATTATCTGACACTGTTATCGCACGCGAAAAAGCCAGCGTCGCATTTGAAGCCACAGTGCAAGTGCGTAACAAACTTGTCGAAGCGTACAAAGAGATCATGAGCATGCCGGTATAGTGGGCAGCTTTTTCGATCACGCATTTCTTAATAAAAAACACAGCAGGTATCTATAGTGAGCACAGATATGGTAGTGGGAACAAACTCTACTGCAGACGACATGTTAGCCGGTGGAGTCCAAGAAGAGCACAAACCCAGTGGTGGTGCTTTTGGCGGCGTCGACATGCTACGTCAAGTGACCATGATCTTAGCGCTGGCGATCTGTTTAGCCTTGGCTGTGTTTGTCATGTTATGGGCGCAAGAGCCTGAATATCGCCCGTTGGGTAAAATGGACACTGCCGAGATGGTGCAAGTCCTCGATGTGCTAGATAAAAATAAAGTTGACTACCAAATTGATGTTGATGTGTTGAAGGTGCCTGAGGATCAATATCAAGAAGTGAAAATGATGCTCAGCCGAGAAGGCATCGACAACTCGGCAGCTAAAAATGATTATCTGTCCCAAGACAGCGGCTTCGGTGTCAGTCAGCGCATGGAGCAAGCACGTTTAAAACACAGCCAAGAGCAAAACCTTGCCCGTACCATCGAAGAGCTTAAGAGTGTCAATCGCGCTAAAGTGATTTTGGCCATCCCCAAAGAAAATGTCTTTGCTCGAAATCGTTCAACTCCAACCGCCACCGTAGTTATCAGTACTCGCCGAGGCGGATTAGGCCAAGAAGAGATAGACTCGATTGTCGACATCGTCGCCTCTGCGGTACACGGTCTTGAGCCTACGCGCGTCACGGTTACTGATTCTAATGGCCGTTTACTTAACTCGGGCAGCCAAGATGCAGTTTCTGCAAGGGCCAGGCGAGAGCAAGAGTTAGTACAGCAAAAAGAGTCAGAATATCGCAATAAGATTGAGTCGATATTGATGCCTATTCTCGGCCCAGAAAACTTTACCGCTCAGGTCGATGTGAATATGGACTTTACTGCCGTGGAGCAGACCGCGAAACGCTTTAATCCTGATTTACCTGCCATGCGCAGTGAAATGACCGTTGAAAATCAATCGGTGGGCTCGACCACAGGCGGCATTCCTGGCGCGCTGTCGAACCAACCGCCGATGGAGTCGAACATTCCTCAAAACGCGATGGATAACCAACAAGAGCGCACGGCACCTGGCTCTAGCCATAAAGAAGCCACCCGCAACTATGAACTCGACACCACCATTAGCCATACCCGCCAGCAAATTGGCGTGGTCAGACGCGTCAGTGTATCGGTTGCCATCGACTTTAAAACCGGTCCTGCTGGCGCCGATGGTCAAGTGCAGCGTGTGGCGCGCACCGAGCAGGAGCTGGCCAATATTCGTCGGCTACTCGAAGGCGCCGTGGGCTTTAATACCCAGCGAGGGGACATGATTGAACTGGTTACGGTTCCCTTTATGGATCAGTTGATTGAAGACGCGCCTGCGCTAGAAATGTGGGAGCAACCCTGGTTTTGGCGCGCGGTTAAGCTAGTGATGGGTGGGCTTATTATTCTGGCGTTGATCCTCTTTGTGGTGCGGCCGATGTTAAAACGGCTTATTTACCCCGATGCCAATAAGATGCCAGACGATCCTATGCTAGGGGGCGAGCTTGCAGAAATTGAAGATCAGTATGCCGCCGATACCTTGGGCATGTTAAATCGTCCCGATGCCGAATACAGCTATGCCGATGATGGCTCTATTTTGATACCGGATCTGCATAAAGACGATGATATGATTAAGGCCATCCGCGCCCTAGTGGCGAACGAACCGGAACTGTCCACCCAAGTAGTCAAAGGTTGGTTACAAGAAAATGAGTAATGATAAAGATATTGCAATTAAAGGTGGTGCTGCCGAGTTCAACGTTGATGGACTTACGGGGATCGAAAAAACGGCGATTTTATTACTCAGTTTGAGTGAAGCCGATGCCGCCTCGATTTTAAAACACTTAGAGCCTAAGCAGGTGCAAAAAGTCGGCATGTCGATGGCAGCCATGAAAGACTTCGGTCAAAGTAAAGTGATTGGGGTGCATAAGCTGTTTTTAGAGGAGGTGCAGAAATACTCATCTATTGGCTTTAACAGTGAAGAGTTTGTTCGTAAAGCCTTGACTGCCGCCCTGGGTGAAGACAAAGCCGGTAACCTGATTGAGCAGATCATTATGGGCGGCGGTGCGCGAGGGCTTGAGTCATTAAAATGGATGGATGCCAGACAGGTGGCCACCATTATTCAAAATGAACACCCGCAGATCCAAACCATTGTCTTATCGTATTTAGAGCCTGATCAAGCGGCGGAAATTTTTGCCCAAGCACCTGAAAATACTCGCTTAGATTTGATGATGCGTATTGCGAATCTCGAAGAGGTTCAACCCGCAGCGCTGCAAGAGCTTAATGACATCATGGAGAAACAGTTTGCAGGCCAAGGCGGCGCGCAAGCGGCCAAGATGGGCGGACTCAAAGCGGCGGCCAGCATCATGAACTACCTCGATACCGGGGTTGAAAGTCAGTTAATGGAAACTCTGCGTGAATCCGATGAAGAGTTAGCCCAGCAGATCCAAGACTTGATGTTTGTGTTTGAAAACCTCTCCGATGTTGACGATGTTGGTATGCAGACTCTGCTGCGCGAAGTGCAGCAAGATGTGTTGATGAAAGCGCTTAAAGGCGCTGACGATCAACTTAAAGAGAAAATATTACGCAATATGTCCAAACGTGCCGCTGAAATTCTTAACGATGATTTGGAAGCCATGGGGCCTATTCGCATCAGTGAAGTGGAGATGGCGCAAAAAGAAATACTGTCTATTGCCCGCCGCTTAAGTGATGCCGGCGAAATTATTCTCGGCGGTGGCAGTGGAGAGCAGTTCTTATAATGAGTAACGCCAACGATCGCTCAACGCCTAAAGATAAGGCTGACTTTAGTCACTGGCAATTGCCTGATGTGACAGTGGTCGATACCACGGTAAAAGAAAACCTCTTTGGTCGCAGTGCCGCGGTAAAAGAAGCGGTAGAGGTAGAGCAGCAGGTGCTGCCGCCAACGCTTGTTGAAATCGAAACTATCCGCGCCGAAGCCGAAACTGAAGGTTTTGAACAAGGCCAGCAGCAAGGCTATCAAGAGGGCTTAGAAAAAGGCCGCCTCAGTGGGTTAGAGCAAGGTCATCAAGAAGGCTTTAGCCAAGGCGAAGAGCAAGGTTACCAGCACGGCTTGACGCAAGCGCAGCAACAAGTTCAACAATTTGAAGCCTTAATGCAGCAATTAGTGGCACCTTTATCGCTACTCGATACCGAAATTGAGCAATCGCTGGTTAACCTCAGCATGACCTTAGCCAAGGCTGTGATAGGCCATGAGCTGCAGGTGCATCCAGAACATGTCTTGGCGGCCCTTCGCCAAGGCATTGACGCCCTTCCGTTAAAAGAGCAAGGCGTCAATGTGCGTTTGCACCCAGAAGATGTCACCTTGGTTGAGCAGTTGTATGGCAGTGCCCAACTGCAAAAAAATCGCTGGGAGATAGAGTCCGATCCGTCACTGCGCCGCGGCGAGTGCATCATCAGTAATGATAGAAGCCGCGTCGATATGGGGCTTGAAAACCGCATTAAGGCGGTATTTGAAAACTTAGTCCACAGCGAAAGCCACTTAGAGCAACAGAAGTTGCAACAGCAACAGACGTTAGCTAAGCAGGCGAGTGAGGCGGTGAGCGAGGTGTCGGCATCCGAGGTTCAACCCACTCCAGTCGTGGATGCTGCCACGCTCCATGATGAAAAGCATGCTAGCCAAGGCCAACAAGATGCAGACGCGACAACATCAACTGCTGAATAAATTTAAACAGCATAATCATAACGTCAATCCGTTTATGCCCGACGCCAGTGGTCAACTGGTTCGAGTGGTAGGCTTAACGCTGGAAGCCACCGGCTGCCGTGCATCGGTAGGCAGTTTGTGCAGTATTGCCACCATGGCCGGCGATCTTATTGCCGAAGTGGTGGGGTTTGACGACAAACTACTGTATTTAATGCCAGTCGAAGAGCTCAGAGGCGTGATGCCTGGCGCTAAAGTGACGCCACTGGGGGCGCAGGCTGGGCTCAATGTCGGCCTGTCCTTACTGGGGCGAGTGCTCGATGGCAACGGCGTGCCACTCGATGGCTTAGGCCATCTGCATACTGACCAAAAAGCACCGCGTCATGCCGCGCCCATTAATCCATTGGCACGGCGGGCGATCACCGAGCCGCTCGATGTTGGCGTACGCGCCATCAATGCGATGCTGACGGTCGGCAAGGGTCAACGTATGGGGCTGTTTGCCGGCTCTGGCGTCGGTAAAAGTGTGCTGCTGGGGATGATGACCCGTGGCACTACCGCCGATATCATCGTCGTGGGCTTGGTTGGCGAGCGTGGCCGTGAGGTGAAAGAGTTTATCGAAGAGATCTTAGGTGAAGAGGGGCGAGCCCGCTCTGTGGTGGTGGCCGCTCCGGCCGATACCTCGCCGTTAATGCGGCTGCGCGCCTGTGAAACATCGACCCGGATCGCCGAGTATTTTCGTGATTTGGGCTATAACGTCTTATTGTTAATGGACAGTCTGACTCGTTACGCGCAGGCGCAACGTGAAATTGCACTGGCCGTCGGTGAGCCGCCTGCCACCAAGGGCTATCCGCCCTCGGTGTTTGCCAAGTTACCTAAGTTAGTGGAACGCGCCGGCAATGGTGGCGTGGGACAAGGTTCGATCACTGCGTTTTATACAGTATTAACCGAAGGTGATGACTTACAAGATCCTATCGCCGACTCGGCGCGAGCGATCCTCGATGGGCATATTGTGCTGTCACGTGCCTTGGCCGATTCGGGCCATTACCCTGCTATCGATGTCGAGGCATCCATTAGCCGTGTTGCGCCTATGGTGATCAGTGAAGCCCACTTAGAAGCCACTCGCCGAGTAAAACAGATGTATTCCTTGTATCAGCAAAATCGCGACTTGATCTCGATTGGTGCTTATACTCAAGGCAGCGATCCCCGTATCGATAACGCCATTCGCCTGCAACCGGCAATGAACGCCTTTTTACGTCAAACGATGAAAGAGTCGCTTAGCTTTGACAGTTGTGCCTTGATGTTAGGTCAATTGAGTGCCCAATGTCAGGGATAGCGGCTATTGTGAAATAAATAGATGCCCTTGAGTTTGATGATTTAGAGGATGTGATGGCGAAACCTGATCCACTCGATACCGTGCTTAAATTGGCGCTCGACGCCGAAGAGCAAGCGTCACTGCAGCTGCGCTCTGCGCAGATGGTGCTGCAAAAATGCCAGCAGCAACTAAGCGCATTACAGCAATACCGTCTTGATTACATGAAACAGATGGAGCAGCAACAGGGGCAGGTGATAAGTGCAAGTAATTATCATCAGTTTCATCAGTTTATCCGTCAAATAGATGAGGCGATCACCAAACAGCATTTTGCGGTGAACGAGTCTGATAAGCAGCGTCAAATTGGCCAGCAAGTGTGGCAAGTCAAACAGCAAAAGCGTAAAGCGGTGGAGCTGCTGCTTGAGCGCAAGGCGCATAAGCGGCAACTTGCCGAATTAAAACAAGAACAAAAGATGATTGATGAGTTTGCCTCTCAGCAATTTTTTCGAAAACCGCAGCGTTAAGCGCCTCAGTCGCCACGATATTGCTCTTCATTAAAAATAATCATCAAACAAGGCAACAACTTAACAGTTGGCGCTTTATTTGCATTCTTTATCAAAATACTAATTTCTTATCGGCAGTACGACCGAATAATTGACACTAGAAGCGTGACATAAGCGCCGCGTGTTACGCGTAAAAGTGTTGGAGGATTTATGCCACAAATGAATAGCGTGCTGTTATCTAAAGCGGATAGCTCGGGCGATAAGTTGGGTTTGCAACCTAACAAATCTAGTGCTAACAGCTCGAAAAGTAATGACTTTTCTACGGTGTTAGCGCAAGCGTCAGCCGATAATGGCCCAAGTCATAAAACCCAAGGCTCTCCTGAAGCCGATAAGATAACGCATGACAATCAACAGGTCGTGGCAGCGGATGAGCAGCAAGACGAGGATAATGACGTTGCCAATGTGTTGGCGCAAATTAACTGGGCGACACAGTTAGCGGAAAACCAGGAACTTGCCGAGGGCGGCGCACAATTGCCACTCGATGGTGAATTAGGCTCAGATCTGAATCTGACTGGCGAGACGAGTACCGACGAGTTGTTAGCCAGCCTAACGCAATCCCAGCTTGAAGGGCTTGAGAGTCAAACAGGCCTAGATGAGGCACAGCTAGCGCAATTACCGCCGCATATGATGGCGGCATTAATTGATGGATCGCAGCAGGGTAAGAGTTCGGCTTTCAACGCCTTAATCGAGCAAGCCAACACGTTGTTAGCCGCGCAAGGTGCGGGTAGGGCTAACAGCCTTGGGGCTAAGATGGGCGGCGACGATGCTAAATCGATGTTGGGTGGAGCTCAATTTGACGTAACCTCAGAGCTTAAACCAGACGCTGCCGGGCAAATAACCGCTAAAGTGCAGGCTCAAGTGGATGCCAGCACGAGTGCGGCCAATGAGCTTAAAAATGCCAAGTTAATGGTCTCCATGGCGGCAGAGGGTGATATCGCCGACAATGGCGCAAACGAGTTAAAACCCACATCATCGACCATGACATCGATTCCTTTTGCGCGAGCCGAGACGCCAGCACAGTATCAAGTCTCTATTCGCCCGCAAGGTGACCCTGCCCAGCAGATGCAAGAGATGATTCAAAAATTCTCCCCCGTCATGCGCCAACAATTGATTGCCATGGTCAGCCAAGGGGTGCAACATGCCGAGATCCGTCTCGACCCGCCTGAGCTTGGGCAGATGATGGTGCGTATTCAAGTGCAGGGCGATCAGACTCAAGTGCAGTTTCAGGTGATGCAACATCAAACCAAAGATCTGGTCGAACAGGCACTGCCGCGTTTACGTGAGATGTTGGCCGAACAAGGAATGCAACTGACAGATAGTAATGTGTCCCAAGGCGGTGGCGGTCGAGAGCAGGGGCAAGCGGATGGCTCTGGCCAGCAAAATGGTACCTTATCAGCGGATATGGATGAAATATCAACAGATGAAAGCTTATTGGCCGCGAATAACGCAACAAGTTACCGCTCAGGTATAGATTATTACGCATAAGCAGGTAACCTATAGGGTTATTGATTGCTCCACCGGGTTTAGGCACTTAAAAAGTAGCGTGTGATAGGAAATAAACATGGCTGAAGAAGAATCGTTACAACTGGAAGAAAACCCGCCACTCAAAAGCAAAAAAAAGCTGATTATTTTTGCTTCAGTAGGGCTTGTTGTCCTCCTTGGGGGGGCTGTGGCGCTATGGTTGTTATTGGGCTCGAGTGACGCATCCGATAGCGAAGTATCAGAAGAGGCGCCTGTAGAGCAAGCGGCATCGGTTAATAGTGGTGAAGCGTTTTATGTGGGTATGCCAAGGCCATTTCTGTTTAACCTGCCAGGGCAAAAGCGTGCGCGTATTGTCGAAATAAAAGTACAGCTGATGGTACGAGGCGCTGATGATGATGTGTTACTGAAGAAACACATTCCATTAATCGAAGATGCGCTATTAACGACGTTCAGTAGTGCTAATGTACAAAAGTTAAGTTCGTTAGCCGGTAAAGATGAGTTACGACAGATGGCGCTGCTGAATGTGCAAAACACATTACGACCCGTGACCGGGCGCAAAGTGGTCGAACGGGTACTCTTTACTGGGTTTGTAATGCAGTGATGCTAGCGGCAACCTTGATTAACCAGGTAGGGCGATATTGTGAGTGATCTATTAAGCCAAGACGAAATTGATGCGTTATTACACGGTGTCGATGACGTTGATGAAGATGAGGCAAGTGATAATGAGCTAGATGCGCGCTCCTATGACTTTTCTTCTCAAGATCGTATCGTCCGTGGCCGGATGCCGACCCTTGAGATCGTTAACGAACGTTTTGCCCGCCATTTACGCATCAGCATGTTCAACATGATGCGCCGCGCGGCAGAAGTGTCGATTAATGGCGTGCAGATGCTTAAGTTTGGCGAATACGTGCATACCTTATTTGTACCAACTAGCCTTAATATGGTGCGTTTTAGCCCGTTAAAAGGCACTGCATTGATCACCATGGAAGCCCGTTTGGTGTTTATTCTGGTTGACAACTTTTTTGGCGGTGACGGCCGATTTCATGCCAAGATTGAGGGGCGAGAATTTACCCCCACCGAGCGGCGCATCGTGCAACTGCTGCTTAAAATCATCTTCGAAGATTATAAAGAAGCTTGGGCCCCGGTGATGGATGTTGAGTTTGATTATCTGGACTCTGAAGTCAATCCCGCGATGGCCAATATTGTTAGCCCTACCGAAGTGGTGGTAGTGAGTTCGTTTCATATCGAAGTCGACGGTGGCGGTGGCGATTTTCACATTACCATGCCTTACTCGATGATCGAGCCGATTCGTGAACTGCTCGATGCGGGGGTGCAAAGTGATACCCAAGACACAGATATGCGCTGGTCGCAGGCGTTAAAAGATGAAATCATGGACGTCAAAGTGGGTATCGATGCCACCATAGTCGAAAAAGAGATGTCATTGAAGAGCGTTCTGAGCTTAAAGGCTGGCGATATTATCCCGGTTGAAATGCCTGAACACATAGTGATGCGGGTCGAAGACTTACCCACTTATCGCTGTAAACTCGGACGTTCAAGAGAGAATTTAGCCTTACATATCCGGGAAAAAATCCCACGGCCCGAGACGGCGAAAAGCGAATTACAGCTGGTCACCAAAAAAGGCAAGGCAAGAGAAATTGGCAATATTTAGGTAATCCGAGTTTAGGTTAGTTAACCATTATTTGAGTTTTAAAGGTAAAAAGTGATGAGCACACAAGATACAGGTGATGATTGGGCTGCAGCAATGGCCGAGCAAGCGATTGAAGAGGCTCAAGCGGTTGAATTAGACGAATTAGCTGATAGTTCTCAACCGTTAACCGAAGAGGAAGCGGCCAAACTCGATACTATTATGGATATTCCGGTGACCATCTCTATGGAAGTGGGTCGCAGTTTTATTAATATTCGTAATTTACTGCAGCTGAACCAAGGCTCGGTAGTGGAGTTAGATCGTGTCGCCGGCGAGCCGTTAGATGTTATGGTTAATGGTACTCTTGTGGCCCACGGCGAAGTGGTTGTCGTTAATGACAAGTTTGGTATTCGATTGACCGACGTCATTAGCCAAACCGAACGCATTAAAAAGCTTAAGTGAGGCAAGGTTAATGGGAATGTCATTATCGATGCCAATGATGGCTAGTGCAATAACCACGTCTGCGGCAGAGGTCACCGCAGAGCGAGAGCCAGCGTTAACCACCATGGCGAATATGCTCGGTGGACTTATTGTCGTTATCGCACTGATTTTTTTATTGGCCTATGTGGTGAAGCGACTCAAGTTAGTGCCTACTAGCCATGGCGTGCTTAAGACCGTGGCGGTCACGCCGCTAGGGCAAAAAGAGAAAATGGTCTTGGTGGAAGTCGAAGGGCAGCAATATTTACTTGGTGTGACCAGCCATCAGGTGACCTTGATCGATAAACTCGAGACCCCTGTGACAGTATCACAAGACTCGTTTGCCAGCCGTTTACGCCAAGCTAAATCATCGCAATCATGAAACGGATTATTCTCTTAGTCAGCTTAATGAGCGCCTTATTGCTGCCCCAGTTAGCGTGGGCGCAAGACGGTATTTTACCAGCAGTAACGGTCACGACAGGAGCCGACGGTGCCACGCAATATTCTGTCACCATGCAGATATTGTTGTTGATGACAGCGCTGAGCTTTTTGCCCGCAATGGTGATAATGCTGACCTCTTTTACGCGCATTATCGTGGTGTTATCGATATTGCGCCAAGCGATTGGTTTACAGCAAACCCCATCAAATCAAGTGCTTATTGGGATGAGTCTGTTTATGACCTTCTTCATTATGGCGCCAGTATTTGACAAGATTTATGCCAATGCCGTGCAGCCCTACATGGATGAAACCCTGACCATAGAGCAGGCGTTTGAGACGGGTAAAGCGCCACTGAAAACCTTTATGCTGTCACAAACTCGCCTGACCGATCTGCAAACCTTTGTCGAGATCTCGGGTTATCAAAACATTGACACCCCAGAAGATGCTCCTATGAGCGTGCTGATCCCTGCGTTTATAACCAGTGAGTTAAAAACCGCCTTTCAGATTGGCTTTATGTTATTTGTGCCATTCTTAGTACTCGACTTAGTGGTGACCAGTATCTTGATGGCCATGGGTATGATGATGTTGTCGCCGATGATTGTATCGCTGCCTTTTAAAATCATGCTGTTTGTATTGGTTGATGGTTGGAGCTTAGTGATGGGTACCCTAGCCAATAGTTTTGGGATTTAGGAGCCGCTATGTCACCCGAAGCCCTGATTGATATCTTTCGCGAAGCCTTGGCCGTTATCGTTACCATAGTGTCGATGATCATTGTGCCAGGCTTGGTGGTCGGGTTAGTGGTGGCGGTATTCCAAGCGGCGACATCGATAAACGAGCAGACTTTAAGCTTTTTGCCTAGACTGCTAACGACCTTGTTAGCGCTGATGTTTCTAGGACATCTGTTAGTCCAAACCATGATGGAATTCTTTTTTGAAATGGTTGATATGATCCCCATGGTCGTTGGCTAAGTATGACGGTTTACTGCGCCAGGCTAGCTCACGTAAATCGATTCAATACGCTCATGTTACGTGCGCTGGTCGGCTAAGTGTTGAGGCGAATATGGAAATATTGATGTCCACCATAATGGAGACCATTTCCGCCTACATGTGGCCACTTTATCGGGTGTCGAGCATGTTGATGGTGATGGCTGTTTTTGGCGCTAACACCACTTCTGTGCGGATCCGTCTGTTGTTATCGGTGGCGATAACCTTTGCCATTGCGCCTATGCTCCCTGTAAATACTGATGTTGAGCTGTTTTCATTGGCGGCGGTATTTGTCACCGCGCAGCAGATCGTCATTGGGGTAGCGATGGGGTTTGTCACCCTGCTTATCATGCAAACCTTTGTGTTAACAGGCCAAATTATTGGTATGCAAACCAGCTTAGGTTTCGCCTCTATGGTCGACCCTGGCTCTGGCCAGCAAACCCCGGTGATTGGTAACTTTTTTCTGTTGTTGACCACGATGATCTTTCTTGCTGTCGATGGCCACCTCCTGATGATCCGTATGCTGGTTGCCAGTTTTGACACCATCCCCGTCTCTAACCAAGGTATTTCTATTAGCAGTTATCGCCAATTAGCCGAATGGGGCAGTTACATGTTTGGCGCTGCGTTGACCATGTCTATTTCAGCGATTGTGGCGCTGTTATTGATTAACTTATCTTTTGGGGTCATGACCCGCGCCTCACCGCAACTCAATATTTTTGCTGTTGGCTTCCCTGTCACCATGGTGAGTGGGCTGGTGATTTTGTGGCTCACCTTAACGCCCATTATGGCGCACTTCGATGAAGTCTGGCGCTCAGCGCAGCTATTGCTGTGTGATGTGGTGCAGTTACAGTGCCGCGCTGATGGGAGTTTCTAATGGCTGAAAATGATTCTAGCCAAGAAAAAACCGAGGAAGCCACCTCCAGAAAGCGTCAACAGGCGCGTGATAAAGGCCAGGTTGCCCGCTCAAAAGAGTTAGGCACCTCTGCGGTTCTGATGTCGGCGGCATTTGGTTTTGTCATTGTGGGCCCTGATTTAGGTGTGGCGCTTATCAATGTGATGAAAAAGCTGTTTACCATGGATCGTGCCGCGATTTTTGATACCAATAGTATGTACAACGTGTGGGAGCTGGTACTGCGTGAACTGGCCATGCCCATGGCAATTTTTATCGTGTTTTTGGCTGTGGTGGCTTTTTTAGGCAACATCGTTATCGGGGGGATCACCTTTTCGGTGAAGGCCTTTATGCCCAAAGCGAGCAAAATGAACCCGATGAGTGGCTTTAAACGTATGTTTGGTGTGCAAGCGTTGGTGGAATTAACCAAGGGAATTGCAAAGTTTTCTGTGGTCGCTATGATGGCGTACTTTTTACTGTATTACTATTTCGTTGATATCTTGACCCTGTCACAAGGACACCTCCCGGGTAATGTGTATAATGCGCTGGATCTGCTGATATGGATGTTCATTATTTTATGTTCATCGACAGTGATCATTGTTGCTATTGATGTACCGTTTCAAATTTGGAACCACAGTAAACAGCTGCGCATGACCAAGCAGGAGATCAAAGACGAATACAAGGATACCGAAGGCCAGCCCGAAGTTAAGGGACGGGTGCGGCAGATGCAGCGCGAAATGGCGCAGCGTCGCATGATGACCGAGGTACCCAATGCCGATGTGATAGTGGTCAACCCAGAACACTATGCGGTGGCGATTAAATATGATGTCACCAAGGCCGCAGTGCCTTATGTATTGGCGAAAGGGGTCGACGAGGTTGCCTTTAAGATACGTGAAATTGCCAGAGAGCATGAGGTGGCAATCGTATCAGCTCCACCGCTGGCACGGGCCATTTATCATACGACTAAGATAGAGCAAGAGATCCCCGAGGGGCTCTTCACCGCTGTTGCTCAGGTATTGGCCTATGTCTTTCAGTTGAAGCAATATCAACAAAAAGGCGGTAAGCGACCCACACCCGTGCCGTTAAATCAGCCTATTCCCGATGAGCTGAAATATTAGCGTCGTGTTTGCTGTCGTTAGGTGACTGCAAGTAGGTTGGCGCGCTTTTTGCTGTTAACCGTTCAGATGTCAAAGTTCAGGCGCTAAATTGATGGATTTGAAAGCAACATTAGGTCAACTAAAACAGGTTAAACCGGCAAACTTTAAAGGCATTGGTACGCCTGTACTCGTGCTTGCAGCCTTGGCGATGATCATCTTGCCGATGCCAGCATTCTTACTCGATATCCTATTTTCGTTCAATATTGCCTTAGCCTTGGTGGTGCTTTTAGTGGCCATCTATTCAGATCGCCCCCTCGACTTTGCGGCCTTCCCAACGGTATTGCTAGTCGCTACTTTGCTGCGACTGGCGCTGAACGTGGCCTCGACGCGTATCGTCTTGCTCGAAGGCCATAATGGTGGCGATGCCGCCGGTAAGGTGATTGAAGCGTTCGGTTCTGTGGTAATTGGCGGTAACTATGCCGTGGGTTTGGTCGTGTTTCTTATCTTGATCATTATCAACTTTGCCGTAGTCACTAAAGGTGCTGGACGTATTTCTGAAGTGAGCGCCCGTTTTACCCTCGATGCGATGCCAGGTAAACAGATGGCTATCGATGCCGACTTAAACGCCGGGGTGTTAAACCAAGATCAGGCGCGCTTACGCCGTGCAGAAGTCACTAAAGAAGCCGACTTTTATGGTGCGATGGATGGTGCGTCAAAATTTGTCAAAGGCGATGCAATTGCCGGCATCATGATTTTAGTGATCAACATTCTCGGCGGCTTTGTCATTGGTATGGTGCAGCACGGGCTAGATTTCTCCTCAGCTGTAGAAATTTATACCTTGCTGACCATTGGTGATGGTTTGGTGGCGCAGATCCCAGGCCTGTTGTTGTCGATTGCGGCCGCGTTAATGGTGACGCGTCAAAATGAGTCAGGCGACATGGGGCAAATGGTGATGGGGCAGATGTTTGACAGCCCTAAATCCTTAGGTATTGCGGCCGCGGTATTGTTGATCATGGGGATTGTGCCTGGCATGCCGCATTTTGCTTTTCTCAGCTTTGGTTTGCTGACTGCCGGTGGTGCCTATTATATTCATCGTAAAAAAGATCTCGATCGTCAAAGAGCGCTAGAGCTTGCTAAAACCTCTCCGAGTCCCGCTGGTGACAATAAGCCTAAAGAGTTGAGTTGGGATGATGTGCAACATGTCGATACCATAGGGTTAGAGGTGGGCTATCGATTAATCCCCTTGGTCGATAAGGGCCAAGGGGGTGAATTACTCAACCGTATCAAAGGAGTGCGTAAGAAGCTGTCACAAGAATTAGGTTTCTTGGTGCCGGCGGTGCATATCCGTGACAATTTAGATCTGTCGCCCAACACTTATCGCATCTCCTTGATGGGCGTGGCGTCGGGTGAGGCTGAAATTCGCCATGATTGCGAGCTCGCGATTAACCCAGGCCAAGTGTATGGCAAGCTTGATGGCGTCGAAACCACCGATCCCGCCTTTGGGCTTGAAGCCGTTTGGATAGCGCCAGAGCTTAGAGAGCACGCACAAACCTTAGGTTATACCGTCGTTGACGCAGCTACAGTGGTTGCCACGCATCTTAGCCAATTGCTCACCAATAATGCCTCTAAATTATTAGGTTATGAAGAGGTGCAGCAGTTAATGGATATGCTGGTTAAGCATTCGCCCAAGTTAGTTAATGGCTTTATTCCCGATGTGATGCCGCTGGGCACTGTGGTTAAAGTGATGCAAAACTTGCTTAACGAGGGCGTGTCTATCCGAGATTTGAAAACCATAGTACAAACCCTGTTAGAATACGGGCCCAAGAGCAATGATACTGAGGTGTTGACCGCCGCAGTGCGTATTGCCTTAAAGCGCATGATCATCCAAGAGATCAGTGGCCCAGAGGTGGAAATTCCTGTCATTACTTTGGCGCCAGAGTTGGAACAGATGTTGCATCAGTCTATGCAAGCAACAGGCGGCGATGGGCCGAATATTGAACCGAGTCTGGCTGAGCGGATGCAGAAATCGCTTATCGATGCATCGCAACGGCAAGAGATGGTAGGAGAGCCCGCCATCTTGTTGACCTCAGGAATGTTACGTTCGACGCTGTCACGATTCGTTAAACATACGATTCCAAATTTACGGGTGATCTCCTATCAAGAAGTGCCCGATGAAAAACAAATTCGCATCGTATCAGCGGTCGGTCAGTAGAGAGTATTTAGATGAAAATTAAACGTTTTTTAGCAAAAGATATGCGCTCAGCTTTGGCCCAAGTGAAAGAGACCTTAGGCTCTGATGCGGTGATCATGTCTAACAAAAAAGTCACCGGTGGCATCGAGATTGTCGCGGCTGTCGATTATGACGAGCCCAAAAAATCGCCAAGTCCAGCGGTCGCGAATATGACGCCGTCGAGCTTACTTGATCTCGCCGATGAAAAAGTCTCCATTGGTCGCCAACCCATCAAGACCGAGTCAAAAAAACAACCTGCACCCGCTGCCGATTCGTTACAAGCCCTGCTTGAGCGTCAACAAAGCCGCGTTAACCAGCAGATTGGTCGTACTAATGAAGAATTAGAGATGCCTGAATGGGCTAAAGGGCTACAAGCGCCTAGTAGCGAGCCTAAGCCAGCACGCGCCGAATCCAACCAACAAAACCATTTTGGTCAAAAGCGTGATAAACCGAGCGCGGCGAGTGTTGAATTTGACTCAATGCGAGAAGAGCTCGCATCACTGCGTAACCTATTGACTCACCAAGTAACTTCGCTGCTTAGCGAGCAAAAGAGCCGACTGGATCCTGTCGGCGCCATGCTTGAGAGCCGCCTATTAGCGGCAGAGTTTTCTGCCGAAGTGGCGACCAAGTTGTCAGGGCTGAGTGAACATTATCCGCCAGCAGAATTAGTCAAAATCTTACCGAGAAGTCTGGCGAATATGCTCGACAATCAGGGCGATGATATTGTGCGCCAAGGTGGTGTGGTCGCTTTTGTTGGGCCAACAGGTGTCGGTAAAACCACCAGTGTTGCCAAAATTGCCGCTCGATTTGCAGCACATCATGGTTCAGATCAAGTAGCATTGATAACAACCGATCATTATCGCATCGGAGCCTATGAGCAGCTGGCAACCTATGGCAAAATAATGGGATGTCCAGTAAAGCAGGCGCATGATCTTAATGAGTTGGAACAAATTTTGTATCAGCTGCGCAATCGCAAGTTAGTATTGATCGATACAGCTGGCATGGGGCAGCGAGATATACGCTTATTCCAGCAACTCGATAATTTAACGGCAAATAGCAGATTACCTATACGCAGTTATCTGGTACTGTCGTCAACGAGTCAAAGAAGAGTACTAGAAGATGCGGTGAAGCAGTTCGCTAGAATCCCATTATCGGGTGTAGTATTAACCAAACTGGACGAGTCGGTCGCCTTAGCACCAGCCTTGAGCGTATTGATCCAAAGTGGTTTACCATTAAGTTATGTCACTGATGGCCAACGAGTTCCAGAAGATATGCAGGTTGCAGATACACTCGCGTTAGCACACAAGGCGCTTTCAGTATTAGATAAGAAAGAGCAACCTGTACAACAAACTGAAAGGTCACATCAACAGGCTTCTATGCATTTGAGTAAAACAATGAGTCGGGATCAAGCAAGCGGTTTACGAATGATGAATCAACCAAATAACGAAAAAGTAAAAGTAATTGCGGTGTCTGGCGGTAAAGGTGGCGTGGGTAAAACCAGTGTCTCTATCAATACCGCGGTTGCACTCGCCGAAAAGGGTAAGCGTGTTTTAGTGCTCGATGCCGATTTGGGCTTAGCGAACGTCGATGTGATGTTAGGCTTAAGGGCTGAGCGTAATTTATCCCATGTGCTATCGGGCGATGCCGATCTTGATGATGTGATTGTTAGAGGCCCCAAAGGGATTGGTATTATCCCTGCTACGTCGGGCTCACAGTCGATGGTCGAGCTATCTCCTGCTCAGCACGCCGGGCTTATTCGCGCCTTCAGCGAAATGCGTACTCAATTTGATATTTTAATTGTCGATACCGCTGCGGGTATTTCTGACATGGTGCTGAGCTTTTCACGGGCATCGCAAGATGTATTAATCGTGGTATGTGATGAGCCAACGTCGATCACCGATGCCTACGCCCTGATTAAGATATTAAGCCGTGAGCATGGTGTGTTCCGTTTTAAAATTGTTGCCAACATGGCTCGCAGTCTACGTGAAGGGATGGAGTTGTTTGCTAAATTAAGTAAAGTGACCGACCGTTTTCTTGATGTAGCGCTTGAACTTGTCGCGACGATTCCATTCGATGAAAACCTCAGAAAGTCAGTTCGTAAGCAAAAGCTTATCGTCGAAGCCTTTCCAAAATCACCTGCATCAATCGCCTATCATGGGCTAGCAAATAAAATAATCAACCTCAGATCGGTTTAACGTAACACTGAAATCACGTTGAATTCTGCTGATGTAATATTGAGTTGTGGCTTATTCTCTTTGAGTTGATAAGCCACTAAACCTCCTATCACATTAAGCATGAAACCATGTACGCTGCGGTGCCGCGTATGCTCTATTTGTGAGATGTTTTTTAGCTGGTCATTGATTGTTTCGATAATAAATCGTCTAGAAAGCATGGCTCTATCCCATAATGATAAAGCCTTTGCTTTCATGTTTTTACGCACGTTATTAACGATAGTTACCCCACGTTCTAATAGGTCGCCTGCTAACGCTTTGCCGATATACCCCTTATCAGCATAGAGTTTATCCATTGATTCAACGACCATACCTTTTACGGGTTTCGTGTCATGCACATTCGCAGGTGTTATTTTGGCTGCAACGATGCCGCCTCGATGGTTCACAATAAGATGAAGTTTAAAACCATAGAACCAGCCCATCGTGCCTTTTCCTCGGCTGGCGAGACCTGCTAGCGTTTTATGCCTTGGAATTCGTAAATTATGACAAACCTTAATGCTCGTTGAGTCAACGAATTCGATGCCTGTTGGGGCGCTTTTTAAAGAGGAAAAATAACTGCACATTGGAATGACTGTACTCGGCATGACTTCAAGAAATCGAGTGTAGCTGAGTAAGTTTGGAAAATCAGATTTGTAGAAACGAGCCAGATATCCTGTGTAAAAATTCTTGAAGTCACGATGATTAGACATATGGAAGGCAATGATAATTGTCATAATTTCACTCATCGTCATTCTGCCAGCGCGCTTACGCTTGCGGGTTCCATCAGTTAGACACTGTTGTTCCCATTGAGGAATAAAAGCATTACAAAAATCATCGACATCACAAAATACATCCACTAAATTATTCATATGCCCTCTGCGTGATTGATTAATCTTGGTCGAGAGATCTGATCACAAAGAGGGCTATTAGTTCAATTTCTTATCCCGAGTTCAGGTTAATCAGTTGGCCGATCCCACTGCAACCGGGTGGTCATTTAGAGTTTTTCGTTGAACGCTTAGTACAGCGTAACAATCAGCAAGAGGAAGGCACGAGTGAGTAAAGCGGCCGCGTATACCTGTTTAGATAATAAAGCGTCTATCGTTGAACAGTATGCGCCGCTGGTAAAAAGGATTGCCCACCACTTATTAGCCCGTTTGCCAGCATCGGTTCAATTAGATGATCTGTTACAAGCCGGTATGATGGGCCTGCTTGAAGCCTCTTCAAATTTTGATGGTAGTAAAGGCGCCAAATTTGAAACCTTTGCGGGGATTCGAATTCGGGGCTCAATGCTTGATGAAATAAGGCGCGGCGATTGGGTACCGCGTTCGGTGCACCGTAATCAACGCCGTGTTGCGCAAGTGATTGATGAGCTCGAACAGGAACTGGGCCGCGACGCTAAAGATACCGAAATTGCCGACCGATTAGACATGACACTGGATGAATATCATCACATTTTAAACGATGTATCAGTCGGCAAGGTAATTGGTATTGAAGATCTCGGCGTTTCGGTCGATATAGTAAGGCAGGAAGACGATCACCAAGACGATGCCTTCGATGCATTAGCCGAAACTCAGTTTCATGAAGCCTTGGTTGACGCGATAAAATTACTGCCAGAAAGAGATGGTTTAGTTTTGTCATTGTATTATGACGAAGCATTAAATTTAAAAGAGATTGGAGCCGTACTGGACGTTAGCGAGTCGAGAGTGAGCCAGATATTGAGTCAGGCCATGTTGAGATTAAAAGCTAAATTAAAGCATTGGACCCATACATAACGATTACATGAGCAATATAAAAACAGCTCCGCGGAGGAAACCTTGGACAAGAATATGAAGATTCTCGTCGTTGACGACTTTTCAACAATGAGGCGTATCATCAAGAACTTGTTAAGAGACTTGGGTTTTAACAATACTCAGGAAGCAGATGACGGTTCAACGGCATTGCCCATGCTACAGAAAGGTGATTTTGATTTTGTCGTAACCGACTGGAACATGCCTGGTATGCAAGGAATTGACCTACTAAAGGCCATTCGCGCAGATGACAATCTTAAGCACCTACCGGTGTTAATGGTGACAGCGGAAGCTAAAAGGGAACAGATCATTGCAGCAGCACAAGCTGGTGTAAACGGTTATGTTGTTAAGCCTTTTACCGCGGCAACATTAAAAGAGAAGTTAGACAAAATTTTTGAACGACTCAGTTAATTAAGGTTGAGCTATGCAGGCAAATACTTTAGGGCTGATCACGTTAGCACAAGCAAGACAACTTGTTGAATTGCTTGAGGCTAATGAACAGGATAAAGCTGACAATATCGTAAGAGATATTGCGAGTCCGATTCAAAAAGAGTTATTTGATGAAGTTGGCAGGTTAACCCGTCAACTTCATAGTGCCATTGTCGATTTTCAGGTTGATGACCGTTTGGTTGAATTGACCAACAGTGAAATTCCAGATGCTAAAGAGCGCTTAAGTTATGTCATTGAGATGACAGAACAAGCGGCCAATAAAACCATGGATGCAGTTGAAGAGTCATTGCCCCTTGCCGATGCACTAACCACCAATATTAAAGCGGTTAAGCCAACGTGGGATCGCTTGATGAAGCGAGACATCCAACTGCATGAGTTTAAAGCATTATGTCACGATGTGCAGCAGTTTATTGACCGCAGCGAGTCTGATTCAACACGCTTGAAAGAGCTGCTCAACCATATCTTGTTGGCGCAAGATTTCCAAGATCTTACTGGGCAGATGATCCGCCGAGTGATTGAGTTGGTGCGTGAAGTCGAAAACAATTTAGTGTCGATGTTGACCGTCTTTGGTGAGCACCCCACATCGAGTAAGGCGCTTAAGTCAACCAAGAGTGTCGAAGCCGAAGGCCCGATTATGAACGCAGAACTGCGTGATGATGTGGTAACAGGGCAAGATGAAGTGGATGACTTACTGTCGAGTCTAGGTTTCTAAGTAGGAGTCATATTAATGTCGTTTGATGTTGATGAAGAGATACTGCAGGACTTTCTGATAGAGGCGGGAGAAATACTCGAACTGTTATCTGAACAGCTGGTCATGTTGGAAAATAATCCAGATGATACCGAACTGCTCAATGCCATTTTTCGTGGATTTCATACCGTTAAAGGCGGAGCGGGCTTTTTAAGTCTGACTCCCATGGTCGATGTTTGCCATGAAGCAGAAAATACCTTTGATTTGCTGCGTACTGGCAAACGAAGTGTCTCTGCTGAGCTTATGGATATTATTTTACAGGCTGTCGATGCGATTAATTCGATGTTTGCCGAGACGAAAGCCGGACAAGTTCAAAGCCCTGCCGATGCAACCTTACTGGCAAATCTTAAACTGTTAAGTTCTGGCGGTATGCTCGCATCAGAGGTGGCATTGTCTGCCGGTACGGCAGAGGCAACGATTGTCGATGAGGTAGCCGATGTTCCTAGCGATGAAGGTGCCACCTTGTTTGAACCGCTTGATACCAGCGATAACACAGTAGTGAGTGCTGTTGATGGTGGCAGCGACGGCAGTATTGATGAAATCAACGAGTCAGAATTTGAAGCCTTACTCGATGCGCTGCATGGATCGGGTAAAGGCCCAACAGTGACTGAATCAGCTTCTAATGATGTTAGCTTGTCCAGTGATGATATTACCGATGATGAGTTTGAATCGCTGCTAGATGAGCTGCACGGCGCAGGCAGTTTTAAACCACCTGTAGCCGCCATTGCCAAAGAGCCTGAGGCGCCAGCTCCAGCAGTTGATGCCGACGAAATTAGTGACGATGAATTTGAAAAGTTACTCGATGAATTGCACGGCTCTGGTGCAGGCCCTGGCGCTTCATCTATTGCGGCTCCGGCGGCGAAAGTGGTTGCAGCGCCCACGCCTGCAGCGGTTGAAGTGACACCGAGTCCGGCTAAGACTGAAGTTAAACCACAAGCCGCCGTTACTAAAGCACCTGCTGCTAATATGCCACAGGCCGAAACCACAGTGCGGGTTGATACTGCTCGACTCGATGAGATCATGAATATGGTCGGAGAGTTAGTATTGGTACGTAATCGTCTGCTGAGTCTTGGCATTTCTCGTGATGACGAAGATATGTCTAAAGCTTTAGCTAATTTAGATTTGGTGACTGCCGATCTGCAAGGTGCGGTGATGAAAACCCGCATGCAACCGATTAAAAAGGTATTTGGTCGTTTCCCTCGCGTGGTACGTGATTTAGCTAGAACGCTTAACAAAGAGATTGATCTTCGCATGATAGGCGAAGACACCGATCTGGATAAAAACTTAGTTGAAGCACTGGCCGACCCACTAGTTCACTTGGTGCGTAATTCTGTCGATCACGGTATAGAGATGCCTGATGAGCGTGAAGCTAACGGTAAAACGCGTACCGGCACCATTACCTTGTCAGCCAGTCAAGAGGGGGATCATATCCTGCTCAAGATTGAGGATGACGGCGCAGGTATGGATCCCGATAAGCTTAAGCAAATCGCTATCAGCCGTGGTGTGCTCGATGAAGATGCCGCTGCGCGTATGACGGATTCAGAAGCATATAATCTGATTTTCGCCCCAGGTTTTTCAACTAAGGTAGAGATCTCCGATATTTCCGGCCGTGGCGTGGGGATGGACGTTGTTAAGACGCGTATCACCCAGCTTAATGGCACGGTGCATATTGATTCGCTCAAAGGCAAAGGCACTTGTTTAGAGATTAAAGTCCCCTTGACCTTGGCGATTATGCCAACACTGATGGTGGAAGTGGCCGAGCAAGTGTTTGCTTTGCCGTTAACCAGTGTGAATGAAATTTTCCATCTTGATTTGACAAAAACCAATATTGTAGATGGTCAGCTAACCGTTATTGTTCGTGATAAGGCGGTGCCGCTGTTCTATCTAGAGAATTGGCTTAACAGGAAAGAGAGCGGCTTCAAGCATGGCGATAAAAAGAAAGGCCATGTGGTGATCGTTCAGTTAGGCACAATTCAGATAGGTTTTGTGGTTGACTCCTTGATTGGTCAAGAAGAAGTGGTAATTAAGCCGTTAGGGACCTTGCTTCATGGCACCCCAGGTATGGCGGGTGCAACGATCACCTCTGATGGGGGGATTGCATTGATCTTAGACGTACCTGGATTATTGAAGCATTACGCTAAAAACAAGCAGTAAACGTTAAGTAAGACTGTCTGATAACCTATTAAGCGTGACCCCGTAACAGGGTCACGTTTGATTGCTTACAGAGGTTTGCTGTCGATAGGAAATTGAATGGCCATTAAAGTATTAGTTGTCGATGATTCGAGTTTTTTTCGTCGAAGAGTCAGTGAGATCGTATCTAAGGACCCAGATTTAGAAGTCATAGGTACTGCCGTCAATGGCGCTGAAGCGGTTAAACTGGCCGAACAGCTCAAGCCTCAAGTGATCACCATGGATATCGAGATGCCAGTGATGGACGGCATTACCGCTGTGCGTCAGATCATGGCTAAGTGTCCGACGCCTATTTTAATGTTTTCCTCTTTGACTCATGATGGTGCCCAAGCCACGTTAGATGCGTTAGAAGCGGGCGCACTCGATTTTCTGCCTAAGCGTTTTGAAGATATTGCCACTAATAAAGATGACGCCATCGTATTACTGCAGCAGCGCATAAAGGCATTAGGACGACGTCGAATTTATCGACCTATTACGCCACGTCCAGCGTCAGTGAGTACTTTAACCAGAACTGGCGTAACTGTGAGCACGGATAGTCGAGAGGTGGTGGCCCCCGATAGACCCACTTCCCGCAGCCAAATGTCACACCGGGCGAGTGGTAAAAAGTACAAAATATTACTTATCGGTACATCAACGGGTGGCCCGGTAGCCCTGCAGCGGATTTTAACCAAGCTTCCCGCTAATTATCCACACCCTATTTTATTGGTACAGCATATGCCAGCGGCGTTTACGCCAGCCTTTGCTACGCGTTTAAATAGCTTGTGCGCGATTAATGTTAAAGAGGCAGAAAATGGCGATCAACTGCGTGCAGGTTGCGCTTATTTAGCCCCCGGAGGCATGCAAATGATGCTGGAGCGCAGCGGCGCTTATGGGCGGATTAAAATTATCGCTGGCAGTGCCGATATGAACTATAAACCCTGTGTCGATATTACCTTCGCCTCGGCGTCAAAGTTGGTTGGGGGAGATGCGCTTGCGGTGATCCTGACCGGAATGGGGGCTGATGGTCGTGAAGGCTCGCGAATGCTAAAAAATGTGGGCGCCACCATTTGGGCCCAAGATGAAGCCAGTTGTGTTGTGTATGGTATGCCACAAGCGGTAACGGCTGCGGGGATATCAAGCAAGTCATTCGCCTTGGATGAGATGGCAGAAGCGATTTTAACTGAGACTGGTCGTGGCTAAACAGCAGATAAGTACTACCACTATGTTGTGGCTATTCTTACTTATCATTAGCAGTATCGTGACCGGGGCGCTGTATTTCGATATGCGGCATAAAAATAGTCTGTTAGAAGCAAAAATTGCTGAACTGGAAAATAGCCAAGTACTATTAATGGTGCCAGAAGAGCAGGCGCAAACATTTGCCCAATGGATGGCGGCTAACCCAAAAGTGACGCAGTCAATTATTGGACAGGCTCAACCCGGCTCACAGGTGCGGATTGAAATGGGATTACTTGGGGATGCGAGGGGCAGCCGTTCACCGATCATGACGCCACAAGCGAGCGATGCAGCAGATCATTTGCCTATAAAGAGTGATAGAACTGCCCATTCGCAAACCAATGAACTGTCTGAAAGTGAAGATGGTGTTAAGGTGATAGCCTTACCTCATGGGGGAATTAGGGTGACCACGCGTGATGATAATTAAGTCAATAAGCTAGCGAAACGCTGCAGGATATAAAGGGGTTTTTGTTGAAGATCTGGACCATAGCAAACCAAAAAGGCGGTGTGGGTAAAACAACATCGGTAGTCAGCCTTGCAGGTGCGTTAGCGAAGCGCGGTCAACGGGTATTGATGGTCGATACCGATCCCCATGCATCGCTGGGCTATTATTTGGGGATCGATTCTGAATCGATTTCTGGGTCCTTGTATGATCTGTTTTTGAACCATAAGACACTGACTAAACAGCAGGTGTCCGAGCATATTGTGCTGACCAAAGTCGAGGGGATAAGCTTATTGCCGGCGACGATGGCGTTAGCGACTCTAGATCGCTCCTTAGGTCATCAAGAAGGCATGGGGTTGATTTTAAAAAAACTATTGTCTTTGGTCGAGCAGGATTACGACACCGTACTTATCGATTGCCCCCCGATCCTTGGTGTCTTAATGGTAAACGCATTGGCAGCCAGTGAGCATATATTGGTGCCGGTACAAACCGAGTTTTTAGCGATAAAGGGCCTGGACAGAATGGTGAAAACCATGATTCTAATGGGGCGTTCGAAAAAAATCACATATAGTTATACGGTGATCCCAACCATGTATGACAGGCGCACTAAGGCGTCTTCATCAGCACTACAACACTTAGAAAGTGATTTTGGCGCGGCGTTGTGGCCAGATGTTATTCCGATAGATACCAAGTTTAGAGACGCTAGCTTAGCGCATCTTCCAGCCTCTCATTATGCGGCGAATTCGCGTGGTGTAAAAGCTTATGAGCGCTTATTAGATTATCTGCTCAGCAAGGAATTTGCTCATGTCGAACTCAACTGATGATGCGGTGTTAGATTATTTTTCACTGTTGCTAGCAGAAGATATCACTGAGGATAATGCGCAGCCTGAGACGGATATAACGCCGAATAAACAGCAAGGCAGGCAAGATGATAAACAGGTTAATGAAGCTATCCGTGTCATTGTCCCTGAGGTTAAACCGGTGTTACAAACCGCCAAGGTAAATCAGCAGGCTAATTATGCGACACCAAAGGTTAATAAAAAATCATTAGCGCAACTGTTAGCACCAGTGGCTGAAGCGTCTCCAACTGATATTGGCGCTAAGTTAATTGCCAATCTTGAAACTCGAATTGAGACCAAGTTAACACCTCAATTGAAAACGGAATTAAAGACGGGATTAAATACACAACTGCAGGTTAAGATTACTGATAAGACAGTGGCGGAGATAGCGAAGCCTACGTCGCAAGTCAAAGAAAAGATTGCAACTTCAGCTACTCTTAATTTGGGTCGTCAAGAGGTTGTTGAGACAGAGCAATCTATTGCTCCTCAAACCCAAACGGGCTCAAGTCCACCCGGGATAACCGAGGCATTAATCGACACTTTGGATGAGCAATTTCAAGTATTATTTTTTAACGTTGCAGGTTTAACGCTTGCCGTCCCTTTAGTCAGTCTAGGTGGCATTGTTAAGATTGAGCGGGTTAACCATATCATGGGAAGACCGAACTGGTACCATGGTGTTCAAGCGCATCGCGGCTCACAGCTCAACGTGGTCGATACGTGCGCCTGGGTGATGCCCGAAAAATACGATGACAAACTAGCACAATCGGTGAATTACCAATATATTGTGCAGCTAGAAAACAGCAACTGGGGATTGGCGTGCGAATCGCTAATCAATTCAGTTAAAATTTTAAAATCGGAAGTTAACTGGCGTACCAAAGCGGGTAAACGCCCTTGGTTAGCTGGCGTTGTGAAAGAGCAGATGTGCGGCATATTACATGTGCAAGCATTGATTGAATTGTTGAATTTAGGATTGAGTAGTCAGGACTCTATTGACTGAGGTTTATATGGCAGATGTAAGAAACGTCGCGGCAGTGGCTGCAAGTAAAGATGATGAAGTGTTGCAGTGGGTTACTTTCCGTTTAGACAATGAAACCTATGGCATTAATGTGATGCAGGTTCAAGAGGTGCTGCGTTATACCGAAATAGCTCCTGTTCCTGGTGCACCGCATTATGTGTTGGGTATCATCAACTTGCGCGGTAATGTGGTTACTGTTATCGATACCCGCTCACGCTTTGGCTTGGCTTCATCTGATGTCGATGACTCAACCCGTATCGTGATCATTGAAGCTGAAAAGCAAGTGATTGGTATTTTGGTTGATAGCGTTGCCGAGGTAGTTTATCTACGTGCTTCAGATATCGACAATGCCCCTAATGTGGGCACAGAAGAAAGTGCTAAGTTTATTCAAGGTGTCAGTAATCGAGATAATGAGCTGTTGATCTTGGTTGATCTAGATAAGCTTTTATCTGATGAAGAGTGGATGGAATTGACTCAATTATAATAAGTTAAGCTGTTAGCGTATTATTCAGCTAGGATAAAAGCCATCGCTTATCGCGATGGCTTTTTAGTATAATCGACAGCCCACAGTATAACGGTGGTCTAACCTTCGTGACGTATCACAATAAATAGAATGGATTGGAGCGGAATATGATTGCCGATGAAATTTTAATCGCGGCATTACTCTATGTAATTGCTTGCTTAGCATTAGTATTATATCAACAAAAACAAACAGCTAAGTTACGATCTAAGGTGGATGCGTTGACATTACTGGTTAAAGAGAGTGATCGCCAGCGAGAAGCGGTTAAACGCGAATTGCAAGAGTTACGCACCGGGACCATTGGGGTTGGCCGGCGGATGCTCGAATTAGAAAAACGATTGGCAAAGCAAGATGCCAGAATTGATGAAACTAGCCAACAAGATCCGCAATCGCGCCTCTATTCTAGGGCAATGAAGATGGTGTCATTGGGCGCTGGAGTCGATGAATTGGTCGCCGAGTGTGAATTACCCAAAGCTGAAGCCGAATTGCTTCTCAGGTTACATGGCAAGGGCTAATGTGGAGTCATAACAATCTACTCAAGGTGAGGAGTTAAACTGCTTCAACGATTTTTTGGTGCATATTATCCCAACGGTCGGGAAATTTACCATCTAGCATATAAGCAAAAGCGATCAACTCGGCAATAAGTAGGTAGAGTTCTTTTGGTATTTCTTCGCCAATCTCAAGTTTTTGTAAAAAATGACTTAGATCCGGGTTTTGATGAATATAAATGCCCGATTCTTTGGCTAGGGCGATGATCTCCGCTGCCACTAAATCGCTGCCTTTGGCTGTGATCTTCGGACTCGATACTCCATCATAGCTTAACGCGACCGCTTGAGTAGCACCCGAAGTTGTGTTCTTGTCTGTAGACATAATGGGTTGGCCTTATGCTTTTATTTTAACTAAGTAGTGCTCACCAGGCAGTAAGCTAGCAGGTACCTGGTTTTGCTGAGTAATTATATTGATACTTCGCATACCGATATTGGTTAGTTTTTGTTGTAGCCCCTCAAGGCGTAAATCGATGCTTGTGAGCAGTGGCTTACTATCTGAGGTAAAGCTAAGGTTAAGTTGCTGTTGTTTGATATCAGCATTGATCAATAGGCTACCACTAGTTAAGTTAAACTTAAGCTGTAACCGCCATTTATTCTTGTTATCAGCATCTTGAGTTGTTTGTTCAAAATGACCTTCTAGCTCCTCTTGCTTATTGTCTAGGGTATAAGGCAAGGCAAAATACCAGTTGATGCCTTGATTGTTATCACTACTGGCTTGCTGATATAAAGACAAGCCAGATAACAACTTACCCATAGATTCACCCACTCCCGCTTTATCTAATAATCTCAGCAGGGAAGAACTTGCTCCAACTTGTCGCTGTAGTTGCATAAGGTATTTACTGGCATCGACTTGGCTGTTTTGTTGTAAATTACGACCTAATAATAACTGAAAGAGCACCGCGATAGTGCCACTATGACTAGCAGCTGATGTATGGGCGGTTAGCGGAGAGGCTATTCCTGCTAAGGTATCTATCAATTCTCGTTGCAAAATGTTTGGCACGGCGAGATCGGCTAAAGGACGAGGAAAGGCCAGAGCCAGTTGCTGCTTGACTAAGCTCAGTAGTGATTGCTCACTCGATACCTGGGATCTGCTTGAGTGTGTTGCTTCACTGCTGACTAATTGCTGTAGTGCTTGGCTTAATCCCCTGTGTATGGGGGAAGAAGGCGGGCCTAAAGTCTGGCCTGTGGGTTGGCTGGTACTGCCCATTGTTGAGGTAAGCCACTGTGAGTTAAGCATCAATGGATGAACTGTGCCCTGTGCCGTAGTTCCGCGGTTGCCCTCGATGAAGGGTATCTTAATGTTAGCCAGTAATTGATAGAGGTTAGTCGCCTTAATTATGGCATCGTCTCGGGCCGTCATGGGGCCAAAAAACGGGATCTTTTCCCCTAGAAGTGGTAGTGGATTGGCTGCAAAAAATGCATTGCTGGAGAGCTGTACCGCGGTGGCGTTTTGTAAGGTCGCTAGTTGTGACTGAGGCACGGCTTGTTTGGCTAAGTGCTGACTCAATTGACTGTAAGTGCTAGTTAGCGAGGGGAGGGTGGCCAGTTGCTGGCTTGGTGACTCCTGTTTAGGTGCTTGCATTAATGTCATTGGGGATAAGGTGACTGCAATTTGACCGAGCTTCGCGGTGAGGCTTAAGTGTAGTTGGCCATTTTCCACTATGATAGCTGCGCCATAGGTGCCCGAGGGTAAGGTATTATTGCTCGTGGTGAAAGCTAATGCGCCAGCCAGACTGACCATACCCGCCACGACCTTTGCCTCGCCAAGGGGATAGCCTTGTGCCCTTGATGCCAACTGAGCCAGTTGTATGAGGTTGACTTGGTTACCCTTAATATAAGCCTGCAATGGCGCTGGAATTTGTTCGTTATAGATATTACCCAATAATTGCAATTTAGCACTAAGATTGCTTGATGCTGGATTGGCGCTATAAAGTTGTGTGACCACGACTTTTTGTTGGTCTGCCGTACTCATTACTTGGCGATCGATACGACGAGAGTATTCTATACGGTAGTTGTGCTTATTGAGGCTTATAGCGTCACCTTCTGCAGTGCGCTTGAACTCGACCGGGATAAGGACCTCAGCTTTACTGGTACTGAGTGTGGTTGAGGTCGCCACAACGTCCGTGTTTACAGGCCTTATAATACTGTTTTGATTCAAGAGGCAGCCCCAAACGGTTAAGTGATTAAAGACATTTTACAAATTTCAATTTGACCTAGTGATTTTGCTGAGTATCCTAGGCGGTCTGAAAGGCAAATCAAACTGTGTAGTCTAGTATTATCTATATCGTCACAAGTACAGATGACTTTAGATATGGTTAATGCTGTATAGGAATCCGAGTTATATGAAGTATAAATGGAGTGCGTTAAGCTTGCTATTGCTTGGGGCGCCTTTGGCAGCCCAAACGACACAAGAAGATGAGAATAATGCTAAGGAAAGCACCATAGATGTCGCTATTATTTATAATGATGACAGAGATCCTTTCGAGAGCTTTAACCGCACCATGTGGGATTTTAACTACCTTTATTTAGACAAATATTTATATCGACCGGTTGCCCACGGTTATAATGATTACTTGCCTCGCCCAGTTAAAACTGGGGTGAATAACTTTGTACAGAATTTCGAAGAGCCAAGCTCTCTAGTGAATAATGCCTTACAAGGTAAGTGGGGCTGGGCGGCAAATGCGGGTGGTCGCTTTACGATTAACACCACCTTAGGCTTACTGGGTATTGTTGATGTGGCTGATATGATGGGCTTACCACGTAAGCAAGATGAGTTTAGTGAGGTATTAGGCTATTACGGCGTGCCAAACGGTCCCTATTTTATGGCGCCTTTTTTAGGCCCTTATGTAACGCGTGAATTAGCGTCTGATTGGGTCGATGGACTCTATTTTCCTTTGTCAGAACTGACCATGTGGCAGTCATTGGCCAAGTGGGGATTAAAAAACCTGCATCGACGCGCTTCAGCTATCGATCAAGAGCGTCTAGTCGATAATGCATTAGATCCTTATGCTTTTGTGAAAGAAGCCTATTTCCAACATGTAGACTATAAAGTATATGACGGTGATGTACCTGTCTCGACCGACGATGATGAGTTGCTCGATGAATACATGCAAGAATTAGATTAAATCAACTCACCTTTTACTTATTATTTATTAATAGGTTAGTAGTTTTACTTGTTATCACGTACTAAGATGTACTAGGTTAGTTAGCTTTGCCGCTGTGCAAAGTATGGGGAGCTGAATGGCGTTAGAAGATCTCGTGATTTTGTTGGTTGAAGACGATCCGGTATTTCGCAGTGTGGTCGCCGCCTTTCTCTCGAACCGAGGAGCCACTGTGGTTGAGGCCGATGATGGTCGACAGGGGTTAGAGCGCTTTAGCCAGACTGATTTTGATATTGTATTAGCGGATTTAAGTATGCCGATTTTAGGCGGTTTAGAGATGCTAAAACAGATGGTGAAACGAAAGCCAAACACTTTATCTATCGTTATCTCGGGTAATCAGGTGATGGCCGATGTTGTCGAAGCCCTGCGGATCGGTGCTAGCGATTACTTAGTGAAGCCAGTCAACGATCTGTATTTGATTGAAAATGCCATTCATCAATGTATCAACCCACATCAACAAGATGTAAAGCTTGATGACTTAGAAGAACTGTCCTATCAAGAGTTAGAAGAACACCTTAACTTGTTAGAGCGAAATGCTGAAGCGGCCAAAAGTGTTCAGCAGCAGCTCTTTCCTCCCTCAGAGATTGATTACCCTAAAGCGACTATCGATTATAGCCTATTTAAAAATGACGATGTTAGCGCCTACTTTATCGATAGCGCTAATGTCGGTGAGCAATATCAAATTATGTATATGGCTCATTTTCATCCGCAAGATAACCGCGCTGCGTTTGCGAGTGTTCTGCTTAAAAGCTTTGTGAATCAAAAGCTGAAACTATTTCGTAATGGCAACAGCCAAACGGTGATCGAGCCTTTTAATATGCTGAGCTACCTCAATGACAGGATCAGTAAGTCTGGCTTGGATATTTATATCGATCTTATCTATGTGGTCGTGGAGTTAACGCATTACCGCGCCTCTATTGCTCAAGCAGGTAAAGGGTTGAGATGCTATATACGTAATCACGAGGGGTTATTACCTCTGGCGATGCCTGATGCACTTCAGCTAGGGATTTTTGAGTGGGGGCAACCTAGCACTCAGTTTAGGGATTTAATGCCAGCAGAACGTTTGTGTATAGTCTCGAGTGTTAATGAACATAAAAGCATGTTGTTGGCCAATCACTTTGTCGGCTTAACTTATGAAACCACGCTAGCACCAGGTGGTTATGTACAGATGAGCTTTTAATTACCTGAGATCCCGGCTTATCTGCGACCCAGATTGCCTTTGCATTGCGCATAAAAAAACGCCTTACAATGTTTTGTAAGGCGTTTTTATTTCGTTAAAGCTTATCTTTTAATCGTAATCGCTTCGTGTTCTGCAGTAACAGCAATTTCCGCTTCTAGTGCTTCTTCTTCAGTTTGCGGGCCATCTTCAGCGCCATGCATCCAGTCGACAAGTTTATCTGCCATGAAGTATAGGATAACCGCTGAAATGGCTGCCGTAATAGCAATACCAGCAAAGATAGACATAGCATTAGCCAGTTGATCTTCTACCGAACCACCAGGACCAATTAACGACCCCACTAAACCACCGATCTTATTTGCAGCGGCAATAAATAGGAACCAGGCACCCATCATGAGTGATGCAATACGTAGTGGAGCCAGCTTAGTCACCATAGATAAGCCAATCGGTGATAAACACAGTTCACCCATAGTATGGAAGAAATAAGCGCCCACTAACCACCACATGCTTGATTTAGCGTTAGCATCGCCGCCCATCTCAAGTACGGCACCGATCATAAATAGGAAGCCGATAGCCAATAAGGTTAAACCAAGGGCAAATTTTACCGGTGAGTTGGGTTCTTTTTTGCCTAGATGGATCCAGATAGAAGCCACTACCGGAGCGAAGACCACAATAAAGATAGCGTTAAGCGATTGGAACCACGTTGTAGGCACTTCAAATGAGCCTATCATACGGTTGGTAAAGTCATTGGTGAACAGGTTCATTAGGCCACCGGCCTGCTCGAAACCAGCCCAGAATATGATGGTAAATAAGCCCATAACCATGATCACTTTAATACGATCGCGCTCAACTTTGGTTAAGGGTTCTTTACGTAGTTCACCTCTGGCTTCTGCATTTTGTTTCTCTAACTTAGCAGCGGGTATTGTTCCAATGTCGCCTAATAGCTTTTGTGCAAACAAGAATTGGATAATGAGTGATATCACCATACCGATACCAGCGCAGAAGAAGCCAGCCTGCCAGTTGTTGATAAACACTTCTTGTCCATCAATGACTTGAGTGTAGCCAAAGGTGGTATATGCCCAAGCAACAATAAATCCAGAAAGTGCTGCACCTAAGTTAATCCCCATATAGAAGATAGTAAATGCACCATCACGACGGTGATCGCCTTCTTCGTATAGATCACCAACCATGGTTGAAATGTTCGGCTTAAACAGACCATTACCTAAAATCAGCGTACCAAGACCAATATAAAAAACCGTGGTCTCTAGCCCTGGGATCCAGCTATGTGGCGCGGCAAGTACAAATTGGCCTATCGCCATTAATGCACCGCCTATATAGATAGCTTTACGCTGACCTAGAATATTATCGGCTAACCAACCACCGAGCAGTGGTGTTAAGTATACTAGACCTGTGAAGGTGCCATATAGTGAGAGGGCATCGGCTTGGGTCCAACCCAATCCGTGTCCACCTTGAGATTGAACTGCGTCGACAAGATATAACACCAAAATCGCACGCATTGCGTAATAACTAAACCGTTCCCATAATTCTGTTGTAAATAACAGAAACAGCCCTTTAGGATGCCCGAGCATCGTACCTTGTGGTTTTGCTGCGCTCATGTAAGTCTTCCACCTTCGCTTGTGATTGCCTACATATACAATATCTATGTAGAAAAATTTATTGTTTCAATATTATCAATGTCTTAACAACAGGAGCTTACTTGGGATAATCTGTTTTAAGCTAAAGAAATTATTCAAGTTTTTAGTTGTCTATCTGTTGCAGACTTTTGTTATTTTTTAATATTTAACGTATTAAATTGTTTTAAACCCACCTTATATACCCTTTTAGTTGCCTAAAAGTCAATTTGATCAACTTAAACGTATAGTTATTGAACATTTACTACACCACTTACTATTGCGACATTTGTTGGTTATCTGTTGCCATGTTTGGCTTACCGAATTATTGACTTTTGAGTTATAAAATCACGTTTTCAAATAATGAAACTATTTGTTATGCTTTGCCGCTTGAATAGGATGTTATCCACATTATCCCGTTGTCTTTACTACGAGTGAATCTCAGCGCCAATGACTGCCTTATTACGTTTGAGTAGAGATGGGCTAATTAAGTGGTCCCTATTTTTTTATTTTAAAGTTAGGCACTTGAGAAAAAACTATGAAAGCTTGGTATTTGTTGTATTGCAAACCCCGCGGCGAAGCTAGGGCGCAAGATAATTTAAAACTACAGCAGATTGAGACCTACCTTCCTACACTGCCACAGCAAATAACCAAAGCTGGAAAAACGACCGTAAAGCGCGTTCCGTTATTTCCCTGTTATCTGTTTATCCATTTTGATCCTGCGGTTACCAGTGTTAGTCGTATTCATTCCACTCGAGGTGTCTCTCGTATCGTCGGTTGTAAAGAATTGATGACACCGATTGACGATAGCATTATCCATGGGATAAAGATGCGAGAGCACAAACTTATCAATTTGCCCAATTTTGATAACGTTGAGCAACAAGAATTAGCTGAAGGCGATAAAGTAAAATTTATAGAAGGTCCATTTATCGATCTTGAAGGCATTTTTACTGAACAGAGCGGTGATAAACGCTGCCATATACTGTTTGAGATCATGGGACAACTGAAACGAGTCACTGTGCCTAAAAGCAGTATAAAACCGATTGGTGAAGTTTGAATTACATGGCTATAAATGGTGGATGTACTTGTATATAGCGAGTGTATTAGCGCTTTAAATGACGAAAAAGCCTCGTTTTGATGTAAGAGATCTGCCATTGTTGGCTCTTTGATTTGCTAAGTAAAGCTGGGTCGAGTGATAAATGTGCACGATTTAGACATGAATGTGTTTTAATCTTTACTTGTTTGTTTTTAAAGACTTTTTATTTTATTGGTGAGACTGAAGTATAAAGTTCATAATCAATTTGTTATCGAACAAGGGGCCCGACCAGTAATATCTTACTAAATAATAGTGTTTTTTTACTACCAAGTTGCCATTTTGACTATTTGACCCTACAAATGGCGTATTAATAAGCAGTACTTGAGGGCCGATTCCAGTATAATATGCCGCTGCTTTACTCAGGGTAAAATCGAAATCTAACCCTATAAAGACACAGATAATGCACTGCTGTGCAGAACAGAGTAACGATAGACAGTTTTAGTATGGAAGACCTATGCGCTTGTTTTCTCATACTAAAGTGGTTTAACAAAAAATATAAAACATGAAGAATTCGTATAACGAAGGGCAATTTGGGGGCCGCAACCTATGGGCGGTAGCGTGTCTACAGATTTTTTCTTGAATAGTTAATTGTCATATATCAATAACTTACCTTCGCTTTGTGTGTCTGCTATCGAACCATTTTAATAGCGTCATCTAATTTTGATTTAAAGCTCAATGATGAAGTTATGTCTTAGTTGTGCTTTAAGCTACCGCCATTATGGTAAGCGTTATTCTAAATTATTTACAAAACGGGTTTAACGCCTTAAAGCCATTGTGAATACACAGGCTGCACAGTCGTTTTAACGTTTGACCTCAATTTATCATTTAACTTCTTTTCCACTGCTCGAGAACTACTTCTCGATGCTTTGTTTATCAATGGAGATTATCGGTGTTACAACAAACCAAAAAAGTCATAATAACGGCAGTTGCAGCCCTAATGTTGATGGCTACTCAAGTTCATGCGATCACACCATCCCCTGAGATGATAGAGCAATTTAAAACGTTACCTAAAGCTGAGCAGGAGCGAATAGCTAAACAGTATGGCATCGACCCTTCAATGCTATCGGGTGGCAATGCTTCGCAAGCAAAATTTGAAAATCCACAACTTGTCGATCCTCGTGGAGCCAAAGGGCAAGAATGGTCAGAGCAAGAGTTTGCTGATGACGATAAAAAACAACGTGATGAAGAAGAGACTAAACCAGAATTAACACGTTTTGGTTACGATTTATTTGAAGGTGAGCCAACAACCTTTGCGCCAGTCTCTGATGTGCCAGTACCGAGCGAATATTTAGTCGGCCCTGGCGACACTGTTAAGGTGCAACTGTTTGGTAAAGAGAATAAAGAATACGATCTGACCATTAACCGTGATGGCAATATCCAGTTTCCGGAACTTGGACCAATCTCTGTGGTAGGGTTAAATTTTGCCCAGTTACGTGAATCATTACATCAACGTATCGCTAAGCAGATGATCGGGATTGAGTCTAATATCACCATGGGCGAACTGCGTTCAATTCGCATCTTTATTGCCGGTGATGCATACAAACCAGGTTCATACACTGTATCGAGTTTATCTACCGTTACCCAAGCTTTGTTTGTTGCTGGTGGTGTAAACGAGATTGGGTCACTACGTAACATTCAAGTCAAGCGCAACGGTAAGTTGGTTGGCAAAATGGATTTATACGATCTCTTGATGCGCGGTGATGCTTCAGGCGATGTAAATTTACGTTCGGGTGATGTGGTATTCATTCCTGCCGTAGGCGGTTTAGTCAGTATAGACGGTGAAGTCAGACGTCCTGCCATTTACGAGCTAAAACAAAACGAAACCATTGCCGATGTGGTTGCCATGGCAGCAGGATTAAAGCCTGGTGCTTATCCTAAAAGTAGCAGTGTTGAGCGCTTTAATGCCACAGGCTTACGAGCAATGGTCAACGTTGACCTAACCACCCAAGCGGGTAAAAGCATTAAAGCGAAAGCCGGCGATTATATTCGTGTAAAAAATGCATCAAGTCAGTTTGAAGATACTATTACCGTAGTCGGCGCAGCCGTGCGTCCGGGTAAATACCAATGGTATGAAGGCATCGCCATCAGTGACGTATTGCCTTCCATTTGGGGCGATTTATCCATTTCTGCAGATTTAAATTACGCCATTGTCATACGTGAAGTGAATCGGTATGGCGATATTAAAGTGTTGCAATTTTCACCCAGTAAGGCGATCGCCGATAAGGCCGTTGGCCAGGATTTGGTATTGCAGTCACGCGATAAAGTGATGCTGTTTAATTACAGTGATGAAATTCAAAATCGCTACGACCTCAATAAATTAGTAAAAGAGCGAGTATTAAAGGTCACGTCACTTAATGACGATAGCTTACTTGGTAATGATCTGTTCAAAGCAGGTTTTGCTCAACTTGAAAAGGCGCAATTATCTTATCGTAGTGAAATCGGTGGTGTGGTTGTTGCCAAGGAAGCACCTGATGATGCAGAGCTTTTAATCAAAGGTGAAGTCAACAAGATGTTAGCAAATCTGTTTGACGATGATGAGCTTATTCAATTAAGCGGCGTGATGAATCGTAACGAACTGTTATACCCTGTTATCACTAAGTTGGCAGCTCAAGGAGGTTTGGATAGCGGCGCCCAAGTTGTAGCGATTAACGGTAAGGTACGTCACCCTGGTCTTTACCCATTATCACAAAGTGGAAAAGTCAGTGATCTTGTTAATGCGGCAGGTGGCTTAACGGAAGGCGCTTATACTGTCCGCTCTGAAATTACCAGTACTGTTACTATCAATGGATCATCTGAGGTGCGTCATCATACGATTAATTTAGACGCTGCTTTAGGCGGCAGTGAAGTGGATAATAGAGCCTTACAGTCTCGTGATATCTTAACTGTATTGACAACGCCTGAGTGGCAAGAAAATAAGTCGGTTGAGATTCGTGGTGAAGTTAAGTTCCCTGGTGTGTACAACATCCGCCGCGGTGAAACATTAGCCGATGTTGTCACGCGTGCAGGTGGTTTCACTCAATATGCTTATTTAAATTCAGCAGTATTTGTGCGTGAGTCAGTGCGTCAGCAAGAGCAACTTGAAATTAAAAAGCTTGCTGACCAATTGCGTCGTGATATTGCGACCCGCGGTGTATCTAAAGACGGTAATGTCGTGAACTATAGCGACGCTCAGATGATGCTAGCAGATCTTGAAAATATTAAAGCCGTTGGTCGTTTGGTTGTCGATTTGTCTGCAATATCTGTGGGTATAACGCAGGCCGACATTCAATTAGAAGATCAAGATATTTTATATGTGCCATCGACGAAACAAACCATCTCTGTTATGGGCGAAGTGCAGCACGCAGCAACCCATAGATTTAAAGAAGGCTTAACGCTAGACCAGTATCTAGCTATGTCTGGCGGCACAAGAGAGCGCGCCGATGATGGTCGTACTTATGTGATAAAGGCCGATGGGTCTGTGATGATGCCTAGCCGCTCAATGTGGTTTAGCAGTGCAGAAAAACTCAGTCCAGGTGATACCATCATTGTTCCACTCGATACTGAGTACAAAGATAACCTCACGTTGTGGAGTCAGATCACAGGTATTATTTACAATACCGCGGTCGCCATTTCCGCAATATCAGGCATATAAACATATTAAAGAGTTAACGAGCCTCAATATTTGGGGCCGTTAATAATGCTTCATTAAGCAACATTATTAATCAGGTTGTTTTATTTGAGCAGCACTAATCATAAATATTAAAACTAAGAAGATAATGAATACACAAATAAAGCATTACGATAAGGACCAAGAGTTTGCAGCAATGCCTGCAGATGATGAAATCGATCTTCGAGAACTCTTTGCCGTGATCTGGCAAGGAAAGTGGTTGATTATTGCTATTACTACCATTTTTGCTATCGCCTCTGTCATTTTTGCTATTTTGCAACCCAATATTTATAAATCAGAAGCTTTATTGGTCCCCGCGAGTGAAGAGCAAAGCGGTGGGTTAGGTGGTTTAGCTTCACAATTTGGTGGCTTTGCTAGTATTGCTGGAATTAATCTAGGTGGTGGCGGTGGAGTTGATAAAGTTCAGATGGCAATTGAGGTGATGAAATCACGTCAATTTGCTAGTGAATTTATTCAAAAACATAACCTTCTGCCTGACTTGATTGCCGCTGTAAAGTGGGATATGGGTGATAACACTGTCAGTTACGATCGTGATATCTATGATGCTTCAGCGAAAAAATGGGTGCGTGAGGTCAAAGCGCCATATAAACCTGAGCCATCGATGCAAGAAGCCTATAAAGAATTCAATAAAATCGTTAGTGTTAATTCAGCCAAAGATACAGGCATGGTTACCGTATCTGTAGAACATGTTTCTCCAGCGGTTGCACAACAATGGGTGACTTGGCTGGTTGCAGATATTAACAAAGAAATGAAAGAGCGGGATGTTGCTGAAGCATTGAGAAGTAGCGAGTTTTTAACACAGCAGATCGCACAAACGAATGTCGCCGATATTCGAACAATCCTATATAAATTGATTGAAGATCAAGCAAAAACGATTATGTTCGCTGAAGTACGGGACGAATATGTATTTAAAACAATTGATCCCGCAATCATTCCAGAAGAGAAATTTAAGCCTAAACGTGCATTAATTTGTGTTTTAGGGACCATGTTAGGCGGAATGCTCAGTGTGATGTTCGTTTTGATTAGGCATTTCGTTAGAAAAGAAAGATGAAGCTATTCGAAGTACGAATTTTAAAATAGAAAGTATTTAAAAATGAAAAGCCTATTGAGACTGTTTTAAGAAAAACAGTGAAGCCTTGTTTTTATAAAGGATATTAAAATTTCGACTGTCTCAAAATGGATAAATATGCCTCAGCTTAATTTGACAAGCTGAGCTGTAAATGTGTTGTATTTCAATTTCTTGTTCTAGAAGAAATTGTTCTTAAATTAGGTCTGAAGTAATGACAAAAATGAAAGTTCTTACTGTTTTTGGTACACGACCAGAAGCAATTAAAATGGCACCTTTGGTTCACGCTTTAGCATCTGATGATAGATTTGAGGCAAAATGTTGTGTTACTGCTCAACACAGGGAAATGCTTGATCAAGTATTAGAGCTTTTTGAAATCACGCCTGATTACGATTTGAACTTAATGAAAGCAGGGCAAACGCTTAATGATGTAACTGCAAGAATTGTTCAAGAGCTAAAGCCTGTACTTCTGGAGTTTAAACCTGATGTTGTACTTGTTCACGGCGATACGGCAACAACATTTGCAGCAAGTTTAGCGGCATATTATGAACAAATTGAAGTAGGCCACGTTGAAGCAGGGCTTAGAACTGGAAATATTTACTCTCCATGGCCAGAAGAAGCTAATAGGCGATTAACGGGAGTACTTACCAAATACCACTTCGCACCCACAGAAACATCAAAACTGAACCTTCTTAAAGAAAACTTTAACCGAGAAAATATTATCGTAACAGGTAATACAGTTATTGATTCACTCTTGATGATCAAAGATAAAATTGAGAAGGATGAAGATTTAAAGAGAACGCTCGCTATTCAGTTCCCAGTTTTAGACGTAACTAAAAAATTAATTTTAGTTACGGGGCATCGTAGAGAGAGTTTTGGTGGTGGTTTTGAACGTATTTGTGAAGCATTAGCCTTGACAGCTAAAAAGCACCCTGATTGCCAGATTCTTTATCCAATGCATTTAAATCCTAACGTTCGTGAGCCTGTAAACCGCATTTTAGGTAGTATCCCCAATGTGCACTTAATCGAATCTCAACAGTACCTTCCATTTATTTATTTAATGACCCGTGCGCATATTATTCTGACGGACTCTGGCGGTATTCAAGAGGAAGCTCCATCTCTAGGTAAACCTGTTTTGGTTATGAGAGATACTACTGAACGACCTGAAGCAATTGAGGCTGGCACAGTAAAGTTAGTTGGTACCGATGTGGATAGAATTGTGACGGGCTTGACGACCCTAATTCTAGATGAGCAAGCTTATAAAGAGATGAGCTTTTCACATAACCCTTACGGTGATGGACATGCTTGCCAACGAATTCTAGATGTTCTAGCAAAATAATTTAATTTAACGAGAAGTATATATGTCTTTTGAAACAGTCTCAGTTGTCGGTTTAGGCTACATTGGTCTGCCAACAGCAGCAATGTTTGCATCACGCAAGAAGAAAGTAATTGGTGTGGATGTTAACCAACATGCTGTCGACACTATTAATCAGGGTAAAATTCATATCGTAGAGCCTGAGCTAGATATGATAGTAAATGCCGCGGTAAAAGAAGGTTACCTAAAAGCAGTAAGTGTACCTGAGGCTGCAGATGCCTTTTTAATTGCAGTTCCAACCCCTTTTTTACCTTGCAAAGAGGGTGACATTCCTGCTCCAGACCTTTCTTATATTGAAGCGGCTAGCAAAGCTATCGCTTCGGTATTAAAGAAGGGCGACTTGGTTATTTTGGAGTCAACCTCTCCAGTCGGTACTACTGAGCTGATGGCAGATTGGTTGTCTCAAGCTCGTTCAGACCTTACATTCCCACAAACTCATGGTGAAGAAGCGGATATCAACATTGCTCATTGTCCCGAACGAGTATTGCCAGGACATGTAGTTCGTGAATTAGTAGAAAACGATCGTGTTATTGGTGGGCTTACTCCTAAATGTTCACTACGTTCTGTAGAATTATACAGTACATTTGTGCAAGGCGAATGTGTCATCACAAATGCCAGAACAGCTGAAATGGCTAAGTTAACAGAGAATAGTTCTCGCGATGTTCAGATTGCGTTTGCAAATGAACTTTCGGTTATCTGTGACAAACTAGATATCAATGTATGGGAGCTTATCGCTCTAGCGAATCGTCATCCTAGAGTCAATATTCTTCAACCAGGCCCTGGTGTTGGAGGACATTGTATTGCTGTTGATCCTTGGTTTATTGTGTCAAAAACGCCTTGTGAAGCTCAAATTATTCATACGGCAAGAAAGGTGAACGATAGTAAGCCTGGTTGGGTAGTAGATAAAACTAAAATGGCAATTGCAGACTTTCTACAAGAGAATTCTGAAAAGACCGTAAAAGATATTACAATTGCATGCTACGGCTTAGCTTTTAAACCAGATATTGATGACCTACGTGAAAGCCCTGCAATGCAAATAGTGAAAGAAATTGCTTCTTTGCATACAGGCCGTGTTATTGCTGTTGAACCCAACATTCATCAATTGCCTAGCTCGTTGGAACAAGTTGAACTTCAAAGTTTTGAAGTTGCTAAAGCGGATGCTGACATTCACGTAATGCTTGTCGATCATAAAGAGTTCAAAGCTGAATCATTAAACTCGGCATATTTAATCGATACTAAGGGGATTTGGTAATGAGCACTATTTTGCCTTTAATTGGTCGTACCGAAGCTTTATTTACGCAAGATATTGAAAACCATGATGCAGAGTTATCGCGTATTGTTTCTGAATCAAGCTTTTTAGTCCTCGGTGGGGCGGGATCGATTGGTCAAGCTGTAACTAAAGAGATTTTTAAGCGTAATCCGAAAAAACTGCATGTTGTTGATATTAGCGAAAACAACATGGTTGAGTTAGTTCGAGATATTCGTAGCTCATTTGGTTACATTGATGGAGATTTTCAGACGTTTGCTTTAGATATTGGTTCTCTAGAGTACGATGCATTTTTTAAAGCAGACGGTAAGTTTGATTATGTACTCAACTTATCGGCTTTAAAGCACGTTAGAAGCGAAAAAGATCCTTACACTTTGATGCGAATGATCGATGTTAATGTTTTCAATACAGATAAAACGATCCAGCAAGCTATTGATGCTGGTGCTAAAAAGTATTTCTGTGTGTCTACTGATAAAGCTGCAAATCCCGTCAATATGATGGGAGCTTCAAAGCGTATTATGGAAATGTTTTTAATGCGTAAAAGTGAACAAATGGCGATTTCTACAGCGCGTTTTGCGAATGTCGCTTTCTCTGATGGATCACTGTTGCATGGGTTTAACCTGCGCATTCAAAAGCGTCAACCCATCGTAGCTCCTAATGATATCAAGCGTTACTTCGTAACACCTCAAGAGTCAGGGGAGTTGTGCCTAATGTCGTGTATATTTGGTGCAAACCGCGATATATTTTTCCCTAAACTAAGTGAGGCCCTGCATCTTATTTCGTTTGCAGATATTGCCGTGAAGTATCTAGAACAGCTTGGTTATGAGGCTCATCTGTGTGAGACAGAAGAAGAAGCTCGTCAACTAGTCAACACGCTTCCAGAGCAAGGGAAGTGGCCATGTTTATTTACATCTAGTGATACAACTGGTGAAAAGGATTTTGAAGAATTCTTCACTGAGATGGAAGAGCTAGACATGTCTCGATTTGAAAACCTTGGCATTATCAAGAATGAGCCTGACTATGAGTCAGAGTTACTCACTTTATTTGAAGACGGTATTTCAGAGATGAAGGGCAATCGAGCTTGGAGTAAGGAGCAAATTGTAAAGCTATTCTTTACGATGATTCCTGACTTCGGACATAAAGAAACTGGTAAATACTTAGATAGCAAGATGTAACTGGAGTAATTGATGAAAGCGACATCTATTGTTGAATTCGTTAGAGATACATATAGAACTGACGAGTTTATTCCGTTGCATGCACCAACGTTTAATGGCAACGAAAAAACTTATGTAATGGAAACAATTGAAAGTACATTTGTTTCGAGTGTAGGTAAGTTCGTTGATGACTTCGAGCGAAAGATTGAAGTTTATACAGGAACGGCAAAAGCCGTGGCAACTGTAAATGGTACCGCAGCTCTGCATGCAGCATTGTATATGGCTGATGTGCAGCGAGGTGATCTTGTTATTACGCAAGCATTGACCTTTGTTGCAACGTGTAATGCTCTTTACCATATGGGTGCAGAACCAATATTTGTGGATGTTTCTCCAATTAGTTTAGGGCTTTGTCCTAAAGCTGTAGCATCATTTCTCAATGAGCATGCTGAGATAACAGAAACTGGATGTATCCATAAAAACAGCGGAAAACGTATTAAAGCTGTCGTACCAATGCATACATTCGGTCATCCAGTAGAGCTTGATGAATTGCTCGCTGTTTGCCTCAAATGGAACATTGCTTTGGTTGAAGATGCAGCAGAAAGCCTAGGTTCTTTCTACAAGGGCAAGCATACGGGTTCTATCGGTGATTTTGGTGCAGTCAGCTTCAATGGCAACAAGATCATTACCACTGGTGGTGGTGGCATGGTTTTATGTAAAACTCAAGAGCTAGGAGCACGAACTAAGCATGTCACTACGACAGCGAAAGTTCCTCATCCTTATGAGTTTTTCCATGATGAGCCAGGCTTTAATTACCGTATGCCCAACCTGAATGCGGCTTTGGGATGTGCTCAGATGGAAGTGATCGAACAGTACTTGAAGCAAAAGAGAGAACTTGCAGATTGCTACAGTGACTTTTTCAAAGGAACAGACTTTAAGTTTGTTACTGAACCAGATTATGCACAGTCAAACTACTGGTTGAACGCAATAATTTGTCCAGATAAAGAAAGTAGACAAGAAGTTCTTTCTGGGACAAATAGCTCAGGTGTTATGACTCGCCCAATTTGGCAGTTAATGCATAGATTACCAATGTTCGAAAATGCAATGTGTGGTGATCTTTCATACTCTGAGTTTATTGAGGCACACTTGATAAACCTTCCAAGTACACCTGTTGAACTAAAAAGCTAAGCGGGTTAAATAATTAATGACGCAGACACATAAAAAGGTTGCGGTCTTTACAGGTACAAGAGCAGAATATGGCCTGCTCTTTTGGCTTTTAAAGGACATACAAAGCGATCCAGACTTGACACTCCAACTGCTAGTCTCTGGTATGCATCTATCACCAGAGTTTGGTGAAACTTATAAGCAGATTGAGAGTGATGGTTTTAATATCGATGAGAAAATCGAGATTTTGTTATCTTCTGACTCAGCTGTAGGAACAGCAAAAAGCATGGGGCTTGGTGTTCTGGGGTTTGCGGATGCATTAGCACGATTGACGCCAGATGTTCTTGTCATCCTTGGTGATCGTTTTGAAGCTCTTGCTGCGGCTCAGACAGCAATGATACTTCGTATCCCAATTGTTCATCTACATGGTGGCGAAATAACACAAGGTGCTTATGACGATGCAATTCGTCATGCTATTACAAAACTAAGTTATCTTCATGGTACTTCAACGCGCGAGTATCGAAATAGAGTCATTCAATTGGGTGAAGCGCCAGAGAGAGTAAAAAATATTGGTGCAATAGGGTTGGATCACCTAAATAGAGCGTCTTTCATGAGTGTTTCAGAGCTTAGTAAGTCACTTAACTTTGAGTTGATAAATCCCTACTTTGTAGTTACTTACCATCCTGTTACTCTTGGGGATGAATCTCCTGAAGAAAGTTTTCAAGCTTTACTTGATGCATTGGATGAATACCCTGAATATCAAGTTATATTGACTTACCCTAATGCTGATGACGGTGGTAGATGCATTATTCCTTTGTTAGAAGCTTATGCAGCAAGTCAGCCGCAACGAGTGTTAGCGATTGCCTCTCTTGGACAAGTTCGTTATTTAAGCTCAGTGAAGCATGCTACGGCAGTTATTGGTAACTCTTCTAGCGGTATTATTGAAGTTCCTGCTTTCGATGTCCCAACTGTAAATATTGGTTCAAGACAAAAAGGGCGTTTAGCGGCTAAAAGTGTTCTCAATGCCAATGCAACACAGACGTCGATTAACAAAGCTATTAACCTTGCAGTCAGTCGAAAGTATAAAACTGATGGTGAAATTATAACGAATCCATACGGCCAGGGTGATAGTAGTAAACAAGTCATAGAAATGATCAAAGGGTTACATTTTGAGCCTTGTAAGTCATTCTTTGACGTAAACATTGAAGATACTAAGTGAGATATTGATGACGTTGATTATTGCCGAAGCAGGCGTAAACCATAATGGCCGAGAAGAGTTAGCTTTTGCTTTGGTAGATGCTGCACATAAGGCTGGGGCCGATATTGTAAAGTTTCAAACGTTTAAAGCTAAAAACCTAGTTACAGAAGAAGCAAAGCAGGCAGAATATCAAGTAACTAATACTCAAAAGCAAGAGTCACAACTGGCAATGCTGAGTCGCTTAGAGCTTTCGTACGAGGTTCATCATAACTTGGTTAAATACTGTAACTCTTTGGGTATTGAATTTTTATCGACAGCTTTCGATTTTGAAAGCCTAGATTTTTTAGTTAATAACTTAGGTTTGACGCGATTAAAGTTACCTTCTGGTGAATTAACGAATGCGCCCCTTGTATTAGAGCACGCTCGTACGGGGTGTGACCTTATCGTTTCGACAGGAATGGCGACCCTTTCTGAAATTGAAACCGCATTAGGGGTTATTGCTTTTGGCTATATCGCTGATAAAAATGCTGTGCCTTCTATGCTGGGATTTCAAGAGGCTTATGCATCAGAAGCGGGTCAGGCAGCGTTGAAAGAGAAAGTAACGATACTTCATTGCACAACTGAATATCCAGCTCCGATGGAAGAGATTAACCTGAGAGCCATGGATACCCTTGCCAGATCTTTTGATTTAGCAGCAGGCTATTCAGATCATAGTGAAGGTATAACTATTCCGATAGCAGCAGTTGCTCGTGGAGCAGTACTAATTGAAAAGCATTTCACGTTAGATAAAAACATGGAAGGTCCAGATCATAAAGCTTCTCTTGAGCCACGTGAGCTAGAAGCCATGATAAAATCTATTCGGCAAATAGAAGTTGCGCTTGGATCTAGTGTAAAAACACCTACGGTATCTGAAATAAAAAATAAAGCTGTTGCTAGAAAAAGCTTAGTTGCAGCAACAGATATAAAACAAGGTGAAGAACTAACAGAATTCAACCTCACAATTAAGCGTCCTGGCTCAGGTCTATCGCCATATCGTTACTGGGAACTTATCGGACACAGAGCAACTAAAGGCTACAAAGCTGGAGAGCTAATTTTTGAGTGATAAGTCAATGCTACCTATCGTAATAATTGGTGGAGGAGGCCATGCCTCAGTTCTTGCTGAAATATTACTTCTACAAGGACGAGAAATTCTTGCTGTAATAAGCCCTGAAGATATAAGTCAACGTTCGGTGTTTAAGGGGATTACGCACCTAAAAAATGATGATGATATTTTGGCTTTCAGCAAGGATCAAATTCACTTAGTGAACGGTATTGGTATGATGCCTAAATCTGGATTTAAGCGAAAAATTAACGAATATTTTCTTTCGTTAGGGTATCGGTTCGAAACTGTCATAGCGGATAGTGCATTTGTATCTCCTTTTTCTAAAATCGAAATCGGCGCTCAGATCTTACCTATGGCGATTATTCAAACAGGGGCAATAGTCGGTAGTCATAGTATAGTCAACAGTGGTGCTTTGGTTGAGCATGACTGTAACATAGGTGCTTACAACCACATTGCTCCGAAAGCCACACTATGTGGCCAAGTCAAAACAGAAGATAATGTTTATATTGGTGCAGGTTCGACTGTTATCCAAGGATTATCTATTGGTTGTGGAGCTATCGTAGGAGCCGGAGCAAGCCTCACTAAGTCTTTAGGATCTAATACCATTGCATATCCTGTAAGAGTAACAACCAAAACAAATTCTTAGAAAAAAAGGTAGAATATGAGTCATTGTTGGCAAAAAACGCTGATATCAGAATCAAGTACAATAAAGCAGGCATTAGAAATAATTAACAGCGAAGCATTGCGTGTAGCTGTAGTTGTTGATCAGGAAAAAAAATTGCTAGGAATGATCACTGATGGTGATATCCGACGTGGTTTACTAAATGATTTGATGTTAACAGACTCTGTTTCCAAGGTTATGAATACTAAGCCTATTATTGCTAAACAAGGTGCTTCAAAAGAGCAACTTATAGAGCTTATGGACAAAAAACAGATCTTATCTGTTCCATTACTTGATCAGGAGGGTGTGGTTGTTGGTCTTGAAACTCTTCATAGTGCACTGAGTAAAGATCGATATCAGAATCCTGTCTTTATTATGGCTGGTGGTTTCGGTACTCGCCTACGTCCATTGACGGATAACTGCCCGAAACCAATGTTGAAAGTAGGTGATAAGCCTATTTTAGAGACAGTTATTAAAAGCTTTATTAAAGCTGGCTTTAGTAATTATTACATATCCACTCATTATATGCCGGAACAGATTCACCAACATTTTGGTGATGGTAGTGATTTAGGTGTGAGTATTTCATATGTACATGAAGATAGTCCTCTTGGGACTGGCGGTGCGCTTGGCTTATTACCTGATGATATGCCAAGAGATCTACCATTAATCATGATCAACGGTGATGTATTAACTAAGGTCGACTTCCAACGTTTGCTGAGTTTTCATATGGAAAACGATGCGGACGCAACAATGTGTGTACGTGAATATGATTATCAAATCCCATATGGTGTGGTTAATGGCGACGGTAACCTAATCACAAGCATGGTAGAAAAGCCAATACAGCGTTTTTTTGTCAATGCGGGTATTTACGTAGTATCGCCTCGAGTTATCCAATCAGTAGAGAAGAACCAGAAGATTGACATGCCAACCTTGCTTGAACAGCATATGGAAGAACGTCAAAAAGTACTTATGTTCCCTATTCATGAGTATTGGCTAGATATCGGCCGTATGGACGACTTCAACAGAGCACAGATGGATATATTATCTCTGGGGTTAGAGTAATGTTAAATGGTAAGCGAGTTATTGCGGTTATTCCAGCAAGAGGTGGGAGTAAACGATTACCTGGTAAAAATATAAAGCAATTAGGTGGTAAACCTTTAATTTCATGGTCTATCGATGCTGCGAAAAAGTCAAAATATATAGACCGTGTTATTGTTAGTACTGACTGCAATGAAATTTCAAATACAGCAGAAAAATTTGGTGCTGATGTACCTTTCCTAAGGCCAAAAGATCTATCTGGTGATACAGCTTGCACCAATGGTGTTATTTTACATGCTCTTGAAGTAGTTGGTGAAGACTTTGATTATGTGGTTATATTACAACCTACTTCACCACTGAGGAAGACAGAGGATATCGATAAATTACTAGAATCGTTCGATGAGACTATTGAAGGTGTAGTGTCGGTATGTGCTTGTGAACACAGCCCTCTATGGGCAAATACGTTACCGAGTGATAAGAATATGGGGGAGTTTTTCCCTGATTCGATTATAGGCAAGCGTTCACAAGATTTGCCGGATTATTATCGTTTGAACGGTTCGATCTATGCTTTTAAGGTAGATCGCTTTTTGAAAAACAAAGGTATTTTCTACTCAAAAAAAGTTATAGCTCATACTATGCCAATCGAAAGATCTGTAGATATAGATACGATTTTAGATTTTTATATCGCAGAAGTTATGTTAAAGCATAACAATGAATTGATTTAAATATATTTATTCAGATAAACAGGAATGAATTTTCAATCATAGATTTGGATTTTTGGTTGATTACTTGGAAAAATAAATGCTTATAAATATAAACAGAACATCACAACGTGGGCTAAAAAAGAGTGTTCAACTTAATAATAAATTATTTTATTACCATGTATTTGGTAGCTTATACTTAGAGGATGAAGCCGAAGTTATTAAGTCAACACTAGATGGCAACCACAATCACTTAGAAAAACTCGTTGGAGACTTCACTGTTATAGTGCTAGATCCAGAGTGTTGCAAAGTAAAAATTCTCTCTGATCGTCCAGGTAAGCAAAACATATTTTATCATATGGGGAAAAGTGGCCTTACGATATCCGATGACTTTTGGGAAATTAAAGATGCATTGTCGTTTGGTGTTAATGAGCTTGATATAACAGCTATTAAGCAACAAATCTTTTTTTTCACTGGATTGAATGAGCGTACTATTTTAAAAGGTGTTAAAACAGTACCTGCAGCATCAATATTGACGGCAGACATTTACAAAGAGAGTGTTACTAGTAAGCGATATTGGAAATTTAATTATATTGAAAATCAACTATCTTACGATGATAAGCTTGATTTAATCGATGAAACATTTACAAATGCACTTGGTACAATCAAAGTTCTAAATCCAAAAGAATCAAGTTTTGCAGTCGGTATAAGTGGTGGTCTTGACTCGAGAGTCATTCCTTATTATGCGAAAAAAAATGGAATGAATATTGAAGGTTTCACTATCGGACTAGAAAGACCAAGAAAACTTTTTCTATCGAATGACTTTAATAGTGCAAATAAAATTGCAGAATATTTCAACATAGAGCGTAGAACGTTAGACTATAACTCAATTCCTTTAAAAGAACAGTTGGACATTGAATCACTACTGGCTCCTGAAATAGGCTCTCAAATATTTAAGGTTGTTAATGTTGATGAATTAAAATCAAATGTTCTAGTTACTGGCGCGAGCGGTTTTGTTATTGGTGCTTCGCCATTATACAGCTCAATTAAAGATAGTCCCTTATTAGACCACACATTACTTCATCAGTCTCTTCTTGGTACTAAGCCTAAAGCTGCTAAATTTAAGAAAGCAATCAACTCATTAACTGGTTTACCATTAGATTTCAAAGCCAAGCTAAATATGTCTGGCTTCGGTGATTTCTTTACTAAAGCTGAGTTAGATGAGTGCATAGATGATATTGAAACATTTTACGCAAATCTAGGCACTCTTTCTAACTCTGAGAAATTAATGAATTACGCTATTTTTTGTCTTGGTCGAAATAATGCGAAAGGTGCTTTTGAAAGTTTTCTAGGTCAGAAAGAATCTTACAGTATCTATACGCCATTTTTCTTAGATACGGTTCAACAATTTAATGAAGATGAGCTGCTTAATAGACAGTTATTCCAAGAGTTTATAGCAAAGCGATTGCCTGAACTATCTGCTATTCAAGGGCAGGATTTTAAGCCTACGTTTTCTCGGATCTCTAATCCATTCTCTACAGTTTCAAGAAAACTATTAGCTATGGGGAACTTCGTTATTAGAGGCAATGGGGTTATGAATTATGAAAACTGGGTTAATTCCAGTGAGTTTAAACAATTGAAGACTCATTTAGATGGCGAAACAAAATATCTTCAGTCAGAGTTGGGCTTGAGTTTTGATTATAGAAATCATCGGGTTCATCCAGCTCTTCAACAAAATATTTTAAAAATGCAAACCATTTTGTTAAAGATGTAACATTAATGAACGTCAATAGTATTAAAGTATTGTTATTTAAGCCAGCAGTTGTATATCTACTGGCTGATGTTTTAGTAAAAAGCATGCAATTTCTCTTGATGCCTTCAGCTTCTCATTTATTAAGTATCCAAGAATATGGTCAATTAACATTGTTTTTAGCTTTACTTACAGCGTTAGTCCCTATGGTTAGCTTATCAAGTGAATCTGCTTATTCTATATTCTATAATCAAGATCTAGGTAAAGATAAAAAAAGGTTATTTATAAATAGTATCCATGTTGCTGCGACTGGATTTTTTATATTCACTAGTATTACTTTAATGCTATCCTTTATAGATGATAATCTATTGTTTAGTATAATTTCACTAAAATACCAAATGACAAAAATGTTTCTTATCGTTTTTTTTGAGTATTTTGTAAATTTATACTTGTTATCTAGTAGGTTAAGCTTTGATAAGTCTAAATACTTCTTTTGGTTTGTATTTTACTTCGCGATTAAGTTTTTAGTCGGTTTAGGCACTATTTATATATTTGAGAGCTCTGACGCTTATTTAAATTCTATTCTATTGCTTAATTTTTTGTTTGTATTGATTATCATATCAAGAATTTTTAATGTTATTAGTTTTATTAATGAGTTTTTTGTTTTCGAAAAGCATTTATACATAAGGATTATTAAATATTCTATAGTGATTTTGCCAGTGAGTATTTTCTCAGTAGTTAATTCTATGGTAGATAAAGCATATATTACATCTCTATTGTCCGTTGAAGAATTAGCGGATTATACGTCTATTTTTATTTTGGCAGGTTCTATACAGATTGTTATACTCGCAATGAATAAGGCATATATGCCAAAGCTACTAAGTCTTTATTCTGAGTATAGGTATTTATCTTTGGATAAGATTAAAGGTAATACTCGTAGCTTGATGATATTTAATTATGTTTGTTTTTTGACGTGTATAATTATATTGCCATTTTTATTTAAAGTGATATATAGCGAAAAAATTACGTTTAATTATGATGTTTTCATCGTTCTTAGTTTGAGTTTTTTATTTAACACTCTGTACATTTTGTATACAAATGTGCTTTCTCTTGAAGAGAGTACTGCCAAGTATAAAATGTTTGGCTTCTTATTTGCGACCATGGTTAACATACCTCTTAGTTATATTCTTACGTTAAAGTTTGGTATCTTAGGTTCAGCAATATCAACAATGTTAAGTTGTATTTTTGCCGCATTTATATTGTTTGCATTAGTTAATGTAAAAGTAAAAAGTTATTACCTATTGAAAGAGAGTGCTTTTTTTCTCTTTGGATCAAGTTTGACTGCACTACTGATGTTATACATTAATACATACTTTGAAATATATTAACTAACTATAGGTTGGAATTGTGGCTGAGCCTTATCTATTGATCGACTTAGTATCCATTAGACATAATGCGGAAATATTAAGCTCTAAAACAAACAACAAATGTGAACTTATCGCTGTTATAAAAGCTGATGCATACGGTCACGGTGCATTGGAAGTTTGTCAAGCTGTTGACTCGATAAATACGTTTGCTGTTGCCCGCTTATCGGAAGGGGTTGCATTAAAAGCTGCAGGAATAAAGAAAAATATTCTAATTTTCTCGGGAGTTAATACTTACGATGACCTAATGAAAGCGATTAAGTACGGTCTCGTTGTTGCAGTTCACACGGAGAGTCAAATTAAGCTTCTAAAGGAGCTTCCTAAAAAATATAGTCTTCATTGTTGGATTAAATTCGATAGTGGTATGCATCGGCTTGGGTTGCATGCCGATGAACTCAAGCGTGCTTTAATTACATTACAGTCTATGTCAAATATCAAAGTTGATGGCATTCTCAGTCATTATTCTTCAGCGGATAATGATCATTACCGAAGTGTATTTCAACTAAATAATTTTGACCTTGCGACTTCTGATTTTGATTTCAATACATCAATAACAAACTCTGCCGGCCCTCTTACAAGGCTATTTTCGAGAACAAAGCTATGCGAGGGTTGGCCTCTCGTTGTACGGTATTTCTCCTTTTGAAGATAGAAAAGGGTCAGATCTCGGACTGATAGCGTCTCAATCTTTAAGGGCATTCGTTATCTCAGTACGTCGACATGAGCAAGGTGAACCAGTAGGATATGATAGTATTTGGGTTTCTGAGCGTGATACTAATTTAGCCGTGATTGGTATCGGCTATGCTGATGGTTATCCTAGAAATGCTAAAAACGGTACACCAGTTCTTATTAATGGTATTGAGTACCCTCTGGTTGGTCGTGTATCAATGGATTTGATCAGCGTAGATATTGGTAGTGATTCAGATGTTAATGTTGGAGATGAAGCAATATTGTGGGGAGATGGATTACCAGTAGAGTATATTGCTAAATGTGCAGGAGTTATCCCTTACGAGCTTCTAACTGGTGTTTCTAAGCGTGTTAGCCGTTGTTATTCTGATAATAAATGAAATTTTTTTTGGTTTCTACTTCATAAATTCGGTTAACTTACACTTGGTATCAATATGATATTTTCTTCGAAAGTCTATCTAAATATATTATTGGCTACGATATTTTTATTCTTTATATCTAGGCAAAATATAATAAATTTAGGGCCGTTATCTTATTTTAATCATGTATATATATTTATTTGTACTGCTGCATTTTTAGTGTTTATCTTTTGCAAGCCAGTCAAACGTCGATTTCTGATTCTATTATGTGTTATTTTTTTATATTCAGCGTTTATGGTTTTTAGGAATGGAATTCCAATTATAAATATCTTGCAGACCTTCTTTACCTTAAAGTTTGTATTTGTATTTTTTGTTATGGCTTATGCTTTAAATGCAGACAGGGTATTAATACTTGCGAAGTTTACTAAAGCTCTTACTTATATTCTTCTAGCGTCATCACTTTTTGTAGTATTCGATTACTTAACACCAAACTTTCTATATACACTAGCAAAAGACGGTCGAGGTATCATGGGAATTTCACCTGGTTCCTTCTTTGGTTCTCGAGTCCTATATTCTGGGTTTCTTCTTTTGTATAGTATTCTGCTCTTATCATTTAAATACAATAAGAACACTAATAGGTACTTTATATATCGACCTAGGATTTACTGGTTTTTATTGTCCTTTACGTTAGTGTTGCTGTTTCTAACATTTTCTCGAAAAGAGTTACTTCTTTTGTTGGTAGCATACGGTATTACCGTTATATATAAAAATAAAGGCTTAATAAGGCTGCTAAGCTCGATTGGTATATTAATTGTTGCGCCAGTTGTATTGGCGAGTTTATGGTTGCTTGTTGGCGATTCAGTCCTAGCTAATTTCAATGAAAACTATGTACGCTATAAGATATTTTATTACGCAATGGAAATTTTTGAATACAACTTTCCATTTGGTTCTGGTCCTGGTACTTATGGAACTCTAATGTCAAAGATGTACACTGATGTCTATAGCTTCTTTAATGTAGACAAAGCTATTATTGGTTACGGTAGCCAAATCGAAGGTCCTATTTTTGATTTGTTCTTTGTCTCATTAATTGCAGAATATGGTCTTGGAATCATATTTGTTATGTGGTTTATTTTTCAACCTTTCTTTGCTGAAAAAGACGGTTACGCTGACCAAGTTGTACACGTAAGGTTAATTCGGATCAATGCTTTTTTAATGCTTGTCGGTATTGGTTCAATGGTACCTATCATGGGCAATATAATAGGACTGTTGCTTTTCTTTTTACTAGGGATATTGACTTCGAATAACAATATTTTTGTTCATAGTCGGAAGCAAGTTAATGCATAAAGTTGTAGAAACGCACATTATTGAGAACAACCTCAATAATGAGGCAGAGGTTTGGCCACTACTCAAATATCACATGACTCGCCATGTAACTCTTTCAAAAGGGGTTGAAGACATGGAATTCAAATCGAAGTCATATTTTTATTTATTTCTCTCTCTTATTATTAGTTTTATAAACTTATTATTCGCTCGATTTAGCAAAAAAAATACAGCTTATTTTGGTGCCTTTTCTCGAGTATCCGTGAATGGCGGCGTTATTTACGATGAGTTTGTTTCCGCAGAAAAGCAGAAAGAAATGTGTACTCTGTATCATTGTTCAAACTTTGAAGGGGTGCAGGTATTGAGGTGCTTTAAAAGCGGAGTGATTTTTGAAAACCTCATTGCGAAGCTATTGTGTTTTTTTATTAAGCGTTTTGGTTGGTATTCACCAGGACCAATGCTTTCAGAGTGTTTTTTTGATTTATTAATCCAAGAGTACGGCGTTTCGAAGCAGAAAGTGCAAGCAATCTTGCTTGATTATGAATGTAAGAAAGCTGCCTATAAATTCCTTCTAACGTGGCTAGGAGTCCAGAACGTTGAAATCGTATCGGCTTATACTAAGCCTGCTATTGTTAGTGCGGCGAATGAGTTAGGGATGACGACGCTAGAATACCAGCACGGTTTGTTATCACCTTACCATCCGTCATACCATTATGCTGGGAAGGATCTTTCGGCCTAGCAGCATGTTGCCTACTCGTCTAAGGCTCTATTCAAGCTTTTGGCAGGTGAAAATGCGTAAAGCTAACTTCGTTCAAGAAGATGCGATTGAAGTCGAAGGTGCCTTGCCTCAAGTATGTGACGAGGTAAAGGAACAAGTATTTAGTCAAATTGGAAGCGATAAGTTTTTCCTCTTTACTGGACAAGGTATCTGCTACTCTGAAGTTGCGACGTTTGTATTAGGTCTCATTGAGAAATATCCAGATTATACTGTTATTTATCGACCTCATCCGCGAGAGTATCAAAACCACGTACAGCTTTCTGCTAAAGTAAACAATTCAAAATTCAAAGTTGTTGATCGTGATAGCTACCAAGATACACTAAAGTTGATTGGTGCATCTAAGGCTCATTTTTCAATATTCTCTTCTTGTCACTTTGAAGCCCTTGAGCTTCTTGGGCGAACTTATGTTCTTGATGTTGTTGAAAACAATTTAATGAAGGAAGGTGGTGAAGATGAAAATATTATCTTCATTACTAAAGCATCACAAATTATGGATATATAACCTGAAAGCACATTTATGAAAAAGCTAAAACTCGTCATCTATTACTTATTTTTCTATAATCTACCTAATTCAAGATATTTATCATTGTTTAATCAGCTTCGTTGCTGGTATCTGACTCGTGTGCTTAAAGTCGTTAGTGCTCATCCTAAAAACAGGCTAGAAAATCGAATCTATATTTCCGATGCATCAATGTTAAAGATCGGTCAAAACGTACGGATTAATGAGAATGTTTTTATTCAAAGTGCAATAATAGGTAGCAACGTCATGATTGCTCCCAACGTTGCCATTCTTTCAAGCACACATAGTTATGAACGATTAGATATACCGATGGTTGATCAAGAAGATACCTTTGGGCTGCCACCAGTTATTGAGGATGACGTTTGGATTGGTCGAAATGTTGTTGTTAAACATGGAGTAACTATCGGAAAAGGCGCTATTGTTGGGGCCTGTTCATTAGTGACAAAAGACGTGCCAAATTACGCTATCGTTGGTGGCGTCCCAGCGAAAGTAATTAAATATAGAAACACCCAAGAAAATGAAAAGAAGTACAAAAATGACTAAAACATGTAAAATTGGTGGGCTAGATATCTCCGCATACGACAGTATGGATCACGCAGTGGACTCTATCTTACATCAGGGAAATGTTGTAAGTGGGTTTGCAGTCGCGGTTAACGCGGAGAAGATAGTATCTAGTTACGAGAGAGCTGATGTAAAGAGCATTCTTGAGTCCGCTACCATTCGTTATCCTGATGGCGCAGGTGTCTCATTAGTTATGTCTAAGCGAGATTGCCCTAGCGCAAGGATACCAGGCTGTGATTTGTGGTTAGAGCTAATGAGAGGCGCTGCACCATTGAACGTTCCAGTGTTTATTGTCGGAGCTAAACCAGAGGTGAACCAACAAACGGTTGAGAAGCTGAAGAATGAACTTAACGTCAATGTAGTGGATGCTTGTGATGGTTATTTCAAAGATGATCTAGAGCTTATTGAAAGAATCAAGCAAAGCCAAGCAAAAGTTGTGACTGTAGCTTTAGGCTCGCCTAGACAAGAAAATTTCATTAATAAGTGTCGTGAAATTTACCCTAATGCATTTTACATGGGAGTTGGCGGTACTTACGATGTCTTTACTGACAGAGTAAAGCGTGCACCCCAGTGGGCTCAGAAATATAACCTAGAGTGGTTTTACCGATTAGCCTGTCAACCGACAAGAATTACGCGCCAGTTAAAGTTAGTTAAATACTTATCTTTGGTGGCAACAAAGAAGGTGTAGCTCGCTATTCTATTATCGTAAGATGTTAATAAACACATATCAATAACGCACGTTCTTTGATATTTCATCAAATCTTTCAAGTGGTAAGCGAGAAGTTCGGGTTTATTCCTCCGCAGGTAAAAGTCACTAAAACGTTTACTTAAATTACAGCAAGCTGAGCTTGTTAAAAGCACTGTACGTAAGTCAAAGCTCATCTTAACCAGTACTAGTCAGCCTTATCCCTCAAGGGATTAAGACCGAATCACTGTTGAGCCGAATCATCACCAGTAAATATTAATATGGTAAACCTCTATACTTCAAGACACTATCTTAGAGTAGTACGCTATCGAGATGAGAGGTAAAACGATGGCAGATGGGATGATTAAATGCTGTAACTTATTGCAACCTCTTTACGATAGGTTATGTGAACTCTGGCTTTGAATAAGCTGTTTTCTAGCAGATGAAATAACTCTCAATGTATTAAATGATCAGAAGGCAACTTGTTATAAGTGTCTGTACGCTAAGGGGGCAATTGTACTCTGAATAATCGAGGTATTTCTAATAACTAACTGCACGATGATCAGATAAGTTGCCTTTTGTTGATATATTGTTGATTTTTATGTGTATTTTTGGTGTGCTTACAAGTTGGCGGTTGTGGAGGCTACGGTGATGTTCAAGCAACCCTTGCAGGTTGCTGGCTCAATATTCGGTGTAAGTTTAATGCTACTGAAATTGCTCAGCCTAAGGGAACAACTGGTAAGGAAAATTGGGCGCTGAACTATATTTAAAAGTTCTACCGAGTCGAGAGATTAAACAAAGATCGTCGTCACGAGGTTCGCCGCGTACAGAGGCGCCTTCATAGCCAACCGTTATTTGATAGATTGCAATTGACAATAATCGTGCCGAACGAACCATAAACCATTTGCTATTGGACGAAAGAATTGGCTATTTTCTGAATACGGCCGATGATGAAAACACCAGTACTATGCTATACAGCATAATAGAAACTTTCGGGTGAATTAACTAACTCGTTTCGATTACTTAATGCACCGCCTTAGCTGTTGTCACTCAAGCATTAAGAAGTTGAATACCCGCAACTATTTTATATGCATACACTGTATTATGTGTAACTTCCCCTAATTTTATTTTTCTCCTATTTCATGAGATCGTTATGTTCACCAGTCTATTGTTTATTTTTCTGCTTTCTTTTTTTAGTCTATTTATTTTTCGAAAAATAGCTAAATGGATTGGGTTAGTTGATAAACCTAATGAACGAAAACATCATGAAGGGCAGGTTCCACTAATTGGCGGAATCTCAGTTTTTTTTAGCTTTATGGTGACTCTGTTCATTTATTCTCCGTTCAGCAGTACTCTCATTCTTTATAGCATCTGTTCCATGGTGTTAATTGTCTTAGGCGCATTGGATGACCGCTTTGATTTGAGTTTTAAAACTAGGTTGTTTGTTCAGGCTGCGATATCGCTGGTGATGATCATATTCGGCGAAAAAAGCTTACATAATTTAGGCTATTTAATGGGCAGCGAGGTTATTAGTCTTCCATTATCAGTGAGTTATATTGTGACGATTTTTGCTGTGATCGGCGCGATTAATGCGTTTAATATGGTCGATGGTATAGACGGTTTACTTGGGGGGATATCGTCGGTTACATTTGCTGGGTTGGGGTATCTTTTTTATCTTTCAGGTAACACACTGATGGTTACCTATTGTTTGATGTTAGTGTGTGCCATGCTGCCATATATCATGTTGAATTTGGGGATCCCCTTCGGTAAGCGCTTCAAAGTGTTTATGGGAGATGCGGGTAGCATGTTCATCGGTTTTACTGTGATTTGGTTGTTGATTGAGGCTAGTCAAGTACCGAAAGACATAGCTATTCGGCCAGTTACAGCGCTTTGGTTAATCGCACTCCCTTTGATGGACATGGTCTGTATTATGATCAGACGTATAAAGAAGGGACAGTCGCCTTTTAAACCAGATAGAGAGCATTTACATCATATCTGCCAACGGTTAGGTCTATCGCCGTCCTTGTCGTTAGTACTGATTTGTTTAGCCGCCGCTTTAATGGCGATTATAGGTATTTGGTCCGATTTTTATGATATCGATGAAACAGTGATGTTTGTTGCGTTTTTAATTATGTTTGCAATTTATTATCTTTCGATCACTTATGTTTGGCGACTGACTACTTTTTTACATAAACTTTTAAAGTTCACTAGTCATATATAAAAGTAAAATTTGTTATTTTTGAGGTTATATTTATCTTAGATTCTTTATTGCAATCCAGAGAGTCTATACTATATTGCGATGATCTATAGATGCTAACTTTTTTGTTGTTAACATTCTGTAGTTAAGTTTAAGGACTAGAGTTTATGGAATATCTTATACCGTTTGTTACGGTTTTTTGTCTAACGTGTGTTGCAATCAAAGTACTACATCCGGTTGCGCAACGAGTAGGTTTAGTCGACCTACCTAATGACAGAAAATTGCATGTTGGAGCCATACCATTAATTGGTGGGGTTTCAATATATTGCAGTGTCTTACTGGTTTCGACTATCGTTGTTGAGCAGAGCCAGTTGTTCAATCTTTACCTCATCTCAGCTGCACTCATTTTGTTTTTAGGTGTACTCGATGATAAATATGACTTATCAGTTCGCGTTAGGATCGCTGCTCAGGTCATTACTGCATCAATCCTTGTTTTTGGTGCCGGACTGTACCTCACTTCTCTCGGGCATATTACTTACTTCTTTGAACTTAAACTTGGATATTTAGGTGTCTTGGTGACTGTAATAGCAGTCATTGGTGCTATTAATGCTTTTAACATGGTTGATGGGATTGATGGCTTAGCAGGTATGTTGAGTGTAGTTACATTTTCATCCCTTGCATTGCTCTTCTATTTAGCTGGCAATAGTTGGTTTATGCTCCCGCTACTTTTCATTGGTGCAATCATGGCTTACCTTCTATTCAACTTGCGTTGGCCATTTCAATCATTTGAAAAGATATTTATGGGTGATGCTGGTAGTATGCTAATTGGCTTGACCGTTGTGTGGCTATTAGTAATTGGCGTGGAAGCTGATATTCAAGTCTTTACTCCTGTTACAGCACTTTATTTAATTGGCATTCCACTAATGGACATGGCAGCAATCATGTACCGACGCAAGAAAAAAGGGTTTTCACCATTTAAACCCGATAGGGATCATCTTCATCATATATTCGAAAGAGCAGGTTATAGTCGAAAACAGACATTAATGCGTATCTCTTTGGCTTCAGCTGCTCTCGCTGTTATTGGTATTGGTGGTGACAGATTTAACGTGCCAGAATGGATTATGTTTATCGTTTTTTTAGTTATTTTTGCTGGTTATAACTGGGCATTATCGCATGTGTGGCAAATATTAACTTGGTTCCGAAAAAACTGATATATCGCGCGCTGTCAAATATACTAAGCGAATTTTCATGTGGTATATTTTATTGATATTTATATTAAATTATGTTGGCTGTTTAGGTGCTCGCATGGCTAACAGCCATTTTACTCTCTACTAAAGGCATCGCTAAAGACAAGTTACTTTCTGTTCATAAGCCGTTTGTTTTATATACAGCTAATTAAACGTCAATTACTTGATGAAGTACAATCTATCTGCCCTAAAGATGTTACCATTATGCATGTGCGTCAAGGTGAGGCTAAAAGGCCTTGGTCATGCGGTGTTATGTGCTAAACCTTGTATTGGTAACAACCCGTTTGCAGTGGTTCTCCCTGATGTGATTTTGGATGAGTATAGTGCTGACCAAAAAACTGAAAACTTGGCTGCGATGATAGCGCGTTATAAAGCCACATTAGCCAGTCAAATTATGGTTGCGCCAGTGCCTGAGGACGAAGTTAACAAGTATGGTATTGCAGACTGCAATGGCGCTGATATTGCCCCTGGTGACGCTGCAAAAATTAAGGCAATGGTTGAAAAGCCTGCAGTTGATGAAGCCCCGTCTAATCTTGCTGTTGTAGGTCGTTATGTACTGTCAGAAAAAATTTGGGAACTGCTCGCTAGAACCCCTGCGGGTGCTGGCGATGAAATACAGCTCACCGATGCAATCGACATGCTGATTGAATCGGATACTGTCGAAGCCTTCAATATGACGGGTAAGTCTCACGATTGCGGTGATAAACTCGGTTACATGACTGCCTTTGTTGAATACGGTTTGCGCGACGCTAAATTAGGTAATGGTTTTAAGCAGCAGGTTAGCGCATTGCTGGACGGTATTTGAATCTTTTAGTTTGGCGTTACGCTAATACACAGAACCTTATTTAGGCCTTGAGTTACGCTCAAGGCCTTTTTATTTTTTTACTCATCAACAGCACGTTAGTAAGCAATCTGGAAAAATAACTAGCACAGCACGCTAGTTTTTGTTCTGTGGAGCATTTTACTTTTTTGAGGGTGGTGGTTTATTACAATAGTCGTGCACGCTCAATTATTAAGCGTCTATTAAGCGTATTGTTATTGTTTAATACACAAACTTGGCTAGCGATGCGAGAATAGTCAGCACTACTCAAATGTTTCGATTCATAATGCTCTTTCTGATGTAAATCTCGTTAGAGCATTGATACTGATTTAAGTAAAACTTTACCTTAATGGGCTGTAAGGAAGTACGTAAATGAAATTTTTAATTACTGGGGGGGCAGGTTTTATTGGCTCTGCAGTTATTCGGCATATTTTAAAAAATACTGATAACTCAGTAGTTAATGTCGACTGTTTAACTTATGCTGGTAACTTAGAATCCCTAATTGATATTGATCAAGACGAGCGTTATGCATTTGAAATCGTTAATATTTGTGATCGCGCCGAGCTTGAACGAGTTTTTACCGAACATAAGCCGGATGCAGTTATGCACCTCGCGGCTGAATCTCATGTTGATCGCTCAATCACAGGGCCTGCTGCTTTTATTCAGACCAATATTGTCGGTACCTTTACTTTGCTCGAAGTAGCACGAGCATATTGGCAACAGTTACCAGATACGGCCAAGCAAGTTTTCCGTTTTCATCATATCTCGACCGACGAAGTATATGGCGATCTAGAGGGCACCGATGACTTATTTATCGAAACCACGCCTTATCAACCTTCAAGTCCTTATTCAGCGTCTAAAGCCTCTAGCGACCACCTTGTACGTGCTTGGACAAGAACCTATGGTTTTCCGGCGATTGTGACTAATTGTTCTAATAATTATGGTCCTTATCATTTTCCTGAAAAACTCATCCCATTGATGATCCTCAATGCCTTAGAGGGCAAGCCGTTACCGGTTTATGGTGATGGTATGCAAATTCGAGATTGGCTCTATGTCGAAGACCATGCTCGTGCACTCTATAAAGTGGTCACAGAGGGCGTTGTGGGTGAAACCTATAATATTGGCGGTCACAATGAGAAGGCCAATATTGAGGTGGTTAATACCATTTGCAGTTTACTTGAAGAGTTAGTCCCCCATAAACCTCAAGGTGTAGCTTTGTATGCTGATTTAATTACTAAGGTCGCAGACCGTCCAGGCCATGATGTTCGCTATGCTATAGACGCGTCGAAGATCGAACGCGAGCTTGGCTGGACACCGCAAGAGACGTTTGAGTCGGGCATGCGTAAAACCGTTGAGTGGTATTTAGCCAATAAACAATGGTGGTCGCGAGTGCTAGACGGCTCATATTCGGGTGAGCGTTTGGGGTCGTTAACAGGAGCGGTTAAATGAAAGGCATAGTATTAGCCGGTGGTTCAGGCACGCGTTTATATCCACTGACGCGTGGCGTCTCTAAACAATTACTGCCCATTTATGATAAACCCATGGTGTTTTATCCTATTTCAATCCTCATGTTGGCCGGTATTCGCGAGATATTAATCATCTCGACACCAGAAGATTGTGATAGCTTTAAGCGCTTATTGGGTGATGGGGCTGACTTTGGCGTCCAGTTTGAGTATGCCGTACAACCTAGCCCTGATGGACTGGCGCAAGCGTTTATCATAGGTGAAGACTTTATTGGCGATGACTCGGTGTGTTTAGTGTTAGGTGACAATGTTTTCTATGGACAGTCCTTTTCTAAAACGTTGCAGAGTGCGGCAAAACGTGACGTTGGAGCCACAGTATTTGGCTATCAAGTGAAAGATCCTGAGCGCTTTGGTGTGGTTGAGTTTGATGATGAGATGAAAGCGGTGTCGATTGAAGAAAAGCCCCTCAATCCCAAATCTAACTATGCCGTAACAGGTCTGTATTTCTTTGATAATCGCGTGGTAGACATGGCAAAACAGGTTATGCCCTCTGAGCGCGGAGAACTTGAAATTACCGCTATCAATGAGATGTACCTTAACGATGGCTCACTCAATGTTGAGTTACTCGGTCGTGGATTTGCTTGGCTTGATACCGGGACTCACGAAAGCCTGCATGAAGCCTCTTCTTTTGTGCAAACCATTGAGAATGTACAGGGGCTTAAAGTGGCGTGTTTAGAAGAGATAGCTTGGCGTAATGGCTGGCTGACGAGTGAGCAGGTGTTAAACATTGCTAAGCCTATGATGAAAAATGAATATGGCCAATATCTTACTCGGCTCGTTACAGAGAAAAACAGGTAATTTTATAGATGAAAATACTGGTTACTGGCTGTAATGGCCAAGTCGGTCGCAGTTTAACAAGGTTGCTTGCTCAACGTGACGATGTGGTGGTGATTGCTGCCGATAGAGATACCTTAGATATTACCGATAACAGCGCGGTAGAGGCGTTTGTATTGGCTAATGTACCCGATATTATTATTAATGCCGCGGCGTACACCGCGGTCGATAAAGCGGAAGATGAGGTTGAGTTAGCGTTTGCCATCAATAGTGATGGCCCTAAGTTTTTAGCGTTAGCTGCACAACAGATAGGTGCGGCGTTATTACATATTTCCACCGATTATGTGTTTGCTGGTGATAAACAAGGGCTTTATCAAGAAAGTGACAGCCCAGCCCCGCAAAGTGTTTATGGTAAGAGTAAACTTGCTGGTGAGCGTGCCGTCATGCAGTCGTGTGATAAACATATCATTATGAGAACCGCTTGGGTGTTTAGTGAGCATGGTAATAACTTTGTCAAAACCATGCTTCGCCTAGCCGACATGCGCGACAGTTTGAGCATAGTGGGCGATCAGTTTGGCGGCCCAACGTATGCCGGCGATATCGCCAGTGCGCTGATCACCATCGCCGATGCGATTGCTACGCAAGAGCAGGTTGAATATGGTGTTTATCATTATTCAGGTTTACCGCATGTGAGTTGGTATGAGTTTGCCGACGCTATATTTGATATTGCGGTTAATGAGTCGGCTATCTCTAACAAGCCCAACTTAACTTCGATCCCCACTCAAGAATACCCCACACCGGCTAAGCGCCCTGCTAATTCAATGTTAGATACGGCTAAAATTACCCAGCACTTCGGTATTGAGGCGAGCGACTGGAAACAGGCGCTTAATACCAATATACACGCATATAAAGGTTGATAGTTACGTTATGAAGGTTATTGATACAGCGATCCCAGATGTAAAAATTATTGAGCCGACGGTATTTGGTGATGAACGTGGTTTCTTTATGGAAACTTGGCATCAACAGAAATTTGAGCAGCTAGTCACAGGTCAACCTACCACTTTTGTGCAAGATAACCATTCTAAATCTAAAAAAGGGATTTTGCGTGGTCTGCATTACCAAACTGAAAATACTCAAGGAAAGTTAGTACGTGTCGTATCAGGTGAGGTGTTCGATGTCGCGGTTGATATTCGTAAAGGTTCACCAACGTTTGGCCAATGGGTAGGTGAATACTTATCGGCTGACAATAAACGTCAATTATGGGTACCCGAAGGATTTGCTCACGGTTTTTATGTCACCAGTGACGAGGCGGAGTTTGTCTATAAATGCACTAACTTCTATCATCCTGAGAGTGAAATTTCGATCGCCTGGAATGATGCTGACATTGGCATAGCGTGGCCTATGAGTGCTGAATCACCCATACTCTCGAGTAAAGATTCAACGGCAATGAGCCTGCAAGCATACATCAAAGCGCATTGTTAATCGGGTAAGCAATATGAGCTAGAGCAGCTTATAGGAATGACAGTCATCATAGCTAATTGTTTAAAGGTGAGTTTTAGGTGGGTGTCATTAGTTATGTTTTTTTGCGTTATGTTATGAAGTTAACTTTCGAGTTTTAGCCATTTTCTAAATTCAAATGACAAGTCTTATGGCTTAACTTTAAGTTATCTATCCTTTTGTTTTAATTGTTTCTTGGTCTTTTAATGAATAAAAAAGTTGTTGTATTAATCTTATCTACTACTCACTCTGTTTTTAATGAATTCAAAGTCGCAATTCGAAACACATGGATGCAAGATCTGAAGGAGGCGGGTGTACCTTGCTTTTTCTACGAGGGCGGGGCAGATAGTGCACATTTAGATAAGGATACAATTAAGCTTCCGTGTCCCGATACCTTACCTCACAGCGCCGAAAAATTACGTCTTGCGCTGCAGTTTGTCCATCAAGAACTGGGCGAAACTCAAATCCTCTACCGAACGAATCTCTCTTCCTTTATTGATGTGCCTGTCTTTTTATCGGTACTGGATAACATACGAGAGCCTGAAACTGCTTATCTAGGCTTAACGAGTAAAGCCAATCTTATTTCTGAGTATTTTTATGCTAATCAGACGCTTAAAAATATTGTGAGCAGTACTGGTCTGCGAAATAATGTTTATATTTGCAGTGGTGCTGGGGTATTTATTGGTCAAAAGCATATTCACTCAATCATGAATACTCATAGATATGACAGATATGTTGATGATGTGATGGTGCGTTTGTGTGTTGGTTATAATCCCGACCGCACGGCACATGTTGATCGCTTCGATTTTGTATCAGGAAAAGATCCCCGTTGCAGCCAAGCCGTTTATGACGAAAGGATGAGCAATGGTTTGTTTCATTATCGTTTTAAAACAGATAACCGCGTTATCGATGCTTTAATGCTGCAGTTTTTTGCCGATCCCAAATTAAGGCAAAAAATGTGTATTAACCCTGAGCTTGATGGTTAATCTGTAACCCTCCCTTAAAATCAGAATGTTTTAAATAGAGTTTTCCATTTACACTAAACGATTTGACTGAATACCAGCGTTTTGAATCGCTTGCGGGTACTCAATTTTGGCGTTTGGGTGGCGAAATGCGCGCTACTGATTGGGTTGCTCTTCGATTAGGCGTATCCGCCCCATGAACCCACGGGTCGATATTGTTAGTGTTTGAAGTTCCAAGGTAAGAGTGCATCGATATCTGGCTCAGCTTTCGCCAGCTCTTTCATGCACTTGACCATATAGTCATAGAGGATAAGCCCATTAGCTTTCGCAGTCTCGACGATGCTGTAAAGCATTGCGCTCGCTTCAGCCCCGTTAGGATTAGTCGAGAACAGCCAATTTTTTCTGCCAATGACTAACGGTTTAATTGCCCGTTCGGCTCGATTATTGTCTATCGATAAATGACCGTCATTGATATAGCGGACGAGCTTCGGCCATTGTCCGAGTGTATATTTTATCGCTTTACCTAGTGGGCTAGACTCTAACACCTGTTGAGTCGTCATCCACTCGTACAACTCATCTAGTATCGGCTTAGCATGCAGTTGACGTTCTGCTTTCCGTTTTTCAGCAGACGTGCCTTTTAAGCGTGATTCTATCCCATAAAGCTTCTGGATTTTAGCCAGTGCTTTATCGGCTTTACCCGACTTACCTTTGCCTTGAAGCTTCTTAGCCTCCATGAACTTGCGCCTGACATGCGCCAAGCAACCCACATTGGTCACTTGATGAAGTCCATCATAGGCACCATAGCCATCGGTTTGCAGATAACCACTATAGTCCCCCAAGAAGGCAACAGGGCACGCCCTCGCGCGACTGCTTTGATAGTCGTACAAGGCGATATTCTTTACATTGGGCAGTGCAGCCTCAGGTGAGTCCGCCCCAGAGCAGTAGAGCCACATGTAGCATTGTTTATCTTCCTTGAGGACATTGAGCGGCGTTTCATCCGCCTGAACCACCACTTGCTCAAGTAAGTGCGCTTTCAGGGCTGCATAAAGCGGGGCGAACTTCTCACTGACTTGGATAACCCACCTAGCCATGGCTTAGCTCATAAGCTTCGTAATTCTTTAAGAAATGATGATATTGTTTGTCGGCTTGGTGGTGATGAATTCTTTATTATTCTGCCTAATACAAGCCATTTTGCTGGAGTTCATATTGCCGAATTGATTTGTAAAGAGGTTTCTGAACTTAGAGTCCCTACTGGTGGTGACCCTTGGCATGGTAGTATTAGTATTGGTGTCGCAAGTAAACAACCGTATATGAAATTCTACCAAGAGTTAATTAAGGAAGCCGATAGAAGTTTGTATTTAGCTAAAGAAGCTGGAAGAAATTGTGTAAAAGCAATTGGTAAATAAGAGTTGTAGTGGTACGGTGAATTCGGGTACTAATATAATGAGTTATTCAGTATCAGACTATACCAAAGAGATGTTACGAACCATTTTAAAAAGTGCGGCCACAGGATAAATTTTTAGAGATAATCTCTATTTTTAAGTATTTATTAGAATAGGTGATGGTCGAAAGAAAGAGCAACTTAATCCAGATTTTATCAACTAAGCTCGGTCTGCCACCTGTGAGTGAAAGTGAGATCAGAGGTTTATAATTTTGTAGTAAGGTTTTGATTTTTCGATGCGTCCTTCTTGTAGTAGGTCATTAAGTATTCGTCTATAAGTCCTTGTGGTTATTCCGAGCTTTTTAGCGCCAAGGGTTGTCGACAGCTTAAAAAAATCATCATTAGCGCGACTTTTAGCATCGAGTATTTGATTAATGATACTCACTCTAGTTGATTGCGTGATGTTTTTAATGAGTTCGTGCATATTTCTATTATATCTTTTAGTGATCAAAGATGTAATGTATATAAACACGTCAGGATTATCGCCGAGTATGGTTAAAAAGTTGGATTTTGAGATTTTATATAGGCTGCCTGGCCTATTTGCTCTAACACTAAATAATGAGTTGTTGTTTTCTTGAAAAAATTCCATTTCACCAAGAAATCCGGTGTAATTATCTTCAACCTTGAGGATGAATTCATTTCCACATACATTGACGTAAGATATCGTTAAGCTGGCATTTGTACAAAATATCAAGTTTGAAACCTGACTTTTTTGTCTGAGTAAGTAAACGTTTTTTTCATAGTTAATTGCAGTCAAACCTATTGACTTAACCATATCAACAATGTTCATGTTACTTTAATCTAACTGTACATTAGTGTTGCATCAATACTACGCTTTTGCTTTAGTCAAATCAATTTTTATAAAGTGGCTCTATTTATGAGCCACTTTATAATGAACCAAGAGGGAGGGTTAGAGCGTTACTGCGGTGTCTAAAGCCACTTTAACCATTTCATGTAGGTCCGTTCTACGTTCGTCGGCACTCAGGTGTTCTTGACGTGTAATATGATCGGTTACAGTACACAGGCCAAGGGCATGACATTGATGTTCGGTTGCAAGTGAATAAAGCGCGTTTATCTCCATTTCAACACCAAGCACTCCATTTTTTGCCATCAGTTGGTAATCACTTGCATCGGGTCGATAAAATAAATCAGATGAAAATACACTACCGACTTTATACTCAATTGCTGTTTTTTGTAGTTGCTCATGGCACGCCTGCAATAAATCAAAGCTGGCGACTGCAGCAAAATCATGATCTAAGAACCGAGTTCGATTCATTTTTGAATCGGTAGATGCGCCGATCGCGACGATTAAATCTTTCAATTTGACATCATCTGATATGGCACCACAACTGCCGACTCTAATGAAGTTCTTTACTTGATAAGTCGTCATTAACTCATTGAAATATATCGCTGCAGAGGGGGCTCCCATACCATGGCCCATAACCGATATTTGTTTCGATTGATACATACCAGTAAAACCGAGCATGCCTCTAACGTTGGTGACTTCTTTTACATTGTCTAAGTAAGTTTCTGCTATTAACTTGGCTCGTAAAGGATCACCTGACATAATGATTGTTTTAGCAAAATCCCCGAGCTCAGCATTTATATGTGGAGTAGACATTTTTGTACCTCGAATATTACATTAATGATATTAAACCGCCTGCAATGGTTCCAGACATTAAGTTTGCTAGAATAGAGGCTAAAAGCACTCTTGGACCAATTTGTGAAATAAGCTCTCTTTGATCTGGGCACATTGCACCAATTCCACCTACGACCATGGCGAGTGAGCCCATATTTGCGAATCCACATAAACTGAAGATCACGATTGCCTGTGTCTTTTCTGATAATGAAGACGATACTTCTAGAAAGTTGATATAAGCAACAAATTCATTGACGACAATCTTCTGCCCTATAATTGATCCTGCTTGTATGGCTTCAGACCAAGGCACACCCATCAGAAACGTTAATGGTGAGAGTAAATAGCCAATTATCATTTCTAATGTGAGATTCTCTATACTAAATAAGTCTCCAACAGAGCCGACAATACCATTAAGTAACGCAATTAATGCCACAAAGGATATTAATAGTGCTGTGACAGTGATGACCTGATTCATTCCCATTAAGGAGCCACTTGAGATAGCATCGAGTAGCCCTTTCGATTTATCGGCATCTTCTATTTCAATCTTATTTTTGACTAAATTGGGATCTGTTTGAGGGCACAACAATTTAGCAAACAATAAACCTGCAGGAGCCGTCATAAAACATGCGGTTAAAATATATTTTGGGTCAATCCCGAGATTAATATAACCAACCATAGTCCCCCCCGCGACACTAGCTAAACCACCGGTCATCACTGCAAACAACTCCGAGCGAGTCATATTTTTAACTAACGGACGGACCATAGAAGGTGCTTCGATTGGGCCAACGAAAATATTAGCGGTGGCAGATAGCGATTCAGCCTTACTTGTTCCAAGTAATTTTGATAGGGCTCCACCGAAAATATTAATAATAAATTGCATTATTTTCAGATGGTAAAGGACAGATATTAAAGCTGAAATAAATACAACAACACACAACACATTGATAACGAATATAAAGCCTACTTTATAACTCGCTAAATCACCAAAAACAAAGGTTAAACCCGCATTAGAAAATGCTATGACATTATTAACCCCATTACTCATGCTTTCTAGAATCGATACACCGATTGGCACATACATAACGAAAGCACCAAGTAATATTTGAAGTATTAACGCTCCTGCAATGGTTCGAAAGTGAATACTTTTTCTATTTTCAGAAAATAATATACCAATAAGTATTAGTACAGTAACTCCGATACAGCTCATTAAGGTCGACATAAGTAGTGAGTCCATTTTTTATTGTCTTTAAATTATTCCTCAAATTTTTACAAAAAAAACGGACATTTTTCCGCTTTGCAATATTTTTATTACAAATGCGAGGTAAAGACTTAACCTATTTTAATCAATTGGTTAGCTTAGTTTTTTGGCTGAGGGTATCTGTTTCTTTTTGAGCTTGAGAACGTTCAATCAACAATGGCGAATGAGGTACTAATGAACATTTCCTAAATTAACAATTGATTAGCTCCAGGCTATTGAGGGGGAACATGCCAAAAATGCCTTTTGAGTATCTGACGTCAGGAGCTGATACGTACAGACTGTTTTGTTGCTGGATTTCGACGCTGCAAAAGGGGGGAGATGCCTATATGGTTTGGCTTACACGATGGTAATTTTGTGGTGAGCATTTTGTAAATGTTGATTTTGGTTTTAATTTTTGGCTCTAAGAGGGCATGGTGAAAAGCTGGTCAAATATAGTAGACTAGAACGCAACTTTTTGATCCAGGAAATAAGATTTATCATGAAATTTCTTGTTGATGTTCATGCGCATACCATTGCTTCCACTCATGCTTATAGCACCATACATGATTACCTTAGTGTGGCGAAAGAGAAGGGGGTTAAACTGTTTGCTATTACCGATCATGGTCCCGATATGGCCGATGCTCCCCACTTTTGGCACTTTGTGAATATGCGCGTGTTACCTAGGGTCGTTGATGGTATTGGTGTACTGCGTGGTATCGAAGCCAACATCAAAAATGAACTCGGCGAAATTGATTTTTTTGGTGAATATTTGCAAGCCCTCGATATTGTACTGGCCGGTTTTCATGAGCCGGTTTTTCCGCCCTCCACTAAAGAGGCTCACACTCTGGCGCTCATTAACGCGATTGAAAGTGGCAATGTCGATATTATTTCTCATCCCGGCAACCCAGCTTACCCAATTGATATTAAACGTGTCGCAGCGGTCGCAGCTAAACATAATGTGGCGCTTGAAATAAACAATTCCTCTTTTTTAACATCAAGAAAAGGCAGTGTGGATAATTGCACTGCCATTGCTAGTGCAGTCAAAGAAGCCGGTGGGTTACTGGTGATGGGCTCTGATTCCCATGTCGCTTTTGACTTGGCAGGTTTTGATAAGTCGGAAGAGATTATTGAGGCGGTGGGTTTTCCAATGGAACGTTTACTCAACCGTAGTCCTGAAGCCTTGTTGCATTTTCTCTTGGAAAGAGGGCATACATCGCTTGATGAATACGCTGTTTTAATCGAATGACATATCGTAGCGCTTAGGTTTGATTCGACGTGAGTTGAGCTTCATAAACTTTGGGGGGCTTCACTATGTTGTTTCAAACCAAGTGCCTAAACATTAAGGGCTTAATGTTAAATTAACGCGTGCTGATACCCCACAGTAATACGCTTTTCTTACGGCTCTGTTAAAGAGCCTACCTATGAGCTTGATCATATTTCCTAGCAAAATCATTCTGTAATTCTTGCCTTTTAAATAACACTTGGCGATTATGCCAAATGAGAAAGTAAAAAGAGACATAGCCATGACAGAACAAGAGCAATTGAAACTCAATGCTCGTGCTGCGGTACTTAAGGCATTAGCCCATCCGACGCGTTTGTGGTTATTGGAACAATTGCAACAGCAAGAATATTGCGTTTGCGATCTTACTGATGGTGTTAAAGCTGATATCTCAACAGTATCCAAACACCTATCAGTATTAAAGCAGGCGGGGATTATTAGTAGCCGCCGTGACGGGAAACAGATTTATTACCGTCTAGAAACCCCATGCTTATTAAAAATGCTGGGTTGTGTAGAAGCCGTAATAGCGAAAAACGCTCAAGATTTGGCTGCACAGGTTAAGTCTTAGTTTTTAGCTAGAAACACTTAGAAGAGACGTGATATGAAAATAGAAGTATTAGGAAGTGGGTGTAAAAAGTGCACCAATTTAGCGACAGATATTCAACAAGTTGCAAAGGACTTAGCCATCAACATTGAGTTAAGCAAAGTCACTGATATGGCTGCCATACTCGATTATGGTGTCATGTCGACACCGGCTATCGTTATTAATGGTGCAGTGGTGTCGGCAGGAAAAGTACCGTCTCATCAAGAGATTGAGCAGCTGTTAACGCAAGATCCTAGCCAATAGGGCTGATCATGTTCGTTAATGAAAATCACAAAGGCTTTTGTTGTAAGTTTAAGTGCTTACGTGAATACAACGAGTTGCTGCATAGCTTAGCCTAGCGCCGTTTCAAGCGGCCAAAGGCTTCTATGCTGCAGATTGTGGCTGAACACTCAAGTTTGAATTGCTCGCAATTTATGGTTTTGCAACTCAGGTGCTCATCGACGCCATATTACTGCTGGTTTACTAAGTCTTTTTTATGGGGTAGAAGATGTTAGTGTGGTTTACTGTATTTGCAGATTGGCTCGTTTACGATGTAGTCGGGTTGTCGAATCAAACTCAACTTGGTCAGGCGGTACACTTTTTTATTGAAGACACCACTAAGATTTTCGCTCTGCTGATTATCATGATTTATGCCATTGGTTGGTTGCGAGCCTCGCTAAATATTGAACGCGTTCGCGGTTATTTATCCAGTCAACCAAGAATGGTTGGCTATGGATTAGGGGCTGGATTTGGTGCGATAACCCCGTTTTGTTCTTGCTCTAGTATTCCCGTTTTTTTGGGGTTTACCTCTGCAGGGATCCCCATTGGCATTACTATGGCGTTTTTGCTCACATCACCGTTGATTAATGAAGTCGCTATTCTATTACTATTTAGTCTGCTCGGATTCAAAGTCACCTTGCTCTATACCGTGATCGGCATCTGCATTGGTATATTAGGCGGTGCATTACTGGATCTGCTCAAAGCCGAGCGTTGGCTGCAACCTCTAGCCGCTAAGGCTTATGCAATGGGACAAGAGCAATCTAGTGGAATAAAAGGCCAAGCAGCATCGTTAACAACAGCATCTGCTGTCAGTTGGCAGCAGCGCCATCAGTTTGCCAAATCTGAAACTGTTGAGATATTTGGCAGAGTATGGAAGTGGGTCATTATTGGTGTTGGTTTAGGTGCAGCCTTGCACGGTTTTGTGCCAGCGGGTTGGCTTGAAGCCAACTTAGGTGATGGGCAGTGGTGGTCTGTTCCGCTTGCTGTGCTGATGGGAGTTCCACTGTATGCAAACGCAACTGGAGTGATCCCTGTAATAGAAAGCTTGTTATTACAAGGTGTGCCATTGGGAACCACATTAGCATTTTGTATGAGCACAGTTGCTGCCAGTTTTCCTGAGTTTGTGATGTTGAAACAAGTGATGCAGTGGCGTTTGCTAGTATTATTATTTTTTATTTTATTAGTGTCTTTCACTGTAATGGGGTGGCTATTAAACTTGATCCCGTTAGCCTAACTTGGTGTAAGTGCGATAAATCAAGGGGATTATTCAGCCTGACGCCTTCAGGGGATGTTACTTTTACAAGCCGACAATTGTCTATGTCCCCTTATCACCTAACATGGTATTCATTCATTGCTGCTTTTTGATACTGTTTAAATTCACCGTTTTTACTTTCATTACTTCTTATTTCTTTTTAGTATAAATAAATTAATATTTATAACTTCTAAATCGTATTGGTACTGTTATTATTCTTTCAATGCCATCACTTGGTGAGCCTATCAATGTTTTTGCTTGCGCATAAACGAGTCTATTAATAGGTAAGCTTGCTGATTAGCCAATTGATATAATTGATATTATACGGAAACCGATATGTCTACAGCGCAAACTCATTTGAAACAACTCGAAGCGGAATCGATTCAGATCATGCGTGAAGTTGCCGCAGAATTTGATAACCCAGTGATGCTATATTCTGTCGGTAAAGACTCCTCAGTATTGCTGCATTTGGCCCGCAAAGCCTTTTATCCCGGTAAGATCCCGTTTCCTTTAATGCACATCGATACCAACTGGAAGTTTAAAGAGATGATTGCGTTTCGTGATCTGATGGCGAAAAAGTATGGTTTCGATTTGATTGTGCATAAAAATCCGCGCGGATTAGCCATGGACATCTCGCCCTTTACCCACGGTAGTGCCAAGCATACCGATATCATGAAGACAGAAGGGCTTAAACAAGCACTTGATATGCATGGCTTTGATGCCGCCTTTGGCGGTGCCCGTCGTGATGAAGAGAAATCACGTGCTAAAGAGCGAGTCTATTCGTTTCGTGACAGTAAGCATCGCTGGGATCCTAAGAATCAACGCCCCGAATTATGGAATATCTACAATGGCAAGGTCGATAAAGGCGAGAGTATTCGCGTGTTCCCCCTATCGAATTGGACTGAGTTAGATATCTGGCAATACATCTATCTTGAAGGTATTGATATACCGTCTCTTTATTTAGCCGAGCCTCGCCCTGTGGTGAAGCGCGATGGCACGTTGATCATGGTTGATGATGAGCGTATGGCACTTGAGCCCGGTGAAATGGTGGAGCACAAGATGGTGCGTTTTAGGACCTTGGGCTGTTATCCACTCACCGGCGCAGTGGAGTCGAATGCGACCACCTTGCCTGAAATTATTCAAGAGATGTTGCTGTGCATCACCTCGGAGCGCCAAGGACGAGTGATCGATAACGACTCAGCCGGCTCGATGGAAAAGAAAAAGATGGAAGGCTACTTTTAGGCCGCCGCTCCGCAACCGTAAAAATGCCTTAAGTGTGCCGTTCACCTACAGAATATGAGAAAGATCATGACAACAGAACAGACGTTATTGCAAACCGATATCGAATCCTATCTTAAGCTGCATGAAAACAAAGATATGTTGCGTATCTTGACTTGTGGCAGTGTGGATGATGGTAAGTCGACCCTCATTGGTCGCCTGTTGTTTGATAGCAAGATGATTTTTGAAGATCAGATGGCGGCCATAGAGAAAGACTCTAAACGTTTTAATACTACGGATGATGCGTTTGATCTGGCGTTGCTGGTCGATGGCTTGCAATCTGAGCGTGAGCAGGGGATCACCATTGACGTGGCTTATCGTTATTTTGCTACTGAGCAACGTAAGTTCATCATTGCCGACACCCCAGGCCATGAACAATACACCCGCAATATGGCGACCGGGGCCTCGACTTCGGACTTAGCCATTATTCTTATCGATGCACGCCACGGGGTGCAGGTACAGACGCGGCGTCACAGTTATATTTGCTCGCAGCTTGGCATTAAACACGTGATCATCGCGATCAATAAGATGGACGCGGTGGGGTACGACCAAGGTGTGTATCAAAGCATTAAAAAAGCCTACCGTGAATTTACCCAAGACTTGGCGTTTACGGATGTACGTTTTGTGCCGATTTCGGCATTAAAAGGCGATAACGTGGTTAATGAAAGTAGCCATATGACTTGGTATCCAGGCTCTACCTTACTCAAATTGCTTAATACGGTGTCAGTTGAGCAGGATAAGAGCGACTCATTTCGTTTCCAAGTGCAGTATGTTAATCGGCCTAACCTGAACTTTAGAGGTTTTTGCGGCACCTTGGCGTCGGGCGACATTCGTGTGGGTGACACCATTGCCGCCTTGCCCTCTGGTAAAGAGAGTCGCATTAAATCGATTGTGACCTTTGAGGGAGAGCTTGAGAAAGCCGTGGCGGGTCAGGCGGTAACCTTAACCTTAACCGATGAAATAGATGTCAGCCGCGGCGATATGTTGGTGCGTCCACATGATAAACCCAACTCTAGCGCGCATTTTGAAGCCGATGTGGTGTGGATGACCGAAGAGCCACTGTGTGTGGACCGCGAATATGCTATCAAATTAGGCAGTAAGTCGGTTTATGGCTTTGCAGATGCGATTAATTATAAGGTTGATATTAATAATTTAACCCAACATCCGGCGCAGCAGTTAGCACTTAATGAGATGGGGAATTGTCATTTTTCACTGACAGAGTCGGTGCAATTTGATGCCTATGACGTTAATCGCGATACCGGGGCGTTTATCATTATCGACCGATTAACCAATGTGACGGTTGGCGCCGGAATGATCCGCAAGGCGATTGATGCCGCTAAGGGTAAAAAGCGTGCGATCTCCGAGTTTGAACTTGAGATGAATGCCTTAGTGCGCAAGCACTTTCCCCATTGGGGCGTTAAAGATATCGCTAAGGCTTAAGACGCCTTTAAGAGAAAGCTAAGTCGTAAGTGGAAGCGGTAAGCGAGTAAGTCAGCTTACCGCTTATCGCCAGCCGCTTTGAGCCGCATAAAGATAGGACACTATGACACTAAACGCCTACCTCACTATTGCCATTTTTGTTGCGACCATTGTCGGTTTAGTGCGATTTCAAAACCGACCCGCACAGGTATTTGGTGTCACCCTGCTGGTGCTAGTGGCCTTTAATTTGGTCACCAAAGAGCAGCTGTTAGCGAGCATGTCTAATCCCGGTCTGGTGACCTTGGTGTTGTTGATCTTATGCTCCTTTGCCCTAGAAAAAACCCGTTTACTGCGTGTGATAGCATCCAAAGTGATCGTCAGTGGTTACCAAAGTACTTGGCTTAGGCTCTTTAGTATGACGGCGCTGAGCTCGGCTTTACTTAATAACACGGCAGTGGTGGCGACCTTGCTGTCGCCCATTCGTAACAACCCCCATCATATGGCCAGTAAGTTGTTGTTGCCACTCTCTTATGCGGCGATCCTTGGCGGCACGCTCACCTTAGTGGGCACCTCGACTAACTTGATCATCAACAGTATGTATATTGATGTATCGGGCCAGTCATTATCGTTTTTCTCGTTCACCGCCATTGGTACTTTACTGGTGTTGGGTTGTGGTGTTGTGTTGAGATTGGTGTCGGGCTGGCTGCCCAGTATTGCTCAACAAGAAACCAGTTCTAAGGGCTATTTTATCGATGCTAAGGTCATTGAGGGCTCTGAGCTCATTGGCCGTTCGGTAGAAGGCAATGGCCTTCGGCATCTCGAGTCACTGTTTTTGGTTGAAGTGGTGCGCAATAACCGCTTAATCAGCCCGGTGACACCAACAGAAGTATTGCAACAAGGGGATAGGCTCATCTTCAGTGGTGATATCACTAAGGTGATGCAGTTAGGGCAGTTCTCTGGGCTGGAGATGTTTGCCGAGAAAAATGGCTTACTCGACTCTAACCTCACCGAGGTGGTGGTCAAACAAGAAAGTGTGCTGGTGGGACGTACCATGAAGCGTGCTGGTTTTAGGGCCTTGTTCGATGCCGCTGCTGTGGCCATTCGCCGTGACGGTGAAGAGATCTCCGGTAAGTTAGGCGAGGTGACCATTAAAGCCGGTGATTTTTTAGTGCTGGCGGTAGGTAAGCGCTTCTTAACGCGGCGCACGGTAAGTAAAAACTTTATTGTGATCAGTGGCGTCGAGCCTGAGACTCGTATTAGTGGGGTTAAGGCATGGATTGCCATTGGCGGCTTTATGGTCACCATCATGTTAGCGGCTATCGGTATTATCGAGATGCTGCAAGGCATGCTATTGCTGCTCGGGGTGCTGCTCTTAAGTCAATGCCTTAATGTCAACGAAGTGGTACGCCGTTTTCCGGTCGATATTTGGCTTATTGTGGCATCAGCGATTTTATTGGCCCACGCCTTAGTCAATAGTGGTGTCGCAGAAGGGGTTGCCACTTGGGTTGCCAGCATCGCCGATAAACAGCATCTAATGTTGGCGCTCGTTTTAGTGTACGTGGTGACCTGGTTGATGACCGAGCTTATTACCAATAATGCGGCGGCGGCCTTGATGTTTCCTATTGCTTACAGCATTGCCTTGGGTTTTGGGGTGGATTTTTTACCTTTTGTTATGACGGTCGCCTTTGCTGCTAGCGCCAGCTTTATCAGCCCTTATGGCTACCAAACTAATTTGATGGTTTATAATGCGGGGCGCTATCGCTTAAGTGATTTTGTTAAAGTCGGTGTGCCCGTTAGCCTGACCTACGGCGCGATTGTGCTGACGACAGTGCCGCTGTTTTTCCCCTTTTAGCTAAAAGGATGTTGGTGGGATGCGTGATGATCGAGTGATCCAGAAGCTGTGAAGATCAGTGTTGAGCCTGTAAGCGTAATTTAATACTCAAGTGTGTGATTTTAAGGACTGCAAATGTCACCTTATAAAACCGTGGTAACAGAAGATAAATCCTCCGATGTAGTATGGCATCAGGCCAGTGTGTCGCATCAAGACCGCGTGGCAGGCAACGGGCATCAGGCGGCGGTATTATGGTTTACAGGCCTCAGTGGCTCAGGTAAATCTACGCTGGCCAATGCAGTCGATAAGATGCTGCATGAGCGAGGCGCCAGTACCTATGTGCTTGACGGTGATAATGTTCGCCATGGTCTCAATGGTGATTTAGGTTTTTCAGATAGCGACAGAGTGGAGAATATCCGCCGCATTGGTGAAGTTGCCAAGCTGTTTGTCGATGCGGGGTTATTAGTGTCGACGGCATTTATTTCGCCGTTTGCTACTGACAGAGCCATGGTGCGAAGTTTACTTAGCGACAAGCAATTTATTGAGGTATTTGTTGATACCCCGCTAGAGGTCTGTGAGCAGCGAGACCCTAAAGGGTTATACAAGCAGGCGCGCGCCGGCGAGATTAAACACTTTACCGGTATCGACTCGGCTTATGAAGCGCCGAGTGCACCTGATGTTCGCCTCGATACCGCGCGCCACAATGTGCAGCAATGTGCTCAGCAAGTCATTGATTATTTAATCGCGCAACAGCTCATTGGTGCACGTTAGAGATGCCAATTTTATGGCATACTCATCTTATTTTGCGCCCCTGCGCAGAGGTAAAGTAAATTGACAGCCCCCTTTAATCCCACTTGGTTAGCCCAGATTGTCGCCATTGCCGAGCAGGCAGGCGATGCGATTATGGCGATTTACGCGCAAGAGACGTTTGCTGTCGAGGCAAAATCAGATGATAGCCCTGTGACGGCGGCTGATATGGCGAGCCACCATGTGATTGCCGATGCGCTTGCCAAGTTAACGCCCGATATTCCGGTGATGTCTGAAGAGGCTGCCGATATCCCATGGGCCACGCGCCGCCAATGGTCGCAATACTGGTTGATTGATCCTCTCGATGGCACAAAAGAGTTTATTAAGCGAAATGGTGAGTTTACCGTTAATATCGCCTTTATCGACCATCATCAAGCTGTGGCGGGGGTGGTCTATGCCCCAGCATTAGCAAAGTGCTATTACGGCGCCGCAGGCCTTGGCGCTTGGTTAACCGATGGCGGCGAGCTGATTGATTTAACCTCGCTAGTTGTACCTGTACCCAAGGTGCCTCGGGTGGTGGGAAGCCGTTCGCATGTGAGCCCTGGGCTGGCAGATTATCTCGCCACGCTTGGACCACATAGCCTGTTAAGCATCGGTAGTTCATTGAAATTTTGCATGTTGGCCGAGGGCGCGGCAGAGATCTATCCCCGCTTAGGGTTAACTAGCGAATGGGACACCGCGGCGGCTCAGGCGGTACTTGAAAGCGCGGGCGGCGCGGTGATCAATCATGCTACAGGCTTACGCTTAGCCTATAACCAAAAAGAGACGATATTAAATCCTTATTTTATTGCTACGGCTAAACATTGGCCGATAAACTGATCCATTACGTTATCCAGTGGAGTGTAAACATGTTGCGGATTGGGGTTGATTTAGGCGGCACTAAAATTGAGCTGGTGGCCTTAGATGAGCAGGGCATGGAGCAATTTAGAAAGCGAGTCGCGACGCCTGCAAATTATGCCGCGACACTCAATACCATTGTCTCGTTAGTCAATGAGGCCGAGGCACAATTGGGGCAAACGGCGACGGTTGGAGTTGGGATCCCGGGGGTAATTTCTCCTTTTTCAGGCTTAGTTAAAAATGCCAATTCGACCTGGCTCAATGGTCACCCGTTAGACCTTGACCTGTGTGAGCGTTTGGATCGTGAAGTGCGGATAGCTAATGATGCCAACTGCTTTGCTATTTCAGAGGCCATCGATGGCGCGGCCGCGGGTAAGGCGATGGTATTTGGAGTGATTATTGGCACCGGGTGTGGTGCTGGTATCGCCATCAATGGCAAGGTTCATGGTGGCGGTAACGGCATCGGCGGCGAGTGGGGTCATAATCCTTTGCCTTGGATGACGGCGGATGAATTTAATTCCACCGCGTGTTTTTGCGGAAATAAAGATTGTATCGAAACCTTTATTTCAGGCACCGGTTTTGTGCGTGACTATCACCATAACCTCGAGCCGCATCAGCAAGGTAAGGTGTCTAGCGGAGTCGAAGTGATGGCGCTAGTCAATCAAGGTGATGCGCAGGCGATGGCCTGTTTTGAGCGCTATATTGATAGGCTTGCCCGCAGTTTGGCCCATGTGATCAATATTCTTGACCCGGATATCATCGTATTAGGCGGCGGCATGTCTAATGTCACTGCCATCTATCCTCGGCTACCGGCTTTCTTATCTCGCTATGTATTAGGGGGCGAGTGCCGCACAGCAGTGGTGCCGAATTTATATGGTTGTTCATCAGGCGTCCGCGGCGCGGCGTGGCTGTGGTGATAGTGAAAGTGAATAAACCGCACTCGCTTGGTATTGCATATCGCTTACGTTAAACTTGCGCAACGCTAATATTAAGAGGCAAGGATAGCCATGTTCTGGGTAAAAAAAATCATATCGCAACTGCTGATGCCAGTGCCGTTAACCATTATCTTATTGCTTCTCGCGATTATGATATTAAGGCGGCGTAAACTGGTTAAGTCCTTAATCGTAAGCGCGTGCTTACTTCTGTTATTTTGCAGTAGTCAATGGGGCAGTTATTGGCTGGCTTCATCGCTTGAATCGCAATATGCAGTGAATAATCAACCCATGGGCTCAGGCTGCGTGGTGATGGTTCTTGGCAGTGGTCATGACTCAGCTATTAATGCCAGCGCGAGTCAGCAGTTGTCAGCCATCGCTTTAGCGCGCTTAACCGAAGCGGTGCGTCAATTAACATTAGGGCCCAATTGTCAGTTAGTCGTGAGTGGTTGGGGCGGAGGTGATAAGTTGCCTCAGGCTCAAGTGATGGCGCAGGCCGCGATTGAACTTGGGGTCGATGCTGCGCGTATTATTCGTTTGCCATTGGCTAAAGACACGCTCGAAGAGGCGCAGCATCTTCAGTGGGAAATTGGCGATGTGCCATTTCGCTTGGTGACATCGGCGACTCATTTGCCACGTGCAATGCAGATATTTACTCAAGCGGGAACTCAGCCACAGCCTGCACCCGCAAATTTTATTGCCCGCCGAGGTTACTGGTGGCAGTTTGATGCCAGAAATCTGCTGACCTCTCAGCAGGCCATTCATGAATATGTGGGATCACTGTGGCTTAAGATTAAATTTGCAGTGGCAGATGAGCCGCTGATTTAGCATAAATCGTTTTAATTATCAGTGGCCTTGAGGGCCTACTGAGTTGTAGTGAGAGTTATAGGTGCAAGAATCAATCGTTATTCGTGCGGTATCAAAACGCAACGGCTGGAGTTTTACCCTGATAGGCTCTATCGCGTTAGTAAGTGCGGTAGTGATGTTTATTGCATCGAGTTCGCTAATGGGGCTGGGGCTTGCCTGTTTTGTATTTGGCGCGCTTTTTACTGTGCTTGGCGCCGCGAAATTAATGCAGCCAGAGGTGAGTGTGGAACTACGTCCGCAAGGTTTGGTCTACCATCATCATCGTGGCAGTATTTATTTAGAATGGGACAACATTCAGCGTGCCGATATGCCGCGAAATATACAGGGCTTTGACAATCATGAGCTGCCTTATATCGGGATCAAACTAAAGCGATTGGCGCCGCTTATCGATGATATTCCGCCGCGTTTGGCGACCGGTTTGCTCACGGAGCAGCGGCCATTATTGATGTCATCGCTAACCTTAGATGGTGAGTTGGCGGATCTAGAGCGTTATCTTAATTCAGAATTTTCGCCTCTGACGCTAGAGGGTAAAGCCTATAAAGGCGTGCAGGCGATGTTTTCCCGCCGTTGTGAGCAGCTCAATGGCCAGTTTGGCTACCATGTTTATATTCCGGTGGATTGTTTAGATAGAGCGCCGCGCGACTTTTTAACCTTAATTAGAGACTATAAACAAGCTGCCGAGTTAGCTCAGTAGTGTGCGGGCTTTAGAGCAGTTTAGGCGCGGTGGAGTGCACTCAGCGCCTAGATTTGATACATACTGCCGTTAGTTAACCAGCTCTGCGTTAGCATGATGGGGTGAATGTTGTTCAGGTGTTTCTTGGTGCATTTGCTCATTTGACAGCAAAGCTACCTCTTCTTTTACCCGCACGCCGATAAACTGGCCACCGGAAAATATCTCCATTGAGTTACAGGCTATCTCGCCTTCTACCGTTCCGGTGCCGGTAATAATCAGCTTTTCACACTTGAGCTTGCCCTTAAACAGGCCAGAGACTTTGATCTCTTTACATCGCAGCTCGCCATTAATATAACCATCGGTTTCAATAGTGATTTTATTCAGCGCGCTGATCTTGCCTTGCAGCTCCCCACCGATCAAGGCTTCTCCAGAAAAGTGGCTTTCACCGCACACCTTAGTGCCTTGTGCAATAAAAGTCAGGCCTGCATTACTGTTTTTTCTTTTAAACATAATAGTCACTGTTGTTACGATTCTAAGTAGATACTACCCGTAAAACCTGCCTAGTAAAACCACTAATATTTGGCGCGCCTGTCAGTTTTTTGGCAAGCATACCGCCTCTTTTGTGGTGATGGATATTGACTGGTTGGGGCAAGGCGAGACGCATGCGCCGCAGCCTGTGCAGCTATCAAGCATGATGGAAGGTTGCGGGGCGCCGCCAATCGACGGTGTAAAGTTAATCGCGCTGGCGTCACAGGCATCTTTGCAGGCTTGGCACCAGATGCCACTGTTTGCTAAGCAGCTGTTGTCTATTGAGGCTCTTAGTTGCCAAGGTTCGTGCGTAGTATCATTAAAGAGAGGTTCTTTGCAGGCACTTACGCATTTGGTGCAAAAGGTGCACTCAGCCTGACTAAAATTCACTTCAGGGAAGCCCCCGTCACCGCGAAATATAATGTCTGTTTCGCACGCCTCAATACACAGGTTACAGCGCGTACAGATATCGGTAAATTCAACATCAGTTCGGCTCCACGGTGGGCGTATCGCCTGCTGCTGGCGACGGTTAAACAGCCTACGGCGGCTCTGATTAATTGCGTTGCTCATGCTGTTAGGTCCAAAAGCTGATGATGTAGAGCGCCGAGGCGCTCTACAATGTGGGCAGGTATTGAGGATACCTAGGGTTAGTCATGGTATCCGTTTGGATTGCTCGATTGCCAGTGCCAACTGCTGTTGGCCATATCTTCGATGCTGTGCGTCGCTTGCCAGTTGAGCTCGGTTTGTGCCTTGTTAGGATCGGCATAGCAGGCGGCTATATCACCAGGTCGACGCGGCGCAATTTGATACTTGATCTTGTTTCCGCAGGCTGTTTCAAAGGCTTTCACCATGTCCAGTACGCTATAGCCTTGGCCTGTGCCCAAGTTATAGGTGACTAAGCCGCAGCCGCTATTGAGTTTCTCTAGTGCTTTCAAATGGCCTAAGGCCAAGTCGACGACATGAATATAATCACGCACCCCAGTGCCGTCATGGGTGTCGTAATCATTGCCAAATACACTTAAAAATGCCCGCTTACCCACAGCAACCTGAGCGATAAAGGGCATTAAATTGTTCGGGATATCGTTAGGATCTTCCCCTATTAGCCCGCTAGCATGGGCGCCTACTGGGTTGAAATAACGCAACCGAGCAATATTCCAATTAGGATCAGAGTGATACAGATCGTTTAAGATATGTTCCACCATGAGCTTAGATTGCCCATAAGGGTTGGTTGCCCCTGTCGGAAAGTCTTCGGTGATCGGCAGTGAAGCGGGGTCGCCATAGACGGTTGCCGATGAGCTAAAGACTAACTTTTTAACATTAAAATCAGCCATCACCTCACATAACACTAATGTGCCGGTGACATTGTTTTCATAGTAACGCAGTGGTTGCGCCACCGATTCTCCGACCGCTTTTAATCCAGCAAAATGGATCACCGCCGTGATTTGGTGGTCGGTAAACACTTTTTGTAAAAACGCTTTATTGAGTACATCGCCTTGATAAAAGGTGATCTTCTTTTGGGTAATGTGTTCGACACGTGCTAAGGCTTCGACACTGGAATTAGACAGATTGTCGATAACGACAACGTCTTGATTATCATTGAGTAATTCAACAAGGGTGTGGCTGCCAATATAGCCTGCACCACCCGTTACTAAAATGGTCATTAATCATTGTCCTGTGGTAATGCTGCAACCAGCGTCTTAAGGTATTGGGTAAACTCTGGACCTATTTCTCGATGGCGCAGCGCATGTTCGACACACGCTTGCATATAACCCTGTTTGTTACCGCAATCGTGGCTTTTGCCTTTCATGTAATAGGCATTAACAGTTTGTTTTTCCATCAGCATGGCAATGGCATCAGTGAGTTGGATCTCATCGCCAGCGCCAGCGGGGGTTTTCGACAGTAACGGCCAGATCTCGCGTGGCAGAATATAGCGGCCGACCACGGCTAGGTTTGATGGTGCCTCTGTGACCTCGGGTTTCTCAACCAAGGCGCTGATGGGCTCAGATTGGCCAGGGGTTAAGGCGTGGCCATTGACATCGGCGATACCGTATTGGTCGACGCAGTGCGCTGGCACGCCCTCGACCATGATTTGTCCGGTTTCGGTGTCGTCGAACAAGTTAACCATGTCGGCGAGATTATCACGGCTTAAATTGCAGCTAAATTCATCGATGATCACATCGGGCAGCAGCACGGCAAAAGGCTCATCTCCTACCACTTTTTGTGCGCAGAGAATCGCGTGACCCAGCCCCTTTGCTTGAGACTGACGCACACTTATCACGGTTACTGCCGCTGGGCAAATAGCCTGCACCTCGGCCAATAATTGTCTTTTTACTCGGCGTTCAAGCTGAGCTTCTAGCTCAAAGCTGGAGTCAAAGTGGTTCTCAATCGAGTTTTTACTGGCATGGGTGACCAGCACAATTTCATTTATACCGGCGGCAATCGCTTCATTAACGACATATTGTATCAGCGGCCTGTCGACCACTGGCAACATCTCTTTGGGGATAGCTTTGGTTGCCGGAAGCATGCGGGTACCGAGACCCGCTACGGGGATCACTGCCTTTCGGACTTTGTGCTGTTTCATCCTATTCCTAGATGTGGGGCGATGTTGGCCTTATTCTAATAAAAAACCTTTGAAAAGCCATTTTAAACTGCAGTTAAAGGTAATTATTGTCATTTTATAGACAAATGCGACGATTTCATTACATCTGTTAGCTTATTGAAATACAGTCATTTTAATCTAGCCAACTCCATGGTTGTAAATTTTAGGTTACAGAAATGGCGTAAGTATTGGGTAATTTAAAAGTGTGATCCGGTTAACAAATCATCGGTTTTCGTCAACTATGGAGGCAAGCGCAGTTAAGGGTTGTATTTATCATGAGTAAAGCGACAACATATCAAGCTAAGTATCCGGACCGACATGGGCGTATCGATTACACCTCTTGCGAGCATGAAACATGGCAAGCCTTGTATCAACGTCAGCAAGATAATGTGCCTAAATATGCGTGCGATGCCTATTTACACGGATTAAGTGAACTGGCCTTGCCCAGTGAGCGAATTCCGCAATTGAGTGAGATTGATACTGTCTTGAGCCGCACGACAGGTTGGAAAACCGCGGCGGTGCCGGCGTTAATCTCTTTTGAGCAATTTTTTCAGTTGCTGGCTAATAAAGCGTTTCCTGTGGCGACCTTTATTCGCTCTAAAGAGGAGTTTGATTACCTGCAAGAACCCGATATCTTTCATGAGATTTTTGGCCACTGCCCACTATTAACCAACCCCTCGTTTGCTCGTTTCTCTCATCAATACGGCAAGTTAGGCTTGGCTGCCTCGAAAGAGGAACGGGTCTTTCTGGCACGTTTATATTGGTTTACGGTGGAGTTTGGCTTAATTAGGCAAGCGGATCACCAGCTTAAAATTTATGGTGGCGGGATTTTAAGTTCGCCAGGGGAAACCTTGTACGCCATGAGCGAAAAGCCGTTGGTAAAGCCTTTCGATCTCATTGACATACTGAGAACACCGTACCGTATCGATATTATGCAGCCGATATATTACACCATTGAATCAATAGATTATCTCGATGAAATTGTGAAGATGGATGTGATGTCGGCGGTCACTCAGGCGCGTCAACTTGGGTTACGTGCGCCATTATTTGAGCCCAAAGCTAACGTCAGCTAGGCTGTGGATTAACCCTACTATCAAGATTTAAGGATGATATATGTCGGAATTAGCACAAATGAAGTGTGAAGCCTGTCAGGCCGATGCCCCTAAGGTGAGTGAGGCCGAGCTAGGAGAGTTACTCAATATGATCCCAGATTGGGGTGTACAGGTGCGTGACGGTATTATGCAGCTGGAGCGCGTGTATAAATTTAAGAACTTTAAATTGGCGCTGGCCTTTACCAATAAGGTGGGGGAGCTCGCTGAAGCGGAGTTTCATCACCCGGGGATCTTAACCGAGTGGGGCAAGGTGACCGTTACCTGGTGGTCACATTCTATTAAGGGCTTGCATCGTAACGATTTCATTATGGCTGCCAAGACCGACCAGTTGCTCGATTAAGTTAAAAGTTATTGAGAATCAGCGTTATAAGTTTTTTATGGCGCTGTTTTATTTTATGAGTTTATTTTCCGCTGTAAACAAGTCTTGCCACTTATCGCAGAACATTCTAACGTATAGGCGTTTTATCGGCACCGACATCGCCACCCTTATTTTACCTGGGTGATGCGGGGCGGTTGCAAAGGATATTCCCAATAATAACGCAGTAATAAGAACAACAAAGGGACGATAATAGTATGCGCTTAGCGGTAAGTTGTATTGACCGTGTGGGTCTAGCAAAAGATATATTGGTGGTGTTAGAGGGCTATGGGATTAACCTGTTTGCCATTGACGCCAGCAATCAAGGGTTTCTCTATCTCCAATTTGCTGAAGTTAAGTTTGATGTGCTCAGTGAATTACTGCCGTTAATCCGCAAGGTTGAAGGGGTCAGTGATGTGCGAACTGTCTCCTTTATGCCGTCAGAACAAGAACATTACGCGCTTAAAACCCTACTTAAAACCCTGCCCGATTCGGTGTTCTCTCTCGATGTAAAAGGGCGCATCCGCATCGTTAATGAGTCAGCATTGATGACACTGAACATGGGCGAGCATGAGGTGCTAGACGAATCGCTTAACCATTGGGTACAAGGATTTAATTTTTCCCGTTGGCTTAGCGAACCACAGGTGCTTGCGCAGGCGACACGGGTCAACATAGGTCAAAGTGAGTACCTCGCCGAGATGCTTCCGATTTACCTGCCCGATGAGCAGGATAAAAGTATTCTTGCGGGCGCCGTAGTATCACTTAAGTCTCCGGCCCGTTTAGGTAAACAGTTTAACGCGCTGCAAAATCAGACCACGGGTTTTGAAAACGTGCTTGCGGTCAGTGATAAAATGAAAGAGGTATTAGTGCAAGCCAGAAGGATGGCGCAGCTGGATGCACCTTTGTTGATCACTGGCGAAACCGGCACGGGGAAAGAGTTAATGGCGCGCGCCTGTCACGATGCCAGCATGCGTCGAGAATATCCTTTTATTGCCATTAATTGTGCAGCGATGCCTGACAGTGCGGCCGAAGAGGAGCTGTTTGGTTATGTGAGTGGCGGCGAGGTGGTCAAACGCGGCTTTTTTGAAGAAGCCAAGGGCGGTACGGTCTTTTTAGATGAAGTGGCGGAAATGTCCAAGGCGGCGCAGGTCAAGTTGCTGCGCCTACTGCAAGATGGCACTTTCCGACGCGTCGGTGGCGATGTCGAGGTACGCTCCGATGTGCGTATTATCTGCTCGACTCAGAAAAACCTTGCTGAATTGTGTCAAAGCGGCGAATTTCGCGAAGATCTCTATTACCGAATTCATGTGCTCAGCTTTCATCTGCCGAGTCTGCGCGATCGCAAGGTGGATGTGATCCCCTTAACCGAGATGTTTTTAGAGCATTATAGTCAGCAACTGTCCATCCCCATTCGCCGTATCTCGGCGCAGTGTCGTGAGCATTTGCTCAGCTATGCGTGGCCGGGCAATGTGCGTCAGTTAAAGAATGCTATTTTCCGCGCTGTTTCTATGTGGGACGGGTCGGCCGAGTTAACCGTGGAGCAACTGAAGTTGCCCTCTTATGCGGAAGGGTTTGGTTATTTTGATCACGAGTTTGAAGGTTGTTTAGATGATGCCATGAAACAGTTTGAGGCCAATATCTTGAGGCGTCTCTATCCGGCTTACCCCAGTACCCGCCAATTGGCTAAAAAGCTGGGCATGTCCCATACCGCTATCGCTAACAAACTACGCGAATATAAGATTGGTAAATCAAAAGGCGGTTGACGCCTTGTTGGTGGTGCAAGAGCGCCTAGGCTTGTAACGCAGGATTTACAACAATTAACCAGGGCAAATATAGCGTGATTTAGGTCACGCTATTTCTATCTGAGTGGGCATAGGGTATTTGTATGCTCATGCCGAATTATTAAGTACGCCAGAGAACGATGCACGGCCATTGCGGTGCCATCACCAATAAGAATATTGAGGAGTAGCTATGAAGTTAGCGAGTTACAATAATGGTCGCCGTGACGGCCAGTTAATGCTGGTCAGTAAGGATTTAACCAAAACTGTTGCCGTGCCAGCCATCGCACATACTATGCAGCAACTGCTTGATGCGTGGGATTTACTGCAGCCTCAGCTGCAAGAACTTTATGAAGCGCTCAACAGTGGCATGCTTGATAATGCTATCGATTTTGATGAAGCCAAATGTCTGTCGCCCCTGCCTCGCGCTTACCAATGGGCCGATGCCAGTGCCTATGTCAATCACGTGGAATTAGTCCGTAAAGCCCGCGGCGCCGAGATGCCAGCAAGCTTTTGGACCGATCCCTTAGTGTATCAAGGTGGCTCAGATAGCTTTATTGCACCTAAGGCCGATATTGAGCTTGCAAGTGAAGAGTGGGGCATCGATTTTGAATCAGAAGTGGCGATTATCACCGACGATGTGCCTATGGGCACTGATGTGGACTCTGCCGCTCAGCACATTAAGTTGATCATGTTGGTGAACGATGTATCACTGCGTAACTTAATTCCGGCTGAACTGGCCAAAGGCTTTGGCTTTTTCCAATCAAAACCCTCAAGCAGTTTCTCGCCAGTGGCGGTCACCCCAGATGAGCTTGGCGATAAGTGGCAAGATACTAAGGTGCATTTACCTTTAATTACCCATCTCAATAATCAACTCTTCGGTCGACCTAATTGTGGTGAGGATATGACGTTCAATTTTAGTCAGTTGATTGCCCACTTTACCAAGACGCGTCCCTTAGGGGCTGGAGCGATTATTGGCTCAGGTACTATCTCTAATTACGATCGCAGCGCTGGCTCGAGCTGCCTAGCGGAAACCCGTATGTTAGAAACCATTGCCGATGGTAAACCATCGACCGAGTTTATGCATTTTGGCGACAGGGTGCGTATTGAAATGCTTGATGAACATGAGCAATCGATATTTGGTGCTATCGATCAGCAGGTAGTGAAATACCAAGGGTAAATTGACCAGCACGTGTAATACGGGGCGACAGTAATGCGCCCCGTTTTTGTCGCCAGGGTTTTTCGGCATAGGGAGTGGAGCATGAAATTATTAGGTTATTGGCGCTCGAGCGCCGCTTATCGAGTACGCATCGCACTGAATATAAAAGGTGTCGATGTTGAGCATCAATCGATACATTTAGTTAAAGCGGGCGGTGAGCAACATCAAGCTGATTACGCCGCATTGAATCCTCAGGAGTTAGTGCCAACCTTAATTGAGGATGATGATGAACTGGCGTTATCACAATCGCTGGCGATTATTGAATACCTCGATGAGGTTTATCCCGAGCCACCCCTCTTGCCCCATGATGTGAAAGATAAAGCCATAGTGCGCGCCATGGCACTGGCTATCGCCTGTGAAGTCCACCCGCTTAATAATCTCAGAGTGCTGCAATATTTAAGTGGCCCGGCGGGACTTGATGAAGCGGCTAAATCGGCATGGTATCACCACTGGATCCACAGTGGTTTTAGCGCGCTTGAAACCCAATTGGCAACCTATGCCGGGCGTTACTGCTTTGGTGATACTGTCACCTTGGCGGATCTGTGTTTAATCCCTCAGGTATATAACGCCAAGCGCTTTAATGTTGCATTGAGCGCCTATCCGCATATTGAGCGTATTTATGATAATTGCCTACAACTTGATGCGTTTATTCACGCCTCCCCCGAGCTGCAAGCCGATGCGCAGTGAGATCTAATTTGGCTAACCTTAATGAGCTGATATGGCCTAATCCCCGTCTAGCCGGTATTAGCGATGGGTCATCAGAAAGTCGACAAAGGCTCGGTCAGCCAGCCCGACGGGGCGGTCTTTGTTCCAAGCAATATACAAATCTAGATAGACCGCAGGTGAAAAGGGCCGCGCCAAAATATTATCGCGCTGCTCTATCACCATCTCTAGCACACTCGTGATGGCATAGCCTTGTGCCACCACCTGTTTAATCAGGTTGATCAAGTTGGTTTCAAAGGCGATATTGGCCTCCAATCCCAGCTGTTTGGCTTGAGACAACATCCATTCTCGATGAAAGTAACCGGGTTTAAACATCACCAATTCATGTTGGAAAAATTGTGGCAGGGTGATGCAACTTTGGTCTGCCAGTGGGTGATCTTCACCTAGGGCGACCACCATTTGCTCTCTCAGCAGTAGGTGACTGTCGAAGTTGGCTTGCAGATCTTGCCCTGTGATGATGGCGATATCGACCTCTTCATTTTGCAACATGCGCAAACTGTCGCGGGTACCGCCCTCAAATAATGACAGTTTCAAATCGGGATAACGATGGCGAAAGGCCATTAAGCGCGAGGGTAAATAGTAAGAGCCCAGCATGCCGGGCACCGCAATGCGCACTTCTCCCTTAGTCAGGTTCGCCATCGATTTGATGTGTGCCTCAGCCTGCTTAAGTTGCTTGATGATGAGACAAGCGTGCTGATGCAGGGCGTTACCCTCGGCGGTGAGGGTCAAACGACTGCCATCTTGGCCGCGATAATGTTTATTGCGATTGATCAGGGTGACCCCTAAATCGGTTTCCAATCGTTTGATGCTTTGACTTAGTGCCGGCTGGGCAATATTGAGTTGTTTGGCCGCCAAGGTGAAACTGCCTTTGGTGGCTAAGGCATCGAAATGTTTAAGTTGTTTGATATCCACATCATTGCTCACTGAGTTGGTTAGTTGCTAGTGCTGTTATCGCTAGGGTCGTTAGTAAGGTTATCTTAGCCCTTGTTCAACGGTATCTTAGCTCTTTAAACACCAAAGTAATCTTGGAGCTAAACCGACTGAGCGCAAGATATATCCATAACAAAATAATATGGACTCAATCAAAATAATCTATTTTTGTTATGTTAGGGCTAATGCTAGCCTGTGTCTATTGAGATAACAGAGAAGTGTGTCACCCATGAGTCATCAACAACTGCAAACCCGATTAATATGGGGGCTGTCCTTAGCCTCTGTGGTTGTGTATATCAATTTATATTTGGTGCAAGGCATGCTGCCACTCATTGCTAGTAGTTTTCATGTATTACCCGCGCACGCCACATTGCTGCTGTCAGTGACCAGCTTCTCGTTAGCCTTTTCATTGCTGTTTTATGCCACCTTGTCGGACAAAATTGGTCGCAGAAAGCCACTGTTGTGGAGTTTAGGGCTGCTAGTACTTGCCGATGTCATGTTGCTGTTTGTGACAGAGTTTAGTGGTTTGATTGCACTGCGCTTGATCCAAGGGGCTCTATTGGCGGCGGTGCCCGCCATTTCGATGGCCTATTTCAAAGATATGCTCGATAAGTCGGTTTTACTGAAAGCGGGAGCGGTTTACATTGCGGCCAACAGTTTGGGTGGTATTGCTGGGCGATTACTCGGTGGTGTCATGACGCAATATCTTAATTGGCAACAGTCGATGTTATTACTGTGCAGCATTACCGCCCTTGGTACCTTAGTCGTGATAGGGCTGTTGCCTAATCGCGATAAAATTCGCGCCGAGCGTGGCGAGATTAAATTACGTTTTCAGCGCAGCGACGCCCAAGGGTTTTGGTTACACCTTAGCGATAGCACCATGATTAAATTGTATCTACTGGGTGCTATGGCCTTTATGGTGATGGTCAATCAATTTAGTTATATTCAGTTGCACCTGATGCAAGCGCCCTTTAACTGGGGGCGTTTTGAGGTGACCTTGATTTTCCTCTGTTATTTAAGTGGCACTTATGCCTCTTTTCGCTCCGCTAAATGGGTGAATAAATTAGGCCGCCAACCCTTATTTGTGTTGTCGACATTAATGATGTGTCTGGGGAGCATGGTGACCTTGCTCGATAATAGTGAGGCGATTGTGGCTGGCTTTATCTTATCCAGTTTTGGTTTTTTCACTTTTCATAGCGTCTGTAATGCTTGGGTAGCCCAGCGTGCACAGCAGCATAGAGCTAAAGCCACCGCTTTGTATCTGTGCAGTTACTATCTTGGTGCGGCGATAGGTGGCCCTTATCTATTACCCTTTTGGCAGCATTGGGGCTGGAATGGCGTTGTGGCAGGTAGCCTAGTGGTGTTATCGCTGGTGGCCGTGTTGGTACTGTATTTGGCACGCGCTCAGCGGCGCGTGCCCGTATCTTTGGCCGATGTAGCAGGTTAAGGCAAACCCCTCGACGGTTTATCTACAGTGACTGCCAATGCCTATTGGATAAAGGTTTTACGGTTGAGGCCAAATTTTTGCATCTTGTCATACAGGGTTTTACGCGGTAATTCGAGCTGCTGCATGGTCAGTTTAATACTGCCTTTATTGACATTGAGCGCCTCCTCAATCAACAGGCGCTCAAAAAATTCTACCCGTTGCTGCAGTGACATATTGGCATTGAGTTGATGGCTTGGGGTCATCGATGTGGCAAAGGCTGCTTCGCCGCCAAGCAGGACATAGCGTTCGGCAAGGTTTCTTAACTCCCTGACATTACCTGGCCAATCATGAGAGATCAGCTGAGCGGTATTTTCTGTCGACAGTGGAATAAGTGCTTTGTGGTAACGCGCCGATGCGACACGGGCAAAGTGTAAAAATAACAGTGGAATATCTTCCCGGCGTTCACGCAGCGCAGGGATAGGTATGGTGACAAGGTTGAGGCGATATAAGAGATCTTGGCGAAATTCACCAGTATTGCACAGGGATTTAAGGTCCATCTTGGTTGCGGCAATGATGCGAATATCTAAGGCAATACTCTTGTTTGACCCCAGTCGCTCTACTTTTCTATCTTCAAGCACGCGCAGTAACTTTACTTGTAAGGCCAGCGGGGTACTTTCAATCTCATCGAGAAACAGGGTGCCACCGTTAGCGTATTCGAACTTACCTATGCGAGTTTTGTCGGCTCCGGTAAAGGCACCGGCCTCTGCGCCAAATAGCTCACTTTCGATAATGGTTTCAGGGATCGCACCGCAATTGATGGCAACAAAATTGGCGGCGCTGCGGACACTATGATCGTGTAAGTAGCGCGCCACTAACTCCTTACCTGTACCGGTTTCTCCCTCGATTAAGATGTCGGCGGGCATGTCGATCACCTGTTCGATAATATGGCGCATCTGCTTTATGCCGGGGCTGTGACCCAGAATGCGCGGCCCAGGTGTACTGTGTGATTCGAGCTCCTTTTTGAGGCTACGATTTTCCAGCGTCAGGCTGCGTTTTTCTAGGGCGCGTTTTGCAATGTCGAGCATATGTTCGTTGTTAAACGGCTTTTCAATAAAGTCGTATGCCCCCTGTTTTAGCGCTTGCACCGCCATGGCGATATCACCGTGCCCTGTGAGTAAGATAATAGGGATATCTTTATCTTGGCTTAAGAGATCCGCCATCAGTGTTAAGCCGTCGATATGTGGCATATTCACGTCGGAGATCACTATCCCAGGCCAGTTTTGAGGTAAGGCGTGCATCAGTTGTTGCGGCTCGGTAAGGGCGATTGCTCGATATGATTCCAGCTCAAATAACTGAACCAATGCGCAGCCGATAAGGGGTTCATCATCGACAATAATTATGTCGTATTGTGTTAGTTCATCGGTTAGCATCATGGCGTTCCTGGTGTATATGTGGCCAAGGTAATGTTAAAAATGGCGCCGCCTTCTATGCGGTTAGCCACGCTTATTTGCCCTTGCATGGTTTCGATGATCCGCCGTGAAATAGACAAACCAAGGCCGAGCCCATGGCGAGAATTAGTGTAATAGGGGTCGAAGATTTTTTTCATTTGGCTCTCTTCAATCCCAGAACCACTATCTTCGATGCTAATGCTGACTCTATCCGTCACCGTTACGCCGATAATCAACTGTTTAGGCGAACTGTGTTGCATGGCTTTAATGGCATTGCTCATTAAATTCACCAGTACCTGCTGTAGCCGGATAGGATCGCACCAAATATGGATCTGGTTATCGTCGACATTAAGTTGCAGCTCAACCCTCTGTTTATCGACTTCTGGCTGAATAATGGTTAAGGCATCGTTGATGCACTGGGCTACGTTGGTGGCTTTCTCATTGCCAGCACTTTTACGGGTGAAGCTTTTAAATTGCGACACGATAGCGGCCAGCCTGTCGGTTAACTCTATGATAGTGATGATATTACGCCCTACATCATCCCACTTGGCTCTGGCCAGTAAGGTTTGGGTATTTTGGGCGTAACTGCGGATAGCGGCCAAGGGCTGATTGATCTCATGATTGATACTGGCCGATAAACTGCCTATCACGGTGAGCTTAGCGGCTTGGATTAACTCATCTTGGGTCTCTTTGAGTTGTCGATGGCTACTCTCTAAAGCTTGAGTTCGTTCTTGTACTCTTTGCTCTAACTGTTCGTGTGCGTGACGCATTCGTAGGCTGTTTTTACGTCGCTCAACGGCGTACAGCAAGGCTAGGGCTATTAACAGGTATAAGGCGCCATAAAGCAGCAATAAGGGCGGCATAGCCTGATAAGTTGGTGCCATAGGGGCTAGGATATGCAATTTCCAACCAGCCTCTGCCATTACTGTTTGGCTGTCCATGTAGTCAATGGCGTTGTTATTGCTGTGGTTAATCCGGTAGATAGGGTAGCGCTTATCCGCTGGATCTGTGTATGGCGGCTCAATGGTTAATTCGTGGATAGTTCTATCGGCATAGCGGCGTGACTGCTTAATCTGCTGTTGCCGCTCGGGTGTTACCGCATTGAAAGCGGCCAGACGCCATTGTGGGGCGCTCGAGATAAAGATGATGTCATCGGGATCGCTAATGGCAAATTCATAATTGCTGGCTCTGGCCATACCGGTACCGTGCTGTTCTATCTCGGTAACATCGACCTTTACCACTATCACACCAAGAATTTCTGGTTGCACTTGCTCTGCAGATTGACGTTGTCCGCTAGTATAGATGGGGTAAGAGAAGTAATAGCCGCGTTTATTGGAGCTGGTGCCCACGGCAAAGTAGCGTCCGAGTTGGCCCTTTATCGCTTGTTGGAAATAGGGGCGAAAGGCAAAGTTTTGTCCGATAAACGAGTAACTTTGCTGCCAATTACTGGCGGCAATGGCATCGCCGTTGGCATTGACCAGATAGATATCGAGCGCTTCGGTGATACTCTGGATCTCTTGTAAATACTGATTTAATGCGCTGAGGGGGCCTGTGTCACCTTGTTGCTGCAGTGCGTTGACCAATAATGGATTTTTCGACAGTACGTGAGGGATGCTTTGATAACGAGATAGGGCGCCCGATAGAAAACTGACCAGCTCTTTCATCTGCGCGGCAGATTGACGTTGAGTCTGCTGGTAGCCATGATCTAAATGAAACCAATAGGCGATATTTAATACCAGCACTAGGCCTAATGCGATAATCAAAGTGACGCTGAGGTATTTTTTTGTTTTTATATTCATTGACATAAAATGCATGTCCGCATCAACAATAGTGAGTCTGGCAAGGGGAAAGCTACCGTTGCCAGACTCACTTAATTGTTAATTAAAATCAAGTTATTTAATAACCATTTAACTTATCAATATATTCAGGCAGGAATAACGAGATCTGTGGAACGTAAGTGATCAGTGCTAAGAAGAACAGCAACAATAGCAACCAAGGTAAACAGGATTGAATCACCCATCCCATGCTGCGCCCCGTGATACCCGCGGTCACAAACAAGTTGAGCCCTACCGGCGGGGTGAGCATACCAATCTCCATATTGACCACCATGATGATGCCTAAATGGATAGGATCAATGCCCAATTGCGTCGCGATTGGGAATAAAATCGGCGCCATGATGAGCAAAATTGCCGAGGGTTCCATAAAGTTACCTGCAGCTAGCAGTAACAGGTTGACTATGATGAGGAAGCCCCAAACGGGAAGCCCCATGCCAACGATGGTTTCGGCAATTAAGTGTGGGATGCGCTCAGTGGTGAGCACGTGGGCAAATAACATCGCATTAGCGATGATAAACAGCAGCATAATACTGACTTTAGCGCCATCTCTGACCACGTGGCGGATCTCTTTGTCCACCGGGGTTTTAAGCACGGCAAGCAAGATAAAACCGATATTACGTGCACAAGCCTTTAGAAGGGACTCGCCGCGCTCTCGCCAGCTGACATTTTTTAGTGGCCCAATATCGCGATAGCCAAATACGGCAATAAAGTAAGCGTAAACACACGCTACCGCAGCAGCTTCAGTAGGGCTGGCAATACCACCATAGATGGAACCTAGTACGATAAAAATTAGCGCTAGGCCGCCCATGGCTTTAGCGCTCGATATGGCCAGTACTTTTACCCCTGGGAAAGGGCGAGAGGGGAGTTTCTTAATACGCGCAACAATGTAGATGGCGAGCATGAGTAAAAGCCCCATCATTAATCCCGGTATTAACCCTGCCATAAACATTCTGGCTGCAGACACTTCGGTAGCGGCGGCGTAAACCAGCATGACGATGGAAGGGGGGATCAATATGCCTAATGTCCCTGAGGTGGTAATAACGCCCGCGGCAAATTTTTCCGGATAGCCCGCGCGCACCATACCCACGATGACGATAGAGCCAATGGCGGCAACGGTTGCAGGCGATGAACCAGAGACCGCAGCAAAGAGCATACAGGCCATGACAGAGGCCATGGCTAATCCGCCACGAATATGACCAACACTGTCCATGGCAAAGTCGATGATCCGCCGCGCCACACCACCGGTTGATAAGAAGGCTGAGGAGAGAATAAAAAAGGGGATCGCCAGCAGGGTATAATGCTCAGAGGTCGACTCATACAGTTTAAGGGCGATTGAGGCCAGTGAGTCATCAGAAAACAATAAGATGGTGAGCATGCTAGAAAAACCTAGCGCAATGGCAATAGGCATACCGATGAGCATGCACAGAAACAGACTAATAAACAGGATGGCAATCGTCATTACTTATCTCCCTTGGTGCCAACATCAGGCTTATCACTGTTATTTTCAGCAAGATGCATGCTTTCCTTGGCTTCATCGGCAAAACTAAAACCATCAGTTTTATTTTGTAAAATAGCGATAGCTAATTCGATAAAACGCCATGTGAGTAATGCAAAGCCAATTAATAAGATACTTTGTGACATCCACAGTGGTACGGCGGGCTCTTCAACATCGATGCGTAAATATTCCCAGGCATTGTCTGGGTCAAGCTGGCTAATTAAAAAGTGCGGTAAGTCGATGTCTTCCATCGGTACGCCCACTTGGTACATTTTTGCAAGGTAATCCCAGCTGCCTTGTAAAAACATAGCGCAGTAAATTAAGCAGACAATGACGGCAATAATAGCGGTGACTTTACGGCCTTTTTTGGGTAGTTTTTTGACAAAGGCATCGACGCCGATGTGGGCGCCGACCTTCACACCATAAGACATACCAAATAATACAAACCAACCACACAGGGTGAGTGTCAGTTCCTGGATCCACAGAAAACCTGTGTTAAAGAAAAAGCGCGCAATCACTTCAGCGAACACCAACACCGTCATGGTGGTGATTAACGCATTGAGCACACCTTCTTCAAAATATGAAAATACACGAGATATCATCTCTGTTGCTCCTTAAATAGGAAAGAGGCCGCCAGCCGTGAGCTCGGCCTCAATACATCCCTATTAGCTTAGCGAATCGTTATTGTTGTTATTTGTTTGCAGCGACGGCGGCTTCGATAAGATCTTTACCAATTTTATCTTCAAACTGTGCCCATACTGGCTTCATGGCAGTGACCCAAGCGGCGCGTTGTTCTGGAGTCAAATAGGTAATTTCTGAGCGCTTAGAGTCGATAATGGCTTGCTTATCTTTATCGACTTTGGTCGCCGCAATCTCGTTACCATAAGCAACCGCTTCATCTAAGGCAGCTTTGATCACTTTACGCTTATCATTTGGGAGTGATGTCCAGAATTCATCAGAGGTCACCACCATGTAATCTAAAACGCCGTGATTACTCTCGGTAATATGGCTTTGCACTTCGAAAAATTTCTTCGAGTAGATATTTGACCAGGTATTTTCTTGACCATCGATAGCACGTGTTTGCAGTAGCGTGAACACTTCTGAGAAGGGTTTTTTCACCGGTATCGCATCGACTGCTTGAAATTGGGCAGCCAAAACGTCAGATGCCATAATGCGAAACTTTTTGCCGCCAGCATCTTCCGGCAAGATCAGTGGGCTACTGGCGGAAAACTGCTTCATGCCATTGTGAAGATAACCAAGCCCGACAAGGCCTTTTCGCTTCATCGAGTTTAATAATTTTTGTCCTGACTCGCTTTGTTGAAAACGATTAACCGCTTCCATATCTTGAAATAGGAAAGGTAAATCAAAAATTTGTAGTTTCTTGGTGTAACGTTCAAATTTAGACAGCGACGGTGCTACAAATTGCACATCATTGAGCAGTAATGCTGACAATTCGTTATTGTCACCAAACAACTGAGAATTAGGAAAGACGTTTACCTGATATTCGCCAGGGAGTCGCTCTTCGACTAAGGCTTTAAATTTAAGGGCCATTTGGCCTTTTGGCGTATTCTCTGCAACCACGTGAGAGAACTTAATTTCTACTGGGGCGGCAAACACCGACAGGCTGGCAGTTAATAAGGTTACTACCGAGGTTAGCTTAGCCAGCCGTTTAAGTGAGTGCAGAGTGAAATTGGTGTTTGATATGCTCATATTTTTTCCCTTATGTTATTAATCCTTTTGGCTTTATGGGCCACAAAGGCTGAGTTTACTGATGAACTTAATAGGGAAGTATAGGCAAGGAGTGGGCCATAAATGTTATTTTTATGTAAAACCAAAGATCTCAATAGGTTGCATTTAGTGCTGTGTTTCAGCGAGTTGACTAATGGGGCAGATCTCGCCAGTTAAATTAACCTAAATGGGTGGGAAATGACCCATTTAGGTCGCAAGCCTTATCCAGCAGCAGGATTTGAGTACTCATTTAGTTAGTACTCATGTTGGTAAGGAGTTTGACGTTGTGCGAGAAAGTGAGCGAGTTCTGAGTGTTATGGTCAACATCACGACTAAATAAATGGAGTAAGCATCGAGTGACGTAATGTCAGATTAGGTAGAATAGCGGGCGGAGGGAATAAGAAGAGTGGGAATAGGGTTTATCAAATCCTTAGTTTTTTATGCTGTAGCGTACAAGAGAGAGTATCTTGAGAGAAACAGCACCTACTCACTCGCTAAGTTACTGTAACTCTTGTTGGTAGCGTTATTTTATTGGGTCAATTCGTTTCATAATAGCGTCGCTAGGTAATAATTCTAAATGGCCGTGAGCATCAAAATACCAGCCTGTAATAAAGCCTTTTTGCCGCATAGCCACTAAATTCTGCATGACTTCTTTAGCTTCAACCATAGCTTGCTGCTCATCACATTCATGAGTGAGCTTTAAATAGGCTGCAATACTTGCCAGTGAGGCAGATTGTGTGACTTCGGCCATAATAACCACCAATACTCATCGGTTGTTGAACTCAATATTATTGAAGAATAGTCGAGGCGAGTCGTTTAGCAATGACAAATTTGAACCAAAACTTATGGCTAATAGGCTGATTAATTCTAAATAGGGAATTGTAATGCAAAAGAGGAAATATGGTGGTCGATACTGGGCTCGAACCAGTGACCCCCTCCTTGTAAGGGAGGTGCTCTCCCAGCTGAGCTAATCGACCTGGGATTTCATAATGTTTTAATTCTTTATGAAAAGAATGGTGGTCGATACTGGGCTCGAACCAGTGACCCCCTCCTTGTAAGGGAGGTGCTCTCCCAGCTGAGCTAATCGACCTGGGATTTCATAATGTTTTAATTCTTTATGAGAAGAATGGTGGTCGATACTGGGCTCGAACCAGTGACCCCCTCCTTGTAAGGGAGGTGCTCTCCCAGCTGAGCTAATCGACCTGGGATTTCATAATGTTTTAATTCTCTATGAAAAGAATGGTGGTCGATACTGGGCTCGAACCAGTGACCCCCTCCTTGTAAGGGAGGTGCTCTCCCAGCTGAGCTAATCGACCTGGGATTTCATAATGTTTTAATTCTCTATGAAAAGAATGGTGGTCGATACTGGGCTCGAACCAGTGACCCCCTCCTTGTAAGGGAGGTGCTCTCCCAGCTGAGCTAATCGACCTGGGATTTCATAATGTTTTAATTCTCTATGAAAAGAATGGTGGTCGATACTGGGCTCGAACCAGTGACCCCCTCCTTGTAAGGGAGGTGCTCTCCCAGCTGAGCTAATCGACCTGGGATTTCATAATGTTTTAATTCTTTATGAAAAGAATGGTGGTCGATACTGGGCTCGAACCAGTGACCCCCTCCTTGTAAGGGAGGTGCTCTCCCAGCTGAGCTAATCGACCTCGCTGTGTGGGGCCGTATTATAGGGAGCGTTGATCGAGTGTCAACGCTTTTTTCGATAAAAACGTTAGTCCGGTTCAAATTTGTGCGGACTGCGTTAATGTTAAACAGAGAGGGGGCTTACATCAGCTTGAAGCGATTAAATATTGTCTGTTGTGTTAGGGGATCTCATTGAATCACTGGGAGCAATTCAACTTGCTAAAGATAAAGCCTGGCTTTTAGAGGCAGCATAACCTTGTGCTACTGAGGTTCTTTATTGGGAGCCGTTACCATAGTCCAGTTTAAGGTAAGTCGAGTTAGCGTTTTTAATTGCTAGATTCGAGAGGTCATTGACCGATACTGCTCAATAATTGCTTTTTGGGTATCAAAGCGAATCTATTAGTCTGTTTCAATACTCATTAGATTAATGTCCTGTATAAAGTATAAATGCGCTTACCTTACGCTTACCTTAAATGAGTGGCTCCAATATTAATGATTAAAGGCACCAAGTGTACATTTAGTTTGTGGCAGCCTTGTGGTGGCTGTCGATGATGGCTTATCGCAATGATATGATGCAGAGTATTTTCTCTTAGTGGGTTTGGCTGTTAGAATAGCCACCACATTTAATAGTTCAGTCTACTCTAGACTTTCGACAATAGGTTTATGTCCCATTATGACGACTAAGACGCGTTTTGCTCCAAGTCCTACCGGCTTTTTACATGTAGGTGGTGCTCGTACTGCACTTTATTCATGGCTATATGCCCGTGCTAACCAAGGTGAATTTGTTTTACGTATCGAAGATACCGATATAGAGCGTTCAACACCTGAAGCATGCGAAGCCATATTAGAAGGCATGCAGTGGTTGGGACTCAATTGGGATGAAGGTCCATACTACCAAACCAAGCGTTTTGACCGTTACAACGAAATCATTGCTCAGATGCTAGAGCAGGGCACTGCGTATAAGTGTTACTGTACCCGTGAACGCATCGAATCTATGCGTGAAGAGCAAGCGGCCAAGGGTGAGCAACAAAAATATGACGGTTACTGTCGTGATAAAGCACCACGAGACACTGACGAGCCGTTCGTTATTCGTTTTAAAAACCCGACAGAAGGCAGCGTAGTATTTGATGATCATGTTCGTGGTCGTATCGAAATCTCTAATGAGCTGCTCGATGATTTGATTATTGCCCGTACTGACGGCACACCGACTTATAACTTCTGTGTTGTGGTTGATGACTGGGATATGGGGATCACTTGTGTTGTGCGTGGTGAAGACCACATTAATAACACCCCTCGTCAAATCAACATTCTTAAAGCGCTAGGTGCACCAATTCCAGAATACGCCCATGTGGCGATGATCTTGGGCGATGATGGTGCCAAGCTATCTAAGCGCCATGGTGCAGTAGGGGTGATGCAGTATCGTGATGATGGTTTCTTACCTGAAGCGCTACTGAACTATCTCGTGCGTCTAGGCTGGTCTCATGGCGACCAAGAAGTGTTTTCTATCGATGAGATGAAACAACTATTTAAGCTCGATGATATCAATAAAGCCGCCTCGGCTTTTAATACCGATAAGCTTATATGGTTGAACCAGCATTATATGAAAGAGCTAGCACCAGAATATGTAGCTAAGCATCTTGAATGGCATATGGCCGATCAAAACATCGATACCAGTAATGGTCCAGCGCTAGCGGAAGTGGTTACCGCGTTGGCTGAGCGTGCGAAGACCCTTAAAGAGTTGGCGGCGTCTAGTCGTTACTTCTATGAAGACTTTGCTGAGTTCGATGAAACTGCCGCTAAAAAGCATCTTCGTGGTGTAGCGCTGGAGCCATTACAACTGGTTCAGCAAAAATTAGCCGCATTACCAGAGTGGACATTGGAAGGAATTCATCAAGCGATTGAAGATACCGCGACTGAATTAGACGTTGGTATGGGTAAGGTCGGTATGCCACTACGCGTTGCCGTAACAGGTGCGGGTATGTCACCTGCTGTTGATTTAACCTTATTCCTCGTTGGAAAGGCTCGTTGTGAGCAAAGAATCTCCAAAGCGATTGAATTTGTAGCAAATAGAATAAATTCCTAAAAAACGAGTTGACACTTTTGGGTGTGCTGCATAGAATGCGCCTCGCAGTTGGGACACAGCGTAGCAAATGCTTGCAGTGCACTCAAAGGTGATAAGTTAGGTAAGGGGCCTTAGCTCAGCTGGGAGAGCGCAACACTGGCAGTGTTGAGGTCAGCGGTTCGATCCCGCTAGGCTCCACCATCTACTTTGTCTAAGCATTGATATTCTTGGTTAACAAGAGCGCCTACAGGCATCAATGAGTATTCACTCGATACAGAGTATAACGTATCACCTAGCATTGATGTTTAGCCTACAGGCATTAATGAGTATTCACTCGGTGCAGAGTATAACGTACCAACAGTGTCCCATTCGTCTAGAGGCCTAGGACACCGCCCTTTCACGGCGGTAACAGGGGTTCGAATCCCCTATGGGATACCACTTTTTGAGTGGTTGACTGACAAGTTGACGATTCGATAGCGTTGAAGCGATAGCCTACTGGCTTCAACGAGTATTCACTCGGTGCAGAGTATAACGTACCAACAGTGTCCCATTCGTCTAGAGGCCTAGGACACCGCCCTTTCACGGCGGTAACAGGGGTTCGAATCCCCTATGGGATACCACTTTTTGAGTGGTTGACTGACAAGTTGACGATTCGATAGCGTTGAAGCGATAGCCTACTGGCTTCAATGAGTATTCACTCGGTACAGAGTATAACGTACCAACAGTGTCCCATTCGTCTAGAGGCCTAGGACACCGCCCTTTCACGGCGGTAACAGGGGTTCGAATCCCCTATGGGATACCACTTTTTGAGTGGTTGACTGACAAGTTGACGATTCGATAGCGTTGAAGCGATAGCCTACTGGCTTCAACGAGTATTCACTCGGTGCAGAGTATAACGTACCAACAGTGTCCCATTCGTCTAGAGGCCTAGGACACCGCCCTTTCACGGCGGTAACAGGGGTTCGAATCCCCTATGGGATACCACTTTTTGAGTGGTTGACTGACAAGTTGACGATTCGATAGCGTTGAAGCGATAGCCTACTGGCTTCAATGAGTATTCACTCGGTACAGAGTATAACGTACCAACAGTGTCCCATTCGTCTAGAGGCCTAGGACACCGCCCTTTCACGGCGGTAACAGGGGTTCGAATCCCCTATGGGATACCACTTTTTGAGTGGTTGACTGACAAGTTGACGATTCGATAGCGTTGAAGCGATAGCCTACTGGCTTCAATGAGTATTCACTCGGTACAGAGTATAACGTACCAACAGTGTCCCATTCGTCTAGAGGCCTAGGACACCGCCCTTTCACGGCGGTAACAGGGGTTCGAATCCCCTATGGGATACCACTTTTTGAGTGGTTGACTGACAAGTTGACGATTCGATAGCGTTGAAGCGATAGCCTACTGGCTTCAATGAGTATTCACTCGGTACAGAGTATAACGTACCAACAGTGTCCCATTCGTCTAGAGGCCTAGGACACCGCCCTTTCACGGCGGTAACAGGGGTTCGAATCCCCTATGGGATACCACTATTTAACCTTTTGTGTTATCTATGGTTTTCATATATAGTAACGTGAATTTGGGGCCTTAGCTCAGCTGGGAGAGCGCAACACTGGCAGTGTTGAGGTCAGCGGTTCGATCCCGCTAGGCTCCACCAAATCAACGTCTTGTACGTTGGAAGAAACCACCTTAATTGGTGGTTTTTTTTCGCCTAAATTTTTGATTCAGACTTCATGGGCCACTATGCCTTTGCCTGACTCGACTCTCTGGCTCTCCGACGTCTTGACTGATTCTCTGGCATTTTTATGTCTTCAGCTAATGTCCGTGATGACACTCTCCTAATTTCAGCTAAACCATTGGCCATATCAGCTTGTTAGCGACCAGCGCTGATCTCTGGTGCGCGTCACCTATTGATAGCTAATGAGCCTATTGAGATAGTGTCTACAGAGCTCTCGTCTAATCAGATGGTGGCAATTCAGGATTCAGATCGTAATGATTCAGATAGTGGCGATGATAACCCAAGTGCCAAGCGGTTTTCTGCCTGTAGAAAGCGGACTGTGCAGGTAAGGTTAGCTACTTAATCTTAAGGCATAAAAAAAGCCTCTTTGCTGGGAATGTGGGCAAAGAGGCTGATATTGAGATTAAGGTGCAGGCTTACTCAATGCCTAAGAAGCCGCCAGTTTGATGTGCCCAAAGCTGAGCATAAATGCCGCCTTGTGCGATCAATGCTTGGTGTGTGCCTTGTTCAACAATTTTGCCTTGATCCAGGACGATAAGTCGGTCCATGGCTGCAATCGTTGACAGGCGATGAGCGATGGCGATCACGGTTTTGCCTTCCATCAGCTGATATAAACTCTCCTGAATCGCCGCTTCAATTTCAGAGTCTAATGCCGATGTGGCCTCGTCAAGCAGTAAGATAGGCGCATTTTTGAGTAATACTCTTGCAATGGCGATGCGTTGGCGTTGACCGCCGGAGAGTTTGACGCCGCGCTCGCCGACCTGAGCATCTAATCCATGATTACCTTCAGGATCGCTTAACTCATTAATAAAGTCATAGGCCTGCGCTTGTCTGATGGCATTTTCTAACTCCTCTTCTGTAGCATCTGGCTTACCGTAGCGAATGTTGTCACGGATGGAGCGATGCAGCAGGGAGGTGTCTTGAGTCACCATACCAATATTTGAACGCAGCGAGTCTTGTGTCACCAGTCTGATGTCCTGATTGTCAATGGCAATTGTGCCTTTTTCGACATCATGAAAACGCATCAATAGGTTAACTAGGGTTGATTTACCCGCACCAGAACGGCCCACCAGTCCAACTTTTTCACCGGCTTTGATATTGAGGTTTAGCGCATCGATAACGCCGCTCTTTTCGCCATAATGAAAACTGACGTTGTGAAAATCGATTTTGCCTTCGCGCACCGCTAATTCGCTGGCTTGCTCACTGTCTTCAATGTCTGTGGGTTTGGCCAGGGTGTTCATGCCATCGGTAACGGTACCGATATTTTCAAACAGTGAGCTAATTTCCCACATGATCCACTGCGACATGCCGTTTAAACGCAGGGATAAACTCACCGCTACTGCTATCGCGCCAATGGTGATGGCACTGTCACGCCATAGCCAAATAGAGACCGCGGCAATGGTAAAGGCCAGCAGGTAGTTTATCACCTGCACGCTCACGTTAATGCCTGTAACCAAGCGCATTTGTCGATAAACTGTGTCAAGGAAACCTGTCATGCTCTCTTTGGCATATTGTGCTTCTTGCTGCGTATGAGAAAACAGTTTCACCGTGGCTATATTGGTATAGCTATCGACAATACGTCCTGTCATGGATGAACGTGCATCAGCTTGTTCTGTCGACACTTTTTTTAGTTTTGGCAAGAAATAGATCTGCAGACCAATATATAAGCCTAACCAGATTAACATGGGGAGCATCAAGCGAAAGTCGGCATCGGCGATGATCACCAACATCGACAAAAAATAAACCAAGATATACACCAGTACATCCAGTAATTTGGTGACGGTTTCACGCACGGCCAGTGACGTTTGCATCACTTTAGTGGCGATACGACCGGCAAAGTCATTTTGATAAAAGGATACGCTTTGTTTGAGTAGATATCGATGGGCTAACCAACGAATTGACATCGGGTAGTTACCCAGCAAGCCTTGATATACCACTAACGCATGCAGCAATACTAAGGCGGGAATGACCACCAAAACCAGCACTGACATCATCAGCAGCTTGCCACCTTGCTGTTCAAACAAGGTCGCGGGATCGTGGCTAGCCAATAAATCCACTAAATCCCCCATAAAGGCGAAGAGTGAGACTTCTAATATGGCTAAGGCGGCAGTTAAAATCGACATCAATACTAAGGGGATTTCAAACCCTTTGGTGTAATGCCGGCAAAAAGCGTAAATCCCCCTTGGCGGTTGTTGAGGCTCCTCATCGGGTAAAGCGTTAACCCAAGATTCAAATAACTTAAACATTAAAGTCCTTATAGACTGAGAATGAGTGATAATTTTTATGAATATCACATATTACCAGAAGCTTAATCATTAATGTCTATCAAGAGTTAACTAAAACGGATCTATTCAATAGGACTAGTCGATAGGCTAGGGGAATGCCAGAGGGCTTGTGCATATCATGGTGGTGTTTTGCTTAGTGGTATTAGGTTGAGCGCCGTTTTCCGCTAGTATCAGGTTACGGCTTGGATTAGAGTTGGCTTAATCCAACCGATGATAGTGCGGAGCTGTATCTTCAATGACTAATGATAACCGAATGACAACTGAAAGCTTTCGCCGTGCCCGGTTGTCGCGCGATCGGCGTTTTGATGGTCTTTTTTTCGTCGGGGTGTTCTCTACTCGGATCTATTGCAGGCCTATTTGCCCTGCTGTGGCAGCGAAAGAGCACAATGTGCGTTATTTCGATACCGCTGTGGCAGCCGCTAATGAAGGGTTAAGGCCCTGTTTGCGCTGTCGTCCCGATAGTGCACCTCAATCGAACCCATGGATAGGGACGCAAACCACGGTAAATCGCGCGGTGGCACTTATTAACAACGGCATATTATCGGGGCCAACAGCCATATCCATCGCAGCGTTTGCCGATAAATTAGGGATCAGCAGTCGACATCTTCGTGAGCTGTTTCAGCGTCATTTAGGCGTCTCACCAAAACAATATGCCCAGTATCAGCAGCTGATGTTTGCCAAACAGCTGCTGCACCAATCTGCTATGCCTATTACCGATATTGCTTTTGCGTCCGGCTTTAATAGTGTTCGGCGTTTCAATGAATTATTTCAACAACAGTTGCAACTTACGCCGAGTGCGATACGTAAAAATCATCACGCCGCGGTGGGGTTAACATCTGATTCGACAAGTCTTCATTTACGGCTTTTTTATCGGCCTCCTTTTAATTGGCAGCATCAACGGGAGTTTTATCGTCTTCGAGCGGTAAATGAGATGGAGTGGGTGGGAGAGAACCACTATGGTCGCAGTTTTCAATTAAATGGGGGGTATGGTTATGTTGAGGCGACCCATTGTGAAGCGTCCTGTAGTTTCAAGCTTAAGGTTGTGATGAGTAGTGCAGATGATCTTGTTCATTTACAGGCTGTAGTTTGTAATATGCGCAGGATGCTCGATTTAGATGCCGATCTGATTGAAGTCGAGAGCCGGCTTGCGGCGCTGGGGGATTATTTGCCCACAATCAATAGTGGTGTTCGCATACCCGGAGTGTGGTCACCATTTGAGGCGGCGTGTCGGGCAGTGCTGGGACAACAGGTGAGTGTGCTGCAATCGGTAACGCTATTGCAGGCATTAGTGGATCATTATGGTGAGACGGTGATACTTGAGGGGCGTCGGTTGAGACTCTTTCCTACTGCCGAAGTCATCGCTGGCGCATCGCTCGATTGTCTCAAGGTGCCCAGAGCAAGAAAGGCAGCATTAAAGGCGTTAGCACTGTTTATTCAACATCATCCCCATGCATCAGTTGATGAGTGGTTGTCAATTAAGGGAATAGGGCCTTGGACGGTCGATTATGTGCGCCTAAGAGGCTTAAGTTTACCGGACATCTTATTATCCAGTGATCTCGTTGTGAGGCATCAGCTGCTTGCCAATTTGTCTAAAGCTAGAAATGCTGAGCATCTCGATGATACCACCACTAAAGGTGAACAACAGCGATATTATTCAGCGCAAACTGAGTGTCTTAGCAGTCAAATTTCACCTTGGGGCAGTTATTTAACGTTTCAATTATGGAGCCAACAATGAGCCTAGCTTGTGTTAAACACTATCGAGCGATGTCGAGAAACGATGGTGAAGTCAATTTTATGCCGATAGCAAAACAAACCATCACCACTGACATGGGTCATATTGTCATCGCCGCCAATCGATTTGGCCTTTCTGATTTAACCTTTAAGCCGCGTGAGACCGATAGCTGGGCCGCAAGAGATATCGCCTTAATTGCCGCTACAGATGCTGACAAGCAGCTGGCCAATGAGCATTTACAGCAAGCCAAGAGTGAGATAGAACAATACCTCTTAGGGCAACTGACAGAATTCACGGTGCCGTTAGCTCCCGTTGGCACGGTATTCCAACATCAAGTGTGGCAGGCCTTGTTAACCCAGCCTTATGGGAAATCATGTAGTTATAGCGATATAGCCAATGTGATTGATAATCCCAACGCGGTGAGGGCGGTGGGCAGCGCTAACGGCGCGAATCACATTGCGATTATTATCCCCTGTCATCGAATCATAGGTAAAAGCGGTACCTTAACGGGTTATGCTTATGGGCTTGCGATAAAACAGCAACTATTGACCCTAGAGCGCGGTGGTGTTGCTGGTAAATTGTAAGCTTTCTGGATGCTTTTACAGTACAATATTGGGCTATATAATATTTTGGCACCCTGTTTAGTTATGACCTCAGAAAACCGTTCCGTCACTGGCACCACCAGTCCTATCACTTTTAGCCAGCTTAATCTTAATGAAACACTGCTAGCACGCTTGCACGCGTTGGGTTACACCCAGCCAACAGCCGTGCAGCAGCAGGCTATTCCTGTAGTGCTAGCGGGGGGCGATCTCTTAGCAGGTGCCAATACTGGATCGGGTAAGACAGCCGCTTTTGCGCTGCCTTTGCTGCAAAAACTGAGCGGCCAACGTGTCAGTGGTGGGAATTATGTCAGCGCGTTAGTCTTAGTGCCCACCCGTGAGCTGGCCCAGCAGGTTGCCGACAGCTTTATCAGTTATGGCGCAGGGCTGGAGCCCAAGGCGAAAGTATTAGCTGTCTATGGCGGCGTATCGGTTAATACCCAGATGCTAGCCTTACGTGGTGGCGCTGACGTATTAGTTGCGACGCCAGGGCGACTACTCGATTTAGTGTCTAGCAACGCAATAAAGCTAAGCAAGGTACAGACTTTAGTACTCGATGAAGCCGATCGCATGTTAAATCTAGGCTTTGACGACGAACTTAAGCAGATCTTAGCCCTGTTACCCAAGCGTAAGCAGACCTTGCTGTTTTCGGCGACGTTTCCTGAAGAGGTGCGCGAGCTTACCACGGCGCTATTAGATCAACCGGTTGAGATCCAGCTGCAAGATGATGAGCCGCAAACCATCAGTCAACGGGTATTTACTGTCAATCGAGAGCGTAAAACCGCATTACTGGCTGAATTAATTAAGACCCATGCTTGGTCACAGGTGCTGGTATTTGCCAGTGCCAAAAATAGCTGTAATCGTGTAGCGCAGAAACTGGCTAAACAAGGTATTACGGCCGAGGTTTTTCATAGCGATAAAGCGCAAGGGACCCGAACCCGTCTGCTGGAGGCTTTTAAGCGTGCAGAAGTGACGGTACTTATCGCGACAGATATTGCCGCCCGTGGTATCGATATCGAAAAATTACCTGTGGTGATCAACTACGAACTGCCGAGAAGTCCAGCCGATTATATGCATCGTATTGGGCGCAGTGGTCGAGCAGGCGAGGCCGGTGAAGCGATTTCGCTGATAAGCCATGAAGACTATCATCACTTTTCTGTCATCGAGAAAAAGAACAAGATTCGCTTACCTAGAGAGCAATATCCAGGTTTCGAAGCCGACGAGCAAGTGCCAGAAGAACTCCTCTCTCGTATGGACAAGCCAACGGCAAAACCTGCGGGAACCGGTAAAAAAAAGCGTAAAAAGTTACCTAAGATCAATGAACAACTATGGAACAATAAGCCATAGTAAGTATTCGTTTTCTGTTAATGAATAGATAAAAGGAAGGGTTATGCAGCACCTTTTTTGGTTGGTAGAAGGACGAATCGCGGGTCGATGTGGACCCAATAAGGAAGACTGGGACATTAACGAGTTAAAACAAGGCGGTATCGGCGCCGTGTTATCGGTTAATGGTGGCGAGATGTGTGAGCCTGAGGTGCTTGAAGGTCACGGGCTTCGTTACGCCTGTATTCCTTTTTCTAGTAATGTTCCTCCTCTAGCGGGGGATGTTGAAATATGTGCCGAACAGTTACCTAAAGCGCTGGCGTTTATTAAGCAGTGTGAAGCTGATGATATTGCCCTGCTTATCCATTGTCGCTCAGGAAAAGACCGTACAGCGTTGCTGATGGCCTATTATTTGATGAGCAATGGAGCTGCGCCGCTGCATGCGGTGAGTCAAGTACGTGCTATTCGTGATATTGCTTTTAGCGCAGAGGGCTGGGATCAGTTCGCTTATGATGTACTATACGCTTTACAAGATTGATACTCATAGCCTATGTTAATCAGTAGGCTATTGAACTGATTATCTGATATTACGGCGGCTTATATTGAACAAGATTTTGCTTCAAGCACTACTAGCACTCAGTAGTTTTCTATTGGCCGCTTGTTCATCTAGCCTACCTGAAGTGGCTAAGACGCCGAGTTATAAATTACCTACCCCAACAGACTCATCCCTCTATCAATATCTACAAGATACATTAACGCAGCATCCTGAGCAGACTGGGGTGCTTCCGTTAGCTTCTGGTATCGATGCGTTTATTGCGCGTTTAGCCATAGTCCATGCAGCGAGTCGCAGCATTGATTTACAATACTATATCTATCGCGCCGATGAGACGGGCCGTATGCTGGTATGGTATCTCATCGATGCCGCCGATAGAGGTGTTCGTATTCGATTGTTGCTCGATGATTTGACTACTAAAACCCTTGATGAAGGCTTGATGATCTTGGCCAGTCATCCCAATATAGAAGTGCGCTTGTTTAACCCGAGTTACGATAGAACATTTCGTAATTTAGCCATGATAACTGGCTTCAGTCGTCTTAATCATCGTATGCACAATAAGTCATTGACGGTTGATAATCTCATTACCATTGTGGGTGGGCGTAACATTGGTAACGAATACTTTTCAAAAAATAAAGAGGTGGATTTTGGCGATTTTGACTTGCTGACCATAGGTGAGGCGGTCGACAAGGTCTCGGATCAGTTCGACTTATATTGGAACGCACCTGTGGTGCATGATATCAGTAGTTTAACTAAGCCTGCGACGCCGGCTATGGTGGCGAAGGCGCAAGCGAATATGGCGCAGCAGCAAGCGCAATTTGAAAATGATGAATTTATGCAACGTCTTGAGTTTAGCCAGTTGCTGCGCCAGATCCGTAAAACGCAAATAGCTTGGTTTTGGGGCGATGCTGAAGTAATTTATGATCCACCAGAAAAAGCGGTAGGCGCCCAACAAGATCAATGGTTATTATCCGACTTGGGACGTTTTCTCGCCCAAGCTAAACAGCAAGTACTGTTAGTTTCTCCCTATTTTGTCCCCACAAAGTCAGGCTCAGAAGCCATAATCGCGGCGGTGAAAAAGGGGATAAAAGTCACCGTTGTGACTAATAGCCTTGCTGCAACCGATGTATTGGCTGTTCATGCAGGTTATCAGCGCTACCGAGAATTACTGCTGGAAAATGGGGTTAATATTTATGAGATGAAGGTGGATGTTAATCACCGACCGACTGCGTGGAAAGGCAGTTCGCGCTCAAGTTTACATGCTAAGACCTTTGTACTCGATAACAATGCCGTGTTTGTGGGGTCATTTAATTTTGATCCTCGTTCGGCGTGGATCAATACCGAACTGGGGCTTATTGTTAACAATGAAGTTTTTGCCTCGTTAATATTATCTGGTATCGACAGTAGTTTACGTGAAAATGCTTACCGTGTTGAGCTCGAACAGGGGGAGTTAGTTTGGTTTGATGATAGTCAATCCACTACTTATTACAGCGAGCCCAATGCCAGCTTTTGGCGAAAATTTATGGCCGATTTAATTGGGCTACTGCCGATAGAGTCACAGTTGTAGAGGTCAAATTATTATTGATTGGAGATCGTCAATAGTGGGTGGGTGTGGTAGTGTATCGCCCATAAAATGGCTTATATTTAGATGTCGGTAAATTATGAAAAGTAAGGCAAGCCAATCTCAAGGCTTATTGTTGTTTAGACTGTCACACAGTCAACTGTTTGCCCTTGGCACGCTTAAGATCCGTGAGTTAGTGCCCTATACCAAGCTGAGTGCTATTCCCAAATCACACCACACTATTATTGGCGCGGCGACGGTAAGAGGTACTACCATTCCAATAATCGATATGGCAGCCGCTGTTGGCTATGCGCCTATCGGTGAAGACGAACGTGAAAATGCTTATATCATTATTACCGATTGTCAGCGAATGGTGATGGGCTTTTTAGTGCGTTCTATCGATAAAATCATAGATTGTAATTGGCGTGATATTGAGCCACCTCCGGCAAACTTAGGTAAAAACGCTTACCTCACAGGCGTGACTCGGGTCGACGATAAGTTAGTGCAGTTGCTCGATGTTGAATTGCTATTGTCGAAAGTATTTCCACTTAGTCTCGCAAGCAAACGCGCTATCTTGACCGATGTGCAACGTGAGATCTTAAAGCCGCTCAATATCTTGTTAGTCGACGATTCTCTGGTGGCGCGAAAACAGCTTTCGGATGCCCTCGATAGCATCAATATTCCTTATCAGGTGACCTCTGATGGCCGTGAGGCGCTGGCAATTATGGAGCGGGCACATCAAGCGGGTCATCCGGTTGATTTACTGGTCAGTGATATTGAAATGCCTGGCCTTGATGGGTATGAGTTGGCCTTTGAGGTCAAAAACACACCTGCGTTAGCCAATGCTTATATCATTTTGCATACCTCGTTATCGAGTGAAATCAGTGTTAGCCAAGCCCATCAAGTAGGGGCTAATGAAGCACTAACCAAGTTTGATGCACATGAGCTGATAGAAGCCATGTTGCGGGGGGCTGAATCCCATCGAGGGGTAAAACATTAGCGTCTTGTTATGTTTATGCTGCGGATGAGTAATATATGCAGTTAATTTAAACCGATTGCTAGACAACGCCAGTCAGATTCTATAAAACCTCAAGGTGAAGGAAGTTTAATCTTGAATCGATTGGCGTTCTGTGTTGTTTTCCTTTCGTACTTATAGCCGCTAAGTCACAGTGTAAGTCGTAATAAACTGCTGGTTAAATAAGATGGCTAATAATCAATATAACAAGAAAGTGAGACAGCGCAAGAAAGTCGGGCGTGACACGTGAAGTGTTCGAATCTAACAAATTAAAATAACAGGTCAATCAATGAATCAAAATCGGTCTTTGTTTGCTAAGTTAGCAAATGGCAGTCTTGTACTGCAAATTATGTTGGGAATTGTTGCCGGTGTATCGTTAGCATTGTTTTCGACATCGGCTGCGCACAGTGTGGCTCTTTCTTGGCGAGCTCTTTGTTGGTGCGTTAAAAGCGATAGCACCCATTTTAGTGTTTGTTTTGGTGGCATCATCCATTGCTAATCAAAAGAAAAACGCTAAAACCAATATGCGTCCTATTGTGACCCTCTATCTTTTTGGTACGTTTGCTGCGGCGATCACCGCAGTCACATTAAGTTTTCTTTTTCCAACGACACTTGTCTTGGTTACTGGTGCTGAAGGTGCTAATCCACCCGAAGGCATTGCAGAGGTGATGTACACCTTAATGTTCAAGCTGGTGGATAACCCTGTTAACGCACTTATGACAGGTAATTACATCGGTATTTTAGCTTGGGGCGTGGGCTTAGGATTAGCCTTACATCATGCGAGTGAAACCACTAAAACCGTGTTCGCCGACATCAGCCATGGCGTGTCGCAAATGGTACGTTTCATTATTCGCCTTGCCCCTATAGGTATTTTTGGTTTAGTAGCAAATACGTTTGCGGCGACAGGTTTCGAGGCGTTGGCAGGGTATGCTCAATTACTTGCTGTATTACTCAGTTCAATGTTGATTATTGCGCTAGTGGTCAATCCACTTATCGTATGGTTCAAGATTAGACGTAATCCATATCCATTAATATTTACCTGTTTACGTGAGAGTGGTGTTACCGCTTTCTTCACTCGTTCAAGCGCAGCTAATATTCCTGTTAATATGGCACTATGTGAAAAGCTTGAGCTGCATGAAGATACCTATTCAGTCTCTATTCCCCTAGGCGCAACCATTAATATGGGCGGTGCGGCGATCACCATTACAGTGTTAACTCTGGCTGCGGTACATACCCTAGGCATTCAAGTCGATATCTTGACTGCGATATTACTCAGTGTTGTTGCTGCGGTATCAGCCTGTGGGGCATCGGGTGTTGCGGGTGGCTCATTGTTACTGATCCCGCTCGCTTGTAGCCTGTTTGGTATCTCTAATGATGTTGCGATGCAAGTGGTGTCGGTTGGCTTTATTATCGGTGTGATCCAAGATTCTGCCGAAACAGCATTAAATAGTTCTACGGATGTGGTCTTTACTGCATCGGCATGTGAAGCCGCAGAGCGTACCGAACTTGCCTAGTAAGCTTAAATCGCGTCACAGTAAAAAAGAGCCTTAGGCTCTTTTTTTTTGCAAGAATACAAAGCTATATCATATTTTCTGTCGTCAACCAGTTAAAACGGCTTTATATCAGGCTTAGCACGAGACTATAAATGGGCAGTGTTGATGATAAGGAGACTGATCTCAATGACGCATTATTCGTATTGCAAAGGTATGAGATTGTATTAATAGTGATTCAGCTCGCATCTTTATTTTAACTGTAAGATACAATTTTAACTAAAGCATTAAAAAATAGTGTTAATTTAACTATTTATTTGCGGTATTGTTTTATGAATAACGAGGTTAAAGGATTATGGATAAAAAACGTAGAGTAATGTTGGATGAGTTTGGTAGTAATGACCTCTCAGCGTTACTCCAGATCATAGAAATGCCTGTGATTGAAAAGCGTAAACGTCTAAGTTGGCAGGAGCAAGATATGGATACCCGGCAAGTAATAGGGCAGTGGATTGATGAGCGCCCATCATTAGGGGATAAAATTACCCTCTATCGCCAAGATGGTAAGCTGTTTTTGGAAACTTGGTACACAGACGGTTGCCATAGTTTAGATGAGATGCAAGCGACTGAAATAGATGAAGGCTTAAAACTCGAAGATCTCGGCGGAAACTTGTTTGGTGAATATTTCTTATTGTCAGGCGATAATAATTTACAGTTTTGTAATAGTGCAGAGTGTTTTTATACTGCTAAGCGCATTGCGGCTTAATTTTTAGCGTCAACCCCTATGCTATAAACGCGGTGAATATCATTAGGTTCACCGCAGTAACAGACGCACCGCTAAAACGGATGCTTACTGTAAAATTGCATGTCACCTTGATGAAACGGGTGAGTAATTTTTAAATGCTCAGCATGCAAACATAAGCGGGGTGACGCGTTAATGACCGCTGCGTTACCGTAAAAGTCATCACCTAAAATCGTATGTCCTATGGCTTTCATATGTAGCCGGAGTTGATGGGTTCTGCCGGTGATTGGTTTTAACTTAACTAATGTACTGTTTTCTCTGCGTGTTAACACCTCAAAATAGGTGGTCGCAGCTTTGCCATCTGCGGCAATCATCTGCAATGGTGGCTGAGTCGTATCGGCCTTCATGGCCAGCTCAATTTTCCCCGTATCTTGGATCATAATACCGTCAACTTCTGCCACATAATATTTTTCAGTCATCCGGTTTTGAAATTGAGTCTTAATATTAGATTCCGCTTTTTTATTGAGTGCGAACACCATGATACCAGACGTCGCACAATCGAGGCGGTGCACCAAAATGGCGTCGGGAAATCGCTGTAATAAGCGGTTAATCGCACAGTCAAAGGTATTTTCTGCTCGGCCAGGATTAGAGAGCAAGCCTGCGGGCTTATTGAGCACAACAATATCTCGGTCTTGGTAACGGATATCGAGCCACGGGATTGCTGGGGGCTGGTAATTAAAAATTTTCATTGGTTCTCCTCGGGCGCGATCCTACCAAACAACGGCCTTGCTGTGTAGTGGTAACGGGCTCTTGCTCTGTTTAGTGACACTTGCCCTAGCACTCAGTCTAGCCTTCTGTTAGCGTGATGGTCTCGGGTTAACAGTTAAGGAAACTATGTTGCAGTACCTGTTACAGTCACTTCGCATTAAGCTTATTATTGGATTTTTTTTAAACATGTTTAGCGTGTTAGCACTGGCAAATCCCGTCGTGATGGCTTCTGATGAATGGTGTCCTTACATATGCAAACCGGGTCAGCAAGATAAAGGATATGTGGTTGAAGTGGTGCAGGCCGCTTTTGCGGCGATGGCGCAGCAATCCGAATTTGAGATCCAGCCCTTTTCTCGAGCATTGAAAAGTGCGCAACAAAATAAAATAGATATCGTATTAGCGGTCAATAATGAACATCTTCAACGTTACCAGTTACAGGCTTCTAATCAGCCAATTGGGCAATATAGTAATGATTTTTATGTTGCAATAAATGACCAATGGCAATACGAGCGCCCACGAGATCTTTATGGTAAACAGCTTGCCATTATCCATGGGTATAGCTATGGCGAGGTATTAGATAATTTTTTACCTTTATTGGCTGGCGTTTATCGCGCGTCTGGCTCATCGCCCCTGAAGATGAATTTAAAGCGTTTGACTAAAGGGCGAGTGAACGTGGTCTTGGGGAATCGTTTGGTTATTGATTACGTGGCGCAACGAGATCATCTTGATGCAGATATTCAATATGCGGGCAGTGAAGGGCTGCCGGTGACACTTTATGTTGGCTTTAGTCAGCATGCTGTGGCAAAAGGCTTACTTGAGGTATACGAGCAAGGGTTAACTAAAATCCAATCCTCGGGGCAATACCAAGAAATCTTACAACGTTATCACGTGGCGCAAGCGCGTTAGATGTGATGAATATAATCACTTATAAGCTATAACATTTTTGCTGTCGTTAACATTTTAAACGATTCACCTTAGCCTCAAACTTTCCTAACAGTATGATATAGTTGGCAGTTTAATGTTAAGTTATTAATGTTTTATCATTTATAAGCAGTGGGTTTGCAACTAACAATAAGCAAAGAGGATGCTCAATAAGATGGCGCAAAAATATTCAATCGGCACCCCTGGGCAGGCATGGGGTGAGGCAGAAAAGGCGTTATGGCGTCAAAATCAACAGATTAAACGTTCATATCATGATGAGGTGGTGTCTAAAATTAACGCGCTTTCTTCAGGTTTTGAGGTGCTACAGTATGGCGAGTTAGGCTATCTCGAAGGGCTATATCCCTTATTTGCCCTTAAAAGCCAGTCTTGGTCTGATGATAAACCGACTGTCTTAGTCACTGGCGGGGTTCATGGTTACGAAACCTCAGGTGTGCAAGGCGCGTTGAGATTTGCCGCCACTCAAGCGAAACAATGCGCTAAATATTTTAACCTGTTGATTGCTCCCTGCGTGAGTCCTTGGGGCTATGAAACCATTAACCGTTGGAATCCTTTAGCGATTGACCCAAATCGTTCATTTTATCCCAATAGTCCTGCTGGCGAGTCTGCGGCGTTAATGGCCTTGGTTGCGGGCTTAGGCGTCAAGCTTATGGCCCATATTGACTTGCATGAAACAACTGACACAGATAATAGTGAGTTTCGCCCCGCTTTAGCTGCAAGGGATGCTGTTGAACACACCAATTGGAATATTCCCGACGGCTTTTATCTGGTCGGCGATAGTGAAAATCCTTGTGATGAGATGCAAAAAGCGATTATTGAAGCCGTTGCTAAGGTGACGCATATTGCTCCTGCCGACGAGCAAGGTCGTTTGATTGGAGCGCCTATTAGTCAATTTGGGGTGATCAATTACCCCACTAAATCATTAGGTTTATGTACAGGTTTTAGTGATGCACGTTTTAACACCACCACTGAGGTCTACCCAGACAGTCCACAAGCCGATGCGGAAAATTGTATTTTGGCTCAAGTTGTAGCGGTAACCAGCGCACTCGATTACATTTTGAACCAGCTTAAAACAGGCCGTTAATTATCACTAAGCTAACGCTGACAAACAGCAACCCAGTGATCAAGTTGATCACTGGTGTTGCGCGTTGCATCTTTTGCTGAATAATGGGCTTTGATAATACTAATGCGATTAAGCTAAACCAGATTAATGACAATATGAACATCAATAGTGTGACAGCAACTTTGGTTTCTATGTTTACGGTTGGCGAGATTAATGTTGAAAACAGCGTGATAAAAAACACCATGGCTTTAGGATTAAGTAAGTTTGTAGACAGGCCCTGAATAAAACCTTGTCTAATCGTTAAGGTGTTGCAGATTTTACCTTTTGTAGCCAATACTGTTTTATTACGCCAGTGAGTAATCGCGGATCTTATTGCCCCCAGTCCCATCCAAGCTAAATAGCTAGCACCAACAAGTTGTACTGCCAAATAGATAGTGGTTGAGCTTTTGATAAGTAGGCTAACGCCTGTGAGGCTTAAAAGGGTATGTAAGGTGATTGCTACAGCTAACCCCAATGAGCAGGCTAATGCTGTCAGTCGCTGCTGTTGGGTCGCAAGTTTTACCACCAGAGCAAAATCAGGACCTGGGCTAGCTAGCGCAACGGTATGAATAACGGCCAATGATAACAACAAGTGATACTCTAATCCCATTTAAACAGACACCTTAATTTAATAATCTTAAGACATTAATGCTGCACATTTATGAATGGGAGCACCAGTTAGGTAATGCCTTATTACTGCGCTGCCATAGGTTAATCGTCAGTTGGCAGTAAATCCAGTATAAATAATCTGCTTAGAAAGTTTGAGTCGTGAAATTTATGTTGAATTAGCTCATAATGAGCACGCAAATTTCAGCTGTCAGCTAATTTAATCGGAGTCGGAATTGTGAAAGGACAGATCATTCGTGAAATGAAGGTACAACCTGTTATTGAGGTTGAGTACGAAGTACAACGACGTATTGCCTTTATCAAATCTAAGCTCAAGGAAGCCAATGCGACTAGTTTAGTGCTTGGGATCAGTGGTGGTGTCGATTCATCTCTTGCTGGGCGTCTATGTCAAATGGCTGTAGACGAACTCAACCGTGAAGGTGAGTGCGAAGGGAGTTATCAATTTATCGCAGTGAGGCTGCCCTATAAGGTGCAAAAAGATGAAGATGAAGCTCAGTTAGCTTGTCAGTTTATTCAGCCGAGTAGATTGGTTACAGTCAACATTGGCGAGGGGGTCGAAGGGATCCATCATCAAACGCTTTTGGGGCTAGAGCAAGCTGATATCATGTCTCACTCTCATGGAGATGTCGAATTTGTTAAAGGCAATGTGAAAGCCAGAATGCGTATGATTGCGCAATATGAGATAGCCGGTTTAACGGGCGGTTTAGTGGTTGGCACTGACCACAGCGCCGAAAATATTACTGGTTTTTACACTAAATGGGGCGACGGAGCCTGCGACCTAGCTCCTTTATTTGGTTTGAATAAACGCCAGGTGAGGCAATTAGCTGCAGTGTTAGGTGCCCCTGATATTTTAGTGAATAAAGTGCCAACGGCAGATCTTGAGTGTGATAAACCACAGCTCGAAGATGAAGTTGCCTTAGGGCTGACCTATGATCAAATCGATGATTTTTTAGAGGGGAAAGCGGTGGATGCTAAGGTCGAGGCACGTCTGATTGCAATCTATAAGGCGACACAGCACAAGCGTAAACCAATTCCAACTATTTATGATTAATAAATAGCGTGATGAGATTTGGACTATGACAAAAAAGCGCCTTGGGCGCTTTTTTTGTTGCGCTTAATGATTTATTTATCCAATTTACTGCGTAAATCGGCAATAACATGGTTAGGGCACTGCCTGTAATCGAGATAGGGCAGTAGATAAATCATATGCTTATCATGGCTTAGTACTTTAATTTTTGGGTTTTGGTCTAATATTGGTAGGTTGAGACTTTTTGCGCTTTGCTGACCACAGACAAAATGGTGTTGTGCATTACGCTTAAGCGCTGTAGCGCCAAACATAATATGGTTACCTTGTGTTAAGAGTTGTGGCATATGGTGACGCCAATCAGTATCGGGTGCAGTTATTTTCGCCATAATAACCAGTATTTTACGCCAGTGATTACCATTGAGACTTATCAATTGTTCAATAGCGTCTAGCTGAGTGTAGTGCCACTTACTGGGAATGATTGGCGCTGTAGGCAGGTAAAAGCAGGTATCTGCACTTGTAGAGCCAATACTGAAGATGTTGTTGGTCATTGTTTTATTTGTTGGACGTATATCTCATAGAGTCTACCGAGTCATATCGGCTATGTTAAGTGGGGTTGTGTTAAAAGGGATTAATTAGCCCGTCACGCGATTATAAAATAGGCTCAGCTCAAATGATCCGTTAAGTGGGCTGGACAAGTAAGGGATGATACATAGATGAGAATACTACTTACATCGACCAAACACCTCTTATTAGCGTTAACTTATGGCATATTGGGAACAATACTTGGACTATTAGTAGTAGGAGTGTATGTACTCAATACTCAAGCTGATCTGTCGTTATGGCACACGATAAAGCTGTCATCTCAATTTAACCAGAGCATGCAACTGACAGATTTTAAGCAGTACCTTGCCCTAGAGGATAAGTTGTTTAAAGAGGTAGACACAAAAGTATATCAGCGCACCGAACATCTTGTTCGTCAACCGCTCAACCGTTATGTACGCCATAGCCTATCCGATCCTAAACAGTGGCCACAGGATTGGAATCGCAGCTTTGAATGGCCAAATTCGACGGCACAATATGGCGTGTTATTACTGCACGGTATGTCAGATTCCCCCTATTCATTATCGCATTTTGCTAATCACTTTCGCGCTAAAGCACATATTCTAGGGTTACGTTTACCTGGTCATGGCACATTACCTTCTGGGCTTGTTGATTTACGCTGGCAAGATATGGCGCAAGCGGTCAGTTTGGCAACGCGTCACCTAGAGCAACAGCTTAATGGTAAGCCGCTGTATGTGGTTGGTTTTTCTACTGGAGCAGCATTAGCACTCAATCATGAGTTAGAAGCCTTAAATCAAGATAAACCTTCTAGTTACTCAGGGTTAATCTTTCTTTCCCCTGCCATAGGGTTATCACCTGTTGCCGCCGCAGCAAAGTGGCAATCAAGGTTGGGTCAATGGTTGGGGTTAGAGAAACTCAGTTGGAATGCGGTACAAGCTGAATATGATCCGTTTAAATATAACTCGTTTGCGGTTAATGCTGGCGATGTGGTGTATCAGGTTGCGGCGCGTAATCAAGTACTGCTTAATCAGATGACTGAATTACAAAAGACGCAATTAACTCGTGTGCTTACCTTTCAGTCAATAGCGGACAGTACGGTATCAACGGTCGATGTCATAGCGAAATTATATCAAGGTTTACCGGCCAAAGAGCATCAGTTGTTTTTGTTTGATATTAACCGTATTGATGTCAATTTAGCTTTGGTTGTCAATGACCCAATAGATGCCATTAAGCCTTTAATTGGTTCTAGTCGATTACCATATCAGTTAAATGTAGTTCAAAATCAACGATATAAAGACAGCCTTGATCAATGGCAAACCAGCGAGCAAGTTGAAGTGGTGCGTTATCAAGATGGCGATATTTTGCATGAGCCACTGGAGGTTAGTTGGCCAAGAGCAATTTACTCTTTATCTCATGTCGCATTGCCTTTTCCGGCATCTGATGGTTTGTATGGGCCAATAAAAAGGGCGACTACCCAGCCGAGAGTACAAATTGGTGCCGTATCGACCAAGGGAGAACGTGGAGTGCTCGGCGTACCAGCGTCAGAGATATTACGCCAGAAGTGGAATCCATTCTTTCCGTATATGATTGAATGCATAGATGAATATATCAGCGGGCAACAGCAACTGGCAAATAATCCTAATGCGTTAACTTCTCCGCTTAAAACCAATACTGACTCTGCAATAAGGTGATGAATTGTTACTCGTGCGGTTGAGTAATAAGTTGGCTGCTGATGACGCGATTGCGGCCATCTTTTTTTGCTTGATAGAGATTGATATCGGCTTGCTTAAACCAATAATCTATATCGCTTTGGTAATGATTATTACTTATTACTGCACCAATACTGATGGTCAGTTGGATACTATTTTCAGAACTTATTGGGATCAGAGCATCAAATACCTGCTGCCTAAATTCATTAAGATGTTGTTCTACTTCTTGCGGATTGCATAGGGGTAAAATAATCAGAAATTCTTCACCACCATAGCGAGAAATAAGGTCAGTATCTCGTTTAAAAAATTGCTGCATGATCTGGGCTAAGTGGATTAAGGCGTTATCTCCAGCTTGATGGCCGTAGGTATCATTAATACTTTTGAAATGATCAATATCAACGATGCAAAATGCCATGGCAGCGCAGCTGCGTTGACACATATCGTTTAATCGAGGGAAGTGAGTTTCGGTGTAACGGCGATTGTAGAGCTGAGTTAATTCATCTTTTTCGGCGAGTAAACGTAGTTTTGTGTTAGCCGCTTGTAGCTCTTTGGTTCTCAGAGCTACTTTTTCCTCTAGTTCTAATTGGTAGCTGATCAGCTCCTGCTTACTCTTTAAAATGCTGCTGGATAAGGTACAGATCTCTTGTGGTGTAGAGTCATTTAAGGTGGCGTCCTCTTGATCCTGCGGATGCCAATTACTGAATTTGTTGGCGATAGCTTCAAGTGGCTGAGTGAGTCGTAAACTGATCACTTTGATAATCGCAATAGAGAGCATAAATGATAATAATAAGATACCAAAAGTAGTGAAATATTGACTTTCAACTTGCTCTACCAATGGGGTGAATGGTGTGAGCACATAAAGTGTCCAGCCGTTTTTTACTATGTGTTTGGCATAGGCAAACTCGGGGCTTTTATTGTCTCGTTGTTTAATATTGAGCATGGCCAAGCTGGTTTTATAGCTAAAGCCACTGTGAGAGAACGCAAATTCACTTAAGGGCTGCTTATTGAGAGCGGGTGATGCATAGATCACAAGATTATTTTCGTCGGTGAGCACAATATTGTGCTGCGTCTCATCTGAAAGGCGTTGATAAATTTGTGCAAAGTTTGCAAGCTCTAACGAGCCTTCTATTATTCCTACCGGCTCCAGCGGAGTATTCATGTGGTAAAGGGGCGCGCTGATCGCGACGATGGGGGTAGAGCCGAAACCTCGACCTAAAAATACCGGTGAGGTGTAGGTTAGTTGGTTGAAAAACGCTTGTTGGAAATAATGGCGATCCATGATGCTAGCCGGGGTAATGTTTTTCGAGCTATCAATGTTAATAATGGGGCTCGAATTTTTGATATGTGCCTGCTCATTAGCGATTAGCATAGAGACAAAATCAGGATAGTTTTTATGTAGCTTTAACAATAGCATTTGCCATCGTTCAGGATCATATACAGAGAAGCTTAACCAACGAGCGGCGGTATCGATGGCGTTCACATGGGTGTCGATAAACGTGTCGGTAGCCTTGCCTAAATGCAGCGCGGTATCTTCGAGTTGGCGTTTAACATCTAACTGCTGATGGTTAATGGAGAGGTTATTAAAGGTCAATGCCGAAACCAGCAAGGCTAATGTCAATAATTGAGTAAAGGTATAAGTGAGTTGCTGATTAAAGCTCTTACGACGTTGGTTTTTAATCTTCCCAGCAATATAACATCGTTGCGGGAGCATAGTGATGAGGATAGTGCCTAGTGAAGTATAGAGTATGCCATTAATCCCTTGTTTTAGGGTGGTGAAAAGCATATAGCTTTCAGGCATCACTAGTACAAAGCGTACTAAAATATAAAATAGCGGCATACCGACTATGAGCCAAAAACTCACATCGGCATACAGAGAGTAATATTCTTTACGCCGCGCGTAACCCAGCCATAAGGCTTCGAGTGGAAATAAGATGAAAGTGTGCCAACTATCCCAAGCTAGATATAAACCGCTCGCGCACATCAATGCAGTGAGCAAGGCATACCAAGGGGCCTAAGAATACCGCGACAATCACAAAAAACAGGTTACCGATAATAAGCTGTTGATTACCGAATAGTGGTATAGGCACTAAATTCAGTAATAGTCCCAGCAACCCCAAAACTATTGCAAATGTAAGGTGGCGCTTATTTATCAATTGCATAAATCCCTATGTGAAATTGATTTTTGTCGTCGCAGGCAAACGTTACCTTTATGTATTGGCCTAGTTTAAGTTATTAACATGGTAAATTACCAACTAAATATATTATTTTTATAGTAATTTATTACATTCTTGATAATCGCTAGAGAGACGAGTGACGCCTTAGAAGAAAGGGTTTTCTAAATTTGCCATCTCTTAAGTTTTATCCACTACGATTGCAAGTGCTTTGAGGGGAAACAAATCGATAACTAAAAGGCGCGCTTAGCATGAGGTGATGGATAGTAAGGTTACAAACTGGCATAAAAAAAGCCAGCGATTAAGCTGGCTTCTTAGAATTTGGTCGGTATGAGAGGATTCGAACCTCCGACCCCTGACACCCCATGACAGTGCGCTACCGGGCTGCGCTACATACCGATTATATCCAAAACAGAAAAACATTGGGGTCTGTTTAAGACAGGCAGAACTTTATCAAGCCAACTTGGGTTCTGCAAGTATTAAGCGCGCCAATAATGGTTAATTGCTTAGTTTATAGGCGCTAACTGCTTAGATACCCTAATGATGATAGAATCTTCGCCCCTCGCGCATCACCTCTATCAATTCTGGAGCGCTGATTTTTTTACGTAACTGCTGACTGTAGTCTTTGTTGTAGATACGATATTTACCATGGCGATCGATAACAGTGATCTCATCTTCTTGATAGATACCGAATACTTGATCATCGCCTATGTAAGTCCAGCTTGCTGAGCTTGGCTGTAGCAGGCTTTCACCTGAACTATAGTCAGAGGCCTTATTGTTACAATTTAGCATCTGTGTCATTAATGTGGGCACGATACCATTATGGCTAGTGGGGTAATCGACAGTTTTCGCGTACTGATTTCCAGACCAGTTGATGATGAGTGGCACGTTGACATTCGCTGGTGAAAAATTTGAGCGTGGTTCATCGTTATTACTGGTAAAGACTTTACCACTCACCCCAGTGATGATTACTAAGGTGTCATCGGGTATTTCACTTAACAGCTTAGCCAGTTGTTTATCAATAAAGTTTAATGATTGACGATATTGATTAAACAGCACTTTTTGTGCAGGTTTTAAGTCATATAGTGGTTTTACTGTTTCAATGCCAAGAAAGCCGATAGGCGTGTCATAGCTGTCTGGACTTTGTAAATTGATTAACGCAAACCAAGCGGCACTCTGTTGCTGTTGCCACTGTTTAAAAGTTTCGATTGTTCCCATATCCGCTGCCGCCATACCCCTGTCGGTGTCTTGGAGATGGCTCTCAAAATCCTGATACATGGCGTATGGGGTGGATAACGCCATTTGCGGCGCAAAATGGGCTAAAGCATAGTTTTGTTGTTTGAGTTGTTGGGTTAACACGGGTGAGCGATAATTTAAGTCATTGGCGCTCATGTAACTGCCTTGTAAGCCATATAACAGTGAAAACATGCCACTGCGATGCACATTCCCACCACTGATATGTTGGCTGAAATAATGATTTTGCTGTGCGTATTGGTACATAAACGGCATGGTTTCTGGATCGAGTAGGTCTGCTCTAAAACCGTCAATGGCGATAATCAGCATATTGGCGTGATGGCTTGCCTGGCATTGAAGTGCGGAGATTGGGTAGTTGAGCGACGGTTGGATATGAGGCTCCGCTGAGTTTATGCTGCTTTTTTCGATGCCATGACTCTCCATAAATGAGCGAGCCGTTGCTGGATAAGATAATGGGTAGGCATCATCTAATCGGGTGATTTCTTGAATGTCGGCTGCATCGGCCCAGATGTGGATTAGGTGACTGCTGACAAAACAACAGCCAATAAATATCACCACTTTATAACCATAATTTGATTTACGAATGCTTTCGATGCGTTTCCATAAGTAATTTGCGGCGGTCAGTTCGAGGATTATTATTCCCAGTGGTGTGACAATATAAGAGGTGCCTTGAAGTAATGCATTCAGATCGGCCCAGGCGATATCAAATACAAAGGGGCTGAGGTGTAAGCCATAATCATCATAGATAATGGTGTCATAGAGTAAAATACACAGACTAAGGGTTGCCGCTACGGCGGCTAACCCTCTGAGTATTTTGGAATAGGGTAATAGTAGGGTGATAGGAAATAGCACCACCAAGTAAACGATAAAGGCTAAAAAGCTAAAATGGCCTAACGTACTGATAATTAAGTAGCTCCAGCCAATCCAAGACTCTGGTGCGCCGACGGTTTCGATATAGCGGACACCAATAATCATCCCTAGGAAGCCATTAAAAAAGGCAAACCAATGGCCCCAGCTCACTAAGCGTGACACGCGGTCACGACTCATCTCTTTCTTTCGCTCGATCATAGGGATCCGCTAATCAGTTGAAATAAAAATCTATCTTAATTATCTATTGTTCGACTTTACTAGTTTTTTACGAATAAAAACAAGATTTTCACTCGTAAAATAACTAAGCCAAACTTTAGCCTTTAACTGATTGAGTTAAGGCGTTAGCAAATTGCTGTGCAACTTGGCCGCGAGCCTCTTGAGGCACCTTGCGCATCAGTAGATCGGTGACACAGTTACCCAGCACCATCAAACTCAGGTCGGTTGGGGCTTGATGTTTGTCGAGTACTGCTAGCATTTCAGCAAGAATAGACTCAACTTGTGCGTTCGAATATTTAGATTGAATAGCCATAATTGAAAAATTGTTCACTTTAATTTGAAATAGCAGCATATAATAACGGATTTCTACCATTATCACTATCGAGGCTTATGAGTATTAACGTCGAACAAGCAATTATTCACGCTATTTCCCAAGATGGCGAAGGCCAACTGAGCTGCAGATTGCGTCCCCAACCGCTTTTAAACAGCCAAGCCGTAGAAACTATGCTCGAAGAGCTGCATCAAACTTATACCACCAAGGCGGGTAAAGGCTTTGGTCATTTTGGTACTCACGGTGAAGACGGAGAGGCTAATCCTAAGTTTAAAGAAGCGTTAACAGCATACCGTAATGGCGATTTAGGCTTTGTTGAGTTTTCGAGTTTGGCGGGTAAGTTACTGCAAGAAGAGCTGGCTAAATATGACTTCAGTCAAGGCGGTTTCTTGCTACTGTCTTGCTATACCCATATGACCAGTGACTACCTTTATGTGTCACTGCTTAATGCCAAGTCATCAATGACTGTGCTCGACGATATGGAACTGTCGCAAAATACCCATCTGGATTTAAATAATGTACAGCTGGCTGCCCGTATCGATTTAACCGAATGGCAAGCCGATCCTGACTCGGTTAAATATATCTCCTTTATTCGTGGTCGTGCGGGCCGCAAAGTGGCCGATTTTTTCCTCGACTTTATGGGCTGTGTCGAAGGGGTTAATACTAAGGTACAAAATAAGCAACTGATGAACGCAGTTGAAGATTTTGTCGCCAGCAGCGAACTCACTAAAGATGAGCGCCAGCAGTGCCGTGAAAAGGTGTTTGATTACTGCAGCGAGCGTTGTGATACCGGCGCTGATATTCAATTAAAAGATTTGGCCGATGAATTAGCCGATTCGGGCATGGACTCGTTTTACGATTTTGCCCAAGGTGGCGACTACGAGCTTGAAGATGAGTTTCCCGGTGATAAGCCGACACTGCGTCAACTGAAAAAGTTTTCAGGCACTGGCGGCGGTGTGACCCTAAGTTTTGATGGGCAACACTTAGGCGAGCGAGTGATTTATGATCCTATTTCTGATTCTATTCTGATCAAAGGCGTGCCAGCTAATCTTAAGGATCAGTTAGATCGACGTCTAAAGGGCGGACAATAGTTTTTTGAGCGAACCTAAAAGCTTAAGTTCGCGAAATAGCTCGCAAAAGCGCCCTAAATATGGGCGCTTTTTTGTGATGACAGATAGTGGATTGGCGGGTTTTTATTGCGCAACCTTTTCACCATGACTTGCTAAAATGTCACTGATAAGGTGAAATCATGGCTTATGACTATATCCGTTGGCAGTTCGCTAATGGGATAAATACAGGCAGACTGTTTTTCTGCCAGGAGATTAAATGCAACTTTTTGTTAGAGATTTAACTGTTATCGACTTTTCTTACCTGTGTCCAATCCGAGGCATGGTAGGCGAGAGCTGGATTGTTGATGTTTTACTTGATGGTGGGTTAGATGAGCAAAACATGGTGCTGGACTTTGCTAAGGTGAAGCGCACTATCAAAAACACCATTGATGATGTCGCGGATCATCGCTTATTGATCCCCACCGCCTGCTCAGAGGTGCGTTGGCAGCAACAGGGTAACCGTGTATGGATGGATTTTGATAGTCTGCAAGGCGATATTCATCTAGCTTGTCCCGCGCAAGCCTTCGCGCTTATTCCGACCGAAATTATCGATTTTGATAGCGTTAACACCTTCTTACAAAAGGCCCTTGCCGAGGTGTTACCGGATAATGTCAATGGTATCGCATTGACGCTCCGTAATGAAATACACGACACGCCGTTTTATCATTATTCCCATGGGTTAAAAAAACACGACGGTAACTGTCAGCGTATCGCTCACGGTCATCGCAGCCCCATTAATGTGTTCGAAAATAGCATCGCTGCACCGCAATGGGACGAATATTGGAGTCGCCGCTGGAAAGATATCTATTTAGGTTCAGCCGATGATGTAGTAGAGGTTGATGAACTTGATTTATCACCACAAACTGAGGTTAACGATGAGACCCATTATGGTTTTCATTACGTGGCCCCACAGGGCGACTTCCAGTTGGCTATGCCGAAAAAACGCTGTGAAATCATCCCCCATGATACAACGGTAGAACTGCTAGCCGAGTTTATCGCCAATACTATGGTCGCTGAAGCACCCGATAGCGAATTTAAAGTGATCGCTTATGAAGGTGTGGGTAAAGGGGCTATTTCGGTCAAAGGCGGCGCGGCGTAATCGCGGCTTTATCCATGGTTATCGTTGTCGTTTAAGGAGGTATATTTGAACTATTTGGCTGTATTGCTCGGCGCCATATCGCTAGGTTTTAGTGGTTTGGCAATGGCGCAAGTGACCCTCAATGGCACGTTAGAGCAAGGGGCGTTAATCCGTGCTCAAACCACGCCAGGTACCTCAGTGTACCTTAACGGCAGCGAAATAAAGGTGACTCCTAAGGGGAGCTTTGTATTTGGTTTTGAACGGGATGCAGCGCTTTCGCAAAAGTTAACCTTAGTTTATCCCGATGGGCTGACGCAAATAAAACCGCTAACTATTAGTGAGAAACAGTACCAGATCGATAGCCTGACGGGTATCGCGAAAAAAATCATGAAGCCCGATCCCAAAGCACAAGCCAGAGCGGCTCAAGATAGCAAACAGGTAAAGGCGGCCAGAAGTCAATTCTCAACTCAAGAGGCCTTCGCTCAAGATTTTATTTGGCCGTTAACGGGCAGAATATCTGGAGTCTATGGCAGTCAACGAGTCTATAACGGTAAGCCTGGTAATCCCCATTTTGGTGTCGATGTGGCAGCGAAAACGGGAACCGTAGTAGTGGCCCCTGCCGATGGGGTGATCACTCTCGCTGTGCCAGATATGTTTTATTCTGGCGGCACAGTTATCTTAGATCATGGCTATGGCGTCAGTTCAAGTTTTCTTCATCTTAGTAAGTTGTATGTGAAGCCTGGCGAGATAATCAAACAGGGACAAGCCATTGCAGAGGTGGGGGCTACGGGCAGAGTGACGGGCCCACATCTGGATTGGCGCATCAACTGGTTCCAGATGCGACTCGATCCGGTGACGGTGGTACCATCAATGGCCAGTGCATTAGCCACGAGCAATGACTCATCTAAATGATAAAAAAGTGAGCTTCGGTCGCTTATTTATTATTTGCCCTTAGGCGCACATTGCCCATTCCCCATTCCCCCCCTGCTTTGTTAACCCAATGACAATGGGTCATGGATTAGTGGTTCTATGGGTAAAGTTTAAATCCTGTAGCGACTCTTAACGCCTTTTAGCTTAATTCATTAAAATAGCAATCATAGTTCAGGCTATGCCAATGGTTGTGATCCCATGGTTTTGCCTGTACGTATCACGGGTATTGCTCCACAAAGAGAAATACAGTGATAGACACTCATTTAAACGATAATTTAGCGACAACCTTACCCACATGCCCAAGGCAAATGGCGGTATTCCCTCTACCGCTATTTATGTTACCTAATGGCATTCAGCGCCTGAGGATTTTTGAGCCACGCTACCTTTCTATGATAGCTGAGGCTGGAGAGCGTGGTGGGTTTGTGATTGCACGCTTTGATAACGAATTAGCATTTAATGTGCCTAATTGGGGCGCGCGGGTGGAAGTGATTGACTTTCATGCGGGCAAGGATGGCATATTAGTGGTTGATGTGAAGGCTTTACACCTAGTGAGTTTAGATAACATGGCTTATAGAAACGATAACTTACTGTTAGCCGATACTTGTTATAAACCGCACTGGGATCGGTTGAGTATTGACAGCTCGTCAATGGCACTAGGGCGCTTGCTTGAACAGCTATTTGAAGACAATGATGCTCTGGGGCAATTATATGGAACAACCCATTTTGATCGTCTAGACTGGGTCTGTGCTCGCTTTTTAGAAATATTACCTTTATCTTTGAATGAAAAGGAGAAGTTCATTCACCCATCGAGTTTTGAACAGTTGACAGTATTTCTCCACAGTCTGATTTTTGGTAACGAAAATATTAATTGATCCATTTAGTTTTTGCTCGCGTAATGCACTTTAATACTTCAGCAATGGTTGGTTAAGATGCAACAAACAGTAAGCAAAAGCTACCCAAAGAGGGAGAGCAACATTAACGCCAATAATATTGAGACTCAGGTTCCAACGGAGTTGTCTCATTGGCTTGACTCGGTTGCTGTGCAACGCGACAAGCAGGCATTTACTGAACTGTTTCAGTTTTTTGCGCCCAAAATTAAACGGTTTGGCATAAAACAGTTAGGTAGCGAGGCACAAGCTAATGAGTTGGTGCAAGAAACCATGACCAACGTGTGGCGTAAGGCCCATTTGTATAATGTAGACAAGGGTGCTGCAACCACTTGGGTGTACACCGTGATGCGTAATGCATCATTTGACATGTTAAGGCGTATCAAAGCAAAAAACGAACAAAACCTTGGCGATGATATTTGGCCTATCGATCAGGCTCAAGATGAAGCACAAAGTGAAGAGTCTAACTTTGGCGACCACTTAATGGAGAAGCAGATGTTGAATTATGTCAACACTCTGCCGCCAGCGCAGCAAGCAGTGGTCAAAGGGGTTTATTATCAAGAGTTGTCTCAAGAGCAGTTGGCGCAGCAATTGGGCGTGCCAATCGGCACGGTTAAGTCGAGATTAAGGCTAGCGTTAGCCAAGCTCAAGCAACAAATGGGAGAACAGTACAATGATTAAACATCATCCAACATTAAATGTATTAAACGGTTTTGTTGCTGGTGATTTACCTGCTTCTGTTTCTGTCATTATTGCCAGCCATGTTGAACTTTGCCGTGAATGTGCCAAACAAGTGCAGCAACTAACAGAACAGGCAGCCATGCAGGCATTTGATATAAATGAAGAGGATGATTGGCTCAATGAGCAGTTATCTGAAGCACAATTTACCAATCAAGCATCATTCAGTGATGAGCATGGAGCGAGTCAGCGGCAGTCAACCAGTGAGATAGAGGTTGATTGGGACAGTGCCTCAATGATTGATGCGATTACTGCATCACCTGCAGAGGTAAAATCTGCTGTGGCACAAACCGTCACTGAAATTGAAGTGGCAGGACAGCGTATTTCGTTGCCTCGGGCGATGAAGTCAATTGGCCTGCGAGAATGGCAAGGACTTGGCAAGTTGTCTCGTGCAAGACTGACCCTTGATGATGATGACATTAGAGCCAGCTTATTGCATATAGATAAGGGGGGCAGTGTGCCGTGCCATACTCATAAAGGGTTTGAAATCACGTTATTATTACAGGGTAGTTTCGATGATGAAATGGGCCATTATACAGCAGGGGACTTTATCTGGCTCGACGGTGACCATACCCATCAACCGATAACGCAAGAAGGCTGTGTCTGTTTAACGGTATCGAGCGATGCAATTCACTTTACCCAAGGTATGAGCCAGTTGCTTAATCCAATAGGACGATTCATCTACTAAAATGAGTAGAGTATGAGGGTGAGATGATGGACAAAAAACTTAAAATTGGCATTAGTGCTTGTGTGATGGGTGAGCCTGTCCGCTATGATAGAGGCCATAAAAAATCCAATTTCTGTGTAGAGCAGCTCAGTGATTTTGCTGATTTTAAGCCTGTCTGCCCTGAAATGGCGATTGGTCTCCCGGTGCCAAGACCGACCATTAGGCAGATCATTCGTGACAATATTATTACGGTATCACGTCCCGATGGCAGCGGTGATGTTACTGAACAGCTAACCGAATTTGGTCAAAAGGCTGCGCAGCACTATGGCGATCTCGCTGGGTTTGTGTTCTGCGCTAAAAGCCCGAGTTGCGGTATGGAGCGAGTTAAAGTGTACCATCATCACGGCAAAGGTTCTGAATCAACGGGCGTAGGCTTGTTTGCTCAGCAAGTTATGCGACTTAATCCGTTATTGCCCTGCGAAGAAAATGGTCGCCTTAACGATCCGGTCATTCGCGAGAATTTCATTACCCGCATATTTACTTATCAAAAGTGGCTCGATCTTAAAGCCAGTGGGATAAGCAAACATAAGCTGATTAATTTCCATAGCGTGCACAAATACTTAGTGATGAGTCACCATGTTGAGAGCTATCGCGAGCTGGGCCGTTTGTTGGGCCGCGCGGATATCGAACTGGACGAACTCGCCGAGCGTTATATTGCTGGCTTGATGGAAGCGTTAAAGAACAAAGCTTCACGTCGAAGCCACACCAATACGCTACAACATTTGCAGGGATATTTTAAACGTGATTTAGATGAGGCGAAGCGCAAAGAACTCACCGATGAGATTGCCGCTTACCATCAAGGATTACAGCCTTTATTAGTGCCTCTGACTTTAATCAAACACTACTTGATTGAGTACCCAAATGAGTACCTGCAAGAGCAAGTGTATTTAAATCCCCATCCTAAAGAGTTGCGTTTGAGGTACGGATATTGAGCAGTATCTTATGGATCCGTCGTGATTTAAGAATCCATGACAACCCCGCCTTGAGTGAAGCCATTGCTCAAGGCGTTAACACCGCCGTATTTATCTCGACGCCAAAGCAGTGGCAACAACATGATTTAGCCCCCATTAAAGCTGACTTTATACGGCGACATCTAGATGGATTTGCTCAGCAACTCGGTGCTTATGGCATCGAGTTTGTCCATTTGTCGGCCACAGATTTTGCTCATCAACAACAAGTGTTGCTGCAATTTTGTCAGGCTAAGGGCTGTGATACTGTGCTGGCCAATACTGAGCCGGAAGACGATGAGGTGGTTCGCGATCGTCACATTGCCCAGTCTGGCTTACACCTTAGGTTATGGCAATGTGATACCATTTTGTCCCCTGGCAGTGTGCTCAATAAACAGGGCGACATGTTTAAGGTGTTTACGCCGTTTAAAAATGCGTGGTTAAAAAGAGTGCAGCAGGTGGGGATTGAATGTGTGCCATCGCCTGCCGCCTCAACAGTATTACCAAGCGATGTCTCTATCGCACCAGTGACGTTTGATTATCCGCAGCTCGACTCCAGTGCTTGGCCGTGCAGCGATGCCGTGATGGCCGAGGTGCTACCGCGATTTTGGCAATATAAGTTATTAAATTACGCCGCGACTCGCGATTTCCCCAGTATTAAAGGTACATCCGGTATATCCCCCTATTTAGCTATAGGCGCCATAAGCCCGCGTTGGCTGGCGTTGCAGTTAATTCAAGCTCAACCTGAGGTGATTTACGATCAACAGCATGGCGCTTTTACTTGGTTAAATGAGCTTATCTGGCGTGATTTTTATCGCCACCTGCTATTCCACTTCCCCAATTTAGTCAAAGGGGATAATTTTCAAACTAAATATCAGTTAGCGCAGTGGCCGGGCAGTGATGAGGCGTTTAACGCTTGGGCGCAAGGTCGAACCGGTTACCCCATTGTCGATGCGGCAATGAAACAGCTGCTTCACACCGGCTGGATGCATAACCGTCTGCGTATGATAGTTGCCAGCTTTTTAACCAAACATCTGTTAGTCGACTGGCACAAAGGTGAGCGTTTCTTTATGCAGCACCTTATCGATGGTGATTTCAGTGCCAATAATGGCGGTTGGCAATGGGCGGCAAGCACGGGCTGTGATGCTCAACCCTATTTTCGTATTTTTAATCCTATCACTCAGAGTCAAAAATTTGATCCCCAAGGTGAGTTCATTCGTAAGTATTTGCCAGAACTTAAAAATGTGCCCGATAAATATATTCATTTTCCCCATGAATATATCGAGAAAAATGGCGTGGTTAGCGAATATTGGCAACCGATTGTTGATCATAAACAAGCACGCTTAAGGGCCTTGGCATTCTACAAATCTTATTAGGACTTATGGATGATGGCGCAATCTTTATGGTTACAGAATTTTATCGCGGTTTACACTGAGCTTTCGACCGATAATTTAGTATCGCTGGAAAAGATCTATCATCCTGATATTGAATTTGTCGACCCAATGCATCAAGTGTTCGGGCTACCGGCTCTGCTTAGCTATTTTACAGGGTTATATCAGCATCTGATCAGTTGTGATTTTGAGATTGAGCATGTGCTCGAAGGGGAGCGTGAGGCTGCGATTTATTGGACTATGACCTTTCGTCATAAACAGCTGCGTGGCGCTAGCCCTATTTCTGTTCAAGGCCATTCTCATCTAAAGGCGCAGGACAATAAGGTAATTTATCACCGCGACTATTTAGATGTGGGGGCGATGTTATATGAACACATTCCATTACTTGGCCGTGTCATTCGCGCCATCAAACAGCGCGCGGCTAAATAATGTCGATGCCAGCAAAGCAGGAGGATAAGATGCGTATTATGATAACGGGAGCTACTTCTGGCATTGGTCGGGCCTTAGCCGTATCTTATGCTAAGGCCGGTCATCACATTTTAGCTTGCGGCCGCAATCAGCAAAAACTGGATGGTTTGGTTAAGGAATATCCCAACATCACCCCACTGTGTTTCGATTTAACTCAATATCAGCAATATCCAGTAATTGATAAGGTCGATTGGCCGTTAGATCTATTGATTTTTAATGCGGGAGATTGCGAATACATCGACGATGCTTTGCATTTTGATGCCAAGCGGTTTGAGAGAGTTATTAACATCAATTTAATTTCAGTTGCTTACGGCTTACAGTCTTGGCTTAATTTGGTAAGGCCCGGTGGTCGATTGGTGATGGTTAGTTCTAGCGCTGAGATGTTAGCCTTACCCCGAGCCGAAGCTTATGGCACATCAAAAGCGGCGTTAACTTATCTGGCTAAGGTGTTATCGATAGATTTGGCTCAGCATGATATTGAGGTTAGCTGTGTCCATCCTGGTTTTGTCGATACGCCATTAACCGAGCGAAACACTTTTGCCATGCCTATGTTGATGACCACAGAGCAAGCCGCCACTAAGATTATTACTGGTGTGGCTAAAGGTAAGCGTGATATTCGTTTTCCGGGGTTATTTATATTTACAATGAGATGCTTACAGTTACTGCCATTTTCCATTTGGCGTCGCTTAGCGATAAGGATAAATAAATAATGAAAAGGATCGCCGTGATTGGCTCTGGCATTTCAGGATTAACCTGTGCCTATTTGCTCGATAAGCAGTACGACGTGACTGTGTTTGAGAAAAACGATTATGTTGGTGGCCACACTGCCACGGTTGATATTACCCATCAAGATAAGCAATATGCTATCGATACCGGTTTTATCGTATTTAACGACAGAACTTATCCCTACTTTAATCGTTTACTTGAGATGTTAGGTATTGCTGGTCAGCCTACCGAAATGAGTTTTAGCGTACATAATCGTCAAACTGGGTTTGAATATAACGGTCATGGTCTCAATTCATTGTTTGCGCAGCGCAGAAATATCTTTCGTCCTCAATTTTGGCGTCTCATCAGCCAAATTTTGAAATTCAATAAATTGTGTAAGCAAGCCTATAGTGAGCAAGCGATTGCACCTAACGCCACCTTAGGTGATTTTTTACAGCAACATGGTTTTTCTGACTTTTTTAGCCAACATTATATTTTACCCATGGGTGCTGCCATTTGGTCGACTAGTTTGGCCGAGATGAAGCAATTTGAACTGAAGTTTTTTATCCAGTTTTTTTATAATCACGGCCTACTTAATATCTCTGACAGGCCACAATGGTCAGTGGTGCCCGGTGGCTCGCGGGTCTATGTCGAGGCCATCTTGGCTGAATTGTCTAAACCGGTATTGACTGAGTCCCACATCGAGTCGGTCCGCAGAACATCTGATGGCATCGTGATTAAGCTGGTTAATAATGATGCTTTAGTGTTTGATGAGGTGATTTTTGCCTGTCACTCAGATCAGGCATTAGCCCTGCTAGGCGATGCCAGCGATGAAGAACAGTCGGTATTAGGTGCCATTCCTTATAGCCGAAACGAAGTGGTGTTACATACCGACATTGCACTGTTGCCCAAAAGGCCACTGGCCTGGGCCAGCTGGAATTACATGCTCGATGACAATCTTAATCGACCTTCCTGTGTCACCTATAATATGAATATCTTACAGGGCATTGATAGCGACAGTACTTTTTGTGTCACCCTCAATCAGAGTGACGAAATTGACCCCAATAAGGTATTACGTCGGTTTGTCTATCATCACCCCGTGCTTAATGATGCTAGCGTCAGAGCTCAACAACAGCGCTCACAGATATGTGGCCAACGTGGTACCCATTTTGTTGGCGCATATTGGTATAACGGCTTCCATGAAGATGGCGTGCGCAGCGCGCTGGATGTCACTAAACGTTTTGGCCTGACCTTATGAGCCAAGATGCTAATATAGAGCACAGTGGTATTTACAAAGGAGAGGTGCGCCATCGTCGCTATGGCGATATCACTCACGCCTTCAACTACAAGATGTACATGATGGGGATCGATTTAGATGAGTTGCCACAACTGATGCAACGCAGCAGGCTGTTTGGCAGGGATTGGTTTAATCCAATTCGGTTTTTAGAAAAAGATTATCTTAAGAATGAACCTGGCAGCCTTAAGCAGCGTATTGGTGACAAAGTCAGGGCGTTAGGTGGTGAATGGAATGATGATTGGCGGGTACTGATGTTGGCACAATGTCGCTGCATGGGTATCTATTTTAGTCCGATAAATTGCTACTTTTGTTATGACGGAGCGGGTGAGTGTCGTTATATGCTAGCGGAAGTGAGCAACACCCCATGGCAACAGCGACACTATTATTTACTGGCGCTGGAGCAAGAGCTGAAAGTGAAAAAAGCCTTTCATGTGTCGCCATTTATGGAAATGAATATGACTTATCATTGGCGCATTACTCCGCCAGCAAACAAGGCGCTAGTGCATATTGAGAATCACCAACATAGTAAAGTTTTTGATGCGACTTTGGCTTTAACAAAATTCCCAGTGAGCCAAGGTGAGCTCACTAAAACCTTGCTTGCAGCGCCTTCGATGACACTCAAAATGGTGCTAGGGATATATTGGCAAGCATTGAAACTATTTATTAAACGGGTGCCGTTTATTGCTCACCCGGGATCAGATGAAAAAACATAAATACGACAGTAATGTCCGATTAGCGAGGTTGAAATGGAACAGCTTGTAAAACAAAATCAAACGCTTAACCCTCGTCATGCTTTAGTGAATACTGGGGCTAACCAAAAATATAGAGCGTTGATTGTCAAGCTTTTAGCGCAGCTGCAGGATGCCAGCATCGAGCTTATCGAAGGCGACAAGCATCAAATACTGGGTGATAGAGAGGCCCAACTGAGTGCGCAAATTGTGGTGCATGACAGTAGTTTTTATAAAGACATTATCCAAGGCGGCAGCATAGGTGCAGCAGAGGCCTATTTAGATGCCAAATGGACCAGCCCAGATTTAACCCATCTCATTCAAGTCATGGCGAGAAACCAAGCTAAGCTTGATGCTATCGAAAGCAAGATGGCTTGGGTCACAAAGGTGAAAAACCTCTTTTTACGTCGCAAAAACCTCAATACCGAGCAGGGCTCTAAGCGTAATATTTTGGCCCATTATGATATTGGTAACGACCTGTATGAGCGCTTTTTAGATTCGAGTATGCTCTACTCGTGTGCGGTATATAGTAGTGAAGCCACCAGCTTAAGTGCCGCACAGCTCAATAAAATGCACACCATCTGCCAAGGGCTTGAATTACGCTCAACTGATCATGTTGTTGAAATTGGTACAGGTTGGGGGGGACTTGCCATCTATATGGCGCAGCATTATGGCTGCAAGGTGACCACCACCACGATTTCAGATGCCCAATATGCCTTTGCTAAGCAGCGTATCGAGCAAGCGGGCTTAAGCGAGAAGATCACCTTACTCAAGCAAGATTATCGCTTACTCGAAGGGCAATATGACAAGCTAGTCTCCATTGAAATGATTGAGGCCGTGGGCCATGAGTACCTAGGCACTTTCTTTGAAACCTGCTCAGGGTTACTCAAAGCCGATGGCAAAATGCTGATCCAAGCCATTACCATTGCCGATAGCCGTTATGATAAATACCGTAAAGGAATTGATTTTATTCAAAAATATATCTTCCCTGGCGGCTGTTTACCTTCGGTAGCCGTGATGACATCGCATATGGCGTCGCGCACCGACTTGGTGGTGAGTGAGATAAATGATATCGGCTTACATTACGCCAGAACCCTCAATGATTGGCGCCAAGCTTTCGAGCAGCGTTGGGATGAGTTAGTTAAACTTGGCTACAGCGATGAATTTAAACGTTTGTGGTTATTCTACTTTTGTTATTGCGAAGGTGCCTTCAAAGAGCGGGTGATCAGCACGCATCATCTGGTTGCCAGAAAACCCCGTTATGTGGGACAAGCCGATGAAGCGATTTTGGATTATTAACTTACTGTTATTTCAGCTATGTTGGTTTAGCGCCGCCTTGCTTGGCGACAATGCAGCGCTGGCTATGATTTTGCTTATCGCACTGCATTTTTTACTGTCGCCCACTCGCAAAGCCGATGCTAAGTTACTCTTGTTGGTGCCAATTGGTATCGCGGTGGATAAGCTACAGCTTGAATTTGGTGGTTTTAGCACAGTCGATGTGGGCTTTCCCCTCTGGCTCGCTTTACTCTGGTGCATCTTTATCATCAGTTTTAATCACAGTTTACATTGGTTAACTCGGCAGAAGAGTTGGGTTGTTGTCTTGTTTGGCGCCATTGGTGGTGCCAGCAGTTACTGGGCTGGCATTCAGTTTGGTGTATTACAGGCCCGTTGGAATGAACTCATGCTGGTGGGATCACTCATGCTGGTGTGGTCGCTGCTAATGCCGCTACTGATCACTGGCTATCGGTTGTTACAGCCGCCAGCGCTTGCCAATATAACGAGGTGACTTATGTTTAAATGGTTAGCTGTGATGCTACTCAGTAGCAGTGTTTATGCCTCTCCCATTAGCCAGCTTGAAAAGATTGGCGCCGGAGAGATGACCTATCTATTTTGGACCTTATATCGCGCCGAACTGTTTGCCAGTGAGCGGCCATTCTCAATAGAGGCAGGTACAGATGACAAAAAAATCAAAGCGCTGCGTATCGAATATTACAAAACCATAGATAAACAGGCATTAGTCGAGGCAACCGCAGAGCAGTGGCAACACCTAGGCTATAGCCCCGCCGATATTGCCCAATGGGTCGCGCCACTGCAGCGTATTTGGCCCAATGTGGCCCCAGGCGATAGATTAACTTTGCTGGTTAATCAAAGTGGTGAGAGTCAGTTTTATATGGCAGATCAATTAATAGGGAAAATAGATGATCCCCGCTTTGGTGAGGCTTTTTTAGCGATATGGTTGTCTAAAAATACGTCTGAGCCCAAGCTTAGGCGACAACTTCTGGGGTTAAGCCAATGAAATATTTGATGTCACTGTTATTGTTGTTACTGGTTACGGCCTGTGGTTCAGCCAGTTTAGAGGAGCATAGAGGCACTCAACCTGAATTAAAGTTAGAACAATTTTTTGATGGCAAGTTAAAGGCTTACGGCATTGTGTTAGATCGTTCGGGCAATTTATTACGTCGCTTCGAGGTCGATTTAGTCGCTAATTGGCAAGGCGCTAACGGCGAAATCAAAGAGTGGTTTGAGTTTGACGATGGTGAAAAGTCGACTCGAATTTGGCAGCTAAAGAAAGTGGCTGAGAATCAATATGAAGGTCAAGCCGGTGATGTGATTGGTATTGCCAAGGGTAGGACCCAAGGCTCGGCGTTATTTTGGCAGTATGATTTAGATATTGTAGTCGATGGCGAGACCTACCAAGTGACCCTAGATGATTGGATGTTCCTACTCGATGAGAACCGTCTATTTAACAAGACAGACATGAGCAAGTTTGGTTTTAAAGTGGGTGAAATAATTCTTTATATTGAAAAAATCTAGTTAATGACATTGATAATCGCATCGGCGATAACACGTTAGCCGATGCGTTTTTGTTGCTGATGATGCAGGGTTACCTTGCATAACCCATTAGCTCATGCGTCCAACATCATTAAGCGTTACTCTTTGGCCTCTGATGCGATAATGGTTTTAATACCATGGGCATGCACTTTGATACAGAGGTTAGCGCGCTTAAAGGCGATGGTCGGATTGGCTAAGCGTTCATGCTCTCCTTGGGGGGAGCTGCATTTTACCTTGATATCTGTTGTACCTGCTAACACTGGCGCCAGAGTGGGGACAGCATTAAGTAGTTGCTGGCTGAGTTGCTCAATGTTTTGTGCTTCGCCTGGCAAAACCACCTCGATGTGCTCCCACCCTTCACAGGGATAATGCTTATTACTTGGGTACGGCAGTTCGACACAGTCGATAAGCATATCACCCAGTTGCAGTGGCGTATTAAGCGCGATGATTAATATCGGCCGGCCATTAATGATGTTGTTAGAGATAATATGGCCTTGTTGGCCAAAATAGTCTTTAAGCAGCTCGGCGCCAGTCTCTGAGTTAACACGTACGGCGACATGATCGCAAGCAAGCCCTAGGGTATCGAGTTGTAATTCTTGTAAAAACTCTTGAATACCATGGCTAAACTGCGGCCAGCTATGTTCAAGTTCGTCTAGGGTAATGTGGGGTTTTGTCATCGCATTGGACTCTTTTACTGACATAAAAATTTAGTGGTGAGTGCAGGATGAGCTATTAAAATCCTCCTGCTAGTGTCAAATGGCATTAACACCATAAACATCATAGTGCTAGTGTGTGACTAACGTTACGGCCAGATCTCTATGGGCGTTCCTGTTTCTATCGCCTGCCATAACTCATCGATTTCATGGTTTTTCAAGGCGATACAACCATCGGTCCAGTTGAGTCGCTGGGCTTCATCTGGGGTTAATGACGAATTGGGATTCTGGCCGTGGATCATGATTTGTCCACCAGGGTCTATCCCTAAGGCGGCGGCGCGTAATCTATCTTCTTCATTGGGATATGAGATATGAATCGCACGGTAGTAGGCACTGTCGGCTTTTTTGTAGTCGAGAAGGTAGCGACCTTCAGGGGTGCGCTGATCGCCTTCTTGAAGCTTATGTCCCGTGGGGCGATCGCCCATGGCAATCGTATAGCGGCGCAGTACTTTGCCATCGCGCATCAATTGCATACTGGCTTGTGATTTATTTACAATGACTAAATCGACTTTACCAATCTGGTCAGTACTGTGGTTAGAGCCATGAAAGCTGGCAGATTGCTGGCTCGAGGTGGCCCAAGTTGAACTAGTATTGAGCAGTAAGGCGCACAGTAAGAGCTGTTTAAAAAGTGTTTGCATGGTCATTGATTGATAAATAAAACCGCCGTTTGGGTGTTCATCATACCTTATTTTAGATTAAGCTGGATCAGTTTGTTGAACCCATTATTATGCACATATTCTCCGCTGCTGATACATATAAAAGGATGTTAATTTCTGATGAACGCCACCCCTGAGTTGTCTCGCCGCGAAAAATTACGCGATATCATTTTTGGTACCGATACTAAGGCTGGCCGCTATTTTGACTTGGTCTTAATCGTTTGTATTGTCCTTAGTGTGGCGTTGGTTTTCCTTGATACTATCGAAAGTGTTAATAGCCGCTACGGCACATGGATCCGTATTGCCGAATGGGGCTTTACTGGCATTTTCACCCTCGAGTATCTACTGCGCTTATACTGCTCGGCGAAACCTTGGCAATATGCTCGCAGTTTTTACGGGGTTGTTGACTTGTTATCCATATTACCCAGTTACTTGGCGCTATTTTTCCCTGGTGCTAACTTCACCTTAGTGATCCGAGTGCTGCGCTTGTTCCGTATCTTCCGAGTGCTTAAGCTACTGCGGTATTTAAGTGAGGGAAATGTTTTACTGCGGGCGATGATGCAATCGAGCCGTAAAGTATTCCTGTTTTTCTTTTCGGTCAGCCTGATTGTGATGGTGTTGAGTGCGGTTATGTATGTGGTTGAAGGGCCGGAAAATGGTTTCTCCTCTATGCCTCAATCCATCTATTGGACCATAGTGACCATTACGACGGTGGGCTATGGTGATATCACCCCGCAAACGCCGCTTGGTCAAGGTATTGCCGCTTTTACTATGTTGATAGGCTATTCCATTATTGCCATTCCAACGGGGATCTTAACCTCCGAGATCTCTCAAGAGGTGGTGCGTAGAAAAGATCTCCGCCGCTGTAGTAACTGTTTAAAGTCGGGCCATGAGTTAAACGCCCTATATTGTGATAAGTGCGGCAGTGAGCTTGAGACCGATCTTTAATCTGCAATATTGTCTATTTTACCCTCTATAAAGGATACACATGACTAACGCAAAGTTTGTCGAAGGCCCGATAATGCGCCACATCTTGGTGATGAGTTCCACCGCCGCTATCGGGATCTCGGCGTTATTTGTGGTCGACCTTATCGACATCTTTTTTCTCAGCTTATTGGGAGAGCAAGAGCTAGCTGCAGCAGTTGGGTACGCGGGTACCATCTCATTTTTTACTACCTCTATCGGTATCGGATTGTCCATCGCATTAGGCGCGTTAGTGTCAAGAGCCATAGGCGCCAAACAGTTTGCCCAAGCTAAGCGATTGCTGCTCAATAGCGCGGTGGTAACATTACTCGTGGCCATAGTGGTCGCTATGGTGGTGACCTATTTTATTCCCGAGCTTATTGCGTTAGTCGGTGCCAGTGGTCGCACCGCGCAGTTAGCTGCTGATTACCTATATATCTTGGTGCCTTCGATGCCACTAATTTGCCTAGCGATGGCACTTGGCGCCGCGCTGCGCGCCGTGGGGGATGCTAAGTTATCCATGATATCGACACTGGCCGGTGGTGGCGTCAACCTGATTTTTGACCCTATCTTTATCTTCTTATTTGCCATGGGAATAGAAGGTGCCGCGCTGGCGTCGGTGCTGGCGCGTGTGGCTGTTCTCATTATTGCCGCGCGCGGCGTCATGGTTAAGCACCAGTTGGTCGGCAAGTTTGATTTAACCGCCTTTAAGCAAGATCTTCGCCCCATTTTTGCTATTGCCGGGCCGGCAATGATGACCAATATTGCAACCCCTATCGGCAATGCGGTCGTTACCCGTGCGATTGCCGATTTTGGTGACAGTTATGTCGCCGCTTGGGCGGTATTAGGTAGACTCACGCCAGTGGCCTTTGGGATGATATTTGCGTTGTCCGGCGCGGTCGGCCCTATTGTGGGACAAAATTTTGGCGCGAGAGAGTTCGATAGGGTGAAAGAGATCTTAACCAAGGCGCTGCTGTTTTGCAGCGTTTATGTGATCTCGATATCGCTATTATTATTTGGACTTAAAGAACAGATCATTGTGATTTTTGCCATGCAGGGTGATAGCGCCGAACTGATCCGTTTTTTCTGTAGTTATATTGCGGTGTTCTTCGTGTTTTCCGGGGCGCTGTTTGTGGCTAATGCATCATTTAATAATTTGGGTAAAGCCAAATACTCAACTGTGTTTAACGTGGGGAAAGCGACGCTGGGGACGATTCCATTTGTTTATTATGGTGCGCAGTGGGGTGGGGTTGAAGGGGTCTTAATTGGCCAAGTGTTGGGCGCGATTGTGTTTGGTGTCCTCGGCGTGTGGACCGCATACCGACTCGTTGATAAGGTGCAACAGCAGCAAATTCTGTTAGTGGGTTTTGAGGTAAATACCGAGTCAAGGCCTCTCGATGACGAACTGAGCCCATCGAGTCCTAATCCATTATCATCATCTTGTGCTCAAATGGCGCAGCTGAGTGAAGAGCAAGATTGCGAAGCCAGTAATCGGGTCTCAGAGCTCATTACGGGTAAACCAGTGGTTAGAGACTAGTGTGATAGAACGTTGGAGGGGGTAAGTTCAAGGCGTCCGAGTCTGAGGTGGTAAAAGACCGACGCCTAGCAAGGTGAGGCGATTAAGCTTGAGTTTCACTTTCAGTGCTGGTTGGCTCTGCAGGTTGGTCACTGGCCTGCTCGTTGTCGCTCGCTTCTGTTCCATTTTTGGTAGCATTGGCTTTGGCAGCTAATTCAGCTTGTTCACGAGCGAGCTCTTTGGCGCGATCGCCTTTAGATATATACTTCTTGATCGTAGGAGCCGTATGCTTGTTGAGACGCGCTTTAGCACGTTTTGCGGTCTTTTTGATTATCTTCTGTTTTCTGTTCATTGGCTCCACCTTAATTAACTCAAAATAGGGCTTAGCTTCGAGAGAGCGTAAACCGGGGGCGGATTTTAACTCAATCTCAAGCAGGCGGCTATAGGCAAACATTCTAATCGAGACAATTTATGACAATTAATCCTGTAAGTGAGATCACTTTTTTTGAACGCTTTGAGGCCGATATTCTCTCTGGGGCGAAAAATATTACCTTAAGAGATGAATCAGAGTCCCATTTTAAGGTTGGCCAAGTGCTGCATGTTGCGACCTTTGAAGATAACCGTTGGTTTTGCGACATTAAGGTTAATCGTGTCGAGACGGTCGCGTTTGATGCACTAAACCTTGAGCATGCAGCGCAAGAAAACATGACACTAGATGAGCTAAAGCAGGTGATAAGAGCAATATATGGCAATATTGATCAATTGTATTTAATTGGTTTTGAAGTGATTAAACGCCAATAATCCGCTGTGGTTTTGCTGCGGTTTAAAGAGGGCTGCCGCTCTCCAAAGAGTAAGGAGTACAGCACTTATCTAATCGGTAAAGTCTATCGCAACGATTGATAGACTTTACTGGCCAAAAGTGGGGCTAAGGTACTATAAATAATAGACCTTTATAACTAACCTGTTGTAAAGCAGGGAAGGAGATAGTGCTCATGTCTAACAGTAAATGTCCGATGCATCATGTTGCAGGAAGTGGCACAGCAAATAAGGATTGGTGGCCAAACCAATTACGGCTTGAGATGTTGACTCAACACTCATCCAAGTCTAACCCCATGGAGGAGGGGTTCGATTATGCCAGTGAGTTTAAAAGCCTAGATCTTAAACAAGTTAAGCAAGACTTACACACCCTGATGGGAGATTCTCAAGACTGGTGGCCGGCAGATTTTGGCCACTATGGGCCGCTGTTTATTCGTATGGCATGGCATAGTGCCGGTACCTATCGAATTAGTGATGGACGCGGTGGCGGCGGCCGAGGTCAGCAGCGATTTGCGCCGTTAAATAGCTGGCCAGATAATGGTAACCTCGATAAGGCGCGCCGCCTATTGTGGCCGGTTAAACAAAAATATGGCCGTAAGATCTCATGGGCTGATTTAATGATCTTAGCGGGTAATGTGGCATTGGAGTCAATGGGGTTTGAAACCTTAGGTTTTGCCGGTGGTCGCGAAGATGTGTGGGAGCCAGAAATCCATGTCAATTGGGGCGCAGAAACCACTTGGTTGGCCGGAGACAAACGTTACTCTGGTAATCGAGAACTCGACAACCCTCTTGCTGCAGTGCAAATGGGGTTAATTTATGTCAATCCTGAAGGGCCTGATGGCAATCCCGATCCCCTTGCTGCAGCCCATGATATTCGTGAAACCTTTGCCAGAATGGCAATGAATGATGAAGAAACTGTGGCCTTGATTGCCGGTGGGCACACCTTCGGTAAAACTCATGGCGCCGGAGATGCGGCCTTAGTTGGTCCTGCGCCAGAAGAGGCCCCCATTGAGTTACAAGGACTCGGTTGGCACAATCGTTTCGGAAGCGGCAAAGGGGCCGACGCTATAACCAGTGGACTTGAAGTGACTTGGACTCAATCACCGACTCGTTGGAGCCATCACTTTTTTGAAAACCTATTCGGTTACGAATGGGAATTAACCAAGAGCCCGGCTGGCGCACACCAATGGCGCCCTATAGGTGATGCGGGGGCTGATGAGATCCCCGATGCACACGATGCCGGTAAACGCCACGCGCCATCAATGTTGACCACTGACTTATCGTTACGCTTTGATCCGGCCTATGAGAAAATATCACGACGTTTCTTAGCCCATCCCGATGAATTTGCCCAAGCATTTGCTCGTGCTTGGTTTAAGTTGACGCATCGCGATATGGGGCCACGTGCTCGTTATTTGGGCGAAGACGTTCCATCAGCAGAGATGATTTGGCAAGATCCTATTCCTCAAGCCGATTATGAGAGCATCGATAGGCAAGATATCAGCGATTTAAAACAGGTCATTGAAGCCAGCGGACTGAAGATATCTGAGATGGTGTCAACGGCATGGGCATCGGCAGCTACGTTTCGAGGCTCAGATAAGCGGGGTGGCGCCAATGGCGCAAGAATTCAATTGGCGCCGCAAAATGGCTGGCCTGTCAATCAACCCCAACAGTTGTCGAAGGTTTTGGCAACTTATAGCCAAATTCAAGCCGACTTTAATCAGGCACAAATAGGTAAACAGGTCTCCTTGGCCGATCTTATTGTGCTAGGTGGTGGTGTCGGTATTGAACTTGCTGCGCGTCATGCTGGGCGTTCTATCAGTGTGCCCTTTACTCCAGGACGCACAGACGCCTTAGCCGAACAGACTGATATAGACTCATTTGCGGTACTCGAACCCGTTGCCGATGGGTTTAGGAATTATCTTGATGATAATCTCAAGGTACCCGCTGAGGCTTTATTAGTTGATAAAGCGCAGTTAATGGACCTAACGGCACCAGAAATGACGGTACTATTGGGTGGTATGCGAGTGTTGTCTACCAATGTGGATGGATCACCGCATGGGATGTTGACCGACAGGCCTGAAATTTTAACCAATGACTTTTTCACCAACTTGCTGAGTATGGACACCGAATGGAAACCCACATCCAGCGATGAAACCTTATTTGAAGGCTTTGATCGTGCAACGGGTGATCTTAAGTGGACAGCCACCCGAGTGGATTTAGTATTTGGTTCAAATTCAGTGCTCAGAGCCTTAGCAGAAGTTTATGGCAGCGACGATGCACAAGATAAGTTTATCGATGATTTTGTTGCGGTGTGGCATAAGGTGATGGAGCTAGATCGTTTCGATTTACGTTAGTATTTATTGTACAAAAAGTACGACTTAGACGGCTCAACTCATTTAATTTATGACGGATAACTGCTATGACAATAAGATGCCTAGTAGCATGAGCCGGCTCATGCAAGGTGCCGCTTAGTTTAAGCGGCACCTTGCATACTGACATTTTTGTTTTGGTGCAGCGGCGATAAGTCTGCAATATCTAGGGTGTTAAACGTGGGAGGTGGTGATAAAACTTTACGTTGATAATGTTAGTGATTAAGGGTGCTGTAGAGGAAGGTTAACGGATGGATTTTTTATCCAGCGCAAAGGCGCGAATATGTTAGCATGCACTTAAGTGAACCAATATGTTCACTTTCAAGTACAAGTTTGATGGCCTATCACACTTAAGCCATGATTATTTTTGTATAGTGCTCGGTGCGTTTAAACGTCGTAATTTGTCTGTATCCGCCTGAAATAGACTTCGAATTTCATGTTGTTTTCCTCGAAGTCTTTGTTAACTCAGTCGCAGAACATTCAGCCATATCGAGCACATTAAACCAGTGATTCACTGACGTAATGCGATTGATATAACACCCTATAGTAATAGTATCGATTTATCTAATTAGTAGGACAGTGATCCCCATGACAACTAAAATTATATTAGACACAGATCCCGGTATTGATGATGTAATGGCGATTCTGTTTGCCCAAGCGCATCCTGACATTGAACTTAAAGCCATCACTACGGTTTATGGCAACGTCACTATCGAAAATGCGACACATAACGCTTTATATCTTAAGCAAAAATATAAACTCCAAGCCGATATAGTGACTGGTGCGAGCAAGCCTATTGTACGTCCTCCAGTCGGCCCAACTGTGGTGGTTCATGGCGAAGGGGGGTTTGGCGATGTTAAAGTACCCGCTGAGGTAGAAGGCCAAGCGGATCCACGCCCAGCCTATCAGTACATTATCGATGCGGTTAAAGCCGAGCCTGGTGAAATAACCCTAGTGGCTATCGGTCCGTTAACGAACCTCGCGTTAGCGCTACAGGCTGACCCTACGATCGTTGATTTGGTCAAAGAAGTGGTCGTTATGGGCGGCGCCTTTGGTGAAAATGATCACCGCGGTAATGTGACGCCATTTGCCGAAGCCAATGTACATGACGATCCTCATGCAGCCGATATGGTATTTACCGCTTCATGGCCAGTAGTCGTGATTGGTTTAGATGTAACAGAGCAAAGCTTTTTCACCCGCGATTATCTTGATCAGTTACGTGACGATGCGGGTGAAGTTGGCCAGTTTATCTGGGACGTCAGCCGTTACTACTTAAAGTTTTACAGTGAAAAAGTGGGTTTAGAGGCGTGCCATGTGCATGATCCTTCGGCGATCGCCTACGTGATTAACCCTGAGTTATTTACCTTAAGAGAAGGTCCTATTCGGGTGGTTACCGACGGCGTTGCAGAAGGCATGACCATTCAGAAGTTTGATGGTCGTACTTATCTACACGATGATTGGATGGATCACGCGCCGCAAAAGGTGGGCGTTGCGGTCAATGATAGTGAATTATTAGCCTTATATCGTAGTAGCATTATTGATTATGCTGCTAGTTTAAAATAAGTCGTTAAATTTATTATCGGTCGCTTGATACTTTAAAGGGTTGACCGTTAAAAAAGCGCAGTTACTACTGCGCTTTTTTTATTACTTTTTAATGTAAATTAATAGCTAAGTTAGCGCTAGGCTGAGCCATTAAGGTTGATTGAGACCATAGCGTTTTGATGGAATACTAAGCGTTAAGCCTTGCCGCGACCAGAGAGGCGTCAGGCATGTTTGCCGCACCAAGGCGCTCAACCGCTAAGGAGGCATAGGCGTTGGCGTATTTAGCCGCATCATGTAGCGTACTGCCCTTGGCAAGCTCGGCCACTAACGCGCCATTAAAGGCATCTCCAGCGCCAGTGGTGTCGACCACCGCGCTTTTTAACACATCAACTTGGGTAAATTGGCCATTTTCATAGAGCAATACCCCATCAGCACCACGGGTGATCACCACCGAGGTGACTCCTAAAGCATGTATCGCGATAGCGGCTTGTTTAGCGCTCTCTAAATCTGAGACTTCAATACCAGTCATTAATGAGGCTTCGGTTTCATTGGGGGTTATCATATCCACCAAAGGCAGTAACTCAGGGGTTCTGTCATGGTATGGCGCGGGGTTGAGGATCACTTTAGCGCCACTCTCTTTGGCGATGCTCATTGCCAACTTGATAGCATCAAAATTGGTTTCAAGTTGGGTAAGAAACAGCTCAGCATTAATAATATGATGCTTGGCAGTTTGCACTTCATCGGCAGTTAGGGTCATATTTGCGCCTTCATTCACCGCAATCATATTTTCGCCGGCTTGCTCGCTGACATAAATGAGCGCGGTTCCTGTAGGGCTGGTGGATGACTCGACAATAATGGTGTTGTCTATGCCTGTACTGCTCAGGTGTTGGCGGGCAAATTGACTAAATTGGTCGGTACCAATTTTGGTCATAAAGGTAATGTTAGCGCCATTTTTAGCAGCAGCATAAGCTTGATTGGCACCTTTGCCACCGGCGCCAATACTGCTACTACTTGAATGCAGCGTTTCACCGGGTTGAGGGAAGCGTTCTAGGTTCGCAACGATATCGACATTGAATGAGCCAAGTACAAATACATTCTGTTTCATTTTTTTTAATCTACCTTGGGTTGAATCGAGTCCTAAGGTGTCGCTCAGCAAGTTGTGTTCTATCAGTTGTGCCAGCATGGCATCCAAGCTGTACTTTTTGATATCCACCCCTTCAGACTGACAGACGCCGCCATGAATTCGTTTTACTAGGCCGTCTTGTTCCAGTTGGACGAGATCACAGCGAACCGTTTTGGCTGTCACTGCGAGTAACCTGGAGAGTTGTTGGTTAGATAGCTGTTTATGCATGCTAAGTAGCTTGAGAATAACAGCTAGCCTTTCATTTCGACTTAGTTTGTTCATAGTAGAATATAGTTGTTCTGCTGCAGATAAGTTGTGATAAAGATGAGAGCTTAACATGTAAAACGAACGGTTTGGTTCGTTTTGGCGTTAATTTTCGTTATTGGAGCGTATTGACGCTAGGAATAAGAGCGTTTGCTAGAAGCTCAAGAGGGGAATATTGAGCCATAAAACAGGTGGCTTTATGGGGTAAATATATCGATATCTTGAGCCGTAGCGCCTTCATTACACTCACCACGGATCTCGCCTCGACCTAGTTCGATAATGCGGCTTAATTCAATATAACCCTCGCGGCAATATCCAGTCATCGCAATGGTTTTGTCGAGCCCTAATTCAATTTGCTGTGTCCAATCAGACAGATCGGGAGGTGTGTTCTTTTTTCTGCTTTGCTGGCGCTCTATTTGCCTTGTCTGCAGATACGGTCGCTCTATGGTCGGCAATGTGGCGTATTTTATTTTATAGGTGAATAGTTTAATGCCATCGCCTGTAATTTGGGTCTGAAATTTGTCTTCCACTTTGATATCAAAGTCATCAACGCTGCGCTGACTAGCGGTGCATGCGGACAGTATTAATAATCCGAATAAAACAAGCGTATTTTTTATTTGCATGATTTTTATTGTCTTTATATGCATGGTATTAAAGTATGGCTCGAGGATAACGTAAATTGGGCTGCTTAGCACCTATGGCTAAAGTCTCTGGCGAGGTAAGGTGATTAGCGCACTTAGGTGGAGGGAATACCATTAACACAGGCAGGCGCCCTATAAGTTGATGGTACAAATCATGCGCGTTAGTCATTACTGATTAACGCGCTGGTCAATCATTATGCGAAGCGTTGGTTAAGATAGTTAATGATGTCTGAAGATTCATACATCCATTGTACTTGACCGTTTTCCTCTATGCGTAAACAGGGCACCATGGCTTTGCCGCCTTGCTTTACCAGTGTTTGTTGATGCTCGGTTTGTTTGGCATCGACAGTCGCGATATTAAGGCCTTGACGACGAATAGTACGGCGCACTTTGACACAAAATGGACACGCAGGATATTGATATAACTGAATTTGGCGAGTCTGCTCATCAATTTTGGTTTGTTCTGCTATCGGGCGCTGACGCTTCTTTGGGGCAAAAATGAAATTAAAAAACAGAATAATACGACCTAATACCCAACGAACGATAAACATTGACAACATCCTCATGTAATTTGATGGGCGTGATTTTAACCTAAGTGTGACCCGGATCAAAGTGATGATTGATCTGGCTGTGTTATCGGGGCCTTGAAATAACACTTGTTTTGGGTTTGCAGCACTTGTTGATGCGCTAATCATTAAGGCATGCCGATAATGGCGGAACAAAGGTCAACGTGACTTGATCTTAAAAGCCTAATCCCCATGTTATCTCCATGCGTTGTGGTGGAGTAAAGGCCGTTTGTTACTCAATGGCTTATGGAGTGGCTTATGGTAAGATACGCGCGGTTTTTTATGCATCAAAACAGGTTATCGATAAGTTGTCGTCACCTTGGTAGTTGGAGAGAAGAGACGTTGAATAAGAGTTTTATTACAAATTTATTGGCTGGCGCAGTGATGGCAACAGGCTACTTATTGGCTTCCCCTGTGATGCTCAATATCGGATTATTTGCCCTGTCGGGCGCCTTAACCAACTGGCTTGCTATCCATATGCTGTTTGAAAAGGTACCCGGTTTATACGGCAGTGGGGTGATACCCGCACGGTTTGAAGAGTTTAAAGCGGGCATTGCCCATTTGATGATGGAACAGTTTTTTACCGACGAGAATATCGATAAATTCTTGTCTCAGCAGGGCGATGGTGCGTCGCACATTAACTTAACCCCTATCATTGAACGCGTGGACATGACCCCCGCATTTGACGCGCTAGTGACCACGGTTGAACAATCATCTTTGGGCGGCATGCTCGCCATGTTTGGTGGCACTGATGCCATTGAACCATTAAAGGCGCCTTTTATTGAGAAGATGAAAAACTCACTGATAGAGATCACTCAAAGTGATGATTTTTATGCGCTATTAAAGCAAGAGATTGAGCAGCCTGATGTATTGGCCGAATTGAAAGCTAAAATCACCGCGATAGTACACCAGCGTCTTGAAGAGTTAACCCCACAACTGGTGAAACAAATTGTTCAAGAGATGATAAAAAAACACTTAGGGTGGCTTGTCGTGTGGGGTGGGGTGTTTGGTGGTTTAATTGGTTTGGTCGCCGCCTTGATTGCCTAAGTAAACGCTTGGATGTCGATAAACAAAAAGAGAGCTTAGGCTCTCTTTTTGTTTAGTCATTAACGTGTTATCTGTGTTAATGTTTTATCTACTGCTATCGACAATATGAGGCGATTATGGACGCTCCCTTAAGCATTAATTATTTAGAAATTCCGGTGTTAGCCATGGCACCCACTAAAACGTTTTTTAGTGACGTGTTCGGTTGGCAATTTGTCGATTATGGTGACAGTTATAGCTGCTTTATTAATGCAGGCATAAACGGCGGCTTTTACTTAAGCGAACAGCACTTTGACTTAAGCCAAGGTGCGCCCTTGATTGTGATCTATTCGGCGCAACTGACCCACACATTGGCCGAGGTGGAGCGGGCGGGAGGCGTGATCTCCAAGGCGATATTTTCCTTTCCCGGCGGCCGTCGTTTTCACTTTAAGGACCCCAACGGTAACGAATTTGCGGTTTGGTCACAATAATATGCCACATTGTATCATTGAGTATTCGGCGCCACTGGCGCAGCAGTTTGATATCAACGCCTTAGTCCAAGCCGTGCATCAAGGGGCGATTAATTCAGCCTTATTTGAGTCATCGGCCATTAAGTCGCGTAGTTACGCCAGTGAGCATTCACAAATCGGCATGTTAGCCGATGGCAGTTTTATCCATCTCACTTTTCGTATCATGCCCGGACGCACTGATGCGCAAAAGCAGCATTTAACCCAGAGTGTCTATCAAGCCATGGCAAGCTTAACCGCTTCGGTCAACAGTATTACCATGGAAGTACATGACTTGGTGCCTGAGCACTATTTTAAGCGCAGCATACCTTGCGAATAAGGTTAGGATTATCGACATAAAAAAGAGACCTTAAGGTTAATGCCAGTCAGTTAAGCTGATTGGCATTTTTCTTTTTATGGGGATATTTGCTTGGTTTTGACTTTATAGCCCTTGGGTACACCCTATCTTCTCGTTTCGTTGGTAGCTCGAAGTTACCTAGCATTTCTATCAGTTGCTCGTAATGTTTGGGTAAATTTCCTGGGCTCATCAGTGGTAATCTTGCTAGGTAACTTAGTATCGTACTCGCACAATTACTGAAGCTGAGGCGATTGGCCCATATTCCTTTTCTTGATGCGGCCTCAGTCATTGCTTGACGCATCAGGTTGTAGCCAAGTAGTAAGCCCCAAAGTTCCTGTTCTACCATCTCTGATTTTTTACTTCTTAGCGTATACTCGCTGTTTAGTAGGGTTTGTTTCATCTCTCTGTAGCCAAGCTCTATTTCCCATCGATGATTATATAACTCAACGATGTCAGCACTTGGAAAGCGTAATGGGTCGACCATTGAGGTTAATACCTGATGCGTCTTACCTTTTATTGATTTTGTCACCAGCCTCGCTTCTATATGCGTCGGTAGCGCTGGGTTTTGTTGTCTGGCTTGGGCGGTTATTGCCAATTTCACCTGTTTATCTAACCGGCCATTTGAGTGTAAAACCTCGTACTGAAGCCCCTTTCTCGCAGGGATTAACCAGTGCCGCTCTTCACCACCTAGTTGCCATTGATGTAGCAAGTTTAAGGAGTAAAAACCTTTATCGAACATCGTGAGACTATGGTCTGGAGTTGACTGTATGAGCGCTTCTGCTAGCTTCATTTCACTCGTTTTATAACCATCAAACGCGCTATTTATCAGTTGATGGCTAGTGAGCTCCATATGACACACCATACGAACCTGAGGAAATGAGGTGTCACCATGTTGATTTGATGGTGAGCCAAAAGCATTACGATTATCAGCGGTGTCTTGAGTGCGCCAGACTACACCATCAACGGCTAATAAATTCAGTCCACACCATGTCTCAAATTGAGTGTTGCTATAGTAATGTTTTGCCATCATTTGAAAGGCATTTTTCATACTCTGCACACCTAACCTCTGGCGCCCTTGAACAAGAGCACTGGGGGCAATGAGCTTCTTTTTACCTGGTAGCATCAACTCCATATGAGTCGCAAGCTCCCATACAGACTGTTGTCGGTAAAAACTCATACCAATGACAGACCACATAACTGCATCAAGGGGTAAGCGACGTTTTCTTACTGTGGCGACCCCCGCAGTTTCAAAGGCTTGCTGGATGATGTTTTCATCCAATAAGTGATTAAGATTGGTAAAAGCTGTGGCTTCTTGGTGGTATTCAAAAGCGGTGCAGAAAGCTTGTTCTAAAGTCATAAAAAAATCCAATATCATTTCTGATATTGGATTTTGAAGCCTTTTAAAGATCGGTCAACTGATCGTTTATATGCTTAACTGATCAGCATTAACCTTAAGGTCTCTTTTTTAGTTTGCGATGTGATACTTATCGCTTAAGCATACGCGCTTTCATGTACCGACTGTACTGCACGGCCAGAAGGGTCGATGATGCCTTGTAAGCTCGCATCCCAAGCCAGCGCTTCAGGCGTCGAGCAGGCCACCGACTTGCCGCCAGGCACAGTTTCTGCTGCTGAAGGCAGTGGGAAGTGTTCTTCGAAGAAACAACGATAGAAGTAAGCTTCCTTCGTTTCGGGCGTGTTGTATGGGAATCTAAATTTGGCGTTAGCCAGTTGTAGATCGTCAACCTGCTGCGCCGCATGATCTTTAAGACCATCGATCCAAGAGTAACCTACACCATCACTGAACTGCTCTTTTTGACGCCATGCCACTTCTTTGGGCAGTTTGTGCTCAAATGCCTGGCGTAAAATATGTTTCTCGATGCGGCCATCTTTTGACATTTTAGCTTCAGGGTTGATGCGCATGGCGGTATCGATAAACTCTTTATCAAGAAACGGCACGCGAGCCTCGAGCCCCCAGGCCGCCATGGCCTTATTGGCGCGTAGGCAGTCAAATAGGTGTAGCTTGTCCAATTTACGCACTAACTCTTCATGGAAGGCTTGGGCATTAGGCGCTTTATGGAAGTAAAGATAACCGCCAAATAGCTCATCGGCGCCTTCACCTGACAATACCATTTTTATTCCCATAGCTTTGATTTTACGAGCCATTAAGTACATTGGCGTGGCTGCGCGAATGGTGGTGACATCATAGGTTTCAAGGTGGTAGATCACATCTTTAATCGCATCTAATCCATCTTGGAAGGTAAAGGTGATCTCATGATGTATGGTGCCAATGGCATCGGCCACTTTTTTAGCCGCCAGCAGATCCGGCGCGCCTTCGAGCCCCACAGCAAATGAATGTAACTGTGGCCACCATGCATCGGACTCGCCATCATCTTCGATGCGGCGTTTAGCAAAGGTTTGGGTGATAGCTGAGATGATTGATGAATCTAATCCACCCGATAGCAATACGCCATAGGGCACATCAGACATCAGCTGACGCTTTACAGCAGCTTCGAGGGCATCGCGTAGCTCATCGACGCTGGCGTCGTTGTGCTCTACTGCGCTAAAAGATTGCCAATCACGCTGATAGTACTGCTCGTAACCTGCTGGGGTCAGTAAGTGGCCCGGCTTAAATTCTTCCACGGTTTTACACACAGGCATTAGTGCTTTCATTTCAGATGCGATATAGAAGTTACCTTCTGCGTCGCGGCCGGTGTATAGCGGAATGATCCCCATATGGTCGCGACCAATTAAATAGGTATCTTGGGTTTTGTCGTACAGTACGAAAGCAAAAATACCGTTTAATTTATCTAAAAATGCGCTGCCATATTCTTGGTATAGTGCCAAAATCACTTCGCAATCTGAGTTGGTTTGATAGCTGTACTTATCGCCTAATTCAGCTTTGAGTTCTTTGTGGTTATAGATCTCACCGTTGACGGCAAGAATAAGCGTTTCATCGTCAGATAACAGTGGCTGTGCGCCATGTTCGATATCGACAATGGCTAAACGCTCATGGGCTAAAATGGCCTTATCACTGCTGTAGATCCCTGACCAATCAGGACCACGATGGCGCAGTAGTTTGGACATCTCTAGTGCCACTTGACGTAGTGGAGTCGCATCGGACTGAATATCTAAAATGGCGAATATTGAACACATAACAAAAACTCCCAAAAACTCACTTAACCTCAATTGCCAATCACTTTGACAGCATTTTATCGATTTGCCAAACCTATTTTTTAGTAAAACGTCGGTTTTATAGGTTTTTTAGTGACTATTTGCATGGTTGTTTGGGGTGTAAAATGATGATTGTTTATTTTAATGGCGATTTTTGTGGTTAATCACTATTTGGATCGGTTTTTTGATGCCGAGATTTTGACAATCTTAAATTGACTCGCAGTTTATGATGTTATGGCCAATGTTGATGGGTAAATGAGCTATTTGTATGGTGTGATGATTATCTATACAGCAAAGGCTTCAATGAGAAGCCTTTGACAATCTAGTGAGTTGAAACATGTCAGTAAGCGTGAGTGAGTCTGTGGCCTAAGCCACTAGCATTACTGCATGCCTTGGGCTGTTACATTTTCTGGCCTTTGCGGCGTGTTGGCTGCCTGGGTCTTGGCTGGGCGTAAATGGTGAAACTCAGTGCCCGGGTAGTAACCGGGCCAGTCGTCACTATTAGCAAGCGTTTGTGCTGCCTGATAGTAGACGCCTAAATCTTGCAGCGCGCCAGAAAGATCCCAATCGGCACGGTATTCATCGCACACATTGTGATAACAGCCTTTCATCTTTTCTTTCATTGATGCACGGTAGGCTTTAGACGCTTCATCGGCAGGGTCATTACCTCCACCGGCAAAGACGGCTGGTACACCATATTGGGCGAAGCTGAAGTGATCAGAGCGGAAAAAGCCACCAGCTTCAGGACGGGACTCGCTAACTGCGATACGTTGCTGAGTACTAGCTGCGGTTGCAAGATAGCTTTCCAGTTCTGATTTACCTTTACCTACTATGGTGTAATCACTGGTGCGGCCATAAATGTTGGTGCTATCTAAGTTAAATACCGCCACAGTGTTTGTTAAAGGGTAGAGTGGATTAGCAGCATAATAACGAGAACCAAGCAGACCTTGCTCTTCACCTGTGGTGGCGACAAAGGTTAACGAACGCTGCAAGGGGCTGCCCTCACTCGCTTGTTTGGCAAATTGGCGGGCAATTTCCAATATGCCAGCAATGCCTGAAGCGTTATCTAAGGCGCCATTGTATATTTGGTCACCCCCTTTACTGGCATCGACGCCGATATGATCCCAGTGGGCAGTGAAGAGGATCTGCTCAGCCTTAGCTTGGCTGCCCGGAAGCGTGGCGACCACGTTATAGCTGTTAGTGTATGTGGCTTGATTGGCAAAGGCGATATCGGCAGTTTTGTCCAGTGCCACATTGATGGGGCCGCTTGCGGCGCGGTCAGTTAATGTGGCTAGCGATAACCCCGCGGCGTCAAACAGTGCCTTGGCGTTTGTTTGGGTTATCCAGCCCTCAACTTGTACGCGCTGTGCTTGAGTGGCGCTGTCTAATACTAAATCTTGTTGAGCGCCGGTCCAGCTATTTTCTACCACAGACCAAGGGTAAGCCGCGGGCTGGGTATCGTGCACTATAATGGCGCCCAGTGCACCTTGGCGGCTAGCCTCTTCAAATTTATAGGTCCAGCGACCATAGTAGGTCATGGCTTTGCCAGTAAATTTCCCCGAATCGGGTAGGGCAAAACCAGGATCGTTGACTAAGATCAGCGCGATTTTTCCGCGCATATCAACTCCTTGATAATCGTTCCATTGATATTCTGGCGCGTTGATACCATAGCCGACAAAAACCAGTGGGGCATCCTTGATATTCACTTGTTGGTTATCGTGGCGACTGCTAAGCACTATGTCTTGACGATAATGCATTGTGATACCTGCAAGGCTAACTTGTTGCTGTTCGCTGGCGGTATAGCTCACCATAGGTACAGATTGCAGATAACTGCCATCGTTCGCCCCAATGAGTCCAGCCGAGGCAAAGGCGGTACTGAGATAGTCTAACGTGAGTTGCTCACCACGCGTGGTTGGCGCTCGACCTTCAAAGGCGTCTGATGACAGGGTTTGGATATCTTGACGAAATCGCGTTTCGTTAAACTCTGGCGTGTTTAACGCAGTGTGTATCTCTGTCGGGTTTTGGCTACAGGCGCTGAGTATTATCAGCGCGCATGCGGGCAGGAGTAATCGCATCTCATATCCTATTTTTATTGTTATTTATGACGGTAGTTTGAGCTTTATTGAGCGCGATCATTATGGTTCTAAGTGGTGTGAGTTGACATGAATAATGTCAGTGGCGCTCAATATTACTGCTGGGACATGATGGGGAAGATGGCACACTTTAGCAAGTGAGCCATCTGATTAAAATGTTACGCTTTATGACTATGGGTTGATTGATTAGATAACGTCGATGTCACCGGCGCAGTCAAAAATATGGTTAGGCCTAAAGGGCTCTTTTTCGATATCTTTGAGCTGACTGACACCGCTGGTCACTAAGATGGTTTCGAGACCTGCTTGGAACCCAGCTAAGATATCGGTGCGCATGTTATCACCGATGATAACCGTGTTTTCAGAGTGGCCATTGATGTGGTTGAGTGCACTGCGGATGATCCACGAGCTGGGTTTACCGACGCAAAAAGGTTTACGGCCGCTGATGCGTTCAATCGGTGCACACAAGGCGCCACAGGCAGGGCTATAGGCTGGGCCGTGAGTGTCTGGGTTAGTGGCAATAAAACGAGCTCCACCAGCCACAAACTGTGCGGCTTTATGGATCATGTCCCAGTTGTATGAACGAGTTTCACCAACAATCACAAAGTCAGGATTAATGTCGGTAATGGTAAAGCCGGCTTTGTATAACTCGTGAGTCAAGGCACCTTCACCAATGACATAGGCTTTATCACCCGATTGATGCTTAAGAAAGTCAGCAGTGGCCATGGCCGAAGTGTAAAAACAGGCTTCTGGAACATTGATGCCAGCAGCGCCGAGGCGGTTTTGCAGATCTTTACCGGTTTGTACGGGATAGTTGGTGAGGATGACTAACGGATTGCCCTGTTCTAGGATCCGCTCTATAAAGATATCACTTCCCGGGATAAGCTTGTTGTTATGCAGTAATACACCATCGATATCGCAAATTACATTTTTCATCTTTGCTTCCATGTGGCTAGCAGAAATTAACTCCTCTCCATCTAAAACCAATTAAGCAGTAAAAACAATACTCACAGGCCAATTCTTTAAGTGGTCTAGCAAAGATTGCCTGGGATTACGTGCAAGTAAAAAAAGAGACCCTGAGGTCTCTTTGTTATTTATGCTGTTAGCTATGGCCCGTTAATCGGCGGCATAGCCCATAACATCGAGCGGTTTACTGTCGAGATAGGCAGCGCCATCTTTCATGATTAGGCGGTTTTGACTAAACCATTTAACCACGAGTGGATAGATAGCATGCTCTTGCTCATGAACGCGCTCGGCAAGGGTTGTGGCATCATCTTCTGGGTAAATCGGCACTTTGGCTTGCAAAATAACCGGTCCAGCATCGAGCTCAGGTGTGACAAAATGCACGCTGGCACCGTGCTGACTGTCACCGGCATCGATTGCCCGCTGGTGGGTGTGTAGCCCGGTGTATTTGGGGAGTAAAGAGGGATGAATATTGATCATTCGCCCCTCAAATTGCTGCACAAACTCATCGGTTAATATCCGCATAAAGCCTGCCAGTACGATAAGATCGGGTTGATACTTATCAATAGCTTGCTTCAGGCGAATATCATAATCGCTACGGGTTTCACCTTGGTACGCTATCACACAACTGGTATCTATCTCACTGTGATGGGCACGTACAAGGCCATAAGCATCGGGTTTATTACTGATAACACCAACGACTTCGGCATGTACATTGTCATCACAGCCATCGATAACGGCTTGTAAATTACTGCCATTACCTGAGATTAAAACTAATACGCGACAGCACTGGGGCATTAGATGATCTCCACTTGCTCTTCGTCGCCATTGCGGCTAGCAATGTCACCGATTAGCCAAGCGTTTTCACCTTCAGCTTTTAGCAAACGTAAAGCACTGTCTACTTGATCTTGTGGCAAGGCGATAATCATGCCCACGCCACAGTTAAAGGTACGGTACATCTCAAATTCAGCGATGTTGCCATTGTCCATTAACCAGTTGAACACGGTTGGCCACTGCCAAGAATCACCTTTAACCACAGCTTTGGCATCATTAGGCAGTACGCGTGGGATATTTTCCCAGAATCCGCCGCCAGTAATGTGTGCCATAGCGTGGATGTCATTTTGCTCAAGCAGCTTAAGCAGCGGCTTAACGTAAATTTTGGTCGGCTCGAGTAGGTGATCGATAAGCGGCTTACCATCAAGGTCTTGCTGAGGATCGGCTTGGCTTACTTCAAGCACCTTACGAATAAGCGAGTAACCATTTGAGTGCGGACCGCTCGAACCTAAAGCGATAAGTGCATCACCGGCGACCACTTTAGAGCCATCTAGCACGTCTTCTTTTTCAACTACACCGACACAGAATCCAGCAAGATCGTAATCTTCGCCTTCATACATGCCAGGCATTTCGGCGGTTTCACCACCGATCAAGGCACAACCTGATTGAGCACAACCTTCGGCAATACCATTGACGACTGAGGTTGCCGTTGCAACATCCAGTTTGCCAGTGGCGTAGTAGTCGAGGAAGAAAAGTGGCTCTGCGCCAGCAACGATTAAATCGTTTACACACATGGCAACTAAATCAACGCCGACACTGTCGTGTTTTTTGTAATCGATGGCCAGTCTAAGCTTGGTACCTACACCATCGGTGCCAGAAACAAGAACTGGATGTTTGTACTTAGTTGGTAGCTCGCAAAGGGCACCAAAGCCACCAAGGTTGCCCATAACTTCTGGGCGGTGGGTACGTTTTACAGCAGATTTGATATTGTCTACCAGGGCGTTGCCTGCGTCGATATCAACACCTGCGTCTTTATAGCTTAGTTGGGTAGGAGTGCTCACGGAGGATCCTCTCGGGTACATCGTTATTGGATTTTTATGCGCCGCATTCTATCAGTTTGTGGAGGCGCTCGAAAGTGATGATTTTGAATATTGAAACGGACTTAGCTCACGATTTACCGTGTTTATAAAACTTTATGTTTTCCAATTTGGACAAATCTACTAAAATCGGTGCAATTTGCTCAAAAAACACAAATATGCATCAGGAGAAAACGATGAAAGTAGTCGAAGTTAAACACCCTTTGGTCCGTCATAAAATTGGATTAATGCGTGAAGGGGATATTAGTACTAAGCGTTTTCGCGAGTTAGCAGCAGAAGTAGGAAGCTTATTAACCTATGAAGCGACCGCAGACTTTGAAACTGAAAAAGTGACTATCGACGGTTGGAATGGTCCAGTTGAAATCGATCAAATCAAAGGTAAAAAAGTCACTGTAGTACCTATTTTACGTGCAGGCTTAGGCATGATGGATGGTGTACTTGAGCACGTACCGAGTGCGCGTATCTCAGTAGTGGGTCTTTACCGCGACGAAGAAACCTTGCAACCTGTGACTTACTTTGAAAAATTAGCCAGCAACATGCATGAGCGTATCGCGCTTGTGGTCGACCCTATGTTGGCAACGGGCGGATCAATGATCGCCACTATCGACTTGTTAAAAGCCCGTGGTTGCACTTCAATTAAGGCCCTAGTGTTAGTCGCTGCACCAGAAGGTGTTGCAGCACTAGAGAAAGCCCACCCTGATATCGAGCTATTTACTGCATCTATCGATGATTGCCTCAACGAGCAAGGTTATATCTTGCCAGGTTTGGGTGATGCTGGTGATAAAATTTTCGGCACTAAATAACATGCGGACGGTGTAAACCGTTTGGCAATAAAAAATCCGATGCCATTGGTCATCGGATTTTTTTTATTTTATTGTGTGCTATTGAGTGTGCTATTGAGCCGTAATGATTGCGCGATTAGGCTTTATCTCTTCTGTCGCCAATGACCTTAGCCGGATTACCCGCCACAATTGCATAATCAGGCACATCTTTAGTGACGATACAGCCCATGCCGACCACGGCGCAGTTGCCAATCGTGACACCATCGACGATGCCGGCTTGAGCACCTATCCATACATCTTTGCCGATAACGATGCCCTTTGAGTGGGCATTTTGCTGGTAGATGGGCATGGTGGGCGACATGCCATGATTAAAGGCGTAAATGGTGACGTTATTGGCGATGCGGGTTTGGTCGCCAATAATAATTTTGCCACGTCCACCATCGAGCGAGCAGCCGTGATTGATCGCCACCTCGCGACCTAAAATGATCGGCCCATGTAAAAAACAATCGGCGGCTATCATGCATTGATCGCCAATAATAATATCGCGTCCCGGCTCAGCAAACAGCTGCGCCTGTGGCGCAATAAAGCAGTGCTCACCTATGCTAACGGTTTCAACCGCCATCAGGTGCTGTTGAATGGCTGCTTGCCAGGGTTGAGCCCAGCTTAAATGTTTCGGCTTAAGTGAAAAATAGAGCCAAGGCATGTAAGCGAGACGCTGTTTGTGCTGGGCTTGATAATCGATAGCGTCAGTCATGGTTAGTCATCTAAACGGATTTTTTGCGCATTTGAAGGGCGGATCGCCTCCACGTGAATAGAACCATCTATCACTCGCCATAGAATATCTAAATCGTAGAGCGCCACCTGATATTGCTTGGGATCGGCCTTGGCTTTTTTATAAGCTGGGCGTGGATCTTGGGCTAGTACTCCTTCAATAATGGCTTGCAGGTTAGGATACTGGCTTTGTTGGTAATGGCTCAGTTGCTGCTGCACGGTATCGGTAAAATGCACCTTGGCTAACACTGGCGCATCATGGGCGATCCCGCCTTGGGCATCATCAATCGCATCTGAAAAAGGGATGTAAGGCTTAATGTCTATGATAGGAGTTCCATCGAGCAGATCCATCGCCGAGATCTCAAGCATCACTTTGCCTTTTTGCTGGTGGATCCCATGCAGTTTCACTACTGATTGCCCGATGCCGTTAGGGCGAAACGTGGAGCGGGTGGCAAACACCCCTAGCTTTTCATTGCCGCCTAATCTTGGCGGTCTAACTGTGGTTTTCCAGCCTTGAGCTAAGTTTTCATGAAAGCTAAATAGCAGCCAAATATGCGAGTATTGCTCTAATCCACGCACGGTATCGATATGATTAAATGGAGGTTGTAGTTCGACAAACCCTCTAGCGGCACTCACCAATCCTGGTTGTCTTGGAATGCCAAATTTTTGTTTATAAGGGGTGTGGCAGATGGCCACAGCCTGAATTTTGCTGCTAAAAGTCATTCTACTCGCTCGGTTAAGCGTAAGATAATATGAAGCTTGGCTTCATCGGTTAGGGGAGCTTAAGCCTGATGCAATAGGCTTAAGCTTACGTTGGTTCATGCCTTGGTTTTATTTGTCTGTGTTGGTTTGAGTCAGAATTGCTTGGCCTACGCACAGGGTTTGAGTTACGCAGGTTTTGCTGGGTTGGTCAAACATCACACACCGTTTAATGATCAGACCATTGGCACCTTTATCGGCGGCGGCGTAGCGCGCTGCGGTGCGTGCTGCACTTAATGATGCAGGCGCATCATTTGAACGTTCTTGGCAAGACTCGCCCTCGACCATACCTTTAAGTTCATAAGGCACTGTTGGCTCAGTTCCCTCTTGATAGAGGGTAACCTCTCCCACTTTAAAATAGTCGTTAATGGCTTGGCCATCTAAATTGCTATTAAAAGTGTATTCACTGGCGCAACCAGCAAGGAGCAAAGCAAATAGGGTAAGGGTCATCTTTTTCATGCTAAAGGCCTGTTTATGTTGAGGCTGTACAGTGTAAATTCGCCATTCACACTGTACTGTTTAAGAGGGAAATACTACCGCTTTAGTGACGCTTGATAAAGTTGTAGTTGGTGATTGTTGCCATCTATTTAACGATAAGGGAAATACACTGGCATAAATGAGTGTGGTAAATATCCTTAACGAGTCAATCTGTGCTTAGGGTGGTTAGGTTTTATGCCTAATGATGCACCAGCGTACTGTGTAGCGACAGTAAACACCATAATCCGTTTTTTCAGCATCGAGCATCGCAGGTGTCTTTTATGAACGGGATAAATGAGTTGACTATAAATACCATTATAATAGTGCTCTTCGTTCCCAAGTGTACATGTTTCTTTGATGTTGGCTCTGGTTGAATATTCGTTAAAACGGTTATTGGTGATAGTTTAATATTGGCAGGAGTAAACGGTTTTTGGCCTACGAGGAACGATGCTACCTTGTAGTCTTAGTCATGGGTAAACAAGATTAACAGCTGCAGTTTTAGTCAATACTTGAACCATCATCATTGAGTTGAATGAAATAGGGAGTCATTGGCTTTGAAAGCAGGAAATAAACTAATGGCTATGAGCATCACCAATAACCTAGTCACTGTATCTCTGGGGTGAAAAATAAGTTTGATTTACTGCTTAAAGCTCTTTGTTTAGGGGTGAATATTGGTAAACAATACGACCTTGTTGTTGAGTGACATGTCGCGAGTGTTAGACGCGATGCACTGGCACTCAAGTAACTATACTAACCATAATGACTACAAATCATAATTAACGATATCCCCCTCATTTTTATGCGTGTATTAAAACGCTTGTACTTTCGCAATTAGATGATACTTCATCAATGGAGAGTTGTTGTTGGGGCTAAGGACTGATGAATCGGCATTTGGGGATCGTTATCGCGGGTCATTATAGTGGATAGCTATTTGCTGTGAAATACTTGCAGAGAGTGACTTATGTTCAGTATTTCAGTCATCAAAGTATAATGAATTTAGGCTATTCATATTAAAGATAAACCGTCTTTACTACGGTATCGATAACAAGGATATGTAGTCTGTCCTTAACCTAAGTTAAATGTGGAAGTTATCAGTTAATTGAACTTGCACAATGCCGTTAGCAATGTAATTTGCTCTTGCTGTATTTGTATTCGGCATATTCAGTTGTGTAGAACGCAGCATAAGTTTAACGGAGCTTTAGTCGTCATCGCTTAAGTGTTTTACCTCTACTTATCAATTGCTTATCTTTTCTTGTTAAGTGGGGAACACTATATTACCGCGACTCAAAGTCATTTTTGTCGCAGTGGTATTGATATGGAGATAGGGCGATAAGATGTAAGACTAAATGGGACAGTTAAATCGTTAACGAGTCAATCAGGAGATACTAAGTAGAGTTAATCTATCTAGTCTAGATATCATAGAGGAGAGATTAATATTAGCTTTCACTTAAAGTTGACCCTGATTACAACAAAGCCAACACATCAAGTGTTGGCTTTGTTATGTATTGCCAGAGTCAATATAGGTATCTATTCTGGCGATATCGCAACTTACTAGATCAGAAACTCTTCTAAGCTGCGGCCTTTTTCTAGTTCGTTTTTAAATACGGTTGGCGTGCGGCCTTGTCCAGTCCAAGTGATGGTTTCACCATCGACTTCGATTTTATATTTAGGCGGACGTGGTGCGCGTTTTTTAGGAGCAGTTTTAACCGCAACAGCGCCTAAATCATCAACCGATAAACCGACGGCTTCCATCTGAAGACGGATCTCTTCAATTTTGGCATTACGCTCAGCCATCGCAGCGCTTTCTTCTTCTGCCTGCTTCTCTTTTTCGGTAATAATCTTTTCTAGTTTGCTAGCGACATCTTTTAAATCTTCTACAGATAACTCTTTTACCGCAGCTTTAAAACGACGGCCGTGTGTCAATATATCTAGAAATTCGCTCATATTATTGGTGTCCTGCTTAAATATAATTGTAAATAGGCTTATCACTGATAATAATAGAAACTAATATCCGCTTAATCAAACGAATTAAATAATTATTTTGCTATATATTGTAATTTTATTAATGCAGAGCCAAATTGCATTAAAATTGATATGAAAAAGTGAACGTAATCACTTTTATATTGGTGTTTTGTTGTCATTTTCTGTTTGTAGATTTCTCGTTGCGTTCTTGTTGACGTTAACGTCAACAGCACGTAAAGTGGCTTAAGTTTGTGATAGTTTTGCTATGCACTTTTTTATTCAACATAAAAAGATGGTAAGAAGGAAGCCTTATGAAAGTATTGGTGCCAGTTAAACGCGTCGTCGATGCCAATGTGAAAGTCAGGGTGAATGCTGACAATAGCAATGTCGATACCGCAAATCTTAAAATGGCGATTAACCCATTTTGTGAAATTGCTGTAGAAGAAGCGGTTCGGTTAAAAGAAGCGGGTATTGTCACTGAAATCGTCGTGGCAACCATAGGCCCTAAGGCTGCACAAGAGCAATTGCGCACCGCTATGGCGTTAGGCGCTGATCGTGGTGTGCATGTGGAAACCGACGAAGCACTTGAACCGCTGTCGATTGCCAAGTTACTCAATGCGATTCAGACTCAAGAGCAAGCACAGCTTATTTTACTGGGCAAGCAATCTATTGATGGCGATAACAATCAGACAGGTCAGATGCTGGCAGCATTGGCAGGCATGCCACAAGCGACTTTTGCTTCTGAGGTGAAGGTTGAGGGAGAAACTGTCTTGGTGACACGTGAAATTGACGGCGGACTACAATCGCTGAAAATGCCACTGCCAGCCATCATTACGACAGATCTACGTTTAAATGAGCCTCGTTACGCCAAATTACCCAATATCATGAAAGCGAAACGTAAACCACTAGAGACAATAACGGTCGAGAGTCTTGGTGTTGAGCTAAAGTCACATCAAACCGTACTAAAAGTCACTCCACCTGCACAGCGTAAGGCGGGCGTGATGGTGGCTTCTGTTGAGGAGCTGGTTGAAAAGCTAAAAAATGAAGCGAAGGTGATCTAATGGCGATTCTAGTAATAGCAGAACATGATAACGCGAGTTTAAAACTAGACACGGCTAAAGTGGTTTCGTGTGCACAACAAATTGGTCGCGATGTAGACTTATTAGTCGCAGGTGAAAACTGTGCACCAGTGGTCGAGGCTGCTAAGCAATTGAGCGGTGTGCGCAGTGTATTAGTGGCAGACAATGCGGCTTATGCCCACGGTATCGCCGAGAACTTAGGGGCACTAGTGGTCTCTATCGCCAACGATTATCAACATATTTTGGCTTCAGCATCGAGTTTAGGTAAAGATGTTTTACCGCGCGTAGCAGCCTTACTTGATGTGTCGCAACTGTCTGAAGTGGTTGAAGTTGTCAGTGAAGATACCTTTGTTCGGCCAATCTATGCAGGCAGTGCCATGGCTACCGTGCAGAGTGTAGATGCCATCAAAGTGATGACGGTGCGCGTGAGTGCATTTGACGCTGTGAGTAATGATGGCGCGGCAGCCGAGCAGACCCTTGGTGGTGTTTTTACCAGTAATGTTGAATTTGTTTCACAAACATTGACCGAATCAGAGCGCCCAGATTTAGGCGCGGCATCGGTTGTGGTGTCGGGCGGTCGTGCAATGGGCAGTGCTGAGAATTTTGCAATGTTAGAGCAACTTGCCGATAAACTGGGGGGGGCTTTAGGGGCATCTCGTGCAGCAGTAGATGCGGGCTATGTGCCTAACGATCTGCAAGTTGGGCAAACCGGTAAGATTGTTGCCCCAGATCTGTACATTGCTGTTGGTATTTCGGGCGCGATTCAACACTTGGCAGGGATGAAAGACTCTAAGGTGATTGTGGCCATCAACAAGGATCCAGAGGCGCCTATTTTCCAAGTGGCCGATTATGGTTTAGAAGCGGATCTGTTTGATGCAGTACCTAAGTTAGTAGAGCTTCTTTAGTAAGTTGTAAACACTTGGTGAATATCTTGGTGTTCATTTAAAACTTAGTGTGATATGGATCACGTTGGCCGGCTTTGAGGTAGCATCCTTAAAGCCGCTTGTGTTTCTATGTGCGTCACGCCTGCCGATAGTGAAATTGGTCAGGCGTCCTGAGACGTAGAGGTGCATTAAATATTAGTAGTATTCGTTAGGGTGATGCCGTACAGCGAATAGGAAAGGATTTAATGCCGAAGTGGTCGAGTTCATCAAAGCTCACTGCTGGGGCTGTCATCGAATAGAGGCAGCACTGCCATAGTGCTTTTTATCCGGAATGATAAAAAGAAGGTATACCGACAACTGGTATCACTATGGAGCGCTACTGATAGGACAGGTGTAATATCTTTTGCTATATCCCACCAGTTCAGTTGCCCTCCATTCGTAATTTAACGAAGACAATATAAAACAATGACGACTTTGAGTTACGCCGATTCGGCGCTTTCCTTGCTGCCCCCTGTGGTGGCTATTTTGCTGGCGATTTTTACTCGTCGAGTATTACTTTCGCTTGGGGTGGGGATCCTACTTGGGGCTGTGCTTATCACCGATTATTCCTTCGGTGACACGGGACAATATCTCGCTAAGCAGGTGACGGGGTTATTTTGGGCCGATGGCGCCCTCAATAGTTGGAATGTCTATCTGCTTGGGTTCCTTATCTTGTTGGGGATGATCACCGCATTGATCACTGTCAGCGGCGCTGCTAAGGCGTTTGCCAATTGGGCACGTCAGCATATTCGCAATAAACGTGATGCTAAGCTATTGACCATGTTTTTAGGTTGCGTGGTATTTATTGACGATTATTTTAATAGCTTAGTTGTCGGCAGCGTGGCAGAGTCCGTTAACCGATCGCTATTACATTTCACGCAGTAAATTGGCCTACCTGCTGGATTCGACCGCAGCGCCTATCTGTGTTATCTCACCCGTGTCGAGTTGGGGGGCATATATTATTGCGCTGATTGGCGGCATTTTAACGGCACATGGTTTTGCTGATACAGGGCATCTAAGCGTGTTCATTCAGATGATCCCGATGAACTTCTACGCTATCTTTGCGCTGTTACTCCTATTGTGTGTCGCCTTTATGGGGCTCGATGTTGGCCCGATGCGTCAGCATGAGCTTAACGCCCAAAAAGGTCATCTTTATGATGAGTCTAAAGGATTACCACCTGGAGCCAATAGCGATCTGCCTGAGGCCGATTCGGGTAAAATATCAGGGCTATTTTTACCCATCACAGTACTCGTTGGCGCCACTATCTATTATATGGTCAGCAGCGGAGCAGACGCGTTAGCCGCGGATAACTTGCCATTTACCTTAATTGGCGCCTTTGAAAAAACCGATGTGGCTTCATCACTGTTTTTTGGGGCGATCATTGGCCTAGTGGCCACATTGCTGTTAGTTCTCAGTCAAGGTTTAGATAAATCATTAATCCTTAAAGGGATGATAGCAGGTGCACGTTCTATGTTACCTGCTATCTATATCTTACTGTTTGCTTGGACCATTGCCGGTGTGATTGGTCAGATGGAAACGGGTAAATATATGGCCAGCCTAGCCACAGGTAATATCCCCTTTGCGTTACTGCCTGCGGTATTATTTATTCTGGCCGGATTGACCGCGTTTTCAACGGGGACTAGCTGGGGCACGTTCGGCATCATGTTGCCGATTGCCGCCGATATGGCCATGGGCACGCACACCAATATGATGCTTCCCATGCTGGCTGCAGTATTAGCGGGTGCGGTATTTGGCGATCATTGCTCACCGATCTCCGATACCACTATTTTGTCGTCAACAGGCGCTAATTGTCATCACATTGACCATGTATTAACTCAGCTACCTTACGCGCTTATTGTGGCAGGGATAAGCTTAGGTGGCTATGTGGTGCTCGGCTTTACCGAATCGCTGGCTGCAGGCTTAGGTGCCAGTAGTGTGCTGTTTGTGATAAGTGTGGTTGTACTTCGCTATCAAGCTGCTAAACCAACGATATAATCATGAGCCGCTAAGGCGAAATCAGTGATAAAAAATGCCGCTAATCATAGCGGCATTTTTATGGGCGTTGCATGAGTTGCTTTAGTTTAAACCGCGTCGCTTAAGTAGCGCTTCTGTTGTAGGCGCTTGCCCTCGGAATGCTTTGTAGGCTTCCATCGGTGGCACGCTGTTGCCCACTTCGCGTATCGTCTTGCGGTACTTCATGCCAATGTCGCGATTTAGACCACCTTGGGTCTGTACATAAGCAAAAGCATCTGCCGCTAAGATCTCACTCCACATGTAGGCATAATAGCTAGCTGAATATCCACCTGGGAAGGCATGAGCAAAATAAGTGGATTTGTAACGTGGTGGAACGGCAGCGATATTGATGCCATGTTTTTCCAGCGCTTTAGCTTCGAAACTCGCTACATCTTGTAATGGTGCGTCTGCAGGTAGTGAATGCCACTCTAAATCTACTAATGCGGCTGCCATATACTCCAGCGTATCGAAACCTTGATTGAAGCTGCGTGATTTAAGTAATTTCTGCAGCAGTTCATCAGGGATCACTTCACCTGTCTCATAGTGTTTAGCATAGTTAGCTAACACTTTTGGATGGGCAGCCCAATCTTCTTCGAAGGTTGATGGGAACTCGACAAAATCACGCGAGACCGCAGTGCCTGAAAGGCTAGGGTAGGTGACCTTAGAGAACATGCCGTGAGTACCATGGCCCAATTCGTGGAACATAGTGGTCACTTCATCGTAGCTCACAAAAGTGGCTTCACCCTCTGGTGCCTTTTTGATGTTCATCACGTTAACGACAACCGGCTTACTGTTGAGCAGTTTTGATTGTGCTACAAATGAGCTCATCCATGCACCGCCACGCTTACCTTCACGGGCAAAGTAATCGCCGTAGAAAATAGCCATCGAAGTCCCATCTGCATCAAACATCTCATAGGCTTTTACATCTTCATGATACACAGGAAGATCGGGGCGCGGCTTAAAGGTGACGCCGTAAAGCGATTCAAGCGTGAAAAATACGCCGTCAGTCAATACTCGATTGAACTCGAAATAAGGCTTGATAGAGCTTTCATCAAGATTAAACTTTTCTTGACGTACCTTTTCGGCGTAAAAGGCCCAATCCCATGGCGCTAGAGTAAAATCGCCACCGGTTTTATTGATCATCGCCTGAATATCGTCGGCTTCTTTTTGAGTGTTAGCGACAACAGCTGGCACCATAGAGCCAAACATTTGGTAAACCGCTTCGGGATTTTTAGCCATTTGCGGTGCTAGGCGATAGTCAGCCCAGCTCTTGTAACCTAGCAACTCAGCGCGTTCGGCGCGAAGTTGTGCGAGGCGAGCAACAAGTGAAGCGGTTTCGTTTTCACCACTCATCCCTCGAGTTGATGAGGCTTGCCATACTCGTTGGCGTAACTGACGGTTTTCAAGTTTAGCTAATACAGGTTGGCGCGTAGTATTGGTGATACTAAGCAGGTATTTGCCTTCATGGCCTTGAGCCGCTGCATCGGCTTTAGCAGCGCGAATTTCACTGTCAGACAAGCCCGCTAATTGATTGACATCATCAATAACCACCGCAATCTCTTTGGTCAGGCGCATTAGGCGCTGGCTAAATTCATTGGTCAGTGTCGATTGTTCTTCATTTAAGACGCGAATTTTTGCTTTTTGCTCATCGGTCAATTTGGCACCAGCCATCACAAAGCGTTGGTGATAAACCTCGATAAGACGCACTTCTTCATTCGTCAAACCTAAGCTATTGCGCTGTTGATAGAGGCTGTCGATACGGGCAAATAATGGCGCGTTAAGGTGAATATTATCGGAATGAGCGGCCATTTTAGGCGCCATTTCACCTTGGATTTTGCGCAGTGTTGGGTTGCTATCTGTACCCGCTAAGTTATAGAACACCTTTGAAGCACGGTTCAGCAGTTCGCCACTGGTTTCTAATGCAACTATGGTGTTTTCAAATGTCGGCGCCGCGCTATTATTGGCAATCGTGAGTACTTGTTGATAATGCTCTTTGATACCTTGATCTAGTGCGGGCTGAAAATGTTCATCTTTGATGATGTTAAAATCGGGCGCTTGGTATTGCAGCGAACTGGCTTGCATTAATGGGTTTTGAGTTTGCACCGCTGCGGCAGCAGGCGCTTGAGTTTCATTGAGTGAGCAGCCTGTAAGGGCAATGGTGGCCGCGATTGACGCAGCAAGTAATGTTTTGCGCATGTTTATAAAAACCTTCAATTGTTGTTTTGTTATTATTTATACACGTCCAACGTAGCAAAGCTGGGTTAAAATTGTCTGAAATGACGATAAGTTTGCTAAGTTGTTTTACTCAAATGTAATGGGCAACAATACCATTATTTGGCTTTGCGAGGGAAGAGTCTGGGATGTTTTCTAGCTCACAAGAGCGCAAATTGGGTTAGTTTATAGCTACGAAACACGATTAATTAGTGTTAAAATCTGCGCTCAAAATAATCATAGGAATAACTCAGTTGGCGCAGCTCTATTTTTACTACTCTGCGATGAACGCAGGTAAGTCGACCTCTTTACTTCAGTCATCTTATAATTATCGCGAGCGCGGTATGCACACTTTGGTGATGACAGCGTCGATTGACGATCGCTATGGCATTGGTAAAGTGGCGTCACGTATCGGGATTGAAACTGACGCTCAAGTGTTCAGTGCTAGCGATAATTTATCCTCGATGATAATGAGCGCCCATCAAGAACAACATTTACACTGTATCTTAATCGACGAATCACAGTTTCTCAGTAAAGAGCAGGTAAAGCAGTTAACCTATGTGGTGGATATTTTAGATATTCCCGTTCTGTGTTATGGCCTGAAAACCGATTTCCAAGGTGAGTTATTTAGTGGTAGCCAATATTTGCTTGCCTGGGCCGATAAGTTAGTCGAGTTAAAAACCATTTGTCATTGTGGTCGTAAGGCCAATATGGTGGTGCGCCTAGATGGTGAAGGTAAACCAATGAAAGAGGGTGAACAGGTGGCTATTGGTGGTAACGAAAGTTATGAGTCTGTATGCCGTAAACACTTTCGCGAGTTTTTGTGGGACTAATCAGTTTCACTGATCCAGCACTCATAAAAAGGTTACCTCGCGAGGTAACCTTTTTTGTAGGGGATTTTAAGCTGTAACTCTTAGACCTGTAACTATTAGAGTAGGCATTTAGATCCTAAAACACCATCTCAGGTACATGCTCTGGCACGATTAGCTTACCCGCCGTTTTCTCAATGATCTCTTCGACACTCACCCCTGGTGCGCGCTCCAGTAGATGGAAGGCGCCATCTTTAATCTCGACAAAAGCCAAATCGGTCAATACCCGTTTAATACAGCCATAACCTGTGAGCGGTAGCTCGCATTTAGGCAGTAACTTTGAGTTACCGTATTTGTCGGCATGCATCATGGTGACGATGATATTGTCCGCGCCAGCTACTAAATCCATGGCACCGCCCATGCCTTTGATTAGTTTGCCTGGGATCATCCAAGAGGCGATTGAGCCATTAACATCGACTTCAAAAGCGCCAAGCACGGTTAGATCCACATGACCGCCACGGATCATCGCAAAACTCTCGGCCGATGAGAAAAAAGATGCGCCCGGTACTGCCGTTACCGTTTGTTTACCCGCATTAATTAGATCCGCATCTATGGTCTCTTCCGTTGGGAATTCGCCCATGCCAAGCAGGCCGTTTTCCGATTGCAGCATCACTGCCATCCCATCGGGAATATAGTTAGCGACTAAGGTGGGAATACCAATGCCTAAATTGACGTAAAAGCCATCTTGTAGCTCTTGGGAAACACGTTGTGCTAGTTGTTCTCTTGATAACGCCATGGTGTTTCCTCCTATTTAGTGGCTGCTTTGACGGTACGTTGCTCGATGCGCTTCTCGAACGTGCCTTGGATCACGCGATCGACATAGATACCTGGGGTATGGATATGATCTGGGTCGAGTTCCCCCGGCTCAACGATATGCTCGGCTTCTACCACGGTAATCTTACCCGCGGTGGCCATCATAGGGTTGAAGTTAGCGGCGGTTTTACGGAACACCAAGTTACCCATGGTATCGGCTTTCCAGGCGCGGACTAAGGCAAAATCTGCTTTCAGTGCTGGTTCTAATACATAGTGACGACCATCGATTTCGCGTGTTTCTTTGCCTTCAGCGACGGGGGTGCCATAACCTGTGGCGGTAAAGAATGCGGGGATACCTGCGCCGCCCGCGCGGATTTTTTCCGCTAATGTACCTTGAGGCGTCAAGATAACATTGAGTTCGCCAGAGAGCATCTGCTGCTCAAAAGTGGCGTTTTCACCCACATAAGAGGCGATCATGGTGCTGATCTGACGGCTCTTGAGTAGCAAGCCTAAACCAAAGTCATCGACGCCAGCGTTGTTTGAAATCGCAGTGAGTCCAGTCGTGCCCATTTTAACCATTTGAGCAATGAGTCCTTCAGGAATACCACACAATCCAAATCCACCGACCATGACGGTCATGTTGTCTTCAAGGCCGTGTAATGCTGCTTCGTAGCTGCTAACCAGCTTATTGAGTCCTGCCATTATTATTATCTCCTGTGAGAGGTGCTAGGCTAGGCGCCGAGCATCTTTTCTTCTAGTCGCGCCTTAAGTTATTCGGTCAGCGCGAGGGCTACTTTTGCGCCACTGGTTCTGCCCAGCGCTCGGCTAATCGTATTGCCCGCCTCTATTAAGCTTGGTAAATCAACGCCTGTTTCTATGCCTAAACCGTGCAGCATGTAAACCAGATCTTCTGTCGCCAAGTTACCCGATGCGCCTTTGGCATAAGGGCATCCCCCCAGACCTGCGACCGAGCTGTCGATAACGCTTACGCCCGTTTCTAAACAGGCGAGAATATTAGCCAGTGCTTGGCCATAAGTATCATGAAAATGCAGCGCCAGTTTATCTATGGGGACTTTCTGCGCTACCGCCTCCACCATTTTACGGGCGTTAACTGGCGTGCCAACACCGATAGTGTCGCCGAGTGAGATCTCATAGCAGCCCATTTTGTAAAGAAGTTCTGCCACTCTCGCGACTTCACTTACGGCAATATCACCTTCATAGGGACAGCCTAGAACACAAGATACATAGCCGCGTACGGCGATGTTTTTGGCTTTAGCAGCCTCTATCACTGGGATAAAACGCTCGATAGACTCTTCAATTGAACAGTTGATATTACGCTGGCTGAAGCTCTGTGAAGCGGCGCCAAAGATGGCCACTTCGTCTGCGCCAGCGTCAAGCGCAAGTTCCAGCCCTTTTAAATTGGGTGTAAGCGCGCTGTAGACTACGCCACTGCGTTTATTGAGCCGCTTAAAAATATCCGCTGAATCGGCCATTTGCGGCACCCATTTCGGTGACACAAAGCTGCCCGCCTCGATGCGTTTTAGCCCAGCCACGGCTAACTGGTCGATAAGGATAAGCTTGTCAGCCGTAGTGACTGCTTGCTCGTTTTGCAGGCCATCGCGGGCGCCAACCTCAAAAAGGCTTACCTTACTTGGGTATCTGCCAAGGCTAGTGGACATGATTAAGCCTCCTCACTAGCGCTGACATCGGCAAGCACTGCGCCATCGCTGACCAGCTCGCCAGGCTCAAAGAAGAAGGCGGTAACTGTGCCATTAAACGGTGCTTCTATGGTGTATTCCATCTTCATCGCTTCCATCACCATTAAGCCTTGGCCTTGTTCAACCTTATCGCCTACTGCAACAAGATGGGTCACGATAGTGCCATTCATGGGGGCTTTAAGTTTATCTTCGATGCTACCTTGGTCTTCAACAATTTCAGTTTGAATCGCGCGGTAATGATAGCTGCCAGAGGGTAAAAACAGCGTAAAATCATCACCTTCTCGGCTCACAGGGATCTTGCTCTTATGACCATTAATCTCCGCGTGCAGCAGATCTTGTTTAAGCTCACCGCTGAGCGTCAGTGTTTGATCGTTAAAATTGAGATAATAACTATCACCCACTTGGCTGAGGGTTAAGTGCTGTATTTGATGTTGGTCGTCCAGCAGGGTGAGCTGGTGAACACCGCTGCGGTTAAGCCTAAAACCACTCACTTGGCCCCAAGGAGAGTAGGGATCATTGCTATTGGTGGCGGTGAGTTTTGCCAGCTCTTTTTGGGCACAAAGGTGGTATAGGGCAGCAAAGGCGAGGGCGCTATTTTGCTCTTTGCTGCTCTCAGCATCTAAGTTAGTACCAATTAAGGTGTCACCGTAACGCTCTATAAAATCGGTGCTAAAGTTGGCATCACTAAAGGCTTGATGTTCGGTGATATTCGCTAAGAACTCGATATTATGTTTCAGACCGCTAATTTGATAAGACTCAAGTGCGTGCACTAAGCGTTGCAGTGCCCGTGGACGAGACTCGTCCCATACAATTAATTTCGCGATCATGGGATCGTAAAAGTTACTGATCACATCGTTTTCACGAATGCCTGAGTCGATACGCACATAGCGGCTTTGCTCGGGCTCGCGCAAGAAGTTCAGCTTACCGCTAGCAGGTAAAAACGCATTTTGCGGATCTTCGGCGTAAATACGCGCTTCAAACGAGTGACCGTGAATACGCACTTCATCTTGCTTCAGTGGTAACTCACTGCCACTGGCCACCATTAGCTGCCATTTGACTAAGTCTTGGCCTGTAACCATCTCGGTGACGGGATGCTCAACCTGCAAGCGGGTATTCATCTCCATAAAATAGAAGCTACTTGCCTCGTCGGTAGCATGGGTGTCGAGTAGAAACTCGACCGTACCGGCGCCGACATAATCAATCGCTTTAGCGGCAGCAACGGCTGCTTCACCCATGGCACGACGAAGGCTGTCCGTTAAACCCGGTGCTGGAGCCTCCTCGACCACTTTTTGGTGGCGACGTTGAATGGAGCAGTCACGGTCGGAGAGGTAGATACAGTTGCCTTGAGTGTCGGCAAACACTTGCACTTCGACATGACGAGGCTGTCTTAAGTAGCGCTCAATCAATAATTTATCGTTACCAAACGAAGATGCCGCTTCACGGCGGGCTGAGTTAATCGCGCCCAGCGCTTCCTTTTCAGACTCGACGATTCGCATCCCTTTACCACCGCCGCCATAGGCCGCTTTGATCAGTTGCGGAAAGCCTATCTCTTTCGAGGCTTGAAGTAAGGTTGCATCACTTTGGTCGTCACCGTGGTAGCCCGGTACTAATGGCACATTGGCTTTTTCCATGATGATCTTAGCCGCACTTTTGCTGCCCATGGCATCGATGGCGTCGGCGCCTGGGCCAATGAAGGCGATGCCAGCTTGTTCACACTGGCGTGCAAAGTAGGCATTTTCAGATAGAAAGCCATAACCCGGATGAACGGCCTGAGCGCCGCTGCGCTTTGCGATCTCTAGGATCAGATCGCCTTTTAGGTATGACTCACTCGGTGCGCTACCGCCTAAGTAGAAAGACTCATCGGCCATCGCCACATGACGCGCGTCTTTATCGGCATCGGAATAGAGGGCGACAGTTTTTACCCCCATGGCATTGGCGGTCTTGATAATGCGACAAGCAATTTCGCCGCGGTTGGCAATCAGTAGTTTAGTAAACATGTTAGCGAACTCCCGCGCTTGGCTTGGCAATAGGGTCATTATTCATTGTGGTGTTCATATCGCTTTCCAATCTGGGCTACGTTTATCGAAAAAGGCATTTAGCCCCTCTTGACCTTCATCAGATACACGAATACGGGCGATGCGCTCACTGGTGTAGCTCAATGTATCGTCATCGATAACGCCATCTTCTAAGCGTGACAACAAGGTTTTTACCCATGCCATACCTTGTGGGCTATTGCTTAACAGGGCGGCGATAATGGGTGCTGCTGCAGCGTCGAGATCATCAGCTATCTCATGGATAACATTGAGCTTTAACGCTGTTTCTGCATTAAAACGCTCGGCGGTGAGCATGTAGCGGCGTGAGGCGCGTTGCCCCATGGCGCGTACCACGTAAGGGCTGATCACTGCGGGAATTAATCCAAGCTTGACTTCGCTTAGGCAAAAGCTGGCGCGCTCGTTGGCGATCGCGATATCGCTTGCGCAGATAAGGCCTAGTGCGCCACCAAAGGCAGCTCCTTGTACCAGCGCAATAGTCGGTTTAGGGAACTTATCCAATGTATGCATCAAGGTGGCGAGCTCATTGGCATCGGCCAAGTTTTGCTCAAAATCCATCATGGCTTGTTTGCGCATCCAGTTAAGATCGGCGCCAGCGCTAAAGTTTTTGCCATTGGCCTTGAGCACTAAGACTTGGCAATCGTCATTGCTAGCAAAACTATCCAGTGCTGCGATCATCTCGCTAATCATCACCTCATCGAAGGCGTTATGTTTGTCGGCGCGGTTAAGCACCATCTCGCCGACGCCATTGTTTAGGGCGCAGCTGAGGTATTGAAATTGAGTGTCTAGTGTTGTCTTGTCGGTCATGTTTGCATCCTCTGCCTAAGTTAAGAAATCGAAGTTGATGGCCGCTTACATGCGGAACACACCAAACTTGGTTTCTTGAACTGGGGCATTTAGGGCGGCAGACAAGGCTAAGCCGACAACATCGCGTGTTTGGGCTGGATCGATAATGCCATCATCCCAAAGGCGAGCGCTGGCATGGTAAGGGTGACCCTCTTTGTCATATTGCTCGACGATTGGCGCGCGAAACGCCGCTTCATCCTCGCTTGACCACTCAAGGCCTTTACGCGTGAGTCCATCACGGCGAACGGTAGCCAATACGCCAGCGGCTTGTTCACCGCCCATCACAGAGATGCGCGCATTTGGCCACATCCACATCATGGTGGGTTCAAAGGCTCGACCGCACATACCGTAGTTACCCGCGCCGTAGCTGCCGCCAATAATCACGGTAAATTTAGGCACGTTGGCACAAGAGACCGCGGTGACCATCTTAGCGCCGTGTTTGGCTATGCCTTCATGTTCGTATTTTTTACCCACCATAAAGCCGGTGATATTTTGCAGGAACAGCAGCGGGATCTTGCGCTGACAACAAAGCTCGATAAAGTGAGCCCCTTTTTGCGCCGACTCAGAGAATAAGATGCCGTTGTTGGCCACAATACCCACGGGATAGCCATGAATACGGGCAAAACCGCACACGAGTGTCGCGCCATAGTTCGCCTTGAACTCATCGAAATCTGAGTCATCGACGATACGGGCGATCACCTCTTTGACATCGAATGGCTTCTTCAGATCTGTGCCGACAATGCCGTAGAGCTCATTAATATCAAATTTAGGTGGTTTGGCTGGGCTTAATAAGCTTTCAATCTGTTTGTTGTGATTGAGACGTGTCATGGCTTTACGGGCAAGTTCGAGGGCGTGCTCATCGTTTTGGGCCAAGTGATCGGCAACGCCAGATATTTTGGTGTGTACTTCGGCGCCGCCAAGCTCTTCTGCCGACACCTCTTCACCGGTTGCCGCCTTAACTAATGGTGGGCCAGCCAAGAAGATAGTGCCTTGCTCTTTAACGATAATGGACTCATCGGCCATGGCTGGCACGTAAGCGCCACCTGCGGTGCACAAGCCCATGACCACCGCAATTTGAGGAATGCCTAATGCTGACATCTGTGCTTGGTTATAGAAGATACGCCCAAAATGATCGCGATCGGGGAACACCTCATCTTGACGTGGCAGGTTAGCGCCACCCGAATCGACTAAGTAGATACAGGGCAGGTGGCAACGCTTAGCAATATCTTGCGCGCGCAGATGCTTTTTGACGGTCAGCGGATAGTAGGTGCCGCCTTTAACCGTGGCATCGTTGGCGATCACCATACACTCGACGCCACTGACTCTGCCTATACCGGCGATGATCCCTGCTGCGGGCACCACTTCGTCATACACCTCATAGGCGGCAAATTGGGATATCTCTAAAAACGGCGAGCCAGAGTCGAGTAGCTTCTCGACGCGCTGGCGAGGCGACAATTTGCCGCGAGCAAGATGACGTTCCATAGCGACGGCGCCGCCACCTTGTTCAATTTCAGCGAGTTTGAGCTTGAGATCGGCCACGACACTGGCCATCTGTTGATGTTTGGTTTTGAACTCATCGCTGCGAGGATTGATTCGACTACTCAGTTGCGTCACGTCAATGTTCCTTTTGTAAACTGTGATGGTGTCTGATGAGGCGTTGGCACTCATCAAAGGCCGAGCGATCTCTCGGCCATCAATAAGCGATTAACTATTTAGATTCGTTAAATAGCTCGCGGCCAATTAGCATGCGGCGAATTTCTGAGGTGCCAGCGCCAATTTCATACAACTTAGCATCACGCAGTAGGCGACCCGCAGCATATTCGTTGACATAGCCGTTACCGCCGAGCAGTTGAATCGCATCGAGTGCCATTTTGGTAGCGAGTTCGGCAGAGTAGAGAATCGCGCCTGCGGCGTCTTTGCGAGTCGTCTCACCACGGTCGCAAGATTTAGCGACGTTATAGATATAAGATTTTGCCGCGTTCATGCCGGTATACATGTCGGCCAACTTGCCCTGAACTAGCTGGAACTGGCCGATAGATTTACCAAACTGCTCACGCTCGTGGATGTATGGCACCACGATATCCATACAGGCTGTCATGATCCCAAGTGGGCCACCAGACAAGACCACGCGCTCGTAGTCTAGGCCGCTCATCAGAACTTTTACGCCGTTGTTGAGTCCGCCTAAGATGTTTTCTTCTGGGACTTCACAATCTTCAAAGACCAATTCACAGGTGTTTGAACCGCGCATGCCCAGTTTGTCCAGCTTCTGTGCCTGGCTAAAGCCTTTGGAACCGCGCTCGACGATAAATGCGGTGATCCCGTGGGGGCCTTTATCTAGGTCAGTTTTAGCGTAGATCACATAGGTGTGGGCGTCGGGCCCATTGGTGATCCACATCTTGTTGCCGTTGAGGATATAGCGGTCACCCTCTTTGCGTGCGTGCAGTTTCATTGAAACCACATCAGAACCAGCATTAGGTTCACTCATGGCCAAGGCACCAATATGCTCGCCGCTCACCAGTTTCGGCAGATACTTAGCCTTCTGCTCGGCGTTGCCGTTGCGATTAATTTGGTTAACACACAGGTTAGAGTGCGCGCCATAGCTAAGGCCAATAGACGCCGATGCACGCGAAATCTCTTCCATCGCCACTACGTGGGCGAGATAACCCATGTCGGCGCCGCCGTATTCTTCAGGCACAGTGACGCCTAACAAGCCCATGTCACCCAGCACGGGCCAGAGCTCGTTAGGGAAGGCGTTTTCCTGATCGACTTTAGCGGCGATAGGAGCAATTTCATTGGCGGCGAAACTCTGCACTGCATCACGCAGCATATCGACATCTTCACCGAGACCAAAATTAAGAGAGGAGTAGAGTTGAGTCATTGTTATATCCTACAGGTCTGATTTTTTTATAATTATTTTAGTATGTTAGTGTTGTTTTTTGTAATACTTTATGGCTTATCAACTGCTTGTGTTAATTCTGTATGGTTATGTATCCAGGATTACTGTTGTTGTAGTTCAAGTGCCGCGCGGCATTGCTGCTCGGCAGAATTGAGCTCCATCAATACCACCTTGATGTCGTCCATCTGCTGCTGAAGAGCGGTCTTTTTCTCTTCGACAAGATCGAGCATGGTGTGTAGCTGGGTGCTGCTGTTTTTGTCGGCGTCATAAAGCTCAAATAAACGGCGGGTTTCGGCTAGAGAAAAGCCAAGTCGCTTACCGCGTAAAATCAGTTTTAGGCGTACTCTGTCCTTGAGACCATAGATGCGGGTTTGCCCACGACGCTTAGGTTTTAGCAGCCCCTGATCTTCATAAAAACGGATACTACGGGTGGTTATATCGAACTCTTTTGACAGATCGCTAATGGAATAAGTCATCTGGGTGGTGTGTTTGTCGCTCATCAAAAAAATACCATAACAATTAACATTGCTAGAACGATATATGAAGTTTACGTAAAGGTAAAGATTTTAGGCGGTAAAATGTACGAAGTACGCATGCCTATACTAATAAGTTAAATATTAACAATCATTTAGCTTGTTAATTGAGTGGCCATTATGCAAAGGTCTAATGGGCAAAGGCGCGCCGTGTCTCATAATGCTTTTACTGGCCCTCGTCGCTTTAGGGGGCAAAACGGAGTGATCAGTAACCGATATGGGCGCTACCCATGTCATTCGGAGAGAGGCAAATGAAGGCGTTACATAACCAATTACATCAACAATCTATTGAAAACCCAAATGAGTTTTGGGCCGATGCCGCCCAAGCAATCAATTGGGTTAAACCATTCGACACCGTACTCGATGACGTAAATGCACCCATGTATCGCTGGTTCAGTGGTGGCGAAATCAATACCTGTTACAACGCCGTTGACCGCCATGTAGAGGCAGGGCGTGGTGAGCAGGTGGCGATTCAATATGTCAGCCCGATCACCGATACCGAATATGGCGTTACGTACAATGAGCTGCAAGCTCAAGTGAGTCGCCTTGCAGGTTACATGGCAAACCAAGGTGTGACTAAGGGCGATAGAGTGATCATCTATATGCCGATGATCCCCGAAACCGCCTATGCCATGTTGGCTTGTGCACGACTCGGTGCCATCCATTCGGTGGTGTTTGGTGGTTTTGCCGCCAATGAGCTGGCGACGCGTATTAATGATGCCAAGCCGAAAATGATCTTATCGGCATCGTGTGGTATCGAGCCCTCTGGTGTGGTGGCGTATAAGCCGTTACTTGACGACGCACTGGCTCAAGCGACCCATCATGTGGAGCAATGCCTTATTCTCAACCGCCATCAATTGCATGCTGATTTAGTTGATGGCCGCGATGTGGATTGGCAATCGGCCATGGTGGATGCGCCCAATATCGATTGTCAACCAGTGGAGGCGACCGATCCTTTATATGTGCTTTATACCTCTGGAACCACAGGTCAGCCTAAAGGCGTAGTACGCGACAACGGCGGCCATGCTGTGGCGCTCGCGTGGTCGATGAAAAATATTTATGACATACATGCTGGTGATGTGTTTTGGGCGGCATCGGATGTCGGTTGGGTGGTGGGGCACTCCTACATAGTGTATGGTCCATTGCTGGTGGGGGCGACAACGCTATTATTTGAAGGCAAGCCAGTGGGCACCCCAGATCCGGGGATTTTCTGGCGTACCATTGCTAAATATCAGGTGAAGAGCTTCTTTACTGCACCGACCGCCATTCGTGCCATTAAGCGCGACGATCCTGATGGTGACTTCTTAAAAGATGTTGATTTAAGTTGTCTACAGACGGTGTTTTTAGCTGGTGAACGCTGCGATCCCGATACTTTACATTGGGCTGAGCAGAAGCTGAACAAACCCGTTATCGATCATTGGTGGCAAACCGAGACGGGCTGGCCAGTGGCCGCCAACATGATGGGCACTGCGCCTGTGCCGGTTAAGGCGGGCTCCCCTGCATTAGCGGTACCGGGTTATGATGTGCAAGTGGTTGACGAGATGGGCGAGCGCGTTGCTGCTAATCAAACTGGCAATGTGGTGATCAAACTGCCACTACCACCAGGCACCTTGGCGACCCTTTGGCAAAATGAGGCGCGATATAAGGAAAGTTACTTGTCCATGTACCCTGGTTTCTATCTTACTGGCGATGCGGGTTATATGGATGAAGAGGGATACTTATACATTATGAGTCGTATCGACGACATCATTAATGTTGCCGGGCACCGTTTATCGACCGGCCGTTTTGAAGAGGTATTGTGTCAACACGAAGCCGTGGCTGAAGCGGCGGTTATCGGCGTTGACGATAAGCTTAAAGGGCAGGTGCCGCTGGGGTTAGTGGTACTTAAAAAAGGCTGCACCTTAAGTGATGAGCAACTGCATAAAGAGCTGACAGCCCTTGTGCGCGAGCAGATTGGCCCTGTGGCCGCGTTTAGGTTAGTCAGTGCCGTGCCTAAATTACCTAAGACACGCTCGGGCAAGATTTTACGCGGTACTATGCGTAAAATTGCCGATAATCAGACCTTTAATATGCCAGCGACCATTGAAGATCCTTATACATTAGAGCTAGTTCGTAATGTATTAACCCGGATGGGCTATGCCGATGCCCATGTATAAGGCTGGTGATTAAGCTTGTATGAAAAGGGCCATCTGGCCCTTTTCCTTTTTAGCCCTAGCCCTTCAGTAGTTGGCGACACAAGCCCAGTGTGTAAATCGATATCTTTATCTGCGTATGTCAAAAAGCGCCACGGGTACCACTTGGCGCGTCAGGTTTGATGCGCAATATGTTGCAACGTTCATTGGGGGCAGGCGGCTTTCATCTCTTTTGGCACTATTGGAATCCGATATGGGGCTATTACTTATCTCTACACGTGATGAAGCCTTTAAGCTAAGTTCTCTCCAAAGGGGTGGCTTCGGTTGTGACGACTAGCGTCAGTGGTGCACTGCACGATGTTGCTGTTATATTGGTCACCTGGCAGTTGATTTTCTTTTTTACCCCAGGGTTTACATTGATGGGGATTATGGTGATAGTGTCTAAGCAGTTTAAATTGTCATACGCCAGTTATCATTGGATGGTTAGGGCTTGTTTTAACATGGTATTTGTTGGCGGCAGTCTACTGCTTGTCCGTTGGGGTTAACACATTGCGTCGAGTTAACTGTCTTTACACGCGAGTCAGTTTTTATGTGTTGTCGCCAATATCGAATGGTTGAAAATAAAGGATACAGATTCATGATGATCAATAAAGTCATTGGTATTGCGCTTATTCTTGTTGGCGTGGCGTTGGCTGTGTGGGGTTATAACATTTATGATTCGGCAAGCTCGCAGATCAGTCGAGCGTTCAGCGGCGATACCCCACTAGAAGCGTGGGCAGGTATGGTGGGCGGCGGGTTATGCGTCTTTGTCGGATTATTAAAGGTAAAATAATCCCTGACAGCTGGTAGATTAAAGCCTGTTTTAGGCCCTGTTTTAGGCTTTATTGTCTGATAACTAAAACTCAAAAAAGCCGACTTTTAACTAGTCGGCTTTTTAGTTTACGACTTTTTATTCAGCCGTTTAAGAGAGTTTAACCACCATCTTACCGCGGTTTTTACCTTCGAACAGGCCGATAAATGCCGCAGGGGCTTGCTCGATACCTTCATAGATAGTTTGCTCGGCTTTCACTTTACCATTAGCTAACCATTGCCCCATCTGCTGGGTAAACTCTGGATAATGTTCCCAGTGCTCAAATACGATAAAGCCCTGAATTTTTAGCTTTTTCATAATAATATAAGCAAGGTTACTCGGCCCAGGTGTTGGCGCGGTATCATTGTACTGGGCAATCATGCCACACACGGCGATACGGCCATGATCGTTCATATTATCCAGCGCTGCGGCTAAGTGCTCACCACCGACGTTTTCAAAATACACATCGACACCTTGAGGCGCAGCGGTGCGCAGTGCGGCGCTTAAGTCGGTTGTGGTTTTGTAATTAATCACCTGCTCAACGCCCATGGCTTTGAGGCTCGCGGCTTTTTCGTCAGATCCCACAGAGGCGACCACTTTGGCCCCCATTAACAAACCGAGTTGACAAGCCACGCTACCCACAGCGCCAGAAGCGGCCGATACAAACAGGGTTTCACCTGCTTTGAGCTCGGCGATACGGTTTAAACCTGTCCATGCTGTCATGCCTGGCATGCCTAATACGCCAAGAAAGTGAGACTCACATAAAGGGGTTGTAGGTAAAATGGTGTGGTCGCTACCGTCGGTCACATAATGTGTGCGCCAACCATTCATGCTGCTCACTTTACAGCCAACAGGGAAGTCGGCGTGCTTTGACGCTATGACTTCGCCGATGGCACCACCTTCAAGCACTTCGCCTAAGGCGAACGGTGCGATATAACTTTCTCTGTCAATCATGCGGCCGCGCATGTATGGGTCAACTGACATCCACAGGTTTTTGACTAAAAACTGACCTTGCTGTAACTCAGGTAGGGTGACTTGAGTTAAGGCGAAATTGGCTGCCGTTGGCATACCCTCTGGGCGAGATTGGAGTAAAATGTGTTGTGCTTGCATGAAAATCCTCATTTTGCTTTGTGCGCTAACTAATTGTGGTAAACTCTACTCTCAAAGCCTGAGTAATGCAAATAGTTTGCGCGCAAACTAAATATCGGTGTTAAGAGAAACCCATATACGGTTTGCTATTGTAGGCATGCATTTATACCGTTTTATGGGTATAGAATACCTAAAATGAATGGGTTGAGTTTTTCTGGCGCATTTTGATCCTCCATTTTTATAATTACTTTTTCAGTGAATAACGAGTTTAAGGGCAACCCAGTGGCGAGCAAATCAGTGACAAGCACATCAGACAACCTATCTCCTAGCGCTGCTAAAAACACTGCGATGGCAACGACCTCAACAGTGAAACCTGCATTGTCAGATAATGTCTGTTTTGCCTTATATACTGCCGCGAACGCCCTAGTGCGGGCCTATCGCCCACTGCTAGAACAGTGTGATTTAACTTATCCTCAATACCTAGTAATGCAAGCATTGTGGTTACACGATGGCGCCAGTTTGACGGATCTTTCTCAATCGACACGCCTCGATTTAGGCACCTTGACCCCCATAGTTAAGCGTCTGGAAGGTAAGGGATTGGTGGCGCGGACGATCGACAGTCGCGACGAGCGTAAAAAAGTGATTAATGTGACATTAGCGGGCGCGGCGTTGAAACAAGCTGCCTTGGCGTTAACGCAGCAATTATTGGATAAGGTGAGCATTTCAGGTGCCAAGCTCGATGAAATGCGCGATCTGTGCCTCACATTGACGGCCCAGCTCAATCAGTAACGGACACGCTGGCGATTTACTGAAATACAGTGTTTTCTTCAGCGGCCAGTGATATTGGATAATACCTAGTCATTAAGTTACTCATTTTTGTATAATCATTATCAATTTATTGCTTGCTTAATATGAGCAATCGGCTTGTTAGTGTTTTCCTCTTTTTGGCCTAAGATGTGATTTAAATCGCGTGAACACCATCATTGGCAGGCTTCTTTCATCGCTTTTTTTGTGGGACACATGTAATGCAAAATCATTCAGAATTGCTCGATATTGGCATGATAGGCTTAGGTGTGATGGGAAAAAACCTCGCACTTAATATTGCCGACAACCACTATCTTGTGGCTGCGTTCGATTTAGATAATGACAAAGTTAATGGCTTACTGGCACAAGAACAACAAGAGCGCTTAGCCGGCCAGCCTCAGCGTATTAAAGGCTGTAATAATCTTTCTGAAATGTTATCCAATCTCACTAAACCCCGTATTGTGGTGTTATCTGTGCCCGCCGGGGAGCCTGTTGATGGCGTCTGCGGTGCCCTGATTGATGCGGGCATTGAAGCCGATGATATTGTCATTGATACAGGTAACAGCCTATGGACCGATACCGTCGCCCGTGAAGCCCATTATGCGGGGCAATTTATCTTTTTTAGCTGCGCCGTGTCAGGTGGTGAAATGGGCGCACGTTTTGGTCCATCATTGATGCCTAGTGGTGATATCAATGCCTGGGAGCATATTAAACCCATTTGGCAAGCGATAGCCGCTAAAGTGGATGCTGCAACGGGTTTACCTATTGAACGACAAGAGCCAGGTAATCCTGTTACAGAGGGCGAGCCCTGTACCACCTATATTGGCCCTGCTGGCGCAGGGCATTATGTCAAAATGGTACATAACGGTATCGAATATGCCGATATGCAGCTGATCTGTGAAGCTTATCTGTTGCTGTCAGATACCTGTAGCATGAGTGCCTTAGAGGTGAGTGAGGTCTTTTCGCGTTGGAACCAAGGCAGCCTCAATAGCTATTTGATGGAGATAAGTGCCGAGGTGCTGGCTCAGATCGATCCTTTAACAGACAAGCCATTAGTGGAGATGATCCTCGATAAAGCAGGACAAAAGGGCACCGGCTTGTGGACCGCGGTAAGCAGTTTACAGGTGGGTACTCCCGCGCCAACTATTGCAGAAGCCGTTTATGCCCGCGCAATGAGCACTCAAAAAACACAGCGTCAACAATTAAGCCAGTGTCTAGCGGGGCCAAGCAAGGCTGCGCTTACCGGCAGTGAGCGGACGACGTTTATCGAACAGTTAGAAAACGCCTTATATTGCGCCAAGATTGCTTGTTATGCACAAGGGTTTCAGTTGATGGCGATGATGGCTACCGAGAGAGGTTGGCAATTGGACTTTGCCGAAATTGCTAAGATATGGCGCGCTGGCTGTATTATTCGTGCCAAGTTTTTACAGTCGATCAGTGAGGCTTATCAAGCCGCGCAGGCACAAGGGGTGGAACTGAGCAACTTGTTGATGGCCGAGAGCTTTAGTGCAGCATTGTCAACCAAGCAGCTCGATTGGCGCAGGGCAGTGGCCCAAGCCGTGTTAAGCGGTGTGCCTGTACCCTGTATCGGCTCGGCATTGGCATATTATGACAGTTATCGTTGTGACACCTTGCCTGCTAACCTATTACAAGGTCAACGTGACTTCTTCGGTGCCCATAGTTTTGAGCGAGTTGATACTCCAGTAGGGGAAAAATATCACCTTAATTGGAGCCACAAGCCACGTACGTTAGTGAAGTTATAGCCAATAGTTATGACATCTAACCGTTGAGATATGGATAAGCAAAAGGCCACGGGTTCCCCTGTGGCCTTTGCCGTTGTGATAGCGCTGATACGATTATCTATCCGCCGCAAGTGCCGCTGGCGTAACAGCTGGGTTTACGTGGGCAGGTTGAGCCCCGCGAGCAGATCAATCTGGCTTCGTTGTCTATGCCGCGCTCAATCCAATTGATATTAAGTATTCTCGCCACGCGCTTAATATCCGTTTTAATGCTGGTGGGCAGGTGAGCTGAGCCGCCGTTATCGACACAGACCTGTTTCAGCTCATGGGCGATAGCTTGTGCATCGCCGCCCTGAGCTTCGATGGCGGGGTTGAGGTCAATACCGGCGCATAGCACATGGGGCGTGCCAGCCAGATCGTTAACCCTAATCGATTCACAGCAGTAAATTTTTGGCTCTTGAGCCACATCTAAAATCGAGATCTGTGCCGAAGACCCCGTCGAAGAGGCATTGATCATTCTAAATACCGCCCAGTGCTGGCAGGGATCTTCAACTTGGCGCATATTGCCCCAAGGCAGCGGAATGCCATTACCCCGATAAACGGCTTTAAGTTTGCCTGGTGAGTAGGCATCAAAATAGTGCCAATGGCTATAAGGTGACACGGCCGTCATGCGGCGCATCGCCACCGAGGCTGACACGCCAACGCGTTTAGCAACATCAATTTCATAACCATGCCTGTCGAGCAGTTGTCTAAAGGGAACCTTGGGACACAGCAGGGCGCCAGCAAAAAAGCTCGACTCAAAATCACGCCAAGCATGCAAAATATCTTGCGCATCGACAGTGGAGGATTGCGGCGCTGTAAAGCTGTCTTCACTTAGGCTAGTACCGTGGCTTCGACCCGCGACCATAATACTTTTTAAGCCATCTTTGTTGTGTAACACGCAATGTCCTATGTGGACGGCTAAATCGTATTTGAGCCGATTCGTGTGGTTGTTGAGTAATTTGTTGAGGCACAGCTTATTGGGCATTTCAAAATAAGAGGTGATGATGTGCTGCTCGCTAGCACCTGCTTCAAGACGGATTTGTTTAGGGGCGCGGGTAAACCATTTCACTGTTAATCCTAACTTGGCGACAATTTCCAGCAGATCATCTAGGCTGAGCGGCATGCGTTTTAAGCCCACTTCTTCAGCGGCGCGCTCAAGATCAGGAAAATGATTTTGATGATGCTCTTGATGCGCACGTATTAATAAGTGCGCAAATTGGCGGCCGCTGATGCCAGTTTGTGACAACATTTCAGGGATGGCAATTTGTAAAATTTCACTAGAAAACAAAAAGCTTGGCTCTAGCGCCATGCCACTTATGCCGCCGCGAGAACCTTTAACTGGAGTGATGGCTTGTTGCTCTGGCGCATCGTCAAGAAACCAGTCGACCTCTTTTTGAAACACCGCCGCTATAACAGCTAGCATGCCAGCGCTGGGCACACGTTTACCTCGCTCTATCATAGATAGATAAGAGACCGAGGGCGCCGAATCGGTATCCACACGGATACAGCGGGCCGACAAATCTTCCATGGTGAGGTTGTTACGTTTTCTGAGGTTACGGATTTTGGTTCCCAAAAAATGCGACTTTCTCATTAAACTTGTGTTGTTTTTCATTTTGTAAAATTCACATTGTGAAATTTCTATTGTGAAATTGTAAATAAAAAAAGACTAGACTACAAATCAAGCAATCGAGATAAGTCAGTTGCAGTGTATTTCGGCAAAGTCGATACCTATTAGTCAGTCAGCTTTGAGATGCCCCAAACGCGATAAACGTACCAAATTATATATGAGGATGAAGCTATGAATATTCACACACAGCAATCTAATCTTATCGACCACAGTATTTACAACTTCATCAAGCAGGTAATGCCTATGACACATACAAACGGAAACACCGCCTTAGAGCAGCACAACCACAGTGAAGCGACAGCCTATGCCAAGCAAGTGCTGGATCAACACTTTCCGTTGAGTAATGGGTCGCATCAGGATGTCTGCAGTTATGTCGTTTATTATAAGCAGCTATTGGCATTCTTTGCCGATGGTAGTCAAAGTGGGTTGGCAGAACCTAAACAATTTGTCGCCTTAACAGGCCATAAATGTGAGCCGACGTCATTGGTTTTGAAAAACAATGGTTTTCACGTTGAAGTGTCTATTAATCGTCGGGGTGAGCATGGTTGTAATGACTTAGCTGGCATTGATGATGTGCAAGTTGAAGCCACATTAATGACCATAGTTAACAGTCAACAGGCGCCATCACAGCGCAGTTGGACTAGTCTAGTTAGCGGACAGGCCGGAAGTCGCAACAAGCAATTTACGTCGAAAGATGGCGCTGAATACGAGGTATAAAAGCGCAATAATTTGGGGTTATCGCTAAATTTATCTATCGAATAACATAAATAAGGCCAGTGAATTCACTGGCCTTATTTATGTGTGATGTAAGCTAAAAGCTAAAAGCTAAAAGCTAAAAGCTAAAAGCTAAGCCTAGACTGAATAAGGCACTAAAAATAATCGTTAACTTGGCCGTTTTACCCAATAAAGGGTTTAAGGCTTGGCCTGAAGTGTGGCTAAACTCACTGTTAAGCTTACGTGCCAAAATCAGTGATAGCCCGCCTAAGAGCACAGGTAAACCTGGTAATAACCCCAGAAAAAAGCCGCCAATAATGAGGGCGAAAGGCAGATAAACCAATGCTTGATAGAGCACTCGTGCTTGGCCTTCGCCGATTTTGACCGCCAAGGTTAATTTACCCGCTTTGGCATCGGTTGGGATATCACGGGTGTTATTCACTAACATGATAGCTGCATTAAACAGGCCTATGGCGCTGCCAAGCAACCAAGCTGCCGTGTTGGTCGTGCCAGCCTGAAGATAGAAGCTACCCACGACAGCCACTAAACCAAAAAAGATAAATGCCGCCACTTCTCCCAATGCATGAGATGCCAATGGGTAGGGGCCGCCGCTGTAACCAAGTGCCCCTAAAATTGACAGGGCTGCTAATAGTGCGATGGGCCAGCCGCCATGATAAATGAGTATTGACCCAACCACTAAAGCCAGAGCCAGACAGCCAACCATGGCATTACGCACTTTTTCTGGCGCCAGTAAGCCGCTTTGCGTTACTCGTATTGGGCCTAAGCGTTCATGGGTGTCGATACCGCTTTTAAAGTCAAAGTAGTCGTTAGCTAAGTTAACCGCCACTTGCAGTAAAACCCCACATAACATGGAAATAGCAGCGATGAACCAACTGAATTGTTCTAGGTTAATCGCTAAAATATTGCCCACTAATAACGGGCCAATAGCTGCAGGAAGAGTGCGTGGGCGTGTCGCCAGGATCCAAGGATTCATTGTTGTATTTGTACTTACGTTAGCAATATAGGAGTGGGAGCGGTATTCGCTCAAGACGGTCAATCAATAGCATAGCAAAAAACGGTGACGCCTTGCAGCGCTTGCAATAGCGTTATGTGAACTGCTTCGTTCTATTTTTGCTCAAATGGCGCATAATTGCTCAGCTGTTCTACTTAAATGTTATTTTGTTATTGTTTTGTGAAGATAAATCGTCAAAGTTTGAGCGAGCGCACAATGCCTTACCTATTCTGACTCATATTTGTCGATAGCCTCAAAGAATATCACCATCATATATGCTGTTATAAGACTCTTTAGTAAGGTCGGTTGATGGCTAAGTTAATCATTATCTAATTAATTAATATGGAATTTTATGATTGTAGTAGCTTGATGTAGGGAAGCGTCAACAAGGCAATGACATAAGGGAAATAGTTTATGCGTTTTGATGAACAGGTGGCTGTGATCACTGGAGCCGGAGCCGGCTTAGGGCGAGCTTATGCTATCGCGCTTGCCGAGCGGGGCGCGCATGTTGTGCTAATTGATGCTGGCATTGCCGATCCCGATGCAGTGCTTGACCAAGACTCTGGTCTGGCAAAAACCGCACAAACCCTGTCAGAATTAGGCGCGCAGACCATGAGCTTTAAGCTAGATGTGCGTGATAGTGCTGGTTTAAATGATGCGGTTACGGCAATTCTTGGCCGTTGGGGCCATATTGATATTGTCATTAATAATGCCAGTATTCATCATCCTTGTGCGTTCGAGGAGCTTTCTTATGCTCAGTGGCAGCAACAGCTCGATATCGATGTCAATGGCAGTTTTATACTGACTAAACTCGTTTGGCCTCAGATGAAGCGCCAAGGTTATGGACGCATACTCATGAGCTGTGGCGCCAGCGCCTTATATGGCGATCGACATGAAAGTTGTTTTTCCACCAGTAAAATGGCCTTAATTGGCTTAGTGAATAGTCTGGCGATCGAAGGTGTTGATAGCAATATTTGTGTCAACTCGATTACCCCTCACGCATTGACTCAAATGACCGAACATCATTTGTCACCCTTAGTTAAGCCGCTGTTCTCGACCTCATCGGTAAATGCGGTGATGTTATTTTTGACCTCCTCCTTAGCTCCTAGCGGTCAGCATTTGTTGGTCGCAGCCGGTAGTGTGAGCCATGGCAAATTCACTGAATCTCCACACATGCGTATTACTGATGCCGAGTGTAATCCAAATGTGATACATGCGCGTTGGCATGAGCTTAAGTATGCGCGCCCTTATCGAGTACATCGCAGTGGTGAAGCTCAAATAACCGCTTGGGCTAAAAGAAGTGCTAGCGAACACCATATCGTGATTGAATAATTAGCGGTGTAATTAAACACCTTATCCCCCGTTATACTCTAGTCATATGAACGTCTTCTAAGGTAAGCTTGTCGTTTAATTTAGTAGATATTGTCGGTAAGGTGTAATGAGTCAAGTATTAGATGATCTATTATCGCTGCTGTCGCTTGAGCAGATAGAGGTTGGCCTTTATCGAGGTCAAAGCCAAGATTTGGGCTTCGGTCACGTATTTGGTGGCCAAGTGATGGGCCAAGCCCTAAGCGCGGCGGCACAAACCGTTGATCCTTTAAGGCAAGTTCACTCGTTTCATTCCTATTTCTTGCGCGCTGGCGATGAAAAACTACCGATAGTGTACGATGTGGAAGTGGTTCGCGACGGTGGCAGCTTTAGTGCGCGAAAAGTGAAAGCGATTCAAAAAGGGCGGCCGATCTTTTATATGACCTGCTCGTTTCAATCTCATGAGCAAGGTTTTGAGCACCAGAGCCAGATGCCAGATGTGCCAGGACCTGAAGGATTAATGAACCAACAAGAGTTGGCGATGACGTTGCGTGATAAAGTGCCTGCCCGTGTGCTTGAAAAGTTTATGGCCGACTCCCCCCTAGAAATGCGCTTAGTCAACCCCAGCAGCCCGATAGCGCCAGCGGCATCAGATCCTAAACGTTACGTGTGGATCCGTGCCAACGGCAATGTACCCAATGAGCTGTCGGTACATGAATATCTGTTGGCTTATGCCTCTGACTTTAATTTTTTGGTGACCGCAGCGCAGCCCCATGGCGTGTCGTTTTTAACCCCAGGTATGCGCATGGCGACGATAGATCATGCCATGTGGTTTCATCGTCCTGTCGATTTAAGTCAGTGGTTGCTTTACAGCATCGATAGTCCCAATGCGTCGGGTGGTCGAGGATTTGTCAGAGGTGAGTTTTACAGTGAAGATGGCACCTTGGTAGCATCTGCGACTCAGGAAGGGTTAATTCGTTTAACGCAGCGATGAACTTAAATGGAATGAATTGCTGCAAGCAAACTTGAGCATATAGTTTTGAGTGACGTGGTTTGAGATAGTTTTTATAGTGAGTTAATGGGATGCACATCATGAAAGGTAAAGTAAAAGGGTTTATTGCACTGTTTTGTTTATTGTTACTTAGTGCTTGCGTTACCGTTGAGCCCGAGCCGCCAGTGATTGTTAATGGGGCTGCAGGTTATCTAGAGCGCATAGCGTTGCCTCAAGGCAGTGCTATTACCATTGCAGTTATCGATCTTGATACACCAGGGGTTATTGTGGCGCAGAAGTCATTTAATATTGCTAAGGTACCTGTGCCATTTAAATTTACCTTTGCTGCGGATACTATTGATAGCAGCATCAATTATGGGGTCGTTGCTATGATCCGTTATAACGGTATGGTGATCTTTCAAACATACGATAAGTTTCCGGTGATCAATAATGGTAAATACACCACGGAAGTGATTATGAAGCCAGTGAGCGGCCGTTAACTCATGCTAGGCGTGTTGTCTTAACATATATGTAATCAAAAACGGAGCTTCGGCTCCTTTTTTATTCCTAAAAATTAGCTCAATAAATTAGGTTGGCTTAATGAGCGCTTATTAAAAATGTTGATAAGTCTTTGACAAGTTGCTTAATCGTTTCTCAGTGCATTTTAGTTAATTTGACATGCACCCTTTTACTATCGGATACGAACCAATTGGCAACACGAAATGTTAACGCCAAGTTACTTTCAACCTGTTGGGTTAAGCCCATTTTTTATTTCACTTTGAGGTGAGGTTAATTCGCCTGTTTGATCTAGGTCACTCATTTTAAAGGGGTATTATCAATGTTTGTTTAGTGGGTGTGATCCGTGTCACTGGTGCGCACTTGAAATGACGGTGTTATTTATTTTGTTGACATAGATCAATATGTAGCAAGGTTGCAGCTGGCAGGATGACTGCAAATGTAAGCAAATTGCTAATAACAATCTCAATATACAATTGTATTAATGGAGTAGTATGATGAAAAAGTCTCTCGTTTCAGGTCTTGTTGCCGCCACCCTACTTACAGGCGGATTTAGTGCTGCGGTTTCTGCTCACCAAGCTGGTGATATTATTGTGCGTGCTGGTGCGGTTATGGTTGCACCAAATGAATCTAGTCAGGATGTGGCAGGCTTTGGTGAGTTTAAAGTAAGCGATGATACCCAGTTGGGGCTTAATTTTGGTTACATGCTGACCGATAATATTGGGGTTGAGTTGTTAGCGGCAACACCCTTTAGTCATGATGTTTCTTTAGATGGTGTCGGTAAAATTGCCGAGACCAAGCATCTTCCACCAACTTTAGTCGCACAGTACTATTTCGGTTCGGCTCAATCAAAGTTACGTCCATACATTGGTGCAGGTGTTAACTTCACCAACTTCTTCGACAATGATTTTACCAATGATTTGGATGGTGCTTTGACTGATCTAAGCCTTAGTAACTCATGGGGCTTAGCAGCTCAGGTAGGTCTTGATTATCAAGTGAATAAAAACTGGCTGGTAAACGCCTCTGTTTGGTATGCACAAATCAGCACAGATGTTAAATTTAATCTAGGTGATGCTCCTGTGACGATTGAAACAGATATCGATCCATGGGTTTATATGGTCAGTGTGGGTTACACTTTCTAAGCGCCATTGGTATGGGTGTATCTTAGTTAGCGAAAAGGCAGCCAAGTGGCTAATGCTGATCAGTTAAGCATATAAACGATCAGTTGACCGATCTTTAAAAGGCTTCAAAATCCAATATCAGAAATGATATTGGATTTTTTTATGTCTTTAGAACAAGCTTTCTGCACCGCTTTTGAATACCACCAAGAAGCCACAGCTTTTACCAATCTTAATCACTTATTGGATGAAAACATCATCCAGCAAGCCTTTGAAACTGCGGGGGTCGCCACAGTAAGAAAACGTCGCTTACCCCTTGATGCAGTTATGTGGTCTGTCATTGGTATGAGTTTTTACCGACAACAGTCTGTATGGGAGCTTGCGACTCATATGGAGTTGATGCTACCAGGTAAAAAGAAGCTCATTGCCCCCAGTGCTCTTGTTCAAGGGCGCCAGAGGTTAGGTGTGCAGAGTATGAAAAATGCCTTTCAAATGATGGCAAAACATTACTATAGCAACACTCAATTTGAGACATGGTGTGGACTGAATTTATTAGCCGTTGATGGTGTAGTCTGGCGCACTCAAGACACCGCTGATAATCGTAATGCTTTTGGCTCACCATCAAATCAACATGGTGACACCTCATTTCCTCAGGTTCGTATGGTGTGTCATATGGAGCTCACTAGCCATCAACTGATAAATAGCGCGTTTGATGGTTATAAAACGAGTGAAATGAAGCTAGCAGAAGCGCTCATACAGTCAACTCCAGACCATAGTCTCACGATGTTCGATAAAGGTTTTTACTCCTTAAACTTGCTACATCAATGGCAACTAGGTGGTGAAGAGCGGCACTGGTTAATCCCTGCGAGAAAGGGGCTTCAGTACGAGGTTTTACACTCAAATGGCCGGTTAGATAAACAGGTGAAATTGGCAATAACCGCCCAAGCCAGACAACAAAACCCAGCGCTACCGACGCATATAGAAGCGAGGCTGGTGACAAAATCAATAAAAGGTAAGACGCATCAGGTATTAACCTCAATGGTCGACCCATTACGCTTTCCAAGTGCTGACATCGTTGAGTTATATAATCATCGATGGGAAATAGAGCTTGGCTACAGAGAGATGAAACAAACCCTACTAAACAGCGAGTATACGCTAAGAAGTAAAAAATCAGAGATGGTAGAACAGGAACTTTGGGGCTTACTACTTGGCTACAACCTGATGCGTCAAGCAATGACTGAGGCCGCATCAAGAAAAGGAATATGGGCCAATCGCCTCAGCTTCAGTAATTGTGCGAGTACGATACTAAGTTACCTAGCAAGATTACCACTGATGAGCCCAGGAAATTTACCCAAACATTACGAGCAACTGATAGAAATGCTAGGTAACTTCGAGCTACCAACGAAACGAGAAGATAGGGTGTACCCAAGGGCTATAAAGTCAAAACCAAGCAAATATCCCCATAAAAAGAAAAATGCCAATCAGCTTAACTGACTGGCATTAGCCAAGTGGCTGCCTTTTTGTATCGGAGTGATGACATTAAGATCACAACACCATGGCGGCAATCCAACCGAAGACCAGTAACGGGATATTATAGTGAATGAACGTTGGAATGACGCTGTCACGAATATGGTCGTGTTGACCATCGGCATTAAGACCCGCAGTGGGGCCTAAGGTTGAGTCTGAGGCTGGTGAGCCCGCGTCGCCTAATGCTGCAGCGGTACCTACCAGTGCAATCGTTGCGGCAACCGAAAAGCCAAAGCTCATGGCCAGTGGCACATAAATGGTAGCGATAATAGGGATGGTTGAAAATGATGAGCCAATGCCCATGGTGATCAATAAGCCAACCACTAACATTAAGAAGGCCGCCAATGCCTTATTATCGCCAATCAAATAAGAAAGTGATTCAACTAACGTACTCACATCACCCGTCTCTTTGACTACCGCGGCGAACCCTGCAGCCGATATCATGATAAAGCCTATGTTGGCCATCATGCGCACACCTTGGTTAAAGATATCTTGATCGGCGACATGCTTAAGCGCCCCAGAAAAACTGAAGATGATAAAGCCAACGAGTGCGCCAAAAATCATCGAGCCAGTGTAGAGTTGCACCAGTAGTGTGGCCAATATGGCGCTAAGGGCAATCAAAATATTGTGGCGATTAATGTTGGCTTCTGGCTCGGCAACTAATGCTAATTCTTGCTTGTATTCACGCGGCTTACGGTAGCTAATAAATGTGGCGACTAATAGGCCGACAATCATCCCTAGCGCAGGTATCAACATGGCCGTTGGGATCTGTTCACGTACAGCATCAAGATTATTGCTATTAAGGTTAGACAGCAAAATATCATTGAGAAAAATGCCGCCAAAGCCAATAGGTAAGATCATATAAGTGGTGACTAACCCAAAGGTCAATACACATGCCACTAAACGGCGATCTAAACGTAATTTAGACATCACGTGCAGTAGTGGCGGGATCAAAATGGGAATAAAGGCAATATGGATTGGCAAAATATTTTGCGAAGAAACGGCCATAGCTAATAGAGCAAGCAGCAGTAACCAGCGTACACGATTGATATTAAGACTATTTTGCTCTTGACCCAGTAGGGTAATCACTTTTGTTGAAATTAGCGTCGTCAGACCCGAATGCGAGAGGGCGACGGCAAAGGCACCTAATAAGGCATAACTGAGTGCGATTTGAGCACCACCGCCAAGTCCGGTATTAAACGCATCGACCGTATGCTGTAAATCCATACCACCCACTAAGCCTGCAACAAGCGCACTGATGGTGAGCGCGATAACAACGTGTACTCTTGCAAGGCTGAGCCCCAGCATCAAGCAAACTGCAATAACTACTGCATTCATATATTTTCTGGCTTTTGTGTTTTAAGTGGGGACTATTTTCGACCGCAAGCATGCTATTTGTCCAGCCGAACGGCATTTTATCTGTAAAAAAAATGAGATGTAATGTAACTGTATCTAGGTTTACTGCGTAAGTGTAAACCCTAGGTGGGCATTGGTGTTAGACTCGGACAGTTATTGGGCAACTGAAATCAAATTGTTCAAAAAAGGTGACAATGATCCCAAATAGCTTGTGTCCCGCTGGTGACTGCCTATAATGCTTTTTAGTTCATAGTTCTAAAGCTTTTTTCAATCCATAGATGGAGATATAAAATGAGTGTATTAGTAGGCCGTCCGGCTCCTGATTTTACTGCTGCAGCGGTTCTTGGTAATGGCGAAATCGTAGATAGCTTTAACCTAAGCGAAGCGATCAAAGGTAAGACAGCTGTAGTATTCTTCTACCCACTTGATTTCACTTTCGTTTGCCCATCTGAACTGATCGCTTTCGATCACCGTATGGATGAGTTCAAGAAGCGTGGCGTTGAAGTTATCGGTGTTTCTATCGATTCTCAGTTCACTCACAACGCGTGGCGTAACACTCCGGTAGACAAAGGTGGTATTGGCCAAGTTCAATACACACTTGTTGCTGACGTTAAGCACGAGATCTGTAAAGCATATGATGTTGAGCATCCAGAAGCGGGCGTGGCTTTCCGTGGTTCTTTCCTTATCGATAAAGAAGGTCAAGTACGTCACCAAGTGGTTAACGATCTTCCATTAGGTCGTAATGTAGACGAAATGATCCGTATGGTTGATGCACTTCAGTTCCACGAAGAGCACGGTGACGTTTGTCCTGCTGGTTGGGAAAAAGGCGACAAAGGTATGAATGCAAGCCCAGAAGGCGTAGCTTCTTACCTGACTGACAACGCTGACTCACTATAATTTTCGGGTCATAGTATGTAAGTCAAAAAGCCGCGATTATCGCGGCTTTTTTGTGTTCAAAATAGGTTCTGTCACTTAAGCCAATTGAAGGCGTGATAAATAACCTTGATGGTATTTTATTCTCTCGCGACTTGCTAAAGTAAACGTTTTTAGCAAGTGATGGGGCTATGTTATCCCCCACAGATGCGGCTTTATTAGCTTTAATGCTATTTTGACCTTAGGCTATCTTGGTCTTAGGTATACTCCATCGTCAGCTCACCTATTTTGCCTGTGAGCTTATCAACCAGTTTGCCCTTCACTTTGCTTGCTACTGTCTTGCTGTGCTGAATTTTCAGCAGACTCCAAGGGCCAGCCGCCTAGGGCTTTCCATTTATTGACGATATGGCAAAAAAGCTCGGCGGTACGTTCTGTGTCATACAGTGCCGAGTGCGCTTCTTTATTATCAAAATCAATTCCAGCGATAGCGCAGGCTCTAGCGAGCACGGTATGTCCGAGTGCAAGGCCCGATAAGGCTGCTGTGTCAAAGGTGGCAAATGGATGAAACGGCGTGCGTTTCAACCCATTGCGTTCAATTGCTTTGGTGACAAAACCATGATCAAAGGCGGCATTGTGAGCCACTATGATGCTGCGGTGGCAGCCGGACGCTTTTTGTGCTTTTTTTACTTCTTTAAATATTTCTAAGAAGGCTTCTTTTTCTGATACTGCACCGCGTAATGGGTTAGATGGGTCAATACCGTTAAATGCCAGTGCTTCAGGTTCAAGATTAGCGCCTTCAAACGGCTCAATATGATAATGCAACGTTTTATCTAGCATTAACACACCTTGATCGTCCATTTTCAGCATAGTCACTGCAATTTCAAGCAACGCATCGGTCTGGGCATTGAACCCAGCAGTCTCTACATCGATAACCACAGGGAAATAGCCCCGAAAACGGTGGTTGAGTTTATTAGCGTCGCACATATCGCTCATCAAATTATCCAAATAATTAGCCAAGCGCTATTATGAAGTATCTAGCCTGAGCTTGTCATGTTTGATTGGTTAATATCTAGGCTAAAGGAATAGTAAAACATGCCGATAGCCCTAAGTAACACAATGAATGAGAGCGATTGTCTATGTTGAGTAGGGTGCCGTTGATTTTTACATTATGGTTGAGCTTAGGGATGTCACTGACAGTTCAGGCTGAGTTACGCCATTATGTGGCATCATTAGAGCAGTCACAGTGGCGAATTAGTGATAACACGCCGATTGTCTGCCGACTGGAACATGAGATCCCTTCATACGGTAAGGCCATCTTTACTAGTTACGCGGGTAAACATCATGATTTGAATTTTACGCTTAATATGTGGGTAAAACCTGATGAGGTAACGCACGCAAAATTGATGAGCACAGCCCCCGAATGGCGTCCTGGTGTACAGTCAAAACCGATAACCGATCTGACTTATCAGAAGTACTTTAGCGGTGAAGTGCCTAAACATGCGGCTTGGTCGATGTTGAATGAATTAGAGCGCGGCATGCAGCCTACATTTTACTATGCAGATTGGTATAACCGTTCTAGTAAAGTAGCTGTAGGGCTTTCCGCCGCTAATTTTGCGCGTAACTATACCGATTTTCGTGCATGTCTCGCTAATTTATTACCCTATAGCTTTGAAGATATTGCCTTTACTGTACTCACCTATGAGTTTGGTGGTAATGAGTTAACAAGGTACTCTAAGGCTCAAATTGCTAAAGTGCAGCAATACCTGTCTTACGATCAAGATGTAGAGTTAGTACTTATCGATGCCTATACCGATAGCTATGGCGGCCGATCTATCAATGCTAAGGTATCAGAAACACGGGCTAATTCACTTAAAGATCTGTTTTTATCGGCAGGTATACCACAAGATCGTATTCATACCGAAGGCCATGGTGAGCGTCGTCATGTGGCCTCGAATGACACCATTGAAGAACGTGCGCGTAACCGCCGGGTGGTGATAAGGTTGAGTAAGCCACTATAGGCGTAGCGGCTAATATTCAGATAAACCCAGCTAATGCTGGGTTTTTTATTGCCGCAAATTTGTATTGGCATTATTACAGGTAAAAAAAAAGCCCACTTAATATAGTTAAGTGGGCCGCAAATAATAGATTGCAATCAACAAATTGAAGGAAGGAAGTCAAGCATAAGAACCAGGGAAAAACTTACGTGTATCAACACACAAGCTTAGAGTTCTTGTTTTCAAATCTACGTAGGTAGACACTTCCTGAAAACGAGGCGAATTATAGGATTAGCCCTCTAAAGCAGCAAGCGAGAAAAATTGCTAATTTGAATTAGTATTTCTAATGCTTGGTAGTGATGGTTATTGCACTAGATGCACTCATTTGGCCTTTCTGCGATTGATTAAGCACAATATGTGCATAATTTTACGTTTTAATTAACTTATCCATGTTGGTTTTTTATTAACAATTAACTGGAGTATCGCTATCGTTGATTGTTTTAATATTATTGCGCTGTTTAATTTTACTTGTATAGTACGTGGTTATGAGCTTTTGCTCACAAATTTATTATAAATAATAACTAGATATTCAGGATGGCAACAGATGAGTCTTAAAACGATTTTGTCAAAGCAACACCTTCTGTTGATAGCGGGGTTTGGGCTAGTGCTCAGCGGCTGTCAGTATAATGCATCTCAAACTGATAACACGCCAACGACAACCCAAGGCGTGGTCGAGACACTTCATGGTGTCGAAGTAGCCGACCCCTATCGTTACCTTGAAGAAGACAGTGAAGCGACCCAAGCTTGGGTAAAACAGCAGCAACAGGCTGGTCATGACTATCTTGCTCAACTCGAAAATAAACAGGCCATTGTCGATCGTATCACTGAGCTGTGGAATTATGAAAAAGTGACCGCGCCAGCTGAGCATGGCGATTACACTTATTATTACCGTAACGATGGCCTGCAGGCGCAGTCGGTGTTGTATGTTAAAGATAAGCATGGTCAAGAAAAGGTTGCTCTCGATCCCAATAGTTTTTCAACCGATGGTACCGTGGCATTAAGCGGTGTGTCTGTTAGTGGTGACGGTAAAACGATTGCCTATGGCGTGTCAAAATCAGGTTCGGACTGGCAACAGTGGCAGTTTGTTGATGTCGTCAGTGGCAAAAAGCTGGTTGATGAACTCAATTGGATTAAATTTTCTAGTGCGCAATGGAGTAAAGATAACCAAGGGGTGTATTACTCTCGTTATGATGCGCCAGCGGGCGGCAACTTACTTGCCGATGTAAACTTTAACCAAAAAGTCTACTATCACAAATTAGGTACAGATCAATCTCAAGATGTGTTGATCTATGAGCGTCCCCAGAATAAAGATTGGGGATTTGGCGCCGAAGTATCGGAGCAGGGCGATTACCTGTTGATCTCGATTTCACAAGGTACCGACAGTCGCAATCGTTTCTTCTATAAGTCGTTAACCGAACACAATGCTCCGGTGGTTGAATTGATTGTTGAGCTTGAAGCCGAATATAGCTTCTTGGGCAATGATAAATCTGTGTTCTATTTTAAGACCGATTTAGACGCGCCTAATGGCAAAGTGATTGCCATTGATGTGAAGCGTCCGGCCAAAGCAAATTGGAAGACGGTGATTGCTGAATCAAGCGATCCTATTGCGAGCGTAGCAATCATTAACGATCATTTAGTGGTCAGCTACTTACATGATGTATTAGGTCAGTTATCTATTTTCAGTATGGAGGGTGCCAAGCGTCAGGATGTAGACTTGCCCGGTAAAGGGAAAATTGCCGGCCCTTATGGCAAGCGAAGCAAAGACTATTTCTATTACACCTTTAATAGTTACGTGCAGCCACAGACCACTTACAAGTTTGATTTTAAAACGGGTCAATCTAGTCTGTTCGCTAAACCAGAGGTCTCGTTTAACCCCGATGACTATGTGTCAGAGCAAGTGTTCTACACCAGTAAAGATGGCACCCGTGTCCCTATGATGGTTTCTCATAAGAAGGGATTAACACTCGATGGTAATAACCCCACCTTATTGTATGCCTATGGCGGATTTGCTATTTCATTAACACCGCGTTTTAGCCCAGCGAATATCGCTTGGATGGATATGGGCGGTATTTATGCTGTGCCTAATCTTCGTGGCGGTGCCGAATACGGTGAAAGTTGGCATCAAGCAGGCATGTTTGATAAGAAACAAAATGTGTTTGACGATTACTATGCTGCGGCGCAGTACCTTATTGACAACAATTACACCAATAGTACTAAATTAGGCGCTTATGGTCGCAGTAACGGTGGTTTGTTGATGGGGGCCGCGTTAACTCAACGTCCTGATCTGTTTGCCGCAGTGTTACCTGCAGTCGGCGTTTTAGACATGCTGAGATTCCACAAATTTACTATCGGTTGGGCGTGGACCAGTGAATATGGCAGCGCCGATGTCGCTGAGCAATTCCCCGCGCTACTCGCTTATTCGCCTTACCATAATATTACCGAGCGTGAATATCCGGCCACAATGGTGATGACAGCCGATCATGACGATCGTGTAGTGCCACTGCATAGCTTTAAATTTGGTGCACTGCTGCAAGACCGTCAAACAGGCGATGCGCCAATTATTATGCGTATCGAATCTAAAGCTGGTCATGGGGCGGGTAAACCCACAGCAATGAAGATCGATGAATTTGCCGATATCTACAGTTTCCTTTGGCACAGTTTTGGTTTAACTGTTCCAGCTAAGATTGGCTGATAACTGACTCGCTATGATAGAAACTTTAAAAGGGAAGTGAATAACTTCCCTTTTTTATTAACAAAATTTTATGAAGTAACTGCTTACTGATAGTGCCTGAACCATTCACAATTGCCTACGCTGTAGGTATAGTAGGCCTCTATTTTAGCTAATGTTTGGCGATCATTATTTATGTTTCGATGGCCTATTTCTGTTTATTACGAAGATACTGATGCAGGGGGAGTGGTTTACCACTCCAATTACCTCAACTTTTTCGAGCGCGCTCGCACCGAGTGGCTTAAACACATCGGCGTGAAACAGACTCAATTACTTGCCGATGATATTGCCTTTGTGGTTAAAAAGGCGGAGTTGGACTTTAAAGTAGCCGCTCGATTTGAGCAGGACCTTGTGGTTGAAACCGAAGTTATAGAGTTGAAAAAGGCTTCGTTATTATTTCGTCAACGGTTGCTTGATGCTTCAGGCAAGTTGTACTGCGAAGGTCATATTCTGGTTGCCTGCATAGCTTTGTCTCGCATGAGACCAAGAGCGATTCCGCAAAACATTGTTCAGGAGTTTAAGAGTGGAAGCTGATATTTCCTTTATTGGGCTGTTTTTACAAGCCAGTTTGTTAGTCAAGTTTGTGATGTTGACGCTATTAGCGTTATCAATTGTTTCCTGGGCAGTGATTATTCAGCGTCGGCGTTTACTGACCACGGCTAGAGAACGCGCACTCAAGTTTGAAGATAAATTTTGGTCTGGTGTCGATTTAAATAAACTCTATAAAGAACTCTCAGCGCGTCAAGACAGCAATAGCGGCTTAGAAGCCCTGTTTTACAGTGGTTTTAAAGAGTATGCTCGACTGAATAACCTTAATGGTAAAGTCCCTAGTGCGGTGATGGACGGCAGCTATCGTGCCATGCGCGTGGCATTGTCGCGCGAACTTGAAAAGCTAGAGACCCATTTACCCTTATTGGCTACCATAGGCTCAACCAGCCCCTATATTGGCCTATTTGGTACCGTGTGGGGGATCATGAACTCTTTTATCGCGCTAGGTGCGGTTGAAAACGCCACGCTTGCTATGGTTGCTCCTGGGATTGCTGAGGCATTGATTGCGACCGCAATGGGTCTATTTGCTGCCATTCCTGCTGTGATCGCCTACAACCGATTTTCGACTCAAGTGGATAAGATAGAGATGTCTTATGCCAATTTTATGGAAGAGTTTTCCAGTATTTTACATCGCCAAGCTTATAGCGAGAAGGAAGTGGTCTAATGCAACAAGGTTATCAGCGTAAACGACGCCGGCCTGTCGCTGAGATCAACGTTGTGCCTTATATCGACGTGATGTTGGTCTTGTTGATTATTTTTATGGTCACGGCGCCCATCGTTACTCAAGGGGTAAAAGTTGACTTACCACAAGGACAAGCTGAGACTTTGCCTGCAGACAGTAAGCCTCCCGTGGTCGCCTCTATCGATGCTAATGGTGATTATTACCTTGATGTGGGTTCGAGTAGCTCGAAGGAAGTATTAGATTTGGAGGAGCTGGCGGTAAGGGTCGGTGCCATTATTCAGCTAGAGCCAGAGCGTCCGGTGGTGGTTAAAGCCGATCGCAGTATTGCCTATGAAAAAGTGATTCAGCTAATGGTGTCCTTGCAACAGGCTGGCGTACCATCTGTTGGCCTGATGACAGATTCACCAGAGGAGTAATGGGTGGCAGCTAAATCAGATTTTACTTTACCTCTTGTTATTTCGGCCAGTATTCATATTGGCGTGCTTATCGTTGTAGCGATGGGGGTTAATTTTGACGAGAAACCTAAAGTGGTTCCTCAAGTCAGTGCCCCGGCAGTGCAAGCTGTGGTGGTCGACCAACAAAAGGTGGCACAACACGTTGAAAAGCTTAAGGCAGACAAGAGAGAAGCTGAGCGTAAAGAGCAAGCACGTCAGGAAGAACTTGAACGCAGAGCTCGTGAGGCTAAACAAGCTCGAGAGCGTGAGCAGGCACAAATAAAGAAACTTGAACAACAACGTAAACAGAAAGAGATAGAAACTCAAAATGCAGCTGCGGCGGCGAAGGCTGCCAAGTTAAAAGAGCAGCAAGAAAAAGAGAAAGCGGCGCAAGCAGAAGCGCAGCGTAAACAGAAAGAAGCAGAGCGAAAAGCCGCTGAAGATGCGGCAGCGAAGGCTGAGGCTAAGCGTAAACAGGAGGAAGCCGCGGCGAAGAAAGCGGCAGACGAACGTAAGCGTAAAGAGGAAGCTGAGCGTAAACGTAAAGCTGAAGAACAAGCACGTTTAGAGCAAGAGCGCATGATGCAAGAGGCTTTAGCGGCCGAGCAAGCGGCATTATCGCAGACTCGTAATAAACAGGTGACGACAGAAGTGCAGCGTTATACTTCGATGATCCGAGCGACTATTCAGCGCAACTTAGTGGTGGATGAGTCGATGCGCGGCAAAAGTTGTCGCATATTTATTCGACTAGCAAAGGATGGTTTTGTTACCGCCAATGAGATTTTATCGGGTGACCCTGTAGTTTGCCGCGCCACTAAAGCGGCTATTAATAAGGCGGGGCGTTTACCTGTATCGCCTGAGGCTGACGTTTATAATAAGTTAAAAGAGATTAATTTGACCGTTCAACCGGAATTTAATTAAAGGGGCTTCATGAAGATTTTGACAAAATGGCTAATTTTAGGGCTGTTGATATGTACAGCGCCTGTCAAGGCTGCACTGGATATTGTTATCACCGAAGGGGTTGATGCGGCGCGTCCTATAGCAGTCGTGCCGTTTGTTTGGCAAGGAACGACGCCTATGCCTTCACAAATATCGGATGTGGTGATGTCGGATCTGACCCGCAGTGGCACATTCAAACCCTTGGACGAACTTGGTCTACCGCAGCGTAATATCAGTTCTGCAGCAGATTTTAATTCCAGGGCTTGGTCGGGTGTTGGCGCAGAGGCTGTGGTGCTGGGTTCAATAAAGCCTTATGGGCCAGACCAATATTTAGTGAACTTTGAACTCATCGATTTGGTTAAGGCGCAAATGCAGTCAGGCGGCCCTTCATCGGCAGTTGACTACGTGATCGATAGCCGTGAAACGGTCATAAGTGCCGCTCAGTTTAGACAATATGGTCACAGGATCAGCGACATTGTTTATGAGAAACTGACCGGGATCCGTGGCGCGTTTTTAACCCGTATCGCCTACGTGGTAGTTGATCATCAAGATAAATCGCCCTACAAACTGATGATTGCCGATTATGATGGTTATAACGAACAGATGTTATTGCGCTCACCTGAGCCCTTAATGTCGCCTTCCTGGTCTTCTGATGGACGCAGGTTGGCTTATGTCAGCTTTGAAAACAAGAAAGCTGAAATATTTGTGCAAGACATTTATTCTCAGTCACGTACTAAGGTGACGAGTTTTCCTGGGATTAATGGTGCCCCTTCATTTTCGCCTGACGGCAAAAAATTAGCAGTTACCTTGTCTAAAGATGGTCAGCCTGAAATTTATGTAGTTGATATCACTTCAAAAGCCATTAAGCGTGTCACTAACCATTACGCTATAGATACTGAAGCGTCATGGACGCCTGATGGGGAGTCGATAATTTTCACCTCTGAACGAGGTGGGCGTCCGCAGCTCTATCAAGTGACGCTGGCTTCGGGTAAAGTTTCAAGATTAACCTTTGAAGGTGAATGGAATTTAGGTGGCTCTATTTCTCCTGATGGCCGCAGTATGGTCTTTGTTAACCGTACTAACGGTAAGTTTAATATTGCGCGCATGGATTTAGAAACACGCTTTATGCAAGTGCTGACTTCGACGCGTTTAGATGAGTCACCCAGTGTTGCCCCTAATGGCACTATGGTCATTTACGGCACAACTTATCAAGGAAAACAAGTTTTAGCGGCGGTCTCTATGGATGGCCGATTTAAGGCTCGACTGCCAGTTGGTCAAGGGGAAGTGAAATCTCCAGCTTGGTCACCTTTTTTATAATATCAATCTCGAAAAAGATTAAGGATGTAAAATGAATTTGAATAAGCTTTTTAAGGCGATGTTGGTTGCCGTTCCCGTTATGGCAATGAGTGCGTGTAGTACTACATCTGAGTCAGAAACAGATGCGAGCAGCTCAATGGGTGGTAATAACGGTAGCGAAATGACGACTGGTGGTGTTGAAACCGGCGGTGTGGCACCTATTTTAACCCCTGAAGAGCAGCAACGTCTTAAGTATCAAGAGTTGCGTAAAGAGCACATCATCTATTTCGATTTTGATAGAAGCTCGGTTTCTTCAGAGTTTTCTGAAGTGCTTAATGCCCACGGCGAATACTTAGTTGAACATCCTAATGTGCGCGTCATGATTGAAGGCCATGCCGATGAGCGTGGTACGCCTGAGTACAATATCGCCCTAGGTGAGCGTCGCGCTAAAGCAGTTGCTAAGTACTTACAAAGCATGGGTGTTTCACCTAGTCAAATGAGTATTGTAAGTTACGGTGAAGAAAAGCCACTTGATTTCTCTCGTACAGATGCGGGATTTGGCAAAAACCGTCGCGCAGTATTAGTTTACTAATAACGGATGTTAACAGGGATACATATGAAAAATGCCGTACTTACCGCGGCAATTCTGATGAGTGTTGGTGTGGCGACTGCCGCACCAGCGCCGGTTGAAGATATTGCTGGTGGTGCTTCTAATGATAGGGTGGCTCGTCTAGAGCGTATGCTCAAGGCAAAACAGGCTGCTGAGTTTGAAACACAGCAACGACTCGATACCTTGCAACAAGAAGTATTAGATTTACGCGGGTTGACTGAACAGCAAAATTATCAGATAAATCAGATATTACAGCGTCAACGTCAGCTTTATGATGATATTGCAAAGCTCAGCAGTGCTAAATCGGTGGTAAATACGGCTACTCCAGTCGCATCAGAAACTAGCTCGTCGTTAGGCGAAACCGCTTCTTACGAGCAGGCGGTTAATTTGGTGCTTAAACAGCGTCAATATGATGAGGCTATCCCTGCATTTAGAAGTTTTATAAAGCAGTATCCGAGTTCTACGTACGCAGCTAACGCGAACTACTGGCTCGGCCAATTGTTATATAATAAAGGTGAATTTGCAGAAGCGACTCAAGCATTTGATACCGTAGTTAAACAGTTTAAAGATTCAAACAAGCGTGGTGATAGCTTGGTTAAGCTGGGGATGATTGCACAAAAGCAGTCAGACAATGCAACTGCCAAGCGTTACTATCAGCAAGTGATCAATGAATATGCTAATAGTGCTGCGGCTAGAATCGCTACACAACAACTGGCGGGTCTTTAATCTCTATTTAACTAAAAAACATACCCTTAGTTTGTTTTTCATGCAAACGAAAAGAAATGAGAAATTTGCACTTGCATGAGAAGATGAAAAAGGTATTATAGGCGCCCTCAAAGCGGCGTAGTCGCAAGGGCGCTAAATCAAAAAGGTTTAGTTGTAAAAATGGGTCGTTAGCTCAGTCGGTAGAGCAGTTGGCTTTTAACCAATTGGTCGAAGGTTCGAATCCTTCACGACCCACCACTTTTTCTGCAGGTGGTTAAACAAGTAGACGCCAGATGGGTCGTTAGCTCAGTCGGTAGAGCAGTTGGCTTTTAACCAATTGGTCGAAGGTTCGAATCCTTCACGACCCACCACTTTTTCTGCAGGTGGTTAAACAAGTAGATACCAGATGGGTCGTTAGCTCAGTCGCTATTTTTGATAGAGAACAGGGCAGTTGGCTTTTAACCATTGATGACGGTTAATTCACATTATCATCACTTAGATGGGTCGTTAGCTCAGTCGGTAGAGCAGTTGGCTTTTAACCAATTGGTCGAAGGTTCGAATCCTTCACGACCCACCACTTTCTCTGCAGGTGGTTAAACAAGTAGATACCAGATGGGTCGTTAGCTCAGTCGCTATTTTTGATAGAGAACAGGGCAGTTGGCTTTTAACCATTGATGACGGTTAATTCACATTATCATCACTTAGATGGGTCGTTAGCTCAGTCGGTAGAGCAGTTGGCTTTTAACCAATTGGTCGAAGGTTCGAATCCTTCACGACCCACCACTTTCTCTGCAGGTGGTTAAACAAGTAGATACCAGATGGGTCGTTAGCTCAGTCGGTAGAGCAGTTGGCTTTTAACCAATTGGTCGAAGGTTCGAATCCTTCACGACCCACCACTTTCTCTGCAGGTGGTTAAATAAGTAGACACCAGATGGGTCGTTAGCTCAGTCGGTAGAGCAGTTGGCTTTTAACCAATTGGTCGAAGGTTCGAATCCTTCACGACCCACCACTTTCTCTGCAGGTGGTTAAATAAGTAGACTTCAGATGGGTCGTTAGCTCAGTCGGTAGAGCAGTTGGCTTTTAACCAATTGGTCGAAGGTTCGAATCCTTCACGACCCACCACTTTCTCTGCAGGTGGTTAAACAAGTAGACACCAGATGGGTCGTTAGCTCAGTCGGTAGAGCAGTTGGCTTTTAACCAATTGGTCGAAGGTTCGAATCCTTCACGACCCACCAATCTTTCTATATTCACTTTTCCTCTATATTCTAATCCAATTTTTGTAAATTTATGAAATGGATCAATATCGCCAAAGTCTTAGAATAAACCACTTAGCTTAGTATGCCCCCATTTATCAACTGTAACTCCCAATTAAGTCAAATTACATCAATACGCAATATTTAATCAGCATGATTGCTTAAATGTTGATGGTACATACAGCTCACGGTTAGAGACGTGATAATTCATAAGTAGAAAAAGAAGATGGTATTTTTGATGGTTGAATTACATGTTGAATTCATAACTGGCGAATTAAATAACTAAGGAGGCCTAAGCCTCCTCAATTATTACTTAATCGATTAAGAATAAACAAATTAGAGTAATTTGTTATCACGTACGTACTGTTCAAATTCAGTGCAACCACCAACGTGAACCTGATCAACAAAGATCTGCGGCACTGTTTCAACTGGCTTTCCAACGGTTTTTTCAAGATCGGCTTTGCTGATCCCTTCTGCATGGATATCTACATACTTGAATTTAAAATCATCACGAGCTTCAACAAGTTGCTCTGATAACTGAACGGCTCTAACGCAGTATGGACAGCCTGGGCGGCCAAAAATTACAACAAACATATAAACTCCTGAAAAAATAATTCGAGACTTTATACCATAGCTAAGATTCGATTGCATATTCTGTATCAAGCAAAGCGTTTTTCGGTGTGAAATCGTCCTTGGTAGTCGAAAAATCGTTCCAGTAAGTCCCAGCCTTTTTTACTTTTTTTGAGCAGTAATAGATCTGGCGCTCTAAAGGTGTCTCTGGCAGCAATAACCTGCTCAATGGTAGTGAACTTAGGTGGTTTACAACCAGGTGTACGAGTATGTTGGTGCACAAATATGGCGTAAAAGGCCCTAATTTGTGCGGGAGTGTCGAACTTGAAATAGCAATTAAAGTCATTGCCGTCAATATCCAGGTAACGCACCCTGAGCTTATTGTTGTGCGACTCTAATAGCATCTCTTGGCAGCGAAACAGGTGGTGATGCTTTTGTTGTAACACCTCTTTTAAGCGTTTATCTGGATCCACTAGCATGTGATCGCAATGTTGGCAGATTTTGGCTGCAATATCGTTTTCTTCGCCGCAGTTAGGACAAGATTTTGATCGAAAACGAAAATCACATTGCACCTTGCCTTGTTCAGTTTCGACTACGGCTTGGCATCGACGACCAAAATGCTCAACTAAATCACCCTCATCGTCGACTAGGCCCCAGAAGATATTGGCAAAGTGACACACAGGGCAGTGCACCTGTACAGGGACGCTTTTGCTGTTGGGTTTGACTTGACCAACCTCAGGGAAAAAGAGGTCGAAACCGTTAGCAGCATAGTCAATCACCAAGCAATCTGTTTTTCCCTCACAAATTCGCAGCCCACGCCCAACCATTTGCTGAAATAAGCTCACCGATGCGGTAGGCCGTAAAATGGCAATGAGATCAACATGGGGGGCGTCAAAGCCTGTGGTAAGTACCGCAACATTAACTAAGTATTTTAACTGCCGCAGTTTGAAGTGCTCGATGATTTTATCGCGATCTTGTGCTGTTGTCGTTGCCGTGATGAGTCCTGCGGGTTCATCGGCTAACAATGTCATTATCTCCTCCGCATGCCTAATCGTTGCTGCGAAAATAATGGTGCCTTGCTTATGTTGTGATAACTGCATTATCTGAGTCACGATTGCTTGAGTCGCTCGCCCTGATACATGGAGTAAAGCATTGACCTCTTTTTCACGATACTCACCACTATCGCTGGCTTGTAGTTCGCTAAAGTCATATTGAGCGGATAAACCATCAAACAGTTTAGGGGGGGTTAAAAATCCTTGTTTGATTAAGGGACGCATTGGCAGTTCAAAAATACACTGCTCAAAAGCGGGCTTATCATCATTTCCCATTTTACCGTGATAATGGTGACGATAGATCCAGCCGGAGTCGAGCCGATAGGGGGTCGCGGTTAGGCCTAGCAGTTTCAGTTGAGCATTTTGTGCTCTCAGGTGCGTTAGCAACTGTTGATATTGGCTATCTTTATCGGCAGTGACGCGGTGACATTCGTCGATGATCACCAGTGAATAGGGCTCATTAAACTGCGCCGGATTTTTCACGGCAGATTGAATGCTGGCGACAACGGTCTTATTGGCCGTTGATTTTTGTTTTAATCCGGCGGAGTAGATGCTGGCCTCTTGGGTTAATAGGCCAACTTTCTCAGCATTTTGGGCCACTAACTCTTTAACATGGGTGAGGATAAGAATGCGCCCGCGAGCAATGCGCGCTAGTTCGGCTATTACAATACTTTTGCCAGCACCAGTTGGGAGGACTAACACTGCAGTGTCTTGGCTGCGCCTAAAATGGCTCACCGCGGCGTCGACGGCTTGCTGTTGATAATCTCGTAATTTCACGCTGTGCTTATGTCGCTATCGCTGAGGCTACAAAGCTAACAGGATAGCAATGTGCCAAGGTTGAGTCGACCCGCGACGCTCTATATCAGATAAAAAAAGCCCCTCAAGAGGGGCTAGTCAGGTCAATCATGGCTTAGCATGAAATACGCCATAGCAGACAGCTAAGCTATGGTTATTCACTGCGATTTAAGCGGCTTTCAATCAAGGTGTCGATAACCGCTGGATCGGCCAAGGTAGATGAATCACCTAAGTTGGTCACTTCGTTGGCCGCAATTTTGCGCAAGAAGCGGCGCATGATCTTACCCGAACGTGTCTTAGGTAAGCCGTCAGCCCATTGAATTAAGTCTGGAGTGGCTAAGGCACCAATTTCTTTACGAACCCACTGACGTAAGGCCTGACGTAATTCTTCACTGGGCGTCGAGCCTTTAGTGAGCGTCACATAGGCATAAATCCCTTGGCCTTTAATGTCGTGCGGGTAACCCACCACTGCGGCTTCGGCGACTAACTCGTGTGCCACGAGCGCACTCTCGACTTCCGCTGTGCCCAAGCGATGACCCGATACGTTGATCACATCATCGACGCGACCCGTTATCCAGTAGTAGCCATCTTCGTCACGGCGGGCACCGTCACCGGTAAAGTACATGCCGCGGAACGTTTTAAAATAGGTCAAGGCAAAGCGATCGTGGTCGCCATAGACGGTACGCATCTGTCCTGGCCATGAATCGAGTATCACTAAGTTGCCTTCGGCAGCACCGTCGATAATATTACCCATGTTATCCACTAGTGCCGGTTGCACGCCAAAAAAAGGTCGGGTTGCCGAACCCGGTTTAGTGTCGGTCGCGCCGGGCAGCGGGCTGATTAAAATCCCGCCAGTTTCGGTTTGCCACCAAGTATCGACAATAGGGCAGCGCTCATGACCAATGACTTCATGGTACCAGCGCCATGCCTCTGGGTTAATCGGCTCACCCACAGATCCCATAATGCGCAATGAGCTGCCATCAAATGCGGCAAATTGCTCTTTACCTTCGGCCATCAAGGCACGAATGAGCGTCGGTGCAGTGTAAAGAATATTGACCTTATGGCGGTCAATCATCTCACCGAGTCGAGCAGGGCTTGGGTAATTTGGGATCCCTTCATGAATAAGCACTGTGGCGCCGTTAGCTAACGGACCGTAGACCATATAGGAATGACCCGTGATCCAACCCACATCGGCTGTACACCAATAGACTTCACCGTCTTTATAATCAAATATATACTCGTGTGTCATCGAGGCATAAACCATATACCCACCAGTGGTGTGTAACACACCTTTGGGGTTACCGGTCGAGCCAGAGGTGTAGAGTAAAAATAGCGGATCTTCAGCGCCCATCTCTTCAGGAAGACAATGCTCAGACGCTGTTTCCATCACGGCTTGCCATTTAATATCTCGGCCTTCAACCCAGTTAATATCACTGCCAGTGCGCTCATAGACAATCACTTTTTCAACGCAGGTCACATCAGGATGAGATAGGGCTTCATCTATGTTGGCTTTAAGTGGAATGGCTCGTCCGCCGCGAAGTCCTTCATCGGCGGTGACAATCACTTTGGATTTACCATCAATGACACGAGATGCGATTGAGTCGGGCGAGAACCCGCCAAATACCACAGAGTGCACCGCACCGATACGTGCACAGGCCAGCATGACCACTGCCGCTTCTGGCACCATAGGCATATAAACCGTGACCACATCGCCACGACGCACGCCTTGGCCGCGCAGTGCGTTAGCAAATTTACACACTTCTTTATGCAGTTCGCCATAGGTTACTTGGCGTTGGTCGGCGGCGTCATCACCTTCCCAGATGATGGCCACTTTATCGGCATTTTGGGCTAGATGGCGGTCCAGGCAGTTGGCTGATGCGTTTAATGTACCGTCATAAAACCAGTTAATTGACAGGTTATGATCGTCAAAAGAGGTTTTCTTAATTTTAGTGTATGGCTTTATCCAATCGATACGTTGACCATGCTCTCTCCAAAAACCTTCAGGATTAACTACTGATTCCTGATACATTTTTTTATATTGTTCTTCGTTAATGTTGGCGTGGTTAGCGATTTCGCTTGGAACTTTGTAGAGAGACTGGTTGCTCATCTGACTTCCTTTAGTATCTTATTGTGCGTGGGCAAAGTATGGATTGCTTCGGCACTTTCACTCCATTAGACCTTGGTCTAGTAAAAAAATATCCTTTAATTTTAATCTGTTGTGATTATATTCTCGCCATATTTACGCTAGTATTTGCTGCAGAATAATTAAAAGAACTGGAAAATCGATGAATCTGACCCTAATTGTCGGTGTTATCGCCATTTTATACGTGTCATTGCTGTTTTTATTGGCTTGGGCGGCAGAGCGTTGGTTTGGTCGTATCACCAAAAAAATGCAGAACTGGATTTACGGCCTCAGCCTAGGGGTCTATTGCTCGTCATGGAGTTTTTTGGGCACTGTGGGCCAGGCCGCGCAAGATATGTGGTCTTTCCTGCCTATTTTTTTAGGGCCAATCTTGGTGTTTACCTTAGGCTTTGGCCTATTGCGTAAAATGGTGATTGTCTCCAAGGCGCAAAATATTACCTCAGTGGCCGATTTTATTGCCGCCCGTTATGGCAAGTCGCAAACCATTGCCGCTATCGTCACCCTGATTGCCTTGTTCGGCATCATGCCCTATATCGCGCTGCAGTTAAAAGCGATGGTGTTTAGCTTAAACCTGTTTCAACCCGAGGATGCACCTTATAATGGCGCCGGGGTGTCGTTAATTGTCACCGCGCTGTTGGCCATTTTTGCCATTTTATTTGGCACCCGTAAGCTGGACGCTACCGAACATAACCCTGGGCTCATGGTGGCAATTGCCTTTGAGTCGCTGGTTAAACTTGGCGCCTTTTTATTAGTGGGTGTGGTGATAAGCTTCGGTTTTTTTGATGGTTTTACCGATATTTGGCAACAAGCTAAAACGGCCGATTTGATCAATCATCCTAACCTGCGTATCGAGCAGATGATGCCGCAGCTCTTGGTTGGGATGGCGGCATTTTTATGTATGCCGCGCCAATTTCACGTGATGATGGTTGAATGTGCCGATGAAAAAACCTTGCTCAAAGCGCGGTGGTTGTTTCCATTATATTTAGTGTTATTTGGCCTGTTTGTAGGGCCGCTGGCGTTGGCTGGCAAGTTAGTGTTGGGCGACAGTGTCTCTGCCGATACTTATGTGATTAATTTACCATTGGTGCTCGATCAACCGGTTGTCGCAGTCATTGCCCTATTAGGCACCTTATCGGCGGCTACCGGTATGCTAATTGTGGCGGTGGTGACCATCAGCGTGATGGTCAGTAACGAATGGCTCGTGCCGCTATTATTGCGTTCGGGTAAAATTCGACAAAAAAACTTCAGTCAATTTTCCCAGTTTTTACTCAATGCACGGCGTATCGCCATCATCCTTATCTTATTGCTCGGCTATTTTAGTTTTTTAGCCTTAATGGACAGTGACTCATTATCGGCGCTTGGCATGTTGTCCTTTGGCGCATTTGCTCAGCTTGGCCCTGCGCTTATTGGGGGGATGTATTGGAAGCACGGTAATCGCAGCGGGGTTTACTTGGGCTTAATCGTCGGCTTTGGCCTGTGGTGCTATATTTTGCTGCAAGGTATGGGCGGGGTTGATGGGGTCTTTAGTGGCGACTTTACCCTGCTCGAATCGATTAATCCTAATGTCCGCGATGTTCTGACCGCCTTACTGGCCAACTTAGCTTGTTATGTGCTTGGCTCTATCTGGTTTAGGGCCGGCGTCGCTGAGCGTATTCAGGCCAGTGCATTTGTGACTCCCGGTCAACTTAAAAATAGCACGGGGCGCAAAGCGTCTCCTATCTCACAGCAAGACTTACTGATTTTGGCCAGTCGTTTTGTCAGTCCCACTCGTGCGTATGAGAGTTTTTCACGCTTTTCTGAAACGGCGGTGCGCAGCGACAGTTGGCATAAGGTCGCCTCTCCGGAGTTAATTGCCCATACCGAGCATATGTTAGCGGGCGTCTTGGGCGGCTCGAGTGCTTCATTGGTGATGGATTCGGTGCTGCAAGGGCGTGACTTGGCCCTTGATGAGGTGTTTAATCTTGTCGATGAAGCCTCGTCAAAAATTATCTTAAGCCAAGATATGTTACGCGGCGCCATCGAACATGCCTATGAAGGGATGAGTGTGGTTGATAAAGAGCTTAATTTAGTGGCATGGAACTACAAATATGCCGAGTTGTATGACTACCCCGAAGACTTTTTACAGCAAGGTATGCCAATCGCCGATGTGGTGCGCTTTAATGCCGAGCGAGGTTTTTGCGGCGAGGGCGATATTGAGTCGCAAGTGGCAAAACGGGTACAACATATGCGCAATGGGACAGCGCATGTGTCTGAGCGCGAGCGCAAAGATGGCAAAGTCATTAAAATTCAGGGCAACCCTATGCCCAGCGGCGGCTTTGTCATGACCTTTACCGATATTACCCAATACCGAGCGCAGGCCAAGGCGCTGCAAGAGGTGAACGAAACGCTCGAAGCCCGGGTCAACGAGCGAACCTACGAACTGGCGCTGCTTAATAGCCAGTTGCTCGAGGCTAAGGCGCAAGAGGAAAACGCCAATGCATCGAAAAGCCGCTTTTTGGCGGCGGTGGGTCATGATCTCATGCAGCCATTAAATGCGGCGCGCTTGTTTACCGCTTCGCTGGCTCAGTATCCTAATTTAGATCATGAGGGGCGCACCACACTGTCACATGTGAATAGCTCGCTTAAAATTGCGGGTGAGTTGCTTACCGATCTACTGGATATCTCCAAGTTGGATTCGGGCACGGTTGATGTCAAGTTACGCGACTTTTCGGTGGCTGAATTACTCGAAGGCTTGGCGGTGGAGTTTGACGCCATGGCCAAAGATTATTCGATACAGTTTGCCATGGTGCCCAGTAGCGTCATCATTCATTCAGATTTAAGCCTATTACGTCGTGTGTTACAAAACTTTTTAACCAATGCTTACCGTTACGCCAAGGGGAATCGAGTGTTGTTCGGTTGTCGTCATCGACCCGGCGGACTCGAGATCCAAGTGATCGATACCGGCTGCGGTATTGACGACAATGAGCTGAGCGAAATTTTTAAGGAATTTAAACGACTCGATAATCCACAGAGTAACAGCGTCAGTGGCTTAGGTTTAGGCCTCGCGATTGCCGATAGAATTGCGCGAGTGCTCAAACATGATATCAAGGTAGTATCGACTTTGGGCCAAGGCTCAATGTTTTCGATAACCGTGCCATTAGGTGATGCCAGCCATGTGACCGCCCCTAAACGTTCTAATTTAATCATGCAGCCATTAGCTGGGGTCAAAGTGCTGTGTATCGATAACGAAGAGGCGATTTTAGCAGGGCTAGAAAGTTTACTGAGTCGTTGGCAATGTGAAGTCATTTGCGCCAGCGATCTGGCTGATGCCCGTATTAAGCTGGGCCTCAAGGGGGTCGCCCCGGATATCGTCTTAGCGGATTATCATCTAGATAACGACCAAAATGGGGTCGATGCCATGGATGGGATCCGCGCCTTGTATGGTGAGCACTTGCCGGGGATTTTGATCACCGCCAATACTCGCAAAGAGATAGTTGACGACGTGCGTCTGCGTGGCTATCACTACATGGCGAAGATGATAAAACCCGCAGCGCTGCGAGCGCTGATCTCGAGTTTAGTCAAATAAATAGTTCATATTTAGGAGCCTCATTTGAATCACGTAATATGTGATGGCAAGTCCATCATCCCTAGTAAGATTGTTTGTGTGGGTCGTAATTATGCCGAGCATATCGCCGAACTTAATAATGAGGTTCCCGAGCAGATGGTGTTATTTGTTAAACCCAATTCGGCTATATCCTCAGTGCTGAGGAGTTATCACCAAGAACCGCTGCACTATGAAGCCGAACTCTGTTTTATGGTGGCAGCTGGCCGTTTTTCCGCCGTGGGGCTGGGGCTTGATCTCACTAAAAGGCAATTGCAAAGTGAGTTAAAAGCAAAAGGCTTACCTTGGGAGCGTGCTAAGGGATTCGATGGCTCGGCGCTATTTAGCGAGTTCGTGAGTATTGCCCAAGATAGCCAGCAACTAGCCTTTACCCTGCATGTGGATGGTACTCTGCGTCAACAAGGTGATATTGGTTTGATGATCCATAAACCCGATATTATCTATCGAGAAATCAGCGAGTTTATGACCCTCAATGATGGCGATATTGTGATGACAGGTACGCCAAAAGGGGTTGGGGTGATTAACGCTGAAGAGGTGTTCACGCTACAGCTGCAATACGAAGGCTGTACCAGTATTGAGTGTCGTTGGCAGGCTCAATAGCCTTTTTAGTTTCAGCCTTAGCTAAATGATTTTATAGACTCTTATCTTAGATAACGCATCTCATTTTAACGATGCGTTTGATTCATTTCTTTGTTGTTGACCCGTGTTTGAACTTCTATATACTCAAATAACACACACCTTTGTAAAAAATATAAAACAAAGCTTTAGCCGAGCAACTTAGGGAGCCTTCATGTCATTACCGCGCTGCAATTCCTATTATAACGCCACCATAAACCAAGAAACTGACTATCAATCATTACAAGGCGAGCTTGATGTTGATGTCGTCATTATTGGTGGCGGTTTTACTGGCGTTGCCACTGCCGTTGAGTTGTCGGAGCAAGGCTACAAAGTCGCCATTGTTGAGGCAAATAAAATCGGTTGGGGCGCAACTGGACGTAATGGCGGTCAGGTCACTGGCAGTCTATCTGGCGACGCGGCGATGACGAAGCAACTGCGTAATCAAATCGGCAGTGAAGCAGAGGATTTCGTGTGGGATCTGCGCTGGCGCGGTCATGAGATCATCAAAAACCGGGTGGCAAAATACAATATCCATTGCGATCTAAAACTGGGTCATCTGCATACCGCCTATAAACCTGCTCATATGAGCGAGATGCAGGCGACCTTTGATGAAGGTGTGCGCCGGGGCATGGGGGATGAGCTTAAACTGTTATCAAAAGACGATATTCCCGAGTACCTCGATACGCCGCTGTATCATGGGGGCTTACTTAATAAGCGCAATATGCATCTGCACTCAGTTAATTTGTGTATTGGTGAGGCGAGGGCGGCCGAGGCCAATGGCGCGCTGATCTTTGAGCACTCAGCTGTGCTGGATATTATTGACGGCGATCGGCCCGTGGTGAAAACCGCACAAGGGCAAATTACAGCCAATAGCGTGGTCTTGGCGGGTAATGCTTACCATAAATTGGCGCGTAAAAAATTAAGTGGCTTGTTGTTTCCTGCCTCCCTAGGTAACTGCGCCACGATTAAGCTTGATCCCGCACTTGCTAAGCAGCTCAATCCTCATGATGTCGCCGTGTATGACAGCCGTTTTGTACTCGACTATTACCGCATGACCGCCGATAATCGCTTAATGTTTGGTGGTGGTACCAATTATTCTGGCCGCGATTCAAAAGATGTCGCGGCAGAACTTCGTCCGGCGCTTGAGCGCACCTTCCCGCAGCTTAAGGGGATTGAAATCGAGTTTGATTGGACCGGTATGGCGGGTATTGTGGTCAACCGTATTCCCCAGCTAGGTAAAGTGTCTAACAATGTATTTTACTGCCAAGGTTATTCTGGTCACGGCGTGGCGACCTCGCACATCATGGGTGAGATCATGGCCGCTGCTGTGATTGGTCAACACAAAGAGTTTGATCTATTTGCCAACATGAAACAGATCCGTTTGCCCGTCGGCGAATGGTTGGGAAATCAAGGCATGGCAATTGGTATGCTTTACTATCGCATGATGGAGAATTTCCGCTAACTCAGTGCGAATTTCACTCCTTAGAATGTTGCTTTATCGCCCTGTGGCTAAAGCATGTTATGGTTTAGGTGTATATTAACCTAATAGGTCATAACATGCTTTATCATTAATACACCATGACTCTTGTAAAGCTTCTTGCATAAGGTGTCGTGTTAAAAACCATTACATGTGATAAATAAGATTAATATTAATACTATCACCTTCAAAATTAACACCGTCAAAAGTAAAACTGTCATCGAATAATCTTAACCACTCAATTTGCAGTTCTAATGGCGAGCCATTATTAATGCCCATACCTACACCAAACTGTAAGACACTTTCTGTTTGTGAGGCATCAGCAATAGCGCCTTTGACACTGCCATAGCCCACGAGTCCATATATATTAAAGTGCTCATGTACCGGTAACGTTCCTTTTGCTAATAGGCTTAAACTGTTTTCGACTTCAACGCTAACTCCCATAAATTCATAGTCATCAATATTGGCGTAGCCTCTAAATTCAACGCCAAAATTGCGATGAAATTGATAGCCCACGATCCCGCCTAGTAATCCATTGTCGAACGAGTCTGAACCGACACCGACTACATCAACATTGGTATCGACATAGGCATACCCTAAACCAATATAGCCACGTTGAATGTAATCGTCGTTAGCATGGGCTAACTGGGCTGTTAAGCAGGCGAGAGAAAGCAGCAGTGTTTTATATCCATTATGTATATTCATTTTTTATCATCCTAGAAAATGTTTAAACTCAAATACTAGCTTTGTTCAATTATGATGAAGTTCCATTTGAAGTTCGTTTAATGTGAACTATGTCACGTACTTGATGGGGCGAATTCGATTCCTATGACAGCGGCATTGCTTACCTGAGATTTAGTATGGTTCAGCGTTATCTTCACCGTCTCCACAGGCGCTGATCAGCATGACGCATACCAGTGCAATGAGTATTTTGTGTAGTGTGAGCATATTAATCTCCATATCAAGGTAAGTACATCCAAGTGAGCCACTATTATGTATAGGTGATACTCAGCAATTTTCCATGGAGAGTGGGGAAATATATCTTTTATATCAGGGATTACTAACGTGTTTCATTAATTAGATTTTTGCTTGATAGGTGACGATAGGTCATTTTATGCAATAACGTGGCTATACTAATTTTGCTAAAAGGTGAATAACCCAAACTTATAGCTGGCTTTCAGTTACTGGCTTGGATGCGATCAATCCCCCTAGTGGTCAGTGGTATGTTTTATTAGCGCATGATGGAGGAATATTTTTTAGCGAGCGAGTTGTAATAAAAGTTTAACGGTAAGGATTTAATGGTGATCTTGAATGCAAATATCCTTTTTATTGGGGGTTAGCTCAACTATTTCAAAACCTTAGTGAACTAATTCCCTTGATTGAATGCCTTATTTAGCAAATTAAATCCAGGAATAAAAAATGAAAAAATTAGCGTTACTCTCTCTATTATTGTTTACGGGCTTTACCCATGCTGACATTACCCCGCTACCCGAGTTAAATGAGATCAAAGATTATCAGCAGCTCAACTCTAAGATCTTAACCGCGGGTTTACCGACAGAATCACAATTTAATACTCTGAGTAAAGCCGGTGTCCAGTTGGTGATTAACTTGATGCCTGATGGACAAAAGGATGCTCACGCGAATGAAGCCAAACTGGTCACCGATGCTGGTATGGAATATGTCTACATTCCCGTCGATTGGATGAACCCCAAGGTTGAGGCGGTAGAAGCTTTCTTCGAGGTGATGGATAAGCACCGTGATAAAGAGATCATTATCCACTGTATGGCTAATTATCGTGCCTCAGCTTTTGCCTATCTGGATCAGTTACGTATTGGTAATAAGGTATCTATGGAGGACACTATGGTGGAATGGGGCGATCTGCAGCAAAGTTTGCAAAAGTATTCTCAATGGGCTGAGCTAATCGAACAGGTTAAAGCTAAGTACAATCTCTAACTCTTACTTCTTCTATGTACTTATCCTAAGTGCAGTGACTAAGGACCAATTGTCTGTTCTCAGTTTAACTAGAAATACCTATGCCCAATCACTCAGGTTATTGGGCATACTTGTATCAGTGATGTGTCATCTTTAATCCGTGTGACAATCAAGACATTCATACTAAGCTCAAACATGCGACTTATGGGTTAATGTAGACAACGCATAAACCAAGATATACCACATAATCTGCTTCGCTTTGAGCGCATGAGCTATTCATAGGGCTGTGAAAAAAAACCACCCCAAAATGTTTAAAAAGGCACTCTGTCAGGGGAGTTTCTCTGCCAAAAAATCTACCATTAACCGCACTTTAGGCGAAAGGTGGCGGTTTTGCGGGTAGAGCGCCCACACACCTTCGTTGGGCTCTTGATAGGCGGTTAACAGGGGTATTAGGGTGCCAGCTTCGAGATCTTGGCTGATGTAATAGTTGGGGAGTTGCGCTATGCCTATTCCCTTAAGTGCGGCATCACGCAGGCCGTGACCTGTATTGCATCGCAACCGGCCATTAATCTTTATCTGTCTCTCCCGGCCTTGGTCGATAAAGCGCCAGTAATCATAGTTGCCGATTAAACAGTTATGCTGACTCAGCTCAGAAAGTGTATGGGGTTCGCCATAGCGTTTTAAGTAAGCTGGAGAAGCGCAAACAAAGTTTTTTCGCTGACTGATGCGTTTGGCCATTAAACTTGAGTCGGCCAACTTGCCGATACGAATGGCTAAATCGATACCGGCATCGATTAAGTTAACCTGGCGATTGGTCAGCTCAACATCCATCTCGACACTGGGATAGTTGAGCATAAAGTCATTAACAATAGGCAGAATATATTTCTCTCCATAAGCGACTGGGGCGGTCAGTTTAAGGCAACCTTGGGGCGTGCCTTTTAAGCTGCTTAGTGCGCGTTCGGCTTCATCTAATCCGTCGAGTACTTGACGGCAATGTTGATAGTAGAGCATCCCTTCTTCGGTCAGAGACACTTTACGGGTGGTGCGGTACAGCAATTTGGTGTCGAGTCTGTGCTCGATGGCGCTGATCTGCCTGCTGACTTGGGCGGTAGAGATCCCCAGCCGTTTGGCTGCGGCGGTAAAGCTTTCCGTTTCGGCCACGGCGACAAATTCGCTGACCCCTTCCCAAGGTTGCATTATTACTGTCTCGTAAAAATCATTTGCTGATTTGCTAGATTATCATTCCTCAAGAAACAAATACAATGGCTGCCATGAGGAGGCCAGTAATAAACTGGTTCGATTGTCATACCTGTTGCGAAGAAAGCGACTAAATTGTATGTGGCGCATCCACATCATCCAAGGGAGTTATTACTATGTCAGATAAGTTTATTAAGTCGAAAGCGGCCATTGCTTGGGGACCGGGTCAACCTTTGTCGGTTGAAGAAGTGGATGTAATGTTACCTAAGGCGGGCGAAGTATTAGTTAAGATTGTAGCGACTGGCGTGTGTCATACCGATGCATTTACGCTATCGGGGGATGATCCTGAAGGGGTATTTCCGGCGATTTTAGGTCATGAAGGTGGCGGCATCGTCGAGATGGTTGGCGAAGGTGTCACCAGCGTTAAAGTAGGCGACCATGTTATTCCGCTTTATACCCCAGAGTGTGGTGAATGTAAGTTCTGCAAGTCGGGCAAAACTAACCTGTGTCAAAAAATCCGTGAAACCCAAGGTAAAGGCTTAATGCCAGATGGCACCACGCGTTTTTATAAAGATGGCGAGCCAATTTTCCATTATATGGGTTGTTCTACTTTCTCTGAATATACCGTATTGCCAGAGATCTCATTGGCTAAAGTGAACCCTGAAGCGCCGCTTGAAGAGGTGTGTTTACTGGGCTGTGGTGTGACAACCGGTATGGGTGCAGTGGTTAACACTGCCAAAGTAGAGCCGGGTGCGAGCGTGGCGATATTTGGCATTGGTGGCATTGGTCTGTCGGCGATTATCGGCGCAACCATGGCTGGCGCTTCACGTATTATCGCTATCGATATTAATGACAGTAAGTTTGAGTTGGCGCGTCAACTTGGCGCGACAGATTGCATTAATCCTAAGGAATATGGCAAGCCTATCCAAGAGGTGATTGTTGAGCTAACCGATGGCGGCGTCGACTACTCTTTTGAGTGTATCGGTAATGTCGATGTGATGCGCTCAGCGTTAGAGTGTTGCCATAAGGGGTGGGGCGAATCTGTCATTATTGGCGTTGCTGGTGCAGGGCAAGAGATCTCGACTCGTCCGTTCCAATTAGTGACCGGCCGAGTATGGCGTGGCAGCGCGTTTGGCGGTGTTAAAGGACGCTCTGAATTACCAGAAATCGTTGAAAAATACCTACGTGGAGAGTTCAAGTTAAGCGATTTTATTACTCACACTATGCCACTTGAAGAGATTAACAATGCCTTTGATTTGATGCATGAAGGTAAGAGCATCCGCTCTGTGGTGCACTTCGATAAATAGTGGCAAAGCATAAACGGATTAGCAAAAACCTATTAGCAAAAACCAATTAGCATCAATCTACTGTGTGGCGCAGGTGAGCGCTGTTGCCTGCGCCACACAGGGTGAGGATAAATGATGACCATAGAAAATATCAGCAGTAATAAGAGTTTTGAGGGTTGGCATAAACAGTATAAACATCAATCCTCTAGCCTTAATTGCACGATGCGTTTTGCGATTTACTTGCCGCCTCAGGCCAGTGAACAAAAAGTGCCAGTACTTTATTGGCTATCAGGCTTGACCTGCACTGATGAAAACTTCATGCAAAAGGCTGGTGCAATGCGCATGGCTGCAGAGCTTGGGGTGGCGATTGTCGCGCCAGATACCAGCCCTCGGGGTGAAGGGGTTGCCGATGCTCCGGATGGCAGTTATGACTTAGGTCTAGGGGCAGGTTTTTACCTTAATGCTACACAGGCGCCGTGGAAGTCGCATTATCAGATGTATGATTATGTGGTGAATGAGTTACCTGAGTTAATCGAGCAGCATTTCCCGGTTAATGACAAACGCGCGATTGCGGGTCACTCGATGGGCGGACATGGCGCCTTGACTATAGGATTGCGTAATCCGCAGCGTTATCAGTCGATTTCGGCATTTAGTCCGATAGTCAATCCAATGAATTGTCCGTGGGGACAAAAAGCTTTTGAGCACTATTTGGGTAAAAATCGCGATGAGTGGTTGCAATATGATGCGTGTGAACTGCTAAAAAATGCCACGGCAAGGTTACCGATTCTGGTTGATCAGGGGACGTGTGACAGTTTCCTTGATGAGCAATTAAAGCCTCAGGCGCTCATCGATGTGGCCAGCACCAAGCAATATCCGTTAACCTTGCGTATGCAAGCTGGTTATGATCATAGCTATTACTTTATTGCCAGCTTTATTGAAGCGCATTTGAAGTTTCATTTTGAACACTTAACGGCTTAAGCTGTTTACATTTTAACTCTAGCACTACCGTATAAGCTTATAGTGTTAAAGCGTGAGTAGTCGTTCAACAAATAAGCCGAACATCAGTTCGGCTTATTTGTTGAATTGGCATAGTGTTATTAGCCAAAAGCTATGAATCGCCACTACTTCACAGGGTGGCTATTAAGCTCAGGCAGAGAGTGAGAACAGTCGATTTGAGGCCAGTGCTGCGTAAACCAAGAGTCAGCATTAGCGCTCGTTTCACCGCTGCTTTGTTACACTAAATCTCGACTCGGTCCATCTCTAGCTGTTGCAACGAAATTACCGCTTGGGTGCGATTTCTGACACCGAGTTTTCTGAAAATGGCGGTGGCATGCGCTTTAATGGTCGCTTCTGATACCCCTAAATCATAGGCAATTTGCTTATTTAACAGCCCTTCGGCAAACATCTGCAATACCTTATATTGCTGCGGTGTTAAGTCAGCCAATTTGGCAGCCATTTGATCGGTCGCATCTTCATTAATTTGTTGCAGTTCAATATTATCGGGCAGCCATATATCACCATACAACACTGTAGTGAGGGCCTCGGCTAGGGTTTCCATCGAGGCTGATTTAGGGATAAATCCCGCGCTACCGTAATGCACTGCGCGGCTAATCGTCATGGCATCTTCATGGGCTGAAATCACTACCACGGGCAGCTCTGGGAAGTGAGTGCGCAGGTGGATAAGGGTCGAGTAACCATGGGAGCCTGGCATTTGTAGGTCCAGCAGTACAATGTCGTAGTCTCTAGTACTGTTTTCTAATAGCTTTTGTAAGGCGTCAGCGCTGTCGGCTTCAAACCAATTGGTTTGCGCAAAGGCGCCACTCAATGCTTGTCGCAAGGCATTACGAAATAAGGGGTGATCATCGGCGATGATAATATTCAAATTTTCTAGCTTCATTGCTTTTTGGTTATCTTTGTTGCATTTGAAGGTGGATTCAATGTAACAGATAACCTGCGTATTATTCTATGGATTTTATGCCGATAATGTTGATTTTTTGTTTAATTGTTCTATTTGCAAGACTTTTGTCTAGTATGATGTGGCTGTATTAATGCCAGAATAGAGGCAATATATGATAGAGGTGCTACTTATTTACACCTCTACAAGCTGCAATAGTTTAAGTGTGTAGTGGCCAAACTTGAGTGGGTTTTCTGTCATCATCGACCGCAACGAAAGTAAATACGCCACGGATTGCGTGCTCACGCAGATCTTGATACATATCTTCGACAAAAATATTCACCTCCACCTTTAATGAGGTGTTACCCACATGGATCACCTTGGCAATGATCTCGGCTAAGGTGCCAGCGGGGATCGCTTTATTAAAGTCGATTCTGTCAGAGCTGACCGTGACCAGAGGTTTGCGGCAAAAACGTGTCGCCGCGATAAATGCAGTTTCATCCATCCACGCCAAGGCTTCACCACCAAATAGAGTGTTGTGATGGTTGGTGATTGACGGGAAAATCGCTTTAATAACGCGGGCTTCAGATTGTTCAATCCGGGATAACATCGCCTCAGAATAAGGCGATTGAGTGTGAGTTAGGGGCATAAGGCAACCTTGAGGTTATGCAGAAAAAATCCACCAACACGTAATCGAGTTACGTGGCGAGTGGTTGTTGGTGTTTAAGTTCATCCAATGAAGATAAAAAGGCTTCATGCTTGAAGCCTTTATCGGGGTAAAACTGGGGCATTCTTGTTAAGAAGTAGGGTGATTAGGCACCCGCTAATTTGTTCATCCGTGCACGGGCCGCTTTTGCTAGGTCGCGTAGCAACTGCTCGGAGTCTTGCCAGTTAAGGCACGCATCTGTGATGCTTTTGCCGTAACTCAGCGGCTGGCCTGGGATCACTTTTTGGCTGCCTTCCTCAATAAAGCTTTCAGCCATAATGCCGGCAATGGCGGTAGAGCCTTGCTCCAGTTGCGCGATAATGTCTTTGGCAACAACTAATTGTTGTAAATGTTGCTTTTGACTGTTGCCGTGGCTGAAGTCAATAACCATACGGTGCGATAACCCAACGCTCGCCAGCTGCTTAGCTGCGGCATTAACGTCTTCGGCATGGTAGTTTGGCTGCTTACCACCGCGTAAAATGATGTGTCCAAATGGGTTACCACTAGTACGGTATACCGCCATGGCGCCATCTTTATCAGGTGAATAGAAGATATGTGGCTCTTTTGCGGCGCGCACCGCGTCGATTGCGATATTGATGTTACCGTCAGTACCGTTTTTAAAGCCGACAGGGCAAGAGAGTGCCGAGGCCATTTCGCGATGGATTTGGCTTTCGGTGGTGCGAGCCCCCACAGCGCCCCAAGTGATAAGGTCGGCTATGTATTGGCCGTTAACCATATCAAGGAATTCGGTCGCAATAGGTAACTTGAGTTCCGTTATCTGTTGTAATAGATGTCGTGCTAAGCGAAGCCCTTTATTGGCATTAAAGCTACCGTCGAGATCGGGGTCTGAAATTAACCCTTTCCAACCGACTGTGGTGCGCGGTTTTTCAAAATAAACGCGCATAAGGATGCACAGATCATCTTTTAACTCTTGATGCATCACGGCGAGACGTTTAGCGTAGTCGATCGCGGCATCAGTATCGTGAATAGAGCAAGGACCGATGATCACCAGCAGTCGTTGATCTTCACCGGTGAGGATCGCTTCGACTTCACGTCGTTGTTGTACAAGGTAGTCGGCAGCGTCTTGAGTCAGCGGATATTCAGATGCGAGTTTAGCAGGTGAAATGGCTTTACATAATAATGTGGTGCGTAGTTCGTCTGTTTTAGTGGTCATTCAATATACCGAGCGTTTGTCTTGGCATTTCGCCGTATTGTCTCGGATTATAACTAATAGTTGCAGGCTGCACAGTGCCTAAATCATGAAAATATTCGCTAATTGTCGGCAAGTGTGCAGTGCAATTGACAAAATTTGCCCTTTTTACTGGGTCATATCTTGCCTGATAGCCCTTATTTAAAACATATGACGCTCCAGTCCGGTGAGTTCTAAAATCTTGGTGGCGATCTCTTCGACCGAATGATTTGTGGTGTTAACAAAGGGGATGCGCTCGCGTTTGTACATCATCTCTACCTCTTTAACTTCGATACGGCACTGCCTTAACGAGGAGTAACGACTATTTTCCATACGGCTTTGGCGGATCTCATGTAAACGCACAGGATCTATGGTTAGACCAAATAGTTTGTGCTTATTCTTTTTGAGGGTCTCTGGCAGCTTGAGGTTATCCATATCATCTTCGATAAAAGGATAGTTAGCGGCTTTAATACCAAACTGCATCGATAAATAGAGGCTACTGGGTGTCTTGCCGCAGCGTGATACGCCCAGCAAGACAATGTCGGCTTTGTCGATATGTTTCAGGGTTTGACCGTCATCGTTCTCCATAGCGAAATTAATGGCGTCGATGCGCGCTTCATAACTGTGGTTGGCTTTACCGTGAGTGCGATGCAGCACAGGGCTTGCCTTGATGCCTAGCTGTTCTTCTAACGGGGCGACGAAGGTATTCAAAAAGTCATAATCGATGCATTCACTGCTGTAGATGATGTCACGAATTTCTGGCTTGACGATAGAATGGAAAACTAATGGTCGTTCACCTGTTGTAATAAAACAATCATTTATTTGCTTCTTAACCGCCTGAGCTTTTTTGGTTGTCTCCACAAATGGAATGGTAAGCGCTTCAAAAGACACTGGAAATTGCGAGAGGACCGCATGGCCAAACACTTCGGCTGTGATCGCCGTCCCATCTGAGATATAAAAGACTTTACGTGACATTTCGACCTCTTGTAGTAATAAAATTACAAATAAAATTATAGATTTACGATGCTTGCTGTGGAGTGTAAACTGCCGCTGCCCTCGTGTGAAAGGGCCACACTGAAATAAACTTGCGGAGATAGAACTGTGCAGCAATATGTACTCTGGTATCAAGAATTAGGCATGGGTGATGTCAACAAGGTTGGCGGTAAAAACGCCTCACTTGGAGAGATGATCAGCAATCTAGCAAATGCAGGTGTTCAAGTGCCTGGTGGCTTTGCGACCACCTCTTTTGCGTTCAATGAATTTCTTGAACAAAGCGGACTTAACCAGAAGATATACGACACTCTAGATTCTCTAGATGTAGATGACGTGAATGCACTCGCTACAGCCGGTGCACAGATCAGACAGTGGGTTATCGACACCCCATTCCATAGCGAATTTGAGCAGGTTGTACGTGAATCGTACGACAAGCTTTCTTCAGAAACCCAAGATGCATCTTTTGCCGTTCGCTCTTCTGCGACAGCCGAAGATATGCCAGATGCTTCATTTGCCGGCCAACAAGAAACGTTCCTTAACGTTAAGGGATATGAATCAGTATTGGTAGCGATTAAGCACGTTTTTGCTTCACTGTTTAACGACCGAGCTATCTCATACCGTGTGCACCAAGGTTACGATCATAAAGGCGTAGCACTTTCTGCCGGTGTACAGCGTATGGTTCGCTCTGATACTGCAGCATCAGGTGTGATGTTCACCATGGATACTGAGTCAGGTAACAACGACGTGGTATTTATCACTTCATCATTTGGCCTTGGTGAAATGGTCGTACAAGGTGCGGTGAACCCTGATGAGTTTTATGTACACAAGCCAAGTTTAACCGCCGGTCACAAAGCGGTTGTTCGTCGTAATATTGGTAGCAAGCTTATCCAGATGGTTTACTCAGATGATTTAAATCACGGTAAGCAAGTTAAGATTGAAGATGTGGCCGCTGACAAGCGTCGTCAATTCTCTATCAATGACGAAGAAGTGATGGAACTGGCTAAACAAGCCATGGTTATCGAGCAGCACTACGGTCGTCCAATGGACATTGAGTGGGCAAAAGATGGCAATGATGGCAAGCTTTATATCGTTCAGGCGCGTCCTGAAACTGTACGCTCACGTGAAGATGTGCAGCTTATCGAGCGCTACCACCTTAAAACCCATGGTGATGTGATTGGTGAAGGTCGTGCCATTGGCCATAAGATTGGTAATGGTATTGCTAAGGTACTGTCTTCTATCGAAGATATGGACCAAATCCAAGAAGGTGATGTACTGGTTACCGACATGACAGACCCAGATTGGGAACCTATCATGAAGCGCGCAAGTGCTATCGTGACTAACCGCGGCGGCCGTACGTGTCATGCGGCGATTATCGCACGTGAACTTGGTGTTCCTGCGGTAGTGGGCTGTGGCGACATCACTGACAAGATTAAGCATGGTCAAGAAGTCACTGTATCTTGCGCCGAAGGCGATACCGGCTTTATTTATCAAGGTATTCAAGATTTCGAAGTGATGTCATCACGCGTCGATTCAATGCCTGAACTGCCAATGAAGATCACTATGAACGTGGGTAACCCTGATAGAGCGTTCGACTTTGCTCGTCTGCCTAACGAAGGTGTGGGTCTTGCGCGTCTAGAGTTCATCATTAACCGTATGATCGGCATTCACCCGAAAGCCTTGCTTGAGTTCAATGACCAAACTGCTGAGCTGCAACAAGAGATCCACGAGATGATCGCAGGTTATGAATCACCTGTTGAATATTATGTGGCACGTCTGGTTGAAGGTATTGCGACTATCGCATCGGCTTTCCATCCGAAGAAAGTGATTGTACGTATGTCAGACTTTAAGTCTAACGAGTACGCAAACTTGGTCGGTGGTGAACGTTACGAGCCAGAAGAAGAGAACCCAATGCTGGGCTTCCGCGGTGCAAGCCGTTATATCTCTGAGTCGTTCCGTGATTGTTTCGCCCTTGAGTGTGAAGCCATTAAGCGTGTGCGGGGTGAGATGGGTCTGACTAACGTTGAGATCATGATCCCATTCGTACGTACCCTTGAAGAAGCGGCGCAAGTGATTGAGCTACTTAAAGAGCAGGGCCTTGAGCGCGGTAAAGATGGTCTACGTGTCATTATGATGTGTGAACTACCTTCTAATGCCTTGTTGGCCGATCAGTTCCTTGAGTACTTCGATGGCTTCTCAATTGGCTCTAACGATTTGACTCAGCTAACACTAGGTCTTGACCGAGATTCAGGCATCATCAGCCATCTGTTTGATGAGCGTAATCCAGCGGTGAAAGCCTTACTGGCGATGGCAATTAAGTCGGCTAAAGCCAAAGGCGCTTATGTGGGGATTTGTGGTCAAGGACCATCAGATCACGCAGATTTTGCTGCATGGTTAGTTGAGCAGGGCATCGATACCGTATCACTCAACCCAGATACCGTTATAGACACTTGGTTATACCTAGCTGAAGCTCACGCTTAATTATTCTTAAAATAGAATAAGCTAATTCGATAAAAGCCGCTTTTTAGCGGCTTTTTTTTGTTTATAATGGCAGCACTATTTTAATAACGACAAAGCAGAAACCAGCATGCTACCTAAGTTATCTCATCAACAAACGCTAGAGCCCGTATATTGCGATTTTCTCGATGCGTTAGCCGAAAGCGGTTTTACTGGCGATATTGATAAGCGTTACAGCGCGCGACTCGCTCAGGCTACAGATAACTCTGTCTACCAATTTTTGCCCCAAGCGGTGCTCTATCCACGCAATCAAACCGACGTGCGTATCGCATTAAAGTTGGCCACTAAGCCTACTTTTACCAAGGTGGTGTTCAGTGCCCGTGGCGGCGGAACAGGTACCAATGGACAGTCATTAACCCATGGTTTAATTCTAGACTTATCGCGATATATGAACCGAGTGCTCGAAGTGAATGCCGAGCAAGGCTGGGTGAGAGTTGAGGCGGGTGTGGTAAAAGATGCGCTAAATGATGCGCTGCGTCCCCATGGTTATTTTTTCAGCCCCGATCTTTCAACCTCAAATCGCGCTACTTTGGGCGGTATGATCAATACCGATGCATCAGGTGCTGGCTCGCTGGTTTATGGTAAAACCTCTGATCATGTATTGGCGCTTTCAAGCGTGCTATATGATGGTAGCGTGTTGGACACGGGCCCATTGACTTACGCTCAACTGCAGGCACTTGAGCAAGAGGGATCCCCTGATTTAGGCCAAGTGCTGCAACGTGATATTGCTAAGATGACCCGCGATCATCGTGCTGAAGTGGAGGCGCGTTTTCCCAAGCTTAATCGTTTTTTAACCGGTTATGATTTAAAAAATGTCTGGAATGACGCCCTAGATGAGTTCAACTTATCGCGCATCTTGACCGGCTCAGAAGGGACGCTGGCTGTGGTAACCGAAGCTAAATTGGATATCACGCCGCTACCGACTACCCGCATGATGGTCAATATTAAATATGATTCGTTTCAATCGGCGTTGCGTCATGCTCCCGACTTAGTCAAAGCCAATGCCACTGTGGTTGAAACGGTCGACTCAAAAGTACTTAATTTAGCTAAGCAAGACATTATCTGGCATTCGGTCTCATCATTAATTGACGATATTCCAGGTAAGATTATCGACGGTTTAAATATGGTGGAATTTGCTGGCGAAACCGATGAGGTCGAGCATAAAGTGAACTTGCTATGTGAGATGCTTGACACTCAGATAGCTCAGCAAAAAGATGGCTTGCTAGGTTATCAAGTGACGGCAGACAAAGGGTCCATCAACACCATTTATGCCATGCGCAAGAAAGCGGTGGGTTTGCTTGGGGCCACCAAAGGCAGTCGCAAGCCTATTGCCTTTGCCGAAGATACTGCGGTGCCACCAGAAAAACTCGCCGATTACATTATGGAGTTTAGGGCGCTACTTGATAGCCACCAACTACAATATGGTATGTTTGGTCATGTAGATGCTGGAGTGCTGCATGTGCGTCCAGCGCTCGATATGTGCGATCCCAATGACGAGCGTTTACTGAAAACCGTGTCTGATGACGTTGCCGCGCTTACCCTTAAGTATGGCGGCTTGATGTGGGGCGAACATGGTAAAGGGGTGCGCGGTGAATATGGCCCAGCGGTATTTGGCGAGACCTTGTTTGATCTGTTAGAGGAGGTGAAGGGCTTATTCGATCCACTTAATAAGCTCAATCCCGGTAAGCTGGTGGCGCCTAAAAACAGTGGGCCGCTGCGATACAATGTCGACAGTACCAAACGTGGCACGTTCGACAGGCAAATTCCGGTGACTACCCGGGAAGCTTTTCCCGATGTAATGAACTGTAACGGTAATGGCTTGTGCTTTAATTACAGTGTCTATTCACCTATGTGCCCCTCGTTTAAAGTGACTGGCGATCGCGTACAATCGCCTAAAGGTCGCGCAGGGCTGATGCGTGAGTGGCTACGTTTGTTAGAAGTTGAGGGCGTCGATGTCGAAGCCTTAGCAAAGGCCAAGCCGTTAGGGTGGCTGCAGCGCACCCAAAACACCATAAAGATAGATAGAGAATATGATTATTCTCATGAGGTGATGGAGTCATTAAAAGGCTGTTTAGCCTGTAAAGCCTGCTCCTCGCAGTGCCCGGTTAAAGTCGATGTGCCCAAGTTTCGAGCACAATTTTTCAATATCTATTATCAGCGTTACCTGCGCCCTGCTAAGGATTATTTAGTCGCTGGGATAGAAGACTCACTGCCGCTAATGGCCATGATGCCAAGAGTCACCAACGCCGTATCACAAAACCCGGTTAGCCAATGGGTGATTAAAAAGTCCCTTGGCTATGTCGATGCGCCGGCGTTATCGGTCCCCACTCTGAAGCAAAAATTAGAGAATCACAGCTGCCGAGGTTACGATCTTGAGGCGCTACAGCAGATCCCTCAAGATGAGCGCAACCGCTATGTGCTGGTGGTACAAGACCCTTTTAACAGCTTTTACGAAGCCGATACCGTTTATCACTTAGTGAAACTTATCGAAAAGCTTGGATTTAAGCCGATATTATTACCCTTTAAACCTAATGGTAAGCCAATCCATATTAAGGGCTTTTTGGATAAGTTTGCTAAAACGGCGCAATCGAGTGCAGATTTCTTAAATGACATTTTTGCACTGGGGATGCCGATGATTGGTGTCGATCCGGCGATGGTGCTCTGTTATCGGGATGAATATAAAGAGGTACTCGGTGATAATCGCGGCGATTTCAATGTGCAACTGGTCAATGAGTGGTTACTGGATATTGTCCAGACGCTTCCTCAGTTGGAGCCCACCGACAAGGTGTTCATCTGGTTTAGTCACTGCACCGAATCGACAGCTAAACCCAATACCGCCAATGAATGGCTGGCGATTTTTAAACACTTTGGCGCCACACTCAATACCGTTAATTTAGGCTGTTGTGGCATGGCAGGGACTTATGGCCATGAAAGCGAGAATTACTCACGCTCTAAAGCCTTATTTGATATGTCTTGGGACGGCGCCATTAAACAGTTACTGCCAGAGCAGGTGCTGGTCTCTGGTTATTCGTGTCGCAGCCAAGTGAAGCGATTTGGCGGCTTTAAACCTAAACATCCGCTGCAGGCTTTATTAACCTTGCTTAGTCATGAGTGATATTAATGCAGCGGATAGCCAATTACACCAGCTGACTCAGGGGGTGAGCTTGTGCGATGACAAACCGCTGTTTTTTATCAATGCCCAAGGTAAATGGTTTTATCAACAAGGCTTATTACCAGATAAGTTTAGCCGTTTATTTAGCAGCATCTTGCAGCGGCTTGATGGTGATTACTTTTTAATAACGCCAGTGGAAAAAGTGCGTGTCGAGGTTGAGGCTTATCCACTACTGATTGTTGATTATCAAGAGGTTGAAGCGGGTCAACTGCAGATCACCACCTCTATAGATACTCAGTTTATGCTCGACAGTTGCCATTGTTTTGAGATCCAAGAGCAAGATATCTTCGTATTACTCCCTAAAGGACTATCGGCAAAACTGGGACGGGCTTGCTATTACCGCTTTGTTGAACAGTATTTACTTGATGATACCGAACTAGACTAATGGAACGGCATTATTAAGTTAGCTAAGTGGTTATTTGATAACGTGAATGGTTTTACTTACTTATTTAGTTGTACCTAAAGCTAGTTTCTTTAAAGCCAGATGGTAATATTAATATAAGGCTATTGAGGCAGGAGGTGCTGATTGAAACATTATGAGAGTTTGGGATACTTGATATCTCACCTTAATATCAGTCTGCAAAAGGCGTTTGATGAGCGTCTCAAGCGCTATGATCTAGAGATTAAACTCTGGCCAGTGCTGTTTGCCTTATGGCAAGAAGAGGGGATTACTCAGACTGAATTGTCAAAACGTTGCGATGTGGCTAATTACACTATGACTCGACTGCTCGATCAACTGCAGGTACAAGGTTTAATCACCCGTCATCAAGAAGCCGACAATCGACGTGCATTCCAAATATTTCTTACCGACAGTGCTAAAGCATTAGAGCAAGATTTGACCCGTGAAGCTGAATGGATAAATGAGCGTTTTTTAGCTTGTCTAAGCGAGGCAGAGTCAACGCAATTTATTTATTTATTGAATAAAATTAACCATCTGCCATAAGAGTGCACTTAAAATCGAACACCTCTTTTTTACGTCTATTTACCCATCAAGTGATCGAGGATAATGGTTATGCGTACCAAATTCCCGCTTATTGTCCTGTTGGTTGTTGTTATGTCTGGATGCTCTGTTAGCACCAACAGTAATACGTCAGTACTTCAGCCAATGCAAGATGCACAACCGCAGGCATCAGATACCTCTATGCCCACAGCCTACGCAGAGTCATTCTCTTTGGCTAATGGCTATAGCTTGGTGGTCGCCGAAGGTGCGTTAGAGCCTCGCTCTATCGGCAGCGTAAATGTCGCCTTGTATCGCAATCTTGAAGTAGGAGATTTCGTTACTTCGGTTTCATTTACTCGAGATGGTATTGTGCTTAATTCACTCTTGATTGAAAATGGGATTCAGAAGCAAAAACTGTCGGTGACCATGGTCACTGTTGGCAGTGGTGATTACCAAACTCGTCAATATGTGTGCGTCAATGGTGAGCAATTATCATTGTGCTAAATGATTCAACACCCCCGAATCAATATTAAATCGAAATAGTGTGTTTCATACAAGTAGTAACCCTCCTACACAACAAAGAGCAGTTAAAAAGACTACGCTGTGAAGCAGTTGCCGACTTTGCAACAAGTTCTGCTTTCCTTGCTTGATACTGGTGATGAGTCGGTTTTTTTTGTAGATACGGCAGATCATCTGTTCGCTATTTGGGTCAATAAAAAGTTGAAATTTACAGGGGTTGCCATCGTGTAGTTTTATTTGGTGTTCGCTTTTTGGGCCAAAATTAAGCTTGCGAGACACACGCTTACCGTTCACAAATACCTGCTCTAGGCCACACCAATCGCTGGCCTGTAACTCCACAACATCTTGAGTAAAGTCGTATTTGAAACTGATCATAGTGCTCTCCCGACACTAATAATGAGCTATTAATTCAAGCAGAGGACTATGACATTTTCCAGTACGCTTATGTGAATATTCGGTGGATAAAGCTTATCTCGTTGCTGGTAAAGATAAATCTTGTGCAAGGTATTTGGGATAAGCGGATCATGATCGTAAAGGGCTCTCAATGTCAAAATCTATCGAAGCTCAATTACAGTTATTAAGGTGGGATGACATAAACGATAAAAAGCCACCGATATCGCCGGTGGCTTAATGATAATGCTTATTATGCTATTGCTAATATTAACAATATATTAGCTAATGTTATTACCATTGATAATCGCGCGTGCTAGTTCGTCAGCCACGTCTGCGGTGGTGCGATTTTGCGCATCAGATAACTCAAAGACCTTAAGTAGGGTGTTGTAAATCTCTTCTACTTTAGCGGTCGATTGTACCTGATCGTAATTTTTCTCAAACGATACGTTGATGATGCCACCGGCATTAATGACATAATCAGGTGCATAGAGAATGCCTAACTCTTTCAACTTCTCACCATGACGAGTTTCTGCAAGTTGATTATTGGCACAACCGGCAACGATGCTGGCTTTTAACAACGGGATAGTAGTGTCGTTAATGGTTGCGCCAAGGGCGCATGGGGCATAAACATCAACATCTTGGTGATAGATATCTTGTGGAGCCACAACCGTTGCACCAAACTCAGTGGCCACTTTATCCAATGATGACTGATGAATGTCGGTAACGATAAGTTCAGCGCCTTCTTGATGCAGATGACGACATAGGTAATAGCCAACGTGTCCAACGCCTTGTACCGCAATTTTAAGCCCTTTAAGACTGTCGATACCACGCTGATGCTTAACCGCAGCTTTAATGCCTAAATAGGTGCCTAACGCCGTGTGGGGCGATGGATCGCCACTTTGGCCTTCTAAACCAGCCACAAAAGGCGTTTCTTGATGGGCAATCATAATATCGGCTGTCGATACACCGACATCTTCAGCCGAGTAGTATTTGCCGCCTAAGCTGTGAACACAACGACCAAAGGCTCTGAAAAGGGCTTCACGATTTTCCATTTTTGGATCGGCGATGATAACCGCTTTACCGCCACCCATGGCTAATCCTGCCAATGCATTTTTATAAGTCATACCGCGTGATAGACGCAAAACGTCAGTTAGGGCTTCATCGTCTGACTCATAATTCCACATTCTACAGCCACCGACAGCAGGGCCTAGATTAGTGTTATGAATTGCAATAATGGCGCGTAAGCCACTTTCTTTGTCATGACAAAATACGACCTGTTCATGATCGTCAAATGAGATATGATTGAATACTGCCACTTTAGGTGTTCTCCACTTGGGAATTAAAACGCCGAGCTGCAAAAATAGGCGACTTCGACGGCTTGTTATATTTATTGCAGAACGATAACATTTAGCGATACTCTCAACAAAGCAAAGATGTGTAATTATCGTGATATAGGTGGCAATTTAGCTTTCCACTTTACGTTAACGTAAGCTTGGTGGTTATTTTTTGCATCAAAATGACGATAATGACTGACAACATTTTTGGTTATCGCTTATGGCTATAGGTTTTAGCCCGTAGGTGTAGATAGTCGATGCGCGGATAATGACGCCATAATTATAACAACAATAGGAAGCAGTATGACGGAACAAGCAGTCGATCAAACTCAACCTTTGAGTGACCAAGAGCGAGAAGCGCTTACCCAGCAATGGATCAGGGAACACTTTCAAAAAGCCAACCGTTTTTTAGCCGAAAAAGGGGTGATACCCAGTAAAGTGATTGCCGCAGAAAGTCGCTATTTAGCGCCTTATTTAGCGGTGTGGAAGATGGAATCTAAGCAACCTAAGCCACAAACTTTTTGGGTGATGTCAGGCGATTTACCGTCAGATTATGTGGATGTGAAAGTGGCGGCATCTGCGCGTGATGCGATTCGGCATTTTTCAATGATATGGCAGTTAAAAGCGGAAAACTTGAAAAATTCCGGTGCGACAAACGATCCAACTCAAGCTAAGTTTGCTCAGCTATTGATCTCCCGTGCTGAGAGTCTGTATCAGATCCATAATGATGAAAAGTTATGGCAAGGTGCGTAGCGTTTTAAACGCCAAGCGATAAAAAGCCGTTTACCTTAATAAAGGGAAACGGCTTTTTTGTACCGAGCATATCGGGCCTTATTTGTGCCGACTAGGCGAGATAAGCGTAACCCTGATCCAGTAACCAGATAAAATAATCGGCTACAGCAGTTTGCTTACATAAGGCTAATGCGGTGTCACTATCAAAGCTAAACTGGTTGGCTAGGGCATCAAGGGTGCTAAGTTCGATGTTATCGAATCGATAGATCTCACCATTAATGAATAACCTTGCCTGGCTATCATCTTCTACACGGATCACTTTTAGCCCACCGATGCGCTGGATCTCAGCGCCATCTTGTAAGGCTTCGATCAGCTCATCATTAGTATGCTGGCCATCGGGATCACATATATCCAGCTCAAAGCGATTTTGGCTCAGCAGTTGTCCTAACACTTGCTGATAATGTTCTGGCTGGGTTAAGAGTTCGGTTAACAGTGCCAGCATTTGAGTTTGTTGTGCTGCGGGCAATAATCCTGGGCTGTTAGGCTCTTGGTTCGAGGTAAAGCGTTTATTACCACTATTGGTGTCGATAAGGTGATCGGCAATACCACTGATTAACTCTTGCTGGCTCGGGGCACGAAAACCGATAGAGTAACTCAGTGCGGTTTCAAGCGTTTCTCCCCGATGCGGAAAACCAGGTGGAATATAGAGCATATCTCCCGCTTCAAGAACCACATCAATCATGGGCTCAAAATCATCGATAAGTGCCGTATGAGTATCGCCACCTCTAGGGGAATAAGTGCCTTGCGGGCCCACTTTCCAGCGGCGCTTGCCTTCACCCTGCAATAAGAACACATCATAATTATCAATATGTGGACCAACGCCACCACCTGGGGTAGCAAATGACACCATTAAGTCATCAAAGCGCCAGTCTGGAATGAATCGAAATGCCTCAACTAACGGCTGAGCGTCTGGATACCAGTGGTTAACTGCCTGTACCAACAACTGCCAGTTATCTTCGCCAAAGGGGGCGTAATCTTCGATAGGGCCTTGGATGATTTCCCAATTATCGGGTTTAGTTAAAATAATGCGAGAGGCAATCTCCTCTTCACAGGCCAGTCCAGCCAGCTCATCAGCCGAAATAGGATCGTTAAAATCTTTAAAGGCAGCTTTAATCACTAATGGTTGTTTCTGCCAGTAGTGGTTGAGAAAATCTTGCAGGTTAAAATTGAGAGTATACATGGCGTGATAACCTTAGTTAGAAGGGGGAGTCAGTCAAAAAAGCCTATTCAATAACAGTGCAGTATAGCGACTATTTGGCATCGAAAGGGCTTAAAACAATAAAGGCGGTAAGCATTAGCCTACCGCCTTTATAAACGCTAATGTTAGTCGCTTACTTTAGTTCGTCGACAAAGGCTTCGGCGCGGCCAATGTAGTTAGCTGGCGTCATTTTTTTCAGCTCAACTTTAACGTCTGCTGGTAGCTCGAGATTATCGATAAATTGTGCAAGTTGCTCGCCATCGATACGTTTACCACGGGTTAGCTCTTTGAGCTTTTCGTATGGCTTTTCGATACCGTAGCGACGCATCACGGTTTGTACCGGCTCTGCTAGTACTTCCCAGTTTTGATTAAGCTCGTCACGCAGGTGCGTTTCGTTAACTTCAAGCTTGCTGATCCCTTTTAAGGTTGCTTGGTAAGCAATCAGCGCATGCGCCATGCCGACACCTAGGTTACGCAGAACCGTAGAGTCCGTCAGATCACGTTGCCATCTTGATACCGGTAGCTTTGCTGCTAAGTGCTGCATAATTGCATTAGCAATACCTAAGTTACCCTCTGAGTTTTCAAAGTCGATAGGGTTAACTTTATGCGGCATGGTTGATGAACCAATTTCGCCAGCAATAGTTTTTTGCTTAAAGTGACCTAAGGCAATATAACCCCAAATGTCGCGGTCAAAGTCAATCAGTACCGTGTTGAAACGCGCAACAGCATCGAACAGTTCAGCGATATAATCGTGTGGCTCAATCTGGGTGGTGTATGGGTTCCAGTTAAGACCAAGGCTGGTCACAAAGCGCTGTGACAGTGTGTGCCAATCCACTTCGGGGTAAGCCGATAGGTGGGCGTTATAGTTACCCACAGCGCCATTGATTTTACCCATGATCTCAACGGCTTGAATTTGTTTAAGTTGGCGTTCAAGACGTACGGCAACGTTAGCCATCTCTTTCCCCAGAGTCGAAGGTGACGCAGGTTGACCGTGGGTACGTGACATCAATGGGACTGAGCGATATTCAGCTGCTAGCTTTTTGATGCTATCAACGATTTGCTGACAGTAAGGTACAAGCACCTGCTCGCGAGCATCGGTTAACATTAAACCATGAGACAGATTGTTAATATCTTCAGAGGTACAGGCAAAGTGTACAAACTCATCGATAGCGACTAATTCGGCGTTATCGGCGATTTTCTCTTTGATAAAGTACTCAACCGCTTTGACGTCATGGTTGGTGGTGGCTTCAATGGCCTTGACACGCAGGGCGTCCTCTTCACTGAAGTTATCTTTGATTTGATCGAGCAGTGCTAATGCCGCTTCGCTAAAAGGTGGAACTTCTTCAATTTCTGGACAGCTAGAAAGCAGCTTTAGCCAGTTTATTTCGACTTGAACACGGTATTTGGTCAGGCCGTACTCGCTGAAAATCCCTCGTAATGAGGCGGTTTTACTACCATAACGACCGTCTACCGGAGAGATAGCAGTTAGTGCGGAAAGTTCCATTAGAAGCTCCTTTAATGAACTTAGCTTATTATTTATAGGGTGAGGCTTTTCTTTGCTGTATCAACTATTGCTTTACGTGAGAAGACAAGGTGTCTGCGCTTGCCTCCCAGTTGGCGCCATAATACTGCGCTGCGAATGGCGGCGAGCAGTAGGGCGCGAATTTTTTGCTGAACCAGTGGCTGTTTCAGAAACTCGGGATTGCCGGAGATCTGAATTTTTGGCCCCAAATCACTGATAATATCGCTATAAATACCGGCAAAGTTACCAATCACTTGATCGTCTGTTATCGAAAAGTGGTGTAGCTGGCGGTGCACCTGATTGATGCGCTCAGCCAGCATGCCCATGGCATTCGATGAGCGTGCCAGTTTGCGCTCAAGGGCCAAAATGCCGATTAAATAACGGGTGATCTCGACATCTTTTTGCTTGTCATCACCCAGTTGATTGAGGATCAACTGATAGCCTTGGTTGAGAGCCACTTTATCGGCATAGACCTCACTAGTACTGTCAGGATTGGTGACCAAAATACTATTAAGGCTGGCCGCGATGGCGTCATTGTCTGCTTGACCATGGCGAGCCACTCGCTGAACTAGCGAAATGGCTTGCAAAATGCCGGCAAAAGCCATGGTCCGATCGAAAATAGGCTCACTCACGTTTTACTCTCTTATTAACGAATCTATGATACCGCCGCCGAGGCAGACTTCACCGTCATAAAATACGGCCGACTGACCTGGGGTAACTGCAGCAACGGGTTCATCAAAAATCACTTTAATGCGATCTTCACCTTCATAGGTGAGGGTGCAAGCGACGTCGTGCTGACGATAGCGGGTTTTGACGGTGATCTTGGCACCATCTTGTGGGCCTTTTCTATCAACCCAATGCAGCTGATCGGCATAGAAGCCAACCGACATCAATCTTGGGTGTTGACCGCCTTGACCGACAATTAACACATTACGCTCGAGATCTTTATCAACCACATACCAAGGGTCGTCGCCACTGTTTTTCATGCCGCCAATGCCCAAGCCTTTACGCTGGCCTAAGGTGTGGTACATCAAGCCTTGGTGCTCGCCAATCACTTCACCTTCAGCGGTCTCGATTTTACCGGGCTGTGCCGGTAGGAAGGTTTGCAAGAAGTCGGTAAATTTGCGCTCGCCAATAAAGCAGATGCCAGTGCTGTCTTTTTTATCATGGGTGATAAGCCCCATCTCTTTAGCGATGTCGCGTACTTCACTTTTTTGCAGCTCACCGACTGGGAACAGCGAGCGAGCAATTTGCTCATGGCTTAAGGTGTAGAGGAAGTAGCTTTGATCTTTATTGCTGTCGACACCACGTAGCATTTGGCTTTGGCCAGAGGCATCGCTGCGGCGCACATAGTGCCCCATGGCGATATAGTCGGCGTCTAAAATTTCATCGGCGAATTCTAAAAACGCTTTGAATTTAATCTCTTTATTGCACATGATATCTGGGTTTGGAGTACGGCCAGCTTTATATTCGGCTAAAAAATACTCAAAAACATTGTCCCAATATTCGGCTGCAAAGTTAACGGTATGCAGGGTGATACCCAGCTTATCGCATACAGCTTGTGCATCTTTTAGGTCATCGGCGGCGGCGCAATACTCGTCGGTATCGTCCTCTTCCCAGTTTTTCATAAACAGGCCTTCAACTTGATAGCCCTGTTTAAGCAGCAAATAAGCTGAAACAGATGAATCAACACCACCAGACATGCCGACGATGACTTTTTTTGCGTTTGGATTGGGTTCGATTAGTGCCATAGATCCTAAAAACCGTTTAAAAATTGTGTTGCTACGGCGCCACAGTTAATGCAGCTCTGCTGCCGAGTGTCGTTGCGCTCAACTGCATCTTGATAAATAACAGATCAGGAGCCACCAACGCACGCTTAACGCCGTATATGCGGGGGCATATTCTATCACGCATTATGCGTGGTAGCTAACTAGAGAAACTGACAATTAACCACGTCAGTCGAAAATTGTTTTCCCTGTAGCTGATCTTCAATACATTGGAGCACTAATGGGCTGCGCAGCTGGTGATTAAGGGCTTGGATCTCTGCGAGGCTCAGCCATAAGGCGCGGTTGATGGCGCTATCTTGTGGATGCGGCGTACGTTGGCTATCGAGTTGGCAGAAATAGGTAAAACGCAGGAAGGCGAGTTCAGGATTTGCCTGCAATTGATAAACCCCAATTAAAGATTGCGGGGGTAATATTGAGCCCGGTTTCCTCTTGTACCTCTCGTTGGCAAGCTTCGAGCAGGCTTTCATGAGCTTCAAGGTGGCCAGCCGGTTGGTTGTATCGCAGCTGGCCATCGATAGACTCTTCGACCATCAAATACTTATCCTTGCACTTTATGATGCAGGCAACGGTGACATTAGGTTTATAGCGATGCATTGCAGTCCTTTAGTGGCTATCAACAGACTTAGGTTTGTGGCAGTATTTTATATTCACCGTTAGCAATCCCATCTAGGCTCCATTGGCCTATTTTATAACGAATTAATCTGAGTGTCGGGAAGCCTACATGGGCAGTCATGCGCCTGACTTGCCGATTACGCCCCTCGCAGATCTCAATACTGAGCCAAGTCGTCGGGATGTTTTGCCGCTCTCTAATGGGGGGATGCCGAGGCCAGACATCTGGCGCAGTCATAACTTCAACCTTAGCGGGTAGGGTAAAGCCATCTTTTAATTCCACCCCTTGACGCAGTGCTTGTAATGCCTCAGCGGTAGGGGCACCTTCTACTTGCACCCAATAGGTTTTGTAAGTTTGCTTTTTAGGCTCGGTGATGCTCGCCTGCAGTTTGCCGTCATTAGTCAGTAACAATAGCCCTTCACTGTCTCTATCTAATCGACCTGCGGCGTAGACCTCTTTTATGGGAATAAAATCTTTGAGGGTTTGGCGGCCTTGCTCATCTGTAAACTGGCACAATACGTCGAAAGGCTTATTAAACAGCACGATAACTGGGTTTTCTGCCCGCGGCTTACTGGGCTTTTTGGCTCTTTTAAATTGAGAGATAGCCGCTGATTTATCCGCTGCCATCTTGGTTTTTGATGGCGCTGATTGGCCGCGACGTGAATAAGGTTTGGCTTTTACTGGCTTTGATGAACTCACAAGGAAAACTTCTGGCGTAGTGTATTCGATTCGTGACATTGTACTGTGCATTCGCCATTAGTGGAATTTGAATATTGCGGTGAATGATTTATGATGTCGGCCATTAAAATGTGATCGATAGCAAAACGTAGGTGGTTTTTGAGAGATAGGCTCTAGTGATGTTGCATTGATTTGGCTTGCCTTGAAAGCCCATGCTCCATAGGGGTTTAAGTGGTTAAGTAGATTGACTCCTCCACCTAGATTATCTGCGCATTCTTGATGAGTTTGATGCTCGTCATATGATAAAAAGATAGAAAATAGTAATAGAACAGTTACTTGATTCATTAATGCTTTATTTTACCCAAACGTAGGACATAACATGAACGACAATCCAACGATTATCTATACCGAGACCGATGAAGCCCCGGCGTTAGCCACCTTATCTCTACTACCTATTATTAAAAACTTTACCGCTGCGGCGGGTGTCGGTGTTGAAACCCGTGATATTTCATTATCTGGCCGTATCATTGCTAACTTCTCTGATTATTTGACGCCTGAGCAACAGATAGCCGATGCGTTAGCCGAGCTGGGTGAATTAGCCACTAAGCCTGAAGCCAATATCATTAAATTGCCTAACATCAGTGCCTCGATCCCGCAGTTAAAAGCCTGTATCAAAGAGCTACAAGATAAAGGCTACGCTTTACCTAATTACCCTGATGAACCTAAAAACGACACCGAAGTCGACATCAAAACCCGCTACGACAAAATTAAGGGCAGTGCCGTAAACCCTGTGCTACGTGAAGGCAACTCAGATCGCCGCGCACCCACATCGGTCAAAAATTATGCCAAGAAAAATCCTCATTCAATGGGCGCATGGAGCCGTGACTCTAAGTCACACGTTGCCCATATGGAGGGGGGCGATTTTTATGGTACAGAGCAGTCGGTGACCCTTGAAGCTGCTACTTCTGTGGATATCGTGTTTGAAGGTGCCGATGGCTCGCACAAGGTTCTTAAGTCAGGTTTAGCCTTGCAGGCTGGTGAAGTGGTTGATGCGTCAACCATGAACAAGAAAGCATTGGTCACTTATCTTGAACGTGAAATTGAGGCGGCAAAAGAAGAAGACGTACTTCTATCATTGCACCTCAAAGCCACCATGATGAAAGTGTCTGATCCAATTTTATTCGGTCATGCAGTCAAGGTTTACTACAAAGAGCTGTTTGCTAAATACGGTGAGCTGTTTGAAGAGATTGGGGTTGATGTGAATAACGGTTTTGGTGATGTGTATGCCAAAATCGCGACACTCCCAGCTGAAAAACAAGCTGAAATAGAGGCAGATATCGCCGCAATTTATGCCCAGCGTCCAGCATTGGCTATGGTTGATTCTGATCGTGGTATTACTAACTTACATGTGCCAAGTGATGTGATTATCGATGCATCTATGCCTGCTGCTATTCGTTCATCTGGTCAAATGTGGGGCCCCGATGGCAAGCTTAAAGATACCAAGGCGCTGATCCCAGATCGTTGTTACGCTGGCGTGTATCAAGAGACCATTCAATTTTGTAAAGAACATGGCGCATTCGATCCTACCACTATGGGCAGTGTCCCGAATGTTGGCTTGATGGCTCAAAAAGCTGAAGAGTATGGTAGCCACGATAAAACTTTCGAAATCCAAGCCGATGGTGTGGTTAAGGTGATTGATACCGACGGTCATGTATTACTGGCGCATACAGTTGAAGCCGGTGATGTGTGGAGAATGTGTCAGGTTAAAGATGCGCCTATTCGCGATTGGGTGAAACTGGCTGTTAACCGTGCCCGTTTATCAGCGACTCCTGCGGTATTTTGGTTGGACGCTGAGCGTGCCCATGATGCGCAGCTTATTGCTAAGGTGAACAAATATCTTGCTGAACATGATACCGATGGGCTTGATATCCACATTATGTCGCCTATTGAAGCGACCCGTTTTTCACTCAAACGTATTAAAGCTGGCCTAGATACCATCTCGGTGACGGGTAACGTACTGCGTGATTACCTCACCGATCTGTTCCCCATTTTAGAACTTGGCACCAGCGCTAAGATGTTATCTATCGTACCGCTTATGAGCGGCGGTGGACTGTTTGAGACGGGCGCGGGCGGTAGTGCGCCTAAGCATGTGCAACAGGTCGAAAAAGAGGGTCATCTGCGCTGGGACTCATTAGGCGAGTTTTTGGCATTAGCAGCATCATTAGAGCACCTAAGCCAGAACTACAATAACCCTAAGGCGCAAGTGTTAGCCGATGCACTCGATATTGCTATCGGTCAATTCTTAGATGAAAATCGCTCGCCTTCACGCCGTGTTGGTGAGTTAGATAACCGTGGCAGCCATTTCTATCTTGCGCTGTATTGGGCTAAGGCGTTAGCAACTCAAGATAACGATGCTGAAATTAAGGCTTACTTTACTCCATTGGCTCAAGCATTAAGCGACAACGAAGCTAAAATTGTTGCCGAGTTAAATGCGGCTCAAGGCGCGCCAGTGGATTTAGGCGGCTATTACCGCTTAGATGCTGCCAAGGCTGAAGCCGCCATGCGCCCAAGTGCGACTTTAAATAGTTTATTAAGCTAAGACGGTCACAGTGGTGATCGAAGGGAAGCCTGTAGGCTTCCCTTTTTGTCGCCCAAATTGGCCAATAAAAAAGGCAGGATATTCCTGCCTTTTTTGTTTTTATCAACCGCTTATTTAGTCGGTGATATCGCCGATGCGTGCATCCCTTTTGGCCCTTGTTCTACCTCGAATTGGACTGGTTGGCCTGCTTTTAGAGTTCGATAGCCTTCCATTTCGATGGTAGAATAGTGTGCGAAAACGTCTTCACCACCAGCTTCAGGGCAGATAAACCCGAATCCTTTGGCGTTGTTGAACCATTTAACAGTTCCGTTTGCCATACTTCCACTTCCTTCTGTTGTTTACTGACCAGTTAGATAGTAAAACTAATGATGCGGGGAGAATTCACCGCTCAATGAACAGAATGTAACCAGTAAAAGCGGATGTCAAGGTTAAATTAACAATAAAGTAACAATTTGGCAAAAACTGCGAACGACTGGGCTATTGGTCGGATGACTGTTATGGTGATTGAAAGTAAAATATCAACATTTGGTAGAAGCCAAAACTAGAGGCTAATATTTAAAGATGGGTAAAGCAGGAAATATCGAACACATTGAAGAGCGTGTCGAAGCAGAGATTGCACCGCCTTCAATGTATAAAGTGATTTTAAATAATGATGATTACACCCCAATGGATTTTGTGATTGAGGTATTACAGCTCTTTTTTAAAAAGAACGAACAAGAAGCCACAGATATCATGTTAGCGATACATCACCAAGGTAAGGGAATATGTGGCATTTTTCCGTTTGGTATTGCAGAAACTAAGGTTGCACAAGTAAATCAGTTTGCAAGACAAAACCAACATCCGTTACTGTGTTCATTAGAGAAAGCCTGAATCTCGAAGTGTGTGATTAATTTAGGGGGTGCTTATGCTAAATAAAGATCTTGAGGTGACACTGAACCTGGCTTTTCAACAAGCCAGAGACGCACGTCACGAATATATGACCGTAGAGCATCTGCTACTGGCTTTAATCGATAATCCGGCTGCACAAGAGGCTTTACTGGCCTGTGGCGCCAACCTCGATAAACTCAGAGAAGAAGTGTCTAGCTTCATCGAACAAACCACGCCGGTCATCTCCGATCCTGCTGATGAGCGAGAAACTCAACCTACGCTTGGTTTTCAGCGCGTACTGCAGCGTGCGGTGTTTCATGTGCAATCATCTGGTCGCAATGAAGTTACTGGTGCCAATGTGCTGGTGGCCATCTTTAGTGAGCAAGAGTCACAAGCCGTTTATCTGCTGCGCAACAGCGAAGTTACCCGCTTAGATGTGGTTAATTACATCTCTCATGGGGTCGGTAGAGATGATATGGACAGCGCACAAGAGCCTGAGCAGGCAGCAGAACATGCAGAAGCAGAAGAGCGCAGTAAGTTAGCGCAATTTACCACCAATCTTAACGAAGAAGCTCGCAAAGGTAATATCGATCCCCTGATTGGGCGTACCGAAGAGATAGAGCGCTCGATTCAGATTCTATGTCGTCGCCGTAAAAATAACCCGTTATTGGTTGGCGAGGCGGGCGTTGGTAAAACGGCGATTGCTGAAGGGTTAGCTTACCGTATCGTCAATGAGCAGGTGCCAGAGGTGATGGCGAATGCGACGGTGTACTCGCTCGATTTAGGCGCGCTGCTGGCGGGCACAAAATATCGTGGTGATTTCGAAAAGCGATTCAAAGGATTGCTAAAAGAGCTGACGCAAGATGAACATGCGATTTTGTTTATCGATGAAATTCATACCATCATAGGTGCCGGCGCCGCGTCAGGCGGCGTGATGGATGCCTCTAACTTACTTAAACCTCTGCTCTCGAGCGGTAACTTACGTTGTATGGGATCAACCACGTTTCAAGAATATCAGAGTATTTTTGAGAAAGATCGCGCGCTGGCTAGACGTTTCCAAAAAGTGGATATTAATGAGCCTTCAGTGGCAGAAACCACTAAGATTTTGCAAGGGCTTAAGTCTAAATATGAAGAGCATCATGGGGTGCGCTATACTTTAGCGGCGCTGAGTGTGGCGGCGCGTTTGTCTGATAAGCACATTAACGACAGACACCTACCCGATAAAGCCATTGATGTGATCGATGAAGCGGGCGCCAGAATGGCGATGTTGCCTGCCAGCAAACGTAAAAAAACCATAGGTCAAAGTGAGATTGAGGCGATCATCGCTAAAATTGCACGTATCCCTGAGAAGTCCGTATCGGCCACAGACAAGGATATGCTCAAGAACCTTGAACGCAACCTGAAGATGGTGGTGTTTGGTCAAGACAAGGCCATTGAAGCCCTGAGTGCTGCTATCCGCCTGTCTCGAAGTGGTCTTAGTGGCGAAGGTAAACCTGTTGGTAGCTTCTTGTTTGCTGGCCCGACCGGGGTGGGTAAAACCGAGGTGACCAGTCAACTTGCGGCATGTTTAGGGCTTAACCTAGTGCGCTTTGATATGTCGGAATATATGGAAAGCCATACTGTATCGCGCCTCATCGGTGCGCCTCCAGGATACGTGGGCTATGATCAAGGCGGCTTGTTAACTGATGCTGTGATTAAAAACCCTCACTGCGTAGTTTTGCTTGATGAGATAGAAAAAGCGCATCCCGATGTCTATAACTTGCTGTTACAGGTGATGGATCACGGCACCCTAACCGATAACAATGGCCGCAAAGCCGATTTTAGGCATGTGACCTTGGTGATGACCACCAACGCCGGTGTGCAGGAGACGGTGCGTAAGTCCATCGGCTTTAAACAGCAAGATCATAGCCAAGATGCACTGTCAGAAATCAACCGTGTGTTCTCGCCTGAGTTTAGAAACCGCTTAGATGAGATCATCTGGTTTAATCACTTAGATATGACAGTTATCGCCAAAGTGGTCGATAAGTTCTTGGTTGAACTGCAAGCTCAGTTAGATGATAAAGCCGTCACACTGGAAGTAAGCGATGAAGCCAGGACCTTACTCGCCGAAAAAGGTTATGATAAATCGATGGGGGCACGCCCAATGGCACGTGTCGTTACAGAACTTATCAAGCGACCACTTGCCGATGAAATATTATTCGGCCAGCTAGAGAAGGGCGGTACTGCTCGGGTAGATGTCGATGGTGATAAGTTGACTATTGAGGTGGAACGACTGGAAAAAGTGACCCACTAAAATGGATTTATCACCCATTAAAAAAGGCTGCAATTGCAGCCTTTTTGCTATCTATCGTTCGGTAAAATATGCATAGATAATGCAGAGTCCACTGACTTTAGTTGTGTAAAAACTACAATATGAAACTAAATCTAGTAAACCAAAAAACCGGCTTTGCCGGCTTTTAATAACTCGTTAGCTAACTTTAGCGTGAACGGAAGACGATGCGCCCTTTGCTCAAATCATAAGGGGTCAGCTGAACTGTGACCTTGTCACCCGTAAGAATACGAATGTAGTTTTTACGCATTTTGCCTGAGATATGGGCCGTTACTACGTGACCATTCTCTAGCTCTACTCGAAACATTGTATTTGGCAAGGTTTCAAGAATAGTGCCCTGCATTTCAATGTTGTCTTCTTTCGCCATTAATCAGTTATCCTGTTAGCCTTCAAATATTAAAAACGGGCGTATCATGCCGCAAAATCGCTCTGCTGTAAAGAGGTGCTTCGTTATCCTAGTAAATAACAAAGGGCCACTATTTTATGGTTCCTTATGGCAAGTCTCACTTTGTTGCCAACCGCTTGGGGTCAATATTTCGTAGGGTCGGTAAGCTTTTTTATAATTCATCTTACGTGATTCATCTATTTGATAACCTAAATAGACAAACTCTTTATTCATTAACTTCGCCAGGCGGCATTGAATTAAGATCATTAGGGCCCCCATTGAACGTTTATCTTCATCGGGGGAGAAAAAACTGTAAATTGCCGATAGGCTGTTGGGCAGGGCATCGGTGACCGCAACGCCGATCAGCTTGCGTTCATGGCGCAGCTCAATCAATAATGGCTGATGCCAAGCGCAATGAATAAAGTGATGATATTGCTCCCTCGAAGGCGGGTACATGGGGCCGTCGCTGTGGCGCTGCGCTATGTAATCGTGATATAGCTGGTAGTGTTCGTCAGTGGTAGTGGTGACGATTGACCAACTGAGATCGCGGTTATTTTTAAGGGTGCGTTTTTGCCGTCTCGATAGGGAAAACAATTTAACTGGAACGCGAATTGGCATGCAGGCTGAGCAATGTGGGCAGTGGGGTTTATACAAAGTATCGCCACTGCGGCGAAATCCCAGTCCAAGCAGTTGCTCAAATAGGTCGATATTAAAGCGATCTTCTTGCAGCACCATTAATTGCTCTTGCCGCTCAGGTAAATAACTGCAGGCAAATGTATTGGTCAGCCCCACTTGAATCGTATCGGATTTAGAGGTCAAGGTGCACCTGTCTCGGTTGCCAAGTAAGTGGGTCGACTTCGGCATCCCGAAAGCGTGTTAATAAGTTGATAAAATCACTGCGTTTGAGAGCTTTAGCACCAAGTGACATCAAGTGAGGGTTGACAACTTGGGCGTCGATGAGCTTAAACTGGTGGGCTAAAAGGTGTTGATGTAACATCATCATACCCGCCTTGGAAGCATTGCTTTGCAGATGAAACATCGACTCGCCACAAAAGACTTGGCCGATAGCCAAGCCATACAAGCCGCCGATCAAGCTGCCCTGATCCCAGACCTCAATTGAATGAGCTTTACCTTGAGTATGTAAGCGAGTATAGGCCTGCTCTATGTCTGCAGTGATCCAGGTGCCTTCGTTTTCCATTCGGGTTTGAGCGCAATAATGGATCACTTGCTTAAACGCGAGGTTGACGCTGAACTGCCAGTCACGCTTTTTGATATCACGAATTAAGCGTCGGCTGACTTTCATGCTGCCGGGGACAAATACTGCGCGAGGATCGGGTGACCACCATAAAATAGGATCATTTTCGTTAAACCAAGGAAAAATCCCCTCATAATAGGCATTGAGTAATCGCTGCGGCTGCAGGTCGCCCCCAATGGCCAATAGTCCATTGGGGTCAGTCAATGCGTGCTCTGGCGAGGGGAACTTGACGAGTTCATGATTTAAATAGGACAGTGAGTTCACAATTGAGTAAAATTAAGTAAGCGTCTCTCTATAAGTTAGCGGAAAAACAGTTATGTTGAAACCTCAGTTGAGCTTCTTTCGTATAGTTTGTTTAGCATTGTTCAGCTTGTCTCCTGTTGTGCTATCGCCTTGCGCTAATGCGGGCTATGAGCGCAATAAAGCGGTGCCAGTAGAGAAAGTGGTTTATGGCCATGTCTATTCGGTACGTAACATTACCCAAACCCAGTTAATCAGCGATCGTAATCAAGGATGGAAGACCTTTGGCGGAGCCTTATTAGGCGGGGTGATTGGGCATCAGTTTGGTGGTGGCTCGGGGCAAGATGTTGCCACTGTGCTTGGAGCGTTAATTGGTGCCAGAGCCGGTAATCGTTATCAGCGCGATGATTACCAACAGCTCAAATTGGTTGAGCTGATGATCACCTTCGAAGATGGCGAGCAGGTGATGGTGTTGCAAGATTTTGATCCCGGTATGGTGTTTAACGTCGATGATGAAGTGCGCGTTGTCTATTTACAGGGCGGCGTGAGAGTCGATATTGCCCAGTAGGGTGGTTAAAGCTTGGTAACAAAAAAGGAGCTCAAGGCTCCTTTTTTGTGTTTATGGTCGCGAGTTGGTGGTCGCGAGAAAAACTAAAACCCGCGTGGTAATTGGCCTTTACCGGCTAACTTAGCACGCCATAACGCTTTAGGGGTCATACCATTGGCTGAACTGTCTGACGCTGCGTTTGCTGTTTTAGCTGGCGCTGTCTTTTTGGCAACGGTTTTGGTTTTTTCTTTTTTTACAGCAGCTTGCACCGGAGTGTTGTCGCCTTGCTCTGCTAGCATTGCTTCAAGCTCGCTAAAACGAAGAGATTTTCCGCCATCGATCTTATACCAGCTTCCTTTTTGCTCAATAGAAACCGCATGACCTTGCGTTTTGCTTAGCGCAGATTCCAGCGCGCTAATCACCTCTTCTTTAGTCAACTTTGACATAGTCTTAACCTATTTTTTAATGTGTAATTGAAGGTTTGCGGTAATTTTATCGTTTAAACGGTTAAAAAGTCCAATTTTCACCAAGATTCGACCGATTTCTATGAACTGCGGCGCAGATATGGCTAAACTAAGCGCAATAATGGCAGGCGAAATCTGTTAAGTAGAATGTCCAAATAGTGGGTTCACCAGACTTTGGCTATCCATATATTCAATTGATAAGGAGTTTTAATGACGCGCTTAGAACTGACGCGATACCTTAATGAGTTTTTGCAGGTATCCAATTATAAAGATTATGCGCCAAATGGCTTACAGGTAGAAGGTAAGGCGCAGATCAATACCATAGTGACTGGCGTGACGGCGTGCCAAGCCTTGATCGATCGCGCCATAGAACTTAATGCGGATGCCATATTGGTTCACCACGGCTTTTTCTGGAAAGGCGAGAGCGAGGTGATAACGGGCATGAAATATCGACGCATTAAGGCATTGATAAAAAATGACATCAATTTATACGGATATCACTTACCACTTGATGGCCATCCGATGCTGGGGAATAACGCCGAGTTGGGCAGGGCATTGGGCATTGTCGATGCAGAGTCGATTGAGGGCGTTGCCCAAGGTTTAGTCTGGCAGGGGCGTTTGGATAATCCGATGTCGGTTAATGACTTTTCTACCTTGCTTGGCGGTGTATTACAGCGTCAGCCATTACATCTGGGGGATAAGGATAAACCCATTCATCATGTAGCGTGGTGCAGTGGTGGTGCTCAGGATTATATCGATATTGCTGCAGAGCAGGGAATGGATGCCTTTATTAGCGGCGAAGTGTCTGAGCGTACGTATCATAGCGCGCAAGAACTTGGGATCCACTATTTTGCCGCGGGCCATCATGCCACTGAACGTTTTGGTATTAAAGCCTTGGGCGAGCATTTGGCCAGTGAGTTTGAGCTAACTCATCATTTTGTGGATATCACCAATCCAGTGTAGTTTTACTCGTGCTGCAAATTATCGCGGTTGCAAGTTAGCCTTGTTGCAAGAGTTTGAGTCACAAAAAAGGCCGCTAAGCGGCCTTTTTATTATGTGTTTATGAGTGTAGCTAGGTTAGCACAGTGGATTTACTTCACTCGCATGCCAGGTTGTGCGCCTTCGTGAGGCTCTAAGATCCATAAATCTTTTTTACCTGGACCTGCCGCTAGCACCATGCCTTCAGACATGCCAAAGCGCATCTTACGCGGTGCTAAGTTAGCCACCATTACGGTCAGTTTACCTTCAAGATCTTCGGGGGCATAAGCTGATTTAATGCCAGCGAACACTTGCTTGGTTTCGCCGCCCAGATCAAGTTGCAGTTTGAGTAATTTGTTGGCTTCAGGAACATGTTCCGCTTTTGCGATACGGGCAATACGCAAATCAAGCTTAGCAAAATCGTCGAAGCTTATCTCTTCGCTAATCGGGTCAAGCTCTAGCTGACTCTTAGGCGCTTCAGTCACCTGCAAATTTTCGGTCGATGCTTCGATGATCGCTTCGATATCTTTCATCTCAACACGTTGCATTAGCGCCTTAAACGGAGCAATTTCATGCCCAGAGAGGTCACGGCCTAGGTCATCCCATGTCAGCGTGAGCTGCAAGAAGCCTTCAACATCCTTTGCCAGTTGCGGTAACACGGGTTTTAGATAAGTCACTAGGATGCGGAACAGGTTCAATGCATTGCTACAAACCTGATGCGCTTCTTGCTGTTTATCGTCTTGCTTGATCAATTGCCAAGGGGCTGCATCGGCGACATAGCCATTGGCGATGTCTGCCAGCGCCATGATTTCGCGCATCGCTTTGCCAAATTCACGGGTTTCGTAGAACTGGGCAATGGTTTCTTGCTTAGCCAAGAAGAGCTCAGTGAGTGATTGATCTTCCACTTGGGCTAATTTGCCGTCAAAACGTTTGCTAATGAAGCCTGCGGTGCGTGATGCTAAGTTGACTAATTTACCCACAAGATCAGAGTTCACCCGCTGGGCGAAATCTTCTAGGTTAAGGTCTAAATCATCAATCCGGCTGCTGAGCTTCGCGGCATAGTAATAACGTAGGTATTCAGGGTTCAAGTTGTCTAAATAGGTGCGCGCCTTAATAAAGGTGCCCTTTGATTTAGACATTTTGGCGCCATTGACTGTGACATAACCATGAGCATAGACGCTGTTAGGTTTACGGTAACCCGCACCTTCTAACATCGCTGGCCAAAATAGGCTGTGGAAGTAGACAATATCTTTACCGATAAAGTGATACACCTCTGCGGTAGAGTCTTTAGCCCAGAAATCATCAAAGTTAAGGTCGTCACGTTTGTCACACAGGTTTTTAAATGAACCCATATAGCCGATAGGCGCATCTAGCCACACGTAGAAAAACTTACCTGGCGCATCGGGGATCTCGAAACCAAAGTAGGGGGCATCACGGCTGATATCCCACTGTTGCAGACCTTGGTCGAACCATTCACCAAGCTTGTTGGCCATCTCTTGTTGTAGAGAACCGGATCGAGTCCACTCTTTTAACATCTCTTCAAATGCTGGCAGGTCAAAAAAGAAGTGCTCACTGTCTTTCATTACTGGGGTCGCACCCGATACCGCCGATTTAGGGTCGATTAAATCGGTCGGGCTATAAGTAGCACCACAGCTGTCGCAGTTATCACCGTATTGATCGACAGATTTACATTTAGGGCAAGTGCCTTTCACAAAACGGTCGGGTAGGAACATCGATTTTTCAGGATCGAAAAGCTGCGAAATAGTGCGCGACTTGATGTAACCCCCATCGCGCAGTTTAAGGTAAATATCGCTGGCTAATGCGCGGTTTTCATCGCTATGTGTGCTGTGAAAATTATCAAATGCGATATTAAAGTCGGCAAAATCTTGCTCATGCTCTTTTTGCACCTGAGCAATCATCTCTTCAGGAGCTAACCCTAATTGCTGCGCCTTCAACATAATCGGAGTGCCGTGGGCATCATCGGCACAAATATAGTGACATTCGTGACCACGCAGCTTTTGGAAGCGTGCCCAAATATCGGTTTGAATATATTCCAGCATGTGGCCTAAATGGATAGGTCCGTTAGCGTACGGAAGTGCGCTGGTCACGAGAATTTTACGTTGTGAAGTTGCCATCTTGTCTCAAAATCAGTAAGTGCCCAAAAGAATGGCATAGATACTAACCGATCATCACCTAAGTTTCACCAAAAGCTGCTTTAACTGAGCTAAATCTATCCGAATATTGTCAGATTTTCTGATACACTTAGCCAAATTAATTTTAGGGGGTAGTCGTTTTGTCTTCAGCTTCTCATCATTATCATCTTAGCGATGATCTTCTCGCGCCAGTATTGGCCATTTTAGATGCATATCAAGATCCCAATTTACAGCAAGGTTTAGTGACCGCAGGGTGTGTGACTAAACTTGACATCGAAGGTAAACGCCTATTGTTGGGCTTGTGTTACCCCTATCCGTGTCAGAGTCAGTATCGCGATACGGTCATATGGCCATTACCAATAAGTTAGCGGTACTCGATGCCATCGATGAAGTAGAATGTGAAATCGATTTCCAACCTGCAACGATTGCATCTGGTGCTGTAGCGCCATTGCCAAACGTTAAGCAAGTCATTGCCGTTGCCTCAGGTAAGGGCGGCGTGGGTAAATCAACTACGGCCGTTAACCTCGCATTGGCACTTGCTGCCGAAGGCGCCAAAGTCGGCATTCTCGATGCCGATATTTACGGCCCATCCATCCCCATTATGCTCGGTGTGCCCGATTTTAATCCGGTGTCACCCGATGGCAAGATGATGACGGCGGCGAGTGCCCATGGCATCGCAGCTCAATCAATAGGGTTTATGTTAGGCGGCGATGAAGCCGCAGTGTGGCGTGGCCCTATGGCTGCTGGCGCATTAGCCCAGCTGCTCAATGAAACCTTATGGCCTGAGCTTGATTATCTGGTGATTGATATGCCACCAGGCACCGGTGATATTCAATTGACCTTGTCGCAAAAAGTACCGGTAAGCGGTGCGGTTATCGTGACAACGCCACAAGATATTGCGCTTGCCGATGCGAAGAAAGGCGTCAGCATGTTCCAAAAAGTCAATATTCCAGTATTGGGTATTGTGGAAAACATGAGCTTCCATATGTGCAGCGAATGTGGCCATAAAGAGCATCCTTTTGGGCAAGATGGCGGCGCTAAAATGGCGCAGCGTTACAATGTGCCATTACTGGGCCAGTTACCGCTAAAACTCAATATTCGTGAAGATGTTGATAATGGTGTGCCGACCGTAGTGGCCGATAGTGAAGGACAAGTGGCGCAGCTGTACCTAGCGATTGCCCGTAAAGTCGGGGCACAACTTGCGTTAACCCAAACGCAGAGTGTTGTTTCAATTTCAATTTCAGATGATGAGTAAGGTTTAAAAGCATGAATTCGCAATGTGTCATTATTGGTATCGCTGGTGCGTCAGCGTCGGGTAAAAGCCTAATCGCTAAGACCATTTATGAAGAGCTATGCCGTGATTTAGGCACAGATCAAATAGGTGTGATAGCCGAAGATGCTTATTACAAAGACCAGAGCCATCTGTCGATGGAGCAGCGGGTATTAACTAATTATGATCACCCCAAGGCGCTCGATCACCCTTTATTGTGTGAACACCTTGAAGCGCTTAAAAATGGCCAAGCGGTTGATATTCCTAAATACAGTTATACCGAACACACGCGTATGGCTGAGACCATCACTATGACGCCCAAAAAGGTGATCATTCTTGAAGGCATATTACTGTTAACCGATCCCACATTGCGTGAAAAAATGGATGCCAGTGTGTTTATGGACACCCCGCTCGATATCTGCTTCATGCGCCGTTTAAGCCGTGATGTTGCAGAGCGCGGGCGTACGATGGAATCTGTGATGCAACAATACACTCAAACGGTAAGGCCGATGTTTTTGCAATTTATTGATCCGTCGAAGCAATACGCTGATATTATTGTGCCTCGAGGCGGTAAAAATCGTATCGCCACCGATATATTGAAAACCAGAATCCAACACCTGTTAGTAAAATAATAAGATTAATGTAGGAGTGACGTTGAGATGCGTTTAACGGATTTAGAGATTGAAGCTTGCTTAGATGATGGCTCGATTGTGATTGAACCGCGTCCCGATGCTGATGCCATTAGTGGTGTGAGCGTCGATGTTAAGCTTGGTGATCAGTTTCGCGTATTTCAAGATCATACCGCTCCTTTTATTGACCTTAGTGGCCCAAGTGCCGAAATGCAGGCGGCGCTCGATAGTGTGATGAGTGATAAAATTGTGATCCCAGAAGGAGGCGCATTTTTCCTTCACCCGGGAGAACTGGCATTAGCTATCACTCATGAAATCGTCACCTTGCCGTCTGATATTGTTGGTTGGTTGGATGGACGCTCTTCGTTAGCGCGATTGGGGTTAATGGTGCACGTGACAGCGCATCGTATCGATCCTGGTTGGCAAGGTAAGATAGTGCTTGAATTTTACAACAGTGGAAAACTACCTTTGGCATTGCGTCCAATGATGACTATTGGCGCGCTAAACTTTGAGCGGCTTAGCTCACCAGTGGCGCGTCCTTATAATAAGCGGGCCAGTGCTAAATACCGAGATCAGCAAGACACTGTCGCTAGCCGGATCAGTCAGGACCAATAATGTCTGCATTATTATGGGTCAATGGCGTTCGCCAAGATACCGTATCTGCTGTTGATAGAGGCCTCGCCTATGGTGATGGCCTTTTTGCTACGATGCGCTGTTCAAAAGGACGCGTGCTGTTTTTAGATGCGCACCTAGGCCGCGCAGTACAAACCAGTCAACGCCTTGGTATGCCTTGGCAAGCGTCTGCGCAACTTATTGGTTTATTAAGTTCAATTGCGATAGAGCAACAGCAAGAGTTAGGTACCGATTTTTGCATTAAACTTTTGCTCAGCCGCGGCGTGGGCGGACGAGGTTATCAGCTACCTGAACATGTGTCGGTCACAGAGGTGGTGTCGGTGCACCCGATGCCAGGTCACTATCGTCACTGGCAGACGAATGGCATAGCCTTACAGCTCAGCCCTATGCGCCTAGGCGGGCAAACTCGTTTAGCGGGAATGAAGCACCTTAATCGTTTAGAGCAAGTCTTGATTAAAGCCCAAGTGTTAGACAAGGGCTTTGATGATTGGTTGGTGCTCGACACTCAAGAGCAAGTGATTGAGTCTTCGATGGCGAATCTGTTTCTAATCAAAGATAAACAGGTAGTGACGCCAAGTATGCACCTAGCGGGCGTTGCCGGTGTGATGCGAGAACAGCTGATTTACTGGTTTATTGAGGCGGGGTTTAATGTTGCGATTAGACCTGTTATCCCGAGTGAATTAAGTCAGTTTGATCATGTGTTACTGTCCAATAGCCTGTTTGGTGTGGTTGGGGTCAATCGTATCGAACAGTGCCGCTTTGCCCCCAGTGCCTTGCCCCTTCAAATAAACCAAGCCCTCACATTATCATTATGAAAAAAATCATTAGTAGAGTGATGATTGCACTCTTTGCGTTACTCACCTTAGCATCGGTTGGCCTCTATTGGGGTTACCAGTCGTTGATGAGTTACAGTCAAACGCCGCTGACGCTGACATCCGCTCAAGAATTTGAGCTCAAGCGAGGCACGTCTTTTATTCAAATGGCACAAGTCTTAGAGCAGCGCGGCGTCATACAAGACAGTTGGAAGCTGAGAGTATTGGCCAAGGTTCGCCCTGATTTAACCCAGATCCGCGCAGGGTTATATGAGCTAGCGCCGCAGGATAACGTCATTAGCCTGCTGGAAAAATTAACCCAAGGGCGCGAAAAGGTCTTTAGTGTCACTCTAGTTGAAGGGCTCACCATAAAAGAGTGGCGCGCAATTTTGATGCAATTACCCAAAGTGCAATGGCAAGACGGAATATTTAATCGGGTGTTGATTGAGCATGGCGATATGTCGGGCCAACCCGAGGGGAAATTTTATCCCGATACCTACCACTATGTCGCTGGCGATGACATAAAGGAGATTATCGAACAAAGCTACCTTAAAATGCAGCAAGAGCTGCAACAGGCATGGCAAGGAAGAGACACTCGGATCCCGTTAACGTCGCCTTATGAGTTATTGATCTTAGCGTCGATTATTGAAAAAGAGACGGGTAAAGCCAGTGAGCGCACTTTAATATCGGCCGTCTTTACTAATCGACTGCGTAAAAATATGCGCTTGCAAACCGACCCTACCGTTATTTACGGCATGGGTGACAGGTTTAATGGCAATATTACTCGCAAAGACTTACGTGAACGAACGCCGTATAACACATACCGAATTAATGGCTTAACACCAACGCCTATCGCGGCGCCAAGTGGCGCATCGCTTTACGCCGCAGCTCATCCAGCCGATGTAGATTACCTCTACTTTGTGTCGAAAAACGATGGCAGCCATATCTTTTCTAAAACATTAGCCGAACATAATCGGGCTGTAGATAAATACCAGAGAAATCGATGAACAATACCCATGCAAAATTTATTGTTATTGAAGGATTAGAGGGAGCCGGTAAGTCGAGTGCTATCGCTTTAGTCAGAGACTTTATTGCGCAGCATACCGGAGCCATTCCAGTCTGTACTCGTGAGCCCGGCGGTACGCCGCTGGCTGAGCGTATTCGCGACCTCGTTAAAGTGGCGGACCCTAGTGATCCTTTATGCGATGAGGCTGAGTGTTTATTGATTTACGCCGCGAGGGCTCAGCTGATTGCCAATGTCATCAAGCCGGCTTTAGCTAATGGGCAGTGGGTATTAGGCGATAGGCATAATCTGTCCTCTTTAGCATACCAAGGAGGAGGGCGAGGATTAATGCCGTTAGTATCTTCGGTAAGTGAAGCCACTTTAAAGGGCTTTAAACCCGATTTGACTATTTATCTGGATATCGATCCTGTGCAGGGGTTACAACGAGCCGCAGACCGTGGCGCGTTGGATAGGATAGAACAACAAGCGGTGAGCTTTTTTGAGCGCGCCAGATATACCTATTTATCGCTCGCAGAGCAAGATGATGCCATTGTGATTGTCGATGCCAGTCAACCCATGGCAAAGGTCCATAGCGATATTGTGGCTGTACTGCAGCAGCAAGGTTGGTAATGATGGTGAACATTCCTTGGCTCATGCCTGTGATAGCCCAGTTTAGTCAGCAATTAACGACGGGGTTGCAAGGTCACGCGTATTTAGTGGGGATGCATCAAGGATACGGGGGCGTCGAGTTAGCCCTAGCGTTAGCGCACACCGCGCTTTGTCAGCAACCGAGTTCACAGGGACCCTGCGGTCATTGCAAGCCCTGCCAACTGACACTCGCCGGAAATCATCCAGACCTTTACCAAATAGAAGCGGATGGCAACCAGATTAAGGTGGATCAGATAAGAGACTTATGTCATCGCCTGACATCAACTGCGCAGCAAGGCGGTAAACGTGTAGCCGTGATTAAACATTGCGAGCGCCTCAATGTTGCCGCTGCCAACGCACTACTAAAGACCCTCGAAGAACCTGGTCAGCAAACTTTGCTGTTATTACAAAGCGATACGCCGAGTCGCTTGATGGCGACCATAAGTAGTCGTTGTCAACGCTTGCATTTTAAGTTGCCTACAGCGCAAGAGGTTCAAGCATGGTTGTCTCAGCAATATGAACTGAGCGGTGATGTCATCTGGTGTTTGCCTGTCATGGGCGGACCAATTGAGTTGTTAGCGGCGTTGCAATCACAACGGTTTACCGAGTTACTGCAACTGCGCAAAGACTGGATACAAAGTTTGTCGTCCGGTCATCTGTGTGCTAGTTTCACTCATATAGAACAAAAGCAAGTTTCTGATGCGCTTAAGGTTTTATATCTAGTTTTAAGGCAAAAGTTAGTTAAACAGAAAAATGCAGACGCGCTGGTTAATGTTAAAGTAAGCCGTTTAGCGGCTCAGGTGATGGCGACATATCATGAACTTAATATGATGCCCAACGTGAATTTTATGGCTATTTTTCAATCGTTTATTTTAGAGTATCAATCACTAACACAAGAGTAATAATTATGGTCGACCTCGTGGTTAATTTTGATACCTTACATCAGCTATATCGTGCCTACATGCCGTTTATTCAGCCAGCAGGTTTGTTTGTTGCTACAACAGAGAGCCACTATTTAGGCCAAGAGTTGTCTGTGGCCTACCAACTTCCTGGGTCGACGACTAAGATGGAGTTTCAAGGTATTGTTGTGTGGATCAATCCCCTAGGCGCTTCTGGCGGCAGGCCTGCGGGTATTGGGCTAAAAATCATCTCAGATGCTTCCACTCATAAGCATCATATCGAGAACTTGCTTGCCCGAGAACTCTCCTCGAGTGATTTGACCTGCACCATGTAGCTCGGTATCCTTTGCGTCCTTTTCGTTGTTTACTTGGATTATAAGCGTGCTCATCGATTCTCACTGTCATCTCGATCGTCTCAAGGCTGCTCCCGATCAAGCTTCCTTACAACATATTATCGCGCAGGCTAAAGCGCGTGGTGTTGACTACTTTTTGTGCGTCAATGTTCGCCAACAAGGCTTCACCCAGATGCAAGCCAAAATGGCCGATTTTGAGCAAATCTTCTTGTCTGCTGGGGTGCATCCCTTAGATGTAAAAGAGGGGCTGGATACTGCACAGTTATATGAATATATTAACGATCCTAAAGTAGTGGCGATCGGTGAAACAGGGCTAGATTATTTTTATGCCGATGACACGAAAGCGCTGCAGTTATCATGTTTTGAACAACAAATTGCACTTGCAGTTGAAGTGGATAAACCGCTGATTGTGCATACTCGTGATGCCAGAGAAGATACCATTGCCTTACTTAAAGCGGGCCAAGCCGATAAGGTTGGTGGGGTATTACATTGTTTTACTGAAAATTGGGAAATGGCTAAAGCGGCGATCGATTTAGGCTTTTATATTTCAGTATCTGGCATAGTGACCTTTAAAAATGCTGGCGATTTACGGACGGTTATCCGCAAAGTCCCCAAAGACCGTTTATTGGTTGAGACCGATGCCCCTTATTTGGCGCCGGTGCCTCATCGTGGGCAAGAAAATCAACCCGCTTATGTTCGTGATGTGGCCGAATTTGTGGCTGAACTTCGAGGCGAATCTTTTGAGGAGTTAGCCGATTATACAACGACCAACTTCTTCAATTTATTTAGAGACGCGGCTAAATTAGCCAATCGTTAGTATGATTGGCCTTAATATCCTAAGGTCAATCATACTCAGAATATCCTTTAATGCTTAGATTCAATGTGATGGCTGTGATGAGTATGACAGTGATTGTGGCACATCTGTGGCACGTCACTTCTAGCTTTAGGAATGTAATGCACCGGGCCGGTGACAATCATCACAGGCTGTTTCAAATTACAGATAAAAAAAGACCCAAAACTATTCCAATTGTTCTGGGTCTAGGGGAATGGCTCTTTGCAGAGCCGTGCGCTACTGTTTGAGATGGCCTCTTAATGCTCTCAGGCTTTTAGTGTAGTCAAGGCTGAGCGTGTTGCTGGGTTTGTCTACATTAAGCGTTAATTAAAATGTAACAAAATGTAAATTCATGACTAAGTTACGAAATTGCCGTGAGCTTAATTAAGCATTAAGTGGTCTATTTAGCGCTTAATGACGGGCAAATCTTATCTTTGACCAAGTCTCGCGGTAAGCTGTTTTTCAATTTATTGCCCAGGTGTTTAACGAGACCTAAATTGGCCTGATGATAACTGACGAGTTGCTCACCTTGTGGTGTGGCTTTGGTGGGTAACATAATGTCTCGCCCCATAAGATAACTGCTGGCTTGGCTTTCATCTAAGGGGATACTCTTACGGGTATCAGCTAATGCCACTATGGCTTCATGACGAACCTTAAAGCCTTTTTTTAGTGCATCTGCCAACTTTAAACCGATGCGCTGAAAGCGGATCTTGCCAATAAGTGGCATGATATTGCGCGGGAATAACCAATATTCATCGTCACGCTGCATCACAACGCCATGTTCGGATAGGTTAATGTCGAACGTCGATTGAAAGTAATCTTCAAGGGCCTTAAGCGGTTTATTCGTAGCCTGCGTAAACGGAAAATTCTTCTGTGGTTTAGGCTGCTCTACTGCGCGTTCAATATCGGCAATTTTATTAATTTTAGCGATAAAGAAACCTTCGCTGTCATAAATCTGCGGCCAAACATGTAAAAAACCCTCTTCGGTACACGCCTTATGCGCATCAGGAAACAGGTTGGCGAGTGATTCAAACTGTACGGAGTCAGGATAACGCTGCTGCAGATGTAAACACACCTGCTGATTTTCGGTGCGATTGAGTGTACAAGTTGAGTAGACAAGTGACCCACCTGTTTTTAATGCTAAAAAAGCGGATTCGATTAGATCAATCTGAGTGTTGGCGATGGCTTCAATCTCGGCAAAATCCCAATGTTTTAAAGCCTCTGGATCTTTTCGTACCGTACCTTCACCGCTGCATGGCGCGTCGAGTAAAATAGCATCGAATGTGTCATAGAGGTATTCGCCAAATACCCGTGCATCAAAATGGGTGAGGGCGGTGTTTTTTACGCCCATGCGTAGCACATTGGCGTGCAGGACTTTTACTCGGCTCGATGAGTATTCATTGGCAACCAGTAAGCCTTGATTGTGCATCATGGTGGCAAGCTGGGTGGTTTTAGAACCAGGGGCTGATGCCATATCGAGCAAGGTTAAGTCTTGAGGCGCATCGATGGGCATTGGAAATAACGCGTGGGGAGGCAACATCGAACTAGCTTCTTGAATATAAAATAGTCCCTGAATATGTTCGATGGTATTGCCCAATTGCACATCATCATTCACCGTGATCCAAAAGCCGGCATCACACCAAGGGATAGGTTCAAACTGCCAGCCTTTAGGCTGCATTAAGGCGACAAAGTGACTCGCGGATATTTTTAAGGTATTAACCCGTATCGATGGTCTTAATGGCTTATCGCTGTAAGCGATAAAATCATCCATCGATAGATGTTCGGGCATATCTTTAGCTATGCTATTGATAAAATTTTGATTTAGTTGAACCATAAGAAAGAAAAAGCAGATATTGTTGTCAGGCAGTATATCACATCGCTAGTTAGGCCTTAGTTAAACCTAGACCAAAAAGGAGTTTTTGTGCTTAATCGCATCTGGTTTGTTTTCTTTGCTACCTCATTACTGGCGATCGTCATCGGCTTATTTCAAGGGGACTGGCATCTATTATCAAACGCAGTTGATGCACTGTTTGCCAGTGCAAAATTGGCGGCGGAAATCGCATTAGGGTTAATTGGGGTATTATCACTCTGGATGGGCTTGATGCGTGTTGGAGAAAAGGCGGGGGTTGTGGCTGCGCTCTCCTCATTATTCGAGCCATTATTACGGCGCTTAATGCCTGAGGTGCCTAAGGGGCATCCGGCTTTCGGTAGCGTAACCATGAACCTGACTGCTAATGTACTTGGGCTGGATAACGCAGCAACCCCTCTGGGTCTCAAAGCGATGCAAGATCTGCAAACACTTAATCCTGATAAAGCGGTAGCGACTAATGCTCAGATCCTGTTTTTAGTGCTTAATACCTCCTCGGTCACCTTGGTGCCAGTGACGGTCTTTCTGTATCGTGCCCAGCAAGGGGCTGCGGCTCCTGCAGATATCTTTTTACCCATATTATTAGCGACCTGTGCTTCCACCTTAGTTGGGGTGTTAGTGGTGGCTTGTTTTCAGCGAATTTCGTTACTCAATAGTGTGATTTTGGGCTACGGTGCATTGTTTTTCGCCATGATCTCAGCGTTGGTATTTTATCTTGGTAGCTTAAGTGTCACCGCGATTGGTGAGCTTTCGACGGGGCTAGGCAACGGTATCTTATTATCATTGATTTTCAGCTTTATTATCATTGCAGGTCTGCGTAAGGTCGCGGTGTATGATGAGTTTATCACTGGTGCGAAAGAGGGGTTTGAACAATCGATAAAGCTTATTCCTTACCTGCTGGCAATGCTATTAGCGATTGCTTTGTTAAGGGCATCTGGTGCGCTGGATTATTTACTCAATTTGGTTGCAGCCTTAGTGAATCTATTCAATGGCGACACTCGCTTTATTGATGCCTTACCAACGGCGATAATGAAGCCTTTTAGCGGTTCGGGCGCACGCGCTATGATGTTAGAAACCATGCAGCATCATGGTGTCGACTCCTTTGCCGGACGTCTTGCAGCGATTCTGCAAGGCAGTACAGAGACAACTTTTTATGTGTTAGCGGTATATTTTGGTGCCGTTGGCATTCGCAATGGACGCCACGCATTGGTGTGTGGCTTGACGGCTGATATTGCAGGGATCTGTGCGGCGATTTGGGTCTGTTATCAGTTTTATGGTTGAGCATAAGGCTCGACATTGATGAAGTTGCTTGTTTTATGACTCAACATTAAGAGCCCGTAATAATTGTTATATTGGGTCAGGCTTTGTCTGTGTTGAGTGATTGGTTGATGCGTATGGTTAAAAGTGGTAACTAACCGAAAGCATGGGGCCGATAAAGCTATAATAAAGGTTGTAATTAGCGACCTTAATATCAGCTTGTGTCACTGTACTATCGAAATCTACATCGACTTTATAGTAATTAAATCCAGCGGTCATGTGCCAATTATCGGTGATCTTCGCTTCTAATCCTGCACGAATATCCACAAGGCTACCTTTAATATCATCGAGTTCGATATAAAAGTATTGTGCATGCGCATTGAACTTAAATCCAGAGATAAACTCATAGTCGGCGTATAAACCAATATCGGGTAATGGGGCTGTAACATCTTCATCGACAAATTTAGGAGTGGCATCGCCGCATTGTTGCACGTTATTGCCTTCAAGGCAGACTGCAATATCACCACTGAATGCGGTTTTGATGAACATGGTATGGAGACCAAGGGATAAGCCAAGGTTGTAGTTATTACCTTGGAAAACATTATAGCCATAACCGATACGAGCAATGTCAATGTTGAGCGTGGTGTCTAATCTGGCACCTGCCTGCACATTATAAATTTGATCGTCTAACGTGACTTGAAACGGAACTGTTAGCTTTTTGACTTCGGCATTACGATGTAACTGTTTCCAATCGGCATAAATATGATGCTTGGCATTAAAGTGATACTGGATTTCAAAAAATGGCAGGAATTGAGACTCTGCTAGATTAAGATCTTCTTCAAAATCAAGTTTAAAGTCATTGCCTAACAGTGGGTCGGTGACATCCATACTTGAATTTGAATTTGAATAAAACCCACCAATGCGGATCACGGTTTTCTTCTGTTTCATTTCGGCTGACACATTGGCCACGTCAGCCTCTTGGTTCGCCAACGACGGAGTACTGAGTATTGCCAGTGCTAATGCTAATAAAGGTAAATATTTGTAAGCCAAAGAATACTCCGTTAAATCATTGCTTATTGATAAGCCTCTGATTGTATTGTGTTAGCTATAATCTTACTGTGAACAGTTTAGCATGTTATCGTTTTTGTTAAATGATTTGTATCAAAAAATGTTCACAACAATGGCTTTTCTGCAATAGCAGTGGGCTGGTGGGGCTCTTCGGCTAACTAAAGATTTAACAAGTTGGTTAGCAATTGGTTTACATGACTTAATTTATCAAAGATGATTGATAAGATCTTTATCCGACATTTCTCAGTACAATGGTTTATTAATCGAAACTGTTGATTAAAGCTTAATAAATCAATGGCAGGATGATGACCAGCCATGTGATACCGCATAATAGTAAACTCATAAATACCGCTGCTGAGGCTATATCTTTGGCTTGTCCGCTTAAGGGATGGATCTCATTGCCGATACGATCGACTACAGCTTCAATGGCAGAATTTAACAGTTCGACAATGAGCACAATAAACAGTGTCATGATGAGTAAGATGCGCTCTACTGTCGATATATCAAGGATAATGGCGATGGGGGACATCAGCATCGCGAGGAGGAGTTCCTGCCTAAAAGCCGCCTCACAGCGCCAAGCAAGTTTGAGCCCTTGGATTGAGAAGCCCGTGGCTCTAAAAACCCGCTTTATGCCATGATTATTTTCTGGTTTCATAATATTCCATTGTAAAAACTGAGCGATGCGCAGTAGTGATTTTAGTTAAGGTGACCAATGATGATTATATGCAGGAGCGGTTTTAATCATCATGGTCCAATAGCTGTTAGCACTAATGGTTAGCTTATCTATCTGCTAGCATTAGGTTTAACTTTGCCTTGTTAGTCTACACTTATTATTCATGTTGTTTTACGTAGTGAGCCATAACCTAACTCAAGGAGGAGTCTATGGTATTTACTTTATTTCGTTTGGTGGTTTGCAGTGTATTATTAGCACACCTGTATTGTGCAACTGTTTACGCTGAGCCTATTTCACTTAATGCGGATACTGAAGTTCAGCTGCAATTACAACATGCTGGTGCTATTACCCCGCAAGATGTTATATCAGAGTACTTGGTCAGCGAAAAGTTCGATGGCGTTCGAGGTTTTTGGTCTGGCAGTGCTATGTACACTCGAAGTGGTCGTCAGATCGATATTCCCAAGTGGTTTACTGCTGATTTTCCCGCCGAAGCTTTAGATGGTGAGTTATGGATTGGACACGGTCGTTTCGATGAGATTTCGGCACTGATCCGTCAAAGCAAGCCCATTGAGACACAATGGCGTCAAGTTAAGTTTATGGTCTTTGATGTGCCACAATTAGCGCAGCCTTTTGCTAAGCGCTATAGCTATGCTTTGGAACGATTTGCTGATATTACTCCTTATTTAGTCGTTATATTGCAGCAACAATTTGCGGATATGGCCGCGTTAGAGCAACAGTTGACTCAAGTGATTAAGGATGGTGGCGAAGGCCTAATGTTACACCATAAATCGGCTCTATACCGTCAAGGACGCAACAAGGAGTTGGTGAAGTTTAAACGTTATGAAGACGCTGAGGCTGAAGTGGTTGGTTATCATCAAGGAAAAGGTAAGTATCTGGGGATGCTTGGGGCATTAGAGGTCAAAACACCCAATGGAGTCCGATTTAAGTTGGGCTCAGGACTGACCGACGCCGAACGGCTACACCCTCCAGCATTAGGCACCATAGTGACCTATAAATATTATGGTTTAACCAGTAATGGCGTGCCTCGATTTGCCAGCTTTATACGTGTAAGGCCTAGCTTGTAAGCAAGTTGTTCATAATCTTAGGCACTGAAAACGCTTAAATGGTGAACATCATAACGCGCCACATGCCATTATCTTAAGGGGATGTGGCGCTACTCTTGTTCAGGGGTATAGCTTTCATTTATGGTTAACTGTCATTGCGTAATACTTGTAAAACGCTTCACTTTTAGCCGTAAACTATCATCCTCGGTATACCGTGTTTACACCTTAAATTGACTTACCATCAGCTTAAGCTGTTCAGACAGTTGAGCGATTTCGATAGTCGAACCTTTGGTCTGATTGGCTGATACGGCATTTTCTTCGGCGATATGTTTAACATTTAGCACGTTTTGATTGATCTCTTCAGCTACAGAGCTCTGTTGCTCTGATGCGCTGGCAATCTGAATATTCATGTCATTGATAACGCTAATCGCTTGAGTGATGACTGCTAAGGCTTTGCCAGTTTTATTGGCTTGATCAACACTGCTCGCGGCTTGTTCTTTGCCTTGCTGCATAACTAATACGGTACTTTGGGTACTTGCTTGTAGTTGTTGAATAATATTTTGAATATCTTGCGTCGAAACTTGAGTTCGTTGTGCCAACGTTCGCACTTCATCTGCAACCACTGCAAATCCTCGGCCTTGTTCACCCGCACGAGCAGCCTCGATAGCGGCATTAAGGGCTAACAAATTGGTTTGATCTGCGATACCACGAATCACATCTAATATTTTTACAATATTGTCGGTTTCCAGTTCAACACTAGTTAGTTTTTCTGATGATTCATTAACCCTATCGGCGAGGTTGCTGATAGCCATAATGGTTTTCTCTACCTCTTGACGACTGATATTCGCCTGGTTATCTGCTTGCTTAGCAGCATCAGCCGCTTGTGCTGCATTTTGAGCTACGTCATTAACCGTTGTGGACATCTCATTCATGGCTGTCGCCACAGAATCGGTTTCATTTTGCTGTTTTACGACGCCAAAACTCGACTGTTCAGTGACGACAGCAAGTTCTTCAGAAGCAGTCGCTAATTCAACACTGGCTGATGTGATTGTGGTGACCATATTACGTAAGTTACTTGCTGTTTCTTGTATTGAGTCAATCAATACCCCTGTTTCATCTCTACTCGTACTCTGGATTTCAATGGTTAAATCTCCCTGTGCTAATTGGCGTGCGGCCGCGACCGCTTGGCTAATCGGGCGAGTTATAGAGACGGTAAGCACATACGCTGCCACACTGCCTAAGACTACGGCTGCCAAAGACAATAGTAAGGTGAGGCGAATACTGTTACTAGTGCTATTTTTTACTTCGGCACCTAAGCGTTGCATATCGGTTATGACAGATTCTTTGGTACTTTCGGCATTTTTAGCAACTATGGGGCCGATACGATATAGGGTATGGCTAATCAAATCATTACGTGTGTTAATTAACTGATGGATCTGCTTTAAGCCATCGACATACGTGAATTGAGCTTGAGTGAATTGCGACAGTGAGTCGTGCTGTTGCGGCTGCTCTAGATAGGGCTTGAGCGCAGCTGTGTGTTGGCTCAAATTGTTACCCATTTCAGCAAGGGCGGTTTTATAGTCAGCTTCACTATTTGAGTCTAAAAATTTAGAGGCAAATAAACGCCCGAATAAGAGTGACTTTTGCACTTCGGCGGCATAAAAAACCACGTCGGCTTGATCATTAACATGGGCAGATTGAATGATGGCATCGATTGTCTGACGCATGGTTTCGCCTGGAGGTAAAATCGCTTTTGCTAAGACTTTATCTCGCTCTGAAATTAAATTAACCACCTTAGTAAAGGCGTCTTGATAAGTGAGAAGCTCGGACTCAATAGTGGCGATGTAATGGGCACGCTGGGGTTCTTGGATCTCGCCTTTTGCGTTCACCAATAACTGCTTGAGTTTATCTGAGTAATCTCGATATTCATTAAGGTCTTTGTCACTACGGGTTATTAAGTAGTCTTTAACATTCATTCTCACCATTAACATGGTAGTTTGAAGATCACTGACGATGTTAGTATCTTGGTTTAGGTCTTGGTAGCTATTAATTCCGTCGCTGGCTTTATTGAGCGAGAAAATACCTACTATCAGCACTAATGAAAGCAACGTCAGTACGATAAAGAAACTCGAGCCAATTTTTACTGCTAACCGTAAATTTTTAAACATCACTTATCCAGCTATTCAGCTTATCAATAATTTTGATGCGTGTTATAAATGATTTTATATTTAGTATCAATACGTTGCATACTGATACAATTGATTGGTTTAATTTGTACTTGTTGTATAAAGGATACAGTCATTAACTTGTTGAGTCGTGATTAAGTTTGAATAAATGCTCATAACCGGCTTATTTGAATGATTTGTATGGTTATTGAACTATTTGGTAGGCTGGATAGGTGGTGACAGCTGAAAAGATGGTAATGTTTAAATTGTGATATTAATCCATAAATAATTTAAGGATATGTACTGTTTGAGTGATAAATAGGCGTTATCGTCATTTGCTAATTAGCAGCATCCCAACACTGTGAACTTATTGAAGTTGATTTGATGGTTATTTATATAAAAGGTGTCGTAAGCTAATAAATATTATTGATGTCAGATAGCTATAATAAAAACTATTTTGATAGACTCAATGCGAGTGTATATGCTCGCATTGAGTCATTAGCGGCTAGCTATGGCGAATACCTGAGCGCTTGAGTCGTTCAGCTTCGAGCTTTTGCTGTTTTAGCGCCTCTTTTTCGGCCAATATGCGCGCGACTTCGGCCTTTTCTGCTTCAGCCATCGCAGGGGTTTCTAGTGATAATTGGCCGATTTTTCCTGAGCGGAATTCATGTAATAACAGTTCAGATGCTTTGTGCAGATCGATACGTCCGCCAGGTCTCAGTGCACCGCGTTTACGACCAATGGCTTCAAGCAGGCCGATATCATCTTTAGGGAGTTCTTTTAATTTATAGCGCTCAGCTATGGCCTCTGGATAAGCCGTTAAAAAATACTCAGCGGCAAACATGGCGACATCTTCATATTCCATTGCCGTATCTTTAATCGCACCGGTGACGGCTAAGCGATAGCTGCTGGCTTCATTGTCCACTTTTGGCCATAAAATACCGGGTGTGTCAGACAGCACAATACCGTTTTTAAGGTTGATGCGTTGTTGTCTTTTAGTCACTGCGGGTTCATTACCGGTTTTAGCTATGACTCTACCAGCCAAAATATTGATAATAGTAGATTTCCCAACGTTAGGAATACCCATGATCATGGTGCGAATATCTTTTTCTGTGGTATCTCGACTGGGTACCAGCTTACGGCACAGATCAGGCACTTTGCGTACTTGTGCAGCTTGTAAGGTGGTGATCGCCATGGCTTTCACCCCTTGTTCTTGCTCGAGGTGGTCAATCCATAATTGTGTGGTAGCAGGATCGGCGAGATCGGATTTATTGAGTAATTTTATGCATGGCTTATCACCGCGCAGTGTTTTTACCATAGGGTTTTCACTACTAAAGGGGATACGGGCATCGAGTACCTCAATCACGAGATCGATTTGAGGCATCACCTCTTCAATCTCTTTACGCGCCTTGTGCATGTGACCGGGATACCACTGAATAGCCATGTTATTACTCTACCTTTAGCTGAAGTTGGCGCGATTTTACCTTGATATGTCGGAAAAATCACAAATAAAAAGCGCCAAATGGCGCTTTTTATTGAGGAGTTCAGGTTAAATGACCCCAAGTTCTCTTAAGCGTTCCATCAAGTAACTCTCTGCAGTATAGCGCTCAGATAGCACCACTTCTGGCTTAGGGTGTAAAAACAGCGGCAGAGAAATACGCGAGCGGGTTTTATCTGTACCTTCAGGATTAACCACTCGGTGAGTGGTCGAGGGGAAGTACCCCCCAGAGGCCTCTTGCAGCATATCACCAATATTGATGATGATGTTACCAAAGTCACTAGGGACATCTAACCATTCACCGGTTTGGGTTTTTACTTGTAAACCAGGTTCACTCGCGGCGGGTAACACAGTCAATAAGTTAATATCTTCATGCGCTGCAGCTCGTATAGCGCCCATCTCTTCATCGCCCGACATTGGCGGATAATGCAAAATGCGCAGCAGTGTTTTATGGCTACCTTCTATCATCTTGGGTAGTGCAATCGAGTAGTTAACTGCGATTTCTGCAGGTGTATGTGCTTCTACCCAACCGAGTAGTTCCGCTGCTAGGCTATTGGCTTGTTGGTAATAGGCGAGAATATTGTCTCTGAGCGAGTCAGGAATGCGCCCCCAAGGATAAACATGGTAATACTCTTTGATGTCTTTAACGCTATGGCCCTTAGCGGTTTCAGAGATGCTGGCAGGGAAGAAGCCGTCATGGGTTTCTGCTTTAAACAGGAAGTCCTGTTTTTCATCGCTGTTAAAGAAGGCTTGCCACTGACTATAGATGGTTTCAACCAGTGTTTTGTCGATAGTGTGGTTGGATAATACGCCAAAGCCGGTATCGCGCAGCGATTGGACAAAACGCTCAGCGCTATCGGGTGCTTGATAATCGATTGTTTCTAATTTCATCTTCTGTTTTCTTGTTAGTAAACCCCGGCGAGAGTTTACCGTTGTCGCTGCAGTTGGGCAAATAAGTGTGATAAAAATCACCTTAATATGGTTCTAATTAATGAGGCGCCTCATAATGAACTCCACATTTGAGTTGCTCATTAACTTATTATCGACAGTCGGTTCATTGGCAACGGTGTAATATAGGACTGGAACAGTCGGTCTTTGTCTTTAATTTGTTAGGGGTTGCAACTATCATCATCGGTATCTTGGCTGCGCCATTTAGCACTAAAAAAGAATCAATAGAGAGTAGTTATCTATGCGTGAATTAACCGAGTTCGAGCAGTATGTTATTGAAGACAAGGGCACTGAACGCCCTTTTAGTGGTGAATATAATCATCATGATGCCTTAGGCGTTTATCATTGTAAGCGCTGTGATGCGCCTTTATATCGCAGTGAGCATAAATTTAATGCTCATTGTGGCTGGCCAGCGTTTGATGATGAGATCCCTGGTGCAGTTAAACGTATAGCCGATGCCGATGGTCAGCGCACCGAAATTGTGTGTCAGCAGTGTAACGCGCACTTAGGCCATGTGTTTGAAGGCGAATATTTAACAGAGAAAAATACCCGTCATTGTGTTAATTCGGTCTCTATGGTGTTTAAACCGGCAAGCCCAACACCAGTTACTAACAAGCATCAATGGGCTACCTTAGGTGGTGGCTGTTTCTGGTGTTTAGAAGCCATTTTTGCTCAGCTTCACGGGGTGATATCGGTACAATCTGGTTATAGCGGTGGCGATGAAAATAGTGCCAATTATAAACAGGTGTGCAGTGGTACCACTGATCATGCTGAGGTAGTGCATATTGAGTTTGATGCAGAGCAAATTAGCTTTGATGAATTACTCGACATATTTTTTAATAGTCACGATCCCACGACACTAAATCGTCAAGGCAATGATATTGGGACACAGTATCGTTCGGTCATTTTTGCCCATAATGAAGCGCAAATTAATACTGCGTCAGCCATGGTAGCCAAGCTTACTCAAGCCCAGTTATTTGATGCACCGATAGTGACCGAATTAGTGGCGTTTCAACATTTTTACCCGGCTGAAGCTTACCATAAGGATTATTTTGCCAATAATGGTGAGCAACCCTATTGCCAGTTAGTGGTTAAGCCCAAAGTGGATAAGTTTAAGGCGCGCTTTGCCAATAAGGTAAAACAAAGTTAGCCACGAGGAATGGTTTTTAAATACGGATGAGCAACAACCAATAAAAAAGGCGCAGATGCGCCTTTTTTATGTAGATGTCTTAGCTAACACTCAACTAACTTACAGTTCAACACCTTGAGTACCTTGAGCTGGGTACCTTATGAGTCGAGCTTGTCATCGGCAATCTTGTAGTGCGGATCTTCGATAAAGTTAACCTCAACCAGATCGCCTGCTTTATGCAGCAACTGCTTACAATCCTGGCTTAAGTGACGTAAATGCAGTTTTTTACCACTGCTCACGTAACGTTCGGCTAAAGTATCGATCGCACCTAACGCAGAGTGATCGCACACCCGTGAATTTTGGAAATCAACAATAACATCTTGTGGATCAGATTTAGCATCAAACAGTTCTAAGAAGTGAGCTACCGAACCAAAGAATAACGGACCATTGAGTTTGTATACTTTCCAGCCGTTAGCATCTTGGCTCACATCCACGTTGATGTGCTTTGCATGTTCCCAAGCAAATACCAAAGCAGACACAATCACGCCAACAAACACTGCAAATGCAAGATCGGTAAACACAGTGACCACGGTTACTAAGATGATCACGAAAGCATCGTGCTTAGGCACTTTGCGCATCACCTTAAAGCTGGTCCATTCAAAAGTACCTAAAACAACCATAAACATCACACCAACTAGCGCTGCCAGTGGGATCATTTCAATTAAGGATGAGCCAAATAAGATAAAGGCCAAGAGTGCCACAGCAGCCGTGATACCCGAGAGACGTCCGCGCCCGCCAGAGTTGATATTAATCATCGACTGACCAATCATGGCACAACCGCCCATGGCGCCAAAGAAGCCGCTGGTCATATTGCCAATGCCTTGACCAATACACTCTTTGTTGCCTTTGCCTCGTGTGCCCGTCATTTCGTCGATCACGGTTAAGGTTAACAGTGATTCGATTAACCCAACCGCAGCAAGAATAAAGGAGTAGGGCAAAATAATGTATAAGGTTTCTAAGTTAAAGGCCACTTCAGGGATGGCAAATGTCGGCAGTGAACCCGCTATAGTGGCATTGTCATCACCACTCATAGACTTCAAAAAGTCTAATACGTTACGGGTATCAAGATCGAAGTAGACCACCAAGGCCGTCACCGTGAGGATTGCCGCCAGAGAAGAGGGGATGGCATTAGTCAGCTTAGGTAAAAACTGAATAATCACCATGGTCAGCGCCACCAACCCTAACATCAGCATGAGTTGATCTTGCGGTAACCAAGTCAGTACACCATTGGCATCAGGGGCTTTGAATTGGCCAAGCTGTGCTAGGAAAATCACAATCGCAAGGCCGTTGACGAAACCAATCATTACAGGGTAGGGCACGATGCGAATAAACTTACCTAATTTAAGCAGGCCGCAGCTGATCTGGATAAGTCCTGCGAGCACGACGGCTGCAAATAGGTACTGGATACCGTGTTCGGCGACAAGTGCGACCATCACGACGGCCATGGCGCCAGTTGCCCCCGAAATCATTCCTGGGCGACCACCAATCAATGCGGTAACCAGTCCCATGATAAAGGCGGCATAAAGGCCTACCATGGGCTCTACACCTGCAACGAACGCAAATGCGACAGCTTCCGGTACCAAGGCTAACGCAACGGTTAATCCTGAAAGTAAATCAGCTCTATGGCTAGCGGTTTTGTGACGAATAAGATCGAACATTTAGCCTCTATTATTAAATGATAGGTTGAAGGAAATTGCGGCCGGGCATACTAGCAAAATTTTGACCGCAATAAAATAAAAAGCCATGCTGCTCAGCATGGCTTTTTAGTTCGAAAATGGCTACCTCTTAAGGGCGGGCCATATCCGAATTGGCGCTGTTACCACGAGCCGCCGGCTCTGTCGTTGCTTCTTTTGTTGAAGCCTCATATTGACGCCCTGTGGGAATATCAACATTTGGACGAGCCTCTACCGTTGGCTTGGTCATTGTCGAACTGACCATAGTACCAAAACGGCTGGCAGGTTTTGCTGCTGTTTTAGCCTTTGCTACTGGGGCTGCAGGTGCCGAAGTTGGCGGTGTTGCAACTGATACTGCAGGAGCTTCTATCTTCGCTGGCTTGGCCATCGGCGCAGAAACCGATTTAGGTGCTTGCGTCGAATCCGTAGCGGTATCCACATCTGCTGACACTTCAACTTTTGCTACTGGCGTTGTTGTTTCAACAGGTTTAGCGACATCTTCTTGGGCAGCTGCTTGCGCGCTAGCCGCTGGCACAACGTCAACTTTATCTACATCTACTTTAACATTATCAGCAACATTGTCAGCCTTGACACTGTCGGCAGTGGTTTTCGCTGAAGTGCTCGATGCGCTTGATGACGAAGTGACACGGCCTTTAGGTTTAGAGGCTGATTTATCTGCTTTAGCATCAACAGTAGGCTGAGCCTCTTGAGTCTCAGTCTGAACTGAAGCTGATGTGTTAGCTTCTGTTGTCGTGGCTTCAGTTGCTTCAGCATTAACCGTGGCTGTCGCCGGTGCGTCAACAGACGGTGACGCTGCAGTAGTCGCTTGTGGCGCTGCAGGCTTAGTGTTATTTACTTCATAAGTGTTAACAGTTTGAGCCATATCATTATCAAGGATCGGCGCGGTTTCAACATCATTTGGGATGAACGCTGGCTGGCCATTGTCTGAACGGCTTTCTTGGTCGCCATCTTCGTCACGACGACGACGTTGGCCTGCTGCTCTCAGATGACGAGGACTACGACGACTGCGACGTTGACCATCACGTGGCTCACGTTTGTTATCGGCATCTGCGTCATTGTTGTCGGCTGAGTTGTCATCATTATTGACCTGAGCTTGATCTTGGCTTGCCGTTTCATTATCACTTTGAGCCTGCTCTTGCTTAGGTTGAGTCTCGTTAGCCGAGTCAGCGTTTTGCGCTGGCTTTGATTCAACAGCCTTTGAGGGTTCAGCATCAGCTTCAACAGTCTTTGATTCAACAGCGCTAGATTCCGAAGCATTAGCTGCGGTATCGGCCGCTTTATCTTGCTTTGGCTTAGCTTTACGTGGTTGACGCTTTGGACGGGCGTTTTGCTCATCTTGTGGCGTTGCTGCATCAGCTTGTTTGGTATCAGGCTTAGGCTCAACCTCGACATCTTGAGTTTGTGCTTGCAATGCTAACGCTGCTTCATCAGCTTGTTGCTGCTCGGTCTGAACACGGACTTTACGGCGCATGTTACGACGTTGACGACGCTCTCTTGCTGCTTCCTGTTTAGGTTGCTGTTCTTGCTCAGTGCTAACCTCTTCAGCGGCCTTTTGTGGGCTGCGTGTTTTGGTATCGTCACGTTTAACACGCTTGTTGTCATTACGCGCTTTAGTTGGGCGAGCATCACTGGCATCGGCCTTAGGCGAACGCGTGCGCTTGTTATCAGTCTCTTTGTTGTCGCTGTCATCACGATTTTTGCGGGTATCATTACGACGTGTGTTACGACGACCATTTCCACGGCTTTGCGTATTGCGACGAGGCTGCTCTTTAGTTTCTTTCTCTTCTTTGCTTGGTTCACTGGCACTGAAGAGGTTACTGATAGCAGCAACCAACTTTGACAATAAACCTGGCTTTTTAACGTCAGCAACTTTTTGTACAGGTTGTTGTACTGGTGTCTCTGTTTTTGGCTCTTGCGTAGGCGCTGCGTAGCCTTTTAGTGCAGGCTCTGGTGATGCTGCACGTTCAAGTTTACGTGGCTCGTAAAGCTTAGACTCTTGCTTTTCAAGTAGTTTGTAGCTTGATTCGCTAATTTGGTCATCTTTACGGTGACGCGAAACACGATAATCAGGCGTAGTCATGTTTGGATCTGGGATCACATACACTTCGACGTTGTGACGCTGCTCGGTGATGCGGATTGCCTTGCGTTTTTCATTGAGTAGAAACGCTGCAACATCAACAGGTACCACGGCTTCAATTTGCGAGGTGTTTTCTTTGATAGCCTCTTCTTCCATCAGACGCAAAATAGACAGCGCTAATGATTCAGTTCCGCGAATCGTACCTTGACCATGACAACGTGGGCATAAGTGTGCAGCCGACTCTTCCAGTGACGGACGCAGGCGCTGACGCGACATTTCCATCAAACCAAAGCGCGAAATACGGCCTAATTGTACGCGGGCTCTGTCGTGGTGAACGGCATCGCGCATTCTGTTTTCAACTTCACGTTGATGTCTGACTGGGGTCATATCGATGAAATCAATCACCACCAGACCACCTAGGTCGCGCAAACGTAATTGGCGTGCAATTTCGTCGGCGGCTTCAAGGTTGGTGTTCAGTGCTGTCTCTTCTATATCACCGCCTTTAGTGGCACGGGCAGAGTTAATATCGATTGACGTTAATGCTTCGGTCGGGTCAATAACAATTGAACCACCAGATGGCAGACGCACTTCACGTTGGAAAGCCGATTCAATTTGAGTTTCAATTTGGAAGTGAGTAAACAGCGGCACTTCGGCATCATAGTGCTTAATACGGTCGACAAAGTCTGGGCGAACGAGTGCAACGTGCTGTTTAGCTTGCTCGTAAATGCGCGGATGGTCGATAAGGACTTCGCCCACATCACGGCGTAAGTAATCGCGGATAGCACGCACGATAACGTTACTTTCTTGATGAATAAGGAACGGCGCTGGACGTGTTTTAGCCGCTTCTTCGATAGCGGTCCAGTGATGCTGTAAGACTTTTAAGTCCCACTTTAATTCAGCGGAATCTTTACCAACACCGGCAGTACGGACAATAAGGCCCATGCCTTGTGGCACTTCAAGCTCTGACATCGCCGCTTTTAATTCGGTACGCTCATCACCTTCGATACGACGAGAAATACCGCCAGCGCGAGGATTGTTTGGCATCAGTACCAAATAAGAGCCAGCCAAGCTGATAAAGGTCGTTAATGCTGCGCCTTTATTACCGCGCTCTTCTTTATCGATTTGAACAATGACTTCTTGACCTTCTTTCACCACTTCTTTGATGTTAGGGCGGCCTTGGAACGAGTAACCGTTAGGGAAATATTCGCGTGCAATTTCTTTCAGTGGTAAGAAGCCATGGCGATCGGCGCCATAGTCCACAAACGCAGCTTCTAGAGAGGGTTCTACGCGGGTAATTTTACCCTTGTAAATATTGGCTTTTTTCTGTTCGTGACCAGGGCTTTCGATATCTAGATCATACAGTTGTTGCCCATCAACGAGGGCAACGCGCAACTCTTCAGATTGAGTCGCATTAATTAACATCCGTTTCATGATGACGTATTTCTTCTTAAAATAGGGTCATCAAACTCGCTAATTTCGATGCATTACGGGCCCAGATTTAATGAGTGAAGCCTCGCGGCTTGGTTCTGGGCTAAGGTGCGCATTGTCTGTAAAACGCAATCACTGCGTGTCGCAACCTATTTATGGCTTATTTTTTAATATTACTAAAAACAAGGAATTCGTTGTAAAACGTCAACCAACCCCATAAATTCTATGTACTTTCCTGTAATGCCAAAATCGATAAGCGTCAGTCTGATGACGAGTTAGAATTAAACTTCGAATTTGGAGCGCTATTTGCTGGAGAAACCTCTTTGAAATGTGGCATAGATACTGGGTTTAGTCGTTCAAACGCGTTTTCTCGGTTTATTTTTGATGCAACGACTTGTAAATCAATGATTTGCTACTCAGTAGTAATGTCTTTTACTCTCCGCTTTTCGCGCATGCTTTCGGGGTGAGGGAACACTTTATTCACCATTTAACCCGATTGGCGTGGCAAATATAGCAACAAACCAGAAATTCAGCAAATGGAAAGGCATAAAAGTTGTTAGTTGTGTACAATAAGCGGCTTGAACGAGAGCAAGGCGTAGCATGAATAATCAACAACCCTTAAATAAAGTCGAATTGGTCACCATAGATGAGGATCATTTAGGCCAGCGAATCGACAACTTTCTTGTGACTAAACTCAAGGGCGTCCCGAAAAGCATGATCTATCGTATCGTGCGTAAAGGTGAAGTGCGGGTGAACAAGAAACGGATTAAACCTGAGTATAAATTACAAGATGGCGACATTGTTCGCATCCCGCCTGTTCGGGTGTCAGCCAGTGACGACAAGCCCGCGCCGAGCGCTAAGTTGACCAAGGTTTCGCAACTTGAAGCGCGCATCGTATTTGAAGATAACTGGCTTATTGTGCTTAATAAGCCTGCTGGCATTGCGGTACATGGGGGGAGTGGCGTTGATTTCGGTGTCATTGAAGCGATGCGCTCACTCAGGCCACAACAAAAATTTCTTGAATTAGTGCATCGATTAGATAAAGACACCTCGGGCGTTTTGCTGATCGCTAAGAAACGCAGTGCGCTTAAGCATCTGCATGACCAATTGCGTTATAAAAAAATGCAGAAAGATTACTATGCACTGGTGCGTGGTGAGTGGCAGAGCCATGATAAAGTCGTAAACGCGCCACTATTAAAACTGACCCTAAAATCGGGTGAGCGAATTGTGCGGGTCAATCAAGAGGGTAAAGCCTCTGAGACGCGCTTTAAAATAAAGCAGCGTTATAAAGGGGCAACGTTAGTGCAGGCAAGTCCTGTTACTGGGCGAACCCACCAAATTCGGGTGCATTGCCAATATGCGGGGCACCCCATTGCGTGTGACGATAAGTACAGTGAGCAGAATTTTGATGATTCAATGCGAGCACTTGGGCTCAACCGTTTGTTCTTACACGCGGCGCAGCTTAAATTTATTCATCCGAGTACGGAAGAGGTTATGCAGGTTAAGGCGCCATTAGATAAGGCGTTAGAACAGCTATTATCGAAATTGGAAAAAGTATGAAACGATACGAATTAGTCATATTCGACTGGGACGGTACGCTAATGGACTCGGTCGGTAAAATTGTGGCATGTATGCAACAAACGGCAAAAGAGTTGAGCTTATTGGTGCCTACTGAGACGGCGGTGCGCGATATTATCGGTTTGTCGATGGATGAAGCGTTAAATGTATTGCACCCCAGTGCCTGTCATCAGACTCGGCAGAATATGATTAATGTCTATCGTGAACAATATTTGCAGCTTAACCAAACTCCAAGCCCCGTCTTCGATGGAGCGGAGGAGTTGTTGTTATCCTTGAAGGCATCGGGGCATCAATTGGCTGTGGCGACTGGCAAAGCCCGAGCAGGATTGAATAGGGTCTTAAATGAGACTGGATTTGATCAACACTTTGTCGCCAGTCGCTGTGCTGATGAAGCCCACAGTAAACCGCATCCACAAATGTTGCAGCAATTATTACAGCAATTGACGGTGGCACCAGAAAAGGCGGTGATGATTGGTGATTCTATTCATGATCTCAATATGGCCCGAAATGCGGGAATGGATGCCATTGGTGTGAGTTATGGCGCCCATAGTGCAGCGCGATTAAGTGCAGCCTTACCTGTTGCGATTGTCTCATCAACTCCCGACCTATTTGCCGCGATCACCGCTGCGCGGTAGTTAAACTGGTTGCTTTTTCGTAATCGCTAGCGTGTAGACGCTAACGATTACGATGGTTTACTCAAAGCTGGTTTACTCAAATTAACCTGAACTCGGGATAAGAAATTGAACTAATAGCCCTCTTTGTGATCAGATCTCTCGACCAAGATTAATCAATCACGCAGAGGGCATATGAATAATTTAGTGGATGTATTTTGTGATGTCGATGATTTTTGTAATGCTTTTATTCCTCAATGGGAACAACAGTGTCTAACTGATGGAACCCGCAAGCGTAAGCGCGCTGGCAGAATGACGATGAGTGAAATTATGACAATTATCATTGCCTTCCATATGTCTAATCATCGTGACTTCAAGAATTTTTACACAGGATATCTGGCTCGTTTCTACAAATCTGATTTTCCAAACTTACTCAGCTACACTCGATTTCTTGAAGTCATGCCGAGTACAGTCATTCCAATGTGCAGTTATTTTTCCTCTTTAAAAAGCGCCCCAACAGGCATCGAATTCGTTGACTCAACGAGCATTAAGGTTTGTCATAATTTACGAATTCCAAGGCATAAAACGCTAGCAGGTCTCGCCAGCCGAGGAAAAGGCACGATGGGCTGGTTCTATGGTTTTAAACTTCATCTTATTGTGAACCATCGAGGCGGCATCGTTGCAGCCAAAATAACACCTGCGAATGTGCATGACACGAAACCCGTAAAAGGTATGGTCGTTGAATCAATGGATAAACTCTATGCTGATAAGGGGTATATCGGCAAAGCGTTAGCAGGCGACCTATTAGAACGTGGGGTAACTATCGTTAATAACGTGCGTAAAAACATGAAAGCAAAGGCTTTATCATTATGGGATAGAGCCATGCTTTCTAGACGATTTATTATCGAAACAATCAATGACCAGCTAAAAAACATCTCACAAATAGAGCATACGCGGCACCGCAGCGTACATGGTTTCATGCTTAATGTGATAGGAGGTTTAGTGGCTTATCAACTCAAAGAGAATAAGCCACAACTCAATATTACATCAGCAGAATTCAACGTGATTTCAGTGTTACGTTAAACCGATCTGAGGTAAATTAGTGTAGCCCAAACAATCACCGCCTCAGCGACATCAAAATAACTTATGCTCTTACTCATTCGTCTGAGTTTGCTTTGTCTGTTTAACCGTTTGATGGCTGACTTCACCCTAGATAAGCTTAGGATCGGCTTGCGGGGTGAGGATATCGACTCCTTGATTGAGTAACATCTCGGTGAGCGCGATAAGAGGCAGCCCCACTAGGGTATTGGGGTCGCGCCCTTCAAGGCGAGTAAACAGGGCGATACCAAATCCTTCACATTTAAAGCTTCCGGCACAATTTAATGGCTGTTCTTTGGCTATGTAGTAGCGTATCTGCGTTTCCGTGAGCTCTCTAAAGTGGACAATAAAGGGCTCGCATCTCACCTCAACGCTGTCAGCAACCACATTGTAGAGCGCTATGGCAGTATAAAAGGTAACGCTTTTACCTGAGACGTTCATCAACTGGGTTACTGCGTTTGCTTCGGTTAAGGGTTTTCCCACGATTTGACCATCAACAACGGCTACCTGATCTGATCCAATAATGAGCCCTGACGTTTTTCCGCTAGCCCCGGCTTTTGCCTTGGCCACGGCCAAGCGCATCACCAAATCGGGTGCTGTTTCATCGATGTTGGGGGTTTCATCTACATCGGGTGCGCAAGTATCAAAAGTAATACATAATTTTTCCAGCAGTGATTTACGGTAGCTAGAGGTCGATGCTAAAACAATGGACGGAGTCATTAATTGGCCTTTATATAAGATATTTCAAGATAAGATAATGGCATACAATCGTACTGACAATGGCTGGCAAGTACGCTAGGCAAAGCCTTATTGTGTCACATTGTGCGACTACCCACTAAAATCTGTCAGTATTCGACTAAAATTAGTGAATGAATGCTTCTATTTTAAGCGCGCGGGGCTTGAGTATCACTGAGCGCTTGGGTAGAATTTTGCCTCCAATAATTTTTGATTTATTCATGAGTTTTTAAGAATAACTATCTTGGATGATGAAGGTAGTGAATTTTCCTTTGACTAAGAGTAATTCAAACTATAATATGCGCGCCTTATGCAAACAGTAAAGATACCGGTTTCAATTGATCCAAACCGCGCAGCGGCAAGCAAGCTTTCCTATGAAGGCATGGTTCCTGGTGTGCAGTTAAAAAGGTTAAATGAATTATGTGCCGGCGACTGTTCCGATGTGGCAGTGTCGCTTGAATGTGGCGTAGATATACAGGGGATAGTCTACCTGAAAGGGAAGGCTGTGACGGAGCTCACTCTGAATTGTCAACGTTGCATGGCACTATTTACCACGGAGGTTACGGTCGACTTTTGTTTTAGCCCTTGCGGGTCTGAGGCAGAAATCGATGAGCTCCCGGATGCGTATGACCCTATTGAGTGCAATGAGATAGGTGAAGTTCGTCTGCATCAATTGATTGAAGATGAATTGATCGTAGCTATGCCTCTGATCCCGATGCATGTTGACGAAAGTTGCAGCCAAGGCGATCAAGATATAGTAGTAGGCGAGATTGAACCCGCTCAACAGGAGCGTCCAAATCCGTTTGCAGTGTTAGAAAAACTGAAGAGCAAGTAATCTAGGAGACAGGTCAAATGGCTGTACAACAGAATAAAAAATCTCGTTCAAAGCGCGGTATGCGCCGTTCACACGATTCATTGAGCACTGCTCAATTGTCAGTGGATGCTACGAGTGGTGAACTACACCGTCGTCACAATGTGACAGCAGACGGTTTCTACCGTGGTCAAAAGGTTATCAACAAGTAATTTGTTGATAATTATATGACTGATCTGACGCTTGCGTTAGATGCGATGGGGGGCGATTTTGGCCCCTGCATCACAGTGCCTGCAACCCTGCAGGCACTTCGCTTATACCCCTTCCTAAATGTCATTATGGTTGGCGATAGATCGCAAATAGAGCCTCTATTACGCCAATGTGAATCGTCACTACTGTCACGAATTGAAATTATTCATACCACTGAAGTGGTAAAAATGTGCGATCGCCCAGTGCATGCTTTGCGTAATTGTAAGCAAAGTTCAATGCGCCTCGCCATTGAATTAGTTCGTGATAACAAGGCACAAGCCTGTATCAGCGCCGGTAATACTGGTGCGTTAATGGCAATCTCTAAAGTATTACTGAAAACCTTACCCGGCATCGACAAAGGTCCGCTTTAGTCAGTTGTCTGCCTGCAGTCAATCAGAAGCCGGTTTACTTGCTCGACTTAGGGGCAAATGTGTCATGTTGCTCGGAAACCTTATTTCAGTTTGCAGTGATGGGGTCGGTATTGTGTGAAGCGGTCGATAAGACTCCTTCACCTAAAGTGGCTTTGCTCAATGTTGGTATTGAAGAGATAAAAGGCAACGATCAAGTCCAGCAAGCTGGGCAGTTATTGCAGCAGACTCCACAAATTAATTACACCGGCTTTATTGAAGGTGATGATATTTACTTAGGTAATGTGGATGTCATTGTCTGTGATGGGTTTGTCGGTAATATTACGCTTAAAACTTCCGAGGGGATCGCCAGACTTCTCGTACATCAGTTAAAGAAAGGGTTAACTCAAGGCTTTTTTGTACGATTAATGGCAAAGTTAATCGCTCCGCGTATCAATAGTGTTTTAAATCAGATGAACCCCGACCACTATAACGGGGCAAGTCTGATAGGATTGCGCGGAATTGTAGTAAAAAGTCATGGAAGTGCCGATGAATCTGCCTATTTGCAAGCAATTAGTTTGGCAGTAACCGAAGCGCAACGTCGACTCCCCAAGATGATTGAAGAACGTCTTGAGTCGATCCTTTTAGACATAAATAACTGATATCTCCTTATGCATACAAAAATTCTCGGAACTGGTAGTTATTTGCCAGCGCAAGTCCGTAGCAATCACGATCTGGAAAAAATGGTGGAAACCAGTGATCAGTGGATTGTTGAACGTACCGGTATCTCAGAGCGCAGAATAGCGGCCAAAGATGAATCTGTATCGACCATGGGTTATCAAGCCGCAGTTAAAGCGCTTGAAATGGCCGGTATAGCAGCAAGTGAGTTAGACATGATAGTGTGTGGCACCACCAGTGCCAGTAATGCTTTTCCAGCCGCCGCATGTGAGATCCAGGCTTTACTCGGTGTTCACACTATTCCCGCATTTGATGTCGCTGCTGCGTGTTCAGGTTTTGTCTATGCTTTATCGGTTGCAGATCAGTTTGTTAAAACTGGCGCGGCTAAAAAAGTGTTAGTCATAGGTGCCGATGTATTATCACGTCTGTGTCAGCCTGAAGATCGCTCAACGATTATTTTATTTGGTGATGGTGCTGGCGCGGCTGTGGTTGGTGCCTCGGATACACCGGGTATCTTATCGACTCATATCTATGCTGATGGTCGTCAAGGTGATCTGCTTAAGTGTGCATTCCCACCGCGAGCGGGTGAAAGTTCTGAAGCAGTAGGTTACATGACGATGAAAGGCAATGACGTGTTTAAAGTTGCCGTAACGCAATTGTCGCATGTGGTCACAGAAACATTACGTATTAATCAAATTGATAAAGCTGATATCGACTGGTTAGTTCCTCATCAAGCTAATTTCCGCATTATAAAAGCGACCGCTAAAAAACTCGATATGAGTTTAGATAAAGTGGTGTTAACTCTAGCAAAACATGGTAACACTTCAGCGGCTTCCGTACCTATTGCACTGGATGAAGCGGTGCGTGATGGTCGTATTCAACGTGGTCAACTATTGTTATTAGAAGCCTTTGGTGCAGGATTTGCTTGGGGTAGTGCATTAGTTCGTTTTTAGTGTTGTTCCTTATACAATACATTGATTTAGCAAAGGTATAAAAATGGAAAAGATTGCTTATGTGTTTCCAGGGCAAGGTTCTCAGGCCGTAGGAATGCTGGCTGATTTAGCTGCAGAGCATGAGATTATTGGACAAACTTTTAATGAGGCGAGCCAAGTGCTGGGCTATGACCTTTGGCAATTGGTTCAAGATGGCCCTGCCGAAACCCTTAATCAGACCGATAAAACCCAGCCAGCATTGCTAACAGCAAGTGTTGCCATTTGGCGTGCGATAGCATCAACTAATGCACCTAAGCCTGCCATGTTGGCAGGTCACAGCCTAGGTGAATATTCAGCCTTAGTCTGCGCTGGTGTGATGAGCTTTACTGACGCGGTAAAACTGGTTGAGCTTCGTGGTCAATTGATGCAACAAGCTGTCCCAGCTGGGACCGGTGCTATGTATGCCATTATCGGCTTAGATAATGACGCTATCCAAACGGCGTGTGATGAAGCTGCTCAAGGCGCCGTCGTTAGCCCAGTTAACTATAATAGTCCTGGTCAAGTGGTTATTGCTGGTGAAAAGGCAGCGGTAGAACGTGCTGCTGCTGCATGTAAAGCCGCAGGTGCTAAAATGGCTGTGGCACTGCCAGTGAGCGTGCCGTCACATTGCGAGTTGATGAAGCCCGCTGCTGACAAGTTAGCCGAAGCCTTAGCGGTTATTGAATTTAATGTACCATCCATTGAGGTTATCAATAATGTCGATGTTGCCGCGCCGCAAGCGGCTGACGCCATCAAAGATGCCTTAGTGCGTCAGCTTTATTGTCCTGTAAGATGGTCTGAAACAGTAGATGCTATGGCTGGCGCTGGTGTAACACAATTAGTGGAAGTCGGCCCTGGTAAAGTATTAACGGGTCTAGCGAAAAGAATTAATCGATCACTGAGTGCTAAAGTGGCTAACGATTCTGCCACCGTTGCTGCACTTAGCGAATAAAGGAGTCATTAATGAGTTTTACTATTGATTTAACTGGCAAGGTTGCTTTAGTTACAGGTGCAAGCCGTGGTATTGGTCGCGCAGTGGCTGAAACATTAGTGCAAGCAGGAGCCACCGTTATTGGTACGGCTACCAGTGACCGCGGCGCAGCAGCTATCCAAGAGTATCTTGGGGACAAGGGGTTTGGATTAGTATTAAATGTGACCGACAGTGAATCTGTGGCCCAATTGTTTACCTCGATCAAAGAAAAAGCTGGCGATGTTGATATTCTTGTTAACAACGCAGGTATCACGCGTGATAATTTGTTAATGCGCATGAAAGAAGATGAGTGGCTCGATATTATCGATACGAATCTAACATCGGTTTATCGCACCTCTAAGCAGGTGATGCGTACTATGATGAAAAAGCGTCAGGGGCGTATTATTAACATTGGCTCAGTTGTCGGTACAATGGGCAATGCAGGCCAAACTAACTACTGCGCTGCGAAAGCAGGATTGATCGGATTTACAAAATCTCTGGCCAGAGAGGTTGCATCTCGTCAAATAACAGTGAATGCTATAGCACCTGGATTTATTCAGACTGATATGACAGATGAGCTGACTGAAGAGCAGCAAAAGGGTATCATGTCGCAAGTTCCGATGGAAAGATTAGGTCAACCGCAAGAAATTGCGAATGCTGTACTATTTTTAGCCTCGGATTCAGCTGCTTACATTACAGGGGAAACTCTACATGTGAACGGCGGCATGTACATGGTGTAATCGTCAGTTAAAATAACTGGCTGATTTTAATTGAATTTGGACGTAAATTTGCGTAAGTTTCGTGGTTAGACCACAAAAGTTAAGCTTGCATTGTGTACCAAATTGAATAAACTACTCGCAATCTTACGCAAGTGCGTAATTTGAATAGGAAAGAAAACTAATGAGCAACATCGAAGAACGTGTAAAGAAAATCATTATCGAGCAACTGGGCGTTAAAGAAGAAGACGTTAAACCAGCAGCATCATTCGTTGACGACCTAGGTGCAGATTCTCTGGACACCGTTGAGTTGGTAATGGCTCTAGAAGAAGAGTTTGACACTGAGATCCCTGATGAAGAAGCTGAAAAGATCACTACTGTTCAAGCAGCGATCGATTACGTTTCTAAGAATCAGTAATACTGAATTCTACAAAACAGGCGGCATTTATGCCGCCTGTTTTTGTTTTAGGCTTATGAACATTCTCAGCACCGTTCGTGTGCAGAGGCAACTCTCGCCCCTCAATGTGCTATAACGTTAGTAAGCCCAATCATTTCATTGCCTCTTGGGGCATATCATCATTACTTTAGTCAAAAGGTGAAAACGTGTCTAAACGTCGTGTAGTCGTAACAGGTCTTGGTCTCGTCACTCCTGTAGGCAATACCGTAGAGACGTCCTGGAAAGCATTAGTTGCAGGACAGAGCGGTATCGCGCCAATCACAAAATTTGATGCATCTGAATTTTCGACCCGTTTTAGTGGGTCGGTAAAAGATTTTGATGTTGAGCAGTATCTGCCCAAAAAAGAAGCGCGTAAGATGGATCTGTTTATTCAGTATGGTATGGCTGCAGGTATTCAAGCCATAGAAGATGCTGGCTTAAACATGGAGCAAGAAGATCCAACCCGTGTTGGCACCGCTATTGGTGCTGGTATGGGCGGTATGCCGCTTATCGAGGCAGGTCACTCTGCGTTATTAAAAGGCGGCCCTCGTAAGATTTCGCCCTTTTTTGTGCCTAGCACCATTATCAATATGATAGCCGGTCATCTGTCGATCAAATATGGTATGACTGGACCTAACTTTGCGGTAACGACTGCCTGTACTACTGGTGTACACAACATTGGTTTTGCTGCCCGCACCATTGCCTATGGCGATGCTGACGTGATGGTTGCTGGCGGGGCTGAAGATGTAACTTGTCCGTTAGCGGTAGGCGGTTTCGGTTCAGCTAAAGCATTGTCAACGCGAAATGATGATCCGAGTGCGGCTAGCCGACCATGGGACAAAGATCGTGACGGTTTTGTTATTGGTGACGGTGCAGGGGTAATGGTATTAGAAGAATATGAGCGAGCTAAAGCGCGCGGCGCCACTATCTACGGTGAGTTGGTCGGATTTGGTATGAGCGGTGACGCTTTCCATATGACTTCGCCACCGGCTGATGGTGCAGGCGCTGCTGCGGCTATGGTTAACGCCATCAATGATGCGGGTATTGATAAGACACAAGTGGGTTACATTAATGCTCATGGCACGTCGACACCAGCAGGTGATAAAGCGGAAGTGGCAGCAGTTAAATCTGTTTTTGAGCAACATGCTTATGAGCTATTGGTGAGTTCAACTAAGTCGATGACTGGCCATCTATTAGGTGCAGCTGGTGCGGTTGAGGCGATTATTACCTTATTGGCCCTGCGCGATCAGATAGTACCACCGACGCTGAACTTAGATAATCCTGATGAGGGATGCGATTTGGATTTCGTTGCCCATAAAGCTCGCCAACATCAGTTTGAGTACGCACTCTGTAACTCATTTGGATTTGGTGGAACCAATGGTTCGTTATTGTTTAAACGTGGTGAATAAACCAGCTTGCTTCTGTTAAAGCACCTTAGGGTGCTTTTTTTATGGGTGATTAACGCTAGATGATATAAGGGTTAATGTTAATTCATCTCTATTGGCAAGCCCGCGGTATCGGTAGATAATCCGACTCTGTTTAGATTACAGCTATGATTAGGAAACTACCGTGCTAAATATATTCGTTACGCCTTTAATGCTAATTGTGGGGGCTTTAACTGCGAATTTAAGTACTATGATCCGTGGCGAAAGCAAGCTAAAGCTCAATATAGGAATGAAAACCTTTGTCTGCGCTGCCACAGCATTTGCATCTGTGTGGTTTGCGCTGCTAGTCACGGCGATTTATACCGGTGGCGATACCAATACGCTTGCCGGGGTTGAGGTCTTAATGTTGTTTCTTACTGGCCTGATAGCCTATCGCCTGTTGAAACTCGATCGCTTTATTACTGCTTCGGTGCAATTGTGGCTATTTCGCTTAGCATTACCGTTAATCCTATTTTCATGTTGGTTAGTGATGATGTTTGCTTAATATTACAGCGTAAATCGTCAATCTTAGATATTCGATTTACGCTATTTGCAGTACACTTTAATCAGGTGATCATACAGAGTTAAATTACATGGCTGGAACAGAAAGAAACATCACACTACGATTTTTAGCCGAGCCGGCCGATGTCAATTTTGGAGGGAAAGTTCACGGTGGCGCCGTGATGAAGTGGATCGATTTAGCTGCCTATGCCTGTGCAGCTGGATGGAGTGGTAAATATTGTATTACTGTCTATGCTGGCGGGATTCGTTTTGTTAAGCCTATTCATGTAGGCAATATTGTCGAAGTTAGCGCCAAAGTGGTTTATACCGGACGTACGTCAATGCATTTGGGGATTGATGTAAAAGCGGGTGACCCAAAACATGCCGAGCGTCATCTGACAACACATTGCGTGGTGATCATGGTCGCAGTGGATGATGATGGGCAGCCGACAGAGGTACCTGAATGGATACCGCAGACAGACGGTGATAAAGAGATGCGTGAATCGGCTATTCGATTAATGGATATGCGTAAAAAAATTGGGGCAGAGATGGCGGCGCATCTAAAGCCCTAATCGATTGAAATAAAGGTGCCAATGGGCACCTTTTTTATGCTCAGCTATTCATCATGGCCACACTCTACAGCTAAAAATCTAATGTGACTCTCATCAGTTTCATTTTGAATACAGGCCTCATTCAGCCTATTTCCTTTCAGTTAATTGCCACTAAGCGTGAACATGGCCGAATGCATGAATCTCATCACTTTCAGCAACAAATAAACCTTTACGCCCTGATAGACTTCCTTGTTTTGGCATTACTATGCGCACAGCGTACAAGCCATCATTGCGGCAGTAAGTTATATGATGCATATTGAGCTTCATTTGAGCTCATTGTTCACGGTTACATAGGCCTATCAATCTCTTTTTAAAAGGCCTTTTTTAAAGACTCATTTTTAAAGGTACAATGTGTTGTACCCACAATTTAAGCCGTATTTTTCGACGGTAAAAACATCAATTAAAAAGATAGGACTACAAATGGCAAAGATCGCATTTTTAGGGTTAGGCGTCATGGGTTTCCCAATGGCGGGTCATCTAGTGAAACAGGGGCATGAGGTAACAGTTTATAATCGCACTACAGCAAAGGCGGTAGCTTGGGCAGCAGAGTTCGGTGGACAATACCAAGCAACCCCATTCGATGCTGCTAAAGGACAAGATTTTGTCTTTGTTTGTGTTGGTAATGATGATGACTTACGTGCGGTTATCTTAGGTGAGCAGGGGGCATTGGCGGCGATGCTGCCTGGTAGCGTATTGGTTGACCATACCACAGCTTCAGCCGACGTTGCGCGTGAGATTGGCGCAGCAGCGGCAGCTAAAGATGTTGGTTTTATCGACGCGCCAGTCTCTGGCGGTCAAGCGGGCGCAGAAAATGGCGTATTGACTGTGATGGTCGGCGGTGCACAAACCACGTTTGATGCCGCTAAACCTGTGATGCAAGCCTACGCACGTTGTGCTGAGCGGTTAGGTGAGGTTGGCAGTGGCCAGCTGACTAAAATGGTTAACCAAATTTGTATTGCCGGTGTAGTCCAAGGGCTTGCTGAAGGATTACACTTTGCGCGAAGTGCAGGGCTTGATGGCGAAAAAGTGGTTGAGGTGATCAGCAAAGGCGCGGCGCAGTCTTGGCAAATGGAAAATCGTTATCAGACCATGTGGCAAGGGGAATATAATTTAGGTTTTGCCGTTGATTGGATGCGTAAAGATTTAGGTATTGCATTAGATGAGGCTAGACGTAATGGCTCGCAGCTGCCTTTAACCGCCTTGGTGGATCAATTTTATTGTGACGTGCAGGCCAGTGGTGGCCAGCGCTGGGATACCTCTAGCTTGTTATCGCGTTTAGAAAGACACCGTAAATAAGCATATCAGGCCGTTGTGATGACATAGTCGGTTAATGCTCAGGTGAGTACATAGGAAAAGGACTGCAATGCAGTCCTTTTTGTTATTGGGCTCAATTAAAGGTGTTTATTTGCTTGGTTCGAGCACGATATGCTCAAGTTCCACTGGCGCAGAGGCATGCAAGGCGTCCATTGAGGCTCCGACCAAGGAAATCTTTCCCTCACCCGATTCGACCAATACTGCACGTTTTATTTCACTAAAGTCACGGTTGTGACGCACCATGGCAGATAACGCCATCTGCATCGGTAGCATAGACGGATTAAAGGCGGCGTTTTCGGCGTAACGTCCACAGAAGGTTTGCCCATCACGGGTTTCGAGCACGACGGCGGCATAACTGCCAGTGTAAGGGGCATAACTTAAGCTGGCATGATCCAACGCCTCAATTACCATGGGATCTGTACTATCTAGCGCAAGTTCATGTTGTTGCTTAGACAATAATGGCTGAGTGATATTTAGATCGCTTGGGCCAAACGCATAAGGTAAGTAATGTGACAGTGGTTGAGTGGTCTGATTCGGTAGATGGATTTTGATTTGCTGGCCCGCAACTAACTCATTCATAAACTGGCGACAATGTCCGCAAGGGGACTCATTGACTATGATATCTTCGATGACGCTTTCACCACTTAACCAAGCATGGCTAATGGCGCTTTGTTCGGCGTGAACACTGTGGAAAAGGGCCTCGCCATCTAGCTCAATATTCCCGCCCATGTAAATGTCGCCGCTTTTGCCCTTGGCAATGGCACCGACATAAAATTCACTGATGGGGGGCTTTGCTAACGCCGCAGCCACAGGCAACAGTGCTAAGAGTAGTTGATTAATGGGTAATTGAGTGACTTTAACTAAATCGGCAATTTGTTGTGCATCGATATGACCGGCAAAGTCGTCATTTAAGATGGGTACTAACTTATCAGCCAAGGTCGATGGTAGCTGAGCTATGCAGTGAATAAATCTATCTTGCATGAGCTATTTCCTTAATGGTTAGGCAATTGATAAATCATTTTAGTAATTAAGTTACTGAGTAAATGCGATCAGGCTCGCATTTACTCAGCTTGTTAACTATAGGTTGCTAAGATAATGACATAAGGCTTGAAGTAATTTCTGCTTTTCTTCATCACCCTCAGTATCGTTGAGCAGGGTTTCCAGTTTTATCATGTAATCGGGGTCATTGAGGCGCTGCTGACAGAATTCACGCCAGCGGTATTGCTCTGAGTCATCTAGCGTTTCAGGGTAGTTACGTGCACGATATCTAAATAGCATCTCTTTAAGGCGAGGATCGTCAAAATTCAGTTCCAGTGCGGCTAGATTGTGTGGCTGGGTATGACGAATGATCTCCATCTTATTCTTATCGGCACTACTGAAAAAACCACCGCTATATAGCTGTAAATCGGGGTCGCTTATTTCATTGTCATGTTCCGTATCGAATACAGCTACCAGTTTTTCTCGGATCTCTGGATGTTGCCTTAAACGCTTGTATTGCTCCCTGGCAAATATTTTATCTATGTTTAGCCGCTCGGCATTGTCATCGGTTAAGGTTTTTGCTGGCGCAATGAACGGGCATTTATTGATGTGGACTTGTTTTAATCCAATAGGGAGTTCATCTGGCGCCAAATCTGTGCGGGGCGTATACATACGTTGTTTTATCTGCTCAACATCGAGCTCGATAAGGGGGGTTACATCCATGGTCAAATTGACACAAATAATCGCATTTTTATTGGTATTATGATGGGCAACCGGTGCAATGAGAGTGGTGCAGCCATGTAACGCGCTGATTTTTGAACTGACATGCAGCAAAGGTTGCATATTGAGTACATCGATATGTTTAGCTACTTCAGCCTTTTTGCGTAGGCCAAAATAAAACTCAAATAGCTTAGGCTGTGTCTGTTTTATCAGTTTCGCCATGGCAATGGTGGCATACACATCTGACATCGCATCATGTGCTTTTTCATGGCTGAGATTATTAGCTCGTGTAAGATGCTCGAGCTTAAAACTAGGGCTGCCATCATCTTTTGTTGGCCAATTGATACCTTCAGGACGTAGTGCATAGCAGGCTCTGACCAGATCGATAATGTCCCAGCGAGAATTACCTTGTTGCCATTCTCTGGCGTAGGGATCAAAAAAGTTTCGATAAAACCCATAACGGCTAACTTCGTCATCAAATCTAATGGAGTTGTAACCCGCTACACAGGTGTTAGGCACAGAAAATAGCTCATGCACTTTGGCCATAAATTCGGCTTCAGGCACCCCTTTCATGTTTGCCAATTGTGGCGTTATGCCAGTGATTAAAATCGCTTCTGGGGAAGGTAAATAATCACTGGCGACTTTACAATAAAAGGTTACGGGTTCTGAAATGATATTGAGATCTAAATCAGTACGGATCCCAGCAAATTGTGACGGTCTATCCTTCGCAGGATTAGCGCCAAATGTTTCATAATCGTGCCAAAAAATAGTTGCTGAATGAGTCGATGACATAGAAAAAACTACAGAGTGAATATTGTTGCCTATCATAGCATCGACAAACTATTAAGTGCCATTGCAAGCCAATATTTATCGCTACTAGGCTGAGTTTAAGCCTCTTTAGAATTAGCAGAAATGTGTCAACAAAGGTACAATAATGCTCTATCTAAAGGGAATATCATGTTTGAATCGTTACTTACGCAACCACAGTTAATCGACATTTCGACAGCCTCTCGTCTGGTATTAACCCTTAATGAACAGGTAAGCGAACATTGTTTATTACAGACAATGGATGGCCATATTGCTGAGTTTGTTGTCGTTGAAGATTCTGGAGCAGCGAGTGGATTAATAGCTCGTGTCCATCCTTTATTGCAGCTGAATCTTGTACCGCTTGATGATATTCCTATGCCATATCTAACTCCTAGGTTGTTTCGAGGGCTTGGACAAGGGGCTCGCTTATTTACTGGATTAGGTTATTCACTCTCGTTATGTATCAGTTTACTCCGTCAAGGATTGAACATTTATATTGAGCCTATAGAAACACAATTACGTTTTTCGATTGATTCAGGTTGCAGATGGCAGCTCATTGAACTCGAAAAAGATCTTCGTTTATTTGGCGGCCCTAACGCTTTAAGACGTGCACAGACGATACTTGCACACCCGTTTGATTTTGCATCGAATGAGCAAGGTTTGTTATTAGAACTTAGTGAGCTCGACATGGTGCGTCGAGAGCTGAGCCGTTTTGCTAGTGATAATGGTATTAAGCATCAAAGTAGCATTATTGACCTGATGACAAACCTTGATAAGCAATTGCATCGCCGTCAGCAATTGATTGCCAGGCATTATCAGCAATCGGCTGAACGTACTAATTGGCATTATGCAGCTAATCAGGTGGAACACTCAGACTTGCTGCAGCGTAAACTGGCCTCTTACCAATTACTCGCACCGCCAGAGCTTAATGCTATGGTAGAGCAAATATTGGTTGATGATAACGACGATTAGTCATCGTTAACCATAAGCCAGATTCAATGTTGATTATTTTAAACTCTATTTTTAAGTTTCTCTTTTGGAAATAACACAATGAACTACCGTTGCCCTATTTGTCAGCAACCTTTAAGTCTTAAGCAAACGACTTGGTACTGCTTAAATAACCATCGATTTGATTGCGCCAAAGAGGGGTATGTTAATTTATTACCCGTACAGAAAAAACGCTCGAAAGATCCTGGCGATAACAAAGAGATGATGTTCGCTCGTCGTGAATTTCTTAACAAAGGTTATTATCAAGTCATGAGCGATCGTGTTAATCAACTCGCCGCTGAATATGGGGAACAGGCCACATCTGGACTGGATATTGGTTGTGGCGAAGGGTATTACTCACATAGATTACATCAAGCGATGGCTCAGCGTGGGGCATTTACTTTGAATGGTGTCGATATTTCGAAATCCGCGTTAAAGTACGCGGCTAAACGTTATCCAGATATCGATTTTTGTGTCGCTAGCAGTTTTGAGATGCCTTTTGAGGACAAGAGTTTCGATCTGCTGCTACGAATTTATGCGCCGTCACTGGATGCTGAGCTCAGACGGGTAGCTAAAAGCGGTGCAACGTTAATTACTGTGTCGGCCGGGCCTCAACATCACTTCGCTCTTAAAGAGTTGATTTATGATAATCCTCGACCACAGCCAGACATTATCAGTCAGATAGCGGGATTTACTCATCTTTATAGTGAGCGGGTAGAGCAGAATTTGCAGTTAAACGATAGCGCGGATATTCAACATTTTTTGACCATGACCCCCTACAGCTGGAAGTTAACGGATGAACAAAAACAGAGGTTGATGAGTGGATCTCTTAGTTGTGAGCTCGATTTTAAAATTGAGGTTTTTCGCGCCAGCTAAATTGTTAGCTATTGTTTAGGTTATTAATTTTTTTACTTAGAAAAAAATAGGTTGTTTGTTAGGCCTCATTCTTTGGCATGATTTCGAACAACTGACAGAAATTAAAGTAAAAAACCATATTTAGTATGCCTAATGGCTGTTGACATACCGCCAGAATGATTTATAGTGATTACAGCTTGAAAGTTGGGCTTAACTTTATGTGTTCAATACGACCAGTTCGTCCTGTTAACATAAGTAAAACCGGCATTTTCCAGCTCTACTGCCGTTTAAGGCTTTATTTTATTTAGTTACAGGATTTATATCATGTCTCAAGTTACTGGCGTTGTTAAGTGGTTCAACTCTGACAAAGGTTTTGGATTTATCGAGCAAGAGTCTGGCCCAGACGTTTTCGTTCACTTCCGTGCAATCAACTCTGACGGTTTCAAAACTCTTGACGAAGGTCAGAAAGTACAGTTCACTGTGACTCAAGGTCAAAAAGGTCCACAAGCTGAGAACGTAACTGTTCTTTAAGCTGACCTTTTAGTAGCATTTAGCTACTGAACAGAATTGTAAGAGCTGCTATTCATAGTGGCTCTTTTTTTTGCCTGTGTTTCCCAATAACATTTTCTATCTTTGGCCTCTAGTTTGTCATCGGCCCTCTATCGACCGACTAATACCTACTCACCACTAGCTTGACACTTTTGTGTTAACTTAAATGTCTCCAGAACAAACCGCCTCGTTGTAATCAATCGCCTTCACGTTGAGCCTTAAGCTCTTTTTGATGCCTGCTTTAGTGCACCAAGCTAAATGGTCCATGTTGCTGAATGAGAGCTGATAAAAAAAGCCAGCGCATTGGCGCTGGCTTTTTAAGTGTGATCACTGGTTTGATAAATACAATAAGTGGGTTATTCGTTAGAGAACAGCTTATCTTCTAAGGTTCTACCACGCTGTAAAGTACGATATGTCCAGCCTTGTGATGAAAACAGTTTAAATAACTGACTTTCGAGCTCGTAGTCTTGCATTAAGTTGTACTGGATCACAAACTCGTTGTATTGGCTGTTTTTAATACTGTTAACTTGCGGCCACATCGAAAGTTGCGTGACGAGCGCCTCTGTATCGCAATGTTGCATGGTTAAGGTTAAGTATTGTGTTGCTTGCTCATCTTTAATCGACACTGATTGATTCAAGCTGCCTTTATCAAGATAGAGCACTTTATCGCACAGTTTTTCCAGTTCATCGAGATTATGAGAGCTGATCACAAAGGTAGTTTGATGTGATTGGTTTCGTACTAGCTCTCTAATGGCTTTGGCATTGGCGGGATCGAGTCCTGCTGTGGGTTCATCGAGTAAGACTAATTGAGGTGAGCCAATCAAGGCTTGCGCGATAGAAACTCGTTTACTCATGCCATGGCTGAGTGCCAAGGGCTTATGTTTGGCTATCTCATTGAGAGCCACAAGGTTAAGTACGCGTTCACATTCAACTAAGGCTGCTTGTTTATTAAAGCCTTGTAATTGTGCGAATAAGGCCAGTTGTGCTTCTATCGTCAAATTAGGATCTAAGCGTGCGTCTTGGGGCAACGCGGCAACTTTTCCGAGTAGTGCTTTACTGCCGGGACGATGACCTAAAATGTGTATCTCACCTTGGGTGGGACTTATATAGCCACACAATAATGAAAAAAGTGTAGTTTTGCCCGCGCCATTGGGGCCTACCAATGCCACAGCCTGCCCAGCTTCAAGCTCAAAACTCACTTGATCTAATGCGCGTTTGTGACCGTAAGATTTACCAACGTTGTGACAGTTAATAAGGCTCATAATGCGATCCTCGCCATGTAAGTTCTTCCTAATATCAATAGTACCGCTGCTTGAACTAGCGGAATGGATGCAATAGGCAGGCTGCTAACCCCATGGGTATTGATCATCATCGACAGCTGTGCACCAGGAGCGAGCCATTGCAGTAGGTTGCTCAGTCCAGGTAGGTAATAATCCACAATATTGTTAATAATACTGATACCTGCCAGCAGGAGTACGGCATAAATGGTGGCCTGACGTGCAGTATTAGCGTATAGCGATAAGATGGCCATTAAAGCGGTATAAGGGAGCAGCACTATCATGATGTTCACAAACACAAAGAGACTTGAGCCTAGAGCTGGCAATATGGCACTGATATCGCGGTAGGCGACGAGTAACAAAGTCGCAAATAAGGTGAGTAACAGTAGAAGCGCTTGGATCAATAAGTAGCTAGTAAAACGGCCAAAAAATAGCGTATCCCGACTGGTGCGCAAAGTTAAAAAGCGAAAAGTACCTCTCGCCCTGTCGGAGGCAAATTGGTCAGCGCTGACTAAAATACTAAATAGAGGAAACAAATATAAGGCGGCAATCCACACAATTGCCATTTCAGGCACTTGCCAAGTAAACAGTTCGCTGACTGAATTTTCACCAAATAGAGCAGTAATAAATTGTTTAAATTCAGTTGAAAACAGGTACACAGAAGCTTCCTTTACTGGATACCATAAAATCAGTAACCAAACAAAGGCAAATGCGATAACCGCAACTAATCCTCGCGTGCTGAATAAGATTTTTTTTAGCTCAAAACGGGCCAACAGTAATGCCCCTGAAACTGAACCTTTTGGGCTGACAGTATCCAATGATTAATCCTTAATCTAAATTGACCGCGCTACACTAATATGAGGTGTGTAGCTGCAAAGTATTGATGTTATTAATGGCGACGCAGCATTGCTGCAGTGGAGCAAATCTAAATCGTTATCTCGATTTACCTCTGCTTGAGGTCTATTTTCTAATCAATATAAGCCGTTGGGTTATTTAATATGATTGGTTTTATGATTCAGTAGCCTTGCTAACTGTTCTTTTAGCTCTGCCACTTCGAGTTCTAATTTTTCAACACGGTCGATAAGTTGTTCAGTGTCTGAAGACTCTGGGTGAATGGTGTCACTTGATGTCTGTGTGGTACTGGTGGCGGTCTGTTGACTGAACTTTATGCCGGGTTGACTGATTAACTCGGTAAAACGGCACTCCCGCTTACCTGGCTCTCGTGGTAATTGCTGCACGAGTGGTACCTGTTTATCACTGAGGCCCTTTAAGGCTTGTTCGACTTCGGCGACATCGGCAAAGGCGTGGAGACGATTACTACGTGTTCGTAGTTCACCAGGTGTTTGCGGGCCACGCAGAAGTAATAAACAGATAATGGCGACTTGGGCTGATGTTAATTGCAGATCGCTAAATTCGGTATTGCAAAAGCGATGTTTATACTTAACGACTCGTGAGCCGAAGCCGCTTTGCTCGGCAATGAGGCGTTTTTTACTCAGTGAATCTAAGGTGATTTGGGTATCGTTTTCATTCAAAGCCATCACGGGATCTCGGCTCGACTTTTGGTTACACGCTAACGTTAAGCTGTTGAGTGACAATGGATATTGTTCAGGGGTGGTAATTTCTTTTTCTAAAAGACAACCAATGATACGTGCTTCATAAGGGGTCAGATTCATAGGTGTAGGATATTCCGTATAAAAAAGCATAGCTTTGTTATATCAGAGCTATGCTTTTATGCAAAGGCAATCCTAATCAAGGAGGACTTATTGCGGGTTATCTATTCAACTAAACGAATACCGTCGCTGTCGATAGTGATCTTTTGCACCTTATACAGGCCGCCAATGCTCTTTTTAAAGGCTTTTTTACTCATGCCCAGCGCGGCATAAATATGTTCGGCATCGGTTTTATCTGTAAGAGCTAAAAAACCGCCTGCTTGTTTGAGTTTGATAATAATGGTGTTGGCATGCTTATCGAGTTCTTCTTTAACACCTCGTTGTAATACCAAATCAATTTTATCGTCACTTCTTACACGCTTAATAAAACCTTTGAGACGTTGGCCAAAACGCAGTTCTCTAAATACTTCATTTTTATAGATAACCCCCCAATGAGCATGGTTAATGATGGCCTTGTAGCCTAAATCGGTCGTTCCACCGATGATTAAGTTGACCTCTTGACCATTGGTGTAAGGAGGTGGCGTTTTGTCTAAAAACTTATCTACTTTCGATGAGGCAACAATGCGTTCATCGGCGCTATTAAGGTAGACATAAACTAAATAAGAGCGACCAACTTCAATCTCTTTATGTTGTTCACCAAAGGGTAAAAACAGATCTTTATCCAGTCCCCAGTCCAGAAATGCACCAAATGGACCGGTAGCCACGCATTTTAAGTAGGCAAATTGGCCCACTTCGACTTTAGGGATCTTGGTGGTCGCAATTACCATGTCTTCTGAATCAAGATAGAGGAACACATCGATTTTATCACCGATGTTAAACTGCTTAGGCGCCACTTTTTTAGGCAGTAGCACTTGGCCTAATTCGTGCGCATTTAAGTACACACCGAAATCGACTTGTTTGACGATCTCGAGGTTACAGGATTTTCCTATCTCAATCATGGGATTCTCTATGGTATTGGCTAACAAACTCGACTGCGGATTATAGTGGAATTTTACTTAAGATGCTGCATTACGGCTAAGTTTAAATGGTTTATTTTTTTATGGAGTTAATCGCTGCACCTTGCTCGCTACAGCACTAAAAGTCGGTTGCAATAAAGTGTAATCCCCCTTGCGCTAAATTATTGTGATAATGTTACTTGCATTGAGTGAGTTTCGAGGTTTTAATTGCGCGCCTTTTTTACTTTAAAACAGAGTCAATCTAGGTGGATAAATGACGGGGACTCGGAGTTTTTCTTCGATAGCTGACACTCTAAAATAGTGTTGATGTTGCGGCTTATTTACCCGATATGGTGCGATATTGAGTAACATTAATGTGTTGGTAAGCAAGCTGCTTACTGAATATAAATGTCAATAGACAGGTTGAGAAAATATGAGTAATTGGTCTATTCAAGATGCTTACGCTGGTTATAACGTTAATTACTGGAGCTCTGGGCTCTACGGCATAAGCGAGGCCGGTGAGGTGACGGTATCTCCCGATCCGAATCATCCTGAGTACAGCATTGGGTTAAATGAGTTAGCCAAGGATATGGTTAAGTCAGGTGTGGCTTTACCAGTATTAGTGCGTTTCCCGCAGATCCTTCATCACAGAGTCAATAGTCTGTGTCATGCGTTTAACCAAGCCATTGAACGTTACGAATATCAGTCAGATTATTTGTTAGTTTATCCGATTAAGGTTAATCAGCAACAAACAGTGGTTGAAGAGATCTTAGCTAGCCAAGTCTCAAAGGAAGTGCCGCAATTAGGGCTGGAAGCGGGCAGTAAGCCTGAGTTAATGGCAGTACTGGCCATGGCGCAAAAAGCTAGCTCGGTGATTATCTGCAACGGTTACAAAGATGTCGAATATATTCGTCTGGCGTTAATAGGCGAAAAACTGGGTCACAGCGTCTATATTGTGCTCGAGAAACTCTCTGAACTGAAAGTCGTACTCGAAGAAGCCAAAAAGTTGGGCGTCACACCGCGTTTGGGTTTACGGGTGCGCTTAGCATTCCAAGGCAAAGGCAAGTGGCAAGCCAGTGGTGGAGAAAAATCTAAATTTGGTTTATCTGCGGCGCAAGTGTTAACCGTTATTGACTCATTAAAAGCCAATAATATGTTGGATTGCTTACAGTTGTTACACTTCCACTTAGGTTCGCAAATCGCCAATATTCGCGATATTCGCAGTGGTGTAAGTGAAGCAGGACGCTTTTACTGTGAGCTGCAAAAGCTGGGCGCTAATGTCAAATGTTTCGATGTCGGTGGCGGTCTCGCGGTTGATTATGATGGCACTCGTAGCCAAAGCAGTAATTCAATGAACTACGGCTTGACTGAATATGCCAATAATATTGTTAGTGTGCTTAAAGATATGTGCACCGAGTATGGTCAGCCCATGCCAAGGTTGATTTCTGAGTCTGGCCGCTATTTAACGGCGCACCATGCGGTGTTGATCACCGATGTCATCGGCACAGAAGCCTATAAGTGTGAACAGATTGAGCAGCCGAGTGACGACGCTCCCCAACAACTTAAAAATATGTGGCAATCATGGACAGAAGTGAGCGTACGTGCCGACCAGCGTGCCTTGATTGAAATTTATCATGATGTGCAAAGTGATTTGACTGAAGTTCATTCACTGTTTGCGCTTGGGCAAGTGAGTCTAGCCGACCGAGCCTGGGCCGAACAGATGAATCTGCGTGTTTGCTACGAACTCAAAGGAGTGATGAGCAGTAAATATCGCTTCCATCGCCCAGTGATCGATGAGTTAAATGAGAAGCTAGCCGACAAATTCTTCGTTAACTTTTCACTGTTTCAGTCGCTGCCAGATGCCTGGGGGATCGATCAGGTTTTCCCTGTGATGCCACTAAGTGGCTTAGATAAAGAACCTGAACGCCGCGCGGTGATGTTAGACATCACCTGTGACTCAGATGGCATTGTCGATCAATACGTTGACGGTCAAGGTATTGAAACCACGCTTCCTGTCCCTGCATGGAGCGCTGAAAGCCCCTACCTAATAGGTTTCTTCTTGGTGGGCGCTTATCAAGAGATTTTGGGCGATATGCACAACCTATTTGGCGATACTAATTCTGCCGTTGTGCGCCTGGAAGACAATGGTGTGGTCAATATAGAATCAGTGCTTGCTGGTGATACCGTCGCCGACGTTCTGCGTTACGTTAACCTTGATGCAGTTTCGTTTATGCGTACCTATGAAGAACTGGTCAATCAACACATTGAAGAGGGTGAGCGGGCCAATATTTTAGAAGAGCTGCAGCTAGGTCTAAAAGGCTACACCTATTTGGAAGATTTTTCTTAAGCACATCATCATAATGGTATGCAGCATAAAGCCAGATATAAACCTATGCTAAAGCTGGCTTTATGCACTTTGATGGATTGTTAGGTAGTTAAGACTATGTTGTTTGAAGGCGCAGAGAAGCGGTTAGAGATGGTGATTGACGATGCCAGTGCATCGCTGCGCGGTTTTACTCGTGAATTTTGGTCATCAGCCTTGGCGAAAGCCGGAGCCGAGATATTGTCGGTGCAGACTAATGCCGACTGTGACGCTTATGTATTGAGTGAGTCGAGCTTATTTGTTTGGCATAACAAACTGCTATTGATCACCTGCGGTAATACCAGTTTAGTCGATACGGCTTTGCATATTGTAAAAAGCATTGGCATTGACCATATTGTTTGGTTTAGCTATCAACGCAAGAGCGAACTGTTTCCTCATCTGCAGGCGACTCGCTTTGAAGAGGATATTGATCGATTAAAGCTGTCTATTGCTGGGCAGGCTTATCGTATCGGTGATCTGGACAGCCACCATCATTATCTTTTTTGTAGCGCATCATCTTCCCACAGTCAGTACAGCTGCGCGTTACAGCTTTACCATATAAAGGGTGACGTGGCCGATTATCTGCGTGGGCCGCAGCAGTGTAAAGCCACTATTTTATCCTTATTACAACTGTCTGTTATCTGGCCTGAGTTTACCTTTGATGACTATCTATTTAGCCCCATGGGATATTCGGTTAACGGCATTCATGGGCGCGAATACATTACCCTGCACATTACGCCACAACAGCCTAGCTCATATGTCAGCATAGAGACCAATATGAGGGCGGGGCACCGGCTAATGGATGGGTTAAACTCATTAATTACTATTTTTAAACCAAGTAGTTGGGATATGGTAGGTGTTAATGCTCCGTTAAGTCATAACGAGTTTATGGCCTCGCAATTATTGGCGCAAAACCACTTAGCATTAAACGATACCAATACCCTTTATATTAGCCATTACAAACCGCACGTTAGCGAACCGCTAACGGTAGTGAGCTTGTGATCATTAGTTAACAACATATGGAGCAGCCATGACCACGATTGCAGATAAGCCTGACTATTCGCTTTATTCCAATGCATTTGGTTACTTAAGACAACCTCTGGATTTTAAACCACTGCAAAGCGATGCCGATGTGGTGATATTGGGTTTACCGTTTGATATGGCAACCACGGGTCGTTCTGGTGGTCGAATGGGGCCAGGTGCGATTCGTCAAGCCTCGGTTAATCTAGCTTGGGAAGAGCAGCGTTGGCCTTGGGATTTTAAATTAAGCGAACGCCTTAAAATGGTCGATGCCGGCGATCTGGTATACGACTGCGGTGATGCGGCAGATTTTACCCAAAGAGTAGAAGATTTTGCTACAGCCATTATCAGTTCAGGTAAGGCGATGCTGAGCTTTGGTGGGGATCACTTTGTGACCTTACCCTTGTTAAGGGCACACTATAAAAAACACGGTAAAATGGCCTTGTTACATTTTGATGCCCATACTGATACCTATTCTCAGGGCAGCAAGTATGATCATGGCACGATGTTTTACCATGCGCCGAATGAAGGCATTATCGATGCTGCTCATTCGATTCAAATTGGTATTCGCACCGATTTCGATACCAGTAACCATCTATTTAAGGTGATTGATGCCGCGACAGCCAATGATTTAAGTGCCGATGATATTGTGGCGCAAATTAAGGCGCGAGTGGGTGATATGCCACTTTATGTCACCTTCGACATTGACTGCCTCGATCCTGCCTATGCGCCAGGTACCGGCACCCCTGTGTGCGGCGGTTTAACCAGCGATAAAGCGATGAAAATCATTCGTGGCCTGCGCGGAATGAACGTGGTGGGCATGGATGTTGTAGAAGTGGCGCCAGCCTACGATTCGGCGGAGATCACGGCGTTAGCAGGCGCAACGTTAGGACTAGAAATGCTGCATGTGTGGGCTAGTGCGCATAAAAAGTAATTGCCATAGCGCACTTGACGACAGTGCTTTGATCCCATTTAGCAAGGAAAGGTAGAGAGATGTCTAAGATCAGTGATATCAGGCGAGAATATACTTTAGGCGGCTTACATCGCGATGAGCTCCCTGAACACCCGATGGCGTTATTCGAAACCTGGCTAGAGCAAATTCGTGATGCCGAGGTGTTGACCGATCCCACCGCCATGTCTGTTGCCACGGTGGATGAAACGGGGCAACCTTTTCAGCGTATCGTATTGCTTAAACGGTTTGATAATGACGGTTTTGTCTTTTTTACCAATCTTGCGAGTCGTAAGGCGGAGCAGATTGCCCACAACGCTAAAGTGAGTCTGTTGTTTCCATGGCATGCATTAGAGCGACAGGTGGCGGTTACGGGGGTTGCTGAGCAGTTGTCGACTGCAGAGGTGTTAAAGTACTTTATTACTCGCCCCAAAGAGAGCCAGATAGCTGCGTGGGTATCTAAGCAATCGAGTAAAATTTCGGCAAGACAAGCGCTGGAAAGCAAATTTGCGGAAATGAAAGCAAAATTTAGTCAAGGTGAAGTACCTTTGCCAAAGTTTTGGGGCGGTTATCTAGTGCATCCATCGAGCATAGAGTTTTGGCAAGGTGGAGAGCATCGTTTACACGATCGCTTTTTATACACTAAACAGGATAAAGGTTGGGAGATTGACCGTCTAGCGCCTTAAGCTGCTTAGTCTTTTTGAGGCTTAGTCTTTTTGAGTTAGTCTTTTGAGCTAAGCGACTGACTTAGTCATCTTAGCTACGCTTGCGACTCTCTTTAGTATGAAACTAAAAAATCGCCCATCAACGGGCGATTTTTTTTATGAGTAGTATTGATGCGTACGCTGTTAGTTTGTGATCAGCGTTACCATTTTTTCTTCGGTTGGAACAATACATCAATATCATCATCATCGTTTTTAGGCTTTGGAGCGTTAGGCGCTGCTTGCTTCTGTGCCCCCATGATCTCATCGAGTAATATTTTTGCTTCATCGACCTTTTTGGAAATAAAGGGGTCGTTAGGGGTCATGGCTTTTATGGTATGCAAGGTCGCCAGCGCCTTGGTCACCATCTGTTTAGATGAGCCGTACTGTTTCATAAAGCTGGCACTACGGGCGCGCGATAGCATAGAGTCGACATTAATTCTTAATTGTAAATTGTCGATCCGAGCCTCTTCTTGAGCAAAAATGGTGGGATCAATTTTGCCTTTATTATGCTCAGCTCTCAAAATGGCTTTAAGCTTTTTAAGCACTTGCACTAAGGTGAGGATCTGTTTGTCTGTGTCGGGTAAGCGAAAGCTTTCTACCGACGGATTTTGTTTTGTGCCGTTATTTAGCGCTTCGATTTGCGCATTTATGTCTTGTAAGCGACGTTGATAATCCGTTGCCTGATTACCTCCAAGGTTTACTGACAGTGACAACGCCTCTTGAACGCGTTTATAGAGGATAAGCACGATATTGGTAGAGCAGGGAAACATACCTGTGCAAGACAATACGGTTTCAGTTTCATCTATTATGGCTCTCTGTCTGGCTAATTCTGTTCTTCTTTCTGCCTCGGCGCGTTCTTTCTGCTGTTGGATAACATTGATACCGATAACCAGTAGAAGTAATGCACCGATGAGGATTAGAACCAAAGTAAATATCATAGGTCTACCATAATTTATGCAATTCCGTTAATGCTACTATAAATCAACACTCTAGCATAGCTATCTTAGTCTAGCTTTGTGCTAATGTCGTGTGATCTGCCACAACTCTATGCTATATTCTATTTGCTTTAATTTTTTTCGTATACTATAACTAATTCTTATACTTAGGTTCCGATTTTAGGTGGTGTTAAGCCTTGGAGCACAGACTTTGCTATTTGCTAAAGGATAGACGATGAAGCTGCAGCAACTTAGATATATCGCCGAAGTGGTTAATCATAACCTAAATGTTTCTGCCACTGCTGAAAATTTATATACATCGCAGCCAGGGATCAGTAAACAAGTCAGGATGCTCGAGGATGAACTGGGTATTCAAATCTTTGGTCGTAGTGGTAAACACCTTACCCATGTGACACCTGCAGGCTTGCAGGTGATCAGTATTGCTAATGATATTCTTGGTAAAGTAGAGAGTATCAAAAAAGTGGCAGAGGAATACACTAAGCCTGATCAGGGCGAGTTAAATATTGCCACCACAGATACTCAGGCGCGTTACGCCTTGCCTAATATTATTCGTGGTTTTATTGATCGCTATCCTAAAGTGAATTTGCATATGCATCAAGGCACGCCCTCGCAGATAAGTGAATTAGCCGCCAGAGGTGATGCTGATTTTGCTATCGCAACTGAAGGGATGCACTTGTATTCAGACTTAATTATGCTGCCCTGTTATCATTGGAATCGCTCAATTGTAGTGCTTAAAGATCATCCATTAGCAACACGGTCAAAGATCAGTATTGAAGATTTAGGCCGCTTTCCATTAGTCACTTATGTCTTTGGTTTCGATAGAGAGTCTGAAATCGAGAAAGCCTTTAATCAGGCGGGTATCGATCCCAGAGTGGTGTTTACTGCTACCAGTGCTGATGTATTAAAAACTTATGTTCGCTTAGGCTTAGGGGTGGGCGTTATCGCCTCTATGGCAATCGATCCTGTGATAGACAAAGATTTGGTGGCTATCGATGCCAGTCATCTTTTTGCCCACAGCACCACTAAAATTGGTTTCAGAAAAGGTAACTTCTTACGTACATATATGTATGAGTTTATAGAACATTTTGCGCCTCACTTGACTAAAGACATCGTTGAGAAGGCGGTTGCATTGCGTGATCCGCAGCTGATTGAAAATTTGTTTGCCGATGTTGAGTTGCCTATACGCTAGTCGTTTGGATCTTACCTGAGATGCTGCGATTATATGCTAGACAACTCCTCATAGCCCGATCGAAAGAGATAATCGATAACAACATATTGTGACATAAACCGATAGAGACAAAAAAACTCGCCAAGGCGAGTTTTTTTGTGAATCATTATTAGCAAAAAAGCGTTTGACGCTTAGTGCCTTCTTTTTGCTCGTTTATGTTCAAGCTCCATACCCGCGTACGGCTAAGCCTACAGACGACAAAGGCAAAATTACCAGCTTAACACTCTACAATGTTAACCGCTAAACCACCTTTGGCAGTTTCTTTGTATTTACTGCGCATGTCTTTACCTGTATCCATCATGGTCTTAATCACCTTGTCTAATGACACCTTATGGTTACCATCACCGCGCATCGCTAGGCGAGAGGCATTAATAGCCTTAACAGCTCCCATAGCGTTGCGTTCAATACATGGCACTTGCACTAAGCCTCCAACGGGATCGCAGGTTAAACCTAGGTTATGTTCCATGCCAATTTCAGCGGCGTTTTCTACATGTTCTACAGTGCCACCCATGATCTCGGTCAATGCTGCTGCGGCCATAGAGCAGGCTACACCAACCTCTCCCTGACAACCCACTTCGGCGCCAGAAATCGAAGCGTTTTTCTTATATAAAATCCCGATAGCCGCAGCGGTTAATAAGTATTGGCAGCAGATATCGATATCGACTTCCTGAACAAAAGTATCGTAATAACATAATACCGCAGGAATAATGCCCGCCGCGCCGTTAGTGGGGGCGGTAACCACGCGATCGCCCGCCGCATTTTGCTCATTCACGGCTAATGCAAATAGGTCGACCCAGTCGAGTGCCGTTAACGGATCGACAGAGTTTTTGCCTTCGGCTTTAAGGCGACGATAAAGGGCTGGGGCACGGCGACGTAATTTGAGGCCACCAGGCAAAATGCCTTCTTTTTGATAGCCGCGTTCAACGCAAGTTTTCATGGTTTGCCAGATATGCCATAAGCGCTGTTTAATTTCTTGCTCTTCACCCACCGAGCGCTCATTTGCCATCATCAGTGCTGATATGCTTAAACCGTTATCGACACACATGCTGAGTAATTCAGTGGCACTATTAAAATCGTAAGGAGCAGCCTCTATAGGCGCTGCTGGAGAGGCGTTTTTAGCTAAAATTTCATCTTCATCGAGAATAAAACCGCCACCCACAGAATAATAAGTACGCTGATAGATACACAGTCCTTTTTCATAGGCATATAGCGTCATCGCATTGGCATGGGCGGGTAAACTCTTACGTCTGTGGTAGGTAATGCCATGCTCGCGGCTGAAGCGAACCACTTTTTGATTTGGCATGTTCAATGATTGAGTGTCGTTAACATGAGCTAAAATTTCATCGATAGAATCGGTGTCTACGGTTTCGGGATCTTCACCCATTAGTCCTAAAATAACGGCTTTACCCGTACCGTGGCCTTTACCTGTTTGTCCAAGCGACCCAAAGAGTTCAGATCTTAGCTCATCGGTTGCTGCCAAATGACCATGCTTTTCTAAATCTTTGATAAAGATATTACCGGCTTTCATCGGCCCCACAGTATGTGAGCTCGATGGTCCAATACCAATTTTAAACATGTCAAATACGCTAATCATTTATAAAACCCTGCTTTTGTTCATGGTGATCGTTATTCAATCTTATAATTTTAGGTCTATACATCAGTTTATGCTGACCAAACCTGTGAAAATGTTATGCTAAGTGTGTCAGCAAATTAAGATTGATAAAGTAGCAGTATCCCATACTTTTGCACTATATTTCGCATTAGTTATTTTTGGGGAAGGGTGTTCGGATTAGGCATATTATGTATATGTATCTTGCAGCGTGAAGCAATTTTAATCAATTGAATCCATTTCTTTTAAGATACATATATTTATCGTTAATCGATATTTTTTGATTTATATATTACAGTACAGATAGCCTTGGTGTTAACCATGTTTTAGGGAGATAAAGTGAGCTATTTAATGATGGATCTGCTGTCGACAACCTTGTCTGAACAGGAGAATACCCAGTTACAGCATCCTATGGTCGGCGGGATAATTTTATTTAGCCGTAATTATCATGACCGGGCACAGTTATGTGAGCTGGTGGCCTCCATCCGAGCACTACAGCCCGATCTGTTAATTGCCGTTGACCATGAAGGTGGACGAGTACAACGCTTTATCGATGGTTTTAGCCGCATTCCTGCCATGGGCGACATCTTGCCAAAAGCCAATGGCGATATTGAGCAGGCTAGGCTGTGGGCTCGCGAGCTGGGTTTTTTAATGGCAGTTGAGCTATTGAGCTGTGATATTGACTTAAGCTTCGCGCCAGTGCTTGACCTTAATCGGATAAGTCAAGTGATCGGCACGCGTGCCTTTAGTGGTCACCCCCAAGAAGTGATCAGCTTAGCCTATGCCTTTATTGAGGGGATGAGCAGCGCAGGTATGGCTGCGGTAGGTAAACATTTTCCCGGACATGGTAGTGTCGCTGCAGACTCTCACATCGCCCAACCGGTGGACTCAAGATCAGAGCAAGAGATTAGACAGCTCGATATGCTGCCCTTTAAGCAGCTCATTGCCGAGCAACGATTGCAGGGGATTATGCCTGCCCACGTGATTTACGATAGCGTCGATCCTAATCCCGCCGGTTTTTCTCATTACTGGTTACAAGAAGTACTGCGTAGCGAGTTACAGTTTAATGGGGTGATCTTTTCTGATGATCTTGGCATGAAAGGGGCGGGGGTGGTCGGGGGTTATCGGCAGCGTGCCAAAGCCGCACTCGATGCGGGATGCGATATGATTTTAGTATGTAACGATAACCTAGGCGTCACCGAGTTGCTCAGCGATTTTAGTTGGCCAACTTGCTCGCCTAAGGCATCGGTTTCGCAATTACGCGCCGATCCGGTGCAAGTTGCGATCGCGCTTCAAGATGAGGTTCGTTGGCATAAGGCTAAATTGCTAGCCGAGAAAATGGTAATGAACTAACTTTGATATAGCGCAAATAGTAGCAGTAGTAAGTTAGCTAAAGTTAATGTTCAATCTTTATCAATAGGTGACAGGATGATCCTCTATTTTCACGGCTTCGATGCAACCAGTCCGGGTAATCACGAAAAAATGCGTCAATTACAGTTTATTGATAATGATGTGCGTTTGGTCAGTTATAGTACTCTGCATCCTAAGCATGATATGCAACACTTGTTACATGAAGTGAATCGCCAATTACAAGTGTGTGACGATCCGCATCCTATCGCCATTGGTGTCGGCTTGGGTGCATATTGGGCTGAACGTATTGGCTTTTTAAATGGCCTTAAAACGGTATTAATTAATCCCAATATTCATCCAGAAATTACCATGGTGGAAAAAATCGATCGCCCTGAGGAGTACGCTGATATTGCCAATAAGTGTGTGAGTCAATTTCGCGCTAAGCATCGTGGTAATGGTTTGTGTATTTTATCGCGCCATGATGAAGTGAATGATAACCAAGCAGTGGCCGCGGCGTTAAGCCCTTATTATGAAATACTGTGGGATGAAGAACAGCGCCACAAATTTGCCTCACTATCGGCTCACCTTGCGCGTATTAGTGATTTTAAGTTAGCTCCACCCGATTTTGGCTGAGCCTCATTTAGCTGAGCAACTTGCTTGCTCAGCTAAATGAATGTCATCTTATTTTTAATATGTGTTGGCTGAGTCATTTGGCTCTGGCAACGTCTGCCTTAGAACATGGTTTTATTCAAGTTCATTTTAGTGCGACGTTTGCTCGGTATTTTTAACCTCCGTTTTTAAATCTTTCTTTTCCTCCTTAGTCATTAGCCATTTAACTGTAGTGGTCAACTTTTTTGGCTACTGTTTACTCCAGCTTTCTTCATCAGTGGTTGATTGTTTTTTATCGGTAAGATGAGAGAAGCGTGTATTTAACATAGTTCAGGCTAAAATTTACGCTTATTCGTATATTTTCTTTATCTGGATATAGCGTTAATCACAGCTTTTGTGATACAAAATGATACATATTATTCTGTTTTGGGTTTAATCGCCCGTTCCTGTTTGCGTATGTCGCCCGATGCAGCTAACCACTTTATTAGTTAGCTGTTTTTTTTGCCTAAATTTTGCCCATCTTGAAACTTTAGGTTATCTTCAAAGGGGCAAGTGAGATTATATTTAACTGTCGGGTTGAGCAAATGAGGCATAAATGAAACGGGTATTACTGACGATATCGGGTAAAGTCCAAGGTGTTTGTTTTAGGCGCTATAGCCTGCAAAAAGCTAATGAATTTGGGCTGACAGGTTATGTGAAAAACCTCGATAATGGCGACGTTGCCGTGTTATTACAGGGAGGCAGTAATGCTGTCGATCGATTTATCGCTTGGAGTCATCAAGGGGCACCTCAATCTCTTGTTCAAGATGTGTTAGTGGAAGAAGATGAGGCTGATGATATCTACCTCGACTTTTCGATACATTGAGGCCGATGGGCTTTACTTTGTGATCAAGCTCTATAAGTTCGAGCCTTTAAAATAGATCAATATTTGTGTGCAGAGCCCCCATGATCCAAAGAGAAGGTAGCAAGTTCACAGGTTAGTGATCTATTGAAACACTTTTGCGCAAAAGACTAACTCATCGATTACAAGCCATAATAGGTAGAGAGATAGACTAAAATAGCCTCGCGATCTTCAGCATTTAACTCATCCATTCCCTGCTCATCGATCATCCACTGCAACGTTTCATCCCAACTTGCTTTGCTTAATCCTTGTTGTGCTACGAGGTGCAGCGAGTGACAAGCGGAGCAAACCGCAGCGACGAGATCCATGTTCTCTCCAGGTGTCAAAATACCATCTCCGGCTGATTTGACTGGTGAGCCAGATGCTTGCGTGGTCCAATTTGGCGGCACAGGGTTTTTAGTTGCTAGCCACGCTATGATTGCTGCGCGGGCACCAGGGTCTGTTACACCTGGAAATACCATCTTGGTACCGAGCGCAAATTCACTGGGTGACGCCAAAAACGCATCGAGCTTTGGCGCATTCCACTTTCCCTTAATTTGCTTTAAAGCATCACTGTAATTAAAGCCGTCGAAACTGGCGATGTTCCTGTCAGCCAAGCCCCATAACGGTGGCCCTATGACCTCGACACCGTTGGGAGAAAATTGATGGCATGATTTGCAAACCATAGCTTGTTGTTCACCGGCTAAAATCAACGCATCGTTTGCTGAAAGTGGTAAGCTAATCAACAAGTAAAATGAGAGCGGGAAAACCCGCTCAAATAGTTTTCTTTTATTCATTGCTATCAACCTTTAACCACTAATGCCACACGGTGAAAGGTATTATTAAGGTAGCCTTTCGGATTCCAAGCAATGGCAAATGGCTGGCTGATCCCACGATCATCGACAGCTTTAGCCCATACTTCATAGTATCCTGGTTGAGGGAACTTCACTTTAGTATTAAAGGTTTGCCAAGCACCTTCATTTGCTGGTGCGGCAAGTGAGGCATTGGTCCAAGTTGCGCCAAAGTCGATAGAAATTTGTACTTTATCAACCTTGCGATCGCCAGACCAAGCATGACCGCGCACTAAGACTTCGCTACCATAAACATCGGTATTGGTTTGTGGCGAGGTGATCAGTGATTTGACTGGCATACGTTCGATAATCTCGAAATCTTCATTAGCGACTTTTTCACCCGGTGCAACAGGGCGATTAGGTACACGGTAAGCGGTACCGGTCATTTTAGGACCATCATGTATCTGATCTCTAATTTGAATACGTGTCAGCCACTTTTGTGAGCACGAGCCCGGCCAACCAGGCACGACTAAGCGAAGAGGTGCACCATTCATCGGGTGAAGTGGTTTTCCGTTTTGTTCAAAGGCGATAAGGTTTTCATTGCCCATGGCTTTTGTTATGGGGAGGCCCCGGGAGATGGGGAGTTTTCCCTCATCGCCAGAGAGGTGCTTATCGGCGCCGTAGTGAGCCGTATAGACTGCGCCATCCTTAACTCCAGCAGCCTTAAGCACATCAGCGAGTCGCACACCTGTCCAGCTCGAACATGCTACTGCCCCGTATGTCCATTGATTACCTTTGGCTTTGGGTTCAAAGAAAGCACGGCCATTACCACCACACTCCACTAATAGCTGTTGTTCTACTACATCGAAATTCTGCTTGAGATCATTGATGCTGAGTGTCAAAGGCTTATCGACCAATCCATTAATGGTTAAGGTCCAGCGTTCGGCGTTGACCGCAGTCGGTGGAATACCGTTGTTGCGAATAAAATGGCGTGAGGTTGGGGTGATGTCGTCATTCAACAGGTGAGGTGGCGTCTCTGCGTTCATCGGCCTGTCGTTGAGTACTGTCAGACCCTCTTTTCCTTCAATCACTACATCATCGAGGCCTTCTGCAAACGCCGCAGGGATCATACCTGCTGGCATGTTGCGATGAAAGGGGATAGCTCCTCCCAGTACTGCCGCCATCGTCGCCAGACCTGCTCCTTTCAAAAAACCGCGGCGGTCGGGATAGCTGACTCTACCGAAGATTTTTTCATCGGCTGATTCAGGATTTTTCGCGTAATACTCGAAGATACCTTTGCGCTTTTTTTGCTTTCTGTCATCCATATTAAGGTTCCTTTTTAGTCAACGTCTAAGCGGCACGCGTTTATTGAAAGTCAGACGAGTCGGTCTCAATAAAGTACGATTCAATGATGCTGCTAATCTGTAATATTAGTTGACTATATGGCCTTAACAAGATTGATTGCTAAAAATGTTTTAGTAAAACGGCAATGGATATTTGCCGAAAAGAGTGGAGTCTTTAATTGTTTGATGGCTACGCATTCGGTCTGATAAAAGAGGGAGTTGCGGCAGTGAAAACCTTTTTTGTATGAATATGGCCGAAGGTGATACCCATTGCATTGCTATCATGATGTAACAGTTTGCTGCAAGAGTGTAGATAACGCTAACTACTAGCGTTATCTATCAAAGTCTTACTTTAATACGATAAAGTCTGATGAACACTGTTACTTGCTTGTTCTAGGGTATCTTTTGCTGGCATTGGCGAGGTGGTATCGAGCATTACCCCCAGCTGTTTTAAGGTATCAGCGCTGATCTCGCTCGGGTGAGTCATTTTTCTGATTTGTAAAATAATGCCCATATTGGGGTGATCAAAGTAATGAATTTCATCACTTTTAACACGTCTATTTTGCGCCATCCAGATCTTAAATAGATAGGGGACCTTGGTACCAGCGTTATTGGCGAGCAGGCCGTCAGCGGTTTGTGCTGGCAATACTTTGGTGCCTTCTTCGCGAAGCGTTAGCGCGGTTTCAACATATAGGTAATGGTTAAGATAGATATTGATCTTTCCATCGAGTTGCCACAATGGCGCAGGAGTGGTGGTTGGATTGAGGCCAAGATCGAAATTAAATTCAGGGATCTCACTTGGTGCCATCTGCTGGGATATCGACATGCCATCGGGATAATAACGGCCTGAAAAGTCTTCACCAGCAAACAAACGAACAGGGGTAGCTAAATGGCGCGGCAGCATCGACTGTTGCCAGGTCATGTGCAGTAAACCGCGATGGCCTGACTCTCGATTGAGCTTCTTGATGATGTCGCCAAATTGCGCCTGAGATTCAGCCAGTAATACCGTTGACTGGCCCACTTTGGCATACTGAGGTGTGCTGGCGGCGACCGTCATCGGGATGCGACTGGGATGACTGACTTGGCTCGATTTCAGTTGCTGATCACATCTATTGGCATCGTCGATCCACTCTTGGGCGCTGCAGCCTTCAAGCCCAAGGCTCGCACCGGTAATATTGGTACTAAACAGTGGCGTTATCATGTCTATAGGCGCGCGTTTATTGATATTGGCCGGGTTTTTAACCATCTCTTCAAATGGCGTGCCTTGGCGCTCAAATAGGTAAATCTCTACTTCAAACCAGCGCTCATCGGCGGCCAATACTGAACTGGAAAGGGTGAGCAGTGTGGTGACCAATAATAGACTTTGTTTAAGCACGTGGTTCTCCAAGGCGGTGTTGCATCAGTTGCGAGATCAGCAATGACAGTAAGGCTAATCGCTCTTTATCGGTTTCTGTTGGCATGATGAATTTTAACTTACTTGGTCCATCCATACGATAATTTTGTGGTTGGCTCTGCAGCAGGCCGATGATAAAGCCCGGGTCAACAATATGATCGTCTCTAAATTCAAGGCTGCCGCCTTTGGCGTGCATCTCGATTTTTGCGATACCAAGGGTCGTGGCTTGATGTTTATAAAGGGTCAGCTCGAGTAAGTTTTTGGCGGGTTGTGGCAGCAGACCAAAGCGGTCGATCAGTTCCACTTTTAACTCATCGAGGGCGTTTTCATTACTGCAGTTGGCAATGCGCTTATACAGCGATAAGCGAATATTGACATCATGCACATAATCTTCAGGCAGCAGGGCTGGTATGCGTAGGTCGACCTCACACTGGCCTCTAAGCATCTGCTCTAGTGACGGCTCTTTGCCCTCTTTAAGCGACTTGACGGCATCTTCTAACATTTCCATGTAGAGGGTAAAGCCAATTTTAGATATGTGGCCGCTCTGTTCATCGCCCAGTAGTTCTCCTGCGCCGCGGATCTCTAAGTCTTGGGTGGCGAGCATAAAGCCTGCGCCGAGATCTTCCAGTGCGCCAATGGCTTCAAGCCGTTTTCTGGCATCTTTGGTCATGCGTTTGGGGTGCGGTGTCATCAAATAAGCATAGGCTTGATGGTGCGAACGTCCCACACGGCCCCGCAGTTGATGCAACTGTGCCAAGCCAAAATGATCGGCGCGCTCAATCACAATGGTGTTCGCGCTGGGCACATCGATACCGGTTTCGATAATCGTGGTGCACACTAGCACGTTGTATTTTTGGTGATAAAAGTCAGACATGACTTTTTCGAGTTCACGCTCGCGCATCTGACCATGGGCGGTGATCACCCGAGCTTCTGGCAACAGGAGTTCTAATTCTCGCGCGCGCTTTTCAATCGTTTCGACATTGTTATGCAGAAAATAGACCTGACCCCCACGCAAGATCTCACGCAGTAGCGCTTCGCGCACAGTTGCTTCATCGTATTCACGCACAAAGGTTTTTACTGCTAAGCGCTTAGCTGGCGGGGTGGCGATAATCGACAGATCTCGCATGCCCGACATGGCCATATTCAGGGTGCGGGGGATGGGCGTAGCGGTTAGGGTAAGAATATCGATATTGGCCCTAAGGGCTTTGATTTTTTCTTTTTGTCTTACACCAAAACGGTGCTCTTCATCGATGATGAGCAGGCCTAAATTGTCAAATTTAGCATCGGTTTGCAGCAACTTATGGGTGCCAATGACGATATCCACTTGGCCATTGCTCAGTTGCTCGAGAATGGCCTGTTGCTCTTTGACCGTTTTAAAGCGCGATAGCACTTCAATTTTAATCGGCCAATCGGCAAACCTGTCTTTAAAGTTTTCGTAATGTTGCTGGGCAAGCAGGGTGGTGGGTACCAGTATGGCAACCTGCTTGTTGTCATTCACGGCGACAAAGGCGGCGCGCATGGCGACTTCGGTTTTACCAAAGCCAACATCACCACACACCAAGCGGTCCATAGAGATAGGCGAGCACATATCGTTGAGTACCGCTTCGATAGCCGTTTCTTGGTCGACGGTCTCCTCAAACGGAAAACTGCCAGCAAACTGTGCATACTCTTCTTTGTCGAGTTTACAGGCGGTGCCGGGCCTAGCTTGGCGTCTGGCGTAAACATCTAATAGCTCGGCGGCCACATCGCGGATTTTTTCGATAGCCTTGCGTTTTGCCTTGGTCCAGCTTTCGTTACCTAGCTTATTAAGGTGAGCCTCATCATCGGGGCCGACGCTGTAGCGGCTAATCAGATTGAGTGACGCCACAGGCACATAAAGTTTATCGCCACCCGCGTACTCGAGTTTTAGGTACTCTGCAACTAAGCCGCCGGTGTCTAAGGTTTCGAGGCCTTGATACAAGGCCACACCATGATCTAAGTGCACTATGGGTTGGCCAACTTTGAGTTCGGCTAAATCTTTAATCAGTGCATCGCTGCTAATTTGGCGCTGTTTATCGCGGCGGCGTTGCTGTGAAATCCGTTGGCCAAACAGCTCAGTTTCGCATACCAATGCCCAGCGTTTATCTTTTTTGTCGCTAATAATCGCGCCCTGAGACAAGGGTGAGACAATCAAGCCAAAGGCAACAGGTTGGTTGACATATTCATAAAAATGCTCAAACAGCGTGGGCTTGATGTTTATTTTGGCCAGCAGTTCTAGTAAGGCTTCTCGGCGTCCTTCAGATTCAGCACAAAACAGTATCGGCATGCCCGATTGCACATATTGCTGCAGCGCCAATAGTGGTTGCTTTAATTTATGGTTGGAGGCGATATCGGGTAAGGCTTCAACCTTGGCAGCAATACTGGTGCCTTGATAATCAGTGCCTTTACATAAAATGCGGGGCAGACGTTTGAAGGCTTCAAAAACTTGCTCTGTTAACAGGTATAAGTCTTTAGGCGGCAGTAGTGGCCTTAAAGGATCGACACGGCGATTTTCATAGCGCTGGCTGACCTCATTTAAATGGGTCTTGGCGGCGGTATCTAAGTCACCAATGCCCACTAATTGGGTATGCTCTGGCAGATAATCAAACAGTGTGGCCGTTTCATCGAAAAATAGCGGTAAATAGCTTTCAATGCCTGCGGGCATCACTTTTCGGCTGACCATTTGGTAAACCGATTCGGGCTCTTTAACCACAACCTCAAATTGACGGCGATAGCGCTGACGAAACCCTTCGATAGCGGCATCATCGGTGGGAAACTCTTTGGCTGGCAATAGTCGAATGGCGTCAATTTCACCGCTGGAGCGTTGGGTCTCTGGGTCAAATTGGCGAATAGACTCTACTTCGTCGTCAAACAGTTCGATACGGTAAGGGTGGTTCGATCCCATAGGGAAGATATCGATAATAGAGCCGCGCACTGCAAATTCGCCGTGTTCGTAGACCTGTTCGACCAGTTGATAGCCAGTGTTTACCAACTGTTGACGCACCTGTTGCAGCTGATACGTATCGCCTTTATTGAGCAATAGCACGTTACCGGTTAAAAACGACTGCGGCGGTAATCGCACCATCAGGGTGCTAATGGGCACAATCACCACACTCTTCTTCGCGCTGGGTATACGTGACAGCGTTTCTAGGCGTTGGGAAACCAAATCTTGATGGGGTGAAAAGCTGTCGTAAGGCAAGGTTTCGCGGTCGGGAAACAGCAACACAGGTATCGATTTCGCGCCCAGTAAATAGTGAAGCTCAGTGTCGAGTTGCAAGGCGCTGGGCGTATCGTGAGTGACCACTAAGGTTAAGCCATCATGGGCATCACAAATATTGGCTAGTGTGATGGCCTGAGCGGCGCCATGCAAGTGGCTCAGTGTTTGCGGCGTTTTAACCCCTTTGACTTTCGGGGGTGTTAAGACTGAAAAAGCATTCATTGGGATGAGACTAGTGGCCAAAAATCGACAAAGATGCCCGACATTGTAGAGGCTTAGTCTCGCTAGTGCCAGTGAAAACTAGGGGGCGGTTTGATTGTCTTTTTTCCGTTGTTGTAACTGTTTTTGTTGCACATTAAGGCTGGCTTTGACCAATTGTTCAATATCTTCATCGAGGATTTGGCTAAAGCTTAAGTCACAGAGAAAGCCGTTATCTTGGTCATCATTGCCGGCAATGGGGGCGCAAGCGGTGCATTGCGCCATGCACAACATCGAAATCAATGCCTCTTTTATGTGTAGCGTGACCCTATATTGACGCCCCACAAGTAAAGGCTGATCACTGATGACCCGAATGCCACTGCCGCCAAAACACTCTCCAAGGCATTTATCACCTTCATAGATTTGTTGTTCAAGCACATGTTGCAATACTAAATCGATTTTACGCGATTGCAGTTTTAAGTATTCGACTACGGTACGGGCGTCGTCATCGAGATTTCTCAGCTGTAATAAACAGCCCGCTTCCATGGTTTTTACTTCGCTGATAAGTTGCAGCCCTAGGGGCAACATCGCTTTGAGTTGGCTCTCTGAGGGAAGAGGCTGATCCTCTGGCCACGCCGACAGGTATACTGAAAACCTGTGCTTGACGCTAAAAAAGGAGTTTGAGTCGGTGTTCACAGGATTGCCTCTTGTTTTTATAGTGCTATTACCCCTATTATCGTGCGCATCTCAATGATTTATCAAGGCTCCTGAGCAAAGAGACCCAGCGAAACATGAATTTAGCGTTATCTTGGACCATAGGTTACCGATATTGGCGTGCACGCAAAGCCAACTCCTTCGCCTCTTTTATTACCCTTTTTGCCGTGTCAGGCATTGTACTTGGTGTGGCAGCGCTGATCATTGTCAGCTCTGTGATGAATGGCCTCGAAGGTCAATTAAAACAGCGTATTTTAGGCGCAGTGCCGCAGTTAACCGTGTATAGCGAACATGATATAGCGCAGTGGCAACAGACTGCGGCTAAGCTAATGCAACTTGATGATGTGGTCGCGGTGAGCCCCAGTATCTCGACTCAGGCGATGTTGCAGTCGCCGAGCAACATCAGCGCGGTGCAAATCTATGGCATCTACCCCGAAATAGAACAACAAAATGTGGCCCTGATGAATCCCCGTTTTCATCGCTCATTAGCGGTATTAACGCCGGGCGATTACCAAATTGTGCTGGGCGCCGAATTGGCTCGCCGTTTAAGCGTTTCTCCAGGTGATAAAGTCAGGGTGCTCAGTGGCGATGGCGTGGTTTATTCCCCCTTAGGACCAGTGCCAAGCCAGCGTAATTTTTATGTGGCGGGCGTGTTTGAGATGGGCTCGCAAGTCGATGCTAATTTGGCCTATGTACACCATGACGATGCCCAGCGCTTGATGCGTCAACAAGCTGGTGAGATCAAACAGTTAAGGTTATATCTGCGTGACCCATTTAACGCTTCGACTCTTCAACCACAAGTGGTGGCGGCTTTTGCCGAGGATGGCGTTAGCGTCACCACCTCTGATTGGCGCGATAATTATGGCCATCTGTTTTCGGCGGTGAAGATGGAAAAAAATATGATGTCGTTAATGCTTAGCCTTATCATCGCGGTCGCGGCGTTTAATATTGTGTCGGCTTTAGTGATGATGGTGGTTGATAAAACCACCGATGTAGCCGTGCTAAAAACCCAAGGGTTACCCACCGCCAGTGTGATGGGCATTTTTATGATCCAAGGCTCGCTCAATGCGATATTAGGCTTAGTGGGCGGGGTATTATTGGGGGTACTTATCACCCTTAACCTTAATAGCATTATGTCGAGTTTAGGCATCTCCATCTTAGGAGCAGGTCAGTCGTTGCCAGTGCAGTTAGCCCTATCGCAGCTGAGTGCGATTGTGATTGGCACCTTGTTAATCACCTTTTTAGCCACGGTTTATCCAGCATTACGCGCGGCCAATGTTCAACCCGCCAGCGCATTAAGGTATGAATAGTAATATGACACAACAGCAAGACAAGAACTTATTGTTACAAGTTAACCATGTCAGTAAAGGCTACCATGAAGGCAGCATCGACACCCAAGTGCTGCAAGGTGTTAATCTCGATGTGTATCGCGGTGAGCAGCTCGCCATTGTGGGCACATCGGGCTCGGGCAAGAGCACCTTGCTGCATATCATGGGCACGTTAGATCAACCCAGTAGCGGTACAGTGACCCTGCTTGGTGAAGATTTATATCAGCTTTCGGCGGCGCGCCAGGCTAAGGTGCGTAATCAAGATTTAGGTTTTATCTATCAGTTTCATCACCTGCTGCCTGAGTTTACCGCGTTAGAGAATGTGGCGATGCCCGGGCTGATTCAGGGACGCCCCCGTCAAGAGGTCGAGCAGCAAGCTAAGGCATTACTGGAACGAGTCGGCTTAAGTCATCGATTGCAGCACACTCCCAGCGAAATGTCAGGTGGTGAGCGGCAACGCACCGCCATTGCTCGCGCCTTGATTAATCAACCCAAATTAGTATTAGCCGATGAGCCCACGGGTAACCTAGATGCGGCCAGCGGTGAGGCTGTCTACCAACTTATACGCGAGCTGGGTAGCCAGTTTGGTACCGCATTTGTGGTGGTGACTCACGATCCTAAACTGGCTGAGCGCATGGACAGGCAACTGCAAATGCAAGATGGTTTACTTTATGAGCAAAATCAGCCGCTAAGTGTGGAGAAATCATGAGTCAGATGCTCTCCTTGTGGGTTGGTTGGCGGTTTTACCGTGCGCGTCAATCGAATCGGTTTATCAGTTTTATCTCTTTTGCCTCAACAGCCGGCATCGCCTTAGGGGTGGCGGTATTGATCACTGTGTTGTCGGCAATGAATGGCTTTGAGCGTGAATTAGAACAACGTTTGCTGGGCGTCGTGCCCCATGGGGAATTGACCGGGGTCAATGAACCTATTCGTGATTGGCCACAAATCGCCCAAGATGCGCAGCAGATCGCCGGGATAGTTGCCACTGCGCCTTTTGTACGTTTACAAGGCTTAATTCAAAAGCCGGGCGGATTCCAGGGTCTCACCGTGATCGGTATTGAGCCAAGCCTTGAGTCGAAGGTGTCTAATATTGCCCACTATATGAGCCGACAAAGTTGGCAGTCACTGCAGCAAACGGGTAATAATATTGTGCTGGGCCGTGGGCTTGCCGACAGTTTATCGCTGCAAGTAGGTGATAGTTTAAGCCTTTACACCCCAAATTTGAGTGCGAAACCAAATGAGACTAAACGCATCAGTGCGGCCAAAAGCCATCGATTTGTGGTGTCGGGCATTTTTGAAATTGGCGGCGAATTAGATCTAACTACCGCCTATATACCGCTGCAATATGGTGCGACCATTTTAGGGCTTGCTGACGGGGTGAGTGGCGTGCGCATTAAAGTGGATGACGTATTTGCCGCGCCAAGTTTGATCCGCAGCCTTGGTTACAGCCAGCAGCAATATATGTACCTTTCCGACTGGACCCGAACCCAAGGGCATCTTTATCAAGATATTCAGTTGGTTAGAGCTATAATGTATTTAGTGCTTGCCTTAGTGATCGCGGTGGCCTGTTTTAATATCGTCTCGACCTTGGTGATGGCGGTGCGCGATAAACAGTCTGAAATTGCCATTTTGCTGACCATGGGAATGGCTAAAGCCACGGTAATGGGGATATTTATTGTGCAAGGGGCGTTAAATGGCATGCTTGGCTGCCTCATTGGCGGGGTGTTAGGCGTCACTATTGCACTGAATTTAAGCGCGATAGCCAGCAGCATTGAGCAGCTCTTAGGCATACAACTGCTGTCAGCCGATATCTATTTTATTGATTTTTTACCCTCGCAGCTGTATTGGCCTGACGTGGCGATGGTGATCGCTTTAGCCTTGGTAATGAGCCTTATTTCGACCCTCTATCCGGCGTGGAAAGCCAGCCGCATCCACCCAGCGCAGGCTCTTGCTGGGCGTTGAGTTTAAGGTCAACATGTAAAGATAAAACTAAAGGCATTGGTGCAATTAAGTACCAATGCCTTATTTTTTGCTGGTGCTTGGTATGCTGCGGTTTATCATGCTTATCGCTCAATACTGTCGTTTCTTTCGCTTCCATTTGAATAAAATCGAGTATTTCCACAAGTTGTGAACCACAAAGTACCCTAAGGTGGCAAAAATGATCGCAAATGCCAGGCATCCCACTAGAAAGGGCGGGCCTATGGTTGAAAGTGACGCTTCAATCCATTGCCAGTTGGCTTGAAAGGCAAACTCTTGCGGTGGATGATTGAGTAATGTAGTACCAAAGAGGTAAGCGGCATAAAACATAAAGGGCATGGTAATGGGGTTGGTGACCCAGACTAAGGCCACGGCGACGGGCAGGTTACAATTGAATATGATGGCTAACGCTGCCGCTAATACCATTTGAAAGGGCATAGGAACCCATGCGACAAACAGACCTACGGCAAATGCCATTGGGGCCGAGCGCCGATTAAGCGCCCATAAGTTGGGTTTATGCAACAACTTCCCAAACATCTGCAAGTGTTTATGATTTCGCAGTGTTTCTGGTTTTGGCATAAATCTTTCGATGATTTTTTTTGGCATAGCTTAGGTTTGCAGTCTTAAATGATTCAATATGAATCCATTTATGTTCGGTTACTGTGCCACAGTTATCACGGCACTTCTCTGGCCCTCTCTACTGACAACAACCCAAGCTTGGTGCTGTGTAGCGGCCGCTATTATTATCATTCGCTGGTCAAAACTCTTGGCAGGCGGTGTGTTTGCACTCGCTTGGGTAAGTTTGTTTAGTCATCAGTTATTAGCGTTTGAAACGAGTAATGATGATGCCACGATCTCAGTGAGGGCGGAAATCATATCACTAGTTCAGCGAAACAGCGACCAGATAAGTGTCGATATTCGCGTGTTAGACGATAATTCTTATCTCTTTTTTAATAAATTTATGCGTTTAGAGTGGCAAGTCTCCGACCCTGTAAGCTTGGGCGAGGAGTGGTTGCTCACCCTCAAGCCTAAGTCGATATCTAGCCCACTGAATCAAGGGGGCTTTAATCGCCAGCGTTATTATCTTGGTCATCATATTATAGGTAAAGGTAGGGTGGTTGCTGCGCAGCAATTACACAGTGCCAGCGGTTTTCGCTTTAAGCTTATAGAGCGTCTGCGTCAGCAGGTGAGCCATCTAGCCAATGGTGACTTGATGTTAGCCTTGATGCTTGGGGATAAACAACAGGTAAGTGAAGCGCACTGGCAAGGGTTGCGTCAAAGCGGTACCGGGCATCTTATCTCAATTTCGGGCTTGCATCTGTCGGTGCTGGCACTGTGGTGTGTGGGGCTCGCGCGTTATGCGCTCAATCGCTGGCGCCTTGCGCCCTCAATGACCAATCGGTATCTAGCAGGCATCATCGCTTTGATAATTAGCAGCTTTTATGCCTATTTAGCGGGGTTTTCTCTGCCGACTCAGCGCGCCTTAACCATGCTGTTGTTAGTGATAGCGCTAGGTATGCTGCGCCGTTTTTCAGCCCCATTCGAGCGTTTGTTGTGGGCGTTATTTATTGTGTTAGTACTCGATCCTTTAAGCATTATGAGCGCCGGATTTTGGCTCTCTTTTGGTGCGCTGGCGATTATTTTGTGGTTTGCCCATCAGCAAAAGTTTGTCAGCATTGATGCCCATCAGCCGGATAAGTGGCGAGGTTATGGGCTAGGGCTTTGGCAAAAACTGACTCAACTCTGGTCAATTCAGTGGCGCTTAAGTTTGTTACTGGGCTTACTGCAAGGCTTGCTGTTTGGCGGTATTGCACCCTATTCACTGCTATTTAATTTAGTGTTTGTGCCTTGGTTTAGCCTGCTGGTGATCCCCTTAACCTTTGTTGTGATGCTGATGTGGCTATTGGCTGACCCTATGCTAAACAGCTTGAGTAGTCAGAGCATGGCGCCACTGCTAAGTTTGTTAGATAGTGTCATTACGCCGCTCACGGCGAGTTTCTCTCTGTTAGACTCACTGCCATTAAGCTGGGTAGCTTTGCCAGCCGATGCTGCAATGGCACTGATATTTTCCTTATTGGGTCTGTTTTTGCTGCGGCTGTTATACGCAAGCATCACCCCCGCGTTAAGAATGTATTCTTGTGCAAATGACCGCTTAAAGCATGCTAGCTCCGATGATCCCTCTATGGATAATTTATGCGCTAAGGCCGCTCATGCCAGCGTCGCCAAGTTCTCGGCAAGCGCTGTGTTTGTGGTGGTTATCTTATTATTACCCGGTCTACTGTTGCTGCTCACTCCTTGGTTGACTCAATATGACAAACGTTGGGCGCTGCATTTACTCGATGTTGGCCAAGGCCTGAGCGCGGTGGTAATTAAACAAGGCCGTGCCGTGGTGTATGACACTGGCGCCGCCTTTGGCAGCCAATTTAGTTACGCTAAATACACTGTTATTCCTTTTCTGCAGCGGCAGGGGATTACGGAGGTGGATTACTTATTTTTGAGCCATGGTGATAACGATCATGCGGGTGGCGCCGATGTGCTGTTACGCATGTATCCGCACACTCAGCTGGTAACAGATCTTGATCATCAGGGGGCAATTGCTTGTCGGCCCCAAAGCTGGCATTGGCAAGGGTTAGTTATCGCGCTGCTTGGGCCATCGCACCCTCAGCAAGGCAACAATGGTTCCTGTATCGTGCGCATCGGTGACGATACACATCAAGTGTTACTGCCTGGCGATATTGAGGCTGAAGCCGAGCTGCAATTAGTTGCACGCGCCAAGAGACAGGGCTTGTTTATGACGGATATGAGCCAAGGCACGGCACCGCGTGGCTATGGTGTGAGTGATGACGTTACTAATAGTTTTAAAAATGGGGTTAATAACGGCAACGGCTATGATGATGCATCTAAGGACCAAGCGAGCGGCAGTTTTTATGAAGGGCTACGCAGCAGTATCTTAGTCGCCCCTCATCATGGCAGTAACACCTCGTCAAGCGAGGCGTTTATCCAAGCCGTCTCACCCACTGTTGTGCTGTATGCGGCTGGCTTAAATAATCGTTATGGATTTCCTAAAACAAAAGTGATTGAGCGCTATCAATTGGCGCTGGTCGAGCAATACAGTGTGGGCAATAACGGTCAGCTTAGCGTGATTTTTAACCAAGATGATATGAAAATCAAAGGCTACCGGTATGATTTTGCACCGTTTTGGTATAATCGGACGTTTGAATTTGGTCAGATGCTCAATACAGAGTAGAATGTGTTTCTTTGCACCAACATATAGAATCGTGAATGACAAACTCTTCTAAAAGTGAAGTGAGCACTGTTTTTTTCAGGTTGCTGACTTATCTTGTGCCCCTTAAAGGGGTGCTATTTTTGTCTATCGTTGGCCTAGTGTTATACGGCCTTGTAGACGCAACGTTTATCTATTCGATCACCCCGTTTATTGATCAGGGTTTTGCCAGCAATGTGCCAAGCACACCGAGCATAGTCAACGGTGTCGATATGGGCTTAAGTGGCGGTTTCAACTCCGATAATGATGTGCTAAAAATTGCCCCCTTTGTGGTGGTTGGCTTATTTACCCTGCGGGGCTTGGCGAACTTCTTATCCACTTATGGTATCTCTTACATCAGTGCGCGCATGATCATGGATATGCGCCAGCAAGTGTTTGAACATTACCTTAAGCTGCCAGTGAGCTATATCGATTCTGAAAGTAGTGGCAATCTGATCTCCAGGGTCACCTATGATACCGAGCAGATCGCCAGAGCCTCAGGTAGTGCGCTGATCACCATAGTACGTGACGGTATTACCGTTATCGGTATGCTCGGGGTGATGTTTTATAACTCATGGAAGTTATCCCTGTGTATTTTGGTTGTTGGTCCGCTGATTGGCATAGTGATCACCGTTGTCAGCCGCAAGTTCCGTAAGGTGTCTAAACAGATCCAAACAGCCATGGGCGGCGTCACCTCGGTGACCGAGCAGATGATCAAAGGTCATAAAAACGTGCTGGTTTTCGGTGGGCAAAAAACCGAGTCAGCACGTTTTGCTCAAGTCAATAATGAAAACCGCTCACGCACCATGAAGCTGGCCTTAGCGCAAGCGATTAGCCAACCCTTGGTGATGGTGATAGGTTCCTTCGCCTTGGCATTTGTACTTTATGCGTCAAGCCTTGACAGCATGAAGGCCGACCTTACCGCGGGTACGTTTGCCACCATATTGGCCGCCATGATGGCGATGCTACAACCGATTAAGAGCTTAACCCGCGTGAATGCAGAGTTTCAGCGTGGTATTGCCGCGTGTAGCACCATTTTTGAAATTTTAGATACGCCAGCAGAAGTCGACACCGGTACCTATGAAACCGACCGCGTGGAAGGCCGTTTGCGCTTTGATAACGTCTGTTTTCGTTATAATAACCAAGAAAATTTGGCGCTTAATCAAGTGGACTTTAGTGTTAATCCGGGTGAAACCTTGGCCTTGGTTGGCCGTTCGGGATCGGGTAAATCCACTATTGCCAGTTTGATCACCCGTTTCTATTCTGATTTAGAGTCGGGCGATATCACTCTGGATGATATTAGCTTACGAGACTACAAATTGGCGTCACTGCGCAACCAAGTGGCGGTTGTGTCACAGCAAGTGACCTTGATCAACGACACCATTGCAGCCAATATCGCCTATGCCTATCCGGGTGAAGTGACCGAAGAGAAAATCATCGAAGCGGCTAAGCTGGCCAATGCGTATGAGTTTATCGCCGATATGCCTGAGGGTATTTACACCCAAGTGGGTGAAAATGGGGTGATGTTATCGGGTGGCCAACGTCAACGTATCGCCATTGCCCGAGCCATATTACGTGATGCGCCGTTATTGATCTTAGATGAAGCGACCTCGGCGTTAGATACCGAATCGGAAAAAGCGATTCAGGGCGGCTTAGATAATCTAAGGCAAAACCGCACCTCGATTGTGATTGCCCATCGATTATCGACGATTGAGAATGCCGACCAAATCTTAGTGATAGACCAAGGCCGCGTGGTCGAGCGCGGCTCACATGCAGAGCTGCTGGAAAAACAAGGCATCTATTACAACTTGTACCAAATGCAATTTAGTAGCTAAGTCGATGCAAGGTTTTGTTAATCGTCTCTGGTACGCTAAGGCAAGTGTGGGTTATCGACTGCTAGCCTTAGCCTTGCTGCCACTTTGTGGGTTGTTTTATTTGGTGACGGCCACTCGGCGGCTTTTGTTTCGAGTCGGCATAAAGTCAGCGACTCAGATGCCAGTGCCGGTTATCGTGGTGGGCAATATCACCGTTGGCGGCAGTGGCAAAACGCCCACCGTTATCTATTTAATTGAGCTGTTACGTCGCCATGGCTACCGCCCTGGCGTGGTGAGTCGTGGTTATGGCGTGGCTTTTAGCGGCGTGAAGTCGGTATTACCGGGTATGCCTGCCCGAGAAGTTGGTGATGAACCCGCGATGATAGTGGCGCGAACCCAAGTGCCTATGGTCATTGGAGCCAAGCGAGTTGATGCCTGTCATGCTCTGCTGCAAGCACATGATGTTGATATCATCATCTCCGATGATGGCCTGCAGCACTATGCGCTAGCCCGAGACATTGAACTGCTGATCCTCGATGGCGAGCGCCGTTTCGGTAATGGTTATCTGTTACCTGCAGGCCCGCTGCGAGAAGGGCGCTGGCGTCAGCAAGCGGTTGACTTTACTTTAGTGAATGGTGATGAGTGCCAAGAGGGTGAATGGTTAATGCAACTGCATGCCGCTCAGTGGCAACCGGTTAAGCCCCCACAGGACGACAGCCTATCGACAGCGGCATTTAGTGCTGAACCACAGGCGGTCGCTATAGCTGGCATTGGTAACCCTCAGCGGTTTTTTAATACCTTAAACCAGCTGGGGATCACGACGCAAAAGCAACATGCATTTGATGATCACCACCCGTTGACCTTAGCCGATATCGATGCCATTGCCTGTGGCGCACAGGTCTTGATGACAGAGAAAGATGCGGTTAAATGTCGCGAATTTGCAAAGCAAAACTGGTGGTATCTACCGGTAGATGCCAAGATAGCCCCACAGTTTGAACAGCAGTTGATAGCTCAGTTACAACAGCGTAAATCAGTACAACAAGGAAATTCAAATGGCGTTTGATAAGAAACTTTTAGAGATAGTTGCCTGCCCAATTTGTAAAGGCAAACTTGAATATGATAAAGCTAAACAGCAGCTTATCTGTAAGGCTGATCGTCTTGCTTATGCAATCGATGATGGGATCCCGGTATTATTAGCCAATAAAGCCGAGCCGTGGACCGACGAGGCTTAATCTGCCTGAGCGCGCTTATACAGGCGCGCTTGTTTTACTACTCATCTGTTATTTTGCTCCCATTGCCTATAGTTACAGCAGCTAAACGGCGATAAATTGATTTTATCTCATCGACTGCCCATAATCCCCCCCTCAGCCTAACCGGAGTTCAACGTGTGACTAAACCTGCTATACAAGCTGTTATCGATAAAGTGTTAGCCGACAATAAGGGTAAGCGGGTGGTCAGTTTTGACTTTGAAGGTCAAACCTACTGGTTGAAGCAAGCCGAGCACTTAACTGGCGCCATGCGATGGTTAAAGTCCCAGCCGCTACAATCGTTGCAACTTGAAATTAGCACACTGCGAAGCTTAGCCGCGAAAGGCGCACCTGTGCCAGAATTGGTGAGTTTTGGCGATGATTACCTAGTGGTCGCCGATGCCGGTATGCCTGTCAACGGTCTGTTGGCCGATAGTGATGATCCACAACAAAAATTACAGATTTTAAAAGACAGTGCTAGAGGCTTAGCCCAATTGCATCAAGCCGGTTTTGCCCATGGGCGCCCAGCCCTGCGTGATATCTGCTGGCAAGAAGGTGATATCACCTTTATCGATTTTGAAGCCAATCAGCAAGGCAAAAATATGGCGCGTCAGCAGGTACGTGATCTACTGGTGTATATCCATAGTCTGTATCGTTATTTAGGCGCCGAGCATCAGCTGATTAACCCTGCATTAGCTCATTACCGTCAATGTGGCGGCGAAACGTGCTGGCGTTATGCGCAGCAACGTCTGTCGCCTTGGCAATGGCTAGGGCAATTGTTATGGCCATTTCGCTACAAAGGTGGCAAAGATCTTAAGCCTATGTATTGGGTGCTCAAGGCTTTTCGTAGCCATTAAGATAACATTACTCCTCTTATTCACCTTGGCATGATATGGCCCGTTTTGGGTCAACATCTTAGGTGACATTGCCAGACAAGCCGATGCATGTATCTTGGTTCTCCTTAAAGACCTAGGGTATTTGTTGACGAAAGTGCCCTATGATATGGCGTATCAATTTTCGTCAAATATAGTCGCTTCTTTATTGCGTATCACTAGGGCGATACTAGAACAATTAATTAGCTCAATATTCGTTGCGCTTAAAAATCGCGTTTGAATGTTGCGCCTTGATGGTTAGTTGTTATGTGGCTTTGTGGTATGTTTCGATTTTGTTTATTGTTGAATTGCCTATCTTAATGCGGGCTCAATGCTAACCACTATTTAATTTTGTTGCTTTCGCCTTGATTACGATACGAATTCATCAAAAGTGGACGTTATCGTTTAAAAAAACACCTCTACATTGATTGAAATATCGCCAACTCCTTTGTTAGTATGCCCGCTGTTTTGCTCTCAACACCAGTAAATCTCTAGGGTTGTCCCTATGATGGTGTTAGCTAGCGATATCTCACCGTTTAAGTTAATCAGGTTCGCCTTATTTTAGGTGAAGGCTTGGTTTTGTGTTGTTTTTTAGAGGGTACTTAATTGAAAACCACTGTTATGACCATGAAGAGTGCGCTCAACCGCGTGTCACTTCGCCGAACGCCAGTATTTATCCTGTCTCTGCTCATCGTTACGTTTCAACTGGTCGCCAATATGGCTCTAGCACAACCTGGTGATCATGATAGTGATGCTCCGGCTCATGCCATACACAGTTCCCAACATTCACCGTATCGGTGGCAAGTAGAACAACAAACCCTTAAATTATCTCATTTGATGGCTCAATATCATCGAAGCCAACAAGCAGATCAGGCTCAGTCAGAGCGGGTAAGCTTAGTTAAATCTATTAAGGTGCTTGCCGAGCAGCGCCAACTTGCACAGCAGGCATTGCTTGACCGAGATCCTGCTGCTGCGGTGCGTAGTATCGTTCCCATGAATAAGCGTGCCGGAATACCAGACGACATTCTGAATATGTTAGCCCAAAAACGGCAGTTCAAAGGACAGCTGTTTATCACTTATGAAGATTATGACGATGCCAGCTTACATCGAATCCATTATCAGCTCATTACACCGAGCGGTCGCATTCGTTTGCTGCTACCAGAGAGCAAGGATGTCGCACAGTTGCAATCGGGTATGCAAGTTAACGTTAATGGTTGGTTGTTCAGTGGCACGCCCGAACAAGAGACGCTCGATACCCTAGTCTTGGATGATGATCAAGCGAACCTTGTGGTGTTAGCGGCAAGCAGTAACGTGAGCAATACTGAGCGGCTTATGGCGGAAACCAGCACTTTAGCCAATACGCTTGGCGAGCAGAAAGTGCTGGTGTTGATGTTGAATTTTCAAGATAACCCCAGCCTGCAACCTTGGACGCAAGAAGAGGTTGAGCAGATGGTTTTTGGCCGGGTCAATGACTTTTACCAAGAAGCCTCTTATGGTCAGACCTGGCTTAGTGGCGATGTCAGAGGATATTTCACTTTACCAATAGACACCAATTGTGACTATTTTGGTATGGACCGTTATGCGCAACAATTGGCCATAGATGCTGGTATTGATTTGAACCAATATCAACGTTTGGTCTATCTGCTGCCTCAAAACAGCAGTTGTGGCTGGCGTGGCCAAGGCACGCTTGGCGGAAATCCGTCGCGAGCTTGGATTAATGGTGAATTGAATCTGCTCACCATCGGCCATGAGCTAGGGCATAATTTGGGCTTAAAGCATGCTAAGGAGCTCAGTTGTGGCGATGGTTATCTGAGCGATGCGTGCATTGCCATCACCTATGGTGACACGCTGGATATCATGGGCAAATCTGAGGGACACTTTAACCTATTTAACAAAGAACGTTTAGGCTGGTTAACGCCAGAGCAAGGCGAGCTTATCAGCGCAGAAAGTGATGGTAATTATCTGTTAGCTCCTTATGAAAGCCCCCTCGACGGTCAAGCGAAAGGACTTAAAGTCCGCCGTGGCGGCGATGCGCAAACCGGCGACCCCTTATGGTATTACTTAGAATATCGCCAAGGTATAGGTTTTGATAGTTTCCTTGCTGGCAAAGCCGTGACTCAAGGTGTGCTACTGCATTTAAATCAAAGCGATGAAGATATTGAAAGTAGCTTGTTGCTGGATATGACACCTAAGAGTGGATTACGGGATCTCGATGATGCCGCCTTAATCGCGGGGCAAAGTTATACCGATGCTGCCGCTGGAGTGACGATCACCACGGAGTGGGCCGACGAAAGTGGTGTATCAGTTAACGTGAGTTACGCTGGCGAAAGTTGTATTCAAGCGGCTCCGAGCCTCAGCATCGCCCCTAATGAAAGCCCATGGGTTGAGGCGGGCAGTAAGGTCGATTATCGGGTGAGTGTTACCAATAATGATAGCGCCGGCTGTACCGATGCTAGCTTTGCGATCACCATTGATGCCCCCAGCGGTTGGTTATCACAAGATCAAAACCTGCATCTCGCGCCAGGTGAAAGCGCTACAACCTCTGTCAGCGTGACTTCTTCGACCTCTGCCAGTGAAGGATTTTATGATATTGCTATTAGCGCAACGAATGTCGCCAATAACCAATATCAGCAGGTATCAACAGTCAGTTATGTGGTTGAAGCTCCAGTATTGGCCTGTGTATCAGTCGCGCCAAGCTTTATGTTGACGCTCGATAGCAATGAACCACTAGCCGCCGGCACTCCAGTTACGTATCGTGGCACGCTTATCAATCGCGATAGTGATGCGTGTAGCGTGAGTGATTACGAGATAGCGGCCAATGTCCCAACGGGGTGGACCGCCAATCATCAGAGGATCAGTTTGTCACCCGGTGAGCAGCGCGATGTCAGTATCGATGTCACATCACTGCCTGAGGCGAGTGCCGGTATTTATGATTTTGACATTAGCGCCCAGCATGTAAGTGAGCCGCTTTATCGTGTCACAGACACCGCGACCTATACGGTAGCCTCGCCAGTGGCGGTATGTGAGCGTGCAGCCCCTATACTGATGCTCAACAGTGTTAATGACACTGAGGTAGTTGCAGGTGCACAGTTAAGCTATGGCATTAGCGTGACCAATAAAGATAGCGAAGCTTGTGATAGCAGTACCTTTGAGCTGTCTGCACAATTGCCGCTAGGGTGGCACAGTAGTCAAAACTCATTGCTTTTAGCTCCAGGACAAACGAGTCAAACGAATATTGTCGTGAGTTCAGATCTTAATGCAGAACCCGGTGCTTATGAGGTGTTACTGACCGCGACTCACAGCCAAGATAGTCGCTACTTTGCCAGCGATAGCGCCCTGTATACGGTAAAGACCGTGGTTAATACGGCGCCAATAGCGGTCGATGATAATGTCAGCATGACATCCAAAAGTCCGGTACTTATCGATGTGTTGGCCAATGATAGTGATGCAGAAAATGAGCTGGTATTAGTATCGGTCACCCAAGGGGCTAAGGGGAGGGTTGAAATGACATCCGCTGGCCAAGTACGCTATGTACCGGCAAAGAGTTTTAAGAGTAGCGATAGCTTTAGCTATACCATTAGTGATGGTAAAACCACGGCAACGGCCAGAGTGATACTTTCGTTAAGTAGTTCGGGTGGTAATGGCGGTAATGGTGGGAATAAGGGACAAGGCAATAAGTAGAGATGCCCTGATAGCGGAAGTAGCACGAGGCAAGGCCTCGGCTACTTCAGTTTTTGGAAGGTAACGCAAGGGTTATTCGATAGTGTTCACTTCGATAGCCACATCATTGGTTGATACATTACCTTCATCATCAGCAACACTGACGATAACGTCATCGAGGAAAGTAATCGGATCGGTATTTTCTAACCCTGGTTTTAACTCGATAGTAAAGGCACAACTATAGGTATCATTGGGCGAACCATTATAAGTCAGCTCTTGCCCCTCATTGCAAGCTGGGTAGCTTATGCTGTCGTGCATTCCGCCGTCATTGATTAACATGAAGCTGGCCGTATCATCTTCTGTAAATACGTTAGCCCCACCGACTGTCATCAATGTTAGGTTCACATTTTCAATGCCCGCATTATGTAGCTCTAATACCACGAGGAGACTGGCAGCGAACTTCATATCGGTAGCTGGTTGGCTTGGTAAGAAGGTCACTGTCGCATCGTCGAAATCTGATACGGGTTGACCATCGTCATCGACACCATTAATTGTTGCCACATTGACATGCACATCGGTTGCATTACCGGTGAGCGATTTCGCAATGGTACAACTTGCATTATGGTTAGGGTCGAGCATAAAGCCATTGAGTGGCGTAGGTGCAATAGGCGCACCATCGACGGTATCAACCATACATTCAGCGGTAATATTACCAAACATGTCATCGGTTAAACTGCTAAAGGTCACAGTATCGACACCGGCCGCATCCACACTGAATAGGAAAGTGTAGTCAACCGAACGTGAGACACTCGGATCGTCACCCGTCTCGAGTACTTCGATAGGATCTGCGGTTTTCTGGAGATCGATCATCGAAGGCACATCGTTAATGACCACGGTTTCTGAATCCGCATTACTGGCTTGATCATTTTCATTGTCGAGAGCTTTAGCGGTCACAATATTGGTGTGTGAGCCCGCTTGGCTGCCACTGATAAATTGACTAAAGCTACAACTATAAGTGCCGCCTTGTGCGATATAGCCGTTAATAGCACAGTCACCTTGGCCATCTAAATTACCAAATTTATTATCCATGAGTGAGCTAAGCAATAATGGAGAATCCCAAGCATCAGAGGTGTTAGTGACATCCACGGTATAAGTGACATTGCCGCCCGACTCTGGTACTTGATCTGGGCTCGCTGTTTTCAAGACCGTGATGCTTGGTGGTAAGTTAGTTACGTTAACCTGCCGCGTGTCACTACAGTGTTCGCCATCGATACCACTGACGGCTGCGCAAGTATTACCATCAACAACTGGATCGCCATTACGGTCAATTAAGGCCAGTTTGACTAAGTCATTATACAATTCAGGTTGTTGATCGTCGGGTAGATCAGAATCAACGATATGTACACTGAATTGACAGCTGTAGGATGCACTCGGTAAGACCTCACCGGGGCCATTACCGATATCGGCGGGCTGCGCACAGTTAGTGTTTGTGAGATAAATACCATCAGCTGCGCCGACTGGCACAGTTGCTCCCCATAAATCGATAGAGGTTTCATAACTGCCATCGGCAGCAGTATCTATTTCATCGCTGAGCGAGGTGATAAAAATGGATGTTTGTGCATTTGGATTAGTGAAATTAACCGTAAAGGTATAGAGGCCGCCCGGTTCGGTATGGGTATTGGTACCGACAAGGGTTTTTATCACTTGAGGAGGATTGGGGCGAATAAAGACATCAATATCGAATGCATCACAGCGACACTTAGAAGGTGTACCAGGTGCGGCTGGATCATTTTCACTACAATCGGCGCCCGTTTTATTATGCCAAGCGGCACAGTAATTAAACTCGGCTTTGCCTGAGTTATCGTCATCACGACAAAATAGGGTGATCTCCTCCTGTTCATATAAGTGAGTGGGCGAGAAGCCACGTGCCTTACTGATATCGGCGCAGCTATCTAACCCTTCCTCAAGGTCAACGCCGGGACCATCGGTACGACCCAGTAAGATAGAACATTCGTTATTTGGGTTGCTATCTTGTGCGCTCCAATTACCTTCTGGAAGATAAACGGAATAGTCATACCTTTCATTGGCCGTTGTGGTAATGGTGACATCGGCAAGGAAGGTGACTTCTTCACCGAGCACACACTGTACAGCTTCGCCAGGATTATCAATGTTAGTGATGTTATCCACTTTACTAACCCTAACGTCGTTAGCGGTACAGTTGAGGTCAAATCCCGCTTGTTCGGCCATACAGGCCTGATCTGTTTTCTGTGGAAAAAATGACGCATAGGCAGCGGTGCTGGTTGCGCCATATAAAATGGCGCTGCTGACCAAACCTATCCCGAGCGTCTTGATAAGTTGGTTACCTTTAAATCGTTTCATAATATTTACCTTCATATCAGTGAATATGGATAAAACGTATGTGTTTATTCATGCTGTTTTATGGCTGGGCTAGAGACTATCGTGTTGATACTTAATGCTTACTACTGCCAGACTATTGTTAAATTGTGTGCATAGTAGACTGACTTAAGTCAGAGATGGTCTAAACCTGTGCCTTAAGTAGAGCAAGCATTAGGCCAATACCTATCTTATTGATAATAATGTGGTTTTAACTCAATTTTTTTTACGAAGGAAGGTGGGTGTTGCATAACTGTAACAAGTGAGTGTTAGGTTGGGACACTGGTGGAGATTAGCTGAGGTAGGTGATTGTTATATCGGTTTTTTCTATTTAACTTGGTTTGTTCAGGTGTTCAGTTTGGTTAACAATGATGGTGACAATCCTGGGCCATGGGTTAGTCACAGGGGGAACTATGGACGAAAAAGCATGCCTTGTCGGCCCACCACAAGGCAACTGTTTTTTTACTGGGCTGGATCTGGTGTCTGCAAGGCTTCTAAAATAGCGTTAAAGGTTTGATAGCTCTGAGCTCCGACCACCAGTTTCGGATTAAGAATACGATTATTTTCTATTTTACCGACTAAAAAACTGGGCGTACCACGAATGCCGAGCGATGAGCCGTAAGCGACATCTTGCTCGATTTTAGTTAACGGCGTCAGCTCTGTTAAACACTCATTAAATTGCTTAATGTTGAGTGATAATGCATTGGCACTGTCTTGATATAGCTTGTCACCCAGCGTTCTTATGTTATTAAACAGCAGGGCGCGCATTGGCCAATAAGCGTCTTGCTGTAGACTGCAGTTGGCCGCAATCGCGGCTCCTTTCGCTTTAGGATGAAAATTTAAAGGAAAGTCTCGGGTAATATATTTTAGTTTTCCTGTGTCGATATATTGGGTTTTTAGTTGAGAAAAGGTTTGATCGATATAGCGCTTACAGTAAGGACATTGATAATCTGAAAACTCAATAATGGCCAAGGTTGCCTCATCAGCACCGAGGGTTGGCAGTTGGCCATTGGCATCGATATTATCTTGTGTCGCTAACGTTTTATACTGAGGTTCGGTCGATGCCATGGCGACACGGTGAATATCGTTTACCTGACTGGCCATGATACGAATATCTTGTTTTAACTGGCCTAACTCTTGTTTTAGCATGGTGAGTTCATCGTGTTCAGGTGGGCTTTCTGGTTGACAGGCGACAATGAATAGACTGCTCAGCATTAATATAAGAATTTTCAATGACGATTTGAACATGGTAAGCCCTCATTTTTCAGTTTGTTGGAGCCTTCAGTTGAGCATTACAGCTTAATTTTACACTTTTTGATAAGTCGGTAAAAAGTGGTGCGAGAGATGTTGAGTTCACGCGCAGCTGCCGAAATGTTGTGGTTATTGCGTTTAATGGCATCGAGTAGTAACTCGGTATCTATGTCGGTACGATGTTGAGCCAGATCGATAACATCTTGGTTTATATTGGTCTGTTTACTTAATTTTATGCCTAAATCGGCTTCGCTCAGCCGTTCACTATTAGCCATAATTACAGCACGGTGAATCCGGTTCTTTAACTCTCTCACATTACCAGGCCACTCATACTGTGCCATGACATGCAGTGCCTTTTTCGTCAAACGGTAGTGAGTTCTGGGGGGGCTGAACTTGGCTAAATAGGCGCTGGTTAATAGCTCAATATCGTCTTTGTGGGTTCTCAGGCTAGGGACTTCAAGGTGGAGAATATTGATACGATAGTATAAATCTTCTCTGAAACGACCTTCCTCAACGGCTGCTTCTAAATTGATATGGCTGGCAAAAATAATACGGCAATCGATGTCGACTCTCTTGTTGCCGCCAAGGCGTTCAATATAGTGATCTTCTAAAAAATGTAATAAATTAATTTGTAAATCTAATGATAAATCACCTATTTCATCTAAAAATAGCGTACCGGTATTGGCACGTTCAATCCGGCCAATATATTGCTTGTCGGCACCCGTAAATGCCCCTTTTTCGTGCCCAAAGAGTTCTGAGTGGATCAAGCTTGCTGGCAAGGCGCCACAATTAATGATGACGAACGGACCGAGATGTCGCCGCGATAAATTATGAATTAAATTAGCGCATAGACCTTTACCTGTGCCAGTTTCACCGCTTAATAATATGGGCTCATCTGCGGCGGCCACTTTAACTATCTGTGTCCTTAGCTGATTAATGACTGTCGAATGACCCAATAACAAGTCTAATGGTTGATCTTGGGCACAGCGTTGTTGATGTTGTGCATTGACTAAGGCGACGCCATAGGTATGGCCTAAAGTATGTTGTAGGCGTTCACTATCGATGGGCAGATGATGATAGTCGATAAAAAAATCAGTTAAACAAAATGTGAACTGATCTTTAATGCATTTATCATCGGTACAAAGGGCTATCCATAACAGCTGGTTGTAATGGCTCTGCAGCAGTTCAATCACATGCAGGGTTTTGTCGAGAGAAGGTGTTGAAATGATCGCAATCGCGACATAACAGGGGTGTTCTTGGAGCAATTTATAGGCATGTTCAAAGGTCTTGGCATGAATAATATGCCAATGATTATCGTTAAGTGATTTATTACAAAAGCTGTCATTATCCGTAAGGTTTAACACTAAAAGTGTGCGATTGCCTTCGGTGTCATTTGCGCTTATTTGAGTCACAATAATTCCTATATGGAATTGAGTTATGATGCAAAGTGATAGGTAACTTTAAGTCTAGGAAACCTTATCTAGAGTGCAAACTATCAACGCAGTATTACCCACCTTATTTTTGGGGATACAAGGTGGGTTAAGTGCTATTTGGCTGACAAATCTTTTTTGGGGTCAATAATGTTAGCACCAGTAAGTGAGACGCTGTGCCCGCTGCTGTGCCTTGCTCAGTGTGGTGCTGGCTTGGTGTCGCAGGCGATATAGCGCCTGATAACACAGCGGCACCAGATAGAGGCTGGTGATGGTGGAAAAACTCAAACCGCCGATGATGGCGATGGCCATCGGCGCGTAAGGCGGGCCACCGCCACCGAGTTGGGTGTCACCCATCGCCAAGGGGATTAAACCTAGGACTGTGGTTGCCACCGTCATCAGCACCGGACGAAGGCGGGTGATGCACACCTTGTGTATGGTATCAGGCAGTTGTGATAATTGCGGCGTTTGCTGATTAATTTGATCCACCAAAACGATACCGTTATTGACCACGATCCCCATTAAAATCAATATACCAATCATAGACATAATATCCATCGGCGTGTTCGTTATCAGCAGTGCCCAAAACACGCCAGTGATGGAAAACAAGATCGAGGTGATAATGGCTGTGGGCAGCAGCAAGGATTCAAACAGCGCCGCCATCACTATGTAGATCATCGCCACCGCCAATAGCATATTGGTGGCCATAATCGCTTGGTCTTCATCTTGGCGCTCAAATCCGCCGCGCAGCGAGTAACCGTATCCAGGGGGGAATGACACCGCCTGCATCACATCTATGATGGCTTGCTGCGCCTCTTCGGTGGTGATGTCGTCAAGGTTAGCGCCAATGGATAATGCCGTGAGTCGCCCGTAATGACGGATAGTATCGAAGCGGGGCTTAATGCTGATGTCGGCAAGGCTTTGCAGCGGATAAACGCGATTGTCGATACGTACTATGGGCAATTGCTTGAGTTTTTCAAGTGAGGTTTGCCACTGCTTTTCATAGGCAAGCTCGATACGCAGCTCACCGTTGGGATCGTGCCGAAATGAGCGCAGAGGCACGCCGCGCAGTGCGAGAGATACGTTTTGCGCCAGCTCCCTCAAGCTTAGCCCCAACCTCGCCGCTAAGGTGCGGTTAAGCTGGATCACTACCTCTTGCTGGGTGCCATTAAGCTCAGAATGAACATCCGTTAGCCCTTTGATGTTGCTGAGTAAGGGGACTACTTGCTGGCTGATCTTGATTAAATCTGATGTTGAGCGGCCCGTTAAGGTGACACGTATGCCACTATTTTCATCGCCCCAGCCAAATTGCGGCGTAGCGATCGAGAACTTAGGAAAGCCGTCATGTATTTGGCGTTTAAGTGCCTTGATATCGATATCCATATCTTCTTGCAGTAATAACGTGGATTGACCGCGATCGGCCGCGTAGTAGCTGTAAACTGAATCGATATAAAATGCCTCTTTGTTGGCGTAAAGATAGTCCTCCATGCGGTTTATCATCGCTTCGGTGACGGCTAAACTATGACGCCCATCGACTTGATAATTAATATAAAGGCGATTGTTGCCTTCACCGTCAGATTGATCTTGTTTCACTTGGCTCAGGGGCAGTGCGGTGGAAGCCAAAATAAGCAGCGCAAAGACGCCAGCACGTTTTGGCCGGTGTAAGATCCAGTCAAGGCTTTGCTCATAATAGGCTTGTAAGGTGCTGGTTTTTGGCGTGCTATCTACCTTGAAGTGCAGCTTACTTAGCATCAAGGGGATTAAGGTTTTCGCGACCAGCAGTGATGAGGCCAATGAGATACAAATGGCCACGGCCACATGTTCAAGAAAGATGGTTAACTGCACTTTAACCCCAAAAATATTGGGCAAAAATACAATGGCGGTGGTGAGCGTGCCAGCCAGCACCGCTAAAGCCACCTTGTTAACGCCATTTTGTACCGCTTGCTCTGCACTGGTGTTATCGGCGTGTTGTTTTTCCTGTAATACGCTTTCTGTTACGACCACGGCATTATCAATCAACATGCCTACGGCCAGCAGTAAGCCCATCATGGATAAAATATTTAAGCTGTAACCTAAAAAGTACATGCCGGCTAAGGTCATGCACAGTGAGATCGGCACCGAGGAGACCACCACCAAGGTCATTTTGAGATCCCGCAGAAACAGGTACAGCACAGCAAAGGAGAGCAGGGCGCCCATTAAGCCGGCAAGCAGCAGATCTGACAATGACGATTTTACCCCATAAGCTTGATCTTCCATGATAAACAGCTTGATCCCTTGAAATTGGGGATCTTGTTTGGCCGCTTCAATTACCTTGAGTACGCGCTCAGAGACATCGACTAAGTTAGCCCCCGACTCCTTAAACACATCTAGCCCTACGGCATAATTTTGGTCCAGATGACGGCCATCGAGCCGTTCGGGCAGGGCGTAACGCACGCTGGCAATATCGCCTAAGGTGATGCCCGGTGCTAAGGCTAAGGCCTGGATCTCATCTAAGCCACGAAATTCGCCTTTAGGCGATACTTGATACACCTTATCATTGGCGCGTATTGTGCCAGCGCTGACAATAAAGTTCGCTTGGCGCAGGCGCGCTTGTAACGCGTTAAGGGATAGGTTGCTGGCAGTGAGCTTATCGGCATCGAGCCTTATCTCAATCTGTTTTTGCTCCACGCCATACAGGGTCACTTGCGATACCCCCTCGACCCGCTCCAAGGGCCTTTTTAACTGTTTATCGAGCAGATCAAAGGCGCCAGAGAGTGCACGGTCGCTGGAAATTCTCACCGTCAATAGTGGCATATCGGCGGTGGAAAACTGCCTGATAAACACCCGCTCAACATCTTGGGGCAACAGATGGCGTACGGCATCGACCTTTTCTCGGGCTTCTAGGCTTTTCGTGGCGACGTTCTCGCCCCATTTCATCCGCAGTTCAATCTCGGCGCCATTTTGCGATGAGCGCGATCTTAACTCCTCAACCCCGCCCATGATCGCCAGAGATTGCTCTAAAATATTGGTGATTTCGCGCTCCACTTCGGTGGGGGTCGACCCCTTATAGGGCACCTCAATCAATACCTGAGGAATATCAATACCGGGAAACATCTCCAGTGGTAAAAGACGGCTGGAGGCAAGGCCGAACAGTAAAATGGCGACAAAAAACATGCTGGTGGTCACGGGACGGGCAATGGCTAAGCGGGTGATATTCATTGTGCCTCTCCCATGGCTGGCGCGGCTGGTGTAGGCTCAGGTTCTCCCTGATACTGCTTACGGTCAAAGAGTGAGTAAAGGGCAGGGATCACCACTAAGGTTAATAAGGTGGCAAGGCTCAAACCAAAGATGACGGTTATCGCCATAGGCGCACGCACTTCACTGCCATCACCCAGCCCTAATGCCATCGGAGCAAGCCCCAGCGCGGTGGTCATGGTGGTCATGATAATAGGGCGCAAACGGGATTTGGCCGCTTGTTCTATCGCCTGCGCTTTTTCTATGCCTTGCTGGCGCAGTTGATTAATTCTATCCACCAAGACGATGGCGTTGTTGACCACTATGCCGGCCAGCATGATAAGGCCAATAAATACCACCACGCTTAAGTGGGTTTGTGTAATGTATAAGCCTAATACACTGCCGCCGACAGCCATGGGCACGGCAATCAAGATAAGTAGCGGATGGATAAGGGATTCAAATTGACTGGCCATCACGAGGTAGACCAAAAATATGGCCAGCACTAAGGCGATTTGCAGTGATTTAAATGAGTGTTCCATCTCTTCATTTTGGCCGCCAAAGCGGATCTGTATGGTGCTTGGTATGGTTTGCTGGCGTATGAGCGCCTTGGCTTCTGCCACTGCCTCGTTTAAGTCACCAAAAGCCAAGTTTGCCGAAACAATGGCCACACGTTGCTGACTGATGCGATTAATCGCAGACGGCCCCAAGTTAAGCGACACCTCAGCCACAGCGCTCAGTGGAATGGGCTGAGCGCTGTTGGGGTTGATTATCATCGAATCGATATCGCTTATCTGGTTACGCTCTTCAATATGGCTGCGCACCAAGATATCAATTTTACGATCTCGCACTGTGTATTGGCTGGCGATAGTGCCGCCAATGCGCTGGGCTATGCGGTTAGCAACCGTTGGGGCATCCATCCCTAAGGCGGCAAGCCGTGCATGATCGAAGCGAATACTCAGCTCGGGTTGGCCATCGCGCAGGCTGGTGTTGAGATCGGCAAAACGTGCAGACTCAGATAGCGTGTTAACTAGGTTATCGGCCGTGTGTTTTAACTGGGCTAAATCGTAGCCAATCACTTCGATTTCCAGCGGCGTTTTAAAGCTAAACAATTGAGGGTGCTCGATAGTGGCATTGAGCGCTGGAATGCGCATAGCGGTGCTTCTGAGCGCTTGGCTGACCGCAATAAAGGCATGGTGATCGGCTAATACCACTTGTAATCGGCCCCAGTTTTCGCCACCGCGAGAGGTGTCGGATGTCATTAAGCCACCGCTACCGGCTTGACTATAAGTGTGTTTAACATCACTGCGGTCTTTAATCGCCAAGGCGAGGGTTTGCAGTACCTTGTCGGTTTCGCTCACCTGAGTCCCTGGGGGTAACTCGACCTCTAGGTAAAATTCGCCTTGCTCCATCGCCGGAATAAGCTCCATGCCTAAACGAGGCACTAAAGTCATGGTGCCCGCAGTAATGACCATGGCAATAACGACAGTAAGCCTGCTCCGTTTCAGCGCAAAAGGGAGCAAACCATGATACGCCAGCTCTAATAACTGATAACCGCGATTAAATAACTGACTGATGGGGCGCATAATAAGACCGATTAACCAAGCAAGCACCCGAGTGAGCATTAAGACTAAGGTCAATAATAGCGAGGGTAAATAGCTAAATAACAGTATAAATGGCAACGAAAACACTGTGGTGGCGTAATGTTTCACTTTCGCCATCTTGGTGTCCGCCAGCGGCTTTTTAGCTTGGGGCAATAGCTGTGGCAGGGCGCTAAAGCCTTTACGCGAGGCGAGCATAGGGATGGTGGTTAATGCCACCAGTAATGAGGCGAGCAGGGCAAAAGTGACGGTTAACGCTTGATCAGAAAACAGCGCCCCAGCGACCCCGTCGACAAAAACCAAGGGCACAAATACCGCCAAGGTGGTTAGGGTCGAGGCAAAAATAGCGCCAGCGACCTCTTTGGTGCCAGTCACGGCCGCGTCGAGTTTACTCATGCCGAGTTTTTTACAACGGTCGATGTTCTCCAATACCACAATCGCGTTATCAACCAGTAAGCCTACCGCCAGTGCGATGCCGCCAAGCGACATGATATTGAGGCTGATGTTGGCAAAATACATCATGTTAAAGGTGGCGATAACCGAGAAGGGGATAGAGATGGAGATAATCAATGTGGGCAGGATATCGCGTAAAAACAGATAGATCACTAACATAGACAACAGGCTGCCCAGTAGGGCGGCCATGGTCACTTCACTGACCGCGCTTTCGATAAATTCTGATTGATCGTAAATGACTTGCAGCTGAGTTTTTTCGCTGAGCTTATTGAGCTTTTCCAGTTCAGCTTTGATGTTGCGCGCAACCGCGACCGTATTAGCATCACCTTCTTTATAGATAGCCAGCTCGATAGATTCTTGCGAGCCGATGCGGGTGATGTCACTGCGATCTTTGTGGCTGTCGATAATGTCAGCGATGTCTGACAGTCGCACCAATGTGGTGTTATCACGGTAGATGATGATCTGCCCGAGATCTTGCAAGGAGTTAAATTGATTTAGGGTGCGCACCAGATACTCTTTCTCGCCTTGCACCACCTTACCTGCGGATAAGTTAATGTTTTCAGAGGCTATGCGCTCACGTATGGTGTCGGCGTTAAGATTAAGTTGGTTTAACTTTTGCTGGTTTAATTGAATATGAACCTCTTGCTCTAGCCCGCCTGAGAGCCTAACCGCCGCGACGCCGCTTAATGCCTCGAGCTGGCGTTTGAGCTCCTCTTCGGCAAAGGTGCGCAGCTGTTTGAGCTCAATGGGCGTAGCCTCTGGTTGCGATAGGGCTAAACGTACAATAGGGTCAAGGTTAGGGTTAAAACGCAGTAATAGCGGTTTATTGACATCGAGTGGCAATGCGATGGTGTCGAGTTTTTCGCGCACATCGAGACTGGCCATATCCATGTCGGTGCCCCATTCAAACTCAAGCACCACATCTGACATCCCAGAGCGTGAAATTGAGCTGATTTTACGCAGCCCTTTGACAATGCCAGCCGCTTCTTCGATGGGTTTTGAGACTAACTGCTCAACTTCAACGGGCGCAGCGCCGTTATATTGTGTGCGGATCGTGATGGTCGGGTAACTCAAGTCTGGCAGCAGTTTTACCGCAAGGCGAGAAAAGCCCACCATACCAAATAACAAAACCGCCAACATGAACATCCATACCGAGACAGGACGCTTGACGGATGTAGTAATTATCGACATAAGCTCAACTCCTGTTATTGCTGTGCGCGGGCGACATCGAGTGCACTTATGACATCAACTAACGATTGATCTTTCAGGTTTTGCTGACCTCGAACCACAATTTGCTCACCCGGTTTGATCCCCGAGATCACTTCGACTGTGTCGGCTTCACGATACCCGAGGCTGACTTGGCGACGAGTGGCATTGTCTCCTTCAATCACATAGAGCGCATACTGGTTATCTTGATTGATCACCGCGCTGTAAGGCACTGTGATCACATTGGTGTGCGTGTCGTATCTAAGCTCAACCCGGGTAAACATGCCGGCTTTTAATTGGGCCTGTTGGTTGGGCACCGACAGAGTCACCTTAAAGGTGCCACTTTGGGCATCGACAATGGGGCTGATCCGCAGCACTTGGGCGACAATGCCGTTATCGGCTTGCTGACTGGCAAACAGTTGTGCGTCTTGCCCCAGACGCAGGCGATCGAGCTGAACTTCAGGCAGGTGCACTATGGCATATAATTCATCTTGATTGATCACATAGAAGAGCTCATCAAACTCTTTAGCCATATTGCCTTGCTTAACAAAGCGGGTGGCGATGACCCCATCGATAGGCGATCGCACTAGACTCTCCTCTACTTGCAATGCAGCTAAGTCACGTTTTGCGCTGGCCGCCTGCAGGTTATATTCAAGTTTTGCCATCGTATCGGCGCTGATAAAGGCTTTATCGGTCATTTTGTTGAGTCGGTTGAGCTCTTGCTCGATGATCTCAACCTCGGCTTGAGAGCGGGCTAAATCATAGCGTTGACGTTTAGCGTCTATGACCGCCAGTAACTGCCCTTTAGTGACGCGATCGCCTTCTTCCACTTTAATGGTTTCGATAAGCCCAGCAATACGGGAAACCACCTTAGCTTCAAGTGGCGCCTCTAACGTACCAGTCGTGCTATAGAAGGAGGAAACATCCCCTTGAACGACCGTGGTGGTTTCAACGGGAATGGCGTATTTAACCTCCTCTTTTTCCTCGGGGGTAGGGCTGCAAGCACTCAGTAGTGCCGCAAGTAGGATAGGTAGGATGACGGTCTTATTATTGCATGCTTCCATGTCGTTAAACTCATTGGTGTGATTTCATTAGCGGTTATAAAGCATCAAATGTGCCAAATCATTTATAGCTTTATATACAATAAGTTAGCTTTGGAATGGATTGGTTTGTTGGTGAGCCGCATGAAAGATGTAGCGTAAAAGTTTAAATGTTGCGGTTTTTAACAATCGGTGGTGAACTCGATGGTGATATCGGCATTGGCCGCGTCTTATTGCTTAAGAGTGTTTGAAGACACACCTACACTGACGCACCTACATTAGGTTATTTCGTTTCTTCGATTCAACTTCTTCTGGTGCGAGTTGTGAGTTAAAAGCTAACGTGGTTTTGCCCCAAAGTGTGCAGGTCTTGGAATAAAGGCTTGGCATTTGCTTGAGTAGCGGCTGGCTGCATTTTTATTTATTGAAAGTGTTTGAAGGTCGAACCTTCACTGTTATTAATCGCCTGTCCGGCGGGGAATGTGCAAGCGCTCTTTTGGCTCGCTGTGAATATGTCCCTATACGCTCCACGGCGGCATCCATGCCGCCAAGGGCAAAACCGCGCTTACACCTATCTCTAACGCCTCTTCGATTTGACTGCATTTGGTGTGATTGGCGAGTAGAAAGCTAACTTAGTTTTGCCCCATTCCTTGTTTCGCATGGCTGAACTGGCTCTGATTTGTATTGGACTGTTGACCTAATTTTAGTAATTCTAGAACAGTGTCTACTGTTCTAGAGGCTTACCATTCTCTAGATAATCTTGGTAGCGCTTTTCTAATGCCTTCAAGAATGTTGCTCCACCCAATACGTTCTTTCCAAAGCTTGCCATCGACTATTACTCTGTAGCAGTCAATACGATTGGTTTTATATAACTCTAACGTGTGCGTAGTTGGCACTCCATTGTCGTAATCTGTAATTTCAATCACTCTTCGAAGCTCAGGAATACATTGCACAGATACATCACCTTGTTCGTATTGTGCTGAAGTAGAATTTACTTTACTGTATGATTTACGATAATTTTTTTGAGTCTTACTAGTGTGTCTATACATGCTTGGCCTCCTACCTTACAAGGTAGCGTACCTTGCAAGGTCGCGCTAATAAGCTGTTAGTAGCTAAACCAGTATGAAGGAACCAACACTTGGCAATCTCTGAATTCTTAAATCAAGTACTATTACCTTTTGGTGGAGTCTCCGCTGTCTTGATTGCTCTGGCTGCATTCTTAGGGCATGTGAACACCAAAAGAATTATCAACGGCGATCTGGCAAAGCATAAATTGGACCTTGAGGCATTCAAAGCTCAAAGCAATACAGAGCTACAATCGCTAAAAGATCTGCATACTAAAGACCTGGAATTGATGAGACTCGATCACGCCAAACAAATGGACCAAATTCAAAATCAATTTAAAACAGAGTTTTTAAAATACGAAGCATATGCATCTATTTCGAAGGAAAAGTATCAAGAGCTTTTTGAAAAAAGAATATCGGTTTACAGCCAGCTTTTGACTTTGAAAAGAGAGATTGATAACTCTATTGTTGAAAATGCTGAGATGCTGGAGATTCACGATGACGATCCAAGTCACTTCACAGACGCTGTAGAAAAAATAAGTAAGGCTTCGCAAGAAAATTTAATGCTCATATCAAATGAGCTTGCCATCTTGTCAAATGAACTGCATAGCAAATCGTCCCAAGTTTTCAGAAATGCGAAGGTAAACGCATTCTTCGCTGACATGCATAGTTATGAAACAGATAGCCCGAACTATGAGGCTATCATGGATGCGGAAAATAGCGAACTTCGAAAAATGTTTGTTGAGTGCGGTGATATCTACGAAAGTTGGCTAAAGCAGTTAGAAGAGGATGTGTCTAAAATAAGGTCTATTCTGGATTTTACGGGAACGTTCTTGGAAAAAGCTACTAACAAATCAAAGCACTCGGACACAGCATAGCTGCGCCGGTGTTTGAAGCGTTAAGTTTACTCAGCATCAGCACACAGAAGGGAAGAATATGAAATCTAGAGACCTATTTACAATACACGATCTGATTGCTAGCAATTACAAAATAAGCCAACTTCCAAGCGGTAAGTTTCTTCATAGTTTCACCCCTAAAACGACAAATACTGTGTATGAATTTGAGGCCAATAGTGCTCCCGTTATTGAGGAAGGTCAGCGCTATAATATTGGGTTTTCTACAGATCAAAACGGAAGAAATGTAATTGAGTTATCAGCTCTTTCGAAAACAGCTGAGGTTAACCCCTTTTTTAGCTATGCATTTGCGCAACAAATTGCTCGTGAAAATATACATGCAGAAAAAGCTAAGAATGACCAACGTGTTACACATAAAGCAACAGATGGCTACTATTGGGGTAAAAAATACGCTTGGAGAATGTTCGGTGCTGTAATATCAAAAGATGCATTTTATAGCTACTTGGAAGAAATAAATCATCCTTCAGTTCCATGCGTAACTAACAATCCAGATCTACCATATCAAAGTGAGCCATCTACAGCTTATAAAGAAGAAGGTCTAGAAGAAGCTATGCGTAACCTTATCTCTTCTGCGCAAAAAGTTAGCCCTGCATATTATAAATCTCCTTTATACTCACGAAAGCTATCAATTAAGGGCGTAAAAGCAATTACAGACAAAAAATAAACTTAACAAATAGCTGCACGCGGACCCATTTTACTACGCTCGTTTTGTGTTGTCGCTGCGCTCCATTTTACACAAAACACTCTCCGCAAAATCAGCCGGTGAGCTAGGCGTTAGCCCATAGAAATATTAATCTGAAACTCACATATATATAGAGCTAAAGTTCTAACACGGAAATGTCCAAAAATAATTTAGCTTTTAATGCCCAGAATGACACCTGTAATGCCAAATCGAAGAGGGTTAGAACTCGGTGTAGGTGCGGCTGAGGTCTTCGATTTCAGGGATGAAATCGCAGAGCGCCCAAGGATGGGTTTACAGCGGTGCCGAGGAAGTACCTGCACGAAAACGCCTGCGGCAAGCAATTCAAAATGATGAAGGTTAACGCTACCATCAATCAATAAAAACAAACTCGACTAAATGCTACAAGCCAAAAATGCCTCAACCTACATTCGAAGGCCAAGATAATTTTGTCCAAAAGCGATTTGCTTTTAACGGTTCTGTGGATACCAATTACGGCTAAATCGAAGAGATAAATAAGTCGGTGTAGGTGCGGCTGTGACCTTCGATTTCAGCAGTGAAATCGCAGAGCACCTAGGGATGATTCTTTTCAAAAAGAGAGTCAGCGGTGTCGAAGAAACACCTGCACGTAAGCATGCTGCAAGCAATTGGTTGCCATGAGCATGAGAGTTAACGCTACCATTAGATAGATGCGAATAAAAAAGGCACTCAATGAGTGCCTTTTAACGTTTAGCAAAGATCGTTCTGATTAGCCGCGTTTGTCTAAATCGACAAAGCTACGCTCAGGTGAACCTGTGTATAGCTGACGCGGACGACTGATCTTGTGACCAGGCTGATCTAGCATCTCTTTCCAGTGGGCAATCCAGCCAACAGTACGTGCCAATGCAAATAGCACGGTAAACATACTGGTCGGGATACCGATGGCTTTCATGATGATGCCTGAATAGAAATCGACATTCGGATACAGCTTCTTAGACACAAAGTACTCATCTTCAAGTGCAATGCGTTCAAGTTCCATCGCCACATCAAGTAGTGGATCGTTCACTTTAAGCTCAGCAAGCACTTCATGACAAGTTTCACGCATCACTTTAGCGCGTGGGTCGAAGTTCTTGTAAACGCGGTGACCAAAGCCCATTAGGCGGAAAGGATCGTCTTTGTCCTTAGCGCGTGCAATAAACTCAGGGATGCGATCAACTGTGCCAATCTCTTCAAGCATGTTTAAACAGGCTTCGTTGGCGCCGCCGTGAGCCGGACCCCAAAGTGAGGCGATACCCGCTGCGATACACGCAAATGGGTTAGCTCCAGAAGAACCCGCTAAACGAACGGTAGAGGTTGATGCGTTTTGTTCGTGATCGGCGTGAAGGATGAAAATACGATCCATCGCGCGTTCAACAATTGGGTTGACCTTATATTCTTCGCACGGTACAGCAAACATCATGCTTAGGAAATTACCCGCGTAACTTAGGTCGTTGCGTGGATAGATAAAGGGTTGGCCAATTGAGTATTTGTAGCACATGGCTGCAATCGTCGGCATTTTAGACACTAAACGGAACGCGGCGATTTCGCGGTGATGCTCATCGTTTACGTCTAAAGAGTCTTGGTAAAACGCAGATAATGCGCCCGTCACACCACATAGCATCGCCATTGGGTGAGCGTCACGGCGGAAACCACGGAAAAACGAAGCCAATTGCTCGTTAACCATAGTGTGAGTCTTAACCGTGTAGACAAACTTATCGTATTGGGCCTTAGTGGGTAACTCACCGTAAAGCAATAGATAACAAAGATCTAAATAATCTGAATCGACGGCTAATTCGTCGATTGCGTAACCACGGTGTAAAAGTATACCTTGGGCGCCATCAATGTAAGTGATAGCGGATTCGCAGGATGCTGTCGCTAAAAATCCTGGGTCAAATGTAAAGTGACCTTTGCTACCTAGTTTGCTGATGTCGATTACATCAAATCCTGCTGTCCCTTTTTTAATAGGCAGGTCAATCGAATCGTTCCCTGGTAATTCCAATTTGGCTATATTATCAGCCATACCCCGTTCTCCTTACTTCATTCTTATGTGAGTGCGGCTTTGTCAAACGCCAATACTTTACAGTGAATCTAGATCACATTTCAATTTAAATAAGCGTTTAAATTCGTTAGACCATGGTCTTAAATTGGCTGAAGCCCTTATCAATACAGGAACTTGGCAGATTTTTTTACCAAAAAAACTAAATTTGCATAATGTGATGTTTGTATTTGACATTTCGGCGGCGTATACTTGCCTCGGCTCGAAAAGAGCTACAAACAAACCAATTCATAAACCATTTCTTACAAGCTTAATTAGTGATTTTTGAATTAGTTAACAGTTTGTTTAAACTTTTCTTTTGTGGCGAGACGAGGTGGTAAGTTTGCTTGCTGATCAAATTTCGTTCGAAAGGGGTTCGATAACAAAAATAATGCTCAATGGAGCAGAAGTGAGCAGAACGTGAAAAAGCAAAGACCTGTCCATCTAGATCTGCAGACCATTCGCTTTCCTGCAACAGCGATTGCGTCAATCCTACACCGTGTATCCGGTGTTATCATGCTGTTTGCCGTCGGCATTCTTATCTGGTTGTTGAGTGAATCACTCGCATCTGCTGAGAGTTTCGCAGGCATACAATCTCTGTTTGATAACTTGTTCGTTAAGTTTGTCGTCTGGGGAATTCTAACCGCGCTGGGTTACCATCTTGTCGTTGGCGTACGCCACCTCATCATGGATACCGGACGTTGGGAAGAGTTAGACTCAGGTAACGCTTCAGCGAAAGCCGCCTTCGTTATTGCCGCGGCACTGTCAATCATTGTGGGGATTTGGGTATGGTAACAAATGCAGCAAGTCTTGGACGCAGCGGCGTTCATGATTTTATTCTTATTCGTGCTAGTGCAGTTATCCTTACTTGTTACACTATCTTTTTAGTAGGATTTATCGCCGCTAGTTCTCCTCTCACTTATGACGTCTGGCATGGTCTATTTAGCACTCTGCCGATGAAAGTGTTTACATTATTGGCCCTAGTTGCCCTATTAATCCACTCATGGATTGGTATTTGGCAGGTGCTGACAGACTACGTGAAATGCGTCAGTTTGCGTGGTGTACTCCAATTCGTCTTCGTCGTGGCTGCCTTCTCTTATTTGGCTGCTGGCATTGTTATTGTGTGGGGTGTTTAAGTGAGTATTCCAGTTCGTGAATTTGATGCAGTCGTTATTGGCGCTGGTGGCGCAGGTATGCGCGCTGCACTACAGATTTCTAAAGAAGGTAAGAGCTGCGCGCTGTTATCTAAAGTGTTTCCAACGCGTTCTCATACCGTATCAGCACAGGGTGGTATCACCGTAGCGCTGGGTAACGCCCATGAGGATCACTGGGAACAACACATGTACGATACCGTGAAAGGCTCCGATTTTATCGGTGACCAAGAAGCGATTGAATTTATGTGTAAAACCGGCCCTGAAGCCATTATCGAGCTTGAGCAGATGGGTTTACCATTCTCACGTTTTGACAATGGTAAGATTTACCAGCGTCCGTTTGGTGGCCAGTCAAAGAACTTTGGTGGTGAGCAAGCGGCCCGTACCGCAGCGGCTGCCGACCGTACCGGTCATGCTTTATTGCACTGCCTTTATCAGCAGAACGTAAAGCACAAGACTGAAGTGTTCTCTGAGTGGTATGCACTGGACCTAGTGAAGAATGATGATGGCGCGATTGTCGGTTGTACTGCAATCGAAATCGAAACCGGTGAAATCGTTTATTTCAAAGCCAAAGCCACGATTCTCGCGACCGGTGGAGCAGGGCGTATCTACGCTTCTACCACTAACGCCCACATTAATACTGGTGATGGTATTGGTATGGCGATGCGCGCTGGCGTGCAGATGCAAGACATGGAAATGTGGCAGTTTCACCCAACGGGTATTGCTGGCGCCGGTGTTTTGGTGACCGAAGGTTGCCGTGGCGAAGGCGGATACCTGCTCAATAAAGACGGTGAGCGTTTCATGGAGCGTTATGCGCCAAACGCGAAAGATTTGGCATCACGTGACGTGGTTGCACGTTCAATGATGACCGAAATTCGTGAAGGTCGTGGCCTCGATGGTCCATTAGGGCCACACTGTCTGTTGAAACTTGACCACTTAGGTAAAGAAACCCTAGAAGCGCGTCTTCCTGGTGTGTGTGAACTGTCTCGTACCTTCGCTCACATCGATCCCGCCGATGGTCCAATTCCAGTATTGCCAACCTGTCACTATATGATGGGTGGTTTACCAGCGAAAGTCAGCGGCCAAGTCATTCGTAAGAATGAAGATGGCAGCGAACAAGATGTCGTCGGCTTATTTGCTGTCGGTGAAATTGCTTGTGTATCAGTACACGGCGCTAACCGCTTAGGTGGTAACTCATTACTCGACTTAGTGGTATTTGGTCGTGCTGCGGGTCAACACTTAGGTAAAGCGCTTGACGCCACTGTCGATCCAAAAGATGCGACAGATGCTGATATCGCCAAGTCGCTTGAGCGTCTAAACCGTTGGGAAAGCAATAAAGACGGTGAAGACCCAGCCACAATCCGTAAAGATCTGCAGCTATGTATGCAGCTTAACTTCTCAGTATTCCGAAGCGGTGACGCTATGGCTGAAGGTCTGGCTGAACTTAAGGCTATTCGCGACCGTTTGGCGAATGCTAAGCTGTCTGACAACTCACAAGAGTTCAATACTCAACGTATCGAATGTCTTGAGTTAGACAATTTAATGGCAACGGCGTTAGCCACAGCCTATGCAGCAAACTATCGTACTGAGAGTCGTGGCGCGCATTCACGTGAAGATTACCTTGAGCGTGATGATGAAAACTGGCTGTGTCACAGTCTGTTTGACCCAGTGACTGAGCAGATGACTAAGCGTGATGTGAACATGGAGCCTAAGCTTCGTGCCGCGTTCCCGCCAATCAAGCGTACTTACTAAGGACTGTCAGATGAATTTAAAGATTGCTATTTATCGCTATAATCCTGACGTAGACACTAAGCCTTACATGAAGGATTACACGTTGGAAGTGGCTGACGGTACCGATATGATGGTGCTTGATGTGCTGATGCAACTTAAAGTACAAGATCCAACATTGGCGTTCCGTCGCTCATGCCGTGAAGGTGTGTGTGGTAGTGATGGTGTCAACATGAATGGTAAGAACGGCCTTGCGTGTATCACGCCAATATCTACCTTTAAGGGTAAGACTATTGAGATCCGCCCACTACCAGGCATGCCTGTCGTACGTGACCTGATTGTCGATTTGACTCAGTTCTACAAACAGTACGAAAAGATTAAACCTTATTTGATTAACGATGAGAAAACGCCTGCGCGTGAGCATCTGCAATCACCTGAAGAACGTGCACACTTAGATGGTCTTTACGAGTGTATTATGTGTGCTTGTTGTTCTACAGCCTGTCCATCGTTTTGGTGGAACCCAGACAAGTTTATCGGTCCAAGTGGTCTATTACATGCTTATCGATTCCTTATCGATAGCCGTGATACCGCGACTGAAGAGCGTTTGTCTGAGCTTGATGATGCATACAGCGTATTCCGTTGCCATGGCATCATGAACTGTGTGGATGTTTGTCCGAAAGGATTGAATCCGACTAAAGCCATTGGACACATTAAGTCAATGTTGCTTAAGAGAGCAGTGTAAATGCAACAACCTGAGCTGATTCTAATAATGATATAGCTCATGAAGAGTCACTTCTTCTTTAAGAGGAAGTGGCTCTTTTATGTAATGGAACTACACATGTGCCGTACAATCTGGATTCTCGGGGCGGCAGATAGATTGCAATTGCAGTGCGATTAACTGGGATTGCATTTTTAAGACTTTGGCTAAACACGTGTATCAAGTTTGAAAGGAATAGAAATGCACCAAGGCATCATGAAAGCCTGGCTCGATTCGTCTCACTTAAGTGGCGCGAACTCGACCTATGTAGAAGAGATGTATGAAGCCTATCAAGAAGACCCACAGTCAGTATCAGACGACTGGCGCGCGGTATTTGATAACCTCCCATATGCCAACGGCGCAACAGATGTGCCCGAAGCTGCCCACTCAAAAGTACGTGAATATTTTCGTAGTTTAGCGTTAGAAGGCCGCCATAAGAGCTCTGCTCGTATTACCGACCCTGATGTGGATGCTAAACAAGTTAAAGTCCTACAGTTGATCAACGCTCACCGTTTCCGCGGTCACCAGAATGCGAATCTGGATCCCCTCGGTTTATGGAAGCGCGATGCCGTCACTGAACTGGACCCTGCCTTCCACGGCTTAACTAGCGACGATATGGATCGTGAATTCAACACAGGTTCATTTGCGCACGGTGGCGACACCATGAAGCTAGGTGATCTTGTGAATGCACTGAAGGCCACCTACTGTGGTGCTATCGGCGCTGAATACATGCATATCACAGATACCGATGAGAAACGTTGGATCCAACAACGTTTGGAGCCATCCTTAGGTAGAGCTAATTACGATAAATCCACCAAACTCCGTATTCTCGAAGGCCTTAACGCCGCCGAAGGTATGGAAAAATACCTCGGCGCCAAGTTCCCCGGTGCTAAGCGCTTCTCACTCGAGGGCGGTGACGCACTCGTGCCCATGATGCGTGAAATCATCTACCGTGGTGGCCAAGCCGGTACCAAAGAGATGGTCGTGGGGATGGCTCACCGTGGTCGTTTAAACCTATTGGTGAACATTCTCGGTAAAAAACCGTCAGAACTGTTTGATGAATTTGCTGGTAAGCACAGCGACGAATTACTCGGTTCAGGCGACGTTAAGTATCATCAAGGTTTCTCCTCAGATTTTGAAACGCCAGGTGGCAATGTTCATCTAGCCCTTGCGTTCAACCCATCGCACCTTGAGATAGTTAACCCTGTGGTGATGGGCTCTGTCAGAGCACGTCTCGATCGCCGCGGTTGTAAAACCGGTCTGCAAGTAATGCCCATCACCATCCATGGTGACAGTGCTATTGCAGGTCAGGGGATAGTACAAGAGACATTTAACATGTCTCAAACCCGTGCCTTTAAAGTGGGTGGCAGTATTCGTATCGTAGTCAATAACCAAGTGGGCTTTACCACTAACTTGACTGAAGATACTCGCTCAACAGAATACTGTACCGATATCGCTAAGATGGTGCAGGCGCCGATTTTCCACGTTAATGCTGATGATCCTGAAGCCGTGGCCTTCATTGCGCAGCTGGCGGTTGATTACCGTAACGAGTTTAAGCGTGATGTGGTTATCGATCTGGTTTGTTATCGTCGTCATGGTCATAACGAAGCCGATGAGCCAAGTGCTACACAGCCATTAATGTACGCCAAGATTAAAAAGCATCCGACGCCGCGTAAGATCTATGCCGAGCGTTTAATCGAAGAGAGCACCTTAGCTGCTGATGAAGTCACCAGCTTGATCAACGACTACCGTGATGCACTCGATAAAGGTGATTGCGTCGTTAAAGAGTGGCGCCCTATGACGCTGCATACGGTTGACTGGACGCCTTATCTTGATCGCGAGTGGGACGAAGCCTACCCAGGTGAAATGTCTATCGAGCGTCTGCAAAACTTGGCTGACAAGTTAAGTTATGTACCTGAAAATCATAAGTTACAGTCACGTGTCGCCAAGATTTATAAAGATCGTGTTGCCATGGCAAAGGGTGAAAAGCTGCTCGATTGGGGGTTTGCTGAAACCTTAGCCTACGGCTCAATTCTTGAAGATAACAAGCGGGTACGTATTACGGGGCAAGACTCAGGTCGCGGCACCTTCTTCCATCGTCATGCGGTATTACACAATCAAAACGATGCAACGGCTTATCTGCCACTGCGTAATGTGGCCGACGAGCAAGGCCCTATCGATATCTCTGATTCGGTATTGTCTGAAGCATCAGTACTCGCGTTTGAATATGGCTACGCCACAGCCGAGCCTGGCGGATTAACGCTTTGGGAAGCCCAGTTTGGTGATTTCGCTAACTGCGCGCAGGTCGTGATTGACCAGTTCTTGTCATCGGGTGAGCAAAAGTGGGGCCGCTTATGTGGCTTAACCATGCTGTTACCACACGGTTATGAGGGTCAAGGTCCAGAGCATTCCAGTGCGCGTCTTGAACGTTTCTTGCAACTTTGTGCTAACCACAATATGCAAGTGTGCGTGCCATCAACGCCTGCGCAGGTTTATCACATGCTACGTCGTCAAGTGGTACGTCCTATGCGTCGTCCATTGGTGGTGATGTCGCCTAAATCGCTACTGCGTCATCCATTAGCCGTATCGAGTATGGAAGAGCTTGCCACTGGCACCTTCCAAAACGTGATTGCGGAGATCGATGAGCAAGATAGCAGCCAGGTTGACCGCGTCGTGTTCTGTAGTGGTAAAGTGTACTTTGAGCTGCTTGAAAAGCGTCGCAAAGAGAATCTCACTAATATTGCACTGATCCGTGTCGAGCAATTGTATCCGTTCCCACATGAGGACATGGTACAAATCCTGGCGCAATATCAGCACGTTAAAGATTTCGTTTGGTGTCAGGAAGAGCCGCAGAACCAAGGTGCCTGGTATTGTAGCCAACACCATTTCTGGGCGGCGATTCCAGCAGGCGCACAGTTAACCTACGCAGGCCGTGAAGCATCTGCTGCCCCTGCTTGTGGTTACCCAGCACTGCATGCTCAGCAACAAGAATCTCTAATAAATAGCGCATTAAAACTGTAGTAATTGATAATTTAAAAAGGATAGCTTTCCATGAGTATCGAAATCAAGGTACCCGTACTGCCAGAATCAGTTGCTGATGCAACCATCGCCACTTGGCATGTCAAAGCTGGCGAGCAAGTGACTCGTGATCAAAACTTGGTTGATATTGAAACCGATAAAGTGGTACTTGAAGTGGTTGCGCCAGAAGATGGTTCAATCGTTGAGTTTCTAGCCGAAGAAGGCGACACCGTTCTAGGTGAAGCTGTGATTGCTAAATTTGTTGCTGGCGCGGTTGCTGGTCAAGAAGTGACTAAGGCGCAAGCTGAAGCACCACAAGAAGCGGCAAGTGATGAGTCAAATGATGCGCTAAGTCCATCAGTTCGTCGCTTAATCGCCGAACATAATGTGGATGCAGCTCAAGTGAAAGGCACTGGCGTGGGTGGACGTATCACGAAAGAAGACGTTGAAGCCTTCGTCAAATCAGCCCCTGCTGCGAAACCTGCATCAGCGCCTGCTGCTGTTGTAGCCCCACTAGGCGAGCGTAGCCAGAAGCGTGTACCTATGACACGTCTGCGTAAGACCATTGCCAATCGTCTACTTGAAGCGAAGAACTCAACTGCAATGTTGACGACGTTCAACGAAGTGAACATGAAACCTATCATGGACATTCGTAAGCAGTATCAAGAAGTGTTTGAGAAGCGTCACGGTATTCGTCTAGGTTTCATGTCTTTCTACGTCAAAGCCGTGACTGAAGCCCTGAAGCGTTTCCCAGAAGTTAACGCCTCTATCGATGGTGATGACATTGTTTATCATAACTATTTCGATGTGAGTATCGCGGTATCGACCCCACGTGGTTTGGTGACGCCAGTACTGCGTGACACCGACACCATGAGCCTTGCTGAGATCGAACGTAACGTGCGTGAATTAGCCATCAAAGGCCGTGACGGTAAGCTGACTGTTGATGATATGACAGGCGGCAACTTCACCGTGACTAATGGTGGCGTATTTGGCTCACTCATGTCGACGCCTATTTTGAACCTGCCACAAAGTGCGATTTTAGGCATGCATGCCATTAAAGATCGCCCGATGGCAGTTAATGGTCAGGTTGAAATCCTGCCTATGATGTACCTAGCATTGTCTTATGACCACCGCATAGTCGATGGTCGTGAGTCTGTTGGCTTCTTGGTTGCCATTAAGGACTTCCTCGAAGACCCAACTCGTCTATTGCTCGACCTGTAAGACGACGTTGATTCGATGCCTATCGCTTTGGTGGGCATCACCCTCGCTACTGGCTCCTATGAGCCGGTTGGATTTGATAAGAAGTATACGGATAGATCATCATGAATTTGCATGAATATCAGGCAAAATCCCTATTTGCCGAATATGGTTTACCAGTGTCAGAAGGTTTTGCTTGTGATACCCCTCAAGAAGCGGTAGAAGCGGCAGGCCATATTGGCGGTGATATGTGGGTTGTTAAGTGTCAAGTACACGCAGGCGGCCGTGGTAAAGCAGGTGGCGTTAAAGTTACCGGCGACAAAGAAGAGATCAGAGCATTTGCTGAAAATTGGTTAGGTAAGAACCTTGTCACTTACCAAACTGACGAAAAAGGCCAGCCAGTTGCTAAAATCTTAGTCGAAAGCTGCACCGATATCGCTAACGAACTTTATCTTGGCGCTGTTGTTGACCGTGCGACTCGTCGCGTGGTGTTTATGGCATCAACTGAAGGTGGTGTTGAGATTGAGACTGTGGCTGAAGAAACGCCAGAGCTGATTCACAAAGCCATTATCGATCCGTTAACGGGTCCACAGCCTTACCAAGCACGTGATCTTGGCTTCAAATTGGGTCTAAACCCAACACAAATGAAGCAGTTCACTAAAGTGTTCATGGGTCTTGCTAAGATGTTCAACGACCATGATTTCGCACTGCTTGAGATCAACCCGCTGGTTATCACGACCGAAGGCAACATTCACTGCCTAGACGGTAAGATAGGTATCGATGGCAACGCATTGTTCCGTCAACCAAAAATCCGCGACATGCACGATCCATCACAAGATGACGCGCGTGAAGCACATGCGGCTAAATTTGAGCTTAACTATGTTGCCCTCGACGGTAACGTAGGTTGCATGGTAAACGGTGCCGGCCTAGCAATGGGTACCATGGACATCGTTAACCTACACGGCGGCAAGCCAGCTAACTTCCTAGACGTTGGCGGCGGGGCGACTAAAGAGCGCGTAGCTGAAGCATTTAAGATCATTTTGTCTGACGCTAACGTTAAAGCGGTTCTGGTGAACATCTTTGGTGGTATCGTACGTTGTGACATGATTGCCGAAGGCATCATTGGCGCAGTGAAAGAAGTGGGTGTTGAAGTGCCAGTTGTGGTTCGTCTTGAAGGTACTAACGCTGATCTCGGTCGCGAAGTATTGGCTAACTCTGGTCTTGACATTATTGCAGCTGAGTCACTAACTGACGCTGCTGTTAAAGTTGTTGCTGCTGCGGAGGGCAAATAATGTCTGTATTAATCAATAAAGATACCAAGGTCATTTGCCAAGGTTTCACTGGTGGTCAAGGTACTTTCCATTCTGAGCAAGCTATCGCGTATGGCACTCAAATGGTTGGTGGTGTTTCTCCAGGAAAAGGTGGTCAAGTTCACTTAGGTCTTCCAGTATTTAATACTGTAAAAGATGCCGTAGCTGAAACGGGTGCAACAGCAACCGTTATCTATGTACCAGCCCCTTTCTGTAAAGATGCCATTCTTGAAGCTATCGATGGTGGCATCGAGCTAATCGTTTGTATTACTGAAGGCATTCCTACTCTGGATATGCTGCAAGTTAAGGTTAAGCTTGAAGAAACTGGCGTGCGCATGATCGGTCCTAACTGCCCAGGTGTTATCACCCCAGGTGAATGTAAGATTGGTATCATGCCTGGTCACATCCACAAGCCTGGTAAAGTGGGCATTGTTTCTCGCTCTGGTACCCTAACGTACGAAGCGGTTAAGCAAACTACCGATGAAGGTTTCGGCCAATCAACTTGTGTTGGTATTGGTGGCGACCCAATTCCAGGTACTAACTTCATCGACGTATTGGAAATGTTCCAAAACGATCCACAAACAGAAGCCATCGTGATGATTGGTGAAATTGGTGGTACGGCTGAAGAAGAAGCGGCTGAATATATCAAAGCTAACGTGACTAAGCCTGTTGTTTCTTACATTGCTGGTGTGACTGCACCAGAAGGTAAGCGCATGGGGCATGCTGGTGCGATCATCGCTGGTGGTAAAGGTACTGCAGAAGATAAGTTTGCAGCACTAGAAGCGGCGGGCGTAACTACCGTACGTTCACTTGCAGATATCGGCAGTGCACTACGTACTAAAACAGGTTGGTAATCTTACCCACTTGTAAATAGGCGCCTTAGGGCGCCTTTTTTGTGGGTTATTTTTGAGCTTTCAGTTTGATAACTTACGACTATAACCATTAAACGCCGCTATCTTGCCTCTGTTATGTCAGTTGTTGTGTCAGTTAATCGTGCCGTGTTTTTTATCAGGCTGTCATATAACTGTATCGATATAAAAAGGCATTTTTTTGCTGCTAAAAATTATTGAACAACCCAAAATCCTATGATAAAAATTGCCGCGAAAAAGAGCAGGTATGATGTAAATGGGTGTCAGGTCATCGTCCCGGTTTAACGTGTTATCCAAATGCAATGAAGGAGAGATATTATGAAGCAGCTGTTTGGTGCAATGATAGCTTGTACTTTATGCCTTGGTGCGACTCACTCTTTTGCACATGAGAAGCCACCTGTCGATGCTAAACCGCTTTCTGAAGTGATTAAGGCATTAGAAGCGCAGGGCTACTCGCCCATTACTGAAGTCTCTGTTAAAAGGGACCAGTGGGAAGTGGAAGCTTACAAAGATGGAGTCGAGCGTGAGCTGCGTATCGATCCTATCGATGGCAAAATTCTTTCAGATAGATTAGACGATTAAGCCGAGGTCATGCTTGGGTTAATTTGAGATTTAAAATGTAAGCAACCCGTTTATTGATAAGCATTGTGATGTCGAAGGTGACTGCCGCGTTTAGGCGTTGTCTCCTTAGGCTTATGCATTGACTCCTCAAATGTGAAAAGCGACCAATGAAAAAGGGATCCTAGGATCCCTTTTTCATATCAGCTGGCTATCAAGATTAACTTGGCTATATCGCCTCTGGTCTGTTAACCATTAAGCATCGCCGTGATCGCACTCATCATTGGTGCAAACACCGTAGAGATAGAGGCTATGATTGGTTAATTTAATATTGTGCTTCATCGCTATCTCATCTTGACGACGCTCAATCATATCATCGGAAAATTCAATCACCTTGCCGCAAGATAAACAGACTAAATGATCGTGATGATGTTGTGATGATAATTCGAAAACCGCCTTGCCGCTTTCGAAGTGATGTCTGGTGACAATACCTGCATCATCAAATTGATTTAATACGCGATAAACAGTTGCTAACCCAATTTCTTCACCAATATCGAGTAGCTTTTTGTACAGTTCTTCTGCACCGATGTGCTGATTTTCAGGTCCCTGCATCAGCTCGAGGATCTTGACTCGTGGTAAGGTGACCTTTAATCCCGCTTTCTTTAGCGCTTGATTTCCATCTGTCATTATTAATCTCTTGATTGCAGAACCTTAGCATCGCCAATAAAGGTTCAGTTGTTGATATTGGCAACCATTATAGGGGCTGAATTTAAAAACTTAAACCTTTGATCTTGCATATTGTTCGCTTAGTCAGCAAATCGAGTGCAATTGATTGTTTGCTGGTAAAATATAGCGAATTTTACACATACTTTTTATAGTGGTATTTATACTAATGCCCAATACACCTCGCCACTGTGTTCTGGCAGGCTTAAATTGAACATAGGCGTATTGGATATATGGCAACGAGTCAGTATTAAGATAACAATAACAAGGAAAGCAGATGTATCGGCAGATCGTGATATTAACCGGGGCAGGCATCTCTGCCGAGTCAGGGCTCAGAACCTTTAGGGATCAAGACGGGCTATGGGAAGAACATAAAATAGAAGATGTAGCGACCCCAGAAGGGTACGCGCGTGATCCTGAAATGGTGGAGCGTTTTTATAACGAACGCTGGCAGCAGCTGCATGACGGCCATATCGAACCCAACGAGGCGCATAAGGCCTTAGCCCGACTCGAGCAAGAGTTTGATGGTCAGCTACTCGTGGTGACGCAAAATATTGATGACTTGCATGAAAGGGCGGGTTCTCGCCGCTTACTGCATATGCACGGTGAGCTCACAAAAGGGCGCTGCCCTCGTTCACAACAGACATTTTTGCTGACAGATCACTTTGGGGTTAATCATACCTGCACCTGTTGCATACCGGCCCAGCGCCTGCGGCCTCATGTGGTGTGGTTTGGTGAGATGCCTATCGGACTAGATCGTATCCAACATGCGCTCGATACTTGCGATCTATTCATTGCCATCGGCACCTCGGGGACGGTTTACCCGGCCGCCGGATTTGTTGACACGGCTAATCATCACGGCGCGCAAACAGTTGAAGTTAATATTATGCCCGCCGATCGCCACAGTCAGTTTCAATATCATCTGCAGGATAAGGCCAGCCGCATTTTGCCACATATGGTTGATACGATTTTGCGTGGTGACAAGATTAACGATGAGCTAATAGGTGCGCCGCAGTAATGCAATTAGACATAGAACTGGATACAAGCGTGGCGCTCGATAGGATGTTGGCCAGTCAAAATACTCAGACTGACAAGTTAGCGATTATTATGCGCGGCTTACCTGGTAGCGGCAAAAGTTATTGGGTTGAGCAGTTTATTGCAGCGCAGCCTGCCGCAGTCGCGCAACAGATAAGGCTTAGGGGTTATTTTTCGACCGATAACTTATTTTATCAACAGGGGCAGTATCAGTTTAATCCCAGTCGGCTGAGTGAATACCATCAACGTAATTTAACCCTGTTTATTCAGGCGTTGGCACGGGGTGAGCCCATAGTCATCTGTGATAATACCAATATGGCCTATTGGGAATATATGGCCTACGACGCGGCGGCAAAGGCACTAGGGTATCAGGTGCGCATCGTGTTAATTGGCGAACCGCTGGATGAAGTGCATCAGCAACTCTGCGCCGAGCGTAATCAGCATGGGGTGGGATTAAAGCAAATTCGCGCTATGGGCAAACAATTTGACGATTTTTAAATCGGTAAGTTTGGTGGCTGCATTGCAGCCCGAATATATCAACTGAGATAAGGACGTGCAGTTTGACGGTGTCGCCTTGATGGCGCTCACTTAGCGAGTGCCAATAACTTGGTTTTATGTATAGCTTTTCTTGATGGCATTTTATTTGTATTTGAAATTTAACCTTTAAGTTGTTAATTTTTAACATTATAAAGTTTTATCGCCCCCCAAAATTTGCTTGCCCATATAGTGGCAGGTGTCCTCTCTTTATTTGCCAGCAAGCCTTTTGGCCACTCACACATTACGCCAAAGTGTAAATCCAGACTGACAAAACCTTAGACTAAAGTTATACCATTTTGGCGAGTTAACACTTGCTTTACGTTCGCGTAAACGTCAGAGTAATATTATTTGAAATTGATCACAGTTCATCACGTGTTCTCAACATGTGGTTCGAGCAAAAAATACCGAGATGGAGCGGAAGATGACTACAGAGCAAACAAACCAAGATATCGTGATTGTCGCGGCGAAGCGCACCCCTATGGGGGGCTTTCAAGGCGCGCTATCGAGTGTCACATCGCCAACACTGGCTGCCACCGCAATTAAAGCCTTGATGGATTTCACGTCAATTGCAGGCGCTGACGTTGATGAAGTACTTATGGGGTGTGTATTGCCAGCGGGTCTTGGTCAAGCGCCGGCGCGTCAAGCGTCGTTAGGGGCTGGACTGCCATTATCGGTTGGTGCGACCACAGTCAATAAAGTCTGTGGCTCTGGAATGAAAACGGTGATGTTAGCGCATGATCTCATTAAAGCGGGTAGTGCCAATATTGTTATCGCTGGTGGTATGGAAAGCATGAGTCAAGCCCCTTATCTACTCGACAAGGCCCGAGGCGGCATGCGTATGGGTCATGGCAAGGTGATGGATCACATGTTCCTTGATGGCCTCGAAGATGCCTATACCGGTGGTGCTATGGGGACGTTTGCCCAGAAGACCGCTGATGACTTCTCCATTAGTCGTGAAGCGATGGATAACTTTGCGCTAAGCTCACTGCAAAAAGCCAATGCCGCGATTGAATCTGGCGCGTTTAAAGCTGAAATTACCCCGGTGACAGTATCGAGCCGACGTGGTGATGTCGTGGTCGATACCGACGAGCAGCCAGGGAATGCGCGTCCTGAAAAGATCCCCACACTACGCCCCGCATTCGCCAAAGAAGGCACTATCACTGCCGCAAACTCAAGTTCAATTTCAGACGGCGCTGCCGCACTCATGCTCATGACCCGCGAGCAGGCCGATGCAAAGGGACTGGAGGTGCTGGCGACCATTAAAGGTCACACGACTCACGCTCAAGAGCCGTCGATGTTTACCACAGCGCCTGTTGGCGCCATGACTAAGTTGCTCGACAAGGTTAACTGGACTAAAGCCGATGTCGATCTATTTGAGGTCAACGAAGCCTTTGCCATGGTCACCATGCTAGCGATTTCAGAGCTCGGGCTAGACGAAACCAAGGTTAACGTCAACGGCGGTGCTTGCGCATTAGGCCATCCAATCGGTTGCTCTGGCGCCCGTGTGCTAGTGACCTTGATTCATGCCTTAAAAGCAAAAGGGCTTACGCGCGGCGTGGCTTCATTGTGTATCGGTGGCGGCGAAGCCACCGCTATGGCGATTGAAATCTAATCCATTTGCTCGGGCTGATAGATGTGCTATTGGCCCATTGGCATAACCTCAGTTAACGATGTGAGTTTTTAGCTGTCACTTACATTTTTGTCTTAGTTAAAAAGATCTTAGGAAAGCAATATGACTATTCAAGTTAAACATTACATCGATGGTGAATTTACCTTAGGCCAAGGCACTCAGCAGATCTCGGTAACTAATCCGGCTAATAATGAAGTGATCGCGACCATTAACGCTGCGACTACATCAGAAGTTGAAATTGCTATCGCTAGTGCGAAAAAAGCCTTTACGACATGGAAAGAGGTGCCTGTATCAGAGCGTGCTCGGGTAATGTTTCGCTATCAACATCTACTAAAAGCCCATCATGATGAGATTGCAACGATTCTGGCTCAAGAAACGGGTAAAACTTTTGAAGACGCCAAAGGTGATGTGTGGCGTGGTATCGAAGTGGCTGAGCACGCTTGTAACATTGCTAACCTAATCATGGGTGAAACCGTTGAAAACGTGGCGCGCAGTATCGATACCTACAGTTATACCCAGCCTTTGGGCGTATGCGCTGGTATTACACCATTTAACTTTCCGGCGATGATCCCATTATGGATGTTCCCGTTGGCGATTGCCTGCGGCAACACCTTTGTACTTAAGCCGTCGGAGCAAGATCCGATGACGCCGCAGCGCTTGGTCGAACTGTTTGAAGAGGCGGGCGCACCCAAAGGTGTTCTGCAGCTAATTCATGGTGACAAAACGGCGGTCGATGTGCTGCTGACGCATCAAGATATTAAAGCCATTTCCTTTGTCGGCTCAGTTGGCGTGGGTCAATATATCTACAAGACGGGTACCGATAATCTTAAGCGTGTACAAGCCTTTGCCGGCGCTAAAAATCACTGCGTGATCATGCCCGATGCTAATAAACAGCAAGTCATTAATAACTTGGTTGGTGCATCTGTCGGCGCCGCGGGTCAGCGTTGTATGGCGCTGTCGGTAGCAGTATTTGTGGGTGAAGCGAAAAACTGGATCCCTGAGCTACGTGATGCCATCGCCAAAGTCAGACCGGGCTTATGGGATGATAAAGACGCAGCCTATGGTCCTGTTATCAGCCCTGCGGCGAAAGCTCGCGTGCTTAAGCTGATTGCTCAAGGCAAAGAAGAGGGCGCCGAATGCCTGCTCGACGGTAGCGATTTCACTGTCGAGGGCTATGAAAGCGGTAACTGGGTCGGACCGACTATGTTCACTAATGTGACTACAGAGATGAGCATCTACCAAGAGGAGATCTTCGGGCCTGTGTTGTGCTGCATGGAAAGTGATTCTCTTGAAGACGCTATCGAGATAGTCAACGCCAGCCCATATGGTAACGGTACCTCTATCTTTACCGCGAGCGGCGCGGCGGCGCGTAAGTATCAGCATAATATTGAAGTGGGCCAGGTGGGGATTAACGTGCCGATTCCTGTGCCGCTACCTTTCTTCTCGTTTACGGGGTGGAAAGGCAGTTTCTATGGCGATCAGCACGCCTATGGAAAACAAGCGGTGCGTTTCTACACTGAGACCAAGACCATCACCGCGCGCTGGTTTGAATCGGACATCTCCGATGTTGAGCATCATGCGCCGAATATGACGATTGCCCTGAAATAACGTGAAAGCCTTGGACTAATGGGTCCAAGGCTTTTCATCATGTGTTTACCGCTAATAATCAACAATCAACAAGTAACGCACCGATATTAAAAAATGCCGCATTATCACTAGCGGCGAATAACCATAGGTGCTCAAGGAGTTAATCAGATGGATTTTAATCTGAATGAAGACCAACGCCAGTTTGCCGAACTGGCAACTCAATTTGCCAATGAAGAGCTAGCTCCATTCGCCGCCAAGTGGGATGAAGAGCATCATTTCCCTAAAGATGTCATTCAAAAAGCCGGAGAGCTGGGCTTTTGCGCTTTATACTCGCCAGAATCGGAAGGTGGCATGGGCTTATCTCGCCTCGATTCCTCGATCATTTTCGAGCAGCTTGCGATGGGCTGCACCGCCACCACGGCCATGTTGACTATTCATAATATGGCGACCTGGATGATCACTAGCTTTGGCTCTCAATCCCTGCGAGATGAATGGTCAGCGCCATTGACCACAGGTGAAAAACTGGCCTCTTACTGCTTAACCGAAGCGGGTGCCGGCAGTGATGCGGCGTCACTCAAAACCAAAGCCGTTCGTGAAGGCGATGAATATGTGATCTCCGGCGCTAAGATGTTTATCTCTGGCGCTGGTTCGACTGAGATGCTGGTTGTTATGTGCCGCACCGGCGAAGCGGGTCCTAAGGGGATCTCGGCCATTGCGCTACCCGCAGACACCGATGGCATCAGCTACGGCAAAGCGGAAGATAAGATGGGCTGGAACGCCCAGCCAACCCGTGAAATTACCTTCGATAATGTTCGTGTGCCAGTAAGCAATCTGTTAGGCGAAGAGGGTCAAGGTTTTACGTTTGCCATGAAGGGATTAGATGGCGGTCGCATCAATATTGCCACTTGCTCTGTGGGTACGGCGCAAGCGGCGCTCGATCGCGCAACTCAATATATGAATGAGCGTAAACAGTTTGGTAAGCCGATCGCGGCATTTCAAGCATTGCAGTTCAAGTTAGCCGATATGGCGACGGAGTTAGTTGCTGCTAGGCAGATGGTGCGTTTAGCCGCCTTTAAACTCGACAGTGGTGACCCTGAAGCGACGGCCTATTGCGCCATGGCAAAACGTTTTGCCACCGATATTGGCTTTAGCGTTTGTGATAGTGCATTGCAGCTTCACGGTGGTTACGGCTACATTCGTGAATATCCGCTGGAGCGCCATTTCCGTGATGTGCGCGTACATCAAATCTTAGAGGGAACTAACGAGATCATGCGTTTGATTATTGCTCGTCGTCTACTCGACGAAAACGCTAGCCCGATCCTGTAATTGTCACAAAGGAGCATAAAGATGACAGCGATTATCGAGAAAATTATTGGCCATACCGCGGTACTCACAATGAGCAATCCGCCAGCAAATACATGGACAGCATCGAGTTTACAGCTACTTAAGCAAAAAGTAAGCGAACTGAATGCCAACAAAGAGATTTATGCTTTAGTGCTAACGGGTGACGGGGAAAAGTTTTTTAGTGCTGGTGCCGATCTCAAACTGTTTGCCGATGGCGATAAAGGTAATGCGGCTTCAATGGCCAAACATTTTGGCGAAGCGTTTGAAGCCCTCAGTGGTTTTCGTGGGGTATCGATTGCTGCTATCAATGGCTATGCTATGGGCGGCGGGCTCGAAGTGGCGCTTGCCTGTGATATTCGCATCGCTGAAGCACAGGCCGTGATGGCATTGCCTGAGGCGACCGTTGGCTTACTTCCTTGCGCTGGTGGTACTCAAAATCTTACCGCCTTGGTCGGGGAAGGCTGGGCAAAGCGGATGATCTTATGTGGCGAACGTGTCGATGCCGACAAGGCACTGCAGCTGCGATTAGTTGAAGAGGTGGTGGCTAAAGGTTCAGCCTTAGATACGGCGTTAACCCTTGCTGAAAAGGTGGCTAACCAGAGCCCTAGCAGTGTGACTGTGTGTAAGCAGCTTATTCAAGCGGGCCGAATGATGCCACGAACGCAGGCGCTGCCTGTCGAGCGTGAGTTGTTTGTTGGCTTGTTTGACACGAAAGATCAGGCCGAAGGGGTTAACGCGTTTTTAGAAAAGCGCCAAGCAAAATGGACCAATAGCTAATGAGTATTGAGCAAAGCAATAGCGTGGTATTTCAAACCTTAGGCACCTTGTCAGGCAAGTTGGTCGGTGTTGCCACGCTGAACATGGAAAAGGCACTCAACGCGCTTAACTTGGAGATGATCCAAGCGCTTACTCGTCAACTCTCCGCGTGGGCACAAGATGATAGCATCGCTATGGTGGTGCTAGATGGTGCCGGCGAAAAAGCATTCTGCGCCGGTGGTGATGTGCGCGCCCTGTATCACGCCTCTAAAGAGACGCCGGGTGAAGTGACCGACATGGCGAGGGTGTTTTTTACCGACGAGTATCATTTAGATCATCTGCTGCACACCTTCGATAAACCCGTGTTGGTGTGGGGCGATGGCATAGTGATGGGCGGCGGCCTCGGACTCATGGCTGGCGCCAGTCATCGCATTGTCACCGAAAAATCGCGCATCGCCATGCCAGAGGTGACCATTGGACTTTACCCCGATGTGGGGGGCAGTTACTTCCTCAATCGTATGCCTGGCCACATTGGCCGTTTTCTTGGCATGACCGCTTACAATATGAATAGCGCGGATGCTTATTTCGTTGGCCTGGGAAATCATTATCTTAATAGCGATGATAAACAGCCGCTGTTTGATGCGCTAGCCAGTATCGATTGGGAAGGCGACATCGGGGTTAATCACTCTAAACTTAATGCGTTATTAGAAGCGATGACGAGTCGCTGCTCGATCAAGATGGGTGAGAGTGTGCTTGCACTGCATCAAGCGCTGATTGATCAGTTGATGGAGGGCGATTTAAGTCAGATCATGGCAAGAGTGGCCGCCTATGAGACTGATCAACCTTGGCTAGAACGTGCACTTAATACTATGTTAGCCGGAAGCCCATTGAGCCTTCATCTGGTTTATGAGCAATCACGTTTAGGCACCGAATTATCACTCGAACAAGTATTTCAGCGCGAGCTGGGTATGAGTTGTAATTGCTGTGCTATCGGTGACTTTGTCGAGGGTGTTCGAGCGCTATTAATTGATAAAGATCGCCAGCCAAAGTGGAAATATGCCAGTGTCGATACAGTGGACGCACAAGCGGTTACACAGCTATTGACCTCACCATGGCCTGAGGATCTACATCCACTAGCTAAACTCGGCCGATAGGACGAGTAAGTTACAGGTTTTCGTCAGGGTATTGTCCTAGGGAAAAGGAGTAAGAGATGAGTACAGTTGCATTTATCGGTTTAGGTAACATGGGTGGCCCAATGGCGGTTAACCTAGTAAAAGCGGGTTTTACCGTTAAAGCGTTCGATCTGTCTCAAGATGCGCTGCATCATGTGAGTGAGCAAGGCGCCATCCCAGCGCCGAGCGCCTGCGCAGCGGCGGCATCGGCCGATATCGTGGTCACCATGTTACCTGCAGGCAAGCATGTGCGCGCCTTATACCTTGGCGACGATACCAATAAAGGGATTATCGATGTGGTTGCTCAAGGCACCTTATTAATCGATTGCTCGACTATTGATGCCGAAAGCGCGCGCTTTGTGGCCGAGCAAGCCAAAGCTAAAGGGTTAGAATTTATCGATGCGCCCGTATCGGGCGGTACCGCTGGCGCGAGTGCTGGTACGCTTACGTTTATCTGTGGTGGCAGCGACAGTGCCTTTGACCAAGCCCAAGGGGTATTAAATGCCATGGGGGCGAATATATTCCACGCAGGCGCCGCTGGCGCTGGGCAAGTGGCTAAGATCTGCAACAATATGTTGCTGTCGGTATTAATGGTTGGCACCAGTGAATCATTACAGATGGGGATAGATCATGGCCTTGATCCCAAAGTGCTTTCTGAGATCATGAAAGTCAGTAGTGGTGGTAATTGGGCGCTAGATAAATATAATCCTTGTCCAGATGTGATGCCAAGCGTGCCGTCATCGAACGGTTACCAAGGCGGTTTTATGGTGGATTTAATGGTAAAAGACTTAGGCTTGTCGCAAGAAGCGGCGCTGTTGTCTAATTCCAGTACTCCAATGGGATCCTTGGCACGCAGTTTATATGTTAATCATGCCCGTCAAGGCAATGGTAAGCGTGATTTCTCCAGTATTTTTGAGCAGTTTAATAACAAAGGGTAAGTTGATGGATTTAAAAGATAAGGTAGTGGTCATCACAGGTGGTGCTGGCGGACTTGGTTTGGCGATGGCACAAGAGTTAGCGGCTGCTGGGGCAAAGTTGGCGCTTATCGATGTCGATCAAGAAAAACTCGAACGTGCCTGTGCCGATATTGGCGCGGCGACGGAAGTGCAAGGTTACGCTTTTGATATCACCGATGAAGAAGATGTGGTGGCGGGTTTTGGTTACATTTTAGAAGACTTTGGTCAGGTGAATGTGTTAATTAATAATGCCGGTATTTTGCTCGACGGCATGTTGGTCAAAGCCAAAGATGGCAAGGTGACCGACCGTATGTCATTTGCGCAATTCCAAGCGGTGATCAATGTTAACCTGACAGGTTCATTCTTGTGCGGTCGTGAAGCGGCAGCCGCCATGATTGAATCACAGCAGCCGGGCGTGATCATCAATATTTCTAGTCTTGCTAAGGCCGGCAATATTGGTCAAACCAACTATGCGGCATCAAAAGCGGGTGTGGCCGCGATGTCGGTTGGTTGGGCGAAAGAGCTTGCGCGCTACAATATTCGTAGCGCCGCCGTAGCGCCAGGTGTGATAGAAACCGAGATGACCGCCGCCATGAAGCCTGAGGCCTTGGCGCGTCTTGAACAGATGGTGCCAGTTGGCCGTTTAGGTCAAGCGAGTGAAATCGCCTCGACGGTGAAATTTATCATCGAAAACGATTATGTTAACGGCCGAGTATTTGAAATCGACGGTGGCATTCGTATCTAAGCTAAATGGCTTGATACACTAAGCAAAACGGGCATAGGCCCGTTTTTTGTTGGCGCATTTCATCAATGGGCCAAATGAGAGATACTTAACTACCTTGTTTCGCCATATACATCTTATACATGAGTCAGAGATTATATGGAGATGAGTGATACTTAAATACGGTCATCAATGTTTTAAATGGTTAGTCAGAGATTAGGCAGAGATTATGTGGATAGAAAAAGTCGCGAAACAGTTGATGTTGCTCATTGGCATTATGGGAGTATTAGTGATTTACAGTGGCTTTTTTTATCTGTTATTTCAGTCTCAAGGGCCACAGTTGCCTTGGTATATCTTGCTGTCTCCCTGGTTATGTATTTACTTTGGTTTAAGCGCACAGCAACAGCGCCGCACGCTTCATTGGTTACGAAAAAAGTGGCCATTTAATCGTTCTAATTAAAGGTTATTGTTGCTTAACCCTTTTAAAATGGCGCATTCTGGCTGAGCCCCGCCGGCACACTGATGGATCAACTCACTCAGTTGTTGTTTCAGTTGATTCAGTTGCTCTATACGCCGGTTAGTTTCATCAAGGTGCACTTGAGCAATACGTTTCACATCTTCTGCGCTGCGGCTGGTGTCACTTTTTAAACTCAGTAACGTACGGCAATCGTCTAGACTAAAGCCGAGCTCGCGGCAATGGTGTAAAAAGTGCAATTCATCGAGCTGGGCATCACTATAATATCGATAACCATTATGGCCTCGTTCGGCGCACACTAGGCCAATATCGTGATAGTAGCGGATACTCTTAACCGATAAGCCAGTTTGTTTTGCCGCCTCTCCAATATTGATCATATTTATCTCCACACATTGACTCTCCCATAAGGGGAGACATTACGCTTGATGGTATAGAAAGACAAATTAATATCCATCCACAGGAGTCATACCCATGGATAAACTTATCTTTTATGTGCCAACCATGAATTGCGCCAGCTGCGTAGCTAAAATTGATAAAGCCATGGCGGCGTTAGCTAGCGATGGTGAGCAGGTCGAAACATCAGTCAACCTTGCCGATAAACAGGTTACCGTGGTGGGGATTGCTAAGGCGCAGCGAGTGGCTAACGCGTTAGCAAATGCCGGTTATCCGGGCCAGCAAGTGATCGACCAGCAGTTAGCGATCAAAGAGCGGCAAGAAAATGAGCGTAAGGAGTATCGCACCCGATTATGGCAATCCATGGCGGCGCTTGCACTGGGTGTGCCTATGATGCTGTGGGGATTGTTAGGTAATGAGATGATGATCAACAGCCCCGCACAACAAGTGGGCTGGGGGATCATGGGCATGCTCACTTTAGTGCTGCTTATCACTACCGGCGGTCACTTTTATCGCGGTATGTACAGCTCGCTTAAGGCTGGCAGCGCCAATATGGATACCCTTATCGTGTTGGGCACCAGTTCGGCGTGGCTCTATTCTATGTTGGTGGTTGTTATACCCCAGTGGTTTCCAGCCGACACCCGTCACGTTTACTTTGAGGCCAGTGTGATGATTTTAGGCTTAATCAACCTTGGTCATGCGATGGAGCTGCGCGCACGCGGTAAAACCAGTGAGGCGGTCAGTAAGCTAATAGGTTTGCAAGTGACCAGTGCCACGCGAGTGACTGATGATGGCGATGAGGTTGTCGAGATTAGCGCCATTAATATTGGTGATAAGTTGCGCCTTAAACCTGGCGAACGCGTGGCACTGGACGGTGACGTGCTTGAGGGACAGGCGCTGATCAACGAGGCGATGTTAACCGGTGAGCCTGTACCAGTAGAGAAGCAGCCAGACGATAAGTTAAGCGCCGGTACGGTTAATGAAAACGGCAGTCTCATTTACGAAGTCACCGCTAGGCAACAACAGACTAAGCTGGCAAAAATAATCGAACTGGTGCAAGAGGCGCAAACTTCGAAACTGCCCATTGGCAGGTTAACCGATAAAATTGCCGCGTACTTTGTCCCAGTGGTAGTGCTAATCGCCATTATTGCTGCCATAGTCTGGTTTGTGGTGGGGCCAGCCCCCCAGCTGAGCCATGCGCTGGTGGTGTTAACCACGGTACTGATCATTGCCTGCCCTTGCGCGTTAGGGCTGGCGACGCCGATGTCGATTATGGTGGCGGTGGGGCGTGCGGCCCAGATGGGCGTATTACTTAAAAACGGTGAGGCGCTGCAAAGTGCCAGTAAAGTCTCCACTGTGGTGCTCGATAAAACCGGCACTATCACTCAGGGGAAGCCTGCAGTCACCGATGTGGTCACGCTCGCTAAGATGACCCGTGACAATCAGCCTACAGGCAGTCAAGCTGGCGATAATGAGACGGCAAGTCCTCTTAGCGAAGATAAGTTAATTGCCTTGCTAGCCAGTGCGCAGCAGCGCTCGCAACACCCCTTAGCGGCGGCCATGATAACAGAGGCTAAACGCCGTGAATTGGCGCTTGGTGAGGTCGATAGTTTTGACAATATCACCGGCCAAGGGATTGTTGCCAAAGTGAATGGCCATAGATTGGTGGCCGGTAACCTTAAGTTAATGCAAGCAGAGCAGATTAGCGATATTGAGCGAGCAGCAAGCCATGCTAGTGATTTTGCTCAAATGGGGAAGACGCCTATTTATTGTGCGGTTGATGGTCATCTACAGGCCGTGGTGGCGATTGCCGATCCTATTAAGGATGATGCCAAAGCGGCGGTGGCGGCCCTGTTACAACAAGGAAAAAAGGTAGTGCTGCTCAGCGGCGATAATCAGCACACAGCAACGGCCGTAGCGCAGCAGGTGGGCATTACCGATGTCGTTGCTGAGGTCAGTCCTGAGCAAAAGCTGGCGCTTATCAAGGCGCGTCAATCAGAGGGTGAAGTGGTTGCTATGGTGGGTGATGGGATTAACGATGCGCCAGCTTTAGCCAAAGCGGACGTTGGCATCGCCATGGGCAGCGGCACGGATGTGGCGATAGAGAGCGCAGACATCACCTTGTTATCTGAGCGCGTGATGGCCTTAGCGGATACCTTTATGTTGGCTAACGCGGCGTTGCGTAATATTAAACAGAATCTGTTTGGTGCCTTTATTTATAACACCTTGGGGATCCCCGTTGCCGCTGGCGTCTTGTTTCCGTTGACGGGGTGGTTACTCAGCCCTGTGGTAGCTGGCGCGGCGATGGCCCTGTCTTCATTGACTGTGGTGACCAATGCTAACCGGTTACGAGGACTGCGTTTAGGCACTGATGCAACTAAAAAGTAGGCGGTTGGGGCAAGATATCCTGCTGTTAGACTCTGGGTCATGACACCCTTTAGTGAAGCCATTGCGTCGATATTTTATGCGACTTTTCTGGGGAAACTTTAGGGTTGTCATTGCTAATTACCACCTAAATCGCTATAGTAGCGCGCTTTAATTTGTCCCTTTTAGCGCGGTGTATCATCACTGCATCCTTGACTGAGAGTATACCGTCAGTTTGGGGATCAAATGGCCACCATTGGCAGCGCTTCGCTTAACTAATTTCGGAATTTCACATTGATCACAACAGCTAATATCACCATGCAGTTTGGCTCTAAGCCACTGTTTGAAAACATCTCAGTCAAATTTGGCGGCGGCAACCGCTACGGTCTTATCGGCGCTAATGGTTGTGGTAAATCAACCTTCATGAAGATCCTAGGCGGTGAGCTTGAGCCTACTTCGGGTAACGTATCGCTTGATGTTAACGAGCGTCTAGGTAAGTTAAGCCAAAACCAGTTTGGTTATGAAGAGTTCAACGTGGTTGATACTGTGATCATGGGCCATGCTGAGCTGTGGAAAGTCAAGCAAGAGCGTGACCGCATCTATTCTTTGCCAGAAATGAGTGAAGAAGATGGCATTAAAGTGGCTGAGCTTGAGATGGAATTTGCCGAGATGGACGGTTATACCGCCGAATCTCGCGCGGGTGAATTATTGCTGGGCGTGGGTATTCCGCTTGAGCAACACTTTGGTTTGATGAGCGAAATCGCGCCAGGTTTCAAGCTGCGAGTGCTGCTTGCCCAGGCACTGTTTAGTGACCCAGATATCTTGCTACTCGATGAGCCTACCAACAACTTGGATATCGACACCATTCGTTGGTTACAAGAGATGCTCAATCAGCGTAACAGCACCATGATTATCATCTCGCACGATAGATATTTCTTAAACTCTGTCTGTACTCACATGGCTGACTTGGATTACGGCGAACTGCGCGTTTATCCGGGTAACTACGATGAGTATATGATGGCGGCTAACCAAGCTCGTGAGCGTTTGATGTCTGATAACGCTAAGAAAAAGGCACAAATTGCTGAACTTCAAGGCTTCGTTGCACGCTTCTCGGCTAACGCCTCTAAAGCGAAACAGGCGACTTCACGTGCTAAGCAGATTGATAAAATTAAGCTTGAAGAGGTTAAAGCCTCAAGCCGTGTGAATCCATTTATCCGTTTCGAGCAGGAAAAGAAACTGTTCCGTAACGCATTAGTGGTTGAAGATTTGGCTAAAGGTTTCGAGAACAACCCGCTATTTAAAGGCGTTAACCTGATTGCAGAAGTGGGTGAGCGTATTGCGGTACTGGGTGAAAACGGTGTGGGTAAGACCACTATGTTACGTACCCTTATCCATGATATTCCACAAGATGAAGGCACTATCCAATGGTCTGAAAACTCAGCCATCGGTTATTACGCCCAGGATCATGAATCTGATTTTGAAAACGACATGACTTTGTTTGACTGGATGAGCCAGTGGCGCAAACCAGAAGATGACGATCAAAGCGTTCGTGGTTACTTAGGCCGTATGTTGTTTGGCTCTGATGACATCAAGAAGTCAGTCAAGGTGTTATCAGGTGGTGAAAAGGGCCGTATGCTATTTGGTAAACTCATCATGCAAAAGCCAAACATCTTGGTTATGGATGAGCCAACCAACCACTTGGACATGGAATCGATTGAATCGCTCAACAATGCGCTAGAGATGTATGAAGGCACATTGTTGTTTGTCAGTCACGACCGCGCATTTGTATCATCACTCGCCACCCGTATCATAGAGATCACCGCCGATGGCGTGAACGATTTCAGAGGCACTTACGATGAGTTCTTGCGTAGCAAGGGTGTCGATGCTTAATCGCCGCTAAACCCCATTGATAAAAAAGCCCAAGGCAATTACATTGCCTTGGGCTTTTTGTTGGTTGGCTGTTTTAAAACGGCTATTTAGCGAAACGTTGTGCTAGATATTCAAACACCGCTCGAATACCAAAGGCTTCACCACCAATGGGGCGACCGGGTAAGGTGCGGTTGTTCCACGCCATGACATCAAAATGGCTCCAGCTTATCTTGTCATCCACAAAGGCTTCAAGATACAAGGCGGCGGTGATCGCGCCGCCAAAAGGCGTCTTACCACAGTTGGCTAAGTCGGCAATATCGCTGCCAGTAAGATCAAAGTAGGCTTTATGCAGCGGCATGCGCCAGACGGGATCTTCAACCTTAAGTCCTGCAGCAGTAATATCAGCAGCCACTTCGTCATCATTACTAAAGAAGCCAGGTAACTCAGTACCTAAGGCGATGCGCATGGCGCCGGTTAAGGTGGCAAAGTCGATCAACAGATCAGGCTTTTCATCGCTGGCATCGGCAAGGGCATCACACAAGACTAAGCGGCCTTCGGCGTCGGTGTTATCAATCTCAACGGTTAAGCCTTTACGGGTGATGATCACATCACCTGGGCGAAATGCATTTGCCGAGACCGCATTTTCCACCGCCGGCACCAGTACACGCAGGCGTACAGGCAGGTTACTGGCCATAATTTGGTGGGCTAAACCAATCACATGTGCCGCACCGCCCATATCTTTCTTCATCAAGCGCATGCCTGCACCGGGTTTAAGATCTAAACCGCCCGAGTCGAAACAGACCCCTTTACCCACTAGCGTCACTTTAGGCGCATTTTCATCGCCCCAGGTTAAATCGATAAGCCGTGGCTGGTTGTCACTGGCGCGGCCAACCATATGGATGGTGGGGTAGTTTTGCTCAAGCAGTTCATCACCGATGATTTGCGTCACTTGGCCGCCGAACTCTTCAGCCAAGGCCTCCATGGTGTCGCCCAAATCTTGTGGCATCATGTCGGCAGCAGGGGTGTTAACCAGATCGCGCACTATGGTCACCGAACGTACCAGTTTTAATGTACTGGCGACCAAAGCGTCGTTATCAATAACAAGTTGAGGATACTGTTTATCATTTTTCTTGTATCGATCGAACTTGTAAGCCCCTAATGCCCAACTGAACGCGGCGACTTTACACTGAGCTTCGCTGGCATCGAGGTAGTACTGATTGGCGGGCAGTTGGTTGACGATATCGCCGCAAACCCAGTAGTCATCCGGTGATTCGCTAACATAGACAACCTGTGCCAGTTCTCCGTCGGCACCGGGGATCAGGCTTAAACCTTTGCCTGAAAACTGGGTGGCTTTAAGCCAATTTTGCTGTGTTGCTGGCAATTGCTCATGCCATTGTGAAAAATCTTCAGTTGAAATGATCGACAAGGGAATGCCGTTGGAGCCAGTTATAAGTAGTGAAGTCATTGGGTATCATCTTATTTGAGGTCAAAAAATCAATTAAGATTATCACGCTAGCGCCACAAGGTGAATGTGGCGGGTGAGTTACTGCGGGTTATTGCTGGTTTTTTCTACGACGTGGATATCACGTTTATGCTGTTGGGCCACACGATTAAGCTGGGCTTTTCGCTCTGATAAGTTATTGAAAGAGCTCGGTAGAATCTCAACGCCTACCACCTTAGCCAGTTTAACCACTATGGGGATAGTGATTGGCGCAAAAGGTAACACGGCAAATACGCCTAAGCCCAGCCCCTTGATGAGATCGGCTAACTGCTTGTTGGCTAGCTTCAACTCCTCTTTATTGGCCTGTTTACGAGTGTAGCGTTTGTAGGTCACCAACATCTCTTTGGTTTCCTGTTTTTCTTGTGACAGCGCATCTTTCAGCACCAGCATGTCGCGTTTTAAACGCAGGCCGAATCGGCGTCGAGAGATGTGAAATACTCTAAAAGGCGCTTTATGTAATTTACGGTAAATTTTCATGGCGTGATTGTCTCATAGGGCAAGCCTGACAACTATCTTTAAATGTTATTGCGACAGGGTTTTAGTATGATTTTTTGGCTAGCTGAGTACTAGATGTAACGTCTTCATCGCGGGCAGGCTTAAATCGCTAGTGGGGCAAAGCTTAAGCCGATGACCTTGGCTGCGTGATGCAAGGTGGATTGTTTAAATGTGGGGGTGGCGGTAAAAAAATAAGCTCTCTGACGGTGAATTGACTCACTCCGTTAAGTTGATACCAAACGGAGTGAGTTTATCTCGCTAGGAACCGCAGTTACACGCGAAAACGCGCGACTAACACCTGTAATCCCGCTGCAAGCCTAGCAAGATCATCACAAGCCAGTGCGGTTTGTTCCACCGATTGGCCGCTTTGCTCAGCAATATCACTAATGGTGGTGATGCTGCGGTTGACCTCTTCAGCGGCTAATGATTGCTGCTCAACGGCGGCCGACACTTGAATATTCATGTCGTGGATCACTTCGACCGAGCGGTTGATCTCGTTAAGTGTGCTTTGGGTACCCGCAATTTCAGCGACGGCATCATTACTCTTCTGGCTGCTACGCTGCATAACATTAACCGCTTCTTGAGTACCGCTTTGAATACCAGCGACCATCTGCTCGATTTCACCGGTCGATTGCTGCGTGCGCTGGGCTAGGTTGCGCACTTCATCGGCCACCACGGCGAATCCTCGGCCCGCTTCACCCGCGCGCGCGGCTTCAATCGCGGCGTTGAGGGCGAGTAGGTTGGTTTGTTCGGCAATATTACGGATCACCTCAAGGACTTGTTCAATACTGCTACTTTGCACTTGCAGATCGCGAATAGTTTGCGAGGCTTGCTCGACTTCTGCCGCGAGTGAATTAATCGCATCGACACTGCGCCCAACTGTGCGATTGCCCTCTAAGGCGATTTCTGTGGTCGATTGTGCATTGGTCGCGGCGTTATGGGTATTACCGGCTATCTCTTGTATCGAGGCGGCCATTTCGGTCATGGCGGTGGCCACTTGAGTGGTTTGGTCACGCTGGGTCACGACACCTTGGCGGGTCTCTCCAGCCACTGCCGATAACTCTTCTGTGGCGGCGGCCATTTGATTTGTCGAGTCGGCAACTTGCTGCACCAGTTCTTGAATTTTTGCGATAAACACATTGTAGCCTTTGGCTAAATCACTCAATTCATCTTGGCCACTCTCGTCAAGCCTGCGGGTCAGATCGCCTTCACCCTCGGCAATATCTTGCAAGGTTGTCACGGTCAAACGTAACGGTTTAATAATGGTTTGTGACAAGCCATAAGCAATGAATACCGCAAAGCCAATGGCAACAATAGCCATGATGATGACGAAGTTGCGCGTCTCACTGGCAGAATCAGCATAAAAGCTTCTATCCATCGCGATTTCAACAACGGCGATAGGCTTGCCAGAAAAATCGTTAATATTTCTGACCAGTGTCGCCCATGGTCGGCTTTGACTATTATTTTGGCTAATAACGGTTTGGCCATTCCACGCCGCTAAGATGGCATCTTGGCTAACAAAGGATTGCCCATTAATGGTCGAAGCTAATACTTTGGTGCTGCCATTGTTGACGGCATGAATCGCAATGTCCACATTGCTACCAAATGCTTGGCTAAAACGGCTAGCGAACTCTTGAGATAGGTTAAGGCCAAACTCAACAGATCCTGTATGTTGCCCTTGATAGTTCATTGGCACTAAGCCGCGAATACCAATACCAGCCACGCCACCGTCCATGCCTCTGACAGGTTGACGTGATCGATTTACTTCCACAATCGTCTCGCGCAGACTGGATAGATCGTCACCGTATTTGTCTAGTTTATGCAAGCGTAAATAAGAAGTGGCAGGGGCTGTATGGAACTGAAATTGTGCTACACCATAGTGCTGTTTAAGCACATCAAAAACCGGCTTGAATTCGCGGGTAAGCTCAGCACGGTCGCCCTCTGCAAAGGCTTGTTTTACCGACGGTTGATTAGCCACAATCGCACTCATGGCTTCGGCAAACAGCGCCTGAGTGTTAATTTGTGAGCTGGCGGCACCGTAAAGGCTCTCCATTTCCCGTTTTTCAGCCTCTGAAATCAATTGATTAGAGTTGCTTAAATAAAATATCGCCATAATGGCGACCGTGAGTGCAACTAAACTGGTAAACCCGCCTGCTAGGCGAGTTCCAATGGATAAATTTCTAAACACTTATAGCCCCTTGACTATTTAATTTGTCATCTTTAATGATGACAAATTAAATGAATATAACTAAACATGGCGAAGTCCTTTCTCTATGTCTGTTGGATTTTATTTGAGCAGGTGTCACCGTGACACTTGCAGCCTTTAATCGTCTTGAATATATAATATCGACAATTTTGCCTCATCCAACAAGTGATGCGTTCACAATTGTTACAATTGTGACGTGTCTTACATTTACGCTACCGATCCAAGCTAATGGTTATATATCACTATGGACCAATACTCATGACCAAGGGGGAAATGAGGTTGGCGTGCTAATAAGTGAATATCGTGTAACCATAGATTTTATCGGTATGAAATATTGAGTTTTTTGTTTTAAACCTTATTGTTTTATGAAGTCGAGGCTAACATTTTTAGTCGTTGCCTATTTTGGGCTTTGTTGCCATGATGATGGTCGGCCAATGTCTGGCCTACATTGTTCTGTTGGTCGTCGAGGGAGGCATGTTTGTCATGTCTGGTATGAATAACGGGACTTATGATTGACACCGTTTAATCATAAGTTCCAAAGGTGAGAAAATCGGCTCAGCGCTGCGTTACAGTGAACGTGTTTGAGCCTAATCGCATGCCTTGATGGCGATGCGTTAGTGATAATGAATTTATACAGGTTAGGTAAATTAGTTATGAGTAAAAAGCCAAATATTACAGTATCTTCTATCGACTTAGCTCGATTAGAAAAAATGATTGATGCGTTAGATGGTCAGTACTGTGCCGAAATTGATGATTTAATGGCTGAGCTTGAGCGCGCAGAGATCCTGCCTCCTGAGCGGATGCCAGCTAACATAGTGACCATGAATTCGACCGTGCGCTTTAAAGTGGCCTCATCGAATAAAGAGTTTTCATTGACCTTGGTTTACCCTCAAAACCATACTGGCGATGTAGGCCAAATTTCGATTTTAGCTCCAGTGGGCAGTGCGCTGCTGGGCTTAAAAGAAGGCGATGAAATTGAGTGGCCTAAGCCCGGTGGCGGTCAGCTAGAGGTTAAAATCATTGCGGTTGAGTATCAGCCAGAGCGAGCGGGTGAATATCATTTATAACATTTATTACTGAATCCGTTTAAGGCTACGCCGAATAAGGCTAATTTAAGCCGCATTCAGACCCTCTGGCTGTTTTATCGTGAGCTCAATGTTACTTATTGCAAAATAACCTTTTTTATTTAATAGGTTATGCATTGGATGAGTTGAATGTTGGGCTCATTTTTTATTACACTCTCTATCAAATCATGCAACTCTTAATAAGTTGACTGCAGCGAAGATTAACTCTGCTTTGAACATCAGCTTTGGCGTACTCGCTCGCCGGTAAAGCAGTGGTGTTATCAAAAAGGTATAACTACAACCATAGCCTACAAAGGATGTCGCTTATGGAGCATCAAATGGAATCACTTTTGGGTATTGAACTGCCGATTATTCAAGCGCCGATGGCGGGAGTGCAGGGCAGTGCATTGGCGATAGCGGTTAGTGATGCTGGCGGCTTAGGTTCCTTACCCTGCGGGATGTTGACGCCCGAACAGGTGATAGATGAAATTAATACCATTACGCGCGCCACGGCTAACCCCTTTAATCTCAACTTTTTTTGTCATCAGGTGCAAGCCTATGACGCGCAGCAACATGCCAATTGGCAGACACAATTATTGCCCTATTTTAATGAGCTGGGGATCGAATGTGAAAGTCAGCCTAATGGTGCCAGTCGAGTCCCTTTTAGCCATGAGATGGCCGATGCTATTGAAGCATTTAATCCGCCCATTATTAGCTTTCATTTTGGTTTGCCTGAGCCAACACTGCTTAAACGGGTTAAAAGTTGGGGCACTAAGGTGCTCTCGTCGGCGACCACACTTAAAGAGGCGCTTTGGCTCGAAGCCCATGGTGCCGATGCCATCATTGCCCAAGGCTTTGAGGCTGGCGGCCACCGTGGCATGTTCTTAACCCGTGATGTGTCAACCCAAATGGGGCTGGCGGCGTTGGTGCCGCAATTGGCGAGTCAAGTCCAGGTGCCTGTGATCGCCGCAGGAGGGATAGGCTGTCACCAAGGGGTTAAAGCCGCACTCACCTTGGGGGCGGTCGGGGTGCAAGTGGGCACGGCTTATCTGTTGACGAACCAAGCCACTACATCGCCGCTGCACCGCGCCGCAATCACGAGTGATGCCGCTATGCATACCGCTATTACCAATGTGTTTTCAGGGCGCCCGGCGCGAGGCATTGTTAATCGCCTGATGCGAGAATTGGGCTACATTAGCCCACACGCACCAGATTTCCCCTATGCTGCGATTGAGTTGACTCAATTGAGACAAGCGGCAGAAAAACAACATAACAGTGATTTTTCACCCTTGTGGTGTGGGCAAAATAGCCAAGCTTGCCACGCCATTTGTGCCAGCGAGCTGACCCTGTCTCTAGCGGGGAAAATACAATAAGCAAACCTGTGTAGGCGCAGCTATCTCACTGGCAGGTGGCCGGTTTTAACCCAAATGATGGTTTCTTGTTCAACGTAGGGGAAGTGTTCGCTCATGTGCGGGCTGCGCAGCCAAGTATGGGCTGGATATACCCCAAATTCATCACGAAACTCACCCGAGAGCACTAGGATCTCCTCGCCACCAAAATGGCGATGGGGTTGAAAGCGCTCGCCCGCAGGCCATTTGACTAAGGCCACATGCTCATGTTCAAACTGATGTAAGCCCATGACTTGAAGGCCACCTATGCCTTGTCGCCAAGGAGTATTTCGGGTGTCGATGCGCACAGTGCTGCTGTCATGTGGAGCAAATTGATTAAGCTTAACCAATAAGGTGCAACCTTGCTGGCTAAAGGGGGCGTGTTGGCTGCCGGGAGGGTTACGGATGTAACTGCCGGCAGGGTAGTCGCCGTGCTCATCAGAAAACACACCTTCAAGTACTAAAATCTCTTCACCCAGTGGGTGAGCATGAGTGGTAAACGCCGAGCCCGCCTCATATTTGACTATGCTGGTGGTGTGCCCAGACTCCTTGGCTTCTCGCTCAAGTGGCTTACGCCATACCCCTTTGGCTGGGCTTGCTTGCCAGTCTTGCTCTTGGGTGTCGATAGCCAACCGCTGAGTGAAATCCATGTTGAACATATTGTTATTCTCCAACTCATTGATGTGCTGTGTGTTAGCCCATATGGGCTAATACGGAATATAGGCAATGGTAGACCGAGATTAGCGCGATTTTATTGCGCGTAATATGTCGATTAACCGGCGCGCAGTGCCAGTATCTCATCGAGCGAAAATGGCGCGGGGTAGCGGCTAAAGTCGCGATCTTGTTTATCGATAGCATAGATAGACATGCGATCGGCGAGTTCATTGCCTTCAATGCCCACGTGGGCGGCAACATGGGATATTTTTAGCGCAGTTTTGAGCTCATCATACAGTGCGTGAGCCTGTTGGATTATCTCTAAATTAGCAATGTCGCCTGCGGTTTTGCGCTTCCAGCCTTTGGCTTTCCAGCCATAAGCCCAATTGGTGATGCAATTTAAGGCATATTGAGAGTCACTGTGAATATGAACGCTGTTACCGCGTGCAAGTTCGGTTTTTGCCATCAGCAGTGCTTGCTGCAAGGCATTTAATTCGGCGGTGTTATTGGTCCCCTTAGGGTTATATAAACCGTACCACAGCTCGGCAAGTTCACCTTGTCGATACAGTGCTAGCCCAGATCCCGCTTTGCCGGGATTTGGCTCACAGCCGCCATCGGTATAGATATCCACATCACTGTCTGGGGCCGCGCTGGCGTTGGCAGTGGCTTGGCTTTTCGGCTTGTTAGCCGATGGGCTAGGGCGGGCACTGACGCCACCTTTAGCAAAAGCGGCTTTGGCTTCGGCTTCGGTCTTAAATGACTTATAGCGGGCGCCTGCAAAACCATCGACTAAGGCTTTGGTTTGAGGCCAGCTGGTAAAAATACCGGTTTCTCGTCCTGCCCAAACCACATAATATTTTGTTGCCATGTTTATCTCGTCTTAAAGTTGTGCCAGTCGTTGTGAGTATTATTGCTTGCAGTCTCGCAAGAGTTTGACGAAAAATTCAGTGCCTTTACGTTCGGCAAAGGCGATATTACGCTCGGGGATCGACTCCGGATCAGCATAATTGGCCAGCGCCTGTTCCATGCTCGTTTCACGAATAATATGCAGTGTCGGATAAGGGGCGCGGTTAGTGTAGTTGGCCGCACTATCTTGTGGCTCGCCATCGAAACAGTAATCTGGATGAAAGCTGGCCAGTTGATACATCCCCTCATAGCCTTGCTCAATAAGCAGAACATTGGCCATGTCGACCAAATCCAGATAGAGGTAAAACCCTTCAAATCCGCGCGGTAAGATCAGTAGCGTGGTTTCTATCTCGCTATGGGCATCGAGAAGTTGGCATTCATCGATTAAGGCGTTGAGCACTTCATCGAGTTGGCGGTTTTCCACGACTTGGTAACGTATGGTATCGGCCAACACCTCTTGGCGGGCAAATGGGCAGATATTGTATTTCATGATGACCTGTTCGACCCAATGCTGCATCTCGGTGGCTATGGCCTGGGTAAAGTCATCGGTTGCTGGTCGTTGCAGTGTCACCTAGTGTCTCCATTATTATCAATATCCCCTAAGCCTATGACGGCGCAATCGTTGGGGAGAATTAAGGCGCGATCATAGGGATGATAGACAGCACAAGCAAGAGTGCCATGGTGATGTTAAACGCTTTTTGTTGCCGTTGGTTTTTTAGTAACCGTTTTAAAGCAACCCCAAAGCCTAACCAGACGATGGCACAGGGAAAGGCCACGCTTAAAAAAACCGAGGCAATGGTGAGGACTTGACCTGTGAGCGGTTGCTCTAGGGTGGTAAAGGTGGCTACCGCGCCCACTGCCATGATCCAGCCCTTAGGGTTAACCCACTGAAAAGCCGCGGCCTGGATAAAACTGAGTGGTCGACTAGTGTGTTTGCCCTCCATCTTACTGCTGCTATTAGCAATCAGCCAGGCAAGATAGAGTAAGTAGGTGATGCCAATATATTTTATAGCGACATGCAGTATGGGGTAACTTTGAAATAGGGTGCTTAAGCCTAGGCCTATCGCCAGCACCATGGCAGGAAACCCAATGCAGATCCCCGCAAGATGAGGCAAACTGGGTTTGATACCAAAGTTGACTCCTGAAGACATCAACATGATGTTATTAGGCCCTGGGGTAATACCAGATGAAAACGCAAACAGCGCAATGGCAAAAATCAGTTCCATTAATCCTTCAATCTCTTCAACGCGATAATTAACAAAGTATGATCGCCGACATTTATCTTCCTGACCAGTAAAATATTTATATAGGTAATTGCTTTTGTAACTAACTGTAATTTAAGGGAGTCGTTGTCAATTTGAATATCGAAATGGTCAACGGGTAGCACTAAATGACGGTCGAAAAATTACAATCATATATTGCATGAGGTAGACATTATTGCGATAGCATGTTAGCCGAAGATAAATGATTGTATGATAACTAATTGATCTACAAACTGAGAGTAATGACTTAGTGTCAGTATTGGTTCAATTTTAATCGGTTATACTAGCAAACGTTAACAACAAGGAAATTGATGCGATGAGTAAAATATTAATGCCATTTTTGCTGATACTCAGTATATCCGCCTGCACAGTGCATGATGCGCCCGAGTTCCAAACGGCGACAGCGCCAGAAGATAGAATCACCATAGTGGCGACGGGTGAGCTGGATTTTCTCGGCCGTGGGCAGCAAACGTTCGGCTTACATCCTCAATTTGCCAAGGTACGAGTCGATGAAGAGTCTTCCATTGAGGCGGTTCAAAAACAGATGAGCTCTGCGATACAGTCGGCGATGCAAGCGAAAGGTTATCGTTATGTGCCCGCTGGAGAGCCTGCTCAGCTATTGATCGGATTTGGTGTTGCCCTCGGTGACAGCATGTCCGATGCAGAGATCTTAAATAAGGTTGGCCTAGTACCTGGGGTTTCAGAGCAGGGCATAGATATGGGGCAGTATGCCAAAGGCTCAGTGTTACTGCTGGTGTTTTCTGGTGAGGACGCCGTGCCGAGTTGGCGCGTATTGGCACAAGGCTTTACTGAATTATCCCAAAAAAGGCCATCCATTGCGCCTAAACAAGATAATCAAAGACTCGATCGAGTGGTCGCCAAGATGCTAGCCAGTATGCCACAGCGATAATCGTTCTCTGTTGACAGCGATTTAGTTAACTATAATCGCTAGGAAAAACCATCGACAGCAGCAATGAACCTCTAGTACAAAGAGCGCTACCGTAACGGGTGACGCTCTCTCTTGTCGCGGTTAGTATCATCGACTAATGGTTAGCTGTGGCGTTACCAAAGCCGTTAATCGGCACAGAGGCTTATCTCATAGGAGGTAAACTTGCGTAGGTTAATGACCCCAGTATCGAAAATCAGATATTGACCCTTAATTCCCATCAGTTTACCTGTCACGATTGGATTTTTATCGAAGTTATGAGAGGCGATTTTTGTTGGAAACTCGCTTACTGGATACTCAATAGCAAGGATCGCTTCATCGAGTTGCTCGATAGCGTACTCCCCATGCTCCATCGACAGTTCATGAATACGTTTTTCGATGTGCGGCAGTAACACTTTTGCCTGTTCAACTAAATCGAGTGGCTCGGCATTGCCTTTAAGCATAGTGCGCCAATTGGTTTTATCATTGATCATTTTAGCCAGTTCAACTTCGATAAGGCCTGAAAGTTGTCGTGTAGAGACTTTTAGAATAGGCAAACCTTGGGTGGCACCCTGATCTATCCAGCGGGTCGGCAATTGGGTATGGCGGGTAATACCCACTTTAAGGCCCGAGGTATTAGATAAATACACATAGTGCGGTACGAAGCAGTTATCTTCACCCCACTGCGGCTCGCGGCAGGTGCCTTGTGCAAAATGGCAGGTTTCCGGTTTCATAATACACATATCGCAGCTAGCCAGCTTTTTCATGCAGACGAAACAATGGCCTTGTGAATAACTCTTCTTGGTTTTTTTGCTGCAATGACTGCAGTAAATATGGCCCGTGTGAGTAAGGGTGACTTGACGGCCGATAAGCGGATTCATCTCGATAAGTTGGTCAGACAGTGGCAACTGGTATTGCACTTGACCTTGGTTATCGAGCGCAGAACGCATCTTGCGGATGTTTCCGCTGATTGGGGCATTTGGCATCATGGAGTCCGATATAAAATAAAAAATAGCTAAAAAGTGCGAGTAAGCATCGCGATGACACCGGATTATATCAGATTGCTGGCAATGTTTTTGATTGGTTTTACCGATTGTTAATGCGCCGCTTGCAGATGATGAATTAACAATCGGTGCCTTAGTCCTGCTACAGCTTAGGCGTTGATATCGAGCACCACGTCATCGCCGATAGTGTACAGCGCCAAACGCAGTTGTTGTTCAATATCATCATTAGGAATATTTAGGCTAAAGTTAGCCCGAAAGAGTGCCACACCGGTGTGACTAGCGCTCTCATATTGAGTCGATAATCGCTCAATGTTGAGTCCTAATTCACTAATCTTATTAGATATTTGGTGCACAAGTCCGGGTCTGTCGTAGGCCACCAGTGAATAGCCTTGGTAGCGAGTATGAGGCTGTTTGTGGCGGGTTTTGGCATAGGTCAGACTCAAACCATCGATACATTCGAGGTTCTCGAGCAAGGTCTCCCAGTTGGCAGCGGGGACCTCCAGTAACAAGATAGCGGCAAATAAGCCATCGATATGGCGCAGCTCAGAGTCGAGCCAATGGCCACCATGACGGCTAACAATGTGAGCAATCTGTTCAACTAAGCCTTTTTTATCGGCCACTTGTAGGGTAACTAGGTATCGTAACATGTCGCTAAAACTCCATAAGTTGTTTAATCGTGATGCCATTTTGTCGCTGTAACAATAATGTCATCTTGACGTCATATAATCTCGATGGTCAGCAATGGGGTGTGAGTGTTTGACTATTGTTAACATAGGTATAACAACAATCCCAGTGAAAACTCTACAGAACAAACATAAACGAGGTTCTTAATGGAAACTCAGGTAACTCAACCTGGTTCTACTGCAGCGAAACTGTTGATGGCAAGAGGCTCAAATAGACGAGCGTGGCAAGATAAGCTTACCCAAATAGGGGTAACGCTTGGCGGCACTATGGTGTTTGTCGCTTTGCTGCTGATCTTCTTTTATCTGCTGTATGTGGTGAAGCCGATTTTTGATGGCGCCGATGTGACACCTGTTATGACGGCTCAGCTCGATAAACCTGACGTAGCAACCTTGATGGTAGGCAGCGATGAGCAAAATGATATTATCTATCGGGTCACCAGCCAAGGTGAAGTGCAGTTTTATCGCACCGCCACAGGCCAGCTGATTGAAAGCAATAGTATCGATATCCCCACAGATGCACACATTGTCAGTAGTGCTACCGCCTTTCCTAGTCAGCAACGCTTCGCTTATGGCTTATCAAACGGCCGGGTGATCATCGCCGATATTCAGTTTTCAGTCACCTATCCTGACAATCAGCGACTCATCACCCCTAAGGTCAGTTTTCCCTTAGGGCAGCCCTCGCTGCAAGTGGCCGATAAGGATATGGCGCTTAATCAGCTCACTTTTGCTTATTCAACCGATAGAATGAGCTTTGCCTATCGCAGCGATGCGGGTCAGTGGTTGCTTTCACGCCAAGAGGGCGAAGAGAACATGATGACCGAGGAGGTGGAATGGACCGCGACCTCTAGCGTGATAAGCGATGCGCCAGTGCAAGTGCAGCAACAGTTAATGACGCCAGATCAACGCCAGTTACTGCTGCGCTCGGGTAACCGACTATTTGTTTATGATATTGACGATACCGAAGCCGTTAGCTTAATGCAGGTGATTGAACTCGAGCGAGCCAAAACCAAGGTGACCGATGTCTCCTTGCTGGCGGGGGCCAGTTCGGTATTAGTCAGTTATGATAATGGCTTGATATTGCAATATTTTCAGGTTAATAGTGACAAAGGCCGCCAGTATCAAGCGATCCGCCAGTTTAGCAATCAGGCGGGCGTTAAGCGTATCGCTAGCGAGTTTTATCGTAAAAGTTTCGCCACGATTAGCGACTCAGGCGAGTTAAACCTCTTGTATACCACCAGTCAACGTAAGCTGTTTTCCCAAACCTTTGACCTTAAGCAACCCGGCGTGATGGGCTTTAGCCCGCGCTCCAATGCCTTAGTGGTCGAGGCGGGCGGGCAATTACACCTGTTTGTTGTGGACAATAGTCATCCAGAGGTGTCGTGGAGCGCCATGTGGGACAAGGTGTGGTATGAGGGGTACCCAGAGCCACAATATGTATGGCAGTCGACTTCGGGATCAGATGATTTTGAAGCCAAATTAAGCCTAATGCCCTTGGCATTTGGCACCATGAAAGCGGCCTTGTATGCCATGCTGTTTGCCACGCCGCTGGCTATTGCAGGCGCTATCTATACCGCATACTTTATGTCGCCAAAGGTGCGTGCCGTGGTAAAGCCCACCATTGAGATCATGGAGGCCCTGCCTACGGTGATCTTGGGGTTCTTGGCCGGTTTATGGCTCGCGCCGTTAATTGAAGATAATCTCCCAGGGCTTTTGCTGTTACTGGTGCTGCTGCCCTGCAGTATTTTGCTCAGCGCATTTGCATGGCATCAGTTGCCAGGGCGCTGGAAACAGCGCCTGCCAGAGACCTATCAAGAACTGATGCTGTTACCGGTTATCGTGTTTGTGGGGTGGTTCTCGTTTTACATTAGTCCCGTGGTTGAGCAGGCATTCTTTGGCGGTGATTCGCGCATGTTTATCACTAACGAGCTGGGGATCACTTTCGACCAACGTAATGCCTTAGTGGTCGGCATTGCCATGGGCTTTGCCGTGATCCCAACGATTTTTTCCATCGCCGAAGATGCAGTGTTCTCTGTACCGCGTCATCTGTCTAACGGCAGTTTGGCCCTAGGGGCGACTAACTGGCAAACGTTGACCAAGGTCGTGCTACTGACTGCCAGCCCAGGCATTTTCTCTGCGGTGATGATGGGGCTTGGGCGCGCTGTGGGCGAAACCATGATAGTGCTAATGGCCACAGGTAATACGGCCATTATGGAATGGAGTGTGTTTGAAGGTATGCGCACCTTGGCCGCCAATATTGCGGTAGAGATGCCAGAGTCTGCCATTGGCAGCTCCCATTATCGCGTGCTGTTCTTAGCAGCGTTTGTATTGTTTATCTTTACTTTCGTCTTTAACACCATTGCTGAAGTGGTGAGACAGCGTCTACGCGAACGCTACAGCTCGCTGTAATGGAGGCCAGTATGTTTTCGACATCAATATTTTCGCCTGTGACCTTAAGAGGCTTATGTAATGGGTAAGTGGTTTAAATCGGGTTCGCCGTGGATCTGGATGACGGGCGGCGCCGTGAGTATTAGCTTGATTGCCGTGTTGGGATTGCTGCTGTTAATCGCATGGCGCGGACTGAGTTATTTCTGGCCGGCACAGATTTATCAGTGGGAGTTAGTGGATCAACAAGGGGTACGCTCAACTTTGATTGGTGAGATTTACGACACTGAAACGGTGCCGACTGAGCGCTTGTTGTCGGCGGGGCACCAGTTTACGCAGCATCCAGGTGAAACGGTCACCCGTTACTTAATTAAAACTGGTAACCGTGAGTTTGTGAATTTGGACTTTCGTTGGGTGCTGGCCACCGATATTGTCTCGCGCACCGCGCCCTATGATGTGGCTAAGCTTGAGCGCAGTAAAAATGGCGATTTTTACGGTTATCCTATTGCCATTATCGAAGATGGCAAACGATTAGCGTTAGATGATGTTGAAGCCTCATTTGAGGCACATATCGAGCGGGCCGTCGCCTTGAGTGACCAAGCGGTGTCGCTGCAAAAAGGCGACATTGGCTCGATTAACTATCAGCTAGAAAACTTACGTCTCAAGCAGCGCGGTTATGAATTAGATAACGCTCTGACTGACAGCCGTAAGCAGGCGCTAGCGAGCGAGCGTGAGCGGCTGCAAAATGAGTACCTTGAGCTGGAAAAAACCTTCTTTGCCCTGCGTCAAGCGGCGGCTCGCGATGCGGTTGTGGTGCGCGATATGCGCGGTGAAGAGGTGGTGCTTAAACTCGATACTATTTTAGGCGTCACCTATTCTAATCGTTTAGGCATCGCCGGTAAGTTAGTCCACTGGTTTAAAGGGGTGGGCAATTTTGTCAGCGCCGATCCCCGCGAAGCCAACACCGAAGGCGGCGTGTTTCCGGCCATCTTTGGCACCGTATTTATGGTGATGTTGATGGCGGTCATTGTTACCCCCTTTGGTGTCATTGCCGCAGTTTACCTGCATGAATACGCCAAAAAAGGCCCCATCACTAAGATGATCCGCATTGCGGTGATTAACTTAGCCGGCGTGCCATCGATTGTGTATGGCGTATTTGGTTTAGGCTTTTTTGTCTATATGTTGGGCGGCTCGCTTGATCAACTGTTTTATCCCGAAGCCTTACCATCGCCCACTTTCGGCTCACCCGGGGTGATTTGGTCGGCGCTCACCTTGGCAATTTTGACCTTGCCTGTGGTCATCGTCTCCACCGAAGAAGGCTTAAGCCGTATTCCCAGTGCGGTGCGCCAAGGCAGTTTGGCGCTCGGGGCGACGAAAGCGGAAACCCTGTGGCGCATTGTGTTGCCCATGGCCAGCCCCGCCATCATGACCGGGCTGATTTTAGCGGTAGCCCGCGCCGCGGGTGAAGTGGCGCCATTAATGTTGGTGGGTGTGGTTAAATTAGCGCCCACATTGCCAATAGACATGAACTTTCCATTTGTACATTTAGAGCGTAAATTCATGCATTTAGGTTTCCATATTTATGATGTCGGTTTCCAGAGTCCCAATGTTGAGGCGGCGAGGCCCCTAGTGTATGCGACCTCATTTTTATTGGTGTCTGTGATTGTGAGTTTAAACTTAACGGCCATCGCCGTGCGCAACCACTTGCGTGAGAAGTATCGCTCGCTAGAGCATTAATTGGGCATAGATTACATTGCGCTGAAGCTCGGCTTGAGCGCCAATCCCCCTTTATCCTGAAGTGATTAGGAACAGATATGATTTCGATAGATAAGTCGGTAATGCAAACCGCGCCGGTAGACTTAGATAATTTAAGCCATGAGCAGACGGCACTGGAGATCCGCAATTTGGATCTTAAATATGCCGATAAACAGGCGCTATTTGATGTGTCGATGAAGATCCCGAAAAAGCAAGTAACCGCCTTTATCGGCCCCAGTGGCTGTGGTAAGTCGACCTTGCTGCGCTGCATTAATCGCATGAACGATTTAGTGGATAACTGCCATATCAGTGGCGAAATTTTACTGCATGGGCAAAATATTTACGCCAAAAATGTCGATGTGGCTTCATTGCGCCGCAATGTGGGCATGGTGTTTCAGCGCCCGAATCCGTTTCCCAAGTCGATTTATGAAAATGTGGTATATGGCTTGCGCTTACAGGGGATTAATAATCGTCGTCAACTCGATGAAGCCGCCGAGCGTTCGCTGCGCGGTGCGGCCATTTGGGATGAAGTTAAAGACAGATTACACGATAATGCCTTTGGCTTGTCGGGCGGGCAGCAGCAGCGTTTGGTGATCGCCAGAGCCATTGCCATTGAGCCAGAAGTCTTGCTATTGGATGAGCCCACATCCGCCTTGGATCCTATCTCGACCTTAACCATTGAAGAGCTGATCACCGAGTTAAAATCGCAATATACCGTGGTGATAGTGACCCATAATATGCAACAGGCGGCAAGGGTGTCAGATCAGACGGCCTTCATGTACATGGGCGAGTTAGTGGAATATGCCGACACTAATACCATCTTTACCACCCCGAAGCAGAAGAAGACCGAAGATTATATTACCGGGCGGTATGGCTAATCTCATCGCTATCGCAGGCTTTGAACGGCGGGCTAAGACTCGTAGTGATGGCAGAATTGATGATATTTAATAGGGTTGAATTTTAATGGAAAACATGAATTTAAATAAACATATCTCGGGTCAGTTTAACGCTGAGCTGGATGATATTCGTCATCGCGTATTGGCTATGGGGGGCTTGGTCGAGCGTCAGTTGGAGCAAGCACTCGATGCGCTTGGCAATTTAGATGTCGAACTGGCGCAGCAGGTGATTGAGGGCGACCATACGGTCAATGGTATGGAGGTGTCTATCGATGAAGAGTGCACCCGCATCATCGCCAAGCGTCAGCCGGCAGCCAGTGATTTACGTTTGATCATCGCCATTTCTAAAACCATTACCGATTTAGAACGTATCGGCGATGCGTGCGTTAAGATTGCCAAGGCGGCATTAGACAAGCGATTGAAAAATCAACAGCCACTGCTAGTCAGTATCGAGAATATGGGCCGTCATGCTACCCGGACCTTACATGCGACTTTAGATGCCTTAGCGCGCATGGACGCCGATGTCGCTCTTGAGCTGCATAAAGAAGATATCAAGCTCGACAGTGAGTATGAGGGCATTATTCGCCAGTTGATGACCTATATGATGGAAGATCCGCGCTCAATCCCCGAAGTACTGGATGTGTTATGGGCGGCTCGCGCCGTCGAGCGGGTAGGGGATCGCTGCCAAAATATTTGCGAATACATTATTTATTATGTCAAAGGCAAAGATGTGCGCCACACTTCTTATGAAGAGATGCAAAAAATCTAGCCAGTAGAGGCAAACTCAGTTGCCGATTTAGATTAGAGCAGTCTTTAAGACTGCTCTTTGGCTTTATCAAGATAGGTGAATATCTATACAATTTAGCTAAAGAGGTGAATTGATAAGGTATTTCGGGTATACTGCGCCAGCTTTTGGTGAAGGTAGATTGTATTCAATAGCGCTTTTTAATGGTTGTTATTTAATGTGATTTGTTGCGTCGTTCAAGATGTTTTTGAGCGATGCCGTTATTTACATCGTGTTTAAACGTTCACTCAGGAGTGTTCTCGCTGCTGCCTTATAACTTACATGGCGCCGCATGGACAGCATCAAATTCAACTAGACAGTCACCTGTTAGGTTGTGTGGTATTTGCTTATTTTGAGAGGAATTATGTCGATAAAATCGAGTATCAACCCACCGGTGTTTTATTCATCGGTGGTCATGATCTTTATTATGGTGTTTGTGGGTGCGGTGTGGCCTGAACAAGCACAAACTATCTTTAAATCTGCTCAGCACTGGTTAGAGATGAAAACCGGCTGGCTTTATATCTTGGCTGTGGCGATTTTCTTAATTTTTATTATCTTTGTGATGGTCAGCCGTTTTGGTGACATAAAATTAGGCCCCGACCATTCTGAACCCGATTACAGCTATAAAAGCTGGATAGCCATGCTGTTTTCGGCTGGTATGGGGATTGGGTTGATGTTTTTTGGTGTAGCAGAGCCGGTGATGCACTTCTTGGCGCCGCCCGATGCCGATCCGCAAACCATTCAGGCCGCCAAAGATGCCATGAAGATCACCTTTTTCCACTGGGGTATCCATGCTTGGGCTATTTATGCTGTGGTGGCGTTGTGTTTAGCTTACTTCTCTTATCGTCATAAATTACCCTTGCTGCCTCGTAGTGCGCTGTACCCCTTAATCGGTGAGCGTATTAACGGCCCAATAGGCCATGCGGTGGATACCTTTGCGGTATTAGGCACCTTGTTTGGTGTGGCTACCTCATTAGGTTTTGGTGTGTTACAGGTCAATTCAGGCTTAAATTACTTACTAGATGTACCAATTTCAGCCACAGTGCAGGTGGTGTTAATTATCGCCATCAGCCTAATCGCGACTTTATCGGTGTTTTCTGGTTTAGATAAAGGGGTGAAGCGCCTCAGTGAGCTTAACCTGGGACTCGCCATCTTACTGTTGATATTTGTGTTGTTATTTGGCCCAACGGTGGCCTTGTTACAAGCGTTTGTCCAAAATACTGGTGCCTATTTAAGTGATATTGTCGGGAAGACATTTAATCTTTATGCCTACGAGCAAAAGAATGATTGGATTGGCGGTTGGACACTGCTTTATTGGGGCTGGTGGATCTCTTGGTCTCCATTTGTAGGTACCTTTATTGCGCGGGTATCCCGTGGACGCACGATTCGTGAGTTTTTGATTGGCGTGTTATTTGTGCCTTCGGCCTTCACATTTTTATGGATGACCGTGTTTGGTAATACCGCTATCGACGCCATTATGAATCACGGCGCGACCTATTTGAGCGATGCGGTATCCTCTGATGTGTCGGTGGCTTTGTTTATGTTCTTCGAACATATGCCAATGTCGACCCTGTTATCGACTATCGCCTTATGCCTAGTGGTGACCTTCTTTGTTACCTCTTCAGATTCCGGTTCACTGGTGATTGATAACCTGACTTCGGGCGGCGATCCGAAGTCGCCAGTATGGCAACGTATTTTTTGGGCATTATTGCAAGGTGTAGTGGCTTCTGTACTGTTACTTGCTGGCGGGTTACAAGCCCTGCAGACGGTAGCGATAGCCAGTGCGATGCCATTTTTAATTGTGATGTTGTTAATGTGCTTTGGTTTGTTTAAGGCATTGCAAGATGACTGGCTTAAGATCAATAGCGTACAATCGCACAATACCAGTGTGCAATACGCTAAGACCAACGTCAGTTGGGAAGAGCGCATCGATGTACTGGTGTCGCATCCAAGCCATGAAGATGCTGTGCTGTTTTTGAAACATGTTGCCGCTCCCGCCTTAGAAAAGGCGTGTTTAAGCTTTGTGAAGCGTAATATTCCGGCGCAGATGCAATATGTTGAAGACAGAGTCCGCTTTATCATCCAAGAAACTGAGCAGGGTGACTTTGTCTACGGCTTAAGGATACGAGCATATACCATCCCTAATCCGTTAGAAGCCGAGATTAAAGACGGTGACGTTAATTATTATCGGGTCGAAGTGTTCCTTGAGCACGGTGGTCAACAGTATGACGTAATGGGTTACACCGAGGAGCAGATCTGGCCGACGTGGTGACCCAATATGAGCGCTATTTGCATTATCTGCATCTGTCGAGCTCAGAATATGTCAGTGATGAAAATACCTAACCCCAAATAGCTCACCTTAAGTGATTTAAAAGCCCAACTCCTTGAGTTGGGCTTTTTTATGTGGGTGGTTAAGGCATATAGTGCTGCACTATTTTGGTTGCACTTAGCTAGGCCAATGATTATTCTTGCAGGCAATTATTTTTTGCAGAGAGACAGTTCATGTCAACCCATCAAGGTCAAAGCAAGCTAGACAAAGTGCTGGCTGAGGCGCGCGAATACAAAGCCAAACGAGAAACCGGTTACCGTGAACAGGCGTTAAAACTCTACCCTTGGGTGTGTGGCCGTTGTACCCGCGAGTTTACTCACTCCAACTTGCGCGAGTTAACCGTACATCATCGCGATCATAACCATGACAATAACCCCTCAGACGGGTCAAACTGGGAGCTATTGTGCCTCTATTGCCATGACAATGAACATGCTAAGTATGAAGAGCTGATCCAATATGGTGCGACCACCGAAACCAAAGTCGAGGCGGCCACTTATAACCCGTTTGCAGACTTAAAAGGGATGATGAGCAAAAAGTGATAAGCGCCAACGGCCTGTCGCTAGCATAAGATGCCGAGCCGTTATCAACTATCTTGTTCAAGCAAGCGTTGTTCGGCTTGGCGCCACTTGTCACGGCTAATGATCTGCCCTTTATTCAGCACACTGGCCTGAGACGGCTTGCTCTGTTTTAGCTGGGCTTTACGCTGATTAACCGCCTCAACAATCGCCTGTTGACGGGCCTCGCTGGCCTCTCCCCAACCAACAATCTCATCAATATGGCGAAAACAGCCCACACAAATATCATCGTCATTAAGGCCACAGCGTGCGACGCAGGGTGAGCGCATAGGTAAACTCTTGTTGATTGTTTTGGGCGCGATTCTACGTCAGTGGCAAGGCAGATTCAACGCCGCTACCTTTTTGCTTAACATAAAGCCTTCATAGAGGTTTTTGCTGAGGCTAAGACCTGACGCTATTGAGATTATCTAATCACTATCACTTGAGCCGCCTGCATAAAACACTTACTTTAAGAGATACTTCAATCTGCTTACCTCACAGGTTATGTTATGCGCAGTAATATTCATTTTTTCTTAATCGTCATCATGTTAATCGGCGTTAGCGGCTGCTCATTACTGGAGATTAAATTAGAAAGTGATATCGAACCACTACCTAAGGAACAGCTGAATATGCGGGTGTTTAGTCGTGAGTTTAGTAATACCTTTTACGCTGGGGTTGAGCATAGCGCCGATAAAATTGCGGCGTTAGCGCCCGATGATGTGGCTATCAAGTCTCACTCCCTGATGTGGAAAATCAACAGCGAGCAAGCTTTGCAGCGGGCGCTCTTTCAGGCATCGCCTATGGCAGCTATGGTCGATACCTGGACCTTAACGGCGCAAATGTCGGCCTTTTTTGCCTCTGGCACAGGTCAACAACTGTTTGGCGAGCAGCAAGCCATTGCCGTCACCGCTAGTCAGCAACTGCAACAAGAGTTCGAGCAGACAGTGAAAGGCTTTGTCAACGAGGTCGATTTTAAGCAGTATCAGGCGTTTGTTAATCAGTACGTGGCCGATAATCCGCTGACCGATATCACCTTTGTGCGCCGTTCTGCTTTTAGGGGTTGGTTAGACTTTAAAGCCATTCATGAGTTTGAAGCGGTGACCACATTTGGCACAGTGCCCGAGGTGATGAGTGATATTTCCGATCGCATGGCGATGATATCTGAGCAGATGCCTAAGATCCTTGGCTGGAAAGCAGAGCTTTATGCATTGCATTCAAACCTAAATGTGGAACATATTCAGGTGACCTTGGCCAGCATCAGCGAAACATCGGCGCGTTTTCACCGCTTAATGGAGCAGAGCCCACAAATGATGCAAGACTTAGCGGTGGATCTGCGCCGCGAACTGACCCCACTATTACAACAGCTCAGTGAAGCGACCGATAGCAAACTCGTGCAGCTGTCTACCGAGCGACAAGCACTCGAATCTATGGTTAAAAATGAGCGCCTTGCCCTAGAGGAGATGGTGGCAAGAGAGCGTATGGCTGCCGCAGCCAATCTGGATCAAATCGCCCAGCACTCGGTTGAGGTGGTGTTTGCGCAATTAACCGCCACGCTCAAGAGCCTGATCCTCTATTTTGTCTTATTTTTGCTGGTGATCTTTTTTGCGCCGCTCGGCTTGGGCGTTTGGCTGGGCAAACGCATGGCGCTTAAGCCGCAATCGCCTCAATAGCGCTATGCTGGCTGCGGTAACTTGATTACAATAACAAGGCACTCACCGAGTGCTTTTTTATGAAGGAATCAACATGTCTTATGGTCAACCCCTGCAGGTACTTGGCGCATTACTGCATAGCAGCCGTGCGTTATGGCAGGTTAAAGCATTCGAATGTCATCATCTGCCTTGGGAGGCACACTACCCGACCTTGGCTAAGCAGGTGTGGCAAATAGACGATGATGATATCGACGCTATTGATGTCAATACGCCGCGCTTACTGGCGATCTTGCTGCCAGCACTGACGCACGATATTAACGCAATGGCCAATGGGAAGTCAGCTTCTGCGACTCAGGCGCAGGTATTGTTAGATTCGCTGGGGTTATTGTCGGGCGAAGTAAATGCTTTTGGCACTAAAAACGTCAACGCGCCAGACCAAGAGCTGCCCCATGCGCCACGCGCCGCTCAACCGCAGGTAAGTCACGCGGTACAGCATGTGGCTGTCACCGGCTTAGCCGATGAGGTAGCGCCCCATTTTAGCGCCCACATTAAAGGCCGTAAGTGGCAGCAGATCAGTGCATTTACCCAGGCCATTGCCGATGATAAGCACGATGTGCTCGAGTGGTGCGCTGGTAAAGGTCACCTGGGGCGGTTAATCGCTAAAGCGCAGCAGCGAAGTGTCACCAGTCTTGAATGGCAATCGGCCTTATGTGATAGCGGTCAAGCCTTTGCGCAGCAGTGGTCACTGCCGCAACGGTTTGTCTGCGCCGATGCCTTTAGCCCCGATGCCGCTCGGTTGCTAAAACCGGCTCAGCAAGCGGTGGCATTGCATGCTTGTGGCGATTTACATGTGGCGTTACTGCAACAGGCAAGGTGCGCGAACACTGCTTCATTGGCAATATCACCTTGCTGTTACCATCTTATTCGCGCTAGCCATTATCAGCCGTTATCGCAGGTCGCTCAGCAAAGCGGACTTAACTTAAGTCGTCACGATCTGCAGTTGCCTTTGCAGCACAGCGTTATTGCCAATGACAAGGCCACCGAGCTGCGCCATAAAGAGGTGGCGTGGCGCTTAGGTTTTGATAGCTTGCAGCGTGAGGTGAGCGGGCATGATCATTACTTGCCGATACCGTCGGTAAAACAGAGTCAGCTCAATGGTGACTTTAAGGCATTTTGTCTCTGGGCCGCAGCGCAAAAAGGGGTATCGTTGCCGGTAAACTGGCCTGTGGAGCACTATTTGGCACTAGGGTATCGACGCCAGCGACTCACGCGGCGTATCGATCTGGTGGCGCACCTGTTTCGTGACGCGCTGGAGCAATGGCTCTTACTTGATAGAGTCTGCTTTCTCGAAGAGGCGGGTTATCAGGTCAAGTTGACCACTTTTTGTGATAAGCAGATCACCCCGCGAAACCATCTGATTTTGGCTCAGCGTCACACCTATGACTAAATCGGCGCAGCCTTGGTTCTGGGCGAATGCACGTGCCACTTGGTGAGATAAAGCCGATAGACTTGGTTAAAGAGGCGACACTTGTCGACATATTGCCGAAAAAAGCCGCTCTATGATGGTTTTTTATTGAATCATGCGCCGTTTCTTGCTCAAATGTCGGGTTATCAGTGAATAATAAATATTGGCGCGGTTAGTGTTGATATATTGAGCGAACTACACGGTTGCATGAAATATTCTCGCGTTTTTATAAATAGTCTAGCCTATGAGCTGGCACCTGTAGTGGTCTCCACTTCAGAGTTAGAGTCTCGATTAGCCCCTCTCTATCAAAAGTTTAGGATCCCAATGGGGCAGCTTGCTGCATTAACGGGGATCCAAGAGCGTCGTTGGTGGCCTAAAGGCCACAGATTATCTGACGGCGCCTTGGCTGCGGCGTACAAATCTATTGAAGAAACCGGCATCAGTGTTAGCGATTTAGGCGCGGTGGTTTACACCGGCGTTTGTCGTGACCAACATGAGCCAGCCACAGCATGTCGCATCGCGGCGGAGCTTGGCGTCTCAAAAGATACTGCCATTTACGACATCAGTAACGCCTGCCTTGGGGTGTTGTCGGGTATTCTCGATATCGCTAATCGCATCGAGTTAGGCCAAATCAAAGCTGGGCTGGTGGTCTCGTGTGAATCGGCGCGTCATATTGTCGATATCACCATAGACAATATGCTAGCTGAGCCAACGATGCAAAATTATGCGCAGTCGTTAGCGACCTTAACTGGCGGCTCGGGCGCGGTGGCGGTGTTGTTAACCGATGGTAGCATCCCCTTAAAAGGCGATCGCCAGCACCAACTGCTGGGCGCAAGCCATCTGTCGGCACCCGAGCATCACAATTTGTGTCAGTGGGGCTTGCAAGAAGCGGGCACGCAACTGTACCGCGAATTTATGCGCACCGATGGTGTGGCCCTATTGAAAGAGGGGGTCGAGCTGGCACGACATACTTGGAGCCATTTCCTTGAGCAGCGTAACTGGCTGGTGGAGCAGGTCGACAAAGTGATTTGTCACCAAGTGGGCGCCTCTAACCGTAAACAGGTACTCAGTGCGCTTAATATTCCGCAAGAGAAAGAGTTTCCCACCTACCAATTTTTGGGCAACATGGGCACTGTCTCGTTGCCGGTCACCGCTGCCATGGCGCATGATCAAGGCTTTTTGCGTAAAGGCGATCAGGTGAGTTTTCTTGGGATAGGCAGTGGTCTAAATTGCATGATGCTTGGGCTTAAGTGGTAATTGGCCACTGATTGTCCCCATAGTGTTGTCTCAATCAAACAGATTATCTCGATAGCGGCGCATCGGTCGTTATCGAGGACAAGAATGGTATATAGGAAAGATCATGCTCGATACGCTATTTCCCTTTAAGCGCAATTATTTCGATATCAATGGTAACAAACTGCATTACGTCAACGAGGGCCAAGGCGAGCCGGTGGTGATGGTGCACGGTAACCCAAGCTGGTCATTCTATTATCGTAACTTGGTATCGGCCTTAAGCGATAACCATCAGTGTATTGTGCCGGATCACATTGGCTGTGGTTTGTCAGATAAGCCAGACGATAGCGCATACGATTACACCCTTGAGCAGCGTATTGATGATTTAGAAGCCTTATTAGATCACCTCAACGTTAAGCAAAATATTACCCTTATCGTGCACGATTGGGGCGGTATGATCGGCATGGGCTTTGCGGCGCGTCATCCTGAGCGGATTAAAAAATTAGTCATCCTCAACACTGGCGCGTTTCACCTGCCAGAGGCAAAACCCTTTCCGTGGGCCTTATCTATCTGCCGCAACACGCTGCTAGGTACGGTATTGGTGCGCGGTTTTAATGCTTTTTCATCGATTGCATCTTATGTTGGCGTTAAACGTCAGCCTATGCCGAAAGCGGTTCGCCAAGCGTATGTTGCGCCGTTTAACTCTTGGGCCAATCGCATCTCGACGCTGCGTTTTGTGCAAGATATTCCGCTTAAGCCTGGCGATAGAAACTATCAGTTGGTGGCGGATATTGCCGCCGCCTTGCCACAGTTTGCCACACTGCCTGTGATGATCTGTTGGGGCCTGCAAGACTTTGTGTTCGATAAGCACTTCTTAGATGAGTGGCAACGGGTGTTTCCGGGGGCTCAAGTGCATGAATTTGCCGATTGTGGTCACTACATTTTAGAAGATGCCAGTGATGAGGTTGTCGCTCATGTTCGCCAGTTTATGGCGCACTAATGACACCGCCCGTTTGCAGTAGCCCAGCCGATAGCTTATCTGGTAGCTCATCTGTTAGCCCAGTGCTGGCAAATGTCGTTGATAAACCACAATTAAATGCCGATGGTGCCAATCTGTGTCGCCATCTGCACAGCGCCGCCCAGCAAACCCCAACGCAACTGGCGGTGGCGGTGCAGCAGGCCCACGGCGGTTTGTTGACTAAAAAGTTTAGCTATCAAGAGCTTAGCTTCGATGAACTCGATAAGCTCAGCTCGCGTATGGCATTTGCCCTCGAGCAATATGGCATCACTCGCGGCATGAAAGCCGTGTTAATGGTCACCCCCAGTATCGATTTTTTCACGCTCACCTTTGCCTTGTTTAAGGCGGGGATCATTCCTATTTTGGTTGATCCTGGCATGGGAGTAAAAAACCTTAAGCAGTGTTTTGCAGAATCTCAGCCCGATGCTTTTATTGGTATTCCTAAAGCGCACCTCGCTAGGCGCTTGTTTGGCTGGGGTAAACACAGCATTAAAAAACTCATCACCGTTGGCGGCAAGGGCTGGTGGGGCGGGGTGTCCTTGCCTCAACTCTTAAGCCAGGTGCCAGTGGATAAGCCTTATCCAATGGCGCTGCTGAGTCATGATGAGATGTGCGCCATCTTATTTACCAGTGGCAGCACTGGTACGCCAAAAGGGGTGGTCTATTCCCTCCGCATGTTTGAGGCGCAAATTAGCGCGCTTAAACACGATTATCAGATAAGCCATGGCGAGCGTGATTTAGCCACTTTCCCGCTGTTTTCCCTCTTTGGCCCAGCGCTAGGCATGGCTTCTATTGTGCCTGATATGGATGCCAGTAAACCTATTACGGCCAATCCTAGCCATATCTTTGCCGCGATCGAACGCTATCAATGCACTAACATGTTTGTTAATCCGGCGCTGATTGAACGTTTAGGTGAGGCGGGCACAGATAACCACGCGGTAACACTGCCTAGCCTAAGACGGGTGATCTCCGCCGGTGCACCTGCCACCATCGCTTCTATAAAACGCTTTAGTCAGCTACTCAATGATGATGTTGAGGTGCTTAATTCCTATGGCGCGACAGAATCCTTACCCATCAGTAAAATGGGCAGTCAGGCCCTATTTGCCACTACAGATATCACAGATAACGGCGGTGGGATCTGCGTAGGTGACGCCATAGAGGGAGTCGATATTGCCATCATTGGTATCGATAACGCGCCCATTGCTCAATGGGATGACAATTTGCGCTTACCTGCGGGTGAGATTGGTGAAATTGTGGTGTCAGGGCCTATGGTCAGTCGATGCTATTATCAGCGTGACAGCGCGACGCTGCTTGCCAAAATAGTAGGCAATGACGATGTTATTTATCATCGTATGGGAGATTTGGGTTATCTCGATGCTGACGGGAAATTATGGATGTGCGGGCGCAAAGCGCACCGGGTCGAGGCGTTAGCGCCTGACAATGAGGGCAGCATCAAACGCTATTTCTCTATTCCCTGTGAGCGTATTTTTAATACGCATCCCAGCGTTAAACGCTCCGCCTTAGTGGGTATCGACATCGACGGTAACACCACGCCCCTGATCTGTTTAGAGCTGAAGCAAGGTTTAAGCTGCAGTTGCTCGGCGCAGCTGTATCACGAATTACGTGAGTTAGCCCAAACCCATGAGCAAACAAAAGGGATAACACGGTTTGCCATTCATGGGGGGTTCCCAGTCGATATTCGTCATAACGCTAAGATTTTTAGAGAAAAATTAGCACTATGGGCCCAAGCCACTTATAAAGAATAAGCAAAAATTGCCCCATTGATCTCGCCGCAAGGTAAAAGATAAATGAGTCTGACTGAGCAATGGCCGATAAATGACTGAAAAATGATGATGGCTACGGATAGCATGACAGCAGAGAGTATAACAGCAGGTAGCATGACAGCAGAGCACACCACAGCGCCAAGCCTGGCGCAGTTTCACCCACAAGAGCAAGCCGCCTTACAGCAATTAGCGCAGCGTGCGCCGCGGGTGTTAGTCACTGGCGCTGGCGGTTTTTTAGGTAAGGCGATTTGTGAGCGGCTTGTCGCTGCTGGCATCAAGGTCAGTGGTTTGGCCCGTGGCACTTATCCAGAGCTAACCGCCATGGGCGTCAATATGCTCAAGGGTGACATTATTGATGCCAAACAGGTTTCTGATGCGCTGCAAGGTTGCGATTTGGTGTTTCATGTGGCCTCCAAAGCGGGCGTGTGGGGCGATAAATCCAGCTATTATCTGCCTAATGTGGTGGGCACCAACAACATTATTAACGCCTGCGTGGCGCATAATATTCCGCGCTTGGTGTATACCAGCACCCCCAGCGTCACTTTTGCCGGAGTCGATGAAGCATTTATCGATGAAACGCAGCCCTATGCCGCCAGTTACCTTAACTATTATGCTGAGTCCAAAGCCCGCGCCGAACAACAGGTGGTGGCGGCCAATGGCCAAGTGTTGGCCGATGGTAAGCTGTTAAAGACGGTATCGCTCAGGCCGCACCTTATTTGGGGGCCTGAAGATCCCCATTTAGTGCCACGCGTGATTGCGCGTGCTCGGGCCAAACGACTGAAATTGGTTGGCCGAGACGATAAACTTGTCGATACCATTTACATTGCCAATGCCGCCTATGGTCATCTATTGGCGGCGCTGGCTCTTATATGACGACGCGCCATCTTGTGCGGGGCAATGTTATTTTTTAAGTAACGATGAGCCCATCACCATGGCAGCCATGCTAAATAAGATCTTAGCTTGTGCACACTTGCCTGCGGTTACCCAACGCGTGCCAGCTAATCTTGCCTATGGGGTGGGGGCACTGCTCGAAGGTGTCTATTGGCTGCTGGGTAAACAGCAAGAACCCATCATGACCCGTTTTGTCGCTAAGCAGCTGTCGACCAGCCACTATTTTGATATTTCGGCGGCCAAAAAGGATCTGGGTTATCAACCGCTGATCTCTATCGATGACGGTATGGTGTTATTAGCCTCTTGGTTACAGCAACAAAAGTGACTTTAACTATCTGTCTAACGCCTTAATTTATACGCGCTAACTTATCCTCCCATATACGCACTAACAATGAGTAGTTAATATAAGTAGTTAATATAAGTAGTTAATATGATTAGTTAATATGAGATTCATTAATAGTGTTTGAGTTGTTGCGACTCACTCATCATGACTTAACATGTGTGCCATTTGGGCTAAGGTTTAACAAGCCACTTGTTCTATGCTTTGCAGCGGCATGTGCACACCCTATCCAGCACACAGCACACAGCACACAGCACACTGCACACAGTATCCTGCACCGTTATCTATCTCCTACAAACCCCATCAACGCCCATGATGCCTACGCCAGAGTCTCACTGAATGGGTTTAGCCGAATAAAAAAGGGTTATTGCTGACAAAGCCAATATCGGTAAAGCCAATATGGGCCAGCTAGACTGACTCAAGTTAGCCTAGGTGAGGCGAATTTGAGTAAAATTTGGCAATGCCTTGAATAATCTAATACTTATCTACTAATACTCTTCTTATGTTTAATTGACTTCACCTTAGACTGCGCATAAAGTTGTAGCCAAAAAATGTCGCTGCCAACATTTTGTTAACGCGACCAGTACGTTTAGGGTATCTCTTTTACATGGATGAGCAGATTTTTTATTTTGGTGATTGGCAGGTTATTCCCTCGGCCAACACCCTTCGCTGCGGTTCAGTGGTTAAACAACTTGAGCCTAAAGCCATGGACGTATTGCAGCTGCTCTGTCGCCATCAGGGGGAGGTGCTCAGTAGTGATGATATCGTGGCACAATGTTGGCCAGCGGCCGATATCGGCGACAATCCGCTACACAAAATTATCAATCAACTGCGCCGCGCCTTAGGCGACAGTGCCACCCAGCCCACTTACATTGAAACCATACGTAAGCGCGGTTATCGCACGCTTGCCGAGGTGAGTTATCCTGTCGGCAGTGAGCAAGCAGCCAAAACCCAAGTCTGGCAAGGCGACTCTCCCTATCCGGGCCTCAAAGCCTTTGGGCCTGAACACGCAGGAGTGTTTTTTGGCCGCAGCGAGCAGGTCGCCACCTTGTTAGATCGCATTGCTCAGCAGATCCAGTTTGGTCGTGGGTTCTGTTTAGTGCTTGGCCCCAGTGGCAGTGGTAAATCCTCTTTGATCAGCGCCGGTGTGATGCCCAACTTAATGAGCGAGCACGGTTATAACGGCCTTAACGTTAAGTCTTTTAGTCACTTAGATCTTGCTGATGTTACCAGTGGGCAATTGCTGATGGATTTAGCCAGTGTGATGCTCGATTGGGAGATCAACGATGTGCCGGTATTTGACGGCTCAAGCGCCCAAGCGTTAGCCCAGTTGCTGCAGACCGAGCCCAAAGCCGTGATTGAGCATTGTAACACTGCACTTCGAACCCATGCTGATCATCTGTCACAACTGGCACTGTTTATCGACCGCTTAGAGGTACTGCTCTCATCGCCACTGTTTAGTGATGCAGAGAGACATCAATTTGTTGATTTAATCGAGCAACTTGCTAGCTCCGGTAGTGTATTAGTCGTCAGCGCCTGTCGTAACGATTTTTACCCCTTGTTGGTTGAGTACCCTAGTTTAATGGCGGGTAAATCTCGCGGCGCCCATTTTGATCTTGCGCCGCCGAGTCGCCAAGAGCTGTTACAGATGATCCGTCTGCCAGCGATAGCGGCCAATTTAACCTGGGAGTTTGATGAGCGCAGTGCCATGCCGCTCGATGAGCTGATCTGCTCCGATGCCGCTGGCAACCCTGACACCTTGCCTATGCTGCAATTTGTGTTGCAGTCGCTGTATTTGCAACGCAGCGAAGATAATCAATTAAGCGCCAGTGTCTACCGCCAACTTGGCGGTATCGATGGCGCGATTGGCAAACAAGCTGAAGAGACCATTTGCCAGTTAAGTGCGGCGCAGCAAGGCTGTTTACCCCGAGTCTTATCACTGCTAGTGACCTTAAAGGAAGATGAAAACAGCATTACCAGCCGCACTGCGCGCTGGTCACAGTTAAACAGTCAGGATGAACAGCAGCTAGTACAAGCCATGGTGGATAGCCGCTTGTTTGTCTCCCATCTGCAAAACGGTGAGCCCTGTTTTAGTGTTGCGCACGAGGCCTTGCTCAGGCGATGGCCTAGGATCACCGCATGGATAGAGGCGCACCATCATAGCTTAAGCATTAAAAGCCGCCTGTTTCATCTGTCGCAGCGCTGGCTGAGCGAAAACAAACAAAATGCCTACTTGCTCGCGGCGGGTAAACCGCTCAATGAGGCAGAGCAGCTTTGTGATAACCCGTTTTTTACCTTAGATAAACCAGAGCTGGCGTTTATTGCCGCCTCACGGCGGCGGGCCCAAGTTAGGCGCTGGACGGGGCGCGCGACGGTCGCACTCTTATGTCTGCTCACGTTTATCTCTATCTTAATGAGTGTTAAAAGTCACGATGCCGAGCAACAAGCCCAGCAAAAGCGCTTGGCTGCAGAAAACTTACTCGGGTTTATGGTGGGGGATTTTGCTGACAAGCTGCGCGGCATTGGCCGAATGGACCTGCTCGATGGGATCAGTAATAAAGCGCTGGAATATTTCAGTGACTTTTCGGTGGATGATGATGAGAAACACCTCAGTTTCGATGCCCGTTTTCAGCATGGTCAAACCTTAGAGGCGATGGGTGAGGTGGCTTATTCGCGTAATAAAGTCGATGAAGCCCGCAGCGCGCTGTTAGCGGCTCAAAACAAAATGGCGCCGCTGTTAAACTTGCAGCCCAATCATTTAGATTTACTCAAAGCCTTGGGGGCCAATGCCTTTTGGCTAGGGCAACTGCACTACGATAACAGCGATTGGCGTGCTACACAGCCTTGGTTTGAACAGTATCTCAATTATAGTCAGCGGATGTATCGAGTGGCGCCTGATAATGTAGACGCCATGATGGAGCTCTCCTACGCTCATAACTCGCTGGGCTCTGTGTATATGAAGCGAAAGGATTTTAGCCGCGCTACCGCCGCCTTTGAGCAATCACTGCAACTGAAGCTACAAGCGCTTGCGAGAGACCCAGATAGCAGCCAAATGATTGCCGATATTGCCGATACGCGCTCTTGGCTCGCCAGTGCGATGGTATCGGCGGGTGAGATTAGCCGCGCGATCGAGATCCATCAGCAGATCCAGCAAGAGCTCGAACAGCTCAACTTTGAAAATCAACCTTACTTATTAGATCGATTAACAGGGAGTTACAATAGGGCTGCGCGACTGCTTTTTTATCAAGGTTGGGTTCACGATGCGGTTAACAAGTCATCGTTAGCATTGAATACAATTGACAGTGCGTTAATTCAAGACCCCGATAATCATGTATGGAAAATCACGCGATATTTTTCTTTATTTCAACTGCTGGATTTGAGCGATCAATATTTTGACAGCGATAATGCCTTCAATATTGAGAGATTAGCGGTTTTGTTAACGGCTGATGAACAACTGGCTAGTTCACCCAGAAATAGGGAGGTGTGGGCCGCGTTTCAATACGCTGCGGCGCGGCACTTGTTTAATGTTGGCAAGCATGAACAAAGCCAGCGCTATATCGAGCCCGCTATTGCGTCCTATCAAGCGTTAACCAAAGAGTTTAGCCAAAATTCTGGCTATACCCTGAGATTGGCAGAAAGCCAGTTATTACAGGCGCAGCTATTACAAAAAAAGTTATCACAAAAAACACCTGTTAACCCAACACAGCACAGCGCAGAGATCACCGCACTGTGCGCTAAAAGGCCCACAGCCTGCTTAGCCCGATAGTGTTACTGGATAAAGATCCCCGTTACGGGATCCCGCTGGCTAAAGCGCTCGACTGCTTGGGCGAGTTAGACAACAGCAGCGAGCTAGTGCAGCGCCTCAGCAGCGCAGGCGTTGGCGGTATAACGTTTTAGTGCTTGGCTTTATTTATTCTGTCGTCAGCCAGTAGTTAACCTGTTGTTCAACCATTATTCGCTAATAGCACTGCTCACATAAGCGATTTAAATTGTTAATCAAGTTGTAAGCATTAGCTGTACGGGTAAAAATTGTAACAAAAGACAGTTAATTTATAGGTAGTGATGTCAATCATCATTTTTGTTCTAGTGCTTAGTTTCTAGTTTCTGGCGTAATATTAAAAGGAAATCAAATGTCTAAAGCAGCCGGTCAGGCCCATTATGTGAAAGTGAATGTCGATTTAGAAAACGGTGAACCCGTATTCAGTTATCGCCATTTTAACGGCGAGCCTTGTGAAGGCGATGTTACAGTGACTGAAGCGGGCACTATTACCTACCAGCTCAATGATAATACCGGCAAAGGCCTTAAATTCACCGGCGTGGGCTTTATTACGCCATTTGACGGTATTGTCGATGCGGTAACGATTAGCAGTGATGGCACCTTAATTCAAATGGTGGACCTAGATAACACCCCAGGCACCACCAAATTCCAGTTTGTGTTATCCAATGCCGCCAATACATTGCTAGTGTTAAGTCCAGATCCACAAGTTATAAACCATATTTAATATTACAGTGAGTCGCGCTGCATTGAGTTGCAGCGCTTTTTGAGCTTTCGCTCCCTCCCTTAATTTTCTTCATTGAAACCCTTGTTTTATTAATGTCTCGTTATGCGCGTGCATAGATTAAATGGCTTCACTGACTCGGTTTACATGAGGTCGGTTAACGTTGGGGCGAACAAATACATAATTAGCGACTCTTCATCTGTGTTGTCTATCGCTTATCTTAGTCGCTTATCTGAGTCGTTTATATTGGTTGTGCATATTGCTTATGTATATGTTGCTGCAGGTTGTTTGTATGGGTTATTTATCTGCATTGTTTATCTTGTTGAGCCAATAATCAGCCTCAATGAGGTACTTTTCTCGCTTGAGTTAATCTTCCGTCACCATTTAATATCAATCAAACCAATGGTTTGCGTGGGAAGAGTACCGAAAGGTTAATTTCACTTCGCTGCTGTAGTCTTTATCCCATAAGGTGAAAGCCGTGACTGCCTGCCAAGGTCGAGGGATAAGATATGCAAGCTGATAAATGCGTAAACATGATTGAGCAATACCGAGGTGATAGCTTGGAGACACTCAAGAAACTGGATGATAGATGGGCTGCCTACCGTGGCGATGCTGATGCTACAGCAGATAGTTCTTTATTAACTCACCGTGGGTGTGTTGATACTGATAGTGCGGCCATACTGGACACACCTTTCAACGCAAATGTAGCCACGCTTAACTTCCCCTCTACCAAGGTGCAGCCCGGACTGTTAACCACACTGGCCAGTGTTATTAACCATGTTAATGAAGCCATTTTTATCATTAATGAGCAAGGGGTGTTACAGATGCTCAATCCGATGGCTGCGACCTTATTTGGCGCATCAATAGAGGACTTAACGGAGCAACCTTGGAGTGATTTTTTGCAACCTGAGGTGAAAGAGCGCTATTTATCCCTACTAGCACAAGGGGCTAACGGCCAAGAAGCACTGGCGAATATGGGCACTAAGGAGATAGTGCTGCAGCGCGCCGATAGCTTGAGCTTAGATGTCGACTTATCCCTGTCTTATTTACCCGCTTCGCCAACGGTGCAGGGAGCACTGTACATGGGCGTGATGCACAATTTAACTCGCCATAAGGCGCAATACCAAGCCTTAAGGCAGCAGGCTCGCACCGATAAGTTAACTGGATTAGCCAATCGCCATGCGTTTGATGAAGAGATAGAGCGTTGCTGGGTCGATTGTAATAATGGCCATCAGCCACTGAGCTTAGTGGTGATCGATGTAGATTATTTTAAGCTGTTTAATGACAGGTATGGTCATGTCAATGGTGATGCCTGCCTGAAGAAGGTCGCGGCGGTGATTGACAGTGCATTACCCACCAGTCAATGCATGGCTGCGCGCTACGGTGGGGAGGAGTTTGCGCTTATTTTACCTAACTGTGATGCTACCGCTGCGCAGCTTTGCGCCCAACGCGTACAGACTGCCATTAATCATTTGTCATTTACCGACTTGGGGTTGCATGGTTCGGTGCGTGTTAGTGTCAGTCAGGGGATTGCCGTGGAAACCTTAGGCCAATACCGCACCTATAAAGCCCTGTTGTGCGCCGCCGATACTGCCCTGTACCGGGCCAAATCTGATGGTAGAAACTGTATTAATATCAGAGTCTAATGGGTATCTGCTTAATCGAGAGCCTGACGGCTCTCGATTACGTTGGCAAACTGGCAGGCTCAACACTTAGCACTTAGTTTGAGCAATTAGCTTTGAGCCATTAACCGTGGCTGATAAATTGTGGCAGTACTTGCCCGTTAGCGCTTTGCTCACCCACCATTTTTGCCACCGATGTCATTGCATTGGTCAGCTGAGTGAGTTGCTGCTGATCAATGCAGTAAGGCGGCATAATGTAGATTAAGCGCCCAAAAGGGCGGATCCAGACACCTAAGTCAACAAACGCCTGCTGTAACTGGGCGGTATTCAATGGTTGTTGCATCTCTATCACCCCCACTGCGCCCAGCACTCTCACCGCGGCCACGCCAGGCAATGTGCTTGCTGGCGCTAATTCTGTCTGCATTTGCGCCTCAATTTGCGCCACCTGCTCAATCCACTCATTGCGGGCGATGAGATCTAAACTGGCACTGGCCGCGGCGCAGGCCAGTGGATTACCCATAAAGGTTGGTCCATGCATAAAGACCCCCGAGGGCGAGTCACTGATCCCTTGGGCAACATCGTCACTACAGAGCGTGGCTGCAAGGGAGATATAACCGCCTGTTAGGGCCTTACCCACACATAGAATATCGGCTTCAATAGCGGCATGCTCATAGGCAAACAACTTACCGGTGCGGCCAAAACCTGTGGCAATTTCATCTAAAATCAGCAGCACTTGGTATTGATCACACAGTGCTCTTAAGCCTTTGAGGTAATCGCTCGAATAAAAACGCATGCCGCCAGCCCCTTGCATGATGGGTTCGATAATCACCGCCGCAATGCTCTGGTGGTGTTCATCGAGTGCATCGCGCATCGAGCTAAGATCATCGTGTTGTAATGGCTCACCAAATGGGGTTTGCGGCGCATTAACAAACAGCTGTTGGGTGACCGCATTACCAAACATGGTGTGCATGCCGCCTTCGGGATCGCACACGCTCATGGCGGCAAACGTGTCACCGTGATAGCCATTTTTTACCGTTAAGATACGTTGCTTATTGGGCAGCTGCTGGCCTTGCCAATATTGCAGCGCCATTTTCATGGCAACTTCAACGGCAATCGAGCCAGAGTCGGCTAAAAACACCTTGGTTAAGTTATCACTGGTCAAATTGAGCAGCTTTTTACACACGTCGATGGCGCTGTGATGGGTGATCCCGCCAAACATAACATGGCTTAAGGTGTGCAGCTGCGCTTGCATCGCCTCAAGAATATAAGGGTGACTATAACCGTGGACACAGGCCCACCATGAGCTGGTGCCGTCGATCAGTTGCTGTCCATTGTCGAGGGTGAGTTCACAACCATCGGCTGACACTACGCCAAAGGTAGGCTGGGCGTGGGTCATAGAGGTATAAGGATGCCAGATGTGTTGTTTGTCAAAATCATAATCGATAGGGGGTGTCGCGGTCATAGCGTCTCCGTGGTTAATTGTTGACCATTAGTCAACTTGGCGCACTGGTTGGCGTTGACAGATTAAGACCTAAAGGTATGCTAAGCAACATAAATGTCGATGAATGGTATGACTTCATCGCGATCATATTCAGAGTAAGGGCCGCTATCAATGTCACAAATACCACTACGTCATGACTGGCAACGTGATGAAATAGAATCACTTTTTGCATTGCCGATGAACGACTTATTGTTTAAGGCCCACAGTATTCATCGTCAAGTGTACGATCCTAACGAAGTGCAGATCAGTCGTCTACTGTCAATTAAGACGGGGGCTTGCCCAGAAGACTGCAAATATTGTCCTCAGAGCGCCCGTTATGACACCGGACTTGAAAAAGAGCGGCTGATTGAAATTGATAAAGTCCTTACCGAGGCTCGCGCCGCGAAAGCCGCCGGTGCATCGCGCTTTTGTATGGGCGCGGCATGGCGTAATCCCCATGAGCGCGATATGCCGTACCTTAAAGATATGGTGGCTGAAGTGAAAGCCATGGGCATGGAAACCTGCATGACGTTGGGGATGTTGTCGCCCTCGCAAGCTGAAGAACTGGCAGGGGCTGGGCTTGACTACTACAACCACAACTTAGACACCTCGCCAGAATATTATGGCGATATCATCACCACTCGTACCTACCAAGATAGATTAGACACCTTATCGAATGTGCGCGCCGCGGGCATGAAAGTGTGTTCTGGCGGTATTGTTGGCATGGGTGAGCAGGCGAGCGATCGCGCTGGCTTATTGCAGCAATTGGCTAACATGGAGCAGCACCCTGACTCTGTCCCTATCAATATGTTAGTGAAAGTGGCGGGCACACCATTTGAGAATTTGGACGATCTTGATCCGTTAGAGTTTGTGCGCACCATTGCCGTTGCGCGCATTATTATGCCTCACTCACGTGTGCGTTTGTCGGCTGGACGCGAGAGCATGAGCGATGAGCTACAAGCCATGTGTTTCTTTGCCGGCGCCAACTCGATTTTTTACGGTTGCAAATTACTCACCACCAGCAACCCTGAAGAAAACGATGATATGGCGCTATTTAAACGTTTAGGCTTGCACCCAGAACAGGGTAAAGCGGCAACCATTGAAGAAGAAAAAGCGGTATTTGCCAAGGCCGAAGCCATCAAGGCCAAGCAGACACAGCCTTTTTATGATGCGGCGGCGCTCTAATTTAATGTTGAACGTGTTAAGTGCCTTGTTGCTGATGTTGGCCATATGAGTGCAGCCACACCTAAGGTGAGTCGACTGAGCCAAAAAATCGATACCCAGATGGCGCGCGCCCGTCACGCAGGGTTACTGCGTCAGCGCCGCGCCTTGGCAATCGCTAAGGCGGGCGATGAGACGCCAAATGAGTTTATGCTCGAGGGTGTCAGCTTTATTAATTTCAGCAGTAACGACTATTTAGGTCTGAGCCAAGCTTCTGTGCTGGTGGATGCCATGAGCCAAGGTAGTCAGTTATATGGCGTGGGAAGCGGCGCATCTCCTTTAGTCACGGGCTACAGTGAGGCGCATCGTCAACTTGAACAGGCCTTGTGTGAGGCCTGCGGACATGAAGCTGCCTTGCTATTTTGCTCGGGCTTTAGCGCCAATAGTGCATTGATGAAAACCTTGTTTGACCGCCATGATACCGTGGTGGCCGATAAGTTGATCCATGCCTCACTTATCGATGGCTTACGCGATAGCAGCGCACATTTAAAGCGCTTTGCCCATAACGATATTGATGCGGCGGTTAAGCTTATTGCCACTCATCAGCCGCAAGCGGTGATCACCGAAAGTGTCTTTAGCATGGATGGTGACTGCGCGCCGTTGGGGGCGCTGTATCAAGCATGCCAACAGGCACAAAGCTGGCTTATCGTTGACGATGCCCACGGTTTTGGGGTGTTACCAGTGGCAAAGCAGCCGCGGGCGAGCGTTAGCAACTGCGACGTGCAGGTGGTCACTTTTGGCAAGGCGCTGGGGTGTCAGGGCGCGGCGATTTTAGGCTCGCAAGCGTGTATCGATTTTATGGTGGCCAATGCCCGCCATTACATCTATTCGACGGCGCTGTCTCCTGCTAATGCCTATGTTGCCTATCGCGCGGTCAAATGGCTTGGTGAGTCAACCAAGGTCGCAGACACCTTGCACGGCATCATTGATGCCTTTAGGCGGCAATGTCAGCAAGCGGGGATCACGCTGAGCGACTCGGTTACGCCAATTCAACCCATAGTGATAGGCGAGCTTGAGCGCTTACAAGCGGTAACCGATGGGCTTAAAGCGCGAGGCATTTGGGTCGGGTCGATACGGCCGCCAACGGTGCCTAAAGGCAGTGCCCGCCTAAGAATTACCCTTAATGTGAATCACACTCAGGCGCAGCTTGACCACCTGATAGCCAGCTTGGTTGAAGTGCTATAACGCGCTAGCCAAACAATACTGCGCATGCGGTAATGCTAAGGTCTGTGTGGGTCAATCACCTTAATCCGAAATTTATAGCGCCTAAATTAAAAGCTTAAATATTTAACGCGTCAGTCATTAATAAAGTGGTACAACAAACATGCTTATCTCCTCTCTCTCTGCCGCCCATAACCTGCCAAGCATAATGGGTCAGCGCTGCCCTCTGGCGATAATGTTATGACGCTGAATGTGAGTGCCGTCGATAAGATTGCCCAGCAGTTCTCCCACGCTGCGCAGCAATATCAGCAACATGATGTGTTGCAACGTATTACCGCCCAGGTACTGCAAGAGACCATGGGCTCAACGTCGCGGCTGTTAGATATTGGCTGCGGCCCAGGCACCGATTTTTCATTTTTGGGGCCAATCAAGCAAGTGCTGGCTGTCGATATTGCACCAGGCATGTTGCAGCAGATGCGTACGCGCTACCCTGAGTATCTCAGTGTTTGCGGGGATGCTCAGTGTTTGCCCTTGCAAGATAACAGTATTGATGCCATTTATTCGAATCTGGCGTTGCAATGGTGCGCCACACTCAATAGTGCAGTGCAAGAGATGGCCCGCGTGCTATCACCTAAGGGGGAGTGTTATTTGGCGATTGTTGTCGATGGCAGCTTGCAGCAACTTAAGCAGCTGGGGTTGCGGGTTAACCGCTTCCAGTCGGCAAAGGAGATTTTGGCCAGCTTTAACCATGAGCAGTGGCAGCTGCGGGAGCAACAGGTGATGCCTATCACGGTGCACTTTAACCACCTTAAACCTTTGCTCTATTCAATCAAAGGGGTTGGAGCGTCAGTGCGAGGCGAGGGCGATACTGGCCAAGCGCAGCCGCTTTTGCGCGGACGCCAAGATTGGCTGGCGCTCAATAGCCAAGCAGAGCAGATGCGCCAGAAAGCGGGATTACCGCTCACCTATCAAATTTTATTTATTCGCGCCAAATTAAAGGGATAATTTATGCAGTATTTTGTCGCAGGGACCGATACCGATTGTGGTAAAACATTGATCGCCTCAGCCTTACTGTATCGGGCCAAGCAAACCGGCACGACCTTGGGGATAAAACCTGTGGCGTCAGGATGTGAGTTTACCCCTGATGGGCTGCGTAACAGCGATGCATTGAGCTTAATGGCACAATCGACACTTAAGTTGGCGTACTCGCAGGTGAATCCATTTGCTTTTGCCCCTGCCATCGCGCCCCATATTGCGGCGTTGCACAGTGGCGAAAACCTAACGGCGGCGGCCATTATCGAGCACTTGGCAGCGCTACCGTTAACAGATGTCGATTTTGCCATTGTCGAAGGCGCAGGAGGCTGGCGCTTACCTTTAAATCAAGAAGAGTTTTTATCTCAGGTGGTGCAGCGTTTATCTTTGCCTGTGATTTTAGTGGTGGGGGTGAAGCTGGGTTGTTTAAACCATGCCTTACTCACACAGGAGGCGATACTTGCTGATGGCGTGCAGATTGCTGGTTGGGTGGCCAATATGGTGGATCCGGCGATGAGTGTCGCACAGCAGAATCTCGACAGTTTACATCACCTTATGTCGAGCCCTTGTCTGGGCGTGGTGGCGCATTTATCAGCGTACGATACCCAAGAGCATGTCAGTCAGGCGGCCCGTTATTTGTCGCTGGATGCGCTCTGTTAATGGTTACTCGATAACTTCATGGCTTACTAGTCAATATGATGTTTCACTTATTTGTTAATATTAACCAAGATTAATGCCATATCTTATTAAAAGTAGTGCAATATTAATTTTGGCTTAATACTCTCGCCCTAGACTGCGGCGACGGTCGTTGCGGGTGATTGATGCTCGATAACACACCGGATATTATTTTTTTACGTTTACCCCTTGATATCTGCTCTTTCAGACATATTATGTCATCAAGAGAGTTAAAGATGGCACCAAGGGTGTCTTACAGGAGCAGGAGATTAAAATGAAGCGTATTTTCCTATTGATAGCAACAAACATGGCAATATTGTTGGTTGCATCAATTGTTATGTCCCTTTTAGGGGTGAATACCTCAACCATGAGCGGCCTATTGGTGTTTGCTGCGATATTTGGTTTTGGCGGCGCGTTTATCAGCTTAGCTATCTCAAAATGGATGGCGAAGAAAACCATGGGTTGTGAAGTGATCACCACCCCAAGAGATCATACCGAACGTTGGTTGCTTGAAACCGTCGCGCGCCAAGCAAAGCAAGCGGGCATTAAGATGCCTGAAGTGGCGATTTACCAATCTCCAGAGCTCAATGCGTTTGCGACAGGTCCGAGTAAAGATAACTCGCTGGTTGCGGTCAGTAGCGGTTTGCTTTACGGCATGACGCAAGATGAAATTGAGGGAGTGTTAGCCCACGAAGTGAGCCATGTGGCTAACGGCGATATGGTGACACTGACCTTAATCCAAGGTGTGGTGAATACTTTCGTTATTTTTGCTGCCCGCGTTGTGGCAGGCATTATCGACACTTTTGTGTCGAGTAACGATGAAGAGGGTGAAGGCCTAGGTATGTTCGCCTATATGGCGGTGGTGTTTGTACTCGATATGCTGTTTGGTATTTTAGCGTCAATCATTGTGGCGTACTTCTCACGTGTGCGTGAGTTTAAAGCCGATGAAGGTGGCGCACGCTTAGCGGGCAAACATAAGATGATCGCGGCATTAGACCGATTACGTCGTGGCCCAGAAACTGGTGCGATGCCAGCCCAAATGGCAGCATTTGGTATCAATGGTAAAAAATCGATGGCTGAATTATTAATGAGCCATCCACCACTAGAAAAACGCATCGCGGCCTTACAAGCGAAATAATGATTTAGGTCATCACTTAAGCGATAGCATGCAATAATATTGCGTAGATAAAACGGGAGCCTAAGGCTCCCGTTTTTTATGGATCAATGTCGTAAATTGGCTAATACCGCTATACTGGTTAAGGATTGTTCACTTGTTAATGCCAAGTCGATTCCATTTTGCATAGACAGGGTGTGACAAGTGTCACTTTTGTCAGCTCGTAGGGTGTTTGGGCTATAGATATTTGATTCAGTGCACATTTTTAGTAATTGGCTGTTGGTACTATCGCCGCCACATTAAGCGTTGCTAATTTGTAAGGTCTCGGCTAGCTTAGGTTTAGTCACGTAAATGCAAATTAGGACATAGGCAAGATGGGCCGTGATTCAAAACAAACACCCACTATGCCAACCATAAAGAGGATATGATTGTGAGCAATAAAATATTAAGCGCATTATTTGGTGCAGGCTTAGCGGCATTGGCATTATCGCCAGCGGCAATGGCTGAACCACAAGAATTAGCAGAGATGCATGCAGAAATGGATGGCTGTGAAGCATGTCATGCCGATGGCGAGCCATCAGCTGACGGTGCTTATGAATTTGAGCAGTGTCAAAGCTGCCATGGCACCTTAGCCGAAATGGACGCAGTACATAAGCCACATGATGGCAATTTAGTATGCGCCGATTGCCATGCTCCTCATTCATCGAATGTGGGTGACAAGCCAGGTTGTGACAGCTGCCATGATGATGGCCGTACTGCAGAATCAGTCTTAAAGTAGTAATGACATAGCGCATTAGACGCAACAACAAACACCAGCAATATTGCTGGTGTTTTTTTATGTCACCACATTCTGTCGTTGTGACTTTGTTATTATCAGGGTAACGTGGGGGAGATGTTTGCGTCTAAACAAGTTAGAACAAGTGTTGAGTTATTGGTGTGCTTAAGTAAAATAACCGCGATTAGCGTTTGGAACCGTCCTTAAGTGATAATAATGGGTCGCAGCACCTAATGATTCGTAAGTTAATCCTGAGCTTTCTTGTTCAATATTTGGTTATCTGATCCGGGCGACGACGTTGATCATCGACAGTCTAACCCCATGGATTAGGTCTAGCTAGATGAGGTCGGAGCAATTAGGGTGTTATTATTTGGTTGTTAACTTGTTATTATGAGTGTTGGTTGAATGGAATACGCCATTGGTAGGCGACATGGAGTGTACAGGATGTTTAAAGTAATCAAATGGGTAGTGGTTTCGCGTTCGCAATTGCTGAACGATTTACTGGAAACACGTTGGCCCCAACAATTTTTAGTTAAACTTGCGAAAGTGGCGCCTGATAGTCTAGAGGCGACCATGAATGAGGATAGTTTTTCTCTAGTGGTGATTGACTTAGCCACAGTGGATGTTCAACGAGCCTACCAATTACAGAAACAGATTAAAAAGCGCCATTCGGCGCGAGTAGTGTTTTTACACTACCCTGAGCAGATTGATGCGCGCTTTTTGATCTCACCGATCACGGCGGCGGTGTTCTTTCGTGATACCAGTCTTGAACAGGTGGGCCAGGCCTTGATTGATGTATTGAGGGGCCAGCGCGTTATTCCTGAACAATTACTGACAGGTGACACCGATGCCGCGCTCGATGATGGTAGCGATAACTTAACCATACGCGAGCGAGAAGTGTTGCAGGCCTTGTTAAGCGGTAGCACGAATATCGATATTGCTAATCAACTCTTTGTCAGTGAAAGTACCATTAAAACTCACCTTTACCGGGTATTTCGTAAAATTGGCGTTTCAAGCCGTGGCCAAGCTATCGCATGGGCTCAGACTCATCTGCACGAAGTGCAGCAATAATATTACTGCTGATACCTCATCTCGCCGCCGTGCAGCGCGGCCAGTGAGTGTTTGCCATCTCCCGCCTTTTTTGTACCAGAGTTGTCGACATCACTTGTTAGGATTTTAGCGTTAGAGTTAGCTATAATCAGTCACGTAAATAAGTGGTTGTAATAGATGCCGATCGCAAATCACCGATTTGTGGGTATACTGATAGACCCAAATATTAGAGAGGACGCGAAGATGGCCGAAGAAACGATTTTTAGTAAAATTATTCGACGAGAAATTGCAACAGATATTTTATATCAAGACGAGCTAGTGACAGCATTTCGTGATATTCAACCTAAAGCCCCAACGCATATTTTAATCATCCCTAATCACCTTATTCCGACCATTAACGATGTGAAATCATCTGATGAAAAAGCCTTGGGACGGATGATCACGGTTGCCGCCAAACTCGCAACAGAAGCGGGCATTGCCGAAGATGGTTATCGGTTAGTAATTAACTGTAATAAGCATGGCGGCCAAGAGGTTTTCCATATTCATATGCATCTGCTAGGCGGCCAATATTTAGGGCCATTAGTATCGCAACCGCTAAGCTAGCGCCTGATCGAGTCATTCATGAAAACAAATCCCGAGTTTTTTCCCTTAACGGAGTTAGCCAGCCGCTTTGTGGATCAATTAGTACAGTGTCGCCGTTTAAAGCTCAGTGTACTAGAAGCCAGTGAACATCATGTGCTAATTGAATTGCCTTATAGTAAAGCGTTAATCGGTTATCCTGAAACGGGCGTTATTCATGGTGGGGTGATCACCACACTGATGGATACCGCCAGTGGCACCTCTGTGGTGTGCAGTATTTTCGATAAATACAAATCATTAGAACTGTCGCCCACGTTAGACTTGCGGGTCGATTATATGAAACCCGCCGAGCCTAATAAGAGCGTGTATGGCTTTGCTGAATGCTACAAATTATCGTCTAGTGTGGCTTTTACTCGAGCGATAGCTTATCAAGATTCCATTGATGATCCGATTGCCCATGCAGTGGGATCCTTTATGCGCATAAGTCCCGACATGGTAGGTGAGCCCTTTAGGCGGGCGCTGATGGGAGAGGTGTCATGAGCGAAGTGAGTAATTCTGGTGGCGAATTAAAGGTTAAAGACCTTGTTAAAAAAGCCACCGAGTTAAATGACTTTAGTCACCTGCTGGAACATGTGCCTTATGCTAAGTTTATCGGCATGCAGGTAGCGCGTTTTGGCGATGAGTTAGTATTTCAACTGCCCGCTAAAGATGACAACATCGGTAATCCGACATTGCCCGCGTTGCATGGTGGCGTGATAGCTGGATTTATGGAAATGTCAGCTATATTACAATTAATGGTATTTATGCAAGCAACTAAGGTGCCAAAGGTGGTTGATTTTTCTATCGATTACCTAAGAGCCGGGCATCATAAAGACAGCTTTGCCGAGTGTAAAATAACCCGCCAAGGCAGACGGGTCGCCAATGTGAGTATTAACTGTTGGCAAACCAATCGAAAAGCGCTGATTGCCACGGCAAGGGCGCATTTTCTGATTGAGTAATGCTCAGGAACAGATCTGCTGGGCCGCGGTCAACAGGCCCTACTAAATTAAGCGAGGCGAAATGAAAAAAACCATATTATTTACCGCACTGCTGATGTTAACTGCATGTGCTAACCATACTGCAGGGGTGATGGCCAGTTCAACCGGTGAGGTTAGGGTCGACAACAACGCCTTTCATCGCCAAGTGGCTGTCGATAATGTGCAGACGCGTATTGATGGGTCGTTACTAACGGCATCGGGCACCCTTAAAAGCCAAGTGGCAACAGATGTTCGAGTACAATATAAATTTACCTGGTTTGATATTAATGGCTTTGCCATTGAAGATGAAGGCAGTAGTTGGAAGCCGGTTAAATTGCATGGCAAGCAGCAGTTACAGGTTCGGGCTGTCGCGCCTAATAGCACAGCCGTACGCTGTCAATTGTATGTACGTGAGGCTTTTTCTAACTAAGGAGTGTTGGTGATAATGCGGGGGAGTGGAGTGAGCACAATGCACTCTGCTAACGTCTTTTTTGCACTAGTTTTGCACTATCAAGTCCGCTTTTTCATAAATAAATGGCCTAAATTAACGTTAGAGATGTCAAAGACTTGTATTGTTGATGTATAATGTTCAGCGCCAAGGGGTGTTAGCGACTCGTGAACCGTTTTAATTGTTCATATAGTCGACTCACTGAGATGTCTATCGACAAACCCTTAGAACCTGATCCGGCTAATACCGGCGTAGGAATGGGCCACACTAATGCATTATAGGATCTCTCTGGTTACTATAATCTCATTGTGCTTTCTTTCTCGCTTCTTTAACTGCCGGATCTCAAAAACTTATTTGAGGTCCTATGTTTACAATAAAATCTTTATCTCCAATAGCGTTAGCTATCACCGCAGCGTTAACCCATACAAGCCTTGCTGCAAATACGACTCCAGTTGATACCGATGAGATGGAAGTCCTTGTCGTCACATCCGATTTTCGTCAATCAGCCCTAGATAAAATGCCGTCGAGCATCAGTATAATCGATCAGCAACAGATCGAAGATGAAGGGGCGCAGCATTTTGAAGAGCTACTTAATACGATCGCCAATTTTAATTGGTCTGGCGGCAGTTCACGGCCAAAATATTTTCAGATCCGTGGTGTAGGTGAGCAAGAAGAGTATCAAGGCGCGCCCAATTCATCGGTCGGTTATATCATCGATGATATCGATATGTCGGGCTTGGGGATGGTCGCCAGCATGTATGATCTGCAGCAGGTAGAAGTACTCCGTGGCCCACAGGGCACAAGGTATGGTGCCAATGCCTTAGCCGGATTAATTTACCTCAAAAGCAACGATCCCACGGCGATGTTTGAACATGGTGCCGAGGTGTCAATTGGGGATGATAAACTGCGCACCTTTAGCGGCTTTAGTTCGGGGCCACTGACCGATTCAGGCACCTTGCTGTATCGCGTCTCGCTGCAGCAACATCAGCAAAATGGTTATCGCGATAATCTCTACACTGGCCAAGATGACAGTAACGGCCGTGATGAGCTAAACACCCGCCTTAAGCTGCGCTGGTACGCCAGTGACTCTCTCACGCTAGATTTTAACCTGATGCACGCCAATTTTGATAATGGCTATGATGCCTGGACGTTAGACAATAACGGTTTTGATACGCTGACCGATGAACCGGGTGTCGATAAACAGCGCACCACGGGTAGCTCGCTTAAAATCACCTATTCGGGTTACAACAATTTTGAATTAGTGTCGTTAACATCAATGGCTCAGACCGATACTCACCATGGATACGATGGTGATTGGGCCAATCCCGATTATTGGCACGCAAGAGTGTGTGACGCAGCCCCGTGTGAGTATGACTATACCTGGGGTAAAGTAGGCGATCGTCAAACGGTGTCACAAGAGTTTCGTCTCAGCTCGACCGATGCAGGAAGGCTATTTAATGGCAGCACCGATTGGTTATTGGGCGTGTATGGTATGAAACTCGATGAAGATAATCACACCACAGAAGTGTACAACGGCTGGCCAGAAGCACTGGTTGCCGATTATAACGCCACCAATATGGCATTATTTGGTCAGCTTGATAGTGATTTGGGTGATGATTATGCCCTCTCAGTAGGGCTAAGAGTCGAGCGCAGAGAAAGCGATTATCAAGACAGTGCAGGGGATGGCTTTGACCCCTCTGAGACTATGTGGGGCGGACATATCGCCTTGAGCAAGGCGCTCAGTGATGATCATCAAAGTTATATCCGCATCGCTCGAGGCTATAAAGCCGGTGGCTTTAATATGTCTCTGCCAGCAGCGCTCAGTGATAAAAAAGAGTATCAGGCCGAAACCCTGTATAACTATGAACTTGGCTTAAAATCGACCTGGTTTGAGGGCGATGTGAGTACCAATGTCAGCGTGTTTTATATGGATCGTAGCGATCAACAGGTTGCAGCATCGCAGCAAAATCCTGATGAGCCGCAAAAATTTATTCTGTACACCGAAAATGCCAGCGACTCCTATAATTATGGCGCTGAGTTTGAGGGGCGTTGGTATACCAGCGATAATTTAATGCTCTACGCCACTGCAGGCTGGTTAGAGACGGCCTATGGCGATTATCAATATCAAAATAAGTATGGCGAGCTTGTGGACTTAAGTGAGCGTGAATTAGCCCACTCGCCAAACTTTACCTATAGCGCTGGTGCCACTTATCGTAGCGATAACGGTTGGTTTGCTAACTTAACCAGCAGCGGTAAGAGTGAATTTTATTACTCGGACAGTAATGAGTCTACATCAGATCCTTACACTATTTTTAACGCGCGTATCGGTTATGAAACAGAGCTGTGGTCCGCCTATTTGTGGGGGCGTAATCTGTTTGATGAGCAGTATGGCGTGCGCGGCTTCTATTTTGGTAATGAACCTGATTTAGGTTGGGCCGATAAGCAGTACATTCGCTATGGCGATCCGCGTCAGCTAGGCTTAACCCTTAAGGTTAAATTGATGTAATGCCCATCGCATAAAGGTGTGAGGCTGCTGGCTATCCAGTAGCCTCAAATTTGGTGTATTCAATAGGCTAGGCTGTTTTCAAACAAAGTCTGCTCAGTACAGGATGAAATAAGATGCAATCAACCATGATGAAATTAACCGCTGAAATCAGCATGTATCCGTTTAAAGAAAATTATATCGAATCTATACAGTGGTTTATTGATCGCCTCGACAGTTATGAGCATATCGAGCGTAAAACTAATGCCATGGCGACACAAATTTGCGGCGATTATGCCGCGGTGATGAACATGCTGGCGATAGAGATGCAAGCGGCCCATGAAAAATGGGGGAAGTCGGTATTTGTGGTGAAATTTATTGGCGGTGAACTGGACTTGTCTCACACCCAATAATCTTGATTAAGGCTCTACATAATTCATGATAAGAGTATGATATTACTATGATAGAACTTTGGACAGAGTTGGTATCAACCGTTTCTAGCGCAGCGGCGCAGGCCCATCAATTGACAGGGTGGGAAGGTGTTGCTGTCGTATTGGCCATGGCGTATTTGATGCTAGCGATGCGTGGCAGTATTTGGTGTTGGGCGGCGGCCTTTTTGAGTACCGCTATCTACACTATGCTGTTTTGGGAAGTCTCGTTATTAATGGAGTCGCTGCTCAATATTTACTATATGGCGATGGCGGGTTATGGCTACTGGTTATGGACAAGGGGGCGTGGTGGCGATAAAGGGGTCGATATTGTCAGTTGGTCTGTGTCTCGTCACCTGTTATTGATTGGCCTAACCAGTGTTATCTCCTTGCTGGTTGGGCACTTTATGGCGACCCAGACTCAAGCGTCTTATCCTTATCTTGATGCTGCGACCACCTGCTTTGCGGTGATGGCCACCTATTTAGTGGCTCAAAAAGTGCTGGAAAACTGGCTCTACTGGGTAGTTATCGATCTGGTGTCAATTTATCTGTATCTCAATAAGGGGCTGCTACTCACTAGCATCCTATTTATTTTGTATGTCGGCATGGCGATCGGTGGTTATTTTATCTGGCGCGCGAGCATGCGCGAGCAATCGGAGAATCAGGCAAACCATTATGCGTATGAGTCATAAGTGGTGACCATGCCGCCGTGCTTAGCGTATTCGTTGCAGCAATCACTGTCTGCCGATATCAAAGACGAATTGGCCGCCAAAGGCTGTAACCTTGCTCAGGCGTTAGATGTTGAACGTTTGTCCCATGGTTTAAGTAACCAAAATTACCGTATTGTCACCAGCGAGCGTGAATTTGCACTGCGCATTAATAGCGATGCTAGTAATGCACTTTGCAGTCGCCACAGTGAAGTGCAACTGTGGCGCAGCGCGGCCAAAGTCTCGATTGCGCCGCAATTACATTATGTGTCAGATGATTATCGATATTACCTTAGTGAATTTATCGTAACCACTGCGGATTGGGGCCTGTTAATGACCGCCGATAGCGCCGCACCACAGCCAGCAGCCCCTGTGCACCCGACGGCGCATCAAGCGTTATTGTCTTTACTGCAAGAATTAAGCGCATTACCCATACCCGATAATGCAATCTCGGTCGCCCAGCAGTGGCATGAGTATCTGGCTAAATTAAGCCAAGTGAGTGAGCAGCTAAGCGGTTCTGTTTCTCATTATCAGGCTTGGCTGGCGCGTTTTGAGCTATTGAACAGTCATAGTCCACGAGTGCAATGGTTACTCGATACCCTTGCAGAGTGCATGGTCTTGCCGCAATTTAGTCATCGCGACTTAAATCCGCATAATTTGCTGCTTAGCGGTGATAAGCTTTGGTGTATCGATTATGAATATGCTTGCAGTTCACATCCGTTGGTCGACTTAGCTAGCATCTTAGCGACCCATAAATTGTCCGATTGGCAGCGCCAATGGTTGACCACTCAGTATCTGCTAGATCATAGCAAACTCAATGACGCGGCGCTTAATGCTGTGCCGGTCGCGATTGAACTGTACTGGTATTTTGCGCTTTGTTGGGCGCTATTAATGCACAGTGAGCTGATACTTGATGGCGGTATGATAAACCAGGCTAATGCCTTTATCGGTGCTGACGCTAAAGCGTCATATCTAGCAAACGATTACCTTGAATATTTTGATGACTTTTTAAAGAGAGTCGCACCTTAGTGTTATTAAACGGGGGAATGGGGTTAAAAAAGCGACAAATGACTTCTATTTGGCATTAATTGTTTAAGATGCGAAAGATTATCAACTGAGTAAGGGTCTCTTTTATCAATGATGATAAAGAGGATTTTTTTATGCAGGTTATTCGTTTATATCAACAAGCGCTCAAGGGCATATCTCAGCTCGATGGTGTCGTCGCATTAGGGCTGCGCCTCTATTTGGCGCCTGTATTGATGCAGGCTGGGTACAATAAGTTGACCCACTTTAGCGATACTGTCGCTTGGTTTGGCGACCCTAACTGGGGCTTAGGCCTGCCTATGCCAGAGGTGATGGTCGCGCTTGCGGCGGGAACCGAGTTTTTTGGCGCCATCTTATTGCTCTTTGGTTTAGCAACCCGTCTAGTGACCATTCCCCTGAGTATTACCATGCTGGTGGCCGCATTCAGTGTGCATTGGCAAAACGGCTGGTTGGCGATTGCCGATCCCAACTCTTGGTTAGCCAATGAGCAGGTGCTGGCATCGGCTGAAAAGTTACAAGCGGCTAAGTCATTACTGCAACAATATGGTAATTATGATTGGCTAACCTCATCGGGTAACCTAGTGGTGCTTAATAATGGGATTGAATTTGCCATCACCTATCTGTTAATGCTGCTGGCGCTAATGGTCATTGGAGGAGGGCGTTATACCAGTCTTGATTACCTTATCGCCAAACGGTATCAATGAATTTAATTGTCGCTGGCTAAGAGATAAATCCTACTGTTTTAGTAGGATTTTATAGATCAATTTGCTACTCTTTGCCCGTTGATTTGCTCTATTACAGGACTATTTTTGTGGATGCTATCGAACTGCTGTTAACACGTCAATCTTCTCCTCGGTTAGTGGCTCCCGCTCCTAGCGAGTCTCAACTTAACACCATTTTAAGTGCCGCTGTGCGCGCTCCAGATCATGGAGGATTAAATCCTTGGGAGTTCATTGTCGCCACTGGTGAGGGGCTCGATCGCTTAGGCGCGCTGTTTGTTGATGCAACACAAGCAGATGGCGGCGACACGAGCACTATCGATAAAGTGCGCAATATGCCACAGCGTGCGCCAATGGTAATAACCGTAGTCGCTAAAGTGGTTGAGCATGCCAAAGTGCCCGCGTTAGAGCAGCACCTTGCGGTAGGCTGCGCCTGTATGGCGATGCAACAAGCGGCGTTTGCTTTAGGTTTAGGCGGTATATGGCGTACCGGTGGATTGGCATTTAACCGCCATTTACACCAAGCGTTAGCGCTGGACGACGATGCACAAATTATCGGTTTCTTGTATCTGGGGACCCCAGCGATAACCGCGCCAATAAAACCAACTAAATCGGCCCAAGGTTTTGTGCGCTACTTATAGTCATCAGTTAGTGTCTGCTGTCGTTCGACTTTGGTCGGGTTTACATACAGTATAAAACTGGCACAGTGGTGTTATACCTGCCTCATACCCATGTACAGGTTTCACCCTAAGTGATTATATTGCCCACGACCTTTAGCGTGGGCATTTTTTTGCCCCATCTAATATGTTTGTTCAAGTAAGGCCATTGCTGCTTATCTAACGGCTTACTATTATGAACAATTGCCAAGATATGCTAAAGCTGTTGCGTAAAGCGATACAAGATAGCGAGTCATTAATCGGTCACATTAAGTGGATATCATACAGGAGCCGTTATGGATCAAGGTGGACGCGTAGGTTGGTTACAAGGTGAGCGGGTAGTGTTAGAACCCATGACGCATGAGCATATTCCTGCGTTAGCGCTTGCGGTTACTGATGGTCAATTATGGACCTTATGGTATGCCAGTGTGCCTCATCCCGATGAGATGAAAGCCTATGTAGAGCAGGCCATGGCAGACGAGCAACGCGGTGAGACCTTAGCCTTTGTGGTGCGCGATACCCTGTCAGGTCACATTGTTGGCTCAACCCGCATCATGAACTGGGAGCAAGCTCATCGCCGGTTGGAGATTGGTCACACCTGGTACAGTAAAAGTGCGCAGCGCAGTGGCATCAACACCGAAGCTAAATACCTGTTGCTTAAATATGTCTTTGAAACCTTAGCTGTGATGGCGGTGGAGTTTCGCACTCACTGGCATAATCAAGCCTCGCGCGAGGCGATAGTACGCCTAGGAGCGACCCAAGATGGGGTGTTACGCAACCATCGACTACTCAAAGATGGTACGATCAGAGATACAGTTGTCTACTCCATTATTGACAGTGAGTGGCCTACAGTGAAGCAACTGTTACGCCAGCGCATGGCTTTAAACTAGGGAGCCCATTGTTTCGAGGGTTTCGTTGCTTAGTTGAGGGGAGATAAAACCGCTATTATGGCTCTATCGCGGCGACTTACAGTGAATAAACGCTAAGATAATCGTCAAGCATAAGTCTAGTTTGAGTCGCTTGTAATGCTAGAACAACAAGATTTTTTAAATGATAACCTTGATATTGAGCGATATCTAAAGTAGAAATAACGCAATATTTAGGGTTAATGCAAAGGAATTTCCATATGCGCTTTTATACTCCACTGTCTGCTGCCGTGTTTGCTGTTTTCAGTCTTTCTGTCACGGCCAATCAAACGCCAGTTTCAGCCGCTGAAATCGCGTTTAATCAAGAAGTGGTGCAATGCGCTGCTTATTACCATATTGCATCCGATGCCATCAGCAATATGGATGCCCCGCAGATGAAGCCAGTTGGCGAGCGGCTTAAACAGTCGGGAGAGGCGGCGCTAACACTGGCAAAGCAGTATCAAAGTGAAGCGCAGGTCGAGCAATTATTGCAACAAGCCATTGCTAAGCAGCAGGCTAGCCTGCCTAATAACAAAAGTTTAGGTGGCCTGATGGGACGTTATAAAACCCCTTGTCAGAACCTGCTTGCCGATCCGCAGCAACGCCTCGACTATTGGATAATGGCCACTATGTGATTGTTACGCCTGTGAGCATGAGATCAGCGGCCAATAGAGCGCTGCTAGGTTCTGCATAGGGTAAGTTGAATAAAAATGAATCAAAAGAGTGCACTGGCGCTCTTTTTTGTTTGGTTCTGAAACTTCATTCACTCAACTACGGTCTAGTGAGTTATCGTGTTTTGCAATAGTCCCTCTTGTTAAGTTGCTCGCTCTCGCTAATGCGGCCAACAGTGATGTCGGAGAAGCCATGAATATCTACCTTTTGATTGCAGCAGTATTGGCCTCAATTACCTGTGTTGGCCATTTTGTGATGGCCAAGCCGCAATTTTTACGTCCCATGCTACAAGCCGATTTTGATCCCACGACTAAAACCCTAATGCACTGTGTATTTCACTATGTGTCGATATTTTTGGTGCTATCGACACTGGTGTTATTTGCCTGTGGCTTACACTTAGTGTCCCCACGGCAAACCTATGCCTTGGCCTTGTTTATCTGCCTTAACTTTATGCTGTTTGCGACTTGGCAAATATATATTGGTTACTTTGCCGAAGCAAAAAGTGCACGTCGTGTTCAGTTTCAGTGGGTGTTTTTTATTATCATTAGTGTGTTTACGCTATTAGGCGTGTTTACCGATTAAGCGGCCATTTCAACATGGGGCTAATAAGTAAGCTTTCTAGCCTAACTGTCTCAGTACAAATTTGTCTAAGTGTAATTGAGTGTAATATTATCTAAATTCAATTGCATAGTGCTGCGCTATTGAGGCACAGTGGATGATTAGTATTTTAGTCGACGGAACGGCTGCGGCGCTGTAAGCCTTGAGAGTGTGAGACTCACTTCATGATAAATGTAAAACGATTAGTTAAATCCTACCAAATGGGAGAGTCGCCGGTGTTGGCATTACGCGGGGTCGATTTTTCCATACAAGCCAATGAGTTTGTGGCCATCATGGGGCCTTCTGGCTCTGGTAAATCGACCTTAATGAATATTATTGGTTGCCTCGATAAACCTACCAGTGGCTCTTACTGCTTAAACGCGCAAGAGGTGAGTCAACTCGATGATGACGCCTTATCTGCAGTGCGTAACAAAGAGATAGGCTTTGTATTTCAAAGCTTTCATTTATTACCGCGTCTCAGTGCATTACAAAACGTATTATTACCACTGCGCTTTGGTGAGCATGCCGACGATAGCACGGATTATGCGCAGCAATTACTGGCACGAGTGGGCTTAAGCGATCGTCAAGATCATCGCCCCAACCAATTATCCGGTGGGCAGCGTCAACGAGTTGCGATTGCCAGAGCCTTGGTGAATCGACCCACCATTTTATTGGCCGATGAACCGACAGGTGCCTTAGACAGTAAAACCTCAGTGGAGATAATGGCGCTGTTTACCGAGCTCCACCAAGCGGGGCAAACCATCATTTTAGTGACCCATGAGGAGGAAGTCGCGGCTTATGCTCAGCGGATCATCCGTATGCGCGATGGCGATATCGTCAGCATTGAACAGCGAGGTGTACATGCCGCATAAGGTGTTTTTTGGCGGTTGCGCCGCATTGGCTGCTTGCATGATAAGCTTTTGCAGCTGGGCCGACGATAGTTTTCCCTCATTACTGTTAACGGGCAAAATCAGCTCGGTTGACTCACAAACCTTTACCGTACCTAAGGCCGGAGATGCTTGGCGCTATCAAATTCAGTGGATGCTGCCCGAAGGCACTTTAGCCCAGCCTGGGCAAAGTGTGGTGATTTTTGATAAAAGCCAATTGACCAATCAAATTGAGCAGCTAGAGGCCAGTTTATTGCGGGTCACGGCGCAAGAGCAAAGTACGGCTATCGAGCTAACGGGTGCGGTATTGCAAGCACAGTTTGATCTTAAGCAGCGCCAACTTGAGGTGGAAAAAGCCCAGCTTGATGCCGATGTGCCATTAGCCTATCTAGCGGCTAAACAGTATGCCGAAAACCAATTCAGTTTGATGCAGGCCCGCAGCGAGCTTGAAAAGGCGCAGCAGGCCTTAGTTGAGGCGTTAGATAAGCAAGATGCTAGCCGTCAACAGTTAGCCATAGATAAACGCAAAGCCCAGCTGGAGTTAAGCCAGGCGCTGCAAGGCATAGCGCAACTGGAATTAACCGCGCAATTTGCCGGCCCTCTCTTGTATGAGCGCCATCCATGGACAGAGACCAAATATGGCGTGGGCGACACAGTGCAGATAGGCCGTCAAGTGGCGACGATCCCAGCGCTAGATAAACTCGAAGTCGTTGCTTGGGTTAATGAGGTGGATGTTGACCGTCTAAGGCTTAAGCAAGCCGTTAGTCTGCAACTCGATGCCCATGTTGAAGTGACCTTCGATGGCACTATTGCATCTATTGGGAAGCAAGCGATGTCTCAACCAGCTTGGGGGCAGAGCAAATGGTTTAAGGTCGGCATCGATTTTGCCAAAGAAAATGCCCAAATTGAGTTGGTACCGGGCATGAGCGTGCTGGTGGCGACCAAGGAGTTAGCTGATGCGCAAGGGTAATATGATGCAGGTGTGCTGCGCCTTATTCGTCAGTATGTTACTGGCAGGCTGCGGCCAACAGGCGTTGACACGCGTCGAACAAGGGGTATTGATCCAGCAAGTCGAGGTGACAGGTGAACTGGTGTCAGCCGATACCGTGGCGATGATGCCGCCGGCGATCCGTCGTGTATGGCAATATCAAGTCAAACAGTTGGCTCCAGAGGGCAGCGAAGTGGCCAAAGGCGATGTGGTCGCCAGGTTAGATACCTCTGAGTTAACCCAACGCCTGTCGGTCAGCGCGGCGCGATTGGCGGCGACCAAGCAAGATATTGAAACCTCTAACCTGCGCAATGCCAAGCGGCTCGAACAACTGCGGCTCGATCTTGCCGAAGCCCAGATGAACCATGAAAAGGCGGAACGAAAATTTAAACTATCCGATGAAACCGTGGCGTTAATCGAGAAAGAAAAATACCAGCGTGATGCCATTATTGCCAAAGATAGAGTGGCATTGATTAAGCAAAAAATGGCACTAGAGTCCCAAGGCGCCGAGCAGCGTCAAGCCATGTTAGCCGGGGATGAGCAAAAGTTTGCTTCAGAAGTGGCAGCCTTAGAGAAGGGGATCGCGTCGATGACCTTAAAAGCACCTCGCGCGGGCATGGTGGTGTATGGCAACGATCCGCAAGGCAATAAAATTAAAGAGGGCCAATCGGTGTTTGCCGGTGACGCCGTGTTATCTATCCCTGATCTATCTCATATGCAAGTCAACATGACCGTGCCCGAAGTGGAAGCACAGCGGGTTAAACGCGGTCAAGTGATTAACATTCGTCTCGACGCCAATCCTGAGCGCGTGTTTAAGGGCAAAATAATTGAGTTGGGCGCGGTGTTTCGCAATAAGAATCAAGATGTCCCCATGGTGGTGTTCGATGCCGTCGCCAGTATCGATGAGCCCGACAGTGAGCTGATGCGACCTGGGATGACGGCCAAGATCAGTATTGATATTGCTCAGGCGAGCCCCTCGTTATTAGTGGCTAAAGAAGCGGTGAGCTTTGACGGTGGCCAAGCGTATGTACGCCAGCCCACTTGGCTGGGCGAACGTAAACAGCCAATTACTATTGGTGATATGGGGGCCGAGCGAATGGTGGTCAGTCAAGGTTTACGTGCCGGTGATGAGGTGTTACTGCCATGATGTTAGTGCATTTTTTTGATTGTTGTCGTCTTATGAAATCCTGCTTAGGCCAAGCTAAGCTGCGGTCATCTGTTTTGATGAGCAGCGTACTTTGTAGCAGTCTACTGCTGCTTGGCTGCAGTCAACCCGAGCACGATGGGGTGTTAACCATGGAGGTTAAGCTGCGCGATTTTAATGTGCAGATCCCAGCGACCGGTGAGCTGGAGGCGAGCCAATCGACGGCGGTGACTGTGCCTTCAGGGGTGCGTGGACCGCAATCCCTAGCCTGGATTTTAGCCAACTTTAGTCGAGTCAAGGCGGGGGATGTGGTGGCGCGCATGGATCCCACACGCCAAGCCTATTTACTCGAAATGGAAGCGTTTGATTTTAATAAGCTGGATCTCGATAAACAGATGCAGCAACAAAAAGATAAAACCGTAAGCCAAGAGCTGCAGGTGGGTACGCAGGTCACCAGTGAAGAGCGAGACTTGGCCGAGCGTTTCTTCAGTGAAGATGAACGGGTCTACACCAAAATAGAGATCATTGAGCAGATGCGTAATCAAGATTATTTGGGTGCCAAGATGGACTATTTTGATTGGGGATTGTCCCAGCATGATGCACAGGCGCAAGCCGAGCAGCAGCTTATCGAGCTTAAGCAGCAGGGGCATAAAGCGAAAATTGATCGCTATGAAAATAACCTCAAACAGATGGAGATCATCGCTCCCCATGATGGCCTATTTGTGTATCAGTCTGGCTGGGACGGTGCCATGCCAGTGGTCGGTGACATGATGTGGTCAGGGTTTACCATAGGCACCTTGCCCGACACCTCTGTAATGCAAGCTAAGCTGTTTGTGCTTGAGTCTGAGGCTGCAGGGCTTTCTGTGGGGCAACCAGCTCATGTCTATCTCGATGCTTACCCAGATAAACGTTTCAGCGGTAAGGTCAGTCAGCTCGATGCGTTAGCAAAACCCAAAGATAAAGACAGCCCAGTTAACTACTTTCAGTTTACCGTGAGTTTAGATGAGACCCTGCCGGCGATCATGCAACCGGGGCGACAGCTGAGCGCTAAAGTGGATGCGGTGTCACTCAATGAGGTGTTGACCGTGCCTAACCAAGCGCTATTTCAGAAAGAGGGCCGCTATTGGGTGTACCTCAAAACGGCAGAGGGTTTTATCGAGCAGGGGGTCGAGCCAGGACAACGCAGTATCGATATGACGGAAATTACCAGCGGACTTAACCAAGGTGATGTGATTGCCTTAACCACACCGCCCAAAAGGAGCCGCTTATGAAGGTGATTAAGGGATATGTTGAGGGCGTCATTCAAGCGTTTGACGAGATGCGCCATCATAAATTGCGCACCGCATTAACCTTGCTGGGGATGATATTTGGTGTGGGCGCGGTGATTGCGATGCTCAGTGTTGGCGAAGGCGCCGAGCGTGAAGCCTTGCGGATGATTGAGTCCATGGGAGTGAACAACATCGTCATCAATGCGCGGCCCGCCGATGGTGATGCGTTAAAATCTATCCGTGAACACAGCATCGGCTTAAGCCTGCGCGATGTGTCTAGTGCGGCCACCACCTTGCCTTTTGTTAAAGATTGGAGCGCGCAAAAGCAGGTGAAAACCTTTAGTTTATTTAGCCCGCAAGGGCGCAGTGATGCCACAGTGGTTGGGGTTACGCCCAGTTACTTTAATTTGAGTGCGCTCAAGGTGGCCAAAGGCCGCAGCTTGACCCAAGCCGATCAGAATCATTATCGTCAAGTCGCCGTGCTGGGGCCCGAAGCTGCGCGCAGTTTATTTCCGCAAGATAAACCCGTTGGCGGACTGATTAAAGTGAACCATCAATGGTTTGAGGTGGTCGGCGTGCTGTCTGAAGGCGAGGCGGTGCAGTCTAAAATTCAAGGAGTGAAACTGGGCGGCGAACGCAATCAAGTGTTTATTCCACTGGCAACGGCACTCAAGAAGATGAACGTTAAACCGTTAGAGGATGAACTCGACTCGATTAAGTTGGCCATTGCCGATGGGATTGAGCCTTCACTGGCGGCTAAAAGTTTAGGCCACCTATTTGAGCGGCGTCACGGCGGCGAAAAAGATTATGAGATCGTGGTGCCTGCCGATCTACTGGCCCAACATCAAAAAACGCAGCAAATATTCAACATTGTGATGGCATGTGTGGCAGGGATCTCTTTGCTGGTGGGTGGCATAGGGATCATGAACATCATGTTGGCAACAATTATGGAGCGTACCGCTGAAATTGGCTTATTGCGCGCCCTAGGGGCGAGACGTAAAGATATCGCGCGCCAATTTTTAATTGAGAGTATCGCTATCTCTGCCACGGGGGGCGTGATAGGCATAGTGGTGGGATTACTGTTAGCTTTAGTGATATCAGCCGCTGCAGGCTGGCCCGTGGCCTGGTCACCCTTTGCGGTGCTGCTGTCGCTAGGGGTGTGTATGACCATAGGGATAGGTTTTGGGCTTTACCCAGCGCAAAAAGCCGCGCGTTTAGATCCCATCGTGGCGTTGCAACGTGATTAAAGCTGCGTTGTTTTGCAAGGTGAGCAAACCGTGAGTGATGTTACTCGGTAACTCATGATCTTGACGTTCTGACTGGCAGCTTAGCCCCTGCGAGTTTACTTTGCCGCCGTTATCGCGAATGAGTAACAGCCTTGGTCTGCCTGGCAATTGTCAGGCTTGGCCGAGCGAGTTAATAAAGGCTCTGCTGTGTCAGTGCTTGGCTGGTTATCGTCAAACAAGACTTGAGTCACACCACTTAACCAACCGCCGTCAGAACTGTGGTTAACATAGGTGGAAACGTCGACAACGGTCAGCCAAAAGGCATAGCCTACGATGGAGTAAATGGTTAAGCGGAACATGAAAGTACCTTGGTGGTTGCTAAATTAGAGATGCACTATACGCGCTAATTTTGTACAAATAAACTGTCAATGTTTTGCCGCGAAATAGTCATCATTCACTTTTTATTAGATACTGTTTTTATTGGGCTTTTACCCGAAGAAGGCGCTGGAAAGTTTAAGGCGCCAAATAAAAAATCAGTGTCAGATTTTCGTTATAGCGTCAAAGTTTGAATACGTAGGGCACAATGCATAGTTGAGGTTTATCGTGGCTCGATGGTAGACAAGACAAAGAAACAACTCGCTTGATTTATAAGCGAGTCGTCAACTTAGTGCAATTCGTGCCAATTACTGGCATATTGCGTGGCACGAACTACACAAGATTCACTCTGTTGCTGTGGTGTGACTCTTGAAGTCAGCGGTTTACCTTAATGGTGTTTTTTCCACATCATGATCCCCGCGACAATAATCACTAATGCCACAAGCGGTAATATATCGTATAGATGGTGGAATAAGCCAATACCACTGTGTCCTCCGTGTGCCCACGCCGCTGCAGGTAATAAACTAACAAGTAGTAATAATGCTCTGTTCATGGTGATGCTCCATTTTAGGTATAATGATTAATTGGTTTCTAGCGCTAACTGCATCAGCAGCATCTCTTCACCGGCAACGATGCGCGTGTCAAAACTGTGGCATTTGGGGCAAATGACAGTGCGCTCGGCCACTTCGACAGTGGTGTTACATTGCTGGCAACTGAGTACGATGGCTTGATGCTCTATGGTGAGTACGGCCTCTTTGGCGCGTCCTTCTAGTTTAAAGGTATCAAATGCGGTGGCTAATAAGGCGGGTTCAACGCCACTTAGCACACCAATTTTTATCACCACTTCGGTTATCCTCGTGGCGTTATTGTCACTGGCATATTGCTCGCATTGCTCCAGCAGAGCGCCGACGATGGAATACTCGTGCATTAGCAGATCCTAGGTAATAATTCGCCTTGGGGGAGGTCGAGATAACGACTACTGCCCCACGGCGTGGTTAAGATCACCTTACCATGATGATTATCCTCCACTTGACCAATAATGGCAGCGGTTTGGCTATCACCATAGCGATTGATAATTTCAACCACCCCAGATGCGATGGCTTGTGGCACGGCCAAAATAAAGGTGCCTTCGTTGGCTAAATCATGGGGTTCAAAGCCATAGAGTTCACACAGACCTTTAACCTCATCACTGACGGGGATCTGTGACTCGGCCACACTAATGCCTACCTCTGATGCCTGCGCCCATTCATTGAGCACGGCTGCCAGGCCGCCACGGGTGGCGTCGCGCATGGCATGGATGGTAATATTTGCGGCGATCAGTTGTTCAACTACAGGCCATAAGTTAGCGCAATCACTGCGTAAATCTGACTCTAGGTTAAGCCCTTCGCGGGCCATCAATATGGCGGCGCCGTGCCGGCCAATGTCACCAGAGACAATGATGGCATCCCCTGGCTGCAAATTATTGACCGAAATATGGGGTTTGAGGATCCGCCCAACCCCAGAGGTGTTAATAAATAAACCATCGGCGCAGCCTTTGGGCACCACTTTAGTGTCGCCGCACACAACGCGAGTGCCGCTTTTATGCAGCTCACTTGCCATACTCGCAACAATCTGTTTGAGCGAGGCGATGGCAAATCCCTCTTCAATAATAAAGCTACAACTGAGATATTGTGGCTCTGCGCCCATCATCGCCAGATCGTTGACCGTGCCCGCCACGGCCAATTTGCCAATATCGCCGCCAGCAAAAAACAGCGGGCTCACGGTAAAAGAGTCGGTCGTAAAGGCGGTAGGCCCGTCTAAATTGAGCAGGGCAGCGTCTTCTTCACTGGCCAAAATTGGGTTAGCAAAGGCCTTAAAGAAGATAGACTTAATGAGGTTATTCATCTCTTTGCCGCCACCACCATGGCTAAGTTGAACGGCTTTTTCGGTGGGCAGCTTAATCTCTACAGACATGGGTTAGACTCCGTTATAGCGATAATACGCGTTGCAAGCCCCCTCGGAGCTCACCATGCAACTGCCTAAAGGGGACTCGGGCGTACAGCCACGGCCAAACACCTTGCAATCTTTGGGTTTGGCGATCCCCCGTAAAATATCACCACATTGACACGCTTTATGATCGTCAATATCGGCGACGTTAAGCCTGTCACTAAAAATACGTTCGGCGTCGCGGTGGGCGTATTCGGGTCGTAGCATCAATGCCGAGTTGGCCACAGGCCCAAGACCACGCCAACGAAATTGGGGGCGTATCATGAGGTATTGATTGACCTTTTGCTGGGCATGCAAGTTGCCATCCTCGCTGACCGCGCGGCTGTATTGCACATCCAACTCGGCTGTACCGGCCACTTTTTGTTTGACGATACGTAAAATCGACTCCATGACATCCACAGGTTCAAAGCCAGCGACCACCACTGGGGTGTGGTAGCGCTCAACCGCAGGGCGATACAATTTAGCGCCACTTATTACGCTCACATGGGATGGGCCAATAAAAGCGTTCACTGTGGCTTTGGGATCGGCCATTACGGCATCGATGGCGGGTGGCACTAATACATGATTGATATGAAATAGTAGGTTATTAACCCCTTGCTGCTCAGCTTGTTCTATCAGCACCGCGGTCATCGGAGTGGATGTTTCAAAGCCGATAGCAAAAAAAATCACTGTTTTTTCAGGGTTATCTTTGGCGATGGTGAGGGTATCGAGAGGATCATAAATCGGGCGGATATCACAGCCTTGAGCCCTAAATTGCGCCAAGCTACCTTTAGAACCAGGTACCCGAATCATGTCGCCTAGCGTCACTAAAATTACCTCGGGCTGGGAGGCTAAAATGGCGGCGTGGTCGATACGCTCTTTAGGCATAATGCACACAGGGCATCCGGGCCCATGGACAAATTCAATATTGGCGGGCAATAGTTGATTGAGGCCGTATTTCATTATGGTATGGGTATGGCCACCGCATACCTCCATAATATTGATTTTACCCGGATATTGGCTCGCTAAGGTTTGGATCTCTTGGGCCAAATTATGTATGGTGGTGGGATCTCTAAATCCTTGGTAAAGCTGACTTAGGTCAATCATGCTCAGTGCTCCTGCTCCATCTTGTCGACTATCTCTCGATAGAGTGCCAAGCTCTGCTCGGCATCAACCTTATCGATTTTATTCATGACAAAACCGATATGGATCAGCACATAATCATCCATGGCTAACGGCTCACTCATTAAGTGGCTAGATACTTTGCGTTTAACCCCCATGGTTTCAACCGTTACCGCTTGCTCATCTGGGTGAATCGCAACCACTTTTGAGGGGATTGATAAGCACATGTTTAGGCTCTCCTATGGTCATTGAGCCATTGTGCAAAGGCAAACATGCTGTCACTGTCTTTAACAGAGGTGATGAGCACCTCAGCCTTTGGATTGAGTTTTTTCACTTGGGCCTTGGCTTCCTCAACATCAAAATCAAAATGGGGCAGCAGATCCGCTTTAGTGATTAAAACCAGATCGGCCTTACGGAACATCACCGGATATTTTTCTACTTTATCATCGCCTTCCGGTACCGATACCAACACGATATTGAAGTGGGTGCCCACATCATAAGAGGCGGGACAGACTAAGTTACCGACGTTTTCGACAAAGCATATATCCAGCGGATTAAGATCCACATGATGCAAGGCACCGTGCACCATAAAGGCATCAAGGTGGCAGGCTGAGCCGGTTTGAATTTGGTAAGCGGGGATCCCTTTGGCAATTAAGCGGTCAGCATCGCGCGAGGTTTCTAAATCACCTTCAATCACGCCATAGTTGAGCGAGGTATACTCTTTTAAGTGTTCCAGCAAGGTGGTTTTGCCACTACCTGGGCTGCTCATCAAATTGAATGCGGTTATTTGATGGGCCTCAAAATGTTGCCGATTGTGGACCGCTTCATGATCGTTCTTATCGAGAATTTTGTGAATGACGGAGAGGGTTTTGCTGTCATTGAGTTGCGGGTTACTGTGCAACTCTTGATGGTCATGGCTGTGGCCGTGATGATGCTCATGCGCGTGGTGATGACCGTGGTGGTCCGCATGTTCTGCGCCACTGTCCAGGGTCGGTTCGTGTCGAGTGATAGAGCAGCCGCAATCTTTACACATGATGAACTCCATTTAATCTAATGCTAATAAACATTTTGCATGGTGACAGCATTAACTTCATTGATACGGGTCACTTTATTAACAAAATGTCAGTATTTTTATCAATCTTGCTGCACAGCTTGCAGCCTATTTTTGGCGGTGGATCTCATACCAGAGTTGGCCCATTGCGATGCCACCATCGTTGACGGGCACCTGCTTGGGGCTGAGCACTTGCTGGTTACGTTGTTTGATCCGCCGCCGAGTGTGTTTGAGTAAGTAACGGTTTTGAAATACGCCGCCTGTGAGTACCACAGGTAAGTGGGCGTGTTCACTGGTCAAGCTGTCGATGGCGTCTGCTAGACAATCCATAAAAGCGCGGGCAATCAGTCCTTGCCACTGGGGGGAATTATCGCGCAGTGACATGGCATCGAGGATCTGTTGCCATAGGTTATCGGTTTGCCACACACCATCCACCAAGGGTAAGGTAAAGCGCAGCGATGCTGGCTCATTGGCAACGCGATTGGCTGCCCCCTCCAGTAACATGCCCGCTTGCCCCTCAAATTGGGTGCGGGTCATTAAGCCCAGTAAACAGGCGAGGGCATCGAATAGCCGACCAATCGAGCTGGTCTGATGGATGGCGATGTCCTTGCGCCATAACTGATATAAGTTTTGTATCAGCAGTGGTGACATCCCTTGTATTACGGGCAAATTGAGCGCGGCGATCGCCTCGGGCGAATGCTGCTTAAACAGCAGGGCGAGCATGACCCGCCGCGGATCGGTAATCGCTTGCTCATGACCAATTAACGCCATGGGCTGTAGGTGCACGATGCGCCGATAACCCTTCACGTCGGCCAGCATCACTTCGCCACCCCATAACTGCTTATCATCCCCAAGGCTGTGCCATCAAAGCTAAAACCCAGCACCTTACCTGTGTATTGCTGCGCCGCCATGACGCTGAGTATATGGGCGTAATGGTGCTGCACTTGGCTATGGTGACAAGCTTGCTCTGCTGCATAGTCACGTGCCCAGCGTGTCGGCGCGTAGTCAGGGTGGCGGTCGCTCACCACATAGCGGGGCGTAAACTGATATAGGCGGCTAAACGTGGCTAAGGTATCGGTAAAATAGTGTTCAGCCTCTAGGCTAAAGAGATCGCCGATATGTGGGCTTAACACCAGATTATGGCCAAAACCGAAGGCGAGGCTATTTTTTTGCTGCGCGCCGACGGCTAAGGTATGGTCTTTAACGCTGTGCTGCCAGTGGAGGGTCAATGGCGCGTAGCCCCGTGCTAGGCGGATCACTTGCAGCTCGTCATCTATCATCTGCACTACGCTGTCATCACAGCCATTTAAAATAGCGCGATCATGATCCAATATCGCATCGACCACGCCAGCCAGTTGGTTTTGAATACCAACGCTTTGGGTAATGATAGGCTCACCGCTGCGGTTGGCGCTGGTGGCCACTAGGGGCCGTTGCAACTGCGCCAATAACAGGTGATGTAAGGGGGTGTAGGGTAAAAACAGCCCTAACCGGTCAATATCGGGAGCGACACCCGGGCTGAGCAAACTGGGGTTATCGATGCGTTCGAGTAAGGTGATAGGCCGCTCGGCGCTGCACAGCAGTTGCCACTCAGCCTCACTTGCCTTGGCCAGGGTTTTGGCCATGTTAAGGTCACTGCACATTACGGCAAAGGGCTTGGCTGGACGCTGTTTACGGTCGCGCAGGCGCATCACGGCCTGATGATTGCTGGCATCGCATACTAGATGAAACCCGCCCAAGCCTTTGATCGCGACAATATCTCCTTGTTGCAACAAGGCAACGCAGCGATCTAGCGCGGCATCACTGTGGGCTATCGCTTGGCCATTGGGTGTGGTTAATGTCAGCTGCGGCCCGCAGTTAGGGCAACTGACAGGCTGAGCGTGGTAACGTCGGTTTAGCGGATCGCCATAAGCCTCGGCGCATTGCTCACACAGGCTAAATTTCGCCATCGAAGTATTGGGGCGATCATAAGGTAAAGCATTGATTAAGGTGTAACGCGGCCCGCAGTTGGTGCAATTGGTAAAGGGGTAGCGAAAGTGACGATTATGAGGATCTTTTATCTCATTGAGGCAATCTTCACAGCAGCTTTTGTCGGCTGATACCGCGACCTGCGCCCCCTCGCTAGCTTGACTCTGAATGATCTCAAAACTTTGACTATTAGAGAGTGGCGCCATGGTCTCTTGAGTCACTCTGTCGATACGGGCGAGCGGAGGCGGCGTTTGAGTTAATGTCGCTATAAATTGCGTTAGCTGCGCGCTTGCCCCTTGCAGCTCAATGGTCACGCCCAGGCTATGGTTAAAGGTTAAGCCGCTCAAGCCTAATTCATGGGCGAGGCGGTAGACAAAGGGGCGAAATCCCACCCCTTGGACAATGCCCGTGACCAGCAGTTTAACCCGATGCAGTGATGCCTGTGGCGCGGCTTGCGGCTCAGCCGCTACGTGAGCCGAAGGCCGTTGAGATGGGGTGATAGTCACGCTATTTTCGCCGTTTTTTCAACAATAAAGCACCGATAGCATGATTATTACCGTCGATAGCCAATTGCTGATTGCATTTTATCGGAAAGTTTTTACCGACGCGCAGCACCACACGTTGGCACAATAGGGGATTTCCCCATTCGCTTCCCGCCAATGCCACTGAGCGGACGCCAATATTTTGGTCTAAATGCTCTATCCAGTTGGCGAGGTAATCGGCTAACGAGTCGTGCATGCCAAAGGCCAGCTTGCGGTTGTCTCTGTCATCGGCGAGGCGAAAACTCATTAGGGTGCCTAGTGTCTTGCACCAGTTTAAGCTGCGGTGTGCTTCTCCACGTGTAAGCGGGTAGTCGATACGTGGTGAGTTAGCGCCGCGGTGGGCTTGAGCCGCGGCCGTCAGCGCATCACTGAGGTCATTGACCTGCATCGAGCGACTTGGTAGACCCAATAAAATCGCACCAATGGCCCACAAGGTCGTGAGGTTATTATGTGGTGCGGGCAGTTTAAGATCGAGCAACCTGAGATAATCATCTGGGTATTGCTGTTTAAATTTCTCCAGCACCTTGCGCTGCGGACTCTGTTCTAACTGATGATAGATTTCATAGCCACTGTCTGGCAGGCTGGGCAAGGCGAAAAACAGTTCACTCTGGTGTTTAGCGTCGAGTGTTTGAATTTGGCCGCCGTGCTGCTGGCTAAAATAGATGATGGCGCTGTGTTTATCCACGCCATGCTCTAGATTTACGCTGTGTAAGGCCGATAGCCCATACTCTTGGGGCGTTAAGCTGAGTAAAGCCGCTTGCTGTCGTGGCGTCGGTTCGCCAGTCACGCGCTCGACCCGATATTGCTGTTTATCATGGCAGGCATAGTAAGTCTGCTCGCCGTTGTGCAGTAACACATCATCATGCAGTGCTGGCGTGGTGCGCCTAAGTTTGACAGGCGATTGTGCGCAGTGATCAATTTCGACCCAGGCACCGTCGATAAAGGCCAGTGGCTCACTGTGGCGAGGATCGTCAATATAGAGCCAGTCAATGCCTTGCCGGCGCAGATGCTCAGTTAAAATTACCAATAAGCGGTTATAGGCAAAGCAGAGGTCATACAGCGGGGCGTCGAGTTTTGGGTGGCTATCTATGGCTCTGGTCGTGATCAGCGGCTTTTCGATGCTTGACAGGGCAAGCACTTGGCGATCGGTTAAGTGGAACTGGGCATTAAGGGTATTGGGGTTGCACACCAATAATGTGGGACGACCCGTTGGACTCAGTGGCTTGAGGCTCAAGGTGACGGGGAGATCGCCAGTTAAGGTCAGCGTGCCATGGGTGAGTAGCTCTGTGCTCAGCGCCGCAATATCGGCGCCGGTGAGTCCTTGGTAATTGGGGTTAATGCTTCGCTCGCCGTGGCAACACTCGCACACCAAGCCCAAATCGCCAAATTGGGGGGATTGATTATCGCCAAATAGCGGTGCACATTGCTGGCAAAACTCCTGGGTAATGGCCCCACCTTGCAGTGGACTGGTTCTGCCGCTTGGACAATCGATTAAGGCGATGCGTGAATCGGTCAGCCATACCGAGATTAAAAAGTCGTGTGCGATGGCATCGGCTAACGTTTCCAGTTGCGGTTGCTCACCTTCGGCTTCGATAAAGTAACAGCCTTTTTGGTAACCTACGCTGATTGTGAGCTCAGCGTAATTTAGGTATTGGTTACATAAGTGCGCGTACAGCGGCACCGGACGTGAGCAGGTAAATTCAAATCTGATTATTTTCATTTATGATGACACCGCGCTTGTAAGAGTCGGGAATGAGCTTATCGATAGCAATGTTGTTGATACGAGTCACGCTAAACCCCAGTGAGCGTAAATGGTTCAGCGTGGTCGCTTCCATTAAAGGCACCGCGGCGGCGACGCTAGCGGTAAGGCCGAGGGTCATCGGCTCGATAAGGGTAGGGGTGCAACCGAGCACAAAGGTTTTTGGACGATCGCCAACCATCTCCATCATGGTCAAGGTTTGCAGCATCTCCACTTCGTGGGCACTGCCTTGCCAGTCTATTTCACTTGGGGCTTTGTCAAAATCGAAAAAGTAAACTTCGCCAGGACCGACGCCATTAGCATTGACTGTGTCGACGACAATCAGATAATCATATTGGCAGATAATGGGGATAAGGCCTTGAGCCAAGGTTCCCCCATCCATGATATCGAGTTGATGGGTTGGATGGGTAAATTGATAGTTTTCTTGTAGGTAATTAACGAAGTGTACGCCGATACCTTCATCGGCGTACAACACATTACCAATACCAAGTAGCAGTATTTTCATGACATCCTTGTTAATGCTTTTTTGGGTGATAATCGTATCCAGACACGATAGAGTCAACCGAGTTATGTTTAAATCGAATACCGGTCCACACCGCCATATAGACGTGGATCACCACAAAGATGACAAACACCCACGTAAAGTAGTGATGCCAAATACGCACTTGTGCTAAGCCACCCATCTGCGCGGTTATCCATGCGGCAGGCTCCCACATGAGGCCACCGAGCCCCAGATGATAGACATTAGCATAGAGGACCAGTCCTGTGATGCAGATTAACGCCGCAATGAGTGAAATCACTAAGTAGGTCACAAATTGCAATGGGCCATAAACGCCTTTTTTATCAAGATGTCCCATCCACAGATAGGATTTGAGCTGTACAATCCAACTCTTGATACTGGTGACATCTTTAAAGGAGCGCCGCTCGATATCACTCTTAGCAAAGAAGAACAGATAAGCTCGCACCACAGTGATGGCACACAGTACAAAGCCAAACACGATGTGAGCAAAACGTATCCAGCCTTGCACTAGTACATCTGAGTTGCTAGGCGCAACCAAGAATGGCCAGGCGATGTAGAACCCCGTAATGACAAGAACCAGTATGGCTAGCGCTCGCAACCAGTGAAAAATTCTGATCGCGGCGCTAAATATAAAGGCTCTCTCATAGGGTACAGTAGGTGTATCCATGAGTTGCTCCTTAGGTGTTACCGTTGGCATCGAGTCGGAATTCACCCAAATCTTGGCCTTTGTAATCCATTACATGGACAGAACACGCCATACAAGGGTCAAACGAGTGAATAATACGGATCACTTCCAGCGGCTTAGTGGGATCTTCCAGTTGCAATCCGATGAGCGCCGCCTCATAGGGGCCCACCTTGCCTTCATTATCGACAGGGCCGGCATTCCACGTAGTGGGCACTACGGCTTGGTAATTTTCCACTAAGCCATTTTTAATGCGGATCCAGTGGCTGAGAGCCCCCCGCGGGGCCTCGATCATGGCGTGACCGACATATTCACGGTCAGGGTCCATTTCGGGCTTCACATAGGTGCTTTCATCCACTTGAATATTTTGGATCAGCGCATCAAAGGTTTTTAAGCCCTCTTCGGCCACAATCAAGGTTTGCAACATGCGCGCCGCGGTGCGACCAAGGGTGGTAAACAAGGCTTCCACGGGCAGGCCGGTTGCTTCGAGTAACCCATTGACCGCTTTGACGACCACTTCGTTACCACGTGCGTAACTGACTAATAGACAAGCTAATGGGCCAACTTCAACGGGTTCACCTTGATAACGTGGTGATTTGACCCAAGAGTATTTACCGTCACCGTCGAGGGTGGGCAGTTTGCCGTATACCGTGTCGCGTTCAACAAAGCCGGTGTAGTTAGGGATGGTGGTGCCATCATAGGGGTGCTGTGGGCCATCAGCGTCATACCATGCATGGCTGACATCTTCTTTAATCAAGTCGGGGTTGAGGTCGCTGACATTGGCTAAATCGCCATTCATGATCACCCCTTGGTCAAACAGGTATTCGCCATTGGCCAAGATAAAGTCATTGGTCGCCATGAAGTTTTTCACATTGACGCCACCTAATACGCTTGGCTCGTTACCAAAGGCTTCGGCTGCCATCACGATATCGGCTTGATAGGCTCGGCGAATAAAGTCCGTCACCGTAGCATGTTTTTGCTTCCACTCTTGCAGGCGAGCAGGGCTTAACATATCACGTACCGACGTCACGCCGCCGACCACTAAGGATTGTGGATGGGGCTGCTTACCACCGAAAATCGCCATCATCTCTGCCGCAACCCGCTGCACTTCAAGTGCCTTAAGGTAGTGCGATAGGGCGATCAGGTTTTGCTCTGGGGTAAACTTATAGGTGCGATTGCCCCAATAAGCATTGGCAAAGGGGCCAAGCTTACCGGTTTCGACAAAGCCTTTAACCCGTTCTTGTACTGCCCTAAGTTCACCTTCACCGGCCGCAATTGGTTTATCGGTATATTTGAGAGCTACTTGGGCAGCCGCGGCAGGATCGGCGCTTAATGCCGAGACCACATCGACCCAGTCTAGCCCATGTAAGTGATAGAAATGGACAATATGATCATGCATATACAGGGATGTCAGCATTAAAGAACGCAGGTATTTGGCATTCAGTGGAATGGTTAATCCAAGCGCATTTTCAACCGCTTCTGTGCCGCAGCGGTAATGGGAATAGGTACACACACCACAGATGCGCTGTACGATGAGGCCGACATCCATGGGGGTACGTCCCTTGAGGATCACCTCAATACCGCGCCACAAGGTGGATGAGGACCAGGCCTTTTGAACAACATTATTTTCATCAACTTCAACTTCGACGCGTAAATGGCCTTCGATGCGAGTGATGGGGTCGATAACTACACGTTTGCTCATTTAACTAGTCCTCTTTCGAATTGGCAAATACGCTGGCAACTGCATGGGCGCCGATACCAATGGCTGTCGCCCCTAAAATAACGGCTCCGACAGTGTCGGCGGTGGCATCGAGTCCGTGAAGTAACTGTCTGCCTAGAGGCTTCTCAAAATCAGCCATATCATCCCAGAAGTTGGGCTCAGAGCAGCCCATACAGCCATGGCCGGCCAACACTGGCCAACTGGTGTGATGATTAAATCGCTCGGTAGGGCAGTTGTTGTAGGTGTAGGGACCTTTACATCCCACCTTGTATAAACAGAAACCTTCTTTGGCCCCGCTGTCACCAAACTCTTCGACAAATTCACCAGCATCGAAACGACCACGACGTTCACAGTTATCGTGGACCCGAGCACCATAAGCCCACTTAGGTCGGTTAAACATGTCTAAGGCGGGTAATTGGCCAAACATGATGAAATACATCAGCGTTCCGACAATGTTTTTCTCACTGGGTGGGCAACCACCTAAGTTAACCACCGTCTTATTGACCACTTGGTCAACCCCTTTAGCGCCCGTTGGGTTAGGCGCTGCGGCCTGGACGCCACCAAAGGCTGCACAGGTGCCGACCGAAATAATGGCAGCGGCGCCTTCGGCGGCATGTTTAACTATTTGAAGCCCAGTATGGCCTTTACAGCCTACGGTGAGGTAGGCGCCATTATTGGCCGTGGGAATCGCCCCCTCAACCGCCAGCAGGTAGTTGCCTTTATAAGCTTCTAGGGCATGCTCGAGGTTCTCTTCGGCTTGCCAGCCTGCTGCGGCCATTAAGGTTTCGTGGTATTCCAATGACACATGGTCAAAGATGAGTGAATCAAGATTAGGGGTATCGGCGCGTACCAGTGATTCGGAGCAGCCAGTACACTCGGCCATATGCAACCAAATCAGTGGCACTCTATCGGCCAGTTCGGCGGCTTCGGCCACTAAGGTGCTAAATGGAAGTGGTAAAGCCAGCATTGCAGTTACTGCAGCGCTCCACTTCATGAAATCTCGGCGTGAAATGCCATGCTCTTCCATTTTGCTTTGCAAAGAATGGGCATGACGGGGTGATAAGCTGCGCAACATATCGAGACGCGCTTGACCCTGTTGGTATAAGGCGGCATGTGTGTCCATGGTTGACCCTTTGTTGTCATTCTGATGCTGAAATGTGATGTATCGATTCGACAACTAAGTTTAGGCCGCAATTTAGGGATATTTGTTGATATGTATCAAGCTTTTGAGGAATCGTGATCGAGTCGATGTTTTTCCGTTAATTCGTATGAGGCAGATCATGTTTAATTTATTAATTGGGTCAAATTGTCCCAATTTTTAATGCTTGTGTGAGCTGACGCAGAATAATAAATCACCTTGCTAGGCCGAAAAGTCAGTCGTTGGTCGTATGCCATGATGGCTTGAAGCTGTGCACACAGACGGTGTTCCAGAGAAGCGTTTTCCTAAAAAATGCAGAAAGTAAGCCACTATTAAATAAAAAAGTTACGCAAAATGTCGGTTGATATTGCTAAGCTTATATACACTTACTATGAGCAATTACAGCGATCAGCGGTCTGTTTATTGACGCATTAACTAGGCTTACTAGGATAAGTCGATAAGACAAGGCTCAAGTTAAGACAATGAGTAATGGGTTAAATTGACTAGTGCTTAGTTAGCTATCAATATCCACCTGATAATGAATAGAGTGGGTTTTAAGTGCACATTATCATAGGAGTTAGACTATGGAATCGATGAAAGTCGTTGATTATATGGACCGTCAACCCGTGTTATTACATCCGGATATGACACTGGCCGCGGCGGTAGAAAAGCTGCTGACACAAAAAAAATTCGGGGCAGCTGTAGTCGATCATGGGGGCAATTTAGTGGGGTTTCTGTCGCAACAAGATTGTTTGGCGGTAATGTTAAAAAGCTCGTATCACTGTGATTTAACGGCTAATGTTAGCGATTGCATGCGCAGTGACGTATTAAGTGTCACCCAAGACACGCCAATCATCACCCTCGCGGAACAGATGTTACAGGCTAAACCCAAAATCTACCCAGTGGTAGAGCAGGGCAAGGTGGTCGGCATTGTCGATCGTAATGCGGTGCTCAAAGCGATAAACCTGTCGATGCAAGCCTGCTACCTCAAGCCCGCTTAGGGGCTATTGAACTAGACTGTCTGCCTACTCTCACCGTCGCGTTACTTTAAAGGTGCGTGAATTAAAGTGACGCGAGGGTGAGCCTTATCTCCTGCAGAAATGCACCATTTGCCATACCAATAGCGTGCGTTAATTGGTAGGATCGCAGCCTTGTGTTTTTCTTTTATGGGTTTTGCATTTGAATTCGCCACTTCACCCCCTGTCTAATGCCTTCTTAAAGCAATGTTATCAAGCGGATGCCTCTAAAATTAGGCGTCGTCTCTTTCGCTTAAATAAGCAAGCCGATTCCGATAAGAAGCGGGATGAATTGGTCAAACTTGAAGCGCTGGCAGTTGCCGCTTGGGACAAGGTTGAGCTACGTCGCAGCGGTCGCCCGCAAATAGACTATCCCGAGGCGCTGCCAATTTCGCAAAAACGTGACGAAATAGCGCGGGCAATCGCGGGTCATCAGGTGGTGATTGTCGCCGGTGAAACTGGCTCAGGTAAAACGACGCAACTGCCTAAAATCTGTTTAGAACTGGGTCTGGGTTGTCGTGGACTTATCGGCCATACGCAGCCGCGTCGTCTGGCAGCGCGCAGTGTGGCAAGCCGAGTCGCTGAAGAGCTCAACAGTCCATTAGGTGAAGTGGTGGGCTTTAAGGTGCGCTTTGCCGATGCGATAAAACCCAGCTCGTACATTAAATTGATGACCGATGGTATTTTATTAGCAGAGCTGACGTCCGATAAATGGCTCGACCAATACGACACCATCATTATCGATGAGGCGCACGAGCGCAGCCTGAATATTGATTTCATTTTAGGTTATTTAAAAAATGTGCTGAAAAAGCGCCCCGATCTCAAAGTGATCATCACCTCAGCCACCATAGATGTAGAGCGTTTTTCCCAGCATTTTGATAATGCGCCTGTGATTGAAGTCTCTGGGCGAACCTATCCGGTTGAGACGCGTTATCGTCCTTTAGTGCGCGATCAAGACGAAGACTTAGATTTAACCGAGGGGATATTTGCCGCAGCAGAAGAGCTGATGGCCGAAGGCCCCGGTGATATTTTGATATTTATGAACGGCGAGCGTGAAATTCGTGATGTGGCCGATCAGCTCAATAAACGCCAGTATCGCGATACTGAGATCTTGCCCTTATACGCACGTCTCTCTTATGGCGAGCAGTCTAAGGTGTTTAAGAGTCACGTTGGCCGGCGTATCGTATTAGCAACCAACGTGGCCGAAACGTCGTTAACCGTGCCCGGCATTAAATACGTGATCGATCCCGGCACCGCCAGAATCAGTCGCTACAGTTACCGCACTAAGGTGCAGCGCCTGCCCATTGAGCCCATCTCGCAGGCCAGCGCCAACCAACGTCTTGGCCGCTGTGGTCGTGTGGCGCCTGGTATCTGTATCCGTTTATATGATGAAACCGATTTTATTAATCGGCCCGAATTTACCGATCCGGAAATTTTACGCACCAACTTGGCGTCGGTTATTCTGCAGATGTTGGCCATTGGCCTTGGGGATATCGAAGGTTTTCCATTTATTCAGCCGCCTGATCCCCGTTATATCCGCGATGGTTTCTTGCTGCTCGAAGAACTGCAGTCGGTTAAAAAACACCAAGGTCAGCTGCAACTGACGCCACTTGGGCGCCAATTGGCATCGATTCCGGTGGATCCCCGTTTAGCGCGCATGGTAGTGCAAGCCAACGAGTATGGCTGTTTGCATGAGGTGCTGGTCATCGCCGCAGGCTTGTCGATACAAGATCCCCGTGAGCGCCCGATGGACAAAAAGCAGGCGGCGGACGAAGCCCATCGTCGCTTTAATGACAAACATTCTGATTTTGTCGGCTGGGTTAACTTGTGGAACCATGTCAAAACCGAGCAAAAAACCTTATCAGCCAGCCAGTTCCGTAAACTGTGTAAGCAGGAGTTTTTAGCTTATCTGCGAGTACGAGAGTGGCAAGACTTGTATGTTCAGCTGCGTCAAGCGGTGCATGATCTTAAATGGAAACTCAACAGCGAGCCGGCCGAGTATCAACCCCTGCATCAAGCACTGTTAACCGGTTTACTGAGCCATATCGGCTTTAAAGATAAAGACAACGAATATGTCGGCGCCCGTAACCGTAAGTTTTTTGTGTTTCCAGGCTCTCCTTTAGCCAAGAAAGGCCCTAAGTGGATTATGGCCGCCGAGATGACCGAAACCTCGCGCCTCTTTGCTCGCTGCTGCGCCAAAATTGAGCCTGAATGGATTGAACCCTTAGCTGGCCATTTAATTAAGAAAAGCTATGTTGAGCCCCATTTTGAGGCCAAGCAGGGCAGTGTCGTGGCCTTGGAAAATCAGCAGCTATATGGCCTGACCATAGTCAATCGTCGCCGGGTGCAATATGGGCCGATAGATCCCGTTGAGGCGCGTGAAATTTTTATTCGCAGCGCCTTAGCTGACGGAGAACTGCGTACTAATGAAGCGTTTTTCGTCAAAAATCGTCAGCTGCTGGAAGACATTGAGTCGTTAGAGCACAAGTCGCGTCGGCGCGATATTTTGGTCGATGAACAGGCACTGGTGGATTTTTACCAGAGCCGCATTCCCGCTGATATTTATAACGCGCCCAAATTACTCAGTTGGTGGAAGCAGGAGAAAAAGGTCAATCCCGATCTCTTAGACTTTGAACGCTCACAGCTGATGAAACGCAGTGATGACCATATCTCGGCGCTGGATTTTCCCGATCATTGGCATCAAGGCAATTTAACACTCTGCCTAAGTTACCACTTTGAACCTGCCGATGTTGATGATGGTGTCTCGGTGCACATTCCGGTGGCGTTATTAAATCAAATAGACAGTAACGGTTTTGACTGGCTGGTGCCGGGCTTACGAGAAGAGAAGTGCATCGCGCTGATAAAGTCTTTGCCTAAAACCTTAAGGCGTAACTTTGTGCCCGCTCCCGATTATGCCAGAGCCTGCTTACAGGCGATGACATCGACCGAGGTGAGCCTGCTCGAGGCCATGTGCAAACAGTTACTGCGCATGAGCGGGGTGCGGGTCTCAATCGATGATTTTGATCTGTCGCAGTTACCTGCGCATTTGTTGATTAATTTTAAGGTCGAAGATGACCGCGGTAAGCTCATCGCCCAAGGCCGCAACCTAGAGGAGCTCAAGACCCAGCTGCAAGGCCAAGTCAGTCAGGCGATTCGCAATGTGGCCGACACAGGTATTGAGCAGCAAGCGTTGACCGAGTGGAGCTTTGGCGACCTGCCCAAGCAGTATCAGCAACGCAAAGGAAATTTTGAAGTCAAGGCGTTTCCAGCGCTGGTGGATGATAAAACCAGTGTCTCTATTGCCTTATTTGATGATGAAAATGAGGCCCAGCGCGCCCATCGCAGTGGCCTGCAGCGCTTGTTGCTGCTTAACATGCCGTCGCCTGTGAAGCATCTGCAACAAACCTTGCCCAATAAAGCCAAGTTGGCGATGTATTTTAATCCCTTTGGTCAGGTTAATGAGCTGATCGATGATATTTTATCGGCGGCAGTGCAGCAGTTACTGGACGAAAAAGGGCTGGATATTCGTAGCGCCGCGCAATTTGAACAGGCAAAAGAGTGGGTACGCCAAGAGCTTAACCCCACAGCGGCCAAGATAGCCTTGCAGGTGGAAGAGATTTTAACCTTGTATCAAAAGGTAAAAAAACGCCTTAAGGGTAAAATTAGCTTCGATATCGCCTTTGCCATGAGTGATATTCAAGCGCAGCTCGACAAGTTGGTTTACAAAGGGTTTGTTGAGCAATGTGGCTGGCAACGATTAACCGATTTAGTTCGTTATATCAAAGCGATAGATACTCGTCTCGACAAGTTACCGGTCGATCCCAATCGCGATCGCTTGCACCTGCAAAGCATTAATAATGTGCAGCAATTACTCGAGCAACAACTGGCTAAGGTACCGCGAACTGCGGCTATTCCTCAGGCGCTGCAAGATGCCCGCTGGATGATAGAAGAGTACCGAGTGTCCTGTTTTGCTCAGGTGTTGGGCACTGCCTATCCCATCTCAGAGAAGCGGATTATTAATCGGATTAACGAAGCTTAAATATAGCGCTCAAGGACGGCCAGTAAACGGATGTCACTGGCCGTGATGCGCGTTAACGCAACTGCTGACGCCGATTAAGGGCAATAAGTTTATCTAGGATGCGCTCACCATCCATACGAATACCATTGTGTTCATATTCTGAGGTGAGCCAATAGGTTAGGTTACCCACTTGGGCTGCGGTTTCTAAACTGTAGGTCATCTCGACAAACATATCTTCGCTATAAATGGCTGCCGCGACCGGCACCTGATTGTTTGCCAAAATATTAACATCGTACAGCATGGGCCAATCGGCTTTTTCGGCTAGCAGGTGCGCAGCATGTTTGAGTGGTTTAAGGTTAGTAAATTGCTCAAAAAACCAAGGGTATACCATTTCACCAGTAAATAAAAATGGACTATCGGCACGGTAGTTAAACTGTTCAAATTGGCCTCGTACGCGCTGCGCCGCCCAGTTTGATGCGTGCTGCTGGCAGTAAATACTCTCGTGCAGCAAGGCAAAAATCGGGTTGGTATTAAAATCGAGTAACTGGCAAAAATGCGCTAAAAATAGCGGATTCATCTGCAGGCCTTGGTCGGTCTCCATCAAGGCTTGCTCTAACAGGTAATATACCGCTTCGGGGCCTTGCTCCATGCCAATATTGATCCCCAACAGTTGCAACATTTCTACCGTAAGTCGCTCGCCAGTGGCGATACGCACCTCATGGGTGCTGATATATTGTGCGAGGTTTTGCACTAATGGCTGCGCGTCGGGAAAGCGCGTGAAAAAGTCGTTATTTTTGCGCTGTACTCTTTGATAGGTGGCTTGATAGACCTCATCACAGCGGCGAGTGAGCGAGGGAATACCGCCAGTGATGTAGGCTTCTTCGAGGCCATGTGGGGCATCGTTAAGGTATTTTAGGACACAAAAGCCGCCAAAACTTTGCCCTAGAATACTCCATTTCTTGCCCGGACAAAGCTGCTGACGTATCGCTTCTGCATCGGCAATGATACTATCGGCGCGAAAATGGCTCAGGTACTCGGCTTGAGCGGCGGCGTCTAAATGGCCCAGCGACACAGCGTTAACGGGTGATGACAGCCCGGTACCGCGTTGGTCGAGGAGTAATACCCGATATTCTTGCATGGCTCTTTTTATCCAGCCGCTGTTTGCCACAGGCCTTACAGCGCCAAATCCTGGGCCACCTTGAAAAAACACTAGGTAAGGCAGCGTGTTATCGCTGTGGCTGGGCGAGACGAGTTCGCGAGCAAACACACTGATGTGCGGCCCATTGGGCTGTTGGTGATCCAGTGGCAGCATAAAGGTGTGTTTAATGGATTGGATCCCAGACAGGATTTGGCGATTGCTCATGTGTATCCTTTTGATTTTTAGTGGATGTAGCCCGCAAGAATTGTATATAAAAACAATAGCGTGGCATAGATTATCCTAGATCAATATATTGATAACCGATATTAGTTAAAACTGACGTGTTATCCTAATCTATGCTTAATTGAAATAGTGGAAGTAGCAGATGAAATATCAAATTGTGCCGGTCACACCTTTTCAGCAAAACTGCAGTATTATTTGGTGTGAAAAAACCAAGTTAGCAGCGGTTGTCGATCCCGGTGGCGATATCGCTCGTATCGAGCAGCAATTGGCTCATCATGGTTTAACGATAGCGAAAATCTTGTTAACCCATGGTCATATCGATCATGTTGGCGGTGCAAAAGCGCTCAGTGAAGCCACTGGCGTTGATATTATTGGTCCCCATAAAGATGATGAGTTTTGGTTGACTTCGTTAGCGGAGCAGAGCAAACATTTTGGTTTTTTACCGGCGCAGCCTTTTGCCCCTCACCGTTACCTTGCGGCGGGCGATACCGTCTCGGTTGGCGAACAAATACTGCAAGTCTTGCATTGTCCCGGACATACCCCAGGGCATATTGTGTTTTTTCATCAGCAAGCTAAGTTGGCGTGGGTTGGCGATGTGCTGTTTAAAGGCTCAATTGGTCGCACCGATTTTCCGCAGTCAAACCATCAACAGTTAGTCGAGTCGATAACCCAAAACTTATGGCCATTAGGCCGTGATGTGACCTTTATTCCTGGCCACGGACCTATCTCTAATTTTGGCGCCGAGCGCGAGCAAAATCCTTTCGTTGCCGATCAGTTATTAGCCTAAGCTTTCTCCTAACACTTTTGCCTTGCCGTTAGTCTATGCCGTCAGCATGACTAATGGCCTTTGGCGTTCCTTTGATTTTCAAGCAATAATATTGGTTTCCTTATCTGTGCTTTGTTAGGCTAGGTCGATATGTTCAGTGAAAACCTATCGATGACATGATGTCAAATGGCTGCTGTAACGGTAGCGGATGACTCAAGCGGTATCTGTCATTGCGTCTTCGACGCGTTAAGCGATCGGTTGGGGCTTATCCTTTATTTATGCGTCACAAGCAGGAGGCATGCGGCGATGTCACATCATATTGAAGATCTCCTGAGCAGCTGGCAATCGGCGCCCGATGATGACTGGGTGTTGGCTGTGATCACCCAAGTTGAAGGCTCGGCCTATCGCAAAGTGGGCGCCATGATGTTGATCCACTCCTTGGGCAAGAGCGTTGGGGTGATCAGTGGTGGCTGTTTAGAGGCCGACTTAAAACGTTACGCCCAAAAAGCATTACAAACCCAGCAAGCACTGAGTGTCTGTTACGACGCCAGTGACGAGTCTGACGCCAGTTATCAGTTGGGATGTGGCGGCGTGGTGCACTTGATGCTTATTCCCCTGTGCCGGCAGAACCACTACCTTAATTTTCCCGCCCTGAGTCAGGCGTTAAAGCAGGGAGGGCGGTGCTATTACCAGCTCAGCCTGTGTGATCCGAGTGCGCCGCAAGGGGCGATAACCACCTCGGTATGGGCCACTCAGGCACAAGTTGATAAACAAGGTCTTAGCTTACAGTTGAGTGATTTTAACCGAGCAGGCATTCACCAGAGTGAACAGACTACCTTAGTGATCCCGCTGCGCAGTCGTTACAGTATTGCCATTTTTGGCGGCGGTCTGGATGCCCAGCCCGTGTGTCGTATTGCCATGGAGCTAGGTTGGCGGGTTGATGTGGTCGATGAACGCACCAGTTATGCGCGTAGTCATGATTTCGTCGGTGCCCGCGTGCTTAAGCAGCCAATCGAGGCGCTAGATGCGTCATTTTGGCACGGCCTCGATGGGGCGATTGTTATGCACCACAATTTATCCCTCGATGCTAAGGCCTTGGCCTCGCTGCATGCCAATGGCGTGAATATCGCTTACATTGCTCTGCTTGGCCCTGGGCATAGGCGCGATCGCGTGCTGGCGTTAGCCGAGCTCTCCCCTGATGCGATTAAACCGTTTTTTTCGGCGCCGGCGGGCTTGGCCTTGGGGGGAGAGCTGCCCGCATCGATTGCGCTGAGCATCTTGTCTGAGTGCCATGGGGTGTTGCATCAGGCCAAACTTAGGGCGTTGCAAGAGGTGATGTTATGACGCACACAACTCAGTCGCCATTACAGATGATCGCCTTGCTGGCCGCAGGCGGTAGCCGCCGTTTTGGTGGGGCCAAATTAGCCGCCCCCATTAAGGCTGACAACTCAATTGATGACTCACAAACGGGCCACAAACAGACGCTTCTTGGGGTCGTGTATGGGCGTTTATCCCAGGTCGCCAGCCATGTGGGCGCACAGTTAGTGGTGGTAGTCGGTGGGCATCGTGAGGCGGTGATCGATGGTTTACCAGCCGATGCCAAGGTATTGGCTAACCCCCACTGGCAACAAGGGATGGCCAGCTCCATCGGCGTTGCGACTGAGTATGCGCAGGCGAAGGGCGCCGAGTCGTTAATGATAACCCTGGGCGATCAACTTGCCTTACACGTTACTGATTACTTAACCCTGTATGGCGCCCGCGCGCAAGCCAGTTCCCGTGTTAGCGCCTATTACGCCTCGGCTCCTGCGGTGCCCGCGATATTTCATCGTGATGACTATACTGAATTGCTTAAATTAAAAGGGGATAGGGGGGCCAAGGCGCTGCTTAAACGTCGTTATCAAGAGGGCAAATTGATTGCCGCATGCTTACCCCGCGCCGAAGTTGATATCGATACCCCTGAACAACTGTATGATTTTTATAAGATATAGGTGCTCAGCACCTGTTTAACTAGTCGAACACCCTGTAGTCGCTGTCGGGGTTATCAAGGAGATACAAGATGTCGAAGAATCCATTAGGACTCAAGATAAACGGCAAAGATTATACGTTGGATGCCGACCCCAATATGCCCGTGCTGTGGGCCATTCGCGATCTGGTTGGTCTTACCGGCACTAAATTTGGTTGCGGCGCGGGCTTATGCGGCGCCTGTACTATCCATGTCGATGGTCAACCTCAACGTGCCTGTTTAACCAGCCTAAAGCAGGTGCAAGGTAAGCAGGTCACCACCATTGAAGGCTTGGCGTTTGAGCCGTTAAAACAGGCATGGCGTGAGCATAATGTGCCTCAATGTGGTTATTGCCAAGCTGGGCAGTTGATGTCGGCTGCGGCCTTGTTAACTCAGACGGCGCAGCCGACAGAGCGCCAAATAGATGAGGCGATGGCAGGTAACCTGTGTCGCTGTGGCACTTATACGCGCATTAAGGCGGCGATTCAAACGGCGTCGGGTCAAAAAGTCAGCCAAGCCGACGCCCATAGCGAGTCTGAGCAGGAGGCACAAGCATGAGTCAATTCACTGCAGTACAAAATTTTAGCCGCCGCGACGTATTAAAGCTGTTTGGTGTTGCCGGAGGCGGATTAGCCTTAGGAGCCAGTGGCGTAAGTTGGAGCCCGATGGCGCTTGCACAGCAAGGCACGTCAGAGTCTCGGCTTAATCTGTTTATCGCTATCGGTGAAGATAATCAGGTGTATTTAACGTGTCATCGCTCAGAAATGGGCCAGGGGATCAGAACCGGGATCCCGCAAGTGTTGGCCGATGAGTTGGGCGCTAAATGGGATAATGTGGTGGTGGTACAAGGGCTGGCGGATGAACGTTACGGCAGCCAAAATACCGATGGCTCACGCAGTATTCGCCGTGGTTTTGATAAGATGCGTGAAATGGGCGCGATGGCTCGTACCATGCTAGAACAAGCTGGCGCAGAGCGCCTTAAGGTGCCCGCGTCTGAGCTAAGCTGCATTGACAATGAGGTGGTGCATTCAGCTTCTGGTCGACGCCTGAGTTTTGGTGAGCTCGCCTTAGCGGCCGCAGCGCTGCCTTTGCCCGATCCTGCTAGCTTAACGCTGAAATCGGCGCAGCAGTACACCCATATTGGTAAATCCCATGGGATTGTCGATATGGAGGATATTCTCACCGGCCAAGCAGAATTTGGTTACGATGTGCAGCTTGATGGGATGCTATATGCCAGCATTACCCGCCCTCCCGTGGCGGGCAGCGTCCTAAATAATCTGGATGACACGAAGGCGCGTGCCACCGCTGGCGTGGTCGATGTGATCACCTTGCCAGCGCCTAAAGGTGCGCCGAGTTTCCAACCCCTAGGCGGCGTGGCGGTTGTTGCAACCAATAGCTGGAGCGCCATCGAAGGGCGCAAACAACTGAGTCTCAGTTGGGGGGGATCGCCTAATGATGAGCATGACTCACAGCAGTATTTAGCCGAGCTCAGTGAGCGGGTGAAGCAACCCGGTAAAGTGGTTCGCCAGCAAGGACCTGTCAATACTGACTGGCCAGAAGAGCAGACCATCAGTGCGCTCTATACCGTGCCTTATCTGGCTCATGCCATGATGGAGCCCCCGACTGCTACCGCCAGAATAACAGCCGATGGTGTTGAGTTGTGGGCATCGACTCAGACCCCGCAAAGTGCGCAGCAAACCGTGGCCAATGCGCTGGGGCTCAAGGTTGATCAGGTGATCATTCATGTGACCTTGCTCGGTGGGGGATTTGGCCGTAAGTCGAAACCCGATTTTTGTGTCGAGGCCGCCTTATTAGCCAAACAAACGGGTAAGCCGGTGAAGGTCAGTTGGAGCCGCGAAGATGAGCTGCAAAACGGTTATCTGCATGCCATTAGCGCCCAGTATTTTAAAGGCAAAGTGGGGGCCGATGGCGTCGAAGCCATACTACAACGCAGTGGTTTCCCAAGCATCAGTTCTACCTTTAACGCCAGTGTTGATGAGCCTAGCGCCTCAGAATTGGACATGGGCTTTGTTGATGTACCGCTGAGTATCAACAGCTTACGCTGCGAGTCGGTAAAAGCACAGGCACATACACGAATCGGGTGGCTGCGCTCAGTGTGTAATATTCAGCATGGTTTTGGCATTGGCTCATTTGTCGATGAATTGGCACATAAACGCGGCTTACCCACAGTACAACTGTGGCGCGAGCTGCTTGGCAGCGATAGGCACGAAACCTTTGAAAACCAAGGGTTCACCTATGGTAACTATGGTGACTCTTTGAGTCGTCATCCTGTGGACACGGCCCGCTTTAAAGGGGTGATTGATGCGGTAGAGCAGGCCATGGCTCGTCAGCCTAAACCCACGTCGGGTCAAGGGTGGGGGTTTGCCGTGCACCGCAGTTTTACCGCGTTTGTCGCCACCGCCACCTTGGTTGAGGTGACGGATAATAAACTTAAGGTGCTGAAGTCGATTATCGCTATCGATGCCGGTACGCTGGTTAACCCTGATCGTGTTCGCTCTCAGCTTGAAGGTGCGGTGATGTTTGGTTTGAGCCTCGCCTTAATGGGGCAAATCAGCTTTAAAGCGGGGCGGGTGCAGCAGTCGAATTTTCATGATTACCCATTGTTACGTATGTCACAGTGCCCAGAAATCGAGACGATAATAATCGCCTCGGATGCGGTGCCTGCAGGGGTGGGTGAGCCAGGCGTACCGCCTGTGGCGCCAAGTGTCGTCAATGCCATTTTTGCTGCTACAGGCAAACGCATTCGTCAGCTGCCGATTAACGCTCATATGTCGGTATAATGCCAAGTCAATTAACTGCTTCAAGTTAATTGACTTAGTATGACTTAGGCACAAGGTAAACCCATGACCCGTTATAAGTTAAAACGGGTTATTTCAGTGTTACTTGGGCACATCAGCGTGCTGTGCCCAAGTGCTTTTGGTGTTGTTGTCTAAAGATTTGTCACTAAAACCGCTACTCCTTGTTGATCGTCTCTGGAGTGTTGCATCACTTTTGTTATAGGTGTTAATATCGCCGCCAACTTACCTCCCTTGATTTTAGGTGTGCACAGCCGTTTAGCATCACATTTTTTGAGTCCGTGATTATCTGCAACTGCTAACATCTTGTTGTGCATGGCGTTAAGTCTCACAAGTAAAGCTGGTTCGGCAGGAGTATTTTTTAAGCTCAATCCATCGTGATGTTACATTTTCTACCGATACCCATACAGTAAAGCACTCACTGGCCGATAGATGTCTTAGACATCAGTCAAGCCATTGTGGTGTGAATGCGGGTAACGTTAGTCGGTGAAACTGCTCGTGGTGCATCTCGTCGTATAAAATAAGTGGGCTCCCATGAAAGCAAGCGAATTTAGAAAGATAGATGCGTTAATGATCAAGTTAAGTCTCAATGGCAAATTTTGGGTGGTGTGCGCTATGGTCAGCGTCATTACCTTAACGATAGCCTTACTTAATCTCAATCAACTCACCCAATACGCCTACAGCAGCTCTGCTGCACGGGCGCAGGCCAGTCTTGATGCTTATGCCAATATAGCTAAATCACAACAGCTCACTGGCTCTGCACTGACTCAGTTTGCCACGCAGCATGGGCTGAGTTTAGCCAGTCGGGCTGTCAATACGCGTCAGGGTGATAATGTGACCGTAAGCGCCCCCATTGCTGGTCAATTTTTACAGGCTAACACCAATGTGGCCCAGTGGGAGCAAGAGGTTAAGGGCGATGGCTGGTGGATGTTTTGCTTGGCGTTGATTGGCTTATATCCTTTGTATCAACTGAGTTACTGGATCTCAACATCACTTGGGGCTGGCTTGTGGGACATGTACGCTGCCATTAAGCGTTTAGCCGATGGCGATCTATCATTTAGACTTAACTTTTTTGGTACCGATGATTTTAGTATGATTGCCCGGGAAATCGATCGTAGTGCCGACAATATGAGTGAAATGGTCACTGCTATTGGTAATAATGCGGCCACACTGGCCAATGCCGCCGATGAATTTAATCAACAGGCGCAGCAAAATGAGGAGTTGGCTAAGTTCCAACATCAGTTTCTGGACACCGTTGCGGTGGCGATGGACCAAATGACTGCCGCCATCGGTGAAGTGTCGCATAATGCGGCCAATGCCTCAGATCATACTAAACAAAATGCCGATGCGGCGGCCGATAGCAAATTACGCATCAGTGAGGCGATGGCGCGTATCGGCCAGCTTACTCAACAGATCGCTTCAGCGTCGAGCGCGGTAGATGCACTGTCGACCAATGCCACCGAGATTGGCGCTGTCGTCACCACCATTAATGGTATTTCAGAGCAGACCAACTTATTAGCATTGAATGCAGCTATTGAGGCGGCGCGTGCGGGTGAGCAAGGTCGAGGTTTTGCTGTAGTAGCAGATGAGGTGAGAACCTTAGCCGGCCGAACTCAGCAGGCGACGGTTGAGATCCAATCTATGATTGAGGGGCTGCAAACGGGCTCTGGTCAGTTAGCCAGCATTACCCATGAGATAGTTGAGCAGGCTGAACTTGGTCGAGGAGCCATCGAAACGGTAGGTGCAGATATTGATAATATGGCTGACTCAATCGACCATGTTTTTGATATGAACTCACAAATTGCGGCATCTGCCGAGCAGCAAAGTGTGTCGGCCCGTGATATTGGCGGCCAGTTAAATGATATTCGCCAGCAGTCACAAACCATTAAAGAGACCGCCGAACGCTCAGTGGTTCTGGCCACTTCACTTAAGCAGTCATCAACTGAACTTGAGGGGATTTTAAGCCAATATCGTTTGAGTTAATGCCGCTAATTAGGCCGTGCTCCGTCACGTACAGCATAAAAAGTATTAAAAAAGGTTCAATAACGTCTTTTTAAGACGATATTGAACCTTTTTAATGGGGCATTCTTTACTGGTGCTGTGCCTAATCACTCATTGGCTAAACAGCCCGTTATGCCTTTAATTCCCTTTAACTTGCTCTAACAGCTAGCCACGTGGCATCTCACAAGCAAGCGTCTGGTATTGGCGTATGTCAACACACCCTGTTAGCACAAATGAGCTTGAGATAGCATCCACATCCACGGCGCATTTATCCCAGCTTATCTCATCTGTGATTTAAGCCAGCTTATTTAAAGGTGCTCCAGATCGGCGCATGATCCGACGGCTTTTCGATACCGCGTAGGTTATAGTCGACATCAGATTCAATTAAGCGCTCAGCCAGTGACGGTGTGGCTAAAATCACGTCGATACGCAGACCGCGGTTATCATCGAACCCCTTACTGCGATAATCAAACCATGAGTAGCGCTCACTGCGAGTGGGGTGTAATTGACGGAAAGTATCGACCAAGCCCCAGTCGAGTAGCGTGCTGAGCCATTGACGCTCTTCTGGCTGAAAACTGCATTTACCGGTTTTTAACCAACGTTTAGCGTTTACTTCGCCAATACCAATATCCAAATCGATGGGAGAAATATTGATATCACCTATGATGGCGATATCATCTCCTGGATGACAATGGGTATTGAGATAGTGCATTAAATCTTGATAAAATTTACGTTTAGCTGGGTATTTCGTTTCATGGCTGATGTTCTCACCCTGTGGGAAATAACCATTTATCACGGTTAACGGTCTACCATTGTCTTGGTTAAAGGTGGCGATGATCATGCGGCGCTGAGCATCGTCCTCGTCGGTAGGAAAGCCTTTTTGTACACTGAGCGGCTCACGCTTAGACAGCATAGCTACCCCATAGTGGGCTTTACCACCGTGGTAGTGCACCTTATAACCCATGGCCTCGACGTCAGCGAGCGGAAACGCTTCATCATGAACCTTAGTCTCTTGCAAGCCGATAATATCGGGGGCATGCGTATCAATAAGGGCCTGAAGTTGGTGTAGTCTAGCTCTGAGGCCATTGATGTTAAATGATACGATTTTCAATGTGTTCAATCCTGTCAACTCTATGGCAATACGCGTTTAAACGGTTTGACTATCACCTTGGCATAGACTCCAGCGGCAACGTATGGGTCTTGATCTGCCCACGCTTGCGCGGCTTCCAGTGAATCAAATTCAGCCACTACCAGTGAGCCTGTAAAGCCGGCTTCGCCAGGATTTTCATTATCGATAGCAGGATGGGGACCTGCTAGCATTAGCCGACCTTCATCGGATAACTCTTGCAGGCGCGCCACATGTGCTGGGCGTACTGATAAGCGTTTTTCTAAACTGTTTTCAATGTCTTGAGATGAGATCATATACCACATTATTTGAGTTCCTTTTTATGTTCTTCGGGCATGTTTTTGTAAAGGTACACTACAGTAACGACAGTGTTAAGCAGCGTTAGGGCCGTTAGGCCAAACACTTTAAAGTTAACCCATGTCTCTTGAGGCAGGTTAAAGGCGACATAGATGTTAAGCAGAGCACAGCCCACAAAAAACAACACCCAATACCAAGTAACATGGGCCCATATTTTATCGGCGACAATTAACTCTTTGCCTAACATGCCCTTTAAAATGGGCTTATTAATAAATTGACTGATGGCTAAGGCGAGTGCAAAGAGTGCATACACTACGGTCACTTTCCATTTAATAAAGGCATCATCATGAAACACTAAGGTCAAGGTGCCGAAAAAGCTAACCATGGCGAAGGTGATAAGGTGCATTTTTTCAATTTTTTTGTACATCAGGTAGGTGATGATCAGCTGTAACGCTGTAGCTGCGATTAGGGCACCACTGGCGATATAGATATCGAAAAATTTATACACTGCGAAGAAGATCACTAACGGCAAAAAGTCGAGCAGTTGTTTCATAAGTTTGGTTTCAATGAGTCAATAAACAGATTGGCCGCAGTGTAGCATGCCTGCTTTGGGTGAAAAAGCTATCCAATGGGTAGAAGCGGGTAATTGGCGATGAATTTAAATTAATGCGAGCCTTGCCAAACATTGAGCAAGCCAGCGGGTTGTTAAATGTAGATCACTGACTTGTTATGTGAGCGGTAATGGCGGTTATTCAAGCAGCAGCTCTAGTGAATGCAGTTCGAGTTGAAAACTCCCTGCTTGCTTATCACTGATTAAGATCCCCACCGCACTTAGCTGATTAAAGTCGGGTTTGGGGCGCGTAGGGTAGTCGCGGCCACGAAAGGTTTCGATAAACTGCTGCGGGGAAAATTGCCATTGCTGCGGCGCCCCATTTAGGGGGGTAAAACCGGTTTTATAAGTGGTTTGTGCGATGCCTTTACCGGTTTTTATTCGCAGTTGGTAGCGTTTACCATCGCCATTTGCCGTAATGGTAATGCGGCTTGCGGTTATTTTTTGTGCCATAAGTGGATCGTATTTGGGCTCTTTGAGCCTCTGTTGCCATGGGGTTAACGGCTGGCTGATAGAGGCAAAACCGCCATTGTTTTCCAGTGAAACTGTGCCAGAAAACAGTAAGCTGTTGCCATTATTATGTATACGGCTGTTTGAGCGCCCACCCATCACGCCGTCATTGACTATGTTCCACTGCTGTTGAGGCGTGCCATCAAGGTTTAGTAGATCGATATTGTCCATGTGAGTCTCTGCGTTGGTTGTTGAGGCGGTAAGTGATGTTAGCAGCATCGCTGAGGCAACGCCTAGGTTTAGCCTACTTCGTGGTGCTAATAATCTCAGTAATCTCCTTATTAATATTACTTGCGATAATGGTTGTGCGCCTAACGGGTTGAACCGCTGAGGCATCAATTGATGAAGGCAACACCAATTAGTTCGCTCCATGAGTCACTCCTGTTGGTTATCAATGAGGTTGAGATGGCATTCACTCATAGAGTGCGGATATTACCTGAGTGGTTTACGCGCAGAGCGAAATCAACGGCATTGCTTGTAATAGTTGGTGTAAATCGCGATACACAAAACGTGCCTGGTGTTGATAGGATTTGTGTTCATCAAAGGTTAACAACACCGATTGCATACCGGCGCGATTAGCCGCATCGACGTCATAATGATGATCCCCGACAAAGGCAATTTTATTCGCCGTTAACCCCCACACTTTAGCCACATGTGTAAGGCTGGCAGGATCAGGTTTGGCCGGGCCATCTTCGCGACTAATAACGAAGTCAATGGGAAGGTTGTTTTGCATTATTTTTTGCATCGCCGCGGCTTTACTGTTGCGGGTAACAATTGCCATAGGGATCTGCTGCATTAACAGGAAATCCAAAAAGGCATCGGTGCCATTGAGCAGCCGTGCTTGCTGTGCATCAAGCTGCTCCGCTTGTTCAATAATCTTGTGGGCGTGAGCGGCTTGTTCTGCAGGTAGCGTTGCAATAAAGTGCAAAATATCATGATCGCTTGGGCACTTAATCGCCTGGCGTAATGCGCTAAAATTCAAGTTAGAGCTGACTAACGTGCCATCTAAATCAAAAATCACGCCTTGAAAGCTGTTGGTAAAACGTTGCATCACGTTCCTTATTTGGCTTAATTAGCCAGTTTATTCAGTTTCTTAATAAATGCCGCTAACTTGGCGTCGCTTGGGTAGTCGAGCATATATTTACCATGAAACAACAGCGTGAGAGTTACCTGATTATATTTCAGGTAGGCGGTGTAGCCGTCATAATCGCTCCATGCCAGCATATCTTGATAGTAATAGCCGCCGTTACCCTCGGTGCTAAGTTGTTGCTCGGGGGCGCTCTTTGAGTCTTGGACTTTAGTGCCTTTATCGATCACTAGCCCATAGACGCGTAGTGCTTGGGTCAGATTAATTATGTTATTCATTAGGCTTCCATTTAACCTCAGTATTGGATTAAAACGATAACTCAATACTGGTTTTGTTATCGAACTGAGGGGCAACGCCAATCATCTCATCGTAGGCGGTATAGAGCTCGAAGGTAGCTTTACACACGCCCATCTGTTTCAGTTGTACTTTGGCTTGCTCCAGAGAGTGACAGGGCATAGGGCTGAGATCGTCTTGGGTTAACTGATAAAAATTACCTTGGTGATCTTCACCGCCAACAAGATAACGGGTGGCATCGGCGGTGTTTATGATGGTGGGTGAAAGGTGGTTTGCTTTAAATAGTTCAATCAGTTCATCTTGCGTCATGTCTAACTCCCGAGACCTAGTGGTCATGGTATTACGTCAGCCTGATCTCAATCGATCACTTATCGACAATCGCTTCGATGGTGAGTCGCGGCTTTATTTTAAAGCATAAAAGTGCAGGCAATCGTTCACATCTGTTGCATTATAGTCTTCACCAGGGGGGAATAATGTCTCTTAGGTGCTTTTGTTTTGTTAACAAAAACCTATAATGGCAGAGCAGATCAAGAGAAAAACAATAAAATGAACAAATTGGAGTGATATTGATGATTAAGCAGTTAAATACTGTTAAGCAGGCAATAGCGTTATCGTTAGGCATTTTCAGTTTTAGTAGCAGCGCCGACTTGCTGACAGCCGAAGAGGTCATAGGCCTACAACAGGTAGCACAGGTACAAGTGAGTCCATCGGGCGATAATGTCGCGTTTACACGCTATGTGCCTCGGCAGTTATACAAAGAAGAAAACGGTGCCCACTGGGCCGAACTGTACTTGGTCGATGGTAAGGGGGTTGAACGCCCATATATTACCGGGCAGGTGACCATTAATAATATCAAGTGGTCTGCCGACGGGTCGTTAGTCTATTTCTTAGCTAAGATGGGCGAAGATAAACACACCGCCCTGTATCGAATCCCTTTTAATGGCGGGCAAGCGGTTAAGACCTTGGCGCTTAAAGGGACCGATGTCGCCGACTATGCTTTAAGTCATAACGGTAAGCAGGTCGCCTTAATTGCCAACCCGGCTAAAGATAGCAGTGTCGATGAGTTGAAAAAACTCGGCTTTATGGCCGAAGTCTATGAAGAAGACTTAACCAATAAGCAGCTATTTGTGCTTGAACTGGCCGTTAATGATGAGCCGTTAACCCCTGTTGCGTGGCAAATCGATGGTGTGGTGTCGGCGGTGCAGTGGTCGGCAGATGACAGCCAGTTATTGGTTAAGACTCAGCCTAGTGCTTTAATTGACGATCAATACATGAAGTCCCAATGGCATCTTGTCGATGCCAACAAGCAACAGGTCATGACCTCGTTTATCACCGAAGGTAAATTAGGTGCGGCAGAGTTTTCCTATGATGGCCAATATGTGGCGATCCTTGGGGCGCAAGATAAGCACGATCCAGCTACTGGGCGACTCTATCTGGCCGAGACGAAAACAGGCAAGATAAGTTCATGGTTACCTAACCACTTGGGTCATGTAAGTGATTTTGAGTGGAAGAACAAGAGTAACGAGCTGTATTTTATCAGCAATATCAATACTGACTCTTTAGTTGGTTTACTCAAACCGGGTAGCAGCGATTACCGCACCGTGGTCAAACCTGGGCAACTCATCGCCTCACAATTGAGTTTATCAGACTCAGACAACACCTTGGTGATGCGTGCCAATACCGCTAAACACCCTAATGAGGTCTATCAACTCAGTAGCCGTGCATCTAGCGCTACTCGTTTGAGCAATTCTAATCCTTGGCTAGACAACAAACGTTTTGCCAAGCAAGAATCCATTTCATTTAACACCAGTGATGGCGTCGAGATTGGCGGCATACTCATCTACCCACTGGATTATAAAAAGGGCCAGCGTTACCCCTTAATCATGTCAGTACATGGGGGGCCAGAGAGCCATGATAAGGACGGTTGGTTAACCAACTACTCGCGTCCAGGGCAGCTGGCAGCGGCGCAAGGCTACGCGGTGTTTTACCCCAATTACCGTGGTAGTACAGGCAAGGGGGTTGATTACTCCAAGCTTGGGCAAAACGATTATGCTGGCAAGGAGTTTGACGATTTAGTCAGCTTTAAAGACCACCTTGTGGATATGGGGCTGGTGGATGCCAAAAGAGTCGGTATCACCGGCGGCTCCTACGGCGGTTACGCCTCTGCGTGGGCGGCGACTAAGTTAACTGAGCATTTTGCTGCCAGTGTGATGTTTGTTGGCGTGAGCAATCAACTGTCAAAGTTTGGTACCACAGATATCTCCAACGAGATGCATCTAGTGCATGCACGCTCATACCCATGGGAAAAATGGCAATGGTATTTAGAGCGCAGCCCCATTTACTGGGCGGGTCAGTCTAAAACGCCGCTGCTAATCATGCACGGTAAAGAGGATCCTCGAGTGCATCCGGCGCAGTCGATGGAGCTGTATCGCTACATGAAAGTGCAAGGTAAAGCGGTACGTTTGGTCTATTACCCTGGCGAAGGTCATGGTAACCGTAAAGCGGCTGCCCAGTATGATTATCATCTGCGTTTGATGCGTTGGATGGATCATTATCTTAAGCAAGGTGCAACCAGCTTGCCTAGCTTCGAGTTAGATCATAAAGCTAAGCTAGAGGCGGTAAAAACCCAAGCTTAAAGCATGGCGTGTGCGCTTGATTGACGCTCAATTAAGTCAGTATCAAACATCATTACCTTGATAAAAAAAGCGCCTGTTATCAGGCGCTTTTTTGTTGAGTCATACTTTGATAGTTTATGTCGATTAGGCTTGGTTACATTCAGCTTGGTTACATTAAGGTGGCGGCTTTCATATTTCGGGTAAATTCGGCTAATGTGGCCAGTAACCTTGCAGGATCTTCTTGATGCTCGACGATGATCTTAACCACGGCTGAGCCAGAAATCGCCCCAACAGCACCGGCAATAATGGCCTCGCGCACCTGCGCAGGCTCGGCAATACCAAATCCCAGCAGAGGCGGCGCGCCGTTAAAGGCCTTTAAGCGGGCTAATATATCGGCGATAGGCATGCCGGCTTTTGACTCGGTGCCCGTCACGCCCGCACGAGACAACAAATAGGTATAACCCTTGCCATGCTCGCTCACCTGTTGCAGTGTGTCGCTATCGGCGTTAGGCGGCGCAATAAAAATGGGCGCTATGCCATGGTGCGTTGCCGCCGCGATAAAGGGTTTGGCTTCCTCGACCGGTACATCGGCAATTAATACCGAATCGACACCAGCGGCCTTGGCTTTGGCATAAAAAGTATCGATGCCATTGCTATAGACTAAGTTAGCGTACAGCAACAGGCCGATGGGTAAATCGGGATACTTGTTTCGGATCTGGCTTAACATCTCAAAGCAGTGGCTTGCGGTCGTGCCACTTGCCAGTGAGCGCAGGTTTGCACCTTGGATCACGGGGCCATCGGCGAGCGGATCGGAAAACGGGAACCCTAGCTCTAAGGCATCGGCGCCATTATCGACCAAGGTGTCGATTATCTGTAGCGACAATTCAGGGCTTGGATCACCCAAGGTGACGAAGGGGACAAAAGCGCCCTGATTGTTGGCCTTAAGGGCGCTAAACGTGGCGTCATAACGGTTACTCATTGCCGCTCTCCTGTGGTGCTGACTTAACTTGTTGTTCGAGAATGTCGGCGACGGTGAAGATATCTTTATCACCTCGCCCCGACAGGTTAACCACGAGCAGGGTCTCTTTGGTGGCTTGTTTGGCCAATTTAACGGCGTAAGCGAGTGCATGAGCCGACTCCAACGCCGGAATAATGCCCTCACAACGCGCTAATTGTTGAAACGCTTCTAAGGCTTCATCATCGGTAGCAGACTCATAGGTGGCTCGCCCAGTTGCCGCCAAATGGGCGTGTTGTGGTCCCACCGAGGGGAAATCCAGGCCTGCCGAGATAGAGTAAGACTCCTCAATTTGGCCCTCTTTATCCTGCATCAATGGCGCTTTCATGCCAAAGAAAATGCCGGTTTTCCCGTGTTTAAGCGGCGCGCCGTGCATCGGCGTGTCTATGCCTAAGCCCGCAGGCTCGACACCGATAAGCTGCACCGAGGGTTCATCGATAAAGTCGGCGAACATCCCAATAGCGTTTGACCCGCCGCCGACGCAGGCAATGACGGCATCGGGTAGGCGTCCTTCGCGCTCGAGGATCTGTTTTTTGGTTTCGGCGCCGATCATCCGCTGAAACTCACGCACTATGGTTGGGAACGGGTGCGGCCCTGCCGCTGTGCCTAATAGGTAGTGGGCTTTGTCATAGCTGCCAGACCAGTCACGCATGGCTTCGTTACAGGCATCTTTTAAGGTGCTAGAGCCTGACGTCACCGGAATGACTTCGGCGCCCATCAGTTTCATCCGAAACACGTTCGGTGATTGACGTTCGACATCTTTGGCACCCATATACACCTTGCATTTTAACCCCAGCAGGGCACAAGCCAGCGCGGTCGCGACGCCGTGTTGGCCTGCGCCCGTCTCGGCGATGATCTCTTTTTTGCCCATGCGTTTAGCCAGTAAAGCTTGACCTAACACTTGGTTTGTTTTGTGGGCACCGCCATGGAGTAAATCTTCACGCTTTAGGTAGATTTTGACTAAAGGGTTGGGACTTAAATTACGGGTTAAGGTTAAGGCGGTAGGACGCCCGGCATAGTTTTTCAGCAGGTCGTTAAATTCGGCTTGAAAGGCTTCATCTTGCTGCGCATCGACAAAGGCCGACTCCAGTTGCTTCAATGCTGGCATCAATATTTGTGGTACATACATACCGCCATATTCGCCAAAGTAAGGGTCAAGCTTAGTCATAATCGTGTCCTAATGTGTTGCCCAGAGTGAGTGCTGGGCGAAATATCAATAAGTGTATGGTCAATCTGCTTAATATTGGCGTAACGCCTTAAAGGCAGCGTTCAGTTTATGGCTATCTTTTAGCCCAGGCGCGCTCTCAAGGCCGGAGTTAAAGTCCAAACCGAAAAATCCTTGTGTTGCCGCTTGTGCAGCGTTTTGGTCATTGAGCCCGCCAGCTAACATGGCCTGTGCTTTATGGGGCAGGGCCAACTGCCAATTAAAACACCGCCCGGTGCCGCCAAATTGGCCAGCGTTATCGACTTGTTTGTTAAGCCGTTGGCTGTCATACAGTAGTCGATCGATTTTGGGGGGCACTTCGATGTTAAGGTTTGCTGTGCCGCTATCGACGCTAATGGGGAGCGCTTTCCATATCTGCGCGTTGCAATCGAGAGCCTTGAGTGCCTGTTGCAGCGTAGCGATATCTTCGGCGGTTTCCTTGCCATGTAATTGCACCGCAAACAGGTTAAGCGAGGCCGCAATCGCGGCAATAACCTCAGTGGCCTCATTGACAAAAACCCCGACAAATCGCAGCGCTTTACCTCTGCCGCGTTGGCGCTGTACTAGCTCAAGTGCGCGCGCTGGGCTGATATAACGGGGAGATTTGGGGGCAAAAATCAGCCCGCCGTAGACGGCGCCGACGTCGGTTGCAGCTTGTATATCAGCATCACGTGTCAACCCACACACCTTGTTGTGTCCTAGTGTCAACGCGCGGCACGCGATATCTAAATCGTCCTCGGCCATCAAGGAGCTGCCCACCAAAAAACCATCGACTAACGGGCTCAAGCGGCGTACCTGAGCATGCTGGTAAATGCCTGACTCACTGATGATCACCCGATCTTGCGGTATGGCGGGAGCGAGCGCCTCTGTGGTGGCTAAATCGGTGGATAGATCGCGAAGATTGCGATTGTTTATGCCAATAATGGCGGCATCGAGCGCGATGGCTCGCTGCAGCTCGGCTTCATTGCTCACCTCTGTCAGGATATCAAGCTGATAGACCTGCGCTTGCTGAGCCAGAGTACGATACTGCGCATCATCGAGTACAGATAACATCAGCAAAATTGCATCGGCACCTTGATGCGCCGCCAGTTTGATTTGATAAGTGTCGACAAAAAAGTCTTTACACAAAATCGGTTGTGCAACGCGCGCCCGCACCTTAGGGATATAATCCATATCCCCTTGAAAAAACTGCTCATCGGTCAGTACCGATATTGCCGCAGCGTAATGGGCGTAAACATCGGCGATAGCTTCAACATCAAAGTCTTGGCGAATTAACCCTTTAGACGGACTGGCTTTTTTGCATTCAAAGATAAAGCCTGCGTTGGGCGCTTTTAATGCTGCAAATAGACTGCGATCCGACTGCTTGGGCTGAAGTGATGCTTCTGGAAAACGCAACTTGAGCGCGGCAATATGTGCCGCTTTGGTCGCAACAATACGGGTTAATACGTTACTTTGGCTTGGCGCTGCTTGATTACTCACAATGACTCCTCGTATTAATTGGCAGGGCTGCTGGCGTTGGCGAGCTGCTCAAGTAAGGTGAAGGCTTTGCCACTGTCGAGTATGGCTAACGCCTGCTTTACCCCCTCGAGGGGAGTGTCGCTGTTGCCCGAAATATAGAGCGCGCACCCTGCATTGACGGCCACAGCATTGCGATGTGCTTGGCTGCCTTGCCCCTGTAAAATGGCGCGCGTGATGGCGGCATTTTCAGCTGGGGTGCCACCTTCAAGCTCGGCTAATGTCGCTTGCTCAACCCCTAATGCCGATGGGGTAAGGGTATATTGGGAGATCTGCTTGTCTTTGAGCTCGCACACTAAGGTGTCACCATGCACGGCCACTTCATCTAAGCCACTGCCATGCACCACCATGGCCCGTTTGAGTCCTAATGTGTTAAGCACATTAGCGATAGGTTCAACTAACTCACGGCTATACACGCCCAGTACAATATAATCTGGGTTAGCAGGGTTGATAAGCGGACCTAACAGGTTAAATAGGGTGCGGGTTTTTAATGATTGGCGCACCGGCACGGCATGACGTACTCCGCCATGGTAATGGGGCGCAAATAAAAAGCATAACCCCAACTCATCGAGGCAGTCGCGTGCGGTCTCTGGCGCCATGGTTAAGTCGATACCAAATTGCGATAGTAGATCCGATGAGCCTGATTTACTCGATACGCTGCGATTACCATGTTTAGCCACTTTGGCGCCAGCGGCGGCGGCCACAAAGGCTGCGGTGGTGGAGATATTGATGGTGTTATGGCCATCGCCGCCGGTGCCGACTATGTCGACTATCCCTTGGCTGCGGGTGGTGGCATTGGGTATCGGAAACACCTTGGCGGCGGCGCGTAGCGCGTCGGCAGCACCGGAGATCTCATCGATGGTTTCACCACGCATCTTCATCGCGACCAACATGCCAGCCATAGTGGCTTCGCTCATTTCACCTTGAATAATGGCGCTAAAGAGCAAGTTAGCTTGGTCGCGACTGACGCTCTGACCTAAATACAACTTATCGATAATCGCTTGTAGGTCGCTCATTTACAGTGCTCCTTTATCAGTACTTAACCCGAGTTCGTCACCTGTTAAATAGTCCAATGTTTGGGTTAACAACTGGCTGCCTAAGGTGGTCAAAATTGATTCTGGGTGAAATTGAAAGCCAATGGCTTTGAAATCCTTATGGGTAATGGCCATCGGCATGGTGTCGGTGGTGGCGATCACTGTTAAACAGTCGGGTACTTGGGTGGCGACTAAACTGTGATAGCGGGCCACCGGCAGCGGCGAGGGCAGTCCGTGGAAGATCCCTTGCCCTGAGTGTATGGTTGGGCTGGCCTTACCGTGTATCACCTGTGTGGCGCGCTCAACTTTACCGCCAAAGTGTTCAACCATAGCTTGATGGCCTAAGCAGATCCCCAGCATAGGGACTTTGCCTGCCAGCAGGCCAATAAGCGCCATTAAGCAGCCTGCTTCATGGGGGGCACCAGGGCCTGGTGATAAGATTAACGCCACGGGCTCGGTTTCACTGAGCAGCTTATCGGCGATAAAGCTTGCCGCCACATCGTTACGGTAAATAATCACTTCACAACCTAGGCTGCGAAATTGATCCACCAGGTTGTAGGTAAATGAATCGAAATTATCCAGCAGATACAGTTTCATTGTCCGCCTCCCATCTTGATGGCTGTAATGACCGCTTGTGCTTTTTGGCGGGTTTCATCGGCTTCGGCCTGGGGATCGGAGTCAAACACAACCCCTGCGCCAGCTTGAATATGCGCCGTTCCCTGTTTAACAAAGGCTGCGCGGATCACTATGCAGGTATCCATATCGCCTAGGCCATTGATGTAGCCAACGGCGCCGCCATAGCTGCCGCGCCTCGCTTGTTCGGCGCCGCGGATCAATTGGGCCGCACTGACTTTAGGGGCGCCCGTTAAGGTGCCCATGTTCATGCAGGCTTGGTAAGCGTGTAGGGCATCGAGGTCGCTGCGCAATTGGCCGGTTACGCGGCTGACTAAATGCATCACATGGGAGTAGCGATCCACTTTAAGTAACTCGGGCACTTGGCGACTGCCGCTTTGGCTAATACGTGCGATATCGTTACGGGCAAGATCCACCAACATCAAATGTTCAGAGAGCTCTTTTTTGTCCAGTCTTAGCTCCAGTTCGATACGGCTGTCTAGATCGAAATCGATGTCACCATTGGCTTTTTTGCCACGTTTACGTGTGCCAGCAATAGGATAAATTTCCACTTGATTGGTTGCCGCCTCATATTTAAGGGCGCTTTCGGGGGAGGCGCCAAACAAGGTGAAATCGTCGCCGCGAAAATAAAACATATAAGGGCTGGGATTGGTAAGGCGCAGTGCGCGGTATGCCCCTAATGTGTTCGGGCAAGGGAGGCTAAAGCTGCGTGAGGGCACCACTTGAAAAATATCACCAGCAATAATATGTTCTTTTAAGTCGTTGACTATGTTGATAAAGGCTTCGTCGTTAATGTTGACTTGGGTTGGCGCATCAATTGGGATTAAGGCCTCGATAGGGTCCAGCGTATGACAGGCACTTTTTAGGGTCTCAGCACGCGCCGCCAACGCTGCTTGAACGCTCACTTGCTGGCTAAAATCATGGGTTATCAAGTTGGCAGTTTGCTGCTGGTGATCAACCAAAATCAGGGTTTCAGCTAAATAGAACAGGTAATCAGGACAGCTATTTTCACTCTCTGGCACCGTGGGCAGTGGCTCGACGGTATCGATAAGATCATAGGCTAATACGCCGCCTAGAAATAACGACTCAAACCCTACATCATCACCGCAATCGATATGTTGCACCAAAGCCCTTAGGCCATCTAAAGCGGAGGTGGCTTTGAGTCTGGCGTCTTCATCGAGCTGGGCTGGCGCTTGATTGAGCGTCAGGGTTAAGCGATTGTCGTGAAGCTCGGCATTGTCGAGGTTAAAAAAAGCCTTAATGGGCGCTAACAGTGACTGTCCATTAGTATTGAGTGCAGTAAAGATCAGGCGAAAGCCTTCACAACGTATCATCATCGCGGCGTGCGTCATCACGATACTTTTTAGGTGGTCTTTACTGTCTATCTCTGCTGATTCGAGCAACATGGTGTGCGGCGCATTTTGGGTAAGTTGTTGATACAAGTTGAGTGGATCGTCTTGGTAAGTGATCCGCTCCTTTACTGTGTTGACTCTTGCCAGAGAGGGTAACGCCATGTGTCTGCTCCTGCGCCGATCAAATCGTTAATTTGATTGGTATTAATTAATAAAATACGTTAATAAAATTAAACCCTTAAATGCAAAAAGCCCGCATTTAATGCGGGCTTGTTGTTTCAATCTTGTCTCTTTTACATGAGCACAGAATTTCACACCACCCGCTATGTTGGGAAGTGCCACCACCAAATGATGTGATTAAATTGCTGTGTCATAAAATTGTGTCTCGAAAAGTCATGTAAAAGTTAAATTATGTCGTTGGCTATATAAAAGCATCAGCATGGCGGTCATGTCAATGGAATATTTTTCTATTTCTAAAAATAGTGATTAATGCCAAGGCACAGCGGTATTTGACCATCAATGTTTGTGTAAATAAGTTAAGCCAATTAGATGTTTCTAATGGCAAACTCGAGTAGAATATGCGGATGACAGATGAAACGCTTTTAATCGATCTACACAGCCACACCACCGCATCTGATGGCCAATTAACGCCCTCAGAGTTAGTCGCGCGTGCCCTTGAAAAAGGGGTGCAGGTGTTGGCCATTACTGATCACGATACGACGGCGGGCCTCGATGAGGCGCACCATTTTAACAATGCGCAGCCTGAGCCGCTAAAATTGGTGGATGGCACCGAGATATCGACTCGTTGGAATAACTTTGATATTCATATTGTTGCCTTAAACATCGATAGAACAAACGCCACGCTTGATGGGTTTCTCTGTCAGCAACGAACCCTGCGCGAAACCCGTGCTAAAGAGATAGGTCTTAGGTTAGAAAAAGCCGGTATAGAAGGGGCTTACGAAGGCGCAAAAGCGTTCGCGGGTAGTGCGGCATTAAGTCGTGGCCATTATGCGAGATGGCTGGCAGAACATGGCTATGCGGTCAATCAGGCGTCGGTATTTAAGAAATACCTTGCCCGAGGAAAAACTGGCTATGTACCTAATAATTGGTCCGACATGGCCAGCGCCATTGAGATTATTCATCAGGCTGGCGGCGTTGCGGTATTAGCGCATCCAAGTGGTTATAAGTTGTCGGCTAAATGGTTAAAGCGTTTAGTACGCGACTTTAAAGCGGCCGGCGGCGATGCTATGGAAGTGGTGCTGGGTCAGCAAACCTTAGATGATCGCAATAATTTAATCGCCCTTAGCAAACTCAATCAGCTATTCGCGTCCCTTGGCAGTGATTTCCACTTTCCGGGTAGCTGGATTGAGTTGGGTAAAAATATGTTCCAACCCCAGGGGGTCGACTGGGTTTGGCAAATGGATAAATGGATGGAAAGCCGATGAGTCAATTTTTTTATGTTCATGAGGAAAACCCACAAACGCGTTTGATTAACCAAGCGGCGCAACTGATTAAGCAAGGTGGAGTGGTAGTTTACCCCACCGATTCTGGTTACGCCTTAGGCTGTTTATTGGGTGAAAAGGAGGCGATGACGCGTATTGCGCGCATTCGTCAGATTGATAACGATCATGATTTTTCCTTGATGGTGCGTGACCAGTCTGAGCTGGCAACCTACGCCCGCGTCGATAACCAAGCTTATCGTGTGCTTAAAAATAACACACCTGGGCCGTTTACCTTTATTTTTAAGGCGACCAAAGAGGTGCCTAAGCGTCTGCAAAACCCGAAAAAGAAGACCATAGGTATTCGGGTACCCGACAACATTATCGCGCTGGCCTTACTTGAAGCGTTGGATGCACCGTTGATGTCGACCAGTTTGATCATGCCAGGAGAAGAGTTTACCGAGTCTGATCCCGAGCATATCCGCGATATTTTAGAGCATCAAGTGGATGTGATTATTCATGGCGGATATTTAGGACAGAAACCCACCACGGTGATCGACTTGTCTGAAGGGGAGATTGAGATATTGCGTGTTGGGGCTGGCGATGTGAGTCAATTTGGTTAATTCCCTGTCTATTGAGGGATTAACCCGGTATAATCGCGCGTTTGATAAAAGCCATACCGTTAAAATGGTGCTGGTGGCTATCGTTTTACCCTTTGAAAAATAAGGGATATTGGGAGAGCGGATGCAGGGTACACAGCAAAGTTTACCTTTAGCCGTGGTACGCGGTGAAGTGGTTAAATACTTACCCGCCGATCTTTTTATTCCTCCCGAAGCGCTCGAAGTATTTCTTGAGTCGTTTGAAGGTCCGCTCGACCTGCTGCTGTATTTGATCCGCAAGCAGAAACTCGATGTGGTCGATTTAGCCATTTCGCCTGTGACGGATCAATATCTTGAATATATTGAACTGCTGCAAGGGGCTAGGGTTGAATTAGCCGCCGATTATCTGGTGATGGCGGCCACATTAGCCGAGATTAAGTCTCGGCTTTTGCTGCCTAAACCTGATGTGGCCGATGAGGAAGAGGAAGACCCTCGCGCACAACTGATTAGGCAATTAAAAGCCTATGAAGTGATCAAAGAGGCGCAGCAGCGCTTGGATGAGTTACCCCGTTTAGAGCGTGATATTTTTCAAGCCAGAGCCTTACCAGCTGCCGATATTAAACCGCTGATGGTGCCGCCTTCGGTATCGTTAGTCGAGTTGGCCAGCGCGTTTGCCGCGGTGCTTAAACGGGTTGAAGCGACGGAGCACCATCATGTTCGCCGGGAAACCTTATCGACCCGTGAACGCATGATCCAGATCTTGGCTATGCTAGAAGGTAAGTCCTACGTCCCGTTTGAACACCTGTTTGATGTTGCCGAAGGGCGTAGTGGTGTGGTGGTGAGTTTTCTGGCGCTGATGGAGCTGGTCAAAGAGTTATTGGTTGACGTCATTCAGGCCGAGCCGTTGTCGACCATTCACGTTAGGGCGTATTGAATTGTCGAAAAATAAACTGCAAATCAATCCAGAACAACTTAAGCAGCTGATTGAGGCGAGCCTATTTGTGATGGCGAAAACGGTGTCGATAAAACATTTAAGCGAAAGCGTGCTGGCCAATTTTAATGTTTCACGGGTTAAAATTAAGGCGGCGATCGAAGCATTGCAACAAGACTATCAAGGCCGCGGCGTTGAATTAGTTAAAGTGGCTGGGGGCTATCGTTTTCAAACCATTGAAACCTTAAGTCCTTATTTACAACGTTTATGGCAAGAAAAAGCGCCGCGTTATTCAAGAGCGACGCTAGAAACCTTGGCGGTGATAGCCTACCGTCAGCCAGTGACACGTGGCGATATTGAGTTTGTTCGTGGCGTAGCAGTCGGTAGCCATATTATTAAGAGTTTATCCGATAGACATTGGATAAAGATTGTAGGCCATAAAGAGGTGCCGGGACGGCCCGCTCTGTATGCGACTACAAATGAATTTTTAGCCTATTTTGGCTTAGATACGATAGCAGATCTTCCTGCTTTATCTGATGCTGAGTCATTAGCGGCGCTGTTTTCTGGTGTGACCCGTCCTGAGACGGACATAGACGCGCCAGAGTCAGCGCCCAAAACTACAGAAGAGTCTACTAATGAGTGAAAAATTGCAGAAAGTCTTGGCCCGTGCAGGCCATGGCTCCCGTCGTGAGATGGAGGCATGGATTGCTGCAGGTCGAGTTAGTATTGACGGTGAAATTGCCAAGCTTGGCGATCGTATCGAAGCTGATGCCAAAGTGCGTATCGATGGCCGCAGCGTATCGGTTAAATCTGAAGAAGATTTAGTCTGTCGTGTGATTGCTTACCATAAGCCTGAAGGTGAGATTTGCAGTCGTAAAGATCCCGAAGGACGTCCAACGGTATTTGACCGTTTGCCTCGTACGCGTGATTCACGCTGGGTGGCAGTGGGTCGTTTAGATATCAACACCTCTGGGTTGTTGCTGTTTACTTCTGACGGTGAATTGGCTAATCGCCTCATGCATCCGTCACACGAAGTTGAGCGTGAATATGCCGTACGTACGTTTGGTGAAGTGTCTGATGCTGTTATTCAGCGCCTTCGTAATGGGGTGACCCTAGAAGACGGCCCTGCTCACTTTGATAAAGTAAAGCCTGCGGGCGGCGAAGGCATGAATAAGTGGTGGCATGTGTCACTGGCTGAAGGCCGTAACCGTGAAGTGCGCCGCTTGTGGGAATCTCAAGAGGTGCAGGTTAGCCGTTTGATCCGTATTCGTTACGGTATGATTGAGCTGCCAAAGACACTGCCACGTGGTGGTTGGGTAGAATTGCCGATTGAGCAGGTTAATTACCTACGTAAATTAGCCGGACTCGAAGAAGAGACCCGTACTTTAATGGGTACCGATAAACACAGTGTTGCTCGCTCTAAAGTGAAAAGCGCCAAGATCCGCCGTGCGGTGCGCAAGCACAAGACCACTGCGGGTAAGGCGCCTCGCCAACGCACTTAAAGCTAAATAGTAAAGCCTAGCGCTGAAGCATGTGCCTTGTAACTGTGCATTAATTAGTTAATATAAAGCGTAAGGTGTGATTTAAAAGCCGTCTAAGTGAATACACTTAGACGGCTTTTTTGTACCTGCTTGGCGGTAATGATATTACGTTCACTATTTTGACATGTATTTGGCGATTGCCTTAAGTTGCAGATGGTTGCACTTATCGTGCAGTTCAAGCTTAATGGTGGCGTAATAAAAGGTGATTAGGGATATGCGCTATGCCGATGCGATTAAATTGGGTGAACAACATCTGGGACAAGGGAGCACATAATGCCTTTAGCGACCTTACCTTGTTTAAGCAGCGACTTTATTGTGCCTTTAGAGAGGGCTGTGCCCATGTCTCGCCCGATGGCATGATTCGGGTGTTAGCATCACATGATGCAGGTGTCACCTGGGACTTAGTGGCAACATTAACCCATAGCGATGCCGATCTACGTGATGCGAAGTTAGTAGTTTTTGAGGGGCAACTCTATCTGTTTAGCGGTGCGACCTTCGCCAAAGGAAGCTCGCCGCGCATTCAATCTTATTATTGGTATTCTGATGACGGCAGCAATTGGTCTGAGCCTGTGGCTGTTGGCGGTCAAGATGAATGGTTATGGCGCATTACTGCCCATCACCATCGCTTACTTGGCATTGCTTATTATGCCGATGAACATGATGGTTATGTACGGCTTTACCAAGCACAGCTCGCCGAGGATGCATTGCTCGATTGGCAACCCTTAGTCAGTCACTTAAGTCGTGCTGGATATGCCAATGAGGCGGGATTAAGCATTGATGAACAAGGGGTTGCCTACTGTTTATTACGCCGTGATCCGCTGTGGCAAACCGATGAACGTGCCTTGTTAGGGCAATCAACAGCGCCCTATACTCATTGGCAGTGGCGGATATTAGACAAACGCATAGGCGGACCAGTAAGTTTTATCTACCGGCAGCGGCTGTACGCCATTGTGCGTTTATATGACAACCTAGTGCGGACATCGTTAGTGGAAATAAAATTAGATACAGGCACTGTGGTTGAGCGTTTGACGTTCCCATCGGGTGGTGATACCAGTTATGCGGGCATTGTGCAGCAAGGCGATGAGTTGTTGGTCAGTTACTATTCATCCCATGAAGGCAAATGCGCCATCTATTTTGCCAATATAACGCTTGATGTTAGCTAAAATAGCAGCCTAAAAACTAGCGTTAACACTAGGTTAACGCTAGGTTAACGCTAATTTATTAGTGAGTTAGCCGGAGCTCGTGACGATGCTGGTGGGCGTGCTCAGCAGCACACTGTTGACAGCGCTGCTCCAGTGGGTTGAGGGTCAAGCGTTGCGGTTCGATATCAGTTTCACAATCGGCGCACAAGCCGTAGAGACCAATATCGAGCTGACATATTGCCGCATCGAGCTGGGTGAGTTGTATAAATAAGGGGTCATCACAGAGTTTTGCTGCGGTTAACGCATCGATCAATGCTGATAACGATAGCGTCTTACTATCCATCGATAGCTGATGTTGCGCTAGCAGTTGGCCTAACTCTTCCCTGAGATTAGCTTCAAGCTCTGACAATTCATGTCTGATATAGGATCTGCTCACAAATCATTGCCTAGTTTAATCGTGTTAGGTAACCAGTCTAAACCGCTGACTCAACTTGACTATGACGAAGATCAAAAGTGAGTGATATTTTGTTAAATATCGACACTAATCGAGCGCGCTGTGTTGAGCAATGTGAGTTTGTTAGTGGATCAAACTAGCTGCTGCGCAGTAGCGTTAGAATTTCAGCGGTATTTTTTAGCACTCTAACCTGTAAAAATAGGGCTTCACCTTCTACATAATGGCGCGCAATAAATCTCAGCCACTGTTTTATTCGAGCGGGATAGTATTTCTCTTTTTCGCTGACAATTTCAAATTCTGAATATTGGATCAGTAGCGCTTTTACCTCGGGCCATGTCATTGGTAATTGGTTGCCTTTAACCACATGGGCCAGATTGGGCACAGTCAATGCTCCGCGGCCAAGCATCACATCATCACAACCACTGGCCTCGCGGCAATTGAGGTAATCTTCACGGCTCCAAATTTCGCCATTGGCGATAATGGGCAGGGTAGTCACTTGTTTGATTTTTTGAATATAGTGCCAATGGGCAGGAGGTCGGTATGCCTCCTCTTTAGTGCGAGCGTGTACAGTGAGTTCACTGGCGCCTGCAGCTTCAATGGCCTGAGCAATTTCAATACAGCGGCTTTTATCATCCCACCCGAGTCGAATTTTAGCCGAAACCGGTTTATCTATCGGCACTGCGTCTCGCACCGCTTTCGTCACCTGATAAATGGTTTCGGGCTCTTTTAAGAGCGCGGCGCCGCCATTGCTGCGGTTAACCATAGGCGCAGGGCAGCCATAGTTAATATCGACACCACGAGAGCCCAGTTCAATGGCCCTAAGCGCATTTTCAGCCATCCAATCAGGATGTTGCCCTAACAGTTGTAGCCTAACAGGCGTACCGGATTTGGTGTGACATTGGTATTTTAATTCGGCGCACAGGCGATAGAACACTTTTTCAGGCAGCAACTGATCGACAACGCGAATAAACTCGCTTATTACCATGTCATAGCCGCCCACAGCAGTAAGTAATGCGCGCATAGGTGCATCTGCCACACCTTCCATAGGGGCTAAAATTACTCTCATTGACTCGGCTCTCTCTGAAAACTCGCTTGCTAAATCTAATCGTACTAATAAGTACGTTAAATACAGTGTGGTTTGACATAATCGCTAGCGGTAGCAATGGCAACTGAATGTATTGCTACGTAGCGGATTAAAGGGCGCTAATTCTACGTCATGAGTAGGAGACTTACAAAAATATTACGGGCGACATCACTTAATTGCACTGTCATTGGCAACAGATCGAGTTGCACTATCACAGCATTTGTAGCATAACTGTGATGTATGATAAGTTTTTGCAATAAAGTGTAAGCGTATCGGGTCATATAATAGAGCCAGCATCATTGTGGAGTTGGCAACCAGTTGCATACCATTGGATGAAAGAAGGAAAGATTATGAAATTAGTTAAACAAACCGCAGTCGCTGTTGCCTTAGGTACTGTTTGTGTCAGTACTGCATTTGCTGCCCAAGCACAAGCCAATCCATTCGGATACTCTGAAATGCAATCTGGCTATCAACTCCTCGATGGGGAAGGTAAGTGCGGGGAAGGTAAGTGCGGCGAAAACATGAAGAAAGCCGCCAAAGAAGGGAAGTGTGGTGAAGGTAAATGCGGCGAAAATATGCGTAAAGCTGCCAAAGAAGGGAAGTGTGGTGAAGGTAAATGTGGCGAAAACATGAATAAAGCCATGCAGGAGGGTAAATGTGGTGCCCAAAACAAAGCGATGAAAGAGGGCAAATGCGGTGCCGAGAAGAAAGCCATGAAAGAGGGAAAATGTGGTGAAGGTAAATGTGGCGCCGAGAAAAAAGCCATGAAAGAAGGTAAGTGTGGCGGCGAGACCAAGACTAAAGAGGGCAAGTGTGGTGGTAATAAGTAAGTATGGCAAGGCTATGTGTTTGTTTTTCCTTTGCAATTCAATTGCTTGATTTGTGATGGGTGATGGTTAGTTGCTGAATAGAGTGTTAATGTGCAGAGCCATAATTGCAGTGCCTATTTTATTCACCAATGCCAACTAGGCCAGTATTTACTGGCCTAGTGTCTTTAATGTACAGACTTTTTATTTTTATATGAGTTTAATGATGAGAGGGACTTATGGCTCCAGTAGCTAGCGTAGGTTTAGGCTTACGCCGAGAGATGCTCAATGAATTTTGCCACTCGGTACCGAGCGGGATCGACTTTTTTGAGGTCGCGCCTGAAAATTGGATGACCTTAGGCGGCAAATTTGGACGTCAATTTCGTCAGTTGACGGAGCAGCATCGATTTTTTTGCCATGGATTATCACTCTCTATCGGCAGTCCCGCACCACTAGATACCGCTTTTGTGCAACAGGTTAAAGGTTTTTTAGACTTGCATGGGATAGAGATTTATTCAGAGCACTTAAGTTACTGCTCAGGCAGTGGTCACCTGTATGATTTAATGCCGATCCCCTTTACCGATGAAGCGGTTATTCATGTGGCCGAGCGCATTAAACAAGTAGAGGAGATACTTGAACGGCCCTTTATTCTTGAAAATGTCTCCTTTTATGCGGCGCCCGCCAGCCAGATGAGTGAACTTGAATTTGTTAAAGCGGTATTAAGTGAGGCAGATTGTCGATTATTACTCGATATAAACAATATTTATGTTAATTCGATTAACCATCAATATGATGCCTTATCTTTTTTACAGGCGATGCCCACCGAGCGTATCGCTTATTTACACATTGCAGGCCATTATCAAGAGGCCGTTGATTTAATGGTTGATACCCACGGTAGCGACGTTATCCCCCCCGTGTGGCAACTGCTGCAACAGTGCTACGCCCACCATGGGGTCTTTCCAACGTTATTAGAGCGCGACTTTAATATCCCCAAGACAGAGATACTAATGCAGGAGATTAACCAAATACACGCTTACCAAACGGCGGCATTATCACGGCAGGAGCGAAGTGCGTAAATGAATTTTATAACAGTGCAGCAATCCTTTATCGATTACATTCGTGATCCCTCATTGCCTTTGCCGCCGGGGACGGATAAACGCCGGATGCGTATTTATCGAGAGCTATTTTTCAATAATATTAAAGGGTTTGTGTCTAACGGTTTCCCGGTGCTCTGTTCTTTATATGATGAGGATGATTGGAATGCGCTGGTGCAAGATTTTTTTGTGCATCATGATTGTCAAACACCGATTTTTATTGAAATAGCACAAGAATTTTTGCAGTTTTTACAGCATGAATATCAACCTAATGAACATGACGCGCCCTTTATGCTTGAGCTCGCACACTATGAATGGCTTGAACTGTTGGTGGCGACGGTGCCTACACAACCTACACAGCATCCATTTAGCGCAGCAGAAATTAATGACGTGACACTGTGCCTGAATGTCGCGGCGCAAGTGGCGCAATATCACTATGATGTGCAGAATATCAGTCCCAATTATCGCCCTATGAGCCCAAGCGCCCAGCCCCATTTTTTCTGTATCTACCGTGATGCACAAGATGAAGTGTGCTTTTTACAGTTAAATCCATTAGCCGCGCAGGTGTTGGCTTATATCGGCCAGTGCGATGGCGTTAGCTTTATTGATGTTTGTCAGTGGCTTAAACAGACATTTAATCAGATGGATGGTGATATGTTGGTCAATGGTTGCAGGCAGATGTTAACTGAGATGAGTGATAAAAATATTATCTTAGCGCTGCACGGTTAATTTGTTACTCATAAGACTTTCTATCGAGGGCACATCTCACTATAATGGCCGCGAAAATTGATCTAGATCAATGTAAGCCACTAATTTCGAGTGAGGAAGTCATGAGTCAGCCGTTTAAAGACCCGTTTAATCTTGTTTATTTTGTTGGATTTTTGCTCGTATTGATGCTGCCAACATTACCAGCCACCTTATCTTGGTTGAAGCAACTACAACTGCTGTAGTCTCAATTCTGAACTCAGGTATACTAACCACTCATTGTCGAGTGGTTTTTTATGTGGGGGTTTAATGGCGCTTAAGCGTGGTTTGTTGTTAATGGTTGGCCTGATAAGTTTGTTATTAGGCATTATTGGTATTGTTGTCCCTTTATTACCAACAGTGCCATTTATTCTATTAGCGGCGTTTTGTTTTGCCCGTTCGAGCAGTCGTTTACATGCTTGGTTGCTGTGCCACCCTTGGTTTGCTGATGCGTTGCAAGATTGGGAAAGCAAACGCGCTATGCGCAGGGGCTTAAAACGTAAGGCTTACGTGGCAACTAGCTTAAGTTTTGGTGTTAGTATCGCCATAGTGCCACTACTATGGGTGAAAGTGATGTTGCTGTGCATGGTAACACTATTACTGCTTTATTTACGTCAGATCCCAGAGTTGGAAGAGTAACAGGTTGTGACGTTTTGTTTATTGGGTAAAAGCCGAGTGACGTCAGCTTGCAATAGTGCCGCATTATAATACGACTTAAGTGACTAATGATGATATCGCACGTCAGTCTTGACTGCGCTTTGTGACACTCGTTGTTGCAACCCTTGCCAAAGGGGCTTAAGCTTTAGCGAAAATTCTAATTGAACTGACCTTAATGGTCAGTTTTTCCCGTAAAGGGGTTTAATTGACAAAGATGGTAGCAATGAATATAGACAAGTTAGCCTTGATCAAAGAGAGCATTAAAACAATTCCTGATTATCCGAAACCAGGCATCATGTTTCGCGACGTGACCAGCCTAATGGAAGATCATAATGCCTATCAAGCAACCATTGAAATGTTTGTGCAACAATACAAAGACTGTGGATTTACCAAAGTCGTCGGTACCGAAGCTCGTGGCTTTTTATTTGGAGCACCCTTGGCATTAGAACTCGGCCTAGGATTTGTGCCAGTGCGTAAACCGGGTAAATTACCACGTGAAACCATTTCCGAAAGCTATGAGCTTGAATATGGTCACGATATGTTAGAGATCCATACCGATGCAATCAATGCTGGCGATAAGGTGTTGGTTGTCGACGATCTATTAGCGACCGGTGGCACTATAGAAGCGACGGTAAAACTGATCCGTAAGTTAGGTGGTCAAGTGAACCATGCTGCCTTTGTGATCTCCTTACCCGATTTAGGCGGTGAACAACGTTTGAATGATTTAGATCTTGAGCTGATGACATTGTGCGAGTTTGACGGCGAATAATCACGGTCATTTTGAGCCCCTCATATGCTACGGTGCAGAAGTATCCGTAGCATTTTTGTTTTTAACTTCATATTTATCTGATTGATTTTCAAACACTCATTGCCACTTTTTTATTTTATCGATTAAACATGCTGCGACAGTGACCTAATGGTTAAAAATAACCTTTACCCAAGCTGCTGCTTGCTAGCGAGTTACGCCTTAGCGTGTTATTGTTTGCCCATTGTCGGAAGCGAGTTCCGTTATTGATTGATGACACAGTTGGGGAGTTCCATGTCATATCAGGTGTTAGCCAGAAAGTGGCGCCCTGCCAAGTTCGAGCAAGTTGTCGGCCAGTCACATGTTTTACATGCTTTGACCAACGCCTTGACACAAAACCGCTTACATCATGCTTACCTGTTTTCAGGCACCCGAGGTGTCGGTAAGACCAGTTTAGCGCGGTTATTTGCTAAGGGACTCAACTGTGAGCAAGGGATCACGGCCACGCCATGCGGCGAATGCAGCAGCTGTGTTGAAATTGCCCAGGGGCGCTTTGTTGATCTTATTGAAGTCGATGCGGCGTCGCGTACTAAAGTTGACGATACTCGTGAATTGCTCGATAACGTGCAATATCGGCCATCACGTGGTCGCTATAAAGTCTACCTTATTGATGAAGTGCACATGTTGTCTCGCAGTAGTTTTAATGCGCTGCTTAAAACCCTAGAAGAGCCACCAGAACATGTGAAGTTTTTGCTGGCAACCACCGATCCTCAGCGACTGCCAGTTACCGTACTATCGCGCTGCCTGCAATTTAACTTAAAAAGTTTAACACTCGATGAGATTTGCCAGCAGCTTGCTACTATTTTGGCTCAAGAAGATATCGCGTTTGATGATGGCGCGATAAAACTATTGGCTAAGGCCGCCAACGGCAGTATGCGTGATGCCTTAAGTCTGGCCGATCAAGCTATTGCCTTTGGTGCAGGGCAGGTGCAACTTAGTCAAGTGCAAACCATGCTCGGCACTATAGACGAGCACTATGTCATTGTATTACTCAATGCATTGTGTGATGGCGATGTGGCTAATTTGATGCAGGTGACTGATGAAGTGCTCTCTTATGGCGCCGATCCGTTTGAGGTGTTGCGCAGCTTACTGGAGTTGTTGCACCAAATTACCTTAACCCAATTTGCCCCCGCCGCCGCGCAATTATCTCGTTATGCCGAGCAGATCAAGGCGTTTGCCGAGCAGCTACGCCCAGAGCAAGTGCAGCTTTACTATCAGTTACTGTTAACTGGGCGTAAAGATCTGCCCCATGCACCGGATCCTAAATCAGGATTAGAGATGGCGTTACTGCGGGCTATCGCTTTTGTCCCAGAAGTGCCAGTGAAACGCTGGCAAGTAGAAGCTAATCATAAGGTTACTTTGCCGACCAGTACTGCTAACGCTGCTGAAGTGGCGACAAGTGAGGTGCGTGATGATAGTCAAGCTAAGCATGACCATGTTAGCAGTAATGATACAAGCCAAGCGTTAGCCAGTCAGCCCAGTGTTGAGGTGAGCAAACCTGCCATTGATACTGCCACTAAGGCGAGTGATGAGCAACCTAAACATCTCCTAAATGGCAGCGATATCGATGATGCCAGTGAGCCTACTCAAGCAGATGAGCAGGGTGATATCGATTGTGACGACACAGCGTTACTTGCAGAGCAAGCGCTTATTTTAAGCCAAGCGCAAAGCCAGGGCGTGCCCGTTGCCGCTGAAGAAACAGATGATAATTTACCCAGCATCGAGTTAACTGATGCTGCTATTGTGCCTTCAATGGCGCCTCATGCTGTTGATGATTATTCGATGCCACAAGAGTATTTGGATGATTATGACTCGGTGAATGACGCCGATCCTGGCGATTATGAAGCCTACCTGGCTAGCCAAATGCACAGCAACGACACTGCTCAACCCCCTGTGACGGCCCCCCCGACTGAGCAACCCTTAGATAAGGCTCCTGAGCAAGAAGCTGATCTATTTTCAGATGATGACGTACTCGATGCCGTCCTTTCAGCGAGGCAATCATTGCTCAGTGACTTAGATGAAACCTCGTCTAAGGAGAGTGACACAAAAAAGCCTGAAGCGGGACAACAGGCCTTCGTGCCGCCTAAACGCGAAGCGTCATCATTTCAAGCTGATGAGCAGGCCGCAGTCGTAAGCGATTCAGCCTCTTTACCTTATCAAAGTGATCAAGCCTCTGTCCTTGCCCATACGGCTAGCAATAGCGTAATGGTTAACGAGCTTGATGATAGGCCACCATGGGAAGCGCCTGCCGCGCCTGTACAGGCTCAAGCTCCAACTCCAACCGCAGACGATAAAGCGTTGTCGACGCCGGACACGTCACATGAGCCAGAGTCGCAGTTAACCCAGGCTCAGACGTCAGCTGCCGCTGGTGCAACACAGACAATGATGTCCCAGCAAGCTGAGCCTGAAAATATTCAAGCTGATCAAGACAGTATGCAGATGCCTGAGGCAAGTGAACAGACTCACTTGCCCACGCTTACCGCTGACATTAGTGGTAATGAAATCGATCTGCAATGGTACCGACTCATGTCGGCACTCGACATTGGGGGCAGGGTACGACAATTAGCGGTTAACTCGGTTTGTCAGCAATTTGTTGACCCGTTGCCGCTCGTATTAAAACCCAACCAAAAGCATTTGGCGGCACCTGGCGCGGTGCAGCAATTGGAAGCGGCGCTATCCAAAGCCTTAGAGGGCGAATGCACGGTTACCATTACCGTTGGCATGGAGCCCAATCGTGAGACTCCGCTTGAGATCAGGCAGCGTTTTCACCGAGAACTGTTAGGCTTAGCGCATCATGAATTGCTTAATGATGATAACATTCGCTGGTTGAGTGAGACCATGAATGCGCAGATGGAGCCTGATAGTTTAAGCTATGCCCCTGAGCGATTAGGTCAACGTGGCAAGACGATTGCGCTTATTAATAAATCGAACTTTATTGCTAAAGCAGAGTCATAATGGCAATCGTGATGTGTATTAAGTTCGTGGGTATTTAGATCATAAGTTTGTAGATTGGTGATCAGCATTGATTGCTTCTTGGTGCTAATTAAGTAAGATTAGCCAGTTTTTTAATATTGAAGAGAACTCGATATGTTTGGAAAAGGCGGTATGGGTAACCTGATGAAACAGGCCCAAATGATGCAAGACAAGATGGCCAAAGTGCAAGAAGAGATTGCACGTATGGAAGTGACGGGTGAAGCCGGCGCGGGTCTTGTAAAAGTAACTATGACAGGCTCTCACAGCGTTCGTAAGGTTGACATCGATCCTAGCCTGCTAGAAGACGATAAAGAGATGCTAGAAGATCTGATCGCAGCAGCCTGCAATGATGCAGCGCGCCGTGTTGAAGAAAATCAAAAAGAGAAGATGGCTGAAGTGACTGGCGGTATGCAACTACCACCAGGCATGAAGATGCCTTTCTAATAAAGTATTTTTAAATCAGACCTTTGTGGTTGCAAAGGTCTGCTATTGTTAAAAGCCTAAGCCTGCCTTAGGCTTTTTTATGTCGGTATTTTAACTCTGTTTTTTTAAGTTTATTTAAATTAGAGTGGATGACTGCTATCGACGGGATACGATATTTTATCACGCCACTGTGATGTTAACCTCTTGTTGTAAAATTGATATATGCTTACTATAAGCTAAGTATATCTAATAGGTGATTCAGCATGTCAGCAGCAGAACAATCGTCGCGTAAACTCAGTTTTTATCTTATTGGATTAGTGCTCATGGTTTGGCTTTATAGTCTGTGGGCTGATCGCGTCACGCCGATCACTGCCGACGCGAGAGTGCATGCTTATTTGGTAAGAATTGCCACCGAGGTCAGTGGCAACATCATTGATGTGAATGTGAAAGATAATCAAATTGTTCAGGCTGGAGAGCCATTATTTAGTATCGACCCTCGAAATTATCAAATTAACTTTCAAGCGGCCCAAGCTAACTTGGCCTTAGCTGGGCAAAATATTGGTGCCAGTACGGCGGCAGTTGAAGTGGCTCAAGCCAAAGTGGTTGATGCATTAGCTGCCCGTAATAATGCTAGAGAGCAAGCGGCACGGATTATCGAACTTGCAGATCAGGGCGTGTTAAGTAAAGCTGATTTAGATAATGCAATTGAAGCTCGGGAGCGAACCCAAGCCAGCCTTGAAGCGGCAGAAGCTTCACTGGCACAAGCCAAACAAAACTTAGGCCCAGCAGGGCAAGATAATCCCCATATCTTGGCGGCAATGGCCAAACTAGAGCAAGCACAATTAGATCTGCAAAAAACCACGGTAATAGCGCCTTCAAAAGGTATCGTTACTAATGTCCAGCTGACAGTGGGTCAAAAGGCAACGGCAGGCTCACCATTACTCACTTTTATAGATCCGCGCAGTGTGTGGATATCTGCTTTAGTAAGGGAGAATTCACTCGAGCACATTCGTGCTGGCAACAAAGTCAAAGTAGTACTCGATGCCTTGCCTGGGCGCGTATTATTAGGTTCGGTGGAGAGTATCGGCTGGGGAACGGGGGGGAGTAATAATATTGATCAAACAACTGGCTTTTTAACTGCCGATACTGGCGGTATCAAAGCGCAGCGCTATCCCATTAATATTGTTTTTGAAAGTGGTGTTGTGCCCCACAATATTCGTTTTGGATCCCAAGCGACAGTCGCCTTTTTTACGGAGCAGAGCACCATAGGTGAATGGTTGGCCTCATTGTGGATGGAGATCTTCAGCGTGTGGACTTATGTTTCGTAGCGCTGCTAATCCGATATTGAGGCTGGTATTAGGGCCTATCTTACTCCTGTGGTACTTATTATATCAGGGCGCACCTTTGCCAATATTAGCACCAGTTTTCGTAGTGATTTTTTTAACCCTAATGCCCTCTAAACCACCATTAGGCTTACTTATTAAGCTGTTGGTTGTACTATTGTTTGTCAGCTTTGGTTTAGTCTTGTTGGGACAACTGCTACTTGATTCACCCTTCGGATATGGATTATTTGTTTGGTCATTGGTGTGTTGGAGTTTTTATCGTAGCCATAAAGATCCTAAAGATATTTTGTCTACATTAGTCCTAATTGTTGTGATCATTATGACCGTCATGACAAAGCAGTTTGGTACGCCAATAGATGGTTTACCCTGGCTGTTGTTTGCCGCTTTTATTATTGCGCTAGTGATCACCTATGTATGCTTCATACTGTTTCCTGGTGACGAGCAAGATATTTTACCTGACGAAAATCAGATTATAGGTGTAGCAGTACCACTTACTACTATTGTGTTTAAGGCTAGCATTATGTGTGTGGTTTTAGCGGTGTTTATCGTATTGGGTGGCTCTCAAACTATCTTAATTGCGATCACCTTAGCTAATATGATTAAGATCCCCAGTCCTCATGAACACAGTATTTATAGTAAAAATCGAATTATCACCACTGTGATAGGGATTTTATTTACGTTACCTGTGATGCTATTATCTGCATTAGGAGCTTCTGGTTGGCTGTTGTGCGGCGCGGCGATAGCCTGTGGACTGCAATTGGCTTGCTATGCTATTGCTCGTCAAGCTCGTATGAGTATTTACCAACTATTATTTACCAACTTCACGGTATTAATTTATCAGATCATTACTCACCAAGGCATCGATTCTTTTTCGGCTCAATTATTGCGCTTGGAGTCGATAATCATTGCGATAATACTAGGTGCGGTTGTATTAAATTTAACCGCTCAGCCGATAATGCCTAGTGAACCTGACGCTGGCTCGATTAAACAAAATGGTTAATTATCTTTATTTACCTTAGGCTTAGCAGGTATAAAATTGTTTGGCTAGCCCATATTGATATTGATGCAATTTGGGCAGCAATAAAGCCTGGGTGGTTAAAGCTAAGGCAAGTCTGAATATGATTTTCGATGTCAATATTTTATCTCCTGCATCCGATGAGAGGTGATGTCAATTAATCCCCTTAGTTTTCGCCACAGATGAGTATTGGATAATGTCGAGTAATAGCAGTTATGAGCTACGACGATGCATTTTGTTATTAAGAGTCTGAAATTAAAAATAATAAAGCAGTTAAGAATACTATTAATGTTTAAGTTTGATAGGCAATCATTTTGATTGCTTAATTTTAAATATTAGCTTAATGATTTTGTCATGAATTAGGGCTCATCATGCCGATGATTTATGATAATATCCTGCGCATAATTTGATGAGAACCCATTGGTCATGTCAATGAACTACTTATCACTATAGCCAATAACGCTTTATGTTTTAACCAGTAGGATGCCCGCTTAATTATGAAATTTAGTCCCTTGGTCGATGAGTTAATTCAGTCATTACGCTGTTTACCCGGTGTCGGTCCTAAGTCGGCGCAGCGCATGGCGTTTCAGTTGTTGGAGCGTAATCGCAAAGCGGGGCAGACCTTAGCGCAGGCGCTGACCAGTGCCATGAGTGATGTGGGTCACTGCAGCGCGTGCCGTACTTTTACTGAAGAGACCTTGTGTCCTATTTGCGCCAGTAGCCGCCGCGGCCAGTCCGATCTTATCTGTGTGGTGGAAACCCCAGCGGATGTGTTAGCCATTGAGGCAGGCGGGTATTTTTCTGGTCGTTATTTTGTGCTCTTAGGGCATTTATCGCCCCTCGATGGCGTCGGGCCCGAAGAGTTAGGCCTCAGTCTACTTGAGCAGCATCTGGCCAGCGGTGAGATTAGCGAGTTAATTTTAGCGACTAATCCAACAGTTGAGGGCGATGCAACGGCACATTTTATTGCCGACATGGCGCGGCAACATGCTGTAAATGTCAGTCGCATTGCCCATGGTGTGCCAGTGGGGGGCGAACTTGAATATGTCGATAGCACCACATTAGCCTTGTCATTCAACGGGCGCTTACCTCTGTAATTATCATAGGTTTATCGTGACTCTTTTAAATCCAGCACCTTGATGCTGGATTTTTTTTGAGCAAATGAACCGCTCTGACAATTTTAAACTTGAAAAGCAAAATTCTAACCCCATCTCTTAAGCCATAGAGCGTCATTTGTGAAATTTAAGAAGGAATAATCGATGTCACAACAAGAAACCCATGGCTTTCAAACTGAAGTCAAACAATTACTTAATTTGATGATCCACTCTTTGTACTCTAACAAAGAGATTTTCTTGCGTGAATTGGTCTCCAACGCCGCCGATGCTGCCGATAAGCTCAGATACCAAGCATTGACCAATAATGATCTGTACGAAGGTGACGGTGAGTTACGCGTACGTGTGAGCGCCGACAGTGAAAAGGGCACCATCACCATTGAAGATAATGGTATTGGTATGACTCGCGATGGCGTGATTGAACACTTAGGTACCATCGCTAAATCAGGCACTGCGGAGTTCTTTAAAAACCTATCTGGCGATGAGTCAAAAGATTCACAGCTTATTGGTCAATTCGGTGTAGGCTTCTACTCTGCCTTTATCGTGGCCGACAAGGTAACCGTACGCACGCGCGCTGCCGGTCATGCTGCCGATGAAGCTGTGCAGTGGGAATCTGCTGGCGAAGGTGAATTTACCGTTGAAAACATAGTAAAAGAGACTCGCGGTACTGAGGTTATCTTGCATCTTCGTGAAGAGGAAAAAGAGTTTGCCAATGATTACCGTTTGCGCTCAATCATCACTAAATACTCAGATCATATCTCTGTCCCTGTAGAGATGTGGCAAGAGGGAACGCCAGCGCAAGAAGCGACAGAAGAAGGTGGCGAGGCCATTCCAGCTACCGAGGGTTACTGGAAGCCGATGAACAAAGCCACCGCGCTTTGGACTCGTAATAAGAGCGACGTGACTGACGAAGAATACCAAGAGTTTTACAAACATATTTCCCATGACTTTGTTGATCCACTCATGTGGAGCCACAACCGCGTAGAAGGTAAGCAAGAGTACACCAGCTTGCTGTATATCCCTGCAAAAGCGCCGTGGGATCTATGGAATCGCGATCGTAAACATGGTTTAAAACTGTTTGTGCAGCGCGTGTTTGTGATGGATGATGCCGAGCAGTTTATGCCAAGCTACTTGCGCTTTGTGCAAGGTCTGATTGACTCTAACGATCTGCCGCTCAACGTATCGCGCGAGATCTTGCAAGACAACAAGATAACCACCGCACTGCGCACTGCTGTGACCAAGCGTGTATTAAGTATGCTTGAGAAACTGGCAAAAAATGAGCCTGAAAAGTATCAAACTTTCTGGGCAGAGTTTGGCCAAGTGCTTAAAGAAGGCCCAGCTGAAGATTTTGCCAACAAAGATCGTATCGCTGGTTTGCTGCGTTTTGCATCGACTCACACTAATGAAGCTGCACATACCGTATCGCTCAGTGATTACGTAAGCCGCATGAAAGAGGGCCAAAGCAAGATTTATTATATTGTTGCTGACAGCCATGAAGCGGCCGTGAATAGCCCACATCTTGAGTTGCTTCGCAAGAAAGGGATTGAAGTGCTATTGATGTCCGAGCGCATCGATGAGTGGTTAATTAACCACTTAACCGAGTTCGAGGGCAAGCAGTTGCACTCGGTCACTCGTGGTGACTTAGAGTTAGGCGATCTTGAAGATGCCGAGGAAAAAGAAGCGCAGAAAAAACTGGAAACGGAATCTGAAGGCTTGATCAAGCGAGTGAAGGCGGCGTTAGGTGACAAGGTTTCTGACGTTAAAGTCACCACGCGTTTGACCGATACCCCAGCTTGTGTGGTTGCAGGTGAAGGCGAAATGTCATCGCAGATGATTAAACTGATGCAAGCCGCTGGCCAAGCAGTGCCTGAAAGCAAGCCCGTGTTTGAACTTAATCCAGAACACCCGCTGGTCGCACGTTTAGATAACGAGCAAGATGACGAGGTGTTTGGCCAATGGTCTGAGCTATTATTACAACAGGCGCAATTGTCTGAAAAAGGCAGCCTAGCCGACCCATCGGCATTCATTAAGTTAATGAACAAGATGTTGCTGGCGGGCATGAAGTAATTAGCCGTCAAACGCAAGAGGCAGTTTAACTGCCTCTTCTTATATGCGCTTAATCTATGCGAAGGGATCTTATGGATACGGTATTGGATTTAACTAAAGAGAACATCCAACAAGTGGTTGATGCGTCAATGCAACAGGTGGTGGTGTTGACTTTTTGGAGTCAGCAAAGCCCTGAAAGCATGACATTGGTACAGACACTAGAGCAAATGGCCAGCGCACAGGCGGGTCGTTTTGTACTCGCGAAGGTCAATTGCGATGCAGAGCTGGAAATTGCGAATTATTTCCAGATCCAGAGTGTGCCGACGACCTTGCTGTTGCGCGATGGTAAACCAATCGATGGCTTTGCTGGCGTTCAAGAGCCTGCCCAAATTGAAGCCATGTTTGAGCCGCATTTGCCACAGGTTTGGCAATTACAACTGGCAGAGGCGAAAACCTTACTCGCCACAAATGACGTTGAGCAAGCCTTACCGCTATTGCAGCAGGCCTATCAAGCCAATCAACAAGCGGAAGTTGCCTTGGTCTATGCCGATGCGCTATTAACCCTTGGTAATATCAATCAAGCTCAAGTGCTTCTCGATGGTGTAGGGCTGGCAGATCAAGATGGCTATTATCAAAGCTTGCGAGCGAAATTAACCCTCGCGCTCGATGCTGCCGACACACCTGAAATTCGTCAATTGATGGACAATGTCGAAGCCAATCCACAAGACTTGAGTTTACTGCTCTCTTTGGCAAAAGCCCTGCATGGTGCTAACCGAGATGAAGAGGCACTGGAAAGGTTATTTGCTGTGTTGCGACAAGACATCGGCGCACATAACGGTGAGTTGAAGCAGTTATTTATGGATATTTTGACGGCGATGGGTCAAAGTAATTCGATTGCTAATCAATATCGACGCAAGTTATACAGCTTGCTGTACTAATCATTGTGCTTTTTTTATCTGCTCCTTGGCTTTTAGTGCTGCTTAATGACTAAAGGCCAGTTGATTTAACTGTATCAGCCTAAAGTCGAACTAAAACCCCGGTTTCTTCACTTCAAAAGGGCGGCCATATGTGCGAAGATCGCCGCCCAATGATAAAAATAATTCCAATTGAATCATCAAAACTAATAATCAACTCTATGCGAAATAAGAGGACTCTCAGATGCGCATTATGCTATTAGGTGCCCCAGGTGCCGGTAAAGGTACTCAGGCCCAGTTCATCATGGAAAAATATGGTGTGCCACAAATTTCAACGGGTGACATGTTACGTGCCGCGGTTAAGGCGGGAACGCCACTTGGCCTTGAAGCAAAGAAAGTGATGGATGCAGGACAATTGGTTTCTGATGAGCTGATTATTGGCTTAGTTAAGGAGCGTGTTGCACAAGACGATTGTGCAAAAGGTTTCCTGTTGGACGGCTTCCCACGCACTATTCCACAAGCGGATGCTATGGCGGCTAGCGGCATCGAAATCGATCATGTGATTGAAATCGATGTGCCAGATGAAGAGATCGTTAAGCGCATGAGCGGACGTCGTGTTCACCCAGGTTCAGGCCGTGTTTATCACGTGGTGTTTAATCCACCTAAAGTGGAAGGCAAGGACGATGTAACAGGTGAAGATTTAGCTATTCGCCCTGATGATGAAGAGAGCACAGTGCGTAAGCGTCTTGCGATTTATCATGAGCAAACTAAGCCATTGATTGAATATTATGGTGCCCTCGCAGCCAAAGGTGGCTTGACTTACAATAAGTTTGACGGCACCCAAAGCGTTGCCTCTGTCAGTGATGCCATTGTTAAGGCGATCGGCTAATTAGTCTTGATTAGCGGCAGTGTACTTACAGTCGCTTACAGATGTAATACAGTATAAAAGCTCACTTCGGTGGGCTTTTTGCGTTTAAGTCTCTATGGTTACGATTTAGCCGTGTCCTTTGGTTGTTTTGTTAGTCATTCAATGTCATTACCGTAGTATAAATCACTGCTTAGTCGCATTTTATATGGTAAAATCTGCCGCCATTTTAGTAGGGTAAGGGCTGTGGTCGTTTTCATTGACTCAGTTCTGTAAATAGTGAATTAAGAGGGTCTGGTTTACTATTTACTTCAATTCGATTTTGCATGGATGCGACACAAGTGAGTTAGGTATGAAGTTTCCTGGTCAACGTAAGTCTAAGCATTACTTTCCAGTTAAAAATCGCGATCCATTATTAGCGCAGTTAACCCTGCAGCCACAACATATTACTACCCATATCAGTGGTATTGATCAAACCTTGGTCGATATCGAAGCCAAAGTCGAAGATGAGTTGCTTAGCCGCTATGGATTACCCAAAGGTAATTCGACGCTTATTGACGATGAGAAGGCGCACCAACTTTATACCGAACTTAAGCAATCTAACATGATAAGTGACGAGTTTGCCGGCGGTACCATTGGCAATACCGTACACAACTACTCTATCTTAGCTGACGATCGCTCGGTGTTATTTGGGGTCATGAGCAACAATATTGAAGTGGGCAGTTATGCCTATCGCTACCTCTGTAACACCTCTTCAAAAGTGGATTTAAATTACCTGCAACCGGTTGATGGCCCTATTGGTCGCTGTTTTACCTTAATCTCTGCTTGTGGTGAGCGCACCTTTGCTATCAGTAAGGGGGCAATGGATAAGTTGACCCCTGAGTTTATCGATAAAGAGGTGGTGCAGAGCTCATCGGCGTTAGTGTTAACGGCTTATCTGATGCGCGCCAGCGGTGGTGATCAGATAACTGATGCAGCGTTAACGGCCATTAAATACGCCAAAGAGGCCGATGTGCCAGTGGTGTTGACATTAGGAACGCGCTTTTTAATTGAGGAAGATCCACAGTGGTGGATTAATTTCATCAAAGATAATGTTTCTATTTTGGCGATGAATGAAGATGAAGGCGAAGCGTTAACCGGTTTTCGCGATCCGTTAAGCGCCAGTGATGCCGCATTAGAGTGGTGTGATTTAGTGTTAACCACCGCCGGCCCGTTAGGTTTATATATGGCGGGCTATACCGAAGAATCAGAGAAACGTGAAACCAGTCATACCTTGCTACCTGGCATCATTCCTGAGTTTAATCGTTATGAGTTTTCTAGACCCAAACTTAAAAACGATTGTGATACCCCAATTAAGGTGTTTGCTCATATTCCACCTTACATGGGTGGGCCAGAAGTGATCCGCAATACTAACGGTGCCGGTGATGGTGCCCTGGCAGCATTACTGCATGATTTGGCCTCAAATACCTACCATAAAGCTAACGTGCCAGGTTCGAGTAAACACAAACGAGACGGGTTATGTTACTCCTCGTTTTCACAGGTCTGTAAGTACGCTAACCGCGTGGCTTATGAGGTGCTCGCCCAGCACAGCCCACGTCTTTCTCGTGGCTTACCAGAAAAAGAAGACAGTTTAGAAGAGGCATACTGGGAGCGTTGAATTCCCAAGTAGCATAGAAATCAAAAAGGCGTCCATTGGACGCCTTTTTTCATTTTCGTTTGCTTTTATCAAGCCGCTGTAACATCCACTTACTTGCATGAGCCGCTGTTATGTATCATTGCCCATGCATCGGGAAATCAGCTTAGTCTTTGACCTCTGCATTGACTTGGTCAACAAAGCTACCAGCAGTTTTACCCGCTTGAGTATCATGAAATACCGTTTCGTTAAATGCGCCTTCTGATTTTGCAATCACCAATGTCGCCACAGAGTCACCTGTCACGTTGACGGCCGTTCGTACCATATCTAAAAGACGATCGACCCCCATAATAAGCGCGATCCCTTCAACGGGAAGACCCACTTGGTTAAGCACCATGGCGAGCATGATTAAGCCAACACCTGGTACACCCGCTGTCCCAATTGAGGCCAGCGTTGCGGTGACGACGACCATGGCATAATCGGTAATGGTTAAATCGATACCGAAAACTTGCGCGATAAATACGGTCGCCACCCCTTGCATAATAGCCGTGCCGTCCATGTTGATGGTCGCGCCCAGTGGCAAGGTAAATGAAGCGACTTTATTGTCGACACCTAAACGATGTTCACAGGTTTCGATGGTCACTGGCAACGTTGCATTTGAACTGGCAGTACTGAATGCAAACAGTTGTACATCGCGCATTTTGCGAATAAATAACAGTGGGCTTAGGCCTCGAGAAGACTTTTAGTAACGTGGGGTAAACAACAAAAGCATGAATGAGTAATACGCCTAATACCACAAAGAAGTATTTAACAACACTTTCGAACGTTTCTAAACCGAGAGTTAAGGCCAGTTTGGCCATTAAGGCAAAAATACCATAAGGTGCTAACTGCATAATTAGGGTGACAACGCGCATGATCACTTCGTTTAAATCAGTAAATAATGCCGCAACCCGTTTACCTCTTTCACCTATGTGAGAAACCGCAAACCCAAAAATAACGGCAAAGATAATAATTTGTAGCATATTACCTTCAGTCATTGCTTGTATTGGGTTACGGGGCACTAAGTTGATCAATACATTGGCAAGACTAGGGGCTTCCTTGACGCTGTATTGCATATTTTCTGCTGCCAACGAGGCATTGCCAGGATGAATAAGCAGTGCAATAAGAATCGCCATACTCAGCGCGATAGCGGTGGTAAATAAGTAAAATGCAATAGTTTTTCCTCCTAGACGTCCTAGAGTCGAGGGATCGCTTAACGAGCAGGTACCGCAGACCAGTGAGATAAATACTAAGGGAACCACGAGCATTTGTAAGCTGGAGATAAAGATTGTGCCGATAACATTTAAGATCCCGTCGGCAATATAATCTTGAATAAACTGACTTTCGGGAAATAAGTTGCGAAGAAGCAAGCCTAATAAAATCCCAGTACCCATACCAATGAGTATTTTTCCGGTTAAACCAAGCTTCTTTTGTTGAGTTTGCGACATAGTGCGTCCTGTATTATTTTTATACTTTTCATTTATCACTAAAGCCTAGCAAGAAAAGAAAAGTGAGGAAATGGCTATATCAATACTATTTAGGATACATGTGTAAAAATAAGTGCGAATAATATTCAAATGGTTACAATAAGGTTTTTCTGGGTGTGCAGCAGGTAACGTGCTTGTGCTTGCAGTGATGATTATAGTAATAATTTGAGTAACAGGGAGTCTGACAATGAAGTCAGCGTATAAAGTTTTTACCTCATATTTGTTTTTGTTGTTTATCGTAGCCTGTAGTGGTGGAGGGGGTGGAGCTGACGATGGTCCAGGTGGCGTTCCTCCGACCGCGCCCGATGATGTTTATCGCCTCACTTTGGCGTTAACGGATGCTAATGGGCAAGCCATTAACGATATTTCCAATACCACACCCGGTAAATTACAAGCCACACTGTCTAAAAATGGAACCCCATTTTCTGGTGGTCGCATTGTATTTACTCTCGAAGGTGAGGGAGTGTTAACCCCTGGTAGTGGTGTTTCTAATACTGCAGGCCAAGTCACGGTGGATGTGTTGCCCGGTGATAAACTGGGGTCAGGCAGTGTGACTGCCACTTATAATGCCGCTGATGGCGATACTGTAACGGCATTGGTCTCTTTTAATACATCAGGTGACGGCGGTGCACCTACAGATGGTGCCCAAATTGCGCTTATTTTAGTCGATGACCCTATTACTCAAAATCCGATAGATACCATTTCATCATTAGCCCCTGGTTATTTAGTGGCGACGGTATCAGGTATCTCTAAAACTACGATAGTGCAGTTCTCCAGCACCTTGGGCGAGATCCCAATCGATACCGCTGCCACCGATAATGGTAAAGCAACGGTGCAGATTTTGGCCGGCACAGCACCTGGTGCAGGGACTGCTACGGCGACTTTACTCTCTGGTGAAAAAACAGATTTAGTCTTTAAAATTGGTGCGACCAATGTAGAGATGGGCAGTGGCACACCGTTTCAAGCTGGAGTGGCTTCAGTTTCACCAGCAGAAGTCTCAGCGGGTGGCACGGCCAGTATTTCAGTATCACTGCAAGATGATACCGGTACCGTATTTACTGAGCCTGTGGAAGTGAATTTTTCATCTACATGTTCAACTAAAGCTGAAGCTGAAATTAGCTCGCCGGTATTGGCGATCAATGGTGTGGCAACCACCACCTATTTAGCTAAAGGCTGTGTGGGCGATGATGCAATCAATGTCAGCGCTAATGTGGGAGGGAAATCACTTTCAGCCAGTGCTTTAGTGAATGTGTTGCCTGCAAGTGTTGGTAGTATTGCATTTGTCGAAGCTTTACCAGAGGTAATTAACCTTAAAGGTACTGGGGGAGCTGAGTCCTCGACAGTCAGATTTAAAGTATCAGATAAAAACGGTAATCCTGTCAGTAATCAAAATGTGATTTTCTCTTTAAATACCGATACTGGCGATGTTGAATTTGAGCCTAAATTTGCAACCACTAGTGCTCAAGGTATCGCTCAGACAGTGGTTAATTCGGGGACGGTTGCTACATCAGTCAGAGTCACTGCGATTGTGGATGGCAGCTCGCCTGAAATATCGAGTCAATCTAAGCTATTGGTTGTCTCAACTGGCTTACCAGATCAAGACAGTTTTTCTCTGTCTGCCGACAACCTTAATCCTGAGGGATGGGATTATGACGGTGTTGAGGTAAATGTGACGGCGCGCTTAGCCGATGCCTTTAATAACCCTGTGCCAGATGGTACCGCCGTGACCTTTACCGCCGAAGGCGGTGTTATTGACCCGTCATGTGTCACTGTCAATGGTGTGTGCTCGGTTAAATGGACCAGCCAAAACCCAAGACCTACAGGTAAAACCTTATTCGATTTGGCTCAAGAGCCATCTCTAGATGCAGATATCGGCCAGCCCTATGGTGGACGGGTAACTATTTTGGCCAGAGCCATTGGTGAAGAGTCGTTTCCTGATCTCAATGGTAATGGTCGCTTCGATGCCAATGAAGTCGTCAATTTTAGAACCAAGCTTAATGTTTCAGGTAAACCTTATGATCTAGATGAGGCATTTGTCGATCATAATGAAGACTCATTGTTTAACCCAAGGTTTATCGGTGAAGCGGGTGGTGACGCAGAGACCTTTGTTGATTTCAACAATAACAAGGTATTTGATATTGCTGATAACTTATATAACGGCAGTCTATGTACGTTAGATGCTAATGGCGACGGGCACGATGGCTGTTCAAGCGTTAACAAGTCACTCAATGTGCGTGCATCGATTGTCCTAGTGATGGCAGGTAGTGATGCGGTGTCATCGACACCAGTTATAGAAGATAGCTGCATAGATGACAAAAACGTAGTGGATCCGTGTGACGGGTTTAACGATAACCAGACCTTGGATATTATCGGTAAATCAACCGGTGGCGTATCTATCATTATTGGCGATTTGCATAATCAGCCTTTACCAGCAGGCACTAAGATAACCTTTACGCCGTCAGCAGGCAGCCTTGCGAGCAAAGGTGAATTTATTGTCGAATCGACTAATGATAATCGTGCGGGTATTTACAGCGTGGTGATTAAAGGCGCTGATCAAGCTGATTCTGGGACCTTAGTCATTGAGGCTGTCACACCGAAAGGAAAACTAAGCCAAGTGGCTACCATCCCTGTGATTATTCACTAGATAGCATAAGGCTGAAGCTCATCAAGTTCAGTTAAAGGGACTGTAAAGTCAGTAAAAAAAGCGCACTTTAAAGTGCGCTTTTTTATTGATTATTTAGGATTCAGGTTTTAGCTTATTGTTGAAATTGATACACACTACCCAGTTTCATAATTTGCGTTAGCTCATCAAGGGCGGTACGCGACTCGATAACAAGCTGAGGATCGGCAAGATCATCAACGGCCAGCTCATCACGATAATGCTTATCGACCCACAGATTAAGGCGAGCGTAAAGCGCATCACTCATTAATGTATGCTGGTTTACGGCTGCCACTTCCATCTCATTCATGGCTACACGTAAACGCAGGCAAGCTGGGCCACCGCCATTTTGCATACTCTGCTTCACATCGAAGTAATGGACCTGCTTAATGGGGGTGCCTAAGGTAACGACCTCATCAAGATAAGCTGAAACTGCTGGATTATCTTGGCAATTTGTGGGGGCAATAATGGCCATTTCACCGTTGGGTAGCGTAATGATTTGAGTATTAAACAGGTAGCTTTTAACCGCATCGTCAATGCTGACCTTACCGGTGGGCACCTCAATAAAGTGCAGTTCTTGACCATTAAATTTACGCTGGATCTCGGCGATTTTCGCTTGGGTGTCGACAAACGCTTGCTGATGATAAAACAGCACATTTTGGTTACCCACGGCGATGACATCGTTATGAAACACCCCTTGATCAATCACATCAGGATTTTGCTGGATAAATACCGCGCTGTCATCATCGAGTTGGTGTAAGCGTGCTATCGCTTGTGACGCTTCTAGGGTTTGCCTAGCGGGAAAAAGCTTAGGCTTGGCCGCTAAAGGGTTGGTCGCTTCTTGGCCGTAGACAAAAAGCTCGAGCCCAGCATGTCCATATTCACTGCATAAACGGGTATGGTTAGCCGCGCCTTCATCACCAAAACTGGCCTGTTCTGGTAGATGTTGGTGGTGGCTAAAATAGCGAGAGTTATTAAACGTGGCCTTAAGAATGTTGCCTGTGGTGATTGGTTCTATGCTGCGGTGCAATTTATCGACTAAGTTAGCGGGAGTAAAATGTAACTTACCATCGTGGGTATCGGCACTGGGCGAGACCGTGGCCGCATTTGCCGTCCACATGCTTGAAGCGCTGCAACATGCTCTAAGGACCGCAGGGGCTTGCTTAGCCGCTTTACTTAATACTTGCGCATCTGTGCCGGAAAAACCAATTCGACGCAGTGTATGTAGGTCTGGTCGCTCCTGAGGGGCCAGTATGCCTTGAACCATTCCCATATCAGCAAGCGCTTTGGCTTTTTTCAAACCTTGTTTAGCGGCCGACTTTGGACTTGAGGTCGATGCGGCATTGTTTAGTGAGGCGACATTGCCAAAGGAGAGTCCTGCATAGTTGTGTGTTGGTCCAACGAGTCCATCAAAATTTGCTTCGTAATGCTTCATTCCCATTCCTTCGATATCATTATTATTGTAGGCAAATCATCATACGGTACTTGATGATTTGCTGAATTTGGGCACCAGTATACGTAAGGTGACGTGCTTAACAAGTTGGTGCCTTGGGCAAGGGAGTAGCGATAGGGTCATAAGTGCATAAGTATCACTTATGAGTGCACAATAATGGAAAATTCGCATGTTATGGCGAAATATTATTTTTTACATTTTTTTAAGAAATGGTTAAAAATTGGCTGTCTGTGACAAATAAAACAGGGATTTGCTTGAAACTCGGAGTACAACACTCTATATATGGAGCCAATTTACAGAATTTTGAGACTTTTTGGCGCAGATCATTCTATGGGTAAATCGCTAGTTATTGTCGAATCACCGGCCAAAGCCAAGACTATTAATAAATATCTCGGCAAAGATTACATCGTGAAATCGAGTGTGGGGCACATTCGTGACCTACCAACATCTTCCACCAGTGAGGCGAAGTCTTTGACGAAAACGCCCGCTGAAGTGCGCAAGATGTCTCCTGAAGAAAAGGCAATTTATAAAGCCGCAAAAGCCAAGCAAGCTCTCGTCGCTCGCATGGGGGTAGATCCTGAAAATGGCTGGAAAGCCCAGTATCAAATTCTGCCCGGTAAAGAAAAAGTCGTCAAAGAATTACAATCTCTTGCTGAAAATGCCGACCATATCTTTCTCGCAACCGATTTGGATAGAGAAGGAGAGGCGATCGCCTGGCATTTACAAGAAGTGATTGGTGGGGATCCGGCGCGCTATCAGCGCGTTGTGTTTAATGAGATCACCAAAACTGCCATTCAAGAGGCTTTCAGCCATCCCTCTAGTCTAGATACTAATATGGTTAATGCTCAACAAGCACGTCGCTTCCTCGACCGTGTTGTTGGCTTTATGGTATCGCCACTGTTGTGGAAAAAAGTGGCCAGAGGCTTATCTGCGGGTCGTGTGCAATCGGTTGCGACTCGCTTAGTGGTTGAACGCGAAAGCGAAATTAAAGCCTTTGTGCCAGAAGAGTTTTGGGACATTCATGCTCAGCTAAACACGCTCAGTAATGAATCGCTTAAAATGCAGGTCAATAAGTACCAAGGTGATACCTTCAACCCGGTAAATGAAGCCCAAGCCATGGCGGCGGTGGCGGCCTTATCTGATGCCACTTTTGTGGTGAGCGATCGCGAGGACAAAGGCACGTCGAGTAAACCGTCTGCGCCCTATATTACTTCGACCTTGCAACAAGCGGCGAGCACCCGATTAGGTTTTGGCGTCAAGAAAACCATGATGATGGCGCAGCGTCTCTATGAAGCTGGTCATATTACCTATATGCGTACCGATTCAACCAACTTGAGTCAAGAAGCGTTAGATAATGTTCGGGAAATGATTGCCAATGACTTTGGTGATAAGTATTTACCCGAAGCTCCGATTCGTTACGGTAACAAGGAAGGCGCACAAGAGGCCCACGAAGCGATTCGCCCCTCTAACGTAAAAGTTACGGCAGCGAGCCTTTCTGACATGGAGCGTGATGCTCAGCGTCTTTATGAGCTTATTTGGCGTCAGTTTGTGGCCTGTCAGATGACACCTGCTAAATACGATGCTACTCGCTTAACGGTATCGGCTGCCGATTACGAATTAAAGGCGACCGGTCGTACGCTCAAATTTGATGGTTGGACGCGCGTACAAACCGCCATCAAGAAGAAAAACGAAGAAGATAACACCTTGCCGTTTGTCGCCAAAGGTGACAATTTGGCGCTCGAAGAGTTGCTACCCAAACAGCATTTCACTAAGCCGCCCGCGCGTTACAGCGAAGCGTCATTGGTGAAAGAGTTAGAAAAACGTGGAATTGGTCGTCCATCGACCTATGCCACGATCATCTCAACTATCCAAGACCGTGGTTACGTCAAGGTGGAAAATCGTCGTTTCTACGCCGAGAAAATGGGTGAAATCGTGAGCGAAAGCCTCGTGGGCAGCTTCGAAGAGTTAATGAGTTACGACTTTACCGCGGGTATGGAGCAAACGCTTGATAACGTGGCCCAAGGTCAGCTTGATTGGAAAAAAGTACTCGACAACTTCTACAAAGATTTAACGGCGCAATTAGAAAAAGCCGAGTTACCACCAGAAGAGGGCGGCATGCGTCCTAACGAGATGGTGCTAACCGACATTCAATGCCCGACTTGTCAGCGTCCTATGGGTATCCGCACTGGCACCACTGGGGTGTTCTTGGGGTGTTCTGGTTATGCCTTGCCGCCTAAAGAGCGTTGCAAAACCACCATGAACTTGACCCCAGGTGAAGAGGCTGTGAGTGAAAATAGCGAAGATGCCGAGACGGATGCGCTGCGGGCTAAACATCGCTGTGGTGTCTGTGGCACGGCCATGGATAGCTACTTAATTGATGAGAAGCGTAAGCTGCATGTGTGTGGTAATAACCCTATGTGCGGCGGCTATGAAGTCGAACAAGGCCAATTTAAGATTAAAGGATATGAAGGTCCTATCTTAGAGTGTGACCGCTGCGGTAATGACATGGAGCTTAAAAACGGCCGATTTGGTAAATATTTCGGTTGTACTAATAGCGAATGTAAAAATACCCGTAAACTGCTTAAAAGCGGTGAAGCGGCGCCACCAAAAGAAGATCCGATCCATCTACCCGAGCTCAAGTGTACCAAGTCTGATGGTTACTTTGTATTACGTGATGGTGCAGCGGGTATTTTTATGGCGGCCAGTACTTTCCCTAAATCACGTGAAACTCGTGCTCCCTTAGTAGAAGAGTTGGTTAAATACCGCGAACTATTATGGCCTAAATATCAATATCTTGCCGATGCACCCGTGGCAGATGATGACGGGAATAAGGCGTTCGTGCGCTTTAGTCGTAAGACCAAAGAGCAGTATGTCGCTACCGAAGTTGATGGTAAGGCTACAGGTTGGACCGCTAAATATATCGATGGTGAATGGGTGACAGAGGCCAAGCCTAAAGCCAAACCCAAGGCGAAGCCAAAAGCAAAATAGTATGTTGATGATAAAAAGCCCTAACCTTGTTAGGGCTTTTTTTATGGCGATTAATTTCGCGATTCAACGCATTCTATAATAGGCTAATATAGAAATAACCTTCATTATCGCCGTTTGATAATGGTTAATGGAATTACAGCTAACTCAATGGAGCATGAAATGAAAACAGTATTATTAGGGCTATGGGCCGCAGTGGTCAGCGTGAGTGTGTTTGCCTCAACTTGGCAAGTCAATAATCAAGGCTCAGTGGTCAACTTTATATCGGTGAAGAATGGTGACCTTGCAGAGATCCACAAGTTTACTCAAATCAAAGGCGAATTAAATAGTAATGGTGATTTTTCGTTATCGATTCCATTAATCAGTGTATGGACCAATATTGAGATCCGTGATGAGCGCATGAAGCAGGTATTGTTTGAAACTTCGCAGTTCCCCGCATTAGCATTAACGGCAAATATTGATGCTAAGGCGATTGATAAACTGGCTGTGGGCAGTATGGATACTATGGTCATTCCTGCTAATGTCAGGTTACGCGGTCAATCTAAAATGCTGGATATTAGCGTGCGGGTAGCCAAGTTGAATCAAAACACGCTATTGGTTACTAGCGAAATGCCACTTATCATCGACGCTGCTGATTTTGACTTGGCAGCAGGGGTCGAGAAACTGCGTGAATTGGCCGGCTTAAGTGCTATCAGCAAGGCGGTGCCAGTATCATTTGTGTTAACTTTAAACCGTTAATCAAAAACGTGCACTTTAGACGAGACTGACCACATAATTTGTACCATAATAGCGGCAATTATCGAATTAAGGGCATGGGTGAGAGCATGCTCTTTAATTAATGTTTGTTAAGGCTAATCATGGTTACAGATAAAGACGGATATATACATCTCATTCAATATCTCACCGAACATCTGGGGCTGTTTGAGTCGTCAGATAATTCCTTAATTGCTGGCGATACTGTGATGGAGTTGTTTGAAGAGCAACTTGCGGCGCAGATTATTATGGTGTGTGGTCAAAATCCTGCATTAACCTTTGCCCAGCGTAATACCGTTATACGAGAAGTCGATGCGATTGTTTATGATCTTGAAGAGATTTTGGCTAAGGTGGCTGATCATTATGCTACCTCTGAGCAGACGCTATTCATCACCGAATTTTCAGGCTTAATCAAAAATTTATTCGATCAGGAAATTGCCAAGTTACACTAATCCTGATGTAGCGCAGTGTGCTTATATTAATTTCTAATACCCGCAATTAGTTGTCCGTTGTAGTGTATGACTTTCTCGTTTAAGCTCGTAACATTGGTTGTTGATGCTTGATTGGTAAGGAGTGAGAAATGATCGAGTTACTAGAGGGATTCAGTCATGAAGTGGTGGCGATAAAAGTCTATGGCGTACTCACCAGTGACGATTTCAATCAACAGCTATTGCCTGCTATCGAAACCAAGTTAAAAGATCATGCAACAATTAAGTTATGGTATGAATTGAGTGCTGACTTTGAAGGTGTGTCGGTTGAGACGCTGTGGGATGAAGCAAAGTTAGGTTTTTTTCATTTGATGGATTTTTCACGAGTTGCCATCATCACAAGCGGTGAGTTGCCCATGGCCACAGTGTTGGCCTGCATGGTGCCGTGTCCGGTCAAAGTCTTTCAGCATGACAATAGGCTTGCGGCGCGCCAATGGCTGGCAAGTCAAGATGCCACAGCGTAACGCGTGACATTGCAATGAAGCCGACTGAGATTGTCGGCTTTTTAATTGATGAGAGATGAGGTGTTAGATGCTTAAAATCATTTGTCTTTGTGCCATATTGTTTACCATGCCAAGCTGGGCGGCACAAAAAGAGATTATTGGTCCAACGGCTTCATTATCTGTTGAAGAGGCGGATCTCATCTATGAGGCTCGCATGGACACGGGAGCGGCAAACACCTCATTGCATGCCACCGATTTAGAGATTGAAGGTGGTAGCGCGGCTAAAATGAAAGATAACATCGGCAAAACCCTTTGGTTTACAACGCAAAATGAAGCTGGTGAAGCGCGGCGTTTAAGCGCTAAAATTGTCAAAGTGTCTAGGGTGAAAAATTCACAGGGAAGCGAAACGCGCTACATGGTGGCATTACACCTTGGTTTCGATGGCAAGGAGCGTCAAGTCAAAGTGAACCTACGCGATCGCAGCCACATGGATTACCGTTTACTGATTGGACGTAATTGGCTGAAAGATAAATATATTGTTGATGTTGCTGAAAAGCAGTTGATAGGCTCAGTGGCCATGATTAATATCGTAGAAGCGGGGTTACGTTATAACACTCGCATCGATACCGGAGCGGTTGAAAATTCGCTGCATGCCGTTGATCTTAAAGTTGATGCTGGCGTTGCTGATATGGAACAGAATGTTGGTAAGATGATTACTTTCACCACGGAAAATGAGCTGGGAGAAAGGCAGCGTATCCGTAGCCGTATTGTGGAAACATCCTTGATTAGAAATGCCCAAGGCAGCGAGATCCGCTATATGATTGAGCTTAATATGGGCGAGCCAGGTAAAGAGTATAAGACTAGGGTGAATTTGCGAGATCGCTCAAAAATGACCAATAAATTGCTTATTGGGCGCAATTGGTTGCAAGGGCATTATATAGTTGATGTCTCGCGCTAATTTACTTTTAATATCGAATGTCACTTAACTCTATATATCTAGGGTGTCCTTAGCGCCTGTTTATTCGCGCTTCGATATCGGTCCCAACAAAATCAAGTTATTGATAAGATCATGCCCATTGGATTTTGTTTTTTGCCTGAAAAAAGCAATATTACAGTCCATGAATTTGTTGCCGATTCAGTGGGATCTGACAACGTATTTCCGTGAATTGGTTCGCGACAGAGGCGATGCTGAGCTCGCCTTGATAATGGGTGGCTAACCAACGGTTGAGTTCCACGAGTGTGCCGTACCCCTCAAGATCCATCAGTTGTCCCTGTAATTTAGTTAAGGCATTGCCCGAGAGCCCGATGCCGTTATCGCGCACTATTATCGTGAGCTTGCCATCTTGATAGTTAACATCAATCTGTAAGGTTTTTGGACTATCGAAAGGCACTTCATTGGGGAAAGCGTGTACTAGTGTATTGTTAATTAAGCGGTAACTTAGATAAAATAGGTGCCAAGAGGGCAGAGATACCGCCAGTGACTGTTCGCTGTTCACCTGCCATTGTACCTGTTTTTGTTTCAGTTGCGGCGCCAGCATCGCCAGCATATCTTGTAAGTACTGTTCAAGCTGGATTGATTTGGTTTCTTGATATTCACATAACAGCAATGGTTGTGTATGGCGTAATATATCGATCTGCTCGGCTAGAATCTCTGTTAGATGTTCGGCATGAACCTTATCTGTCATTAGGGGGGCGACGCGGCCTTGGCTGGTGACTTTTTGTAGTTGGGTAAACAGGTGCTCAAGTGCGGTTAATTGTTGCTTATTAAGTTGCTGTACTATGTGCAACAAAATTTGTTGTTGGTCGTGTTCGCTACCAGGTTGAGTCACTGACTTGTTGTAACTTATCGGGGCATTAGGAGCTGCGTTAGCCTGTTTGTCTTCTTTAAAGGCCAATTCTTGTTTCGCAGTCAACTCGAGAGTCTGTTGTAATTGTGCATTGAGTGTTATTAATTCCTGAATGCGGGCATCACTTTCCACTTGCTGCGCTTTTAAACGACTAATGTCCATTGCCATGCCGCCCAATGCGATAAGGTTGCCGTCGGTATCGTTGATAGGGTATTTACTGACCAAATAGGTTAACTCGCCATGAATGGTGGGGATTGGCTGCTCAAAACTTTGGCCATTATCGCTGTTTTTAACGATAGCATCATGGTGCGCGATAATGTCTGCAATATGCGGTGGGTAAATTTCACTGTCTCTTGCGCCCAAGATCTGTTTGCGTTCTAGGCCTAATATTTCACAAAACTTGTCGTTTACTAAGGTATATCTACCTGTCATATCTTTAATGCAAATGAGATTTTGAGACGCGTTGAGTAACGAATTAATGAGCTCTTTTTTGCTTTCCAACTCTGTTTTTGCCTGTTGTTGCATCGCCAATTGCTGCTCTAATGCCAGGTTACTGGCATCTAAGCTGGCGTAAGCAATCTCCAGTTGATTACTGCGGGCCACGAAGGCCTTAGCTAGCTGACCGATCTCGTCTTGGCGAGTATTGGCATCAAGTGCTAGCCAACCTAGATTACCGCTTTGTAATGCCGAGGATATTTGAAAAATAGGTCGAATAAACAGCTTATGTTGAAAGACAAATAAGATGATGAGTGCCAGAAGTTGTGACAGTAATAAAAATGCCCCAATTTTCATTGCGATGGCATTGGCTTGCTGCGATAACCCTGAAATGGGGGTGACTAAAATGATTTTCCATAACGTTTCTTCCATGGTAAGGATTGAGATAATTACAGGTTCGTTGAGCAGTGGGCCTGTATCGAGTGTTAAGGTCTCTACGGCTTGTTTATAGGCTTTAGGTTGCAGCGATGCGTTAATAACGGCAAGCAATCTGTCATGTTGCTCAGAAGAGAGACTATCGAGTAATGGTTGCAGCTGTGCCCTTTGATAAGCAGGTTTTGTCATTATCTGTTGATAGAACTCTTGGTCCATCTGCGTTATCGCGGTAGCTAAGGGGGATAATTCAGGGTAATGGCTCACTAGGTGGGTGAAAGACTTTCCTAAATGTGGCGATTCATTATCATTATTTTTGAAAGGGTCGCTTAACAGATTGTTGTAAGCATCTAAGGCGATAATATAACCTTTTGATAATGGGTTTTGGTCAGAATACGTCAGCAACTTATCAATACCACTTAATGCCATATCTACGGTTGCTACGCCAACAAATTGATGGTCGACACGCATTGGAATAGACGCCGTGATCATTAATTCCTTGGTATAGGGGTCAATATAAGATTGTGACCAATGCGTATGGCGGTCTTGTAGATACTTTGCCGGCGTATACCAACTCGTTTCATCGTATCTTAAATCATTGTTTGGGAGGTTGTAGTCATCGATTTTACGGAATTGCTGGTTGTCATCCCTAGCCCAAAAAAAACTGTCGAGCGACACCTGAGCCGTCGTATGTTTCGGCTCAGGCCAAATGCCACCGCTGGCAATTAGTTGTTGATCGTTTTCCATTGTCAGCAAGGGGGAGATTAACTTATCAATTTGCTTCGCTTGCTCATAATAAGTTTCTCCAACCGTGCCCAGTGAACGGGTCAAGGTTTCTACTTTCGATGTAATTTGTTGTAACTGAGCAATAACCGCGCGGGCATAGCTTTGGCTTAAGGACAGCTGGGTGTCCATATGATGTATTTTTTCAGCGTTAAAAATAAACCAGGTACTGGAGGCAATAATGAGCACGGCGACCACAAATTGAACCAGGATAAATTTAACCGTTAGGCTGTTTTTCCATTGGGTATTACGCATTGTTGTATTGTGTTTAGTGTGTGTGGCCATTTCAGCTGCAATTCCTGTAACCCAACGCGATTGGTCAAGATTAAATCAAAACAGACTGAGATTAAATAGTAAAGCAAAAACAGAGTGCTAGCCTTGTGATTAAAAAGGCCAGCACTCTATGATGTTAAACTTTTAGGCCGATGAGTAATTGATCTAATTGCTCTGCTGTGGCGTGTAATTCGTCGCAACCAGATACTGATTGGTTGGCTGATGTCTCAACATCATGGGATTGGTTACGTATTTCCATGAGATTTGTGGCAATTTCATTCGCTACGGCAGATTGTTGTTCTGCTGAAGTCGCGATCATCACACTCATTTCGTACACTTTTTCACTATGTTGTGCAATCGCTGTTAAGTCTTTACCTGTGTCGAGAACATGTTGCTTACCATTTTGTGCCAAATCCACGGTGCGCTTCATTACTTGAGTTAAATTTTGTGAACCGTTTTGTAAGGCTTCAATCATGGTTTTAATTTCGACAGTAGCGGCTTGAGTCCGCCCAGCTAATGTGCGCACCTCATCGGCAACTACGGCAAAGCCGCGTCCCTGTTCACCGGCTCGGGCGGCTTCAATGGCAGCGTTCAATGCTAGTAGGTTAGTTTGCTCAGAAATTGCGTTAATGGTCGATACCACTTCATCAATTTTACTGGCATTCTCATTGAGCACATTGACGGCATTAGCGGCGTCACCAATCTCATTTGATAGCACACCAATGGCATCGACAGTAATGGCAATATCTTTAGAACCTGCCTCAACTTGTTGGTTAGCTTCTTGGGTTTCACTAGATGACAGCTCGGCGTTACGGGCTACCTCTTTTACCGCGGCCGTCATCTGCTCCATGGCGGTGGCGAGTGAGTCTAAATGCTGACGTTGCCCTGCTGCCAAGTGCTGACCTTCTTCAGCGGTTTGTCTAAAGTTTTGTACGACATTACGAATTTGGCTGCTGGCCTGGGATAGTTGGCGTACAAGGTTGTGCTGGCGCTCTACCAATGTATCTATGCTAATCGCCAAAATACTAAATTCATCTTTCACTTCGAAGAAGTTAAGTCGACCCGTAAGGTCGCCATCGGCAGCACGTTTTAGCGCCATCACACTGGTGTATAGAGCACCGCCAACAAAGGTCGATATATAGTAACAGGCGATTAAGATGATTAAGGTCAACACTAACAAGCTAGCCAATACATAAGGTTTCGCCGAATCGAGTGTATGACTTAAATTATCGACCTTAACAATGGCGATAAGTCCGCTATCGGTTACGCGGCTGTAAGCGTTAACACTGTCGTCACTAACGTTACTGCCACCCCCTTGCGATGCAATACGGGCCGTATCAGCAGTTAATGACTCGGTATATGTTGCTATCTGTTGTTGAGTTAAAGCACGTTTAAAGGCGACTTGTTGCTCAGTAGGTATGTATTGAGAACTGAGTTCAATGACATCGGCCAACTGCTGTGCATAGTTAACACTTGTGACTTGATGGCTTTGACGCAGTTGATTATTGAACTGGCCATATAAAATGCTGGCTAAGCCAAGTAAGGTGATGATTGGAATAATCGCTAAAATGGTAAACTTTGTTTTTAAGGTCATGTGGATCAGGTATTGATCTATCCACCTAAACTTGACTTCTTTCATCGAAATACTCGTTTGTTGCGCTAAATAATATCTATCTTATCGGATTGAAATGTCATAACTTAATAGAAAATATGACCACTTACGTTTGTTTGTTGTTTATTTGTGCAACTTGTTTTCAATAGTCGTTACTTGCACTGTTCTTGATTTGTTTGTTGTAGCGCCATGGTAACAAGGTAACTATTTTGTCATATTAGCTCATCAAACTCGCTTATCGTTTTCTGTCTGTTGGGTAGTTCAGTGAAACTCTTCGGAAAAATCATAAATAAGCCCTAGTCAAACGGCTTAGGCTCACGTAAAATTTGTCTCTTTTTCTATTTTCGCAAGATAAATAGTCAGCATATAGAAAGTCTTGGCTCTCGAACTCGGGACCGGGCGTACTGGAAGAGATGATGTCACAGTTAACAGAAATCGTAGAACAGGCCTTGCAGGCTATCGAAGGGACAGATGATCTGAAAGCCCTCGATGAGCTTCGTGTCGATTACCTAGGTAAAAAAGGTAAGATCACCGACATGATGAAAATGATGGGTAAGCTTAGTGCAGAAGAGAAGCCTGCTTTCGGTCAAGCAGTTAACCAAGCTAAGCAAGCCGTACAACAGAAGTTATCTGAGCGTATAGACGGGTTAAAATCAGCCGAACTTGAAGCGAAATTAGCGGCAGAAAGTATTGATGTGACCTTGCCAGGACGTCGTATTGATAATGGCGGGCTACATCCTGTTACGCGAACTATCGAACGTATTGAAACTTTCTTTGGTGAACTTGGTTTTAGCGTTAAGCAGGGGCCTGAAATTGAGGATGATTTCCATAATTTCGATGCGCTCAATATTTCGGAGCATCATCCGGCTCGTGCCGATCATGACACTTTCTACTTTAATCCTAAGTTAATGTTGCGTACCCAAACCTCGGGTGTACAGATCCGTACTATGGAAAACGAGAAGCCGCCATTGAGAATTATCTCTCCGGGCCGCGTTTACCGTAATGACTATGATCAAACCCACACGCCGATGTTTCATCAGGTAGAAGGTTTGTTAGTTGATGAGCATGTTAATTTTGCCGAACTAAAAGGGATCCTGCACGATTTCTTGCGTAACTTTTTTGAAGAAGATTTACAAGTACGCTTCCGTCCATCTTATTTTCCTTTCACTGAGCCTTCAGCGGAAGTTGACGTGATGGGTAAAAACGGTAAGTGGTTAGAAGTATTGGGTTGCGGCATGGTACATCCTAATGTGCTGCGCAGCGTAGGAATTGATCCTGAAAAGTATCAAGGCTTTGCCTTTGGTATGGGGGTTGAGCGTTTATCGATGTTACGTTACGGCGTTAACGATTTGCGTTCATTCTTCGAGAACGATCTGCGCTTTCTTAAGCAATTCAAATAACGGAGCGAGTAAAAATGAAATTTAGCGAATCTTGGCTTCGTGAGTGGGTTAACCCAAGTGTGACCCGAGAAGAATTATCTCACCAAATTACCATGGCAGGTCTTGAAGTCGATGGAATCGACGCCGTTGCAGGTGAGTTTTCTGGCGTAATTATTGGTGAGGTGGTCGAATGTGGCCAACATCCAGATGCCGATAAATTGCGCGTAACTAAAATTAATGTGGGTCAAAATGAGTTGATCGACATCGTTTGCGGTGCACCTAACTGTCGTTTAGGACTAAAAGTGGCCGTGGCTATGGTTGGCGCCGTATTACCGGGCGACTTTAAAATTAAGAAGGCCAAACTGCGTGGTCAACCTTCATTCGGTATGCTTTGTTCATACGGCGAACTGGGTATCGATATCGAAAGTGATGGCATTATTGAACTGCCATTAGATGCGCCAATTGGGACAGATGTCCGTGAGTACCTTGATCTAGATGATGCTGTGATTGACGTTGATTTAACGGCGAACCGCGCAGATTGTTTAGGTATGGTAGGTCTGGCTCGTGAAGTGGGTGTATTAAATCGTCAAGCGGTGACTGAGCCAACATGGGAAGCGGTAACGCCGACGATTACTGACGCTGTCGTTATTGATAACCAAGCGCCAGCGGCATGCCCACGCTATTTAGGCCGCATAGTTAAAAACATCAACGTTAAGGCACAAACACCGGTATGGATGCAAGAGAAGCTGCGCCGTAGTGGTATTCGCTCTATCGATCCGATAGTTGATATCACTAACTATGTGTTGATTGAGTTTGGTCAACCTATGCACGCTTTCGATTTAGCCACCGTAAACGGTGATATCGTGGTGCGTTTGGCGGATGGTGAAGAAAAACTGACCTTGCTTGATGGCAATGAAATTACGGTGCCGGCTGATACTTTAGTGATAGCCGATCAACAGCAAGCATTGGCGTTGGCCGGTGTATTTGGTGGTGAAGCATCGGGCGTAACCGCTGAGACTAAAGACATTATGCTTGAGTGTGCGTTTTTTGCGCCGCTGGCCATTATGGGCAAATCACGTCGTTTAGGTTTGCACACTGATGCATCACATCGTTTTGAGCGTGGTGTCGACCCAGAACTGCAAGCTAAAGTGATGGACAGAGCCACGCGTCTAGTGCTTGATATCTGCGGCGGCGAAGCCGGTCCAGTGGTTGAGTCTAAATCTGATGCGCATTTACCCAAGCCTGTAAGCATTACGTTACGTCGTAGCAAGCTTGATCGCGTATTGGGTCATCATATTGCCGACAATGACGTTACTGAAATTCTGCAACGTTTAGGCTTTATTGTTGAGCCAATCGATGGCGCTTGGAATGTGACCACGGCGACTTACCGTTTTGATATGGCGATTGAAGAAGACCTTATTGAAGAAGTAGCGCGAATTTATGGTTATAACAATATCCCTAATACGGCTCCAATAGCAGCGCTACGCATGCCAGATCATAAAGAATCTGACATCGATTTAAAGCGTGTGCGAGCAATGATGGTGGCGCGAGGTTTCCAAGAAGCGGTGACCTATAGTTTTGTTGATCCTAAGCAGCAAGCACTTATTCATCCTGATGCGCCAGCGATGATTTTGCCTAATCCTATTTCGGTAGAGATGTCAGCGATGCGTTTGTCGATGTTTACTGGCTTATTGACTGCAGTAGGTTATAACCAAAGTCGTCAACAAAATCGTGTGCGTCTATTTGAAACTGGCCTTCGTTTTGTACCAGATGAAGTCGCAGAATCACAAGTACGTCAGCAAGCGATGCTGGGTGCGGTGATTTCAGGTAACCAACATGATGAACATTGGTCAATGGAGTCGAAAACGGTCGACTTTTTCGACCTTAAAGGTGACTTAGAAGCCATAATCGGCTTGACAGTATCTGATGAAGAATTTACTTTTAGATCAGCATCTCATCCGGCATTACATCCGGGGCAATGTGCTGAAATATTAAGAAATGATCGCGTCATAGGTGTCATAGGAGCCGTCCATCCTAGCTTAGAAAAGCCATTTGGATTGAACGGTAAAACCATTATTTTTGAGCTTGAATTAGACGCTTTATTACATGCAAGTTTGCCGCAAGCCCAGGCTGTGTCTAAGTTTCCTGCAAACCGTAGAGACATTGCCATCGTCGTTGATGAGCAGGTATCTGCGGCCGATGTTATAAATTTGATAAGAAAAGTTGGCGAAAATCAGTTGGTTGGCTTAAACTTGTTCGATGTATACCAAGGTAAAGGTGTTGAACCAGGCAAAAAGAGCTTGGCGATAGCACTTACACTACAAGACAACGCTCGTACACTTGAAGAAAAAGAAATTGCAGAAGTCGTCGAAAAAGTAGTTTCTTCACTCAAGTCAGAGTTCAACGCATTGTTGAGGGATTAAAAGTATGGCACTTACCAAAGCCGAAATGGCAGAACATCTTTTTGAAACACTTGGTATTAATAAGCGAGTTGCAAAAGAGATGGTAGAGACGTTTTTCGAAGAGATTCGTCAAGCACTCGAAAACGGTGAGCAGGTCAAGTTATCTGGCTTTGGCAATTTTGACCTTAGGGACAAAAACCAAAGACCGGGAAGAAACCCAAAAACAGGCGAGGATATTCCAATTTCTGCTCGCCGTGTGGTGACTTTCCGTCCAGGACAGAAGCTCAAGAGCCGAGTCGAAGAGGCTAATAAAGCCGACAAATAACGTTACTTAGCGTGACAGTTTAAGGCCACTCACAGAGTGGCTTTTTCTGTTTTTTATTTACCGATTCATCTTATTTTTCGAAAGGTTAGAGGTTTAATTACTTGTCCAGAAAACCCAAATATTTTGACCGCCGTTTCAACCTTAGCTTATTACACCCTAAACTCTGGCCAACGTGGCTGGCGATTGGCTTGTTAGTCATTTTTGGTGCTATGCCAGCGCGCGTGCGTGATCCCATCGCGCGCATGATTGCTAAGTTAGTTAAAAAAGTGGCTAAAAAGCCGTTACGCATTGCAAGGGCTAATCTAGAAACCTGCTTCCCAGAAAAATCAGAGAGTGAAATTAATCAGTTACTCGATAATAACATCGAAAACTTTGTGATGATCTTGCTAGCACAATCAGAGTTACTTATTCGTTCAAGCGATAATTTACGCCGCCGAGTCATACTTGATGGCTTCGAACATGTGCAGCGAGCGCGTGATGCGGGTCAACCTGTTATCTTCATCATGCCCCATGTATGGGGAATTGAGTATGCGGGGCTGCGTCTGAATCTTGAGTTGCCTATGGTCTCTATGGCAAAAGCGCATCGTAATAAGCTCTTTGATTGGTTTAATAACCGTATGCGTAGTTCTCAAGGTGGCAATATCTATATGCGCGATGCTGGCATTCGGGCATTACTTTCCGAACTTAAGCAGGATAACAGTTTTTTCTATCTGCCCGATGAAGATTTAGGCCCAGAAAAAAGTGTGTTTGCACCATTCTTTGCCACAGTAAAAGCGACTCTGCCCGTGGTCGGTCGATTAGCGTCGGCTGGAAACGCTCAGGTAATGCCCGTTAAAATTGGCTACGATCAACAGCGCCGCAAATTCCAGTTGACTGTCATGCCGGCGATTTCTCCCGATGAGATGCAAGGCAAAGAAAATGAAGCCTTAGCGCTTAATCGCGTAGTAGAACAGGTGATCAGTGCATATCCTGAGCAGTATATGTGGTTTTTAAAAGTATTACGTACTCGTCCACCAGGTGAGGCGTCAATTTATTGAGTCGAATATTTACCTCGTATTGATACTTTAACTAGGCTAAATAAACAGGTGAGTCGGCAACTATTGCGATTTATCTGTTTATTGTCACATGTTGCCATTGTGCTAGACACTTCAAGTATCTGAATCCATTCTCAATAGTCTTATTATGCGCCATTAAATAACTCAATGGCTGCGTTATATCAAACATCTCATTGTGACATGATTTTTAGGGCACAGTAAGGCACTAGATTAAAGAGTAATATCGCTAATTTATAATGTGCTAAAAATGAGAAGTAAAACCCGTTTAATTGTTCCTTAGGGATCAGCATAATACGGCTATGTAGACGTTTAATGGGGGCGTTGAAAGCGATAAGCATCACTGCCATATAACTAAACAATACAATATTCAGTACAGTGCACCAGCCTAAAAAAGTACTGACGTAACCGATAGTGTCTATGTGGAGAGTATCCATAGTCGTCCCTTGTTATTAACGAGTCGTTATTCTTTCATTATAATTCGCATTAAGTCGCTTATGCGTTAATTTATGCCTTGTTCTTTTTAAAAGCGAGAGTCTTTGATTTTGCGATGGGATAACAACCAGCAAGGGGCCGATCATTGGGCCATTTAACAATGTCGAGTGACAAAGTTAAGCAGGGGTTGGCTAAAAAAACCGCAATGCTAGTAGCGATTACGGTTTCATAGAAGACAATGCGAAAGTGGATCAGCGATTAATCCACAATTAGTTGATACTCATTACGCAGCACATCAATCACTTCTTGGCGAGGATTGTCGCTAAGATTAAGTTTCTCACCAATAATGGTTTCTGCTATTCCAACATAGGTATTGGAGATATCCATCATCACGTCTGTCGGCAGCTTATTATCGCGAGCGAGGGCAAAGCGCTCGGGCATACGCTCTTTGTTGAGTAAAATATCAGGATCAGGGAAATGGTTAAGTAGCCACTGGCGGAACCCTTCTTTCGATTTCTCGACGATTTTACCATTACGATGTGCTTCACCATCCCAAATACGAGATGAATCGGGCGTGCCAACTTCATCCATATAGATAAGCTTTTCTTGGCCGCTGGCATCTTTTACATAGCCAAATTCAAACTTGGTATCGACAAAAATCTGATCTTGTTCTGCTAGGGCGTCACTGATCACGGCAAAGCCTTCTTTGAGAAGCTTCTCATATAAGTCGATGTCGCTTATTGAACGAAAGTTAAAGCCTTTAAGGTGCCGCTCAAGAGCGGCGCGAGAGACGTTGACATCATCAGCTTCCGGGACGCCTTCAAGACCCGTTAACACCCCTTTGGTTGACGGAGTGATCAACACTTCATCCAGCTTTTGATCTTTTTCTAGGCCTTCAGGTAGGGTGATACCGCAAAAATCACGCTCACCTTTGCTGTATGCACGCCACATGGAACCGGTGATGTATTGTCTTGCGATCGCTTCAACCATCACTGGCTGGGCTTTTTGGACGATCCATACGAATGGATGCGGCACATCAAGAATATGACTATCGGCTAGCCCTTTCTCTTTAAACAGTTTGAACCAATGGTTTGAGATGGCATTGAGTGCGGCGCCTTTTCCAGGTACACCATTGAGGCCATTCTCGCCTTGCCAAATACAGTCAAAGGCCGAAATACGGTCACTTATCACCATAATGGCTAGCGGGGTATCGGTGGGTACGTCATATCCTTTTTGCTCAATAAGACGGGCACTGTCCTCGGCGGTTAACCAATATACGCTGCGTACTTTGCCTGAATGAACTGCTTTATCGGTACGGATCGGCAGATCATCGTTAACGGCTAAAACTTTGTTTGATTGATTCATAGGGTATTATTTTTTTATGTATTGAGTAGAGGGATAAATTACGCCGAAATTGTAGCAGAACTCGAGACTGACAACAGCTCTTTCGGTATAAAAGCAGTTGGAAAACAGTGTGTTTTCTTTAGCAGATGATCAATCTCTTAGAACTGGGTATAAAAGTGCTAAATCCCTTACTTCTATTGGGCTTAAAGCCAATAAAAAAGAGGCTTACTTAATGTAAGTAGGCCTCTTTTTCAACACATGTTGATCTGTATTACTGACTAGGTTTGCTATGGCGCGCTAATAAGTTAGCCGTAATGTCTGCCAGCGATAACTCTTGATCTTCTAGTAGCACGAGTAAGTGATACATCAGATCGGATGCTTCATCGATTAGCTCAGGTTTATCATTCGTCGCGGCTGCTAATGCGGTTTCCAATCCCTCTTCGCCCACTTTTTGAGCAATACGCTTAGTGCCACGCTCAAATAGATGGGCGGTATAGCTCGACTTGGCATCTTGGCCCTTACGTGAAGCAATTAGCTTAGCAAGGTTATCGATAAACGGATGGGCATCGCCATCAGGCCAGCAGCTTTCTCGCTCAAGGTGGCAGGTGGGACCATTTGGGATCACTTGCACTAATAAGCTGTCATCATCACAGTCACAATCGATGGCCACTAAATCTAGGGTGTTACCTGAGGTTTCACCTTTAGTCCATAGGCGTTGCTTGCTGCGACTAAAGAAGGTGACCATTTTGGTGTCTAAGGTTTTTGCTAATGCGGCTTTATCCATATAGCCGAGCATTAATACTTTACCTGTAAGGTGGTTTTGTACCACGACGGGGATCAGTCCCTGTTGTTTATCCCAATCTAAATTGGAAAAATCTTCTATGTTTTTCATTGTTAATCCTTGAGCCTTATCAGCTTGCGGTTACAAACGCATCTGGATGCCATTATCTTGTAGGTAACGTTTTAATGCTTGAATGTCGATGATCCCTTTATGAAATACACTGGCAGCCAATGCCGCATCCACTTTGGCCTCTTCAAAGACTGCTTTAAAATGCGCCATAGTACCGGCACCACCTGAGGCAATTAAGGGGACATCGCATATCGCTCTGATCATTGAGAGCTGTTTTATATCATAGCCTTGGCGCACGCCGTCTTGGTTCATCACATTGAGTACGATCTCGCCACAGCCGCGTTTTTGCACCTCTTCGACCCAGTCTTGGGTATACCACTGGGTATCTTTGGTGGCGGCTTCATCCCCTGTAAACTGCTTGACCTTGTAGCTATTGCTGTCGGCGTCGTAGAAGGAGTCAATACCAATGACGATGCATTGGCGGCCAAACTCATCTTGCAGGCGATCGATAAGATTTGGATCGCTTAAAGCGGGTGAGTTTATCGAGATTTTATCGGCGCCAAAGGCAAGCTTTTCTCGCGCTTGAGCAATCGTTTTTATTCCGCCCGCAACACAGAAGGGGATATCAATCTGCTCGGCAACCCGGCTCACCCAACTTTTATCAACCACACGGTCGTGTGCGCTGGCGGTAATATCATAAAACACCAGTTCATCGGCGCCCTCAACGGCGTAACGTGCGGCCAAAGGGACTATGTCACCAACAATTTCATGGTTACGAAACTGGACGCCTTTAACCACTTTACCTTCGCGGACATCGAGGCAGGGGACTATGCGTTTGGCCAACATTGGATAGCCTCCTCGACACTAAAGTTTTCAATTAATAGGGCTTTGCCGATAATAATACCGCTGACGCCACTGTCTCTTACTGCGGCAACGTCCTCGAGAGTAGCAATACCACCAGACGCTTGCCATGCAATATCGGGATAACGCTGCGCGATCTCTTGGTATAATTCGGTGTTACTGCCTTTCAGGGTGCCATCACGACTAATGTCGGTCACCAGTGCGTGTTTTAGGCCATAAGGTGTAAAGGCTTCCACTAAGGACTCTAAGGTTTTACCGCCACCCGATTGCCAGCCTGACACGGCAACGATTTTCTCGCCCACGTCATTGATATTGACATCGAGGGCTAAACAGATGGCGTCGCTACCATATTTGGTAAACCAACTTTGCACCAGTGCCGTCTCTTTCACCGCGAGTGAGCCTATCACCACTCGTTTGACGCCAATATCCAGCAGCTCCGCTACTTGGGCTTCGCTGCGAATGCCGCCGCCCACTTGAATATTGGCATCAAGCCCGTTCACTAGCTCAGCTATCAATGCTGTTTGGCGTAGTTCGGGATCTTTGGCGCCTGTAAGGTCAACGATATGTAGCCACTGGGCGCCCTGTGCTTGATAAGATTGCAGTTGGCTTAATGGACTTAAGGCAAAGGTGGTTTGCTGGTTATAGTCACCTTGATAGAGGCGAACCACTTGGCCGTCGATAAGATCGATTGCGGGGATAATCATTGGGCGACCTCCGGTTTTTGTGGATTTAGACTGTCACGGGTCATTTTCATAAAGTTTTTCAGGATCTGAGCGCCAATGGCGGCACTTTTTTCAGGGTGAAACTGCACCCCCATAAAGTTATCCTTGGCGATGGCCGCACTAAAGGGCTCGCCATATTGACTGCTAGCAATGGTGTATTGGCTGATCGGCGCGCGGTAGCTATGAACAAAATAGACGTAACTGCCAGCGGCAATTCCTTCAAATAGTGGATGGGCCGTTGGCGTTATCTGGTTCCACCCCATGTGCGGCAGTGGCAGCCCGTGGCTATCGAGATCGCTAATCTCGGTGTCGATAAGTCCTAAGCAGCGACAACCGTCAGTGCTGTTTTTTACTGCAAAGTTACCGCGCTCAGTCGAAGAGTTGGTCATAATCTGCATGCCAAGACAGACGCCGAGTACGGGTTGGCTCAGTGACTTAATGGTATCAACGAGGGCTTTGTCATTAAGTGAGGCCATTGCCGCTTGAGCGCTACCGACACCAGGCAATACTACGCGGGTAGCGGCTTTGATCTTGGCTAAATCGTCGCTGATTTGAACATCGGCGCCGATACGCTCAAACGCATAGCGAACCGAGCTTAAATTGGCACAGCCAGTGTCTATGATAATGGTGCTGGCTCTATCATTGCTCATAACACACCTTTACTTGATGGCAAGGCATCACCTTCGACTTTGACGGCTTGGCGAAGGGTGCGACCAAGCACTTTAAACAGACTTTCGACCTTGTGGTGATCGTTATCGCCATTGGTGGATAAGTGCAGGGTGCAGCGCAGGCCATCGGCGAAAGAGCGGAAAAAATGTGGCACCATTTCGGTGGCCATCTCGCCCACCATTTCACGCTCAAATTGGCCGTCAAACTTGATGAACGGCCGTCCTGATAAGTCCAGCAAACATGAGGCACTGGCTTCATCCATAGGGATGCTAAAGCCAAAGCGGGCGATGCCGCGCTTATCACCTAGGGCTTGCCTTAGTGCGTCACCAATGGCTAAGGCGGTATCTTCGACGCTATGGTGATCATCAATTTCTAAGTCACCATCGACGCTAACATCCATCTTAAAGCTGCCGTGGGTGGCAATTTGATCGAGCATGTGGTCAAAAAAGCCGATGCCAGTATTGATGTCGCTTTTCTGCTGGCTATCTAAATCAATGGTGACGCGAATGTCGGTTTCTTTGGTGGTGCGCACGACCGTTGCGACGCGATCGCTGCAAAGGAGCTTATCGGCAATCACATCCCAGTTTAGGGTCTCACGGTTGTACTGCAGTCCGGCTATTCCCATGGCATCGGCAAGACCTAAATCGGTTTCTCTGTCGCCAATCACGGCAGAGGCGGTAAAGTCGACGCGGCCTTCGGTAAGGTAAGATTTAACTAACCCCAGTTTAGGTTTGCGGCAACTGCAGTTCTCATCATTAAAATGAGGGCAGATCAGCACGTCATCGAAGACCACACCTTGGCTGGTTAAGATCTGCATCATCATGTTCTGCGGCGTGTCAAAATCATCTTTAGGGAACGAAGGCGTGCCCAACCCATCTTGGTTACTGACCATCACGAGTCGATACCCCGCTTTTTGCAGCTTAAGCAGCGCAGGGATCACCTGTGGCTCAAAGACCAACTTGGCTAAACTATCAACTTGCTTGTCGGTGATTGGCTCTTCGATGATGGTGCCATCTCTATCGATAAAAAGGATCTTTTGTTTCATCTTTATTCTACCTTCAATGTCAATTCTTATTCTGTGCCACTAGTTAGGGTTATATGGGTCAATATCAGTGCTTCACGGCCATTAATCGACAAGCAGTTTGATTAACGTATCCGTTTGTTCATCACTGGCAAAACTAAAGCGAATGCTGTTAGCAAGGGCGGGATCTTTATAGGCGCGGGCCACGACCCCCCCTTGCTTAAGTTTATGTTGGATATCGGTGACATCATTAAAGGTCGCCAACACAAAGTTGCCATTGGCGGGCAGAACTTGAGCGCCGATACGCAGCAGTGCCTCACTGAGTCGTAAACCATTCTGTTTAAGTTGGCTAACCTGTTGTTGCATAGTGTCGATCCCTTGGGAGCTGAGCGCCTCGCAAGCAAGATTCGATACTGGCAAAGGCACAGGGTAGGGCGCGATGACTCGCATCACCATCTCAATAACCATCTTATTGGCGAGCATAAAGCCGCAGCGTGCGCCAGCCAATGCAAACGCTTTGGACAAGGTGCGCAGCACCACAAGGTTATCAAACTGGTCGATAAGGTTAGCAACGCTATAGTCGGGGCAAAACTCAATATAGGCTTCATCGACAACGACGAGTGCATCAGGCAGCTTAGTGATAACCTGCGCTATTATCTGTGGGCTAATGACGGTGCCAGTAGGATTGTTGGGGTTACAAATAAACACTAGTTTGGCATCGCTAACTTGCTCTGCGATATCATTTGGCAGTTGATATCCATCATTGAGACGCAGGGCATTAACACCGACATTAAAGGTTTGTGCGCTAATGGCGTACATGCCATAGGTCGGGCCAAAACAGGCAATGCTATCTTTGCCGGGTACACAAAAGGTGCGAATTAACAGCTCGATAGCTTCATCAGCACCGCGACTGGTGAGGACTTGACCGGCATTCACACCTGCATATTTGGCATACGCATTAATAAGTGCTGGTGGCTGACATTCAGGATAGCGATTGAGGCCGTCGATATCACTATTGTTAAACGGTGACTCATTGGCATTGACCCAAACCTGTCCTTCACCACCAATGCGGCGCGCAGACTGATAGGGCTGCAGCGTCAGCAGCTCTGGGCGTGCTAGTCGCTCGGCAATAGTTAACTTCTGCTCCATATTAAGCTCCCTTATCCGTACTTGTTGCCGTATCAATACTAAGCAGGCGCACTGCAATGGCATTCTTGTGGGCATCGAGTTGCTCGGCGCTGGCAAGTGTCATCACGCTTTGGCCTAGCCCCATTAAGCCTTCGGCACTGAGCTCTTGCACGGTAAAGCGGCGGCTAAAATCGGCAAGTGATAGGCTAGATACGGCTCTGCTATAGCCGTAGGTGGGTAACACATGGTTAGTGCCACTGGCATAATCACCCACGGATTCTGGTGTGTAGGCACCTAAAAATACCGAGCCCGCAGCGCGAATTTGTCTGAGCAGTTCACGAGGTGCATTGGTTTGAATAATTAAGTGTTCAGGGCCATAACGGTTGGACACTTTAGCGGCTTCATTCATATCGCTAACCAGTAAGGTGCGGCTGCAACTTAGCGCCGTCTTCGCTATATCGGCTCTAGATAACAGGGCAAGTTGTTGCTGCAGCGCTTGATTGACCTCATTAGCGAGTTTTTGGCTGTCGGTGACCAGCATCACTTGCGAGTCTGGACCGTGCTCCGCTTGAGACAATAGGTCGGCGGCGATAAAACTGGCGTTCGCGTCTTTATCTGCGATAACTAAGACCTCAGAAGGCCCAGCTGGCATATCGATACTCACCACGCAGCGACTATCTTGCGATACTAGACGTTTAGCTTCGGTGACATAACGATTACCTGGGCCAAAAATCTTATCGACAGCAGGTATCGACTCAGTGCCTAATGCCAAGGCGGCGATGGCTTGGGCACCACCGACTTGAAAAATCTCTGTGATCCCACATGCATTGGCAGCATAGACAATGGCATCATCAATGGGCGGGGGGCTGACGAGCACACGTTGCTCACATCCCGCAATTTTGGCTGGCAGTGCGAGCATCAATACGGTGGATATGAGCGGCGCACTGCCTCCAGGAATATAAAGCCCTACTTTCTCGATGGGCTCACTACGAAGTTCGCAGCGCACGCCCGTTTGAGTTTCAACATCAATGCCTTGAAAGGCTTGCGCTTTATGGAAGGTTTCAATATTGTCCATAGCTTGGGCTATGGCGGTCTTTATCTCATCGCTAACTCTTGCGCAGGCGGCTTCTATCTCAATATCAGACAGTGCAAGCTCATCCAACTCGACGCCATCAAACTGCTTTGAAAATTGCTTGAGCGCGATATCTCCCTCGTTAGCCACTTTATCAATAATGGTTTTGACACTTTGCTCTAGCGCCAAATCGCCAACGAGGGGAGAGCGTTGCAGTGCTTGTTGTTGCTCGCCAAGGCTTAACTCTGCCCACTTAAGTTGTTGCATCTTGACCTTAATCGCATCGGTACTCGTCGTTAATGTCATAGTGTTAACCCATCATTTTTTCGATTGGCATGACCAGTATTGAACTGGCTCCGAGCTGAGTGAGCTCCTCCATGGTATCCCAGAACAGATCTTCAGTGCTTACCGCGTGGATAGCGACGCGATTGGTATCATCGTTTAGGGGCAGTACGGTTGGGTTTTCAGCGCCAGGTAATAGGGCCACGATTTGATCGAGAGTTTCGGTAGGCGCGTGCAGCAGAATATATTTACTCTCTTTAGCGCGTACAACGCCATTGATACGAGAAAGAATCTTGTTGATCAGCGCTTGTTTGTCAGGGGTTTGCTCTTGAGTCGATTGAATGATGCAGGCCATAGAGCGGTAGATCACTTCAGTTTCGTACAGGCCATTTGCTTCTAAGGTGGCGCCAGTTGATACCAAGTCGCAGATCCCATCAGAAAGGCCTGCACGAGGGGCAACTTCGACCGAGCCCTTAAGCATACAGTCGCGATAACTTATGCCCTTTTGCTGCATATAACGGCGAAGTAGGTTCGGGTAAGAGGTGGCGATGCGCAGTCCTTCGAGTGAGGTCGCATCTTGATAATTAAATTCATTAGGTACAGCCAGTGATAGTCGACACGCGCCAAAATCAAGCTCTCTTAGCTTAAGGCATTCAGCAGGTTTGCCGATGGCTTGACGCTCAATCTGCTCCTCTTCAAGCACGTTTTCACCTATGATCCCCAGATCAACCACGCCATCCATCACAAGGCCAGGGATATCATCATCACGCACCCGCAGCAGGTCGATTGGCATATTGTCAGAGTGTGCGATAAGGCGCTGCTCGTTAACGTTAAACTTAACACCACAACTTTTTAATAGCTTTTGTGATTCTTTAGACAGGCGCCCCGATTTCTGAATGGCGATACGTAATCTGCTTGACTCTGACATAACTGACTTCCTCTATGGTTGATTCAATAATTTTTTAAAACTGTTTTAAAACAAAATATTAAGCTAGAAACTAAAAACCCCCGGAATTCCTTCCAGGGGTTTTTGATCTGTCTTGAATCAACCACCAGAAGGAAATAGTCCTCCGGCAGTAAGCGTCCGAAGGCTACCGCATATGATGGTGATGATGGATAGTGTTCAAACGCTGGGTCATGTTCTTTTCTCGTGTAATCATTTGCTAAAGCGGCGATGCTGTCGCCTGAGTTGTATTTAAACTAATCAAGATTGGGTGTTTATGCAACCCCTAATTTGCATAATTAGTGATCTTCATCTTCAAGCTGCGCGGGAAAAGGCGTTGTGCATAGTCAAAATGGTTTTGGCCGTAGTGAAGTCTCTTTGTACGTCGTAAAATCGGTTGGGTGGTGAGCCGTAAAGGTAACAAGTTTTGTCAGTGAGATAATGCCGACCACTTGTGCTCAGAGATGAAACACGGATAATGCCCACACAATAGCACTGACAACCCTATGATGGATTGAGATTGACGAGCAGCAGATTAACCCAAGAAGTGGCGCGTATTTTCGCTGATGACGGTGTTATAGCCCAAGGCGTTAGCGGCTACAGTTGCCGCCCGCAGCAGCAACAGATGGCAGCTTTAGTCAGCCAAGCGATGTCGCGTGCAGACAACTTGGTGGTTGAAGCGGGCACTGGTGTGGGTAAAACCTACGCGTATTTGGTGCCAGCATTGCTCAGTGGTCAGCAAGTTATCATCAGTACCGGCAGTAAAAACCTACAAGAGCAATTGTTCTTTAAAGATATTCCTGCATTGCTGGCGATGCTCGATATCAAACTAAACGTCGCGTTACTCAAAGGCCGCAGCAACTACCTTTGCCAGCTCAATATGGAGCGGCAACTCAACGGTGCCGATGTGATGGACAGTCAAGTCCTTGACGATCTGCTGCGAATCAATCAATGGGCTGGACATACTCAAGATGGTGATATCGGCGGTATCCATAGTGTGTCAGAAAACTCAGCAGCCTTGCCTTTGGTGGTCAGTTCAAAAGAGAGTTGTATTGGTAAAGCTTGCGAGCATTATGAGCCCTGTTTTACCCGTAAAGCGCGGCAAAAGGCGATGGATGCCAAGGTGATAGTGGTTAATCATCACCTGTTTTTTGCCGACAGTGTGTTGAAAGAGACTGGCTTTGCCGAGTTGTTGCCCGATACCGACGCCGTTATTTTTGACGAGGCACATCTGCTGCCCGATATTGCGGTCACTTACTTTGGTCAGCAGCTGAATATTAAAAGCGTGATTAACCTGATCGAACGCTTTGCCCAGCTTTACCGTGAATCAATGACTGACTCAGCGCAGATAGCATCGATGACGGCCCGTTGTTACACCTTAATAGAGCAGTGGCAAGCTCAAGTCTTTGCTACCGAACAAGTTAATTGGCGTTATCTGCTGGCCGACAAAGCAATAATGACAGCCTCATGGGCGCTGTTACAAGAGCTGACCGCCTATCAAACACTGTTAATGGGGTACCTTGGTCGTAATGAAGAGTTTGATGATAGCGTCGAGAAACTTAATCAGCAATTAAGTAAATTAGCGGTGTTTTTTCAATGCGATAATCAGAACAGTGCCTACAGTATCGAATACGGTTATCGGCATATGACGCTGCGAATATCGCCAATTAATGTGACTAAAGAGTGCCAGGCATTATTTAGGGCTGATACCAGTTGGATTTTTACCTCGGCGACGTTACAAATTAATCGTGATTTAGGCTTATTTACTCAGGCGTTAGGATTAAAAAACGCGCAAACGGCGATCTTAGACAGTCCATTTGATTATGCGCGCCAAGCGCTATTTTGTGTGCCGCGTCATCTCGGCAGCGTCAGCCAACATGATAACGCCACTAAGCAGCTGGTTGATGTGGCGATAAAAGCCATCAATGCCGCTAAAGGTCGCACTTTTATGCTGTTCACTAGCCATCGAATGCTTAATCAGGTGGCCCAAGCGCTGCACGGGCGAGTGCAATATCCCTTATTAGTACAAGGGCAGGCGGGCAAACAAACCTTGCTGAAAAAGTATCGTCAATTGGGTAATGCAGTCTTGTTGGGTACGGGGGCATTTTGGGAGGGCGTTGATGTGCGCGGTAAACTATTAAGCTGCGTCATTATCGATAAACTGCCGTTTATGTCACCCGATGACACCTTGTATAAGGCAAGGGCCGAGGGGGTAATGCGTGATGGGCTCGATCCCTTTATGAGTTTGTCATTGCCCCAAGCGGTGATCACCTTAAATCAGGGCGTCGGTCGATTGATCCGTGATGAAAAGGATCGTGGCGTGTTGATTTTATGCGATAACCGTATCGTTAATCGCCCCTACGGACAGGCATTTATCAACTCATTGCCACCTATGCACCGCACCCGGGATCTTGACCAAGCGATTACCTTTTTGCAGCAGATAGATTGAGCGCTAACAGATGGCAACGCTCACTTTTAAGGCTGGCATTGATAACTGATTTTTTAAGCACTTTAACTTAAGCGCTTAAGTTAAACGGATAAGTGAAATCGATTACATGGCATCTTGTATTACTGCTATTTGTGCTAATAGCGACTTAGCGGCTCAAATAAACAGTGCACACGGACTGTTTATTTGAGGATGCGACTGATTGAGTTTAATGCAGTTTCATTCTGGGGCGCACAACGCGCATCATTTTTTCTGCCATCCATAATGCCAAGGTTTTCGGTATGCCATGGATCGCCTTTTGATGCATGCGGTATAGCGAAATATACATAAAGCGAGCGATCTTCCCCTCAACAAACATGCTGTTTTTGGTTAAGTTACCCATCAAGCTACCGACGGTACTGTAACGCGATAGATTGACTAAAGAGCCGTGATCGACATAAACATAGTCTTGCAATGGCAGTTGTTTTATCTCGGCAAGCATATTGTGTTCAACACATTGGGCCATCTGATGTGCCGATTGTGCGCGCGGTGGGACAAAACTGCCATCGGCTTGCTGGCATGCACAGCAGTCACCAATCACATAGACGTTATCATCTTGGGTACTTTGCAATGTGCCTTTTACCAGAATTTGGTTGGCGCGGTTAAGCTCAAGCCCCTCAATCTGTTTAATAAACTCAGGGGCCTTAACCCCCGCGGCCCACAGCATCAGGTGCGCATCGATGAGTTCATCATCGGCGGTGATAAAACCTTGCGCCGTGGCTTGATTAATACGGGTGTTTTCTCTGATATTAACGCCCAGTGCCGTTAACTCCCGAGCCGCACTGGCGGCAATCCGCTCAGGTAACGCAGGTAAAATACGCGGGCCCGCTTCAATCAAGCTGATGCTCAGTTTATCGGCGGTCATCTTACTTAAACCGTACATTTTGAGTTGCTCGGTGACATGGTATAGCTCTGCCGACAGCTCAACGCCTGTGGCGCCGCCGCCAACAATGGCAATTTTTAGTGCGCCGAGTTCATCCGATTGATGCACCCGAGTAAAGCTGTCTAACAATGCATTATGGAATCGATTGGCTTGCTGGTGGGAGTCTAAAAAGTAGCAGTGCTCTTGTACCCCAGGGGTGCCAAAATCATTACTGACACTGCCAACAGCGATGACTAATTTATCATAACTGAGCTGCCTGCTGGGGAGTAGGGCTTCCCCATTAGCGTTTATGATCGGGGCAAGCGTAATGCTCTGAGCCTTAAGATCGACATGATTGAGCTCGCCTAATTGAAATTGATAACCGTGGCGCACCGCATGGGCCGAATAGACCACACCATCGAGATCGGCATCGAGTGAGCCGGTGGCGACTTCATGGAGTAGCGGCTTCCAAATATGGGTGCGGTTTTTATCGATTAAGGTGATCTCCGCTTGGCCTTTTTTCCCTAGTTTAAGCCCCAGTTGGGTTGCAAGGCCTAGGCCTCCAGCGCCGCCACCCACAATAATGATCTTAAGTGGTGGGCTCATACTTGTATCCTGTGTCATGGTGGTGCCGATCCTTGTGGTCAGAATGTCTTATGGGCTGAGTATTTTGGCTATTTGGCCTTTATGGTATCGTTTTTAATCAATTTGACCATGAAATAATTTTCAACAAGGTGAGTCTTGCCAATTGGCTCAAAATACGAAAGCCTTTTTACGTACCGCAGTTGCGTGATGGTAATGGTAGCGATCTATGAGCTGCTACTTGATGTTATTGGCTTATGTTGCGCTTATAATAGCGAGGTTATGATGCGGGAAGGTGAACACAAGTGCGCTAAGCGGCGCAATATCTTGAGTTAGCTTTAGTCTATGCCCGCTTTTGGGCTATACCTGATTTGAATTTACGTTATAATCGGCGTCATTAAATATGTTGTCGTCCCTCGATTACTGTGATTCTCAATTACTGTGATTATTGTACCGAGTCATATCGCTAGCCGATACTGGTTACCTTAATGAACATCGATTGACGATTAACATCTGCTTTTATTCCTATTTTGGTTAGATTAATGCCTGATAATACAGACAATGCTTCATCCTTGACCCTGCTTGCGCTAGACACCTGCACCGAATCTTGCTCGGTGGCCTTAAGCTATCAGGGGCGAGTGTATGCCCAGCAGGCCGATGCGCCGCGTGAACACAGCCAAAGGCTATTACCTATGGTCGATAAGGTGCTCAATGATGCCAATATTGGGTTAAGTGATGTTGACTTGATAGCCTATGGCCGCGGCCCTGGCAGTTTTACCGGTATACGCATCTGCACGTCAATGACTCAAGGATTAGCGTTAGGCCAAGACTTACCTGTAGTAGGTATTTCAACTTTACAGGCGATGGCGCAGGCGACGATTGAGCTCCATGGCGCGGCGCAAGTCGTGGCTGCCATCGATGCCCGTATGGGCGAAGTCTATTGGGGCGAATTTATCAATCAAGCGGGTATAGCGACACTGATTGGCCGGGAAAGCGTGTGCGCTCCTGTTGAAGTCAGCCGTGCTTTAGATTATCAGCAAGCGGTGATGGCTTGTGGCACCGGCTTTGATGCTTATCCTGAGTTGCTTATCGAGGGAATGTTGCTGGCAGCAGAAGCCAAGTTTCCCGAAGCTAAATATATGTTGCAACTAGCAGAGATAGCCCATGACGTTGGACAATCGACTGATGTAGAAGGGCTTCAACCTGTCTATTTGCGTGATACCGTTACGTGGAAAAAGTTGCCCGGGCGTGAGTGATCTGTTTTAAACTTATAGCAATCGGCTTTTAGTAGATGCTAGTTGTTGTCTTTGAAGTTAAGCCTAACAAATTCATACTGCTGAAAGCGAGGTGATCGTAACTCGCTATAAATGAGTCTATATCGATAATCTAACCATTGCCGTGGCGCACAGCAGAATCAAGCGCCACACTGTGAGGTAAGTTATGCAGATCCAATCCGGTCATGTGCTGCGCAGCAATACATTGCCAAGCGCCACAAACATCAGTGACAGCATTGCGCCGCTTAAGACGGCGCAAGTTTTGCCTGCGATTATTGATGTCAAAGCGATTGAGTCTAGCGATCTATTGCGCCAACAAGGCCAGTCAGGCGCAACTGAGGTGGAGCTTGGTAATGCTGATAACGCAGACAACTCAAGTGCCATGCAACTTGACGCCCGTCTCGATGCCAAGCTCGAGTATGAGCAGAATACTCAGGCCAAGCAAGGCGCGATTTCTACTTACCTACAGCATGAACATGCCGCGCAGCGAGAAGCTATTTCGCAAATGGTGGGTATCGATACTTATGCATAAGCGGCTAAGCGCGGGCAGGCTTTGGTGGTATTTAACTGCTTTTGTCTCCGCATTGTTGTTAGCTGTCTATGGCGCGCAAAAATCCTTATTGTCACTTAGTGTCTTAGCTTATTTTTTTGCCTGTACTCGTTATTTGAGTAACGGTCACTTGCCTAGGTGGAGTCACTAATGGCGCTGCATAGTCAATCCACTGCGCCCAATGCCATCGCAGTCCCCAGCCGTGGTCAATTTATTATCGAACTACTGCTGGCACTGATACTTACGCGTATTCCCTATCTCAGCGTGCCCTTTAAATGGCTAGAGAGTTATTTTCATGAGCTCTCTCATGGCTTGGCAACTTTGCTAACTGGCGGCGCCGTTAGCCATATCCAGCTATTTCCTAATGGTGCCGGGCTCTGTTTTAGCCAAGGGGGGTGGCCTGTAGCCATCGGTTTTGCCGGTTATTTTGGTGCAGCCTTATGGGGATTACTGATTTTTAATTTAGCCACGTGGCGTCAGGGGATACGGCTTAGCTTTGCTTTGTTAGGCTTAGCGGTGTTGTTAACCATGTTACTGTGGGGGCGCGATCTGTTGACGCTGGGTATTTTGTCGCTATTAGCCTTGCTGTTTTTATTACCGTTAAAGTTAAGTCACAGCCCACCGTTGACGCTATCACTTAGGGTGATGGCATTAATGGTGATGCTCAATGCTTTGGCCAGCCCGGCGGTGTTATTTGGCTTAACAGGTCAGGGGGATGCCGCAATGTTGGCGCAGTTGACATGGATGCCGGCTGTGTTTTGGGTGACACTCTGGTTATTGACCAGCCTGCTGATGTTGTGGTTGTGTTGGAGTAAGGTTGACCGCTTATCAAAATAAACATTACTCCTTGTTTGTTTTTATTTAATTTCCTCATAGAGACTGATAGGTTTAAGTCTTTGCTGAGGAGATATTTAATGAAATCCATGCCGTTATTCAATAATCTGCTATTACCTTCTGTGCTTGTAGCGAGTCTATTTAGTGGCCATTTACTGGCGCAACCCGAGGTAGATACTCATCTGAGTGCCGCCTTGAACAATGACTTAAGACAAGCAGACAATATTGCTCGTGACGCCTATAGGCATCCAGCTGAAACACTCACTTTTTTTGACATAAAACCTAACGATACAGTCATAGAATTGTGGCCAGGTGGACGGTGGTATAGCGAGATTTTGGCGCCATATTTAGCCGCTGAAGGACACTATATCGCTGCAAACTTCGATGCAAACCCTCCAGAAGGGATTAAGTTACCTGGATATCAAATTCGTTTAGGCAAAGCATTAGCGCAGTGGCTGGATGACAATCGCGCTGTGCTTGGTCAAGCTTCATTCTTGGCGTTCGATCCACCACGCCTGACCGAGTTAGGTGAAGATAACAGTGTCGATGCTGTGCTGACTTTTCGTAATCTGCACAACTGGGCCAATTCAGGCCAGTTAGAAAATGTGTTTGACAGTGCGTATCAGGTGCTCAAACCCGGTGGAGTACTGGGCATTGTTGAGCATAGGGCTAAGCCCGGAATGGCGTTAAGCTCTGGTTATATGCTGCAAGATGAGATCATCGATTTGGCGCAAAAATCAGGCTTTACTCTAGTGTCTAGCAGCGAAATTAACGCCAATGACAAAGACAGCAAAGATCACCCTAAAGGGGTGTGGACCTTGCCACCAAGCCTGAGGTTGGGTGAGCAAGACAAGCAAAAATACCTCGCAATAGGCGAAAGCGACCGCATGACACTCAAATTTATCAAAAAGTAGTAATAAATGCCTGACAAAAAGAGCTTGCTATGGCAATCTTGCGGCGCAGAAAATGAGGTGACGATTCAGTTGCCTCATATTCGTTTAGCCGCAAGAGTATGGGGAAGTGACGATAAGCCATTAATACTGGCATTGCATGGATGGTTAGATAATGCCAACAGCTTTGCGCCATTAACCCAGAATCTTGATAACTTCCAAGTGTTAGCCATTGATTGGCCTGGGCATGGTCGCTCAGAACATCGACCCGGCGCCTATCCGCTGCATTGGGTTGATTATCTTTATGATGTCGATATTTTGCTTGATGCTGTGATGGCGATTAAACCCGTTTATGCGGTGATGGGCCATTCACTTGGTGCGATTGTTGCGTCTGCTTATAGCGCAGCCTTTGCCGATAAAGTGCCCCACTGGATATTGATTGAAGCGATGGCGCCGCTGTTTGAAACCCCTGTGAATAGTCGGCAGCGATTGACTCGAAGTTTTCAAGGTTATCGGCGCTTATTGGAAAAAAAGAGCGCGCCTTCACGGAGCTTTTCACTTGAGAGAGCCGTAACGGCTAGGCATCGTTTGACCGGACTGGCCACGCCTTGGTGTCGACTTATCATTGAACGTAATGTGAATGGTGAGACTGCTCTGCGATGGCGTACCGATCCTAGGCTTACCTTGGACTCGCCGATGCGGCTTAATCTTGAACACGTGACAGGATTAATGCAAGGCCATACTGGTCGTGTGTTGTTGATTACTGCACGGGATGGTTATCAACGCGAGCCGAAAATCACTCAGCAAGTATTGGATTGGTATCAGGCAATAACCCATGTGGAACTCGATGGCGACCATCATCTGCATATGGGCAATGCACAGCAGGTGGCTAGGCACATTTATGAATTTTTAAGCTGACATGAGTCAGTCGATTGAATAATCATCGGTACGCAAAATTAGTCTAGGATTTTTACTCTAATTATGTGATGATGTTCAAAATTAAAACGCCCGTATGATTTTTGGGTGTTACTTACAATATTGATAAGTCAGTGTTTAGTTTCTATTATTTGAAACGATTAGTGATTGATTTCATTCACAATAACTCTGCCTCTGGATTTAGGAGAGACTAGTGGAACAGCTTTGGACGAACAATTTACCCGATGATGTACCCGCCATTATTAACGAGAAACAGTACAGTTCGTTAATCGATCTGTTTGAAAGTTCAGTGGCAAAATATGCCGATCAGCCTGCATTTGTGAATATGGGCGCGACACTGACTTACCGTAAACTCGAAGAGCGTAGCCGTGCGTTTGCCGCCTACTTACAAAATGAACTTAAGCTGCAAAAAGGCGATCGCGTTGCCATCATGATGCCAAATTTGTTGCAATATCCTATTGCGCTATTTGGTATTTTGCGTGCAGGTATGGTGGTGGTCAACGTCAATCCACTGTATACCCCGAGAGAATTAAAGCACCAGCTTAATGATTCGGGTGCCAAAGCGATTGTTGTGGTCTCTAATTTTGCCAGTACGCTGGAAGAAGTGGTTGAAGACACTGCTGTTGAAAGCGTAATTTTAACCGGACTCGGTGACTTACTGAGCGCGCCTAAACGCACCTTAGTGAATTTCGTGGTGAAATACATTAAGAAGATGGTGCCTAAATATCACCTTCCACATGCCATTTCGATGCGTCGCTCTTTATCTAAAGGCCGCCGCATGCAGTATGTTAAGCCGTCTCTTGATGCCGATGACGTGGCCTTTTTGCAATATACCGGTGGCACCACTGGCGTCTCTAAAGGTGCGATGCTCACTCATGGCAACATTGTCAGTAATCTACTGCAAGCCGATGCCGCTTACTCTCCTTTACTGGAAAACGGCAAAGAGTTTGTGGTCACGGCGCTACCCCTATATCACATCTTTGCACTAACGGTTAACTGCTTATTGTTCCTACATAAAGGAGCAAATAATCTATTGATCACCAACCCGAGAGATATCCCAGCGTTTGTGGCTGAGTTAAAGAAGCACCCATTTACGGCACTGACCGGGGTGAATACCCTGTTTAATGCCTTGGTGAACTCTAAAGAGTTTCAGGCGTTAGAGTTTTCTGCGCTTAAGCTGTCTATTGGCGGTGGTATGGCGGTGCAACGTGCGGTAGCCGATAAGTGGCAGGGGCTCACCAAGACTAAATTACTAGAAGGTTATGGCCTAACTGAAGCTTCACCTCTGGTGGCCTGCTGCCCTTATAATCTTGAAGGCTATAACGGTTCGATTGGCTTTCCTGTTGCCAATACCGATATGCAAGTGCGTGATGATGACGGTAATGTATTAGCGCAAGGGGAAACGGGAGAGTTGTTTGCTAAAGGCCCACAGATAATGAAAGGCTATTGGCAGCGTCCTGAAGAAACGGCCAAGGTCATCGATGCCCAAGGCTATCTCGCGACCGGCGATATAGGTTACATGGACGAGCAAGGGTTTTTCTTTATTGTCGATCGTAAAAAAGACATGATCTTGGTGTCAGGTTTTAATGTGTTTCCTAATGAAGTCGAAGAGGTAGTTGCACTGCATCCAAAGGTGATAGAAGTCGCTGCCGTTGGTGTACCTCACGAGGTCAGTGGCGAATTGGTGAAGATTTTTGTGGTCGCTAATGATAAATCTTTGACCGAAGAGCAGCTAATTAAGCATTGTCGTCATCATTTGACGGGATATAAAGTGCCTAAGCTGGTAGAATTTAGGGATGAGTTACCTAAGAGTAATGTCGGCAAAATTTTACGCCGCGAACTCCGCGATGAGGCCAAATCTGCGTAGTTAAGCTTAGTTAGTAGAGATTAGGTATTAACCGTATTAATGTTAACTCAAAGCCGGCGCTTATTGCCGGCTTTTGTGTTAATCGCGGTGACATTAAACAAGCGCACGTTGAATTAATGTCACTGCGATAAGTAAAGCCGTGTTTGGGGAGATGAGATTGTTAGCGTTTCAATATGTAGAGGATGATGCAAGCCTAACTGAGCTTGTGGCGCAGTATAGTCAAGCGAGTGTGCTGGTGCTGGATACTGAGTTTGTTCGCACACGCACCTATTATGCGCGTTTAGGCTTAATTCAGGTGTATGACGGGAAATCGTTGGCCTTAATCGATCCATTGGCGGTGAATGATCTCAGCAGTTTTTGGGCACTGTTCCAACGTGACGATATTATTACAGTGTTGCACTCTTGTAGTGAAGATCTCGAAGTGTTAGCAAAATATGGCCTATGCCAGCCTAAAGTCTTGTTCGACAGCCAAATTGCTGCGGCCTTATGTGGCCTAGGACATGGCTTAGGTTACGCTAAGTTGGTAGAGCACTGTTTAAATATTACCTTAGATAAAGGTGAGTCACGTACCGACTGGCTTAAGCGCCCTTTGAGCGAGGCGCAGTTACATTATGCGGCCAATGATGTCGAATACCTCTATCAGCTGTATCCGCAACTGGTGATTAAGCTTGAGGCGACGGGCCGATTAGCTTGGCTTTATGAAGAAGGTGAGCGCATGACGCAAGGGCGCCTTGATGCTCCCGATGGTGAAGCGGCTTACCTTAAAGTGAAAAATGCTTTTCAGCTTAACCCTAAACAGCTGGCATATTTAAAAGTGCTGGCTAAATGGCGTCTTGAAAAAGCCCTTGCCAAAGATTTAGCCCTTGGTTTTGTGATTAAAGATCATGCATTGATCGCGCTAGCTAAAAAACAGCCTAAAACAACAGCCGATATCTTTAAGATGTCTGAACTTACTGAGCAAGAAAAGCGGGTTCATGCTAAGGCGATAGTGGCTGTGATGGCCACCGTGGATCTGGCTAATTTGCCTAACGCGATTGATGTGATTGCATTAAAGCCGGGCTATAAGTCGGCCTTTAAAAATATCAAAAACTGTTTAACAGAGATTGCCGAGCAGCAGGATGTGCCGATGGAGCTGATTGGCTCAAAACGTCATATTCATGAATATTTACAGTGGCGCTGGGAAGGGCAAACGGGGGATTTACCGCTATTATTGTGCGGTTGGCGAGCTTCACTGGTACAAGATAAACTGCAGCAGTTGGTCATTTAACTTCAGTGCGCAGTTAGGCTTACATCATGATGTTGTTTGACTCATGAATAAGTTCCATCGATAAGCCTTCATCAATAAGTTGTCATAATAAATAAGCCCTCATCATGAGGGCTTATTTGTCTCGGTACCAATTTACTGTTTGCCACCTTATCAAGTTAAACAGTATGTTGGGTGAGATGGCGACTATTTTTCAGGCAAGGTCACGTTCAGTTCAAGTACCGATAGGTGGTCATCGTTTTGATCTAGCTGCACAGTCACTTGGTCTGAGTCAATCTGCACATACTTACGGATCACTTCGATGATCTCTTGCTTCATCGCAGGAAAATAGTCAGGCACATCGCGCTCACCACGTTGGTGGGCCACAATGATTTGCAGTCGCTCTTTGGCAGTAACTGCAGTGCTCGGTGTTTTCTTGGTTTTAAAATAATCGAGTAAAGACATAATTAGCTACCAAATATCCTTTTTAAGAATCCTTTTTTCTCTTCGGTGATAAAACGCATCTCAACGTTTTCACCGACTAAACGGGCCACACTGTCAGCATAAGCCTGACCAGCATCGCTCTCTTGATCTATGATGACGGGAATACCAGAGTTTGAGGCTTTTAATACCGCTTGAGACTCAGGAATAACCCCTAAAAGTGGGATGGCTAAAATTTCTTCAACGTCAGCCACGCTCAGCATTTCACCTGTTGCCACACGAGTAGGCGAGTAACGGGTTAACAATAAGAACTCTTTGACAGGCTCTAAACCGTCTTCAGCGCGCTTAGATTTACTCTGCAACATGCCTAAGATACGGTCTGAATCGCGCACTGAGCTAACTTCTGGGTTGGTCGTGACGATAGCGATATCGGCAAAGTAGAGTGCCATCATTGCGCCTGTTTCAATTCCGGCGGGAGAATCGCAAATAATGTACTCGAACTCTTTACGCAGTTCGTCAAGCACTCGGCCAACGCCTTCTTTGGTCAGCGCGTCCTTGTCTCGAGTTTGCGAAGCCGGCAAAATATACAAATTGCTGGTACGCTTATCTTTGATTAAAGTCTGGTTTAAATTGGCTTCGCCGTTAATCACGTTGACGAAATCATAAACCACCCGACGCTCACAACCCATTATTAGGTCGAGGTTGCGTAAGCCGATATCGAAATCGACTACGACTGTTTTATGTCCTTTTAAGGCCAACCCAGTGGCTATCGCTGCGCTAGAAGTGGTTTTGCCCACTCCGCCTTTACCTGAAGTGACAACAATGATTTGTGCCATGTGCATTTCTATCCTTAATGTGTTGCTATAGCGATAACGCGTCGAGGGTAAGGCTGTCACCTTCGAGCCGAATACAACCGCTTTTTATCGTGGCATGTGCCTGAAGATTTTCGGTTAGCCAATATTGTCCAGCGATGGACACAAGTTCTGCGTCCAGCGTTTGTGCAATAATGACGGCATTTTTGTCACCATTGGCACCCGCCATGGCTTTACCTCTAAGACTACCGTATATATGTATGCTGCCATCTGCAATCACTTCAGCACCATTACCCACAGCGCCGACAATAATGAGATCGCCATTTTGAGCGTAGATCTGCTGTCCTGAGCGAATGTTTTGTTTCACTATTTTGGTGGTTCTGGGTAACTGCGGTTGGTTAGCACTCTGTTTACCGGATTTAATGATGGCTAGCCCAAGTGATTTGGCCTGATTGGCTATAGCGCTTGGTGCCCCAGTGATCCCAACAATCACTAAATTACGAGACAGTAGCAAGTCTTTTAGCCCCGCTAAAGGGTAATTGGCATCATTAATACTGCTTAAATTTACCACTAGCGGTGCACCGATAAAAAATTGCGGCGCAATAGCTAATTTACTGTCTAATTCAACGGCAACTTTATTGAGATCAGCATGATTAATGTGCAGTACTGAAAGCGTAAATGAAGAGCCTTTTAATTCGAGGCTAGGTTTCTGCATTCCTAATTTTGCTCTTTATAAAATAAACCAGCTTAGCCAGTTAGAAATTACTATAATCCTAGGCCACATGGTATAGTGTGCCTCATTTGCTGGCAAGTTGAATAAACAGGAAATTCCCCCAATATGATCTGTGCAGTATATAAAAGTCGATTAAAAGCTGACTGTTATCTATTTATTGAAAAACGTAATGAATTTGAGCGGGTTCCCGAGGCTCTGATGCAGATGTTTGGTGTACCAGAATTAGTCATGATAGTGCCACTAGATAAGCGTCAACATTTAGGCATTGCCGATATTAATAAGGTAAAGGTTGAACTTAAAGAGAAGGGCTATTATCTTCAGTTACCGCCACCACCCAAAAATCTTCTTGAAGAATATAAGCAAGAGATAGGCTATAGCCGCGACTGATTATTTGCATGACTAATTAATAAAGGAATATGCATGTTTGTAAATACCTTGTGGGGAACCTTACTATTATCCACTGTATTATCAATAGCAGTGGTCGAAGCAAAGTCTTCAGAGCTCTCGTTTGAGCAATATCTTGATGTGTTACAACAACAAGCCTTAAATGAAGGGGTTTCTGCGACCACAGTCAAACAGGTATTTCCGCAAATTAAGTTGTTTAAGAAGGCGTCGTTTAATGCCAATATGCCCGAATCGCCATCTAACTTAGAGCAATATTTATCTTACTTAGTACCAGAGTCTATCGTTACTCGTTCTAGAAGCCTGTATAAGGCGAATAAAACACAATTTGATCTTTTAGGCGAACAATATGGCGTACAGCCTCGTTTTATCATCGCTTTATGGGGGCTGACATCTCAACTAGGAGATGATGTTGGTCATTATCCCGTATTAACTGTGGCGGCATCAAATGGCTATCGCGGTGATAACGAAGTGGCAAACCGTCAAGCATTTATGGATGCGCTCAAGCTTATTGAGCATAAGCAGGTTGAGTTTGCAGAGCTTAAAAGTAACGCGTTAGGCAAAATGGGCTATGCACACTTTACTCCTAGCGATTATGCGCGTTTTGCTAAAGATGGTGATAATGATGGCGTTATCGATATCTGGAGCAATCTAAGTGATGCGTTTGCCTCCACGGCTTATTATTTAAACCAATTAGGCTGGAATGACGAGGCAACCTGGGGTCGACAAGTACAAGTGCCAAAGGCGATTCCCCGAGATCTGATTGGCTTAGAGACGCACAAGAGCTTTGCTCAGTGGCAGGCATTAGGTGTTAAGCGTTTCGATGGCTCCAATTTACCAAGCAGGCAAGATATGCAAGTATCGCTCATTATGCCCGACGGCATCAACGGTCGTAAGTATTTGGTGTATGACAATTATCGAGCATTGACCCAATGGAACCCTTCTGACTTTTATGCCTTGTCTTTGACCTATCTATCCGAACGAATTAAATTTCCAGCCATTAAGTAGCTTGGTACTGGCATCTGCCGCATTAGGCTAAAATAGTGTAAACTCGCCTGCGTTTGTAGGCATTTTGTAGAATGAGAACTATGGCTTTTTGGAATGAAAAATCTCTAGCACAATTAACCAGTGAAGAGTGGGAGTTGTTGTGTGATGGTTGTGGCAAATGTTGTTTAAATAAGGTTATCGATGACGAGACAGAGGAGTTGTATTACACCAATGCTTCCTGTCAATTACTTGATGCCCAGCAATGCCAATGTCGCCATTATGAGCAGCGTTTTGACTTCGTTCCAAGCTGCACTAAAGTGACACTCGATAATATTGCGGATCTCACGTGGTTACCCGACAGCTGTGCATATCGCCGGCTATATTTAGGTCGTAGTTTACCCAGTTGGCATCCGTTAATCGCTGGCGATAAACAGATGATGCATGCACTGGGTATGTCGACTCAAGATAAAGTGGTTAACGAGACTAAAGTGAAATACTTAGAAGATCATATAGTGTTATGGCCGCTCAAGGATTGTGAGTAACTGTGCCTACCTATATTGACTTTGCCATACTGAACGATTAATCGTTAGTGTGCGAAGGAGCGTTAAATAGAACGCTTGGCCACTATACACACCATAAAAATGCCCGAGTATCACTACCCGGGCATAAGGCCCGCCGATTAATTACCTTGCTCGTTAGTTTTACTCAAAGCGGGGATGGCGAAAATAGCCAAGGCAAGTAAATAGACTGAAAATGCCACTATCATCCATTGGCCCATAGTGACGCCAAATAGTTGCCAGGGAATATCGGTGCACATACCTGTTGGCATGAATACCGAAGGTAACCACTCATGTAATGGCATCCAAGTCGGAAATTCGGGCAGAAATGAACAGGTCGAAAAAGGCGATGGATTGGTTTGCATATCCACTAGTTCTATCGCGAGCTTTAAGCCCCATGCAGCGCTCACTCCCCATAATATAATGTTCAATAGCCGCACTAAACGATAACGGTAACCTATGCAACCCAATGCGCCAGCAAACAATACCCCAAACAGGGCAAGGCGCTGGTAAATACACATTACGCAGGGGGTTAACTGCATCACATATTGAAAATATAGAGCACAAGATTCAAGAACCAGTGCACTGCTGAATAAGGTTATCCATGCAACACGGGATTGGGCAAAACGGGTTAGTGGGCTCAAACAAACTTCTCCTATAAAAAACGCCTCTTACATTAAGAGGCGTTTTTAAGACTTTACGAAACTAGTTCGTTTAGGTCAATTATCATTTAATGAACGCTAACAGCGCCTTGACTCACTTCCGCTACCGAATGATGGATCAGCATCTGTGAATCATAGAAGTATTGCGTCATGTCAGCTAAATACCCAGTCTCAATCGCCAATACTCCAATAATCGATAATACGATAGTGTAGGGGAGAGCCATCCACACCATGCGTCCGTACGAGAGACGAATAAGTGGTGCGATTGCTGAAGTCAGCAGGAATAAGAATGCAGCTTGGCCGTTAGGTGTTGCTACTGAAGGTAAGTTAGTACCGGTATTAATGGCCACTGCCAGTAGATCAAACTGATCTCGGGTAATTTGTCCATCCAGTAACGCAGCTTTGACTTCGTTAATGTAAACGGTACCAACAAACACGTTGTCACTGACCATTGACAGTAAACCATTCGCAATATAGAAAATCACTAACTGTGTATTACCTTCATAGCTTAATGCCCACTGAATCACTGGGGCAAACAGTTGCTGATCGATAATCACCCCAACAATGGCGAAGAACACGGCGAGTAACGCCGTGAAAGGTAAGGCTTCTTCAAACGCTTTACCTAAGGCATGTTCGTTAGTGACACCATTAAATGCGGTGGTGATAATAATAACTGACAAGCCGATTAAGCCAACTGACGCTAAGTGGAATGCTAACCCGACAATGAGCCAAACACCGACTAACGCTTGAATAGTCAGCTTCATTTTGTCATGTTTAGTGCGTCGAGCATCTTCATGTGAAGCATAATCTGCCAAGATTTTATGTACAGCTTCAGGTAATTGCTGGCCGTAACCAAAGACTTTGAATTTTTCAACTAAGAAACAGGTGAATATCCCCGCGATAAACACGGGCACAGTCACTGGCGCCATACGCAGGGCAAACTCACCAAATTGCCAATTGGCTTGTGCGGCGATGATGAGGTTTTGTGGCTCACCAACCATGGTACATACACCACCTAATGCCGTACCCACACCTGCGTGCATCAATAGGTTACGCAAAAATCCGCGGAAGGCTTCGAGCTCATCTTCACATAAAGAGAAGCCTTCACCATGTTGATCGTTGGTGTGATCATGGTCATCTGCAAAGTTTTTACCTGACGCAACTTTGTGGTAAATGGAGTAGAAACCAACAGCTACAGCGATGATAACCGCAATAACGGTTAGAGCATCGAGAAACGCCGATAAAAATGCCGATGCAATACAGAACATCAAAGAAACGACAATTTTAGAGCGTACCTTAGTGATCATCTTCGTGAAGACAAACAGCAATAACTGTTTCATGAAGTAGATACCGGCAACCATAAAGATCAGCAATAATAATACTTCAAGATTAGCTTCAATTTCATGCAGAACTTGGCTGGGGGAGGTCATGCCGATAATCACGGCCTCGATGGCTAACAGCCCCCCAGGTTGTAACGGATAACACTTTAAGGCCATAGCCAAGGTAAATATGAACTCAACCACCAATAACCAACCGGCAATAAATGGGTTGATATAGAATATAATGGGGTTAATCACTAGAAATGATATAATTGCGAATTTGAACCACTTAGGAGAGTTTCCTAAGAAATTGTCAATAAACGCCCGACTCATAGTCACAGGCATGGCACCCTCTCAAATGTATAATTGTTTTGATAAAAATAGACAAGGAACGGTCCGAAGTTCGGACAGTGTAGCCTAATGATATCTATAAATTAATACTTTTATAAAGCTAAAGTTTAAAAACACAGGGCTACAACAAAATTTGAATTGGTTATTTTTTGATATGCAGCACGTTTAAGTGAAAATTGAGAGCTTCGTCCTTCTAGGTGTGAGTAGTTAATATCGCGGATTAGGTTTCCATTTTTCGTCGCTCTGGTATGATCAGTATTAAGATAATCTCATTTATTTGGAATAGTGGCCTGATGACAACTGTCCCCCAAGCACCAGTACCGCCGAAAAACAAAGATATAATTGAAGCGAAAGGGCCCGCAAGCTTTGCTGAAAAATATATTGTTCGCTCTATTTGGGAAGGGAAATTTCCTCCCGGTTCAATTTTGCCTGCTGAGCGTGAACTATCGGAACTTATCGGGGTTACCCGTACTACACTTCGAGAAGTGTTACAGCGCTTAGCACGAGATGGTTGGTTAACCATTCAACATGGTAAACCAACTCGGGTTAATGATATTTGGGAAACCTCTGGCTTAAATGTATTAGAAACCATTGCCGAACTTAACCCTGCTGGCGAGCCTGTATTACTAGAACAACTCTTGTCGGCTCGCACCAATATCAGCGCTATCTATTTTAAAGGTGCAGTGCGTTATAATCCGGATAAAGTATTAGAAGCGTTGGCACCATTAGCGACATTAAAAGATGAAGCAAAGGCCTATATCGATTTCGACTACCAATTGCATCATGCGCTTGCCTATCATTCGGGTAATCCGCTTTATGTATTGATCTTAAATGGGTTTAAAGGTTTATATAGCCGAGTTGGTAAAGAGTATTTTGCCATTGATCAGGCTCGTGAACTGGCGCTTGATTTTTATCAGGCACTAGAGGCGTTAGCCAAAGAGCATAATCATAATGACATTCCTGTGTTGATGCGCAGTTACGGCATCAATAGTGGTAAAGTTTGGCAACGACATAAAAATGATCTCTTGCTCCAGGCTGAAAAATCATTGTGATGACAAGCTAAGCTGCAACCGCCAATCCAAGCAGCATCCATAGTGAGGCTTGTTGCTATCTGCTAACTTTTAGTGTTGCTAACGTCATTAACACAAAAACCGCATTCACATTCGTTTGTGAACTGCGGTTTTTTATGGATGTCGGTTGACCTTTCGCTATAGCTATTCTCGGCGTGGCATTATTTCGTCAACCGAATGCGAAAAGTAATGATGCACTTATTAAAGTTTAAATTGGCTAATCGATATTAAAGTTGTAATAGATATCGAGTGATTTCTCTACCGTGCCTGAGACACTTTCTAAATAGAGCTGAGACAGTAAATAGTAGCGCACCGTCATCTCATAACCTGGGTTAAAGACACCAATACCATATTTGACCATTAAGTTATCACCAATAAAGCCACTAATAGCCACCTTACCATCATCATTAGCATCGAGCTGTACATTAGAAAGACCAAATTTCTCAACGATGCCTGTCGCTGAACTGCCAATGTTATTGACTGCACCGCCACCCAATTGGTTACCAAGGGTTAATGCCGCTCCCATCATTAAGGCGTTATTTTGTGAGTCACTATTATTGTTAAAGCCAGTTCCCTTGACAATGTATGACAAGATCTCCGCTTGCTCCTTGGTTGGCGAAGAGAAGAGGGTGACAATGGGTTTTAAAGGCGTACCAGTGACGCGGACTCCGGCGATGACATCTTCGCTTTTAATTTCTCGTACCGCTTCAATATTGAGGTTAGGGACATCGATAGACCCTATAAATTGCACTTCACCGGTGTTGATTGCGAGTTTCTGCCCCATAAATTTATAAAATCCATCAACCACTTTTACATCGCCATACAACAAGGGGGGTTTAAAGGCTTCTTGACGAAGCGTTAAGGTGCCTTGTAGTCGACCCGTTAATCCCATACCGTCAATGGTTAACTGATCGCCTACTTGGATGTCAATTTTAGAGGTGATGGCGATAGGATTGACCTTCTGCTGTTCACTGGCTTTACTATCGTTAAAGACCACATCGCTGGATTCGGCTACCCCCCCTTCGGGCAGTTGAACAATATTGATATGGCCAGTGGGCACATTAATTATCCCACTGACATCCAAACGCTCTGGTCCAAAGGTAATGTTTATGTCGGGTGATACATCTAAAATGACCATCGGCGGTTGGATAACGGCAAGCTTATCACCGTTAACCGCTAAATTGCCTTGAAATGCTTCACCGCCCCAATCGAGATCACCACTTAAGTTGGCTTTACCATTGCCCATTGTCCAGCCACCTTGAACACTGGCCGCTTGTCCTTGTAGCCGAACAGCGATATTGATGTCATCGAGTAAGGTTGGATTAGCCGCTGCGAGTAATTTGCCCCGGGATAGATCGATGTTACCGGTTACCTGAGGTTGGCTTAAGGAGCCTGATAACTGCAGTGCACTGTCGATTTGCCCATTTAAGGTGGCCAATTGTGGGGTGAAATTGGCCAGAGCCTGCAGATCAATATTAGCGATGTTGATATTACCTGATAGGGGCTTTTCTGGACCGACACCTATGGCTACATAGCTGTTAAGTTGCGCCAATTCCTGCGCATCAAGCTGGGCATTTAAGACGAATTGTTCTGCGTCTAATGCAGCATTAAACTGCAGTTGTCGATAACGACTTTCCAGTTTTCGTTTACTGGTTTGTAATAAGACCTGCCCAGCACTGAAGTTTAAATCAACCCGTGCTTGTGGTTTTTGCTGCGGTGCCCAACTTAGCTGTGATTCGAGAGTCGCAGGGCCCTGCCACGACATGTTTACTGGTAATAATGGTTTAATCAGTGCGCCAATATCCCCGGCAAACTGAATATTGGCATCGCCAGATTTGCCAAGTTCTACATCGTCGTTGAGACACAGTTTTCCGTGTTGATGTTGCCAGCAAAATGGGTCGATGTTTCCTTGTTGGGCATTATTATCCCAATCAAACACAATGGGGTGATTAAGCTGGACTAATCCAAGCAGAGAATCAAGGTTTAGCTTATTGACTGACAGTGCGAGTTGTTGTTTGTCCATATCAAACGTCGATGCTATCGCACTGTCTAAAATTACATCGCCTTCACTTTGTAGACTCAGTTGCTGCACCGCTTGATCGCCTTGTATTCCAAGGGTGATAGAGTCAAATTCTACCGCAGGCATGACGATTGCTGAGGCGTTCATTGATAAGGCAAATTGGTGATCATCCAATGGTCGATAAAAAGCTGTTAGGTGAGTTTTATCTACAGCATTACCAGCAAAACTAAGATCGCGACTGTCAACATTCAGAGCCAGCTCAGGATGTTGGCTGTCACCAGAAACCGTGATCTTGGCATTAATGCTTCCGGAGGCATCGGGGTGCCATAAATTCAGCGCCGGAATAGCTAATTGACCACCGAGCGCCCATTGTTGGTCAACGTTTCCTGATATAGCCAACTCTGCGTCTAGCGCGTGAAGCACTAAGCGATTAGCGTTAAGTTGCCATAAATGGTTAAGATTAACATCTCCTTCTACTCGTAACGGGTACTGATCTATCTGGCCTTGCAGCGCTGCCTCGCGAATGGCTACTTGCCATTGTTTAGCAGCCACTGAGCCCTGACTTATCAATGAACCGCTGATATTGGTATTTGGTAAGGTGGTCTCATTATCAAGCGTCAGAGATGCCAATTGTAGCGAGTCACTGGTTATGGCTAAGTCCCACCTGATCTCATCGCCATAACCCACAGAGCCTAAAGCTTGCAGGTTACCCATATCACTAATGATGGCCAATTGGCTTATCGTGACCGTTTGCTCACTGTGACTCAACTGAGCATCCAGCTGCAGCATAGGATGATAAGGGGTCAAAACGTGGCCATTCACTTTAGCCTGTTGTTGGCTAAGCGACCCTGCCGTTTCCAGCGTGATAGCTTGTGCTCGATATAGTGGCGCATCGAGCGGCCACATAAGTTGTTCGCTAGTCAATTTGAGCTGGTAGGGGAGCTCGGGATCGGCTAAATCAATTTCACCTTCTAAGGCTAAGTTAATATGTCCTTGGCCTGCGGCCGTTAGCTGCAACCGCTGTAGGTCACCACTCAGGTTTAGTTCGAGGGTTTGCTGAGACAAGCTTGGTAGTTCAGCTATGTTATCGATTGTCGCCTCAACTTGAAGGGCCATTGGGTAATGGGCGCTAAGCGTAATGTCACCATCGACAGTGATTTGACCGTAATCATGGGTGACTTGCAATAGATCCACAGCAAGAAGATAGTCAATGTAGTTACCTTGTAAGTGGATACTGGCGAAGTTGTCAGTGCGATCGCCCAGTTGCAATTGACTGTCGCTCAATTGCAAATTATCGACAAAAATGGGCATAGGCATGGCGACTTGCGGCAAGCTTGCAAGGGGCCATGGGCTATCCAGGGGATCGGCTACCGTTGTGAGTGGCTCAGCCTCATTTTTGGGGATAGAGACTAATAGTCCTAGGCTGTCGAGCGAGTGGATACGTAGGCCATTAGTTAACCAGCTGGCTTGGCCACTGAGCTGCTGAGCGTTAAATCGCATCTTATCGACCGCCACCTTAATTTGTTGCAGTTGCGTATGACTCAATAAAATATCGACAGGCAGTTGCAGTAGGCCTTGTTCTGTAACTGGGTCAATTTTGGGCTCTGCAGCGTCGGCGCTGAGCTCGGCAGTATCGATATCGACATTGACGGCCGTGGCCGTTAATGCCTCCACACAGAGCTGACGTTGCAGTAGGCATAGTGGCCGCCAATCGAGTGTTAAGTCATCAATTGCGACTGTCAGTCCACGCATTTGCCAACGGGCCAGGGATAAACTCAGTTGTTTGTTAAGGGTGCCAGATTGGTAGTTAAGCGTTAATCCGTCGATAAATGTATCGGCGATACTCACAGCGATACGGCTGCCAAATGGGGTTCCAAATAACACGGCAACAATGACTAACAGTGAAAGCGGTACATAGAATACGAAGCGGATGGTGTTTTTAAGCCAACGAAGTAATCGCGTGGCGAAGGTTTTGCCTTGAGCGGTTGCTTCTTCGGTCGGTAAGTCAGATATTGGTGGTTTGTGTGTCGATTGGGTCATAACTCAGCCCCCATCGACAAGTGGATCCGCCATGAGCGCTCAACGGTTTCTGACTCGTTGAGGCCCACCCCTAAATCTAGCTTGATCGGGCCAATAGGAGAGATCCAGTGGATGCCAGCACCGACGGCGACAATGGGGTCGATTTGGTCGACATCAAAGGCATTACCGCCGTCGACAAAGGTCGCTACTCGCCAGGTGGGGGTGACATAGTATTGATATTCAATACTGCCCACCATTAAATAGCGACCACCAACGACCATACGAGCTAATTGATCATCTTGAGTTCGATAATCTATGTAAGGCCCTAGTTCATTAAAACTATAACCACGGATACTCTCATCGCCACCGGCAAAATAGCGTAAAGAGGGCGGGATGTTTGCTAAGTCGTCGTCGGCGGCAAGGTTAGCACCGAAGTCCATACGTGTGACGAGTCGGTGCTTATCGAAAAAGGTGTCAATCCATTTAAATTTGGCTTGTAGTCGTGTTAGGCGTACTTCTGAACCTAGGGTGGGGTCGGCATATTCTACGCTGTAATATTGATAGAAACCTGATTTCGGATCCAGCGAATTGTCGCCGCGATAAGTGTGGCTAAGACTACTGCCTAAGAGTAAAAAATTGGGGTCATAATAGGTATCCGATTGCGTATAGGACTCTTTAATGGCATCGAGTGAATAACTGAGTAACCAATTATGGTTAAGGCGTTTTTGCCGCAGTACACCAGCAGTGCGCTTGGTGGATTCGAGTTCTCCGGTATTAACATAACGGCGTTCGTCGGGGTCGTACAATTGGGTTACCCCATATTTGTCACGTAGTAAGCCAAGCCGAATTTTAAGCTGATCATCCAGCGGGTGGCTAAGCGGAATGGTATAAGTCGTAAGAAATTTTGGCCGATCGGGAGACCACTCAATACTGGTCTCTTGTGAGTGTCCATAACGATTGATCTGCGGCGTTTGCCAGGTGACACGTACTCTTGGATCAACACTATTGTTGGCCGAACTGCCAATATCGACACCCACCCCCAATTTAATTGAATGGCTGGGTTTTGGGGTAAGTTCAACCTTAATGGGGACGAGTTGCTGCTCAATTTTATCCAGTTGGGGTAACACTTTGATGTTTGTAAAATAGCCAGTGTCGACCAGCTCACGGTTTAAGCCACCTAGTGCACCGGTGCTGTAATTGGTGTTTGCTTCAAAGGGAATTAACTGATCGAGTAATCCTGGGATCAGCGTATGGCCAGTAAAATTGACACTGCCCATTTTATAACGCGGTCCAGAATCATAATGCAGATTAATTTGCGCGCGATTGAGATCACGGTTAACCACTATGGTATTGGTCAGGTAACGGCCATCGAAATAGCCACGGGCTAATGCCAAGGTGAGCAGTTGCGACTTAATGGTTTCATACTGGCCATGGTTAAGAATATCACCAGGTTTTAGTTCGAGTTTGGATAACCATATGTTGACGACTTTATCTTGGCGAATTTCACCGCTCAGTTGAATATCAACCCATTGAACACGGGTTGGCTCACCTGGAGTGACTCTTAAAGTCAGTTGCCATGGCCCTTGTTCTGGACTGTCTAATTGTTGGTCGACCACACCATGGTAGTAACCGAGTGAGTGTAGCGCGGCATCGAGGCTGTCTGCGGTATTAAATAAAAAAGCGCGGCGTTGTACTTCAGATGTTGGTAAGGGGCTTAAATGGGCGGTGATATTTTTGGTTAACGTCTCATCTGCACCAAGGATATTAATATTAAGCCATTGATTTGCTGATGCTACTGATGTATGAATGCCTAGCCAAATGACCACAAGGATGAGAAGCGACTTAACGAAAAAAATTCGCACTCAAAACGCCTTTATCTAATTTAAAAAGTGATTAAGGTTTATTGTCGCAGATTATTACGGTCAAGCAAGACGATGATTGTAATTAATAATTAAAATCGGTACAAACAATACAAACCATAGCAAGGAGCCTTAGGTGAACAGTACAATCAAATTATTTAGCTTGACCGCACTCTTGAGTATCGTTGCTACAACAGTGGGCGCGACATCATCACAGCCGTTTGCTATCGCCATTCATGGTGGGGCTGGCACGATTTCAAAAGCTGCGTTGAGTGATGCACAGCAACAAGCTTATCGCACCAAATTAAAGCAAGCAGTTGATGCGGGTTATCAAGTATTAGACAAAGGCGGAGATAGCCTTAGTGCGGTCACTGCCGCGATTAGCATCTTAGAGGATAGCCCCTTGTTTAATGCAGGGGTTGGCGCAGTGTATACTTTTAATGGTCAACATGAGATGGACGCCGCCATTATGGATGGCAGTACCCTAAATGCCGGGGCCATCTCGGGAGTTAAACACATTAAGAACCCGATCACGCTCGCCCGCCGTGTGATGGACCATTCGCCTCATGTGATGCTATCTGGTAGTGGCGCCGAGGAGTTCGCGTTGACCCAAGGTTTTGAGCTTGTGCCAGTCAGTTATTTTGATGATGACCATCGTTATCAGCAGTTACTCGATGCCAAAGCCAAGCTAAAGGCGGCTCAGGTCGGTGATGTTAGTGGCGCGTCACAAGCATCATTGTTGTTTGACGATCCACAGGAGCTCGATTACAAGTTCGGCACTGTTGGCGCGGTGGCCCTGGATAAACAGGGTAATTTAGCCGCTGGAACCTCTACCGGCGGCATGACAGCCAAACGGTTTGGTCGCATTGGCGACTCGCCGGTCATTGGGGCTGGTACCTATGCTGAAAATAAGGTGTGTGCAGTGTCGGCGACCGGCCATGGAGAATATTTTATTCGTTATCACGTGGCGGGAGATATCTGCGCGAGAGTGAAATACCAGCAAAAATCAATTATTCAGGCCGCCGATGAGGTGATTAATCAACGTTTAATCACTGCTGGCGGTGCCGGAGGAGTGATTGCTATCGACCAACGTGGCAATATCGCAACTCCCTTTAATACTGAAGGCATGTACCGCGCGACTCGAAAAAGCGGCGAACCCGCGCAGGTATTGATCTGGAACAATAATTAGTCAGCATGAATGTTTGTATTAGGTTGGATAATCGCTTAGCCTAATTCGCGCCATTGGATAGGCCTCAGATAATTTAAACTACTTTAATAACAGAGGCCATATATGCAGGTCCCAAGTATTCCCCCAAATGAGCCGTGTCGGTTGTCAACGTTAACCGCGTTGAATATTCTCGACACGGCACCAGAAGAGCGTTTTGATCGTGTCACTCGAGTGGCTAAGCGCTTATTTAATGTCAAGATAGCTTGCGTTAGCCTGGTTGATAAACAGAGACAATGGTTTAAGTCTGTCATAGGTACTGATGTGCGTCAGACGCCAAGGGATATCTCTTTTTGTGGCCATGCCATTTTAAAAGATGAGCTGTTTCATATTAGCGATGCCACCCAAGACAGCCGTTTTGCCAACAATCCGCTAGTCACAGAACCGCCGCATGTGCGGTTTTATGCAGGGCAACCGCTACATGCACCCAATGGCCAATTGATGGGAACCTTGTGTATTATCGATGATCAGCCTAGACAGTTAACGGATGAGGATAAACTGGCACTTAAAGATCTGGCGATGATGGTTGAAGATGAGCTAGCAGCTATCGAGCTGGCGACCAGTGATGAATTGACAGGGATAGCGAATCGACGCGGCTTTATGGCTCTGGTCGATAAAAGCTTGCAAATGATGCAGCGCAATAAACAGCCAGCGTGCTTGGTTTATCTCGACTTAGATAACTTTAAGCCGATTAATGATCAGTATGGTCATGGTGAAGGCGATAAAGTCTTGTGTCTGTTTGCGCAGCAAATGTTAACTGCCTTGCGTGATTCAGACATTGTGGGTCGTTTTGGCGGCGATGAGTTTGCCGCTTTTTTCCATGATTGCACACCGGCTGTTGCACAAACAGCGGTTAAGCGTTTTGGTGAACATTTACACGAAGTTATGTTGCGAGAGCAACTGCCTTATCCGCTGCAATTTTCCTATGGCATGGTTGCCGTAGCGGTTGATGAGGCGGCTGATATCACCCAACTGTTGCAACAGGCTGATGAGCAAATGTATCGTCACAAGCATCAAAAGAAAGGGTTAACCTCTGTCACACTCGCACTTGGTGAGTAAGCGTATAGATTGCGCTTGCCACCCGTTTGCCCACTCACTCTATGGTCCTCCACATCAGGGGGCGCTTATAACCCCCTGAGTTTGCTGGGTTGCTAAGTCCTTAGCCTAACAGTAGCTCGCCAAAGACAAATCCAAGTAGTACTGAGGTGCCGATTGTCACCACTCCGGGGATAAAGAAGGGGTGGTTAAACACCCAACGACCGATGCGGGTCGAGCCTGTGTCATCCATCTCCACAGCGGCTAATAATGTTGGGTAGGTTGGCAAAACAAACAATGCACTGACTGCGGCAAAAGAGGCTATCGCTGTCATGGGAGCAACGCCAATGGCTAGCGCGGCTGGCATTAATGCGGTGGTCGTTGCCCCTTGTGAGTAAAGCAGCATCGACGCCAAAAACAGCGTTAATGCCAATAGCCAAGGATACTGCTGTAATAGCGCTGCCGCGACATCTTTAATTTCATCAATATGACCGGCGACTAAGGTATCACCCAGCCAAGCGACGCCGAGTACGCAAACACAGGCGCTCATTCCTGACTTAAACGTGGAAGCCTCAGAGATCTTGCTGGCATCGATATGAGTAAAGGTCACAATGGCCGCGGCGGCCGTTAACATAAATACCATGATGGCATCGTTACGGCTTAAAGTGGGTTCGGTGATCAGCGCCACCGAATCGGAGATCAGGGTGGCATACACGATGACACAAACAATGGCACTGATAAAGATGGCGGTAGCGAGCTTAGCGCTAGGGGCGATCACTTGTGTTGAACTTTGTTGTTGGCTAACCAGTCCTTGAGCCAAACGCTGCTGGTAAATGGGGTCGTCTTTTAGTTCACTCCCCATCACATTGGCGACTATAGCGCCCACCATACAAGCACAAAAAGTCGCCGGAATACAGATCGCCAATAATGTCAGATAATCAACGCCTAATGGTTCGAGTATGCCAGAGAAAAACACCACAGCGGCTGAGATAGGCGATGCTGTTATGGCAATTTGTGAGGCGATAACGGAAATCGACAGTGGCCGAGATGGGCGGATCCCTTGCTCTTTAGCGACTTGTGCAATAACGGGCAAGGTTGAAAATGCGGTGTGACCTGTGCCTGCAAGCAGCGTCATAAAATAGGTGACGATCGGTGCGTAAAAGGTGATGTGTTTGGGGTTTTTTCTTAAAAAGGTCTCAGAGAGTTGTACTAGCCAGTCTAATCCTCCGGCAACTTGCATTGCCGCAATGGCAGCGATCACCGACATGATGATTAAAATGACATCCACCGGAATATGACCGGGATCTAGGCCTAAGATGAGGGTGAGCACCAGCACGCCTGCGCCGCCAGCCAGCCCTATGCCAATGCCGCCCATTCTGGCACCTAGATAGATAAAGGCCAGTACTACAAATAGCTCTATTGCGATCATAAAAACTCCAGGTGTAAAAACAAAAGGACGGTATGAGAGCAGGGAAGCTTATTAATAGTATGACTTGCTTATGCACGATGTACTGATTTTACGCCTTTAATCACTATAGTAGCGCCAACTAATTCACTTTTTCTGTACCTTGTGAACTTGTTCACAGCGGTGAGATGCGCTAACGGCCTTACACCACAAAATGGGGGGATTAACTTGTCGTCATTACCTGCCATTTGTATTGCCTATTTATTATGGCATTCGTACTGGCGCTAATAGAGATTACCGTTGTGGTCGGTATTATGGCAAACGGATTTTTTAAGTCGAAAATGTTATAAACAGTAATCATTTTCATTATCAGCTGTTTGGCGCTAGCCCAGTGTTTATGCGGTAAACAGCTTCAAATAGCGTCTCAGGCTCAACTACAATTAGGGTTCCCCCATGGCAAGATGGATCCGTTATGGACAGCTACAAACGATTGCTAGTGGTTATCGATGAACACGATTTTAATTTTAGAGGTATCTCAAGGGCCGCCTATATGGCCAAAAAAAGTCAAGCGCATATCCTAGTCATGTTGCTTGAACATAGTCATTTTGTCTCACGCCTTGTACATACTTTTTATCGTAGTCAAGACACCCAACAAGCCAATGCCGATAATGGTGCACCAACTATCGACGCTAAACGTCAATGTTTAGTTGACTTTATCCACTCGGTTGCTCATACAGGCGTTGCAATATCATATGCATCGACATCGTGCCACGCTATTGATGATGTGTTGCAGTGTTGCCGAGATTTTCATGTTGATGCGGTTTTGATTAGTGCCTCGACTCGCAAGTTATGGCACTGGTTAGCGATTAAATCATTAGATGTGAGATTACTTAAAGAGTCACCGAAGCCTGTGGTGATAGTAAAAGATCATGCTTGGCAACCAGGCGGGCGAATTTTATCTCTGGTCGAGCCTTGCGCTGAAGGGCTGCAGCATCAATCGTTAAATGAAACGGTATTACAAACGACCGAACACTTTACCCGACTGTTAAAGGGGAATTGTCATCTGCTTGATTGCTATTATGGTGATAACCCCAGTATCTCTTTTCAGCAACCTGTCATGCCTGAAACTGATGAACAGTATCATTTGCGCCAACTGTCGCTCTATTCGAGTCGTTATCACCTGTTACCGGAACAGAGCCGGCATCATGTGCCAGCCAGTCATTTTCATGTGGCTAAAGCGCTCCCTGAAGACGCCATAGCCGTGCTGGCGAAGCAGGTGGATTCGGAGTTAGTGATTGTGGGCGATGCTGGCGAGTCTAATTTGCTCTCTAGCATGTGTGGTAATACCGCTGAGCAGGTGATCGATCGTATCGATTGCGATCTACTGGTGGTTAAACCTCGCTCGTCAGCGGTTTATCATTAGGCAAAAGAAAAGGCGCCCATCTCATAGGCGCTGGAGGTTAGTTGCTTAGCTGGTGACTATGTTAAGTATCTAGTTAAAGGTTATTTCTTAATCCAATTACCTTGAGGCGTTTGGATATATTCACCTCTATCGGCGGCGGCAATGGCCTTTTCTGCTGCCAGTTTGGCGACATCTTCGACGCTAATGCCATTTTGCGTGGCAATTTTTTGATAATGGGCTCGGCGCTTAGCATTGACCGAGTCAGCCAGTTGTTTGGCTTGGCTATTGTTAACGACCAGTCCTAAATAACCATTCACCTGCTCACCGACAAGACCTTGACTCTTGGCCTCTTGTAAGGAGATAGCGAACGCATTTAGGCTCAACAGCAATCCGGTTATGAGTATAAGTATTTGACGTTTCATGGTGATTTCCTGATCTCAAAATGGGTTAAAATAGCTCATTGTTATTGAGTAACTCATCAAGCTCTTTGTCGACCTTGATCTTGATCTCGTGCTCAATTTTAACATTAAGATTAATCACAATAGGCTTATCTGGCGGCTCGATTTTAACCGTGGGTGAACAGCCTATGGTACTTAATAGCGCGGCCGCTATGGTGGTGCTTATTAACGTCGGCAATATCTTCACTAGTGATTCCTTTTTTGTAGCGATGATCGTTTCTGGATCATTCAAGGTGAGCTCAGCTTAATCCTTTATAGATGACCATAATTGGCGCCCGCTTATTGTGCCATCGACTGTTCAATATCCTGTTGTAGGCGATCACCTATTTGTAAACTCTTGAGCAACTGCAACATATTCTCTTCTTGAGCGTAGTTCAAGTGAATAGGGCGTTCAATATCTTTAGCCTTACCTTTTACATTAACGTGCAGCACGGCATCGCCATTGGCGGCCATATCAAAACGACTCGATAGCTCGCTATAGTGCAGTTCTTCGAGGGCGGAAAAAGCAAAATCCAAATAGGGCTGAGAGGATCGCATCTGCATTACCGCAGGATTATTGCCCACTTTAATCAAGCCACCTGGTGCACGCGCGGCCAATTTCCCGCCTGTAACCGACACTTTACCATCGACAATTTGCATAGGTAAAACACCGTCAAAAATACCATCGGCATAAATGCCTTGTTGTGGCTGAATGGTTAGTAGCTGGGCTAAATCTAACGCCTGTAACACCAGATACGCTTCGGAGGGTTGATGTAAGTCGAGCGAAAATTTAGGCAGCAGCAAATGGCCACCTAGGGTATCGGCGCTGGCATTGATATTAATATCGGCTGTTTGAAGCAAAGCCTCTTTAGTCTCTTGGCTCGACGCGCTTTGAGAAGACCAATTAAGTTGAGTACTGGCATTGATATTATTGAGTACCACGCCAGGATTAAATGCCTGCGTCTGAAGGCTTAGGTCATTACAGTTAATGCTGCGTTTGCTAGGGCTATGTTTTATCGCACTCGCACTGAAATAACATTTGCCATCAAGGTTAAACTGTTCAAAGGGCAGTAGGTTAATGCTACCTTCGCTGATTTGAATTTTTGGTGTCAGCTGCATGGAGAAGTGGAGTTCATCAGGCTGCCATGAGAGTTGATGATGGCTGGCTAGCTGGATATCGCCAATGGTCGTAAGAGGCATGTTGAGGGCAAAACTGCTACTGAGTTGGTTGATTAGTTGCTGCAGATCGCTATTAAGCGCGAACTCACCTTGTAGCGCGACCTTATCTGGTTGTTTTGCCAGTGTCAATTGATGCTGACTGCGCATCGATAACTGTCCAGCCGTCCATTGCTCTGCTGTGCTTAGCCGATATTGGCTGGCGCTGGCTTGCCAATCGAGTTGTTGAGTCATCCCCAGCTGGGTGATCGCAAAAAGATTACGTTGCCGGCGTTTTTTCAGCTGATAATACTGCTGATTAACACTGATATTTTCAAGGCTAAGTTCAAGTTGATTGTGCCATGGTGCGTTCAGAACCAAAGCTGCCAGTGAGTGTGATGGTGCGCTCAGATTCGACTGCGCGCTCGTGTTGGCGACAGGTTTATTGTTTACAGCTGAGCTGCTCTCCTCTGTAAGGGAGGCTATGTACCCCATATCAATAGCGCCCACATCTAAGCGAGCGACGCCTATGTTGGTCGTGGTGGCAATTGTATGTTGCTCATCACTAATTTGCCGATGCGTCAGTTGCGTCCCATTAAGTTGCAGCATGAGGGGGGGGAGATATAGTTGAGTCGTTAGTTTGCCTGTGTTTTTATTATTAAGCTCCGCGTCGAGGTTAATATGTAGCGTCTCTTTACTGTTGAAAACAAGCTCGGCACTGGTCAGTGTTTGTGCTGGCAGCGCCGCAACGAGGTTACTTAACTGGGTTAGCTGTGGGTTAAGGGTTGAGATACTCAAGGGGCGCAATAACCATTGGCTTGCGCCATTAGCTAGCTTGTTGAACTGGCCACCGCTTAGTTGCAGCTCAGTGCGATGACTCGCAAGCTGGTAGTGCTCGCCAGCTTGCACGAAGGTGAATTGATTGCCACTGTTACTTATATCGATATGACCAAATTGCAGTTTAACCTCATCAGCAGTGTTAAAACTCAGTGGTTCAGTGAGCGCAAGTGTGAACTGTGTTGAGGCGACATCAAGGGACTGATGACGATAATATGGCCCGTCGATTATCAGCTGTGCCTCAGGCAGCACTGTCAAGGCAAAGCTCGATGTTGCAGCCCCTGCTGACAGCGCTGTGGGGTAGGTTGCGTTGGCGCTGCCTGTTGCAGACAACGCTATGTTATCGGCGCGTAGCTGCGAATCTATCCTCGTATCACAGGGAGCAATAGGGGCTGCGTTTTCTTGCTGCGTTGAAAAACCGACACATAAGGTGGATGGGTGCGCCAGCGTCAGCTGCCAATCGGTGGTGACACTGGTTTCATCAATTTTATTCACGCTCTTGAGATGTTTTAGCTCAGTATTAAGCTGTAAATTACCCAGTAACAGCTCTGCTTGTAGGTGCTCAATGCTTAATTGTTGTGAATTAATTTGATAGTTAAGCGGACTGGCAAGTTGCAACATAAGATAAAGTGGCTGGCCAGTTAGCTCACCAAGTAGAGTGCGCAGAGATTGCTGAGAGTGCAGAGCGTCCTGATCTGGGGGAGAGGGTTGGCGGTGATTATCAGCCGAATTGTTATCCGCCACGTTGCTTTCAGACAAGGCAGTTGTACTCAATAGCCTATCGAGTGTATTGAGCAAAGGCGCGTGGGTCGTGGCCCCGCTATAGAATGCCTGACGTTGCAATGGCGATATTGCCAGCTCAAGTTGGCTTGGCGCAAGGCTCACGCTTAGGTCGCTAACTGGACCGGTGATCTCGAAGGCAATGCTATTTGATGGCAATGAGTTGCTTGGCGTCGAAACGGAGGCTGAGTCAGCACCGCCCTCAATCGGCAGCGCTTTTGGAACTAATTGCAAAGGTGAGTTAAATACTGTACCAGTCAAGCCGTTAAGTGTTAGCGAAAACGGCTCCAGTTGATGGCTGGAATCGATGCGGGCCTTGGCAATATCGAGCCGAGTCGATGAAATAAGCTGGCCGCTGATATCTATATGCTGGGTAGCTAACTGGTGTTTTAGTGCGATAAATTGGCGCAGTGGAGGCGTCTCTTGCTGCTGCGCCGGCGCCGATGCTACCCACTGGGCCATGAATGCTTGGAGGGTATCTAAGGATAAGCGAGTGTCGAACTGCCAGCTCTCGTCAGATAGTTGCGCATCGAGGCCAAACAGTAATTTATCATGATGACTTAACTGGCTGGTCACTCTTCCTTGATTATCGATATTGAGATAATCCAGACTTAGGCTCAGTTGTTCACTCGGGATCTGCTGCACACTCAGTTGCGTCTGTCCTATGGCTATTTTAGGTATTGCTACCATATCGAGCGACAGCGCTGGGCTAGTCGTCGGGGCGAGTTCTGTATTGGGATTGGAAGAAAATAGCGTGGGTGATAACAGCACCTCAATGTGCCTAATGGCCAGCGTGTCAATATTCTCGAGAGAAAAATGTGTCCATGTAACGGCATCATTGAAGGTCAATTGCAGATCGCTGATGGCGATATGACTGTCGTTGACCTGTAAATCTAACTGTGCAACATGGCCGTTGAGCACACCGTCAAGGTTAACATTGAGGGCACTGATTTGGGTGTTGGCAGGTAATAGGTAACGATTCGCTAGGCTTTGGGTGATACCACTGAGATTGGCAGCCACTAAACCGAGGGCGACAACCATTAGCAGCGCCGTGATCAGTAGCGCTGCCATTAGGCGTGATTGACTCAGTCGCTGCCGCATCTATCCCTGTCTCTTTGTCATATGGTTCGGTTGTTGCCCTTAATGTCGTTGGCTAAACATGCTGCGCCACAAATAGAGTCGTTACGATCAGTCTAGCAGTTATGTCGGGCGGGCCGTCCATTGGCGCAACATAAGCTGCTCAGTTGGCTATTTATGGCCAATGCTGTTAGTTGGCCCAGCTGATCTCAGTAGTTAAGGTATGACTGCCATAGGGGGCAAGGGTGACTTTATCTTCAAGCACATTGGCCGCTTCGAGGCATACCATGGTGAGATAATCATCATGATTAAAGCGTGCTAGGCGCTTGGATTTATCAATCCATGGGTTCCACAGAACTGCCGACTGGCTATTGCGGCGACAGACATTAATTATCCCTTGGGGCGTATGTAGCTGCTGTCGTGGGCCAAGGGCGTTATAAACCCTATCGGTTTCTTGGTTGAATATCACTTCATCTGTGGCCTGCGGATAGGGCCCTTTACCAAATTCAATGTAATGGGCGCCACTAAAGCCAGTGGCTTTAAGTTGGTGAATATCGTCAATAGGGAAATAAGTATGCAAGGCTTGGGTTAGGCTTACGGTTTCATCGCTGAGATTGGTATTGATTAAGCTGACGCTTAAGGTATCGCTTAGGGTAAACAGCAGCTCGACTTTGGTGTCATGGGGCCAGCTGATCCTGTCTTCATCATTGATGGATAAACTAAATTTAAGTTCGGCTATGTCATTGCGCAGCTGCACCGAATCGAGTGTCCAAATACGAGTGCGTGCAAAACCATGTTGCGGCCATTCTGGATGGTTGCTCATACCGAACCAAGGCCAACATACGGGAATACCACCACGAATACCATGCCCGGGCTGATAATCATCCGCGCTCGACACCCAGAGTAACGGGGGCTTGCCTTTAGGGGTGAAACGGTCGATCTGCGCGCCTTGCATAAAGATCCGCGCCTCGCACAAGGGGGTGTCGATTTCGACATAGTCGAGTCCGTTAGGGTGTTTTTTGGTGGTAACAGAAGCCATCGTCTTATCCTATTGCCTAATATTGGCCTGAGGCCGCAGAGGTATTAGCTTAACGTTTTTTTTATTTAAGGATAAGTATCGCCTTGATTTTTTTTGCTGTTTTATTATCCCCGCTCAATATTATTAGTCTTATCAGTGCTGTATTTTTAGGCTGATTTGGTTAGAGTGGGAGGACAAGAGCAAGTGCCATGTTTAGCTTGCATCTTGACGAAAATATTGACGCTCAAGTTCGATGCATAGGTTCGTAATGCTGCAATAGTGGTTGCATGAGTGGCGACGCGGCCATCTCAGTCACGTAACTGAACTTAAGCTCGGTATGACGTAATGGATGAAATAGCGATTAATAAGGATGATTCAATGCCTATCTATCAAGCTCCGCTTCGAGATTATCAATTTATATTAAGTGAGTTACTGTCGATTTATCAGCGTGGCGATCTACAAGGATTCGATGAGATTGATGCGCCATTAGTGGACGCGATTCTACAAGGGGTTGCAGACTTTACTACCGAAGTGATGTTGCCATTAAATAGCAGCGGCGATGTCGAGGGCTGCGAAATTGTCGCGGGGCAAGTACGCACCCCAACAGGTTTTAAAGCGGCCTATCAACAATATGTAGACAATGGCTGGGCTACATTGACCAGCGATCCTGATTATGGTGGCCAGGGGCTTCCCGAGTCTGTGGGGATATTTGCCACCGAAATGAACACCTCCACCAATATGGCTTTTGCCATGTACCCCGGCTTAACTCATGGGGCGTATGCGGCGATTCATGCCCACGGCAGTGAGGTGCTTAAAGCGAAATATTTAGCCAAATTGGTCAGCGGTGAATGGAGCGGCACCATGAACTTAACTGAATCCCATGCGGGAACCGATCTGGCGCTACTTCGCACCAAGGCACAAGCGATTGACGAGCAATATTATGCCATTAGCGGCGAGAAAATTTTTATCTCATCGGGCGATCATGACTTGGCCGACAACATAGTACATTTGGTCTTGGCTCGCCTGCCAGATGCACCTGCTGGGGTGAAAGGGATCTCCTTATTTGCGGTGCCGAAATATCGCGTCAATGACGATGGCAGCTTAGGCGAGCACAATGGTGTGGTCGCCAGTGCGCTGGAACATAAAATGGGCATTCATGGTAATTCAACCTGCGTGATGGTGTTTGATGAGGCCATGGGGGAACTGGTGGGCAAACCCCATCAAGGTTTACGTGCCATGTTTACCATGATGAATGAGGCGCGCCTTGGGGTGGGAGTGCAAGGCCTTGGCGTATCGGAGATTGCCTACCAAAATGCATTAGCCTATGCCAAAGAGCGGATTCAAGGTCGCGCGCTGAGCGGTGTCAAGGCACCCGAACAGGCCGCCGATCCTATCTTAGTTCATGGTGATATTCGGCGTATGTTGATGGCACAAAAGGCCTTTAATCAAGGGGCGCGAGCCTTAATGGGCCAGCAAGCACTGTGGCTCGATGAGTCCCATCGCGCTAACGATAAGTCACTGGCTGCTAATGCCAGTAAGCTGGCCGCGTTATTGACCCCAGTGGTCAAAGGCTTTGTGACCGACCAAGGGTTTAAGGCCTGTGTCGATGCCCAGCAGGTGTTTGGTGGCCATGGGTATATCCATGAGTGGGGCATGGAGCAATTTGTACGCGACAGTCGTATTGCGATGATCTATGAAGGCACTAATGGCGTGCAGGCATTGGATTTAGTTGGGCGCAAAATACTCAGCGATGGCGGTGCAGCTTTAGCCCTATGGTCTGAGATAGTGACCCGCTTTATCGATGAGCATCAAGCTAATGACGCCATGATCCCCTATATTATGCCGCTGCGCGATGCTTTGCAGGATCTGCAACAGGCCACAGGTTATATCAGTACTCATGCTGGTCACAATCCCGATATCATCGGGGCGGCGTCTATGCCCTATATGCAGATGTTTGGCATTGCCGCGTTAGCTTGGATGTGGGCGAGGATGGCGGCGGTGGCGCTCGAGCATTCCTCTCAAGAGCAGGCGTTTTATCAGGATAAACTGAAAACCGCCGCGTTTTACATGGCGTATTGGGCGGTGCAAACTCGCAGTTTGAGGGCGCAAATTGAGTCCAGTAGTGAGCTTATCTGTTCACTGACCGAGGCCGACTTCTAAGCCACCATTTTTAATGACTGCTAGATAATGATATGCCGTGGTCACGCGGCATATCAGGGGGGAATGATCACGCCTCTTTTAAAAATTGCAGTAACCGATTGTTGGCAGGCATCTCATTATCAGCCATTAAACGCATACCTGCGCGGGCGGCAAGCTCGATTATCCACTCAATATCGCGAATACCACTGAGGGGATCGCGAGTCCTTAGCCAAGTATCAAATTCTCGATTACTGGCACTGCTGTAGGCTTGTTGATAATTAAACGGCCCGTACAGGCAGCATACTCCTCCTAGAGCTAAATGCTGCGATATCCCCTCAAACATGGCTTCTACCATGGCTTTACTCATAATATGTAAGGTATTGGCGCTAAAGAGTGCATCAAATTGTTGCGCCTTGCAGGGCCAAGGCTGCATAACATCGATAGTTAACGGCAGGGCAAGATTATCAAGGTGGGCCGCCAGGCTCACTCTAAGGCACAGCGGTGCAAGATAGGCGCCTTGATCGCTTGGTTGCCAAGTGAGATGAGGCAACTGCTCGGCAAAATAGAGTGCATGTTGTCCCGTGCCACTGCCGATTTCCAATACTTGAGTGACCTGAGCAAAACGGTGGCGTAACACAGATAAAATGGCTTGTTTATTATTTTCGCAGGCTTGGGAGTAGGGCAGTCCATCAGCTTGATTCATTGCAGCTCTTGTGTGGTGGTGTTGATGGCTCACTTTACCTTAATGGCTTTGGCTGACTCAATAAAAAAGCGCCTTGACGGCGCATTTTGACTCACTCGAAAGTGGCTATGTTAATAACCCGCCGTTTCACTACCCGCACGTCTTGGATCTGATGCGCCATAGATCCCTTCAGGAGTAACCATAATCGATTGGGTCGAGCCAATAGCATTGCCTATCGTCACTTTGTGGCCTTTGGCCTCTAGCAGCTTAATAGTGTCGTGATTGAGGCTTTTCTCAACCCTCAGCTCATCGGGCAGCCATTGATGATGGACTCGGCTGGCATAGCTGGCTTCGGCAATGTTGAGCTTATGGTCAATCACATTCATGATCACCTGTAAGGTGGTATTGATGATCCGCGAGCCCCCCGGGCTGCCAGTGACAATAAATGGTTTACCATCTTGCATCACTATGGTCGGGCTCATTGAGCTTAACGGGCGTTTGTGCCCCTCGACCGCATTAGCATCACCGCCAATTAACCCATATCCGTTAGGCACGCCGGGTTTTGCCGAAAAATCATCCATCTCATTATTAAGTAAAATCCCCGTGCCTTGAGCCACTAAACCAGAGCCGTAACTAAAATTAAGGGTGTAGGTGTTCGCGACTGCGTTCCCCCATTTATCGACCACAGAATAGTGGGTCGTTTGTGGGCTTTCATAGCCCGAGACTTTACCTGGGTTGATAAGATGACTTGGGGTCAATGTTTCTAAGGTGATGGTTTTAGAACGCTGCTTGGCATAGGACTTACTGATAAGCTCGGCCACCGGCACAGAGACAAAGTCGGGATCGCCTAAGTATTTGCTGCGATCGCTATAGGCGCGCTTCATCACCTCAGACATCACATGCAGGGTATCGGCGGTGTTATGGCCCATTTTATCAATGGGGAAGGGTTCGAGCATGTTGAGCATCTCTATGATATGCACGCCGCCCGATGATGGCGGTGGCATAGAGACCACCCGATAACCGCGATATTCGCCACTGACGGGTTCGCGCTCAACCACATGATAGTCGGCCAGATCGGCCTGAGTCATGATACCGCCAGCGTCGGTTACTGCGGCCACGATTTTTTCAGCCGTACTGCCTTGATAGAAGCCTTTACTGCCTTGCTCGGCGATCAGTGTTAGCGAGTGAGCCAGATCCTGTTGTATTAAGGTGTCGCCAATCTCAAAGTTACTGCCATCGGGTCGATAAAAAATTGCTTTCGAACTAGGCCATTGGCTAATGCGACGTTTAAGGCCTGCAAGGGAGGTGGCTAAATCTGGGGTAACGACAATGCCTTGCTTGGCTAAAGTGATGGCGGGGGCGATGACTTGTGCTAGGGTCATGGTGCCATAGTGCGTTAAGGCTAACTCCATGCCCATTACGGTGCCGGGCACGCCTACGGCGAGGCCATGTTCACGGCTGAGCTTGGCGACGGCGTCGCCTTGCGCGTTCAAAAAAATATCCTTATCGGCTTTTGCTGGCGCGACCTCGCGATAATCGATGGCAATAGTTTTATTGTCTTTGGCGATATGAACCAGCATAAAGCCTCCGCCGCCGAGGTTACCCGCGCGCGGTAGGGTAACCGCTAGGGCAAAGCCAACGGCAACGGCAGCATCGACGGCATTACCTCCTTGCTGCAAAATATCCACCCCAATTCGGGTGGCGAGCGCTTCTTGGCTGGCGACCATGCCATGCTTTGCCCATACCGGTTGGACGGTAGCGCTATTACTGTATATTGATGATTCAGCCGCGTGGCTATACTGGCCTAAGGTGAAAGGCAGTGAAAGCGATAGGGCGATAATGAGGGTGTTAAGTGGGCGCACAATTGATCCTTTGTGTCTACATTTGTCCCTCAATGTGCCGACTATTGCTGTTAAAATCAAGCCGCTGGCATTATTAATAGCAAGTCATTGCTGTCAAAAAGACGCTTATCAAGTGGCCATTAGTAAGTGATGCTTACCACAGCGCGTTGCTGCACTTAAACCATCATCATAAAGGAGTCTTGTGCCCTTGTTTACCTTCACGTGCGTCAGTCAGATAAGTCAAATAGGCCAGCGGCAGTGGGCGCAGTTAATGGGCAGTGATAACCCCTTTAGCCGCTATGAATTTTTACACGCATTAGAAAACAGTGGCTGCGTGAGTATCGAAACCGGATGGCAGCCAATGCATGTCATCGTCAAGCTGGCTCAGGATGAAGCGACTTTCGGTACTAATATTGATGCTGAAACTAACGTAGTCGCTGTCATGCCTATGTATCTTAAGACCCATTCCTATGGCGAATATGTGTTTGATTGGGCGTGGGCGCAGGCCTATGAGAGGCATCAACTCAACTACTATCCCAAACTCGTTAGTGCAGTCCCTTTTACGCCAGTGACCGGGCCGCGGCTGGCAATATCGACGCAGCTAAATGCCGCGCAGATACAGGCGTTGTTAACCCAGCTCAGTCGTTACCTTGAACAGCAGGTTGCACGTGTTGCAGGCTCTGGCTGGCATCAACTGTTTCATCCTCACGCCGAGCATCAGCGTTTGGCCAGTACCGGGTGTTTAACCCGCTTGGGCACTCAGTTTCATTGGCATAATCGTGGTTATCATGATTTTAATGAGTTTTTAGCGCAAATGAGCAGCCGCAAGCGTAAAAACATCCTCAAAGATCGACGGCAGTTACAGGATAAATCGCTGCATTTTCGGTTTGTTGAGGGGCCGCAGATCACCGGTGATGCATTGCAACATTTTGTGGCGTGTTATCAAGCGACCTATTTTAAACGCTCAGGTCATAGCGGTTATCTTAACTTAGCTTTTTTTACTCAGCTGGTGGCCACCATGGGCGCTGCGATACGCCTGTTATTGGTGAGCCAGCAAGGGGAAGGCGGTGAGTCTATGATTGCGGCGGCGCTCTATTTTGTCTCTGACAACACCCTCTATGGGCGTTATTGGGGCACCTTAGTTGAGCTCGATGGGTTGCACTTTGAGGCCTGTTACTATCAGGGGATCGAGTATGCTATTACCCATGGGCTTAAGGTGTTTGATGCGGGGGCTCAAGGCGAACATAAGGTGTTACGGGGTTTTGAACCGGTAGAAACCTATTCGGCCCATGAGATAGCCCATGGGCAATTTCGCGCCGCCATCGCCGACTTTACCCAGCAAGAACGGGCACAGGTGCAGCATTACATGACACAGCTTAAACAGGCTCTGCCTTACAAAAAAGGGCAAGAGTGAAGCGGTTTACGTTAGAGGCTGGCGTCTAACCTAGCGCCAGCCAGCAACCCACACCCACCATTAAGCTTCCGGCGATGCGGTTGAGCCACTTAATATTGTCACCCCGGCTTAAAAACAGTTTGAGGGATTTACCGCCGCTGGCATAAGCCAACATGCTAACAAATTCGGTCAACATGATGACGGATAACAGCATCATCATTTGCGGCGCAATGGCGTTATCGACATTGATAAAAGGCGGCAGTAAGGAGATCATAAAGGCCCAGCCCTTAGGGTTAGCGATGGCGGTGACAAAGCCTTGAGTAATAAGGGCGCGATTACTGATCGAGGTCGAGGTTTCTAAACGGGCGAGTTTGCCTTTGGCGCGCCACATCTGCACCCCGATAAAGGCGAGGTAGAGGCCACCGACCCATTTTAAGATCTCAAATATCTGGGGGTAATTGAGCATCATGCTGGCCACACCCATGACGGCGGCAATGGCCACGAGTGCCACGCCCACCAATTCACCTATCATCATCCACAGAGTGCGGCGTACGCCAATGCTCATGCCTAAGGTCATGGCTAAGGTCATGCACATACCTGGGGTTATCGAGACAAAGAAAAAGGTCGGTAAAAATACCGCAATAAGAATGTGTTCGGACATGGTGATAAGGACTAATCAGTGAATATAAACAGGCCGCTAGTGTAGTGATTTATCGCTTGGGTGCCAATAAAAAACCAGCCCTTGAGCTGGTTTTTATTATCCTATGAGAGCCAGTGGGCTTTAGAGCACACCGCGGCGCACTTGGTCGCGCTCAATGGATTCAAATAACGCCTTAAAGTTACCTTCACCGAAACCTAAGTTATTTTTGCGTTGAATGATCTCGATAAAAATGGGCCCAAATAGGTTTTTGGTGAAAATCTGTAATAGATAACCCTCTTCATCGCCATCGACCAGAATTTGGTGATGCTTAATACGTTCTCTGTCTTCGGTGACTTGTGGCAGCTTGTCAAAGATGGTGTCGTAGTACTCGGGGATGATGTCTAGTGTTTCAATGGAGCTGCCTTCCATCGCATCGAGCGAGGCCACTATGTCGCGGCTGCGAAAAGCCAGATGTTGTACTCCCGGGCCATCATATTCTTTTAAGTATTCATCAATTTGGTTTCTATCATCGCCTTTACCCTCATTGATTGGGATACAGAAACTGCCATCGGGTGAGCGCAGTGCATAGGAGATCAACGCCGTTTGCGAGCCTTTAATATCGAAATAACGCACCTCGGTAAAGCCAAATACCTCTTTATAGAAATTAGACCAATGCTCCATGGTGCCTTTGTAGACATTATTGGTCAGGTGGTCGACTTCGATAAAACCTTTCTCTTGGGTGATAACGGGCTCATCTAAGTCAATAAAGTCATTGGCATAAATGTTGTTTGGTTCACCAAAGGTGTCGATAAAATAGATTAGGCTGTCACCAATACCGTAAATTGCAGGATAGGGTAGATCTTTCGCAGCTTCTGTAGCGGGCTTTGCACCGCGCGCCACGGCGCCGTCAAAGGCAAATTGAGCGTCTTCCACACGCCAGCCCATTGAGCTAATAGCTGGGCCATGTTTTTTGGCAAAGGCGCATGAGAACCCTTTTTTGTCATTATTTAACAGGAAATTGATGTCATTTTGTTTGTAGTAAAAAATCTCTTTCTGCTGATGTTTTTTTAACTTAGAGAAACCAAAATCGATAAATACCTGATGCATAAACTCACTGTCAGGCGTGCAAAATTCTGTAAATTCGATACCTAATAGTCCTAGGGGATTTTGTTCGCTTGCCATGTCAATGTCCTCGTTCAATATGTTATCTCGCCGCGGTGTATTGCTCCATCGGCCTGAGTTGTGTTGGGTGTTGGCAGCTTGACTGCCGATGTGTGGTTATTGTTTTTCTTCTATCCACGAGCGGTTGTAATCTGGGCTCATACAGGTTTGTACGTGCTGGGTGAGTTGTAGTGGGGCGAACGTATCGACCATAACGGCATATTCATAGGTTTCAGTTTTGCCAATGGAGGCTTCGGTGCGTCCCGGTTGGGGACCATGTGGTACCCCTTTTTGATGCAACGTCAGGTAACCGGCCTCAATGCCAGTTCGGCTCATGAAGTCGCCGTCGACATAATAGAGCACCTCGTCACTGTCAATATTGTTGTGGTAATAAGGTGCCGGGATCGACTGGGGATGAAAATCATAAGGGCGCGGCACAAAATTACAGATGACAAAATTATGGCCACTAAAGACTAAATGCTCAGAGGGCGGCAGGTGAATTTGCCCCACTTTTGGCGCGTAATCTTGGATGTTAAACGCCCATGGGTAAACACAGCCATCCCAGCCGACTAAGTCAAATGGGTGCCATTGCAGCTCAGTTATCTGGTAGCGCTCGCCAAATTTAGACACCAAGGGAAATGTTCCTTGCTCTACTGTGGCATCTTGCAAGGTTGGCACCCGAATATCGCGCTCGCAATAGGGCGCCGATTCGGTCAGTTGACCATATTCGTTACGAAAATGTTTGGGGACTTCCACCATGGAAAAGGACTCAATCACCAACAGGCGGACATTATCCAAATCGGTAAATTTAAGTTGGTAGGTGGTGCCTCGCGGGATCACCAGATAATCCCATTTATTGACACTAATGGTGCCATATTCGCTGTAAAGCGTGCCTTGCCCTTCATGAATAAACACCACCTCGTCGGCATAGGCATTTCGATAAAACTCGTCGGTATCTTGGGTGACTTTGGCGGTATAGATCGCCACATCATGATTGAAAAAAATCTTATTACGGGCGGAAAAAAAGTGGCCTTGGCAATCCACTTGCTTCGAGTCAAGTTTGTAGTTTTGGATCAGTGGGTCTTGCCAGGTATCGCCGTGGTTTAAGTCATATGGCGCCACCGTTAATGCTTTAGTGGGCATATTATGGTGATATTTATTAGAGTAAATATTGGCAAAGCCGTGGGTAGAAAACAGCTCTTCACGATAAAGCTCACCATTGTCTTTTTTAAAGGTGATGTGACGCTTGTGTGGGATCTGCCCCTGCTTGACATAAAACGGCATAATGTTCTTCCTCAGTGCTTTACCTGCACACAGATCTTGTTGTTATTGTGGTGAACGCGTTTTTTGTGATCGAGTTATCAATTTAGTTGCTCGCATTAACAAAAAAAAGAATAATAAATAGCTTAACTCAATCCAATATTTAGATGGTTGTATTTGCTTTACGCTTTGGAAGGCTGATGAAAATTGATATTGAAGCATTTAAGGTACTCGAAGTACTGGTCGAAGAGGGCAGCTTTGCCAAGGCGGCAGAACGTTTACATAAGGCGCAATCGGCAGTGAGCTATCAGGTAAAAAAACTAGAGCAACACTTAGGTGTAAAGCTTTTTTGTCGCGATAAGTATCGAGCCGAATTAACCGCAGAAGGCAAGGTTATGTTGGCCGAGGGCCAAAGGTTGCTGCAGTATTTGGGCAATATTGAGCATTTAGCCAGCCGATTTAGTCAAGGCTGGGAGCCGACATTGGAATTGGTGGTCGATGGCTCATTACCCATGGAGCCGATAATGCGCGCGCTTAAGCAAGTGGCTGAGCAGAATATTCCCACTAAGATCCAGCTTAATGTTGAATTTTTGGGTGGGGTGCAACACAGGTTTGAGCGTGACGCTGCCGATCTTATGCTGGTGAAGGACTATCGCTCAGGCCCTAACTATTGCCCTCAACCTTTGCCGGTCATTAACAGTTTGCTGGTGGTCTCCCGCGAGCATCCACTTGCCGCGATGCAACAAGTGGCCTTATTTGAGTTATTGCAGTATGTCGAGCTCACCATTCAAGATTCATCCCCCAGTGTGCACCACAGTGACCAATTACAGTTTGGTGGCGATAAGGTGTTTTATTTATCAGGTTTTATTATGAAGAAAAATGCGCTGCAGATGGGTTTAGGTTTTGGGTGGATGCCTGAATTTTTGATTCAAACCGAGTTGGCCTCGGGAGCATTAGTGGAAGTGGACTTTGTCGGCGCCAGCCGTTACAGCTTTACTCCGCAACTTGTCTCCACCATGGAGCGGCCTTTAGGTCGGGCTGGTAGTCTATTTACCGATTTGATTTTACAGGAGTTTGCATTGTATCAAGACTCGCTCTAATAGCTTATATCAGCAGCGACTGCTTTAATCAATTTGCCAGTGAAACTTGAGCGTCCATTAATATGACTATCACCTCTTGAGCGGCGCTAGCCTCTCGAATTATGATCTATCAGCCAGACTAATTATTAGCCGTTAAGCCATGGTACAGCTGCGTTGAATTAGCCTAGTCCCCCATTCGTTGGTATAGGTGACGTGCTTATCTCTTTTTTCGTTAGTTCAGTGCTACGCGCCACATTGTTGGTCACGTGTTCTGACATTTCGCTTTAGGAGGTCGGTATGAGTGATATTATGTCAGTACAAATCGCTGCATTATATGCAGAGTATGCTAAGCATTTTACCCAAGGAGAACACCTTGTGTGTAGCAGTAAACTGCATGACTTTACTGAGCAGTTGCAAGAGTGTGGTCTGTTACTGGAGCGATTAGACTGGAGTGATTGGTATCAAAATAGCCATCTTATCGATAGACCCGAATATATTGGTGATGCTAGTTTGCAAGAGTGTCAGTTATTGTTGACCGCTATGACGCGTCTTGAGCGCTTTAGCACAGGCTTGCTCGACAATATGCATCACCAAGGGGTGTTATTAGCTATTTTAGAGCGACTTACTCAGGTGGCAGATGGTCAACAACGCTAGTTAAATTAATTTAAACTCATTAGTTTATAGACTTCTGCTCAATTGCTTGTCGGGGCAATGACGTTTAGCAATCTGACTGTACTGATAATGAATAACGCGCAGCAACTAATTACTGCGCGTTATCACTGTGTTAACCCTTTCTATTGGCCCAGCGTTTATCTAACCAAAGTGCCGATTGTTTCATCTGGCGTTGACTCAGTTTGAGCCAACGCCTTGCCCATGGGTATTCAATACTCAATACTGCTAATCCTATAGGCAGTAGTAGCCATGCAGGGCCTGGCAGTATTATTAGCACAGCACCAAGCAATACTAAGATACCTCCTATCATGGTGATAGCTATTTTATGTAATTGGTTATCCATTAATTATTACTCCGCAAATAGTGATCAACATGTTGGTTTAAGTGGCTTTAGCTTTGATGGTTTGACCTATCGGCGTTAGGCTGAGTATGGCCAGTTTTAAATGCTGGATCCCAAATGGAATGCCAATAATACTGACAAATAAAGCCAGTGCGTGGGCCAGGTGGCCTATTGCTAACCAGAAACCAAATAATATAAACCAGATGACATTGCCTATCATACCCAGTGAACCGGTACCCAGATCCTCAACGCCTGTCAGCGATTTACGGTTGTGGCTCTCTTGACCAAAGGGCCAAAAAGCCATTTCGCCAATCACAAAGCAGGCGCGTCCAAAGGGAATGCCAATAATGCTGATAAAACAGAGTAGGCCTGCTAACCACCAGGCTAACCCCATCACCAATCCCCCTAAGATGAACCATGCAATATTGAGTAGTAAACGAATGACGGTCATTGAGCGCTCCTATTATTATTTTCACTTATGCTATCGATTTAATGCCGAGCTAAAGTGTTCAAAACATCGGTTTTTGAATATCTGTTGTTAATTAAAATGTACCTTGATGAATAGCAACTTCTGATGGTGACGATCGCCAGTACGGGCTAAGCGCCTCACTCACTCACTCTCTGTCAGTAAGTGTTAATCATCTATAAACGCAATCAAGCGATAATCGTGCCAATACTTAAGCTGCTGTTTATTATTAACTTTTAGTTTTTATTACAATCATAGATGGTTTTTTTTACTACTGTTTAGCCCATCAGGCTAACTAATAGTGGGGGGACAAATCATGTTATCTAGAGTGCCGGGCGATTGAGTCCCTAAGGTACTTGAGATTGAAGTTAGTCAAGGTGTATCAGTCAGTGTAAAATGGATTTCTTTGTCTTTGAACTGCTTATGATACAACTGACTCAGACTCCTGTGCATACCCTTGATGTTGATGGGCATGATGTTTATGTCAAACGTGATGATTTGCTCCACCCGGCATTTTCTGGTAATAAGGCACGAAAATTTGCCTATTTTCTCCAGCAGGATTTCCCCGACATCTCCACTTTAGTTGGATATGGCTCCCCTCAGGCGAACTCACTTTATTCGATGTCAGCGCTGGCTAAGCTTAAGGGGTGGCAATTAGAGTTTTATGTGGATCATATAGCCAGCTATCTGCTTACGCATCCACTGGGTAATTACCGTGCAGCGCTGCAAAATGGCGCCAATATTATCGATTTAAGTCAGTGTCATGATAGGGCTGATCTCGATTGCGCCAGTTATATCGAGCAATGCGTATTACCGGGTCGTGATGATCTGTTGTTTATTCCAGAAGGTGGGCGCTGTCAGTATGCCGAGTCTGGAGTGCGGCAATTAGCACGTGAAATAATAGCGTGGAAACAGGCCCAGCAGTTAAGTGAACTCGTGGTTTTCTTACCGTCAGGGACGGGGACCACAGCCTTATTTTTACATAAGAGCTTTAGCGAACTCGATAATAGCATTCAAGTTAAAACGTGCTCAGTTGTTGGCGGTGATGATTACCTTAAGCTGCAATGGCGAATGCTTGTCGATGATGAGTCAATGTTTCCTCAAATTTTAAGTCCGAATAAGCGTTACCATTTTGGTAAGCTCTATCCCGAGTTTTTTCAAGTATGGCAAAAGCTTAAGCAAGCAGGGATGGAATTTGAGTTACTCTACGATCCACTGGGTTGGCTAGTATTACTGCACTATCTTGAAAATAATCCAAAGCAAAAGGTGCTCTATCTACATCAAGGTGGGTTGCTAGGGAATGAGTCTATGTTGCCGAGATATAGGCGAAAATATGGGGGTTAGCATCACTTGGCTAGGTCAGTATCTGTGAAAGTGATACAACCTAGGCCAAATGAAGTGTGCTGAGTCGTTGACGAATGATGTCAATCCTACTTGTTGCGTTAGCAACCTTCGATACGATGAGAGGAGGTGTATCGAATAGCGTGAGGTTTATTTATTGCTTGAAAGTAACCATTTCATAAACTGTAACGCTTCGGTACGTTTAGAAAAGGTTTGTCTATTTTTACCAGCTCTATCAGTAAATGCGATAGAGGTTTTATTTGATGATATAGAGGCCACTGGAAAATTAACCGTGATCTCTTGACCGTTCATATTGTACGACATTGGCCATACTCCTTTAATGATGACTGCTTGTTTAGCAGTTGAAATTTAATAATAAAAATATCCTTAGCTTTAGCGAAAGATGAATTCTAAGTTACTGAGACTATCCATTTCTTTATTACTAATCAAGTCCTTGCTGCGGGCTATCTATTTTATTCTTGTTAGACAGATCACAATATTGACTTAATTAACGCATACAGTTAACCATCATTTGATGACAAGAGTATGACGTAAGAGATGCTGCTGATTTTGTTGGATGCGAAGACGGATGGGTCGAGCTACACAAGCAAATGGGGCAGGAAGTTCAATTGAGCGAGTATATCGACAAGTTAACTTTTGTCAACATATTACAATCATTATTAGCGTTTTATTTATTCATTAGGCTTATCTTCTTCGAGAATATGCCTGTTATACACCGCTATTGGTATCTGGTCTTGTGCTTTTACTAGAGTGGGCTTGATTTACCTATTGTTTTATAATGATTTATTTTATTAGTGAATGATTTCTATGTGACTGTCTGCGTTTAATGTTGCAAGTGTTACTGGAGTAACAGGGTAGTAACATTGTGGCGGCGAAAACAGTCAGCTTAATTTGTTTTAGAAGGTTAAGTGGTGAAGATGCGATCAAAAATATAGATAACATGTGAGCTTCAATGGCTTAAGGTGATTCTAAATCCGGCTATACGGGTTATAATCAACACCAAATTAAGATACACACATTTAAAAGCAGTAACGGGAAGATGTATGGCTAAGGTGTTAGATTCAGTTGATCAAAGAACAAAATTGGTGGGTGAAAATCGATTAGAGCTCTTATTGTTCCGTATTAATGCCACCCAGTTGTTCGCCATTAATGTCTTCAAAGTTAAAGAGGTGGTGAAACTACCGGCCTTGAGCCATCTACCCGGTAGCCACGACAGTATTAAAGGTGTGGCCAATATCCGCGGGGTGTCCATTCCAGTGATCGATTTACGTCGAGCGATTGGCTTTCAGCCGATGGCAGAGAACCTTGAGGCAAACTTAATCATTACTGAATATAACCGCAGCGTGCAAGGTTTTATGGTGGGTAAGGTTGAGCATATCATTAATATGACTTGGGGCGACATTATGCCGCCACCTAAAACCGCGGGCAGCAACAGTTATTTAACCGCTATTACTAAAATTGAGGTCGATGGTGGAACACAATTAGTGTCGATTATCGATGTAGAAAAGGTGCTGGCTGAGATCATCCATTACGATATCACCCTATCGGATGGCGTGTTAGATGAGTCATTGGTTGAGAATATGGTCGGGCGTAAGATTTTAATTGCCGATGACTCCTCAACGGCTAGGCGGCAAATTAAAGAGACCTTAATGCCCTTGGGTATCGAGGTGATAGAGGTATCCGACGGTTTGCAAGCGCTGAAGTTGTTGCAAACCTGGTGTGATGAAGGTATTAACGTTTACGATGAGATTTTGATGTTGATAACCGATGCAGAAATGCCTGAAATGGACGGTTACCGGCTCACCCATGAGATACGTAATGACAAACGCATGCAGGAATTATTCATCACCCTCAATACGTCACTCAGTGGTAGTTTTAATCATGCTATGGTCGAAAAGGTGGGCTGTAATCAATTTATTTCAAAGTTCCAGCCGGATTTATTGGTCGGTGTGGTGCAAGACCGTCTCAGGCAGTTAGTCGAGGCTTAAACTTGAGTTTCTTGGCTGGCGATGTCAGCCAAGATTTGCCGTTTGACGGCTTTAGTACTAACGATATTAAGGCGGCAGACTCTTACCGCGTAGGCAAAACGATCTCGCCCTACGAGCGTTATAATATCATGTAAAAAGTGGCGGTCTAACCCCAGCATCTGGCTGTAGTGCTCTACAGCATTAGCAATACTGCGATACTGAACCCCATCAAATTCAAACGCCAGTTGATAATCTTGATTGTCAATCAGCACTCCATTGATGCTCAGTGGCCAAGGCGCAACACTTACACGGGTTTTAGCCACTTGATACATAAACCAAGCACTCTTTTTAAACCCCTCAAACACCTTACACGAAAACTCTGACTCGGCGAGTTCTTGCTCTGTCCAGTTTTCACCAATGGCTAAATGTTTAGCATAAATGCGCATTAATTCATCTTTAACTGCCATATGGCAATCCCAAATAGAGGTTAATGGCGAGCGTTTGGCAATGCTGAGGCACTCTTTACAGCAGGGGACGGCTAATGAGGGATGGGGAGTGTAAGACTGTGCTTCATAATGCAGCACGCAATCGCAAGGTTCACTGCAAAACCAACAGGTGTGACGTTGCTCAAATGGAATATCGATTAACGGGATATCAGCAGACAAGGGAAGTTTCCTCGGCTGCTGACATCACTACAATAAGACTTGCCAAGGAATTATTCTTGCTCGATATCGACTAAGTTTTTAGCTAGGCCGATAGGATCTAACTCTAAGCACTCTTGCTCAGCTATCCAGTCAACGCCCACTAATACACCATCATCATGCAGGTCTTTAACCCAGTATTCTAAAAACTCTTCTAGGCTAATGGCTGCGGGTTGATAATCTTGCCATTCGTCGGTGCAATGCACTTTTGCCTGCGCTTCACTTGACCACAGCGGCATTACATCCGTTTCTTCATATTCTGAAGAGTCACATACCACCCAGCCTTCGCCAGTTTCGTCTTGAAGACCCCAAACGGCTTGGTGTTCTTTTACGTTGTCGATAAAACTTGCTAATACGGGATTGCTATCAGTCATGTTGCTCTCTTAGAAGTCGATTAAAAACGGCCCTATTATACGCCAAGTGAGTGCTCGACCAAGTGATTGTTTTATGAAAAAGTGCACTATTTAAACGCTCACTCTTAAAAGCGGCAATTCCAACAATAATTAATCATAAAATACTTAGTATTAATAGTTTCTATCGCTATGATGTCAGTACGCTATCATCTTTTTTAGGCTGTCAGTTATTGGGTAGCGTGTATATTCAGCCCTAGTATTGTGGAGTCCCTATTTTGACTAAAATGTTCACCCTTGCCTCATTCATGTTTGCCTCGAGTCTCAGTGCTTTTTCAGCCTTGGCTGTTGACCCCATTAATGCGGAACAAGATTTCAATATTTGCGTCGATAATCTTAAGCAGCAAGCCATAGCCGCTGGCATTTCGACCAAAACCATTGATGAAACCTTGGGTCAGGTTAAGTATGTGACACGCGTTATTGAGCTGGATAAAAAGCAGCCTGAGTTTAGTCAAACATTTGAAAATTATTTTACTAAGCGCGTGACCGATTGGCGTGTACAAGAAGGGCGCCGTTTATTAAAGCAACACGGTCCATTACTGAGTCAATTACAACAGACCTACGGCATTCCTCCTCAGTATTTGATGGCTTTTTGGGGGCTAGAAACTAATTTTGGCTCTTATAAAGGTAAGATGCCAGTGATTGATTCGCTTACCACGTTAGCCTGCGATCAACGTCGCAGCCGTTATTTTAGTGGCGAATTACTTCAGGCATTGAAGCTCAAGGAAGCCTATCAGTTTGATACCAGTGACATGGTTGGCTCGTGGGCAGGTGCCATGGGACACACTCAGTTTATGCCGTCGGCTTATGCACAATATGCGGTCGATGGTGATGGTGATGGTAAAGCCGACTTATGGAACAGTACTGCCGATGCGCTTAGCTCTGCGGCCAACTTTTTAAAACAATTAGGCTGGGCACGTAATGAGCGTTGGGGCCGTGAAGTCTTGGTCCCTAACTCCTATGATTATCGTTATTTGGGCGGCAAAGCCACCTTACCACTTACCCAGTGGGCAACACTTGGGCTAACTAAAGCTAATGGCCAGCCGCTGTCGACCCCAGATATGCAAGCGGCCTTATATTTACCGGCAGGTCATACTGGCCCTGCATTTTTAGGCTATGACAATTTTAATGTGATTATGCGTTGGAACCGCTCTGAATTTTATGCCATCGCGGTAGGGCACTTAGCCGACCGTATTAATGGCGCGCCGCCATTACGTGTAGCGCCACCGCAACAAGCTAATATCAGTCGTGACAAACTCAAAGCGTTACAGACTAAGCTCAATGAAAAAGGGTTTGATGTCGGCACCCCAGATGGCGTACTTGGCAGTAATTCGCGAGCCGGTTTACAGGCCTATCAGCGCAGCGTGGGATTAATCGCCGATGGTTTTCCAAGTGATGAAACCTTCAAGCTGCTGGGTTTGGAATAATCATCGAGCGCTTCATGATGCGTCCATGGCGGTGGGCATTATTGCATTAGCCTAATTAAATCGTGCCTAGGCAGTGATAGCGCTAGAGCAATGAAACAAGTTTTGTTAAGCTCTGGCGAATTTTATTTTTGAACAGAGAAAAAGGATCCTTGATGAGCATTAAAGATGATATGGTGGTGCAGTTTAACTACACGTTACGTGACGAAGCGGGCGAAGTGCTTGAGACCAACGAAGGGTTAGATCCCATCGCTTATCTTCATGGTCATGACAATATGATGCCCGGTGTCGAAAATGCCATTACCGGTCGCGAAGTGGGTGACAGTTTCTCCGTGACATTGCCACCAGAGTTGACTTACGGTATTCGTAATGAAGATGCTGAGCAGCGGGTTTCAGTTAAGCACCTTCAGGGCGCTAAAGTGTGGAAACCCGGCATGCGCGCCATTATCAACACTGACCAAGGTCAGCGCCAAGTGACTGTGGTTAAAGTGGGTAAGTTTATGGCTACCGTGGATGTTAATCATCCTTTAGCCGGTCGCGAGTTAACATTTGATTTAACGATTGTCGATGCGCGCGAAGCCAGTGCCGAAGAGATTGCTCATGGTCACGCCCATGGGGTTGGCGGCCATCACCACTAAATCTTTAATGCCTTAGCCTCACAGATTAATCAGTGAGGCTAAGGTGAAAATTAAGTGCCATATCGCTAAAAACCCAGACAAGCGTTTGGGTTTTTTTATGTTCATACTCAACGCTAGAAGACGGGTCTAATAATGGTGATTAATTTCGCTCAAGGTAAGATTGTGGTGTCGATGCAGGAGATCCAAATATTGCTTTCGGCAACGGGCGTGTCGTTATATGCCATGGCAGAAGACATTAAGCTGGTTCGCAGCGCGCTCACCTTAGTGGCCGATGCGGGCGCAGTACGTTGGAGCATTAAACTCGACTCTATCGAACAGTTCGATGACGTGGTAAGCGAGCTTGGCATTGACGGCTAAGCTCGCTGGCAACTTAAGCTACTAGATCAATATTTAACCATGGTGGCTCTCACTAAGCATATTCTCATGGCGCATTGAAACGACCTTAATCACGACCATGGGGACTGAGTAGATCCAGCCTTGGCCCTACAGGCACAATTCGAGTGGGATTAATTTGCCCATGGCTGAAATAGTAGTGCTGCTTAATGTGTTCAAAATTAACCGTTTCTGCAATCCCGGGGTATTGATACAGTGCTTTCATATAAGCGTGAATGGCAGGCATATCGGCCAGCCTGTTACGGTTGGTCTTAAAGTGGCCCACGTACACAGCATCGAAACGGATAAGCGTGGTAAACAGGCGCCAATCGGCTTCGGTGATGGTATCACCGGTGAGATATCGTTGGGTCGTCAGGCGTTGCTCTAAAGTATCGAGCGCACTAAACAGGGTATCAAATGCCTGCGCATAGGCGTGTTGAGTGGTTGCAAACCCGACTTGATAGACGCCATTATTGATGGTTTGGTATATCCAATCATTTAGCGTATCGATTTCAGTTCGAAGTTTACTGGGGTAAAAGTCGGTGGTATTGCCCGTAATATCGTCAAACGTATCGTTAAACATGCGGATGATCTCCGACGACTCGTTACTGACAATGGTGTTGTGGTGCTTATCCCACAAAACAGGGACGGTAACTCGGCCACTATGATCCGCTTTTGCTTGTTGATACAGTTGATACAGATAATCATGGCCATTAAGGCTATCTGGCTCAGCCCCGTCAATATGTATGGCATCACTACTCTGGTTTGGCCCACTAAACTCCCAGCCATTAGCCAACATATGCGGCTCCACTACGGTCACATCGATATGTGATTGCAGTGACTTTAATGACCGAAAAATTAAGGTGCGGTGTGCCCACGGGCAGGCCAGCGAAACATAGAGATGGTAACGGCCCGATTGAGGTTCAAATGTGGGGTGAGGGTTGTCAGGGGTTGGCTTTGTTATCCAATGACGAAAGGCGGCATCTTCTCTTACAAATTGCCCCTCGGTTTTTTCTGTGTCGTACCATTGATCGACCCACTTACCACCTTGTAGTAATCCCATTAGTTTGCCTCGTTATTAGCTGGTCTATTGAGTGTATAAGCCCACCAACGAAATAAAAAGGCCAGAAAACGGCCTTAAAATATCGAATTTTTCGAATAGTTGGGAGTGTTCAGCCTTCCTGTTATGATTGCGCACCAGCGGATTGGCTTAATTTTTGTTGGCCATTCCCCTTAAGTGTGCTTAATAAGTGTGCTCAATGGCGAGGTGAGAGCCATTGACGAGTAGGGCTATCGTTTCGGTGGCGCTTCAGATAACAACCTAAACCGTGACACTTATTTTTTCGACTGCGCGTGTGTGAATTGAGCAACATTGGCATCATCACTGCGGTCATCATTACCGTAAACAATCCACAATCTCTTGTTAAAGGATATAAAAATGTCGAATCAGCCATTAGAGCAGATCACCATAGAACCCAAATTTCCCGCTAAAGCCTGTGTGATCTGGTTACATGGATTGGGAGATTCAGGGGCAGGTTTTGCCCCTGTAGTCCCCATGTTGGGTATGCCAGATGCGTTAGCTGTGCGGTTTATTTTCCCCCATGCGCCGAGTATGGCCGTGACCATTAACCAAGGTTATGTAATGCCCGCCTGGTATGATATCAAAGGGATGGACATGGATAATCGCGCCGATATGTCTGGCGTGCTGCATTCAGAAAGAGCAATCGCCGCTTTAATCGATCAACAGGTAGCGGCTGGGATCCCAGCAGATAACATTGTCTTAGCAGGCTTCAGTCAAGGTGGTGTGATGAGCCTATTTACCGGATTACGTTATCCTCAAAAATTAGCCGGGATCATGGCGCTTTCTTGTTATCTGCCAACAGGCAATGCGTTGCCAGCGCAGCTAAGTGAAGCTAATTTAACGACGCCTATTTTACAGCAGCACGGTGAGCAAGATGAGGTGGTGCCATTATCTTTAGGACTGGCGGCATTTGAGCTCATTCGCGCCGCAGGTTATCCAACCCAGTGGCAAACTTATCCTATGGGGCATAGCGTGCTGCCAAATCAGTTACAAGATATTGGCCGCTGGTTGACTGACTGTTTGAGCTAAGCACAAATTAGCTGCCGTTGATAAGCCATGATGCGACGTTAGCGGCTCAATATATGTTAGGCGTTAAGCCGTACCCTCCAACCAACCGTTAACGCTATATCGCGCTTATCTAGTCTCCTAAGTTAAGCGCGCCGCAAATCATTTTTGTGGCGTGCTGTTAAGCATCCACACACAGGCATCGCTCCTATTGACGCTTTAACCAGCAACAATGACCTTGAGTTAACCAATAAAAAGCATAAAAGTTTCATTTTCGTAGCAATCACCGGAGGGTTGTTACTGCTTTGTTGTTTTGCAAAGAGGATGCTGGGTAATGCCAGCTTGGCTTGTGTAAGTGATTTAAATGTAGCGATTTTATTTCAAAGTGAAGCGCTAATGTTTGTGTTTGTTTTTTAGTTTTAAATGCCCTTGTTTTTGTCAACGAACAATGGCATTGATAAAATTGTTTTAAAATAATGAGTTAGCTCAAGCTTGTTCATAAAAATGCCACAATTTAGGTGTAATGTTTGTTATTATATTGGCTGGCGATAACTCCGATTCGCCGGCACAAGAATAATGGTTATTAAAAACTAAAATTAGGGGTTGATGTAATAATGAATAAGCTTATTAAAGGATTAGTTGCGACAGCAGTGCTCGCTGCACTTGCTGGTTGTAATAGCGATGATGATCAAGTTAAAACAGCATGTGAACTTGCAGGTGATGCTTGTAAAACATTTACTGTGATCCACACCAACGATAACCACGGTCGTTTTTGGCAAAACAGCAAAGGCGAATATGGTATGGCCGCTCGTATGACGGTCATCGAACAGATTAAAGACGAAGTTGAAAGCCGTGGTGGCCAAGCCATCGTTTTGTCTGGTGGTGATATCAATACCGGTGTTCCAGAGTCTGATATGCAACAGGCTATTCCCGATTTTGTCGGCATGAACCTATTGGAATACGATGCAATGGCTGTGGGTAACCATGAGTTTGATAACTCATTAGATGTGCTCGATATGCAGCAAACGCTGGCGAGATTCCCCATGTTAGCGGCTAACATTTACCATAAAAATAGCGGTGAGCGCTATTTTGAACCCTACCGTGTGTTTGAGCTTGATGGTGTTAAAGTGGCCATTGTCGGTTTCACAACCGTTGATACACCTAAAATTGTTAACCCCGAAAATGTTGAGCCACTAAGCTTTACCGATCCACAGGTCGAGCTTAAAAAAGTATTAGCTGAAATTGAACAAAATGAAACTGTGGATATGGTATTTGCACTAACCCACATGGGCCATTACGCCAACGGTAATCATGGTACTGAGGCCCCAGGTGATGTGTTGTTAGCCCGCTCAGTGGAGGCTGGCCAATTACAAGCCATTATTGGTGGTCATTCGCAAAATCCAGTGTGTATGGAAGGTAGCGAATATGCCGACTTCAAACCTGGTGATGAGTGTAAACCTGATGTGCAAAATGGCACCTATATCATGCAAGCCCATGAGTGGGGCAAATATGTGGGCCGCGCCGATTTTGAATACCTAGACGGTGAGCTAACGCTGGCAAGTTATAAGTTGATCCCAATTAACTTAAAGACTGAAGATGACGCTGGTGAATTGGTTTACGTGACTGAAGAGATTGAGCAAGACCAAGATGTGTATGCCATGCTCAAGCCTTACCAAGAGCGCGGTCAAGAGTTGCTTGATGTGGTGATCTCGTACACCGATGGGGTATTTCAAGGTGAGCGAAATGTAGTACGCGCTCAGCAAACTAACCTAGGTCAATTACTGACAACCGCATATTCTGAATTTGTGACCAATAACTTTAATGTGACGGCCGATTTTGGCGTAATGAACTCTGGCGGTATTCGCGCATCGATTGCACAAGGTGATATTTCTTATCGTGATGTACTGACCGTGCAGCCATTTGGTAACTTTGTGTCATACGTCACCATGACCGGCGCTGAAGTGCAAGATTACCTGGCCGCTGTTGCTGTTAAAACCGGTGGTGGTTACCCACAATTCAACAAAGTCGCAATGCAGGTTAATTGTGATGCAGGGACTGTCGATATTGCTCAATTAGGTGGCCGCGCCTTTGACCTAGAGCAAAATTACACCTTTGCACTGATCCATTTTAGTGCAGCGGGTGGTGATGATTATCCTATCGTTAACCAACACCCAAATTATATTGACACTCAGTTGACCGATGCCGCGGTATTCCGTGATTACTTCGTTAAAAACCCAAGCCTATCGATAGCCGATTATGCGCCGGTAGATGGTGAGCTCACGTTCACTAAAGCGGGTAAAGTCGTTGCAAGTTGTGCAGCAGAGTAATGATATGCTTTAACTAACACCTTGCTATGCCAAAGGCGTTAGGGTTATTACCGTTACACTTTACAGCGTAAAAGCAGCCGCAAGGCTGCTTTTTTATTGGCGGTTAATAGACAAGTTAGACGCGATAAAATTTTTTGCATTGATCACTTGAAAACAATTTGGCCTATCCCTATATAGTCTGTAGGAAGCGCTCAATGAGGCTTTCGGGTCGATTGAAATACAGTGCCTTTGGGGCTGTGCAATCGATCATTAACAGGGCTGTCACCCTCAGTGAATTAACGTGATCGAAGTGGCAGTCAAACGGTGCGACTCAAGCCCACTATATGGGCGGTCGGCCAAATTTTCACTATATTGCTTAATACAAGGATATAAAAATGCGTAATTATGATCTATCTCCCCTTTATCGCAGTGCCATTGGTTATGACCGTTTAGCTCAGCTTGCAGAGCATGCTGCAGCGAACAAAGGTAACTCAGGTTATCCACCTTATAATATCGAGTTACTCAGCGAAAACCGTTACCGTATTACTATGGCTGTAGCCGGCTTTTCGATGCCAGAATTAGAGATCACCAGCGAAGGTGATAAATTGATTGTGAAAGGCACAAAGGCGGAACAAACCAACGAACAACGCAAGTACTTATATCAAGGTATTGCTGAGCGTGGTTTTGAGCGTACGTTCCAGTTAGCCGATTATGTCACCGTGATTGGTGCCGATTTAGAAAACGGCTTACTCAATATTGATCTCAAGCGTGAGATCCCTGAGATGCTCAAACCGCGTAAAATTGAGATCAACCACTCAGGCTTGCTCAATAAAGAGTAATATCGCTTTAGCGAATGCGGCTTAGCCAGCATAGCTAACGCCAACAAAAAAGGGAGCCTAGGCTCCCTTTTTTGTTCTCAATTGGTGCTAATGACATAGAACACCTTACAACCTACACCTTAGGACAAGCTCATTAAACGGCTTATTTTGCCGCCGATAACCCCGCCATAATGGTTTCGTGTAAAAACGCACTAAAATCGTCGCCATGGTTGGCTAGCATCTTCGGAAACATAGAGATTGGAGTTAAGCCCGGAAAGGTATTGATCTCATTGAGTAAGATCTCACCTTGCTCGGTTAAGAAAAAGTCGATACGTGACAAATGACGCAGTTTCATGCCATCAAATACTTTGATGGCATACTGCTGTATTTGCTGGGCGATAGCCGGCGAAACATCGGCAACCACTTGCGTAGTCGCCTTACTGTTAGCTGCATATTTTTCATCGAAAGTATAAAAAGTGTCGCCAGCACAGATCACTTCACCAGGCAGGGTCGCCACTGTCTGCCCTTTATATTGATAGACAGCCACCTCTAATTCCCGTGCCTTGATGGTTTTTTCAACGACCACATAGGGGGAATATTTAAAGGCATCGGTCAGCGTAGTTTGGATAAGCGCTGCATCATCCACCCGGTAGCAGCCAACAGATGAGCCTTGTGAGGCGGCTTTAATGAAAATTGAGCCCCAGTCCGCCAAGGCTTGCTGCGTTTGTTTAATGGCATCGGCATCGAGTTGATTTAAAAACAGGTAGGGGGTATTGGGGATCCCCAGTGCGCTAAACCACATTTTTGCGGTGACCTTGTTAAAACAGTTACTCGAACCTTCTGAGTTACAGCCAAAATAGGGCAGTTTTATGAGTTCAAAATAGGATTGAATATCACCCGTTTCACCCGGATAGCCATGTATACAAGGAATGACGTAATCCACAGGCCAAGGCGCTATGCTGTCATCTTCGAAACGGATCTCTTTACGATTAGTGAGCTCACAGCGGTGGCCGTCTTTGGTGGTGTACTGACCATGGCCGTCCAGTTCGACACGCAGCACATTCACCTGGTCTAATTTTGCCAGCGAAGTTTCAAAATAGTTAGCTGACAACAGTGAGATAGCGTGTTCATCACCGCCACCACCGCATAACAATAAAAGATTGGTTGGACTCATCGGGTCTCCGTGTACAACTGAATGTAGATGTTATGATGCACTATGACGCGCTAATAATTTTATGCAAGTTTTGCTATCAAGGGCCGTTATCGTTTGACGATTTTATAGGCTTGCAGCCTATTTTATGCTGTCACTGCCATAAGCGTTTCGCCAGTCCTGATGCGCGCAGTGTGGCTTGGCTGCATGCTTGTTCAAACACGCGCTGGCTACCTAAACAGGTAAAATGGTGTTTAGCGCGAGTGATCGCCGTATAAACCAACTCTTTGGTGAGCAGTTGCCGCTGGGCGACACTTGGGCGAGGTGGCATGACTAACGCCACGTGGCTAAATTCGCTGCCTTGGCTTTTATGCACTGTCATCGCATAACAGGTGTCGTGGCTTGGCAGGCGCGCCGGTAACACTTTGAGTAAGGTGCCATCGGCTTGAACAAAATGGGCCATTAAGCGATGTTGGTTATGGGCATCGGGCAAAATAATGCCGATATCACCATTAAACAGACCAAGGTTATAATCGTTACTTTGGATGATCACCGGCCGCCCTGCATAAAATTCAGTGATCGGGTTGACCAATTTTTCCTTGGCGAGGGCTTGGGTGATACTGGCATTAATGCCATCGACGCCATATTCGCCGGCGCGCATGGCGCACAGCACGCGGTAACGATTGAAGCTGTCGATAATACTCATGGCATCTTGTGCTTGAGTGATCGCCTCAAGGTAGTGACGATATTGCGTCACGCTGCGCTCGAGCAAGGCGTTTAAGCCCAAATTGGCTTGCTGATGAATCTGATGCTCAATCCACAGCAGTTCCTGATAACCGCGCTGCCAGACCTGCATTATGGCCGCTAAATCACTGATGTTAACGGCGCTGGCCAGTTGACCAATACCGGCATCCCCCTTAAAGCGGTGGCTGTGCATCAGCATCGCCAAACTGTCACCGAGCTGGGGTGATTCGCTGACAAAACCATTAAGATCTGTCCCCGTGAGCTGGCTGAGTAATGCAGCCTTATCTTGCGAGTAGCGCATTGACCATTGACCATTTCTCTCTTTTAACCCAGCGCAAATATCGGCCAGCACAGCGCCAGCTTCTACCGACGCCAGCTGATCCTGATCGCCAAGTAAAATAAGCCGAGCATGACTAGGCAAGGCATTAAGGAGTTTATACATCATAGGCAGATCCACCATTGAGGCTTCATCGACCACCAAGAGATCCAGTCGCATTGGGTTGTCGCTATCGTGGCGGAAACGGTGTGAGTTGGGAATAACCCCCAGTAAACGGTGTAGCGTCGAGGCTTCCTCTGGCACCTGTTGCAATGCGTTAAGATCGATAATGTCACTGAAGGGGGCCAGTTCAGTGGCTAGGCGCGCTTTAGAGGCTTTAATCGACTCACTTAATCGCGCTGCGGCCTTACCCGTGGGCGCAACGAGGCGGATAGTCATGGTCTCTTGCTGACACAATAACAACAGTAGCTTAGTCACTGTGGTGGTTTTACCCGTCCCTGGGCCGCCCGTGATCACCGCCAGCTTTTGAGTGAGCGCTGTGGCCGTGGCGATTTTTTGCCAGTCATATTGCCTCTCGGTAGGGGCAAATAAGCTGGCGAGCATATTGGTGCTTGCGCCGATATCACTCACCCTAATGGGCTGCGCTAAGGCATTGAGTTGCTGGCCCACGCGAGATTCAAACTGGTAATAACGTTGCAAGTAGAGGTTGGAACCATCAAGGATCAGCGGTTTATCGAGTTGCTCCGGCGCTAAGCCGACCGCATCGCAGCGACTCAGCTCAGCGATGATCTCATGTGGACTTAAGGTGATACGGCACTGAGCTTGCTGCTCACTCATGGGGTTGTCGACATCGATCTGCTCAATGGGCAGGCAGCTATGCTGCAGTGACAGTTGGCGGCTGAGCAGGGCGCAGATCAAGATAAACAGCTCATTGCTGCTCGGATGCAGCTCACTCATCTGCAGTGCAAAATGGCGATCGAGTGGAGTTAATAGTCGTCCTTGTTCCCACTGTTTTAACAGCGCCGTTAAGGGTTGCTCTAAGGTTATCATAGTGCGAGCTCCGTAGATGTCCCACTGCCCAAAGGCTGATGGGGGGCTTGGAATAGATGGTCGAGTCGCTCTATCAGGGCTTGGCTGGGTTTATCATAAAACACCCCAGCACCAGGTGCTTGCTGTGACATACCGCGTAAAAATAGGTAGTAACATCCGCCGATATGCTGATCGTAACAATAGTTGGCTAAGCGCAGCTTAAGGTAGCGGTGCAGCGCCAAGGTGTAGAGGATGTATTGCAAGTCATAACGGTGGCTACTAATGGCCTGTTGCATCTGGCCTTGATGATAATGACTCACATCGTTACCCAAATGATTGGACTTATAATCGGCAATGTAAAATTGGCCCTGATATTCGAAGGTTAAATCGATAAAGCCTTTTAGCATGCCCTCTAGTGCATCGAAGCTGAGTTCGGCGCTATAACCAAACTCGCTAAGTAGTTGATTCAATGCGCTGGCCTGTAAGTGCGATATCGGTAGGTAAAATTCCATTTCGACTAAGGTTTTGCTTGCTGGAAGTTGCGCCAAGCACAGGCCACTGTCATTGAGCGGCGCACCGAGCAGGTCCATATACCACTGGTGCAGCACAGGTTGCCAGACACTATCGATGCCAAATTTTTCCATCGCTATGGGCAGTTGCTCCTGTAGCGTGACATCGGCGCGGGTAAAATCAATCAGCTCTAATACCAAGTGCATAAAGCTACCTGCATTGGCGCCGCGCTCGAAGGTGAAACGTGACATCTGGTTATCGAGATCATCTTCAATCACCTTGAGCTCAGGAAAGGCCTCATCGTCACCGCCGGGCATGACACGTTCATGGGCTTGGTTTTTTACCAGCCCCGAATAACTGCCGACCCGCCATGGGGTGGTTTGAAGGCGTCGCAGTGCCTTAGGCGCTAGGCTTAGGTTATCGACACTCGTTGGCGCCAGCACTGTGGCGCTGGCTATTTCCTCGATGCTGGTGACACTTAGCGCATCACTTGCCAAGGCTTGGGCACGCGCTTGTATATCGCTAAATTCACATTTGGCCTCTTCGATGCCAAGCAGATAGCCAATGGCGGTTTCGTGTAGTTGGCTGCTAATGCCCGCTTTTTTGGTGTAGCGCGAGTGGTTTGCCACATACAGATAACAGGCGAGTACGGGGCGAGTCAACGCCACGTAGAGTAAGCGTAAATCTTCGGCCAGCGTTTCCCGTTTATGCCGCGCCCAGCCCTCATCACTCTGCTCTATGTCCCACAGCAGTTGGTTATCTTGGTGGTACAACATGGGGGCCGGCTTACGGCGGTTGTCGCGGGCAAGGCTGACAAAGGGCACAAAGCAAACTGGGTATTCTAGCCCCTTACTCTTATGGATAGTGACTATCTGCACAAGGTTTTGCTCGCTTTCGAGCCTGAGCTGCGCTTCTTCTGTGCTGTGGCTGTCGAGCAGCGCCTGCTGATACCAATTGAGCAGGGCGCTGATCCCGTCAAGCTCGCTGGCTTTTTGCTGTAACAGTTCGCCTAAATGCCTAAAGTCGGTTAAGCGGCGCTGGCCGTCAGCGGTACTTAACAGCCGCTGAATAAGCGCGGTATCGCTGGCCATGGCCAATAAACAGGGCATAATGCCGCGTTTTTGCCAGATCTGCTGCAAGCCATTAAATTGTTCCAGCAGTTGCTGTCGGCTGTCTTCATCGAGGTTAAATTGATGAATAGCTTCGGCATTGTAGCCCAGCAGCTGGGTGGCCAGCGCGCTTCTTAGCGCGCGCTCATCCTTTGGATTAGCAATCGCGACCAACACCAGTGCCAGCTCTTTAGCTTCGAGGGTGGCAAATACACTGTCACGGCTGAGAAACACTGCGCCTATCTGGCGCTCGCTGAGGGCGGCTTTAATGTAGGCGGCTTCGTTACGGTCTCGAACCAGCACCGCAATGTCTTTGGCCCTAAGGGGTTTATCGTCCAGCAGGCATAAACCTTGCTGCGCCTCGGTTAATAGTCTGGCTATCTCATTACAGGCATCTTCGGCGAGCAAACTTCTCGCGGTGGCTTTATTGAGCCCTTTGTCGGGATCTTCACCGAGCAGTTTGAGCCGCAGTGCACTGTTATCGCTATTGGCCTCGATTAAACGTTTGTTATCGGCAAAGGGAGAGGGCGCCACGATCTCAAACGGAATCGCTTCGCTAATAAAGGGATCGTGATGTTGGCCAAATAACTGATTAACGCCGGCTATCATATTGCGACTCGAGCGGAAGTTAGTGTCTAAGCTGTAGTGGGCTTGAGCCTGCTGGCGAGCGTCAATATAGGTGTGAATATCGGCGCCCCTAAAGGCGTAAATGGCCTGCTTGGGATCGCCAATCATCAATAAGCTTTGCGCCGGATGCGCTAGGTTTTCGCCCTGCTGATAGATGTGGCTAAAAATTTGATACTGCAGTGGATCGGTATCTTGAAACTCATCGATAAGCGCAATAGGAAAACGCTGGGCGATGCTGTGAGCCAGACTCTGCGCTGCGTCGTTGTTATCTTTACTCTGCGCGCTCAGTGCACCCGCAAGGGTGAGCAGCAGATCGTCGGGTGTCAGCAGATTACGCTCTTGTTTTTGCTTTGCAAAACGGCTCGAGATCCCTTGGCGCGCCGCAAACAGAAAGCTGGGCACAAACTGAGTTATCAATTGATTCAGATTGTCGATATGGGCCAACAGTGGCGCTTGCTCAGCCGTTGGGATCTCGCCGCCTTTATTGAGTTTAAGCTGGCTTAACGCGAGCGCATCGAGCACTTTGCTATCGGGCAGTGATTGGCCATGATGAGCCCAATTGTCCATCGCCGCTAACATGGCAGCGAGTTTGGGAAAACCTTGATCTTTTTTACCAAACCGCACTCCATTGAGCGGCAGCTGCAGCAAGAGTTGCTCGAGTGCATCGCGCTCACGCGGCCAGATGAGTCTTAAGCGACTCAGGCTTTGGCTCAGCGCCTGGGCTATCAGTTTAAAGGGTTGCGGCGTGGGAGTCGCTTTGGCTTGACTGGCGCCGAGCAGCGGCCTGAGTTGCTGGGCCAATCCATCGGGATCGCTAAACTTACCTTGCACAATTTGGGCAAGATAGCCGGGCAGTGGATAGCAGGTTTCTCGCCAGAAATCGCGCACCGCATGGTGTAAAAACTCACTATCATCGAGGGTAAATTCAGACTCAAACAGCAAACCCGATTCAAACGCCATGTCGGCTAATATGCGCTGACAGAAACCATGAATAGTAAAAATGGCCGCCTCATCGAGGGATTTAAGCGCCAAATCGAGTCGTTTACGCGCCAGCGGTAGCTGCTCTGCTGGGGTCTGTGCGTAGAGCTGCTCAATCAGGGGATCGCTCACGGGCAGGCCAATAAAACAGCGATAAGCCAGCTGGATTTTTTTACGAATGCGATCCCTCAGTTCACCTGTGGCGGCATTGGTAAAGGTCACCACTAATATTTGCTCGCAGCGCAGTGGCTGCGGGCAACCATGACCCAGCAATAGGCGCACATATAGGCCCGCGATAGTATAGGTTTTACCTGTGCCGGCGCTGGCTTCAATAAGACGGGTGCCGTCAAAAGGGAGGGTAAGGGTGTTGAGTATGGTGGTGCTCATGTTAGCGTCCCTCCACAAAGGTGGCCAGCTCACTTAATGGCGCCTTATAAAGCAGGCTAATTAAGGGCGATAATAGTGTTGTGGCAGGCTCGCCAAATTGGGCCTCAGTGAAATCTTCTGGAAAACGAAATAGGCGCTGGTAATGGGGTTCGAGCCCTTCACCCATGGCACCTTGATCATCAAGCCACTGTTTCTGCGCCTCGGCAAGTTTGCCTGTGTGGTCGCCTTCGGCTTCGACATAGCTCATGGCCGTGCGCGGAATAAACATCAAGGGCTGATGTTGGCCACGGTGAAAGTAGTCGACCCACACACTGAGCTGATTGATGGCTTGCTCGCTCGTAATTGGGGCAAACCCATAAAAATGGCCAATATCGAGCAGATAACTGTCGCCAATGGCTTGGGTGCCCATGGCGTTAAGGCAAAGGTGGCGCAAATAAACCCGAATAAGATCGCGGGCATTGGCCGTGCCTGGACGATAATTGACGAGCCCTTTGGCCGATAGCGAGTCTATCCGCCCCACTAGGTGGCTTTGGCGGCTATCGTTGAGGGCGATAGCTATCTCTAGCGCGTGGGATTGTTCGCCTTTGAGGTAGTTAGCTCTGCCGATAATGGGTTTAATATCGTGTAGATATTGATTAAGCAGCAGATCGTCAAACGGCGCTAGGGGCAGTTGGCCCGCCAGTTTGAGTTTATGCAGCAGTTGCTCGTCGGGCAGCTCTTGCTGCCGCTTAATGGCATCATCAATCAAGTGGGCTTGCAACTTGTAGCGAGATAATGGATTGAGGCTAAAAGGCTCATCATTGTCATCGGCTTGAATATCTAAGCCTAAATCCAGTTTCAGCGAGCGGTTAAAGAAATACTGCGCGGGATTACGATAAAACCGGATCAGCGCCGAGAGCTCGATTTCACGGCTGTCATCATCACTGCTAACCTTGAGCGCGTGCTCAATAAAGCGGCTCTGTTGGCCTTGCGCGTCGCTGCTGTGACTGGCAACGGGGCACCATTGCTGGCTATAACTGTGCTGTAAGCCTTGGCCGGCTTGATACAGACGCTCATCAAAGGGCTGTAGCGGCTGCTGTTTTATCAACTGCGCGGCAATGGTTTTTTCAATGGCATCAATATCGACAGCGCCAGAGTCTGGCGCATTAACCGTAGTTTCGAGCGATGCAGGCAGGTAACACAGCTGGCAATATTCTATCAGCTCAGAGACCAGCATCGAGGGGATGCGCTCACTGTTATCGCGCTCACTATGGCCTATGTAGCTGATATACAGTTGCTGCCTTGCCGATAACATGGCTTCTAAAAACAGGTATCTGTCGTCGAGTCGGCGTGAACGATCGCCTTTGCGCGCACCAAACTGTGCGACTAAATCAAAGCCTACCGGATGTTGTACCCTAGGGTAGACACCATCGTTCATCCCCAGTAAACACACCACCTTAAAGGGAATAGAGCGCATCGGCATTAAGGTACAAAAATTGACACTACCGGCTAAATAACGTTGACCAACGCGGGATTCTGACAGTTGGCTAACAAACCAATTTTGCAGTACGCTAATATCCAGTTCGCTGCTGTATTGGCTCTGGTTTAGCTCTTCACTTAGGCGGCTAATGGCGCCGCGAATGGCTTGTTCTTGATTAAGCTCCTCCTCATCGCAATCATAAAACTCATCGACTAACTGCTGCAGCTGGCCGATACGCTCATTGAGCGAGCAAGGTTGATTGAGCGCCAGGGTAAATTCATCGAGCGCTTCGATAAAATTGAGTAACTTGCCTAAGGCCTGAGCCGATTGACCTTCAATGCCCTCTAACGCCAAGTTGTCTTGGTAGATAGGGGCGTGATCGCTAAAGCTGTAACCTAAAATCAATCGCTTAATACCAAAGGCCCAAGAATTTTGCTCAAAGGCGGGCAGTTGTTGTGCCTGACGCGCCTTGGCATCACGGCCCCAACGCACGCCAGCTTGCTCTAACCAACGACGAATAATACCCAGTTCATCATCACTGATATCGAAGCGGCGCAGTACCGCTGGCACTTCCACAATGCCTAAAATATCGGTGAGGGCGAAGCGGCTCTGATTTAGGGTTAACAAGTGTAAAAAGCTACTGATCAAGGGCGACTCTTGGGCTGCGCCGCGATCGGCAATGGCGTAAGGGATATAGTGCGCGCCACTTTTAGCCGCAAACACGGCGTCGATATAGGGCGCGTAGGCCGCAACATCAGGCATCATCACCACTATGTCTTTCGGGCTGATGGGCGTTTCGCTGCCCTCTTGCTGTGCCAGTAGCGCCAATAAATGATCATGCAGGGTTTCAATTTCGCGCAGCGCACTGTGGCAGCTTCGAAGGGTGATAGAGTCATCATTGGCGTGTAACCGTCGCCGCCCTTCGAGGCTTAAATAGAGCTCGCCATCGGGGCCAAGGCTCTTACCGCGGGTGGTAAGCTCCAAAATATCCTGCTGCACGCCGTGTAATAGGGTGTTATTGCCGGGATCTTGATAGCATTCGAAGTTAAAATTGGTATCTTCTTCAGGCAGTTCGAGGATCAAATCCAGCAGTTCACGGCCCATCTTGCCATTATTGGCAAGCAAAGGGTTACCCACTTCCAGTTTATCTTCCCAGTCCATACACAGTTGCTGCTTATCTGCATATTGCAGCGCCATACGGGCGCGCAGACGAGGGTCGACAATGTCGCCCCAATAGTGCTGACAAGGGCTGAGGTTGAGCATCACCACATCGATGCGTTTGGCTAAGAAATAGAGCACCTCTAGGGTTTGCGGTGCCATGGATGAGATACCAAATACAAACAGTCGTCGAGGTAAGCCACTTAAGTCGCAGTTAGGATCATCTAAGGTATCAAACAGTGCCTGATGCAGGTTGGCCCTGTGGTAGGTGCTTTGGCCTAACTCTTGATTGTTGTATTGGATAAGCGCGCGCCAGAGTACAGGTTGCCACTCTTGTGCTGGGCTAAGGCGCTCATTTTTGGGTGGCAGCAAAGGTTCATTGGCCTCCCAAGCTAAAATCCAATCGGGGCGATAGACCAAGTATTGGTCAAAAATATCGGCGATTTGACCGCATAACTGATACAGCTTAAGCGAGTGAGTCGCGTTGAGATCATCTGTGATGGCATCATCATCTAGATAGTGTCTTAGGGGCGCAAACACAGGTTGTGCCAGCAACTGCGGCAACAGCTCCATTAATTTCCAGGTCATCGCCGCTTTGGTGTAGGCATTTTCTTTGGGCACGTTAGGCAGCAGGGTGTGACACAATTGCCAGATAAAGCTTGAAGGCAGGGGAAATTCGAGCGCCGCAGCAATGTGGTTGTGCTGTGCAATCGCCAGACGCAGCCAAGTGGACATGCCCGGGCTTTGCACCAAAATTTGCTCGCACGATAACAGCGAGTCCATGGCCTGAGGCGATTTCAGCTCATCAGCCAATAATTGGGCTAACGATTCCATTCGATTTGACTGAACCAAGTAAAGCATAGTGGGCCTTTATCTTTATGATGCTGCGCGCGAAGGTGTGCGCCAAGAGTGACAAACTTATAGGGGTTATTCTATGGTGTTAATGCTTGATAGCCAATCATCAAGGTCAATTTTATCGAGTGAAACAAACATTTGCCTGAAAAAACATCAGCGCGTAGCTTGGCGGCTATCAAGGCTTAATATCGCCAAGCGTAACTGCCTGCGATACCTCGTTATCTGCTGTTGTAACGCTTGGCGCTCACTAGGGCTGTGAGGCTGGTATTTTAACGCCATGTAACAGTCGATATACCGCTGCAAGGGAACGGCGAGTGTCGGCAAGTGCGTTGCAACGCGCTGAGCATAACGCTGCGGCGGTTCGTCGGTTTCACGGGGCAGGCCTTTTTTTGCCAGCAAGGCGGTGATGGCATCGAAGCCTGCTTTAAGTCGGTCTGGCTGGCGTTGAAACTGCAATAATCCAACACTGTAGGCAATAGCGACGCCAATAAGGGCCATGGTACAGATAATCAATATGGCCAGTTTAGTACTGTCAACATCGCCCAGCAGGCGTTTAAGCAGTTGCTGCTGACGCTGGTTATCAAAGCCTAATACCCATTTGCTCCAGTAGTAGTCGATACTGGCAATGGATAACCTGAGCTGGTTAAGTAAGGGGTATTGTCTGAGCCGCAAACTACTAAAAGGACGCTCTTGTAGATAGCTATCTGCGGGATTAAAAAAGGCATCAAATCCCTGTTCGACGCGCTCTGGCGCAATCATAGCGGTGGGATCAAATCGGGTCCAGCCGTGGCCAGGAAGCCATGCTTCGATCCAAGCATGGGCCATATATTGATACACGCTGAGATATTGTGCGCTTTGGTTCCACTCTCCGCCTTGGTATCCGGTCACTAAGCGGGCTGGAATGCCAGTTTGACGCGCCATAAAGGCGAGGGCGCTAGCATAATGCACGCAAAAGCCCGCTTGGTTTTCAAACAGAAAATCATCTATCTGCTGTGGTCCAACGGGTGGCGGCTGCAAAGTATAGTAATAGGGTGACTCATTGAAATAGCGCATCATGGCAGCCATACGCTGCTGAGGATCGGGATAGCTTTGCTTAAACCGCTCGGCTAACGCTAGCGTTTTGGGATTACTGCGTGCGGGTAACTGTAAATTACCTTGGATTTGCGCCTCGCTTAACTGGCTGTCTAAACTCGCCTCAGTGTAGGAGGCGACGCGATATTGATATTGCTGCTCCACCGAGCTTATGGCGTATAGCCGACCGTCGGGTAGGTTAATCACCCCATCGCTTGGGCTGTAGGCAAGGTCTAGGCCAAATAACCAGTGCTGATGACTGGGCTCGGCGATCACTTGATATTGCAATGCTTGACCTACAGGGCGTTGCCTTTGCGCCGCTTTAGCTTGACTGGGGTTGGCTTCAAGCTGCTTTATTGCCGCAGAAGGGGTCCAGCTTTTACCGTCATAATGCTCCATCACTAAGGCGCGCCAATAGCGTTGTTGGTGCTGTGGCGGTTCGTTGTCGAAGCTGACCCGAAACGCCAGTGCTGGTGAACGGGTTAATTGGTTGATATCACCGAAGGAAACCGTATCTGACAGTCCTGTAGTGGCATTATTGGCGTTAGGCACCAACCACAGTGGGGGTAATCGCGGTAGCACGATAAATAACAGGATCGCCAGTGGCACGCTTTGTAACAGCAGCTGACTCGCCCGCTTGGCGGTATGCATCATCGCCTCATTTTCACGGTATAAACTGAGTAACACCGCTAAATTAAGGGTGGCGACTAGGGTCAGTTGTAGGGTAAACCACAGACTTTGTTTGTCGATAAAGGTGATGGCGATTAAGAAAAAGCCGACCATGACGACCGCGCGCACATCGCGGCGGTCTCGCATCTCGATATACTTAAGTGCGTAACCTAAAATCAGTAAGTTAATCAAACCATTGAGCATGCCTATTTGGCTGGTGACTAACACTAACGTAGCGGCCGATGCAAGCGCGAGCAGGGTGACCAGATAGCGCGGTGGACGAGCGACTTTGGCGCTAAAAATGCCCACACGCCAGACGAAACAGATGGCGCAGATGGCGAGAGTCCAACGGGTCATTTTATCGTGCAGTGGCGCCAGCACGGCAATATTAACCAGTAGTAACCAGGCGAGCGTGTGGCGCGTGATGATCTCCTGCTGATCAGCCATTATGCTGCTCCTTCGAGCTTGTCGGCTTCTCTGGTGTAGTAGCATTTGCTTGTGTATAGCTCGGCTGCTTGGCGTGGAACATGACGTGCGGTGAACCTGAGCTGACAGCGTTGGGAACCTCCGGGTAGACGGCTAGCGCGGTGAGGCATTGCAGCCGATGTGCTGCGCCGCTATTGGGAGCAATAGTGTGCATCGGGAGCTGTAAACCAAATACCTGCTGAGTTTGCGATAAGGTGTCTACCGTCCATGTCAGTTCACTGAGGTGCTGCTCAATGTCAGGATGCTGGGCGTTGAGTATTAACCAGGTGGGCGCGCTCACGGGCTCACCAAATGATTTGGTGAGCATACCTCGGCCTTGCGCCAACTGTTTCCATGCGATTTGGTTGAGCGACTCGCCGCTGACATACGGCTTTAAGGTATTAAATTCTTCCACCCCCGCCGCCAAACTTCCCTTTAGATGAGCTTGCTCATGGGCGTGAGTTGCATGTTGGCGAAGTGGTGTCATTACCGCTTTAGGCGCCGCAAATACCAGTTGGCGGTTGGCCAAATCGATAACCGACCAAGCGCGGCATAATCCCAACGGGTAGCGAGTCTCAACGGTTAATCGACCTGGGTGGATCCAGCCACGACCTTGATTGGTAAAGGGCAATAATAAGCGCTGTTTTTTATCATCGACACGCGCCGCGCTAAGCGGCGCATTATTGCCATAACGCAATTGGATTTGGTGTTGGGCTTGCTTAGCCGTTAACTCAACAGGATAGAGCACATCTTCCCCCGCATAGACCGCGGGGCCCTGTGCAGCGTTAAGGGTAAGGCCTGCGAGATTGCGGTAACTGTAGATAATACAAGTATTAAAGATACTCAGTAGTAAGAGGCTTAGGCCTATCACTAAATTGTTTTGGTAGTTGGTACCAAACAGAAATAACAGTACCACCACCCCAAGCCAACATAATCCAAATGCGCTCGGCAAAATGAAAATACTCTTATGCGCTAAGGTTATTGGGGACTGCGCAGGTAAGCGGCGCGACAACCAGTGTTGCCACCAGCGTTGATAAGGTTTGAGTCCAGCCTTAGCCTGTTGCATCGGATTAGCGTATGGGGTTCGTGCTGCTAAGCAATTTTTGCGATAGTGCCTCACCTTGTTGCTGGCTGGTGTGACGCAGGCGATGCTCTGCCACTGAGGCAAATACCGCTTGTACATCTTCGGGGACGATATAGCGTCGCCCGGCAATAAAAGCCCATGCTTTGGCGGCGCTCAATAGGGCTTTACTGGCTCGCGGCGACAGCCCGTAACCTTCATGTAACTGACGTGACCCATCGACCAGAGCCAAAATATACTGCAATAACGCATCGGAGGCGCTGACCGTACTGACCTCTTGCTGCAAGGCGCTTAGGGTGACAGGATCGATGCATTGCGGCAATGGCGCACTTTGCGGTGATGAATCCTCGCTCTTAAGCATCGCAAGTTCTGCCGCCGCGCTCGGGTAGCCAATGGTAAGGCGCATCATGAAGCGATCGAGTTGTGATTCTGGTAAGGGAAAGGTGCCCGATTGCTCGCTCGGGTTTTGCGTGGCGATCACAAAAAATGGCTTGGGTAGTGGGTGAGTCATGCCATCGACTGTTACCTGATGTTCGGCCATGGCTTCGAGCAGCGCACTTTGGGTTTTAGGGCTGGCGCGATTGATTTCATCGGCGAGGATCATCTGTTTGAAAATCGGCCCGGGATGGAATACAAATTGCGACTGTTCTTTATCGAAAATCGATACGCCAATAATGTCGGCTGGCAACATGTCACTGGTAAATTGCACCCGCTGATGACTCAAGCCCAAACTTTGAGCGAGTCCCTGAGATAGGCTGGTTTTCCCCATGCCAGGTAGATCTTCTATCAATAGATGACCTTTGGCCAAAATGCAGGCTAATGCCAATTTGATCTGTTGTGGTTTACCCAGTAACACCCGTTCCAGTTGGGTTAATAATGATGCAATGGTGGGATGAGCCATATCAGTCCTTTTTAGCCTCAATGGTAACCTAATCTTGGTAACTTCATAGCAGCCACTAAAAAGCCATCTAGGTCAGTCGTCTATACATTTTATAGATACGTTTAACCATACTCACCAAAGGAGGGAATGACAACTGCTTAACTCAAGGCTATGAGACTTGTATAGGTGAAAGGCTCCGCACTGGCTGTGCCGTGATGGCTCAGTGCTGATTGAGTTTTTGGCGGGTTTCATATTTGGGTGAGTTAATATTTGAACTGCCATTCTTGCGCCGAAAACAGGTCGACAGGTTTGTCCTGTTTGACTTGGTATATCACTCGATAACTCAGCACCGCTTGAACGTATTCACGGGTTTCGCGAAACGGAATGGACTCTATAAAGGCGATAACATCCAGTTGGCCATTACTCTCTTCGAGCCAGCGCGTCACTCGGTGGGGCCCTGCGTTATACGCCGCAGTCGCCAGTACACGGTTATTATCGAAGCGCTCCAGTAGGCTAGCATAATATCGGCTTCCCAGCTGGGTGTTAAATTGGACGTCATAGAGGCTTTTTTTACCTCGGTATTTGAGGCCACTTTTATTGGCGGTTTCTTTAGCCGTTGCAGGCATGAGTTGCATCAAGCCTCGGGCTCCGACACCCGAGGTGGCATAAGGGTAAAAAGCGGATTCTCGCCGTGCGATGGCTCTTAAATCGTCAATATCAACTTTCGTTTGTTGGCTAGCGATGTCAAAAGCGCGGTTTGCAGCAAACGGAAAACGCAGCGTCATGTCGTTCCATAGTTTGCCTTGAATGGTCGCTTGTACCACTAAATCATGCCACTGGTTTTGCTGTGCCAGTAATGCGTATTGCGCCTGCAAGGGTTTATCGTGCCTGCCAAGTAGTAACACCCATTCGGCCCGAGCATCGATGGCTTTATCTAAGGCTAATAACTCCGTCACGCGCGCAAGCCCTGGGTCATTGGCTAATGTGGCGGCTAAAGTGGCATCAAAAACGGTCGCCTGGTGTTGCAACTGCACTTGAGTGTTGAGTAAATAAGCCGCGCTGAAACCATAAAAATTTCGCTCCTGACTTAAGGTCGATAAGAGTGTATTAGCCGCTTTTTCATCTTGGCTAAGTGCACGTTTAGCGGCCCAAAATTGCCAACGGGATTTGGCTTGTTTAGCGCTACTTAAACGAGGTAGGTAGTTGTCGATATTTTGCTGATCCTTAGCTCGGATCGCCCAGCGTAAACGCAGCTCTTTAAGATCGTCACGGTCAATTAACGGCAGCAGGTTATCGACAAAAGGTTGCAGATCAACATTTTGGGTAATTAGGGCGCGTCTCACCAAATAATGACTAAGTTTACGTCCTTGATGCTCACTGAAGCGACCGGCTTGCTGGTAAGTGACGTATAATTTGACGCTTTGCTGCAGATCTTGTTTGGCTAAGCGGCGTAATCCAGCATCGACGATGTCGGCATTAATCGGCGCTGACGCCATAAATTTTTGAGTGTGGCGCAGACGCTGCGGATCTTTATACACCGCCAAGAGTTGTTTCGCTTGGGTTTGATTATGGACCTTAGAGGCTAAGTAGCGCAGCAAACTATATTGACCACTATTGAAGGCGAGTAACATGCGTGACCAGACTAACGCTTGGGTGCGATAGCCGGCTTTTTCCCACGCATGAAACAGTGGGTCGCAGGCTTTAGGACGAGATTGACCATAGAGCCATAACTGCTGCGCACCCTGATAAGCCGTTTTAGATTGTTGTCGAGCCAAGTTAGCGCGATAAAAATAGCATTGCAGAGCCACATCACGTGGTGTTGTGGGTGAGACTTTCAGAAAGTCCTGCCAACGTTTATCTTGGCCTGCTGCCAGTAAATAACGGTAACGGGCCGTCGCGTACAGTGGTGTATCTTTAAACCGCTTGAGTTGCCTCAGTGCTTGATCTGCTGGTAACTCCAGTATATCGCCTAGCTTGGCATGAAAGTCTAAATAAGGGGTCAGGGGATACCCTTCTAACTCTTGCCTAAGGGCGAGATAAGCTTCTGTATTACCTTTTGACAATGCAGCCCTAGCATCGAGGTATTGTTGCTGTTGGGGCGAAAATGTAGTGCTATGAGCCACCGCGCTGAGCAGCGCGGCGGCAAGTGCAAGATAACCAGCAACATATGAATAGTGACGTAGACAGAATCGAGGTGATCCCTTCAATATGTTAATGACTTTTATCACAAATAAATCATCCATTTTGATAAAGCAAGTCGTTATGCTGATATTTTCTGCGTAACCTAAGGGCTTATACCGCCGTTATTTAATTCCGTCACGCTGCACCTTGTGGATGACCACCGTGATGTTAGATTAATTCAGCTGCATTTCTGCATGAGGCGCCCTTAAATGTTCGTCAAGTGCTTGATCAAGTAGCTGGCTATCGAGCTGTTTTGAGGTAGTTACGCCCAGTTGCTGCATTTGGTGGGCTTGCCTGATCAAGTTACCTTTGCCAGTACTGAGTTTACCCATGGCGTTGTTATAGCTCTTGTCTAGAGACTCTATACTTCGGCCAATACGTTCCATATCTTCAAGATAACCACATAATTTATCGTATATTTTGCCTGCTTGCTTAGCGATACGTTGTGCATTTTGGTTTTGATACTCATAGCGCCAAATATTATTAATGGTACGCAGGGCAACCAGTAAATTGGTCGGGCTGACTAACATAATATTATTGTCTAAAGCATAGTTGATAAGACTTGGCTCATGTTCTAATGCGAGTAAAAATGCAGGCTCCAGTGGAATAAACATTAGCACATAATCTAGGCTTGTTAATCCGTGGAGCTGTTGATAGTCCTTTTGACTGAGTCCCTTGATATGATTTCTAATCGAGTTGCAATGCTCTTTTATCGCGGCAGCTTTAGTCAGCTCATCATCGCTATTGAAGTAGCGCTCATATGCCACGAGGGACATTTTTGCATCGATCACCACATCCTTGTTTTCCGGTAGGTGCACGATCACATCTGGCTTAAATCGCTGGCCTCGTTCGTTTTTAAGATCTTGTTGAGTCTCATATTCGTGCCCTTCACGTAGGCCGCTTTCCTGTAGTACCCGTTCTAGGATCACTTCGCCCCAATTCCCTTGCTGTTTGTTATCGCCTTTTAAGGCTTTAGTCAGATTAATAGCATCTTGACTCATCTGTAGATTAAGGGCTTTTAACGATTCCAGTTGATGATTAAAAGCACTGCGCTCAGCCTGTTCAACCGTATAGGATTCTTGGACTTGCTTTCTAAATCCTTCAAGCTGCTGCTTAAACGGAGAAAGTACATTTGATAGGTGTTGCTCACTTTGGTTTTGCAAGTTTTGCGATTTAGCATCAAAAATTTTGTTAGCTAAATTCTCAAACTGTTGCGTCAACCGCGCTTCTGATTGATCTAGGTGAGCTATCTTGTCTTCGAGTGCCTTTTGTTCGGTTTCAAATTTCACCGTGAGAGTTTGCTGCATCGCATTGGCTTTGGATAATGCAAGCTGGGTTTCAAGCTGTTTTCGTTGAGCATGTTGCAACTGTCCTTCCAGTTCGTTAGCGCGCTGGACCTGTGCTTGACTCATACCCAGTAAGCTGAGTTGATGGTCTAACTTTTGCTGTAATGCTTGGTATTGATCTTGTTTATCGTCGAGACTGGTTTGCATAAACTCGAGCTCAAGCTGACGGTGCTGCATCTCTTGGGCGTGTTCATCAATTAACTGCTGTTTTACTGACTGCCATTTATTGCGAGTTAACTTTTGATTGAGTAAGGCGCCAATCAATAGTGATAAGAATGCTACTGCTGCTAAAACAATGAGTTCGGGTAAAGTGAGTGGAATAGCTGTTGGCATAAGGGAGACCTGTCTTTATCGATGGCATAAGCCTCTCATGAGCGGCTGTGTGGTTCAAGTATGCTGCGGTTAAATGATTAACAATTAGTGGTTAAATATGTTTAATTGAAATTTTTTTGCGCGTATCTCTATCTAATGGATATCAACAAGTATATTGGTGAGGTTTCTTGTGGCGATAAATAAAACAACTAAAGGTTCAGCTAGCCCAAGCTGGAATGAAAAAGCAGCTCATGTAACACCCGAGGCGGTGTTTAACGATAGACGTAATATTATTAAAGCGCTGGGCCTTGGCGCGATAGGCGCCAGTATTCCTGGACAGGTGCAGGCGGGGATTTTTGACCTGTTCGGAGAAACAAAATCATCGACCCCTTTTGTGATTCGCCCGCTGAGTTTCAGCCCAAACGCCGCGTTTGGCCAAGGAGAGATATTAACCCCTGAGCAGAAAGTGATTTCACATAATAACTTTTATGAATTCGGTACCAGTAAAACCGATCCTATTGATAATGCTCAAGGGTTTAAAGTCGATCCTTGGGTGTTGAAAATTGAGGGGTTAGTCGATACGCCTTTGACGCTTGATCTGGATGATTTGACGCGCTTGTTACCGTTAGAGGAGCGTATTTACCGGCTTCGTTGTGTTGAAGCTTGGTCTATGGTGATCCCTTGGGTAGGATTCTCGCTTGGGGCATTGCTGAAAAAGGCTGGGGTCAAGGCTGGGGCGACCCATGTGGCGTTTGAAACCTTGTTCGATCCTGATCAAATGCCGGGACAACGCAGTCGTTTAATGGGTGGGGGCATTCATTACCCTTATGTCGAAGGGTTACGTTTAGATGAAGCGATGAATGAACTCGCCTTTATGGCGGTTGGGCTATATGGCAAAACGTTACCGGCGCAAAATGGCGCGCCCATACGTTTGGTGGTGCCGTGGAAATATGGTTTTAAAAGCATTAAGTCTGTAGTGCGTATTCGCGTGATGGATAAACAACCGCCAACCAGTTGGAATCAGCTGGCTTCCCATGAATATGGGTTCTTTGCCAATGTGAATCCTGCTGTCGATCATCCTAGGTGGTCTCAAGCCACTGAGCGGCGGATCGGAGAAGGTGGTCTCTTCTCGGCGACGCGGATCGCGACATTACCTTTTAATGGCTATGGCGAGCAGGTCGCCCATCTCTATAAAAATATGGATTTAAAACAGTACTATTAACTTTGTAGTTTGTAGTGGGTAGTTTAGTTACCTTGTCGCTTAGCCCTTCGATGGCGGTTGTTGGTCATGTGACTGTGATGGCTTGGCAAGCCTGTTAAATTGACTCGCTGTTTGCCGCTATATCATCCTTGGAGTGTCGTTTGTTGAGATTAAAAGCCAGCCATTTGTTTGCAATTAAGTCTTTGTTTCATTTATTGGCTCTATCACCTATGGGGTATTTGGTGTGGGCGGTATTAGTGGGTCATGCTGGTGGCGATCCTGTGGAATATATTATTCATTTTACCGGGATGGGGGCATTAAACTCGCTGCTGGCGGTGTTATTAGTCAGCCCTATTGCTAAGCGGTTTAAGCTTGGATTATTAATTCAGACTCGTCGTTTATTAGGGCTGTATGTGTTTGCCTATGCCACGTTACACATCAGCGCATTTATCAGTTTAGATTTACTGTTTGAGTGGACATTACTCGCCAGTGAAGTAGTTAAGCGACCTTATATTTTGGTGGGTGCAAGCGGATATATATTACTGTTGTTATTGGCCATTACCTCGGTTAATCGTTTGAAACGAAAAATGGGCCGCCGCTGGCAAACCTTGCATAATGGGATTTATTTGATTGCGATATTAGCGCCGATTCATTTTTATTGGTCGGTGAAGTCTGAAGTGATCGAGCCGAGTATCTATCTCATTCTGTTTGGTGTTTTACTCTTAGTCAGAATAAATTGGCAACGCTTGATAAAACGCCTTCGGACCTAGGGTTGTTAACCTTGTTAACGGCTAAAGCAATTTAATCTGATTATTCAAGCTGAAGGTTAGACCGTTTTTCACTGATTAATCGGCTAAAACAAAAGCTATTCCCCGCGACTTTTTTGGCTGCATACATATTTTCATCGGCGATTTTGATTAAGGTTAAACGAGCGACATCATCACTTGGATATACGGCAATGCCGATACTTATGGTTAAATTGATGTCCACTTCGTGATCTATGATAGTAGGTGATAGATGGTCAATAATTTTTTCGGTGACCATCTTTATCTCGTCAATCCCATTGATGGGTTCAAGCCATACGACAAACTCATCACCGCCTAATCGGCCACAAATATCTGAACTTCTTAAGGTATGCTGTAAACGGTTAGCGATAGTGATTAATACTCGATCGCCTACATCATGACCCAGGGTATCGTTCACTTGCTTAAATTTATCTAAGTCGATAAACAGCATCGCCGCCAAAGAGTGGGTACGTTGACATCTTGCTAAGGCGGTGTCTATTTGGCGTTCAAATGCACTGCGTGAGTAGAGTCCCGTTAAGTCATCATGTTCGGCAACATACTTTAATCGCTGTGTTTGTAATGTGAGTTGCTTGGTTTGCTCATCAACTTCTTGTTGTAGTGCATCTTTTTTGACGGTGGTTTCCAAGAGCCGTTTGCTCATGGTGTTAAATTGTTGAGTGACCGTTGCTAACTCATTTTTACTGTTAACTTTAATTTCGTTTCCTAGGTCTCCTTGCGTCAAGCGAACAATGCCGGCCGTTAAACGCAGTATGCTTTGATTAAAACTATTAAGCGTTGAGATGGTTAATAACACTAATACCACTGAGCCTATCAGTAATACAATCACTGCGATAAGAAGAATCAAGGCTTGCTGCTGAGATGATTGGTCGAGTAATTGACGTTGCAGCTTGGTCAACTCTTCACTCATGGTCTGGATAGTGATATTAAAGCGGGCTGTGAGCATGCCATTGGTTGAGGTTATTCCTTGATCAGGCTGCGAGATAATGTCGTTGCTGGCAATGGACAGCAGTGCGGTTAAATTGTCGACCATTCTGCGTAGATTTATCATGTAGATTTGGGTCTCGGCTTGCATTAATTCATCTAGGGCCAGTTTTTTGTTGATATTGGATAATGCCGATTCGGTTTGTACTAAGGCATCATTATCTTGAAACTCTTGTAATACCCACAAGCGACTGCGTAATACATCAACCGATTCGTCGAGTTCAATGATGTAAGTCAGCTGCTCTAGGCTCTGTTGTTGCAATAATTTTAAGCCAGCAAATACAATAATAATAAGGGTGGTTAAGCATAAACTTAAGATTAACATTGACTTCAATCTTGTTGTTATCATCATTTTACGACAAGTTTCCTAGTGAGTGATGGCTGTAATCAGTGCAGAATCGTCAAGATATAATCTAAAGTCAGGCAAGGGTTGTTTAGTCACTGCACCACTGGCAACCGCCCAACGTGCTTGTGTTTGCAACATGGAGAGTAATGAATTGTTTAACGATAATCGAAAGATATTGTCGTTCCATGACCATTCAACTGCGGCCATGGGCATATTGAGGTAATCACTGACGATTTTTTTGGCAAGTACAGGTGAATGGGCAATATACTCTTGCGCTTCATTGAGCGCTTGTAGAATCTTTACATGTTGTGTGTAGTGCAGTGAACTGTTGACCTCATTACTGATTAAATTAAACGACAAGTTATAGGTGCCTTTACTTGGATATTGATATATCTCATCGCCAGCTTGCTCTACTAGTCGGTAACCATAAGGTTCCCACACGGCAATAGCATCGACCTCTTTGGCTACCAGTGCAGGGCCTAATGCTTGTGGTGACAGATACACTTTTTCAAAATTTATATCCTCTTGCCCTGTCACTATCAATAATGAATCGGTAAAAAACTCACTGGCACTGGCTTTCACAACACCGATTTTGCGGTGAGTAAGTTGATTGATATTTGGCTGATGTCGGTCACGCAAAGTCAGTAACTTAAGATCATTATCGGATTCGGCAAAACTGGCTAATAATCGAAAGTCTTGGCGAGTAAAACTATTAAACATGACCACAGATTCAGAGCTGGTGGCTAAATCAACGTCGTCGCGTATCATGGCGTTAAAACACAGGTGGCCGCCGGGTAAGGGAACTAGTTGCACTTGAACATTATGACGCTTAAAAAAACCTTGCTGCTTGGCAATAATCAAAGGGGCACTTAAAGGTGTGATTGATATGGCGATACGGATGGGTTGTGTCGATTGAGATGATGAAAACCGTTCGGGCAACAAAAACGATAGGGTAAGTCCTACCATTAATGCTAAGATTATAATGATCCCTATGGATTTCATATCGCGATTTTATCCTTCATTATAATGATTATGATTTAGCAATTCATCGACTTGTGTTTGACTGGGCGTTAGCCAAGCCATTGTACAAGGTGTGCAGCAATACCAACTTGAGTGTAGTAAGCATTTAACTAAATTGGAAAATTATTGGCTTAAGCGCTTCAGCTTGTTGTGAGCCTGATTGACTTAAATCGATAAGTATATTTGTGGGGGGGGGCTGGAAAGTGGAAGCTGCTACTGAAAAACTTACTTAGACACGCGTAATCTAGTAAACAGTGGCGGTGCACATAAAAAGGCTAACGAGTTCAAGTTGCTCTCATCGCTGACGGAGGATGGGCGGTCTAGCTTAGAAGTCGTCTATTAATTGTGTCATAATAAATGCTATCCTAATATTCGATAATCGTTCCATAATTAAGCGTCTGATCATGAATAGCAATATTAAGTGAATTAGATTTCTCTTATAAACCTCTGTTTTAAAAGTTTTTTGTGTCTACAGCAGTGGCGTGTCTATAATCTGCTAATGAAAGACTATGTTAGCCTTCATGTTGACGCATTATCTCAATCACTTCATCAAATGAGAGGTTATATTGACGTGATAAATTAATAATCTTGGTTTTATAGGTTTGAATGTTCTCTTTCTGCGCTTGTTTATATTGCTCTTCGTCAACTAGCTTGTTGACCACAGTTTGTAATGTGGTTAATCGACGTAAATTATAATTAAGTGATTTGAGGTACGTTTCCATTTGGCTCGCATTGCGAGCATTCTCTAATCCACTGGTTTGTTTCTTTTCATAGCCGTATTCATCGAGCGCGGAGATGGCATCTTGTAGGTCAAAATTATCAGTCATATTATCTCAAATAGGTTGATGTGGAATGAATATAGTCAATACGGCTCTTAGCACCACGTTAACGACTTAAATATGTGGTGCAGATTGAACCTGATGAAGATTTTGTCTAATTATAGATGGATAATAGATATTCTAAAACTACTTAATTGCAAATTTATCTCATGTTCATTTTAAATTTGCCTTGCTATAGTAATCTATTCTTTTTGTTGATGCATGGAGGCGCGTATGCTTGACCTATTACCTGATCTTTTTGATCTTTACGAGTCCGACTTATCTTTACTTTCACCTCATTATCGCCAATTTGGTCAGAAGTCGATATTTTGGGGAGAGGTGGTTACCGTTAAGTGTTTTGAAGATAACTCAAAAGTGAAACAGATATTAGCCCAGCCCGGTGAGGGAAAAATATTGGTTGTTGATGGTGGCGCATCGACAAGACGCGCGTTACTAGGCGATATGATAGCCCAGAGTGCAGTGGATAATGGCTGGAGTGGTATTGTTATTAATGGTTATGTTCGTGATGTCGCTGCACTTAAACTGATGCCAATAGGGATCCAAGCATTAGGGGCTAACCCGATAAAAACCGATAAGCGTGACCTTGGAGATGTTAATGTTCCGTTAGAGATAGACCGCGTTATAATTAAACCAGGCATGATGCTTTACGCCGATGATAATGGGATTGCCGTGTCGTCAAGAACACTGCAATTGCCACTATAATCTTAAGCGTATTGCTATCGATTTATTCACCAGATGGAACCTGTTATGAAATTTATTAAATGGTTGCTGCTTGCTGTCGTTTCATTGTTTGTTTTACTCGCCCTATATTTAATCGTCATATTCGACCCTAATGACTTTAAACCCCAAATTGTAGATGCCGTCAAAAAACAAACTGGACGAGATTTATCCATTAACCAAGATCTAAGTTGGACATTTTTTCCGGCTATCGGCATTTCACTTGGCGATATTACCTTGTCAAATCCACAAGGGTTTAACAACCCAACCATGGTCAATATTGATGGTATTGTGGCCGAGGTCGCGCTATTACCCTTGTTAAGTAAAGAGGTGAATATTGCACAACTTAACTTAGATGGACTAACGGTTAACCTTGACACCTACAAAGATGGTCGCAGTAGTTTTGATGGTTTAACCTCTCCTGAAAAGGCGCAAACAACCCAAGTCGATACTGAGCAAGTACCAGCCAATGTGCAATTAAGCAGTCTTAATATTGGTGGTATCGCAATTACTAATGCTCAGATAAATCTGTTTGACGAGGCAAGCGGTAAGGTTCAAGTATTGGCTTTGGAAGAGCTTAATTTAGGGGTATTCTCTTTAGGGCAGTTAGCTGATTTGTCGTATAAGTTTGCAGCGAGTATGCCTGAGATGGAACTGCTTAGCGAAGGTACGGGTAAGTTGAAAGTGTCTGAGGATCTAAAGCAAATTAGCTTAAGTGATTTTGCGATCAACAATAGCATCAAAGGTGCAGGGATCCCTAACCAAGCTATGTCAATCAATTTAATGACGCAAGTGGCGGTGAATACGCAGGACAAACGCGCAACGCTGACATTAGAGCACATGGCGATAGACTCAATTACTGCTACGGGTAAATTTGATATCAATTATGGTGCGCCAGTGCCTAATGTGATTGCGGCACTGGCTTTTGGTGATGTTAATTTAGATCACTTATTGCCCAAGAATGAAGCAGGTAAGGCGACTGAGCAGTCTCAACCTTCAGCTAAGCAACAAGAGCCAGATCTGACTGGGCTAAAGGCGGTTAATCTTGCCTTGGAATTAAGTATTAAATCGATTGTAGCGAATAATTTGACCACGAATAATTGGTTAATGAAGCTGGCGATAAAAGATGGCATATTAGATGTTAATCAGCTGTCGGCAGACCTTTATCAGGGCTCTTTGACCACTTCGGCCCGTCTCGATGGACGTCAAGCGGTGGCCAGCTATCGTTTTGATACTAAGGTGACTGGCGTGCAAGTGCGGCCATTGTTAACCGACGCAGCAGAGGTTGATCTGTTAGCTGGTACCACTAATTTAAGTGTATCGGGTAGCGGTAACAGTTTAATTAGTGACAATATTAAACGAAACCTTCTAGCAAAGGGTCAATTTAGTGTGACCGATGGAGCCCTTTACGGTGTCAATATCCCGCAGATGTTACGTGATGCCAAAGCAAAATTAAGTGGCGATCTTAATGCCACATCCACCGGCGAGAAAAAAACCGACTTTACGAGCTTAACGGGAAGTTTCTCAGTGGCAAAAGGGGTGGTTAATAATCCCGATCTGGCGATGGCATCACCACTTATTCGCCTCAGTGGTCAAGGCAATGCCAACATTATTACTCAAGGGCTAGATTATAAGTTAACGACTTCTGTGGTGGGCTCACTAGAAGGGCAAGGTGGCAATGAGCGAGATGCACTGTATGGTGTTGAAATTCCTTTTGCGATAACCGGAACCATGACTGAGCCCGAGTTCAAGCTCGATACGGCTGCCTTGTTTGATGCCAAATTAAAGCAAGAAACCGATAAAGCGAAAGATAAGCTCAAAGATGAATTATTGAAAAAGTTCGGAGGTTTTTAGTGAAATCAATCTTGTTATTGCCCTTGTTACTTGTGTCGGTCGGCTGCTCTCAATCGCCTGAAAGTAGCACCTCTGAGCCTATCACTAAAATGACTCAAACATCGGATGCGCCTATAGAGAGGCAAGCGAACACTCTTGCTATGGTAAAAGGCCAAACGGGTGACGCAGCCCCAAGTCATGGGCAACCAACGGAGCCTGAAATGACCCAGCAAAGCTTATTTAAAGGTGAGCTAACTTCTTTAGCCACTGATAAAGGTTTAAAGGTGTTGTTAACCGTGAGCAACCCTCATCAGTACGGCGTGCCAATTCAATATCGTTCAGGAATGACAGCGGATCTGTGGGTTATCAATGCCAAGGGCAAACGCTTATGGGCATGGTCGAATGAGATGATGTTTACTCAGGCGTTAAGAGATGTAATTATTGCACCAAATCAGCAGGTTAAGGCAAGTTTCATCATCCCGGCGGCGGACTTAGCAACATTCCCTGAAGATGCCAAGTTGGTCGCTCGCTATGCCGGAGTGGCGACGGAGTCGAGTCAAGTTGTATTGGCAGATATTATTGCGCCTTTGCCACGTTGAGACAGCGATGTGTAAATTAGAGGTTGTTATCGCTTCGGTGAGTAAAGGTTAGTGATACGCGAATAACGAACTAACTGATTGATAATAAAAAGCGATGCCTAAGGCATCGCTTTTTTGTATAGATGGTTTTTATGTTTAGACTCTGGAGCGGGTGACATCAACATGCACGGTTAATTTTTGCCCTGGCTGCAAATATTTTTTCTCAGATAGGTTATTCCACTGCACTAGTTGGTTGACCTGTACCTTAAACTTTGCGGCGATTTTAGCCAGAGAGTCACCCCTGCGTACGGTGTAATTAACGGTACGAGTAATGCTGCTCTTGTTATTTTTTTGCCAAATGACTAAGGTTTTACCCAATTTCAAGGGATCTTTTGGTGCCATTGCATTCCATTTAGCAAGGCTCGATACATTAACCTTATGGTCTTTGGCTATTTTCCAAAAAGAGTCGCCGGGTTTGACGGTGTAATTAAGTTTGACCCCTTTACCGCTGCGAGATTGCTGTTGTTGCAGGCGTTGATCTGCCGATAATAGATATTGCGAAGGATCTTTCGCCGCAACCGGGATCAGCAAGTGCTTGCCAGCGATAATCGTATTGCTTTGCATGTCATTAACGGCGCGCAGTGCTGCTGAAGTCGTATTAAAGCGCTCAGCGATGGTACCTAGGCTGTCGCCTGATTTGATCTTATAACGTTTCCACGTTAGGCGATCAGCGGCAGCGCTTTGGCCAAGCACCATTTCAAATGCTTCAGCTTTATCAATGGGTAACACTAATTTGTGTGGACCTTGCGGCGCGGTGGCCCATTGATTGAAACCCGGGTTAAGCGAGTGCAGTTGATTAAGGGTCATATCGGCCATTTTAGCCGCGAGTGCCAAGTCGATTTGACTGCCTATATCGACCACTTTAAGTTGTGGTTGATTCGGGATCGGATGCAGTTCAATACCGTACGCTTCTGCATTGTTAATGACATCGGCAAGGGCAATTAGCTGTGGTACATAACGCTCGGTTTCACGTGGTAAATCCAGAGACCAGAAGTCACTCGATATCCCTTTACGTTGGTTGCGCTTGATGGCATTGAGTACTCGGCCTTCACCCGTGTTATAGGCCGCAATGGCGTATAACCAATTTTGATGGGTCTTTTGGTACAGGTATTCCATCATATCGAGTGCCGCAGTGGTGGCAGCTGGCACATCACGACGACCGTCATACCACCAGTTCATCTCTAAGCCAAAGTACTTCGCCATTGGCGAGGTGAATTGCCATAGGCCAGATGCAGCCCCATGGGAGTAGGCAAAGGGGTCAAACGCGCTTTCAACTATCGGTAATAAGGCCAGCTCTATAGGTAAATTACGCTTTTCAATTTCCTCAACAATCAAGTACATAAAGGGTTCAGCACGCTCAGAGACGCGAGCTAGGTGTTGTGGATGCTTGATATACCAATCACGATATTGCTTAACCAGTTTTTGGTCGGGCACAGGCATGCTGAGCCCTAAGCGGATGCGTTGCCATACATCGGTTATCACCACCGGCTCAGGTTGCTGCTCAGTGGGTTTGACCTCTGGGGTGACAGGCGTTTCGACCTGTGATGGTAGCGGTGTTACGGGTTGTACGGTTAAGTGCTGACAACCAGCAAGCAGGGAAAACCCTGCCGCCATCAGGACAAGTGGTAAGCGCATTAAACATTATTCCTTACAGATATGTCCCAGTATCGTACCTCGGATGAGAAAGGGGACTAAATTAGCGCGCTATTGTAAATGATTTCCTAGAAATTGTCTTTCCATTGCCTAAGAAGCGTGAAACTGGTGGTTTTATCAGGGATAGGTTGTTGAAATTGTGCGGTTAGAGATTGTTGTATCTTAGGAGCATCAGCCCGTAAAAAGGGATTAATTGCGTTCTCATGGCCGATAGTGGTGGGCAGTGTCGGGCGATTAACTGCTCGATATTGCTGCGCCTGCTCCATGTAGGTCTTTAGTGCACTATTACTAGGGTCGACCGCCAAAGCAAAGCGTAAGTTGGCCAATGTATACTCATGGGCCGGATAAACTAACGTGTCACCGTCGAGCTCACTGAGTAAGGTCAACGAACTCAGCATCTGCTCAGGTGTGCCTTCAAATAACCTGCCACAACCACCACTAAACAGGGTGTCGCCGCAGAACAGGTGCGAGCCTATATGGTAGGCAATATGCCCTAAAGTGTGGCCCGGTAGGTGAAAAATCGCCACTGGGGTATCGATGCCCTCTAAGGTGATAGCACTAGTGTCTTGAGTGAGCTTGTCTGTAATACCCTCGATGTTTTCGCTTGCGGGGCCATAAACCTTCAGCATCTGGTTAAAGTGTTGCTGCAACTGAGTAATACCACCAGTGTGATCATGGTGATGATGCGTGATTAAAATACCCGTTAACTCAAGTTGGTTCTCGGCTAAGTAAGTGATAACAGGCTGCGCATCACCTGGGTCTACCACATAGCAATTGCGTGAGTCTGGAGATTTGATTAACCAAATATAGTTGTCGTTAAAGGCTAAAATGGGAATAACAGAAATCATAATGATGTTTGCCTCAAAAATGTGTCAGCTTAATGAAGTAGTTTAATAAGCAAAGCTATTGCGTGTATAGCCCTTTAACGATTTAATACAAGATATTGATTTTATAAAAATAGCATTGAATCAAATCGTCAAAAACTCATTCTATTGATATCACTTGTAGCAAAACGGGAGCCTATTGTGTTCATAACGGCCTGCAAACCACAGCGATGGCAAGATCTGCCTAATGGTCAATGGCTGCAAGAAGCTATTGAAGATAAGCTGGCACCATGGTGGCCTAAAGTCTTTGGTTACCACTTGCTCAATCTTGGCCCTCTCAGCGCCGCATTAGATAAACCCAATTTACCAATTGGCAAGACATTTGCTATGGCACCAGAGGGCGAAGCGTCGCTTGCTGGTCATTACAGTGAGCTGCCAATCCAAAATGGGGTCATTGATGCGGCGATATGCAGCTTTTTACTCGATTTTGAAACCAACCCCTATAGTGTGCTTCGCGAAACCGATAGGGTGTTAATTTCAGGTGGCTACCTGTTTATTGTTGGCTTTAATCCGTTAAGTCCAGCCATTTTGGGTAAAATACTGCCCCGATATCAAGAGCGTCTCCCTTGGTGTGGTCGATTTTTTACCCCTGCGCGGGTCAAAGACTGGCTTGGACTACTCGGTTACCAAGTGGTCGGCGATGAGCGACTTGCCTATCACCACTTGATGACAGATATCAAAGATGAAAGTATTTGGCAGCATGCTCTGCAAGCCTGGCTGCCAGGCAGCGGAGCCGTATATATTTTAGTGGCACGTAAACTAGAAACCCCATTAACCCCAATCGTCGACCGCCAGCGGGTGCGGCAACCCAATTGGTCGGCGGCGCCCACCGCTGGTCGTAATAGCCCGTTGCGGCTTGATGGCAATAATAAAGAGTGAATAAATGAGAATCACCCTAAAGCAACTGATGATTTTTGAGGCAGTTGCACGCAGTGGTCAAGTCGCTAGAGCGGCTGAGCTCGTTAATTTATCGGCTCCTGCGACCTCAATGGCACTAGCTGAGTTGGAAAAACAGCTCGATACACGTCTGTTTGAACGGGTAGGAAATCGGTTACGCCTTAATGCACAAGGCAGTTTGTTGTTGCCGTTAGCGACTGAAGCCCTACAAAAAGTAGAACAAATTGAACAACTGTTTTCATCACCCGAAGCCTCTTTAAGCGGTACCTTAAATGTGGCTGCCAGCTCCACCATTGGTAATTATCTCTTGGCGAAAAGTGCGGTTGCTTTTTGTCAGCAATTTACCTCATCTATGGTGGATCTCAATATCACCAATACCCAAGCGGTGATTAAAGCAGTATTGGAGTTCAGCGCTGAAGTTGGTTTTATCGAGGGGCAATGTTTAGACAGTCGTATTAAGGTTGAGGCGTGGCATAAAGATAAACTCTTGGTATTTTGTCATCCAGGGCATCCTCTGGCAGGGTTGCAGGTAGATCCCTCGCAGCTGCGAGGCCAGCATTGGGTGATGCGTGAGTCAGGCTCGGGCACCCGCGATTATTTTATTAATGCGGCGAATATGCTCGATCTGCAGCCGATTGAAAAATTCAGTTTTTCTACTCCAGATGCGATTAAGCAAGCGGTTAGGCAAGGTGCAGGCCTTGCGGTATTGTCTGAGCTGACGCTAGAGAAAGAGTTAAATCGTAAAGAGCTAGCAGTGATTGAAGTTAACGGCTTAAGCCTAGCACGGCAGTTTTACCGTATTCGTCACAAGAGCCGTAACCCCAGTGCCCTTTGTGATGCCTTTGATCATTTTAGCCAGCGATTCTTAAATATCGCTCCCTGATAACGGTTGCCGATCACTCGGTGCTGTCGATATAACCTTTATCGACTTGTGTGGGTTTGGCTTCGGCTGCTTGACGCGCCAATGTGTCGCAGCGCTCATTTTCTCGGTGGCCAGTGTGGCCCTTTACCCAACGCCACTCAATCTGGTGAGATTGAGTGGCCGTGTCGAGGCGTTGCCACAAATCGATATTCTTTACCGGTTGTTTACTGGCTGTGAGCCAACCGCGTTTTTTCCAGCCGTGGATCCATTGGGTGATCCCTTGGCGCATATACTGGCTGTCACTGGTTAAGATAATATTGCATGGCTCATGCAGTGCTTCTAGGGCGATGATCGGCGCTAGCAGCTCCATACGATTATTGGTGGTGAGGGCAAAACCCTCGGCGAGTTCTTTCACCTGTGCCTTATATTTCATCACCACGCCATAACCACCAGGGCCGGGATTTCCTAAGCAAGATCCATCGGTGAAGATTAACAGTTGTTTCAGTCCAGTCATCAAGTTGCTACCATAGCGAATAATCTGGGCAGTATACCCAAAATTTTTAGATAAAAGCGGTCGTAAACATGAATCTTATCTCTAGCGCAAAGCGCCAAGTTATTCTCGATACCGAAACTACCGGTATGAACCAAGGTGCTGGGGCCATTTATTTTGGTCATCGTATTATTGAAATTGGTTGTGTTGAGGTGATTAACCGCAAGCTCACAGGTCGCCACTATCATGAATATATCAATCCGATGCAGGCGATTGATGAAGAGGCGATAGCCGTTCACGGCATCACCAATGAATTTGTCGCCAACAAACCCGTATTTGCCCAAATATCACAGTCCTTTATCGACTTTATTGCTGGCGCTGAAATTGTGGCACATAACGCAAACTTCGACGTTAGCTTTATGGATCATGAGTTTTCGCTATTACAGCCAAAGGGGCCCAAGACCAGTGATATTTGTCAGATCCTCGACTCCCTTGAACTGGCTAAATTTTTACACCCTGGGCAAAAAAATAACCTAGATGCGTTATGTAAACGCTACGGCATAGATAACTCGCGCCGCGATCTCCATGGCGCATTACTCGATGCTGAAATTTTGGCCGATGTCTACCTCATCATGACGGGTGGGCAAACTAAGTTTGAATTGTCCAATGAAAAGCCTGGTCAAGAGGGCGGTGGTATTCAGCGTTTAGCACCTAATCGTACAAAACTTAAAGTGATCGCTGCTGCGGCCGATGAACTAACTATGCATGAACAAAGGTTAGATTTAGTTGCGAAGTCAGGGCAATGTATTTGGCGAGGATAAGCGTCACTTTATGAAAAAATGGTTAACATCCATCAGTGTGATATTGATGCTAGGTTTAGCGAGTGTCAATGTAAGCGCACAAGTGGTCGATGCAACTTATGCCAAAGCATTAAAAAATCGCTTTCGAATTGATCATATGGTCGATGAGGTAACCTTGTTTATTCAACGGGATTACGGCAGTTCGCCTGTGATTGTGGTGCTACCCGATGGCTCGAAATGGTATCAATCGCGTCATCCTGAGTCTGTTAAATGGGCCGATGGGTTAAGTGGCGACATCATCACCATCAAAGATCCCATGCCCGGCCCATGGCAACTGTTAGGGCAGGTGGCAAAGGGCTCAATGGTTGAGCAAGTCTCCAAGCTGAATATCGATGTTCAGCCATTACCACAGCCGGTTTATCAAGGAGAGCGCCTTAAAGTGGTCGCCAAATTGATGGGCGATGAGCAGCGCTTACGCATGCCTGGGCTTGATTATCTCGTCAATTGGACGGTACGTTTTGTCAGTGAACATCGCCCAGGCGATGCTAATTTTGCTGAAGGCACCTTAATAGTGGGCAGCTATAAAGATAATGGCGAGCAATTTGATGAGCAACCCGATGATGGGGTGTTTACCAGCGAGATCAATCTAACTTACCCCTGGGGCCATTACAGTTTTCAAGTGACGGCAGAAAACACTATTTTTAGCCGCGAGTTTCGTCGCGACTTTATGTTATCACCGATGCCAGTGACCTTGCAGATCATTGAGCCCGATGATCATTTAAATGGCCGTTGGCAGTTACAACTGTCGGTCGATGATAGCCAATTAGCGTTAGAGAACACCCATTTCGAGTTTGAACTTGTTGGCCCGGCTGGGCTGCGGATAAATTTGCCGTTGCCCAGCATCACAGTAACCCCCTTTGAGCTGCAACTACCTACAATCACCGAGTTTGGCAGTTATCGAATTACGGGCTCGGTAGTTTCCACTACGCAAAATGGGCGTGAAGTGGTGCTTAAACTGCCAGAGCAATTTTTTAATTTAGTGCCGCCGCCAGCGCCGCCGCCAACGCCAGAAGAGTTAGCGGTTATTGCCGCCAAAAAAGCCGCAATAGCTGAAGCAAAAGCTAAAGATGCTGCTTTATTTTGGATAATGACCATTAACGGCACCTTATTGGTAGTTGGCCTTATCGCTTTAGTGGTTTGGCGTAAACGACAAAATCTACATCGTGCAATGGCTGTGGCCGCAGCGCGGTTAGATCAACAACGCAGTCAAGAGGTAGGCCCAACGTTAGATGAGATAGACCTCTCTATGCCAGAAGATCTGCCTAGGAATAAGACAGAAAGTAATCGCTTTAGCTTAAGTTGATGAATTTTTAACTAATCAAATCGCTTTTTTTAAAAAATGATTGACGGGGGTTTATCGCCTCAGTAATATGCATCGCAACTTGATGTGGAGCGGTAGTTCAGTTGGTTAGAATACCGGCCTGTCACGCCGGGGGTCGCGGGTTCGAGTCCCGTCCGCTCCGCCAATCAAGTGCCTAATTTTAAATGTAGTATTAGTAAGTTTAACATTACATGACCTTTTGGAGCGGTAGTTCAGTTGGTTAGAATACCGGCCTGTCACGCCGGGGGTCGCGGGTTCGAGTCCCGTCCGCTCCGCCAAATTAAAAAAGCCCTAGCAGCCATGCTAGGGCTTTTTTAATGTCTTTTTTAATATCCATTCCTGTTAATCGCACTTCTGCCGAGCTGACTGCACGGGTATTCTTCTTATGGTTTTTCTATTGCATACCAACTTATATCGGTTCTGTTATTGTCATGATGAGAGATGATAATACTTGTTGTGGCTATGCGCTGGAAAAAGGGCGGTATTAAAAAATCGACAAGTATGCATGTGTCACGCATGCTATAGAGTGTAATTTTTGTTTATATCAAAGGACATATCAATGGTTGAGCAGATCACTGCCATGCTGGGACTGGTCGGTGCGTTATCCATCCTTTGCCAATGGTTAGGCTGGAAACTTCGTTTACCTGCTATTTTACCGCTATTGCTGTGTGGTCTTCTGGTGGGGCCGGCCTTTGGTATTCTCGATCCCGATGTAGTTTTTGGCGATCTGTTGTTTCCTATCATCTCCCTTGGGGTGGCGGTTATTTTATTTGAAGGGGCGCTCACTCTTAACTTTTCCGAGATCCGTGAACATGGCCGCATGGTAACCAATCTTGTCAGCATTGGCACTTTGATCACTTGGGCCATCATAGGTTGTGCGACCCATTTCATCATGGGATTCAGCTGGGAGTTGTCGATGTTATTTGGCGCCTTAGTGGTCGTAACGGGCCCAACTGTAATTGTGCCCATGCTCCGCAGTATCAAGCCTAAAGCGCAATTAGCCAGTATCTTACGTTGGGAAGGCATAGTCATCGATCCCATCGGGGCTTTACTGGCGGTGTTGGTGTTTGAATACATTGCAGTAGCAGCCGAGCCGACTACCCATGTGCTTCACTCTTTAGTCTATATGTTAGGTATTGGTATCGGCTTGGGAGCGTGTACAGGCTACGCCATTGGTATTGTGATACGGCGTGCCCTTGTGCCACATTATCTGAAAAATACTGCCGTGTTAACGATTATGCTGGGTGTGTTTGTGTTATCCAATCTGTTACAGGAGGAGTCGGGCCTGCTGACTGTTACTGTGATGGGGATTTGGCTGGCTAATATGCGCGGCGTCGATATTGACGATATTATTGAATTTAAAGAAACCCTCACAGTGTTATTTATTTCGGGCCTGTTTATCTTACTGGCGGCGCGCCTAGACTCGCAAGCACTGCTGAATTTGGGCTGGCAAGGAATCGCATTATTGTGTGTGGTAATGTTTATCGCGCGGCCCGTTAGCGTTTGGTGTTGTGGCATTGGCAGTTCTTTAGCTAGAGCTGATAAATGGTTTTTAAGTTGGGTGGCGCCACGCGGTATTGTTGCCGCTGCGGTATCATCCTTGTTTGCCATTAAACTGGAAAACCAAGGCTTACCCGGCGCCGAACAGATAGTGCCGCTGGTGTTTCTTATTATTATTGGCACTGTGGTGGCCCAAAGTCTCACGGCCAGCCGTTGGGCGCGTTTTTTAGGGGTGAAATCAGGCTCGTCACAAGGTTTACTTATTTTTGGTGCCTCAAAGTTTGCTAGAGCCCTTGCAAAAGTCTTGTTGAGTAAGAATGTGCCTGTGATCCTGGCCGATAATAACTGGGATAACATTCGATTATCGCGTATGGATAATATTCCGGTTTATTTTGGTAATCCCGCGTCTGAGCATGCTGAAAATGCAATTGATATGAGCGGTGTGGGTCGCTTATTAGTGCTATCACCTTATCGGCAGTTAAATCCATTAGTGACCTTTCATTACCAAGATGTACTGGGTAAAGATAAAGTGTTCGGATTAAATAATAATGAAGGCAATAGTGCCCGGCATAAGCTGTCAGAATCTTATCGGCAGCGCTTATGTTTATTTGGTGAGTCGGTATCCTATACACGTTTAGCCACAACCATGGCAAAAGGCGGCATGATCAAGGTAACCAGCATTACCGATAACTTCACCTTTGCCGATTTTAAACGTCGTTACGCAGACATGGCATTGCCGCTTATCTATCTGCAAGAGGGTAAAGTGAAGCTTATTACCGAGGCGATCACCGACTTACCTGTTGGCATTGAGTTGATAAGCTTGTTATCTGTCGAGGCCCTAAGTGATGCTAATGTGGCCGATGAGTTTAAAGGGAAAAAGGTCACAGAAGCTAAGTCTAAGCCCGCTGATAGTGATACTGATAGTCGTAATAGGTAATTGAAGTAAATTATTAGGTAGCTGTTTAAAGCCTGACATAAGCCTCTAATCTAAGCACGTATTGCTGCATCAATTATGGGCTTATCAGCAAATAGGACGCTTATTTAATTGTAATGGCATTGTTTATTACTCATTAGTTCGCATAAAAAATAGCCCTATGGGGTAATCATAGGGCTATTTTTAGTGATACAGGTTGCTGATGAGTCAGTTAAGATATTCAATCACTGCTTGTTTTTCTTTTTTAATCCTAATCCCAGTTCACGGCCTCGAATACGCGCATAAAATGGCAATGTTACCAGTAGTATCGCCAGTAGCAGCACTTCAATCGCGGCAAACACAAAGGCCGTGTCGGTTACATACAGTAAGGTTAATCCATGCAGCATATAGAGACAGATAATAAAACTGCCCCAAGCGTATGTGTAGGGATCGCCGCTTAAGATCCCTTTTAATGGTGCCAGCAGGGGCAAAATCCATAACAGGCTAAAAATAAGCGAATATTCGCCACTTAGCCCTTGATTACCAAACCATGCGGTCATCAATAACAGTAGTGCTAGGTAGCAGGCTCGACTGATTTGAAATAACTTATTTGAGCTCATGAGACGCCTTATAAAATACTTAACACGTTTTCTGGGGGGCGCCCGATCGCCGCACGGTTATTGGCTAACACTATGGGGCGTTCGATAAGTTTGGGCGTATCGACCATGGCTTGGATAAGCAGTTCGTCATCGTCAATATCGGCGAGACCTAACGCCTTATATTCATCTTCTTTAGTACGCATTAATTGGCGAGGGGGGAGGGCTAATTTAGTCAGAATGCCGCGGATCTCAACCTTAGTGAGTGGAGTCTTGAGGTACTCTATGATTTGAATATCACAGCCATTTTCTTCAAGTAGCGCCAAAGTTTGACGGCTTTTTGAACAGCGAGGGTTATGAATAATACTAACTTGCGTCATAGGTTATCTGCTGATTGTCAAAAGTTGCCGATATTCTACTGTAAAAGGTGAGCGGAGTCACAAAGAGTTCGCTCACCTCCCGTTGTTACAATTGCTCAATAGCTTTCTTCGATAGTTTAAATTGGCGAATACGGGCTTCGATACGCGCCAACTGCAATGGATCCTGCTCGGATAATCGATAGGCAAAATTAAGTTGATCAATGGCGCCGTCGTAATTTGCCGCCAAGGCCATGGCTTCAGCTTTAATATAATGCTCCATCGATTTATTACCCGCAGCTTTATAGGCTTCACTAAGCAACTGCAGTGGCAGTTGATTTTGTTTATCGAGGAAAATTATCTCCTCTAAGATAGGGATCGCCTTAAGGGGCTGCTTGTGTTCAATATAAGCATTAGCCAAATTGATATTTATCACTTGAGAAGTGGGTTTCAATTGTCGCTGCTTTTCCAACATGGCAATCGCCTGATCATGCTGTTTACGTTCCAGCAGTAAGTCGGTTTTGGTATCTAAGTAAAACACGTTATTGGGCGCGTGAGTCAGGAGCTCATCGATGATCTTTTCGGCCTGTTGTGCTTGCTCTGAGCGCAGCAGCGCTAACGCTAATCCGTACTCGGCCGCTTGTTTATATTCATATTGGCCTTTTTTCAACTGATTTTGAAATAGGCTTAATGCGGCCTCTTCGCTATAACTTGAAAAGCGCACCTGAATACGGGCTTTGGCTAACTGAAAATCGAGATTATCGGCGATATATCGATGGGGATACTGCGCGGCGCGGTTGCGCGCTTCACTGATCCGCGATTCAGGCAGCGGGTGAGTCAATAACATCTGTGGTGGTTTAGTGGTAAAACGGTAGCGAGTGGCCAGCTTAGCAAAAAAATCCGCGGCGCCATTAGGGTCAAACCCAGCATCGACGAGGATTTGCATCCCAATACGGTCGGCTTCCTTCTCGTGCAGGCGGGTGTAGTTAATTTGGGATTGGGTTGCCAAAGCTTGGGTGGTAGCCATCGCCGCCATTCCGGCCTGCGGCGCCGCAATAGTCAACAAAATGGCCCCAAGCAGGCCCACCATAGTGGCCGTTGAACTCTTATCTCTGGCCTCAATCGAGCGGGCTAAATGACGTTGAGTGACATGGGTAATTTCATGGCCGATAACCGATGCTAACTGGCTTTCATTATCAGCGTTTAAAAACAGGCCTGTATGAACGCCGACATGGCCGCCGAAAAACGCAAATGCGTTGATCTCATCATTGCGCAGTAAAAAAAAGTAAAAGGGGGTTTTGACCCCACTAGCGTGAGCCACCAGTTTATTGCCTAACTCTGTCATATATTGATTTAATACAGGATCGTTTAGCACTGGCGCTGACGAGCGAATGACGCGCATATAAGCATCGCCGTAGGTATTTTCTTTTTCTAGACTGAAGGTGTTTACCGCGGCCGTCCCCAGATCCGGTAGGTCATTATTAGCAAACCCTATAGGGGCTACGGCAAACAAGGCCAGTGACATCGCCCCCGCAAGGAGGGACTTGGCTGTGTTAATTTTACTCAAACTTATCCTTAGCGGGTTATTTTTTATCATATTGATTATCAGAGTGAATAGAACACCATTAGTTCATTTATGTCGAGTATCTCATTGTGCTTATCATGAGATATTGGCAAAGTTTACTGCGACTTAATTGATAACTTGTGGTTTAGTCAGAGACTTAGGATAATAGCCTGAGTTTGTCTTTAGCAAGTTGATTATGACTTTTATTGATTTGACCTCTTATCGATGTCCCTTAGCCTTAGTTAAGCTTAAGCTGGCGCTTAAACAGATGAGCGATGGTGAGCAACTAGTGGTGAGTCTTGCCGATAAAGGCACACGTCAAGATGCGCCGCGTTTTTTAACGCGACAAGGTTATCTGTACACCGAACAACAAAATAATGACCAAGTATTAGTGCTCGCCGTGGTTAAAACGGTCCGGTCGTAATTGTAATGTGTTACTGAGTAGGAAGTGTGAATGTTATCCTTATTAAGCAATTGGTATAAAGACCGATTTAGCGATCCCCAAGCGGTAACGCTGGTATTCATCATTGTGGGTATTGCGTTGGCACTCTATTTTGCAGGTGGGTTATTAGCGCCACTGCTGGTTGCCTTAGTGTTAGCCTTTTTGTTGGAGTGGCCCGTCGCGCAAATGGGGCGCCTTGGGATCAACCGCACCACTGGTGCCTCATTAGTCTTAGTGCTGTTTATTGGCATGATGATATTGCTGATGTTTGGTTTAGTGCCCAGCATTTGGAAGCAGGGGCTGGGCTTAGTCACGGATTTACCCTCCATGCTCGATAAAGGGCTTATTACGATTAAAGGGTATGTTGAACAATACCCGCAATTTTTAAGTACTGAACAGTTAGATACAACCGTTGGCGAGCTTAAAAAACTGCTCGATACACAGCACCTACTGGATTTAGGCAAACAGCTTATTGGTTACTCGGCGTCATTATTGGTGTTAATGGTTTACACCATCTTAGTACCTTTGCTGGTGTTCTTTTTCCTGAAAGATAAAGAGTTGCTGATCCGTGGCAGCAAACGTTTTATCCCATCCAATCGCGATTTAGCGCGTAAAGTGTGGTTAGAGATGAATCAGCAAATCTTTAATTATATACGTGGTAAAGTCATCGAAATTTTCATTATTGGCGTGGTCAGTTATCTATTTTTTGCCATTATGGATCTACGTTATGCGGCATTACTTGGCGTGCTTACCGGCTTGTCGGTTTTGATCCCCTATGTCGGTGCCACGCTGGTGACACTGCCCATTGCCTTGGTGGCTTTCTTTCAGTGGGGTGTAAGCCCTGAGTTTGGTTATTTAATGTTAGGTTATGGCATCATTCAAGCACTCGATGGCAATGTGTTAGTGCCGGTGTTGTTTTCGGATGCGGTTGACCTGCACCCGGTATTTATTATCGCAGCGGTATTGGTGTTTGGCGGCATGTGGGGTGTTTGGGGAGTATTCTTTGCGATCCCGTTGGCGTCTTTAGTGAAAGCGGTGCTCAATGCCTGGCCTCAAGTGAATTCGGCTACGGCGACTGTGGCTAAAGCAGAGAATGATAACCCAGATAAACAGCCATCAGCATCGCCGTCGGCCTAAGCCTATTCACTGTACAATGCATCAATAATTTCGGGGTGGTAAAAGGCTGGTGAGGTACAATAGCGTGTTTAATGTAATGGCAAGTCACACCATCAACTAAACAGCTAACCATTATTTTGATATTAAAAAGCCAGCATCTTTGCTGGCTTTTTTTGTCGCTTTAACTTATTGGCTACTGGCTATCAATAACTTTCATTACAACTTCATGATGGTCTTTGGTTTTAAATTTATCGAATACATGCTGGATTTTTCCATCTTGGCCAACAAGAAAGCTGAGGCGGTGTATGCCGTCATACACTTTGCCCATAAACTTCTTCTCGCCCCACACCCCGAATGCATCGGCAATGGCATGGTCTTCGTCACTTAATAAAGAGAAGTTAAGTTGATGTTTATCGGCAAAACGTGCCAGCTTGGCCACAGGGTCCGGGCTGATACCCAGTACAGTGACCTGATTGGCGTCAAGCTGAGGTTTACTGTCTCTTAAGCCACACGCCTGTACAGTACAGCCAGGGGTCAGCGCCTTAGGATAAAAATACACCAGCACGGGACCGTTTTTTAATGCCGCTTCAAGTGAAATGGCTTCATCGTTTTGATTTTTTAAGGTAAAGGATGGGGCTACATCCCCTTGGGCTAAGGTTTTCATTCGCGTTCCTTTTGATTGCTGTCGATCCCCTGCATACGTTCAATATTGCAGCTTAGGTTTAATTCGTCGGCCAGTTCGATGATATTTTGTTCGAGTTGTTCGATATCCACTTTCTCTGGCACATTAATGGTTAAAAACACATTTTGTATGGGTTCACCGTCAACGGTTTCTTCAGCGTGAGAGCGCACGGCTGCCAGATCCAATGACCGATCAGCCAAGAATTGGGTTAAGCGTTTCATGGTGCCACGCTGATCTTGACCATTAAAAGAGACTTGCAGGCGAGAGACATAATTGCGTGGCGTATGTTTTGAGGTCCGTTTCATCACACTTAACAGGCCGAGTTCAACACTCAATGCTGGCAAGTTTGCTTCCATCTTCGTGATGGCAGGCCAAGAGCCAGAAATCATCATGATCAAGGTAAACTCATTGCCGAAAATGGCCATTCTACTATCGACAATATCGCAGTCACATTCACTTGCAAGGCGTGCAAATTTACTGACGATACCGGGACGATCCGCTCCCAGCGCGGTGACGACCAGATGATTAGACATGAAATTCCCCCGTATTACTGTGAAAATAGTACAAATAAACGCTACTTAACGATAACGTTTTTTGCAGCACGACATGCTAACACATGTTAGTGGTTTTGCGATCCCCGTCTTAACAAACGTTCAAACAAATACCTTGGGTAATGTTATGGTGAAATTCTGACGTTGTAGTGAGAGTTATGCTTGTTTTTACCGCTTAGCATCAGTACCATAGCCAATCCTGAATCCTTGGGGAAGTCACATGATAAACGGAAGCATTGTAGCCTTAATCACACCAATGAATAGTGATGGCTCAGTCGATTATGCAAGTCTAGAAAAACTGGTCGAATACCATATAGAGCAGGGGACTGACGCTATTGTTGCGGTTGGCACCACTGGCGAATCAGCTACTTTACCCATGACTGAACACATTGAAGTGGTCAAGCACGTGGTTAAGTTTGCAGCTGGACGACTGCCGATCATCGGTGGCAATGGTGCTAATGCCACGGCCGAAGCAATAGAACTGACCAAGGCACAGGCAAACAGTGGCGTAGCCGCGATGCTTGGTGTTACGCCCTATTATAATAAGCCCACCCCCAAAGGCCTGATAGCCCACTACCGTGCGGTTGCAGCGTCCACCGACATCCCACAAATTTTATATAACGTACCAGGCCGTACTTCGGTTGATATGTTACCCGAAACAGTGGCCGAACTCGTATCCGTGCCTAATATCATCGGTGTTAAAGAAGCAACCGGCGATCTCAGCCGCGTGGCCAGATTACGGCAGTTATGTGGTAACGATTTTAAACTCTATAGTGGTGATGATCCTACGGCTCGTGAGTTCCTCGCCTTAGGTGGTGATGGTGTTATATCTGTTACTAATAACATTGTCCCTAAACAGTTTAAAGTGATGTGCGCCGCCGCCCTTAGTGGAGATATGGCCACGGCTATTGCAATAGAAGAGCAAATTAAACCTTTGTTTAGTTCACTGTTCTTGGAGGCTAATCCAATTCCTGTTAAATGGGCTGCGCACCGTATGGGCTTGATAAGCCACGGTGATATTCGTTTACCCTTAACGGAACTTTCTCCCCAGTTTCATGGTCTGTTGCTAGAAGCGATGAAAAATGCCCGAATAGAGGTTCAATAATAGATGCTAAAGCAAGTCACCCCAATTTTACTGATCGCAGCTGTTACAGCGTGTAGTTCACCTATTGATAGACGTCAGGCTAATGGTAGCGATGAGTATGTGTTATTGGAGTCTCAGCCTAAATTGGTGATACCCGAAGGGCTTAATCAACCTAAATACAGTAATGAATATGAGATCCCAGCAGTCGGCAATAAAGTCGACACTAGCCTAGTGGGCAAAAAACTGGATATTCGCCCGCCATTACAAGTGTTGCCCATGGCCGAAGGTACTCATGTTGAGGAGTCGAGTGATAGCATTAAAATCGTGGTTGAATCGATAGATAACGATATCGACTTACGAACCGAAATGCTGGATATTCTTAAAGCATATCTTAATAGCCAATCGATTGAGATGGTTAAAGAAGATGATGATGCCGGAATTATCGAAACGGATTGGATTGAACACCAAGAGTTAATCGACTCTAATTTATGGGGCGATGACGATGTTTATTTAGTTCGCCAACGTTATCGCTTTACGGTTAATGTGCGTCCCCATGGCCGTAGCGGTAATTTAGCTATCGAACTTATTGATCATGAAGAGCGTTTTGATGGTCAAACTCAAGATGTTATCCTTACGGGTGAAGATAAGCGCCGTTATACGGTCGATATGCTCAATAATACTATCGCTTACATGAGCATAAAGCGCGAGCAATTGATCAAGGCTAAACGCCTGAAGCAGAGCCTAGGTATTGATGTGAGTTTAGTGAAGGCTGAGCCTTCCGCAGTCACTGAGCCTGCGGTGGCTTATTGGTTAGCTCAAGCACCTTACACTCGTACATGGGAGCGCTTACGCATTGTCTTACCAGAAATGGGGTTTGAAATTGTCGATATGGACAGTAATAAAGGGCTCTATTTTATTAGTATTAATGATGACTCTGGTTTCTGGAGTTCGTTATGGAACGATAATAAACTGCCGTTAGAACAAGGTGGCTATCGTCTTCGTATCGAACAAGATAGTGATAATGCTAACACCCGTATTTACCTTAATGACATGAATGATGAACCATTGAGTAATGATGTGATTGAAACCGTTTACGAGACCTTAGCAGAGTTAATGCGAGAAGACCGTAAAGTGCGTTAATCTTGCACTGCACAATGATAAAAAAGAGGCTAATATTGCCTCTTTTTTTATGTCTACTAATTGATTATTGGGTTAATTTTCTCGCTCATTCCAGTGTTATTGATCCCATTGTAATGCCTTGTCGTACTGTATCTGAGTATCTTACGTATTAAGTTTGTAACCAAAAGTAAAACCCCTTGATGCGTATTGAATCCTAGGTAAACTACCGTTAACAAAATGATGCCATTCGGAAGATTGATGAAAAAAACTATAATATTCTTAATCATATTAGCGGCAATCGCTGGCGCCTATTATTATCAAACCCAGTCTACAGACCAGGTCAGAGTAAAAGCTAGGCCTATACCCAATGTCGTTATTGCCAAGGTAGCAATGCAGCCAATCCGAGATGAGGTTGAAGCATTAGGCACAGGCAAAGCAAATGAATCGATAACCGTGACACCTAAAGTGACCGACATGATCACCGAGATTAACTTTGACGACGGTGACATTGTTGAAAAGGGCCGTCTATTGGTGCGTTTGCAAGACCGAGAGCAGATGGCCAGTGTTACAGTGGCGCAGGTTAAGATGAACGATCACAAAAGGGAGTTGGCACGGATTAGCTCACTGGTGACTAGCCAATCGGTTGCCGCACTTGAGCGGGATCGACTGCAAACCTTAATCGACACCGCTAAGGCCCAATTAGAGCAAGCGGAATCGGCGTTAAAAGATAGACGCATACTGGCGCCATTCTCAGGTCGCTTGGGTTTACGCCAAGTCAGTGAAGGCAGTTTGGTCACTCCCGGCACAGTGATCACCACCCTAGATGATATCTCCACCATTAAACTGGATTTTTCGGTGCCCGAGCGTTTCTTACAGTCACTTAAAGTGGGTAAGACGGTGGAAACCAGTGCGGTTGCCTATGATGGCGAAATGTTTAGCGGTAAAGTGGTCTCCATCGATAGCCGAGTCAATCCCACCACCCGCGCGGTCGTCGTGCGCGCCGAGTTGCCTAATCAAGATTTACGTTTACTACCTGGGATGCTGATGAAGGTAAAACTTATCAAGCAAAACCGCGAAGCGTTAATCATACCCGAAGCGGCGATTATCCCGATCCAACGCGATCAATTTGTCTATCTCGTGAATGAGGACGATGTGATAGAGCAACGCCAAGTTAAAATAGGTATTCGTAAACGTGGCTGGGTAGAGGTTATTGATGGCTTAAAAGTGGGTGATCAGGTTGTGACCCGCGGCATTTTAAAAGTCCGTCCCGGTGATGCAGTTAAAGTGCAGATGAGCGAAAACTTTAGTTTTCTTCAGCAGGCTAAGGTGGAGCCCTTAGTATGATCTTAACGGATTTGTCAGTAAAACGACCGGTCTTTGCTTCCGTTATTAGCATCTTGTTGATTGTCTTCGGTTTGGTAGCGTTTGAGAAACTGCCGCTGCGTGAATACCCTAATATTGATCCCCCTATCGTGTCGGTCCAAACTAACTATCGCGGTGCAAGCGCCGCAGTGGTTGAAAGTCGCATCACCCAGTTGGTCGAAGATCGTATTAGTGGTGTCGAGGGGATCCGCAACATAAATTCATCGAGCCGGGATGGACGCTCGTCTGTGACCTTAGAGTTTGACGTTGGTCGAGACATAGAGGCGGCTGCGAACGATGTGAGAGACCGCATCTCAGGATTACTTAATAATCTACCCGAGGAAGCCGATCCGCCAGAGGTGCAAAAAGCCAATGGCGGCGATGAAGTGATCATGTGGCTTAACTTGGTCTCAGATCAGATGAATACCCTACAACTGACCGACTATGCGCGGCGTTATCTAGTCGATCGATTCTCGGTTATTGATGGCGTGGCCAATATCCGTATCGGTGGCGGTAAGGTGTATGCCATGCGGGTGTGGATCGATCGGCAAGCCTTAGCGGCACGTAAGCTGACGGTGGCGGATATTGAACGAGTGCTACGCTCAGAAAACGTTGAGTTACCCGCAGGCTCGGTCGAATCTCAAGATCGTCATTTTACTGTGCGTTTGGAGCGCAGCTTTAAAAATGCTACCGATTTTGCCAATTTAGTCTTGGCTGAAGGCGATGATGGTTATCTGATTAAGTTAGGTGATGTTGCCCGAGTGGAAGTGGGATCAGAAGAGGAACGCATCACTTTTAGAGGCAACAAAGAGTCGATGATAGGTCTTGGTGTGTCTAAACAATCGACCGCCAACACCTTAGATGTGGCGCGAGCGGCTAATGCATTAGTCGATAAGATTAACCCCACCTTACCCGCGGGGATGGAAATTAAGCGTTCATACGACAGCTCGGTATTTATCGAAGCCTCGGTTGAAGAGGTGTATCGCACCTTATTTATTGCCATGTTTTTAGTCATAGTGGTGATCTACCTGTTTTTAGGCAGTGTGCGCGCCATGTTAATTCCGGCCTTGACCGTACCTGTATCGCTAATGGCCACGTTTATCGTGCTTTACGCCTTAGGTTACACCATTAACTTGTTAACTCTACTGGCGATGATTTTAGCCATTGGTATGGTGGTTGATGATGCTATCGTGGTCCTAGAGAATATTCATCGACGCATTGAACAAGGTGACTCTCCGTTAAAAGCCGCTTATTTAGGCTCACGGGAGGTGGCATTTGCCGTAGTCGCGACGACGCTAGTGTTAGTTGCTGTCTTTATGCCAATCACTTTCCTAGAAGGTGATTTAGGTAAGTTGTTTAAAGAGTTTGCAGTTGCCATGAGTTCTGCAGTGGTGTTCTCAAGTATTGTGGCGTTAACCTTAAGTCCGATGATGTGCTCTAAGTTACTCAAACCTGCAGAGCAAGACTCTTGGTTGGTCAAAAAAATAGATGCTGGGATGGCACGTTTAACTCATTTTTATCGAGTTACTCTGACCAAGGCGATGCAGCATCCTTTTGTAGTGTCGTCTCTGGTAATTATTGCACTTGCTAGCAGCGGTTGGTTAATGACTCAGGTTCCACAAGAATTTGCTCCTCGTGAAGATCGTGGTTCTATGTTCTTAATCGTTAACGGGCCTCAAGGTGCTAGCTTTGAATATATCACCCCCTATATGGATGAGATTGAGTCAAGGCTGATGCCTTTGGTTGAGAGCGGAGATATTAAGCGTTTGCTTATCAGGGCGCCGCGCAGTTTCGGTCGCAGTGCCGATTTCTCTAACGGAATGGCGATTATCGTATTAGAAGATTGGTCACAGCGACGTAGCGCCTTTGAGATCATCGGTGATGTACGTGCACGGCTAGCCGATCTTGCCGGGGTACGTGCTTTTCCGGTTATGCGACAAGCGTTTGGGCGCGGGGTGGGTAAACCTGTGCAGTTTGTCTTAGGTGGTCCTAGCTATGAAGAGATCGCTAAATGGCGAGACATCATTTTGGAAAAAGCCAAAGATAATCCTAACCTTATTGGCCTAGATCACGACTATCAAGAAACCAAGCCGCAGCTGCGAGTGGTCATCGATAAAGATCGCGCCGCAGCCCTAGGGGTATCTATTTCACATATAGGTCGAACATTGGAGTCGATGTTAGGCTCAAGACTCGTGACGACCTTCATGCAGGGCGGTGAAGAGTATGATGTGATCATTGAAGGGGAGCGAGATAATCAAAACACCGCTCATGATTTAACTAACATCTATGTTCGCTCCGACCGCACCAAGGCTCTGATCCCGCTAGCCAACTTAGTGTCGGTGGAGGAGTTTGCCGATGCAAGCCAGCTTAACCGCTACAACCGTATGCGCTCAATTACCATTGAGGCGAATTTAGCCGATGGCTACAGTTTAGGTGAGGCGTTAGATTACCTTAACGAGATGGCTTACACCTATCTACCCGCTGAGGCGATCATTAGCTATAAAGGGCAATCGTTGGATTATCAAGAGTCGGGGAGCTCAATGTATTTTGTCTTCCTTCTGGCCCTTGGGATTGTCTTTTTAGTTCTGGCTGCGCAATTTGAAAGCTATGTGCATCCGATAGTGATCATGCTGACAGTACCGCTTGCCACCTTAGGCGCACTGATAGGGTTATGGCTGACGGGACAAAGTCTCAATATTTACAGCCAGATTGGCATTATCATGCTAGTTGGCTTAGCGGCTAAAAATGGTATTTTGATTGTTGAATTTACTAACCAGCTACGTGACAAAGGTATGGCGTTTCAACAGGCTATTCTGCAAGCATCAAGCCAGCGTTTACGCCCCATTTTGATGACGGGGATCACCACTGCGGCAGGGGCTATTCCCTTAGTCATGGCGCAAGGGGCAGGCGCTGAAACACGTTTTGTGATTGGGGTTGTAGTGTTGTCAGGCATTGTGCTGGCGACCATCTTTACCTTGCTTGTGATCCCCGTGGCCTATTCATTGTTAGCACAAAATACCGGCTCGCCAGAAGCAATTAGCCGGCAGTTAGCGCAAGAGTTGCAAGATCCTCATTAAGTTGTAGCTATTAATTAAAGAGCCAACCTTGCTAGGTTGGCTTTTTTTATCTATACGTTTTGCTAATTAACAGCGTAAATAATGTTTTGTATGATGAGACTAAGGACTTTTTATCGCCTAAGGCGATGCAATCAAGGAGCATGTTGAGATAATGGAATCCATCATTAATATGGCAGAGGCAAACATTCAGTCATCGATAGTGGCAGCTCAAAAGGGGGTGGTTCGCTGTGATGGTCGACTGACCAAAACACGGCATTACCTGCAGTTTGAACCTTTTAATAGGTCTGCTACCATTGGACCTTATCTATTACCATTAATTGATATTGTTAATGTTGATACCTGTTGGGGCAAAGGGGCGGGGATTTTACCTATTACACCTGATGGTATCGAAATCACCTTAAAAGATGGCAGCCAATATCAATTTATAGTCGGTGAACCACAACTGTGGATCGCACGATTATTAGGCTAGAGATGGGAGAAAAGGCTTAACCAATGAGTAAGCCTTTTGTAACACAATGCTAAAGGTAGACCAGCATAGTTGCGATTAGCGATTGAGCTTGGCTTTAACGCTTAGGTGTGACGTCATTGTCGCTATGATCATCTTGATTTTGTGCTGTCGTTTGAGATGAGTCATCTTCGTCCCGTTGTTTACGCTTCTCAGATGTAGTTTTTTGAGCATGATCTTTACCAAATTGAGTCATTTTAAATTTAGCACTGTATTTAAGCACAGCAAGATTGCTGACGATTACAGCGATAACTAAGATGATGATTAACCAAACTTCCAGATTCGACATGACCCACCTCTTGTTGTTAGTCGACCGCTAAACGCGCTTCGCAGATGCGAATATCTTCAGGGGTGTCAACTTCTGGTGAATCAAATGCACTGATCGCCACTTTGATTTTATAACCGTATTCTAAGGCACGTAGTTGTTCTAATTTCTCTAAATTTTCTAGGCGGCCTAAAGGCAGCTTAGCAAACGTCGAGATGAAGGCACGAGTGTAACCGTAAATGCCTAAATGTTTATAGGCTGGATAGTCGTTGGTATCACGGCCAAAAGGGATACGAGCACGGGAGAAATACAAGGCATTATAATCGTTATCAAACACCATTTTAACGTGCATAGGATCGTTTAACTCACTCTCATTAGTGATTTCAACACCTAAGGTTGCCATATCAAATTCACCTGGGTGGCGCTCAAATAAACTGACGATCTGCTCAATGGTGATGGGATCGATAAGCGGTTGATCACCTTGTAGGTTAATCACTAAGTCATCGTCTTTTAACCCCAGTTGAGTGATGGCATCTTCAATCCGGTCAGTGCCCGATGCGGCATTCTCATCTGTCATAACAACTTGACCACCAAAGGATTCTACCGCCGCTTTAATGCGTTCATCGTCAGTGGCCACATAAATCGCGGTGATGCCTTTTGCCAATGCGGCACGCTCGTATACGTGCTGGATCATTGGTTTACCGTTAATCGGAGCTAGCGGTTTGCCGGGGAAACGACTAGAACCATAGCGCGCAGGGATTAACAGAGTTACATTCATTATAGGTACCTATTTTTGCAAGTAAGTGGCCTCAAGATAAAAGGCTCATATAGAGCCTAATTCGTGAGGCCGGAGGTTAGATACGACGGAACAGCTTAGTAAGCATCTCGTCGGTGACTTTTTCTTCCCATCCGCTACCGTAAACATTATCCCATAATGGACCCATGCTCTTAGTAACAGCGACCATCTTAGCGATGGTTTCATCAGGAAGATCTTTACAGATATTTTTGGGGAGCACGATATTGTGCTTTTTCATCATATGGCGAAATTCCGCTACGCCTTCAGGATAAAACTCTTCAAGTACGTCAAAAGCCAAGCAGTTACCTATTCCATGGTGGTAGCCTAATACATAGCCTAGACCATAAGAAACAGCATGGCATGCGCCGACTTGGCTATATGCGATACTCATCCCACCCATATATGACGCCATCATAAGTTTGTCATCTTTTTCTGGGTGATCGCCTAAGAAAACCTCGCGGCAAAGATCCATCGACTTTTCAGCAAAGGCTCGGGCAAATTCGTTGAGGTAAGTGCCTTGTAGTGACTCAACGCAGTGGATATAACAATCCATCCCAGTGTAAAACCACTGTTCTGTGGGTACGCCTTCGATGAGCTCAGAATCCATGATGATTTGATCAAATACGGTGTAGTCTGAATTTAAGCCTAATTTTCGCACCGGCCCACATAATACCGCAGTACGCGATGCTTCTGCGCCTGTACCCGATACGGTTGGAATACCTACATGATGCACCGCTGGGTGGTTAATCAGATCCCAGCCTTGATACATAGCAGAGCCCCCTGGATTGGTTAACATCAAAGAGACAGCCTTAGCCAAATCCATGGTAGAACCGCCGCCTAAACCCACCACACTGACTGGGAGCTTCGTATTAAACTTTTGAACTTGTTCAGTTAATGCGTCAACTTGTGCCGTTGTTGGCTCATCATCAACATTGACATAAATGGTTAAATCTTGTGCTTTTGCCGGGACGCGTGCCGCTAAGGGTTTATGTTGATGAACATCATCGACCAGAAACACGACAAAGTCATCGGCTTGCTGGCGCTCCGCACCAACTACCTTATCAAGCTCAGCGAATGAGCCTCGACCAAAGATCATCTTAGGAACACACTTAAAATTTTTAAAACTCATTACCACATTCTCCTTTGGGATTAGTACTGTAAGAGCTGGCTTCGCAGTTGGTATAGGGTTACTGCGCGGCGGGCATAATAGGTGTTTTAAGCAAAAGCACGCTTAATGTTTTCGATGCGTTGCTTGATCTCATCCTCTGTCCAAGAGAGTTTGATCAGCATCGAGATAGTACGACTCATGATGGCATCAGATTTTGGAACTGCAACCTGAGTGTAATCAGGTTTATCTTTTATGAGAGTGATAGGCAAGGCCGCTGGTGATTTAAGCTCTTGAATATGTTTCCAATTACGTAAGTAATGCCAGTTATTGACATACCAGTAGAAGCAGCCGTCAACCCCATTTTCTGCTAGCTTTTTATTGATCTCAATCGTGCGGGCTTCGGTGGGCATCATAAAGGTTAAGAAACCAGCTGAGTCGCCTTCGGGGTCGGGAATTTCCCGAAATGAGACTTCTGGTAATTCAGCCATGGCCTCTTTTAGCCATTTTTTATGCTTACGCTGGATCTCAATAATCTTGTCAAGTTTACGCAGCTGCGCCAGCCCCATTGCTGAGTTCATTTCTGAAATGCGAAAATTTAGCCCCATAATAGGGTGGCCTTCGGCACCGCGATCATTACCCACATGATCATGACCATGATCTGAGAACATATGAGCATGATTATAAATGGTGTCATTATTGGTGATCACCGCACCGCCTTCACCGCAAGTGATGGTTTTAACAGAGTCAAACGAGTAACAACCAACATCACCAATGGTGCCTAGTGCTTGACCTTTATAACTGCCGCCAATGGCTTGGCAAGCATCTTCTAAAATCACTAAGTTGTGTTTCTCGCAGATGGCTTTAATGTCGTCCATCTTCGCCATAGAACCGCACATATGCACTAAATTAATTGCCTTGGTGCGTGGAGTAATCACCGCTTCAATCCCTGCTGGCGATAGGCAGAGCGTTTCATCAATTTCAGCAAAAACCGGCACGGCCCCTGCCATGAATACCGCTTCTACTGATGCCACAAAGGTAAATGGCGGTACAATGACCTCATCGCCGGCGCCAATTCCCGCTGCGGCCATAGCCGTTTGCAGCGCTGCGGTACCGCTTGAGACTAAGTGAGCATGTTTTACATTCATTTTTTCGCAAAGCAAGGTTTCCATCTCACGCGTTTTCCAGCGGTCATTACGCATGTGATCGAAGTTATATCGAAAGGTAAATCCGTTTTCCATTACATCTGCAACTTCTTGCTTCTCTTCAGGACCAAATAGTTCAAAACCAGGCATTGAAAGTTTCCTTAGCGTTCGCTGCGCGCACTGCGCGAAAAAAGATACTCGATTATAACTGGGATAGGAGGGGAACTGCGATGTTTATTAAGCAATATTTATCTGAAATAGCTATTTTTTAGCACAACTTTAAGGCTGAATATAAAAAGCGCACTATGTGTAAATCGTGCGCTGACTTATTTTACTAGCTCATCAAACGTAAGCTTAACGTCGATTAAAGATATCTCTATCAACGGTGACATCGAGATCGGTCAGTAAGCCATTTTCGACACCGTAAATCCAGCCGTGTACAGCCACATTGTGGCCACTCTCCCAAGCATCTTGCACTATGTTTGTGCTGACCACATTGCCTACCTGTTCAATGACATTGAGCTCACATAAACGATCGAAGCGGGTCTTTTCATCAAGCTGAGCGAGCTCGCTGTCGTGCAGTCGGTAAATATCACGAATGTGGCCTAACCAGTTGTCGATCAGCCCTAAGCGTTGTTTGCCCATCGACGCTTTAATGCCGCCGCAGCCATAGTGGCCTACCACCATAATGTGTTTTACTTTGAGCACTTCTACCGCGTATTGCAGTACAGACAAACAGTTTAAATCTGTATGGATAACCATATTGGCGATATTTCGATGTACAAACACTTCACCGGGCATCAAGTCGATTATCTGGTTAGAGGGGACTCGACTGTCGGAGCAGCCGATCCACAGATATTCTGGGTTCTGCTGTTGTGCCAGTTGCTGAAAAAAATCAGGATTCTCTTCGAGAATTCGGCCCGCCCAGCGGCGATTGTTGTCAAACAGGGGTTTAAGTAGTTTCATTTTATAACTATCGTGTCTTTCTAAAGGTTTTTCGCTGGGGATCTTAGCACCGAATATTAGCTTGGCTGGTCTATTCAGTGCTAAATACAGTAAATACTTTTATATCAGTGCTTAGCCTTTTATGTGCTGAGTATGAAATGCTAACAGATGTTGATTGACTAGCTCAGCTTGTTCAAGGTTGGCCATGTGGTCCGCTTGCGGCAGGTGAATATAATGGCTGCCATCAATGGCATCGTGCATCAGGTAACCTTCGAGTATGGGGTGCAGTCTGTCATCAGTACCTGTCATGATAAGACAAGGTAAGGTTAATTGCTCAATATCTTCCATGATATCGCGCCTACCATGAAGGATGCGGCCTAAGCGGTATAGCGAGTCGATACGCTCAGGTGCAATGGTGCTTAGCTGTTGTTTGAAAGCCTCAATTAACCGCGGATTATCTTGCTGCGCAACAGCGCTAAAGTAACGTGTTGCAAGCTGGTCGATATTGTCACTAGAGATGGATTTAGCCAGATTTATCTCATCGAGCATGGCGTAATAGTTAGCGCGGCTTACTTCGGGTTCAAAACCGAGAAAACAGCCCAGCAACACCAGGCTGTTCACCCGAGCGGGGGCGAGTAAGGTGAGTTCCGCTCCCCACATGCCACCAATACCATGACCAATAATGGCAAAGGTGTCGATATTGAGTCTGTCGAGCAAGCTCAAATGGTGCTCGGCGAGCTGTTTAAGTGAGCGGCAAGAGGCTGGCAGGTTATCAGACTGACCATGTCCCCACAGATCTGGCACGATACAGCGGTAATCTTGACTGAGTGTGGTCAGTTGCGCCTGCCATGTTGTGCTGTCACATAGATAGCTGTGACCAAATAACAATACCGGACCTTGGCCTATATCAAGGTAGTGCATGGTATGACCGTCAATAAGCTGGGTGTGTTGTGTTGGATGTTGGTTCATGGTGGCTCAATATAAAGTATAAAGGTTAGCCCACAGGAGAGGGGGCAACATGAAACACATAGTGGCTGACTAAGTGTTCGAGTCTAGCTAATATCGTGCTTTTTAATGCTATAGGTTGCTGCGACAAGATAGCTGCTAAGGTGCGAATATCGAACGCAGCTAGATTATCGTTAGCTTTAGGATAATAACTCAAATGCCATGGCTCAGGGCTGACGCCGCTTAAGCCCGCTTGAAAGGGGAAATAAAACCCAAAATCGCCACTGTAACGGGTGAGCCAAGTGTGCAGCGCATGGCAGGGGCCATGGGCTTGATATTCGCTGGGCACAAGTTGCAACTGCATACGCGCTATTTGATGAGCATCAAATACGTCAATATCAGTCCCCCAGTGGTGGCGTGATGTACCAGGCAGCGCTGACCAATGTAGGATGGCATCAATTAATTGATCCTCGCTCAGCTGACCGATATCGATAGGCTGTGATTGCGCATCGAGTACCGTACGTTGTCCCTTAGCTTTGGCGTTCCATATGGTGAGTTGCCGTGCAAAATCGCGATAAGCGGAGCCAATTTGCAGTGCAATATTGTCTTTGGCAGCCGCGGCTTGCATCAAAGCAAATTGATGAGCAGTATCACTTTGTAATTTATGGCCTTGATAATCAATAAGCAGATTATTTTCAAGGCCATAAAGGTGGCCAGTGCTCAGCACAATAGCTTTTCCAGTATGCGCTGGTATATCAAGGCCAGCTGTTCAATATCGGCGACTTTAACGCATTCATTCACCTTGTGGATGGTCGCATTTACCGGGCCGACTTCAATGACTTGGGCACCTGTAGGCGCAATAAAACGGCCATCAGAGGTGCCACCGGAAGTTTGCGGATCGGTATCGAGAGTGGTGTGCTCTTTAATGGCTTCTTTGGTCGCTTGCAGGAGTGGTCCATCTTCGGTTAAAAATGGCAAGCCGTTGTAGATCCAACTGATATCATAATCTAAGCCGTGTGCATCGAGTATGTTAAGCACACGCTGGATCAATATCTCGGCGGTCACCTCGGTCGAGTAACGGAAATTAAACATCACCTCAAGGGTACCTGGGATCACATTCGATGCGCCCGTGCCGCCATTAATATTGGCGATTTGGAAACTGGTTGGCGGAAAAAAGTCATTGCCTTTATCCCAAGTCATGCGCGCCAATTCATCCAGTGCGGGCGCGGCCTTATGAATCGGGTTATCGGCTAGATGAGGGTAGGCGACATGGCCTTGAATCCCTTTGACCGTCAAGTTACCTGTGAGGCTACCACGGCGACCATTTTTGACTATGTCACCTAACTTATGGGTCGATGAGGGTTCACCTACCAATGACCAAGTGATTTTCTCGTTGCGCGCTTCGAGTGTGTCAATCACGCGTGGCGTACCATTAATAAATGGACCTTCCTCATCACTGGTGATCAAAAAGGCGATTGAGCCATGATGGTTGGGGTGTTGCTCAACAAAGCGTTCGGTGGCGACCACCATGGCGGCGAGCGACCCTTTCATGTCAGCTGCGCCGCGTCCATGCAGATAACCGTCAATCACCACAGGGTCAAAAGGGGGCGTATGCCAGCGATTGAGATCGCCAACAGGAACCACATCAGTGTGACCCGCAAAACAAAACAATGGGCCATCATTACCGCGTCTGGCCCACATATTGGTGGTGTCTTCAAACACCATTGACTCAATATTAAAACCTTTCGCGGCTAGGCGGTCCGCCATAACCTGCTGACATCCTTCGTCGAGTGGGGTGATAGACGCACGGCTAATCAGATCTTGTGCCAGCGTTAAGACATCTTGAGTCATTAGCTAAAGATCTCCTGGTATTGCTCGGCTTTAAAGCCAACCCATACCTTACCTTGAATGACTAATACCGGACGCTTAATCAAAGTCGGGTGTGCGAGCATCAATTCAATCGCTTTGTTTTTGTCTATGGCGGTCTTATCGTCATCACTCAGATTTCTAAAACTGGTGCTACGTTTGTTAAATAACGTCTCCCAATTTAGAGCATCGACCCAAGCTTCTAAATCATCTCGATTTAAACCATCCTCACGAAAATCATGAAAAGCAACTGCTTGTTGATGTTGTTCTAACCACTTACGGGCTTTCTTAACGGTATCGCAATTTTTAATGCCATAAAGGATCAAAATGGGTCTCCTTGCTATTTGAGTTGCTTTATCACTGGGCTATGAATCATCATTGTGTCATTGTGTGTAGTTCGGCTCAAGCGTTACGATAGGCGGTAACAATAAATGATATAAAATCAGTCGATTTGCGTGAAGGCTGTAAGATTATTGCATCATTTGGCCGCAATGATATGTTGGTTATATTAAGAGGAAAGGGCTGTTTTAACAAAGGTATCTGTAATTGTTAAGCGGTAAACCCTAAAGCGGGCTTTAGGGTTAAGGGAGATGCTCACAACTGCACTGAAAAGATTATGTCTTTACCTGCCTCGATAGAACCTTGATGCTTATCAATACGCTTAATATCTTCCATATTGGCCAACACCACAGGAGTCAACAGACTTTCTACATGGGTTTTCAGATAATCGAGATCAAACTCCAATATAGGATCGCCCATCTTCACTTGCTGGCCTTCTTCGGCTAAGCGCTTAAACCCATTACCGCGTAATTCAACTGTGCCGACACCAAAATGCACAAATAACTCTAGGCCATGAGGCGACTCAATGCTAAAGGCGTGATTTGTTTCAAATATTTTCCCGATAGTTCCATCGATTGGGGCTAATATTTGCTTGCCCTTTGGGGCGATAGCTATGCCATCGCCGACTATTTTTTCGGCAAACACCACATCGGGTACTTTCTCTATCGCCACAATTTCACCCGAAACGGGGGCGAATACATCTATGCCACCACTGACAGGCGGCTGGCCAGACACTAAACGCCGAATTCGACTTAAAAATCCCATTAATTTTCCCCTATGCTGATGCACAGCTGAACGGTGAATATGTTTTCGATAGCATACTCAAAAATTATCAAGAGTGACAGCGTGTTAACAACTCATTTAGTGTATCTATGCGCGAAATCACTCTAGCCTGTTGCGCCAGTTCGACACACTCGGTATAAGTCCAGCGGCTGAGCTCTTGTTTTATCTCTAATAGCGCGGCTAAGTTGACGCTTAACTCATCAATGCCAAGGCCTACCAGCAGGGCGGTGGCGCGTGGGTTACTGGCTAATTCGCCACATAATGAGACTGTCACCTTGGCTACATTGGCTTGGTTAATGGTTTGACTCATGAGCTTGACGATAGCTGGTGAGAGTACCGGGTAGCGTTTAATCAGCTCGGGGTTACCTCTATCCGCTGCCATTGCATATTGAGTTAAGTCATTAGTCCCTATGCTGATAAAGTCCAGCAGTGGTAACATCGAATCGAGATTTAATACCGCTGCGGGGGTCTCGACGACGATACCTATCGATAGTGGACCATAGCCCTTTTCTTGTTCAATGAGCTCAGCTTTACACTGGTCGATAAGCGCCAATATGGCTTCAAGATCTTCTACTTGATTGACCATGGGGAACATTAATCGAATCTGCCCCTGATTGGCTGCTCGCAAAATGGCTTTAAGCTGCGTGCAAAATAGTTGGGGATGGGCGAGGGTGTATCGTACACCGCGTAGTCCTAATGCTGGGTTTTCTTCCACGGGCATCGATAAAGCTGGTACCTCTTTATCAGCGCCGATATCGATAGTACGAATAGTCAGTGTTCTACCGTCAAGTAGCTGCAATGCATCACAATAGAGTTGATATTGTTGCTGCTCATCGGGCAGTTGTTGGCGGTTCATCAACATAAATTCGGTGCGAAATAGCCCAACGCCCTCACCGCCAACTTCGCTAAGATGATTAATTTCGCTGATGCAGCCAACGTTAGCCAGTAGGGTAATCGCGTGACCATCTGCGGTTTGAGTAGGTTGGTTTTTATACTTAAGAAGTTCAGTTTTGCGTTGTGATGCTTGTTGCTGGGCGAGTGTCAGTTGAGTGATCTGCTCAGCATCTGGGTTGATATACAGTAAGCCATTGAGGGTATCGATGGCGAGGGGGGTGCCATCGGCGATATCCTCAAGCTTGCATTCACAGCCCACCAGAGTGGGGATATTGAAGCTCCGGGCTAAAATTGCGCTATGGCTGGTAATCCCCCCCGTCTGCAACACTAGACCAGCGATGTTATCTAACGGTAACAAGGCAAATTCTGCAGGGGTGATATCTTTGGCGATCACTATGCTGTTACTGGGCAGCTGGGTTAATGTACTGCATTTACCCGTGAGCAGTGTGGTTATAACTCTTTGGCCTAACGCTAAGACATCATCAGCGCGACTGGCTAAATAAGGGGAATCCAGCGCCTGCAGTGCTTGAGCTTGCTTAGCAAAAGTATGCTCCACCGCTAATGCCGCTGAAAACTGTTGCTGGTATATTGCCGTGTGCAGTTCCGCTTGCAACTCTGCATCTTCTAACAGCAGTAAATCAGCCTCGATTAGTTGGTAATGTTCACTACTGGGAGCGAGATGCGCTGCGCTGCGCTTGATTTGGTGAATTAATGAGGCGAGCGCTTTATCGAGTCGTGCTTGTTCAATGCCCAGCTGCGCAGGCGGTAACAGATGGTAATCGAGTTGGCTGTTATAAGGGGAGAGCACTTTCGCCTGCCCAAAGGCAATTTCCCCCGCCACGGCTATACCTGTAATGCTCATCTTCAATTCCTTGTTAACTTAAGGTGATCAGCAGTGCAGAGACATGCTCTACCGCTTGTTGTGCTTGGTCACCGTCCGCACTGACGGTGACAGAAACACCTTTATATAAGCCTAATGTTTGTAGCTTAAACAAGCTCTTGGCACTAGCATGTTTGCCTTGACACTCGACGAGGATATCACAATCGTACTGTTTCGCCGCTTTTACTAATAACGCCGCTGGACGGGTATGAATGCCGTGCTCAGCCATGATGGTCACTGTTTTTTGGTACATAAATGGACTCTTTTAACCAGGAAAAATACTGCTACTCACCTTGATAATGAATGATCTGATAATTATTTTTTTTGAGCGCAGTGATGGCTATGTCAAGCTTATTCTTTTTAACCAGTAGATAATCAGTATCGAAGGTTGAAATAGCAAAAATACTCACTTGTGCCTTAGCTAGGGTGGCGGAGACATTTGCCAATATACCTGTCATTGAAAAACCAAGCGGCCCCACGACTTCAAAGCAACGCCAATCATTTTCCTGCTCAAGACTGTTTAAGGCTAATGTGGCTGGGACCACCACAGACAATTCATCTTTGGTTTTCCCAATAAAAAACATTGGTTGATGTAACACGGCAGGATCAAGTATTGCATCAGGACTAAAGCTGTGGATAGTGTAAAGCTGCGGGTGAACTGCCAATGTCATGCGCGCCATAATCCTAGCTCTCGCTTAAGGGGGAGTAACAATAACGTTAAGCTTATCACAGTTTACTTAAAAAAAAGGAGCGCTAAATCGCGCTCCTCTATCTGGTATAGGCTTTAGCCTTACACTTTAAATTGCCCCAAGATCTGGGTACTTGTCTGACTTATTTGCTTAAGTGACTCCGCTGCTAGGCGATTACTTTCGTTAGCTTTTACTGAGACTTCTGATAGTTCGGTTATGCTACAGACGTTACGATTAATCTCTTCTGTCACCAAAGATTGCTCCTCTGTCGCGCTGGCCAATTGAGTATTCATATCGCTGATATGGGCGATTAACTCCAAAATGGCGGTGAGTGAGTCACCAACCGCTTGGGCTTGAGTCTGTAGCTGTTCAGATTGGCCTTGATTTTGATTGTTGCTGGCGATAACACTCGCAACACCGGTTTGAATATCAGTCACAATTTTTTGGATTTCATTCGTTGAGTCTTGAGTACGGTTGGCTAATGCACGTACTTCATCGGCGACTACGGCGAACCCACGACCATGAGTTCCTGCACGAGCTGCTTCGATAGCGGCATTGAGTGCCAGCAAATTAGTTTGGTCTGCGATGCCTCTGATCACCTCTAAAATATTGCCAATTTGCTGTGAAGACACCCCAAGATGTTCGGTGATCATCTCAGCACTGCGCAGCTCTTCCACCAGCTTATGGGTATTACGAACCGTGCTATCCATTTGCGTTTTACTGTCAAGGGCTTGTCGTTTGACACTGTTTGCGGCATCGGCCGCTTGCTGAGTATTACTGGCCATCTCTTGGGTGGTCGACAACATTTGGTTTATGGCGGTGGCAACATTGCTGGTTTCTTGATGTAAGTGATCGACACTGGCATTGGATTCGCTAACTGCATTAAGTAAACGATCGGCGTCTTGGTTAAGATGATGTCCTACCGGTTGCAGCTCTGCGACCATATGATTGATTTTACCGACAAAAACATTAAATGCTTTGGCCAATTCAACCACTTCATCTTGACCTATAGTAGGCAGACGTTTGGTTAAGTCACCTTCACCTTGGGCGATATCATTCATGGCATCAATCGCTTGGGTCAATGGTGCACTAATGGAGTGATTAAGCACCAAGAAGAAAGCAAAAATAGGTAGAGAAATCAGCAGCATAATGCCTAAATAGTCATACATCACACTGATGGTTGTGTCATTGACATCGCTCATGTAGCCATTTGTTATCAAGGTCCAGCCCCAAGGCGTAAAAGTTTGGGCACTGACCAATGCCTGTTCTTGGCTGCCGTCACTGGGGTTGAGCATATCGATCATATGTTGAGCGGTTTCGCCGTGCTGTGCCTGACTTAACAGCTGTTTAAAGGCCTCAGCATGACCAAGAGCCTGGATCGATTGACCGATTAAATCAGTATTGCCGCCGTGAGCGATAATACTGTTGCTGTCATCAAACAAGATGAAATAACCATGTTGGCCATATTGAGCGTGATTAACCAGTTCGGCGGCTTCGGTTTGTGCTGCAGTAGCACTGATTTTACCTTGTTCCACTTGGAAATAATGCGACTTGATGATGCTTAACATGGTGGCGAGTTGGGCATTGTTTTGTACCCATTTCTCATTAATTAAATTATTGCGTTGCTCATTAATTGAAAAACTAGCAAAAACGAACGTGCCAATTGCGGCAAGTACTAGCATAAAAATTAGCCGTTGCAGTATCGTAAATCGTCTAAGAATCGCGAGCATGATGTCCCTACTTATGTTGCAAGCCATTATCTACAGCCAATATACCTTGTCATCGGTGGGGGCGAGAATGAATAGTCGATTTAAGCGGTTATAATTATTAAATAATTGATCAAGTTCACGAAATATATATTCATTGGGTCGCCTTACTACTAAGGTCTACTTTAGCCAGCTGAAATGGATTTTTTATTTAGGCAGGAGTTGTTAATAGATTCGTTAAACCCAACTGTCAGTCGGCGGCGTGATATGAGTGTGCAAGCCTAATACCTTAGATAACACAGACAAACTTGGTAATAATAAAGCGCAGGTGAAGTGAATTCGAGCAGTGACTTAAGTCAAAAGTTACTATTTAGTCATTAGCTTAGTGATTAGACAGACTAATATATTGTTTTAGCTTTGATTTTTATGGCATTTACGCGCAGAATTAAACATTGTATTTTTTGGAATAAACGTAACGATGACATCTCAAGTGATCACCTCAGATGATATTTTATTAAAGCTTTGCCACTCGGTTTCTCACGTGCTGTCGAGCGCCACATCGAGCCCAGTCTCGCATGCTGCCATGGTGCAGAGTATTAATAAGACCTGCTTAAAACCTGATCTAGGTTGTTTCTCTATTTTCGATGGTGGTTTCTCTGGTTTAGTGGTGATCAACTTCTCAGCTAAGGCGGCTATCGAACTTTATCAAGCTTATATGAAGCAGATGGGGATGCCTGAGTCTGAGTTAGCCTTCTCACATACCTCAGATGAAGTCGCCGATATTATGGGCGAACTGATGAATCAGATTTTAGGCGACTTTATCGTTAAGGTGAATAAAGAACTACAAACCTCGATTAATCAAAGCCAACCTAAAATGCTCACCATTAATAAAGAGCTGACCATTTCCATTGATACCAACCTTGATGAAGCCGTGGCAAGGCGTGTGGCATTTAAGACAGCGCAACACCATATTTTTTACCTTGAATTTGCCATGGATAAAACCGAATTTATTAAATTGGCAGATTTTGAGCATGATGAAGAGCACGATCCCGATGCGCTATTGGCACAACATGGTACCGGAGCGTCGACGTCTTGGGCTAAATCGGTCAATCAAGCGGTGGTGGTCGACGATACTGATGACTTAATGAAGGAGTTGGGTATTTAATTGACACTAGCGTTGACCGCTATAAAACTAACGGCAGGTCAGCTTCGCTGGGAAAGTAAGAGTTACTTTAAAGTGTCAGTATAAAAGTGACGCTCAATATAATGCGGCCATGCCAGTGTATTGAAGCTAATAAACGTTATCGCTTGTCCGTGATTAAATGAGATAGCTTGTAGTAATTTACTTATTTGCATATTTGGCAAAGAAACGCTCAAGGTTAGCTTTGGGCTGTTTCTGCAATGCCGCCATCATCGCAAAACTTGGCGCATGGCACTGCCAGTGTTGGCATAAGGTGTCGAGAATATGTTGCCATAATAACGCCGTCATCTCTGCATCGGCTAATGCGCGGTGAAAGTCACCTTGTTGCTCGATACGATTATGAGCCACTAAGGTGGATAGTTGATGATTACTGGCCTCTGGGTAAATACGTCGAGCTACCAACATTGAGCAGGCAAAACGGCCAGAATAGTGGCGGTGTATCCGTGCCAATTCAGCATCAAGAAAGCGCTGGTCGAAACTGGCATTGTGTGCGATGAGGTTAGCGTCACCCATGAAGTCGGCAAAATCATGCATCACGACGTTACTACTAGGCGCCTCGCTTAACATGGCATTGGTAATGCCTGTGTACTGCTCAATAAAATGAGTGATCTTGAACCCCGGATTAATTAACTGCTGAAAACGGTCAACAATCACACCTTGCTGCAATTTCACTGCACCAATTTCGATGGCGCGATCACCCTGAGTAGGGGAGAGACCCGTGGTTTCGAAATCTAATACCACAACGCTGTTTGCACTGTTCATCTTATTGTTTATCCATTAAAAAAATAAAACCCTGACGATTTACATCGTCAGGGTTTTTAAGTTTAAGAATTAAGCTAAAAAGTCAAAATTACTTCTTAGCGTTTCTTTCTTTAACTTCAGCAATAACTTTCTCAGCTACGCTGTTTGGACATGGTGCATAATGAGCGAACTCCATAGAGAACTGACCACGACCAGATGTCATTGTACGTAATGAGCCGATGTAACCGAACATTTCTGATAGCGGTACGTCTGCTTTAATACGAACACCAGTAACACCAGCCATTTGGTCTTTGATCATGCCACGACGACGGTTAAGGTCACCAATCACATCACCAACGTTGTCTTCTGGGCTGAATACATCCACATTCATGATAGGCTCAAGAAGTTGTGCACCGGCTTTAGGCATTGACTGACGGAATGCACCTTTAGCTGCGATTTCGAACGCGATAGCTGACGAGTCAACTGCGTGGAAAGCACCGTCGGTAAGTTCTAGTTCAACGTCAAGCACAGGGAAACCAGCAACAGTACCGGTATTCATCATGCTGGCGAAACCTTTTTCAACAGCAGGCCAGAATTCTTTTGGTACGTTACCACCAACAACTGATGACTTAAATGTAAAGCCAGAGTTTTGCTCGCCAGGACGGATAACATAGTCAATTTTACCAAACTGACCAGAACCACCTGATTGCTTCTTGTGCGTGTAGCTATCAGCAACTTCTTTGGTGATAGTTTCACGGTAAGCAACTTGTGGCTCACCCACAATTAGGTCAACACCGTAAGTACGTTTTAGGATATCAACTTTGATGTCTAGGTGAAGCTCACCCATACCTTTAAGGATGGTTTCGCCTGAGTCTTCGTCAGTTTCTACGCGGAATGATGGATCTTCAGCGATCATCTTACCGATAGCGATCCCCATTTTCTCACTGCCGCCTTTATCTTTTGGCGCCACAGCGATAGAGATAACTGGCTCAGGGAATACCATGGCTTCAAGAGTACAAGGGTGCTTAACATCACATAGTGTGTGACCTGTTTGTACGTTTTTCATGCCAACGATAGCGATGATGTCACCCGCTTGTGCGTATTCAAGTTCGTTACGCTCATCAGCTTGCATTTCACACATACGACCAATACGTTCAGTCTTACCCGTTGCGCTGTTAAGGATGGTGTCACCCTTCTTAAGCTTACCAGAGTAGATACGTACGAAGGTTAGGGCACCAAAACGGTCATCCATGATTTTGAATGCAAGTGCTTTTAGTGGCTCGTCTACAGAAACTAGGGCAACTTCACCTGTATCGTTACCTTCTTCATCAGTCAGCGGCTGAGGATCAACTTCAGTCGGTGCTGGCAGGTAGTCAACAACTGCGTCTAGTAGTAGCTGCATACCTTTGTTTTTAAATGCGCTACCACAGTATGTTGGGAATAGGTCAAGATTACGTGTACCTTTACGGATACAACGCTTGATCTCTTCAATAGATGGCTCTTCGCCTTCCATGTAAGCTTCCATCAGGTCATCGTCTTGCTCAACAGCAGTCTCGATTAGCATTTCACGGTATTCTTCAACTAGGTCAACCATGTCAGCTGGTACGTCTTCGATGGCGTAGTTTTCTGCTTCACCAGAATCATCCCAAACCCATGCTTTACGAGTCAGTAGGTCAACAACACCTTTGAACTCATCTTCGATACCGATTGGCAGAACCATAACTAGTGGCGTAGCCGCTAGTACGTCTTTAGTTTGCTTAACAACGCGTAGGAAGTCAGCACCCATACGGTCTAACTTGTTTACGAAGATGATACGAGCAACACCTGATTCGTTCGCATAACGCCAGTTGGTTTCTGATTGTGGTTCAACACCACCAGAACCACAGAATACACCGATACCACCATCTAGTACTTTAAGAGAGCGATATACTTCTACTGTAAAGTCAACGTGGCCAGGGGTGTCAATAACGTTAAAACGGTGGTCTTTCCAAAAACAACTTACAGCAGCAGACTGAATGGTAATACCACGCTCAGCTTCCTGTTCCATGAAGTCAGTTGTAGATTCACCGTCATGAGTTTCACCGGATTTATGGATTTTACCAGTTAGCTTAAGGATACGCTCAGTTGTAGTAGTTTTACCCGCATCAACGTGAGCAAAGATACCAATGTTTCTGTACTTTGATAAATCAGTCATTTTTCTACTCTATTGGAGTTACGTTCTAAAATTCGGGGGGAAGTATATCAATACTTTTAGAATTGTTTTATAGATTTTTCTTAAAATCATTCAATTTTGCCCAATTAGGTCAACTTTCTCCTTATACATAAACGATTACCCCTAGCTACAAGCCTTGTCATGCCTTGGGTTGGTGCTTTTTTGTGCGTTTGGCGCGAGCCCATTTATCACTTATATTATTTTGTTTAAATGTAAGCCGCTTTCAGCACTGAAGATTATGTGGTGATGGTGATGCGTATTCAATGGCGGTGTTTTGTAGGTTATTGGACCGTGCACTGTTAACATAACGAACGGCCTCTTGTCTGGCGACATCATCGGCAAGGGGCATCATCTATCAGGAGTATTAGCGTGGCCATTGAACACAGTGACATCACCGGGCTGTTGAGCGAGCTTAACTGCAGAACTAATTTTACGGTTAAAAAAATGACCGAATATATGTTACCCGAGTTAAAAGAGCCTTTTTATCTCTACGGCGCTGAAAAAGATTGTCTCTTGGTTATTCGTCCGGCCTATGAAGTGTTTTTAACTGAATTGACAGCTCTTGATGGGGTAAAACATAAAACAGGGTTCGTACACCATAGTGAGATGACTCGTTTTCCTAAGCGAGTACAAAAGAGTCTTAACGGTATCCATTACGGTTTAGGCTTTAAATTTGCCGATGCAGCCGCATTAACGCGTTTTATTACCCGGTTAATTGCGATTAATCAGGGTCACTAAGTCGATTTTATGATTGGCTCAGTCACACACAGTGGAGTGACTGGCCGCAAAGGGTTTTATACACTTGCTGGAGTTCTGTTATAATCCGCGCCACGATTGTGGTGCCGCTTCTTGATAGACTTGTTGATTAAGTTAGCAGGGCTACAATCTATTTAGCTAATTTTTTTGTCCCATTTTGCGTTTAATGCTGCCTTGCAAGGCGCCTTGAAGTCAGGTTTAGGACTCACACTGAGATTTTACATGTCATTTTCATCACTTGGGTTTGCTACACTCGGGCTAAACCCCGCCATAATTACCGCGCTTAACGAATTAGACTATTCGACCCCAACACCTATCCAAGCCGAAGCGATTCCGCTGGCGATAAAGGGGAAAAATTTGATTGCCGCAGCCCAGACCGGTAGCGGTAAAACAGCCAGTTTCGTGTTGCCTATTCTGACTCGTCTAGCAACCGGTGAGACGCAACGTAAAAAACGGGCGCGGGCATTAATCTTAACTCCCACGCGCGAGCTAGCTCTGCAGGTCGACAACAGCATTGCGCTGTATGGTAAATACCTTAACCTTAAATCGATGGCGATTTATGGTGGTGTGGAGTTAGCGGCGCAAAAGCAGCAACTCATTGATGGCGTCGATATTGTGGTGGCCACCCCTGGTCGCTTAAGGGATCTTTACACCCAACGCGCGATTCATTTTGATGAAATTGAAGTGTTAGTGCTTGATGAAGCCGACAGAATGCTCGACATGGGCTTTATCGAAGATATCACTAAGATCATCGATAGTTTGCCACAAGATAGGCAAAACTTGTTGTTTTCGGCGACCCTATCGCGTCAGGTTCGCGAATTGGCAAAAGAGACCGTTCCCAATGCCATTCATTTGTCGGTGACTAAAGATGAGTCAGCCAAGCCCAATATCGAGCAGTGGATCACCACAGTCGATAAAGATAAAAAGTCGGCCTTACTGAGTCACCTTATTCAACAACATAATTGGCCGCAGGCGCTGATCTTTATCGAGACCAAGCATGGCGCGGCGAAGTTGGTTAGCCAACTCGAGAAGCGTGACATTGAGGCCGATTGCATTCACAGCGGCCGCGCTCAGGCGATCCGAGAGCAGATCTTAGCCGACTTCAAGGCGGGTAAGATTAAGTATCTTATCTCCACTGGAATATCTGCCCGTGGCATCGATATTGATAATCTGCCTTTGGTGATCAACTATGACTTGCCATTCCCCGCCGATGAATATGTACATCGAATTGGCCGTACCGGTCGTGCTGGTGCTCAAGGGCAGGCGATATCACTCGTGTCTAAAGATGATTTTAAAAATTTATGTATGATTGAAAGTCGCTTGGGGCATTTACTGGAGCGCCGAGAAATAGAAGGGTTTGCGCCGCGTAAAGCCGTGCCAACCTCAATTTTAAATTATCGACCTAAACAGCGTGTAGAAGGCGCTTTATCGGCAGATGACGGTAACAAAATGCCACAAAAGAGTAAGGGCCAATCAACCTGCAGCATTCAAGGTGATGGTAATAAGGGCCGCTCAGGGTCTGTTCGACATCAACCGGGTGCCAGTAAAACTAACTCTATAAGTAAAAAGGCTGATAATGCCACTTCACAGCCTAGCTTTAACCCATGGACCGATAAATCATAACCTGACGTTATTAGCTGAAATGGTGGCCTTAAGATATCAATAAGCATTCACATGCTTGTTGATATCAGTGCAGACAGCTTAGGTAATACGTTTATATAAGTATCAAACGTTATTTATTTTTATCACATTAGCTACGCGCGTTGTACTTGCGTATTGGCGCGCTAACTCCTATGATCCTCCCGATTTTTCTTAACAGGCTTTATCATGCTAAACGCGTCACTCTCTCCAAGTTCAACCGAATTAGTTATTAATGTACTCACTATGGTGCTCAATGAGGGGAAACCCTTAGATAGAGCCTATTCGCATCATTTTTCTGGGCTAAAGTTAGCGCCTTCAGAACAGGCGAGGATCACCACCGTAGCGGGCGATTTATTACGTCGGTTAAACCTGTATTGTTATTTAGCAGATATGGCGCCAGTAGATATTGAACGTTTAGGTTCACGGTTACTTAATGCTTGGCATATGTTCCATGGGCTTGAATTGCCCAAATTGCCATATACCTTGACGATAGAGCAAGCCGATTTTGACCAGCGTTTAGCGCATGCCAAGCTTGACCAGCCGCTGTTTGATGGTTGCCCCGAGTGGCTCGACGAACTCGGCGTGGCACAAATGGGCAGCCTTTGGGCTGCTGAGCGCGCCGCATTAGCCATGGCGCCACAGCGATTTTTACGTACTAATTTATTGAAGTGTCAGCCAGAAGAGTTACAGCAAAAATTGGCTCGCGAAGGGGTACAAACTCAGCGCGTTGATGGCGTAGACACGGCGCTACAGGTGACATCTGACTCGGCACTGTTTCGCACCGATAGTTTTAAAGCGGGATTATTTGAACAGCAAGATGCAGGTTCACAACTGGTTGCGGCAGCTGTGGACGCCAAACCTGGCATGCGCGTCATTGATGCATGCGCCGGTGCTGGCGGAAAAACCCTGTCGATCGCAGCGCAAATGCAAGGTAAAGGTCGCTTGTTAGCGATGGATGTCGAGCAGTGGAAACTCGATAGCCTTAAGCAACGCGCTCGACGTGGCGGCGCACATAATGTCGAAACTCGGATCATTGCCAGCAGCAAAACCATTAAACGCCTAAAATTGACCGCCGATAGAGTCTTGCTCGATGTGCCTTGCTCAGGCCTTGGGGTCCTTAAGCGTAATCCCGATGCTAAATGGCGTGACACTCCAGAACGTTTACCTGTGCTGGTGCAGCTGCAAAAAGACATTTTGCAAAGTTATAGCCGTATGGTCAAAGTCGATGGCATATTGATTTACGCCACCTGTTCGATAATGCCACAAGAAAATCGTCAACAAGTGGATGCGTTTTTGGCCGCCAATCCACACTTTAGCTTTATCGATGATGAAACCATCAGTGTGGCTGAGTCAGGATTTGATGGTTTTTATCTTGCTAGAATGAAGCGTGATGCCGAATAACCTGATGAGTAAGCGCAATAAAGTAATAGTGTAAAGAGCGCGCAGGGCAGCGCTAAAAACAAGGAAAGCTATGCAGACAGGGGATAACGTAACGGATGTCGTTATTGATGAGTGCAGCGATGTTGAAATAAGTATTAAACGTTATAACAAAATTCTCAATATGCTTTTAGCTGGCGCGCCGCTGAGTGATATTTTGGCGGCGCTAGTGCGCTTAATTGAGCAGCAACAGCCCGGTACTCGCAGCTCGGTATTGTTGCTTAGCAGTGATGGGCAACACTTGCAGTTTTGTATTGCCCCAAGCTTACCAGCCCGCTATAACCACGCCATCGAAGGGCTTCCGATTGGCGTTGGGATCGGCTCTTGTGGCGAAGTGGCCTATACGGGTAAACGCGTCATCGCTAGTGATATTGCCAACCATCCCAATTGGCGTAATTATCGGCAGATTGCCCTTGATAATGATTTGCTGGCGTGTTGGTCAGAGCCCATTAAAGGCAGTAACGGTAATGTCTTAGGCACGTTTGCCATGTATTATGGGCAAGTTAAGTCACCCAAGCCCGTCGATTTGTTGTTAATCCAAGAAGCCGCGCGTTTGGCGAGTCTCGCCATTGAGCGCAGCCGTGCGTTTGAGTTTCAACGTCAAGCCAGTGCTATTTTCAACCACCTTCCTATCGCCTTAGTTACCACCAATGACCAGTGGCGTGTGCTCGATGCCAACCCATGTTATTACCAACTGATGCAAACGACGGCGGCAAGTGAGCATTTCGTTCCTGGCAGGCATATTTTGTGCGATGAAAAACACCCGTTGGCAGGGTTATTCAATCAACTTGATGATCATGTTCATTGGCAAGGTGAAGTGCAGCTCAGCCGCGAGAACGGCAGCCTATTTTATGCAGATATGACCGTCATGCTGGTAGACGATATCCGCCATGATGAACGGCTCTATGCTTGGCTATTTTTCGATATTAGTGTGCGAAAACAAGATCTAGCCCTAATAGACTTCCAAGCTAATTTTGATGCCTTAACATCTTTACCCAATCGAACCCAACTACTGCAACGCATTGAAGCAGAAATTGACCTAAGTCAGTTGGGTTACGGTTTTACCCTGATGCTGATGGATTTAGATAATTTTAAGCAGGTTAACGATAACCTAGGCCACCATTATGGTGATCAACTATTAATACAGGTCGCGCAGCGGCTCAGTGACGTCATTGGGTCACACACCGAACCCCCTCAAGGTGTTGTTGGTCGGCTTAGCGGTGATGAATTTGCAATACTACTGCCCAACCTGCTTGATAAACAGATAATCGGCGAGTTGGCCGGTGCCTTAAACGAGGCGTGTGCGCAGCCGTATTTACTCAGTGATACTCAACGGGTTTACACTAGCTCGAGTATCGGAATTGCGCTTTACCCGCAAGACGCCGACAGCTTAGAGTCCTTACTTAATTGCACCGACCAAGCCATGTATGCCGCTAAAGATGCAGGCCGAAATCAGTTCACTTTTTTTGATCTAACCATGCGCGACAACGCCCAGCGTCTGGCGTTATTGTACTCGTGGCTGAAAACGGCGTTACTGAATAATGAGTTTGAAGTGTATTTCCAACCCGTTATTAATATCGCTAGCGGTAGAATAACACACGCTGAAGCGTTATTAAGATGGTGTCATGCTGGCGAATTTATCCGCCCAGATGAATTTATACCAGTTGCAGAGTCGAGCGGCTTAATTATCGATATTGGTCATTGGGTACGAGAACAGGCGATGCACTTGATTGTGGAGCATGGCGAGGGTTATGATTTTTCGGTCGCGGTTAATGTATCAAGCCAAGAGTTAATGATGCACTCGCAACCGCTAGGTGTACTGGCTTCGATTGAGTCAATTGTTAGCACTCTCGATAAACCATTTGACTATAAGCGCTTAACACTAGAGATCACCGAGTCGGTGTTAATTCAGCAAGCGAGTAGTTTAGTCGATCAATTAGCTCAGTTACGGCAGTTGGGCTGCAGTATTGCGGTGGATGACTTTGGTACAGGTTACTCATCACTGTCTTATCTGTATCACTTTCCAAGCGATCAACTCAAAATTGATAAAAGTTTTATCCATAACTGCGAGCACTCGACTAAGCAACAAGCATTAGTAAATGCCATCACTAAAATGAGTCAAGCACTAGAGCTTAGTGTAGTTGCTGAAGGTGTTGAAAATACAGAACAATTAGATTTGGTAAAGTCGCTGGGCATTGAGTTGGTGCAAGGATATTATTTTTCTCGCCCCTTGCCTAAAGCCGATTTTATCGCGCTTTTGGGTGAGGTTAATGGTAGAACCTCTGCTCAGTAGCATGGCCCACATCAATGATCTTATAGTGCCTTTAACATCGCTAACTGATGTCAGGGGTTTATATTTATCTTCAACCACAGCCGCTGTTTATCTGAGTTTAGCGAGATTGCGCAATATCTGTTCCTCAGGGACAAATGAGGTGTTTATCGGCTAGGGAAAGCGGGCAACTAATGCTATGATTCGGCCTTTGTCGAAAGATTAATGGCCTGATTATTGGGCTATGGAAGATGTCATTGTTTGCACTAACCCAGGTTTTTGCCCATCAACAAGTTTTCGCGGGATTACAACTGCTATTAGCGGGACAACTTAACGACGTTAAGTTGTCCGCCACTGAGATAGCAGGGCACTTTACAACCGAGCAAGGGGACTACGCCGCTCATCTCTCACTTGTGCCCAGTGATCGCTTTAGCGGCCATTGCAGCTGCCACGCTGCCAACTGTGCACATATCGCCGCTTTGGCCATAGAACACCTTGCACAGCAAAGCAATAATACCAATGAACGCAGCCGGCGCATCGATACGGCAATTCGTTTATTTAAGAGTGAAGCCAATCAACAGTTTGACCCGTTCCCAGCGATGGCTCGCCACAGGGTACTGTATGTGATTTATGGCGATGAAGGTGCGCTGCGTTTAAGTGTTCATAAAGGCTATTTGAATAAAAATGGCACCTATCAGCTAAGGGGCAAGTTAGGTTTTGACATCATTGGTAGTGCGCCATTGCCTAAGTATGTCAGTCAAACTGACCAACAGTTATTGTCACTGTTAACAGCCCAGCTCAGTGGCGATGAGATCCTCACGCAGTTCGAGCAGATAGACTTAGCGTTACCGCCAAGATTGACGAGCGATTTTTATCGCTTACTCTGTGCCAGTGGCCGCAGTTTCTACCAAACGTTAGATAAGACGCCACTGCGTTGTGATGTCCACTACGATGAAGATTATGTCGATACTCACTTTCTTGTCGCTGTCAGTGACCAGGTGTATGTCGAGCCAGTAAGCTGCACAATCGTTATTGATGAGCGCCAAAACAGTGAATTAAACCAGCAACTGCTTGAACACATTGATCGTGATGGAGAATGGCAGCCCTGTATCGAAGTGGTGCGCCACAGTATCGATTTCCCCTGGCAAGTGCAGGCGATGCAGCCGTTAGATGTGGCGGTATTTACTATGGTGCATCGCGGCGTAGCATACTCCTTAGCGCAACTGCTTTATATCGCTTGTGATCATCAACCCTTATTAGGCCAAATCGCTCAGTATCAACTGCAACTTAATGCGTTAGCGCTAGTTAGCCATTGTTTTGAGCCACCCATCGCCATGAGTGTGCCAGCGGGCACGCGGGTGATCCCTGATGATATTAGCGAACATGCTGTCTTCTTTCGCCAGTTATCATTGGTGGGGTGGCATGTCCATTTTGCCGCTAAAAATCGTTTTGTAAAATTAGCGGCCAATACTTGGTACGCCGAAATTAATACCCCAAATGCCGATTGGTTTGAACTGAGCTTAGGCGTTGAGGTAGATGGCGAGCGCGTCAATATTCTTCCCTTACTCATTAATCTTATTCGCCAAGGCAAGTTAACCGATAAAGCGGGGCGCGAGCCCGTATCACTGGAGCTCGAATCGGGTGAGATTTTGATCTTGCCTGCAACCCGAGTCGCGCGGATCTTAAGCGTACTGGGTGAGTTATTTGACCAGCAACCGCTTAATGAAGCACAACATTTAGCCTTACCGCGTCACCAGTTAGCGCGATTACCTCAGTTAGATGATGCCATGCGCCAAGATTTAACTGACAAGCGCACTAAAGCCCTTAAATGGCTCGGTGCCACTTGGCTGAAGAAACAAGCACAGGCCTTGACCGCCTATTTACGGGCTAACCCAAAAGCGGCAGCCTTCAGTGCACCGGCAGGGCTCAAGGCTGAACTGCGGCCTTATCAGGCCCAAGGCGTCAGTTGGTTACAGTTTTTAAAACAGCACCATTTTGCCGGGATCTTGGCCGATGATATGGGGCTAGGCAAAACCATTCAGACCTTGTGCAGTTTACTGCTAGATAAACAACAGGGGCTATTAACCGCGCCTGTGCTGGTTATCGCGCCCACCAGCTTACTGAGTAACTGGCAACGTGAAGCGGCGACCTTCGCGCCGTCATTAACGACCTTAGTCTGGAGTGGACGAGCTAGGCATGAGCAGCTATCTCAGCTTAATAAGGTGGATATGGTGATCACCAGTTACGGGATCTTGGCTCAAGATGCACAGCTGTTATTAGCCCAGCAATGGTATCAAGTGATTTTAGATGAAGCGCAAACCATCAAAAATAGCCGCAGCCAAGTGACTAAATTGGTTAATAGGTTAAAGACCCAACACCGGCTGTGCCTCACGGGGACACCGATGGAAAATCACTTGGGTGAGCTGTGGTCTTTATTTAACTTTTTGATGCCGGGCTTTCTGGGCACTGCCGCCCAATATCAACGTCAATTTAAACTGCCGATAGAAAAAGATCAGTGCGATACCGCGCGGCGTAAGTTAGCCCAGCGGATCGCGCCCTTTATGCTACGCCGCACCAAAGCGGAAGTGGCGACCGAACTGCCAAAGAAAACCGTCATAAATACCCTGATTGAACTTAGCGAAACACAGGCCGATCTGTATGAAACAATTAGGTTAACGGTCGCTGAGCAGCTGCAACTGGCCTTACTGCAAACCGGGGCCAAGGCCAACCGGTTGGCAATAAGCAATGCACTGTTAAAGCTGCGGCAAGTGTGTTGTCATCCGGCTATGCTCAAACTCGGCAATGTGTCTGACACAAGCCAAGCAACGGATGCCCAATACCTTGGGCTCGAATATCTTGATAATGGTAAAGGCAATGACAGCGACGCTAGCGAGGCCGCCAAGGGCAAACTTATCGGCGCAGATATTCAGTTAGCTGAGCTGACAGATGACGGGCCACAAGTGTCATCCAAGCTGGCATGGCTTGCCAATAAATTACCTAACATGATTGAAGATGGGCGTAATATCCTTATTTTTTCATCGTTTACCACCATGCTCGATCTCATCGCCGCCCAGCTAAACCAGCAAGGGATCGATTATGAGATGTTAACGGGTAAGAGTCGCCATCGAGATAAAAGCATCGACAGGTTTCGCAGCGGCGAGGTCAATGTGTTTCTTATTAGCCTTAAAGCGGGGGGCTCAGGCCTCAATTTGACCGAGGCGGATGTGGTTATTCATGTCGACCCTTGGTGGAATCCTGCGGCCGAAGAGCAAGCCAGCGATCGCGCATACCGTATTGGTCAGCAAAAGCCGGTGTTTGTATATAAGTTGATTTGCCAAAATACTGTCGAAGAACGTATTCAACAGCTGCAGCAATCCAAACAAGCATTAGCGCAAAGCATGTATCAGACAGAAAGCCTGTCGGTAGCCGAGATGGACAGTGATGATTGGCTCGCGCTATTGCAACCTATTGATGATGTGCCACCTGGTTAATATTGGCAATAGTGGTTTGTCAGTTGGCTAGTTATTATTGGTTTTAGTCACTTGGCTTGTTACTTTACCTAAGTCACAGTGACTCTTCACCTTGTATGGTGATCAGTAACGTGCGCTCGCTGGCATGGTTTCTCGCCTCACACAGGTATATCCCTTGCCAAGTGCCTAAATTAAACTGGCCGCGGGTGATGGGGACACTCAACTGAGCCCCCAGCAAGGATGACTTAAGGTGCGCAGGCATATCATCGCTTCCTTCATAGGTGTGGGTATAGTAAGGCGCATTTTCTGGGGCGAGGCGATTAAAATATTGCTCAAAATCCTCGCGCACGCTGGGATCGGCATTTTCGTTCAGGGTCAGTCCGGCCGAGGTATGCTGTAATAGCAGGTGGGCCAGACCAATATTAAGTTTGTGCAGTTCTGGCACGGCAGCCATTACCTCATCGGTTATCAGATGAAATCCGCGTGGCTTACGCGTTAAGATTATCTGTTTTTGTATCCACATGGGGCATTATCTCCTCATTGCAATCGTAAATGACGATTCTCAACCACTGTCTGATGGTTATCGTAACCACTGTCTGATGGTTATCGTAACCACTGTCTGATGGCTATCGTAAATGTTTTCTCAATTGCTATTACAACTTATCGCACAATAAAGACCATAAAAAAACGCCCCTAAAATTAACTCTTAGGGGCGTTTGTCTTGATCACCAAGCTAATCGGTTGTCGCTTAAAAGTTGGCTGATTTAGGTGCGCGTGGGAAAGGGATCACATCGCGAATGTTAGACACACCCGTCACATAAGAGACTAAGCGCTCAAAACCTAGACCAAAACCTGCGTGTGGCACCGTGCCATAACGACGCAGATCACGGTACCACCAGTAATCTTCTTTGCTCAGGTTCATTTCAGCAAGACGCATATCGAGCACATCTAAACGCTCTTCACGCTGGGCACCACCGATGATCTCACCGATACCTGGCGCTAATACGTCCATCGCGGCAACGGTTTTGCCGTCTTCGTTAAGGCGCATATAGAAGGCTTTAATATCTTTTGGATAGTTCTTCACAACCACTGGGGCTTTGAAGTGTTCTTCAGCCAGATAGCGCTCATGCTCAGATTGCAGGTCAATGCCCCATTCAACATTGAAATCAAACTTTTTACCGCAGTTTTTGAGGATCTCAACCGCATCGGTATAGTCGACTTGGGCAAAGTCGCTATTAACGAAGTTTTCTAAACGCTCAATAACGGTTTTATCGACGCGTTGGGCGAAAAAGGCTAAATCATCAGGGCGTTCTTCAAGCACGGCTTTGAAACAGTATTTCAACATGCGCTCGGCTAGACCGGCCACATCATCTAAATCGGCGAAGGCCACTTCAGGCTCGACCATCCAAAATTCAGCAAGGTGACGGCTGGTGTTTGAATTCTCGGCGCGGAAAGTGGGGCCAAAGGTATAGACCTTAGACAAGGCGCTTGCGTAGGTTTCAGCGTTAAGCTGCCCCGATACCGTTAAAAAGGCCTCTTTGCCGAAAAAGTCTTCTTTATAGTCGACTTTACCGTCGTCGGTGCGAGGTAAGTTTTCCATATCCAGGGTCGATACGCGGAACATTTCACCGGCACCTTCACAATCTGATGCGGTGATCAGTGGAGTCGAAACCCAGATGAAGCCCTCTTCGTTATAAAAACGGTGGATAGCTTGTGACAGGCAGTTACGCACGCGCGCTACAGCACCAATAATATTGGTACGTGGACGCAGGTGCGCTAATTCTCGCAGGTGTTCGATAGAGTGGCGTTTTGCTGCCATGGGGTAGGTATCAGGATCATCCACCCAACCAGTGACTTCAATGTTAGATACTTGCAGCTCAAATGCTTGACCTTGGCCTGGTGATTCAACGACGTCACCCGTCATTATCACAGAACAACCTGTGGTCAGTTTAAGGACCTCTTCGTCATAATTGGCTAAGCTATTTGGCACCACGCCCTGGATTGGGTCAAAACAGGAACCATCATAAACGGCAAGAAAAGAGATGCCGGCTTTGGAATCTCGGCGAGTTCTTACCCAACCGCGCACAGTAACTTGCGAACCAACCGCAAAATCACCTTTAAATACAGAAGCGACAGATGCAATGCTCATTGTTGCTTAGTTCTCCAACGAATCGTTTTATTAAAAATTTTGGAGGTTTATCTTACCTTGCTGGCGGCTTTTCTCAAGGGAAAAACCACATATAAACCCAGTTGACGGCAAATAATCTGCTGTTTAACGGTTAGCTTGGGTTAAGTCTGTGCAATTATCAGCACAGACTATGGTCAGGATGAGAATCCATGATGATACTCAATGGGGCAAGGGAGGTACTTGTTAGGTTTAAAATCTCGCCAGCCAAAAAAATGATGCCATAAAGTGCATCGTTATCTTTCATTGGTGATTGAATGAGTTAGACTCAAGATTAGCCGATTGCTACGTGATGGAATAAATGGATATCCATAAGCATGGTTGATAACTTTGTTAATGGCTCTGGGCTTATTGTCCACTCTAATGACGGCCTAACGGAGCTAAGCAACAGTGATCTACTGTTAATGCCAGATAAAAGGCGACTCAATGACAAAAATTAAGCTGTTCCATGTATTATTAGGCTCACTGTCGATTCTGGGCTGGTCGTTAGCCGTTTATGCGCTGCTGTTATTTGATGCAGCAAGGCCTGATCGCGCGGTCGGTTACTTTATCAGTAAAGGGGCTAGTGTGCGTTTGAGTTGGGACCCTGAAATCACCTTACGACTCGAATATGTGATTTGGACCTGCGCCGCCATAAGTCTACTTAATTTAGGGTTTAATTTTTATGTGGCGAATCGTAGTCGATTGGGTTACTGGTTTAATATCCCGCTATTGTTACTCACTTCGACAGCGGCAGGGCTTTATTTGAGCTTTGTGATTTAAGCTAAAGTGAATAGGCTATCGACTGAGGTAAGTGTCATAATTGTTGTTAATTTAAAGATTAATCACTGGATTAATCCATGCTTCTATCGACATCGTTACTAAGCTGACGACACATTTTATCAATCATCGCCGCAGTGGCTCCCCAAATCATATGCTGATTAAAGGGAATAAAATACACTGGGTAACTTATCCCTCGGCGAGTAAATCGCTTCATGACGCGGTTATCTGGGTTTAATAAGAATGACAGCGGCACAGTAAAGAGCTCATCCACTTCGCCCGGATCTAAAATAATCTCAAACTCTTGCTTAATAATGCCGACAATGGGGGCGATGGTAAAACCCGTTAAGGTATTAAACATGGGGTATTGCCCCAACACTTGCACATTATCTTGTGGCAGGGCGATCTCCTCAAAGGCTTCGCGCAGCGCCGTCGCAGTATAATCCACATCTTGCGCTTCTACTTTTCCGCCGGGGAAACTGATCTGTCCAGGGTGGGCACGCAGGTGAGTCGGGCGCCTAGTTAAGATAAGGTGCAGTTCGTGCTCTTTTTCGATTAGCCCCACCAATACTGCCGCTTCACGCAGCGAGCGAGTGATTTGAGGGGCGTTATCTTCGGGCAACAGCTGCAGGGCGTAGCGCTGCTTAAATTCGTCCAGTGTCATGACTCTTCGCTAAAATAGGGAGGATCTTACTTACCTTATCATAGCTCTCTTGATATTCGGCATCCACTTGCGAGTCTGCCACAATACCGCCACCCGCCCAGCAATATAAACGCTGCTTTTCAGCCACTAAGGTGCGAATGGTGATGCTGGTGTCCATTTGCCCATCTTGACTTAGATAGCCGATGGAGCCGCAATAGAGGCTGCGTCTTGAAGGTTCAAGCTCTTCAATGATCGCCATCGCCCGAATTTTGGGTGCGCCAGTGATCGACCCGCCCGGAAATGCGGCGCGCAGCAGATCGCTAGCATGATAACCCACGTCGAGTGTTGCTGTGACTGTGCTGACTAAGTGATGCACCGCCGGAAAGCTTTCGATGGCAAACAGGCTTGGCACGCTAACACTACCAGGTTTGGCCACTTTACCTATGTCATTGCGCAGCAGGTCTACAATCATTAGGTTTTCAGCGCGGTCTTTCTCTGAGCTGGCAAGCTGCGCCGCAGCATTACGGTCAGCAACGGGATCGGCTGCTCGGGGTAAGGTGCCCTTAATGGGTTTAGTTTGAATTTGATCTTCGCGTAGTTGAATAAAACGCTCAGGCGATATAGACAATAAGGCATGGTGTTCTAGGCGTATAAACGCTGAAAAGGGCGCACCATTGCTTTGGCGCAGGGTTTGGTAGGCTAGCCATTCATCTCCCTGATAATTAGCCATAAAGCGCTGGGTAAGATTAATTTGATAGCAATCACCACTGTGCAGATAAGCTTGCACCGCATTAAATTTAGCGTGGTAGTCCGTTACATCGATTTGTGCATGCCAGTCGCTCGTCAGCGCAAAAGGGGCGTGGCTTGGCGTACCGGCTAATGCTTGCTCAATCTGTGTCAGTTGCCATTGTAACTGCGCCTCACCGTGATAATGCACCATTGACCATTGTTGGGTGTGATAGTCAAAAATCAGCGCCCAAGGATAAATGCCGACATTCATCTCAGGTAGGTCTATATCTTTTTCTGCAATGCTGGGCAAGGATTCTAAGCGCCGGCCCAAATCATAACTAAAGGCGCCGACGGCGCCGCCACTGAATGGCAAGTGGCAGGCTTTAGACTCGGGAAAATACCGCTTAATTAGCTGCTTAAGCAAGGTAAAGGGATCGGCATTGCTGTGCTCTACACCATGTTCACTCTTAAACGGTGGCTGTTGCATAGCGCTGGTTTGCGGTAAATGAGTGATAAACGTGGTGTCGCCTTGGGTGACTAAGGTGGCGATAGGATCGAGACAAATGATGTCGTAACGGGCATCAACATGCTCGGCATTGGCCGAGTCGAGCAGTATGGCCCAAGGACGCTGTGAAAAATGGCTAAATACCTCGGTGGTAGAGTATTTCCACGGTAAGGTTTTTACTGCAACACCTTGAGTAGACGAATAAACCATCAATTAACCTTTGTAAAATGTGATGTTCCCCTAAAAGTCGCGAAAGAGTATCATATTGTGACTGGATTCAAAAAAATAGCCGACCCTGTCACAGGGCATAAATAACTAAACTGCAACCAAGGAAACGTCTGTGAGTATAGAACAGCCCATTATTAAGCAAGCGGATCTTATCGAAAGCATCGCCGATGCATTGCAATATATCTCTTATTACCACCCAAAAGACTTTGTCGATGCCATGGCCGAAGCTTATGACAGAGAAGAGAGTGCGGCGGCTAAAGATGCGATCGCTCAGATTTTGATTAACTCTCGTATGTCAGCCGAAGGCAAACGTCCACTATGTCAAGATACGGGTATCGTCACCTGTTTTGTTAAAGTGGGCATGGGCGTTCAGTGGGACAAGACCGACATGACAGTGCAGCAGATGGTCGATGAGGGCGTTCGCCGTGCTTACACCAATCCTGACAATCCACTGCGTGCCTCGATAGTGGCCGATCCTGCCGGCAGCCGTAAAAATACCCGTGATAACACCCCATCGGTTGTGCATATCGATATGGTACCTGGCAATCATGTTGAAGTGGCCATTGCCGCTAAAGGCGGTGGATCGGAAAACAAATCTAAGATGGTGATGTTAAACCCATCGGATGATATTGCCGCGTGGGTCGAAAAAACCTTACCGACCATGGGCGCTGGCTGGTGTCCACCGGGCATGCTTGGCATAGGCATTGGCGGCACCGCCGAGAAAGCCGCTGTGATGGCCAAAGAATCATTAATGGATCCGGTTGATATTCACGAGTTGCAAGCGCGCGGCGCAGAAACCACTGAAGAAAAGCTGCGTCTGGAGATCTTCGAGCGTGCTAACAAGTTAGGCATCGGCGCGCAGGGGCTCGGCGGGTTAACCACAGTGCTCGACATTAAAATTAAATCGGCGCCAACCCATGCGGCATCAAAACCTGTGGTGATGATCCCAAACTGCGCCGCCACGCGCCACGTGCACTTTCATCTTGATGGCACTGGCCCTGCAGAGCTCACGCCGCCATCACTTGCCGATTGGCCAGAGATCACCCGTGAAGCGGGCGAAGATGTGCGCCGTGTCAACCTTGATACCGTCACCCAAGCCGATATTGAGCAGTGGAAGAGCGGTGATGTGCTATTACTCAACGGTAAAATGCTTACCGGCCGCGATGCGGCGCATAAGCGCATTCAAACATTGATAGAAAGTGGCGAAGGCTTGCCAGAAGGCGTCGACTTTACCGGTAAATTTATCTATTACGTTGGCCCAGTCGATCCTGTTGGCAACGAAGTGGTTGGCCCAGCAGGACCCACAACCGCAACCCGTATGGATAAATTCACCGATCTTATGCTCGATAAAACCGGGCTTATGGGCATGATAGGTAAAGCTGAGCGTGGACCTGCAACCGTTGAGTCGATTAAGAAGCATAAAGCCGTTTATTTAATGGCGGTTGGCGGCGCAGCATATTTAGTATCCAAAGCGATTAAGAAGTCACGGGTCGTGGCATTTGAAGATTTAGGTATGGAAGCTATCTATGAATTTGATGTGCAAGATATGCCTGTCACTGTCGCCGTGGACAGTGATGGTATGAATGCCCACGAAACGGGCCCGGCAATGTGGAAAGTCAAGCTGAGTTAATACCGCTTAACAGTTTACTCGCATCTGAATTAATCAGTCTGCCAGTGTGCTAGTTTTTAGCGGCACTTATTAACCAAAGTTAAGCGCATAAGTACACATTCGCTATAGGCGTGAGTCACTTGTGTTGGTTACTTGTGTTAACCAAGTAAATAAAAATGGGGGATAGGCAACTTGCCTAATCCCCCATTTTTGTTTAGTGTGCTTGCGCATATACATTCTCGGGTCGGGTTTATTCCGGCGTTCATTTGAAAAAGATGATAATAACAATGAAAAAAACTGCACTCATATTAGCCTTGGCAACTGCCGGCATGACATTTGGCGCGAATGCTGTGTCACCAGAGCCTTTTACGGTTCAACACCTAGTAAAAATGAATAAGCTGCATTCGACTGCGCTGTCTAATGATGGCGCTAAAATCGTTTATGCTGTTAAAAAAGTTGATGACAAGGGTGAGGCACAATCAGATCTCTACATTCAATCGTTAGACGGCTCTCAGCCTGTAAAACAGCTGACCTCGGCGCCAGGTACAGAGCACAGCGTTGCTTTTAGTCACGATGATAAAAAAATCTATTTCCTAGCCGCCCGTGATGGCAGTTCACAGTTATATGAGCTGGCGCTTGATGGTGGTGAAGCCAAACAGATTTCTACGTTACCGCTGGATATTGAAGGCTTTAAGCTGTCACAAGATGGCGCGCAAGTGGTACTCAATATGCGCGTATTTCCACAATGTGAACAGTTAAGTTGCACGGCTGATAAGTTGGCCGCCGAGGCTGAACGCAGCTCAACAGGGCGTGAGTATAAACAGTTGATGGTGCGTCATTGGGATACTTGGGGCGACCATACCCGTAGCCACCTATTTGTGGCTAAACTCGATGGCAAGCCCATTACGGCGCCTATCGATGTGACTCAAGGCTTAGACACTGAAACGCCACCTAAACCTTTTTCAGGTATGGAAGAGGTGACTTTTACCCCAGACGGTAAATATGTGGTTTATAGCGCTAAAGCCCCTAGCTCATCGCAAGCATGGCAAACCAACTACGATTTATGGCAAGTGCCTGTGACTGGCGGTGAGGCGAGAAACCTGACCGAGGCTAATAAAGCTTGGGATGCACAGCCGACCTTCTCGGCCGATGGCCGTTATATGGCTTACTTAGCCATGAGCAAACCGGGTTTTGAAGCCGACCGCTACCGCATCATGTTGCGCGATACGGTGACCAATCAAGAGAAAGAGGTCGCGCCGCTGTGGGATCGTAGCCCCAGCTCATTAATCTTTGCACCAGACAATCGCACCCTGTATGTGACGGCACAGGATGTGGGGCAGGTGAGTATTTTTGAGGTCAATACTCAGTTTGGCGACGTTAAGACTATCTACAACGAAGGCAGCAACAGTGTGGTTGGCGTGACTCCAGAGCGCATCGTCTTTAATCACAAAAGCTTAGTTGAGCCGGGCGATCTTTATACTGTGACGCTTGACGGTCAGCAACTTAACCGACTCACACAGGTTAACGAGGCTAAGCTCTCGCAAATTAAATTTGGTGAATATGAGCAGTTCAGTTTTAAAGGCTGGAACAATGAAGATGTTTACGGTTACTGGATAAAACCGACTAATTACAAAGCGGGAACACAATATCCAATCGCCTTTTTAGTGCATGGTGGTCCACAAGGCTCATTCGGTAACTCTTTTAGCAGCCGCTGGAATGCACAGCTTTGGGCGGGAGCAGGTTATGGCGTGGTGATGATCGATTTCCACGGCTCTACTGGTTATGGGCAAGCCTTTACCGACTCAATCACACAGGATTGGGGCGGCAAACCGTTAGAAGATCTGCAAAAAGGACTCGCGGCGGTCACCCAGCAGCAACCTTGGTTAGACGCTGACAAGGCTTGTGCACTTGGCGGCTCTTACGGTGGCTACATGATGAACTGGATCCAAGGCAACTGGAATGACGGTTTTAAGTGTCTCGTTAACCACGCGGGCTTATTTGATATGCGCTCTATGTACTATGTGACAGAAGAGTTATGGTTCCCTGAATATGAATTCGGTGGCCCTTATCAAGACAATAAAGAGCTGTATGAGAAGTTTAATCCGGTGAACTATGTCGATAACTGGCAGACACCTATGTTAGTTATTCACGGTGAAAAAGATTTCCGTGTCCCTTATGGGCAAGGTTTGGCGGCATTTAGTTTTATGCAGCGTAAAGGGATCCCGTCAGAACTACTGATTTACCCAGATGAAAATCACTGGATCTTAAACCCTGACAACTTAGAGCAATGGTACGCTAATGTGTTAGGTTGGATGGATCGCTGGACCCAAAAGTAACCTTTTGAGCCCCTATCATAAAAAGCCAGAACAAGTGTTCTGGCTTTTTTGTGAACAATAAAATCCAAGTTTCAAATTTAATATTGTTGGGTTCTGCTAAGCTAATAAGGTTTGTTACATAAGACTTTATAAGGATATAAATCAATGTGTAAATTTTCTATCTCAACTTTTACGTTAGCACTGTCTGCATTTTTCTTAGTCGCGTGTGGTGATTCAGGATCTGAAAGTGATAACTCATCCGCTTTATTACAAAGAGTAATGATGCCAACTGGTGTTTGGCAAGGAACATCTCTTTACCAAATGGATGGATCTATATATACGGTTGTTGGGCTTATTGCTCCTAATGGTGAAGCTAGGCTGATTGCTGATAGTGGTGAGCAGGTGAAAGGTAAACTAAACCTCTATGGACAAACTTTCAGCGGTAATATGGTGTCTTATAGCTATAGTGGTTCGCTTCTATATCGTGGCAGCTTTAGTGGGTCTTATACTCAGGATACTATTAACGCTGAAACTATCATTAATGGGAATGTCACCAGTAAAGTTAGCTTAAATCTTGATCCAAGCACTCACTTAGGTGCAAGTTTGGAGAGGGTTGCAGGGACATTCGTAACAGCAGATCAGCAAACCAGTATCGGTATTGATAAAGGCGGTGCTATTTCTGGGAGTGATACGCGAGGATGTATTTATATAGGCTCTATTCAAGCTCCAGATACGAATATCAATGTATATAGCATCTCACTTGGTGTCAGCAATTGTGGAGAGTTTAACGGTAATTACAGCGGTTTGGGCACGGTGCAACGTATTGATGATATCACGGCTCTTATTTTTCAAGTCGATAATGGTAGTTACTCTATAACTAATTATATTTATAAGTAATTATTTAAAATAAAACCAACAGAAGATGGTGTTAATCGGTTGTTCACTCATTGCAGTTTGTCGAATACTTACCCTGCATATGCAAAAAGGTAGCATTAACTAATGCTACCTTTTTGCGTTAAAGTGCCGAACTTACTATAACCTTGTGAGCCCACGAGCAATGTTGGCTTCTCACCTTTGCGATTGAGCATAATGCCAACATCAATCTAACGGTATACCTTCATTAATACGATACCAACCGGTGAGGCTGTAGCGGTCTTTATGCGACAGCAGTACTTCATGGGGAAAACGTTCACTTAAAAAAATCACCATGGTGCCAAAGCGCGGTTCAACAGTCTCAAAAGGGCTGGTCTCATCGGCTTGATACATCAATAATTCGCCGCCATCCCCCGATTGCCAGTTGGGGTTCAGATAGAGAATGGACGTCAGTTTGCGGTTTGATTGGCCTTTAAAGGCATCCACGTGACGCTTATAAAATGCGCCCGGTTCATAATAGGCAAACATGGTTTCGTAATCGAACAAGCCTAAGAAAAAATAGCGATTCACCGCTTGGCGCAGTTGCTCTGACCAATCGAAATAGGTTGAGGCGAAGCTCATGGACTTATTTAACCAGCAGATTTTATCGCCGCGGATGGTGTCTATCACCTGTTGTGTGTTATGGCGACCAATTGCCGCAGGTTTAAACGCACTGGTGTCTAATTGGGTTAAATTGTCTAATAAGGCGTTGAGTACTGCCAAGGGAAATAGGTTTGGCAACACGACATAGCCTTTACTGGCGATGCTATCGCAGATATCGTCAAAAATATCTGGGGTCAGTTGCATGTTGGTTTGTGAGTTCAATAATTTAAGTTTCATATGACGCGGTAAGGCGTTATAGACTAATTACGCTTATTTACCTATTGAATAATTTCTATAGTGTAGACAAAAAATTTTAATCAGTAGGTGTCATATAAAAAAGGCGCCCAGCAAGGGCGCCTAATGGCTAAATAAAAATCGCGTGCCGTGCATTAAATGAAGTTAACGTGCTTGGCTTGTTACGTTAGCTATCTTGATAGTCTTTGCCGTAAAAGCTCGCGATAAATAATTGCTTGATTTCACTAATCAATGGGTATCTTGGGTTCGCTCCCGTGCATTGGTCGTCAAATGCGGCTTCGGCGAGTTCGTCAAGTTTAGCTAAGAAGTCGGCTTCGTTGACGCCCGCTGCTTGGATAGAATCAGGAATGCCAATCGTCTTCTTGAGTTGACTGATTTTCTCGAGCAAAGCTTCCACTTTTTGTGCATCGCTATCACCGGTTAATTTGAGATGTTCAGCCACCTTGGCATAGCGGCAAAGGGCCTTAGGACGATCGTACTGACTAAATGCGGCTTGCTTGGTGGGCAAGTCGGTAGCGTTAAACCGAATCACGTTGCTTATCAGCAGTGCATTGGCTAATCCATGGGCTAAGTGAAATTCAGCGCCTAATTTGTGGGCCATCGAGTGACACACCCCTAAGAAAGCATTAGCAAAGGCGATACCCGCAATGGTCGCGCCGTTATGCACTTTTTCACGTGCGATTGGTGCGCTCGCGCCTAAAGTATAGGCATCGGGAAGATGTTCAAACAGCAGCTCTAACGCTTGAAGTGCCTGACCGTCGCTATATTCATTCGCCATCACGCTGACATAGGCTTCCAATGCATGGGTGATGGCATCGATACCACCAAAGGCGGTTAACGATTTTGGCATATCCATCACTAAATTGGGATCCACTATGGCCATATTTGGGGTAAGTTGATAATCGGCTATGGGGTATTTCATGCCGGTTTTCTCATCGGTCACGACCGCAAATGGGGTCACTTCCGATCCTGTCCCTGAGGTCGTAGGGACTGCGACCATTATCGCCTTTTTGCCTAATTTCGGGAATTTATAGATACGCTTACGAATATCCATAAAGCGCAGCGCAAGATCGGCAAAATCCACATCTGGATGCTCATACATGACCCAGATAATTTTAGCCGCGTCCATAGGCGAGCCACCGCCCAGAGCGATAATGACATCGGGCTGAAAACTCTGCGCCATCTTGGCGCCTTGCTCCACAATCGCCAAAGTCGGATCGGCTTCGACATCATAAAACACATCGGTTTCAAGCCCTTGGGCTTTAAGGATCTTAATGGTTTCATCGCAGTAGCCATGATTAAATAGATACTTATCTGTGATGATTAAGGCGCGTTTCTTATCGCTGAGTTCTTCAAGGGCAATCGGTAAACTGCCACGACGGAAATAGATAGAAGAGGGGAGTTTATGCCACAACATATTTTCAGCTCGCTTAGCCACGGTTTTTTTATTGATCAGGTGACTTGGGCCGACGTTCTCTGAAATGGAATTGCCTCCCCATGAGCCACAACCTAAGGTCAATGATGGCGCTAATTTGAAGTTATACAGGTCGCCAATTCCGCCTTGTGATGCCGGGGTGTTGATTAAGATCCGCGCCGTTTTCATTCTAAAACCAAAGGCTTTTACTCGCTCATCTTGAGTATCTTGATCTGTATACAGCCCCGAAGTATGGCCGATGCCGCCCAACGTCACTAAGGCTTCAGCCTTATCCATCGCTTGATTAAAATCATCGGCGCGATACATGGCCAGTAAAGGAGAGAGTTTTTCGTGCGCAAAGGCTTCTAATGCCGAGATATCGCTGACTGCGCCAATCAACACCTTAGTCGATGCTGGCACCTTAATGTTGGCCATGGCTGCGATAGTTGCCGCACTTTGGCCGACGATATCGGCATTGAGCGCGCCATTGTTAAGGATAACCTTTTGCATCGCTTTAGTTTCTTTGGCAGACAAGATATATCCGCCATGGCTAGCAAAGCGCTGTTTGACACTGTCATAAATGGCATCGACGACAATGACAGCTTGCTCGGATGCACATACCACACCGTTATCAAAGGTTTTTGACATTAATATTGAGCTAACGGCGCGTTTTATATCGGCGGTTTCGTCGATCACAATGGGGGTATTACCTGCACCGACACCGATAGCGGGTTTACCCGAAGAGTAGGCGGCTTTCACCATACCAGGGCCACCCGTGGCGAGAATAAGGTTGATCTTATCGTGAGTCATTAGCTGATTTGACAAGGTGACACTGGGCTCATCAACCCAGCCAATAATATCGGCAGGGGCACCTGCAGCAATGGCGGCATCCAATACAATTTTTGCAGCCTTTATGGTGGAGGCTTTAGCGCGTGGATGGGGCGAAAATATGATGCCGTTACGGGTTTTAAGGCTAATTAAGGCTTTAAAAATCGCGGTTGACGTTGGGTTTGTGGTGGGCACAACAGCGCAAATTAAGCCCACGGGCTCGGCTATGGTGATGGTACCAAAGGTTGGGTCTTCGGCTAGGATGCCGCAAGTTTTATCATCTTTATATTTATTGTAAATATATTCAGAAGCAAAGTGATTTTTGATCACCTTATCTTCTAGCACTCCCATCGCCGTTTCTGTCACGGCCATTTTGGCTAAGCTGATCCGCGCATCGGCAGCAGCAAGTGCCGCAGCGCGAAAGATATGATCGACCTGTTGCTGACTATAGTTGGCATATTGGGCTTGGGGCCTTAGCGACCCTTGCCACCAGTAAGTTAAGTTCCTGTTGATTGTTGACCGTCATAGTGGGTTCCTTAAGAAAATTTAGCAAAAATGTATTTTTGCTAAAGCCTCTTTGTGAATAAAAATTACAGTAATAAGCTTATAAACACAGTGATCATCGCCACAATTAAGCTATTTTCGTAATAAAATAACAACATTAGTACCTGCTTGAGCAATGGAAGTTAAATCGGCACCATAAAAATCATCGACTCAAGCCCTGACTAACCAGGTATGCGTAAGGTGAAGAGCTTAAGTGTGTAAAGATAAGCATCCCAGTTAAAGTGGACGTTAAGCGCCAGACATAGCATTAGGTAAAATGATGAGCTTGCAATAATATCAAGGATATAGCTTCACTATCTTGGCTAGCGATATGTACTATTTACGACTACATTAGAGTGACGCTTGCTTATCGATATGTGCCGACAGCTCATATAAGGGGTTATCAAAGCCAAAAAATCGCGTTATTTTAATCAAGATGTGAAACACGTTAGAAAATCTCATTTGGCAAATCTGACGGATCATGTACAGTAGCGCCTTTTCTACCAGCAACCTTTTTAACCTAGTTAAAAGTCACTGAGGACATGGCATTGGATTTAACACTTTATGTTAAATTTTTTCTTGGTTTAGTCGCGATTATCAATCCGATTGGCCTGTTACCGGTTTTCGTTAGCTTAACCAGTCATCAGACTGAAGCTGAGCGCAATCATACGGGCAAAGTGGCTAATTTTGCCGTGGTGGTGATTTTATTAGTCACTATCGTTGCCGGGCAACATATCTTAAATATGTTCAGTATTTCACTGTCTGCCTTTAGGATAGCCGGCGGATCACTAATCGCCTTAATTGCCATGTCGATGTTACAAGGTAAATTGGGTGAAGTTAAACGCAACCAAGAAGAAGATCGCGAGGCGTCGGGCATGGAGTCGGTTGCGGTTGTGCCGCTAGCCTTGCCTTTGATGGCAGGTCCTGGTGCGATTAGCTCGGTGATTGTCACTTCGGCGCGATACGATAGCATCATGGTGCACATCGGCATGGGGATCACTGTGATTATCTTTGGTCTGGTCAGTTTTGCTTTATTTAGAATGGCGCCAGTTATTTTTAAAGTCTTAGGTAAAACAGGGATTAACGTCATCACCCGTTTGATGGGTCTATTAATGCTGTCTATCGGTATTGAAGTGATTGCCGCGGGTTTTAAAGGCTTATTTCCCTCTTTAATGGGCTAATGGAATAAGCTTTAGCCATGACTCTAGTCTTGTTTGTACTGCTCACTCATTAAAATATCTTATGCAGTGACGTCATCGTTGAGTGACTATCCCTCGCTAATGGTTCTATTCAATAATAAAAAACGCGCATCGGCGCGTTTTTTATTGAGTAGAGAATGCATAGTGAGTAGATAAATGACACTAAGCCGTTACTGTAAATCGATAAGCGAGCCTGCACGAGCACTAAACAGATGCTGATGCAGCCTTGCGGCAAATTCATCTGTCATACCAGAGATATAATCGGCGATGACGCGATGTGCATTGCCGTTATTATCATAGGTGGTTTGCCAACGCTCTTGGGTATTGAGCGGCAGCAGGCGTTGGGGATCCGAGGCGAAGGCTTCAAATAACTCCATCACAATTTGCTGACCCTTGTATTCTAACATCTGAATTTCTGGTTTACGGATCACCCGTCGGTAGACAAACTGCTTGAGTATATCCAGCGCGTGCTGAAATGCAGGCTCTAATACTGCGTTATAACGCAGCAAAGGCTCACTAAAGTGTGAGTTGTCATTAATCTCAATGGCAGTGACAAAGCCGTTGACCAGGGTACCGATAGCATCTTTACGTAGATGGTGTTCACTGGCAAACAACTTAGTGCCAATATTAACAAACTCTTGCCTTATCCAGCTGTCATCACTTGCAGCGAGTTTATCGGCCACATCCTCTTGCCACATGGCTTGAGTCACAATGCCCATCACGATGGCATCTTCAAGATCATGGATAGCATAAGCGGTATCATCGGCCAGCTCCATGATGGAACAGTCGAGTGACTTGTATAAGGTGCGTTTGTGCTGATTAGGATCTAAGGTGGTATTAGAGACAAACAGCGCGGCATCATTATTTGATAATGGCGCGAGCACCCAATCTAAAATGGGCTTATCTTCGTCGAAAATACCCTTAACAGGCTGCCATTGTGACGGTTTGAGTTGCCGATAACTGCTCACAGTCGGTTTGGGCAGTGACTGATACAGTTGGCCATGACAGGCAGGGTACTTCAATACTCCCAGTAATGTGCGCCGACATAGGTTCATGCCGTAGTGCTCAGTGTAAGGCTCTAATGCGGTTAAAATGCGAAAAGTTTGGCCGTTACCCTCAAAACCGCCGTCGCTGCGCATCATATAGTTCAGCGCGACTTCACCACCGTGGCCAAATGGCGGATGGCCCAAATCATGCGCCAAGCACAAAGATTCTATCAGGCTCATAGAGTCGAGTAGCGAGAGTAGCTCAGGGTATTTTTGTTTTAGCTGGGCGCAGATCCCAGTGCCGATTTGCGACACTTCTAAAGAGTGCGTGAGTCGGGTTCGATAAAAATCATTCATGCCAACCCCCAATACCTGAGTCTTGGCTTGCAGACGCCTAAATGCCGCCGAATGCAATATACGGGCTCTATCGCGTTGATATGGGCTGCGGTGATCGTTACGGCGCTGTTTATCCTCGCCTAAACGTCGCTCATGCCAAAGGCCTGACATCATACTGGTTCCTTATTAAGCCGGTGTTATTCACGCTTTAGCGCAATCACTACAATAGGCGATTGATATCGTCTAGGTTCAGTTCAAAACTGGGAATATAAGTATCGATAAAATATTTCACAGCAGGGTCGTTATTTTGCGCAAGTGACTCAGATAAACGCCGTTTGGCTGTGTTAAACTCGTGATTACCCGCTCGTTGCTCTTCTAAACACTTGAGGTAAGCACATAAGGTGTCTGCCGACTTAACTATCTGTTTATATTGCTGGTCTATGTTGTCGCTTGTGAGTAGATCACGATAATCATCTTTAAAATCATCGGGCACCATCTCTAACAGTCGATGTTCAGCAATGGCTTCAATTTTTTTGTATTCAGCTTCAATTTCTTTATTGAAATACTTAACAGGTGTTGGTAAGTCACCGGTTAATATTTCGCTGGCATCATGAAATATCGCCACGGTGGCGGCGCGATCTGGGCTTAAGTCTGTGGCAAATTTATTATTGCTGATAACGACCAAGGCATGTGCCACCATGGCAACCTGCAACGAGTGCTCCTGCACGTTCTCTGAACGGACGTTATACATCAGCGGCCAACGCTGTATTAATTTCATTCTGGCTAAATGGGCAAATAAATGGCTCATACTTCAATCTATTTTCTACGACTTGGATGATTACATTAACACACCCAATGGATTAAAACGTAGAGGGAAGGCGATAAAAAAAGCGATCACATTGATCGCTTTTTAAGTGATGGACTCAGCCAAGTAAGGTATTGTTTAGCATAGTCTATGCGCTTAGGCACCTCTCTTAGGCTTGTTAGAGTTATTAGCTGAGTATTGAGTGATTATTGGCGGTAGTTCGCTAAAAAATCACCCAGTTCAGTAATGGCTTTACTTAAATCTTCTTTGTGAGGCAAGAACACCACTCTGAGGTGATCGGGCTCGGGCCAATTGAAGGCGCTACCTTGTACCAGTAGAATTTTTTTCTCTCTCAGTAAATCTAATACCAAGCGTTCATCGTCGCGTAGATTAAACTTTTTCGCATCTAATTTTGCAAAGGCATACAGGGCACCGCGGGGCTTTTTACAGCTCACACCAGGGATCTGATTTAGCATTTCGTAACAGATGTCACGTTGCACAGCCAGTCGCCCTTGAGGCGCCACTAATTCGTTTATGCTTTGATAGCCCCCTAGCGCGGTCTGAATCGCATGCTGATTGGGTACGTTAGAGCATAAGCGCATCGAAGCGAGCATATCTAAGCCTTCAATATAGCTTTTCGCCGCTTTAAGGTTTCCCGATAACATCATCCAACCCACTCGAAAACCGGCAGCGCGATACGATTTTGACAAGCCATTGAAGGTCACTGTGAGGATATCATCAGAGAGAGTGGATGCTGGAATATGCACCGCGCCATCATATAAAATTTTGTCGTATATCTCATCGGCAAATAAAATGATGTCGTGTTGACGACACAACTCAATCACCTCGAGTAGCAAGGCTTTTGAATACACAGCGCCCGTTGGGTTGTTGGGATTAATTAACACGATGCCGCGGGTGCGATGAGTGATCTTAGCTTTGATATCATCAAGATCGGGAAACCAATCGGACTCTTCATCACAGCGATAATGCTGCGCCTTGCCGCCAGACAGATGCACCGCGGCGGTCCATAATGGGTAATCGGGTGAGGGCACTAACACTTCATCGTCGCTATTAAGCAAGCCTTGCATGGCCATAACAATCAGTTCCGACACGCCATTGCCTATGTAGATATCTTCGATGTCGACGCCGAATAAGCCTTGGCTTTGGTAATGTTGGACGATCGCTTTACGGGCTGAAAATAACCCTTTAGATTCGCTATAGCCTTGAGCACTGGGTAAATTGAGGATCACGTCGCGGACGATCTCTTCTGGGGCGTCGAAACCAAATGAGGCTGGGTTGCCGATATTAAGTTTTAAGATCCTATGACCTTCATCTTCAAGGCGACGAGCCTCTTTGTGTACCGGTCCTCTAATGTCATAACAGACGGTATCGAGTTTGTTGGACTTAATGATTGGGCGCATCTAAACCTCGTCAATGCTAACAGCGTATTAAAAATGTGGTACTAGCTTAAGTCTGCGAACAATAACGAAAAAATCACTGATTTGAAAGGGGCTAAAAGTAAAAAGACACGCAAAATTCAGCACACGCTGCTGTTTATGCCATTCTTAAATAGATCATTTAGATGATTGTACTGGTTGGTGGTAAATCGCGGAGTTTTTATCTAGTTTGTGGCGAGCATATAATAAAAAAGCCAGCATATTATGCTGGCTTAATTGATACACGTTTAAATAAGATTAAGCGCGTTTTTTGAATTCGTTAGTACGAGTATCGATTTCAATTAAATCGCCAGTCTTAACGAAGTCAGCTACGCTCAGTGTCGCGCCGCCAGCGATAGTTGCAGGCTTCATCACTTTACCTGATGTGTCACCACGAGCAGAAGGCTCAGTGTAAGTCACTTCACGTACGATAGTCGTTGGTAGTTCAACAGAGATCGCTTTGCCTTCGTAGAAGGTCACTTGGCAAATATCTTCCATGCCGTCGACGATATAAGCTGCTGCGTCACCTAGGTTATCCGCTTCAACATCGTACTGGTTGTATTCAGAGTCCATGAATACATACATAGGATCAGCATAGTAAGAGTAGGTGCAATCTAGACGATCTAGAATGATATCGTCCATCTTGTCTTCACCTTTGAAGGTGGTTTCGGTTGTAGAATCTTGCAACACGTTCTTCAACTTCATCTTAACGATAGCCGCGTTACGGCCAGAACGAGTTGTTTCAGTTTTCTGCACAACCCATGGGCTGCCATCTAACATGATCACGTTACCAGGACGGATTTCATGAGCAGTTTTCATTTTACTTTTCCTATTTTAGGTTTTTCTATTTTCAACGCAGTATCTTAGCTATTTTTAACGAACTGAACTAGTCGCGAAGCAAGATCTGTGTCATTTAATGCGTCAATAGGCCATTGTTTTGCGTGTTGCATCATCGGCCTACTGGCTAAATTAAGTGTTTGCCACAGTTCAATCAATGTGGTGGTGTCGTCTTGATTGAAGGCCAAATTCAATGCTGCATAGCCCTTGGCTATTTCAGGGGGCAGATTATGACAATAAAGTTGCAAAAAGGCTCGTAATTTTATTAGGTGATAATCATCTTCTTGAGGATAAATGTGCCATATGAAGGGTTTTGCTGCCCATTGAGCCCGCAAAAACGAGTCTTCGCCGCGTACAATGTTGATGTCACAGCTCCATAACAAGCGATCGAAGCCCAATTGATCTGTCATTGGCAGGATATGTAGCGTTAGCTTACCTAATTCAAATTGCTGGCCAGCACGGGCGTTAGCCAATGCCGGTAGCGATTGACTGAGACTGTTTAAACTGCGACCAAGGGGGATAAGCGCATGGATCTTTTGCGCTGATGTTTGCCATAACTCGCATAAGCCATTGAGGCAGGGCGTCTCGTAGCTAAAGATACTCACCACAGTGTCTTGCGCTGCAATGCCGTTGAGTCCTAGCTGCTTAAACAAGTCCAGTTTGTTTTGTGGATCTGCCTGCCACTCATCTCTTTGTGTGAATAAGCTGCGTTCACATATGAGTCCACCTGTTTTAGCGGTGAAGCCTGGGAAGTAGAAATACTTTTTTAAACCACTATGTTGCAGAGATGGCAGCCCATGACAGCCTTCGACCCAATCTTCTGCGCTTAAGTATTCAAGATTAAGCCAAACTGGCGGTCTTTGTTCGCTACTGCGATGGCAAGCTGTGATCGTATCAATCACTGCTTCGGGCAGCTCGCAGGCAAAGGCTTCAATCAAGACTGCGCCGCAGCGATACTCAAGATCCAAGGGGTGATGCCACTGCTTGATGGTGACGCCATTAAAAGATTGTATCGCCAGAGTTGGATCTAGACTGGGTAAAATATGCGAAAAACTGTGCAGATCATCGACCCACAAATTAATTTCAAGTTGATATTCTGCCGCCAATTGCTTAGCAAGGCGCCAAGTGACGCCGATGTCACCATAGTTATCGACTACAGCGCAAAAGATATCCCAATGTTGAGGTGTGCTATTGTTATCCATCTTACTGTTATCTTTGCTATCTTTGGTTATCTACAAGACTAGAAAAGTTGTCGGCTAGAATTGCAGCGGTTTCTAGCTGTTTCTATCTATAGTGATGTGCTAAAAAAAGCGGCCATAAGCCGCTTTTATATATCTGCAATCATCCTTACTAAAGCAGGAGATTAATCTTCTAGTTCAGCCAGACACATCTCTTCGTAGATCTGTTTAACCCAAGCATCAACTCGTTCTTCGGTTAATTCTGGTTGACGGTCTTCATCGATACCAAGACCCACAAAATGCTTGTCATCGGCTAAGCCTTTTGAAGCTTCAAAGTCATAGCTGTCGGTTGGCCAATGGCCAATTACTACAGCACCACGCGCTTCAACAATCTCGTTAACCATACCCATCGCATCAAGGAAATATTCGGCGTAGTCTTCTTGATCGCCACAACCAAAAATGGCCACCAGCTTACCATCGAAGTCAATTTGTTCTAATTCAGGGAAAAAATCATCCCAATCACATTGCGCTTCGCCGTAATACCAGGTGGGAATACCAAAAATGAGGAGATCGTAATCGGCGATCTGCTCTTTAGTACTCTTGGCGATATCTTTAACATCGACCATTTTTTTACCCAGTTTCTTCTGGATCATTTTGGCGACGGCTTCGGTGTTACCTGTGTCACTGCCGAAAAAAAGACCTACAGTTGCCATTGTCTTTCCTTTATCTAGTTCATTAATTTATTGATGCAAATTTGCAAAGTGTTCAGCGATCAACCTGCTGCTGCAAAATTGACTCGATTAACTGGCTGCGGCTGATGTTACTGGCCAATGCCTTTTCATTCAAGGCGTCATACAAATCTTGTGACACCTTTAACTCTATACGTTTTAAACCATTAGCCCTGTCGCGCTGTATTTGATTGCGCTTATTGACCTTTAACTGTTGCTCTCTGGATAACGGGTTGCTGCGAGGACGACCTCGACGTTTTTCAGTAGCAAACAGGTCTATCGTTGTTCTGTCAGATGATTCTTTTGCCATTGAAACTACATGTTAACCAATGCCTGAGCCTTCCCAGGACATCTGTATTAATCCTTTTGCTATAAATCCGGCGCAGCCGAGAAACAAAACCAGCCATACAATGTAACGGCCAAACTTGGGCACTTCACCCTGTTTAAGCACATCATGTATCGCCATACCTATAAAGAAAAATATCGCTGCAAAGAACAGGTTTAAACCTAAAGCCTCTATCTGTTCCATATACTGAGATAACATGACCGCGTTCCCTCAGGTTAAAAAAAGAGGCGCGAATATACCACAGTTAATGACGCGCTGCTATACGATTTATGCGACGTCATTTGAAAACTATCGCCGTAATGCTTGCCCTTAATCACAGCAGGTATGTGGTTAACCCCCTTATCATTAGTGATCATTTTGAGCTATAAATTCACTGACAATACGATTAAAAATGGCTGGTTTTTGTGCATGTAGCCAATGACCCGTCCCCGCGATGGTTTTAGCTTGAGTTGCGGGAAACTGATCAAGAAAGGCTTGGCGATGCGCGGCTAAAACATAGTCAGAATCTGCGCCGCGAATGCACAGGCTTGGCCCGCTATAAGGGGGGAAGTGGGAGGCGTCACTAAATGGCCAGCCGATAAGGTTGTCATAGCAGGCTTGTAGCCCTGCCAAATTCATCTTCCAACTAAATCCAACATCAGACTTTTGTAAGTTTTTCAGTAAAAACAGGGCGGTTGCTTCGTCTATGCCGGCATCAGTCAGTTGCACCAGCGCCTGGGCCCGATTGGTTAATTGGCTTACATCTAGGCTTGTTAAGCCGGCAAACACGCTCTGATGTCGAGGTTGATAGGTTACAGGAGCAATATCGGCGGCCGTCATACTCAGTACGCGATCTGGATAGCGCAGCGCGGTGGCCATGGCAATTTTACCGCCCATAGAATGACCAACAAAATGTGCCGCTTCAATGGACAACTCATCTAATAGATCAACCATCGCCTTAGCCAAACGGAGGTAATCCATCTGCTGCCAATGGGGGCTAAGGCCATGATTAGGCACATCAACGCGGATCACTTGATGATTAGTCAAGGCAGCGCCTAATGCTTTGAGGTTATCGAGATTACCAAACAGACCATGGATCAGGACAACTGGCGACCCTTGGCCTGTGACGACGTAATTGACAGTAGACATAAGTGTGCGGTGTTGAAAATTTGCGCCAAATTGTGCCTGTAAACGGGGCTAAATAACAGTGCTATTCCGTTACACCGAGTTTGGCTGCATGGTTTTTAGGCTGTTGGGCCATAATTTGCGGTGCATTGGGCTATATGGATCAAATTTAACTACACAGCTCTTTATTCCATAAGGGCAGATAGCATACACTTGGGAGGATCTGACAAATGAGTGTATGGATCGCTAAGTAAACAATAATAATGAGTTAATTTTCACTGTCTAAGGAAGATTTTGGTCATGAAATATATTGAGATTGATGAAGAGTTGTATCGCCATATCGCAAGTAAAACTGAGCGCATAGGGGAGAGTGCTTCTGAGATCCTCCGTCGACTATTGGGCCTAGATATTGAAGGTGTAGATGTGGAGGCCGTGACGACACTGCCGCCAGAAAAAATCAGCCACCCAAGCATGGATAGACAGCAAGAGCACGTCACATCAACCACGATGAATCATGAGACTGCTTCTGTTGCCGTTGCGACGACATCGTTACCTAACTTAGTGAATAACTTGACCGATACCGAAGCCTTAGCGCAACAAAAAGGCGCGGTAGGTCGTTTCTTATTTAGTTTAGAAACCATTTATAAAGCAATGCCACAGCAATTTGATCAAGTATTGCAAATTCAAGGCCGCGACCGTCTCTATTTTGCGACCTCTAAAGCTTCATTGCTTAAAGCCAGTAAGTCAGCCAATCCGAAAGAGATTGGCCAAAGCGGTTTTTGGGTGACCACCAATAACAATACTGCTAAAAAGCGCACCATATTAAGTGAAGTGTTAACCCAGTTTGGGGTGGACGGCGAGCAGATTGAACAGATAGTCAGCCTTATTTAAGTGGTGCGACTTTAATTCGCCAATAGTTTGAGCGTACTGGCTTTATTGTTCAGTAATAAGTTCAGGCTATAAAAAGTGATTTATTCACTACATTGCCAGTACAAGCTTGGTACTTGCCTTGGCAAGGTATACTCCCTTAGTGTTCGAAAACAGGATTCAATTTTGGCGATAGATAAACGGGCAGGACTTGCAGCAACACAAATGGATTTGGTTAATATCCCTAAATTGATGAGCCATTATTATCGATTGTCTCCCGACGTCAACATTGACTCACAACGGGTTAGTTTTGGTACGTCAGGTCATCGTGGCTGCGCTTTTGCTAAGAGTTTTAATGAAAAGCATATTTTAGCCATAGTACAAGCTGTGGTCGATTATCGTCAGCAAGCCGGGATCACAGGCCCCATGTTAGTTGGCATCGATACCCATGCCTTATCACAAGCCGCGTTTGTGACCACCTTAGAAGTGTTAAGCGGCAACGCGGTAACTGCGCGAGTGGCAGCCCATGATGAATTTACGCCAACGCCGGTGATCTCCCATGGGATTGTTCGGGCGAACCGCGCTAAATCAACACCGGGCGCGGCATTAACTGATGGCTTAATCATCACCCCATCACATAATCCGCCACAAGATGGCGGTATTAAATATAACCCTCCACATGGTGGTCCAGCAGAAGGTGAGATAACCGCCTGGATTGAAGCGCGCGCCAATCAGTATTTGGCTAAGCAGCTCGAGGGCGTTAAACGGCTTACCTATTCATTGGCGACCCACACCAGTTTGATTCAGCCTGTCGACTTTATGTCGGCCTATGTGGATACCCTTGACGATGTTATCGATATGCAGGCCATCAGCCGTGCAGGCGTGCGGATTGGCGTCGATCCACTTGGGGGGGCTGGTATTCATTATTGGGACAAAATTGCTAAGCGCTATCAACTTGATATTACCTTAGTCAATGACAAGGTTGACCCCAGCTTTAGCTTTATGCCGTTAGATAAAGATGGCAAGATCCGTATGGACTGCTCATCGCCCTATGCCATGGCGGGATTGCTGGCGCATCAACATGAGTTTGATATCTGTGTAGGCAATGATCCCGATTATGATCGTCACGGTATTGTGTGCCCGAGCACCGGCTTAATGAACCCCAATCACTTCCTCGCGGTGGCAATCGAATATTTACTCACCCATCGCCCCAAGTGGGCTGACAGCTTAGCCATCGGCAAAACCTTGGTCTCCAGCGCGATGATCGATAAGGTATGCCTTGAGCAAGGTCGGCCATTGTGTGAAGTACCGGTGGGCTTTAAATGGTTTGTTGATGGCCTGAGTGAGGCCACATTGGCCTTTGGCGGTGAAGAGAGTGCTGGCGCGGCATTTTTGCAACGTGATGGCCGCACTTGGTGTAGCGATAAAGATGGTTTTATTATGGCCTTGCTGGCGGCAGAGATCGTAGCGGTAACGGGCCAGACGCCTGCGCAGCGTTATCAGAAGATGGTTGAGCGTCACGGCCAAAGTTTTTATCAGCGCATCGATTCGCCAGTAACTCCCAAACGTAAAGCCAAATTTAATCAATTAATCACCCAAAGTGTCACTTGTGAGTTATTGGGAAGTGATACTTTGGTGGGCGATGCCATTACCGCTATCTTAACCCATGCTCCGGGCAATCAGGCGCCAATTGGGGGGGTAAAGGTGGTGACGGCGAATGGCTGGTTTGCCGCGCGCCCCTCGGGTACCGAAGCCTTGTTTAAGCTCTATGGCGAGAGCTTTGTATCGGCCGAGCATCTTGAGCAGCTATTGGCACAGGCGCAGCAGATGATAGAATCCATGCTGTCGGCATAACGGCCATTGCTTAAGACGGTCAACATAAAAAAAGCCAGCATCTCGCTGGCTTTTTTGTTGCGTCGTTAAACCGTCATCGACTTACCTAAACCATTTAAGATTGTGGCTCAGGGTGTAGATCTGTGGGTGACATTGCAGTATCTCCTGTCGATGCTGGCTGAAATAACGCCTTAATATCTTCAATCATCAGATAGAGGCAGGGGATCAATACCAAGGTGACCACGGTCGCAAATAACACCCCAAAGGCCAAGGATACCGCCATAGGGATCACCATCTGCGCCTGCATGCTGGTTTCAGTCATGATAGGCACTAAGCCGATAAAGGTGGTCAGCGAGGTCAATAAAATGGCCCTAAAGCGGCGACAGCCAGCATTGATCACCGCGACTTTCATCGCCACGCCGTTTTGGCGTGAGCGATTGATGTAATCCACCATCACCAAAGAGTCGTTAACCACCACCCCTGCGGCGGCAATAATCCCAAACAGTGACAAGGCACTTAAATCTATGCCTAAGATCATATGCCCCAGAACTGAGCCGATCACCCCAAACGGGATCACCGACATGATCATAAAGGGTTGCAAGTACGACTTTAACGGCACGGCAAGCAAGCTGTAGATCACCAAGAGCGAAATGACAAAGTCGCGTAGCTGAGTACTGGCGCTTTCCATCTGCTCTTGAATATTACCGGACACTTCACTCTTCACTCTTGGGTATTGCTTCAATAGGTCAGGAATAAAGTTATCACGAATATCTTGCGCTAATTTAAAGGGTTCAGCCTGCGCAGCATCGACGGTAGCCCACACATTGATGGTGCGATTACCGTTTTCGCGGCGAATGCCATTCACCCCTTGCGTGACTTCGATTTCAGCCAGCTCTGACAATGGGATCTCAGCGCCTTGGGGCGTCTGGATCATCACCTCTGTCACATGGGTTATCGCATTACGCTGCGCCTCAGGATAGCGCAGCATCACCTTTATCTCCTCGCCGTTACGTAAAATCCGCTGCGCCTCCATACCATAGAAACTGGCACTCACTTGGGCGGCAATATCAGCTAACGTTAAGCCGACACTGTTAGCCAGGGGTTTAAGCTTAAACTGCACCTCTTTAGCACTGGATTGGCGGCTATCATTCACATCGCCGACCCCTTTTAAGGTGTTCAGTTTCGCTTTTAACGCCAAGGCCGCGGCGACTAGCTGCGCGTCATCTTTCCCCTCTAACCGAAAGCTAATGTCACCGTCATCACGGCCGCCACCAAATAAATTATCTTGTATGGTAAAGGACTTGACCCCGGCAATGGTGGGCATGGCTTGTCGCCAACGCTCGGCAAGGGCAAAGGTATCCATTGGCCTCAGTTCAGGGTCGACCAACTTGGTCATGATATTGGCACTGGTACGGCCTTCAAGGTCAACCTGCATATCGGCTATCATTTTTTGCCCATATTCGGCTTCTATGGCTTTATCCACATCATATAAGGCTTGTTCGATAGCGAGGGCGGCCGCCAGAGTTGCTTTCTCCGAGGCATCAACATTCATCTCAACATTCACCCGCGGGAAATCATGGGGGATCTTAGGCTGACCCACATAGCGGATAATGCCACCAGAGTAGAGCCCAGCGCAGATTAAGATAAAACTGATAAACAGCATGATGACGGCGTAGCGATACTTTACCGCTAAGGTTAATGATGGATGATACCAATGGCGTATCACATATTGTAAGCCGTTATCGACTCGAGATTGCAGCGCGTTGACGGCCAATCTAAGTAAGTCGAGCGGCTTTTTAGAGCCGGGTTTGACAATGGTTTTAGGTTTCATGCGGGCTAAGTGTGCGGGTAAAATCAGCTTAGACTCCACCAGAGAGAATAGCAGACACAAGATCACCACATAGCCAATAGATTGGCCAAATGCCGACGAGGGGCCATTATCGAGCGTAATAGGCAAAAACGCCGCTATGGTGGTCAATACGCCAAAGGTGGCAGGCATGGCGACCCGTTTCACCCCGCGGATCACATTGTCGATATTTTGCCCATGCTTTTCACATTCGGTGTGGGCGCTTTCTCCCATCACAATGGCATCATCGACCACAATCCCCAGCACTAAGATAAAGGCAAAGAGGCTAATGACATTAATGGTGACATCGATCATCGCCATGGGCATAAATAATAAGGTGCCAAGGAAACAGACCGGCAGCCCCATCATGACCCAAAACGCTAAACGTACCCGTAAGAACAACGCCAGCATGATAAACACCAATACGGCGCCACTTTTCATGCTGTCGAGCATTAGGTTGAGCCTGCCCTCAAGGTAGTAGGTCATATCGACCCAGGTTTCTAACTTGAGCCCTGCTGGCAAGGTTTGCTGTTTATCGTTAACGTATTGCTTAACGACTTTGGCCACATCTGTCATGCTCTGATCGTTGGATGCGCCAATAAAGAAAGTGACCGAGTTTTTGCCGTTAAATTTTGAGTATTGGATCCCTTCTTCAAAACCATCGATAACGGTGGCCACATCCCCAAGTAACACATTCGTGCCATCTTCTAAGGTGATCAGCGGCAGGTTTTCAAATTCATAGCCCACATACGCCTGATTTTGTACCCTAAGATTGATATAACCGTTTTCCGCTTTAATTTGCCCAGCGGACATATTGCGCGAATAACCGCGCACTGCGCTTGCGACATCGCTAAAGGTCAGGTTATATTCACGCAGCCTATCTTTGCTGACTTCGATGGCAACTTCATAGCCTAAACCGCCATAAAACTCAGTGATATTAACCAGCGGCAGTTGCATCAGCTCATCGTGAATTTTTTCGCCGAGTTCTTTTAACTGTTTAGGTGGAACGTCACCATACAAGCTGATGTAAAACACCTCTTGCCTTAACTTGATGCGCTCAACCCGTGGACGCTCCATGCCATCGGGAAAGCTGGAGATGGAGTCTATTTCAGATTTGATTTCATCGAGCACCACTTGTGGATCATAGGAGTCTTCGATACGAAAGTAACCCGATGCTGAATTACGGTTTGAATAGGTGATCACCCGTTTCAAGCCTTGAACCCGCTCGAGTGCCTCTTCTACTTTTATGGTGATCCCTTCTTCAACCTCCTGTGGCGCCGCCCCAGGATAGAAAGCACTGAATTGAACCCAGTTAATTTCCACTTGCGGGAAGAACTGTTTTCGAATGGTGTTGGCTGTCATTAAGCCACCCAGAATGATGATGATCATCAACAGATTGGCTGCCACGCTATTACGTGCAAACCAGGCAATGATGCCTTTATGAGTATCAGGCATCCAAATTATTCCTTATCGTCCATTGCCATTTGGGTAGGGGTGGCCTGAGGCGCATCAAGTTTTGGTTGCCTCGTTTCTAGTGCCAGTGCCATGCCTGCTATTGGGTAGTCGAGGGCAGAGGTGATCACTCTCATACCTGACTCAAGCCCCTCGCTTATGACAACTTGAGCCCCTTGTTCACGTAGCACCTGCACCTTTTGATATTTAAGTTGGTTATTATCATCGAGCAACGCAATTTTGTTATCGATAATAAGATGCCGTGCAACTGTCGTGACACTTTTGGCTTGGCGGCCTTTGATATTGGCTGTGATATAACTGCCAAAACGTAGCGGCTGCTTAGGCGATACCAAACCATAAGGGTCAACCACTTCAGCCACCAGATAGGTCATGCGACTACGGTCATCGATGACGCCCTCGCTGCGGACTATAGTGGCTTGCCATTGTTGTGGTAAGCCAGCGATTTCGCCTTTAAGGGTGACACTAGCACCTATGCCACGATCGTTAAGGTAGCGAACTTCTTTATCGGGTAGTGGCAAGCGGATCTCGGCTTTTTGGGTACTGAGTACATTGCCAAGTGCCGTGCCTGTACTGACATAAGAGCCAAGGCCGACGTGACGGCTTTCAATTAGGGCATCGTAGGGCGCTTTGATAATGGTGCGCTCGAGGTTGCGCTTGGCGCGCAAAACACCGGCTTCAGATGAATGCAGACGAGCTAACTCTTGTGCAAGCTGGGGCTTACGCAGACTTAGGGGAGTTGGGGCGCCATTTTCGATACGTTTCCACTCCTCTTCGGCGACTTTGCCAAAGGCTTTTTCTTGTACTAAGGTCGCCTTGGCCGATGCCAGCGTGGCCTCGGCATCAATTAACGCCGCCTCGTAATCACTAGGGTCAATCTTAGCCAGCACTTGGCCCTGTTTGACAAAGCCCCCACGAACAAAGGCATCGGCTAAATAAACGATTTCACCATTGACCTGAGATACCAATTCGGTTTCATATTTAGCCGAGACTATGCCATAAGAGTTAACAGCGAAGGTCAGCGGCTGCTTTTCAATAATATCGACCGATACCACAGGGGTAGTATCAACAGCGGGCTTCTCTTGCGGTGGCTGTTTCATCGATGCCATGATGGCGTATCCGCCAATCCCGGCGGCGAGCACGACAATAGGTAATATTATTTGTTTTTTACTTGCCACAAATGGCTTCCTCTTGTTGAAGCGAAGGTATGCTTATTTGTCGTCATACGGCCTCGATAAGGAGGCGATGATACGGACATGTTTAAGTTCAAGGTTGGAATGGTAGCCTAATGGCGCATTTGTTACAGCCTAATAATGTAAACAGGTATGTAACAATTAGGTAAACAACCGCTATTGGGCGGGATGCCACCTTGACAAGAATCGTAAGTTCAGTGTTATTGACCCAAGGCTCGCAGCCATAGTTTTGAAGCTGAACTCAATTAAAATTGAGCACTGACGGAGGGGCAACTTAGCAACATAACTTACAACAGCGCTAGTGCTTGGCGGGTCATCTTGTCACTAAAACGATGACGCTTATGGTGTGATGGCGCCCAACCCGCTAAGAAACGTTCAAAATCAGCCCAAGCAAAGGGGAGCAGTTGTTGCCATTCGTTGATAGCTGCGTTGATTTGAGCATCACTTAACATAGCGCTAGCTGACTTGCGAAATTGACTAAAGTAATATTCCATGAGCTCGTCATAATGTGTAAAGAGAATGGCTTCGTCCAAGCAACTGCCTAAGAGATAGATAACATCTTTTACACCGCAACCTTTACCCACATATTGAAAATCTAAGGCAGCAACACTCACACTTGCACCATGTTCAGCTGCATCAGGCTGAAAGCAAAAATTAGCCACTTTAGCATCGCCATGCACTAAGGTTTGAAATTGAGCTAGATTTAACCGCGCATCAATGGCTTGCGCAGCTTGTTTAAGCGCGCCGTCATCCATGGCGGTATATTCTTGCATTCGCGTGGCCAGATACCAGTAGGTGCCTTGAGGCCATAACCCTTCTGGCCACTCCTGTGCGGGATCCTGGATAATAAATTGGCCATGGAACGCCGCGAGCCAACTTAATACCGCCTTGGTCTGCGTAACCGTTAACGACTGATAACGCAGTGGATAGCCTGCAGCATCTAAGTCAGACAGTATCATGATCGACTCGTTAGTCTTGTCATCATGGTAATGGCCAATATAAGTTGGCATTGGCGTGGCTTGTCCGCATAAGTGCGACCAGTGTTGATACCAATGCGCTTCAACTTGATAGGAGCGCATCTTACGTTGGTGTGAATTAGCATTGTGCCATTGATAGGGATGGTCAACGTCAAGTGGTGGACAAATATGTTTCACAATCACACTGTGTCGCTTGGCGTTGAGCTGAACCTGATAGCGGGCGATTTCACCATAACCGCTCCATAAGGTTTGTAGACTCGCCACTTTAACCACTTGAGTGGCATCTAATGTCGACGCTAAATACTGGCAAATATCCAAAGCAGATGGCCATCTAAAAGAACAAGGGGGGATATTGTGGCAAAAACATTCTCTTGATAACAGAGGCACCAACGCGAAATCAGATAACATACTGGCTAGAATGAATGTCATAAGGCGTTTGTGTAACGCCCATAGTGTTAAACATGCAGACAAAAGAAGGAAGGAAATATGAGTCAACATGTAGTGATCACTGGTGCCAATCGTGGCATAGGATTAGGGTTTGTTAACCATTACCTCAAACAAGGTATGCGCGTCACGGCGTGTTGCCGTACGCCGCAACACGCCGATGCATTGCTGCGATTAAGTCAGCAGTATTCTCAATTAACCTTGACTAAATTAGATATCACCGTTAAAGCTGAGATGAATGCGTTTATTGATAGCCTTGCTGGTGAGCCAATCGATCTGCTGATTAATAATGCGGGTTACTATGGCCCTAAAGGGATTGCATTTGGCCATTGTGACGAGCAAGAGTGGCTTAAGGTGATGCAAGTTAATGCCATCGCCCCAATCATGCTGACGCAAGCCTGTTATCCGCTCTTAAAGCAAAGCAGGCAGAGTAAAGTGATTTTTATCTCCTCTAAAATGGGTAGTATTAGCGATAATAGTAGTGGCGGGGCATACCTGTATCGTTCATCTAAAGCGGCGCTTAATGCCGCGGTAAAAAGTCTCGCCATTGACTTACATGCTAACAGTATCGCCTGTGCTGTATATCACCCAGGCTGGGTACAAACCGCAATGGGAGGCCCTAATGCACTTATCAGTGTGGAAGAGTCTGTTGCGGGCTTAAGCCATTGTTTCGAAAAGCTTGTATTAGTAGACAGTGGTGGATTTTATAATTACGACGGCAGCACACTCCCTTGGTAAGGTCACTTTTGGCTTGCTACTGTGCTACTGGTTGCTGCGTTCGATAAGCCGTTAACGATAGGGCTTGATAACCTAATCGATTAATAAGTAATTGATTAGGTATTGTTAACGGTCTCAATTTGGTACAATTTAAGGCCGCATGCAAAGTCGATGAGATGTTGTATAATTTTTTATTGTCATTTTTGTAGGTTAAAACTCACTCATCGTAAAAAGGTCTGATTATGAAACATGTTGTAGATAAAATGCTCGATAAACATGATGGTTTAGTGCATTCAGAGGGGGTGAAAATTCTTTCTCATACTCAAAGAGAAACCAACGAGTGGGTACAACATACGGTAATGATAGAAGGCTGCGATGCTCCGTTTAAATTTAAGCGCACGAAAAAATACCGTAGTTTACAAGGACATAAGGTGAATATAACCTACTACCCTGAGGTTGAAACCGTGGCAGGACTTGAATTTGAAGTGATGAAAGTTGTGCGGATCAAACGCTTTTAAGCATCAATGGCATGCTATATCGTAAACTCATCTGTCAATTCAGCTTATACCTTACACTTTTTATCAGTTTTATAAGTGTCTCTCGTTCACGAAAAAATCAACATCAGCAATATCAATTAAGGTAATGAGACAAGCAAAATACTGAGCATTTTACCTTTCATAAAAGTCCTTGCTTGTTAGTACCCTGTTTAACGATTGAATTTCTCCTAATTGACACTATTCCCAGAAGTAAAAGTGTATTAAATGAATAAGAGAAAATGAAAAAGGAGCCATTAGGCTCCTTTTGCTGATCATTGACTTAGGTAATAATTATCGGTTAGTGAGACTTAATTATCACTTAGCATTCATTAAGGCAACGGCGTTATCTAGCATACGGTTGCTAAAGCCCCACTCGTTGTCGTACCAAGCCATGACTTTCACTAGACGACCATTAACGCGAGTCTGAGTTGCATCAAAGTTTGATGAGTAAGGATTGTGGTTAAAATCGATAGAAACCAAAGGTTCATGATTTACCGCTAAGACTTCACTCATTGGCGCAACACTTGCCGCTTTTTCAATGATGGCATTGATCTCTTCAACCGAGGTATCACGTGCTGCGATAAAAGACAGATCAACTAATGATACGTTAACCGTAGGCACGCGCACGGCGAGTCCGTCAAATTTGCCTGCTAACTCAGGTACCACAAGGCCAACAGCCGCCGCAGCACCCGTTTTAGTTGGGATCATCGACATAGCCGCAGCACGAGCACGACGTAAGTCTGTGTGATACACATCCGATAAACGTTGATCGTTGGTATAAGCATGGATAGTGGTCATCAAACCCGACTCGATACCAATCTCATCGTTTAATGGCTTAGCAAAAGGCGCTAGGCAGTTTGTGGTGCAAGAAGCATTAGAAATGACCGTCATATCTGCGGTGATTTCATTATTGTTAACACCATAGACGACAGTCGCGTCAACATTCTTCCCAGGAGCTGAAATAATCACTTTCTTGGCGCCTGCCGTTAGGTGTGGTTGTACCGCTTCTTTGGAAGTAAAGATACCTGTACATTCAAATACCACATCGATATTTAACTCTGCCCAAGGTAGTTTGCCTGGGTCGCGCTCAGAGAAGGTCAAGATTTTATCTTGGTTTACATAGATAGCTTCGTCATCATGCTCAACCTTGGCATTAAAGCGACCATGTACAGAGTCGTACTTGGTGAGATGAGCATTAATAGAAGCATCGCCTAAATCATTGATGGCAACGATCTGGATTGGATAGTTTTTGTCGCTTTCATAAAGCGCACGAAGTATGTTTCTACCGATACGGCCATAGCCGTTAATTGCAACGCGGATAGTCATCTCATATCCCTCAAGTAAATGTATAAAAGTAATCTGGTAGTAAAATTACCAAAATGACAGCTATCGTCAAGCAATATCAGCAATTATCGGTCAAATAGCGTAACAATTTTGCTGTTTCCTTTACAAAGATCAGGTTTTTTACAAAAGAGAGGTTCTTTTCTGTAAAAAAAATACTTTTAGCTCGGATAACGCGCCATGTCTCGGAAGTTACCTTAACAGCATTTACTGCCCACTTGGGTGTAATTGCTGTCGAATATCACTAGAAGCGTAGTCGCCCTGATTGAGATGCACAACCAAGGCTTGTGCTTGCTCGGTTAAGAGTGCCTCAACCTTAGCATTACCGTTGACTAAGGCACTCATTTTTTGCGCTGAAGCCTTATTATTGGTCATTAAGATGTTAGCTTTAGAAAACAGGTAGGTTTTCTCTAAATCGCCTTGTTGCTGGTAAATGCTGGCGAGTCCCAATAACCAGTCGGGATTAAACTGCTCAGGGCTGGTGGACGCTAACAAATCAAAATATAGCGCCATTGCCTTATTCACATCTGATTTTTGATAGTAGGCAGCCAACTGCGCCAATATTAACGGATCATTTATCTTACCCGCACGCTCAGCCTTAATCACTCGTGCTTGCGCCTTAGCATCGCTTAAACGCGTCCAGTGATAAAATGACAGATAGATATCTGGATTATTTTTTGTGGTAGCTTGCAGTTGCGAGAGGTTTTGTGCGCTGACACCAAAAGCTTTAGCGCGATCGTTAGTGCGCTCTGGGTGCAAAATATGCTCAACACCTGCAGCCAGTTCGATACATTTATTGTAGTTTTCTAGGTTGATCAGCTGTTGGTAAACTTGCTCGCCAGAGGGCGATGGGCTGTTTTTTAGCACATAGCGCTGTTTAATCAGGTCTGCTTTTTCATATTTACACCAACTGTCACGATGTAAATCGTCACAAAGTTCAGGATTATTTTTACAAATGGTGCTGGTATTAACGCCATTATCACAGCCAAAAAGGGTGAAAACGCTTAAAACCGACAATAATGGTGTAATGATTACAAACTTTATGCGCAAGCTGAGTTCCTCTGGTGATTTTATCTAATATTATTACATATTTACGGGAAATATCTTACTAGATCGTCAGCCTTGTTTTCATTACAATAGCGCCGACCAATAAGGGGATTTGGTACCGATAAGAGTAGATTATTGGGCTTTTCTCTTTGTTACTCAAATATTTCTACAAATAAAGTAGTTAAAGTGAGATAAAGGATCTGTAAATGACCGCTGATAAACACCTACAAAGTTGGCAAGAACGTTTTGAAATGGCAGAAGCGATGCAGCCTCTGTTGGGTAAGCTGTACCGTAATCAAGGTGTAGAAGTCGTGCTATACGGTAAACCCCTTCTTAATGCTTCGACTATTGAAATCATTAAATCCCATCGTTTAGTACGCCGTCATGTTGGCGAAAAACTCAGATTGCGTGAAAGCTTCCCATTTGTAGAAGCACTCAGCAAGCTTGCAGTAAAGCAATGCAAAGTTGATATCGGAAAATTAGCGGTCAACTACTGGCGTGAGCATCAGGATGCAAGTCAGATAGAAGCCTATATGAGCCAAGAACTGGCAAGCGCTATCGATCACGAAGATGATCAACAAGCACGTGATGTTGTGCTGTATGGTTTTGGTCGTATCGGACGTTTATTAGCACGCCTATTGATTGAAAGAACGGGCGTGAGCAACAAATTATGTTTGCGTGCTATCGTACTTCGTGGTGGCCGTAAAGGCGATTTAGAAAAACGTGCCAGCTTGTTACGTCGTGACTCAGTACATGGACCATTTAATGGTTCAGTAGAAGTTGATGAAGACAACAATGCTATTATTGCTAACGGCACTTATATTCAGGTTATTTACGCCAACTCGCCAGATGAAATTGATTACACCCAATATGGCATCAATAATGCCTTAGTTGTCGACAACACCGGTATTTGGAAAGATGAAGACGGTTTAGGTCTTCATCTTAAGTCGAAAGGCGCGGCAAAAGTATTGCTGACAGCTCCTGCGAAGGGCGCGATTAAGAATATCGTTTATGGCGTGAATGAGAATGATATCTTAGATGAGGACACTATCGTATCGGCGGCAAGCTGCACGACAAATGCGATAACACCAGTACTCAAAGCGGTCAATGACAAGTACGGCATTGTTAATGGTCACGTTGAAACGATCCACTCTTATACCAACGACCAAAATTTAATTGATAACTATCATAAAGCAGACCGTCGTGGCCGCAGCGCACCATTAAATATGGTGATCACCGAAACTGGTGCTGCGAAAGCAGTTGCTAAAGCGCTACCGATTTTGGCAGGTAAGTTAACAGGTAACGCCATTCGCGTGCCTACGCCCAATGTCTCGATGGCGATTATCAGCCTAAACCTCAATGGCGAAACCAATAAAGAAGATATGAACGAATATCTACGTAAAGTGGCCTTGTCATCTGAATTGCAAAACCAAGTTGATTTTACCGAGTCAACTGAGATTGTATCGTCAGACTTAGTTGGTTCACGTTACGCGGGCGTAGTTGATTCACAGGCCACCATTGCCGAAGGCAATCGTACTATCTTATATGTCTGGTATGACAATGAATTTGGCTACAGCTGCCAAGTTGTTGGCGTGATGCAAAAGATGTTGGGCTTACAATATCAGTCATTGCCTAACCTGTAACGTATCCGATTATGCATGATTATAAACGCCTGAGTCAGTGATTCAGGCGTTTTTTTATTCGCTTATCACCTAAATTGGTTAACAAAAAGTCACAACGAGCAATATTGCAGCAACCAGTTAATTAATCTCGATTATTACATAATTTAGCGTTGACTCTTGGGCGTAAATCGGTAGAATGCCATTCCGCAGTCAGGGGAAAGCTTCTTAAGTAGAACTTGATTGAGATTGAAAGCATTAAGACTTGCGACATTAGCTCAGTTGGTAGAGCGATACCTTGCCAAGGTATAGGTCATCGGTTCGAACCCGATATGTCGCTCCAATCTTTAGGGTTGGCCTTAACGCCTTCAATATAAGGCGCGATGGCAGAATGGCTATGCTGCGGATTGCAAATCCGTCGATCTCGGTTCGACTCCGGGTCGCGCCTCCACTTTAAGTTTTAGCGCAACAGCGATAAAACGCACACATTGCCCGTGTGGTGGAATCGGTAGACACAAGGGATTTAAAATCCCTCGCTGAATAAGCGTGCCAGTTCAAGTCTGGCCACGGGTACCATCTTAAGATGACAAAAAGGCCTCAACTAAGTTGAGGCCTTTTTGTTTTCGTCAATCTGCTTAGCCATTAAACGCGATATAAAACCGTGATAGAGTGTCATCGCTACGCAATTAACCGAACGTGAAAATCTTACCCATATATTGCAATATCGATAGTTATTAAGCAGAAAAATGAGATAAACCCTATCGCAACGCAAAAAAACGGATGCTGATGAAAATCCGCTATGAAGCCGTCGTCGACAATGGTATAAATGGCGGCGAACTCCCTACATTTACTCTAATTTTTAGGAATGCTGTCATGATATTTAACCAGGTAGAACTGGCTCCAGCCGATCCCATTCTTGGCCTTACCGATGCTTTTAAAGCCGACCCACGTTCAGATAAAGTTAATTTGGGAGTAGGGATCTATAAGGATGAGTCAGGTCAAACTCCTATTCTTAAGTCGGTTAAATTAGCAGAGCAAAAACTGCTTGATAATGAAACAAGTAAAAGTTATCTCGGTATCGATGGCGTACAGGCTTATAACAGCGCGGTACAAACATTGCTTTTTGGTGAGCAACATCAAGTATTGCAACAACAACGTACCGTGACCGCTCAGGCGCCAGGCGGTACAGGTTCTCTGCGAGTGGCTGCTGAATTTGTGGCACGCAATACTGACTCTAATACCATTTGGGTGAGTAACCCAACCTGGGCCAACCACAACAATATTTTTCAGTCTGCCCAGCTGCAAGTAAAACAGTATCGTTATTATGATGCGCCAACTCATAGCATGGATTTTGACGCAATGCTGGCTGATTTAGCCACCGCCAAAGCTGGGGACTTAGTGCTGTTGCATGGCTGTTGTCATAACCCAACGGGTATCGATCTTAATCAGAACCAATGGCAAGCCGTTGCTGAGTTATGTTTACAAAAAGAATTAGTGCCCTTATTCGATTTTGCCTACCAAGGCTTTGGTGACGGTGTTGAAGAAGATGCCCAAGGGTTACGTTTGGTTGCCGATATCGTTCCTGAACTGATCGTGGCTAACTCATTTTCTAAAAACTTCGGCCTCTATAACGAACGTATTGGCGCTGTTACTTTGGTGGCGAAAGATCAAGACACAGCTAAAACTGCATTTAGCCAGGTGAAGAGCACTATTCGAGGTAACTATTCTAATCCTCCGGCTCATGGCGCGCTGATCGTAGCCACCATTTTGGGTGACAATGAATTAAGAGCTATGTGGGAAGAAGAGCTACAACAGATGCGTGAACGTATTGCTCAGATGCGGGTTCTGTTTGTTGATACTCTTAAAAGCGCTGGTGTTAGCCAAGATTTTAGCTTTATTTCGACGCAAAATGGCATGTTTAGCTTCTCTGGGCTGAACAAAGCCCAAGTCGAACGTCTACGTGACGAGTTTGGTATTTATATTGTCGGATCTGGCCGTATCAGTGTGGCGGGGATGACCCGTGACAATATGCCAGCAATCTGCAAGGCTATCGCGCAAGTGGTGTAAATTACAACGACGCTAATGTACTGATCACATGTGTTCTTCATAAAACGGTTATCGCCTTACGCGCTAACCGTTTTTTTAGTGCTTTCGCTTTGTATCGTGTTTAAGCGATGTGAGTGGTGGTTAAGCCATTAAGATTCGAGCGTAGGCAGCTGAGTGATAAAGGAGATAGCTTCAGCTAAAGCGCTGCGATCATGTAGGCCTACATGATGTTTACTGCGCAGCGGAAAGTAGGTGATATTACCTTCAGTGTGGCACTGCTCACCATGGCTTAATACGTGGTTAATCACTTTATTCCCCAGCACTTGCTCGCACCAATGTAAGCGTTTTTCGAGACTAAAATCCACTGCCGATGACGGCTCGGCAGTTAAGTTATCGATAAAAATAACCTTGCCGTTACTGCTCGCCAAAGCTTCGCTTAAGATAGGCAATAATAAGGGCGGCATGATACTGGTGAGAAAACTACCAGGGCCTAAAATAATCAAATCGGCGGCTTTTATCGCATTGCAGGCTTCGGCTGTTGCCTCAACCATTGGCTCAAGTGATAAAGCGATAGGCGATTCTGTCATACCATCCACTTCCACCTCGCCTAAAATCTTAGTACCACAAGATTGTATGGCGACTAAATGGGTTGGCTGCTCCGACATTGGGATCACTTGGGTTTCGATATTGAGCAGCTTACGGATCAAGTTAACGGCATCAAGAGGGCGGACACAAAGTTCATCGAGCGCCAATAAAATAAGGTTGCCGAGGTTATGATTATTTAACTCATGCTGGCCACTAAAGCGGTATTCAAATAATAGTGAGCCTACAGATGGCCGCGATGCAAGTTGTGATAAACAATTGCGTAAATCTCCCCATGCAATGCAATCTTGCTGCTGTCTTAATCGCCCCGTTGAGCCACCATTATCAGTGGTGGCCACAATGCCTGTCAGCCTCGGGCCTAAAAATGATAATGCAGAAAGCACTCGTCCCAGCCCATGACCGCCACCAATGGCAACCACATTTGTAAATTGATTAAGTGCAGAGTTGTGCATGCGGGTTTTTCCTTCCTGAATCCCCAATATATCGCGAGATATTATAGCGAATAATGCCTTGAGGCATAGCGGTTTTGTTTTGCGGCACAAATCGCATATAATCTCCTCCTAAACCCTTAAAAGAGTTAGCAATTTGAAAACAGGTAGTATAAATAAAGTTATCTTATCGTTGGCCATTGTGGTGGCAGCCCTATTGGCGGTGAAGCTCTTGCTGGTTGACCAGCAGCCCAGCGAAGAGAGCAGCCAAGGCCAGTTATTAAAAAATAAGCGTCAATACAGCCAAATCCCAAATTTCGAAGCGATTGCCGATGTGGCAGAAAAGAAAAAAGCTTTCTTTGATTTCTTACGCCCTGCAGTGCAGCATCACAATAATATTATTGCAGAAGAGCGCAAGTTTCTGCTTGCAGCGCAACAACATCTCGCAGACGAAGAAGTGCTTTCTGAAGCGGAGCAGTTTCGTATTCAGCAATTAGCCAGTAAATACCAATACAGCATGCGCAGCGTGACCGTTGAGAATCTTAATCAGTTACTTAGACGTGTCGATATTATCCCAGAAGACTTAGTATTAATTCAGGCTGCCAATGAAACGGGTTGGGGCAGTAGCCGCTTTGCTAAAGAGGGACTTAACTTTTTTGGTCAATGGTGCTTTAGAAAAGGCTGTGGTCTTGTACCACAATCACGCAGTGAAGGGATGAGCCATGAAGTCGCCGTGTTTAACAGTGTCGATGATTCTGTGGGCTCTTACATGCGTAATTTAAATTCGAACGCCGCCTATTCGCTATTGCGATCTATTCGTGCCGATCTACGCGCTCAAGGGGAGCACGTTAGAGCTGACAAATTAGTCTATGGTTTGCTCAATTATTCTGAACGACAAGAAGCTTATATCGAAGAATTGCTCGATATGTTACGTCACAATAATCAATTTTTGGTGGAAAACTATGAACAAGGCTCTGCTGTTTAGTTGCCTACTGCTTGGCAGTATTACTGCTCAAGCAACGCCGATATCGCTGGAATACCAAGGTTTTTATCAACGTCTTAAACAGGTGAGTAAAGGCCATTATCCGTTGATTGAGTTAACTTTTTCAGTACCCAAAGCGCAAGGCTGCGTGGTAATAAGTGGCTATATTGCGACCGAAAAAGAGCAGTTCCCATTAACCATTACTGACTCGCAGCGCATTTTTATTCCCTATGATGGCAGGCTTAAATCGGACAGGGCATTAGTGCATTTAGAGATGGAAAATGACGCCAGCCAATGTGGCATTGCGATGCAAATACGCGCCAAGCAAACACAGCCGCAATATCAACAAGCTGACTTAGTCATGTTGCAAGCACAAATGGATGATCTACTGCATACCATGCAGGGCTTCCCTATGCGTTATTTTACTGATGATATTCGTGGCCTTAACTTTGAATTTGACCAAGCCGCAACAGTAAAGATTGATGGCGAAACCATTGGCTTCGAAGGTATTTTCCGATTGTCTCGTGAACGTATCAATCAGCTAGATAGCATTAGCTTTGATCGCCGCCCTGATGTCGTCAGCCCTTGGGTCAATGCTAGCGATAAATAACAGATAGCTTGTTACTCAGCCCTTTACAGGTTGTTTTATAGAGGGTTAATCGTCGATAACGGATAAAAATCACAGACATAAAAAAACCTCCATCGGAGGTTTTTTTATGTCGCGCTCTGGGCATTAAATGCTAAGGCGTATAGGTACTGACAACCTCAATTTTTAAGGCATCGGTATTGCGCTTAGCCGCATCTAAGTCGATATGACCGTTATTGGCAATATCGAGAAAATCAAAGGCGGGCAGATCTGATTCGGCCACATCACCTTTCATCGGGGCGTCTGGATCGCGCGTAAGCGAAGTAAAGTCAAATTGCGCTCTGTCTACCCCTTGCGATGGGCTAGTATTTTGCATAGCGGTAAAAATCGTTTCGATACGGCCAGGAAACTGTTTGTCCCAGGTGCTAAGCATCTCTTTTACGGCTGCGCGTTTAAGATTTTCTTGTGAACCACACAGGTTACAAGGGATGATTGGAAAATCTTTTAAGGCGGCGTACTCGGCAATGTCTTTCTCTCGGCTGTACGCCAAGGGACGAATAACCACGTTAGCGCCATCATCTGAGAGTAATTTAGGTGGCATGGCTTTTAGTTTGCCCGCATAAAACATGTTTAAAAACAGAGTTTCGATAATGTCGTCGCGGTGGTGGCCAAGCGCAATTTTGTTGGCACCTATCTGCTGCGCAAAACCGTATAAGGTGCCTCGGCGTAAACGACTGCACAAAGAGCAAGTGGTTTTACCTTCAGGGATCTTATCTTTAACGATAGAGTAGGTGTCTTTTTCAAGAATATGATACGGTACATTTAACGTATCAAGATACGCTGGCAAAATATCTTCAGGGAAACCCGGTTGCTTTTGATCAAGATTGACTGCAACCAGTTTAAAAGAGATCGGCGCACGCTGCTGTAAATTAAGTAAAATGTCGAGCATTGCGTAACTATCTTTGCCACCCGAAAGGCAGCACATGACAGTATCACCGTCTTCAATCATATTGTAATCAGCGATAGCGCTACCCACTTCACGTCTAAGACGCTTCTGTAGCTTATTTAACCGTGTGGTCTGTTTTTTTAAGAGAGTATCATCAGACATAATAAAAAACGCGCCTAGTATCATCAAATTCTGGGCGCGTAGTATAGCTTAAATCAATGGTCTAAAGAAGCGGTGCGTTAGCTGTTACTCATCTTCGAGCGGTGACTTATAACCATCAGGTTTAACTGCCAATAAATCACAATTAATGCTATCGATAACATGCTCCGCGGTATTACCAATTAATGCTGCCGAAAATCCGGTACGACCAACGGTGCCAAGGATCACCAGTTCTGCATCGAGTTGTTCAGCCAGTTCAGGGATAACATCTTCAGGTAACCCTTCTTTAATATGACAAAAATCCGTTGAGATGCCATATTGATTGGCCAAATGCCAAACTCGTTGTTCATGCTGCATGCGAATGGTTTCGCTATAGGTATGTGCATCAAAGTCGGGCAGTTCAATCGCTAAGTTTACCGGTGTGCCTGGATAACCATTAACGAGATGCACTTTAGCATCAAACTTCTTGGCTAAGTCTTGGCCGTGTTCGATTATCTTGCCATTAAGGGTTTGATGATCGTCATCTTCTGATGCCACGTTGATGGCACACAGTATTTTTCCTGCTACTGGCCAGTCATGTTCTTTAACCAGCAGTACCGGCACAGGCGCTTTACGCATTAGGTGCCAGTCGGTAGGGGTGAAAATCACCGATTTAAGCTTATCGTGCTGATGGGTACCTTTAACAATGAGGTCAAATTCGCCTTCGATCGCATGTAGAATAATGCTTTCAAACGGGCGATTATGCCACACGACTTCACTTTGAATATCGATACCGCTATCTTTGTATTGCAACAAAATATCGGCTAACCATGCTTGACGCTGCGCTATCACGCCTTGACGCATGGCTTCGCGTTCTTGGCCCGATAGTATGGAGGTCATTTCGTAGGAAAAATCGAATATAGACAAGAATACCGTAATTTCGGCATGGTTTTTAACGGCAAGCTCAACAGCTCTTGCAAGTGCCGGTTGCTCATCGCTTGTAGGGTCCACTACAACAAGGATTTTATGATAGTCCTTCATAGATTATTCCTTTATCTGACGTTGTAATTTAATAATGGTCGATAACGGGTAAATTGCCTTGTTTTAGATCAAGTTTACCCATTTATTCGCTTGTTTAACGACCGATTTTATTGTTACCCGCGAGTTTATTAAGTGACTCAAAATCGATGATAGTAATATACTTCCCTTTTACTTCAATCAATTCTGATTTTTGAAAACGGCCGAGTAGTCGGCTGATGGTTTCGACCGTCAAGCCAAGATAGTTGCCGATATCACCACGGGTCATGGTTAAGCGAAATTCTTTAGGTGAGAAACCACGATTACCAAAACGATTAGCGAGATTACTGATAAAAGCGGCGAGGCGCTCTTCGGCATTTTTCTTACTCAGTAATAAGATCATCTCTTGGTCGCTTTGAATCTCGTTACTCATTAAGCGCATGATCTGCTGACGTAATTTAGGCATGGTACCAGATAAATCGTCTAGGGTTTCATAGGGAATTTCACACACCATTGAGGTTTCTAATGCTTGGGCGAAACTCTGATGAATTTGTGAGTGAATACCATCAAAACCGATCACATCGCCAGCCAAATGAAAACCTGTGATCTGTTCATCGCCTTGCTCGGTAATGGTAAAGCTTTTAATGGTACCTGAGCGAATGGCATAGAGAGATTTTAGTACGTCACCAGATTTAAAAATCTGCTCACCTTTTTGAATCGGCTTCTTACGCTCAATGATCTCGTCGAGCTGATCTAATTCATTGTTATTTAATGTGAAAGGTATGCAAAGGCTACCCATACTACAGTCATGACAATGAATAGCGCAGCCAGGAGCTGCTGAACGACGATTTTTAATGGTATCCGTCATAATATCTCTCGAATTTCACAGTTATGCCCATGTTAAACTAATTTAATAGAGTGAGCTAGTTTAGCTGCGCAATTGCAATATACAAAGTGTGTATGCCAAAGCCAACTAACAGAAGGCCGCTGATCATACGCACCGAATTTCGTAACACGAATTGGGCAAACACTTGCGCTGCGACACCAGCACTGAATAGTGCTGGTAGAGTACCGAGTCCAAACGCCGCCATGATCAGCGCCCCTTGTTGCGCCGAATTCGCCGCCACTGCCCAGGTCAAGGTGCTGTAAACCAAACCGCAAGGTAACCAGCCCCAGATTACGCCAGCCACAAAAGCTTGTTTTAAACTTTTAATGGGCAGTAAGCGATTGGCTATGGGGCCTAACACCTGCCAAACCCGTTTTCCGAGTCGCTCTACTTGCACTATGCCAGACCAAATTTTGGCGATATATAATCCAGTGGCGATCATCATTACCCCTGCCAACATACGCATAGTGAGCAAGTAGATATCTAAACTAAACAGGGTACTGAGTAAGCTGGCCGAGCCACCAATTAAGGCGCCAGCTAGGGTATAACTGAGGATACGTCCGGTGTTATAGCTGATAATAAATTGCAGTTTAGCCGCCAGTGCATTGCCTTTCGTTTGAGAAGGCATCTGCTGCGATATCGCCCCCACGAGTCCACCACACATACCGATACAATGACCAGCGCCCATCAAGCCCACAATAAACGCACCAGTAACGGTAAAGTCGATCACTGCGGTTTGCTCTCATCGTCTTTTGACGTTGACGGCTTGACGTCATCATCAAACAAGATTGATACGCTTTGGCGGTCAAGATCATCAAACTGCTCAGATTTTACTGCCCAGAAAAAAATCCCTACCGCGATGAGTACAAACAACATCGCAATGGGGATTAACACATAGATAATACTCATACTCGTACCTTCAATAGTCTAAGGCTGTTTGCCACGACAATAAGTGAACTGGCTGACATGCCGATAGCAGCGATGTAGGGCACGACGTGGCCTGTGACCGCTAACGGAATAATAAATAAGTTGTAGCCCAACGCCCAAAAGAGATTTTGCTTAATGATTTTACCGGTTAACTTGGCAACCACCATTGCATCAGTAAAGCGGGCCAGTTGATCACCTAGTAAAATGAGATCGGCACTGTTTTTGGTTATGGCAGCACCGCTGCCCATAGCCACAGACAAATTCGCGCCGGCTAATACTGGTGCATCGTTAATACCATCGCCAAACATGGCGACTTGCTGTGTCTGTTGCAAGTGTTCAATTAGGCGTAACTTGTCTTGTGGCTTAAGTGCTTTATGCACATTGGTTATGCCCATAGCGCGAGCCACTTCATCAACATGAGCTGAGTTATCGCCACTGGCAATGCTCACCTCACAGCCTGATCCGCGTAGCAAGTTAACGGTCGTTAAGGCATCGGGGCGAATGTTATCAATTAATTCGAAGCTGGCAATGAGCTGTTTATCGCGGCTAAGGTAAACACATTGCTGCGCACTAGGCGGGCACTCAATACCAAGACGCTGGTGTATAAAATCAGCACTGCCAATAATATAGTGCTGCTGATTTATCATTCCTTCAATACCTGAACCCGCATGATTACGGCTATCAGTGACCCGAATATCATCGGCGCGATAACGTTCAAAGGCACGCGCGATTGGATGAAGTGATGTGGACTCTAATGCCGCCGCTAAGGCCAATGCTTGCGCTTGGTTAATATCACTGTGTAACCGAGTGTTTGCCACCGTCAGGCTGCCACAGGTGAGGGTGCCTGTTTTATCAAACACCACATGATTAATTAGCGGCAGCTTTTCAAATACGCCCGATTGACGCGCTACGACACCCATTCGTGTAAATAACCCAGTAGCGCAAGTGACGGCGGTAGGGGTTGCAAGCGCTAGTGCGCAGGGGCAGGTCGCGACCAGTACTGATAAGGTCACCCAAAAAGCATCTTCAGGCCAATAGGCCTTCCACACTAGGTAGGTTAACAAGGCGATAATCAAAATCGTCCAAGTAAAATAATTAGAGATGGTATCAACGTATAACGCTACTGCAGGCTTGTTGTTGGATGCGGCTTCTTGCAGGCGAATGATCTCAGCGACTAACTGATCTTGTCCGATGGCAGTGACGCGCACCTTAATTGGGTGGTCAACATTGATAGTGCCTGCAAATACTTGGCTCGACATCCGTTTAGTCACCGGCATCTGCTCGCCAGTTAACATTGCTTCGTTAACACTGCTGCTACCTTCAATAATATCGCCATCGGCGCTAATGGTTTCACCCGGTTTAATGAGAATAATGTCGCCAATGCGTAAACGTTTCGCAGGAACTTCACTGTGCTGGCCGTCAGCATCAACTAAATGTGCGGTTAAGGGGATCAGTTTATGTAAATTATTGGAGCTGACGGACGCTTTTTGACGCGCGTTTTGCTCAAGGTAACGCCCCAACAGCAAGAAGAAAGTGAACATGCTGACCGATTCAAAATAGACCTCTCCTTGGCCGCTGACGGTAGCAATACAACTGGCAATATAGGCGCCGCAAATAGCAATCGACACCGACACGTCCATATTTAACCGCCCCGAAAGCATGGAGCGAATGGCACTAAAATAGAAAGGCTGTGCCGAGTAGAACACCACTGGTGCGGCAAACATCATGCTGACCCAGCGGAAATAGTCGCGGTATTCAACATCCAGATCGGTAAAGTATTCGGAATAGAGGGCGAGGGCGAACATCATCACCTGCATGGTGGCAAAGCCGGCTAGCCCGAGTCTTAATAAAAATTTACGGCTATTTTTTTTGGTCTGGATCTCTTCATCATCGACTTGATAAGGCGCTGCCTGGTAGCCGATATTACTGATTAAATTGAGGATCTCACTAAGCTTAATTCGGCTTTGGTCCCAAGTCACCAAGGCTCGCTCTGTGGTGGTGTTAACAGCAATGTTCACTATCCCATCGACCAGCTTTAACTTATGTTCTATCAACCAGGCACACGCAGCGCAGGTTATGCCATCGATGGTCAATGAAACTTGACTAATATTGTCCTGTTGATGGACAAAATCTTGCTGGACCTCTTTAAGGTCAAAAGCTGAATTGGCATTGAGTGCTTCAGGCACCAGTGCCGTCTGTTTGTTACCAGGCTCGGTACGGTAACGGTAATAATTACTCAAGCCAGCGTCGATAATGGCCTTTGATACCGCTTGGCAACCCGGACAGCACATGGGTTGCGGGGTATTATCAATAACGGTGACAAACTGCGAGCCAGTTAATACTGGCTCGCTGCAATGAAAACACTCAAGGTTATTCATGTGAAAACTAATTTAGCCAGTACTGAGCAGCGTCTTTAAGATCAAGACGCTGTTGAATACGCCAAGTTTGATCGAATCCTTCGAGTCGTACTTCCCAGGCGCCAGAGATAGGTTCGGCCAACTTGATACGGTAAACCTGATTGCCATCGGCTGTGGTAATTTGGCTAAAGTCACGCTGCTTTAAGGTGGGGTGAAAAAACGATACGCTTAATGCCGCTAAATATGCTTCACCACCGTGCTGCACTATGCGCACTTCATCATCATTAACTATCAGCTCAAACTGTAAACCTAACTGTTTGGCATGCTTAATTTTACGCAGATCCATATTGATGGCTTTACCATCTTTATAGTAATCCTCAGACACGAGCGAGTCCTGGGTATCGATGGCCACCATCAGTAAATTAATGCTGGCGATGACGGCGCACAAGGGCAAAATAATTAGAAACCAAGGCCAAAATTGTTTATACCAAGCTTGCGGTGTATTCATGAAAACTACCTGTTGAATTTGTTGGGCTCATTTTACCGATAATTGAGTAAAAGCACAGCTAAAAAAAAGGCCCCGATCATCTCGAGGCCTTAATGTTACTTATATGTAACTACTTGTTTGACAAGCTATAAACGTAAGCAGTGATCACGTGAACTTTCTCTTCACCTAAAACGTCTTTCCATGCTGGCATGACACCAGAACGGCCGTTTTTGATGCTTTCAACGATCACGCCACGACTACCGCCGTATAACCAAGCAGAGTCAGTCAGGTTAGGGGCACCCATAAACTTGTTACCAGTACCGTCCATGCCATGACAGGCAAAACAGCCTTTCATGAATGAGCCTTGCCCCTGAGCTGCCAGTGCGGCGTCGTGTTCACGACCAGAAAGCTTAACCACATACTCAGCTAATCCTTCAAGTTCGCTATCATCGATAGGTAAACCGCCTTTAGGTGGCATCATACCGTGACGACCATTCATTAGCGTCGTTTTAATCGTCGCTAAATCACCACCGTACAACCATGCATTGTCTGTCAGGTTAGGGAAGCCAGTACTACCACGGGCGTCACTACCATGACACTGTGCACAATTTTGTAGGAAGAGACGACCACCGACTTTCAATGCTTCTTCGTCTTTAACTAATTCTTCTAACGGTGTTGCAAGGTAAGCCGCGAAGATTGGACCAAATTTTTCGTCGGCTTTCTTCACTTCTTGGTCATACTGCACCCAGCGACCTTCTTTTGCTGCTAGTTCAATAGCGGCGGCAGAATCAGCTTTAATACCATTCTCGGTACCAATGCTTTGGTTCGAGCTTGACCAGCCGAGTAAGCCTTTGTAGTTACCCAAACCTGGGTAAAGAGCGAGGTAAATCACACCGAAAACGATTGTGAGATAAAACATATAACTCCACCACTTAGGTAGTGGGTTATTGAGCTCTTCAATACCATCAAAGGCATGGCCCATTGACTTGCCTTCTTCAACACCAGTAGTGTTTTTAGAGACGAGTCTTAATAGGATAAAACATCCTGCGATTACCACGATTGTGAGTACGGTAATCCAAATACTCCAGAAGCTACTCATCATCACTTATGCTCTCCTGAGTCCTTGTTTTTCTCGTCATCCGAGAAAACAAGGTTAGCGGCTTCGTCAAATTGATTCTTACGACGACCGCTATAAGCCCACGCAAAAATACCGACAAACGTCAACATAACAACAATGGTGATAATCCCTTGTATTGTGCCGTAATCCATATTTATGCCTCCAATTTATTTCAGTGCGTGACCTAGCGACTGTAGGTATGCAATTATTGCCTGCATCTCAGTTTTACCTTCAACGGCCTTCTTGGCATTGTCGATATCTTCCTGAGTGTACGGCACACCGAAACCACGGAACACTTCCATCTTTTGAGCAGTTAACTTACCGTCAAGTACGTTTTCTGCTAACCATGGGAACCCAGGCATGTTTGACTGAGGTACCACAGCACGAGGATCGATTAAGTGCACTTCGTGCCACTTGTCACTGTAACGTCCGCCTACACGAGCAAGATCAGGACCAGTACGCTTAGAACCCCAAAGGAATGGGTGTTCCCACACTGACTCACCAGCAACTGAGTAGTGACCATAACGTTCAGTTTCTGCACGTAATGGACGGATCATTTGGCTGTGACAACCAACACAACCTTCGCGGATATAAATATCACGGCCTTCAAGCTCTAGGGCTGTGTAAGGGCGTAATCCATCGACAGGTTCAGTGGTATCTTTTTGAAAAAGTAGAGGAGTGATCTGTACCAAGCCACCGAAACTGATTGCAATAACGGTAAAGATGCCCAGCAGACCGATGTTTTTCTCAACTATCTCATGATTAAATTTCATCTAATCTACCCCTTATGCTTCAGCAAGTGCTGGCAAAGATTCTTTTGGTGCTTTTACGGTCTTGAACACGTTATATGCCATTAACAACATACCCGTGACAAAGAACACGCCACCTAAGAAACGAACAAAGTAGAATGGATACGATGCTTCTAAGCCTTCAACGAAGCTGTAGGTCAAGGTACCGTCAGAGTTAACTGCGCGCCACATTAGACCCTGCATAACACCCGAAATCCACATAGATACGATATAAAGTACGGTACCGATAGTCGCCAACCAGAAATGCACGTTGATCAACTGAGTGCTGTACATACGACCGTGGCCATAAACAGAAGGAATTAAGTGATATAACGAACCAATCGACACCATCGCAACCCAACCAAGCGCACCAGAGTGAACGTGACCAATGGTCCAGTCAGTGTAGTGAGACAATGCGTTAACGGTCTTAATCGCCATCATTGGGCCTTCGAAGGTAGACATACCATAGAAAGATAATGACACCACGAGGAAGCGTAGAATAGGATCGGTTCTTAATTTATGCCAAGCACCTGATAGCGTCATAATACCGTTGATCATACCACCCCAAGAAGGCGCGAATAGGATAAGCGACATGACCATACCCAGTGATTGAGTCCAGTCAGGCAAAGCAGTGTAATGTAGGTGGTGAGGACCAGCCCAAATGTACAATGCAATCAAAGCCCAAAAGTGAACAATAGATAAACGGTATGAGTAAACAGGGCGACCTGCTTGCTTAGGCACGAAGTAATACATCATACCTAGGAAACCTGCTGTCAGTAGGAAACCTACCGCGTTATGTCCGTACCACCACTGCACCATGGCATCAACTGCGCCAGAGTAGAGAGAGTAAGACTTAAACATGCTCACAGGTATCGCCATAGAGTTAACTATGTGCAGTACGGCTACCGTAATGATAAAGGCACCAAAAAACCAGTTCGCAACATAAATGTGCGAGGTTGTTCTTTTAATGATGGTACCGAAGAATACAATCGCATAAGTTACCCAAACGACGGCAATAGCGATATCGATAGGCCATTCTAGTTCAGCATACTCTTTGCTACTGGTTAGCCCCAGTGGCAGAGTAATAACAGCTGATAAAAGGATTGCTTGCCATCCCCAGAAAGTAAATGCAGCTAGCTTAGGTGCAAATAGACGGGTTTGACAGGTGCGCTGGACGATATAGTAAGATGTTGCAAAAAGTGCTGAAGTACCGAACGCGAAAATCACAGCGTTTGTGTGCAGAGGTCGAAGACGACTGTACGTTAGCCATGGAGTATCAAAGTTCAGTTGTGGCCATATTAACTGGGCCGCGATCAATACACCGATTGACATACCAATGATTCCCCACAAAACTGTGGTTAATGCAAATTGGCGGACAACAGTGTAATTGTAATCAGCGCCTTGAGGCTGGGAATGATTCATCATATTGCTTCCACTGCTTATTACTTGTACTTATTGTTAGAGTAAAGCGACACTTTACCCGTTAGAGAATGACGTTAAAAAGCCTGCTTCCTACGAAACAAACTTGATTGAGTCAACGTGTTGCTCAGCATTAATGTAAATTAATGTTAAGTATCGCAATGATACTTGAGCAATATCAAAAAAGATAGGAATTATGCGGAGTACAACATTGATCCAGATCAAAGTCCACGTATAGAATGTAAACACCATGATTCAAAAGGTTAAAAATTGTGCTACACAAGCAAATAACTCGCATTAACATTACCGTCATTAGCCTACTTAGCACGCTTTTATTAAGTGCATGCTCCGAGCCTAATAATAGTGTTGTAAAGGGTGATGAAACAGGACAAATAGCTGCATTTACCGTAGACCAAACCTTATGTCAGTTTGCCCAAAAACCTTGTCAACAAACAATAAATGACATTGATGTCAGCTTAAGCATTTCACCAGGTTCGACGCCAAGTGAACAGCCCTTAGCCGTTTCATTAACCTTCTCTAAACCCGTAAAATTATTGAGCGCACGCGTTGAAGGAAGAGATATGTTTATGGGGGTTATTCCTTTAAATTTAACTGAAAACGACAAAAGCAGCTATAAAGGCACGTTAATCTATGGCTCATGTAGCAGTAATTACATGGTTTGGCGGATGTTTGTTAGCTTTAGTGTCGCTGAGCAACAACAGCATGTTATGTTCGACTTTTTAGCCGACAATCACGCTGTCGATAATCCACGCTAATCCATTTTTTGTCGATTGGCCATCATCATGAGTACGGCTAACGACGAAACATAAGATCAGGCCATCCTTGTTCGTTTTAAGCTGCGTATCGAGGCTGTTTATTAAACTAACTTGCTGTTGGGATTTAATATTGGGTAAGTAAAGCACGATAACCTTATTGTCCTGTGTAAAGCTTTGATTCAATGTTTTCCGTTTAATCTAAATACTCGAATTGATTAATTAAATTAAGCTATTAAATGCATTAATCATGATAAAATTAGCGGTATCAATCGGTATACTCTCCAAGTAATTTGCTAATGCCAAACAATCACGCTCCATCAATCACATCATTGCCTAATGTATTGCCATTATTTGAGTCAAAAGACTTTCTCGAGCAAGGCAACCCCATTATCAATCAACATATCACTGCATTGAGCATAAATGGCATTGAAGATGCGGGCTTTATTTATGAGCTCTCTTGCGACCTATTATTTTCTCTGCGCGACAATGAAAACAGCTATAAAAGTTACCGTAGTGAACTCAGCTGCTTTTTACATTGGTGTTTTGATGTGGTTAAGCAATCACCCGGGCAGATCTCACGCCGAGATATCGACAAGTTTGTAGCCTATTGCCAGCAGCCCCCTAAAGCGCTTATTGGCTATTATAATGTGGCGCAATTTAAACTTGATAAAGCAACGGGGCAGCGTCTACCTAATCCGCTTTGGCGACCCTTTGTCGGTAAAAAGCAACTTGGCGTCGAGCAGATTTATGAGCTGAGTGACAATGCCTTAAAAACCAAAATGGCGATTTTGTCATCTTACTATGGTTTTTTAATGGCCGAGGATTATTGTGAGCGCAATCCAGCGCAGGCTTGGCTGAATCACTCGCGATTTGCTAAAAAGCATAAATTTTTAGTCAATCAAGACGATATCGACAGCTTGGCTTTTACCGAACTGCAATGGTCATATGTCATTAGCAGTGTTGAAGGGCTTGCCCAAACCTCACCAGAGACTCATCAACGCAGTTTATTTTTAATTAAGCTCATCTACTCTTGCTATTTACGAGTATCAGATGTCAGCGCAAGGGCGGGATATAGCCCCATCATGGGGCAATTTACTCAAAATAAACAGACGGGTATTTGGCGCTTTAATATCCCGCAAAGCAAAGGCGGCAAGCAGCGTTCAGTGCCTTTATCCAATGCAATACTCACTGCATTAATCGAATACAGACAATATTTAGGTTTAAGCGATCTACCAAGTTCTAATGAACAAACACCACTATTTGTACGTCATCGCGCTGCTGGCCGAGGTAGAGAAAGCGGACTGATCAACGCTAATCTTGGTATTCGCCAGGTGAGGGAAGAAGTGCAAAAAATTATCGAGTATAGTGCCGACTGCGCCGAAGCTGACGGTATGATAGAAGATGCCAAAGCGATGCGATTATTGAGTGTACATAACATTCGTCATACCGGGATCACCCACGATATTAATTTACACGGCAGACCGTTATCACATGTACAAGCCGATGCCGGACATGAAAGTATTGATACCACATCGCAATATTTACACACCAGTCAATCGGATCGCCACCAAAGTGCGGCGAATAAACCAATAGATACCTTATCGGGAATAAAATAAGGTAAATGACAAGGGGAGTTGTGTTGGTGGTTTAGGCGGCAAAGTCAGGCAGTCAGCCGTTTCATCTATGGTTCTAAGTCATTTGTACCTGACTGCATGGTTGATATCGCACAGATATTCTGAGTCGTAATTAGAGTATATTGCGAGAGCTTTTTTGAGGGCTAGGGCAGTCTAATTATACGCTTGTATGCCTTATTAGTCAGAGGTTACAACGAAGGTTATTCAAACTTATAAAATAAACATGACCTTACTTTTTCGATTCAGTTTGAGGATCTTATTGTTCCACACAGAGTAATGAATAACTATTTGAGCGGGCAGGGTATTACCCACTTAAATGACATCCACGCAAATATTCTTGTAGAGTTACATATTGTTTATACGTAAACCTTCTCATTACGGCTAAAAATGTTGATTCAATAAAAATTAATAAAACAAATCTGCTTAAACTCATAGCGGTAAACATTTTCTGTACTGTTCATCACCTTTAATTCATTTACTTGAATCTGCTATGCATCTGAACTTGATGCTTATTATAAGAAAAGTTTACACCATATTTAACCAATATTTTAATGCCGATAATGATACTTATCGGCATTAAAGGTCAATGTGAAAAGGGGTTGTGTTCACAACTATTATTCCGTTATTCCGTGACTTTCTCAACCTATTTTGTAGGCTTTAATTATTAACATTAGTGTCATCATTAATAAAATACATTACCGATCATCTTTAATGTTAGCTTGTAAGGCATCAACCTGAAAAGTATGAAATAGTGGTTATCACTACATCAGTGAAACCTTGTAATTGATTCAACGGTCACACTTTAAATCGTAAGGTAAGCTTATTTATGGCTTATTTTAATGCTTTCTAAACTCAGCTTATTTGCGTGTCATAGTCAAACGATAACTCTCATTAATCGCTCAACACTGTGAGTGTTAACGTCATTGACTAGCTATATCGGTATAAAAAGGTTTAATAGCTTAAAATTCAGGCGGCGCTACGCGCATAAAACAAATCAATGCGGGTCTACCTAGGCTAGATTTCACGTAGCGACGCGTTGAAAATGTGTCCTGGCACTCAGTTGAGTGCCAACCGATTAACGTTCACTACAGTGTTGAGGGCAACAAATGCTGTTAAACGAAATTGATTAGAGGTGCTTTAGGCATTGCATACGTTCATAACTAGTCTGCGGTATTCAACAAATGTGACCTCAGCGGATAACTACCGAGCAGTGATTCAGTTAATGATTCATGGTACCAGACGATTATCAGTAGCATTGATCTATCTAAATGGGTCTATCTAAACGCTCAATACTCAATACTCAATGTTACGTTGCTTGACAGTCTAAAGCGATAAAAAGCAGTTTCATTCTAGGACGTTATAGGACGCTACGATAATTATGTCTGGACGATGTTGATGTACATAAAAGCGCTAGCTATCGACCCATGATTCAAGGCATTGGTAATTAATCACCTTAATTGGAATGAGAGGAGTCTGAAATTGAGTGAAGCTTTCCACATCCGCACACCTCATTTAACATAATATACATTGTGCGCAGCTATGTGTGTGAGGATATAGAAGTGCCACTAATGATACTTATCGGCATTGGCGCGTCATTTCTCCTGCGCTCGTCGGCATTGCTTGTCATGCCTTAACGATGTCTAGATGGTTCGTCTGCTGTGACAATTTTCTGATAATTAGTCCAAAACATTTAAACTCAAGGCTGCCAAAGTTATTGACGGGGAAATTTAAACTATCGACTGGATACTCAATGGTTGGATATATATTTCGACACTACGGATGTCCGTAGTCATATTGCTAGAATATATCAACATTTTATCTGCGGTACTGAGTGCCATTTGGTGGTGTATTGTGGTGTGAGTAAGTCACGGCGCATTATCCATTTGGGTTGAATACCTTGAGCGGCAAGAAATACTGCATCGGTTCCATAACGTTGATTAATACCATCTAAGGTTTGCATGAGGGGTAAATTGGCTTTTGAGACAGTAAATAAATCGAGCTGACAGTATTTGTCACTGGTTAAATCAAGCAACCCTATGCCAATTTTGTAATACCGCACCCCTTCCCTAAATAACTTATGTGCCGCTTGGGTCATGGCTTTGGTTAGCTCAACGCTGCAATTGGTGGCACAAGGCAACTCGACTAAGGTTTTAAATCCTGTGGGTTGGTCGTCATAGGGAGAGTTATAAGCAAATAGCAGCATGGTTTGACAACATAAGCCTTGCTTACGCGCTTTTGCTGCAGCAATGGCAACATGTTTACTTAAGGCTTGTAATAACGATGGCTTATCGCAAATGCGTTGCCCCATACTTCTGGTGGAGAAGATCTGCTGCTTATCGGCTCGCGCCTTATCCCACACTTTACATACCTGGCCGTTGAGTTCTCGCACGGTGCGCTCAACCTCGATACCAAATTGTTTACGGGCGGCACCTGGTGGCATAGTGGCAAGTTCGTATGCGGTGGTTATTTTCATTAATTGCAGCCGTTTACTTAGCCGCCGTCCAATTCCCCATACATCACTCACTGCCAATTGCGTTAAAATGGCCACCCGTTCCTGCTCGCTATCGATAACACAAACTCCTTGATAGCCTTCAATTTTCTTTGCGGCATGATTAGCGATTTTCGCCAATGTCATGGTTTCGCCCATACCAACACAAACCGGTAAACGGGTTTCTTTCCAAACGGTACGGCGGATGAGTTGGCCTTGGGTTCGTAGGCATGGAATTGCCGGATAACTCTTTTTAAAGGAGAGAAATGATTCATCAATCGAATACACATGCTGCTCAGGAGCAAAACGGCCAATGATATTCATCATTTTATTGGATAAATCAGCATACAACTCATAGTTGGACGAGCAGGCAATGACCCCACGCTGATCACACAAGGATTTCACTTTAAAATAAGGCACAAATTTTTGAATGCCGGCTTCTTGTGCCTGTCGATTTGCGGCAACAATACACCCATCGTTATTACTTAATACGACGATAGGTTTACCGCGCCAATCGGGACGAAAAACTTGCTCGGCACTGCAATAAAATGCGTTGGCATCGATTAAGGCAAACATAAAAACACCACCTTAATGATCCACCAGTAGTGGGCTTTGACGGTGACAGCGAATCGATCGAGTGACAACGCCTTCGATATTAAAAATATCGTGGTCGTGAATGCTAAGAGGTTGATAGTGTTGGTTAGATGACAGTAATAAACGTCGCTGGGTGTCGATGATTTTACAGACAAACTCACCATTAAAGTTGGCCACTATGACATCGCCACTGCGGGCGCATTCATGGCGGTCAACAATAATCACATCACCATCAAAAATGCCGACGCCTTGCATTGAATCCCCCTGTGCCAACCCGATGAAAGTCGCGTTGGGATGTACTACCAGTAGTTCATCTAAACTTAAGCCTAATTGGCAATACTCAGCCGCAGGGCTTTCGAATCCAGTAATACCAGCACTGGCTGGAAAAGGAATAACGCGCATAGATAAGACCCAATAAAATACGCTGTATATAAACACAGTTATTTTAGCAGCCAGGTACAAAGGCGCAAGTTTATTTATCAGCGGGGTTAAGTTTGACAACGAGTAATGTCATTCAGCAGGCTAATAAGTTATGCATGAGTTGTGTGTGGCGTGAAGATGACACTATTTTTAGTATGAAAAATAATCAAACAAACCAATTTGTTAATAATATGGCCTTAATTGAGTAAATGACTGCTGTCATTTGTGTGACCGCTGTTTACACTGAAGTTAATATTTTCATATGAGATAGTTAGCGTATGCCAATCTCCCCTCTTACCAGTGCCAAACTTTACCTACCATCCCTGCTAAGCAGTTTAGATGCCAAAGTAAAATCGACTAAAAGCCTTAACCCGTTAGATAAAATCGTTGGCCAAGAGCGGGCCCAAAGTGCCGTTGAGTTTGCCATGTCGATGCAGGACAAAGGCTACAATATTTACGCCATCGGCCGTAATGGTTTGGGTAAGCGGACGATGGTAATGCGCTATTTAGACCGCTATGATCCTGGTTTGCATCATCCGCTTTATGACTGGTGTTATGTGGTTAATTTTGCTGATGCTCGCACACCCAAGGTGCTGCAACTGCCTCAGGGTAAAGGCGCCCAATTTAAAAAAGATATTGAAGAGTTGATGAAACGGCTTGTCAAAGCCCTACCCTTGGCATTCGATAACGAGATTTACTATACCCGGGCAGACAAATTAAAAGCACAGCTTGCCAGTAAACAAGAAGCGGCATTAAATAAGATCACTAAAGAGGCCGCGGCTAAACACATCAGCCTAAGTATTACCGCTCAGGGCGGCTATGAATTACTCGCCATGAATGGTGATGAGCCCCACTCTGAAGCCACATTTGCGGCATTAAGTCATAAACAGCAACAGACGCTTGAAAATAACATCAGTGAAATAGAATCAAAACTGCGTGAAGTGGTGCGTAAATTTACTGCTTGGGAAGAGCGTTATAGCGATCAACAACAAAAGCATGACGAACAAGTGGCCCAAGATGTCTTAGTGCATTTAATGGACCCGTTAAAGCTAAGCTATGCTGACTATCCCGTGATTAAAACCCACCTGCATGATATGCATAAGGATATTATCGATAATCTGGATATTTTCTTAGAGCAAAATGAAGAACAGGTTGCGCTTGCTTATGCGTCGATGCAGAAAAAAATGCCCCGCCGATATCAAGTGAATGTATTGGTTAATCAAGCCGATAAAACCATGCCTATCGTGGTGGAAGAGAGCCCTAATTATCATAATATTTTTGGTTACATCGAAAATGCGACCTTTAAAGGCACTATTTTTTCTGATTTCTCTTTGATCCGCCCAGGCAGTCTACATCGCGCCAATGGCGGGGTGTTGATGATCGATGCCATCAAGGTATTAGAGCAGCCCTATGTGTGGGATGGATTAAAGCGCGCACTGCGGTCACGCCAGTTAAGCTTAAGCTCGCTCGAACGAGAGGTAACCTTGTCGGGGACCATTTCGCTGGATCCCGAGCCAGTGCCGCTTAATGTCAAAATTATCCTCTTTGGCGATTATCAAACCTACCAGTTATTACAACATTACGATCCTGAGTTTAAAGAGCTATTTAGAGTGACCGCCGATTTTGAAGACGAAATGCCTCGCACCGCACAATCTGAGGCGCTTTACGCCCAATTTATCTCCAGTATTGTCAGTGGTAATAAGATGCTGCATTGCGATCGAGGGGCTATAAAACGGGTTATTGAGTTTAGTGCGCGTCAGGCCGACTCAAAGTATAAATTATCCCTACATTCAGCCGACATTGCTAACCTATTACGTGAAGCTAATTACGTGGCAAAATCCAGCAACGCTAATATGATAAGGGTGAGCCATGTAGAGCAAGCTCTTTATAATCATGAGCTTAGAGTGTGCCGTTTAAAAGATAATGTGATGCAAAGTTTTGTCGATGGCACCACTCTAATCGACACGGCTAATAAGGTTGTCGGTCAGATAAATGCGTTATCGGTTATTGCCACCTCGGATCATCAATTTGGGGTGCCTAATCGTATAACGGCCACCACAGCTTATGGTGAAGGTGCGGTATTTGATATTGAACGCAAGGTGGATCTTGGTGGCAGTATTCACTCAAAAGGGGTGATGATCTTAACCGCATACTTGGCAACCTTGTTTGGCCAAACCGATAAAATCCCCCTGTCGACTCACCTCACCTTCGAGCAAAATTACGGTGGCGTCGATGGCGACAGCGCATCGATGGCCGAGTTATGTGCTATTTTATCGGCGTTTTCGGCCCTGCCATTAAGACAAGATATTGCGATAACAGGCTCGATGAATCAATTTGGCCATGCTCAGCCTATCGGTGGCGTCAATGAAAAAATCGAAGGCTTCTTTGATGTTTGTACCATAAAAGGACGCAGCGATAGCCAAGGGGTGATTATTCCACAGGCCAACGTACAAAATTTAATGTTACGCGATGACATCGTCGCTGCGGTTAAGCAAGGCCGTTTCTCCATTTGGGCGATTAATCATGTTTCAGAAGCCATTGAATTACTCACAGGCATAGCTTGCGGCGAGCGGGACTTTGAGTTTGAAGATTATCCGCCGCAGACAGTGTTAGGTATAGCGGATAAACGCCTGCAAAAATTACGACAGCATGCGAAGCAACAAGCCAAAAAAGCCGACTAAGCCATAGGCCTTAACACGCGCCACAAAAAAAGCCGGCAACTGCCGGCTTTTTTACAACTGACTATCAATACAAGCTATCAATATAAGGGAGTGGCTTTATGCTAGCGCATCTTGTAATGGCGGAACTACCTGCTTTTTACGGCTCAACACACCATCAAGCCAAACGCGGCCATTTTCGGTCGCTTTGCCATAGGCGCGGGTGGTGAGTTCGCTGTCATCAGACACCACCAACATTTCAGACCCTTCTTTCATGATATCGGTGAGCAACAACAGCACACTGTGACGGTTACCTTCCGCTTTTAAGGCGGCGATATCGGCTTCAAGATCGGCTTTGATGTCGTCAAATACTGACAAATCGATCACTTCAAGCTGACCAATACCGATGAGTTTGCCATTCATGTTGAAGTCTTTAAAGTCGCGCATCACCAGATCGCGTACTGGCGTGCCTTCGACCGCAGACTTCACCTTAAACATCTCCATGCCTAAGGCTTTGTAATCTTCAACACCGGCAATTTCAGCTAGCGCTTCAACACATTTTATGTCGGCAGTGGTGCACGTCGGAGATTTAAAGATCACAGTGTCACTTAAAATGGCACATAGCATGATGCCAGCGATATCTTTAGGAATTTCAACACCATAGAAATCGTACATCATCTTGATCACTGTGTTGCTGCAACCCACTGGGCGGATCCAGCACTCAAGCGGAGTCGATGTGGTTAAGTCACCCAGCTTGTGATGGTCGACAATACCCACAATAGTGGCTTGGTCAATATCGTCAGGCGCTTGGGTTAATTCAGAGTGGTCAACAATATACACTTCTTCGCCAGCATAACTTTCTTTAAACTCTGGCGCGTCAAAACCAAAACGCTCTAAAATAAAGGCTGTTTCTGGTGAAAGTTCACCAAGACGAGCTGCAATGGCCGCTTCGCCTATCTGATTTTTGAGGTAAGCCAGCGCAATTGCGCCGCAAATAGAATCTGAATCCGGGATCTTATGTCCCACAACGTACATTGGCATAATTAACTCTCGATGAAAATTTTTCGGCATTTTATCAAAGTCGACATCAATTTACAGTAGCTTAACGCGATAAAATAGTGGAATTGGCATTAACATTATTGGTCATTCAAATAGTGTACTCAGCCGCTGAGCCTAGCTTAGCCGATAAACGCTTATTTAAACGTCACCTAACACATAAAAGCCCGCCAATGCGGGCTTTATTATGATGTTTAATCAACTGAGAGGCTATTGCTGCTGAAGAAAACTCACCACACTGGCCTGCTCGCGCTGTTTTAACATCACACAGTTAGTAACCTGCTCATTGAGTTTAGCTAAACTGCGGCCATAACCGGCGACGTGTTCAACTTTTGGGGTGAAAAACACCTCAGCCCGCTCAAGTGGCGCCAGCTCACAACCGCTGGCAAGGTAGCCTGGTAAACGAGGTAGTGCAAACGGCGGTAATTTACTGGCAATCGCATCATAATGCGCATAAGCCCAATCACGAAAAGCTTGTTTGCGATCATCACGATACAGCTGCCCCGCATAAAGATAACTCAGATCCGGCGCGGTTATCGCCTCGCTCAGACTGTAAGCTAATATCTGTTGCTGCAACTTACCCGCAGGCGCATAACCTAAGGCATACAACAGATGGGTGCGTTGTTGAGCATCTTTAGTGGTTTCAAACTGACGCTGCATCTGCTCAAGCAAGGTGTCGTCGCCATTAAACGCGGCTATCTGCAGATAAGTACCAATCAAGTAGGGATCAGCCGCATCGCTTTGCGCTAAATACGCCTGTGTCTGTTTGGTTGCTGTTGCAATGACATTGGGATCTTGTCCCTCAAACCCTAGCAGCGCGATCAGTGTTGGGCGCAGTTTACTGATCTGCGGATCTTCGCCATCGACGGTCGATAAACCGTAACGCTTGACCGCTAACTGAGCTCTGGCGGTCACAAACTTGGCCCATAACTCACGATTACTGGCATCTATAAAGGTCTGTTTTTGTGCCTGCAACAGCCCTAATGCACTGGCGACCACCTGTGGATGCTGATCATCGACAAATTCACCGATAATATTGAGCAGTGCGCCGCCATCAATAAAGCCTGCATCAAGCAGTGCATCGGCGCCCGACAGCAACGCGAGTCGCTCACGTGGATTGAGTGTCGTTTTGGCTGTGGCTAATAATGCACTCAGTTGTGGTTCTGGCAGTAACCAACGGTAATAGCCCATGCCATCGGCATCGGGGAAAACCCAAGTGGGGGCAAAGGGCAATGTAAAGGTTTGACTTGGCTTATCAAGCAGTAAGGTTTGTTGCTGACTCTGTTTCGCATCGCCAAATTTAAGCGACACTGGCACTGTCCAGGTTTGCGCTGGAGCTTGCGTCCCTGCGCTCACAAAGCGCTGCTGAGATAAGGTTAATTGATCACCATTAAGACTGACTTTCACTAGCGGGTAAGATGATTGCTCGATAAAAGTGCGCAGCACTTGGGGCACATCTTTACCAGAGGCCTTAGCCAGCGCGTTCCACAGATCATCGGCGGTGGTATTTTTATAAGCATGATCTTGAATATATTGACGAATACCCGCCTTAAAGGCACTTTCCCCTATCCAGTTTTCAACCATGGCAAGCACAGCTTCCCCTTTGCTATAGGCTAAACCTAGGCCATCCATAATATCGGCCTCATTATTAATCGGCTTGCGGATCGGCTTGGTCGATAAACGCGCATCTAGGCTCATGACGCGGTTTTTGGGCAAACGTAAGTTGGACTCAAACTCTGGGTGAGTCTGATGGGTAATTTTGGCGGCCATCCAGCTGGCAAAGGCTTCGTTTAACCATAAATCATTCCACCACGCCATGGTCACTAAGTTGCCATACCATTGATGGGCTAGCTCATGGCCTACGATAGAGACCGTACGTTGACGGGCACTTTGGGTGGCGCTGGCATCATCGAGCAATAAAATATCTTCACGGTAAGTCACTAACCCGGCATTTTCCATGGCGCCAAAAGGAAACTCAGGTACGGCGACAGAGTCCAGCTTTGCAAAAGGATAATCAACACCAAAGTAGTCCTCCAATGCTCCTAATACAATAGGCATCTGCTCGGCGGCATATTTGGCTGAGGCAATTTTACCTTTAGTGGTGATCACCCGGCCAGGGACACTCATGCCCTTCACTTCTATCTCTTCAAATTGCCCCACCGCAAACGCCACCAGATAAGAGGAGATGGTCTGCGTTGGCGCAAAGGTATGTATGGTCATGCCATCTTGCTGCTGCGTGTCGACCTCGGGTGTATTGCTATACACCTTTTCGCGACTAGGAGCGCTAATGGTGAGCTGAAATGGGATTTTATACTCAGGCTCATCGAATAGCGGAAATGCACGGCGTGCATCACTCATCTCAAATTGGGTAAACAGATAAGGTAAGTCGCCATCGATAGTCTTATATAAGCCGACCGATTGCCGATTATAGGGGGCGGTAAAATCGAGCGACAAGGTGTATTCACCAGGGGTAATAGTATGCGGGCAGCTGAGTTTCACTATGCCGGTGTCGAGCATGGTGGCCGACATTTCACAGGGCTTATCGCCACTCAAGGTCACATTACTGGCAGTGTAGGCCAGCCCATTGATGTCGAGCACCTTGGTGGCGTTGAGCACGTTAAGGGAGATTTGGGTCGAACCTGAAAAATCATCGCGGGCCGGATCCAGTGACAACTGCACCGCTTGAGAGATAGGTTTAGCGACTTTACTTAATACAAATTCATTGGCACTTAAGCTAGTGCAACTGAGCAACGCTACGGTCACGAGTCCGCCGTTAACGATACGGTACATGAAATCCCCTTTTTAGAAATAGAGTGATGATTAGGTGGTATTGTCGTTCACTGCACAGGCTGATATTTATATTATACGATTAAATATCAATATGTTACGTAATTACGACTGACCATTTATATTAATGATTGTTAATTAATCTCTGCTGCTGGCTATGCTGCTTTAAACCGCGAGGCAATATAGGCTGTGGCAAATTTGTAGCGAATGTTAACAAATGAGCGCTTAGCATAGCTAGCAGACGACACATCTACTTACTAAAAGGGTAATGTCACATGCTGTGGATGTACGCCGCTGAACCACTCTTTACTCAGTGTGCGACTAGGCATACGACAATCATATCGGCTAATGTCGTTAGGCTGATAATGCCAGCCTAACGAGGCTCCTTATCCATATTTTACTGAGTCGACTGCCATTTCATGGCTACACATAATAGCCTTAAATTTAAGCCAGCACCCAAAGGTAAGTTAATGAAAAATAGTTAAAACTGATTTATGCTGGGTCCATTAAGCAGTACGTTAAGTGGACGTTAGGAACCAAAAAATTACAAGTAGGAGCCATAAATGGAGCGATATTTTAGCGTCACGTTCAGGATTGCCAATAGTATTCGTACTAAACACTACAAAACGGAGCAAAGCGCGATGCGCGGCATTGGTAAGTGGTTGGTTAAACATCAAGATGAGCGCGATATCAACGCTTCATTTTTCAGTGACACCCAGGGGCACTTAAGTTTTGACGCTCCTTTTGAAGCATCGCCATTAAGCGACAGCGTCGATTTTTATAAAAGCAAAGCCTGGCTAAAGCTGAGGTTAGAGGTCTTAGAACGCTATGGCCGCCGCTGCGTCTCTTGTGGCGCATCGGTGCAAACGGGCGCGGTACTGCATGTTGACCATATCAAACCCCGATCGCGTTATCCGGACCTGGCGCTGGATATCAACAATCTACAGATTTTGTGCGAAGCATGTAACTTAGGCAAGATGGCATCGATGGAGCAAGATTGGCGGTAAGTGATATTGATGTTAGATAATAAGGGGGCGCACATCCATGTGCTGCTCTGCAGGGAGATAACAGAAAATAAGCTATCCGTTAGAAGTCGTAACGCAGACCTAAACTTACAATGGTGTCGTCAAAGTCTGAGTATTGTTTAACATCAAACTGACCAATTTCGGTATGAATACGGGTCGATTTGGCTAAACGGTACTCAGCGCCGACTGCCCACTGACTCACTTCTGGCACCACTAGTGCCGCATCACCTAGCGCATCATAGACACGATGTGCAATCTTGCCCGTACCCGAATCATCATTACCGTATTGCGCTTTTAGCAGCAGTTGGTCAATTTGATACGTGGCGCTGACGATAAAGCCTAAGCCATCACGATCTTCATAATGCGGTTTGCTTGGATTCATCAACTCAGTTTGCTGCACTATAGTACCAAGCTTTATGTTATCGAATTTAATGTGACCAACAAAACGAGTCGCTTTAATATCTTCGATACCATCAGAGTAACCCACGTTAAGGTAGACATCACCGCTCTTAAAGAACTTATCACCATAGGTAACAGCCACTTGATAGTTAGGGTTGTCTTTGCGAACATCGGATTCGGCAAAGTAATTGTCTTCCATCAAATAGCTCGCGCCTAGTTGTAACTTGTTCCATTTTGGACTCTTATACTCGAATGAGTCGCCATGGCGTTTATCACCAGGCATAAGACGATCGTGCTTTAGGCTGTAATTATCAAATGCATCGGCAAAGCCTTTGCCCATCTTAAATACAGAGTCGATACGACCTACCGCAAGTGCGCCTAAACTGTCGTGCTTAATACCGATAAATGTCGGACGCGCAGAGAACGGATTGTTTGACTTGCTTTGTGATGCGCCGTTAACGCCCACTTCGACCTTATAAAAAATTGACCAGTCTGGATTAAGCGCGGTTTCGCCTTTAACCCCAAGACGGCTGAAGTTGTTTTCTAAAATAGTGCCACTTTTACCGTCGTGAGTTGCGCTACCCGAATCTGAGTTAGTCACTGAATAGTCTAAACGACCATAAAAATTAACCGTATCATCAGCAAACAGCTGTGGTGACATAAGTAGACTGGTGGCTAATAAAGAAAGCGTAAATGTTTTCATAATCATCATCTCTTATCTTTGTATAAAGGGTTATTTAGTCGCAGGACGTTTGTGTTCCACAATCACACCATCGGCGCGCATCTGCTTATACAGAATATCGGCATGCTTTAGGTACAGATCCCATGAACTTGAACGCTTAGTGAAACCGGTTGCCGCGTAGCTACCGCTGTCACCTGTTGCAGGTAAATCATTGATGTCAAATAGTGATCCACCAGCCTTAAGATGTTCGTTAAGTGCATCAAACATCACGTTAAAGCCGATGCGTGCAGGCTCAACATAATTGATCGAGTCATACTTTGATTGACGATAATATTTTTTCATTGAGGCATCTGTTATCTGCGCTTTTTCATCAGCGAAGATCTCATCAAACTGCGCCTTAGCGATCTGCTTGGTGTCGGTATCAACTACGACACGTAACATGCCAGTGATCCCGGTCCATTTACCTTTGCTGTCTAGCACTTTTTCGGCGTGTTGATAGAACTTGTAATGGGTACCTTCAGTTTGGATTTGATCATAAATTTTGGCTGTTAATGGGATCATCGATTGCTGAATACTGTTTGATGCACCCGCAACAATATCGATACCTAGGTAGCGTAAACGGTTTGGCTCTTTTAGCTTGTTAGCCAATTTAGGATCGTGATTTGGGTTAGGTTCGAAGATGAGTTGGTCTTTCTCCATCATCAACTTTTCCATGGTCAGTGCTGATTGCACCCACGCCGTGCCTTTTTTCTTACCCATAGTGAAGTTGTATTCAGACATACGCTTAGGTACATCTTGGTATAAACGGGTGTAGTAGTTAGGGCGGCCGCTCTCGTTAAACTCGGCTAAAATAACGTCATCTTTGTTGGCGCTGTTAGTGACGACAGTCATGCTGCCTTTATGGCCCTGACGGAAACGAGCTTCCTCATAGTAATAGTCACCAGAGATTAACCCTAGTTGTGGTTGAATTGACCATTTCAATTTAAAGTCATCGTCACCTGAGGCTTCTTTTGAACCAACAGCCACATATTCAGGTTGAATACCGTTAGCACGTGGTAGTTTGTTAACCGCTTTTAAGATACCGTTTGATGAATAAGTGGCGCCAGATACCGCATCGATACCTTCATGACCATTGTTTTTAAGGACTTTTGCCAATAAACGTTCGGCATTAAGAAATAATGATTCGGTTTCATTATGAGACTGGGTTTTAATATCGACGATATTGCCCTGCTCCACTTTGACTTCGAGTACGATTTGGCTTTTTTTACCCTTAGCTTGTACTTGATGTACGCCATCAACGTATTTGCCAGGTGCTACTTGGGTGGCACAACCTACAGTAGTTAAACTAGCAAGTGTGATAGCGGTGAAAATAAGGCTTTGTTTAAAACGTTTTTGAGTGGTCATCTTTTGATTGCCCTTTTATTTAATCATTGGCTATCAGCATAAACCCACCAGATATTTCGACAATTGCGGAAAACCGCAGGTTTGCAACTTAACGTTAATAACTTTGAACAAGGTAACATTTCTCGAGAATATAATAGGTAGCACCACTAATTTAGTGCTACTTCTTATAGCAGGCAATTAATCAATAAAGATGCATTATGAAATATTCATTCCCCACATTACTCGCTTCAGCGGTTATTTTATGTAGCAGTGCTGCTGCGTTAGCAAATGATGTTAACGCGGCAAAAGTGTTACCTAGCGATAAATATTCGCCCGCGACACTAACGCAATTTTATCAATGTGAAGCCAACGGTTTAATCAGTTTTGATGACAAGGTCGCGACACTCAACACGGTTAAGTATTTTGGCACCTCGGTCACTATGAATCTGTACAATATGGATAATGTGCAAGCAAAAACAGCGCTGTGTAACGCATTAGCCGTGATCCAGGAGTATCACTATCTGGCATCCAATTACAGTACCTACCCTCATGTAACCAATATCAAAACCATTAACGAGTCTCCCAGTAAAACCCATAGTATCGATCCGCAGCTGACCGAGCTTATCGCATCAGGTATTGACTGGTATCAGCAGAGCAATGGCTATTTTAATATTGCGCTGTCACCCGTTATCGATCTGTGGCGCAATCACCGCTTTGCTTGCATTAAGGCTAATAATGATCCCAGCCAGTGCAGTATTCCGACACCTGCAGAATTAACTGCTGCAGCTAAATTGACTCACATAGAAGCGATCCAACTTGATAGGCAAGCCAATACCATTCGCTTACAAGAGGGCATGAGTATCGATTTAGGCGGTATTGCCAAAGGTTGGATGGCCGAAAAAGTGTACGACCAATTAAAAGCCGATGGTGCGCAGCAATTTATGATCAATGCAGGCGGTAATATTCGTCACTTTGGTCTGCATCCAGAGGGACGCCAGTTTGTCACTGCGATTGAAGATCCCCTATGTAAAAAAAGTGAGTATCAATTGCCTAAATGCGCCACCTTTGAGGGGCAATTCCATGAAGTGGTGACAGGTCAAGACTTGACTATCGTCAGTAGTGGCAATTACTTACGTTACTTTGAGGTGAAGGGTCAGCAATATCATCACTTAATTGACCCAACCACCCTTTATCCTAAGCCTAATGGCATAGCGACTACCGTAGTCTTAAATGAGCAGCAGATTTATGCTGATGTTATCTCAACCATGTTATTTTTAATGCCGCTAGATAAAGCGTTGGACTTTGTTAATCAACATGATTATGTCGAGGCCATTTGGTATTTAAATGAACAAGGCGAAAAAGTTGAGTCGAAACGTTTTAATCAATTTAGGGTTGCCTCGCAAAATGCGAACTGAATCCCAAATCGCCCCAAGCTTGCAATGCTACTCACGCGAATAATGAGATGGTAATCATAAAGCCAGTTTAATTAATTTAAGCTGGCTTTTTAATTTCATAAGTATCATCCATAAACTTTTTATTAATTTTTAAAATGAAAGCCTACTATTTATATTTAATCTACCTAAAATTTAAATCACCTCTCTAAGTGAAATCTAAAATGATAAATAAATAGCCATATTGATAACGAGTGATTTTTTATGGTGGCTAACGCTGACCACCTTTTGAGCACAACCAATTTATTTATCTTGCCATATCAAATCTGATTTTATCATTTATCACGTTTACCTCTGAGACAGAGCGTTTCACCTGAGCTTAGCGCCGAACTAATGATAATTGACAGTCAAGTCGCCTTTATCCTTGAACGATTTGTACCTCTATCTCCCCGCCCCCTTGTGAGCCAGATCACCTCCTGTAATTAAGCAATTAAGAAAATAAGCCAAAGTAAGTCATAATACTGACTATGATATGTTGCTATTGGCCCCTTAAATGAGTTTGCCCGCGCAAAATACAGCGTTATCGCTATCAACCAACGCTATCTTCAGGATGTTTACCTTACTACTGACCATAACCATTACTTTGGGTATGGGGATAGGGATTGCTCATGGCGAAGATGATGTCGCTATTGCCTCTGGTCAAGATGCACAAACAGCTATGGTAAGTGAGCAGAGCCACGAGCGCCCCTTCACTGTGGGAGCGCTGGCATTTTCTGCACCCGAGGTGGTTTATCAACGTTGGGCGCCCACCTTGGCGCGGGTGAGTCAAGCCACCGGGATCCCATTGACACTAGTGCCGCTCACGCCCGATCAACTGGTTGCCAGAGTGGCCAACAATGAGCTCGACTTCATTATTGGTAACGCCCTCATTACTGTGGCGTTTAAAAAAGATTACGGAGTAAGTCACTTATTGACTTTAGTCCCCCACATTAGAGCAACACCAGAACACGCCATTGGCTCGGCCTTGATCGCTAAAAAAGATCTGAATATCAATAGCCTTAATGATCTTAAGCCACTAGGTATCATCTCAACCGATCCTAACGCCTTTGGTGGCTTTCAAATTATTGCCGGTGAGATGGTTGAACAAGGTATTGCACCGCTTAGCGATCTCAAGCAACTTAACTTTGTTGGCTTTCCCCAAGATAAACTACTCAACTACATACTTGAAGATCGCGCCGATGTGGCCATTTTACCCAGTTGCGTATTAGAAAATGCCATTAACAGGGCAGCGATTCCGGCCGATAAACTACACGTTTTATTACCGCAGGTGCACAGCGACTTCCAATGTCAGGTTTCAAGCAAGCTTTACCCCTCATATGCTTTTTCTAAGCTGGGACACACTGATCACCGTGTTGCAACGCAAATAGTACGTGAACTATTGACGATCGATGCTGACGATGCTGAAGCGATAACCGGGCGCTACCAATATTGGTCGGCACCGGTACAGGATAATCACGTGTTTGCCTTACTCGAACATCTGGATCGCTGGCCTTTTGTGACCAACTGGCAGCGACTGGTCGCCGATATGACGCCTTGGGCCATGCTCACTGGCTTAGTGTTACTTTTGGGATACTTACACCACCTGCGAGTGAAACGGTTAGTGGTAAAGCGCACTCAAGCCTTAAGCGATGAAATGGCGCAGCACAAAAACACCCAAAAGACGCTATTTGAACAACAAAAGCAATTTTATAGAGCGCAGCGAGTATTATTAACCGGTGAAATGGCTTCTGGTATCGCCCATGAACTCAATCAACCGCTGGCTGGGATCCGCTATCTGACCCAAGGGTGTATCTATCGTCTTGGAGACGGTCATGATGAGTTAAAATCGGCCCTCACCAAAGCGATTCAACAAGTGGATCGAGCGCAAAACACCATCAAGCGTTTTCGCCAATTTTGCCACCAGCCAAGTGTACTACAAGATTGTGACTTACAAGAGCTTATCGAAGATACCCTCAATTTAATGCAACCTGACTTTAATCGAATAAAGCTGCACCCCCACTTAAACTTAATGCCACTCACCGTATCGATTGACGTGAGTTTGATGCAGCAGGTGATCGTTAATCTGCTGCGTAATGCGCTCGATGCCATGGAAACCATAGAGCAACCTAAGTTGTCATTGTTAACCTGCCAAACCGAGCAAGACGCTCACATCGCCATTACCGATAATGGTATAGGGTTAAGCGAAGCGGCACTGCAGCGACTATTCTTCCCTTTTGAAACATCAAAGGTGCATGGGCTCGGGTTGGGTATGGTGGTGTGTAAACGCATTATCGAAGAGCACGGGGGGAAAATTCGCGCTATGAACAATCACGAACTCAATACCAGTGATGCTCCCTGGGCAACTCCTTACCCACGTGGTGTAACCATCCTCGTGACACTTCCACTGAAGGCGCAGACAGATGTGTAAATTGTATTTAGTCGACGACGACCAAGATGTATTGGACTCTTTGAGCTGGATGCTCGACGGACTGGGCCATCAAACCCACAGTTTTCTCTCAGGAGAGGCATTTCTCGCTCAGGTCAATCTGCAGCAACCCGGCATTGCCATCTTAGATATTCAGATGCCTAGTATCGATGGTATCGAGTTATTAGACAGGATAAAAGCGACCCATAGCCCAATTGCCGTCATCATGCTCACAGGCCACGGCACCATTAATATGGCGGTGCAATCCATTCAAAAAGGGGCGCTCGACTTTCTCGAAAAGCCAGTCGATGGCGACAAACTTAACAGCTTAATCAAGCTAGCCGAGCACGAGACCGCCAATAGCTATGCCCAGCGAACCCAACAAGCGAGTGTGAGTGAGCGCATCGCTAGCTTAACGCCGCGCGAGCGGCAAGTAATGCATAAAGTGTTAGAAGGTAAACTTAATAAGGTGATCGCCAATGAGCTTGATATCGCCCAGCGCACCATAGAATTACATCGACAAAAAGTGATGCAAAAAATGCAGGTTAATAATATTGCTGAATTGGCGTATCTGATGGCGAAAAGTGATGCCGACATCAAAGTGCCACATTAGTGACCTAAGTAGGAAAACTGCATGAATGTAAAAAAGGTTTTTGTTACCCACAGCATCGCACTCATGATCATGTCTGCATTTAGCTGTGCACAGGCATCACCGGCAAGACTATCAGTCGACAGCCCTGCCAACTTAGCTCAACCGTCACCGTACCAAACCGTGGCGCAAGATTTTAATGATCAATTTCACCAAGCACTTAAAAAGCATAAAGTTCCTGGCGGTGCCATGGTGGTGGTACAAGGAGATAGCATTGCCACGCTTGCTACCTTTGGTAAGCGTCGTAAAGGGGGCAAGGATAAGGTCGATGCTAATACGGTATTTCGCCTCGCCTCGATATCGAAAACCTTTGCTGGGACTCTCGCCAGCCTGCTAGTACATGAGCACAATCTGAGTTGGCAGCAACCGATCGTGGCTTACTTACCCGAGTTTCGCTTAGCCGATCCTAAGCAAAGCCAACAGATCACCCTAGGTCATATTGTCGGCCAAAGCAGCGGCCTCATGCCCAATAGCTACGACAACCTAATCAATGCCAACGTCAAACTGGATAAAGTGGTCAGCCAATTTGTTAAGCTTAACCCTATCTGTGCTCCTGGGGTGTGTTATAGCTACCAAAATATTGCTTTCTCATTTATTCAGCAGGCTATCGAACAAGAAAGTGGCCAAAGTTATGATGAGCTGATTAACCAACGACTATTTGTCCCTTTAGCAATGGACACGGCCTCAGTCGGCTTTGCGGCGTTTAATCATGCCAGCAATCGCGCCGAGCCACATATTAAAACCCGAAGCGGTTTTAAGCGCGTCAAGGTTAAACCTAATTATTATCAGTTAGCCCCCGCCGCAGGGGTTAATGCCAGCATCACAGATATCAGCAAATGGCTTATTGCCAATATGGGTTATCGGCCCGATGTGGTCCCCCAACGAGTGCTTGAAGATGTAACCACACCAGGTGTACGCACCACCAAAGAACTTAGGCGACGAGATTGGCGACCTTACCTTGATGACGCCCACTATGGTAAAGGGTGGCGAGTCTATCAATTTGAAGGTCAAACGTTGATATATCATGCAGGTTGGGTAGCGGGTTATGTGGCAGAAATTGCCTATTCGCCAGAGCTTAAGCTGGGGATGGCCATTTTACTTAATGGCGAATCGAGAGTAGTGAGCGAGCTTAGCGCGCAATTTTGGCATCAAGTATTTAGCCTTCATAACCATAACAGGCTCAATTGATAGGTAAGCTAATAGCGTTAAATGACAACAACTGAGTCGTTTCTCTCAATGAAGGGCTATACCAAGCAAGAATAATGGATTAATAAACAGATAAAAAAGGAAGGCACGTGGAGGAGTGCCTTCCGAAGGTGATGGACAAACTCAACTAGAATGTGTCTGCAGGGATACACTCTATAGTCAAAAATACGTTTGCTCCAAAACGACTGCGTTAAACCAAATGGATTAATACCAACCAGCCAAAACAGTCCCTATCAAACGATAAACGCACAATACGAAATGCTTCAGTAGATGCTCGATAACGATGATGGGGCACGGAGCAGTGGTAGTCGTTACGTGACGCGAATGTAACAAGATCACTCTTAATCTGTGTTAACGCTATTTTTTATGCCAGCCTAACGCTAATAACATGTCGAGCTGGTTAAAATTCGCATAGAATACTCATTTGAATAAAAATACCGCTTTATGCACTTTTGAAAATATAACCCCGAGATATTTTTAACCGATATTCAGAATGAGGCATAACTATTCATCATTTAGCATCACCAAGCCATGAACGATAGACAATAAATACCCGTAATTACCCTATAAATACGTCAAAGCGTTTTACCATCGAGTTGATAAAGAGCGCCGTGCCGTTGCTAGGTATCACAACAACAGCGGCTAGCTCTTTTAGATTATCGGTTAAGGCTGAGTTTAAAAGCTGTTTGTAAGTCCTGTAACGGTGAGAGATCTAGGGTGCTTTTACGGCTACGACTAAACAATGATGACTCAATAAACAGTGAGAACCAGGCATTAAGGCTATTAGCGTTGGCGACTTCACCTGCGCTTGCTAGCGCTAACGCGGCCACTTCGGCGGTACCTAACTGGAAATCGCGACTGCCCTTACGTAAGCCATAACGCGCAGCGGTCTCTGGGGTAAAAGATAATAGCGGCAGTTGATGTAAATAAGGGCTTTTACTGAACATTTTAATCGCTTCTCGCCAACTACCATCGAGTAACACCAATAAGGGCCGCTTTCCTGAAGGAGACGCTTCGACTTGGCCTGTTTGGGTCACCGACTCGACAACCGCTTGACCCGGTTTAGCGTATTCACTGGGAAACACCACATAAGGTTGATAGTGCGGCGAGTTAAGCAGGTTCAATAGTTTGCGATTAGCGTAGTTACGCGACCAAATATAAGCATGGGTATCGGGAATAAGATCGGCAATTAAGCGTCCCGAATTACTGGGCTTTAACACTTCATCGTCGTACATGATCAATAAAAAACTGACATTGGAGTCAAGCTGTCGACGAAATTCACAGGTACAAAACTGCTGCGCCAATAAGCAGGCCTCGCAGCGTAGCAGGTTTTTACCGCGAGCATTATAGGGTCTGGTTGAGATCGCTTTACGATATTGATATCGCTGGTGGATAGCGTGAGGTGTAAAACCCATAATCTATTTTTTGCCTTTAAAAAATTTCAATGCAATGGTGGCGCCACATCTATCGTTGTGTCGACGATACGCCAAAGGTTCCTCTATTATAGAGGACAATAAAAAAGCGAGCATCTGCTCGCCTTTTTGATGGGTTTATCACCACTAGAGTATGCGGCGCAGTAAAAAGTCAGCCTTAATGCGCCGAATGCGATTCATAATTTTGCGCACCGGCGCTGGGTAATCTTTTAAGGTTTCAATTTGACTGTAGTGATACAAACGCTGGGTATGCTCAAGAATATGCGCCTGTTCATCAGCAAAGTGTGATTGCCAGCACCCCTCTTTATCGTGGATAAGCAAGCCATTTTCTAAGTCCAGCGCCCAAGCACGCGGATTAAGATTAGACCCGGTGATCAGATGATACTGTTCATCCGAGCTTATTCCCTTAAGGTGATAACTATTACGCCCATGTTTCCATAAATGAATGTTCAGCTGACCTGAGTCGATAGCCCACTGCTGGCGCTTAGCAAATTTGCGCAGCGCCTGTTCATACAAGTAAGGCAGTGCGCCAATGGTGGAGAACTGCTCTTCTGGCGGAATAAAAAAGTCGTTAGCCGTTTTGTCACCCACCACAATATCGATGCGTTTTCCCTGCTTAAGGTGCTTAGATAAGGCGCGAGACAATATATAGGGCGGATTAAAATAGGGAGTGCAGATAAACAGTGAGCGCTTAGATTCAGCAACCAAATCAACAATCAGCCGATTGAGTTTATTACGCTTACGACCTAGTCCCACTAACGGCGTCACTCGATTACCGCGTTTGGTGGCAGTAAACTCATATTTTGCCGCGCTTAAACGCGATTTAAGTGTGCGTACATCGGCCTTATCGGGTAACAGCTCGCTCTCTTGCGGCTGAGTTAATGACGTCACCGCTTTATCGCTAACAATGTAATCTTGCACCATTTGGCGCATTGATCGAGCGAGCTCTGGCGAATCAATCACGTGATAACGATCGAAGCGGTATTTATCGCCTTGATGTAGATAGATATTATTTAAACTGGCGCCGCTATAGATAACGGTATCGTCGATAATGAAGCCCTTGAGGTGTAATACCCCCATAAACTCACGAGATTTCACCGGCACCCCTAGAATGGTGATCGGATATTCTGCCTGTCCCATCACCTTGCGATACATTAAATAATTGCCACTATCGCCTTTGTGACCAATGAGTCCGCGGCGCGCACGATGAAAATCCACCAAGACAGTGACATCTAATTGGGGGTTGTTGGCTTTGGCATCCATAAGCGCCGTGAGAATTTCACGACCCGCTTCGTCATCCTCGAGATACAATGCGGCGATCGTGATGGCAAACTTAGCCTGAGAAATCTGTGTTAATAATTCGGCTTTAAGCGCCGAAGGGGTTAGCAACCAACGAATTGCATCGGGTTGTAACGCAATACCACCTAGCTGATCCAGCAAGGTATCCTCCTTCAAAAATAGTGACCATCACGGCAATAGCAAGGGTATAAATACCCTGATACATGACTTAAAGGCTTCAATAACTAATCAACGCAATCCAGCGTGATTATGTGCCCTTATGCCCCGTGATGTATGTCAGGATCTTGGTCTCACATGAGCACTTCAAATTGCCTAGCTGCGTAGCTATTTATAATCCGCAAACCACCCGAGTGGTAATGCGTGAAGCTCCATCGACACAATAATGCCCCATGGCGAGCCTATCCTTCTCTCAAGGGGATAGAAATTACCGATTTACACTAGATGGGGCAAGGTTTTTCTACAAGATTGGGAGTTGACGAGCTAAATAATGGTTTTAATTTAACCAAACAGTTAAGTGACGCCCAATTATTGTGCATCGGCGTCAAATTTATGCAGTCGTCACGGCTTTTATATTACTGCAAGGCTACAATAAAACGTTGGCGTTAAAATGAGATCACTATGAACATCAAATTACTTATCACTCTAGCCTTAACGTTGTTGGCCGCTTGGGGGATTTTTCATTTTAAAACCCAGTTGGGTTTACTGATATTACCGTTATTTATTGCACTGGTGCTCTTTGTCACCTTGCGCCTATACCGCTTGATGGAAAAAGATGCGCCTGAAGATAAAGATTAAACACGCAAGTTAAAACTCACTAGAAAAGAGGAAAGTTGCTTGCTGGCATCGAGCTGTCCATAATGGGCCTTTAGCCTCAACGTTATCATTGCCATGCCTTTTAAACTGTTCGCCACTCAATGTTTCCCTTCTCGCCACCCATTATGGCTCAGCCTAACTCTAGTAGGTGCGCTTACCAGCGTCTCACAAACGGGCTACAGCACTGAGTACGCAAGCACAGCGACAACAGCCACACGGACATCCCCCCTCCCATTACAGACACCATTTCAAGTACAGGCTCAATCACAATCTAAGTCGCAAGCAAACGCCGTAACATTGCAGCAATGGCAGCCGGCAACGTTTGAAAGCATGACTCGTCAGTTAGCCCCACGTCACTCCCAATTAGCCATCGGCGTGGTCGACTTACATTCAGGCCAGGCGTTATATCAGCACAATATTGATACTTTAATGCAGCCCGCTAGCACCCAAAAGCTGCTGACCGCCGTTGCAGCAACGGCTCAACTGGGCAATGCCTTTCGCTTTACCACCGCCCTTTATAGTCAATCAGTGAACCAACAAGGAGAGCTTAATGGCGATCTCTATATACGCTTTAGCGGCGATCCCAGCCTCACCCGCAATGATTTAAGCTATTTAATACAACAGCTCTTTGAGCAAGGCGTACATACCATTAAGGGGAACGTCTATTTGGTGGGTCAGGCCGAAGAGCAGCTTCGCGCTCCTGGTTGGGTGTGGGACGATCTAGGCATCTGTTACGCCGCGCCTGTGTCGCAATTTGTCATTGATAGAAATTGCATTTTCGGTGAACTCACGCCGCAACTTGGCAGCAATCACAGCCAGTTGAATTTTCCAAAGGATCTTCCTGTCACCTTAACGACCAGTGCCCAGTTTGATAAAAATAATCAACGGGCATTGTGCGATTTGGCATTACAACGCTTACCCAACAATCACTTTCACTTAAGCGGTTGCTTTGCGGGTAACCAAGCATTGAAGCTGGCCATCGCCATTAATGAACCAGCCCTTTACGCCCAGCAAGTAGTGACTCAACTTTTTGCCAAAAGTAATGTGCGCCTGAGCGGTAACGTGCTGCTCAGCAACCAAGTCAACCAGCAGGCCAAATTGCTGGCGCAGCATTACTCGGCTGCCTTGCCTGAACTGCTGAGCACCATGTTACTGACCTCTGATAACTTAATTGCCGATAGCCTATTCAAAGCGCTAGGCGCGGATGTGTATCAACAGCCAGGCACATTTCTCTCTGGCGCTAAAGCAATGAAACAGGTTTTAACTGATGAAGGCATTGACCTTGACTATGGGCAAATTATCGATGGCTCAGGGCTATCACGCTATAACTTGTTAAGCGCAAGGCAACTGACGCAGGTATTACTGCTTATTTATCAAGATGAGCGCTTTAGGTCTTTACTGGCGCAGTTACCGCTGGCCGGGCGTAGCGGCTCTTTGCGATACAAATCGGGTTACCGCCAAGCCCCCTTGCAAGATAAGGTGCGGGCTAAAACAGGTTCAATGCAAGGGGTCGACAACTTAGCAGGCTATTTAGGCTTAAATGCTGAAGATAATCTGCTATTTGTGATCCTTGAAAATGGCATTGGCCCGCAGCAAAAGCAGCCACAACCCATGCCCTTTAGCACGCAATGGTTAACGGCGTTATTGAAAGAATCCCAACCAACGCCCTCTCAGTAAGCATTAGTAACAAAAACGCGTCTAAGTTGGCCTTAGACGCGTTGTTTATGTCGCTTTTATAGAGCTATTCGTCAGCATTTAGAATAGCGATTCATCCATTGCCATCACCGTCGCATCGCCACTACTGACTTGAGCTAAATGGTAATCGACCTTAGGTAACAGTTTAGCCATATAAAAATCAGCCAATTGCTGTTTGGTTTGGCTAAATTGTTGATCTTGATGGTCTGCGGCTTTATCGGCCATCAATAACCAGTAATAGCCATACATTAGATGACCAAAGGCATCGAGAAAGTCGACCGCCGAGGCATTGATCAATGCAGGTTGAGTCAATTTATTATCGTTGATCTGGTGCGCCACCGTTAATAGCGCTTCAAATCGTGAAGCCACCGCATTTTTATGCTCGTCACAAATGTGCGTCATCGCGGTCAAGGTTGCTTGATGTTCAGTGACAAATTCAGTCAATGCAGTGACATTATCGCCTGTGGTTTTACGGCCTAAGAAGTCGATAGCTTGGATACCATTAGTACCCTCATAGATCTGGGCGATACGAGTGTCGCGCACTAGCTGCTCAATGCCGGTTTCACGAATATAACCGTGACCACCAAACACTTGCTGAGCCATCACCGCGGCATCTAAACCTCTATCGGACAAAAACGCCTTAGCAACTGGAGTCATCAAGCCAACATAACGAGCGGCTTTGGCTTTAACTTCACCTTCACCATATTTGGCTAAATCCAATTGTTGACCGGTATAGACTGACATTGCACGGCCAGCTTCGGTATAACAACGGATATTCAGCAGCATGCGCCTAACATCACCGTGGACCAAAATAGGATCGCTTATCGCCCCAGTTGGTGAGCCGCCAGCGGCAACGCCTTGAGTACGCTCTTTTGCATACTCAGCAGCCATCTGATAAGCCGCTTGAGATGTACCCAGCCCTTGAATGCCAATGGCTAAGCGCTCATAGTTCATCATGGTGAACATGCAGACTAACCCGCGATTGGCTTTACCAATGAGGTAACCTTGAGCATTATCAAAGTTCATCACACAGGTCGCAGAGCCCTTAAGCCCCATTTTGTGTTCGATCGACCCAACAGTGACGCCGTTAGTCTCACCCAGCTCACCGTCATCATTCACCTTAATCTTAGGCACTAAAAATAGCGAAATACCGTTTGAGTCAGGCAACTTGGCCAAAACCAGATGGATAACGTTGTCGGTGAGATCGTGATCGCCACCAGTAATGAATATTTTACTGCCGCTAATAAGATAGCTGCCATCATCTTGTGGCACTGCTTTGGTGCGAATGTTACGCAGATCCGAGCCCGCTTGCGGCTCTGTCATGTCCATGGCTCCAGCCCATTCACCGCTATAAAGCTGAGGTAAATAGACTGCTTTAAGTGCATCACTGCCATGAGCGTTAATGCATAAAGCCGCGCCCGCCGTTAATGAGCCGTACAGCGTAAAAGCGTTACAGGCACTGTAAGCCATCTCATCGACAAGAACCCCGAGCATTTTAGGCATTCCCATACCACCGAAATCAGGCTCACCGCAGAGTCCAATCCACCCCCCCTGCGCATACTCCTCATACACCGCTTTATAACCGTCGGGTGTGATCACCTTATCACCTTGATGACGCACGCCTTGCTCATCGCCACTGCGGTTTATAGGATGGATCAAATCACGCGCGATTTTATCGGCTTCATCCATAATAGCCACCGCGGTATCCATGTCTACCGACTCGGTAAGTTGAGGTAGCTTAGCCCAGGTTTGCGGTGCATCAAATACACCTTCTAGCAGGAATTTCATGTCAGCCAACGGCGCGTAATATGGATTCATCTTTTACTCTCAAACATCAAATTAAAACAGTTGTTTTAATCTATACTAACTCGTTAACAGAATAAAGCCTTTTGTTAAGGAACCGTGGGCTGCTTCCATAAAAAAAGCCCCGCAAAAATTGCGAGGCTATTTGATAAAAATTTACAGCGATCACCACATTAAATCGTCAGGGATCACATAATCCGCGTAAGGATCGTCTTCAGCCACTGTCTCTGCTTGCGCATCTTGTTGCCACAAGTAACCGCACCACTCAGGTACCAATAAGTGGACTCGTTCAGCTAATTTATGCGGCACCAAATAACTGGTCTCTTCATAACGAACGATCCCAAGTTGGCCATTAAGTAGCTGGCTTTGCAGCTTGTCGGTAATGTAAACAGAATAAATTTTAGTGCCTAGAGTGTAGTTAAATTTAACTTCAGCTCCTTTAGGGACATCAACGGCGAGACGCTTAAACTCGGTGATAAGCCCTCTTACTTGGCCTTTTTCTGTCGCCTGGGCAAAGCGTTGCTCATTGAGCGCTTTGTCTTTGGCTATTTGAGCCTGCTTCTTGGCGGCGATTTCTTGCTTTAGCGCCTCTGAGCCATCGTCTACCTTGGCTTTACGATCGCGGCGTTTTTGGGTTTTAGTATCACGCACTTTTTGTTTGCTTACTAAACCCGCTTTTAACAGTTGTTCTTGAAATGGGTTCGCCATGGGTTTCTCACTATCCTTGATAGCAAGCATTGCTGCTATCTCGTTATGGGTTATAAAATGAGTCTATCTATTAAATACAGTCATTAAGCACGAGGGCTCATCTGGGCTAATTTGCTCAGTTCGCTCATCGCCAAGCTTGCGCCGCCTAGGGACCAGCCACCATCTACAGGTAAGATGGTACCTGTGATATAGCTCGCCATGGGTGATGCCAAAAATAACGCGGCATTGGCAATGTCTTGGCATTGACCATTGCGTTGCAGTGGCACGCTTTGAGCCACCCGTTGCTGTAATGCCTCACTCGGCGCTAAACGATTAAAGCCTTCGGTGTCGGCAATGGGGCCTGGTACTATCGAATTAACGCGGATCCCTTCACTCCCCCACTCTAATGCCAAACTTTTGGTTAACATATCGACGCCAGCTTTGGCAGCGCTGACATGTGCCTGCATTGGCATGGCAATATAAGCCTGAGGCGCTGAGATCTGAATGATGCTGCTACCCGGTCTTTTCAGCAACGGATAAGCCTGTTTTAACACCTGAAAACTGCCCAGTAAATCAATGTCCATCACCGATTTAAAGCCATTTTCGCTCAATTGAGCTGCCAAGGCGGGGAAATTACCCGCAGCGCCACTAACTAAAATATCGATATGCTGATATTGAGTGGCAATAACGGCAAAGCCTGCCTTTACCCGCTCAAGATCGCGCACATCGAAACTGACACCGAGCATGTTTGCATTTGGGTTAATGCTTTGCAGTTGGTTAACGGCCGCATCGACTTTATCTTGGCTACGGCTCGCCACTGCCACATTAGCACCAGCATGGGCAAATGCCTTGGCAATGCCTAAATTAATGCCACTGGTGCCACCGACAACGACGACATGTTTACCTGAGTAATCGAATATTGCTTGGTTATCTTGCATGGTATTTCAATCCCTCCAATCATCTGTTGCCGTTTAAGTTAGGCGCGCTGCCCTTAGCCTGTCAAGTATCTGCCAGCACTAAGCTAATGAAGCATGAATAGCACTGAGCGCCGCTAGCGGATCGGCCGCTTTGGTAATTGGACGACCGATGACTAGGTAGTCTGAGCCTGCAGCAATGGCTTGTGGCGGTGTCATGATGCGATGTTGATCGCCTTTGTCGGCACCTAAAGGGCGAATGCCTGGGGTGACCAACTTAAACTCGGGTCCAAATTCAGCCTTTAACATGCTAGCCTCTTGCGCCGAACACACAATGCCGTGTAAACCCGCTTGTTGAGTCAAGGCGGCAAGTCGTTTTACATGCTCGGCGGCGGGTACATTGATCCCCAATAACTTAAGATCGTCATCGCTCATCGAGGTCAATACGGTCACGGCAATTAACAATGGCGCTTTATCACCGTAAGGCAACAGCGCTTGCTGAGCCGCTTGCATCATGGCTAAACCACCACTGGCGTGGACGTTAGTCATCCATACGCCAAGCTCCGCCGCTGCGGTAACCGCTTTGGCAACGGTATTGGGGATATCATGAAATTTTAAATCGAGAAAAAGGTCGAAATCACGACGGTGGATCTCTTTGACCAAATCGGGCCCAAATAGGGTAAACATCTCTTTTCCTACTTTGAGACGGCACAACTTGGGGTCTAATTGATCGATTAGCTGCAAAGCTTCGGTTTTATTATCGTAATCTAGCGCCACTATAATGGGTTTACTGCTCATCTTGTTCTCCTGATGCTTTGCATGTAGTACATATTATTCGCCGTCGAGTCCGCGGATCCGCTTGATAGTGCCCCAATGTTTACACGAAGGACAATGCCAGTAGAGTGTGTGTGACGGGAAACCACACTCAACACAGCGGTAACTAGGACGGAATTTAATTTGTTGTTCGACCAATTCGGCTAGCATATTGAGGCTTTTCTTTGCCTGGCCATCTTCAGCATGTTGCAGTTGCATCTTCATCAGATGCTGGAAACTTTTCATGGTGGGGTGACGATATAAGCCATCGAGTACCAGTTTTTCGGCATCTTGAATTTCACCTTGAGCTATCATCTGCTGTGCCAGCGTAATAGCGACACTGGCGCCAGCACCCTGCTCTAATGCTTCTCGCAACAGTTCTCGGTAAGCAGGTTGATCTTGTTTGTCCTGGTATGCTTCTTTCGCGATGGCCAGTGCTTCAGGAAACAGCTCAATATCGACCTCTTTTAGCCTATTGAGTATCTCTTTGCACCGACTAACATCTTGTTGATCAAGATATATTTTTGCCATATTTAACAAGGCGCGACCACAAGTACTGTCTTGCTTTAATGCCTGACTCAGCATTTTTAATTTGAGTTCACTGTCTTGTTGTTCATCAGCCAACTCACAATAAAGGTGTGCCGATAGATGCTTCAGCGTTTGCTGGCGTTTACGTTTGAGCGTTTTGATGATATCGATGGCTTTTTGCCAGTCTTTGGTCACTTGATAAATAGCCACCAACTGATCTTCAGCTTCTTCGCTGTGATCATCTTGTCGCACTAGGGCTAAAAATATCTCTTCTGCTCGGTCGTAAAAACCCGCGGCGAGATAATCTTTGCCCAGTTCCATCATGGCAATATCACGCTGTTCGGTGGTCAAGCTTGGCCTAGCAATCAGATTTTGATGAATGCGAATTGAGCGATCGACTTCGCCACGTTTACGAAATAATGACCCCAGAGACAGATGGGTGTCTATGGTGTCATCGTCAACATCGAGCATGGAGATGAAGAGATCAACCGCTTTATCTGATTCATTTGAAAGAAGAAAGTTAAGACCGGTAAAATAATCTCGGCTAAGCTGTTTACGCTTACTACTCTGTTTGTGTCGTATGCTACGACGCCCCATATACCATCCGTAACCGGCGGCAATAGGCAATAACAGAAACAGGATCTCTAACATATTAAGCGTTCAATTCTTTGGATTTTACTTGGTCTTCAACCGCCGCCACCTCATGGGCTGATGTGGGTAATTTGGCTTGTAGTTGGGCTATTTTTTTATTGGCTTGACGTAATAGTAACTTCATTTTAGCGATATGGTACACGGCAAAAATCCAACTGACGAGAAAGCCAACGAAAAAAACCACGCCTAACACCACGGGGAGGCGATATTCACCTTGGGCGACGAAGTAACTAATGGTGACCAACTGTTCATTTCGTGCACCAAATAATAAAGCAAGCACGAAAAACAAAGCTACAAGGATGGTTGCAATAAATGACTTCACGTTACACTCCATAAACGCGTAATGGTGAATTGATTATCTAAGAATTTGAGCTAACTAGCCAGCTATACCTATGATTTAGACATAAAAAAGCCTCCGAAAGGAGGCTTTTAAAACAATGTCATTTACGAGTTGATCGCATCAACGCGCTCACGCAGTTCCTTACCAGGCTTAAAGTGCGGCACATATTTGCCTTCCAATTCGACTGAAGTTCCAGTTTTTGGATTACGGCCGGTACGTGGAGCACGATAATGAAGCGAGAAGCTACCAAAGCCACGGATCTCGATACGATCACCGCTTTCTAATGTTGTTGCCATCTGCTCCAACATCTCTTTGATTGCATTTTCAACTTCTTTTGCCGACAGCTGCGACTGTCTAGTGGCAAGTTTTTCGATTAGTTCGGATTTAGTCATCCTGTACCCTCTTTAATCAAGCCAAACACAGTCACCTAACGGGGATGAAACATCCCCGAACTTCAGGCGATTTACTTGCGAGCTGCTTTGAACGCTTCAGCCATGGCACTGCTCATAGCAACGTCATCTTGCTTGTTCAGGTTAGCCATCGCTTCCTTCTCATCAGCTTCATCTTTCGCTTTGATAGATAGGCTGATAGTACGGTTCTTGCGATCAACGCCCATGAACTTAGCTTCAACAGCATCACCTACTGAGTATACAGTTGATGCGTCTTCGATACGCTCACGAGAGATATCAGCAACACGTAGATAACCTTCTACAGTGTCAGCCAGCTCAATGGTAACGCCTTTCGCGTCAACAGCAACAACAGTACCGTTTACGATAGCACCTTTCTTCTTATCTGCAAGATAAGCGTTGAATGGATCGTCTTCAGTTTGCTTAACGCCTAAGCTGATACGCTCACGTTCTGGGTCAACTGACAGTACAACTGCGTTGATTTCGTCGCCTTTCTTGTAATCAGATACAGCTTCTTCGCCAGTACCGTTCCAAGAAATGTCAGACAAGTGAACTAGACCGTCGATGCCGCCGTCAAGACCGATGAAGATACCGAAGTCAGTGATTGACTTGATCTTACCAGTAACTTTGTCACCTTTCTGGAAGCGCTCTGCAAAATCATCCCATGGGTTAACTTTACATTGCTTAAGACCTAGAGAAATACGACGACGCTCTTCATCGATGTCTAGTACTAGAACTTCAACTTCATCACCTAGGTTAACAACCTTAGATGGGTGGATGTTCTTGTTAGTCCAATCCATTTCAGAAACGTGTACTAGACCTTCAACACCTTCTTCGATTTCAACGAAACAACCGTAGTCAGTTAGGTTAGTTACGCGACCAGTTAACTTAGTGTTTTCTGGGTAGCGCTTGCTGATTTCTAACCATGGATCTTCGCCAAGTTGCTTAAGACCTAGTGAAACACGGGTGCGCTCACGATCATACTTAAGTACTTTAACGTTGATTTCGTCACCAACGTTGACGATTTCAGATGGGTGCTTAACACGCTTCCACGCCATATCAGTGATATGTAGTAGACCGTCAACGCCACCTAAGTCTACGAATGCACCGTAGTCAGTAAGGTTCTTAACGATACCTTTAACCGCTTGACCTTCTTGTAGGTTCTCAAGAAGAGCATCACGTTCTGCACTGCTTTCAGATTCGATAACAGCACGACGAGAAACAACAACGTTGTTACGCTTCTGGTCTAGCTTGATAACTTTGAATTCTAGTTCTTTGTTTTCTAGGTGAGCAGTATCGCGAACAGGGCGAACGTCAACTAGAGAACCTGGTAGGAATGCACGGATACCGTTTAATTCAACAGTGAAACCGCCTTTAACCTTACCATTGATGATACCGATTACAGTTTCAGCATCTTCGTACGCTTTTTCTAGAACGATCCAAGCTTCGTGACGCTTAGCTTTCTCACGAGAAAGTTGAGTTTCACCGAAACCATCTTCAACAGAGTCTAGGGCTACGTCAACTTCGTCGCCAACTGCGATTTCAAGAACGCCTTGTGCGTTTTTGAACTGTTCAGCTGGGATTGGGCTTTCAGACTTCAGACCAGCGTCAACAAGTACCATACCGTTCTGGATTGATACTACAGTACCACGAACGATAGAACCTGGACGGAACTCAAGTGTTTCAAGGGATTGTTCAAATAGATCAGCAAAAGATTCAGTCATGTTTAATTTACTTTAAGTAATAAACCACAGCCCATCCTAGACGTGGAGTCAGATTAATCATTTGTCGCATCCGTGAGACAAATAGTATAACGCGCGTCTTTTCTTTACAGACCCACGTCGGGTAATTTTTGTTTGATGTGCGCCAGAGCAAGCTCTACCACTTCATCAATGCCCATTGTTGTCGTGTCGATAACAAGAGCGTCCTCGGCTGGGATCAAGGGAGCAACGGGGCGATTCATATCGCGCTCATCGCGTTCAACGACCTCAGCTAAAAGACGGTCGATATTAACATCGAAGCCTTTGTCCTGCAACTGATTATAGCGCCGCTGCGCCCTTTCCTGCGCCGAGGCAGTTAAAAAAAGTTTAGCCGGTGTTGAGGGGAATACCACTGTGCCCATATCGCGGCCATCGGCGATTAAACCTGGCGCTTCAGCGAAGGCTCGCTGGCGACGCAATAATGCTTCTCTAACACTCGGAAATGCCGCCACTTTTGAGGCTGCGTTGGAGCATTCTTGGCTGCGGATATCGTGGGAAACATCCTCTCCTTCGAGTACCACTTTAATGCCGTTGTGATTAGATGTTATAAATTGAACATCGAGATGGGCGGCCAGTAGTGCTAAAGATGCTTCATTGTCTAGTTCGACATTATGGTGAATAGCCGCCAAGGCTAAAACACGATAAATAGCACCGCTATCAAGCAGCTTCCAACCTAGTCGAGAAGCAAGTAATTGACTGATAGTGCCTTTACCCGCACCGCTTGGGCCGTCAATAGTGACGATAGGAGCCCGTTGTGACATATGTTTCTCCAAATTAAATCCATCTTCCCTAACGATCTTGAATGCCGTTCACGAAAAAGAGCGCGCGCATTATAAACCAAAACCCGCAACAAAGCGGTAAAAAGTTAACATTAATCAGAGGAGGATCAGCTTAGGTTCAGAAAAAGGAAGCCATAAACTATCGGCTTCCTAAGGTGTGCACAGTTTAAACTGCTAGTGCAGCAAACTTTTCAAAGTAATTAGGGAAGGTTTTCGAAGTGCAATCGGGATCATTAATGGTGATACCACAATCGGCAAAGGCCAACATGGAAAAACACATCGCCATACGATGGTCATTGTACGTATCTATCTGCGCAGTGTGAGGCTGTTCGGGAGGCGTCACGGTAATATAGTCGTGGCCTTCGTCGACCTCGGCGCCTACTTTACGTAACTCGGTTGCCATGGCAGCTAAACGGTCGGTTTCTTTAATGCGCCAATTATAGATATTACGAATCGTGGTCGGCCCTTTAGCAAATAAGGCCGTCGTTGCTATTGTCATCGCCGCATCGGGAATATGGTTCATGTCCAGGTCGACGCCAGTTAATGGCGCGGCGCGGGCAATAATATAATCATCGCCCCACTCTATCTGTGCGCCCATTTTCGCCAGTACATCAGCAAACTGAATATCGCCTTGAATGCTATTACGCCCAACACCAGTGACCTTAACTTCGCCGCCTTTTATCGCTCCGGCCGCCAAAAAGTAAGACGCAGACGAAGCATCCCCTTCGACTAAGACTGTTCCTGGCGATACATATTGCTGCCCAGCAACAATCTCAAAGCACTGGTAGTTATGGTTTATCACCTGAACACCAAACTGAGCCATCAAAGCGATGGTGATATCGATATAGGGCTTGGAGACGAGTTCACCCTTAATTTGAATATTAACGGCCTCTTTTGCTAATGGCGCCACCATTAATAAGGCCGTTAAAAACTGGCTAGAGAGATCGCCTGCAATGGTGACATCACCGCCATTTAAGCCGGTTGCATTAATCGTCAGAGGGGGGAAACCGTCGTTTTTAAGGTACTCAATATCAGCGCCAAGCACCCGAAGTGCATCGACTAAGTCACCGATAGGGCGCTCTTCCATACGGGGCTCACCCGTTAAGGTAAATTGCCCTGTCCCTAAGGTAAGCGCCGCACATAATGGTCGCATTGCGGTACCCGCATTACCTAAGAATAAGCACTGAGGTTGCGATGCATGGAGCGCACCGCCAAGCCCTTCGAGTTCACAGACGGTTTTGTCATCTGAAAGCCGATAGTTAACACCTAATTGTTCAAGTGAAGCCAACATATGACCAATATCATCAGAATCGAGTAGATTGGTCAGTGTGGTCGTTCCTTTGGCTAAGGTTGCTAATAATAATGCACGATTAGAAATGCTCTTAGAGCCAGGGATGTTAATCGTACCTTGCACTTTGCTTATGGGCTCGAGTCGTAGTTGCTTCATTAATCACTCTTTTATCATTGCACGACCTATTTATCGGCCTGCGGGTTATCATTAACGTTATTACCATCACGACAAAATGGCGATCTGTTCAAAAGACTTTGAACCTCGTAGTTATAAAATTACTGATTGACGCGCAGTATTCAACCCTTTTTTACTATTTTTACCCATTATTGCGTCGTTTTATTACTAAGCGGTTAAAAATAGGGTTTGTAGCCTGTGGTGATCCCTTAATGACTTAGGGTAAATTGCTCTGGCATGAATTATTGCCAACTGAACAATGAAATCATTTCATCATGTTGACTGTTACTTAGAATAGGGTTTAGTTTATTCTTAATCACTTCACCGCATTCGCCGCTTACGGCCCAAAACAACAATAAAGGTTATCGAATATGTTTGAAAATTTGAGCCCTATGCCAGCAGATCCTATTCTAGGATTGATGGCTCAATACCGACAAGACCCTCATCCGCACAAAGTCGATTTAGGCGTTGGCGTTTATAAAGATGCTGTCGGTAATACACCCATTCTTGCTTGTGTAAAGCGGGCCGAACAACTGCGTATCGATACCGAACGGACCAAGGTATATATTGGCCCAACAGGCTCACCCGAGTTTAATCAATTAATTGCCGAATTAGCTTTCGGCAAAGATCATCAAGCCTTGCAAGAGGGCCGCATCCGAACGGTGTCGACTCCAGGAGGCACTGGCTCGCTGCGTGTCGCCGCAGATTTTATTAAACGCCTTAACCCCAATACCACCGTATGGGTTAGCGACCCGACATGGGCTAACCATATAGGGCTATTTGAAGCCGCTGGGTTAAGGGTCAAAACCTATCCCTATTATGATCACGCCAACAAAACCCTTAAGTTCGATGAGATGCTCCAGGCGTTGGCACAGATTGGCAAAGACGATGTAGTGTTACTGCATGCCTGCTGTCACAACCCAAGCGGCATGGATTTGACCAATGCGCAGTGGAACAAGGTCGTTGACCTCACAGTACAACAAGGGTTCACCCCGCTCATCGATATGGCTTACCAAGGCTTTGGCGATGGTGTTGACGAAGATGCCTACGGAGTTCGGCAAATGGCAACTCACGTCGACGACATGATTTTATGTAGCTCTTGTTCAAAAAACTTTGGTCTCTATCGTGAGCGTATTGGTGCCTGTTCAATTGTGGCAGCATCGAGTCAGGCTGCCGAGGTGACATTATCGGTATTGTTATATGTAGTGCGTTGTCTTTACTCCATGCCCCCGGCCCATGGCGCCGCGATAGTAGAGAGTATCTTAGGCAACACAGAACTAAAACAACAGTGGCTCGATGAACTGAAAGTGATGCGGGATCGGATCAATGGTAACCGCGCCATGTTGGTTAATAAACTGCTAGAAAAAGGCGTTAGCCGTGATTTTAGTTTTATTGCCCAGCAAAAAGGGATGTTTTCTTTCTTAAGCATCACACCTGAGCAAGTCGCGCGATTGCAACGCGATCATAGTATTTACATGGTGGATTCTAGCCGTATCAGTATTGCGGGAATTGCTGAAGGAAATGTCGACTACTTAGCTGAATCAATTGCCAAAGTGCTATAAAACAAAAAAAGTTCCTAGGATCTTTATCCTAGGAACTCATTTAATATAAATCACTTATAATAGCTAGCTGCGACTAATGTTGCTCAGCAAAATCCCGCATAAATCTGACTAACGCTTCAACCCCTTCAATGGGCATGGCGTTATAGATACTGGCACGCATACCACCGACACTGCGGTGACCCTTTAATGCTACTAAACCCGCCGCTTTCGCCTGAGTAATAAATTGCTCGTTGAGCGATTCATCTTTTAAGTAAAAGGTCACATTCATTTGCGAGCGATTGGCTTTAGCTACGCGGCTTTCATAAAAGTCATTGCTATCGATAAACTGATATAGCGCTTGGGCTTTTTGCGTATTGAGTTTCGCCATCTCGGCAATCCCCCCTTTACCCTTAAGCCATTTAAACACTTCAGCAGCCAAGTACCAGGCAAAAGTCGGCGGCGTGTTGTACATAGAATCATGCTTAACGGCTAAGCGGTAATCCATGATTGAAGCTTGCGGCAGTTGCGGCAGAGCCAATAGCTCATCTTTTACGATAACAATACTCAGTCCTGAAGGACCTATGTTTTTCTGCGCACCCGCGTAAATTACCCCAAAACGACTTACATCGATGTCACGCGACATAATGTTCGATGACATGTCAGCGACAATCGGCCATGGCGAATCTAATTCATCAAAAATTTCGATACCATCGACAGTCTCGTTAGGACAGTAATGTAGGTAACGATAATCTTGATCAATACTGCTAAGATTTGGAACGACAACACTGCTGATATTATTACTTTTTTCGACAATATCAAGCACGTCAATATTCTGCTCACCTACCAGTTTAATCGCTTCTTCTGCCGCGGCTAAAGACCAACTACCATCGACTAAATAGAGTGCCCTGCCATTGTTGCCTAAAAAATTATTCACCACAGCAGCAAACTGGCCTCGACCGCCGCCATGCATAAACAAAACATGGTAGTTATCGGGGATAACCATTAGCTCACGCAGATCTGCCTCGGCTTGCTCTGCCAGCGCAATAAACTCTTTACTGCGATGACTGACTTCCATCACCGACACACCTTGGCCATTCCAATCTAATAACTCCGCTTGTGCCTGTTGCATAACGGGGGCGGGCAACATTGCAGGGCCTGCACAGAAATTATATGTCGCGCTCACTTCTCTTCTCCTTTGACCTTTGATGTGTCATTGCGTGGGTACAAATGGTTATATTTAATTATGGGTAATACGTTTCGGGGACTACATTTCAAGTACTATATTTTAAGGTTTCACGTACTCAGGGTTTGGCTTGCACAAACAAAACGAGCGTCCCAAAGGACGCCCGTTAATTTACCTAGCTGTTACTCAGCGGGCTCTGTATCGGGTGCATCACCCGACGCCCCCTCAACAGGCGCTTCATGGGCCTCGACTAAGATAGGATTACCCTCTTCGTCTAGTTCAACCTCATCTTGGATCTCATCGATACGCTGCAGACCGACCACTTTCTCATCTTCTGCGGTGCGAATGATAGTCACACCTTGAGTGTTACGACCAATGCTCGATACGCCGGTAGCTGGTGTACGAACCAAGGTGCCCTTGTTACTGATCAGCATGATTTCATCATTTTCGCCAACTTGAACTGCACCGACAACGGCACCGTTTCGTTCGCTCACCTTGATAGAAACCACCCCTTTAGTGCCACGACTCTTAGCCGGGTACTCAGACAAGGCTGTACGTTTACCATAACCATTTTCGGTCACGGTGAGGATATCACCATCACCTTTTGGCACGATAAGTGAAACCACACTGTGGCCTTCTTCTAGCTTAATACCGCGTACACCGGTTGCCGTACGGCCCATGGCACGCAGGGCTATAATTTCTTCGCCAGTTTCAGGATCGATCTTCACTTCACCCGTCTCAGAGTTACGGGCTTTTTCATTGAATCGAACTACTTTACCTTCGTTAGAGAACAACATGATATCGTCATTACCATCGGTAATATCGACACCAATAAGCTGATCGCCATCTTTCAGGTTAACGGCAATGATACCGTTAGCACGAGGGTTGCTATAAGCCGTCAATGCGGTTTTCTTCACCGTGCCGTGCGAGGTCGCCATGATAATAAACTTATCTTCAGCGTACTCACGTACTGGTAAGATTGCCGTGATATGTTCACCATCAGACAGTGGCAACAAGTTAACAATTGGTCGTCCACGGGCGGTACGACTGGCTAGCGGTAGTTGATACACCTTCAGCCAGTACATCTTACCAAAGTCAGAGAAGCATAAGATGGTGTCGTGGGTATTGGCGACCAATAATTTTTCGACGAAATCTTCATCTTTAACCTTAGTCGCTGCTTTACCTTTACCACCACGACGCTGAGCTTGGTAGTCAGACAGAGGTTGGTATTTAGCATAACCAAGATGAGACAGGGTCACGACCACGTCTTCTTCGTTGATCAGATCTTCAAGGCTCATGTCAATTTCGTTGGCATTAATGATGGTGCGTCGTGCATCACCGTACTGCTCTAAAATCTCTTCAAGCTCTTCTTTGATCACTTCCATCAGACGCTCAGGGCTGCTCAAAATAAGCAATAGTCCAGCGATGAAGATCAGTAGTTCTTCATATTCTGATAGAATTTTCTCATGTTCTAGACCGGTTAAGCGATGTAAGCGCAGTTCTAGAATCGCCTGAGCTTGTTGCTCAGTCAGGTAATATTTGCCGTCGCGAATACCAAACTCTGGCTCTAGCCATTCTGGACGTGCGGCATCATCACCCGCCTTCTCGAGCATGCTTTGTACATGACCCAGTTCCCAGCCCTGTGCCACCAGTTGTACTTTGGCTTCCGCTGGGGTTGGCGAGGCTTTGATAAGCGCAATAATAGGATCGATGTTTGCCAGAGCAATGGCGAGTGCTTCCAAGATATGAGCACGTTCGCGAGCTTTACGCAGTTCAAACACGGTGCGGCGAGTCACCACTTCACGGCGGTGTAAAATAAAGCACTCGAGCATCTCTTTGAGGTTAAACAGCTTAGGCTGACCGTCGGTCAACGCCACCATGTTTATACCAAAAGAGCACTGCATCTGAGTTTGGGCATAAAGGTTATTAAGGACAACCTCACCCACTTCGCCACGCTTGATCTCGATAACGATACGCATACCGTCTTTATCTGACTCATCGCGCAGGCCGCTAATGCCTTCAATCTTCTTATCTTTAACCAGCTCGGCAATCTTTTCGATTAAGCGAGCCTTGTTCACTTGATAAGGGATCTCATGAACGATAATGCGTTCACGGCCATTGTCTTCAGTTTCGACTTCTGCTTTAGCGCGCATGACGGCGCGGCCTCGGCCAGTATTGTAAGCATCAATGATGCCTTTACGACCGTTAATAGTGGCGGCCGTTGGAAAATCAGGCCCTGGAATATATTCCATTAGCTGTTCAATCGATAAGCTTGGCTCTTCGATTAACGCTAAACACCCTTTTACCACTTCGGTTAAGTTGTGCGGTGGAATATTGGTCGCCATACCAACAGCAATACCCGAGGAACCATTGATTAACAGGTTAGGTACGCGCGTTGGTAATACGGCCGGAATGAATTCGGTGCCATCGTAGTTAGGTACAAAATCGACGGTTTCTTTGTCTAAGTCAGCCAGTAAAGAGTGAGCTAACTTCTCCATACGAATTTCGGTATAACGCATTGCTGCTGCAGAGTCACCGTCGACCGAACCAAAGTTACCTTGGCCATCAACTAGGGTGTAACGTAGCGAGAATGGCTGCGCCATACGAACGATAGTGTCATAAACCGCGGTATCACCATGTGGGTGATATTTACCGATAACGTCACCGACAACACGTGCCGATTTTTTATAGGGTTTATTCCAATCATTCTTGAGTTCGTTCATCGCAAATAACACGCGGCGGTGAACAGGTTTGAGTCCGTCTCTTACATCAGGTAGAGCACGGCCAACGATAACGCTCATGGCGTAATCTAAATATGAATTCTTTAATTCGTCTTCAATATTAATTGGTGTTATAGATGAAGCCAGATCAGTCATAAACTGCTCGATCCCTTGAAATTTAGCCGACACCCTACTGTATGAAAATAAAACAGTGTTGTATCAAGCCTGAAAACGTGATTTGGCATTCTAACACAGATAATTATTGTCGCTAGACCCTATTGATATTTCCCAGCAAATATATGATTAAACCGATAAACATTGACTCAAATCAAACCCAGTATGCTTTGACAGCAAAGTCAACACCGAGCTTACGCAACCTGATTGATAATCCTTTGTTTATTAATTGCTATCGGTATAATAGCACCACAATAAAATCTCGATGAGAGGTCCAAGAGTGTCTAACCATAGCAATGTTGATCCACAGGAAATCGCTAAATTTGAAAAAATGGCAGAAACCTGGTGGGATCCAGAAGGCGAGTTTAAGCCTATTCACAAACTCAACCCGCTACGACTGAACTTCATCGACCAAACGGTCGGCGGCCTGTTTGGCAAACGTGTATTAGATGTCGGCTGCGGCGGCGGGATCTTATCTGAAAGCATGGCCCGTATTGGCGCTAAAGTGGATGGGTTAGACATGGGGACTGAGCCATTAGATGTCGCTCGCTTGCATGCACTTGAGACCGGGGTTGAGATCAATTACATTCAAGATACCGCCGAAGCTCACCGCGATTACCACCTTGCTGCATATGATGTGGTTACTTGCATGGAGATGCTGGAGCATGTGCCCGATCCTGCATCAGTCATTCAAGCCTGCAGCGACATGGTCAAACCTGGCGGCTATGTGTTTTTCTCGACTATTAACCGTAATATCCGTGCTTACATAGAGACAGTACTGGGCGCAGAATATCTGCTTAAGATGTTACCCGTGGGCACCCATGATCATAATAAGTACATCAAACCTGCTGAGCTTATCGCGATGGCAGATAATGCCGAGCTTATCTGCAGCGACGCTACTGGGATCACTTACAATCCGTTAAGCGGTATGTTTCGTTATACCAAGAGTCTCGATGTCAATTATATGATAGCGACAGTCAAAAATGACGATGCCTAACAGTACGATCCTCGGGGTGCTGTTTGATTTAGACGGCACCTTGGCTGATACCGCACCCGATCTGGTTGCGGCGCTGAATCTGGCTCTGCACGATTTCGATTACCCCAGTGTTGCACTTGAAGATGTACGTGACGCCGCATCCAATGGCAGTTTAGCCCTAGTTACTGCGGCGCAGCCGACACTCGATGCTGCGCAAAAAGTCCAACTGCAGCAGGCGCTGCTGGCGCACTATCAACGCATTAATGGCGACAATGCTAGGTTGTTTGATGGCATGACTGAAGTACTGCACTATTTAATGGAGAATGGCATTGCCTTTGGTGTGGTCACGAATAAGGCAGCACGATTTACCCGCCCTTTATTAACTAAACTGTGTTTAGGGCAACAGCCCCTTATCGAGTGTATACGCAGCGTTATCAGCGGCGACTCTACCACCCAAGGTAAACCCGCTGCAGCGCCGATGCTGTTAGCTGCGCAGCAGCTGGGCTGTGATGCTGGTAACATCATCTATATCGGTGATGCACGGCGCGATCTTGAAGCGGCGCAAAATAGCCACATGCATGGGGGGATCGCCATGTGGGGCTATATCGCTAAAGATGACAAGCCAGCTGATTGGCCACATCAAATATGCTTTGATAAGCCATACGCAATTATCGACTATCTTGCTCAAGCCTCTGTCAGCCATAATACGTAAACGAAACCACTGATAACCAGTAAATCGCACTATAGCGATTTGCTGGTGTTGGTTTTAAAAACACGCTGCTTTTGACGATTTTTTATAAAATGTTGCTTTGAAATGTCGTTTTATGATTTCCAGTGTTTTACATCGAAGCACCTTGATGGATATTTACAGTGATTTGCTCGCCATCTCACAACCCATTTGCCAATCATCGATCGTCGCGATCGATGATAAAACTAGCGTTCTATTAGATTAAATTTAGCAGCACAAAACTTACTCAAAATCAGCAAGCATTATTGAAAACAAGCCTTAAAGGTTAGCCGTTACTAACCCTTAATGTTACCCCCAAGATATCCACAACTTGTCCCCTAAAATGCCGCTTGCAAAATGCCACCAACCTCACTATCTTGTATCCTATTATTTATATAACACCATATATTGTGTGTGAGTGACGATCGAAGCCACTAAAACCTAAGTTGTATTTTGGTAGTTTTTGTTAACTTTTCGATTGTTTTGACAGGGAAACGTTGAGTGTATTTTCCAGCTCATATGACCACAATATTTAATCAAGGCTTATCTTTAATGAACAGCACTATGCAAGTCACTAAACGCAGTGGCGAACGTGAAACTATCGATCTCGATAAGATCCACCGAGTGATCACTTGGGCGGCAAATGGACTGAAAAATGTCTCTGTCTCTGAAGTGGAATTACGTTCTCACCTTCAGTTTTATGATGGAATTCCAACTGAAGCAATTCATGAAACCATTATTAAGGCTGCCGCAGATTTAATCTCGCCAGAATCACCTGATTATCAGTTTCTCTCTGCCCGTTTAGCTATCTTCCATTTGCGTAAGAAAGCCTTTGGTCAATTTGAACCGCCTAAGCTATATGATCATGTCATTAAGCTGGTGGAGATGGGCAAATACGATAGCCACATCCTAAGTGACTACACTCGCGAAGAGTTAGATTTGCTTGATGAGCATATCGATCACTGGCGCGACATGAACTTCTCTTACGCAGCCGTTAAACAGCTCGAAGGCAAGTACTTAGTGCAAAACCGGGTTAGTCATGAGATTTATGAGAGCGCCCAGTTCTTATATATCCTGGTTGCGGCATGTTTGTTTGCCAAATACCCAAGAGAGACGCGTCTAGATTATGTAAAAAACTTCTATGATGCGACTTCAACCTTTAAGATCTCGCTACCCACCCCCATCATGGCGGGTGTGCGTACCCCTACGCGTCAGTTCAGTTCGTGCGTACTGATTGAATGTGGCGATAGCTTAGACTCAATCAATGCTACCGCGTCGGCCATTGTAAAGTACGTATCACAACGTGCCGGTATTGGTATTAATGCTGGTCGCATTCGTGCGCTAGGTAGCCCAATTCGTGGCGGCGAAGCTTTCCACACCGGTTGCTTACCTTTTTATAAGTATTTCCAAACCGCGGTTAAGTCGTGCTCACAAGGCGGCGTTCGTGGCGGCGCAGCGACCCTCTTCTACCCTATGTGGCATTTAGAAGTTGAATCACTGCTGGTATTGAAAAACAACCGTGGTGTTGACGATAACCGTATTCGTCATTTGGATTATGGTGTTCAGATCAACAAGTTGATGTATCAGCGCTTGATCCAAGGTGGCATGATAAGCCTATTCAGCCCATCTGACGTACCTGGTATGTATGATGCATTTTTTGAAGACCAAGCCGAGTTTGAACGTCTTTATCTGCAATATGAAGCGGATGACAACATTCGTAAGAAGCAAATTAAAGCCGTTGAGCTATTTGCATTAATGATGCAAGAGCGCGCTTCTACTGGTCGTATCTATATTCAAAACGTCGATCACTGTAATACTCACAGCCCATTCGACTCTAAAGTAGCACCAGTGCGTCAATCTAACTTGTGTTTAGAAATCGCTCTGCCAACCAAACCACTGAACAATGTAGACGATCCTAACGGTGAAATCGCGCTGTGTACCTTATCAGCCCTTAACTTAGGTGCAATTAAGAATCTTGAAGAGCTAGAGCCATTAGCTGATCTGGCTGTACGTGCGTTAGATAATCTACTCGATTATCAAGATTACCCTATAACCTCGGCTCATAAAGCATCGATGAACCGTCGTACCTTAGGGATAGGCGTGATTAACTTCGCCAACTACTTGGCTAAGGAAGGGGTACGTTACTCCGATGGCTCAGCCAACGGCATTACCCACAGAACCTTTGAAGCTATCCAATATTATCTATTGAAAGCTTCGGTAAACTTGGCGAAAGAACAAGGCGCTTGCCCTTTGTTCCATGAGACTAATTATGCCAAAGGCATTTTACCCATAGACACCTATAAGCGTGACTTGGATAAAATTTGTGACGAACCATTGCACCTTGATTGGGAAACACTGCGTGAAGAGATAGTGACTCATGGCCTGCGTAACTCTACGCTGTCGGCCCTGATGCCATCAGAGACCTCATCACAGATCTCAAATGCGACCAATGGCATTGAACCTCCACGCGGATTAATCAGCGTGAAAGCCAGTAAAGATGGTCAGCTTAAGCAAGTGGTGCCTGACTTTGAAAAGTATCAGCATAGCTATGAGTTATTATGGCAAATGCCGAACAACGATGGTTATTTGCAATTAGTGGGGTTAATGCAGAAGTTTGTCGACCAATCGATTTCAGCCAATACTAACTATGACCCAAGTCGTTTCCCTGGGTCAAAAGTCCCTATGCAAGTGTTGCTAAAAGATCTATTGACCGCTTACAAATACGGTGTGAAGACACTTTACTATCACAACACTCGTGATGGCGCCTCAGATAGTCATGACGATATCACCGCCATTGAAAAAGAAGATGATAGTTGCGCTGGCGGCGCGTGTAAGATCTAATCACTTGATGTTTATCATCAGTATTTCACGTTAATATATGGGGGCTTAGCCCCCATTGTCGGAAGATAGAAACATGGCCTATTCTACATTTTGTCAAACCGCTAATAATGCCTCATTGGAACCCATGTTTTTGGGACAATCGGTTAACGTAGCGCGTTATGATATTCAAAAATATGAAGTTTTTGAAAAGCTAATCGAAAAGCAATTATCGTTTTTCTGGCGACCAGAAGAAGTTGATGTCAGCAAAGACAAAATCGACTATGCAGCACTACCCGATCATGAAAAGCATATTTTCATTTCAAACTTAAAGTATCAGACTCTGCTTGACTCGATTCAAGGCCGCTCACCTAACGTGGCATTTTTACCCTTGGTATCATTACCCGAGTTAGAAACCTGGATTGAAACTTGGTCGTTTTCTGAAACCATTCATTCACGCTCATACACTCACATTATCCGTAACATTGTTAACGACCCATCGGTAGTATTTGACGATATCGTCGCCAATGAAGAGATCCTCAAACGTGCTAGCGATATTGCCGAGTACTACGATAAGCTAATTGTCCTTAGCCAAGCCTTCCACTTGTTTGGTGAAGGTACGCACGAGGTTGACGGTAAACACGTCGTGGTCACCCAGCGTGAGATCAAAAAAGCACTGTATCTGTGTATGGTGTCGGTTAACGTATTGGAAGCGATTCGTTTTTACGTCAGTTTTGCCTGCTCTTTTGCCTTCGCTGAACGTAAAGTTATGGAAGGTAACGCTAAAATTATTCGATTGATCGCCCGTGATGAAGCTTTGCACCTAAATGGTACCCAGCATATCCTTAAGATTATGCAAGCGGGTAAAGACGATCCAGAGATGGGGGACATTGCCAAAGAGTGTGAGCAAATAGCCACAGATATTTTTATCAAAGCGGCAGAGCAAGAAAAAGAGTGGGCAAAATACCTATTCAAAGATGGCTCAATGATCGGTCTTAACGAACAGATCTTATGCCAATACGTTGAGTACATCACTAACGAGCGTATGAAATCGGTTAACTTAGTCAGTCCGTACGCAGATCAGAGCAACCCGCTGCCTTGGATGAAGAACTGGCTAGAGAGTGATTCAGTACAGGTCGCACCGCAAGAGGTAGAAGTATCATCTTACCTTGTGGGCCAAATTGACTCTTCAGTCGATGAAAGTCAGTTTGCCGATTTTGATCTGTGATGATATGGCTCTGTGATTGAGTGGCTAATAGTCCTGCATGGATAAATCGATGCATCCTATTTTTAGTCACAATAACGTGAGCAATCATAGCTCAATAAATAGATGTTAGATAATTAACAGCATGACGTTTAAGCAAGCGACCTTTAAAAAAGCGCCCATTGTCAGCCTACAAGGCCAGCCAGTGCTACTCTATACAGAGCAGCACGTTAGCCTGCTACAGGCACTAGAACAGAAAAACGTTAAGGTATTTTCAGAATGCCGAAACGGCTTTTGTGGTGCCTGTAAAACCAAACTCAATCATGGCTCGGTGATATACCATACTGAGCCTTTAGTTGAACTGGAGGCCGATGAATGTCTGCCTTGTTGCTGCCATCCCGATGGCGACGTGGACTTAGCCTTATCTACTCAAGGTGTTAATGTAGTTGTCACACGAGCGTCAATCTCGACAAAAAGCACTGCCACATCGACCAATAATATCCAGTCAACTAAAATGTCGACCCAGCCAGGGCGAGATCGCGAACATAATTTGAGCTATTAGGGTGATATTCGCTCAAATAGCTGGACGGGCCATATTGGCTGTGATCTTATACTCTCTTTTGTGGAGAGCCCTATGAACTCCGGTGCATTTCAACAGTTCTTTAGTTCCTTAGAAGATCCTCGTCAGTCAGCCAAAGTCGAGCATCTATTTACTGATATTTTATTCCTCGTGGTTTGTGCCTCAATAGCTGGGGCACAAGGTTGGGAAGATATCGAAGATTTTGGCGATCTCCACTTTAACTGGTTTGCCAAAAAAGGACTTTTTAAGAATGGGTTACCTGTTCATGACACTATTGCTCGAGTCATATCGAGAATAGATAGCGAGCAGTTTCAGTATTGCTTTATCGACTGGATGAAGTCTGTTGCTGAGTTATCCGACGGTCAGCTTATTGCGATAGATGGTAAACGGCTATGTGGTTCATATAATCGCGAGAACAGACTGTCAGCCATCCACATGGTAAATGCCTTCGCAACAGAAAATAACGTCGTGCTTGGGCAAGTTAAAACCGAAAGTAAGTCGAATGAAATTACCGCCATTCCCGCATTACTGGCGCTGTTGGATATAAAAGGTTGTCTGATATCAATAGATGCCATGGGATGTCAGACAGATATCGCCGAACAAATTATTGAGCGGGGTGGAGATTATTTACTTGCCGTAAAAGGTAATCAAAAAACACTGCATAATGCCGTTCGTAAGGCGCTTGGCAGCGAGATTGACGAAGAAGTGCTTTGCTTAGAGAAGCAGCACGGACGTAACGAAGCTAGAGCCTATTGTGTAATGGACGCAGGCAGCTTAGCCGACGCTTTCCCTGAATGGAAAGGGCTTAAAAGTATTGGTGTTGCGTTAAGCTATCGTCGAACGAAAAGCGGCAATGAATCCCTTGAGTACCGTTATTACATCAGTTCAGCCAAACTGAGTAAGGCTCGTTTTGCCAATGCAGTACGCAGCCACTGGGCGGTTGAAAATAGCCTGCATTGGGTATTGGACGCGTCGATGAAGGAAGACCAATGTCAAATATATAGAGGCAATGCGGCGGAGGTATTGTCCGGAGCAAGGAAGATAGCGTTGAATATGCTCCGAGCGGAAACAACTCGAAAAATCAGTATCCCACGCAAACAGAAGCGTGCACACGGCAGCACTGATTATCTGGAGCAGGTACTAACAGCAGGCTTAAAGACGTTGGGTGATATTTAAGCATTCATGCTCTCACCCTGCGACCCAGCAAGTTTAGACACTGTTATTGCGCAGGAAGCGGGCAACGATTTCTACCAGTTGCGATCGTTCTACATAGGCTCAACATTAAGACTATCGCAAATTGTTAACAGCATTGCTGGCTCAACAGTGTCGAGCCGTTGGTTTAATAAAAAGGCTAACCTCATCGGTTAGCCTTTTTATTATGTTGACAGTGACGAAACCATAATTTGGCTCACTTTATTATCTAGGCAGGGTTATGGATTTAACGTCAGGATTGGAGTTAAAAGAAATACGGTACTCAAAAATTCCAGTGTCGGAATTATGAACTTCCATAGAGTTAACAAAACCCGATTTATGAGTCGGTGAACTATCCCCACGAATAAACTCAATAAAAAACTTATCTAATTCATCTTTAGATTCCGAAGAAAAGTAACCAAAGCATATATCATTATTACACGCGACATCATAATCGCTAAGAAGTGGATTGACATCTGACTTGTTTATATAGTCGCTAATACGGTTTTCATACTCAACAGTATCAGACTCTTTATTTGTATAATTAGGCAGTTCTTTAACAATCTCTCTATATACAGGAGATGTCATTATTGCTGCTAGAGTAACGCCATCAACAACATTATCACTCACGATCGATTGATAAAGTTTTTCACCAATGTCGCTAACTTTTATCTGCTTATCTCCTATTTTATAACTTTGCCTATCAGTTTCAGAAATCTGATTATTTGATTTACCTTCATAACTGTTAGATAAAGCATTGCCGACATCACTCACAAAATCAAGGTTTTCACTTTCTTTAACTTCATTACTTTCTGATACGGATGAATCATTGCTTGAACTATAAAAATAGACAAACACAATAGACATTATGGCTAAAATAAGTAGTGATGATAGTACTTTTTTATTTGCAATCATGATTTACCAACTCTTAAGTGGTTATTGAATTCTAGTGTGTTCTACCATAATGATCTAGGATTGTGCCTAAGCAACTATTTTTCACATATTGGAATAGGATTAATTACGTAAGCAAAGTCGCCGCTCGATAAGGAAATCGCGAATATATAGTCACATTTATTTATAATCATTATTTCCCTATAAAATTATAAACAGAACATATTTAAATATAGCCCACAGTATTGCAACCATGCTAGCAACTGGCCAGATTCACGTCAACAAACTGTTAACACTCTGAGTTGTAGGTTTTTCCATAATGTAGATAATAACATTATCCACTCTAATTGAGATGTAGGAAGGGAGTGAAGAAGCTATATTGGTTGGTTTATCAATAATTGTATTAGGCGTTTACGGCCAATTCTAGATTGGTACCCCATCAGTCTCTACATCGACAAACGACACTGCTACAATAAAGTCGTTTTTGCATCAGTAATGTCGTAGCAACACCACGTTATTCGCTTATTATGCTGAGATCTGATTATAAGATGGGATAACCCAAGTGTTATCCCATACTCAGTTAATTACAAGCTGATAGCCAGCTCTGCCCCCTGACGGATCGCGCGTTTAGCATCCAGCTCTGCCGCAACATCGACGCCGCCTATCAGGTGCACGGGTAATCCCGTTGCTTTCATCTCATCGACCAAAGTACGGTTCGACTCTTGGCCAGCGCACAAGATAACATTATCGACGTCAAGCACGCGTGAGTCATCACCCACCTTGATATGTAAACCTTGCTCATCGAAGCGTTCATAGTTAACTCCAGTTAACATTTGCACTTGATGGTGTTTTAACACAGAGCGATGGATCCAGCCGGTGGTTTTACCCAGCCCTTTACCCATTTTACTGGTTTTACGCTGCAGTAAATAAATCTGCCGCTCAGGCGCCGATAGCTCTGGCTCAGTGAGCCCGCCAGGCTCAGCATACGTCTTATCAATGCCCCACTGTTTAAACCACTTGTCCGGTTGCAGTGTACTCGACTCACGTTCACCAAGATAATGCGCCATATCAAAGCCAATACCGCCCGCACCAATCAAGGCTACCCGCTCACCAACGCTAATTTCACCGCTAAGCACCTGCTGATAGGTCACCACCTTAGGGTTATCAAAACCAGGAAGTTCTAGGCGGCGCGGCACGACGCCTGCCGCAATCACAACCTCATCAAAGGCTTCATCACGTACCACAGAAGCATCGAGACGAGTGTTGAGTCTAAGCTCAACATGATGGCGTTTCATCTGCTCAGTAAAGTAGCGAATGGTTTCATTAAACTCTTCTTTACCAGGGATCTTACGCGCTAAATTAAACTGACCTCCCACCTCACTTTTCGCCTCAAATACCACGACTTGATGACCACGCATAGCCGCATAGATTGAAAATGCCATGCCGGCAGGGCCAGCGCCCATCACGGCAATGCGCTTTTTGGTCGCAGCTGGAGTAAAGTTAAGCTCAGTTTCATAGCAGGCTCTTGGGTTAACCAGGCAGGTCGCACGCTTAAGGGCAAAGGTATGATCCAGACAAGCCTGATTACAACCAATACAGGTATTAATCAGCTCGCTTTCACCCGCAGCGGCTTTGTTAACAAACTCGGCATCGGCAAGAAACGGGCGCGCCATCGACACCATATCGGCCTGCCCTGAGGCAATGATCTGTTCACCTATTTCGGGCGTGTTAATGCGGTTGGTAGCAATTAACGGTACTGTTACTTCCTGCTTGAGTCGCTCAGTCACCCAAGCAAAGGCGCCGCGCGGAACACTGGTAGCAATGGTTGGTACCCTAGCTTCATGCCAGCCAATACCTGTGTTGATAATCGACACCCCAACCTGCTCAAGGGATTTGGCTAAACTGACCACTTCATCCCAGCTCGAACCATTATCCACCAGATCCAACATAGATAGACGGAAAATAATAATAAAGTCAGCGCCAACCTTAGCACGTATCGCCTTGACGATTTCGATGGGAAAGCGAACGCGATTGTCAAATGTACCGCCCCATTCATCCTCACGCTTATTGGTACGCGAACAGATAAATTGGTTAATCAGATACCCTTCCGAACCCATGACTTCGACGCCATCATAACCGGCTTTTTTAGCCAAGGCCGCCGATGTCGCGTAATCTTTTATCGTGTTTTTCACCTGTCGAGATGACATGGCCGAGGGGGTAAATGGAGTGATAGGCGATTTGATTTTGCTTGGTGCCTGTGAAAACGGGTGGTACCCATAACGCCCGGCATGTAAAATTTGCATACAAATTTTACCGTCAGCCTCATGAACCGCATCGGTCACTATTTTATGTTTAGCCACTTGCCACGGGAAACTTAATTGACAGGCATGTGGGGCTAAGCGGCCGCGCAAATTGGGGGCTATTCCGCCAGTTACAATTAGCCCTACGCCACCTTTAGCACGCTCTTGATAAAATGCTGCCAGTTTCTCAAAACCGCCCTTTTCTTCTTCAAGCCCGGTATGCATGGATCCCATGAGTACACGGTTCTTGAGTTGAGTGAATCCAAGATCTAAGGGTTCTAATAAATGTGGAAACGACATTCAAACATCCTTTTTAAACAAGTGATTTAAACTAGCATACCCGTTGTTTGTTTTAAGCTCAATACACAATCAAAGGGCTATGAAAAGATTCATTTACAATTGTGTTTCACCCCAAAGAGGATTTTCAGTTAGCATAGGGAAATCTAGCTAATATAGGAGTGGATGATGTCCGCTAAACCCTCAGTTTTTAAAAGGATCTTAATCGGTTTGTGGAAAGGCCTTAATGGTACTCGCAAGCTAATACTTAATCTGTTCTTTTTCGGTTTCCTCGCGCTCATTGTGGTTGCCATGAGCAGTGACGAGCTGCCTACCGTTGAAGATGGCTCTGCGTTAGTGCTCAATTTATCCGGCACTGTGGTAGAACAGTTACGTCAAGTTGATCCCATAGAAGCAGTGATGAAAAGCAATCAAGGCGCCGATGTTGATGGTGAGATTTTACTGGCCGATCTGTTACGCACCATAGATAACGCCGCCACCGATAATCGCATCGCCGCAATTGTACTCGATATTGGTGAACTCAGAGGCACGGGGATCAGTAAGCTGCAAAGTATCGGTGAAGCGTTAGAGCGCTTTAAAGCATCAGACAAACCGATCATTGCCATGGGCAACTGGTATGGCCAAAATCAATATTTTTTAGCCTCTTTTGCCGACACCATTTATCTAAATCCACAAGGTGGAGTTGAAATTGATGGCCTAAGTCGTTATCGCCAATATTATAAATCGGCGTTAGACAAACTTAAAATTAAGGCACATGTGTTTCGGGTTGGCACCTTTAAATCGGCGGTTGAACCTTTCGTACGCGATGATATGTCAGCAGCAGCCAAAGAAGCTAACAGCGCCTTACTTAACGATATTTGGACCAGTTACGAGCAAACGGTTGCCCGTAATCGCGGTCTTGAGCAAAGTGATTTAGTGCTCACATCTGAGCAGTACCTTGCCGAGCTAGATAAAGCTAAGGGCCGCTCGGCAGAAATGGCCGTGAATATGGGCTGGGTCGATAAACTGGTCTCGGCCGAGGCCTTTCGTTTAGCCATGATAGATAACGTGGGTAAAGCCAAAGAAGGTCATCAATATAAGCAAATAAATTATTACGATTACCGCACGCTTGTAAAAGAGTTACCACCTCTGATGATACAAGACACTGTTGGCATCATTGTGGCCAAAGGCAATATTCTTAATGGTAGTCAACCTGCTGGCCAAATTGGCGGTGAAAGCACCTCAGCCCTGCTGCGTAAGGCGCGCTTTGATGACAAAGTCAAAGCGGTTGTGCTACGTGTCGATAGTCCTGGTGGTAGCGCGTTTGCCTCTGAGCAGATCCGCCAAGAAGTGCTCGCACTGAAAACCGCTGGTAAGCCGGTGGTTGTCAGTATGGGCAGTTATGCGGCTTCTGGTGGTTACTGGATCTCGGCCAGCGCCGATTATATCTTTGCCACGCCAACGACCCTAACAGGCTCTATTGGTATCTTTGGTATGGTTGCCACATTTGAAGATTCACTGGCTTCCCTTGGCGTGTACACAGATGGAGTGTCAACATCAGACAGAGCTGCATTCTCTGTCGCTAAAGGCATTAGCCCTGAGTTAAAGCAGATCATCCAACGCCAAATTGAGCGCGGCTATTATGACTTTATTTCACTGGTCGCCACTGAGCGCGATATGGAATTGGCCGAGGTCGACAGCATCGCCCAAGGTCGTGTTTGGTCTGGTAAAAAAGCCCTCGATTTGGGATTAGTGGATGCGCTCGGCGATCTCGAGCAAGCCGTAACCAAAGCGTCTGAGCTGGCTAAACTGGATAAGTTTGACACTCGCGTGATTGAGCAAGAGCTCACACCTCAAGAACTATTTATTCAAGAAATGTTCGCCAGCGTTGGCGCCTATTTACCTGAATCGGCATCAAACAGCCAGTTAGCAGATAAAATCATCGGTCAATGGAGCAAATTTGCTCAAGAGTTCAGTGCCTTTGACGACCCAAATGGCGTGTATCTCTACTGCGATACCTGTAATTTTTAATCTCACAGATCTTGACCATTAACGACAGGTGTTAATCAAAAAGCCCTCGCATTTTCGCTGGGGGCTTTTTTATTCCTCCTCACCATTAATCATGCCCATAAGACACGGCAATAGGTCATATTGCCGTCTCCATGTGGTTCAGCTGTGGGTATGTTAGCGCCTGCAGATTTTGGGTAACGCCACACTCAGACAGAGAATCACCAAAGTAGAGGCGGATTATGGGCAATTGCTAAGCGCTTACCAGCTATAACCTTTTTTATTAATGCCAACCCCAGTATAATCGCGCCACCCTTGCGATTAACCAGCCACCATTATTATGACAAAACGCTCAATCTACGTTGCCTACACAGGCGGTACCATCGGCATGCAAAAAACCGATAACGGCTTCGCGCCGGTACCAGGGTTCTTAACCGATTGTGTTAACGATATGCCGGAGTTTTTCCATGCAGAGATGCCCAGCTTTGTCATTCATGAATACCAGCCGTTAATCGACTCATCCAACATGGCGCCCAACGATTGGCAGATGATCGCCAATGATATCAAGGCTAACTACGACAAATACGACGGATTCGTGATTTTGCATGGCACAGATACCATGGCCTTTACCGCATCGGCACTCTCTTTTATGTTACAGGGACTCACCAAACCCGTGATTGTCACCGGCTCGCAAATTCCATTGGCGCAGTTGCGCTCCGATGGGCAAACCAATTTGCTTAATGCCTTGTATATCGCGGCAAACTACCCGGTGGCCGAAGTGTGTTTGTTCTTCAATAATAAGCTGTTTAGAGGCAATCGAACCACTAAAGCCCATGCAGACGGTTTTGACGCTTTCGCCTCGCCTAACTTTCCACTGTTAATTGAAGCCGGGATTAAAATTCGTCTGCGCGCAGGCAAGATCAGTCAATCGCAGGCCAACACCCTTAAAGTGAACAATATCAGCCCGCAGCCGATTGGCGTGGTCACCTTGTATCCCGGTATCACCACTGCCATTATCGACAATATTTTACAGCAACCGGTTAAGGCGTTAATTTTATTAACTTATGGCGTGGGTAACGCGCCGCAAAATCCTGAATTGCTCGACTGTTTACGCCGCGCGAATGAACGCGGAGTGATCTTAGTTAATTTAACCCAATGCATGCAGGGAAAAGTCAACATGGGTGGCTATGCCACTGGTAATGCGTTGGCACAAGCGGGGGTGATCAGTGGCTTTGACATGACCACAGAAGCGGCGTTAACCAAACTGCACTATTTACTGTCTACCGATTATAGTACGGCGCAAATTCGCGAAATGATGCAGCGGGATCTGTTTGGGGAGTTAACCGAAGATTAAAAAAATGCCCCTAATTATGGTTAGGGGCATTATTTAATTATAATTCTTCGGCTTTAAACGCGGCGATGCTCTCGCCTTTAAACTGTTTTTTAAGCTCTGCTTTAGACAGCTCGTTTAAGGTGCCTTGGTTACCTATGGTAAAATGGTCAGTTTGATTTAACCTTCTTGCCTGATAGAGCATCACCAGTTGTAAGGTTTGCTCTTTTTGTTTATCAGACAACACACTGCCATCATCCCACTTGCCCAATTCAGCAGCGCTTAATAATCGCGCATACACTTCATCTGGCATCTCATCGATTACTTTATTAATGTCACTCATACACTTTTCCGTTTATGTAATACTATTCGCACTCTGGCAATGAGGTAACCCACAAACCCAAACACTACGCACGCACCAGCAATGTTGGCCCGCGCACCTTCGGCAGGCTCTCCGCCCCAAAACCAAATCACCACCCCAGCGATGAATAATGTCATAGCAAAAAAACTATGATTCATTAACTGGTTACTGCGTTTAATATGGCTTATCCGATTAAGCGATTCATTGTCACCACTGGATTTAGCAGCGCAGTGAGGACACGTTTTCGCTAGGCTGGATATGCGCTTATTACAATTTGGACATTGTATTAACGCCATATCAGCCCTCCATTACTTAATATCGTCAACCACGGCCAACATGGCCAACAACGAGGCTTCACCTAAATAGATACAGCGCTCTGGCGACCAACCCGACATAGGATCAGCCATATTCGCATTATCTTTAAAGGGCATTTCCAAGGTATTGGACAAGCAGCCAAAGGTTTCGGCTACCCAATTTGAGGCAACCGTAAGATTCGCCTTGCCCGGCTCATCTTTATCGTAGCCAAATTTATCTTGAAAATCGGCGCTGGTCAGTAGCAAAGCATCGACAAAGCGACGCTGTAACTGCGCCATCTTATCGTTAAAGCACGGCACGCCTTCGCAGCCGGCCAAAAACACATAAGGTAAGCCTTCATCACCATGCACGTCGTAATATAAATTCACCCCAGTTTGCTGCATCTTGTTCACAACATGATACACCTCGGGGCTTTTCTCCAGTGAAGGGGTTTGCCATTCGCGGTTAAGGTTGACGCCCGCAGCATTAGTGCGTAAATGACCTCTAACGCCGCCGTCGGGATTCATATTCGGTACTATGTAGAAATTAGCTTTGTCTAACAATGCCTTGGCTGTCGGGCAATCACCGTCGAGTAAGTTGGTCAGCAGGCCTTCAACTAACCACTCGGCCATGGTCTCACCTGGATGTTGGCGAGCGGTGATCCAGATATTAGCTTTATCGGGATCTTCATCGCCGACTTTGACTAAGGTTATGTCGCGCTCATCAAGTGTGAGGCCTAGGTGCTCTAGCGACACCAAAGGATGTACTTGAACGGTGCTGAGCAGATCTTGGTGACGCTCATAACTGTATGGCGCAAAATAGGCGATTTGAATAACGTCACAATCGAGTTCAACCTCAATGGTCAATTTACCGTCTTGATAACGGGTTGGCAGACGAAACCACTGCTGGCGATCGTAACTGGCCACGGCTTGGTAATCTTCCCAACCCTTGGTGTACGATGCTGAGCCGGCATTGATAATATTAAGGGTATAGTGTTGGCCGACAGTGCCCTGCAACTTAAAGTTAAACCACTGAAAAAATTCGCCGCCTTCATCTGGTCTGATCGCCAGCTGTATATCATTTATATTATCTTGATTGATGACATCAATATTACCGCCATCGAAATTGGCACTGATCCGCATATCCATTCCTTCATATTATATCGCCGCATAAGGCAGCGTTGTTATTTGAAATCCGCTTATCAATCAAATGCACCCACTGATCAGACTATGGTTACGCCCGACACCGATTATAAGTACGCTTGATATTAATGCCCATAGGATAAACTAAATTGGCTCACTTTCGCAGTCGCCACCACAAAAAACCATAAATCTTGATCAAATAGCTCGTTTAACTTGCAAAGCTGTACCCTTGTCCTCGTACCGTGTTAATCATGCTTTTGGGCAGATTGGTCTGGGCGAGCTTTCGACGCGTATTGCTGATGTGCATATCAAGGTTACGATCGAACTGGCCTAACTCCTTTTTGAGCACCGCACGTTGTAACTCCTGCTTGGTGACCACCTCTCCCTTGCGCTCAAACAGGTATTTGATCAACTTAAACTCTGTGTGTGTCAGAGTAACCCGGCGCTCATCCACTTCAATACTGTAATCGAGTTCATTAAAGTTCATCTGCTGAAATACACAGCGTTGTGGCCGAGGTTGAGTACGGGCCAGTTGAATTCGACGCTGCAACGCGGCGACTCTGACCAGTAACTCTCTAGTGCTAAAAGGTTTTGCGATAAAATCGTCAGCGCCTAGCTCGTAGCCTTTGATGCGAGTCTCTTCATTATCATTAGAGGAGATAACAATGACAGGCAAACTATCGCGGCGAGATGTTAAGAACGCAAAGCCGTCTGCACAGGAAATATCAATATCGAGTATGATAAGTTCTGGTTGCAGCTGTTCAACTTTGTCTAGCGCTTCTTTGCCAGTACTGGCGTGATCAATTTGGCAAGCTTGTGAATACAAGGCTTGAGCCACGATCTGTCTTACGCTCAGATCGTCATCGATAAGTAATACCCTGCTCATCCATCAACCTTAATGATAACAATTATCATTAAGGTTACCTCTTTTAAGTATGCGAAGCCATTAATTTTCTATATACAGTGGCTGCTTTTAAGCAAGATTTAATCACATCGTGACAATCCTCACCCTTTTTCCTACCTGAGCTCAAAATACCCCACAGTAGCGAGCCAACATTTGCACCTAAAACACTCCAGCCGTATAAGCACTATCATTGCGCTCAATATTTGGCAGGCTATCGATAATAAGTAGGTTATCGACATTAGGCGGCCGTGAACACCTGCAGCCAGTAACCTCTTAGACTCTTAAGCTCTATAAAAAAGCACTTAGTGCTGATTGACTCAGAACGATAAAATGCAGTCAAAACTCCTCATAAAAATGCCATAAAAAAGCAGCCTCTGAATCGCGATTCAGAGGCTGCTGCTATAGCAAGTCACAAGATTAATGCATATTAAGCCGTTACTGCTGCGCTAACATCAACTGACGAATGTATTTTACTGGCGCACTGCCATAACTTAAAAAGGTCTCATGGAAAGATTTAAGGTCAAACTTATCCCCCTCGACCTGCTTTAACTCTTCTCTAAAGTCATAAATCTCACGGTAACCGGCATAATAACTGGTTAATTGCACTTGGCTCAATGTCGCTCGGCGCCATTTACCTTGCGCCTCGGCTTCCTGCTGAAACGCCTCTTGCGTCATCAGTGCTATCGCTTCAGCCTCTGTCATGCCTTTGACTTGGATGGCATAATCTAAAATGGTGTTGGCAATGACTCTCAGATTCCATTTGTAATACATTAGCCACATTTCTGGTTCAAAATTACCGTAACCTTCTTCCAGCATCATACGCTCAGTGTACACCGCCCAACCTTCGACCATAGCGCCATTACCAAAGAGGCTTTTGACTAAACTTGGCGACTCATTAGAATAAACTAACTGAGTATAGTGACCTGGGATCGCCTCATGAATATTGAGAACCTGTAAAATCCAGTGATTATATTCGCGTAGATAGCTTTCAGCAGACTCATCACTCATGTCATCGAGTGGCGTCACATTGTAATAAGTGTTGCTGGACTTTTCATAAGGCCCTGGGGCGCTAATAGAAGCCCCCGCAAAACCGCGCATGTATTCAGGTGTTTCACGCACCACTAACGGCTTGTTAGGATCTAATGTGACTAACTGTTTAGCGTTGACAAACTTAACCAACTGAGGAATTTGTGCACGCACCTCATCAACAAAGTCTTCCCGTTTAACATGTTTGGCCGACAACTTATCGATCAGCTGACGAGTCGCCACCGTACTGTCGCTTGGCATAGGCGTGGTAAAATAAGTCGACCACAACTGAGCGGTGATCTTGGCCATTTCAGCTTGAACGCGATCTTTATCGGCTAACGCTTTCTCATACAATGCCTTTGCTGTCATGCCTGACTGAATATCAAAGGCAAACTTTTGCTCGTATAGCGACTCACCAATCCTAAAGCTACGCGCGCCCTCTTTTTCAAGCTGACTTTCTAATGACTTAAGCCATTGTATATGTTCATTAATGGCGCTAGTTGCCGCGTTAAAACGACTAACAAACAGTGCTTTTTCTTGCTCGCTTAATCCTGAGCTTTTAACCGTGCCTAGCAGTTCATCAGAAAAAACCGCAAACGCCCCCTCATTTTGCATCACAGCCAACTGAGTATGCTCAAGGGTAGGATTGTTAATGTTAGCGCGCGCGGCATCGTAATAAGCGGGAACATTTTCCATGCGGCCTAAAAATGAGCGCAGGCGTTCATCGAGCGGCGCAAAATCTTCATTGATGATCTGCGCAAAGCCACCAGCGACATTATAAGCCGAGGGATCCCATTGCCATGATTTAAAGGTCTCTATCTCCCATTTATCCCGCAGTAGCAAATTTTCAATCAGGCGATAATCGATCAGTTGACTCGCCGACAGTGATTGCGGCTCAAACTGCTGGAGTAGCGCCAACTGCTGTTCGATAAATTGCAGCGATAGCGCACGATTAGCCGCATTCGGTACTTTTAACTGTGCATCATATTGATGGTAGCCACTGTACAATGCCCACGTTGGTGACTCCTGCCAAAGTGCGTCGATAAATTGCTGTGAAAACTGCTCAAATTGATATTGTGTCGCTTGCGTCATGGCAGGCTCACTCGGTGTTACAAGCTGATGCTGACAGGCAGTCAAACCGCCTAACGCGAGCACAACGGCCGCTGCGAGAAAGGATTTTTTCATCTTGGCTTCCCTGATATATTTTACTTTGTTATTAATTTTTAATCGGTTGGGGTAATTTTGTATTTAACACTCGTACATACACAAGTCCATAGATGCTGGAGACTCAGATTATTACCACTATGACGAATGACGCCTGAGTTAATCACGTTAGCCGCTAAATTGCAGCTAAAGGGTTAATATTGACAAAGATTGTTACAAAAAGTCCTGTCTAAAAATGCACGTGCAGTCGGTGCAACGCGACTGCACGTTCTAGGCGCACTAACCTAAATGCTGCTGGCAACAGGCTTTCACATCGGCAAACGGATATGACTCTAGCGCTGCAAAGTTAGGATCACGGCGTAATTTAAGTTTGGTAAACAGTGGTGTAGGTAAGCCACATAAGGCACGGGCTAACATATTGGCATCGGCTCGTTCGCCTAATAGGTTCAATAATCCGTCACACAGCGCTGCAAAAGGTTGGCTCGCAAGTGGCGCCAATCTGGTGTTATGGGGTAACACAGCCGCACCTTGTGTACATACCGAGCAATGACCACAGTCTTGCGTCAACTGTTCATCGGCAAAATAGGCTGACAATCTGCGGGTTAGGCATTGGTCACTGCCTAGCATATCAACCATGGCTTGGATCCGCGCAATCTCACTTTGCTCTTTACGTAAAAACTGCAGATATAATTTCTCGACTAAAGCATCAATCTTTTCATCAAACTCAAGCAGCTGATAAACCTCAGTCATTTGCTTAGTTTGCAATTCTATCAAGCCTTTCTCTTCAAAATAATTGATAGCAGATACTGCCCGGCTACGGTCACTCGGATAATGCCGATTCAGCGCATTAAAATCGATGGTATACCAAATTCTGGCTTTATTGGCACTAGAGAGCAATGCGTGCACAAATGCCTGACGCTCACCGCTAAAGCGTGCAATAAGCTCCTCTTCACTGCACAACAACTTAAAACGGTATTCGGCGTAATAGCTAAAAGCGGGTTTGATCACCGCAAGCATCTCTAAATACACCAATAAGGTTTTTAAGCTTAACAGGCGCACATTAGATTGCATTGAGAGAGTATTGAGCATCACTTCCCATTGTGACGACTGTTGTTTGGTTTGGACGATTTCATGTAACACGTAAGCAATACCTTGTTTATCGGGCGTATCCCCATACACAAAGTTTTGTAACACATTGAGGTTATCGGTGTTGGCAAGGACTAAGCAGTCCGATGGTAAGCCATCGCGTCCGGCTCGTCCTATCTCTTGAGCATAGTTTTCTATCGATTTAGGCAGATCATAATGCACTACAAATCGTATATCTTGTTTATCGACCCCCATACCAAAGGCGATGGTCGCCACAATGATCGGGCAATTTCCGGCCATAAAATCACGTTGTATGGCTTGACGAACATCGCTCTCCATACCCGCATGATAAGCCTTAGCCGCTATATTGGCGCGATTAAGTGCACTGGCCACCTGCTCAGCACTTTGCTGTAAGGTGACATAGACAATGCCGTGCTGAGCCTGACGAGGTCGTAGCCAGTCAATCAATGTCGCTAGCTTATCTTTGCCGCTCACCCCTTTCACATTAAGGTGTAAATTAGCACGATAAAATCCGGTTAGCGCAATATCACCACGGGGAATGTTAAATTTAGCCCCCATATCCTCAATCACTTGTGGTGTGGCTGTTGCCGTTAACAACAAGGTTTGAGGAATGCCAAGATCATGTTGGTATTGAGGTAGTTTTAAATAATCGGGCCTAAAATTGTGCCCCCACTCTGAAATACAGTGGGCTTCATCGACCACCAGCAATGAGATGGGCACATTAGCGATAAATTGCCGAAAGCGTTCATTGTTAAACCGCTCAACAGAGATCATTAAAATCTTAATCTGCCCTTGGCGGATCCCTGCCATAACCGCTTGGGTTTGTTCATGGGTTTGGGTGGAGTCAATACTTGCAGCCGCGATGCCTTTTTGATGCAAAAAAGCCAGTTGATCTTGGATCAAGGCCAATAAAGGTGACACCACAATGGTTAAATGCGGTAACGCTAACGCGGGTAATTGATAGCATAAAGACTTACCCGAGCCTGTGGGGAAAATAGCCGCTGCACTGCGACCAGCCATAATGGTTTCAACCACTTGCTGCTGACCTGGGCGAAACGTAGCGAAACCAAAATACTGTTGTAAAAGTTGCTGCACAATAAAAGCCTATGACTGAGAAGCCCTAAAGGAGGCCAGTCTGCCTAGCCTATCTTGAATTGGCAAGTATCGCTGCGTATATCAATAAGAACCCGCTAAGGGGTCAGTGCAAACTTAGCCACTATGGGGTTGTGATCTGACGCCTTAGTCTTAAATGACTCGGCTTCAAGTAACGTTAAGCCGCGGTAATAAAGGTGATCCAACGGTAAGCCAAAGACTCTGTGCCTATGATCAATATGATACTTAGCTTCTTTCAATTTAAGCCGCTCAGTAAGCTGAGCGACAACGCGTAACCGCCCCTCTCGCCAAGTATTAAAGTCACCGGCAAGCACCACCGGCCCTTGGTGTAGCGCTACTTTTTTAATGATCTGCTCCCACTGAGCTTGGTAAGTATCAAGGCGCCAATCAAAATTCACCCCATGTAAATTAATCACCAATAAAGATTGATCATTCGACAGCCGATATTGAGCAATTAAGGTCGATTTAGCAAAGCGGATAAGCGGTTCTCGGGCTTGAAAAGCACAGGCTTCATAGGCCGATTGCCAAGAGAGGTTCATCACTCCCATGGGCACATTCAACCACTTAAACCCTTTTGCCATCACTACATGTTGTTGCTGTTGTTGTAAATAGCCGGCAAAACGCCGCGTTAAACGCGCCTCTTGTAATAGTACTAACTCGCTTTGAGACGTCAGTTGTTGCAACACAGCCTGCCATTGCGGTTTTTGTTGTTTATAAATATTCCATACCGCGATATTGAGTAAGCCCTCTCTGTCTAATGCCTCTGACGAAGCGGCATGCTGGCATTGTGACACAAACATCGGCTCAACTTGGCTCATCATCACCTCGGCACTTCCATTAAGCTGCTGCACGACAACAACATAACACAATGGCAATAGAAGCATTATGGCCCCTAAGCCTACTTTTACTCGTGTTGAAACCAATCACTTTCCTTACTTAAGCCTATAATTCACTCGAATTTGTGTGTATAGCTACGTTTTATTATGATTAATCAGTACAATCAAGCATAGCGTGCTCCATTACAACAACCAAGGCTAAGTGCCACACAATTATGGAAAATTTTTATCAAATACTGACCATTGCGGGTGTACTGCTCTATTGGTTAACACTGGGAGCGGTGGCTGTACGTGTAGTGATTAAACGCCGCACCATTGGGGTGTCATTTTCTTGGTTACTGGTTATCTACTTTCTTCCCTTTATCGGTATTGTTGCTTACATGCTGTTTGGCGAGTTGCACTTAGGGAAATCAAGGGCCAGCCGGTCTAAGGCGATGTTTAGGCCCTACGGCCAGTGGTTTGCCAAACTGTACCAGCATCCTCAACACCAACCACACTGTCAAAGTCACTACGGTGTTTCGATTAGTAAATTGTGTGACAGCCAACTGGCTATTCCCTCTCTAAGCGGCAACAACCTGTTGCTACAACATACGCCAGAGCAGATCTTAAACTCAATCATTGCCGATATCGATGCCGCCCAACAGAGCGTCATCATGGAGTTTTATATTTGGCATCCAGGTGGTAAAGCCGACAATGTGGCCCAAGCCCTGATCAGCGCAGCCCTTAGAGGAGTGAAGATAAAGCTGCTGCTTGATGCTGCCGGTAGCCGCCAATTTTTCAAATCCAAATGGCCAAGTCAACTACGCAGTCATGGCATTCAAGTCGTCGGCGCATTAGCTGTGAGTCCACTGAGAATGTTCTTTCGGCGTCTGGATTTACGTCTGCATCGAAAAATTGTGGTTATCGATAATACCATTGCTTATACCGGCTCAATGAACCTCATCGATCCGCAATACTTTAAGCAAACTCAAGGTGTGGGCCAATGGATTGATGTCATGGTACGTATCACAGGGCCCGTGGTGCCAGTTGTCAGCGCAGTGAGCGCGTGGGACTGGGAAGTGGAAACCAACCAGCGCGAGTTGCCTCAGCAACCTATTGATGGGCATTTATTGCCCTGTTCAACCTCTCTGGTACAAGTGATCCCATCGGGGCCGGGGATGCCAGAAGAGGTGATCCATCAAGTGTTGCTGCAAAGTCTTTATGAAGCTCGACGCAAAATTGTTATCACCACCCCCTACTTTGTGCCCAGTGAAAACTTACTCGACGCATTGGCTACCGCCGCTCACCGCGGCGTCGATGTGAATATTATCATTCCACGTAAAAACGACTCCACCATGGTGAAATGGGCCAGTCGCTCTTTCTTTGGTGAGTTGCTTAAAGCGGGGGTTAAAATTCATCGATTTCATGGCGGTCTACTACACACCAAATCGGTAATGATCGATGATGAACACTGCCTTATCGGCACAGTTAACATGGATATGCGCAGTTTATGGCTTAATTTTGAACTCACGCTTGCTGTTGATGATGTCGTTTTTGCCGCTAAATTAGCCCAATTACAACAGCAATATATTGATAATGCTGAGCAGCTCAATTTAACTCGCTGGCAAAATAGAGCGCTTTATAAACGCTTTATTGAACACCTATTTTATCTGTTTAGTCCCTTGTTATGATATGGGGGCGTTACATCCATTATCCGATGAATAGCCTAGCTAAGAACCTTTAAAAATGCTCATATCTGCACTTTCATTAGTTAATTTCAGGCAAAAAAATACCTGCTCATAGCAGGTATTTTTAACAGTAAAACTAATAAGAATTTAGTTTTGTTTTCTGACAAACTGCGATTTCAACATCATTTGACCATTGCCATCAACTTTACAGTCGATATCGTGATCACCATCGACGAAACGATTAATGACAGCTTTAGTACCGACTTTAAGTACCAGTGAAGAGCCTTTCACTTTAAGATCTTTGATCAACGTGACCTTATCACCTTCGGCCAATAGGTTACCCACAGCATCTTTTAAGATGATGGCATCTGGATCAACGATCTCTTCGTTGGGATTCCATTCATTCGCACACTCAGGGCAGATCAATAGCGTGCCATCTGAATACGCATAAGGAGACTCACATTTTGGGCATGGTGGGATTATATCGCTCATCACTAATTCTCTTTAATTTACAAAATATAACAGTCAAAGCTTTATCTATAGCAATAATCGCCTCGCATACATGATGCCTTTGACGTTCGCTCTGACCAAAAATGATAATAGTATTATAATAAAATTATCATGTTTCAGCTAGCCAACTTTGGTGACAATGCTGTAAAACTAAATTAGCTTCTCACTTTGGGATTATGAATCGGCTTTTGTTGACCATAGCTCACATCATACTGCTCAAGGTAGCCACGAATAAGCTGGCGCACCACTTGCGATGGGGTTAAATCTTGAGACGCGCAAAGCTGCTCAAAAGCTTGTTTCTTGGCGGGATCGAGTAATACGGTAAATCGCGCTGTTTTATTTTCCATTGAGAGTAGACCTACACCTAAACATTATCATCTGATTATAATCAATCCCCCCTTGAATGCCTACCATTGCAATAAGTTGACTCTAAAAAGACAACTATTCAGACGAGTTAATCAGTAATGTATATTGACATCGCGTCTACAAGCTTGAATGACCGATTCAGATAGATCGGAGGCACTAAAAGAGCTAGGTGTGGCTAGGGAGCCAATAGGTCGATAGCGAGCAGAACAGGAAGATATTCGAACAAGAAAAGGTAAAGAGAAAGTGGTGAAAATTACGAAAAGGCACCAAACAAAAACGGGAACCAGTAAGTTACTGATTCCCGTTCTTTTAATTTGGCGGTGAGAGAGGGAGTCGAACCCTCGATACGTTACCGTATACACACTTTCCAGGCGTGCTCCTTCGGCCACTCGGACATCTCACCGTATCATCAACTTTATCGGATCCTTAGGATTCGATGCGGCTAACGGAGCGACACTTTACGCAAATCACTAAACAGGGTCAAGCAATAAAACAACAGCGTCAAGCATTTGCATAATAGTTCACCAGTTCCCCTATTTCCCTGTCCTATTCTGGTCAGGCTCTGGTTAAAATATCTAAGATCTGTTCTGTAGGGCACAAAATGATGCATATGCAAATCATCAGATGAAAACCTAAATCGCCCGCCCTACTCACTAGCAAGTGAGTTACTTAAATTTACTTACGAGTTGTGACATCGCACTGACATCGTTAAGTAAGGCTTCATTAAGTTGACTGAGCTTATCGGATACATCATGGGTGTTACGATAAATCTCACTTATCTTCATCGCATTTTGATTCACCTCTTCAGAGACTGCCGACTGTTGATGTGTTGCCGCGGCGATCTGTTCGTTCATGCTATCGATGACACTGACCTCACGCACAATACGCACTAATTCTTCACCTGCGCGGCGAGACTCCACAACACTGGTTTCAGCTCGCGCCTTGCCCGCTTCCATCGTTTTTACCGCTAGGCGAGCGCCTCGCTCTAGGCGCTCTGTCATGCTGCGAATATCTTCTGTCGAACTCTGTGCCCGTTGAGCCAGACTTCTGACTTCATCGGCCACCACAGCAAACCCACGGCCCATCTCACCAGCACGAGCCGCTTCAATAGCGGCATTAAGTGCCAATAAATTGGTTTGCTCGGCGATGCCACTGATCACGCTAAGCACATCGACAATCCCTTTAATATCTTTATCAAGGTGATTAATGGCGAGCGCCGCTTCATCAATTTCAATCGCCAACTGATTGATAGACTGAGCCGTACGTTCCACCTCCTGACTACCCTCTTGGGCTTCTTTATTGGCTTTTGCAGACGCTTCTGATGCTTGCACCGCATTTTGAGCAATCTCTTGCACCGTGGCACTCATCTGCGTCATTGCAGAAGCAACTTGATCCACTTCACTATGACCTTGAGTGACATCTTCGCGCATATTACGCGCGTAGCCCTCCATCTCTTGACAAGCATCGAGCAAGCCTTTGGTATTAGTGCGCACCGAACCGATAACCGTATCAAAATCAGCCATCATATGGTTAAACGCTTGCCCCAACTGCGCAATCTCATCACGTCCAACAATATCGACCCTTACGCTCAAGTCAAAATGTTGCTGCGATTCGGTCACTTTATTATATAGGCTGCGTAGTGAGCCATGTAGATAACGGCCAATAAGCAATGACAACAAAATCACGATTAAACCAGAGGTCAGCATCAACACGATGGCGCTGATCATCAAGGTGGTGGCTTGAGTCAAAGCACTACGAGTATCGGCAAGCAGATCGCTAGATAAACGCTGTTCAAATTGCCGAAGGGCTTCTATTCTCGCGGTCGACTTGGCAAACCATTGAGGTGAGCTGTTGGCTTGTAATTGCTGTGGGTCTTGGCTAAATGCAATGCTACGTAACTGGTTAACCTCGGTAAATACTGAAGAGTTAGCAAGTTGTTGATACGCCATTTTAACTTTAGGTGTCGCCAATGCCAAAAAGCGCTCTTTATAAGTATTTTGCTCTGATACTAGTGTCGCAAATTTAAGAAACATATTGGGCTTAAAACTGGGGTTACCAAACGTGGCACTCAATACGGCTCGTTCGATACCAGCACGCTCCTTCATCTGCAAATAGGCAGCGAAACTAGCAGATTGAATGGCAATAGCGCGGCTATCCCCCTGCTGACTGGCGTGGTCGACAATCGCTAATAATGCCGTATTGAGGTCGCTATAATACTGCACCTCCTCTGCCACACTAATGGTCTGTTGATCGATACGGCGGCGCACCTCATCGAGTTGACTCAGCATACTGTTAACGCTGTTCATCTGAGTTGCAAAATCAGGTGGGATCGCATGGTTTAAGGTAAAGGATCTAAATGTATCAACTTGTTGATCGCTTAGCTGACGTTGACTAGGCAACTTATCGGCAAATGCTTGACCTTTTGATCCAAGAAATCCGGCGCTCATGCCGCGCTCTTTTTGCAATTCATGGACTAAATTACTGTTCACTTGTGAAAACTCAGCCAGAGTTTCTATTTGACTCAGTCCTTGTTGCATTTGATATTGACCATAAACAACATATAGGCCAAAAAATAATGCCCCAAGGATAGGCGGCACGATAACAAGTAACAGTTTATTTTTAATTGAAAGATTGCTTACCCATTGCATATTCATGATTGGTTATCCCTAACGCCGCATATTTTAAGCCATAGTATTAACATCTGATTAAGACACTCCGTAATATGATCCACTGGATCGCTGCATGAGGTCTTGGTTTATAAACACTAGCACACAATCCAAATGTAATGAAAATGCTAACAAAACATAGGCTAAAGCCAACCCAATGAGACAGTGTTACTTAACCCTTCAGTATTGAAGTGCAATGCGCCTCTGTTCTAGCACTGCGCGGCATTAGAACAAATTCAGGCATAAAAAAAGCGCCTTTAAAGGCGCTTTTTTTGCTTAATATCAAGTTTACTTAACTGTTGGATAATTTACAGCCTTATTGACCACTTTTCAGCTGCTCCATGGCGGTGTTAGGCATTACCTTTAATTTGCATATTTAACGTTTTGGCAAAGTTGAGCATTCTGTCTAAAGGCAACAACGCCCTTTGACGCAAGGACTCATCGACAAATATCTCATGTTGTGCGCTGTCACTGTCACTTAACGCTGCCTCAATGGCTTGTAGGCCGTTCATCGCCATCCATGGGCAATGGGCACAACTTCGGCACGTTGCTCCGTTACCACCAGTGGGCGCCTCGATTAATGTCTTGTTAGGTGCAGCTTGCTGCATCTTATAGAAAATGCCTTTATCGGTTGCCACTATAAAGGTGTCGTTATCCATTGATTGTGCAGCTTTAATCAACTGGCTGGTTGAGCCCACTGCATCGGCTAACTCGACCACACTGGCGGGTGACTCAGGATGAACTAACACGGCTGCATTTGGATGCAGTGCTTTAAGCTCACGCAAGGCCTTGGCCTTAAATTCGTCATGGACAATACACTCACCTTGCCACATCAACATCTCGGCGCCAGTTTGCTTGGCAATGTAACTGCCTAAGTGTCTGTCTGGGCCCCAGATGATTTTTTTACCTTCGCTATCTAGATGCTCGACAATTTCCAGTGCAATACTAGATGTGACCACCCAATCGGCGCGGGCTTTGACCGCTGCAGACGTATTGGCATAAACCACTACGGTATGATCGGGATGAGCATCGCAAAAAGCACTGAAGGTTTCGATGGGACAACCAACATCCAATGAGCAAGTTGCATCAAGGGTGGGCATTAAGACGGTTTTTTCTGGGCTCAAGATTTTTGAGGTTTCGCCCATAAATTTAACCCCAGCTACAATCAATGTCTTAGCTGGATGATCGCGCCCAAATCGCGCCATTTCAAGTGAGTCAGATACACAACCGCCAGTCTCCTCGGCTAATGCCTGGATCTCTGGGTCGGTATAGTAATGGGCTACTAACACCGCGTCCTTTTCTTTTAAAAGCTGCTTAATACGCGCCTTATAATGCTGTTTTTGCTCATCATTTAGCGGAATAGGTTTAGCGGGAAATGGATATTGAATGTTTGCAATACTTGGAGCTAACTGACTCATGCTTAAACCAAAAGTAGTGGATTAATTTGCGTTATTATACTTAATTCGGGCCAAAGATTAATAGCATTAAAAAAAAAGAGCGCTAGGCGCTCTTTTTCAAAAAAACCTTTTGTTAATGCATGGCCAGCAGCATCTCTTGAGGCTGCTCAAGATACTGTTTCCACAAGTTACAGAAGCGCGCAATCGTACCGCCATCGATAACGCGATGATCACCCGACCAACTGACTTGCATGATCCTACGGGCCTCCACCTCGCCCTGCGCATTAAAGCGCGGCAACGTTTGCAGTTTACCCAGCGCCACAATCGCTACCTCAGGTTTATTAATAATAGGCGTTGCGACGGTGCCGCCTAATGCACCAATATTAGAGATAGAAATGGTGCCACCTTTAAGATCCTGCGGGCTCACCCTGCCACTTCTCGCATCTTTAGTTAACCGAGTGATCTCACTGGCCACGTCAAGAATCGATTTAAGCTGCACATCTTTCACATTAGGCACCAATAAACCCACTTTCGAGTCGACCGCCATGCCTATATTGTGCGAAGCAAAGAAAGTCTGCTCGGTGCAGTCGTCATTCACGCGGCTATTAATATCGGGGAATTGACTTAAGGCCAGCGACATCGCTTTCATAAAAAACGGCATCATAGTGAGTTTTAACTCATCGCTAGAATAACGCTGCTTCAACGATTCGCGCAGGGCAACTAACTCAGTTAAGTCTAACTCTTCACAATAGGTGAAATGCGGTATGGTCGATACCGACTCCATCATCATCTTCGCCATCACGGCGCGAACGCCACGAATAGGTTCGACTCGCTCAGGTAGATGGCTCACAGGTGTGGCGATCTGCTCGGCGCTGCTGGCAGCTTTAGCCGCTTTGGCTTTAACCGCTTCGCCACCACGATAACGCTCGACATCTTCTTTATAGACGCGGCCATGTTTGCCTGTACCAGGCACTTTGGCTAAATCAATATCATAACTGCGCGCCAAACGTCTTACCGCTGGGCTGGCGAGTGCTTTACCATTGCTTGGTAATGTCCCCTCGACGTCTAAGGTGTCATTATCTGTCGCCGCATTATGAGCACTAGCGGCATGCGATGGCGACATAGCTTGAACTGCAGGCGCCGACTCCACCTCCACTTCGATAGCAAATAGCGGTGAATGCACTTGAGCCAGTTTGGCCTTTGCGATAATGCAGTTTGACAACCTTGCCACTTTTTATGGCTGGAATTTGCACCAGTGCTTTGTCGGTCATGACATCGGCAATGGGTTGGTCTTCAACCACCATGTCGCCTTCTTTGACTAACCAATCCACTAATTCACATTCGACAATCCCCTCGCCAATATCAGGCAGTAAAAACTCTTCAATGGCGGTGCCCACTGCGCTTGTGCTGGCATTATCTTGCGATGAATTATTTTGAACGTTAGCTGAGTTAACGGCCGCTTCCTCCGATGATTCAGTCTCAGCAATATCATCCAGCTCCACCGAGTAGAGTGGTGCATGCACTTTCGCGACATCGCCTTTTTTGTAATGAAGTTTTTTGATAATACCTGCATGGGGTGCGGGAATTTGCACTAAGGCTTTGTCGGTCATGACATCGGCAATGGGTTGGTCTTCAACCACCATGTCGCCTTCGCTTACCAACCATTCGACCAGTTCGCACTCAACGACCCCTTCACCTATATCGGGTAAAATAAATTCTTTAATCATGCCTGCGCTCCTAATATTTCATCGATGCTTTGATCGCTTCAAACGTTTTGAGCGCATCTGGCATATATTCTTTTTCGTGCACCAAGGGGTAAGGCGTATCTAGGCCACACACTCGGCTAATAGGAGATTCAAGATACAAGAAACACTCTTCTTGAATCGTGGCAGCAATTTCACCAGCGAAACCACCGGTTAATGGCGCTTCGTGATTGATGAGCAAGCGACCGGTTTTCTTAACTGACGCCGCGACGGTCTCAACATCCCATGGGGCAAGTGTACGTAAATCGATGATTTCGCATGAAATGCCCTTTTTGGCTGCCATCGAAGCTGCATTTTCGATGATCTCCATCTGCGCCCCCCAAGCCAGTAAGGTGATATCGGTGCCCTCTTTAACCACTTCAGCTTTACCTAGCTCTATCTCATAGGCGCCTTCAGGGACTTCACCGACACTGGCGCGGTACAAGCGTTTAGGCTCGAAAAACACCACAGGGTTGTTGTCGCGAATAGACGCTAATAATAACCCTTTAGCCTGATAGGCATTTCGTGGCACAACCACTTTTAAGCCTGCGGTTTGAGTGAAATAAGCTTCAGGTGATTGCGAATGATAATGACCACCAGCGATACCTCCGCCATAAGGAGTGCGGTAAGTGATGCCACCGACGTTGAATTCGTTACCACTGCGATACCTAAACTTGGCCGACTCGTTGACGATTTGGTCAATGGCAGGAAAGATATAATCGGCAAACTGAATTTCGGCAATCGCGGTCATGCCGTTTGAGGCTAAACCGTTAGCAAAACCGGCAATGCCTTGCTCGGTCAGTGGGGTGTTAAAACAGCGATCGCGGCCAAATTTTTCCTGTAAGCCTGAGGTGGCACGAAATACGCCACCAAAGTGGCCTACATCTTCACCAAACAATACCGTTTTTTCGTCGGTTTCCATTGCAATGGTTAAGGCATCATTGATGGCTTGTAACATATTGATCTTTGCCACGATTTAGACTCTCCCTGCGCTATTTGGATAGGACTCTGGATATTTTTTAATATGTTGTTTAAGATTTTTGAGTTGCTGTTCGAGACGCGGCGTTGGCGTGTCATACACATCGGTTATCAGTTCATCTATGGTCACGACAGGCAGCTTTTCAGCCACTTTAACCGAGGCTAACACCTCTTGACGATATTTGTCATACAGTGCGCTGTCATCGCTTTCGGTTAGCCAACCTTTATTGATCATCCACAATTTAAAACGCTGCACGGGATCATGCTGTTGCCACTTCGCCTCTTCCTCTTTGGAGCGATAGCCAGAGGGATCATCAGACGATGAATGTGCGCCTAAGCGATAGGTCATCGCTTCAATGAGTACTGGCGCATTATGCTCTAGCGCATAGGCTCTGGCTTGCTGGGTAGCGGCAAGCACAGCTAACATGTCGTTACCATCTACGCGTATGGTGTGCATACCATAGCCCACCCCTCGGCTAGCAATACCATTGCCGGCAAACTGCTCACTGGTCGGCGTTGAGATGGCATAGCCGTTGTTACGACAGAAAAAAATCGTCGGCGACTTGAGCACGGCGGCCATATTCAATCCGGCGTGAAAATCTCCTTCAGAGGCGGCACCTTCACCGAAATAACAGATAGCAACATTACGTTTACCCTGCATTTTAAGGCTATAACCGACCCCAGTGGCTTGTGGTATTTGCGTCGCCAGTGGCGATGAAATGGTTTGATAATGTAAGGCACTGCTACCATAGTGAATCGGCATTTGACGGCCTTTGCCCAGATCTTTTTCATTACTGAACATCTGGTTCATAAACTGCTCGGTGGTAAATCCACGGTAACGCAGCGCGGCATGCTCACGGTATTGCGCTAAGATAACATCTTCATCATCGAGCGCCGCGACGCTGCCAACGATAGAGGCTTCTTCACCGGTGCAAGTCATGTAGAAGCTGATGCGGCCCTGACGCTGTGCACCTAACATACGTTCGTCGAGTACTCGGGTGAATACGCACGTGTCATGAATTTTTTCAGCTAAGGCTTGGTCAATCACAGGTAATACCGCTTCTTCAAACGTGGTGCCGTCTGCTTGAAGGATCTTTAACATCGGGATTGACAGCGAATCCTTATCAAGAAAGCTGACCCTATGGACAGTTTCTGTTGTGCTCTTAGTGTTGCTCATACTATTCTCTTATCAGCTGAGTTTTCTTGTTATTTATTTGCCAGCGATTAAGCGTAACACTTAATCACTGGCCATTATTATGCTTCACACGTGAGGTTTAAATTACGTTAACGTAAACTACCTATCAAGCCCAACATGTTTAAAGGGGATAACTAGCATCTAACATTGATGTATATATAGCTTTACAATCCTTAGCGCGCTAAGGCTTTAGTCAACCCGATAATCCGCTGCGGGCACCAAACAGAGCACCGTTCTTTGCCCAACGGGCACATTGGCATTAGGAAACACGATAGACTCGAATGCAGCATCGACCTTAACCTCTGCCCCCCCCTCTTTAGCTAACACATAACCTTTAGGAAACGCGGTAAAGTTCTCCACGTCATTGGCAAACGTAAACTCAAAATCATCATAACCCTTATTGATAGAGCGATTAACTTGATAGAGGTTTAGCTGGCTAGGATCGAATGCAGGTAATGCCAAAGGCTCACCTTTAATTAATTGAATTAGCATTGTTTTGAGCGCAATAAAGCGTGTCATATCATTTTGGCCCATCGGCATAACCTTGCCAAGTTCGATAGTAAACGCATGGGCTTGATAATTATGAGCAGAAAAATAACTAAAGGTGGTGGTTGGCTCATGGTGAAATAACACTGTTTTAATACCACAAGCGGCTAAAAACATCAGTTGTTCACCACTATAAGGCGCACCTTGACGGTAGGGATAAATGGCAAATTTTTCATGCTTGGAGCCGCGAATAGCGGTGTGTAGGTCGTAGTGATATCGCGGCGAGTTAGGCTGACCGCCAGTAAAGAAGCGATCGACATAACGTTCAAGCTTCTTGGCTCTCACACGCTCGGCGTTGATGAGTCCTTGCCCACTGGAGTGCGCCCCACTAAAAAGCCGGTTAAGGTTTTCTTCGACAAAACGGGTGCCATTTAAAATAGCCGCAGGGTTACCAATTAAAAAGAGTAACCTTTGCTGCGTGATGATTTGACCGCTGAGCAACTGAGTGATCAGCGTGTTACACAGTTCAATGGGCGCGGTTTCATTACCGTGTATGGCACTGGACAATACAATATTTTTGACTGGTGCATCGCCGCAAGATAAAGGCTCAAATGCAATCACGCCGGTATCCCAAACATGTACGCGGGTATGTTCACCTATGGTAAAGGTCAACGGCTCTGGGATAGATTTTGGATTTGCGAGGGTAAATTGCAAAAAGTCATTCGACAGATTTAGTGCTTGTGGCACACAAAACTCCTTACATTATTCATACCTTACAGATCATGTTGATCTGCTGTAATAGGCATGACTCCTTGGATTTATTAGTATTATGTTTATCAAGGGCTGATAGTACCATTTAACGGATCAGACAGCCATTTGTCACCACATAATAACTCAGTAACCGATAAATTAAGCTTGCATTCTCATTCAAGCCACCACACAATAAAGCCATCTAGACGTCTATTTTAGTTGTAAGGTGATGCTAAGCGCTTCATCCTCTACCGGTGAATAGGCATATCAATTAAAAGTCATGAGGTGTACAAATGGCTATAGCCACATTTGGTGCTGGTTGTTTTTGGGGTGTTGAGTACTTTTTCAGACAAATTGAAGGGGTGACAGCAGCAAGCTGTGGTTATATGGGCGGTGACGATAAGCGCACCACTTACGAGCAAGTCAAACAAGGTAATAGCGGTCACGCTGAAGTGGTTCAAGTTGAATATGACGAACACCAAGTTAGTTACCAACAACTGTTAGCCGTATTTTGGTCTAATCACAACCCGACCATGCTCAACATGCAAGGCGGTGACATAGGCCATCAATATCGCAGCGCGATCTTTTTTTACGATCAGCAGCAAAAAGCGGCCGCTGAGCAATCGAAACTTGCCTTAGCGCGAAGCGGAAAATGGGGGGAGCGCCAAATTGTCACAGAAATCGTGCCAGCGATGCCGTTTCACCGCGCCGAAGAGTATCACCAAAACTACTTAGAAAAGAATAAGCTACCCAGTTGTCACTTGACCTATTAAGTAGCCGTTAATCGCAGTATTTAGCCTGCTCTGCTATTCTTAGAGCCACTTTCAGTAAGTTACTCTTGATCGGAGCAGCGAGATAGTACGTTTGTTTTATCCAAAAAAAGCGGCTGCTAACCTATTAGGTTATTAGCCGCTTTTTGGTCTCATCTGTAAGGCAATTCAATCAGTTATCCATCATGGCCATTTATGTAACGGCCTAACCTGTACTGCAGCCTACCTAATGTTAGGATCACGCGGGCTAACTAAGCCTTAGTTGCGCCCTGCACCAGCAAAAGCTAGAGCAGAGTTATCACTAGGCCGTTATTTTGGCAATGATGGTTTGCTCTGCCGGTAACAAGGCTTGCATCGATGCACGCGCCTTAACCCGTAAATATAAGGCACTCAAATATGGCCAGCGCGCCGCATCTATCGTCTCACCAGCGTGCTCCATATTCACCATCTGACAACTGAAAGCCAGATCGGCTAAGGTGAGCTTTCCCGCGACAAAATAATCATTACCCGCTAACTGCTGTTCGAGGTAATCGAAATGGCTCGGTAATTTTTCTGTCAGCGTTAATTGCACAGCGGCTTCGTCACACTCTTTACCCATGCTTTTTTGGATAATGCGTTGTGAAAAAACGCTAAAGGTGGTTAATGGTGCCAGCTCATCATCGGCATATTTAGCTAACCAGCGCACTCGCGCATTTTGCTCGGCATTGTCGCCGAGCAAGCTTGTTGCTTGCGGATATTGCTCTTCAAGGTATTGGCAGATCACACTCGAATCTGCCAAGGTGAAATCACCATCTTTAATAGCAGGAATACGGTTAAGCGGGCTTATCTCTTTATACCAAGACGGCTGATCAAACGGCGAAATTATCTCTAATTGATAATCCAGCGCCTTTTCGGCCAAGCACAAACATACTTTACGCACAAAAGGCGACAGCGGCACACCATAGACTATCAGACTCATCGTAAACCCTCAGTTAATTTAGAATTAGTTAATTTAAAAACGAGCCATGCTATACACCTTAAGCTACGAACACAAGGCCCAGTAATCACATCGGCTTCACCACTAAAATAACAAACAGCCATATCTTTTGGTGCATCTTCAAATTGGATGGGAGAAGCCTTAATCCTAAACCGTATAACGCCGCATTAAAGTGTAAGAGCCCCCCACAAAGGTACGGCAAACGGCACGGCTACAACAATAATAAAAGGTCTTAGGTACACGTTTGAGTTTAGCCAGAGAGCGGCATAAAACCTCCTGATTTCATGCTCAATCAAAGCTTAGTCGGAGGCTAATGTCTATGTCATTAACTATGGATATCGGTTTTTATGTGGAATGGGATCCCACGCCACTATTTAAAACGAAGCTTAAAAATGATTAAAGTAAAGAGTAAAATCCGAGCTGAGTGGCCGTCATAATAGATTAACACTGACTAGCGCTAGCTAAATAGGCCTTTAACAACCTGAGGTGACTTGCTCATAATTTGGCGTTTTATAATGCTCTTGGCTGAAACCATACTTGAGATAACATTTAGAATCGACCATCTCTTGTATGCTAGTTGCGCCAAACGCCGGCGCACCTCTTGGGGTGAAATAGGCTTGAGCATAAACGCCAGAAGAAGCTAACACGGTCCAGTCAGCTTCATCAATGTTCATGACTTGATAGATATTCCACTTGGTTGCCTGGATACGACCATAATGCAGGCTGACCTTTTTGCCATTGATGATCAGTGATGAATCCACTTGATTATGGATATCGTTGAAAGCCAGCTCTTCCTTACCTTCGAGTGCGGCTTTAGAAAATACCAATTTATTAGCGGTTTTCAATTCGCCCTCCATATCTTGAATCTCTACGATTAAGACCTCACTTGTCACGCCAATAAATTTAGGAACAGCGACCACGGCTAAAATGCCAAGAACAATGATCACAACAACAAGCTCAATAAGGGTAAATCCTGATGATTTCATAATAAGACTCATTTTAGGTGGCATTATTAACTAGGGTGTTAGGTTACTACGGCGTTATCGATAAGTTTAAATTGATTTTAGTTGATTTTAGATAATTTTACCTAAGCAAAAAGGTATCTAGGAAACCAGTGGCGATTCACAGTTTGCAAACGGAAAAGTCTTATCTTTACTGGGTGCGCTATCTCATCAGCTATAGCCAAGTTCAACGAGCATTAAGAGTCGCCACAAAACAGGCTCAGGTGGGTAAGCGAGTCACAGCCCATGCTTTCAGGCATTCGTTCGCGACTCAACTTCTACAACATGGAACAGATATAAGAACCATACAAGAACAGCTTGGACATAAAGATCTTAAAACCACCCAGATTTATACTCATGCAGCGGGTATCAACCAAACCGGCATCGTCAGCCCACTGGACAGATAAAACCTAAATCTTGTCATTAGGATCGAACTGAAATTTTGCCTTGTTTAAAATTTAAAGTTAACCCTAGGGTCAAGTCGCTATCATAAGCGAGTACAAGTAGTGGTCGTACAAATAGCAAAAAACCCGTTATCTTTCGATAAGGCCTTTTGTTTTAATGTGGTAAAGAGATAGCTGACTTTAAACAATAGGAACCCGAGGGTTCAAGTCGCTATCTTTAACTAGTAATAATAGCGGAAGTACAAATAGTGATAGTACAAACAGCAAAAGCCCGTTACCTTTCGATAAGGCCTTTTGTTTTAATGTGGCGAAGAGATAGCTGACTTTAAACAATAGGAACCCTAGGGTTCAAGTCACTATCATAAGCGAGTACAAGTAGTGGTCGTACAAACAGCAAAAAGCCCGTTATCTTTCGATAACGGGCTTTTTGTTTTAATGTGGCGGAGAGATAGGGATTTGAACCCTAGATGGGCTATAAACCCATGCCGGTTTTCAAGACCGGTGCATTCGACCACTCTGCCATCTCTCCTAACGCCGCGAATAATATAGCGCGCTTTAATCGATGTAAAGTAAAAATGGTATTCGCGGCATCAACTGCTTAACTAACCATCAACTAAGGGGCATCACTGACTTTCAACTATGTTTAAAGAACATGATGGCCCTGAATGATCAATGCGATTAACTTTCGTCGCTGTTAATACCAACGCGAGAGTTATCGGGTGTTGCCAGTTCTTTACTCAACTTTTTTCTTAATTCGCCCCAGCTATTTAAACGGCGCATTTTATATCCAACCAGCACACCTAGCGACGATACCACAATCGCAATAGCTATGGTCACTTCGGCATGTATTGCCCATATCGCAACAATTGATGATGCACCAAACGCTAAGCTTATCTGCAAAAAGTTCTGTAAACCTGCCGCCTTCGCTGAAGCTTGCTTAAAGACCTGCAGCGCACAATTAACCACAATAGGATAACAAGCACCATTAGCCGCCGCTAATACCGAAAAGATGCTCAACAAAGGCCAAATGGTGTCGGCCTGCATCACTAAGGTGCTAAAGGCGATCCCAGCAACACACATGCCAAACAGTAACAATAAAATAGTTAAGGTCTGCTCAGTACCGATTTTGCGAATAAGCACTTTGCTCATGTAACCTCCCACAATAAACATGACTGTTTGAGGTATAAAGCTCAGGCCAATTTCAGTGGCTTGGTAACCGTGTTGTTCCATGGTGATTGGCCACAGCGTCAGATACGAGAAAAACGCCGCAGAGCAAGCCCCAAATATTAATACGTTACCCAGGTATTGTGGGCTCTTAAGCATATCAAGATAACTCACCCCCACCTTTGTAGGTGCTGCAGCGTTACTTTCAACTCGCTCCGATTTAACCCACATAATGGTTGCCAACATCAACAGCACTGTGAGGCCAGTCAATAGCATAAATATACTGCGCCATTCACTATGCTCTAATACATACGCACCTAGTATTGGCGCTAACGCAGGTGAGAGTGCCACCAAAGGCATAATATTACTGAACATTTTTTGTGCTTCAGTCGCTTCATATTTATCGATAACGATGGCTTGCCAAATCACGGCAGCGCTGCAGGCACCAATGGCCTGGAAGAAGCGGCCAAGATTGAACAGCCACATAGTATCACTCACCGCAACCATATAACTGGCACAACCAAACACCATTAAGCCAAATAGCAAGCTGTTACGCTTACCAAAACGCTGCACCAATGGCCCATATAATAATTGACCGATAGCCAAACCAGCTAAGAAAAAGGTCAATGAACTTGCCACATGGCTGGGGGTCGCTCCAAATGTTGCTTCAATTGCTTTGAAAGCAGGTAAATACATATCAGTTGCAACAAAACCCAACATACTCAGCAACGCAAGATAGATAAAAAACAGCAATTTTCCGCATTTATTCATAAAATTCATACATTCACACTAGTAACAAAATAACGAGTCGCGGAGTGTAGATACTTGCTTATTGGTTGTGAAGCGTTTATTTTTGCTTACAGGTTTGAAAAATTCTCACAGCAAGGACCCAAGAGTATGCTTTCAGAACAATCTATGAAACTGATCGACATGGTGGCCCGCGCGGGTAGCTTTACCGCCGCAGCCAATAAGCTGCATAAAGTGCCTTCTGCTGTGAGTTACGCCGTTAAGCAAGTAGAAGATGAGTTAGGCGTGGTGCTGTTTGAACGTCACCATCGCAGTGTTAGCTTAACGCCGGCCGGCGAGCACTTTGTTAAACAGGCTCGCCAAGTGCTCACCAAAATCGAAGACCTAAAAGACAATACTAAACGCGTGGCTAATGGTTGGCAGCCGACATTATCTATCGCGCTAGATAATATTGTCAGGGCGGATAAGATCAGTGTGTTGATTGCCGATTTTTATCGCCATTTCGACAATGTCGAGCTGATCATTCGCATCGAAGTGTTTAATGGTGTTTGGGAGTCTATCGCCACAGGTCGCAGCGACATTGCCATTGGCGCAACGACTGCCATCCCTGTTGGGGGCGATTATCGTTTTAAAGATATGGGCCATATCGATTGGACCTTCTTGGTCAGTAAACATCATCCATTAGCTGCAATAGACCGCCCTTTACTTGACGATGAACTCAAGGCCTACCCTGCCATTTGCCTTGAAGATACCTCACGAGAGATCCCCAAACGCATGACTTGGTTGCTTGAAAATCAGCGCCGCTTAGTCGTTCCCGATTGGATACGTGCAATTAACTGCTTCCGTGAAGGTTTAGGTATAGGTTATATGCCCAAACATTTTGCAGCACCTTTTATTCAGGCGGGCGCGCTTATCGAAAAACAGTTAGAGAGGCCCAAAGCCCCTAGTCCTTGCTGCTTAGCCTGGAACGATGCCAATATGTCTCCGGCCATGGCGTGGGTATTGGATTACTTAGGCGACAGTGAAAAATTGCAACGAGATTGGTTTCATTAATCATTTAGCATCAACCAATTAGTATTAATCAGCGACTAGCGCTTTTACCTCAGCGCTGGCTCAGGTATGATTTACCCATGGACATTGACTAGCGTAAAATTCTATTCACCTAATGGAACTGTTGAATATGAATGAACTCAAATAATCATTGGACACTTTTACCATTGAGTCACACTGATTAAGCAATAACGCTAAGCAAAAGTTATTTCGGGTCACTGGAGAAAAAGATGACACAAGAAACACTGTACGCAGGACATGCTTCGACAGAAGTTGTTAATAAACTGCTTAAAAATACCTATATGCTATTGTCGATGACACTCGCATTCTCTGCATTATGTGCAGGCCTCGCCATGGCGATGCAGATTGGGCTTCTATGATGTCTTTGGGATTATCCCTTGGCGGATTGGTACTGCTATTTGTCACATTAAGAAAAGCTGAATCTGCTGCAGGGCTTTTTTGGGTGTTTGCTTTTACAGGCATGGAAGGTGCGTCTTTAGGTTATATGCTTAACCACTATGCGGGCATGGCGAACGGACCTCAGTTGATCATGCAGGCTTTAGGCTTAACCTCAGTAGTGTTTATCGCTCTGTCTGGTTATGCACTAACCACTAAAAAAGATTTTTCATTCATGCGTGGCTTTTTAATTGCCGGTTTGGTGATTGCCATCGTTGCGGGTATCGCCAATATCTTTATTGGCAGCGGTACCGTATTTATGGCGCTTAACGCGGGTGTCGCATTACTGATGACAGGGTTCATTTTATATGACACCAGCCGCATCGTTAACGGCGGTGAAACCAATTATATCCGTGCGACTATCTCGCTATACTTGGATTTCTTAAACCTATTTATCTCTATTCTGCACTTAATGGGGATCGGTAACGACGATTAATTTACCGCTTAATCACCTCCCCCTTAAAGGACTGCAGCGTCTGTTTGGGGTATAGGGATAAATTACGATAGAATAGCTCCCAATTATGGGAGCTTTTTTTGCTCTATTATTGGGAATATTGATCTTCATGAGTAAAATGTTAATTCAAGTCAATCAACCCGCCTACGGTCAAAATACCAGTTTTCAAGCATTGTGCTTTGCCAAAGCGGCTATCGCTGAAGGTCATGAAATAGTGCGGGTATTCTTTTATCAAGATGGCGTATTATCAACCAATGGTTTAAATAGTCCCGCATCTGACGAATTCGACCTCACTAAGGCTTGGATAGCATTTGGCCAACAGCATAATGTCCCATTAATTAATTGCGTTTCTGCCGCATTAAGACGCGGCGTGTTATCGCAAACAGAAGCCAGCGAACAACAACTTGCCCATTGGAACTGTGATAGCCCTTTTGTTATGGGCGGTTTAGGTGAGTTGGTGACCGGTATAGAGCAGGCTGATAGAGTGGTCTGCTTTTAGTCTTGGTGCGATTAGCTCGATGCTAACGTTTCGATTTCTGCGTCTCTTTTAGGAACAAGATGAAAAAAATCACCGTTGTGTTTCGCCATGCACCTCATGGCAGTGCCAGTAGCCGTGAAGGGCTTGATTTTGCGCTGCTTAGCGCCAGTTTTGAACAACAAGTAACCTTAATATTTGTCGATGATGGTGTGCTCAATCTGCTGCCTAATCAACAGCCAGCGCAGATTGGATGCCGTGATTTTATTGCAACCTTTAAGGCTCTGCCTCTCTATGATATTGAGCAAGTGTTTATTTGCCATCAATCTTTACAGGATAGAGCACTCAACCTTGAGCACTGTGCGATAACGGTCGAACCACTAGAGCCCAAGGCGATAACCGCGCAATTACAGCTAGCCGATGAGGTGTTTGTATACTAATGATATTACATATTATTCAAACCGCGGATACCGCGCTAATCTCTTGTTTGCGCTATATGGCTGAGCAAGATACCCTGCTGCTGCGTGGCGATGCCGTCAACCTGTTACTGCAGACTCAATGGCAGCAAGCGGTAGCACAACGTAACGTACTGCTGTTGCAAGACGATGTTGAAGCTCGCGGACTTGGCGACCTGCTGGTCAATTATTCAGGTATTGCTCAACAAGCGTTTGTGCAACAAACATTGCTTCATTCAAAGGTGATAAGCTGGTGAACTACATACAATATCAAGCTGAAAAAATTGAAACAGATGCTCAAGGCTATCTTAAAAATGTCAACGATTGGCATGAGGAGTTGGCTAAGGTGATCGCCGCGGGTGAGAATATCGAACTCACGCCAGCCCATTGGGAGGTGATACATTTTGTGCGTAATTTTTATTTAGAATACAACACCAGCCCAGCGATACGTGTATTAGTTAAAGCTATTGGTCAGGCGCTCGGCGCCGAAAAAGGCAATTCAAAATACCTTTACACGCTATTTCCTGCTGGACCTTAGCCAAGCAAGCGACGAAAGTAGCAGGCCTGCCAAAACCGGCAAAATGTATTTAAATTGAGTAGCGAGTCGACTACTCACCAATAAGCAATAGCACCTTGATTCAATACAAAAAAGCCTAGCATCGCTAGGCTTTTTTATTATAGGTTTTTTAATATCACCAAGACTGCTTTACCAAATGTAGCTAGCATAACGCCAACGAAAATACAGATAATGACTACATAGGTCAGCCACTGAAAAAAGTGCCTACCGTTATCCATTAAGCCTATGTTCTCTAAGCGTTAGCCTATTTGGGTCATGCCGCCCATATAAGGACGTAACACCTCGGGTACCGTAATAGTTCCGTCGGCGTTTTGATAGTTCTCTAACACGGCGACCAAAGTACGGCCAACAGCTAAACCTGAGCCATTGAGTGTGTGCAATAATGCAGGTTTTTTGGCTGACTTGGCTTTATAACGTGCTTGCATGCGGCGAGCCTGGAAATCTTGCATATTGCTGCAAGATGAAATCTCACGATAGGTATTTTGTGCAGGCAACCACACTTCAATGTCGTAAGTCTTAGCTGCGCCAAAGCCCATATCACCAGTACATAACACCACAGTGCGATAAGGCAGCCCCAGCTTTTGTAATACGGTTTCGGCATGTTGGGTTAGGCTTTCTAGCGCCGCCATCGAATCTTCAGGCTTAACCAGTTGCACTAATTCAACTTTATCGAATTGATGCTGACGAATAAGTCCTCGCGTGTCACGACCGTATGAGCCAGCTTCACTTCTAAAACACGCGGTGTGCGCAGTAAGCTTAACGGGCAACTCATCTTCGTCGATAATGGTATCGCGTGCAAGGTTAGTCAACGGTACTTCTGCCGTTGGGATCAAGCTTAAGCCCTGCCCCTCTTCAGTAGCCGGCTTGGTATGAAACAGATCTTCACCAAACTTAGGCAATTGACCAGTGCCTAACAGACTGTCTTCGTTGACCAATAAGGGAACATAAGCTTCGGTATAGCCATGTTCATTGGTGTGCAGGTCAAGCATGAACTGCGCCAATGCACGGTGCATACGGGCAATTTGTCCCTTCATCACGATAAAGCGTGAACCGGTGATCTTAACCGCGTTTTTGAAATCAAGACCACTGTGCAATTCACCTAAATCAACATGATCTTTAACTTCAAAATCAAATTGTGTTGCTTCACCCCAGCGACGGATCTCCACATTATCATTTTCGTCCGCGCCAATCGGAGCCGACTCGTCAGGTAGATTTGGCACGCTCATCGCAATCGCGTTAAGTTCGTCAAGTAAGACTGCTAACTCTGCTTTTTTACTATCAAGCTCTGCGCCTAAATCGCCTACTTGCGCCATGATAGGTGCTACATCTTCACCCTTAGCTTTGGCTTGACCAATAGACTTTGAGATGGCGTTACGCGAGGCTTGCAACTCCTCGGTCGCCACTTGCAGCGACTTACGCTTTTCCTCTAACTGGCTTAAACGACCAACGTCAAGAATAAACCCACGGGTTGCGAGACGCTCGGCCGTTGCTTCTAATTCTGTTCTTAAAAATTTGGGATCTAACATGTTTTTAGTTTCTTAATAGTTAAATGCGAGAAAAAACCAACTGCTGCCCTATGTAAACCATGAAAAGGCATAGACAAAGGTTCAGAGCGATATTAATAAAAGCTTTCAACCACTGCCCTTGTTGAATTAATAGCAAGGTTTCATTGGAAAAGGTTGAAAATGTTGTCAGCGCCCCTAATAAACCTACAGCCACGAGTGCTTTCATTTCCGGACTGACATGACTGACTTGACCTAGCGCATAAATCACGCCCATCAAGAATGAGCCAATCATATTGACGACCAGTGTACCAAAAGGAAATGCTGAGCCAAATACCTGAATCATCAATATTGAGATCAGATAACGAAAAACAGCCCCAATTGAGCCACCTATTGCCACAAACAGTAGATTACTCATAGCGTTTCAACTCACTTTGGCTATCGAGCTGGGCTAGTAATTCGAGTTTAGCCTTAATCCGTTTTTCAAACCCATGCTCGGTTGGATAATAAAAACGACTCTGAGCTAACTCTGCAGGGAAATAACATTCACCACTGGCGTAGGATTGCGGCTCGTCATGGGCATAACGGTAACCCTCGCCTAAACCAATATCGGCCATCAATTGTGTTGGCGCGTTACGCAGATGGTTAGGCACTGGAGCTTGACCGGTTTCACGCGCTAAGGTTCGCGCGGCTTTAAAGGCAGTATAAACCGCATTACTTTTGGGCGCACTGGCTAAATACACTATGGCTTGAGCTATAGCACGCTCACCTTCAGAGGGACCCACACGGTGAAAACAGTCCCAAGCATTGAGTGCCACCGTCATTGCCACCGGATCGGCATTACCGATATCTTCAGAGGCGATGGCCAGTAATCGTCTGGCGATATAAAGCGGATCGCAGCCGCCTTCTAGCATACGGCAAAACCAATACAGCGCCGCATCGGGCGCAGAGCCGCGAATCGATTTATGCACCGCTGAAATAAGGTCATAATATTGATCGCCATTTTTGTCGAACCCAGCCAATTGCTGACCTGCCACATCAATTAACAGCGATTCACTAAAGGATTCGCCATCGGCAATCATGTCGCTCATTAGCTCAATAAGATTAAGGGCTTTACGCGCATCCCCTTCGCAAATAGTGGCTAACTTTGTCGCCACCGTATCGGGCATCTGTAACTGACGTTTACCCAGGCCGCGCTGCTCATCATGCAGCGCCTGCTGCACTATGGCTTTGATCTCATCATCAGATAAGCGTTTAATTAAATAAACCCTCGCCCGGGACAAAAGCGCGTTATTAATTTCAAATGAGGGATTTTCGGTGGTGGCGCCGATGAAAATCACCGTACCATCTTCAATAAATGGTAAAAATGCATCTTGCTGGCTCTTATTAAAGCGATGTACCTCATCAACAAATAATAAGGTGCGCTGCCCGCGAGATTGGGCGACATTTTTAGCATGCTCGATGGCGGTGCGGATCTCTTTAACCCCTGAGGTGACCGCCGAAATCCGCTCAACATGGGCGTTAGTGTACTTGGCAATTAACTCAGCTAAGGTGGTTTTGCCTGTACCGGGTGGCCCCCACAGCATCATAGAGTGGGCTCGCCCCGCCTCAAGGGCTTTGCGCAGCGGCTTTCCAGCCTCAAGCAGATGGCCTTGACCAATATATTGCTCTATGGTTTCTGGGCGCATTCTGGCCGCAAGAGGCCTAAAGTCGGGGGCAAAATCAAAGGTTAACGTTGACACAAGCTAGCCTACTTAATTGCTTTTAAGCGTTGATCGTCAATATCAACGCCTTCGGGTACCGTAAATTCAAACAGGGTCTTATCGGCATCGGTCAATGTCGCTTGTTCAGACAAGTTAAACTCACTGAGATTACCTTGCTGATCTTCAAGTTTCATAGTGTGTAAACTAGTACTGTTAAAACACACCTCAACCTTGGCGACCCCAGCATCGACATCTTTAGGCGCGATGGAATAACAGTTGTCAGCTTGGATGACCTGATATTGTTGCCAAGTATAGTCATCACGATGAACCAATAAAGCGATGGGAGATGCCTCAATAGCCTGATTTAAATCAAGTACAGACACCTCTTCGGCAAACGGATTGTAAATCCACACATCTTGACCATCAGCCACAATGAGTGACTCATCTGGTGAGGTTAAATGCCAATAAAATTGATTGGGCACGGCAAGGGCAAATGTTCCCTCGCCCTGCTGGATAACCTTACCGTTAATGTCGGTAACGGTTTGGCTAAATTGGGCTTTTAAACTATTTAAATCGCTTAGTCTTTGCTTTAAAGAGGCCGCATTATCGGCACTGGACTGCGCGGTAAACAGCAAAGGCAAGCTTAAAGCGAGTAACGAAATTCGATTCAACATCATGATTTTTCTGTTCCTATTTATGTCTATGGCGCCAAAGCAGTTTAACTACCATTATCACCCAAGATCACTTAATACACTTTAGGTGGCGGGGGCGCTAATACCTCTCGATTACCATTATGTCCTTGAGAGCTCACCACACCTTGCGCCTCCATCTGTTCGATAATACGCGCAGCGCGGTTATAACCAATCTTAAATTTACGTTGAACACTGGAGATTGAGCCGCGGCGTGTTTCGGTAACAAAGGCAACGGCATCATCGTAAAGTGCATCGGTATCTTCATCGCTTTCCGCCGCTTCACCTGGCAACAAGACTTGTTCACCTTCCGCTGAGCCCTGTAAAATTTCATCAATATATTGTGGCTTACCGCGGCGGTGCCAATCAGCAACAACCGCATGGACTTCATGGTCGTCAATAAATGCACCATGTACTCGATTAGGCACACTCGTACCTGGTGGCAAGTAAAGCATGTCACCCATACCGAGCAAAGCTTCGGCCCCTTGCTGATCTAAAATGGTACGTGAGTCGATGCGTGATGACACCTGAAACGCCATACGTGTTGGAATATTGGCTTTAATTAAGCCAGTTATCACATCGACCGAAGGACGCTGAGTCGCTAAAATCAAGTGGATGCCTGCTGCCCGCGCTTTTTGAGCGATACGGGCGATAAGTTCTTCCACTTTTTTACCGACAATCATCATCATATCGGCAAATTCGTCCACAACCACCACAATGGAAGGCAGTTTATCCAGTTCGGGGGCTTGCTCCTCCATGCTATCTTGCGAGCGCCATAGCGGGTCGGTTATCACCTCGCCTTGTGCCTTGGCCTCTTTAATTTTAGCGTTATAGCCCTTGAGATTACGCACCCCTAATGCGGACATCAACTTATAGCGACGCTCCATCTCACCGACACACCAGCGCAGTGCATTGGCCGCCTCTTTCATGTCTGTCACCACTTCACACAGTAAATGCGGAATGCCTTCATAGACAGATAATTCGAGCATTTTAGGGTCAATCATAATAAAACGCACATCATCAGGGCCAGACTTATATAGCAAGCTGGTGATCATCACATTGACCCCGACCGACTTACCCGACCCAGTGGTACCCGCCACTAATAAATGAGGCATTTTACCCAAGTCAACGACAACAGGTTCACCCGCAATATCTTGCCCAAGTACCATACTCAGATGCGATTGACTGTCGGCAAAGGCTTTGCTATCCAAAACATCACGCATAAATACCGTTTCGCGGAACTTATTAGGCAATTCAATACCTACGTAAGCTTTACCTGGGATCACCTCGACAACACGCACACTTTCAGCAAGTAGTGAGCGAGCTAAGTCTTTAGATAAATTGGTAATTTTAGATGCTTTAACCCCTGGAGCGAGCTCTAATTCAAAGCGGGTTACCACAGGTCCTGGGAAAACCCCAACAACTTTGGCGACAATATTAAAGTCAGCCAGTTTTACTTCAACCAGCCTAGCCACTTGGTCCAACTCTTCAGGACTAATTGGATTGGCTTTGCGATTCGGGACATCAAGCAATGAAATATCGGGTAATGGCGTGGTGGGCTTAGTGGGTTGTGCACTGTCGCCACCGGGAAGGACGACAACACCGTCGACAATCTTAGCTTTCTCTTTCAATCGCTTAGCTGCAACCACCGCCCCTGTCGAATGTCTATTCTCAAAGTCGATCTCAGCATCATCAACTTCTGCGTCGATTGAGTGGGCTATTTGGCTTGATTGAGCTTTACTTTGTTTCTCTTCTTTACTCAGCAATGGCCGTGCATCATCCACATCTGAGTTAATATGAGCCATATCGATGATGCTGTCGTTATCGCTCACAAGCCTATCACCTGTTAAGTCATCATCTTGGTCATCTGCATCAAACGTGTTTTCATGGTGTTGGCGGCGCTGTTCTTTAAAGCGATTAACCACAGACATAAAGCCTTTAGTGTCATCGGTTTCGGGTGCGCTAGAGAACTTTTCAGGAATTGTTTTTAATTGCCTAAAGCACCAAATAGTGGCATAGCCGATAGCATCAATAACGGTTAACCAACTCACCCCAGTGAGTAAGGTAAAGCCTGCGCCGACAAAGCACAGTAACAGTAAGGTCGTACCGAGTTGATTAAAATAGGGCAACATGGCGCTGCTGATCACATCCCCCGATACGCCACCAGCTGAAAACTCATAAATATCATTAGCATTCATGCTAGCAAGTGCCGCAAGGCTAAACATGATCAACAGAAAACCGATAAGCCGTAGGCCAACAGAGAAGTAATCGATTTCGAGTAACTTATGGATACGTTTAAAAAGCAACCAGCCTGTTAAGGCGACGATCACCGGTATAATATAGGCTGTATAGCCAAAAAAATAGAATAAAACATCAGCCAGCCAAGCACCTACCGCGCCAGTCAGATTTTTTATTTCACCGTCGAAATGTGATTGACTCCATCCCGGATCGGAAGAATCAAAACTGCTTAACGCCAGTAGCACAAATGTTGCCACCATACAGCAAAAAATCAGTCCACCTTCTAGTAGACGCTGTATGCCGCTGAGTGTTTTTACACTATTTCCCTTAGACAAACGAAAACCCATGATGAAAAAATAATAGGTAGCGCTAAGATATCAAAATAATCTGCAAGGTGCAGCGTTTTCCCTGTTGATACAGCGTAATAGAAGACGATAATCGGGTTGTTGATGAAATTATATGCGGCATAAAAAAAAAGGAGCTTTAAAAGCTCCTTTTTACGACTTAAAAAGATCTACGATTCGAGCGTGACGTTAATTGCCACTCTATTGGTTTGCTTTACTTCTTCCATCACCACGTATGTACGGGTATCTGAAACGGCAGGCAACTTCAATAAGGTTTCACCTAACAAGCGACGATATGCGGACATATCTGATACGCGGGTTTTTAACAAATAGTCGAAGTCTCCAGAAACTAAATGGCATTCTTGAATATCATCTAATAACTGAACCGCCCGATTAAATTTATCAAATACTTCAGCAGTATCACGATTAAGCGTTATCTCAACAAACACTAATAAAGACGCCCCAAGAAAATGAGGATTTACTAACGCTGTATAACCATTGATATATCCCTGCTTTTCGAGTCTTTTAACTCTCTCCAAACAAGGCGTAGGGCTTAAGCCTACACGCTTAGACAACTCAACATTAGAAATGCGGCCATCCATTTGTAACTCATTAAGAATATTACGATCGATCCGATCTAAGTCTTTTATAGGACTCTTTTTATTATTAAGCATATTTTTGACCTTGCTTTATCACTAAAACAATATTTAGTTCTGCATACACCCGAAATACGGCAGTATTCACTACCGAAGTGATACTATACTAGATTTCCCTGAAACAATCACGTTCAGGTCATATAAAATAACAATACAACCCACAAAAATGGGTTTTTCTACATTTTGAGGCTCGAAGATGATAATTGGTGTACCTAAAGAAATCAAAAACCACGAGTATCGTGTCGGTATGGTACCGTCTAGTGTCCGCGAATTGACCAATAAAGGTCATGTTGTTTACGTGGAAACCAATGCTGGTTTAGGCATTGACTTTAATGACCAAGACTATATTGATGCAGGCGCATCTATTTTAAACACTGCAGAAGAAGTGTTTGAAAAAGCCGAGATGATTGTCAAAGTTAAAGAACCACAAGCCGTTGAGCGCGCGATGCTGCGTCAAGACCAACTGCTATTTACCTACCTTCACCTTGCGCCAGATTTGCCACAGACCAACGATCTTGTTAACAGCGGCGCCGTTTGTATCGCTTACGAAACGGTCACCGATAATCGTGGTGGTTTACCGCTATTGGCCCCTATGTCTGAAGTTGCCGGTCGTATGTCGATTCAAGCTGGTGCCATGGCACTTGAAAAATCTAAAGGTGGCCGCGGCATGTTACTTGGCGGTGTGCCAGGGGTTGAGCCAGCAAAAGTGGTCATTATCGGTGGCGGTATGGTTGGTACCAACGCTGCGCAAATGGCGGTAGGTCTCGGTGCTGATGTGGTTGTTCTAGATCGCAGCATCGATGCCCTACGCCGGTTAAATGCCCAGTTTGATAATCGAGTTAAAGCCATCTATTCAACAGCTGCTGCTATTGAAAAACATGTATTAGAGGCAGATTTAGTGATTGGCGGAGTGTTAGTGCCTGGCGCTGCAGCGCCGAAACTGGTCACTAAAGAGCACATCAAGCAGATGAAGCCTGGTAGCGCGATTGTCGACGTTGCTATTGACCAAGGTGGTTGTGTTGAAACCTCTCACGCAACCACTCATCAAGATCCTACCTATATTGTGGATGACGTGGTTCACTACTGCGTGGCTAACATGCCTGGTGCAGTTGCACGGACATCGACGGTTGCATTAAATAATGCAACCCTGCCCTATATCATAAAACTGGCAGACTTAGGTTATCGTAATGCCTTATTACAAGATAAACACTTGCTTAACGGGCTTAACGTAATGCATGGTAAGATCACCTGTAAAGAAGTGGCTGAAGCCTTAGCACTGGAATTTGTCGATCCAAACATTTTGTTAGCTTAATTTCTAGGTAAAACACCGTTGAGGGAGCCTTTGGGCTCCCTTTTTCGATTAGGTCAATCTAAAAGATTGCCTTTACCCTCACCATTAAATTCCCTACAATCGCTGCAATTCGCTAAAGGCACGGAGAGAAAGATGAGCCAAGCTAGACACTGTAACTTACTAATTTTGGGTTCTGGACCCGCCGGATATACTGCAGCCGTATATGCAGCTAGAGCCAACTTGAAGCCTGTAATGATCACCGGGATGCAACAAGGTGGTCAGTTGACCACCACGACTGAAGTTGAAAACTGGCCTGGTGATGCTGATGATCTTACTGGTCCAGCATTAATGGATCGGATGCAAAAGCATGCAGAGAAGTTCGACACTGAAATCGTATTCGATCATATCAATGAAGTAAATCTACAGGTGCGCCCTTTCCAATTGAAAGGTGACAGTGGTGAGTACACCTGTGATGCTTTAATCATCTCAACCGGTGCATCAGCTATGTACTTGGGACTTGAATCAGAAGAAGCATTTAAAGGTAAAGGGGTTTCTGCCTGTGCAACGTGTGATGGTTTCTTCTATCGTAACCAAAAAGTGGCTGTGATTGGCGGCGGTAATACAGCTGTTGAAGAAGCGCTTTACCTGAGTAATATTGCTTCTGAAGTTCATCTTATCCATCGTCGTGACAGCTTCCGCTCGGAAAAGATCCTAACCAAACGCTTAATGGATAAAGTTGAGAACGGCAACATCATCCTTCATCTGGACAATACCTTAGAGGAAGTCGTTGGTGATAATATGGGTGTTACTGGCCTCAAGATGAAGAGCACCAAAGATGGTTCAATCACAGATCTGGAAGTGATGGGCGTTTTTGTTGCCATTGGTCACAAGCCAAACACTGAGATGTTTGCAGGGCAACTCGAGATGAACAACGGTTACATCAAAGTACAAAGTGGTTTAGATGGCAATGCGACTCAAACCAGTATTGAGGGTGTATTTGCCGCAGGCGATGTAATGGATCAACATTATCGTCAAGCGATCACTTCTGCCGGTACGGGTTGTATGGCTGCACTCGATGCCGAAAGATATTTAGATGCATTGAAATAACCGACAACCATAATGAAAAAAAGCAGACATAGTCTGCTTTTTTTGTCTCTAAAATTCAGAGACTAATATCAATACAGATCTAAAATAAAAAAAGGGGCCCTAAGGCCCCTTTTCTAAGCAATACATACTAATTACTTAGCTAATGCTTCTTTTGCTTTTTCAACTAAAGTTGCAAATACAACTTTGTCGAATACAGCGATGTCAGCCAAAATCTTACGATCGATTTCGATAGACGCTTTCTTAAGACCGTTGATGAAACGGCTATAAGACAGACCATTTTGACGAGAAGCCGCATTGATACGTGCAATCCATAGTTGACGGAATTGACGTTTCTTTTGACGACGGTCACGGTAAGCATATTGACCAGCTTTAGTTACGGCTTGCTTTGCAACACGGTAAGTACGTGAGCGAGCTCCGTAATAACCTTTGGCTAGTTTAAGTACTTTCTTGTGACGAGCACGAGCGGTTACACCACGCTTAACTCTAGGCATTGTTCTTTACTCCTTTAATTAAGCGTATGGTAGTTGACGTGCGATTGCTGGCACATCAGACTTTGCAACTAAACATTTTGCACGTAAGTGACGTTTACGCTTAGTGCTCTTCTTTGTCAAAATATGACGTAAATGGGCTTGTTTGCGCTTAAAACCGTTAGCGGTTTTCTTAAAACGCTTTTGTACACCCTTGTCTGTTTTCATTTTAGGCATTGCTAAAACTCCGCATTGGGACATTAATAAAACGCAAGGCGAGCAGAGTCCCTAAAAAGGTCTCTGCTACTTTTTATGGTTGCCTTACTATTTCTTTTTCGGCGCAAGTACCATCACAGCCTGACGTCCTTCCATTTTTGGAAAGGACTCAACAACTGCTATCTCAGCCAAGTCATCTTTAATACGATTCAAAAGATTCATACCAAGACTCTGGTGAGCCATCTCGCGACCACGGAAACGCAGCGTAACTTTCGCTTTGTCGCCGTCATTTAGAAAACGCGTCAGGTTGCGTAGTTTTACCTGATAGTCGTTTTCATCAGTACCGGGACGGAATTTAATTTCCTTCACCTGTATCTGTTTTTGCTTCTTCTTTTGTTCTTTTTGAGCTTTCCCTTTCTCAAAAATGAACTTCCCGTAGTCCATAATACGACATACAGGCGGCTCAGCATTAGGGCTAATCTCTACCAGATCAGCACCAGCTTCGTCTGCAAGCTCTTGAGCTTCCTTGAGGCTGACAATACCGATAACTTCACCATCTAACCCACTTAAACGTACCTCTGATACGCCTACAATGAGTTCGTTAATTCTATTTGCCGCTGCTTTGCGCGCATCTGTTTTTTTGATCTTTATGACCTATTCCTCCAACATTTTTAGACTACGGAGCGAAATTTGTTGTTTGACTTTGGCAGCAAAATCTTCGATTCGCATTTTACCCAAGTCAACACCATCTCTGGTTCGCACCGCTACTTCCCTATTTTCCATTTCTTGGTCACCAACGACCAATAGATAGGGGACACGCCTTAGTGTGTGTTCGCGTATTTTAAAGCCTATCTTCTCATTCCTCAAGTCTTTCGAAGCTCGAATTCCCTGATCTTTGAATAAATTGACAACTTCATCCACATAATTCGATTGTTTATCGGTAATATTCATTACAACAGCCTGCACAGGTGCAAGCCATGTTGGGAATTTACCCGCATATTCCTCAATCAAAATGCCAAGGAAGCGCTCTAAGGAGCCTAAAATAGCACGATGGATCATCACTGGCGTTTGACGACTATTGTCTTCGGCAACATAAGTTGCCCCTAAACGGCCCGGCAGTGCGTAATCGAGCTGCACTGTACCACATTGCCACGCTCTGTCTAAGCAATCATGCAATGTAAATTCAATTTTAGGGCCATAGAAGGCACCTTCGCCTGGCAAAATCTCATATTCAATCTCATTTGCCTGCAATGCGTCCATTAATGCTTGTTCGGCACGATCCCACATCTCGTCATCGCCAATACGTTTCTCTGGGCGCGTCGACAACTTGACCACGATATCTTTGAAACCGAATGTTTCATAGGTATCGTAAACCATCTTGATACAGGCGCTAACTTCTTGCTGCACTTGTTCTTCGGTACAGAAGATATGCGCATCATCTTGAGTAAAACCACGTACGCGCATCAAGCCATGTAAAGAGCCGGATGGCTCGTTACGATGACAGCAGCCAAACTCAGCCATACGTAAAGGGAGATCACGGTATGATTTTAAACCTTGGTTAAAAATCTGCACATGACCTGGACAGTTCATCGGTTTAACCGCATATTCACGATTTTCTGATTGCGTCGTAAACATTGCCTCAGAATATTTATCCCAATGACCACTGCGTTCCCAAAGTACGCGATCCATCATTAATGGACCTTTCACTTCTTGATAAGTATATTGGCCTAACTTTTGGCGAATGAACTTTTCTAATTCTAAGAATAGACTCCAACCATCATTGTGCCAAAACACCATTCCCGGTGCTTCTTCTTGCATATGGTACAAATCAAGTTGCTTACCAATTTTACGATGGTCGCGTTTAGCCGCTTCTTCTAGGCGAGTCAGGTGGGTCTTTAATGCTTTTTTATCGGCCCATGCTGTACCGTAGACACGTTGTAACATTTTATTGTCAGAGTTACCGCGCCAGTAAGCACCGGCCACACTCATTAACTTAAAGTGATGACAAAACTTCATGTTCGGTACATGAGGTCCGCGACACATGTCGATATATTCTTCGTGATGATAAAGTGCTGGCGAATCATCTTTGCTGATGTTCTCATCCAAAATTGCCATCTTATACACTTCACCGCGCGACTCAAACGTGTCGCGTGCCTCTTGCCAGCTCACTACGCGCTTAATCACTTTATAATCGGTTTTTGCTAGCGCCAACATGCGTTTTTCTAGCTCGGCGACATCATCGTCGGTCAACTTATGATCAAGATCGATATCATAGTAAAAACCGTTGTCGATCACAGGTCCAATTGCCATCTTGGTCTCTGGCCACATCTGCTTAATGGCATGACCTAATAGATGCGCACACGAGTGACGTAATATCTCAACGCCCTCTTCATCTTTGGCTGTGATGATCGCAAGTTCCGCATCTGATTCAATCAGGTCACAAGCATCTTTGAGCTCACCATTAACGCGTCCTGCGATACAGGCTTTGGCAAGACCTGGACCGATATCAGCGGCGACATCAAGTGTAGATACGGCATGGGCAAACTCACGTTTGCTTCCATCAGGAAGTGTAATAACAGGCATGAAAATTCCTTATCCAGTGGTGACCCCCACGTAGGGCCACTTGGTTAGTAAGTCAAAAGAAATAAGCATCTGAAGAGCAAAACATTACTAAAGTTTTGGGGTTCTTCAATGCAAGGCGGTTATTTTAGGGGGCTGAGCTACAAACCGCAAGAGCAAAGCAGGTCTGACTCGACTCAACGTCCTAAAAAACTGTACCTGTAATTGCTATCCGTTAGCTTCCGTAGGTGACATTTAGCTGTCATGCCATTACTTTACTCAGATAACCCTTATTCTAGAAGCTGTTTACAGGTGTAAAATCATCACGACCTATCGCATGCCTTCCACTTTTGAATGTATCATTTTAGTTTTTTACATCATCAACCATAGGCCTACCAAAGACATGGCAAGTGACCTTACTTTAACCACAATTGATGCAACACGATAAATTGAGCGCTTGGTCTCTAGCTAGACCTAATATAGATAGGCCTATAATAAACAGTTGCAACCTAGAAGGCGGCTGACCATTGCTCGTGCTTATCGATAATCTACTTAGTGGTAACATCAACTCGGTAATAGCTAACGACTAAGCCACCCAGCCTGTTATGCTTTGTCATTGGATATTGGAATAACGTAGGACGTCATTAAACATGAATCATTGGGTGCTAATTACAGGCGGTGCACAGCGAATAGGTCGGGCCGTTGCGTTACATCTACACCAATTAGGCTACAACATAGCGCTGCACTATTCACGCTCAAAGTCCAATGCTGAAGCGGTTTGCGATCAACTCAATGGCAGTAGAGCAAATTCCTGTCGATTATTCCAAGCCGATTTGAGCCAAGCTCAAGAGATAGCACAACTTATCGAACAAGTCTCACAGCAATGTCCCACCTTAAAAGTCGTTATCAATAACGCATCGTTATTTACTACCGATAAGTCAGTTATCGATCACCAGGCTTTAACCAGCCTATTATCGGTAAACCTAATGGCACCCTACCTTATCGTACAAGGGGTAAAGCGCCTTTTGGCTGACAATCAGGGCTGTGTGATTAACTTAATAGATATCCACGCAGACAGGCCATTATTAGGCCATGGACTATACTCAATGTCGAAAGCTGCGTTAAAGATGGCGACCTATTCATTAGCACAAGAACTTGGCGCAAAAGTGCGCGTAAATGGGGTCTCTCCCGGTGCGATACTATGGCCAGAGCAGGCTAATGATGCTGCTCAAGCGCAAGTATTAACGCAGATCCCACTACGACGCTGTGGCAGCGTTGAAGATATTGCCCACGCAGTAAACTTTTTAATTGATGCGCACTATATTACAGGTCAAGTGATCGCAGTAGATGGTGGTCGCAGCGCAACAGGTTACCAAGGAGCCGACGGATGAGAATTATAGACAAAGTGATCAGCTGCCCCCATTGCGGCCATCATCAACATATTAATATCGACATTAGCTGTGGCGATCAGGACTATTACGATGACTGCCGTGTCTGCTGCAACCCCATCCATATGCGTACCCACGTTGATGCTGCTCAACATAGGGTGGAGCTATATATTGACTCAGATGATGAGCAAGTCTACTAAGTCCTTGAATACTTGCACGGTTCAAGTTAATCCTCGCAGCTTGATAATAGGGCTTGCGCCAGAGTCATTAGCATAGTGAGCAGGGTATGTAACGAGGATAGTAAATTTGTAGCTAGGTGACGAAATAATGCGAAACTCGCGTTAAGCTCGGTAAGATTATCTCAATGACGACATATGAATGACTTATAACGCAACGTGTTAACCGCCAGAATGTAAGCGCAGTGGCTAGCAACAGGCTGGCCACTGCGATGCTACCGATTATGCCCTAGTTGGTCTGCTCAGCAAAACGTTTGGCTAGTACCCGCTCAACGGTATCAACAATCGCTTGGGTTTGACTGTCTATTTCAATATTAAGTCGGTCACCTTGCTTGCATTCACTGAGGTTGGTTAATGCCAAGGTTTCAGGAATCAGGTGCAACTTAAAGCTGTTCTCTGTCACTTCCCCTACCGTTAGACTACAGCCGTTTACACCGACAAAGCCTTTGTAAAGAATATAATTCATCCACTTAGGATCAACCTCTAACGTGAGGTCAAAATGTTGCTCGGTATGGCTAACGTCAGTGATCAACGCCTGTGTATGGACATGACCCGATAGTATATGCCCACCAATCTCACTGCCAAAGGTGAGTGAACGTTCGATATTCACCTGCGAACCTGCGTTTAAGCTTGTCAAATTAGTGACCTTTAATGTCTCTTCCATTACATCAAAAAACACCCTATCATCAGCAACCTTAGTCACCGTGAGGCAAACGCCATTGGTGGCGACGCTCGCCCCAGTCACTAATCCCTGTATAAGATGTGAAGGGAAAGCGATTTCGATCGTATTGAGTCCATTTTTTTTAGTAATCGCCACAACATTGCATGTGGCTTGAACAATACCTGTAAACATATTTTACTCGCTGTATTAAGGTTTTATCCATGAATCAATTCGGCTTTCAAGCCAAAAAACTCGTTCATTTAGCGCTACCAGTGCTTATCGCTCAAGTCACTCAAACCATGATGGGCTTTATCGATACTGTGATGGCAGGTCGGGTCAGTGCAGTCGATATGGCCGCAGTCGCTATCGGGGGGAGTCTCTGGTTACCCGCCCTGTTATTCGTGCAAGGCCTACTGATGGCTCTTTACCCCGGTATTTGCCCATCATCATGGTGCGAACGATCAAAAAGCGATTCAACCAATTGCGTTTCAGGCCGCCTATATTGCCATAATTGGCAGCCTTGTGGTTATCTCCTTCCTGTTTTTTGCGCCACAGATCTTTAAATGGATGGGCTTAGAGCCAGAGCTTGCCGCCTTAAGTGTGGAATATCTCTATGGATTTGCATGGGGTGTGCCCGCCTTTGTATTGTATCAAGTCCTACGAGGATGCAGTGAAGGGATCTCTTACACCTTACCAACGATGATCATCGGATTTGTTGGGCTCGCGGTCAATATTCCAGCCAACTATATCTTTATCTATGGCCACTTTGGTGTTCCCGCCATGGGCGGCGCTGGCTGTGGTATCGCGACGGCACTGGTCTTCTGGGCCATGTTAATTGCGATGACTATTTATATGCAGCTGCATTCACGCTTCAAACAGCTGGCGCCCTTCAGCGCATTTCATCGCCCCAATTGGTCAACCATTTGGACCATGACCAAACATGGTATGCCGATTGCGATGGCGTTGTTCTTCGAGGTCAGCCTGTTTGCTATTATCGCGCTATTACTCGCCCCTATGGGCGCTAACGTCGTTGCAGGTCATCAGATCGCCCTTAACTTCTCATCGATCGTATTTATGTTGCCACTGTCAATTGGTATTGCCGTATCGATTCGGGTGGGTTATTACCTAGGGCAAGAAAAAGAGGTCGTTGCCAAACTGGTAACTAAAGTAGGATTGATCATTGCTTTTTCATTGGCCGTAGTCACCGCCATAATCACGGTCGCCTTTAGAACTCAAATTGCACTCCTTTATAACAACAACCCTGAAGTGGTCACACTTGCAGGCAGCCTGATGTTTTTAGCCGCTTTATATCAGCTATCAGACTCGGTGCAAGTGGTCGCTGCAGGAGCATTAAGGGGATATAAAGATACGCGCAGTGCGTTTTACATTACGTTAGTGTCGTACTGGGCTATCGGCATGGTATTGGGTTACTTGTTGGCCCAAACGAACCTTATTGTGCCCGCAATGGGCGCACATGGTTTTTGGATTGGCCTGATTGCAGGTCTGACTTCGGCAGCGCTACTATTCGCATTACGCCTTAAGTATATTCAAACACATCGCGCTGCCGTCAGTCAGCTATAACCCCTAGAATGCCAAGATGGTGACGATAAGGTCACCATCTTGGAGGATAAAACCACAAGTTGCACAGCAAATCGCCGCTTAAGCAAAAAATTGTTTTTTTTACTTGCAACAACAGTGAGATCCCCCTTAATATAGCGCTCGTTCGATGGCAACAGCCAAACAACAATACAACCGTAGCTCAGTTGGTTAGAGCACTACCTTGACATGGTAGGGGTCGGTGGTTCGAATCCACTCGGTTGTACCACTTCTTTTTATGGCAGAAGTAAAAGAGCGATAAGCACTGAAAATACGGACGCGGGATGGAGCAGTATGGTAGCTCGTCGGGCTCATAACCCGAAGGTCGTCGGTTCAAATCCGGCTCCCGCAACCAATTTTAAATTGCGATACAACCGTAGCTCAGTTGGTTAGAGCACTACCTTGACATGGTAGGGGTCGGTGGTTCGAATCCACTCGGTTGTACCATTTCTTTTACAGTAGAAATAAAACAACTGTAATACTTAAAATACGGACGCGGGATGGAGCAGTATGGTAGCTCGTCGGGCTCATAACCCGAAGGTCGTCGGTTCAAATCCGGCTCCCGCAACCAATTTTAAAGTGATAAGCCAGCGCAAGCTGGTTTTTTTGTACCTAAAAATCACCAGCCCCCCCTACTCGCTCACTATAACTAATACTTATCCTACTAAAATCTTAGAGAAAAAATAATCAATTGAGTTACACTGCTAAGGGATAAATAGCAATTGGAGCTCAGCATGAGTCAGCGTACATTACACTCTTTATTTAAGCCCAAATCGGTGGCCATTATTGGTGCATCTAATGGAAAAAAACGAGCTGGTAATGTCGTAATGCGCAACCTTTTGTCAGGGGGCTTCTCAGGGCCAATCATGCCCGTCACCCCAAAGTATGAAGCCGTGCTCGGTGTGTTAGCTTACCCCAATATCGAATCATTACCCTTAAAGCCCGATCTTGCGATTATCTGCACCGCCGCCGCCCGCGTGCCCGCCATTGTTGAGCGACTGGCTCAATTTGGATGTAAAGTGGCCATTATTAATGCCTCTGGTATGGCGATGCAAAGCGATGATGAAGGCAATAATTTATTGGCGTTAACCCGCCAATACGCAAAGCGCTATGGTATGCGTTTATTGGGCCCAAATAGTTTGGGCATGATACTGCCCAATTTAGGGCTCAATGCCAGTTTAGCCCACACTAGCGCCCTGCCAGGAAAAATCGCCTTTGTGTCACAATCGGCCGCCATATGTACGACGGTATTGGACTGGGCTAATAACAAGGGGATCGGATTTTCCTCTTTTATCTCCTTAGGTGATGCTACCGATATCGACTTTGACGAATTACTGGATTTTCTCGGCCGAGACTCTCGCACCACAGCCATTTTGCTCTATGTCGACTCTATCAATGAGAAGCGCCATTTTTTATCTGCTGCTAGAGCCGCCGCACGTAATAAACCGATTTTAGTGATTAAGTCGGGACGGAGCTTAGAAGGCACCACTGCCGCCAAATTACATACGGGTGGGATTGGTGGTAATGATGCCGTCTATGAGGCCGCTTTTAGACGTGCGGGTATGTTGAGGGTTAACGACCTAATTGAGTTATTTGCCGCCGTTGAAACCCTAGCCCACTCTTCAGCTTTAGAAGGCGAACGTCTCGCCATTATGACTAACGGCGGTGGCCCTGCGGTACTTGCACTCGATCAACTGATGTTAAGCGGCGGTAAAGCTGCGCAGCTGGATCAAGTCACCACTGAAGCCCTTAACGCTGTGCTGCCGAGCACATGGTCTGGACAAAATCCGGTTGATATTGGCGGTGATGCCGATGCAGAGCGCTACACTCAATGTTTAAACATCTTAATGAATGCCGATATTGCCGATGCGATTTTAGTATTGCACTCGCCGTCGGCGCTGGGTGATAGCGTGGAAATTGCCGAGCGTATAGCGACGTTAATCGCCTCTCACCCTAATCGTAATCGCATCAATGTGCTTACCAATTGGAGTGGCGAAGATTCAGCTTATGCGGGGCGCAGATGCTTTAACCGTGCGGGGATCCCAACCTATAGAACATCAGAAGGTGCCGTGGGGGCCTTTATGCACATGGTGGAATACCGCCGCAACCAAAAGTTATTACAAGAAGTCCCTCAGTCTATCCCCGATAATATTCCCACCGATGCCGAGCTGGCGCGGCAACTCTTAGGTCAAGCCTTAGCTAAACATAAACAAGTGCTCGAGACCCACGAAGCGACAGCGATAATGAGCGCCTATGGCCTTAATACCATCGAAACCCATTTCGCCACTTCGGCGCAGCAGGCTGCTGAACTTGCTGATCAAATAGGCTACCCTGTCGCATTAAAAGTGCAATCACCTGATATTCATCATAAATCAGACGTGCACGGTGTCATACTCAACTTAACGACTCGTAATGAGTTGATGCAAGCAGCCGATGCCATCATCGGCCGTGTGCATAGCTTAAATCCCGATGCCATTATTGAAGGTATGATAGTGCAAAAGATGGCGCTTACCGCTGGAGCTCAGGAGATCCGGGTGGCGGTGATCAACGATGCTGTTTTCGGTCCGGCCATTTTACTTGGTGAAGGTGGCTCAGAATGGCAACCCAGCACCGATGCTGTGGTGGCACTGCCCCCGCTGAACATGACCTTGGCACGTTATATGGTGATCCAAGCATTAAAGACCCACAAACTCAAAGACAGACACTTACCCCTAGGGCTCGACATGAACGCCCTGTGCGTGATGTTGACGCAAATATCTCACTTGATCATCGATTGCCCCGAAATAGCGGGCTTAGATCTCAATCCGGTACTGTGCGCCGGAGAACAAATCACCCTGCTTGATGTGAACATCCAGCTGCAAGAGGGGGTTGTGGATAACAGTAATCGTCTGGCGATCTGCCCATACCCTAAAGAGTTAGAGCAACGCGCTAGATTAAAAAATGGCCTAGAGATCATGCTGCGGCCCATATTGCCTGAAGATGAACCCAAACATTTAGCCTTTGATAACTCCCTCTCTGACGAAGACAGATATAAGCGTTATTTTGGGGTGCGATCTAAGATGACCCATGAGGAGATGGCTGTATTAACTCAGATTGATTACGCCAGAGAGATGGCGTTTATTGCCACGACTAAAGGGCCTGACGGGGAAGATATCACTTTAGGTGCCGTACGAGCCTCTATCGATCCTGATAATACCGAAGCTGAGTTCGCCATGGCGGTTCGCAGCGACCATCAAGGAATTGGTTTGGGTAAACTGCTCCTCGAAAAGTTGATAGCCTATTACAAGGCCAATGATACCCAAGTATTAACCGGGTTTACCATGTTTGAAAATCGTAATATGGCAAGTCTAGCCAAGAACCTTGGCTTTACAGTGACCTTTGATATGGATGAACGCTTAATCAAGATGGATATGCAATTAAAGCCAAGTGAATAGCTAATTAGTGACATAGCAAATTACATAACATGAGGGTTGCTGTAGATGACAATACAAATAACAGCACCCTTACAAACCTAGCCCTTTCTCCCAACCTTAACCTTTAACACAGTTACGTCCCGCAGACTTGGCTCGATACAGTGATTCATCGGCACGGATAAAATAGCTATCTCTATCATCACCACTGCGTAAACTAGCCACCCCAACAGATACCGTAATGGCGCCAAGGGACAACTTAGTATCTTTACCTATACTCAAACGCCGCTCGGCAATGCGAGTTCGCAGTAACTCGGCCACCACCATGGCACCAGCTTGATCAGTATCTGGCAGCAACACCACAAACTCCTCACCACCATAACGCGCCACAAAATCTTCACCTCGAACACCTTGTTTCAGGGCCAGCGCTATATAAACCAGCACTTTATCGCCAACCAGATGACCGTGGAGATCATTAAATTGTTTAAAATTATCGATATCGATAATCAATAAACTGCTATGAGTATTATGTTGTTTAAAATATTGAATATGAGTCAGTAACTCTTCATCGAAGGCACGGCGATTATATAAAGAGGTCAGTTGATCAGTCATTGCCACCAAGTTTAAGTTTTGCATCTCAGACTTGAGGTCAACAATCTCTTGACTCATCATAGATAAACTCAGCTCCATCTGCTGATTGCTCTGTACAACAGTACTGACTTCTTCGGCTAGTGCATCGATGAGTGTGCCCAAGCTTTTTTGATCCGGTGACAATTGTAGATCATGACTAAAATCGTTCAGGCTCTGGCCAAACTTCGCTGTACCTTCGGTGAGCAAAGACAACTTAGTCATCAATGTATTGATCAATAACTGGGTTTCAACCTGTACCGTTTGCATCACTTTGGGTGATTGTTCTTGAATAAATCGGCTATGTAAATTGCTATTAATATCTCGGGTAAAAGCTATTTTACTTGATAGCAATCCATCTATAGCACGCTTTAAATCAAGGTTTACACCACGAAAATACTCATACCATACAGCGTAGTTATCGGGTGTTACGGGAATACTAAGTTCAGACATGCGGGGGACTGCATGCCGTAAAATTTTCGCTGAAAGTTCCGTTTCAGAAAGGTGTTGCGCTAAATTCATTCACTATTGCCATTGATTAGTTGCGAGATCACAGGGGAAACCCACTGTTATAGAAGCCAGTCTTAGCCTGCGATTAACCTGACCACCACCATAAACAATTATCTGTAGTTACGCAGCAACTTTGTTACTAACTTGTTGCGCTCACATGCGCTTTCTCTATCTCGACTGCTAACTTACGGTGCAAAGTTAATTTAGCCCTCCAAACAAGGATAAATATTACGCCAAGCACATAAATTGAATGACCAAATGCCGAATAAAATACACGCAACATTTATTGCTGAAATTAACTTTAAACCGCGCGACTTATGTATAACTTAAGCTATACACAAGAAGAAGCTGTGGCATTATCCACGCAAGCGTTAATACGTCGATAGCGCTACAAAATGTCGTGTGATGCGAGCCAAGGCGCAACAAGGTCCACGCTAACTCAACATGGCAAACCTGAACTGATATAGCTTAAAACTCAAGGTTCATTCGCTTAAACAAGCCTAATAAGCAACGACGTTCATCGTCACTCATTTTTATCGTTAACTGTTGGGTCAATTGATGATGTAATTCATCATGTTGTTTATAAATTGCTTCACCAGCCGCCGTTAGTGTAACCAATACAGCGCGTCGATCACTTTGAGGCACTTGCCGCATAACTAAGCCACTATGCACCATCTTATCTATCTGTACTGTTAACGTACCAGTGGAGACCCCCATTTTTTCAGCCAACTCCTTCATGCGCATTACTCCGTTAACTCCTAAAATTTCAACGGCATGAATTTGTTGTAATGAATGTCCAGTGTCTTTTACGACCCCCTGTTCCCACGCTGATAGCTTGTCATAAAATTCAATAATCTCGTGACTTAATTTACAATAATTAATCTCCATAACCATCCGTCCTTCCAGAGAAAGATTGCACATCCGCTAAGGTAAACACCTCAATGGTGAGGTGATCGATCCGTTTAAATGAGGCTAGTTTTTGCCTAAAATACTCCACCTCTTTGGGATGTGGACTAACGATTGAGACCATAGCAGCGTGATGGTTGGCACTCACAGGCCAAACATGAATATCGCTCACTCTATGTTGCTCATCTTGTTCTACGGCATCAACCATTTGCTGTAAATACGCTTCGTCGATACTGGCATCGAGTAAAATCGGCGCAGTTTGCTTAACTAAACCCCAAGCCCAGAGACTAATAATGACCGCACCGACAATGCCCATAGCAGGATCTAACCACTGCCATCCTAGGTACTTAGCGAATAAAAGCGCGCCGATAGCCAAGAGTGAAGTAAGCGCATCGGCCATCACATGAAAATAAGCTGCACGTAAGTTATGATCATGCGCTGTACTTGGCCCATCACTGTGATGATGTTCGCTTTGCTCATGTTCATCAAGATTATGGGTATGTTTATGACTGTGCACATGATCGTGACTATGACTGTGATGATGGTCGTGACTGTGATGATCTTTTAGTAACAACGCCGATATCACATTAACGGTTAGACCCAGCAAAGCCACCAATATGGCTTCATTAAAGTGGATCTGCTCCGGATTCAAGAAGCGGCTAACCGATTCTACGACCATAAGTAATGCCACTAGGCCTAGCGCAATGGCACTGGTGAATCCACCGAGAACACCAACCTTGCCTGTACCAAAAGCATACTTAGGATCGTCTGCGTATTTTCTGGCGTAGTAATAAGCAAATAAGGTGATCATAAACGCTGCCGCATGGGTACCCATGTGCCAACCATCAGCCAATAACGCCATCGAACCATATAGTGTGCCAGCAACAATTTCAGCCACCATGGTCACTAGCGTTAAATACAAGACATAACGGGTATTGCGCTCCCCCTCAGTGTTTAAACGAGCAAATTGATGGTTATGTTGCCAAGGCTTGGCATTGTGGTTCGCCATAAGTAAGTTTCTCGGTAAGATTGCTGACAAATAGTATGTCTTTCGAATACTTTGATTATCAAACTAAAATAACAGCAAAACAAGCCTATTACTTAAATTTACATTAGCAACCAAAGTAAATTATCACATGGAGATACTTGGACTTAGGTAAAGTCATGCGTTAAGTAAAGTGCAGGCCATTGTGATTGACTATCTGAGTACTATCGGTGCTGTTGTTGGGGAATCCCACATAAAAAACCTCTGCTATGGCAGAGGTTTTTTTATGTGGCTTAACAATCAGCGTCAAACTATTCTCGGTTAATTAAATGCCGCTGATAGCTTCTTTACACAATTGAGTAATGCGCTCCCAGTCGCCCTGCTCCATCGCATCTGTTGGTGCAATCCAGCTGCCACCGATACAATCCACATTATCCAATGCCAAATAATCTTTATAGCTACTGGGAGTAATACCACCCGTAGGGCAAAAACGAATATTACTTAATGGGCCAGAAAAAGCTTTCAACGCATTAACCCCACCAGAAGCTTCTGCCGGAAAAAACTTAAAATTGGTGTATCCCAGCGCCATTCCTTCCATCACTTCAGAGATACTGGCAACACCTGGGATCAAGGGTACAGTCCCTTCCATCGCCGCTTTAAGCAACTCAGTGGTGGCTCCTGGAGTGATAACAAACTGAGCCCCTGCATCTACAGCCTGCTTTAACTGCTCTTTATTTAAAATAGTGCCTGCACCAACCAGTGCTTCAGGGACTTCTTGGGCTATTTTAGTGATCGCTTCTAATGCACAAGGGGTGCGCAGTGTCACTTCTAATACGCTGATCCCCCCCGCCACCAGCGCCCGCGCTAAGGGCACAGCATCTTCAATTTTATTAATCACCATTACAGGGACGATTGGGCTACGTTTAAAAATATCTTGCGGTTGTATTGACCAGTTATTCTCAGCCATTGCTTTAGTCTTCCTAAGTGATTAATAATTTTCGTCGATCGTCGTGGTGCAACGAGCACCCGTCTCAGGACTACTTAAGTTAGATCGCAGTGCCGAGAACAGTTCTCGCCCCATACCGTAACTACTGCTGCGTAAGTTAACGCGCTCAGCCTCACGGGTCGACAACACGGTTTCATCTACTAGCAAGGTGAGTTCACCACTATTGGCATCGACGCGAATTAAATCGCCGTTTTCGACTTTAGCGATCATGCCACCATCTAAGGCTTCTGGCGTCAAGTGAATAGCTGCGGGCACTTTACCCGATGCGCCAGACATGCGCCCATCGGTTAGCAAAGCAACCTTAAAGCCTTTATCTTGCAATGTGCCTAAAATGGGCGTCAGCTTATGTAACTCAGGCATGCCTATCGCCTTAGGACCTTGGCCCTTAACGACGACAACGCAATCTTTGTCCAGCTCACCGGCTTTAAATAAGGCTTCTAACTTATTTTGATCGTCTATGACGATAGCTGGGGCTTCTACCACACGATGTGAGGGCGATACCGCCGAGACTTTTATCACCGCACGACCTAGATTGCCCTTAAGCAGTTTTAAGCCGCCATTGGCTTGGAAAGGCTGTGCCACTTTCGTCAGCACCTCAGGATCTAACGACTCACTTGGTCCCTCGACCCAAACCAGTTCATTATCAATCAGTTTAGGCTCTTGGGTGTAACGACGCAGACCAAAACCGGCTACCGTATTAACCTCTTCGTGCAGTAAACCTGCATCGAGTAGCTCTTTGATCAAGAACGCCATACCGCCTGCGGCGTGGAAATGGTTAATATCAGCATGACCATTAGGATAGACACGTGCTAATAACGGTACGGCATCGGACAGCTCAGAAAAATCATCCCAATTAACAATAATACCGGCCGCGCGGGCAGCGGCCACAATATGCATGGTTAAATTGGTTGAGCCACCTGTAGCAAGTAAGGCAACAATACCGTTAACTACCGATTTTTCGTTCACCACTTCACCGATAGGCGTGTACTGTGTGCCCATCTCAGTGAGACGACAAACCTGCTTAGCCGCCATCTTGTTTAAGGCTTCACGCAGTGGATCGTCTGGATTAACAAACGAAGACCCCGGTAATTGCAGCCCCATCACCTCAAGCATCAACTGATTACTGTTAGCCGTACCGTAAAAGGTACAAGTGCCGGCGCTGTGATAAGACTTTGACTCGGCTTCGAGTAGCGCCGCTCTGTCGACTTGACCTTGGGCAAACTGCTGACGAATACGCGCTTTCTCTTTATTTGGGATCCCCGACTTCATCGGCCCGGCTGGCACAAACAGCATTGGCAAGTGACCAAAACTCAAGGCGCCGATGAGCAACCCTGGTACGATTTTGTCACAAATACCCAGCAATAATGCCCCATCAAACATGTTATGTGACAAACCCACGGCAGTGGCCATCGCGATCACTTCACGGCTCAGTAAACTTAGCTCCATACCTGGTTGACCTTGGGTAACCCCGTCACACATGGCTGGTACGCCACCTGCAACTTGCGCAACGCTGCCCACTTCTTGGCAGGCCGCTTTTAGCAACTGAGGATAATGCTCATAAGGCTGATGCGCCGACAGCATGTCATTAAAGGCCGTGACAATGCCGATGTTTGCTTTGGTCAATGCCTTAATGGCACTCTTATCGGTGGGGCTACAGGCTGCAAAACCGTGGGCTAAATTGCCACAACTTAAACTGCTGCGATGCACCCCATTAATTTTAGCCTCATTAAGGGCGGCTAAATACTGAGCACGAGAATGCTGGCTTCGAGCGATAATTCTATCGGTAACTGACTGGACTACTGCGTGCATAATAACTCCTTAGGCGCTCCAATAAACATCGACTGGCGTGCTATGCTGGCCTAATACGGCGCGGATAGGCATCGCTTTTTCGTCTTCATTTTCGAGCGCTTGACGGTAAACTGCTAACTTTTGTTCACCGACAATGTGTAAATAAATTTGACGGCTAGCTAACACCGCTTTTTTAGACAAGGTCATGCGTCCATGAGGCGCAGTACTTGGATTGACCGCTAAACAGAGGGCTTGAGTGGTCAGTGCCTGTTCGATTTCAGCGGCGCAAGGAAACCAGGAACAAGTATGGCCATCGTTACCCATGCCTAACACCACCACATCAAACGGCTTGGGGAAATTAGCTAAATGCTCAATCGTCATATCAACGCCGGCTTCTGGGGTCGCGAACATATTTTTTAGTCCACGAAATTTAGCCGCTGCTGCGCGGTGCTGTAACAGATGCAGCCTAACTAGCTGTTCATTAGAGTCATCTGATTCAGTATCGACCCAACGCTCATCGGCCAAGGTGATGTAAACATCACCCCATTCAATAGCCTTATGGCTCAATAACTCAAATAATGCTATGGGTGTCGAACCACCAGAAACCACGAGGCTTGCCTTACCACGGGCATCAATAGCCGCTTGTAATTGATTGGCTATACGTTCGGCAAGCTGATGTTCCAGCGCGGCTTTATTATCAAACGACTTAAACACTGATTCTTTAATCATGACAACTCCTTGCTATTCGTCCCACGAACGACCGTCTTTGGCGATTAACGCCACTGACGCTACAGGGCCCCAACTTCCTGCTGGATAGGGCTTAGGTCTTTCATTACTCTCTTCCCACGCTTGAATAATGCCATCAACCCACTTCCACGCTTGTTCCACTTCATCGCGGCGCACAAATAGCGCCTGATTACCCAGCATAGCCTCGAGTAATAAACGTTCATAGGCATCGGCAATGCGATCGTTTTTAAAGGTATCTGAAAAGCTTAAATCCAGCTTGGTGGTTTGCAATCGCTGTTTCTGCTCAAGACCAGGCACTTTATTCATCATCTGAATTTCGACCCCTTCATGGGGCTGTAAGCGAATAGTTAATTTATTGGCTGGTAGATTACGATAGCTGGAACGATAGAGGTTATGAGGTGGATTCTTGAAATAAACAACAATCTCAGAACTCTTAGTGGGCATACGCTTACCACTGCGCAGATAAAATGGTACGCCAGCCCAACGCCAATTATCGATATCGACTCTGAGCGCCACAAAGGTTTCAGCTTTAGACTGCGTATTAGCGCCCTCTTCTTCTAAATACCCTGGCACGGGTGTACCTTTTAAAAATCCGGCCGAATATTGACCGCGGACGGTATTTTCATAAATGTTGTCGGCATCTATTTTTCTTAACGACTTAAGCACCTTCACTTTTTCATCACGGATACTGTCGGCATCTAAGTTTACAGGAGGGTCCATCGCCACCAAGGTCAATACCTGTAACAAATGGTTTTGGATCATATCGCGCATTTGGCCAGCTTTATCGAAATAGCCCCAACGACCTTCAATCCCCACCTCTTCCGCAACCGTGATTTGCACATGATCTATGGTGCGATTATCCCATTTAGAAGCAAATAACGAGTTAGCAAATCGCAGGGCGATCAGGTTTTGTACAGTCTCTTTACCTAGGTAATGGTCGATGCGATACACTTGATTTTCATTGAAATAAGCACTGACCTGATCGTTGATCACCTTGGATGATTCGAGATCCGAACCAATCGGCTTTTCCAGAACTACTCGGGTATCTGGAAAAATCAGGTTTTGTTGGTGCAGGCAACGACAGATGTCGCCAAAAATAGCAGGAGGAGTGGCAAAATAATTAACCATGACGCGCTTTTCTGGCTCTAATACATCATGAAAAGCCGCGTAACCTTCTGGCTCAGTAAAATTGGTAGCGATGTAAATGCAGCGTTTAAGGAAGCGCGCCAAGGTTTGTTCGCACAATGCTTCTTTAACAAAACTCGTTAACGCAGTGTGCACTAAGTCTTGGTATTCATCTTGGGTAAACTCATCTTTGGCCACCCCAAGTATTTTTGTCTCTTTATTAAGTAGACCGGCCTTATCGAGCTGGTATAAAGAGGGCAATAACTTACGCCGTGCTAAATCGCCTTTGGTTCCAAACAATACAAAATCACAAGCTTTGGCTTCTGCTGATGTCATGCCCATAGCTTAAAAGTCTCCTATACCACAATGGCCCATCGCATCGATGAGTAATTCACATATTTGTTGTAATATAACAACAGAATTCGTTAAATGCATCTAAATTTTACAAAAAATGACCTATCAGTAAACTAGTAACAAGACGACAAAATCTGATATGCTTTTCTCGATTAACTGTCTCTATATAGTAGCAAGTTTGCTGTGTAGTCAGATTATAGTTCGATATATAAAGCCAGACTTTAGCACTTTTTGTTTGTTTCTATGAATGACATAAAAGAATAAATATAATTACATTACTATCGAGTGGATGTACGCATATGAATACCCTAGAAAAGGTTCAGAAAAGCCTAACTCATTTCAGTAAATCGGAACGTAAAGTCGCTGAGGTCATTTTAGCCTCACCACAAACCGCTATCCACTCCAGCATTGCGACATTGGCAAAAATGGCCGACGTGAGTGAGCCAACGGTTAACCGATTCTGTAGACGCTTAGACACCAAGGGATTTCCAGATTTTAAACTGCACCTAGCTCAAAGTTTAGCTAATGGTACACCTTATGTTAGCCGCCACGTAGAAGAGGACGATAGCCCAGACTCTTACACCACCAAGATTTTTGAATCATCAATGGCAGCGCTCGATACGGCGAGGCAGAGTATGGATACCGCCGCCATCAATAAAGCCGTGGATATTCTCACTCAGGCAAAGAAGATCTCATTTTTTGGTCTAGGGGCATCTGCTTCTGTAGCTCATGATGCACAAAATAAGTTCTTTCGTTTCAATGTGCCCGTAATCAGTTTTGATGATGTGTTAATGCAACGCATGAGCTGTATTAATAGTACCGAAGGTGACGTGGTTGTGCTTATTTCACACACCGGACGCACTAAATCCTTAATCGACATTGCCCGTTTAGCGCGTGAAAATGGTGCGGCAGTGATTGCGATCACCTCGCGTAACTCCCCCCTCTCAAGCGAATGTACCTTACCGGTGACAATGGAAGTACCAGAAGACACAGACATGTACTTGCCCATGGCCTCTCGCTTAGCCCAGTTAGTCATTATAGATGTGTTAGCCACAGGCTTTACCTTGCGCCGCGGCCCCCGCTTTAGAGAGAGTTTAAAACGAGTTAAAGAGGTACTTAAAGAGTCACGTATAGAGAAAGATCCTATACTCTAAGTACGCTTGAGCAGCATTAAAGGCGAGTTGGTTTATCCAAATCGCCTTTTTTTTACCTTTTTGCCGCTACGGCTCACAAAATTAATAACTTGAGGTAGATCATTTTGTTTGTAATTTTCCTACAAAACTGAAGTTTGTCTGTTAATATAGGGTAAGATTTTTTAACTTTAACGGAGTATCTCATGTTCCGCAGAACCAAAATTGTAACGACACTCGGTCCCGCAACCGATCGCGATGACAACTTACGTCGTATTATCAAAGCTGGTGCCAACGTTGTCCGCCTCAACTTCTCCCACGGCTCACCCGAAGATCACCTTAAACGCGCTACCGATGTGCGCAATATTGCCAAAGAACTGGGTGTTCATGTGGCTATATTAGGTGATTTACAGGGGCCCAAAATCCGTGTATCCACCTTTAAAGATAACAAGAAGGTACAACTTGACCTTGGCAAACCTTTTATCCTAGATGCTGATTTAGCCAAAGGTGAAGGTGACGAGCATCAAGTCGGCATTGACTATAAAGAGCTTCCAAACGATGTCACCATTGGCGATATCTTGATGCTCGACGATGGCCGAGTACAACTTAGAGTTGAAAAAGTTGACGGCAACAAGGTGCACACCACTGTGACAGTTGCTGGGCCCCTTGTCTAACAATAAAGGCATCAACAAAAAAGGCGGCGGGCTTTCTGCAGCTGCGTTAACAGAAAAAGATAAACGAGATATTATTACCGCAGCAGCGATTAAGGTTGATTACCTTGCAGTATCATTCCCACGCTGCGGCGCTGACTTAAATTATGCCCGCGAATTGGCGCGTAAGGCGGGGAGCAATGCATTAATCGTCTCTAAAGTTGAACGCGCTGAAGCGGTTGCGACCGACGAAGCGATGGACGATGTGATTTTAGCATCTGATGCCGTAATGGTTGCTCGTGGTGACTTAGGGGTTGAAATTGGTGATGCGGCGCTGGTTGCCGTACAAAAGAAACTCATTAGCCGCTCTCGTCAGCTCAATAAGAGCGTGATCACCGCGACTCAGATGATGGAGTCGATGATAACCAGCCCAATGCCTACTCGCGCCGAAGTAATGGATGTGGCTAACGCCGTGCTTGACGGCACTGATGCCGTGATGCTTTCAGCCGAAACGGCGGCAGGTGACTTCCCTGAAGAAACGGTATTGGCCATGGCCAATGTTTGTCTTGGCGCTGAAGCTCACCCAAGCGTACAAGTATCGAAACATCGTTTAGATGAGCGCTTTACGTCAGTAGAAGAGACCATCGCGCTGTCAACAATGTATGCGGCCAATCATCTAGAGGGCGTTAAAGCTATTGTCGCTTTAACTGAATCGGGAGCTACACCACAACTGATGTCACGCATTAGTTCTGCACTGCCTATTTTTGCCTTATCACGTCACGATGTGACACTGGCCAAAATGGCATTGTATCGCGGGGTACAACCTTTTTACTTTGACTCTACCGCGCATGCTGCCGATGAACTGGCCAAGAAAGCGTTAGAGGCACTACAAGCAGCGGGTTACCTCAACAGTGGCGATATGGTATTGATGACCAAAGGTGATGCGATGGAAACCATTGGTGGCACCAATACCTGTAAAGTACTTATCGTGGCGTAATGATGACACTCTTATCGAGATAGAGTCATCAAGCTAAAACAACTAGATATAAAAAAGGTACGCATTGCGTACCTTTTTTTCAATCTGTTGTATGTTGCCTGCAAGTTAAATCAATCATTTCAAACTAAGCTTACAGGTTATGGCATACTTAACTCACTCACAAAGAATCCTTATAGCCTTATCTAGCCGATTCAGTGTGGATAATTGATTAATCTGATAAAGGTTTAGTTATAAACGCTCGAAATCATCCACCGCAATAGCCGCTTGGCGCAGCGTGTCGGCCTCAATCAATTGCTTAAACTCGTTATCGCTAATGATGCTAGCGTCTAGGGCCTGTTGATAAAGCAGCGCAGGCGCGAGCTTTTTGGCAAGCTTGCCCTCTTTTTGCGCGCGTTTGATTTTTTTCACCAATCCACCGCAGGCATGCAGCGCCATAAATGCCTGCTCGACTTCTGCCATACCGCCTGCATCGCCATCAAAGTTAGGACACAAGAAGGTCAGCCTGTCTCTAGCCGGTCCAGGTTTAAGCATGCCTTGGCACACATTAATCGCTAACTTATCATCAGGGCCGTTGAAATGATTCCCCAGTGGAAAAACCAGCAAGCGCATTAACCAAGCGACGGGGCGATTAGGGAAATTACGCAGCGCCCCTTGCAATGCATTGGCCGCCTTATGCAAGCGAGTTTGCATGACATAGTGCACCGCGGGTAAATCATCTTGCTGGCGACCATTGTCTTCAAACAATTTTAACGTAGCAGAGCCTAAGTAAAGCTCACTGAGTACATCGCCCAAACGTGCTGATAACATCTCTTTACGCTTTAAATCACCACCCATAATCAACATTGAAAGGTCGGTCACAAACGCCAACGCAGCCGAGATGCGAGTCATGTGCTTATAATACTGTGCTGTACTGCCACTGACTGGCGCGGTATTAAAACGGCTACCGCTAAGCGCACTAAACAACGAACTAAAGGCATTACGACAGGCATAACCCATATGGCCTAACAGTAAGTTATCAAAACGTGCTAAGGCCGCACTGTCATCGTCCATTGCCGCCGCTTCCATTTCGGCTAACACATAAGGGTGACAACGGGTCGCGCCTTGGCCAAAGATCATTAAACTGCGGGTGAGAATATTAGCCCCTTCAACCGTGATCGAAATCGGGTTTGCTATATAACCATGACCTAAATAGTTTTTCGGTCCCAGCTGGATCCCCTTACCCGACTGAATGTCCATGGCGTCGTTAAACACATCACGGCCCATCTCGGTCATATGGTATTTAGCAATTGCAGTAACCACCGATGGTTTCACTTTAAGATCGATCCCCGTGGTGGTTAATCGGCGCGCCGCCTCTAGCTGATAAGTATTGGCAATGATCCGCGCCATCGCCTCTTGAACGCCTTCAAATTGCCCAATAGCTAAACCAAACTGATGCCTAACGTAGCTATAGGCTGTTGTGGTTTTAGTGGCTAGGTGTCCCGATGCTGTCGCCAATGCAGGCAGTGAGATCCCTCGGCCTGCCGATAGGCATTCCACCAGCATGCGCCAACCGCGCCCAGCGTATTGAGGGCCACCGATAATCCAATCGAGCGGAATAAACACCTCTTTGCCCTGAGTGGTACCGTTCATAAAGGCCATATTCAGAGGATTATGGCGACGACCGATTTCAACACCTGGATGATCGGTCGGAATAAGCGCACAGGTGATCCCAAAATCAGGGTTATCGCCTAGTAGCCCATCGGGATCACGCATTTGAAACGCGAGCCCCAATACTGTCGCGACTGGCGCTAAGGTAATATAACGTTTATCCCACGTGAGACTTAGCCCCAATACTTCTTCACCATCAATGATTTTACGACAAACGATCCCTTCATCAGGAATGGCACCCGCATCAGAGCCGGCCTCGGGGCCAGTCAGGGCAAAACAAGGCACCGCTTCACCACTGGCTAACAAAGGTAACCAATGTTCACGCTGCTCTTTGGTACCATAATGGGTCAGTAATTCACCAGGGCCTAATGAGTTAGGCACCATAACGGTCACGGCGGCGCTCACACTGCGACTGGCCAATTTACTCACAATAGTTGAATTAGCGTAAGCGGAAAATGCTTTACCACCATATTCTTTAGGAATAATAAGCGCGAAAAATCCTTCATCTTTAAAGTATTGCCACAATTCTGGCGGAAGATCCTTACGATTTTGTACTATGTCAAAATCGTCGATCATCGTCAGCGCCGTCATCACTTGATTATCAATAAACGACTTCTCTTCTTCACTAAGGGCTGGCTTACCGTAACTGTGTAAGGTGTCCCAATTGGGCTTACCGCGAAATAGCTCCCCCTCCCACCATACATCACCGGCTTCCATCGCTTCCTTTTCAGTATCAGACAGCGGCGGTAGCACCTTTTTGAAAAAGGCAAACACTGGCCGCGTGATAAACTGCATGCGAATACTTTTAACACCAAACAGCACTATGATGAGCAATAGTGCCAAAATAAAAAGAGTCATAACGCCCCCTATTGGGTACTTACTGGCACTGCCACGCCGGCAGCGAGATATGGAATAACTTTGCGAATAACGGCCTCTATATCATAGTGCTCGTTAAAATCGGCCTGAGCAATTTCAGTTAGTGCATCGGCGGATGCCATAGTGAAGACTACGGTACCTAAGGTAAAGTGTAATCGCCAAAACATCTCTGCGGGGGGAATATGTGGTGCACTTTCTGCTACCGCCTCCACAAACTTGTTAAGGTGCTCACCGTAATGAGTCGTGATAAACCAGCGTAGATGCCCCTGACTTTCGATATAACCCCGGCCAAGTAATTGTAAAAAAGTGCTGGTGCCATCCGCTTTAAACTTGTTCAATTCAAGTAACGGTTTAACTAAAGAGGAAAAGATATCATTTAACGATGGTGATCCGCTGGCCTTAATGAGCACCAATTCATCAGAGGCTTCAGGCATAAAACGGTCTAAGTAGCGTGCTAGCACCGCCCTGATCAGCTCTTTTTTTGAACCAAAATGATAATTAACCGAGGCAAGATTAACCTCGGCTTTACTGGTGATCAATCTTAATGAGGTTTCTGAAAAACCACGCTCAGCAAATAGCTTTTCGGCGGCATCCAGTATTCTTGTTTTAGTGTCGGATCGACTTGCCATCCCGTGACCTTAACTCTGATTTAAACATGCGTTTAAATTAAACACTAGTATACTTTTTGTCAAATGAAATTCCATTGCGCTATCACACTTAACGCATCAAGCCGTTAAATAGCCTAACGATAAGTGGATCAAGTATTAGCAAAGCAACAAGTCAAATTAAACACAAAATGCCACCCAAGTAATTAACGAAGATGCGCCCCTTTTCTGGTCAACTCTCGCGTGTTGACTCTAGCCTTATCCGACTTGGACAGCATCACCATTAATGCCCCCGTTCCGCCCCACTCTCTTGGCGCGCTATGATAGCCAATCACACCGTCAATCGAAGGTAACCAATGAACTAAGCAAGATTTAATTAACGCGGGAAACGGTTTGTTATTAACGCCAGTACCATGGAGCACGATGACATTGCGATAATCACAGTCCACACTACGTTGAATAAAATCGAACAGCAAGGCTTTGGCACGCTTAACATTATGAGCTTTAAGATCAATATCAGCTTGCATGCCATAGTGACCTTGACGGAATAATTTAAACACTTGTTGCTGTACTCCTTCGCTTTTCATGCTGATCACAGCATCGGGCGCAACAGGCTCAATCACGCTCAAGTCATCACTTAAACGAGAAAGTGCTTCTCTGCGTTTAGTTTCGAAGTATTTATGTTGCTGTGAATGCGATAAGGCAATCTGTGAGCTGACTGCTGTTTTATCGACATTAAGAGGAACCACATCCGCCATTGAGGCAAGAAACATCGCGCGCTCTTCTTCAGTCATGGTGTTGTTTCCTCTTATATTAATGGCGATAAAATAACTATCGCTACAGCATTAAAACATATCGATTAGCGGCACTATTTTGACTGTAGCAAGAAAAAATATCCACCAAGCATACAGATTATTTATGCCGCAACACTCATGGACAAGCAACCTTGACCCCATCGATGAACATTATGTGAAGCAACTTTAGCCAAGGACTGCGTGACACACTTTGTTAATATCTAACTCTTTCCCAGCAAAAGGCCTTAGATTATAGTGACGCTAGTATTAGTAAAAATGAATATCTTAATGAAATTTTTGACATCCTTAGTCCTTATCTGCAGCACGCTATGTTGCACTACAGCCATTGCACAACATACCGATAATGAGGCCTTAAACCTGTTTTATAGCCAATTTAGCAGTGCATTTACCCAGCTCGACGCCACTGTCATTGCAGATCTGTATGCTGAAGATGCCTGTTATATCCCTGAGCAACAAAGCAAGGCAATCACCATGGGGCGGGAAAATATCATTAACCTATATCAAAAATTTTTCGGCAAGATCAAACATAAAAATGCCCAAATTGAGGTCGATTTTCGCGTTATCGATAGGCAAATATCATCTCAAAGTGCCACAGACATTGGTTATTATCTTATCCGCTTTTATCCGCCAAAAGAGAGCGAGGAACCCATGAGTGAATTTGCAGGCAAATTTGTCACTGTTTCAAAAAAATTAGCCGATGGACGTTGGTACTTAACGGTGGACACTAATAACCGCGGGGAACCAGCATTCTATTACGATGCCAAACCACAGCCAAACCTGTATTATGGCAGCCAATTTTCCACAGCCAGTAATAAATCGACCCATGAAAAGTAATTCATCTGAAGGTGAACAAGCATTCAACCACGACAACACCTCTCTGCTTTGTCCGTGCGGTCAGCATGCAAAAGGACAGCGCTTAGCCTACCAAACGTGCTGCCAAACTTACCATCAAGGCGCATTAGCACTGACTCCAGAAACCTTGATGCGCAGCCGCTACAGTGCCTTTGTCATGCGCCTACATGACTACCTGATCGCTACTCATCATCCCGATACCTTAAATGGCTTAACCCAATCGATATTAAATAGCGATAATCAGACCCTATGGTTGGGTTTAAGTATTCAGAGTAGCGCAACCACTGGCGATAACGGCCTGGTTGAATTTCATGCCTGGTATCAAGAAGACAATCACCTAGATGCCATACACGAAGTATCGCAGTTCATTAGGCAGCAAGGCGTATGGTGGTATACCAGTGGTGAGCAGCTTAATCCGCAGCTCCCCAAGCGTAACGACACTTGTATCTGTTATAGCGGGCGTAAATTTAAACAGTGCTGCTTAAATCTAGCGAATTGATAATCCAAACTATGCTTGTGTTCGTGCAAGAGGCGCCTTAGCTTGGAGAGCTCGACAATCAGCCACACAATGACTTTTTATAAGCGACAAAATTTACTACTAACTCCTCGTTAAGCCCGAGCGGTCAATGCGCCTTAATAGTGTCAATGCCATTTAACACACCAATACTGGCTCGTAAAAATTGACTAAACTCGGCTTCTCGTAACGCTGGGCTGTATAAAAACCCTTGGGCCTGATGACAACACAGTTCAGATAAGAAGTCTTCTTGCTCCAGGGTTTCCACCCCTTCAGCAGTCAATGAAATATTAAGCGCATAGGCCATCGCGACTATTGCACTGACAATTTCACGGCTTTCATGACTGACACCAATGTCAGAAATGAAAGAGCGGTCAATTTTTAATTTTGAAATGGGGAACTGTTTTAGGTAACGCATCGAGCTATAACCGGTACCAAAATCATCGATGGCTAATCCAACACCCAGCTCAGCCAACTCTTTGCACAGATGAGTAACGTAGACAATATCTTCCATTAGTTCAGTTTCGGTGATCTCTAAAATCAGCGTATTTGGCTTAATGCGATAACGGGTCACCAGTTGCCAAATTTGATCATAAAGGTTTGAGTTAAAAAACTGCTGGGCGGCGACATTAACATGCATCGAAATATTAATGTTGTCTCGCTGCCATAAATTCAATTGACGGCAAGCGGCCTCTAACACCCACTCACCAATAAGATTGATCATGCCAGACTTTTCGGCCACATCGATAAATGCACCTGGGTATAACACGCCTCGCTTGGGATGATTCCAGCGGATCAAAGCTTCAGCACCAATATAACGATTGCGTTTTAAATCTTTAAGGGGTTGATAATACAATTCAAACTCTCGCCCTTTGAGCGCCAATTGCAGATCGCGCTCTATTATCGCGGTCTCTTTAAACGCACTCAGTAAAGCATGATTAAACACTTGAATGGCATCGCCTTGCTTATTTTTAGCATACTGCAACGCAATGTCAGCACAGGTTAACGGGGCAAACATTTGCTCTAATGTTTCGATACAAACCACAGATAAGGCCGGTTTAACATCAAACAACTCATGCTTAATCAATACAGGCACACACAGATGCTGATATAACCGATTAATGAGTAGATCCATTCGGTATTGATTGTCGAGCGTATCAATCACTAAGGCAAACTCATCACTGCCAACGCGTGCTAGCAGATCTGTTTTGCTAACACTGGCAAAGTGCTTTAACCGCCGGGCAATTTCTATCAGCAACAGGTCCCCTTTCGCATGCCCATAGGTATCGTTAAAACGTTTAAAGCCTTTAAGATCGAGCAAAATAAGATGGCCTTGAACGACACTCTCTAATTGTTGGCTAAAGTGACGTCGGTTATATAAACCTGTGAGTGGGCAGCGCCATGCTAAACGTTCGAGTTCTGTTTGATGCTGATGTGCTTCAGAACAATCTTCTGCAGTCACCAATGCATAATCATTACCCCTTTGGGTGGTAAATGGCTTAACCGAATACCGCATCCAATAACGAGTACCATCTAAGCGGGTAATTTGCACTTCACCTTTGGCGGTTTCGCCTCGTTTAACCTCAGCAAGCGCCATTCTGGCCTCACAAGGTGACTGTTTAAAAAAGTCGAGGCGGTTAACATCTGCTCCAATCACCTTTTTCTTGGGGATCCCTGACATCGCATAGTGCGCACCGTTAACATACTCAATGATGTCGGTTTGTAGATTAACCACCATACTGACCTGCTCTGAGTGTTCAATCGCCTTGAGAAACAAGCTTAAGCGTTCATCGGTTTCATAAGCGCGGGCCGTCGCTAAGGTGAGTGCCAATTGGTCAGCGACTTGGGCGGCAATATGCAGTTCACTTTCAGTCCAGGTATATGATTTCGTCTGCTCTAAAAACAGTACGCCTTCGAGGTGACCATTAATCCGAATAGCCACATCTAAGGTACTGGCAATGCCTTTGGGTTGCAGATACCCGTCGTGAAGCTCTTGCACCCTCTCATCATTATGCACAGCAATGGCATCAATAATTCGATGTTGCTTAAGCTCTGATAAATAATGGCGACATAACGAGGGAGCGGGACGTGGGAGAGCAATAACGGATAAGTTATCGTAATGGGCGACAAGACACGTTGAATCACGTTCGAGCGAAAACAGGCAAACACCAACATAATCAATAGCTAAGTGCTCGCTTAACTGTTGTGCAGCTAGCAAGGCAGTTTCGTTAAACAGTCCTTGCTCTTTCTCTAACGAATTGACAATGGACTCGAGCAGATATTGGTATTTACGTTTTATCATAGCATCCTAAAACCAACAAGGCCTGATAAGCCTGCTGAGGCTTTGTGATATAAATAAGCTTTAATTGGGCAAGCAAATAAAGTGTAATAATATTAAAACCTAACCAACACTTAAACCTATATCTGCAGTAGACAAATTTATAAGTTGTTGTGTAATTGATAAATCATTTTTTCGGCGCTAAACGCGAAAGTCAATGACAGGGTTTTCCCTGTCTCATCGTCTATCACTTCCACTGCTACATTATCGAAACGCGCTGTGGCTGCATTCACCAAGCGTTCAATTTGCGCCTGGGCGTCATCACCTGTAATCGCTATGGTTAATACCCTATCATGCTCATCTATCACAGCACCGATATCGGCATAGCTGCCGCAGTCATTACAAGTATCATTAACCAGATCTGATTGTCTTTCTTGAATGTTTTTCATATTCACAACGCTAATAAGTAAACTAAGACCATCATTATAGTGATATCTGGCGTTAGATACGAGACACGGGTCAAATCTCAACTTAAATTTGAAAAACAGACCCAGTCTAATAGGGCTTATACCATGATGTCAGCCATCGTACGTTGCGCCACCACCTGATCGGCAAAATGTACAATATCATCCATGCCAATTTGGTTATTAAGTTGACCACGATAGCGCGACTGAGTCACACGGTCGCAATTATTTAACACCGCATTCATCGCTATACTTTCGTGCCCGCGGATCACCAGAGCTTCAGGCGTTAGGCTTTGCTGCAGATGAAAAGCACTCATTCCCTGTTGGTGAAATACCGCACTATTATCGATTACAGCTTGCTCTGTAATATTAACTAACAAGGGTTGTGATCGCGGTAACTCAAACCGCTGACGTAAGCGGCTATCGGTGTCTTCCAATGAGTGCGGCAGATGAAACTGAGCCATATCACGCGCATCATCTGAAAGCATGGCAAGTAATAAGGCAAACTCCCCACGCCTATCATCTGAAACAGCATGATTAAGCCGGGTGCCTAAATTGACCTCATTGATTAATAACCGATTGGTTTGCATAAAAAAACATCACTAAAACAAGTCGTTGGTATTTTATCGACCGCTTAAACACTAACTTTAGTAATTATTTTAATTAGGGGGTTTACAGAGGATGAGTTTGTGACTACTATTGCCGCCGCAATTGAGGAGGGGTTCCCGAGTGGCCAAAGGGATCAGACTGTAAATCTGACGGCTCAGCCTTCGAAGGTTCGAATCCTTCTCCCTCCACCATTTGCGTACAATATGATATAAAGAGATATTCGTGGAGGGGTTCCCGAGTGGCCAAAGGGATCAGACTGTAAATCTGACGGCTCAGCCTTCGAAGGTTCGAATCCTTCTCCCTCCACCATCTTTATCTCTGATGCTTAAATTAGTTGTAGTTGGCTTTACAACGTATACTAAGTTCATTGTATTATGTTGTGGTAACAGAAAGGTAATATGTGGAGGGGTTCCCGAGTGGCCAAAGGGATCAGACTGTAAATCTGACGGCTCAGCCTTCGAAGGTTCGAATCCTTCTCCCTCCACCACTTTTTCTGTTTATCTATTGTGATAATGTTTATGTTTGCCCATCCTGTTTTAAGCGATATACAATCTCATCCAATTTAAAATCAGCTTTATTTACTCCTCACGATTATTAAACTCCAATCTAATTTTAACATTGATGTTAAGAACATCAGTAATTGGATAGTCCAGCTATCTTAGGCCGCTCAGGTATTATCCCACTCAACAGCAATTGAGCAGTTACTAAGCACCTTCTTAAAACCTGACTGATAAAAACTATACACATTAATTATCACTAGCCATTAAAGCGCTAAGATGGTGATACCCTCGAATAATATCGGCCTGTGATTTATAACTGTCAGTTTTTCACTACGCTTAAGTTACGATATAAATCGAAATGGATAATCTTGTCTCTGTATCGGCTCACGAAACATCGTTATAATTTATAACCAAAAGCTATATAAGAATGGCATTCAATCCCTCTTCTAGAGAGGTCAATCATATTGGAGAACGAATGGAACGCTCGTGGGTTAACCAAGCAATCGCAAAAATTGAAGCCGATTATCAGCGTAGTGCAGACACGCATCTCATTCATTTAGATATTCCCTCGCTTCAAGGGGTCGATATCTATTTAAAAGATGAAAGTACTCATCCCACAGGCAGCCTTAAACATCGCCTGGCGCGTTCGCTCTTTCTCTATGCTTTATGTAATGGCTGGATCAAGCAAAATACGCCCATCATAGAGTCGTCATCAGGCAGTACTGCGGTTTCTGAAGCCTATTTTGCACGATTACTCGGCTTACCCTTTATTGCCGTCATGCCTAAGAGTACCGCCAAAAGAAAGATCCAACAGATCACAGCCTATGGCGGCCAATGTCATTTTGTCGAACACTCCAGCGAGATCTACGCCGAATCTCAACGTTTGGCCGATGAGTTATCGGGCCATTATATGGATCAATTTACCTATGCAGAACGGGCTACCGATTGGCGTGGCAATAATAATATCGCCAATTCCATATTTGAGCAGATGAAATGTGAGCCCCACCCGGTTCCTCGTTGGATTGTCATGAGCCCAGGCACGGGTGGCACCTCGGCGACGATCGGCCGCTATATTCGTTACCAAAGAGAACAAACACAACTGTGTGTGGTCGACCCGGAACACTCCGTATTTTATGATTATTTTATCAGTGGCGACGCCAGTGTCACCTGCACACAGGGCAGCAAAATTGAAGGTATAGGTCGCCCACGCGCAGAGCCGTCATTTATTCCTGGCGTGGTGGATAAGATGGTTAAAGTTGCAGACGCCGCCTCTATCGCTACGATTTATTGGCTAGAACAGCTCATTGGCAGAAAAGCCGGGCCCTCGACGGGTACCAATCTGTTTGGCGCACTGCAACTGGCTTGTGATATGCATAGTCAAGGCCAGCAGGGCTCTATCGTCACCTTGTTGTGTGATTCAGGCGAGCGGTACTTAGATACCTATTACGATAGGCTGTGGGTGAGTGAGAACATAGGTGATATCACTCACTACCAGACCCTACTGGAACAATTTAATCAAACCGGTAAGCTTGATTAGTCGATATTGAGATACTTATGAGTCTGTATCGATAAACGCCAATTACGCGCGATACAGACTTGCATGGCTAACTGCGTTGCCCTTGGCTTTTGACTTATCGGCTGTAAGCAGATGGTTTTGCCCAAGGTATCGATATTCGTCAATAGCTCATCGAGTTCATCAATATGGCTCTGTTTGGCGACCGGATGCTTTATCTCATCGGCGCGTTGTAATGCCTGCTCCAGCACCTTATAACCGCCCTTCATATTGACTTTCGGCGACACGGTAACCCAGCTACGTGGATCGCACTGCACGTCAAAGGTACCACTGGTTTCAATCTGGCATTGATACCCTTGCTCCGATAACGCTTGTGTCAATGGACGTAAATCGTAAATACAAGGCTCACCGCCCGTGATCACCACATGTTTAGCAGTAAAACCTTTGCGTTGCCATTGCACCAAAAGTTGCGCTGCATCTAGCTCTGCCCAGCGGCCAATTTCACCATCGACTTGGATGACTAGCTCAGGGGCGACGCGGTTTTCAGCCAGTGTCTCCCATGTGTGTTTGGTATCACACCAGGCGCAGCCTACTGGGCAGCCTTGTAAGCGAACAAAAATCGCGGGAACGCCGGTATAAACACCTTCCCCCTGAATAGTTTCAAATACTTCGTTGACCGGGTACTTCATGGTTAACCTCATCGCTATGGGGCCGCTTTTATAGAAGATTTAGCGCCCACTGGCAAGTATAACGCGATTATTTATCTCGCAAGTGGCTTAAATCCTCTTCCAAACGGCTTTGCGCTCAACAAGACATTTTGCAAGCGTTGCAGCGTCAGTTAAACTAACGCCAAATTTTGTTAACGATAAACCTTCATGTCTAAAGCAGTTGTAGTGTTCAGTGGTGGCCAAGACTCCACAACCTGTCTAATACAGGCGTTAAACCAATACGATGAAGTTCACGCTATCACCTTTGATTATGGACAACGACATCGACAAGAGATCGACGTTGCCAAGCAACTCGGTGAGCAGCTTGGCGTTATCAGCCATAAAGTTCTCGATGTAACGGTATTGAATGAGCTGGCAATTTCAGCATTAACTCGTGATGCCATTGAAGTATCTAACGAGCTAATGGCCAATGGATTACCCAATACCTTTGTGCCGGGCAGAAATATTTTATTCCTCACTTTGGCGGGGATTTATGCCTACCAACTGGGGGCTGATACAGTGATCACTGGGGTGTGTGAAACTGACTTTTCGGGCTATCCTGACTGCCGAGATCAATTTGTTAAGGCGATGCAATCGGCCTTAGAGCAAGGCATGGATCGCAACTTGACCATTGAAACGCCATTAATGTGGCTTAATAAGGCACAAACTTGGGCGCTGGCCGATAAATACCACAGCCTAGCGCTTATTCGCGATAGCACCCTCACCTGCTACAACGGCATCATAGGTGATGGTTGTGGTACTTGCCCTGCCTGTCTATTGCGTAGCCAAGGGCTACAAGACTATTTAGACAATAAGACAAGAGTCATGGCTGAGCTTAACCGCCAATGCTAAGTTCATTAAAATCAAGTTCGAAACCCTATGGGCTAGTGCTACTCATAAGCATTGTCTGTATCGCGCTCTATTTTGCCCCGTTCGATAGTAGCCTCGCCTATCGTAAAGCGGCCATTACCCAAGGTGAATGGTGGCGCTTATTGACAGGCAACTTGCTGCATACCAATGCTTGGCATTTGGCGATGAATCTCGGCGGATTATGGGTATTGGCGTTTTTACATGAGATGCATTACCGCGCAGCAAACTTTAGCCTGCTGTTTGTCCTGTTGTGCTTATTACAGGGGGTAGGGCTTTACTGGGGGTTTCCCACTTTACTCGGTTATGTAGGGCTTAGCGGTATGTTACATGGCTTAGTGACCTATGGTGCCCTAAAAGATATCCAACGCGGTATACGCTCAGGTTATCTCTTGTTAGTCGGTGTGTGCGCTAAAGTCGCTTACGAACAAATCTATGGGGCGAGTAAGCAGATCACCCAACTGATCGATGCCCGCGTTGCCACCGAATCGCATTTAATCGGAGTGTTCACGGGCATATTAGTGTTTATTGGCTATAAGCTTATTCGGCGCTGGTCCAAATAAACTGACAAATAAATAAGTCATCACCCCTACATCCTTCCGCTAACGGATGTGGGGGGATTTATCCACTCTACTTTTATCTCATTAACGACTCAACGCTCATTAGATTTAGGCTTTTATTAAAGCCTCTCTTAACGCATGGACTTGATCACGTAGCGCCGCGGCTTGTTCAAACTCAAGATCGCGCGCATGTTGATGCATGCGTTTTTCCAACTCATCAATTTGATGGCTCAGGGTCGCGGCATCTGCAGCAACATAATCCCCTTTAGGTTCGGCCACTTTATGATAGGAAGGTAGCACCCTTGCGGTATGCTCGTTGCCGCCGATATCCATCACATCGGTGATCCGCTTTGACAACCCTTTAGGGGTAATGCCATGTTCCAAGTTATATTGACGCTGTTTTTCTCGCCGCCTTTCGGTCTCATCAATCGCCTTAGCCATCGATTTAGTGATCTTATCACCATAAAGGATCACCTTGCCGTTTACGTTACGCGCTGCGCGGCCTATGGTCTGAATCAGCGAGCGCTCAGAACGTAAGAAGCCTTCTTTGTCTGCATCTAAAATACAGACTAAGGAGACTTCTGGCATATCGAGTCCTTCACGTAGCAGGTTAATCCCAACAAGCACATCGAACACCCCTTTACGTAGATCGCGAATGATCTCCACCCGCTCTACCGTATCAATATCTGAGTGTAAGTAGCGCACCTTCACTCCATGTTCATCTAAGTACTCGGTAAGATCTTCTGACATGCGCTTAGTCAGCGTGGTCACCAATACCCGCTCGTTCACCGCAACCCGTTTACCAATCTCTGATAATAGGTCATCGACCTGTATTCCAACCGGACGCACTTCAATCTCGGGATCCAGTAGCCCTGTTGGGCGCACAACCTGCTCGGCGATTTCGCCATCACTCTTGTCGATCTCATATTGCGCAGGCGTGGCTGAAACAAACACGCTTTGAGGCATTAAGGCTTCAAACTCTTCAAATTTGAGCGGGCGATTATCTAACGCCGACGGCAAGCGGAAACCGTATTCCACTAGATTCATTTTACGCGAGCGGTCACCTTTATACATGGCGCCAATTTGCGGTATGGTCACATGAGATTCATCGATGATCAGTAAACCGTCAGCGGGCAGATAATCCAGCAAGGTCGGTGGCCCCTCTCCTGGGCGGCGACCTGATAAGTAACGCGAGTAGTTCTCGATCCCCGAGCAATAGCCCAGTTCGGTCATCATTTCGATATCATACTGCACGCGCTCGGAGATCCGCTGAGCTTCAATAAGCTTATTATTATCCAATAGGTACTGTTTACGCAGACGAAGCTCAGCCTTGATCTCTTCGGTCGCGGCAATAATTTTCTCCCGTGGCGTCACATAGTGGGTCTTGGGATAAACCGTGGTTCTAGCTATACGCTGTAAGATATGCCCCGTTAATGGGTCAAATAGGCTAAGTCTGTCGATTTCATCGTCAAACAGTTCAACGCGGATCGCATCTCGCTCCGAATCAGCCGGGAAAATATCGATCACCTCTCCTCTGACCCTAAACGTGCCGCGCTGCAACTCTATGTCATTACGGGTATATTGTAATTCACTTAAGCGCTGCAATATCTCGCGCTGCCCCATTAAGTCGCCCTGACGCAGATGCAACAACATTTTCAGGTAAGAATCAGGATCCCCCAGACCATAAATAGCCGATACCGAGGCGATCAATACCACATCTTTACGCTCCAACAGTGCTTTGGTTGCCGATAAGCGCATCTGTTCAATATGGGCATTCACCGACGCATCCTTTTCGATAAAGGTATTGGTCGATGGTACATAGGCTTCAGGTTGGTAGTAATCGTAGTAAGAAACAAAGTATTCAACGGCATTATGAGGAAAAAACTCTTTCATCTCGCCATACAGTTGCGCCGCCAAGGTCTTATTGGGTGCCATGATAATGGTCGGACGCTGTAACTGCTGTATGACATTAGCAACGGTGAAGGTTTTGCCAGATCCTGTCACCCCAAGCAATGTCTGGCACGCTAGGCCTGACTCAATGCCGTCAACCAACTTCTTTATTGCGGTAGGTTGATCGCCGGCGGGCTGGTAATGGGAGACAAGTTGAAACGATGATTCACTCAATGGGACACTCCTAACTAGTTCAGCAGACCATCTTAATCGACCGAGTGACTTTAGCCAATCGCGTTAGGAGGATTTAGCCAAACGATATAGATAGAACAGTCCGATGGGGTTAAGTGATAAATTGCCACACCCGCGAGCTAGATGAAACTTTAATACAAGGTTAATAATATGGCATTAGTGCCATTAACTCGCGTCAAGCCCAACACTGTAGCGACATTAATACACAAGAGACTCCATCAAATTTATTACATATTTACAACGGCCAGAAAAGATCTAGATTATGGCTATTGATTTTATTAAACATTTGATATTAAACAAATAATAAAAAAACAATTAAATTTAGTCATTTTAAGTACAATCCGCAATCTACAAGGGTTTGAAGGCCTATTTTTTGGCTAACCCACAGGTTTATCCACAGATTTAGTGGATAACTCTTACAACCTCAGTGCCATCGCGGCTTTGCCTTAGATGGACTGATTATAAGTTGAGAGGTAAATCTATGTAATTTTACTACATTTGACGAAGTTAACCCAAATAGCCCAATCACTATTAAGGCTATTGTGATATCGAACAACTGCTTACCTTATTACTTTAAGCGTAGTGCCAATAATAATGTCGACAAGATAACCAAAGTGCACACTAAGCCAGCATGATGGGCATTAGATGAGCACTTAACCACATAATTACTCTTTTTTTTCTCACCATGAGTTGACTCATGTCTAAGAGCGATTTAATATGCGCTCCGTCTTCAACGACGAGTTGCTTTATACGTTTCCCCTGTAGTTCAGTTGGTAGAACGGCGGACTGTTAATCCGTATGTCACTGGTTCGAGTCCAGTCTGGGGAGCCAAAGCAATAAGATGTAGTAGATAAGTATAATGCGTTTCCCCTGTAGTTCAGTTGGTAGAACGGCGGACTGTTAATCCGTATGTCACTGGTTCGAGTCCAGTCTGGGGAGCCAACGCAGTACAAACAGTGTAAGATACAATGTTAGTGTAAATTAGCATTGAAAAAGTTAAAGCGTTTCCCCTGTAGTTCAGTTGGTAGAACGGCGGACTGTTAATCCGTATGTCACTGGTTCGAGTCCAGTCTGGGGAGCCAAACTTTTAAATCAAACACTAAAGATTAAGTATCGATTCCCCTGTAGTTCAGTTGGTAGAACGGCGGACTGTTAATCCGTATGTCACTGGTTCGAGTCCAGTCTGGGGAGCCACTTAATTAACGTAGTAATATGAAATATCGATTCCCCTGTAGTTCAGTTGGTAGAACGGCGGACTGTTAATCCGTATGTCACTGGTTCGAGTCCAGTCTGGGGAGCCATTTCTTTAGTTATACCCTCCTTCTACAATAACATTCCGCTTTAATAAATAATCAGTTAGACTAGCAGTCAATCAATTGGGATCAATTTAATTCGCTAGAGATTCTGGACTCACTGTTTATGGGCGTTACTAAAACATTTCACCTTATTTTGCTGACAGTATTCGGCATTATCTCCTTTTTTAGTTATCAGCATGAACAGCAACGCGCATCGGCTATGGCCGCTCAATCATTACAAGACTATGTGCAAAATCCACTATGGCAGACCTCACTGCCTCGTGACGGTCATGCCCTCTATGCTCTCTTAAGTCCCGAGCATCATTTTCAATTTTTTCAATATATTCACCAATTAGATGGAGCCCTTAGCTACACCAGCGGTCAGTTACATCCTGTAAATAATGACATTATTGGTGCGCTCTTTAACCAAGAACTTAACGACACACGATCCTTGTCCCAGGGCAGATTGCAAGTCAAGTTAGATAACCGTCATATCACCAACTCAGCAAAACAGCGTTTTCTTCAGGCGTTAACTGTCATTTGGCTAACTTATCTAGTTATTAGTTTGCTGTTTAGTATGTTGATGATGCGCCTCAGTCGAGCGATCCGTTATGCCAGTGCCTATATTGCAAACTTGTCTGAACTTAAATTTGACGCATTAGCCCACTCTTACTTTCGCGGCGAACTAGCCCCACTGGGACAAGCATTAGAGAGATGCCGTACTTCACTTAACCGCGCATTTGATGAGATGCAACAACATAATGACAAACTCAACAAAGAAGCCTATCAAGATCCAATAACATTATTTAGCACCCGGGCTAAATTCACCCAAAAGCTCGACGGTTTGGCCCAACCTGGAAAGCAATTCGGAGCCATGGCAATAATTAAAGCCACTGAGCTTGGCCAAATAAATCAATCACAAGGTCGCGAAGCCGGTGATAATTATTTAGCAGGAGTGGCTGCCTGTATACGAAAAAGTATACAAGACTTTGCTTATGCAGAATGTTTTCGCATTTCGAGCGCTGACTTTGCGCTATTTATCCCCGATATGACACTTAAAGATGCCCAGCCTTTACTGCATAATTTAAAGGCTAATTTTGACCTATTTCAACAGACTATCGATGCTGAATCTGTCGCTTATACCGGCTTAGTCCCTTACCAGCAAGGCAATCAAGCCTTGTCACTTATTTACCTTGGCGATGCCGCAGTTAGCATTGCCCAAACCATGGGCCCCAATAGTGTCCATATTCACGAAAAACTCAACGGAGATGAGTTATTTGGGGATTCAAAATGGAAAGTGGCCATTAACGATATCATCAAACGTCGTGCCCTTAAATTTCATGCACAAGATATTCAGCCTTGCCGCGGCGCCGATAAAATTTATCGAGAACTTTTAGCCCGATTTTACAGCAGCCAAGGTAAGTTTTTACCCACAGGCACTGTGATTGCTATGGCTGAGCGCCATGGGCTCAATGTTGATTTAGATAAAATGATTATTCTCAGCACCTTCAAAGTACTTATCGACAACCCTAACTTAGAAGGCGCCTTTGGGATCAACATCAGTTCAAACTCAATAACACAACCCGCCTTTATTGCCTGGCTTAAAGCGCTTTTTGTGCATCAGCGTCAAATTGCCAGTCGAATCGTATTAGAGGTCAATGAAGCGGGAATGCAAGCCAATATCAATCTGGCACACAAATTTGTTAGAGAGATGCACGGTGTCGGGGCTCGCGTCTCAGTAGAACATTTTGGTATGGGATTCACCTCCTTTAAATTTTTTAAAGAAGTACGCCCAGATTTTATTAAGCTCGACGGTAGCTACACCCAAGATATTGAATCTGACCATAATCGCTTCTTTGTTAAAATGATCGTCGATGTGGCGCGTAAACAGTCCATTAGCGTTATTGCTTCAAGCATCGAACGCCAAGAACAAAAGCTGCTATTAGAACACTTACTTGTTGATGGATTGCAAGGCTATTACATCGCTAAGCCCCATCCCATTACACTGCGAGATGAACAATCCTCAGCCAGTTAAACCGTAAATGAAATAATCCCTGCATTCTATGTGTTGTTTATCGATGCCGAAAGGTCGATAATAGCCGTTAAATTAGATATAGATAACCGATTGAGATGAGCGAATATCTCCTGCTTTTGGTCGGCACTGTGCTGGTCAACAACTTTGTTTTAGTTAAATTTCTCGGATTATGTCCCTTTATGGGCGTCTCCAGCAAACTAGAGTCCGCAATAGGTATGTCGATGGCGACCACCTTTGTGCTTACACTTGCCTCCATTTTGAGTTATCTGGTCGACAACTACTTATTACAGCCTTTTGAATTAGGCTACCTGCGGACCATGGCCTTCATTTTGGTGATTGCCGTCGTGGTGCAGTTCACCGAAATGTTAATCCAAAAAACCAGTGCATCTCTGCATCGCGCACTGGGGATCTACCTGCCGCTGATCACCACTAACTGCGCCGTTTTAGGGGTGGCACTGCTCAACGTTAATGAACACCATGATTTCATCGAGTCTGCAATTTACGGCTTTGGCGCCGCTGCAGGCTTCTCCCTGGTACTTATTCTCTTCTCCGCCATGCGTGAGCGCCTTGCCGCTGCAGATGTGCCATCCCCCTTTAGAGGTGGCGCAATCGCCATGATCACCGCCGGTTTAATGTCGCTGGCCTTTATGGGCTTTACAGGTTTGGTAAATTAACCATGTTTGAGATCGTCATCGCCATTATATTATTAGGATTACTCGCGCTATTTTTTGGCGCACTACTAGGATTTGCCGCCGAAAAGTTTAAGGTCGAAGGCAACCCCGTGGTCGAGCAAGCCGAAGCCTTATTACCACAAACTCAATGTGGCCAATGTGGCTACCCTGGTTGTCGCCCCTACGCCGAAGCCATTGCCAATGGCGAAAAAATTAACAAATGCCCACCTGGTGGTACTGCCACCATGGAAAAGCTCGCCGAGTTAATGGGCGTAGAACCTGAACCCTTGACCGCCACCGCCGAAACCCAAATCAAAAAAGTGGCCTACATTCGCGAAGAAGAGTGTATTGGTTGCACTAAATGTATTCAGGCCTGTCCTGTCGATGCCATTTTAGGTACCGGCAAGCAGATGCACACAGTCATTGCAGATTACTGCACTGGCTGCGATCTGTGCGTTGAACCTTGCCCCGTCGACTGCATCGACATGTTGCCCGTGACCCCAAGCATTCAAAATTGGAATTGGAAACTTAACGCCATTCCCGTCACCACCATTAGCGAGGAAGCCAAGTGTTAACTTTATTTGAACAAATTGATAAAGGAACACTGTGGCGCGTGGCGGGAGGAATTCACCCGCCTGAGTTTAAAACCTTATCAAATCAAGCTAATATCGCCAGTTTACCTTTGGCTGAGCAATATATCATCCCGATCCCTCAGGTGGGCGAAAGCTGCACCTTGGCGGTTGGCGTCGGCGATACGGTGGCCCAAGGGCAACGGCTCACCCAGGGAGACAGCTTTCGTCATCTGCCTGTACACGCACCAGTATCGGGCCAGATTGCGGCTATCGAAACGCGCCCAAGCAACCACGCCTCGGGCTTGCCTGTGTTGTGCTGTATCATAGATAACGATCATCAGCAGCGGCTTTTTCCTGCTATCCATGCGCCATTAAGCCAAGATGACGTTAAAGCGATGGCCAGTGATGAGATTCTCACCAGAGTCCAACGGGCAGGCGTTGCCGGACTTGGCGGCGCGGCGTTTCCAACCCACATCAAATTAAAACCGGTCAGTGATATTGAGCTATTGATCATCAATGGTGTCGAATGTGAACCCTACATCACCTCCGATGATCGTTTGATGCGCGAACATAGCACCGAGATTGTCCGCGGCATTGAGATTATTCATCAGTTACTAAGCCCCAAACGTATCGTCATCGCCATCGAGGACAACAAACCTCAAGCCATTGAGCAGATGACACATGCCCTCAACAACAGCGACTTACCAGCCCAGTGCGCGCGGGTCACCGCCATACCCACGGTATATCCTTCTGGCGGTGAAAAACAACTGATCCAAATCATTACCGGTCAAGAGGTGCCATCGGGTGCCATTCCAGCCAACTTAGGGATTTTGGTGCAAAATGTCGGCACCGCCTTTAGCATTGAGCAAGCCGTCTATTGTAACGCGCCGCTGATAGAGCGAGTGGTTACCTTAACGGGTAATAATATCGGCCAACCGGGTAATTATTGGGTGCCAATTGGCACGCCCATCGAACACCTATTACATTGCGCTCAATTTAAGGGGGATGATCACTCCCCGATTATTATTGGCGGCCCGATGATGGGTTACATGTTGCCCAATCGACAAGCGCCACTGCTTAAAGGCACAAACTGTATACTGGCCCCCGATAGCAATGAAATCGCTCCGCCGGCTCCAGAGATGCCATGCATTCGCTGCGGCGAGTGTGCCCAAGCCTGCCCTGCGGGTTTGTTACCCCAGCAGCTGTTTTGGCATGCCAAAGCCGAAGAATACGATAAAGCGGCCAGCTATAACCTTAGAGATTGCATCGAATGTGGTTGCTGCAGTTATGTCTGCCCAAGTGACATTCCCTTGGTGGAATATTACCGGGTCGCTAAATCGGCACTGCGAGTTGAAGCCGAAGAGAAGAAACAAGCAGAGCTGGCCAAACAGCGTTTCGATTCGCGTATGCTGCGCTTAGAACAAGAAAAACGCGCCCGTGAAGAAAAAGCCAAACAAGCGGCACAAAAACGTAAAGCCGCCATGTCTGGCACAGATAAAGATGCCGTCGCCGCGGCAATGGCACGGATAAAAGCCAAAAAGGCGGCTGAAACTGCCACTACAGCTGCGCCCACATCCAACACTGAGGGCAGTGCAAATGCAAGCAACACGGCGACCCAAGATAAAGTAGCCGCCGCTATTGCCCGCGCCAAAGCAAAAAAGGCCGCTCAACTGGCGCAAAGCAGCGATGCGCATCAACAAGCTGAGCCAAACGATGTAAATGTCAACAACGCTCCATCAGCGGCGCCATTGAGTGAGGCCGAGGCCAAGAAGGCCAAAATCGCTGCGGCGGTCGCTAAAGCCAAGGCAAAAAAAGCTGCCCAGCTGGCGCAAAGCAGCGATAAAAATGAGCAAGCTAACACCAATGATGCAGACACCAGCGTCGCTCCATCAGCGGCGCCAGTAAGTGAGGCTGAGGCCAAAAAGGCCAAAATCGCTGCCGCGGTCGCTAAAGCCAAGGCAAAAAAAGTTGCCCAGCTGGCGCAAAGCAGCGAGGCCCCATCATCAACGCCAGTAAGTGGTACAAGTGAAGCTGACCAGCAAGATAAAGCCGCTGATAGTATTGATGCTAATAGTATTGAGCTATCGGCAGCAGAGATTAAGCAACAACGTATTGCCGCCGCAGTGGCAAAAGCAAAGGCCAAAAAACTGGTCAAGGCCGCTAGTGCAGCTCAAGATGATGAGCACGAGGATTAATCATGGCTTTTAAGATGGCATCTTCGCCCCATATAAATACGAGTGCACAAACCAGCACATTAATGCTCAAGGTCATGGCCTGTGCACTACCCGGTGTGCTGGCTCAATGTTACTTCTTCGGCTGGGGCGCGATTATCCAAGTGCTACTGTCTATCGCCGTTGCGATGGCCACTGAAGCGGCGGTTTTATCGTTACGTAAGCGCCCAGTTTGGCCAACATTAAGTGATAATAGCGCCGCACTTACGGGGTTATTGGTCGGCGTGGCCATTCCTGCGCTTGCCCCTTGGTGGATTAGTGTCATTGGTGTGATATTTGCCATTTTAGTGGTTAAACACCTCTATGGTGGCTTAGGTAACAATATCTTTAATCCGGCGATGGCAGCTTATGTCATGCTGCTGATCTCCTTTCCCTTACAGATGACTACCTGGGTGGCGCCAGCAGGCGCAGCGCTCAACGATGTCAGCTTATTGGCAAGCTTGCAGATTATTTTTCAAGGGATAAGCCCTGCAGAAGTATTAGCCTATCGCGCCGGTTTTGACGGCATGAGTATGGCGACCCCGCTCGATGCGATTAAAACCTCGCTTTCAACGGGACTGACCATCAATGAGGCACTGGAAAAGCCTACCTTTGAAAACGGCTTTGGCATTGGCTGGGTATGGATTAATGTCGCCTATCTGTTTGGCGGTTTATGTATGCTTAAACTTAAGCTGATCCGCTGGCATATTAGCGGCGCTATTATCGGCAGCTTATTTGTCTGCGCCAGTATCGGCTATCTATTAAGCCCCGACACTCATACGGGCCCATTACTGCATCTATTTTCTGGCGCGACCATGATTGCAGCCTTTTTTATCGCCACCGATCCGGTTACTGCGGCAACCAGCGTTAAAGGGCGCTTACTATTTGGTGCATTAATCGGGGTATTGGTTTACAGCATTCGCAGCTTTGGGGGGTATCCTGATGCATTCGCCTTTGCTGTATTGTTAGCCAATCTGTGTGCGCCGTTTATCGACTATTATGTGAAGCCTCGCGCCTATGGCCATCGAGCAAGCCGTTAAGTCATGCTCAGGAGAGTAAATTGAAACGTTCTATTGTTAAAAATGGCAGTTTATTGGGGTTATTTGCACTGCTGTGCACCGCCTTAGTTGCCATGGTTAATCTGTTTACTGCCGATCGTATTAAGCAGCAACAAGATCTGCAATTAATGCGTACTCTGCATCAGATCATTCCCGATGAGATACATGACAACGCCTTAATTGAACATTGTATTTTAATCCATGACGCTGCCGCGCTTGGCGTGGATGAACCTTTACCCGCTTATATCGCCAGCCAACAAGGTACACCTGTGGCCATCGCCATCGAGACCGTCGCACCGGATGGTTATAATGGCCAAATCAAATTGATTGTCGCCATAGATGTGCAAGGTAAGGTGCTCGGCGTGCGCACCCTAGCCCATAATGAAACTCCTGGGCTGGGTGATAAAATTGAGTTGCGTAAATCAGATTGGGTCTACCTGTTTAATCAGCAGCAGCTGAACGATGACAATGATAAGCTGTGGGCCGTTAAAAAAGACGGCGGACAATTTGACCAATTTACTGGCGCAACAATCACCCCCAGAGCCTATGTCGGCGCGGTAAAACGTACCCTGCAGTATTTTAATGCTAACCAAGCACAACTGCTTAACCGCCCAGCTAATTGTGAGGTTTCCTATGAGTAATTATCGCGATATTGCCTGGCAAGGCTTATGGAAAAACAATCCAGGACTGGTGCAATTATTGGGCTTATGCCCATTGCTGGCCGTAACCGCTACCCTAACAAACGCCATCGGGTTGGGTTTAGCGACCTTAGTCGTATTGGTTGGCTCCAACATCTTAGTATCGCTAGTGAGAGACTTCGTCCCTAAAGAGATCCGTATTCCGGTATTTGTGATGATTATCGCGGCGCTCGTGACCTGCGTACAACTGCTGATCAACGCTTACGCCTACGGTTTATATCTGTCACTGGGGATCTTTTTGCCGCTGATTGTCACTAACTGCGTGATCATCGGTCGCGCCGAAGCCTTTGCCTCGCGTAATACCGTCAGCAAAGCCGCTTTCGATGGTTTAATGATGGGCCTCGGCTTTACCTTTGTCTTGATGGTGTTAGGGGCGTGCCGTGAAATTTTAGGTCAAGGCACCCTTTTCGATGGCGCTAATCTACTGCTTGGCGACTGGGCGGCCGATCTGACCATCCATTTCTGGCAAGTAGACACCAATTTCTTGCTCGCCATGCTCCCACCGGGGGCATTTATCGCCATGGGCTTTTTAATCGCCGCCAAAAATATCATCGATGACAAGATTGCCGCGCATCGCCCTGCCCCAGAGCCAGAGCAAGCCGTGACCCGAGTTAGAATTACCAAGGTAAGTTAATCGATGAATAACGAAAAACGCCGCCAAATATTAGAGATCCTGCGTAGCAATAATCCTAAGCCGGAGACAGAACTTAACTTTGCATCACCGTTTGAACTCTTGGTTGCCGTCACCTTGTCGGCCCAAGCAACTGATGTGAGTGTTAACAAGGCCACTGATAAACTGTTTCCTGTGGCAAATACTGCCCAAGCCATTTTAGACTTAGGGGTTGATGGCTTAAAACAGTACATTAAAACCATAGGCCTATATAACAATAAGGCCATTAACGTCATCAAAGCCTGCCAAATATTAGTCGAGCAATATGCAGGGGAAGTGCCCGAGAACAGAGAAGCCCTCGAAGCCTTACCTGGTGTGGGCAGAAAAACCGCTAATGTGGTGCTTAATACCGCTTTTGGCTGGCCGACCATTGCGGTGGATACTCACATCTTTCGCGTTGCCAATCGCACTAAATTTGCCATGGGGAAAAATGTCGATCAGGTTGAGCAGAAGATGTTAAAAGTCGTACCAGCTGAATTTAAGGTCGATGTACATCATTGGTTCATCTTACAAGGTCGCTATACCTGCTTGGCCCGTAAGCCTCGCTGTGGCAGCTGTATTATTGAAGAGTTGTGCGAGTTTAAAGACAAAGTCTATCCTGACGAAGACTGAGGCTAGCCCTATCGCAAGCGGCTTTTATGCCCAAGCAGACTCAAGTTATCTGCCAACAAAAAAGCCGCTAATGCGGCTTTTTTTTAGATATCGATAACCTCATCAAATTAAGAGACAGTGCATTTTTACCACACAGTGGCTCTTTGGCTTGTTCAGCGGCGTCATCCATGTCGCTTAGCTTATTCAGCATGAGCGCTTGGGCCTTGACGTAAAAGCTGCTCATTAACCCCTTTCATTGAAACAACACACCAGTTATCAATATCAACAGCGGTTTAGAACATTGATACAAAGAATATTGATAGCACCAGAGCGATGGTGACAGCTAAGCCTAAGGCCATTTTTAATTCGCTAGACATGATTAAACTCCTTTAAGTACGTTAAGTCATTATGCGGCTAAAGCAGATTTGCACCAAAGTATTTACTGAATTCTGTGACCTCAGTCATAGGCGCTATAGTGGCAATATGACAGGAGGCCTGTGCACCTTTCTAGTCATGCTTTAGTAATGCCACAGTTACTATTAAAGTGATTGGCTACTGATTCAGGTGGTGAGTAGTAGGCTACTATTATTGAGCCTAATCCTATGTTTAAACAGACTTTAGCGACCTTTTAGGCAGAGATGACCACTGACCTTAATTAGGGGTATAATGGCCGCCATCTTAAACCAGAATAAGAGGTCTTCATGGCACAACTTCTTCACACTATGCTTAGAGTTGGCAATCTCGAACGCAGCATCCATTTTTATACTGAAATCCTTGGCATGAAACTGCTTAGACAATCTGAAAACCCAGAATACCGTTATACCCTCGCCTTTGTCGGATTTGACGACGAAAGCACAGGTGCCGCAGTGGTAGAGTTGACCTATAACTGGGATACCGATAGCTATGATCTAGGCACAGGGTTTGGCCACCTTGCCATTGGCGAAGCCGATATCTACAGTCGCTGTGCTGCAATTGAAGCCGCCGGAGGTAAAGTGACCCGTCAACCCGGCCCTGTTGCCGGTGGTAGTACTGAAATTGCCTTCGTTGAAGATCCAGACGGCTATAAAATTGAATTTATTCAACTTAACTCGGCGCAACAAGGCCTAGGTTAAAACGTTAGCTGACTTAAATAACGTTTTCTGACGCTAACGGCTATCGCCAAGTCAGCTATGTTAAAGCAGCAAGTTAAGCATAAAAAAAGCGCCCTAAGGCGCTTTTTTATTTTAGCTCTTGATACTCAGCAATGCATCGCTGAATACCTCAAGCTAATTATCGATTAAAACTTGAACGTCACACCAGCAAAGTACTGACGACCTACCGTGTCATAGACTTCAGGTACCGTACCGCCGTCACTGCCGTTAGACACACGTGATGGCTCTTCATCGGTCAAGTTCTTCACACCAGCGCTCATGGTCCACGCGTCGTTTAGGAAGTAAGTTGCCGACAAGTTGTGATACAGAATCGCATCCACTTTATTGCCTTCGGCTAAATCTTCCATTTCACCGATATAACGGTTGAAGTACATTAGGTTCCAACTATCTTGACCAGCCTTAATACTGAAGTTATTACGCACTTCTGCATAGGCACCGAAGTTACCGTCGATAGTGTCGGTATAGTCAATACCGTCTTGCTCGAAGTTAAGCAAGTAAGTGGTATCGTTAACAATCGCCCAATCTAATCCTAAACCTTCAAAGTTGTAGGCTAGGTTAAAGTCGATACCGCTAGTGTCTTGAGTACCCACGTTAGTTAGCGAGTTAGTTAAGTTATCTAGATCGCCATTCGGACCGATGTTAAAGGTTTCGCATGCGCTCTGATCGCCAGCAAAACAGTCTTTAAGGCCAGCTTGTGTGTCTAAACGCGCAATCGCGTTATCCACTTTAAAGCGCCAGTAATCAAGCGTTAACGACATGCCTTCAACATAGCTTGGTGAATATACTAAACCGGCAGTATAAGAGTCAGACTCTTCTGGCTGTAAGTTTTCATCTGATGTACGGTTAACCAAAATCTGAGGATCTAGTGCATTGCCCCAAGGATCATCAAGATAATCGTACGAACCTGAGTTACCGCCGTATAACTCGCTTACACTTGGTGCACGGAAACCGGTTGCAGCCACTGCGCGGAGCATTAAATCATCAGTTGCTTCATAGGTCAGGCCTATTTTCCACGTTGATGCATTACCAAAAGTCGAATACTCGTCAAAACGCAGTGCAAATTCACCAGTTAACTTCTCAGTGAAAGGTACGCTCACCTCTTGATAGACAGAGATAACGTTATAATCGCCATCGGTAGGATCTTGCTGCGCTGAGGTACTTTCACCCGCAACTACGATTGGGTCTGGATTATAGTAACCACTTTCGCTGCGATATTCTGCGCCGATGGCAAAGCCAACAGCACCTGCATCAAGCTCAAACAGTTCACCGTTTAGACCTGCAGATAATACATGTTGCTCGTTACCACCATCTGCTTGTTCGCTGTAGCTTACGCTATTAAGCAAATCGGCATCGGTAACAGGCTGCCCTGTGAACCATGCATCTTGATTGGCGTAGATGGCATTAGTCATCAAGGCGCCATTGATTGAGTTTTCAACCGATGTGCTAGCCTTGTTCTTACCATAGGTGTAGGACAAGTCCCAGTTCATGCCAGTATGCACATCCAGTGCACCTTCAACACCAATTGACGCACGCAAAGTATCAGTATCTTGCTTATAGATACGTGGACCGACGTCATTCATACGTTTTCTATAATTAACAAGGCCTTTATCATCGGCCACAATACCAGCACTGGCCATATCGGCATCGATATCGATACACTCGAGCGTGTTTTGACCCGGCACACAGACATCTAGCATTAGATTGGCTGGTTGCGGCGCCAACTGTTGGCTGGACTTACGCTTGGTGTATAACACGTCAGCGTTAAAGATAATATCGTCGCTCAACTCTTGTGTCATGTTGGCAAACAAGCTGTAACGTTCACTCGGCGTTTGATAGTAGCTATCTTGGGTATAATCATAACCCCAATCACGCTCTACCCAGTTACCATTTTCATCTTTGATCAAACCGCCTAATGAACCATTTGGCAAAAATGAACTCGCGCCAGGCGTAGTCCAATCACGATCAGACTGGATCACACCACGACGGTCAGAATAAGCAGCACCAATGGTGTAATTACCTTTATCTGTGTTGAAACCGTATAGCGCACTGATATCGCCGTTTTCACCATCACCTTTATCGGTAGCACCACCGTTTAGGTCGATTTGGAAACCTTCGAAATCTTTCTTAGTGATGATGTTCACCACACCAGCAATAGCATCAGAGCCATAAACTGCTGAAGCACCATCTTTTAATATTTCAACACGGGCGATCATAGCAACAGGGATAGAGTTCAAATCCACTGCACTATCGGCACCAGAACCCGAGTTAACCATGCGGCGGCCATTTAGCAGTACTAGCGTACGCTGTGAACCCATACCACGAAGATCAACCTGAGCGATACCGTCAGCACCGTTATTGGTGCTAGAGCCCACTGCGGCGCCCGCCATAGACGTTTGTGCTTGTAGCATCTGGTCTACCGAAGTAAAACCTTCTGCTTTAATTGAGGCCGCGTCGATAACGGTAACAGGAGAAGCCGTTTCCATGTCTTTACGTTGAATACGTGAACCAGTAACGGCAATACGCTCAAACGATGCGCTTTCTTCTGCAGCAATGGCATTGCTTGAGGCAATAAAACCACTGGTAGAGACTGAAGCAATTAATCCCAACTTAATTGCAGATGCTAATTTTGTTCTTATCATGTAACGATAACTCCCTTGCCTTCATTATTATTGCACGCTGTTAACTATTAATATTTATTCAGCGTTGGGCCTGATACTGTCTCGTCACTTAACACACGTCAACAACCACAATTTTTAACCATTGATAATAAAAAGTTAATAAACATAGTAGTAGCTATAACAATTAAGCGCGTTAATTAAGCGCAACTATAGATTAATGTCGTGATTTGAGGTTTTTTGTTTATAAAATAGCTACCGATCACGTTTTTAAAGCCAAGAATCACATACATACAAGCAACAACGTAAATACCAAAAAATGTGACACGAATCACGCTTTACCGGTTATTATGACGCTTCCCGCCTAAACTGACGTTAAAAAAGACAGTGTTAATTAATTAACAATTAGCAGGTTTGGTATTAATAATGTGATGCTTACCATCGCGTATATGTTTAAATTGAGCGCCAAATACCATGGCGGTTAACGCATTAATCAATAGCCTTTAGTTAGAGAATACTGTCATTATTTACCTATTTACTCTATTTGTTGCCCTATTTAATGTTGACGCCGAGAAGCACTCGTCTAATTTACAAACTAAAAGCATCGCATTTAACAAAGGCGATACAATTAGAGGGGGAAGGTTGGATTATTGCTTTGCAGACTGAAATTTCGATCGATTGTTAATTAATTAACAATCCAAGTGGTGGGGATCATTCATGCACAAATAGTGAATAGCCAGTAGATCAAGATTAGCGAGTAATGCTACAACCTAAGCATGATAACGCTGTCAACTCGCGCTAGATAAAGCACAAGCAAACGCACATAAAAACGCAGCGCGGCCCATTTAATATAAACGAATCGCGCTGTCGTTAAGTAAAGCTGATAAGTCTGAGATTCGGTTAATCAGGCTTAATCAAATTGAAATGTTGATAGGCACGTGGCGTAGCAATACGCCCTCTTGGGGTGCGTTGTATAAAGCCTTGTTGGATTAAAAACGGTTCGAGTACATCTTCGATAGTCTCTCGCTCCTCACCAATCGCAGCGGCTAAATTGTCTAAGCCAACGGGCCCCCCATAAATTTATCGATGATCGCCAGTAACAGTTTACGATCCATATAATCGAACCCTTCAACATCGACATCGAGCATATCCAGTGCACTTTCGGCTACATATTTAGTGATCTCGCCATCGTGTTTTACCTCGGCGTAATCCCTTACCCGGCGCAATAAACGGTTGGCGATACGCGGTGTACCGCGAGCGCGACGCGCCACTTCAAGAGCGCCATCATCCTCAATTGGTAAGCCGAGTACCTTAGCTGAGCGGGTCACAATGCTACTGAGATCGGCAACATTATAGAACTCTAAACGCAGTGGGATACCAAAACGCGCGCGCAGTGGCGAGGTTAATGCGCCCGCTCGTGTGGTTGCGCCGATCAAGGTAAAGGGCGGTAACTCCAGTTTAATCGATCGCGCCGCAGGTCCCTCACCTATCATGATATCGAGCTGATAATCTTCCATTGCCGGATACAAGATCTCTTCCACCACAGGACTGAGGCGATGGATCTCGTCGATAAACAGCACATCGCCCTCTTCAAGGTTGGTTAACAACGCGGCTAAATCGCCTGCTTTTTCCAGTACTGGGCCTGAAGTGGACTTAATATTGACCCCCATCTCATTAGCCACAATCATGGCTAAGGTGGTTTTACCCAGACCTGGCGGGCCATAAATCAACATGTGATCCAGCGCTTCGCCGCGTTTCTGCGCGGCTTCAATAAACACTTTAAGCTGCGCGCGGGTATCATCTTGACCTGTATACTCATCGAGTAACTTAGGTCGCATCGCTCTGTCTATCTGCTCATCACGTTCCTCAATACCTTGAGGTTGCGCCTGAATTAATCGATCGGCTTCTATCATTTTTTTCTCACTTAACAGGCTATAACATCGACTTTAACGCGGCTTTGATCAAGGTTTCTGAGTCCATATCTTCTTGATACACCCCAGAGACAGCCTTACTCGCTTGTGCGGGTTTATAACCTAACGACAATAATGCCGCGATGGCATCTTCTTCGGCTGAATTGACCTGTGGCTTAGCTGAGTAGTTTGATTGCAAGACAAATTCACGCTCAGAGCCTTGTGAAGCTTCCATTAGGCTCTTCAGTTTATCGCGCATCTCGACTAATAAACGTTCGGCGGTTTTCTTGCCGACGCCCGGCAACTTAACTAAGGTCGCAATATCATCGTGTTCAACGCATTTAACAAACTCACTGGCAGTCATACCTGAGAGAATCGTTAATGCTAATTTCGGCCCCACCCCATTGGTTTTAATCAATAAACGAAATAATGCACGTTCTTGTTTGGTGACAAAACCGTACAAGAGCTGCGCATCCTCACGCACCACAAAATGGGTGTAAATCACCGCTTCTTGGTTTAAGTCGGGTAACTCATAAAAACTGGTCAGTGGTAGCTGTAATTCATAGCCCACACCGCTAACATCGAGCAAGACTTCCGGCGCTTGTTTCTCTACTAATAAACCCCGTAAACGACCAATCATCTGTATCTTCCGTATGTTCTGCTACTGGCTTTACCGCCCATGGCGATCAGGCTCTGATAGGTATGAAAATGGCATACTGCAACGCCTAAAGCATCAGCCGCATCGGCTTGGGGCGCTGCTGGTAAGGTTAATATTTGCTGGATCATGTGTTGTACTTGAGACTTTTGCGCCCGTCCAGTCCCCACCACGGCATTTTTTATCTGGGTGGCTGAATATTCAGCTACCGGTAAATTGGCATTGGTGGCGGCCACTATCGCCGCGCCGCGCGCCTGTCCCAGCTTTAAGGCTGAGTCGGCATTCTTTGCCATAAAAACCCGTTCAATGGCGAATTCGTCGGGTTGATATTGACGAATAATTTCGCTAATGCCATCAAAAATAATTTTTAAACGAGAGGGTAAATCATCGGCTTGGGTGCGAATGCAACCACTGCCAAGGTAAATTTGGTGTCTTCCCTGACACTGGATAACGCCATAACCTGTGATCCGCGATCCTGGGTCAACACCTAAAATGATGGGCATGGCATTACTCTAAGGCCTGTAAGATATCATCGGCAATCTCTGCGTTATGATACACCTCTTGTACATCGTCATGATCTTCAAGATTATCAATAAGTCGTAGAAACTTAGGGGCGGTATCGGCATCCAATTCCGCTTTGGTCGACGGTACCATGGTCACTTCAGCATTCACAGCTTCAAGGCCTGCTGCATCTAACGCATCTTTAACCGCGCCAAAATCTTCAGGAGTGGTGTACACATCAATCGAGCCATCATCATGGGTCACCACATCATCGGCGCCGGCATCGAGCGCCGCGTCCATAATGGTGTCTTCATCACAGCCTGTATCAAAGGAGATCACGCCGCGCTTTTCAAACAGATAAGCGACAGAACCGTCGGTGCCTAAGTTACCACCCGATTTACTAAAGGCATTACGTACGCCTGATACGGTGCGGTTACGATTGTCGGTCATGGTCTCAACCATCACCGCAGTGCCGCCTGGCCCATAGCCTTCGTACATAATGGTTTCTAATACTTGACCATCGAGTTCACCAGCGCCGCGCTTAATAGCACGCTCTACTGTATCACGAGTCATGTTGTTGGATAAGGCTTTATCGATAGCGGCGCGCAAACGTGGGTTAGAATCGGGGTCTGAGCCCCCTTCGCGGGCGGCGACGGTTAATTCGCGAATGAATTTAGTGAATAATTTACCGCGTTTGGCATCTTGCGCTGCTTTACGGTGCTTGATGTTGGCCCATTTACTGTGACCGGCCATAACTGACTCCTTATTTCGAAACGTTCTCGAAAAAGCCGAGCTTTCGCTCGGCTATGTTTATCTTGTTATTCTGCGTCTTGCTTGGCTTCAGGTTTAGCTTCAACCACTGAGATGCCTAGCTCATCGAGCTGAACCGGGTTGGCAAAGCCTGGGGCATTAGTTAGCGGACAGGCCGCCGTGGTGGTTTTAGGGAACGCCATGACATCACGAATCGACGTGGCGCCAGTCATCAACATCACGATACGGTCAAGGCCGAAGGCTAAGCCTGCATGTGGTGGCGTGCCGTACTTTAACGCCTCGAGTAAGAAGCCAAATTTCTCTTGGGCTTCCTCATCATTAATGCCCAAAATGCGGAATACCGCTGACTGCATTTCACTGTTGTGAATACGCACTGAACCACCACCGAGCTCACAACCGTTGAGCACCATATCGTATGCATCAGAGATAGCTGCCGTTGGATTAGCTTCAAGCTCTGCGGGGCTGATGCCACTTGGCGCAGTGAATGGGTGATGCATGGCATGTAAACCGCCATCCGATGTGCGCTCAAACATTGGGAAGTCCACAACCCACAGCGGTTTCCACTCACCTTGCAGCAAGTTGAAATCTTCACCCACTTTCAGACGTAGTGCCCCCATTGCCTCGGCAACGATATTCGCTTTATCGGCACCAAATAAGATTAAGTCGCCATTAGCTGCATTGGTGCGACTTAAAATAGCGTTAACCACCTCTTCGCTAAGGAACTTAAGCACGGGAGATTGAATCCCTTCAAGCCCTTTTTCTAGCTCATTGACCTTCATCCAGGCTAGCCCTTTGGCACCATAGATGTTGACATATTTGCCATATTCATCAAGTTGCTTACGCGACAGCGAAGCGCCACTAGGCACGCACAATACGGCGACGCGACCATCAACATCGTTAGCAGGTTCTTGGAATACCTTAAAGTCGACGTCTTTAACTAAGTCTGCTACGTCAATTAATTCAAGCGGGTTACGCAGATCTGGCTTATCAGATCCGAAACGACGCATCGCTTCTGCAAAGGTCATCTTAGGGAATTCGCCTAAGTCGACATTCAGTAACTCTTTAAACAGACCGCGAACCATCTCTTCAGTCTTGTCCATCACCTGTGCTGATGACATAAACGAGGTTTCGATATCGATTTGGGTGAATTCAGGTTGACGGTCGGCGCGTAAGTCTTCGTCACGGAAACACTTAACAATTTGATAGTATCGATCGAAACCTGACATCATCAACAACTGTTTAAACAGTTGTGGCGACTGTGGCAAGGCAAAGAATTGGCCTTTATAAGTGCGGCTTGGCACTAAATAATCGCGCGCGCCTTCCGGTGTCGCCTTGGTCAAAATAGGCGTTTCAATGTCAAGGAAACCATTGCCATCGAGGAAACGACGCACGGCACTGGTTACCTTTGAGCGAAATACAATACGCTCCGCCATTTCTGGGCGACGTAAATCTAAGTAGCGATACTTAAGACGCTGCTCTTCGGTGTTATGCTGGTTTTTGTCCATGTTGATGGGCAGTGGCGCAGCGCTGTTAAGAATACGCAACTCTTTACCCAAAATTTCAATTTCGCCAGTACGCATCTGGTCATTGACTTGGCTTGTAGGACGAGCACGCACAAGCCCTTTAACTTGTACACAGAACTCACCGCGCAAAGTACTGGCAATATCAAACACTTCAGGCAAGTCTGGATCATACACAACCTGAACAATACCCTCACGATCGCGGAGATCTAGAAAAACAACACCACCTAAATCACGGCTACGATTAACCCAACCGACAAGAGTGACTTCTTCTCCAACATGAGACCCGTTGACGTCTCCACAATAATGACTGCGCATCTAACCCTTTCCTTTCATCCACAAAGCGGTGCTTGAGGAATATTCAATACATGACAAAAGCGGCATTATAGTGAAATATTGCCGATTTCAAAACAACTTCATCGTCTTAACATGAAGTAAACCTGTGGGGTGGGCAAATATCCAGCAATTGACGATTAACCGTCGATATGATCACGCACTACGATAGCCACTAGCACCTTGTGCAGCGGCTCGCGATAATCGCTCATCGGCTTTTTTGAGTATTTCAACCGCACTGTCGCCATCGCGTGGGAACATGGCCACCCCAATATTGACCGATAGTGCCACATCTTCAGCATCGATAGCAAAAGGTGCCGAGCAACTATCAATAATCGCCTCGGCCACTTGGCAGACCTGAGTCATCTCTTTGCTGTGATTCAGGATAGCCACCCACTGCTCATCGTTAAATTTGGCCAAAGTATCAGATTTTCTCACTAAGGCGGTGACCTTATCTCGCGCTATGGTCATCAGTTGCTGAGTTTTAGCGGCACCGAGGCGCTGCTGGAGCTGTGTTAGGTTGCTAAAGCCGATAAACAGCACGGCAAAAGGTTGCATTTCACGGCGATGGGTTAATATCGCTTGCGTTAATCTGTCGTCTAATAAACTGCGGTTTGGCAGGCCAGTTAACGGATCGAGCTGCAAAGGCAATGAAGAGGGAAATACCTCTCTAGCATAAGGGCGCCTTGTCACATAGAACCACAATAAGCCCACCATCAAGATCAATGTGACCACCAGCAACAGATAAAAAGCTTGTTGCCAACCAATGGCCATAACGGTGCTGGGGGACTCTTGTTCAATCCAACGCTGATAAATTTGTTGTTGCTGCGCGGTAGACAATTGCGCAATCGCTTTATCGAGCAGTGGCACTAAAGGGTGCAACTCTGGCGTTAAGGCAAAATGGCTCTGCTGATCGGAGTAATCGGCTAGCACCGACATTTTCAATTGCTTGTGGTCGCTGTCGCTGAGCTCAAGCCCCATGTTAAGCACTTTTTCAATAAAACCATCGGCGGTGCCTTGCAAGACAGCGTCGATCCCTGCACGCGTATTGGGCACTAAAATCAGCTCTATCCCTAAGGTGTTATTCATCAACTGCGGGATCAAATGATAACCTTCAACGATAGCCAATCGTTTCCCGCTCATCTGCGCCAAACTAAATACCAAAGCGTTATTGAGATTAGTGACCAAGCCCCAGGGGGATGGCCAATAAGGGGCCGAAAACACCAGATCTTTTTCACGTTCAGCGGTTAAGGCGACACTGCCGACAATATCGATATCGCCTCGCTTGAGTGCAGCGAGCATGCTACTCCAGTCACCGAACATCACGGGAATAAACCTCAAATTCAATTGCGCGGCCAAACGCTCGCTAATGTCGTGGTTGATCCCCTGAAACTGCCCCTCTTCACCTTGAAATTCCATCGGTGGCCAATCTTGCAGATAACCGAGGTTAAGTGGCCTAAGATTGGCCAAATAGTGTTGCTGCAAAGGGCTGAGTGGCAACTCAGTGGGGCTGGCCTTTACCGTCCTGTCGTGACTGTCTAATATCCATTTACTTTCGAGATTAGCCAGTTCGGTCGCCGAGATGAGGTTAAATCCGGCGTGAATACGTTTAATTAGCCCCTCATCTTCACTGCGTGTTAAAGCAAATATATCGCTGGTGAATGTGAGCTGCCGATAAGGGTAAAAGTCTTGCCAAACGTCAGCCTTAAGTAAATAGTGTTGTGTCCAAGCCGCAGCCGCGACAAACGCTTTGATATCACCATGCTCTACTGCAGCAATCATCTGTTGAACATTATCATATAAGCGCAGTTCACTGTTGGGTAACGCTTGAGCCAATTGGCTTAAATAAGGCTCTGACCTAATCGCCCCAATCCCTTGGCCCAACAAGCTGTCGAGACTGGTTAACCTCTGCTTATAACTAAACAGATGATGATCAACTTGATAGGTCCGCCACACTGGACGTAAATTAGCGTAAGCGCTATCGGCCAAAGCAACGGAAGTGATGGCCTCAATGTCGCGGTTAGCTCCCTCTGAAGAAGGCCACCCTTTATTAAGTGGGTAACCAATGTGGATATCTGCGCGGCGATAGGTCACATCTTCTAAGGTTTCATTAAGAGGCTTAGCCCGAAAATCGACGGCAATGCCCGTTTTTTGTGACCACAACTTCCAGATATCGATATACAACCCATGGGGCTCACCATCTCCACCGATATCGACATAAGGTTCAAATCCCACAGGTGCGGCAATAATCAAACGGTTAGTATCGCGGCTAAAGCCCAACCAATGCTTTTCTATCTCAGCACGTCTAGTTGGCGTGATCAGTTGAAAACCTTGATTAATGCGAGTCTGTAATGCTTGATCACTTTGTTTAACGGCAGGCAGAATAGGAATGGTTTTAATCAATAATCGATGGCTTAATGGAAAGGCTTCCATCACCGCTCGGCTCACCGCCTTATCGCGTAGATACCCTTCCATTCCCGCAAACACATCAACTTCGCCGTTAATCACGCCATTGAGCAAGGCATCGCGCGTATCATAGTAGCGAAAATTAAGACCACTTAACTGGCTGATTAAATTTGCTTCATGGGACGAGCCACTCACAACGCCAATACGGTATGGCAGTAAGTCGTGCAAACGGGTTTTATCCTTAAGTGATTTACGCAGATAAAGGTAAGTGTTAACCGACGAAATGGCATCGGCAAAATCATAGGTATTATCACGTGACTCGGTATACCCCATGCCAATATGAATATCGGCATGACCTTGGGTCAATTGTTCGAGTGAAGCGTGCCAATCTAAAGGTTTAAATTCAATTGCCCTGCCCGTCTGCGCCGCCCATTCACGCCACAAATCGACCAAAACGCCTTTAGGTTCACCATTATCATCAACAAACTGATAGGGAAAACTGTCAATGCCCATGACTAAGACTAACGGCTGCGGCTTTGCCGTATCGGCGTACACCGATATCGACATACATAACACCATGGCGAGGATGAAACGATAAAGTAATTCCAATGATCTTCCCTAGAACGTCAAGGCGTTGTGAAATATATGTTGATATTAAGGTATTAGACCGAATTTTCTCTAGAATTTCCAGTGCTAGACTTGCTGCTAGCGCTGATGTTTCGCTAGAATGAAAAATCGAACTTACCTAGTCAATACTCATGAACTCATCTCAAGATACAATATTCGCCCAAGCATGTGAAAATATCAGTGACTTTCAATTCGATGACAGAGTTGCTGGTGTATTCAATGATATGATAAAACGTTCCGTGCCTGGATATGCTCAAATTATCAGTACATTAGGCGATTTTGCCGACAAATGTGTCTCACCTAATACCCGAGTGTATGATTTAGGCTGCTCGCTAGGCGCGGCGACTCTTAGTGTACGTCGTCGTCTTGATGGACGCGATTGCCGTATTATTGCGGTCGATAACAGCCAATCTATGATTGAACGCTGCCAACAAAACTTAAATGCCTATGTTAGCGATACGCCTGTCGACCTGATTTGCGGCGATATTCGCGACATCGAAATTGATAATGCCTCCATGGTCATTTTAAATTTCACCATGCAGTTTTTAGCCCCAAGCGACCGAGAGACTTTACTCAATAAGATATATCGTGGTCTGCAACCCGGCGGGATCTTGGTGTTATCAGAAAAGCTCACCTTCGAAGATGCACCTGTACAAGCACTACTGGATGAGCTTCATTTAGATTTCAAACGGGCCAATGGCTACAGCGAACTGGAGATCAGCCAAAAACGCAGTTCACTTGAAAATGTCATGAAACCCGACTCGTTACCACAGCATGAGCAGCGATTAAAAGCCCAAGGCTTTAGTCATTTTAGTGTGTGGTTCCAATGTTTTAACTTTGCTTCTATGGTGGCGATAAAGTGATAAGTTTTAGCTCGTTTTACAAACAGATTGCCGACTCTAGCCTACAACATTGGCTCGAAACCTTGCCCGCTATTTTGGGGCAATGGCAACGCAATAATAAACATGGGGATTTACCCAAGTGGGAAAAGGTCCTTAATAAGTTGCATTACCCTGAGCCAGACGAGATTAACTTTACCACTAGTGTCACCATAGGCAGCGGCAAGCAGCTCAGTGATGGCGAACGTGAAAAACTACAAAACTTATTGAAAATTTTCAAACCTTGGCGCAAAGGCCCTTATCACCTACACGGTATCCATATTGATACCGAATGGCGCTCAGACTGGAAATGGGATCGAGTTAAACCGCATATTTCGCCGCTGACCAACCGCACCGTACTCGATGTGGGATGTGGCAGTGGGTATCATATGTGGCGTATGTTAGGTGAAGGCGCGAAACATGTGGTAGGGATTGATCCTTCACCTTTGTTTTTATGCCAGTTTGAAGCCATCAAACGTATCGCTGGTGAGCATCATCCGGTGCACTTCCTCCCGTTAGGCATAGAAGAGTTACCCCCACTGGATGCCTTTGACACTGTATTTTCTATGGGGGTGTTGTATCATCGACGCTCACCTATCGATCATCTATTGCAACTGCGGGACCAACTGCGTGCAGGTGGCGAATTAATATTAGAGACATTAGTGGTCGATGGTGATGAAAATACCGTATTAGTCCCTAGTGATCGCTACGGTAAAATGAATAATGTGTGGTTCTTACCTTCAGCTAAAGCCTTAGCAGCTTGGCTCAAAAAAGCCGACTTTGTCGATGTACGCTGTGTCGACATTGATGTCACTTCATTAGCAGAGCAGCGCAGTACCGACTGGATGCCGAATGAGTCATTGGTGGATTATCTTGATCCCAATGATATCAATTTAACAGTCGAAGGCTACCCAGCCCCTAAACGCGCAACATTTATCGCCACCAAGAATCAACCGAATAAAGATTTGGTTTAACTAAAATAGTATATGGGATCGACTATGTTAAAACAGATAACCGCCATTAGCGTTGCAACCCTATTCTTAATCGGGTGCACGACGAACACTGCCAATAACGTCTGTACCGGTTGATGCCGCCACACTCAACAACAGTCTAAGCCAACAGCAGAGCGAATTAGCCAACTTGATACAGAATAATCATGCCAGTCAAGTGCAAACGCTCAGTGCGATTAGCAGTCTATCTAAGCAACTCGATGCTTTGAATCAGTCTGTGGCAAAAATCAATCTACAGCAGCCAGAAAAGCAGGTCATCGCAGTGCCCACCCAGTGCGATCCTTCTCCTATCGGTGATAAGTTTATTTTGGGTGCCGTAGAAAATGTCTACATGGACGAAGTCAAAGCGGGATTTGAGACTCGTATCGATACGGGCGCCGAATCATCTTCACTAGATGCACACAATATTATTTTGTTCGAGCGCGATGGCAAACAATGGGTGCGTTTTGATGTATTTACCCAAGGCTACGATAAACCATCACAAACCTTCGAGTCTAAAGTTGAACGCTTCGTACGCATCAAACAAGAGTCAGATGAAAAAAGTGATCGCCGCCCGGTGATCCACGCTCATCTACAAATTGGTCAATATAAGGCAGAAACCGACCTTAATCTGGTCGATCGCAGCCACTTAGAGTATCAGTTATTGCTGGGACGCAAATTTATGCAAGATATCGCCGTTGTCGATGTCGCACAAAGTTTTATTCATGGTAAAACCCTGCCTGAACAGAACGAAAAATAATAGAGGATAATGGGCTGATGCATTCTAGAAAACCGTTTTATATTGTCGTCGCGCTGCTCTTTTTAGCGGGTGTTGCTGCCAGTGTTTATCGTGGCATTGAACACAATGTGCCTTTCCTGCCCGGCGAACAGGTGCAAAGCTGGGCTGTTGACGCCAAAGTGAGTTTTCAAGGTATAGGCGAACCTGCAGAGGTGACCTTTTCGCTGCCAAGTGATCCCGCCTTTGAAATACTGGTCGAAAATGCCACATCTCCAGGTTATGGACTCACTATAGCGGAAGATGAAATGGGACGTCATGCGACGTGGTCTATCCGCAATGCCATAGGTCAACAAGACTTATATTACAAAGTGACCCTAGTGCCTACGGGTAATCATCAAGTCGCCGCCCAACAGGAGCCGCAACCACCAATCCCATACAGCTGGCCTGCAACCGAGCAAGCCGCTGCAGAGCAAATTATGCAGGAGATCTGGTCTCGTAGTGCCACGAACCTCTCCTTTGCTCAGCAACTGAACAAAAGCTTTAACGCCACCGATCGCAGCCAAAACATCGAACTTTTACTGTCGGATAATTCACCTGCAGATCTATTTATTCAGATGCTCAATAGCAAAGGGATCCCTGCACAAAAAGTCAACGCACTATTTTTAGAAGATCAGCGTCGTCGCCAGCAGTTAACCACCTTCGTTGAGGTTTACCATCAAGGCGAATGGCTATTGTTTAATCCTGCCAATGGCACTCAAGGTCGCCCAAATAACCTGCTTATCTGGGATCGCAAAGGTAAATCGACCCTTGATGTCATTGGTGGCGTTAATTCACAGGTCAACTTTTCCATGTTGCAGGACACCCGCTCGGCGCTGGCGACCTCAATCGATATGCTCAAAAATAAAGATGCACTGGATTTCTCACTGTATCAATTACCGCTTGAGGAACAGAGCCTGTTTAAAGGGATCTTGCTGATCCCCATTGGTGTGTTGATGGTGGTGTTTTTGCGCGTCATTATTGGCATTAAAACCTCGGGCACCTTTATGCCGGTATTGATCGCCTTAGCCTTTATTCAAACCACCCTGTTGACCGGGCTTATCGGATTTTTGCTGATTGTGGCGTTTGGTTTAATGATCCGCTCTTACCTGTCAGAACTCAACTTACTGCTGATCTCGCGCATATCGGCGGTGATCATTGTGGTGATAGGCATCATTGGACTGTTTACCTTAATCTCTTATAAATTTGGTCTCAGCGAAGGGCTGACGATCACCTTCTTCCCGATGATCATTTTGGCTTGGACCATCGAGAGAATGTCCATTTTATGGGAAGAGGAAGGCGCCAAAGAAGTATTAGTACAAGGTGGCGGCAGCTTATTTGTTGCAACGCTAGCCTATTTAGCCATGAGCGCTACCTGGGTGCAGCATTGGGTCTTTAACTTCTTAGGCATCCACTTAGCGATTTTAGCCGTGGTGTTGCTCATGGGCCAATACACAGGTTATAAGCTATTAGAGCTCAGACGTTTTAGACCGTTGGCGGGAGAATAATCATGCTATTTGCGCGTCCTAAGACGCTAAGGGACAATGGTGTCCTTGGCATGAATAAGCGTAATATCGACTACATAGGTCGTTATAATCCGCGCAAATATTATAAACGGGTCGATGACAAACTAACCACTAAGCAACTCGCCCTAGCCAATGACATTGCGGTGCCCGCCTTAATTGGCACCGTTTCGCAGCAGCACGAGATTGTACATATACCTGAGATGGTTAATAACCAGAGTGGTTTTGTGATTAAGCCATCACAAGGCTCTGGCGGTAAAGGGATTTTAGTTATCACTAAAGTGGCTAATGGTCACTATTTTAAAGCCAGCGGTCATGAAGTCACGCCAAGTGAAATCGACCGTCATATATCCAACATTCTTAGTGGGTTGTTTTCATTGGGGGGTAAACCCGATGTGGCGATCGTTGAAGGGCTGATTAAATTTGATCCCATCTTCGATGGTTACTCCTTTGAGGGTGTGCCCGATATTCGGCTCATTGTCTTTAAAGGCTTCCCGGTCATGGGAATGCTGCGTTTATCGACAGCCGCCTCTGACGGTAAGGCTAACTTACACCAAGGTGCGGTAGGCGTTGGGCTCGATATTGCGACAGGACAAGGCTTGCATGCGGTGCAATTTGACCGCCCTATTGAGCGCCATCCCGATACCGATAAAAAGCTGACCGAGATTGTCGTGCCCCATTGGGACACCTTACTACACACCGCTTCTAAAGCTTATGAAATGAGTGAGTTAGGTTACTTAGGCACAGATATGGTACTGGATCAAGAGCTCGGTCCACTTCTACTTGAGCTTAATGCTCGACCCGGCTTAGCGATTCAAATCGCCAACAGTCAAGGCATTCTACCTCGCTTGAAACATGTCGAGCAGATGAAAAATAAATTCATGTCAGTGGAAGAACGCGTCGCCTATGCTAAAACGCATTTTAGCAATCGCCCTAACATTTAATGTGGTATCGGCGGCGCAAGCCGCCTCGCCCATTACCTTGTTATCCGAGCAATGCCTTCGCTATGAGATAGCTCCATGGATGGATAACCCACCAAACGCGCCATCGGTGCAGGTGGTTAACCTTGAACGCGAGCTTATTGGCCTGTTTAATCTTAAAGACAGCCTACGCTATTATCAACAATATGCGCTCAACTCGGTGAGCCAAGAAGCCCTATTGCGATGCCAATTACACCTTGGGGATCAAATAGACCAATTATATCGCGACCCTAACATTGTCAGTTTAAGTCTGGCTTTAAAAAGCAGTGTTCGCGCCGATGAACAAGCAGTCGCAAAACGACTGACACAACTCTTACAAGGTGAAATGGCCATTGTCGATAAAGCGGCGTTACACACCAGCGAAGCCAGTATCACTTTCGCCCTAAGGCAACAGGCACTGTCATTGGTACTAAGTGACGAGCGCTGCCTACTTAAACCCGTTAATGACACCCAATTTAGCGAAACCACCAGCACATCTGTGCCGCGCTTTAGTGAGTCGATAGCCAGTTACTTGATTGAGCAACGTGATCCCCATTGCCGTCAGCAAGTCTGGCAAGCCTATCAACTGCGGGCCAAAAGTAAGAGTGAAGCCGCTCTTGCCCATGTAATTGCCGCTAAGCAACAGCAGGCTGAACAGGCGGGATTTAGCGACTATGCCAGTTTCAGTTTGGCGTCGCAGCATATCGCGACGCCACAACTTCTGAAACAATATCTCGACGCAATGACTCAGCCAACCCTTGCTCCTTGGGAATTAGGGATTGCGTTATCCCAAGCAGATAAAACCCCTATTCAGCCAGTGTTTGCTCAAGTGTTGTTAAGTGGCATTTACCAGACGCTAAAGCCTTTTGGTATTCGGGTTGAAACCGTCAATGACGCTATGATCCGTCTATGGCATGGACAGCGTCTGCTCGGGGATCTATTTCTCAGCCAAGGCGAGTCTAACCAAGATACAAGCATTCGAGTCACCCCGATCCGCCACAGCGTTGTGGGACAACAATTTGGCCAAGTATCACTTAACTTTCCAGACGTACTCGAGTCTCATCGCGCGCAAACACAACTGATTGAGGCATTTAGCAGCGCCATTGCACCGCTGTTCAAAGGGGGACGCTTCTATCTCATCAATACCTTGGCAGACACTCAAGACAGTGGCTTAGTCGGTCAATATTGGTTGTCATTGTACTTGCAGCAACAGTTAATAGCCCCAGCACGAAAAGAGAGCCGTGAAGCACGCTTAGCCATGTTTGCCGAACAACTGAGTGTTTTTCGCAGCAAACTGGCATTAAATCTCTATCAAACAAGGTCTCACGCCTACCCCGATCTCGCGCGCGAATTTGAATTGAGCTTTACGCAGCCTTGGCCACAAGCCAATGAGGCTATTTATAGTTTCAGGGGTATCGTTAGCCAAGGGCCACGCTATTATCAACGTCTTTGGCAGCGCAGCCTGGCGCGGCTAATTGACCAACAAGCCACAATCGATAAGCAAGAGCTGTTTAGCCTGTTACTGATTAATGAAGCGCAGCTGCCGTTTACACAACAATTAACGCTTATTTTTGGCGAACCGGTGTCGACTTCCTCTTTAATTAAAAGGATCCAACATGCTAAGCACACATCCCTCTAAATATTTCATCGCAGTGCTTGGCCTAAGTGCAGCATTGCTACTGCCTAACATCGGTATCGCTAAGCAGGTTGAACAGAGCAACACGCTTAACGCTAAGGAGGTGCGCCAAAGTATCCAGACCCATTTAGAGCAAAACCTTTACCAACTGCCTCCGAGAGTGCAAGGTCATTATGGTATTCGCCTCTACCGCATGACAGGCGATGCTAAATATGCCAACGCCGCACTGGTCGATCTGTATGCCGTAACCGAATCACAAAGTTTTTATGCTTGCCAGTTAGATAAAGCTGGGTTTATCGACACCGAAGCTAAAGAGGCTATCGCGTTACTGGGCAATGGGCCGCGTGCCAAAGCACGCAAAAAAGCTTTACAACCTTTTCCTGAATTTCTGTTTTATACCGATGTACTGTTACGCTTTTCCAGCCGCATCGATGAATTTGGCTTACAGGGCCCTTGCCATGACAAACTTGTCAAAGCATTAAAATCCACCGATCTCAAAACGGGATTAACCGACAAAGCCATGATCGAAGCTTGGGCAGCGCAGTTGATCAATTATGCCTACTGGGCCAGACAACTTGAAGTCGGTGATTATATTGCCGACTACAAACAAGCTTTTAATGACGTCTACCCCATAAGTCGCGATCGCAAGCTCAACAAAAAACAATTTAGAAACAAAATCTATGGTATGACCCACTTTATTTTTGCCGCCAGCCAATATTACCAACACCCTGTTGATGCAAAGGAATTTGCTTGGATTTTAGATTATTTCGCTGCCAACATTGAGCGAATTTTAGCTGATGCTACCGACGATATTATTGCTGAAGTTGGTATCAGTTTTCATTTAGCCGGTTTGTCGCAACACCCTGTGGTAAAACAAACCCAGCGGCATATTATCAACGCCTATGATGAGACGCTTCATATCATCCCCTCACCTAAAGGCAATCCCGATCTCGCCCTGGGTGAACACCGAAATGTATTGGCTATGATGCTACTGAACTGGCCAGCGACCTTGCATAAAGGTCCTTATTTTCATGAACTCAAGCGCACCCAAAAATATCTGCCTAAACAGGTCAGCGTTAAACCTTAGCCTAATATCGAGCCGCGCTGCGGCTTGAGTAACGAGATTGAATATTCATGAGCCAAGCAAAATCAACTTTAGAACAGTGGCGGATCCTGCAGGCAGTAGTCGATTATGGCGGCTATGCGCAAGCGGCTAAACAACTGAATAAAAGTCAGTCATCGTTAAATCATGCGGTCGCAAAATTACAATTGCAGCTTGGCGTCGCCCTACTCGAAGTTAAGGGCCGTAAGGCCTACCTTACCGAAACAGGTGAAGTGCTACTCAGGCGCTCTCGCCATATAACCCGTTCTGTCACCGAGTTGGAGATGTTGGCCAATAAATTAGAAAAAGGCTGGGAACCTTCATTGATCATTGCTCGCGAGATCATCTATCCGATGGAGACACTCATCGACGCCCTAAGCCAATTTGAAGCCCAAGGGCGCGGTACCCGCATTACCATTCTCGATTCGGTGATCAATGGTACCACTGAGTTAGTGGAATCTGAGCAGGTCGATATTGCCATTGCAGGCTCACCGCCCAAAGGGTTTGTCGCCGAACCACTGTGCCATATCGACTTTTTATTGGTCTGTCATCCAAATCATCCATTGGCGCACCGCGATGAGCCTCTATATGACCAAGTTTTAGCCGAACATTTACAAATTGTGATTAAAGACACGGCTCAAATCGCTCGTGCCGATTCAGGCTGGCTTAAAGCCGAACAGCGCTGGACAGTGACCAACTTCCATGAAGCCTTGGTTATTTTACAAAAGGGTATCGGTTTTTGCTGGATCCCAGCTCATCTGGTGCAAGGGTTATTAGATAAGGGGCAGCTTTGCCGCCTAGCGCTGCAAGGCAGTAGTCATAGACAAGCGGCATTGAGCTTGGTCATTCCTAATCGAGATAATCAAGGCCCTGCATCACAACTGTTAGAAAGGTTGATATTGGCCCAGCACCAAACGCGCAGTTGATGAGAAGCGGATTTGATCTCCACGACTGTCGATGAGATAGCCCGGTTTACATTGCTCATCACCCTTAGACGCTTTAGATTAAAACTATTAAACTAGAAGCATTATAATTGGGTTATTGACAAGGTTATACCTTAATATCGATAACGGTTCCTAGTGTTTCAGATGATACCGCGATCACCTCTGTGGTCGCCTGTGCTTGATGAAGTGACTCCAGCGCCGATACCAAGGCAGTATGGTCCGTTTGTTCAACAGGGGGATAGGTGTCTGTTGCTATCGCGTTTGCGTTAAGAGCAGATGGTTTAGCCACATCCACCGTTGCTTGGGTCAAGCCAGATTGAGCACTCTGTAACCCCGACAATCCAGAGGCAAAACTCGATGGGATCTGCATTATAATTGTGTCTCCAGCCTAACTATAAAAATAACCTTGGATTATTAGTCAAATGGTATAAAAAGTACAGCCATAATCAGTATTGCAAGCCCTAATGTGAGCCCTATCTAGTCTTCATATCTACCGCAATATACCGCTCTTCCAAGGTAACTTTACACTATATATAATCGTCATAATGCCACACAATAGAACACAACTACCATTCAAACCGCGACACAAGTTAGCGAACACGTGTAAGCTTATTGATATTTGTGAGCATGAGCTGTTACACTGCGATGGATGAGATTTAACCAGATGACGCTAAAATCTATGACAAGCCAAGAATTAACTATAACTGCTGATAGTTCATTAGCTAAATTGCCATATTCCCCACAGGAGGAACGGGCAAATACCATTAGCCACGGCCTAGGCATTGTGGCTGGCATAGTGGCATTAATCCTATCGCTCAATAAAGGCTGGGGGCATCTCACACCGATACAGCTTACAGGTGTAACCATCTACTGCGCGAGCATTATACTGTTATTCCTCTGCTCAACACTCTATCATAGCGTTAAGGATCCTGAGCTTAAACATAAGCTGAAGATTGCCGATCATTGTGCTATTTATCTGCTGATTGCCGGAACCTATACACCACTGCTGCTGATTGAACTGGGCGGGGAGCAGGCACTGTTTATGCTCATTGCTATCTGGGGAATTGCCTTAGGTGGAGTGTTATTTAAAACCATCTTTATTCATCGTTTTAAAGTGTTTAGTGTACTGCTTTACTTAGTGATGGGTTGGTTATGCATGGTGGTGTTAGACGATTTGATTGCCGCCATGACGCCTCTAGGTTTTAGCTTATTGCTCGCGGGTGGCTTATTTTACAGTGGTGGTGTGGTGTTTTACGTCGTTAAGCGCATCCCTTATAACCACGCTATCTGGCATTTATTTGTGTTGGCCGGTGCAGTGAGTCACTTTCTGTGTGTCTACCTCACTGTTATCTAACGTTAATCTATTGGGACAACTGACAACCCACGACGATTAAACTCAGCAAATGCGGCGTTAAGCTGCGCCGCTTGGGCTGATAAACCCGCTTGGCTAAACAGTAATTGCACACATTCGAGCGTACATAATCCGCCTTCGACTTGATTGCGTCGTAACTGATATGTTGAATCTTGTGTCGCTTGTAATTCCAGACGATTTGCCTGTTGTAAATAGGGGCTTTGGCGCACCATTTTGCGCGCTTCTTGCCACGTCGCATCCAAAATGATGATCGACTTTTGTGTCACTGTTTTTGCGTCACCAAGTACTGTGTCATCGGCTCCAATTAAGGCAGGAGATGAGTCAATATTCGAGGTGGCAGGCTTATCGGTAGCAGGAAACAACAGTAAGGCTTGGCCCGTTTGACAGGCTTGTTGCAGACTCTTATCGGGGTTAACCCGAGACCAAACCAGCTGCGTACAATACTGAGGGAAATGTGCCAACGCCAACTGACCGGTATTGGTTGGACGCGTCAATTCTCGCTCATGAGTGAGTAGCACTATGTTCATCTATTTATCAACATCACAAAGAGTTTATATCCATCGACTATCGTATGCGAATAGCTGATCACTTTTTCTGTTTATCGAACATCAGAGCACACCATAGCCTGTAGCGGTTTTTTATCGGGGTGACATTCCCCCCTATGCCCCGATGAACACTAAGTTGACGACCCGTTCTCGATTAACGGTATTTACTGGCTTTCTTTAAGGCTATTTGCTGTTTGAGTGTTGATAGATGCTCAATAAAAATTTTGCCATCAAGATGATCCATCTCATGTTGTAAAACGATAGCGAGAAAATCATCGGTTTCAATTTCAATACTCTGGCCTTGACGGTCAAGAGCTTTAACTTTTACTTTCTCATAACGAGTCACCTTAGCACGGTAACCCGGTACCGATAAGCAGCCCTCTTCACCAACAAACTCGCCACTGCGTTCAATAAACTCAGGGTTAATGAGCACTAATGGTTCATCTTTATTATCAGACAAATCAATAACGATAATAGCATCTAAGCTACCGACTTGTGTGGCAGCTAAGCCAATACCATCATCGGTGTGATACATGGTTTCGAGTAAATCATCAATAAATGACTGCACCGTGGCGGTATCTTCAACGGGCTGGGCCTTACGCTTTAAGCGCTCATCTGGAATAGTCAGAATATCCAATACTGGCATAATGTTAGCTTATTTTAATCATAAAATTTGGCGCCATTATGACCGAACTGACACTAAAGGCAACGTTGGCTGGTGTTTTTTTACTGGGCAAGACTCTAACCCCCTTATTGCTGTTGGTTGTATATTGAATTGATCTAGTCGAAACACTAGGCTATACCCATAGTTAGCTGATTTGTTATACGCCATACTGACCTATTGCCGTCAAGTAAGAAGGCTAGGATAACTTGTTGTGTCATATTAGCAGATACATTGTTCACATCCGGAGATATGGCTTGCTTATGTTATCCCTTCCCCCCATGGCTCGTATTTGGCACATTGTCAGCTTAATTCCCGAAGGTAGGATAAGCTCTTACGGCAAAGTCGCCGATTTAGCTGGATTACCCGGTAGAGCTAGGTATGTTTCTCGAGCACTAAAACTGGCACCGGCAGAGCTTAACCTCCCATGGCATAGAGTGATTAATAGCCAAGGGAGAATTGCCTTCCCCGAACACACGCCAGCCTTTATAGCGCAGGTACAACGATTAAGAAGCGAGCAAGTTGAAGTGAACCGCGGCAAGATAATGCTGTCGAAATACCAGTGGCAGCCAGATCTGCCAACCTTAATACTTGAATTACCTTTTTAACGCTATCTTAATACTGGAGATATTCTTGTTAATCATGAAGCCTATCATCATCGCTAGCCTACTGGTATTAAGCTTTAATGGGCTTGCGGATCAATATCCGCTCACCCCCCATGATGCTGAATATCAAGTCAATTATGGCAGTATTGAACTCGGCAAGGCACGTTATCAACTGCCACCACCACACAATAATTTATATCAGTACCGTTTCGACAGCGATGTAAGCCTGCTTATGCTGTCAGATAAGCGAACAGTGCAAAGCACCTTTACCTTAGACGGTGAGCGATTAGTGCCTATGCGTTATACCCATGACCGCAGTGGCACAGGCCCGCATTATCAAGAACAATCGGCCTATGTTATCGACCAGAACATCGTCCATAGTCGATATAAAGAGGAGCGGGCTAAATTTACTTACAATAGCAATCTCTTTGATCCCCTCATGGTACAGTTACAATTTAGGCTCGATATGATGGCCGGAGTGTCTAACTTACATTACGCCATGCTAAAAAGTGGCGAAATTGATGAGTATGATTTTAAGGTGATTGGCAAAGAGCGGATGGTTATCGAGAGCGGCCAATACGATACGGTGAAAATAGAGGTCATTAGAGATAGCAGTAAAAGACAAACCTTTTTTTGGATGGCCCCCCAACTCGGTTATCTACCGGTTAGACTGACCCACTTTGAAAAGGGCAGTAAGCAATTGGATATCAAATTACTTAGTTATCAATTTTATCATCAACCAGTCGCGCATGATGAGCAGCAGGCGGCCACTCCCTAATCTATTAGGCGTTGGCGGCGAATAACGCCACCAATGGCCGAAGTGGAGGGACTCATTGCCCACAACACTTATTGAAAAAATTGCAACGCTCAACTACCAAGAACAATTTCACCGCGGCCAAACACTTTCCAATCTCCTGGTTGTAAAATTTGCCATTGTTCATTATCAGTTAATGGACGCGTGGCTATCACGGTGACGATATCATTAGCTGTAGTTTCCTGATTAAAATCGATCACCACATCGGTATCAATTAACTTAGCTTTACCAAATGGCGCACGCCTAGTGATATGACATAAGTTGTTAGTACAATAACTCATTAAATGTTCACCATCACTTAAGATCATATTAAACACCCCAAGTTGGCGAATTTCATCGGCTAACGTGGCGACATAACTATACACATCTAACCTATTCTTTGGGGGCGTATTACCAAAACGTGCAACGATTTTTTCTAAGATCCAGCAAAAGGCGAGCTCACTATCGGTATCCCCTACCGGCTGATAACGAGCCACGTTGAACTTGGCTTGATAATCACTCAATTGACCGTTATGGGCGTAGGTCCAGTATCGTCCCCAGAGTTCACGCGTAAACGGATGAGTGTTTTCTAACGCCACACAACCGCGATTGGCTTGTCGAATATGGCTTATCACCACCTCACTCTTAATCGGGTACGACTTGATTAATTTAGCCACGTGGGACTGGCTACTGGGTTTAGCATCTTTAAACGTGCGACTGCCTTTACCCTCATAGAAGGTTATTCCCCACCCATCGACATGCGGCCCCGTCACCCCACCACGTTCGGCTAAGCCAGTAAAACTAAAAACAATATCCGTTGGCACGTTAGCACTCATGGCCAGTAACTCACACATAAAAATGGCACCTTCACTCTCAAACAAGTCATTAAAATCATTCTAACTAGTTGACTCTGTTTGTGGAATGCTAAGATCAACAAAAAAATTAAACAATTGTTTGAAAATTGCTTGTATAAATGTCACGAGAGGGTTAGATTTTATGCGACACAGGTCTGACCACAATCTATAATTGTGATAACAGTCATATAAAAAGAGCTGACATTAGTGCAGTTAACAGTCGCAATTGAAGGAGAATAACCGTGACAACCTTACTTTGGATTTTCGTGATGCTCTTTACGTTAGGCGCATTAGCCTACCTAAGAGTTTCTCTGCTCACCTCAAGCATCATTGCCGCCATCATCATGGTGGTTGGTACCGTTACAGATGCTATCGCCATGCTGGCTTGGCTAGTCTTTTTTGCGATTGTACTTCCTCTTAATATCAGTGCTTTTCGAAAAAACGTTATTACGCGCCCACTGCTTAAGATGTACAAAGGCATCATGCCTGAAATGTCTTCAACAGAGAAAGAAGCCATCGAAGCCGGTACCACCTGGTGGGAAGCCGACCTATTTGCCGGTAAGCCTAATTGGAAAAAATTACACAACTACCCTATTGCCCGCCTAACCGCAGAAGAGCAAGCCTTTCTTGATGGTCCCGTTGAAGAAGTCTGTAAGATGCTTAATCAACATCAAGTGTCTCATCAATTAGCAGACCTTCCAGCTGAGATCTGGCAATACTTAAAAGATCACGGTTTTTTTGCCATGATCATCAAGAAAAAGTACGGCGGTCTCGAATACTCAGCCTATGCACAATCACGCGTATTGCAAAAGCTGGCTGGCGTATCCAGCGAACTGGCTTCTACTGTTGGCGTGCCTAACTCACTAGGCCCGGGGGAATTATTACAACACTACGGTACTGCCGAGCAGCAAAACCACTATTTACCTCGCTTAGCAAAAGGGTTAGAAGTGCCCTGCTTTGCATTAACTAGCCCAGAAGCGGGCAGTGATGCTGGCGCAATTCCTGATTTTGGCGTGGTCTGTAAAGGCCAATGGCAAGGCGAAGAAGTACTCGGTATGAAGCTCACTTGGAACAAGCGTTATATTACCCTTGCCCCAGTTGCGACAGTGTTAGGTCTTGCCTTTAAGCTGCAAGATCCCGATAAATTACTCGGCAATAAAGAAAATTTAGGTATCACCTGCGCCCTGATCCCTACCGATGTGCCAGGAGTTGAAACAGGACGTCGACATTTCCCACTCAACTGCATGTTCCAAAACGGTCCAACCCGAGGCAACGAGGTGTTCGTCCCCTTAAGCTTTATTATCGGCGGGCCAGAAATGGCAGGACAAGGTTGGCGTATGCTGGTGGAATGTTTGTCAGTTGGCCGTGGGATCACCCTGCCGTCGAACTCGGCTGGTGGTGTGAAAACCGCGGCGGTAGCGACGGGGGCTTATGCACGTATTCGTCGTCAATTTAAGCTACCTATTGGTAAACTTGAAGGTATTGAAGAGCCAATGGCTCGCATCGGCGGTAATGCTTACTTAATGGACGCGGTAACAACCTTAACCACAACCGCTATCGACTTAGGTGAAAAACCTTCGGTGATTTCGGCTATCGTTAAGTACCACTTGACCGACAGAATGCAAAAATGTGTTATCGATGCCATGGATATCCACGGTGGTAAAGGCGTGTGTTTAGGTGAAGGTAACTACCTAGGTCGCGGCTATCAAGCCGCACCTATCGCCATTACGGTTGAAGGGGCAAATATCTTAACTCGCTCGATGATCATCTATGGTCAAGGAGCTATTCGTTGCCATCCTTATGTGTTGGCTGAAATGGAATCGGCATTTGATCCAGATGCTAATAAAGCACTTAACGATTTTGATTCTGCGCTATTTGGCCATATTGGCTTTACTATCAGCAACTTGGTTCGAAGCTTCTGGTTGGGCCTAACCTCAAGCCGTTTCTCGAACAGTCCGTATAACGATAAAACCAAACGTTACTACCAACAGATGAACCGCTTCAGTGCAAACCTAGCTTTATTGTCTGACTTAGCCATGGCGACATTAGGCGGTGGCCTTAAGCGTAAAGAGCGTATTTCAGCTCGCCTAGGTGATTTGTTGAGTCAGCTTTATTTAGCCTCGGCAACACTAAAGCGTTATCAAGATGAAGGTCGCCAGAGCGAAGATTTAGTCCTAGTGCAATGGGCCGTTGAAGATTCATTGTATAAGCTACAAGACTCGCTTGACGATCTGTTAGACAACTTCCCTATGGGATTAGGCGCAGTATTACGTGCCATCATATTCCCATTTGGCCGCCCACTTAAGCGTCCAAGTGATGTGCTGGACCATAAAGTGGCGAAGATCATGCAAACACCTTGTGCCAGTCGTGATCGTTTAGGTAAAGGTCAATTTTGGACGCCATCTGAGTTCAATGCTGTCGGTATTCAAGAGCAGACCTTTAAAGATATCCTAGCTTGTGAGCCGCTACACGATAAAATTTGTAAGGCATCGGGTAAGCGTCATCCTTTCATGTGGTTAGATAAGCTAGCCGCCGAAGGAAAAGCCTTAGGTATTCTCTGTGACGATGAGGTTGCTTTACTGGAACGTGCTGAAATTGGCCGGATGAAATCAATTAATGTCGATGATTTTGATCCTGCCGAGTTAAAAGCCCAGATCCTTGCATCTGCCGAGCAACATCAAGCGGCATAAGCTAACCCTGTAAGCGGTTGTCATAAAAAAGCCCAAACATCAGCTTGGGCTTTTTTAGTGCATTGTTACCAACAAACCATTATATAACAACCATATAGAGCCTAGTGACGGTAGGCGTATGGCTTACAGCCTCAGCATCTCTTTGACGAAGGGGATGGTCAATTTACGTTGGTGGACTAGTGACGCTTTATCTAATTTATCAAGTACATCAAATAAGGTACGTAAATCACGGGCTAGGCGATTCAGCAAAAAACGACCAACATCCTCCGGTAACTGAAGACCTCGCATCGCAGCCCTACGTTGTAATGCCGCAAGCTTTTCATCATCGGCCATAGGTTGAACTTGATAAGTTAACCCCCACTGCATTCTAGAGATTAAATCGGGTAACACAAAGCCACTTTCAACTGCAGAGCCGCTGGCACTGACCACCAATTTACAATTTCTCTGCTCCGCGACGCGGTTATACAGATCAAATAGACTCTCTTCCCATAAAGGGTGACCGGCGATGGCATCGATATCATCAATACAGACGAGATCTACCTGCTCTAGGCCTTCGAGCAATTCAGTTGAGATACTGGCATGGATACCCAGTGGCAAGTAGAAACTGTTGCGATTAAGTTCATTAGCGCGCGCACAAGTCGCATGCATTAAATGGGTACGACCCGATTTAACCGGCCCCCATAGATAAACGGCTTTATCCGCACTGCCATCGGCACAGTCTTGTAAACTTTGAATTAATTGATCGTTACCGGCTGCAGGATAATAACTATTAAACGTTTCATCATCAGGCAGATAAACGGGTAACGACAACTGTAATGGTGAATGGGATGCCACTAATTAAATCTCGATAACATTTGTTCGGTAAAAGAAGGGTTCCAAACATAATGGAGCCCAGCTTACATTAATGACCAAGCCAAATATAGTTAATGGTCTCACTCTGTGATGGTGCTAACGGATCAACACCGCCTATTGGCGTAGGCATTAACACAGACTGCGGTTTAATTCTCGATTCCAAACTGAGTAGGCGCTTAAGATCCTCTTCAGAACCAAATAACTGTAAAGTAAACTGAGCTGATCGCCCCTGTAATCGTGTTAACGTTACTTGTTTAACCGCACTGAGTTGGCTAAGGTAGTTTTCAATATCAACCAGTTGTTTACGCTCTGTGATGTCGATAAAGCTTAACTGAGTGCTGAGCGCCACTCCACTATCTGCCACCGCATACTGACTAACGTAGTATTCGCTTATCGTTAAAAACATCTGATTAAGTGCACTATCCACATCGGCGACCACACCGGTATCTTGCACCAATGGATTAAACAAAGCCTCGCTTGAGGTTCTTGGATACAACACCATCGAATAATGTAATTGATTGTCGACATTTAGCTCAATTGAAGCCGTAACAAAGTAATCGGTATTGTAACGGACCGAGGCGTGAGCTATAGCATCGACAAAGAAGCCACGTACATCACTTACGTTAACATTCATGGCATCATCAAGGTCCATCATAGGCAACAAAACTGGTAACCCACGAGCCTGGGCTAACTCATCGATATACGCTCGACTCTCAGAGGTTGATGAATCATTCAAAATTATGCGTTGACCATCTTGCTGAAAACTTAACCAAATAAGCGTTAGCGGACGCTGGGTGCCCCATACTGGCAGCCTAGCATCACGAAGAAGTTGGATGATTTTTTGATGATCGAAAGTGGCACGTAAATATTGCTGTCCGTCGGTTTCTTGATAACCAAATTGACGGATAAGCGCGGTAGGATTGTTAAGCGCAGATACGATACTTGGCACAGTTAAGGCACTTTGCCTACCTGAGTTTTTGAGTATCACATTCTGTAATGCTTGCGCCAATGCCGCATTTTTCGTTTTTGTTGTTCGATCTGCAACTTTGACAATACTCATATCAAGTTCAGTCACTTCAGCAGCGGCAACGGTGTGCGCAACCAATAAAATAACCGCAGAAAACAAACCATAAGTAAGACGCTTAAACATCTGTATCAATACTTTAACTAAATACAATGGCTGCAGTGTAACACAGTTTGTCGTCACCTGACCTGCCTGTATCAGGCTTCTTAAGTATTTTTATTATATTTTTTAATCGAGCACAAAAGAATGTGAATCAAGATAATGCAAAATAAATAGTTAACCGTTAGAATTGTCCGGTTTACCTAAAAAAGAGAGAAAAAATGAATCGTTTAGCAATTCCATTACAAGGTGCGCAAATGTTATTTGTCGCCTTTGGTGCACTGGTATTAATGCCGCTATTGACTGGCCTTGATACCAATGTTGCCTTATTTACCGCAGGGATGGGTACTCTGTTGTTTCAACTGATCACCCAGCGTCAAATCCCTATTTTCCTCGCCTCCTCTTTCGCGTTTATTGCCCCTATCCTATATGGCGTACAAACTTGGGGGATCCCATCCACCATGGGCGGGCTCATGGCTGCAGGTTGTGTCTATTTGATTTTAGCGAGTGTGGTTAAAGTTCGTGGTGACGGGTTTATTAAACGGTTATTGCCGCCTGTTGTCGTTGGGCCTGTGATTATTGTCATTGGCTTAGGGTTGGCGCCCGTGGCCGTCAACATGGCTTTAGGTAAAAGCGGTGATGGCAGTATGGTGTTGATTGATGGCAGCTCCGCATTGATAATTTCTATCGCATCATTGTTATCTACCATCGCAGTGGCCATATTTGCCAAAGGCGTTGCCAAATTGATGCCGATTTTAGCCGGGATCATTGTGGGCTATAGCATCAGTTTAGCCATGGGTATTGTTGATTTCACTCCCGTACATAACGCCAGTTGGTTTGCGATTCCAAGCTTTGTTGCCCCTGAGTTTAACTGGCACGCCATCGCCTTTATGATCCCTGTAGCCATAGCGCCCGCAGTTGAACATATCGGTGATATTTTAGCAATTTCAAACGTGACCGGTAAAGATTACATGAAAAAGCCAGGCCTACATCGCACGCTAAGCGGTGACGGCATTGCCACCATTGCAGCATCGGCACTTGGCGGGCCTCCAAATACGACATATTCAGAAGTCACTGGAGCGGTAACGCTCACCAAAAGTTTTGATCCACGCATCATGACATGGACAGCCATCACAGCAATAACCTTAGCTTTTGTGGGTAAACTCGGTGCATTGATGCAAACCATCCCTATTCCTGTGATGGGCGGCATCATGTGTTTACTGTTTGGTTCTATTGCGGCGGTTGGGCTTAACTCGCTCATCAAAAATCAGGTCGACATGGGTGAGCCAAGAAACCTGTGTATCGTCGGCGTTACCTTAGTGTTCGGTATCGGTGGCATGGCCTTTGGTATCGGGTCATTCAGCCTAACAGGAATTAGCCTATGTGGTATTGTTGCCATTACCATGAACTTATTACTTCCGGCAACTAAGCCAGCAGCGCACGGCGAATAATTCATCTCAAGCTTAAGTTAATAAAAAAGCCCTTCAATTGAAGGGCTTTTTTATTAACTGCATGCCTAATTCGCGGCACTTCGACTTGTCATGACAAATGACTAAGCATCAGCATCTTGTACTGGATATTTTGCAGCAGTTTCATTGATCAAGGTTTGTAGCTCACCCTTTTGATACATTTCAGTCAAAATATCACAGCCACCGATAAGCTCACCTTCTACCCATAACTGCGGGAATGTAGGCCAGTTAGCGTACTTCGGCAGTTCTGAGCGAATATCTGGATGCTGTAAAATATCAACATAGGCAAATTGTGCACCACAATTAATCATAAGCTGCGCTACTTGAGATGAAAATCCACAGCTTGGTAACTTTGGTGAACCTTTCATATAAACGATGATTGGGTTTTCAGCAATCTGCTGTTTAATTTTTTCTACAGTTTCATTTGTTTGCATCTTCTTTCCTAAATATTGCAGCAAAGCTACTTAAACAATTTTGCCTATTGTACGTCAGTATGGCGAAGAACAAAAACCTACTTTTATCATGGTTATCAAATAGAATAATTTACCGATTGAATTAATCGACAAAATCAGCCAAACAATGATTCACATCACAATTTTATCAGGTAGAATGGCGACAGTGAGCAAACAGAAAAGACAATTGACTGTCAATGGAGAAAAAACATGGCTTTTGAATTACCAGCACTTCCTTATGCAAAAGACGCATTAGAGCCCCATATTTCCCAAGAAACGATTGAATACCATTATGGTAAGCATCACAATACATATGTTGTGAAGTTAAACGGCCTGATTGAAGGTACAGAGCTTGCCGAGAAAAGCCTAGAAGAGATCATCAAGACCTCTACTGGTGGTATTTTCAATAATGCGGCTCAAGTTTGGAACCATACCTTTTATTGGAACTGCCTGTCGCCAAATGGCGGTGGTGCTGCGACTGGCGATATCGCCGCTGCAATTGATGCAGCCTTCGGTTCTTTCGATGCGTTCAAAGCTCAGTTTACTGATTCAGCAGTGAACAACTTCGGTAGTGCGTGGACTTGGTTAGTTAAAAAAGCAGATGGCTCTTTAGCCATCGTCAACACGAGTAATGCTGCCACCCCATTAACAGAAGATGGTGTAACACCACTACTGACTGTTGATGTATGGGAACACGCTTACTATATTGATTACCGCAATGTTCGCCCTGATTACCTTGCTCATTTCTGGGAACTTGTTAATTGGGAATTTGTTAACAGTAACTTTGCTGGCTAACAAATCGCCTACTGATTAAAGGGAGCCTTAATGGCTAATGCTGATCAGTTAAGCATATAAACGATCAGTTGACCGATCTTTAAAAGGCTTCAAAATCCAATATCAGAAATGATATTGGATTTTTTTATGTCTTTAGAACAAGCTTTCTGCACCGCTTTTGAATACCACCAAGAAGCCACAGCTTTTACCAATCTTAATCACTTATTGGATGAAAACATCATCCAGCAAGCCTTTGAAACTGCGGGGGTCGCCACAGTAAGAAAACGTCGCTTACCCCTTGATGCAGTTATGTGGTCTGTCATTGGTATGAGTTTTTACCGACAACAGTCTGTATGGGAGCTTGCGACTCATATGGAGTTGATGCTACCAGGTAAAAAGAAGCTCATTGCCCCCAGTGCTCTTGTTCAAGGGCGCCAGAGGTTAGGTGTGCAGAGTATGAAAAATGCCTTTCAAATGATGGCAAAACATTACTATAGCAACACTCAATTTGAGACATGGTGTGGACTGAATTTATTAGCCGTTGATGGTGTAGTCTGGCGCACTCAAGACACCGCTGATAATCGTAATGCTTTTGGCTCACCATCAAATCAACATGGTGACACCTCATTTCCTCAGGTTCGTATGATGTGTCATATGGAGCTCACTAGCCATCAACTGATAAATAGCGCGTTTGATGGTTATAAAACGAGTGAAATGAAGCTAGCAGAAGCGCTCATACAGTCAACTCCAGACCATAGTCTCACGATGTTCGATAAAGGTTTTTACTCCTTAAACTTGCTACATCAATGGCAACTAGGTGGTGAAGAGCGGCACTGGTTAATCCCTGCGAGAAAGGGGCTTCAGTACGAGGTTTTACACTCAAATGGCCGGTTAGATAAACAGGTGAAATTGGCAATAACCGCCCAAGCCAGACAACAAAACCCAGCGCTACCGACGCATATAGAAGCGAGGCTGGTGACAAAATCAATAAAAGGTAAGACGCATCAGGTATTAACCTCAATGGTCGACCCATTACGCTTTCCAAGTGCTGACATCGTTGAGTTATATAATCATCGATGGGAAATAGAGCTTGGCTACAGAGAGATGAAACAAACCCTACTAAACAGCGAGTATACGCTAAGAAGTAAAAAATCAGAGATGGTAGAACAGGAACTTTGGGGCTTACTACTTGGCTACAACCTGATGCGTCAAGCAATGACTGAGGCCGCATCAAGAAAAGGAATATGGGCCAATCGCCTCAGCTTCAGTAATTGTGCGAGTACGATACTAAGTTACCTAGCAAGATTACCACTGATGAGCCCAGGAAATTTACCCAAACATTACGAGCAACTGATAGAAATGCTAGGTAACTTCGAGCTACCAACGAAACGAGAAGATAGGGTGTACCCAAGGGCTATAAAGTCAAAACCAAGCAAATATCCCCATAAAAAGAAAAATGCCAATCAGCTTAACTGACTGGCATTAGCCTTAATGGCTCCTTTTTTGTTTTTAATCTAAGGCTTTTGAGTCAAATCGCCACTCGCCACATATGCAACAATTGCATTTGCAATTTTTGTTATTGTTTTCATTATACTTTTTTGTTAGCCAACTCACATTTCCCGTCTATCATTAGGAGTAGGTAACTAAAACTTCAGTTACCGCTTCAGATTGATAGTTGTTTCAGGGGGTGGAAAATGGGTATATTCGAGCATTACCAACAACGCTATGAAAAAAAGTTAGATGAAGAGTATTCACTACAAGAATTTTTAGCCATTTGCAAAGAAGACCGCATCGCATATGCATCGGCAGCCGAACGTCTGTTGATTGCAATCGGTGATCCTGAGGTTATCGACACCTCAAAAGATTCGGTGTTAAGCCGAATCTTTTCCAATCGTTTAATCTCAAGATACCCAGCTTTTAAAGATTTTTATGGCATGGAGGAAGCAATAGAACAGATAGTGGCCTATCTGAAACATTCTGCTCAAGGATTGGAAGAATCAAAGCAGATCCTCTATCTCTTAGGACCTGTCGGTGGTGGTAAATCATCCCTAGCTGAAAAACTCAAGTCACTTATGCAGCATGTTCCTATTTATGTACTCAGTGCCAATGGGGTTCGTAGCCCAGTAAATGACCATCCATTTTGTTTATTCAACCCTGATGAAGATGCTGAACTTCTCAAGAGTGAATATGCGATTCCTGGACGCTACCTCAAAACCATCATGTCCCCTTGGGCAGTCAAGCGGTTGCATGAATTTGGTGGTGATATTTCTCAATTCAAAGTTGTAAAAGTCTACCCTAATATCTTAGATCAATTAGCCATTGCCAAAACAGAGCCTGGCGATGAAAACAATCAAGATATCTCCTCACTCGTAGGTAAAGTCGATATTCGTCAACTGGAACATTTTGCCCAACATGATGCCGATGCTTACTCCTATTCGGGAGCACTGTGTCGTGCCAATCAAGGGTTAATGGAGTTTGTAGAGATGTTTAAAGCGCCTATAAAGGTACTACATCCACTACTTACCGCCACTCAAGAAGGTAACTACAACGGCACTGAAGGCCTTTCAGCCCTGCCCTTCAACGGCATCATTTTGGCCCACTCAAACGAATCTGAATGGACCACCTTTAGAAATAATAAAACCAACGAAGCGTTTTTAGACCGTGTCTATATTGTCAAGGTCCCCTACTGTTTACGTGTGTCTGAAGAGATCCAAATCTATAAAAAACTGTTATTCAACTCTGAATTATCACAAGCACCTTGTGCCCCTTATACCTTAGAATTATTGGCCCAATTTAGTGTGTTGTCTCGTATTAAAACGCCTGACAATTCATCGGTATACTCGAAGATGCGAGTCTATGATGGTGAAAGCTTAAAAGACACAGATCCCAAGGCTAAATCCTATCAAGAATATCGTGATTACGCTGGTGTCGACGAGGGAATGCAAGGATTGTCGACCCGATTTGCCTTTAAAATTCTCTCCAAGGTATTTAACTTCGATCATAGTGAAATTGCCGCTAACCCAGTGCACCTTTTTTATGTGCTCGAGCGACAAATCGAACAAGAACAATTTCCTAATGACACAGCCGAACGATATTTAGAATTTTTAAAAGGCTACTTAACCCCCAAATATGTTGAGTTTATTGGTAAGGAAATTCAAACGGCCTATTTAGAATCCTATTCAGAATATGGCCAAAACATTTTCGACCGTTATGTCACCTACGCTGACTTTTGGATTCAGGATCAGGAGTATAGAGATCCCGAAACTGGCCAACTATTTGACCGTGCCGCCCTAAATGCGGAGCTTGAAAAGATAGAAAAACCAGCAGGAATAAGTAATCCCAAAGATTTTCGCAATGAGATTGTTAACTTTGTATTACGGGCTAGAGCCAACAATGAAGGTTCAAACCCACTATGGACCAGCTACGAAAAGCTGCGCACCGTCATTGAAAAGAAAATGTTCTCCAATACTGAAGATCTGTTACCCGTTATCTCATTTAATGCCAAAACCTCGACCGACGATCAGCGTAAACATGATGATTTTGTCAATCGAATGATGGAGAAAGGCTATACCAAGAAACAAGTAAGACTGTTATCAGAATGGTATCTACGCGTGCGTAAATCATCTTGATAATATTAGATGGGGAGTACTCTCCCCACGAGTCTTTTGGAGGTGCGCATGGCTAACTTTATAGACAGACGTTTGAATGCTAAAGGAAAAAGCACAGTCAATCGCCAACGCTTTATCAACCGATATAAACAACAAATAAAAAAAGCCGTCAGTGATGCGGTGACTAGGCGCAGTGTTACCGATGTCGACAAAGGCGAAAAAATTGGTATTCCGACTCGAGATATTAGCGAGCCCACTTTTCAGCAAGGTCGCGGCGGCGTCAAGGAACGTGTACATCCTGGTAATGATCAATTTGCACGAGGAGATAAAATTGAGCGGCCACCCAAAGGACAGGGGCAAGGTAGCGGACAAGGCGATGCATCTGACACTGGTGAAGGCCAAGATGACTTTGTCTTTCAAATATCTAAAGATGAGTATTTAGAGTTGTTGTTTGAAGATCTAGAACTCCCCAACTTACAAAATAATCGTCTTAATAAACTGGTTGAATACCAAACGTATCGTGCAGGATTCACCAATGATGGTGTACCCGCCAATATCAATATTGTGCGTTCATTGCGCTCCTCGTTAGCGCGGCGCATTGCCATGGCATCATCGAAAAAGGCCCTGTTAAGCGAGCTACGAGCAGAGTTGGAAGACTTGGAGCAAACACCGGGATCTGAAGCTGAAAAGATCATGAACTTACAACAGCAGATAGCCGAGTTAGAAGGAAAAATTGCCAGAGTACCATTTATCGATACCTTCGATTTACGTTACAACAACTATGCTAAACGTGAAGTCCCCTCCAGCCAGGCGGTGATGTTTTGTTTGATGGACGTTTCAGGTTCGATGGATCAAGCAACCAAAGATATGGCAAAACGTTTCTATATTTTGCTCTACCTATTCCTCACTCGGACCTATAAAAACCTCGAAGTTGTCTATATTCGTCACCACACACAAGCTAAAGAAGTCGACGAACATGAGTTTTTCTATTCACAAGAAACTGGTGGCACCATAGTATCGAGTGCACTTAAATTAATGCATGAGATTCAACAACAACGTTATCCAGAAAATGAATGGAACATTTACGCAGCTCAAGCATCAGATGGTGATAATTGGGCTGATGACTCGCCAGCCTGCCGCCAAATTTTAGAAAAAAAATTACTCCCCGTAGTGCGCTATTTTAGCTATATCGAGATAACCAATCGCGCCCATCAAACCTTATGGCGTGAGTATGAAGGACTTCAAGCTACTCACGATAATATTGCAGTTCAACACATTAAACGAGCAGAAGATATTTACCCTGTATTTAGAGAACTGTTTAAGAAACACGCTGTTTAAGGGGGCCTTATGGGTTTAACTAACGCGAAAAGATTAGATGATGGTCCAGATTGGACGTTTGACTTATTGCAATCTTATCTAACCGAAATAGAGAGAGTCGCGGCTCACTATCGCCTCGATACCTATCCTAACCAAATTGAAGTGATCACTGCAGAGCAGATGATGGACGCCTATGCGGGTATCGGTATGCCTATCGGCTACACTCACTGGTCCTTTGGCAAAAAGTTTATCGAAACTGAACAGGGCTATAAACGCGGTCAAATGGGACTGGCCTACGAAATTGTCATCAATTCAGATCCTTGTATTGCTTACCTAATGGAAGAGAACACCATCACCATGCAAGCCTTAGTGATGGCCCACGCCAATTTTGGCCACAATAGTTTCTTTAAAGGTAACTACTTATTTAAAACTTGGACCGATGCCAGCTCGATCATCGATTACTTAGTATTTGCAAAAAACTATATTCGTGAATGTGAAGAGCGTTATGGCACCGAACAAGTAGAACTGATCATCGACTCTTGCCATGCATTAATGAACTATGGGGTCGACCGCTATAAAAGGCCCAGTGAAATATCTTTAAAAGAGGAGAAAGTGCGCCAACAGGAGCGCGAAGAATACCTCCAAAGCCAAGTAAATGACTTATGGCGCACACTACCATTAATGCCCATCACTGAAAAGACACAGTCAATTACAAGTTTTCCTGCCGAGCCGCAAGAAAATATTCTCTATTTTATTGAAAAAAATGCACCACTATTGGAATCATGGCAGCGAGAAATTGTGCGTATTGTCAGAAAAATGAGCCAGTATTTTTATCCACAGAAACAAACTCAAGTCATGAATGAAGGCTGGGCGACCTTTTGGCATTACACCATTTTGAATCACCTCTATGACGATGGCTTAGTCAGCGACCGCTTTATGATAGAGTTTTTAAAAAATCACACTAACGTTATCGCACAGCCCAGTTACAACAGCCCTTATTACAGCGGTATTAACCCTTATGCATTGGGTTTTAATATGTTTGTTGATATACGGCGTATTTGTGAGTCTCCCACTGAAGAGGACAAACGTTGGTTTCCGGAGATAGCGGGGAGTAACTGGTTAGATACCTTGCACTTTGCCATGGAAAATTTTAAAGATGAAAGTTTTATTAGCCAGTATCTATCACCCAATATTATTCGCCAATTTAAGTTGTTTAGCATTCTTGATAATGACCAAAAAAACTACCTGAATGTCTCTGCCATTCATGACGATCAAGGTTATCAAGACATCCGCCAAATGTTGTCACAGCAATACAACCTATCCAATATTGAACCCAATATTCAAGTGCAAAACGTAGCGATAACGGGTGACCGTTCGTTGATATTAAGATACATCCCCATCAATCGTATCCCCTTAGATGATAGCTGCAAAGAAGTCGTTAAACACCTGCACCGTTTATGGGGATTTGCCGTCACATTGGAAGAGTTGAATGAACAAGGAGAGACAAAAATCATCGCAACATGTCCAGACAAGCAATCAGAACTGGATAATATGTAGTAGTAGATGGCTTATTCATTTTTAGCCAATAAAAAAGCGCCATAAAGGCGCTTTTTCTATTTCAATTCCGCATTAAGCGAAAGTGAAATCCACGTGCTCGATAAGAGGCTTAAATGCGTGGCGTTGCATAGCTTGAACACGAACTTTAACTTCTTTACCATCTAAAACGATAGTGATATCTGAAGTATAGAAATCAGCATTCGCTTGAATGTTGATAATATCTTTGTGTTCGAATTCAATAGAAACAGGTTCTTTACCCGCACCATAGATAACAGCAGGAACTTTACCAGCATGACGTAGGCGGCGGCTCGAACCTTTCCCTATTTCAGTACGGGCTTGTGCGGTAATTGCGTAAGACATAATTTACTCACTTAATATAATAAAGTTTTAGGTGACCATCGTTTTCGACCAACGATGACCTCATTTAAAGCGAGCGAATACTAGCATACACATGGCTTAGGTACAAACACTTGTTAAGCTCTTGGCATTACCAAGTTCTTACCGGCCCAGTATCTACGTGTACAAAGCCAGAATTAGGGTAAAAACCCACTCCCCCCAACTTTAAAGAGACCGCCGCATCACGCAAATCTTTTAAATTAACATCGGGAATCGCAATATCCATTGCCATCCCTTTCATATGGTAGCTTTTCTTTGCAACCCCATTACTCTTTTGCGCTAGCATGTGATTCGTCTTCGGTGACCGATAACCAGAAATCACATGATATTCATGTTGATCATCAATATTTAACGTCTGTTTGAGTAAATAAAGTAGATCGAATAATCGCTTATCCATTGGAGCCACTTCATTTTGCCTATGATCTCGTAAAATATGATTAAAATCTATAAGGGTATTATCCTGATAACTCCCATCAATCCAATAGCTTCCTTGCCCCTTTTCCCCTGTATGTCTGTTATAAAAGCTCAAGCTACGTACACCTTTGGTTGACCGACTCGCTTTCACTTTAGGAGACAACATCGAAAACATTGCTACACCACCTAGGCCTAACAACAACTGCCTACGTGAAGGACACACTATTGACATTAATACCACCGTTCATTATTCACACAAAAACAGCGCATAAATTAAACGGTATTAAAGGTAAGATCAAGCTAATGTTTTGACTGTAGCCCTTTATTCATCAAGGGTTGAGTGGGTGTAAGCCTGTAAATCAGAAATAATATTTTGATTTTTCTTATATATATCATCCCTAAACTGGGCAATATTGTGTTCATCGAGCCAAGATGTCCAATAAACCAGATGTACTGGTAATTTATCATCGAAGGCAAACCACTGGGTTTTTGTACGCTCTATTTGCATGTCGACCCAAGTCTGTTTATCACGCACAAGATTCGATGCTATCCAGTTAGCCAATTGCTCGACTTTTTCAACGCGAATACAGCCTGAAGATAACGCCCTATCGCTTCGTGCAAAAAGCGCTTTATCTTTGGTATCATGCAGGTAAACACTATATTGATTTGGAAAATACAACTTATATCGACCTAAGGTGTTATTAACCCCGGGCTTCTGCACTAACCGATATGGAAAATGGCCTCTAGCAAGATCACTCCACTCCTCATTACTTTTTACCACTCGTTCTTCAGAATAGTTAAACACTTCAAAGTTATGCTGACTAATAAAACCACCATCTTGGCGCACTTTAGGCAGTAGGTCGTATTTAAGTAAGCGTCTTGGTACGCGCCAGCTCGGATTAATGACTAAGTTGCTGATCTCTCCCTGTATAACGGGGGTTGGTCGAAATGGCTTTCCGACAATAACTTTCGACTGTAACACGGTGCGATCATCATCGACCAATACCAAATCGTAAGCCGGAATATTGATCAATAAATAACGTTTACCTATCTTGCTCATGTATTTAGCGCGATTTACAAAATTGATTGCCAGCAGTTTTGCACGCTGAGTAGGAGATACGTTGAGCCAGCGAAGTGTCGCCGGTCCAATAATAGCATCAGGCTTAAGTCCATGACGCTGCTGAAAGGTTAATATTGCACGACGTAATTTCTCATCGTAAACATCGGTAAATTTATAAGCCTCAACGCCCTCTACAGCACTTGGTGTTGGTGGCGTATTTAACAGACCACGGTATTCAGAACCCACCCTATCTGTCTGACTATCTTGATAATCATTACCTGCGCTCTGGTCATTATTGTCTTGCTCGTCATAGTCACCTAACCATTTTAGCCGCTGGATAATATTACTAACATAAGGATGACTATCTCCAGGCTTTAACCAGCCATTAATTTCGATCCGTGGCCAAGGTTGCACTTTGGCCAACCATGCAAGATAACGAATACGATTATTAATAGGTAAAAAGCCATCAATATTAGGTTCAAGCGCCAACACGCCAGTATAGGGATCGTCATCGTTGACTAAATGTGGCGCGATCACGCTAATGTTGTGATACTGCCAGAATTGCGCAATAGAGGATTTGATCTGATTAAAATCATCATTAGATAAAGGTTTATTTGCCGTTAACATCCGTTCGTATCGCAAAAAACGTTCGCTAGATTCAATTAGAGATATTAGCTGTACTTGCTGTAATAGCGCAGTGGTGGCGGCTTCCATTCTTGGTACTGCAGCGACTGTAGACATCACCCACAACAACACTATAAGCGTAACTATACTTCGCATCATAATCCCTCCTTGAGTAATTATGGCGTAAATACGCAACAGCAAAGAGGTGCCTAAAGACAGATTTTGAATAAGTTAGCCGTTTATCCAAACTAAATAGCTAAATAACGAAACACTGAAGTACGCTTCAGCTACTGTGTTCCTACATGCCTTGTAGCTACCAATATCAATATTTTGCTCTGAGTTGTACCGTACGTTTTTGATGTTGTAACACTTTATAGTGTAGAGCCGATGCTAGAGCTCATTTAACGACAGTGGCCATAATGACCTCCCAAACCGACGACAACAAACTGGCAATGAAAAATCTGGGATATACAGATAAACAGCAGATACAAAAAAGCCCCAACAACTGTTGAGGCTTTTTTGTCATCTTAAGATGGTACCCGTGGCCAGACTTGAACTGGCACGCTTATTCAGCGAGGGATTTTAAATCCCTTGTGTCTACCGATTCCACCACACGGGCAATGTGTGCGTTTTATCGCTGTTGCGCTAAAACTTAAAGTGGAGGCGCGACCCGGAGTCGAACCGAGATCGACGGATTTGCAATCCGCAGCATAGCCATTCTGCCATCGCGCCAAATTCAATGTCCAACTTACCATTGTAAATTGGAGCGACATATCGGGTTCGAACCGATGACCTATACCTTGGCAAGGTATCGCTCTACCAACTGAGCTAATGTCGCATCACTCTTTGCTACATTGATTTTCAAACTTAATTCAAATCTTGTTTAACTTAAGGTTAATCAACAATGTTGCGTTGTTATCTTGGTTAAGCTTAAGTTGCTTCCCCTTGACTTCGGAATCGAATTCTACCGATTTTAGTTCCAGTGTCAACGCACTATTTTACAATTTAACGCCGTTTGCACACTAAGTGATCGCATTGTATTCTAATTGTTCGATTCGTCAGTTAAATCACCCCATGCTGCCATAATATAGCTAACCATGGACCAAAATGTCAGAATCGCCGCGACATAAAACAGCGCAATGGCGGTATAAGTCAAAAAGTCATTCGGACGCCAGATCAAACCAACAATCGCCACCATCTGGGCCGCGGTTTTGTACTTACCAATCCAGGACACGGCAACCGAGCCCCGCTTACCAATTTCGGCCATCCATTCTCGCAGCGCAGAAATCACAATTTCACGACCGATCATAAATAGTGCAGGCAAGGTTAGCCAAATATGGTCATATTCAGCCACCAGCATCACTAACGCTGTGGTCACCATGATCTTATCGGCAACGGGATCGAGAAAAGCACCAAAGCGGGTCGACTGTTGCAATTTTCTGGCGGCGTAACCATCCAGAGCATCTGTGACGGCTGCTAACCAGAACACAAAAGCGGCTGCAAAAGGCGACCAGCTATAAGGAACATAAAAAAGAACTACAAAAACAGGCAGTAAAACTAGCCTGAATAGCGTAAGCGCTATCGGTACATTAAACGGCATGACGAAACCAATTATCTAAAAGCAGCGCCAATCTTGCCTTAATTTTGTTACCCTCGCAATGCATCATGTATTGTTTGTGCCATTTCTAAGCTAATACCTGGGACTTTTGCCAATTCAGCGACACTTGCGCCTTTAACTTGCTGAAGTCCCCCTAAATATTGTAACAAGGCCTTACGCCGTTTTGGCCCCACTCCAGTAATGGACTCGAGTGTTGAGGTGTTACGTGTTTTTTGGCGTTTGTTTCTGTGACCTGTAATTGCAAACCTATGTGATTCATCACGAATATGCTGGATCAAATGCAGTGCTCCCGAGTCAGCCGGCAAGTGAAACGTAACCTCATTTTCACCATAAATAAGGGTTTCTAAACCAGGCTTACGCCCTTCCCCTTTTGCTATGCCGATTAATGTCGGGGCAATATCTAAATGGGCAAATTTCTCATCGACAACCTGCTGTGCGATTCTGAGCTGCCCAATACCACCATCAATAAATAAAATATCAGGAATTTTGCCATTAACATCAATTTTATCGAACCGTCGACTAATTGCTTGCTTCATTGCCGCATAATCATCACCAGGGGTGATCCCCTTGATATTATAGCGGCGATACTCTGACTTATTGGGCCCTTCACGATTAAACACCACACAAGAGGCGACCGTGCTCTCTCCCATAGTATGGCTAATATCGAAGCACTCCATACGGCGGATCGGAGTCGATAGCTCTAATGCCTCTTCGAGTAACAGGAATCGCTGCTCGATAGTATTTTGCTGTGATAATCGCGTTTCAACGGCATTTTTTGCGTTGGTATCGGCAATGCGCAAGAAACTAGCTCGTTCGCTACGTACCTTAGTCTTAATGACCACATTTTTTTTAAGTGCCTTTTCAATCGCTTGTTCCAACTCATGGATATCATCAAAGTCATGGCTAACGATGATCTCTTTTGGCAACGTACGTTGGCTGTCGAAATTAAGATAAAACTGCAGCATAAAGGCGCGCAGCACCTCATCGAGTTCGGTCTTATCCGGTACGGCGGGATAGTAACTGCGGCTCCCAAAAATTTTACCGCCGCGAATAAACAATAAATGAAAACAAGCAACGCCAGAGGCAAAGTACACCCCTATCACATCCATATCACCGCTGCCGCCCGACACCTCTTGTTGCTCGACAACCCGGCGCAGTGCACTTATCTGATCGCGAAAACGCGCAGCAGCCTCATAATTAAGTGCTTGTGCCGCTTGTTCCATCTTGCCTACCAGCGTTCCCATTACCTGCTGATCTCGCCCGCGTAAAAATAGCGTGGCGAGTTTAACCTGCTCTTGGTACTCCTCATCGGAGACTTTACCGACACAAGGGGCGCTGCAACGGCCAATTTGATACTGCAAACAGGGGCGGGACCGCGCCTTATAGTAGATATCGTCACATTGACGGATAGGAAATAATTTTTGCATCAAATGTAAGCTTTCTCTAACGGCGCCGCCATTAGGGTATGGGCCAAAGTATTGGCCCCTCTCACGTTGAGGTCCACGATGGTAGGCTAAACGAGGATGCTGATGCTGACTGAGCAAAATATAGGGGTAAGATTTATCATCTCGCAGCAGCACATTGTATTTTGGCATGTACTGCTTGATGTAATCATTTTCAAGAATAAGCGCATCGGTTTCGCTGTGGGTCAGCGTAACGTCAATATCATGAATATGCGAAACTAAGGCTTCGGTTTTAACATTGTTTAAATTTTTACGAAAATAGGAGCTAAGTCGTTTCTTAAGATCTTTAGCCTTGCCCACATAAATAACGGTCCCCTGGGCATCATACATACGATATACACCAGGGGATGAGGAGACGCTTTTGAGAAAGCGGGACGAATCAAATGTAGAGATAGTCATACCTAAATGCTTGTTGGGGCTATTGAAACAGTTAAAACTGGCCTGTATCCAACATCTTATAACGAATGGCTAAGCGGGTCAGTTCAACATCGCCATTGATCCCCAACTTATCAAACAGACGATAACGGTAGCTGTTAACGGTTTTAGGGCTTAAATTAAGTTGCTCAGAGATATCACTAACCTTCTCACCATTGGTGATCATCATCATGATCTGCAGTTCGCGCTCAGATAAACTTTTAAACGGGTTATCGTCCGTTTGATTAAATTGACTCAATGCCATCTGCTGCGCAATTTCGGGCGATAGATAACGCTGTCCGTGGGCCACTTGACGAATCGCTTGGATCACCTCAGGCGGCGTAGCGCCTTTGGTTAAGTAGCCAGAAGCCCCAGCTTGCATCACTTTGGTAGGAAACGGATCTTCGGTATGAATCGTTAGCACAATAATTTTGGCATGGGATTGATAGCGTAAGATCTTACGGGTCGCTTCGAGTCCGCCAATCCCCGGCATGTTCATGTCCATCAAGATCACATCGGCTTCGTTATTACGACTCCATTGTACTGCAGACTCGCCATCTCCAGCTTCACCTACAACCTTAATCCCACGCTCATCTTCAAGAATACGTCGAATGCCCGTTCTTACCAGTTCATGATCATCAACCAAATATACAGATATCAACTTAAAATCTACCTTGATAGCTAACACTAAACCGACATTGGTTTATATACGATAACACAATGTAATTTATCCCAATTCACGTTAATAAGAAAGAATAAAGTGAACTCATCTAAGCCAATGAATTATAAGTAATCTATTTCAGTTATTTACCATTCAAAAAATTAGCAAACCGCCAGTTACAAGCTAACGGTTTACTAACTAAAACACTACATCGAACCAGACTCATAACGACACTATCAGTGCCTGTACAAGCCTATTGCTACGCAAGTGAATCGCTTAAGCCACACCATGACAATTAATATGCTCGCACACTCCATTTCAAAGTATGGTCTGCATAATGAGGCTGTGTTACTCGATGGTATCGGCCGGAATATACACCCAACCTTGCATTAATACCCGAGCACTACGACTCATACTCACTTTTTCCACCTGCCACTCACCCGCTTGTTGCGTGGCTCTCGCGCCCACTTTTAACGTGCCAGATGGATGACCCAAACGCACACTTGTGCGCGCCTGACCACCCGCAGCCACATTGACTAAAGTACCGGGGATCGCCGCAGCGGTGCCAATGGCCACAGCAGCTGTGCCCATCATAGCATGGTGTAATTTGCCCATAGACAGCGCACGAACTAACAGATCTACATCATTTATCGTCACCGTTTTACCACTTGATACGCTATGGGGTTTTGGCGGCGCGACAAAGGCGACCTTAGGGGTATGCTGACGGGTCTTAGCCTCATCAATCGATTGAATAAGCCCCATTTTAAGGGCGCCATATGCCCGAATGAGTTCAAATTTAGCCAACGCCGCAGCATCACCATTAATCGCCTCTTGCAACTCGGTGCCATCGTAACCCAGCTCCCGTGCATTTAAGAAAATAGTGGGAATACCGGCATTAATTAAAGTCACGGCAAACCGCCCGACGCCCGGCACATCAAGCTCATCAACCACATTGCCGGTGGGCAACATGGCGCCCGCTTTATCGGCGGGATCGACAAACTCAACTAACACCTCAGCAGCTGGAAAAGTCACTCCGTCGAGTTCAAAATCGCCCAACTCAAGTACTTCACCATCGAGCATAGGCACATGCGCAATAATGGTTTTATGAATATTGGCCTGCCAAATACGCACCACTGCAATGCCATTTGCAGGAACTTTTTCGGGGTCAACTAAGCCTTGGGAGATCGCAAAAGCCCCCACCGCAGCCGTTAAGTTACCGCAATTACCGCTCCAATCGATAAAGGGTTTATCGATTGCCACTTGGCCAAAAAGATAGTCAACATCATGATCCGGTTGACCGCTTTTAGCCAAAATCACGGTTTTACTGGTACTCGAAGTGGCTCCGCCCATCCCATCGGTATGTTTACCATAAGGATCTGGACTGCCGATCACCCGCAATAATAGCGCATCGCGCGCCGCGCCAGGCACTTGCGCCGCAACAGGCAGATCGTTTAAGGCAAAAAACACCCCTTTACTGGTGCCGCCACGCATATAGGTCGCGGCAATTTTCATCTGTTTCATGGACATTCCTGTGATCACGTTGGCGACGACATCAAACGCTAGCATGTCATCGCCAACTGACGTCATTTAGGCCTTTTTAGCCTCGAGAAAATCTTGAGCAAAACGCTGTAATACGCCACCGGCTTGATAAACCAACACCTCATCGGCAGTGTCTAATCGACATGTCACAGGCACCTCGATGCGCTCGCCATTTTGACGATAAATCACTAAGGTCAACTGGGCTCTGGGGGTCGGCTCACCGACAACATCGAAGGTTTCACTGCCATCAATACCATAGGTTTTACGGCTCTCGCCGGGCTTAAATTCGAGCGGTAATACGCCCATACCCACGAGGTTAGTACGGTGGATCCGCTCAAAACCTTCAGCCACAATCGCTTCAACGCCAGCCAGTCGAACACCTTTGGCGGCCCAGTCTCGTGATGAACCTTGACCATAATCGCCGCCCGCCACAATAATCAAGGGCTGCTTGCGCTCCATGTAGGTTTCAATCGCTTCCCACATACGCGTCACTTTGCCCTCGGGTTCGATACGAGTCAGTGAGCCTTGCTGTACTTCACCGTTGACCACGGCCATCTCATTGATGAGTTTGGGATTAGCAAACGTGGCTCGCTGCGCCGTAAGGTGATCGCCGCGGTGGGTGGCGTAGGAGTTAAAGTCAACTTCTGGTAACCCCATTTTGGTTAAGTACTCCCCGGCGGCACTGCTGGCTAAAATGGCGTTGGATGGCGATAGATGATCGGTTGTGATGTTGTCGCCCAGCACTGCCAGTGGACGCATACCTTTGAGGCTACGCTCCCCTGCTAACGCTCCTTCCCAGTATGGTGGACGACGAATATAGGTGCTTTGCGCACGCCAATCATACAGTGGGCTAACTTGCTCACCGTAATCCACGGCAATATCAAACATTGGCGTATAGATCTCTCTAAACTGCTCGGGTTTGACGCTGGCTTTCACAATGGCATCAATCTCTTCATCAGTTGGCCAGATATCTTTAAGGCGCACGGGCTCACCCGATTTATCGACACCGAGGATATCCTGTTCAATATCGAATCGAATTGTGCCTGCAATCGCATATGCCACCACCAGCGGCGGCGAAGCCAAAAAGGCCTGCTTAGCATAGGGGTGGATGCGGCCATCGAAGTTACGGTTGCCCGACAATACCGCGGTGGCATATAAGTCTCTGTCGATCACCTCTTGCTCAATAACTGGGTCTAATGCCCCGCTCATGCCATTACAAGTGGTGCAGGCAAAGCCGACGATGCCAAAACCCAATTGCTCAAGTTCAGGCAATAAGTTGGCATCTTTAAGATAAAGCTCAGCCACTTTTGAGCCAGGTGCAAAGGAGGATTTCACCCAAGGTTTGCGTGTTAAGCCCAATTCATTGGCTTTTTTCGCTAATAACCCTGCCGCAATTACGTTACGTGGGTTACTGGTGTTGGTGCAACTGGTGATGGCGGCAATGATCACCGCGCCATCAGGCATCAAGCCTGCTTCATTTTCGACCGTACCTGAGATCCCTTTTGCAGCAAGGTCACTGGTTGCCACGCGCCGATGCGGGTTTGATGGCCCGGCGATATTTCGCACCACACTGGAGAGATCGAAGCTCAGCACACGCTCATACTCGGCGCCTTGCATACCATCGGCCCAAAGCCCTGTGTGCTTGGCGTAATTTTCAACCAACTTCACTTGCTCACTATCACGGCCGGTGATCGTCAGATAATCGATGGTCTGCTCGTCGATATAAAACATGCCGGCAGAGGCGCCAAATTCTGGGGTCATGTTAGAGATGGTCGCGCGATCGCCTAAGGTCAAATTGGCCGCGCCTTCACCGAAGAACTCTAAATAGGCGGAAACCACCTTTTGCTCACGTAAAAACTCGGTTAATGCCAGTACTATATCGGTTGCGGTAATGCCACTTTGGCGCTTACCGGTTAACTCGACACCAATAATATCGGGTAAACGCATATAAGATGGACGGCCAAGCATCACATTTTCAGCTTCCAGTCCTCCCACACCGATGGCGATAACCCCTAGTGCATCGACGTGTGGAGTGTGACTGTCGGTGCCCACTAAGGTGTCAGGAAAGACAACCCCGTCGCGCGTTTGGATAACCGGCGACATTTTTTCTAGGTTGATTTGATGCATGATGCCGTTACCGGGCTGAATGACATCCACGTTTTTAAAGGCTTTTTTGGTCCAGTTTATAAAGTGAAATCTGTCTTCATTCCGGCGATCTTCAATGGCGCGGTTTTTGGCAAATGCATCTTTATCGAAACCGGCATGCTCGACGGCAAGCGAATGGTCGACAATTAATTGTGTCGGTACCACAGGGTTGACCTCGGCAGGATCGCCACCTTTTTCGGCGATGGCATCGCGAAGCCCTGCCAAATCGACCAGTGCGGTTTGCCCCAGAATGTCGTGACACACGACCCGAGCAGGATACCAAGGAAAATCAAGATCGCGTTTGCGCTCAATAAGTTGAGATAGCGCATCGTTAAGCATGGCAGGATCACATCGCCTCACCAAGTTTTCGGCAAGCACTTTAGCGGTATACGGCAGTTTATCGTAGGCGCCAGGGCTTAACGCCTCGATAGCACTACGAGTGTCAAAATAGTCAAACGATGTTCCGGGAAAGGGTTTACGGTGTGTTGTATTCATAACGTCATCCACAGATTTTACGTGCACGCCATGTCGATACTCACCTTGATGGCCCACAATGACATAGGTTAAGGCGATGTCGTCTATTGGCATACAGCGCAGCATAACGACCGAAATACTGCGCTAAAAATGAAGTAGCAAGCGGCGATAAGCCAAGCTCACAGAGCCACTTATCGCCATAATGTTTAACCTTAATTGCTTAGATTATCGCTCGCCGATAGGCACTACTTTACGCGGCTCGGCACCGACATAGTCGGCGCTTGGGCGAATAATGCGATTATTAGCGCGCTGCTCCATCACGTGCGCCGCCCAGCCAGTTAAGCGTGAACAGACAAATATTGGGGTGAATAACTTGGTCGGGATCCCCATAAAGTGATACGCCGATGCATGGAAAAAATCGGCATTACAAAATAGCTTCTTGGTGTCCCACATAAACTCTTCACATGCCACCGAAATGTCGTACAGCGAAGTATCGCCAAACTCATGGGCTAACTTTTCAGACCACGCTTTGATGATCACGTTGCGAGGATCAGAAGTGCGATAAATCGCATGGCCAAACCCCATGATTTTCTCTTTGCGCTCTAGCATGCCAGCCATCTGAATTTTCGCATCTTCTGGTGAGCTAAATTGTTGGATCATCTCCATCGCCGCTTCATTAGCTCCGCCATGCAGTGGACCGCGCAGCGAGCCGATAGCGCCAGTAATACAGGAGAACATGTCAGACAAGGTTGAGGCACAAACGCGGGCGGTAAAGGTCGATGCATTAAACTCATGCTCTGCATACAAAATCAGCGATACATCCATCACGCGGCGATGCTGATCCGATGGTGCCTTACCATTAAGCAGCTTAAGAAAATGGCCCGCGAGTGAGTCTTCATCGGTTGTACAATCAATATCGACGCCATCATGGCTGTAGCGATACCAGTAACACATAATCGCAGGAAACGCCGCCAGTAAACGATTGGCTGCATTATATTGCTGGGTAAAATCGACTTCTGGTTCAAGATTGCCCAAAAATGAGCACCCCGTGCGCATCACATCCATCGGGTGGGCGTCACGAGGAATTCGCTGCAATACCTCTTTTAGCGCCTGCGGAAGATCACGCAGTGACATTAGCTCATTTTTATAACCATCGAGCTGTGCGGCAGTGGGCAGTTCGCCATTAAATAGCAGGTAAGCCACCTCTTCAAACGTGGCATTCTCAGCCAGATCCGCCACATCATAACCACAGTAGGTCAAGCCAGAGCCAGATTTTCCCACTGTACATAACGCTGTTTCACCAGCACTTTGGCCACGCAGACCTGCACCACTTAACTTTTTATCAACCATAATGTGTTCCTTTTGGAATCTAAATTATTTATTCGCCAAGCAGCACGCTTGGCGCGTAGGGTTTTATACTGTCCTTCATTGAGCCGCGACTCAGCGATGAGCCGGGCAGCTCAAGCCACACTATTTATTTTTGCCTTCGGCAAATAAGCTATCTAATTTTTGTTCATAATCGTGATAACCCAGATAATCATAAAGCGCCATACGCGTTTGCATCGTATCGAGTACCGCCTTTTGATCGCCGTCGCGTAAAATCGCGGTGTAGACATTTTCTGCCGCTTTGTTCATCGCTCTAAAGGCACTTAACGGGTAGAGCACCATGTCCACGCCCCACTCACCAAGCTGGGCTTTGTTCCATAATTCGGTTTGACCAAATTCGGTAATGTTCGCTAATAATGGCGCCTCTATGGCACTGGCAAAGGCGCGGTAATGAGCTTCGGTTTGCACCGCTTCGGCAAAAATACCGTCGGCGCCAGCGGCAATATAGGCCCTAGCACGTTCAATCGCCGCCTCTAACCCTTCTTGAGCAAACGCATCGGTGCGAGCCATGATAAAAAAGTCGGGATCGGTGCGCGCATCGACTGCTGCCTTAATGCGGTCAACCATCTCTTCGGTCGACACAATCTCTTTGTTGGGGCGATGACCGCAGCGCTTTTGCGCCACTTGATCTTCCATATGTACCGCTGCAGCGCCGGCCTTTTCCATATCGCGAATCGTTTTAGCAATATTAAATGCCCCGCCCCAGCCAGTATCGATATCCACCAGTAAGGGCAAGGCGCAAGCTGAGGTGATGCGCTGCACATCAACCAGTACATCATTGAGCGATGTCATGCCTAAATCTGGCAAACCATAAGAGGCGTTAGCCACGCCACCACCAGAGAGGTAAATGGCTTGATGGCCAATTTGCTCTGCCATCATCGCGGAATAGGCGTTTATCGTGCCTACAATTTGCAGTGGCTTATTATTTGCCAGTGCCTCACGGAACTTCTTTCCTGCGCTCATGCTTAATTCCTCTTATGTTTATTCTATGCAAGCTTGTTTTGAATATTGTTTTTTGAATACATGATGTGACGCCGCATTAATATCTCGGCCAGCTCTTCATCGCGGTTAGCGATTGCCTTAACAATATGCTTATGTTCATCAAATGCCGTTGTGACTCGCGGCCCCGCCATGCCCAGTTGTACTCGATACATGCGCACCAGATGATAGATGCCATCAAACAGCATAGAGATAAGGTGTTTATTCTTACTGCCCAAGATAATGCGATAGTGAAAGTCCACATCACCCGCTTCTTGGTAATAAGACTCCCCCTCTTTCACATCTTTAAAATGGCTTTGCAGCAAGGTTTCAAGTTCACCAATTTCAGCGTCAGTCATATGCTTAGCCGCCAACCGCGCCGCCATTCCTTCGAGTGACTCTCTAATCTGATACAATTCAGATAATCCCGCAGCGGTTAACGCCACCACTCTCGCACCCACGTTTGCCTTACGCTCGACAATATGGCTCGACTCCAAACGATTTATCGCCTCACGGATCACCGCGCGGCTGACGCCGTAGGTTGTCGACAATTCAGTTTCACTCAGCTTAGCGCCCGCAGCGATCACCCCTTCGACAATATCTTGCCTTAATTGATAAAAGGTTTTATCTGCCGAGGTAACGGGTGGTAGGGGTTGAAATGTCATCTCTAAGGTTAGCCTGCTGAATTATCACGTTGTCGACAATATAGTCTCGAAGGATTAAGTATTCAACCCAAAGTGGCTATATTGTCGACAAAAACGTTAATAGTTAGACTAAAGTTGTAATTAAATCGTGACAAAAAAGATGGTCTGCTCCAGCTAAGCTACGCCTTAATAGCGAATCAAAGCTCAATCGCAATAAATTCACAATAGGGTCAAAGGTCAATACCAAGTGAAAGCTTTGTCAGCCTCAGGAGTGATAAACTGTGCAATACATGGCTCTATTGCAGACCATCACTCTATTACCGATAGAGAATGTGCATATAGCAATAAATATGCTAATCAATTCGAAATAAGGCCATGTAATAAGCCCTCTCGCTCACATTTGGGGTAGGTGTCACCTTGCCGTTAATCACCTCCTATTTATGCATTCAAAAACAAAAAATAACCTGCTAATGTTAAATTAGTTTAAAAGGGCAATTTAAAAAGCGCTGCTTGCTCATTAACGCCTGCACTCACGAGCATTATTTACAAAACATTATTTGGCTTATGTGTGGCTTTAGCAGTTATTTGAACTAAATACGCAAACTTAATAACGCTCTCTAATTCCACCGCTATAGTATTAGTTGGTTTGTTTTGTCTGTTTACTTTTGTGATTCGCCTTATGGAGGTCAGAGCCATAAAAGCGTTATCGAAAATGGTTAATTTACTTTAGCAAAACAAAAATGAGTTGAGGAAGACACAATGTCAGAAAATAACGACGTAACGGGCCCTGCAGCAGAAGATAATAAAAAGCTCAATCAAGCTCGCTCATTCACCTATTACATTTTTGCAATTGTGGTCAGTATTTGGCTCTACACCCTGTGGGCCGATCGAATGACCCCGATGACCGAACAGGCGAGAATTAATGGCCAAGTGATCCGCATTAGTCCTGAAGTGTCAGGGTCTATCGCCAAGGTCCACGTTGTTGATAATAGTCCTGTGCAAACAGGCGATGTGTTAGTGACTATAGACCCTCGCCCTTTTGAATTAGCCGTTAAAGCAGCAAGGTTAGATTTACAGCAAGCAGCACAATCTTATGAAGCTGACTCAGCTGCAATTAACGTGGCGAAAGCTAACGAGGTAGCTGCGCGTGTTAAGGTCAACAATGCAAAAAAAAATGTGGAACGCAACCGTGTATTAGCGCAAAGAGGCACCATTAGCCAAGCCACCATGGATGATCTTATTGCCGAACTCCAAACCGCAGAGGCCAACCTCGCTCAAGCCTCATCAGCACTCGAAAAAGCCAAACAAGAGTTTGGCCCCAGAGGCGAAGAAAACCCAGAGATACAAACGGTGCTAAATAAACTAGAGCAGTCGCTGCTCAATCTTAATCATACTAAGTTAGTCGCACCAGGTAATGGCGTGATGACCAATATGAATGTCGTAGTCGGAGATTATGCAGCCACTGGACAACCGTTACTTACCTTCATCAACAACCATCACCTTTGGCTCACCGCAATGGTCAGAGAGAACTCTTTAACACACTTAAAAGCTGGAGATAAGGTCAAAATTGTTTTTGATGCTTACCCAGGAGAAGTATTTAATGGTCAAATATCTTCAATTGGTTGGGGGAGTAGTGGCAACGGCAGCCTTGAGGAAAATGCGAGCAGTGGTCTTATTACCTCACCAACAAGCAGTCCAAAGGCACAACGTTTTCCCGTCAATATCGAGTTTTCAGACTTACCTGATAATATCAAGCTAAGATACAGTGGACGTGCGGTCGTCGGTTTTTACCCAAATGAAAGCTATATTGGAGAAAAATTACAAGATTTATGGATTTGGGCATGGAGCTATATTAGTTATGTATCGTAGTGCCGCTAACCCCCTCATTAGAGTTGCGTTATTTCCTGTTCTATTGCTCTTTTGGCAATATATATTCGGTACTGACTTGCCATTGCTAGCACCCGCAATGTGCGCAGTATTTTTAACAACAACTCATGAGCCGCCACCTCTCGCCATGGTGTTTATCATGGGGGGAATACTGTTTATCACCGCTTGGTTTCAAGCATTGATGAATAGTTTATTAGTCGATTACCCTCATGTTTATTACTTGTTTTTGTTTGGTGTTTTCTATTGGTGTATGGAACGGACGAGAAAAGATGCCCAAGACGTATTGGCAATACTGCTCATCGTATCCACCGTCATGATTGCAGTGTTTACCCAACAAAAAGGGATTAGTGTTGAGCAAATTCCGCTGGCGTTGTTAAAAAATATATTTATTGCTGGATTTACCGCTTATTTGGCTTACTTCATTTTTCCCGCTGGGGAGCCTCTTGCTAAAAATGTAACACCTCCATCATCTGCGATGAAATATCATTTTGATTGGCAAACCATGGTTAAGACGTTGATCATAATGATAGTCATGGTTTCTTCTATCGGTTTAGATCTAGAGCAAAGCACAATTATCACCATCATAGTGGCGTTGGTTATAAAAGATCCCGATCCCCTCATTGGTAAAGACTATGGCCTGAGAAGATTATTAACGACCTACGCGAGTGTGCTTTATGCGATACCACCGCTAATAATGAGCCTTTTACAGGTCAATTTGGTGGGTACCCTTGGCGTTGCACTCGTAAGTTCATTATTTATGGGGATTCATGCGGTAGCGAAACAAGCCAGTTATAATTCAATTCAGCTACTTTATTCCAGTTACGTGGTACTGGTGTTTTATGGCATCACCTCAACCAGTATTAACGCTATTACTGATGATTTGGTTCGATTTAGTTCCGTTTTTGCTGCAGTCTTGCTCGGGATAATGAGCTTAATCATTTTGCACCCAAGAGATAAAAGCTAACTTTACAATTCGCCTTATCTGCAGACTGTTAATCATTTCATCAACATACCGAATAAAATCATTAATTCATGTTTGATGGTCAATAGACTTAATGATTCTCTTGAGTGTGCCAGCGACATCAGTATTGCGCATGACAGCTTCTGACCTATCACGAGTCAACAAAGACACTTTAATATCAAAAGGGAAGCCTTTATCGCGTAACGACTTGGCTAAACAGATACGTGTGAAGTACACGTTATTGGGGGCTCTATTCTATAAAGGTACATTGTCTGAGTTAATCCTTAAGGAGAGCCCCTCAAACGCCAAAAACAAAAAAAGCCGTTGATAATCAACGGCTTTTCTCGTGTTTAATGTGGCGGAGAGATAGGGATTTGAACCCTAGATGGGCTATAAACCCATGCCGGTTTTCAAGACCGGTGCATTCGACCACTCTGCCATCTCTCCGAACGCCGGCAATACTATAAGCATAACGTTAAGATGTAAACCCAAATTCGTAAAATTCGTGCCACTTGTCGAAGAAATATACCAACCTACATTTTTCAACCAGCATCGATTGATAAAAATCGGTCTGTCATTGGCAAAATAGCGAAACTTAATAGGGCGACATCAAAATTGTGCTAACATCTGAGCATGTTTAAATAATACTCTCCAATATGAACGCGAATCCAATTGCTCCAGCTTCTCTTTCACCCTGTTTTGCTATCCCATCTATTGCTAATATCGTACCCACTCAACAAGCAAGGCTGCTGGGCCAGTCTCGAACGCTCGACGCTTTCTCCCTGTTAGCCAGCACCAGCGATCAGCATATGTATTTAGCCGATCAAAGTGGGATTGATAGAAAACGCTTTATTCAAGCCTTGGTTGAAAGTCAGCCGCTTCACACGGTGCAATATTTAAACCGCATAATCCAAGATGATCAACAAGCGACTCAAAACACTCAAATCAATAGTAACCTTGTATGGCAAGCCGAGCCCGGTGACGATAACCTCTGTGATAACACACGTCGTTATCGCTACCTTAGTGGCAATATTAAACGCCGCGACTTGATTGGGCACATCAGTAGTCTCAATTCGCAGCATTATCACCCTGGCGCCTTTGCTGATTGCCGTTACCTGTTTATCTGCGCTGAATCATTATGGAAACGCGAGGGATTATGGGAGTTAGTGTTACAGACTATAGATCGCGCTGAGTATCATATTCACTCTAATTGGCCTGCGATTGCACTTAACTGCAAAATTATTTTAGTCGGTAGTAGCGCACTTTATAGTGTCTCTTATATTGAAGAACGCCTATTTGCTAGCAACTTTTCCCTATTAGGGGAATTAGTCAATGAACTCACCCTACCTGAATTTTCTGAGCAAGATTACCTCCAATGGTTAGTCACGCTGGCGAGTGACAAAGGGATAACCCTAACGCAATCGGCATTGGCACCGCTATTTAACGTCAGTTCACGACTGGCAGACCATCAGCAACACCTAAGCTTGATGACCATTCCTATGGTACAGTTAATGGAGCAAGCCTGCGCATATCGCCAGAGCCGAGAGTTAACTGATGCAGCAATAGCTCATGCGCTGGCACAACAAACCCAGCGCCATAACGCTTCTCAAACCCTGTCAGCACAAAGTTTTGATGATAACTTTATTAACCTGCCGACCAGCGGCACCATGATTGGTCAAATAAACGGCCTCACCGTATTGGATGCCGCCGAGTATTGCTACGGCGAGCCAGCACGCATTACCGCTTCGGTACATTATGGTGACGGTGAGGTGGCCGATATTGAACGTAAATCTGAGCTGGGCGGTAATATTCACGCAAAAGGCTTAATGATCCTCTCATCTTGCCTGTACCGTATTTTCGGTAAAGATGCGCCACTGCATTTAAATGCTAATATTGTGTTCGAACAGTCTTATCAAGAAATTGATGGTGACAGCGCTTCATTGGCCGAATACTGCGCCTTAATGTCTGCCATTGCTGAGCATCCTATTGAGCAAGGCATTGCAGCCACTGGCGCGATAGACCAATTTGGTCAAGTGCAAGCCATCGGTGGTGTTAATGAAAAAATTGAAGGCTTTTTTGCCCTGTGTCAACGCCGTGGACTCACTGGCAACCAAGGCGTTATTCTACCGAAATCTAATGTGCAACAACTGAATTTACACCAAGATGTGATTGATGCAGTCCATAGTAAACAGTTTCACTTGTACCAGGTTGAACACATCGATGAAGCCGTGACCATACTGATGAAGATGCCTGCGGGGATTCCTGATGAAAATGGCCAGTTCCCAGAAGACACCTTGTATCGCTTAGTACAAGACCGTTTAGAGGGCTTAGCGGGTTATCCAGACGAAGATGTCTCATTTTTTACTAAGTGGCTCGCGAAACTCAAACTTTCTAGCTGATCGGAGTTGTTTAGCTTACACGTGTTCGCTAACCTTGGCAGCTCAAATTGCGGAGTGAAGTTAATAATGAATAGAGCAAACAGTTTTAACAAAGAAGAATTAGTGGCTTGCGGTCACGGTACGTTATTTGGCGCCAACTCTCCTCGCCTCCCTATCGACAATATGTTGATGATTGACCGCATTACCAAGATTAATGCCGATGGTGGTGAATTTGGCAAAGGTGAGATTGTTGCCGAGCTGGATATTGATCCATCTCTTTGGTTTTTTGACTGTCACTTTCAAACCGATCCCGTGATGCCTGGTTGTTTAGGCCTTGATGCTATGTGGCAATTAGTCGGCTTTTTCCTTGGTTGGGAAGGCGCTGAAGGCAAAGGACGCGCATTAGGCGTGGGTGAAGTTAAATTTACTGGTCAAGTCTTGCCTGATGCCAAAAAGGTCACTTATAAGTTAACCATTAAGCGTAAAGTTTATCGTAAGCTTGTTATGGGTATCGCCGATGCTGTAATGGAAGTGGATGGCCGAGAAATCTATTCGGCTAAAGATCTAAAAGTGGGTATTTTCTCTGATACGTCAACTTTTTAATCGAATCATCTCCTTATCAGCAAGAGCTTGATATAAAAATGCCCTCTACAACCTAGAGGGCAACTCTCAATCACACTGCTAATTATTTATTAAACAGTCCACTTAGCCGTCCATCGACGCCTTCGCGCCATCCTCCTAACCAATGCGACTTTGAGTCTAATGTAGAATAAGGACAATTCTCTTTAGAGCGCCCTCCTATTCCGGCCTTAAATCCTTTTGAAAAAGCTCTATCTAGACGATCTCGTTTTTGTCTTTTCATGCAAGCATCCTCTGTTCGAAAATCCTAGAAGCGAAGCCAAAGCCTCATGGATACAAATAGAACGTTTTGCAGCTGAGATCAATCAAAAAAAGCGCTTTTTAAACGGTTATTTTTTAAGCTTATGAGTTCGTTGTTTAAAAAAAATCGAGGCATATGCCTCGATTTTTATTTCAATTTGTTCTAAGAACTATGATTAGCCTTTACGGCGTCTAAACCAGAGTAAAGGTAAAGTCAGAAGCCATATAAAACTGGCTGCGCCTTTACGCTCATAGTCACCATTACCCGAATTATCGCTCTCTTTTACAGTACAGGCGGCACCTGAATTAGATGGCTGCAGAACAACCATTCGAGGAATAAAGGCGGTCACAGGTTGGCCATCGGCATTGAGTAAAAATAACGGTTTACCATTATCACCAATCACCAAATTACCATTGCTGTCGAACTGGTAAGAAGGTTTACGAATAAATGCCGTACCCACTATGGTACCGTCTTCGTTGATACTGTTGGCTTCAACGATACGGATCTCACTTTCATAAGAGAGTAAATCACCATTGCCATCCGTTACTTCAACTTTATTACGTGTCCAATCGCCACTGTCGTCTTGGGTATAGCCTTTTGATTCACACACCAATAGTTCGTTAAGATCGTAAAACTCATCACTATTTTTATCGAACAAGAAACCTGACTTTAATCTTGGTTTCTCTTTCTCACTAGTGGCTTCAATATAACCCACCACTTGATTTTTATTATTAATATCTCTTGGGCGCGAACTGCGATCCGAGATCCCTTGATAAAAATCATTTGGTGTTACGAAGCTAGGTGACGCTTGATTGGTATCTAAATAGAAAAATTTATCGCGAGCATAGCCTTCTAAGTATTGCTTATAGCTACCGACAAGGATGCCACTATCGTTAATATCATAGGCAATAGAAGAGAGCTGATCGTCCGTCATCTTAACCCAATGATATTGATAGGCGCCGTTACTGTCTTTTTTCCAGTAAGCAGCATCGAATGCCAGTTTATCGGTGTCGTTATTACGATAAACATGTGAGCGCCCCGCGACGGTGCCGTTCTTGTTAATCCCTAAACCTTGAGCGGTAAACACCACATCTGAAGTCGAGGTTAATCCCAGTGGCAACTCCGTAGCCACTACGCCACTATCATCAAGCTGCCATACCATGGCGCGAGTTTGATACAAAATACGGCGAAAGCCACCACTGTCTGGATATTGATTTAGCTGCACGCAAACATCGACTGGATAAACATCGCCAGCGATACAATCGTTAAGCCGTTCTGCACTACTTGCAGCGAGAGCTGTAGTGCCATAGCCAGTTATCTGATTATTATCATTAATCGCTGCGGCCACAGACACACCACCAACAATGACATCGGTATCGTCTTTTGTGTAAGTGGTATAAGGCGGCGCAATTGCGATATCGGTACCGTCGGCTTTTTTAACGAAAGCGCGCTCTTCAAACTCGCGGTAATACCAATATTCTTGCCCGGCAGTCTCGCCGGTATAAGCCACTTTTTGCTCTGGACCAGTGTAGCTGCCTACACGTAGTCCAGCGTTATTGATACCATAATAAGAAGCGTTAATTGAATTGATGGTCTCTGGGATATCTTCGTTGGTATCTTTTGGTGGCGTAGTACCAAATACCGAATCAAAGGTGGGTAGCCAGCTACCAGATGCGCCATTTCCCTCTGCGATGAAGGTGAAGTTATTGGCTTCAATAGGCGCATTTATTGAGTAAGTGACGAGCTGCTCAGGAGAAATTCCATCTTCAATATCGATGATGCTGTTATCGTCGTCATTAACTTCAAGCTTTTTCTTACCCTGCGAGATACCCACCAACTGGTTTTGTTGGTTAACAAACATGCCATAACCATTAATCGTCGAGGCTAAGGTACCATTAAGATCATAATCTTCAATATTTTGAATTTCATAAACGGGTGCGGCAGACACTGTCTGTAATGCACTGACAACACCAACCGCCACTAATGATAAGGCGCTATTAAACTTCAACTTCATTCACTAATTTCCTATTATTTTTATCGTTTATTTTAGCGCTTCTAGCTCTTCCCAACGCTCGAAACAAACTTCTAACTGCTGCTCTCGCTGTGCCAGTTCACTTAAACGACTGCTCACGACATCTTGTGCTTGAGCATAAAAATCCGGTTCACTAATTTGCGATTGTAAGGCTTCAATCTCAGCCTCTAATTGCTCCATTTTGGCCGGTAAACCTTCAAGTTCTCGTTGTAGCTTATAGGATAACTTTTTCTCAGGTTTAACCACAGGCTTAGCTTCTGGGGCTTGAGCAACTTTGGGTTGGACAGCGACTGGCGTCACTTGTTCCTCAGAATAAAATTTTGCGCCTTGCGACACCGCATCTTGATAACCACCAACGTATTCGCTCCAACCGCCATTACCGGTGAACCACCATGAACTGGTCACAGTGTTATCGATAAATGCACGGTCGTGGCTGACCAACAACAAGGTACCTTGATAATCAGTTAGCAAAGACTCTAACAATTCAAGCGTCTCAATATCAAGATCGTTCGTTGGCTCATCGAGAATAATTAAGTTTGCAGGCCGCAGCAATAGTCGCGCTAACAGCAGACGATTTTTTTCGCCGCCCGACAGTGCTTTAACTGGCGTACGGGCGCGCATGGGCGAAAACAGGAAATCTTGTAGATAGCTTAAAATATGCCTATCTTGGCCATTAATGGTGACGGTTTTCTTGCCTTCACCGACGTTTTCTTCAACTGTTTTCTCTGGGTCTAGCGCTTCGCGGTACTGGTCAAAATACGCCACCTCAAGCTTGGTACCCACTTTAATCTCGCCAGACTGAGGGGTTAATTGGCCAATCAATAGCTTAATTAACGTCGACTTACCACAGCCATTAGGACCAATTAACGCAATACGATCGCCACGCATCACACTAGTAGAGAAGTTCTTAACCAAATTTTTATCGGGTAAGTTGTAATTTAAGTCATTAACCTCAAATACCAACTTGCCTGAGCGTTCGGTATCGGCGACGGCCATCTTAGCGCCACCTTGGCGATTAATCCGTTCCATTCGCTCCATACGTAACGCTTTTAACGCCCGAACTCGGCCTTCGTTGCGGGTTCGACGTGCTTTAACGCCTTGACGGATCCAGGTTTCTTCATCGGCTAACTTTTTATCAAACTGGGCATTTTTTTCGCTTTCGACGCGCAACCATTCGGCTTTGCCGTCAAGATACGCCTGATAATTACCCGGCCATGATGTGACCACACCACGATCTAAATCGACAATTCGGGTTGCCATGCGTTGAATAAAGCCACGGTCATGACTGATAAACACGATAGCGCCGCGATAGTTGAGTAAAAAGGCTTCTAACCACTCAATGGTATCGATATCTAAATGGTTGGTCGGCTCATCGAGTAATAACAGATCGGGCTCACTGACCAGAGCTCGCGCTAGCGCTACTTTGCGCTGCCAACCACCAGATAAACTCATCAGGCTCGCATCGGCATCAAGACCTAAGAGTTCGCACGTTTGGTTAATTCTTGAGTCTAACTGCCAGCCATTAAGGTGGTCGATATCCTCTTGCAAACGCTCCATCTGTTTCAACATGCGATCCATCTCATCGACAGAGGCACTTGCAACATCATGGGAGAGCTGATGATAACGTTCTAATTTTTCACCAACTTCTTGTAAACCTGCGGCAATATAAGCATACACAGTTCCCTGCTCTGCTTTGGGAGGATCTTGTTGTAAGCGGCTGACTTTAATATCGGTGGCGATGTTAAATTCGCCTTCATCGAGCAACACATCACCACACAGCACTTTCATCAAACTCGATTTACCCGCACCGTTACGACCAACAATACAGACCCGTTCTCCCGGCTCTATGGTAAAGTCGGCGTGTTGCAGTAACGGCGTGTAACCGTAGGCTAATGAGCCATTGTTAATACGAACCAGACTCAATTTACGCTCCTATAAACTGTTTTAATTGTGAGATATCGAACGGCCAATTTAATTGGGCTTGCGTATCGGCACGCAAGAAAACAGGTATACGGGTGCCGTATTCCTGGGCTAATTCGTCGGTATCACAGATATCTTGCTTAACATAATCGATCCCTAAGGTATCAATTAATGCTTGTGCCTGTTCACACAGATGGCAAGCATCGGTGTGAAACAGGGTAAATAAAATACGATTAGGCATGGGTAATAAGCCAGGTATTGTGGATCTGAGGATTGCGTTTGTAATCCATAGGTAAGGTCTGGTTATCGATATTAGTCACCACTAAGCCGAGCTCAGCAAGCGCCTCACTTTCCATCTTAAACTTACGCTTATTATTAGAGAAGATGATCTCACCCTTTGGATTGAGCAGCTTCACTAATCCACTGAGCAAACTCACGTGGTCACGCTGCACATCGAATGAATCTTCCATGCGTTTAGAGTTAGAAAACGTCGGTGGATCGATAAAAATCAGATCGTACTTCTCTTGGCAATCAGCAATCCACTGTAAGCAATCGCTTTGAATAAACTGATATTGACGCCCAGATAGTCCATTTAAAGCAAAGTTATCTTGAGCCCAGCTTAAATAGGTATTTGACATATCCACGGTCGTGACCGACTTAGCCCCACCAAGTGCGGCATGTACCGATGCCGATCCTGTGTAGGCAAATAAATTCAATACCGAACGCCCTTTTGACTTTTCGCCCACTAGTTTACGGGTTAAACGGTGATCGAGGAACAAACCTGTATCTAAATAATCCTTCAGGTTTAACTTAAACTTAGCCCCATACTCTGTGGTAACCAGTTCCAATTTCTTGGCATCAAGCTTTTGATACTGATTGGTGCCTTTTTGACGCTCACGCGTCTTAAGAATAATCTTATCTGGATCGACCCCAATGGCATTAGGCAGTACTAATAATATATCGGTCAAACGGCGCTTAGTAACTGATTCTGGTATATCTTTAGGCGCTGAGTATTCTTGGATAACCACGTAATCTAGGTATTTATCCACTGCCACATTGTATTCAGGAATATCGGCATCATATAAACGATAGCTATCGATACCTTCGCGCTGAGCCCACTTACTTAATTGCTTAAAGTTCTTTTTGATTCGGTTAGCAAACGAGGTAGCCACTTCGCTAATCTCACCGCCTTGGGCCAACACTTGACTCGGTTCGATACGACGCGTGCTTTCGGCGTGCAGTGTATATAAGTTAAATGCACACTCTAACGCGCCATTGAACATTTTCATCTGTTTATCGGCTTTAAGTTTAAGCGCCGAGAGTAACTCAATATCGCTGTTGAGTACGGCGATTTTCCAGCCACCGAACTCACTCTTAAATTTGTCACCTAATTGATAATACAGCTGCAGCAGTGAAGTGACTGTGCCCAAACGCTCACCATAAGGTGGGTTGGTGATAATAAAACCTGTGGCAACAGGAGGCGTCACATCAAGCGCATTAGAAACGGAGAACTCAATTAACCCAGCAACGCCTGCATTTTCAGCATTACGTTTTGCCAGTGCCACCAGGCGCGAGTCGATGTCTGAACCAAAGAACTTGATTTGACAACGGCTGATACCCAGCGATGCACGCGCTTTGGCTTCATCCATCAAACCTTGCCACACACCGTCTTGATGACGTAACCATTTTTGAAAACCAAATTTAGCGCGATAAAGCGCAGGCGCTACGTCACAGGCCATCATCGCCGCTTCAATCAAAATCGTACCGCTACCACAGAAAGGATCGAGCACATCTTGCGGTGCCTCTTTCCAACCACTGCGCACGAGCATATTGGCCGCGAGGTTTTCTTTTAATGGCGCTTCACCCGTGGTGGCACGGTAGCCGCGCTGATGCAGTGCTGGACCAGAGAAATTGATCCCCAGCGTCACCTGACCACGGCGATAATGAGCATCAATCTTAAAGTCAGCATCGACGCGAGAGACGTTCGGACGTTCGCAACCATCGTCGCGAAAGCGATCCACTACCGCATCTTTAACCTTTAAGGCACCAAATTGGGAGTTTTTGATAAAGCCACCCACACCATGGAAATCGATGCTAAAGCTACTTTTATTCGAAAAGTGCGTCTGCCAATCGACACAATATGCTGCATTATAAAGCTGCTCGGGCGTTTCACACGGGCCTTTATAAATGACTAAAATAATACGGCTGGCAAGACGAGACCATAAGGTAATACGGTAAGCCAATTCCAGTGGTGCCGAAAAATACACCCCCGCAACACTTTCTTTAACGTCATTGGCACCAAGCTCGATTAATTCGAGCGATAATGCGTATTCATAGCCTCGTGGGGCTGCAGCAAAAAAATTCAACATGGATAAATAGACACACTTCAAAAATCAATCCGACATTATACCTTGTCCAACCATTAAAAGATAAAAAGTTCTAGCTATAGCTAGACATAAATTCCGCGATACGTTTAATAAGCCTGCAGAGTGCCGCTTTAATGAACGTCTAACAAGATAAAACCGATTGCCGCTTGCAATGCCATCTTGGTATCGATATAGTTCGCCCCGCTTTGAAGCACACCTAGTTACTCAGTGATTAAGCATGTTGACTAAGCAATTCTGTAGTAGCGGAATTAAAAGGCTACAGCGTTTGATACATACGGACGCGGGATGGAGCAGTATGGTAGCTCGTCGGGCTCATAACCCGAAGGTCGTCGGTTCAAATCCGGCTCCCGCAACCAATTCTTTAGTAGCAGAATTAAAACACTACAGCGTTTGATACATACGGACGCGGGATGGAGCAGTATGGTAGCTCGTCGGGCTCATAACCCGAAGGTCGTCGGTTCAAATCCGGCTCCCGCAACCAATTCTTTAGTAGCAGAATCAAAACACTACAGCATTTGATACATACGGACGCGGGATGGAGCAGTATGGTAGCTCGTCGGGCTCATAACCCGAAGGTCGTCGGTTCAAATCCGGCTCCCGCAACCAATTCTTTAGTAGCAGAATTAAAACACTACAGCGTTTGATACATACGGACGCGGGATGGAGCAGTATGGTAGCTCGTCGGGCTCATAACCCGAAGGTCGTCGGTTCAAATCCGGCTCCCGCAACCAATTCTTTAGTAGCAGAATCAAAACACTACAGTGTTTGGTACTTACTGATGCGAATGAAACAGCCCACCCCCTAACCGACTCTACACTTCATATAAGCAGCCCACTTTATATAAACAGCTCACTTTATATAAACGACAAAAGTCGTTGATAATATCAAAAATAAGCAATCTGCCTCCAGCAAGCCATATTCAAGTCAAAAAGCAAACATATACCGATTCAAGCTTTCAATAATTATACTTCAACATTAACGTTAACTTTCCATACGCCTACTTAACCAGCCATTTGAAACCTTTATTGTCTTCTTTGTTTAAATGCCCATTTCGAACCTCTATTAACTCCCCTCCTCCTTTATACTGCTTGCATTTTAATCAGCCCTACTTTCTACCACCTGCCGCGATAATCTAAATTTATTGTTGGCTAAAAATGAAAGCGAGCTGTAACGGCTAAAGGCGTTAATTACATAACTGCAGATAATAGTTGATTCATTAAGATGCGAAATCAAAAAAGGGGCCTAAGGCCCCTATCATGATATTTAAAACGTAAAACAAAGCCCAAAGTGAACTACAAGGCGAATAAGCGATAACTTAAGCTGCAGCGATTTGTCTACTCGCTTTTATTGGATGCAGCCTATCATTCATCACTTTAATACATTCGAATTGATTCAGTTGTTTAGTCTCGCTTAGTAACAATTTTGGAGACAGCAACATCACCAGTGATGCTTGAATGTTACTTTCAACAACCATAACATCGGCATTTACGCCCTGCGATCTGAGCTGAAATATTTTCGCCAATTCACTGTAAACGCATATTACTGACGTATCAAAAAACCATGACTTTGGCATTTGTGGTTTTAATAAATAGTGCGCTGCGGTGGCATTTAATGCCAATTGAACCTTAATCGCATCGGCAATATTTATCGTTTTTGCCAGACGTTCGACAAACTCAATATAGAATTTTGCGTGCTCGACGTTAAATTCCAGCGCAGTTAATGCATCAGGAATGAGCAATTTTGCTTTGTAGGGAGTCAGAAATTCCATATCCGAACCTAACGAAACGCTTAATACTCCATACGCGTCGTTATATATCCATTGCCAATCCCTTTGCGGCATTAATAACATAACGTGTACCTATTACTGTCAATACAGTCGGATAATAGTTGATATTTCATCCAATATCAAAAAAAATATTATAATTATGATATAGATAACAGTATGTTATGTATATCAGGCGCGATCGCTGCACCGATCGCGCCTGATCTTAGATCGACACAAGATCGTTATTTATGCTGAATTCGATACGCGTCAACAATTTCTTTAATTAATTCTGGACCACGATAAATAAATCCAGAATAAATTTGTACCATGGTGGCACCCGCATCGAGTTTATCTAGCGCATCTGCAGCACAGTTAATACCACCAACCCCTAAAATGGGGATCTGTCCTTTAAGACAGGTAGCAAGCTGTTTAATAACCTTTGTTGATAGTGAATTCAATGGCTTACCACTTAAGCCACCAGCTTCATTTGAGTTAACTAAACCACTAACACCATCGCGAGTTAACGTGGTATTGGTCGCTATCGCGCCATCGAATTCATTACGAATTAACGAATCCGCTATTTTCTCGATCTCCTCTAATGACAGATCGGGTGCGATTTTAAGTGCGATCGGTACGTATTTACCATGCTGCTGAGCAAGATCATTCTGCTTAGCTTTGAGCGATCCCAATAGATCATCAAGTAAATCACCATATTGCAATGAACGTAAGCCGGGGGTGTTGGGTGATGAGATATTTACCGCAATATAGGCTGCGTACTGGTACACCTTTTCCATACAGATAAGGTAATCATCTTTACCCTGCTCTACTGGCGTATCTTTATTTTTACCAATATTGACCCCAACCATAGCGCCCGATTTTACCGCTTTTAAATTGGCGACCAAGTTGTCGACGCCTTTATTATTAAAGCCCATACGATTGATGATAGCTTTAGCAGGTTTTAATCTAAAAAGACGAGGCAGTTCATTTCCTGGTTGCGGTCTTGGAGTCACGGTACCGACTTCAATATGACCAAAACCCATTGCATGAAAAGCATCGATGCATTCACCATCTTTATCCATTCCTGCGGCTAAACCAACAGGATTAGGAAAGCTTAGCCCCATAAACTCAACAGGCGTAGGCTCAATCTGCTGTGCATAGAAGCAATTAAGCGGTGAATTAGCCGTGGATTTCAGACTGTGAATCGCCAGATTATGTGCTTTCTCTGGATCCATCTGAAACATGACTTTTTGTGCAATTTTGTAAAACATGCATTCTCCTAGACCGAAAAAAGCCCCGGCTATTGCCAGGGCTTATTATTATTATAAATTTTACGATTGACCATCACAATGGAGGATCAGCAAATTCAGCTCACGTAATGCGACCGAAAACTTAGCAAACTCATGAGTTTGCGATGTCTTAAAGTCTGCAAGCATATGGAACCATCTCTCCAATAAGCCCTGATTGGATTCGATCCATTGCTCAATAATGGTGTCAGAATGACAACTATCGGTACAGGTGCGCAGTACAACCGAACTCAGTGCACGTTGTTGCCAATCAAGCTCTTCTCTAAATGCGGCTCTAGCTAATGCTTGCCAATGGTTAGCCACAGGCTGAGCACTGATCTGTTCTAAGAACCAATGCAACTCCACTTTAGCGCCTAACTTAAAGTATGTTTCGGCCACTAATGCGACTGGCTTATCTTCAAGTTGCGCAATTTGTGAAATATCAAGAGCAGAGAACAAAGTACTCATATTCACAACATTGGTAGCGACTTTCTCTGGCACACCTTCTTTAACCAAGGCTGTAATCTCAGTACCAATCTCGTTGACTTCATCTTCGACCATATACTGATGAACATTTTCACGCAGTGCTTCAAAGACGGGTCTATAGAAAGCAACGGTTTGTTCAATGCTTTGATTACGGCTGCGATGACGCAAGAACCAACGACACGCTCGGCGTAAATTACGGCGTAGTTGATGTAGCATTTCACCTTGAACGGCCGCTGGAACCATACCATTAAGTGCCGTAATAGATTTAGTTAATTCAGCTAAACCAAATACTTCACGCGCCATAGTGTAACAAATCGCAGCTTCGGCTACTGAGGCACCAGTCTCATCTTGCATACGTTGTACAAAATTAAGTCCCATATCGTTAACCAATTCATTGGCTAATGACGTCGCAATAATTTCAGCACGTAATGGATGGTTTACCATACGATCGCTGTAATTTTGTTGCAGCTGTTTAGGGAAGTACTCCACCAGCAACTGACTCAAGAAGCTATCTTCGGTGATTTCAGGGGTCAATAACTGCTCTTTGAGCACCATTTTGGCGTAAGCCACTAATACCGATAGCTCTGGACGCGTCATGGCTTTGCCATTAGCAAGACGTTCGGCCAACTCATCATCTGAAGGTAAGAACTCTAATGCTCTATCGAGCTTATTTTCTTTCTCAAGATAATGAATGAAACGAATTTGCTCTTTCAGTTGCTCGACGCCACGTACCTGTGTCACTGAGATAGTACGTGTTTGATCTTTACAATCTTGCAATACGATACGGCTGACTTCGTCAGTCATCTCGACTAATAAACGATTACGCTGCTTCAATGTCATCTCACCTTCTGCCACTAACGCATTAAGCAAGATTTTGATATTCACTTCGTTATCTGAGCAATCAACCCCACCCACGTTATCAACGAAGTCGGTATTAATGCGGCCACCCGTGGCAGCGTATTCAATACGGCCTAATTGGGTACAACCTAAGTTGCCACCTTCGCCGACAATACGCGCCTTCACTTCGCTGCCATTCACGCGCAGTGCGTCGTTGGCTCTGTCGCCGACTTCAGCATGTGTTTCGCTAGACGCTTTAATATAAGTACCAATACCACCGTTCCAAATCAGGTCAACGCGCATCTTGAGCAGTTCTTTTAGCAGCTCGTTAGGAGTCATCGATGCTTTTTTGGTGTCCAACATCGCCTTGATCTCTGGGGTCAAGGTGATTGACTTAGCACTGCGCAGGAAGATGCCACCGCCTTTTGAAATCAACTCTGGGTTGTAATCTTCCCAGCTCGAACGCGGCAAGCTAAACAAACGGGTACGTTCTTTGTAGCTAGAGGCTGCATCTGGTGTTGGGTCGATAAAGATATGCATATGGTTAAATGCCGCGACTAAGCATGTATGCTCAGACAACAGCATGCCGTTACCAAAGACATCACCGGCCATGTCACCTATACCTAAACAGGTAAAATCGGTGGTTTGGCAATCGATACCAATCTCACGGAAGTGACGTTTAACCGACTCCCATGCACCGCGCGCGGTGATCCCCATCTTCTTATGGTCGTAACCATTACTGCCACCGGATGCAAATGCATCGCCTAACCAGAAGTTATACTCCTGTGAAATAGCGTTAGCGATATCAGAGAACGTCGCGGTGCCTTTATCAGCCGCCACCACTAAATATGGATCATCTTCATCATGGCGCACCACATTGATTGGCGGCACGACTTCACCTTCGATGATATTGTCAGAGATATCCAACAAACCACGGATAAACAAGCGATAACACTCTTGCCCCTCGGCAAACAAGGCATCACGACCACCTTCGGTTGGCAGTTGCTTACATACAAAACCACCTTTAGCCCCAACCGGCACAATCACGGTGTTCTTAACTTGTTGTGCTTTGACCAAACCCAGTACTTCGGTGCGAAAATCTTCGCGGCGATCGGACCAACGCAAACCGCCACGAGCCACTTTACCACCACGTAGATGAACCCCTTCCACGCGCGGCGAATACACAAAAATTTCAAACTTAGGCAACGGACGTGGCATTTCAGGAATAAGCTCTGGAGAGAACTTAAACGAAACGTATGGCTTATTGCTGCCATCGGCCAAGGTTTGATAGAAGTTAGTCCGCATTGTCGCATTAATTAAGTCGAGGTAACGACGAATAATACGGTCATCATCAAGGCTAGACACATCATCTAGGCGCAGATTGATCTGTTCGACAAACTTGGCCAATGTGCGTGTTTTCAGTTTAGGGTTAAACTTACGAATGAACATTTTAACCAACAAATCAGCGATTTGTGGATAACCACTAAAGGTTTGCTCAATGTAGGCTTGGCTAAATGTAGCATCGATTTGACGCATATATTTAGCATAAGCGCGCAGAATTGAGACTTCGCGACCCGATAGGCCCGTTGCCAACACTAAACGGTTAAAGCCGTCATCTTCTAATTCTTTATTCCACACTTGCGATAACGCAGTCTGGAACCGGTCTTGACTGTCAGCTAAATTATCGACTGCAGCCCCTTGAACTGTCATCAAGAAGTCCAAAATCCAGAAAGTGGCCCCATCGGCTGTTTTAACTTCATACGGACGTTCGTTAATTACTCGAAGTCCGAAGTTTTCAAGCATAGGCAGTACATCTGACAGATGGATAGGCTCATCTTTATGGAACAGCTTAAGCCTAACTTTATTGTCGTTTAATGCGGTTTCTTGCGGCTGATAAAACAGCATGCCTAATTTATGCTCATCATCAAGCGCTTCTAGGTGCTCAATATCGACCACGGCAGAACTCGGTAAAGCATCTTCTTTATAACTGCGTGGGAATGCATCGATATAACGCTTAAGCAAACGATTGCCCGACTCTTCACCTTGTGCCGAGATTAACGCGCTACTGAGTTTATCTTCCCAAGAACGCGCCGCTTCAATCAGATTATTTTCAATAGCAGCCACATCTACATCCGTATTATTATTATCGACTTTAACAATGTAATGAGTACGTGCCAGCGTTGACTCGGAGAAATAAGTCGTGAATTCAACGTCTTCATTAGTATTGAAATGTTGCGCCAAAATACGTTGGGTATCTTCACGCAATTTAGTGTTATAGCGATCTTTTGAGACATAAACCAAACAAGATAAGAAACGGCCATAGCCATCTTTACGCACAAACAGTTTAAGCCTGTCACGATCTTGCATCTCAAGTACGCCACGCGCCATGCTGGCTAGTTCTGATTCACGCGCTTGAATAATCTCATCACGTGGCAGCGTCTCAAGGATATGCATTAAGGCTTTGTAATCGTGCGAACCGGCTGTTAAGCCTGAGGCATCAAGCACCCGTTGGATTTTTTCTGCTAATAAAGGGATCTCACGTGGGCTACGATTATACAAGTTAGAGGCGTACAGACCGATAAAGCGATCTTCACCAATCACATTACCTTTTTTGTCGAAGCGTTTAATACCGATATAATCGATATAGGCTGGACGATGTACACGGCTCTTTTCACTGCTTTTGGTTAAAATAAGCAAGCTCTTATCGAGGGCTTCTTTACGAGCAGTATCAGACAGACTCGACAGCAACAAGCCCTTATTATGCTTAGGCTTACCGGGTACATTCATTAGCCCTAAACTGGTGTCATTATCAGGCACCAACTCTAAATCACCTTCGACTTTATTGAGGCTATAACGGCGATAACCAAGCAAGGTGAAATGGTGGTTGTTTAAATAGGTTAAAAAGTTAATTGCTTCATCGAGATCGCGTTTTTCTCCAGGGAAAGGACGCGTAGCTAACTCTTTAATGGTACTGGTTAACTTGTTTGACATCTTCTGCCAGTCATTAACCGATGCCGACACATCGACCAGCACAGAAGCAATCTCTTTCTCTAAATTCTTGATATCTTCATCACTGCTAAGGCGATCAATTTCGATAAGAAATACAGCGACTTTTTCTGATTTTTGGTTTTTATCATCGCCATAGGTAACATTAATAATCGCCTCTTTATCTCGCTGCACCGTGAGCGGCGTATGCAGCATCATATGGGTAGTAATGCCCATACGATTAAGGGCCATGCCGACCGAATCGACTAAGAACGGCATATCTGGGTGGATCACCTCAATAATTGAGTGAGATGATTTCCAGCCATGCTTAGATTGGCTTGGATTAAATACGCGGATATGGGTTTCACCTACGGGGGTTTTATTGGCGACATTCCAAAGACTGAGCACCGCACCGTAAAGATCGCTGTCATTACGCGCATGTAAATCATCTTTTGACATATGCGCATAAATGCAGGTGGCGAACTGTTCGACCTGCTTAGCTTGTGAATTAGGGACTTTTGAGTGAATGAGGTTAACTACATTTTCAAGTAATACTGAAGGCATTGCATCTTTCAAGGCCATGTTACTGTTTCCTTTAGGGTCTATGGCAGCGCTTTTCTTAATTATCTGGATGCTAGAGCATATGACGGGCCAAATAATGTGACCTAGGTCATAGCGCGAAGTCTATTACTAAATGTGCCATATTTCGAGGATTATTTCAGTGGTAGATCCTGCTTAACTCCGCAGTGGAGCAGGTTTAAGGTCAATAGATGAAAAAACAATCGGAAACTTAGCGTAACTATTCAAAAAACAGGCAAAAAAAAGGAGAGCATCTGCTCTCCTAATGTATTACTGCTTTGGGTTTCGCCAGAATACCGCTCCTATCGCCGGTAAAATAATTATGGCGCCTAACATATTTACCAAAAACATAAATGTCAGCAAGATCCCCATGTCCATTTGGAATTTTAACGCCGAAAAGAACCAAGTGCTCACCCCAATCGCCAGCGTTAAGCCAGTAAACATCACGGCACTACCACGTTCGATTAACGCTTGATGATATGCTTTTTGCACTGGCATCCCATCACGAAGCTTAACAGCCATGGTCGATAAGATATAAATGCCATAATCGACACCGATGCCCACCCCCAATGCAATCACGGGTAGCGTACTGACCGCGAGGCCAATATCAAGCTGAGTCATTAAGGCTTGCGCTAAGGTCGATACCACATACAAAGGTAAAATCACCGCAACCGTTGCCCTTAACGAGCGGAAACTGATCAAACACAGCACAAATACGGCGCCGTAAACATACAGCATCATAGGTAGCTGTGCCTCGGCAACTGCTTCATTGGTGGCAGCCATCACGCCAACAGGGCCAGATGCCAATTTGAAGCTGATTTTATCGTTATCCATTTGCGCCGATAACGCTTTGACCTTGTCGATCACCACTTCTATGGTTTCGGCTTTATGGTCGGTTAAAAACAGGTAAACCGGCATTACCGAGCAATTACCATTCAGCAGCCCCGATGTGGTGGGGATTTGCCCTACCGCTTGCACCAGACTCGCAGTAGTGCGCGGTAATACCTGCCATTTGGGATTTCCCTCGTTAAAGCCGGCGTTAACCCGCTTAGCAATCGACGCCAAACTTGCTGTCGACTCAACCCCTGGAGTATTGGCCGCTAACCATTCAAACTGATCGATTTGTATCAATACATCATGATAAGTACAAGCTTCAGGGAACGCCTCGACAATGACCGTCATCACATCTGTAGTGACCGAGAATTTGTCGGTAATATAAAAAGTGTCTTGATTATAACGACTATCAAAATGCAGCGCTGGTGCGCCGCCTTGTAAATCGCCAATTTTCATCTTATTAGCTTGTTGCCAGCCAACACCAAACAGCATCACAGTTAACACGAGTACCACTGCAGCATACTTAGGCGTGGCAAAATAGGATAAACGTAACCAGAGTTTATCTATGCCGGCATGAGGCTTAACCGCTAACGGATTTACCTTGGTATAAGAGATCAATAGCGGCAGCAAAATGAGGTTGGTTAAAATGATGACCGCTACACCCAGTGATGCCGATATCGCCAGTTCGCGAATAATACCAATGTCGATGGCTAGCAGAGTCATAAAGCCCACAGTATCAGACAACAGCGCTATGCCACCGGGCACCAGCAAGCTTCTAAAGGCCAGCGCAGCGGCGGCTTTGGTCGATTCCCCCTCACCCACTCGACGGCGCACGGCGTTGATCATCTGCACGCTATGGCTAACCCCGATAGCGAACACCAAAAACGGGATCAGTATCGACATGGGATCCAGACCAAAGCCCATGACAGTTAATAAACCTAATTGCCACACCACCGCCACCAAGCTGCACGCTAATGGCAGTAGGGTCAATTTGACTGATTTTGAAAACAGGTAAACCATGATTGCCGTCACTAAAATGGCAATTAAAAAGAACAGCACAACCCCTTTAGCGCCTTCGGCGACATCACCGGCCATTTTGGCAAAGCCGATGATATGGATTTTAATCTGTTCATTTTCATACTGCCCGCGCAGCTCTTTTTCTAACTGAGTGGCAAAGGCTAAGGTGTCTAACGGCTCGCCCGTTTGAGGGTCAAAGTCCATTAACTGAGCAGTGACCATCGCCGCTGAATAATCTTCCGCAATAAGGCGACCAACGATACCGGCTTTTTCAATGTTGCTACGTACCACTTCCAGTCCTGCTGGCGTGGTAGAAAAAGTCGCCGGGATCACCGGCCCGCCGGCAAAACCATCCTCCACCACTTCGGTAAAACGCGTCGAAGGAGAGAACAACGACTTCACTTGGGCCCTATCAACCCCAGGGATAAAAAACAATTGATCATGTACTTGCTTTAGCGAATCAAAAAAATTGGCATTAAAAATATTCCCGCTGGTGTCCTCGACCGCCACCATGATGCTGTTGGCGCCACCAAATTGCTTTTGATGCTTTAAATAGGTTTGCATGTAGCTGTGATTAAGCGGAATATTTTTAATAAACGCCGCATCCATGCGTAAATGACTGGCTTGAAAGCCCAAAAAGAGTGTCACCACTACAAAGGCAAAAATGACCAATCCCCGTTGCCTAAAAAGGAACGACTCTAATCCATTAACTACTTTATCTAACATATCAGGGCCTTATTATTCTTGTTTTAATTCGAAGAAACCTTTTGTACCCGCAACCCATTGTTTACCATTAGTATCCCGACTAATAGTGACCAGGTTTTCACCTTGGCGTTGCGCGACCATTGCAACAGCGCCATCATGATAAACATCGATAATTACGCCCGCATTACCCACGAGCCTTATTTTGTTATCATCGATGATAAGTCCACCGTTTAAGGTCGACTGGATCGGCAGTGCTATCTCTTGCCAACTATTTGCCCCATCCTCGCTCTTAAACAGATGACCACGCAGCCCCATAACGTAGACACCTTTGCTTGTCACCAAAGCATTAAATAAGGAGCCGTCATAAGGAAAATCGAGCCGCTGCCAACTGATGCCTTTATCTTCTGAGACCGCAGCTAACCCTAACTCACCCACCATTAATAAACGCGAATCATCTAGCGGCACCACGCGATTAAAATGGGGCAACAAGGTACTACGTTCACTGAGGTATAAGGCTTCATCTTCGGCTTTTAAGTCTTCAAGGTAGGCAATATCTTCTTCAAATAACAGCTCACCATGAAACTCCGGCTCCCACGTATTACCGCCATCTTTACTGCGATAAAACATGCCATAAGCCCCAATGGCGATACCGTTTAACTCATCGAAAAACAGCACATCCATGAGGGGTTTTTCAATTTCAGGCGAACTCATCTGCACCTGCCAACTAAGTCCGCTATCTTGGGTGTGTAATACCGTGGCATCGTGACCCACAGCCCAGCCAAGCTTGTCATCAAGCAGAAAGACTTTCGTTAGATGCGCTTGAGTCGGTGATGGGCGTTGCTGCCAGTTGTCATCAAATACAAACAGATGCCCGCGCTCGCCAACCGCCACGGCAGTGTCAGCCTTGAGGGTCGAGTCTAATACTAAAGAGTGCACGGCTAATGGCTGAATGGATGAGCTCATATCTGTATCGGCGCTCACTGTGTTTATGTTCGAGGTGAGCAACACAGTTAGCAAGACCAATCGAAGCATGCTAAACGACATACAAACTTCCTTTTATAATGAAGAGGCCTTGCGGCCCCTCCCAAAGTGGTGATTAACGAATACCCGCACGTCGTAATGCTGCTGGGGTGAAGTTAGCCTCACTCAACTGCGCATCAAAATTGTACATGCGACCTTCGTTATCTAATCCCATAGCCAGATAACGACGCGATTGCAGATCGTGAATAACTTCTAAGGTGGTCCACAAGGTAGGCACTTCATAATAGTTAATCGCATGAGCTACGCCGACGCGATACAACTCATCGCGGTTATCGTACATATCGGTTAACGAAACCTGCCAAGAGTCTTCATCGATGTAGAACATGCGTGTTTTATAGATATGGCGCATCCCCTCTTTAAGCTGCGCTTTTACTACCCATACACGGTGTTTTTCCCAGCGTACGTGCTCAGGGTTGATATGACCGGCCTGCAAGATTTGATCATATTTGAGCTTATCTGAATGCAACTTATAGTCATTGTAAGGAATATAGATCTCTTTCTTACCCATTAACTCCCAGTTATAACGCACAGGCGAGCCGTTAAACATGTCAAAGTCATCGGTGGTGCGCAGCCCGTCTGATACTGTGCCAGGCGTATCAAATGCCACGTTTGGCGCTTTACGCACTCGACGCTGCCCCGTGTTGTAGGTCCATGCCTGACGCGGTAAGGCTTCTTGATCCATTGTTTCTTTAACCAATAACGCGGTACCGGCTAAACGGGCAGGCTGAGTCACGACCTGCTTGAAATAAAACAGTGTGTTAGAGTCCTTTAATTGATCTAAGGTCATTTCTGGACGTGAATATTCAAAGCGCAGCTCTTCAGCCGTTTCAACCAAAGTATAACTGCCACTGGCTGTCGGTGCCGCTTGACTGCGCGAGGTTTCAAGGTCAACACCACGAAAACGCAATACATGGTTCCAGATAGCTTCTAACCCATTTTGCGGAATTGGAAATGGGATCCCAATGGCGGCACCTGAAATACCATTACCATCAGCAATTAACTCGGCGCGAGTCGCGTTGGCCTTGGTGGCATCGTAGACAAATTGTGGTACCGAAGCCGTCCTGCGAGTCTGATACACATTCATCTTGTATGTGTCTGGATACAGCTCAAACAGTTTTAACTGCCCCTCTGTGAGATTTGCCTTGTACTTATCTTTGTTAGCATTAGTGATGGTAAATTCAATTTTATCAGCAGCAAAAGGATCGGGATGATGCATCCCTTTTTCATAACCTGCGACCACTTTCGTGATACCGCCATCCCATGCAGGAATAGTCCCATCTGCGTTAGCCGCTTTTTCGCCGCCAAGTGGCGTTAATGATGTGCCTAATTTGGCCGCGTCGGCCTCTGATACTTTGGCAAATGCAACAGGAGCGCTCAATGCAACGATCACAGCTGTCGACAATATAGCTAGTTTATTCATCGTTATCGTCCTTGTGAATTAGATTGAATACTTGATGTTAAATGACACGTAATCACGATCAGACATCTGATTAGTCGTCCCTACACCACCAAAGAAAGAGTTATAGGAGAAATCGGCTCCCCAACGGCTTTGATAATCGAAGTTCACCCCGATAGCGACCGCTTTCTTACCTTCGGTAAATAGGAACATAGGATCTGGAGTTATCCCTTTAACATCATGAGAGAAGATAATGCGCGGTGCCATATTCACACCGGCAAACAAGTTGTTGTAATCCGCCTTGGCTACAATTCGATAGCCCCATGAAAAGTCAGTAGGGAACGGATTGGTTTCTGGGCCGTTATGCAGGGCTTCGATAATGCCTGGCATATCTGGGTTGCCCCCAGAACGAGCCGTGCCAGGGCCATTTAAACGCAGCTCATCAAAGCCAGGCATATCGTGGATCCACACACCACCGACTTCGGCTAACATGGTTAAGTTACTGGTGCCTAAAGTAGGACCAAATAAATGCGTAAAGGTGACCTGTGCTTGAGTAGTATCACGCAGAATATACCCTTTGGCTGACTCGCCAGAGCCTATACCTTCAATTTGCGATATGCCGTCTAAATCAGGGCGCAATCCGGCATTGGCGAGTTGCTGAGGCATGGCGGCAAATAACAGTTCAACGTCATCAATTTGCAGCGGCTCATCTTGACGATGGGCTATTTCACCAGCAACGGACGTATCACCGATCAAGGTGTTAAAACTGAAACCATAAAGCTGAATATCTTCAGGATATTCAATTTGTGCCTTAGAAAAGGTTTCTAGCCCTAATAAGGTGTTACGATCGACCGTGCCTCCGGCAGCAGCAACTGCGCCCAGCTTAGCTAAATCTCGCCCAATGGCCTCGGCAGTAAAATTAGCTGCGGTGCCACTGATCAAAGGACGGCGGCTATGATAGTTCATGTAATACAAACCAAATTCGGTTTCGCCAAGTTCTGGCGCATAGTAACCAAACTTAACACCGTACTGTCCTGAATCACTGGCACTGGCTTGATCTTTCACTAAGGTCGCTTTGGTTGGATAGGCTAAAGCCAATTTCCCTAAAGTCTCAGCATCATATTGCCCCGAGGCCATCATCTGTAACAAGTTATTGTATTCTGAGACAATAAAATCGAGATTCATGTCTGGGTTAGCATTAAAACCAAGCTGGGCGTTTTGAGCATAACCACCATAACCGGCAAAATCATTGGTGGAAAAAAACGACCCAGGTGTCGGCACCCAAACAGGCTCCCAGTCATATTGATAGAAAGCTTCTACAGACAGAGAGTCGGTGACCCCCAAAGATGCCCACACCATGCCTTGCGGCCTAAATGCTTCTTTTAATTCAGCCCCTGGAGCATTAAGAATATTCAGATCCACCGGGTTTATCACCCCAATCCCGTGGGCAATAAGGGTACTTTCGCCCCACGATACCACCTGGTTACCCACTCTAACCGTTAGCGGGTTTGCACCATCATTAAAATCAAAGTTACCGTAAATAAACGCATCAAGCAGACGCACATCTTTACATTGCACCTTAGAGGCTTCGGAGTCGGCACAAGGGTCGTACTCTTTACCTGTTAATGGGTCGGTGTAACCATAACTGCCGTCATTTGCCTTTTGATCGTAGAAATACATACCACGAGCAAACAGACCATAGTTTTTATATTGTAACGACAGCTCATGTAAGCCTTTGAACACCATTGAAGTGACGTCGCCTTGAGAATACAGCATGTTACTCAAGTCGCCGTTACTAGAATATGAACCGGGTTGAGCCCAGATCTCTGCAGAGGAATATTTGGTATTGTTAAAAGCGGAATAATTGGACCAATCGAAACGTGGATGATTCACTTTGCCAATGTGATCATCCCAGTTGCGCTCTTCAACTCGCCAACTTGCGCCAGCACTCCAAGTTGAATCAAACGAACCTTGTACTTCGCCCCAATCAAAGGACACCGCTTGAACGACAGGTGCAGTGGCAATGCTCAACGCTGCGATAATCCCCAAAGCAAGCGTTGACTTATTAAAGCCATTTTTAAGATTTTTCATTTTAGCTCTTCTCCGTAACCTGTTGGATTCTTTGTTATAGGAATGGTGGCCAACATCTTGTTAGCGTACAGGTAACACTATTGTTACAGCATTTACGATCGATGAGCAAGGTGTAAAAAGAGAAAATAACCTTGATATTTGGATACTTAAGCCAAATAAAATCCTGCTTTTCAAACGCACGATTTAAATAAGCAGATACAAAAGATTAACGGTGAGGAAGGCGTATCAAAAAAACAATAATAAACAGGTAATTATATTTATAAAGTGAGCTTAAATGGGGGGGAGTTTTATAATCAATCGTTTGAAGTAATAACTCTAATTATTATAAGCGAGTCAAAGAACGAAACTGGCCTGTATCATCAAGCTCTAATCTAAAGTAACCAGAAAGGCCACCAGGTGTTAAGAAAGGTCGAAAGTGACGCGCATTGATCCACAGGGTTTTCCCCCCGGTTTCCTTCACTTCGACTTTATCTACATATCCTTGATAATAATTTAGAAAATCACGGTAACTGACATAAATTGAAAAGAAAAAGACCATAATATCATCAACAATAATAAGAACAGAAATGACGGGGCAGGCACTGCCCCGTCGCTTAAGGTTTAGGCTAGCGCCTTGGTCACTTTTTCAAACAGATCGTTAGATAGTTGCGGTAAGGCGAGTATTTGCTGCAATGACTGCCTCATCAATACCTGCCGACTCTCATCAAACTTCTTAAACTGTATTAACGGCGTAATAATGCGCGCCGCAACCTGCGGATTAAGCGTGTTCAACTCAATAATGACCTCAGTTAATAATTGATAACCCGCACCATCTTGACGGTGGAATACCGCCAAGTTTGCCGCCGCAAACGCTCCAATTAACGAGCGAACACGGTTAGGATTTGACAGACTAAACGCGGGATGTTGCAACAAGGTTTTAATCGCGTTGATGCGCTCATCACCTGCGCAAGTGGCCTGTAACGTCAGCCATTTATCCATCACTAGAGGCGTTTGAGACCAGCGCTGCTGAAAATCATCTAGCAGCGTTTGTCTAAGCTCACTGTCTTCGCTATTGAGCGCCGTTAATGCACCTAAACTGTCAGTCATATTCATGGAATGACGGTATTGATTTTCGGCTAAGGCTTGATGTTCATCAGACATTTTAAGCAATAATAGCAAGGCCGCATTCTTCAGCGAACGCGCCGCAGGTGCATCAATCGCCGCCAGTTCTCGGTAACGAGCCAACAACTCATCTTCACAGCCACTGGCGATCTCTTCAATCACAAATGTGCGCGCCATTGACAAGGCATCGATATCGACCTCATTAGCTTGCTCAATCAGGGTCGACAGATTGGGAAAATGTAATATTTCGGCCAATAAAGCCTGATCAAGATTGGGCTCCAGCAATAAGCCTTTTATCGCATCGATTAAACGGCTATCGGTATGCATGCTTTGGCCAGCTTGAAGGCTAGCGACATTGTGCCACACTGACTGGCTAAATAACGCCACCGATGCTTCCCATTTAGCCACTTCACTCGAGGCAAAGCGGATTAAGTGGAGCAACTGCTCAATACTGTAGTCAAACAGCAATTTTACTGGCGCCGAGAAATTTTGTAATAACGACGGCACAGGGGCACTTGGCAGATCATCAAACACAAAAGTCTGCTCTACTTGGGTGACATCGAGTACCCGATTGAGTATCGATTCACCCTCTACGCTCAGCAGTTCGAGATCAAACGGAATATGTAACGGCCATTTTTCTGCTTGCTCTGCGGTAGGCAATGTACGCTGCGAAATATGTAAGCGATATTGCTTCGCCCCAGAATCATATTCCTCTTTGACTGTGACCAAGGGCGTTCCCGATTGACTGTACCAACGTCTAAACTGGTTTAAATCGACGCCGCTGGCATGCTCCATCGCTGCCACAAAATCGTCACAGGTGACCGCCTGACCATCATGACGTTCAACATAACATTTCATCCCAGCCTGAAAGCCGGTTTCACCTAACAAGGTGTGCATCATGCGGATCACTTCAGCCCCCTTGTTATATACCGTCACGGTATAAAAATTATTCATCTCAATTACCGATTCGGGACGAATGGCATGAGCCATCGGGCCGCTATCTTCGGCAAACTGTTGATTTTTAATGACCTTAATAGCATGAATACGATTAACTGCCCGTGAACCAACGTCTGAGCTAAATTCTTGATCTCGAAAAACGGTTAACCCCTCTTTCAAGCTTAATTGAAACCAATCACGACAGGTGATGCGATTGCCGGTCCAGTTATGAAAATACTCATGGGCAACCACAGACTCAATGCCATGATAATCATCATCCGTTGCCGATGCGGTGTCGGCCAACACGTACTTGGTGTTAAACACGTTTAGGCCTTTATTTTCCATTGCGCCCATATTGAAAAAATCGACAGCAACAATCATGTAGATATCGAGATCGTATTCCAAATCAAAACGCTGCTCATCCCAAGCCATGGACTTTTTAAGTGATGCCATCGCATGATGGGATTTATGTAAGTTACCTTTATCCACAAAGACTTGCAGTGCAACTTCGCGACCGCTTTGGGTCACAAAACTATCTTGTAATACATCGAAATCGCCTGCTACCAGAGCAAATAAATAAGCAGGTTTTGGAAACGGATCCTGCCAGCGGACAAAATGACGACCACCATCAAGCTCACCAGTTTCTACTTTATTACCGTTACTGAGCAAATAAGGAAACGCTTGCTTGTCGGCTTCGATCCGCACAGTGTAAATCGCTAACACATCGGGGCGATCGAGAAAGTAAGTGATGCGTCTAAACCCCTGCGCCTCACATTGAGTACAGTAGGCGCCATCTGACATATAAAGGCCTTCGAGGGCTGAATTTGTGCCCGGGTCAAGGCGGGTGATCACTTGCAGTTCAAATTCGGCGCCGACATTTTCCAGCCACAACAGACCCTCTTCGACTTGATAAGGATACGGCTTACCATTGACGGTCAAGGTTTCAATCGACAGCGCTTCACCATCGAGTCGTAAGGAAGTCGCGTTGTCATTTAGACGCCGTACTTGGCTAGTTGCCGTCACTCTGGTCTCGCTACCAGCCAACACAAAGTCAAGCGCTACATGGGTGATAGTAAAGTCTGGCGCACGGTAATCTTTTAGGTATTTCGCTCGAACTTGCGTCATCACAGTTCCTCTTATCACTTAAAATTTGATAAAAAAAACGCGCCAATAGCGCGTTTTTCATTTTGCTAAGTCGATTACTTAGACTGATTTTTAGCCATCTGTTCCATGTCGACCATATCAAGAGTGATATACACGGTTTCGTCTAAGAATGCATCGGGTAATGTCATCTCATCATCGGCATCGTCAAGCGATGTCAGTGGTGCTAAGCCTTTTGCAGCGCGGCGTTCGTTTAAACGTGCTAACTGCTTACTATCATTAGCCTCACGTTCGGCAATACGTTCTTTTTCCACCAAAGAGACACTGGTTTCTTTATGGCTTTTCTTGAATTCAGCAATATCCTGATAAATATAACTAAATTCGACATCTTGCTTAATGCGCTGTTGATGGCGGCCATCTAAATTAACCACCAAATTCGGATTAATGTCACCTAGGGTGCTGTATTGCGCCATTGGCACCTTATCCCACGGTAATGCATTATCTTCTTCCGCTTCACCATATTCACCTGGCTCTAAGGCGCTAGGGAAAGGAATATCGGGCGTGACCCCTTTAATTTGGGTGCTGCCACCATCGATACGATAAAACTTAGCGATGGTGTATTGCACATGGCCAATCGGTTTATCGTACATATCATAGATACGCCCAAGGCTTTTATGCTGCTGTACTGTGCCTTTACCAAAAGTCGACTCACCGACGATAAGTGCACGATCATAATCTTGCAACGCGGCGGCAAAAATTTCAGATGCCGATGCGCTGTAACGATCGACCATCACAGTCAATGGACCAGAATAAGCAACGCGGCCATCATTATCACGATTTTGTGAAACTCGGCCATTCGCATCACGAATTTGCACCACAGGACCTTGCTCAATAAACAAGCCGGTTAACAAGGTGGCTTCAGTTAACGCGCCGCCACCGTTGCCACGCAGATCTATGACAACCCCTTCAACGTTTTCTTGTTTAAGTTTAGTCAGCTCTTTAAGCACGTCTTGTGACAGGTTCATGTAAAAGCCAGGGATCTTAATGACACCAACTTTACGACCAGCGTAATCTCCGCTTGAAGGCTCAATCACCTCGGAGGTCGCTGCGCGATCTTCTAGGCGAATTTTATCCCGAACAATAGTCACATAAGTAGGTTTAGCTGAAGAACCGCCTTTCTTAGGTAAGACTTGCAGTACCACTTTACTGCCTTTTGGCCCTTTAATGAGTTCAACAACATCATCGAGACGCCAACCAATCACATCGACTATCTCTTTTCCTTCTTGGCCAACACCTACAATGCGATCTTCAGGGGAGAGTTTTTCACTGTTGGCCGCAGGACCACCAGCGACCAAACTTTTAATCACAGTGTAATCTTCATCCATCTGCAGCACCGCGCCTATGCCTTCAAGGCTCAGGTTCATTTCCATTTGGAAACGTTCTGCGTTACGCGGAGAAAGGTAGCTAGTATGTGGTTCTACCGAGCGAGAAAAGGCATTCATCACACCTTGAAAGACATCTTCGCTTTTGGTCTGACTCAGACGTTTGATGGCGTTGTTGTAACGCTTTTCTAACACGTCAACAATTTCATCCCACGTTTTACCAGTAAGTTTAAGATTGAGGGCATCATATTTTACCCGTTGACGCCAAAGCTCATTAAGCTCTGCTTCATCTTTGGGCTAAGCAGCTTCTTCTCTATCATACTGATAGTTGTCACCAGGAACATTAAAGTCAATTTCGGTATCAAGCAGGGCTAACGCATAGGCAAAACGGTCATAACGACGTTGCTGCACCAGATCAAACATCTTATAGGCGGCAGTCAAGTCACCACTTTTGAGCATGTCGTCAAATTCTGTAGCGTAGACCTTAAAGCTATCGACATCACTTTGTAATAACACATTACGACGGTAGTCGAGTTGCTTTAAATAGCGGTCGAACACCTGCGCAGCAAACGCATCATCAAAATCGAAACGATGATAGTGATTACGCGCATAGGTGTCCGCCACTCGCTTACTCGCCACTTTATGTTGTGGCTCTTGATTCAGAGAGGGCAACTCGCTTGATGGAATTGTAGGCGTCAATGCCCAAGCCGAGAATCCTACAAAAATGCTGGCAATTGAAGCTACCAGAGTTAGTTTTCGCATCAACAAGTTACTCCTTTTACAATGAAACAGTTATAGCAGGATATGTTCAACCTTCACTTTGATGGTTAATCCTGAATCTAACTGCACTTGTATATCTTCTTTTTTGATGTCAAGTACGACACCTGATACTGGCGATTTACCTAGTTTGACATTGACACGTTGATTTGGTTTCAACTCGCCTAATACCGCAGGTGTTAAATTTTGTACTGCAACTTCTGGTTTAGCGACTTTAACCGCAGTGGGTTTACGCTTAGGCGCAGGCTTTTTAAATGGCTTCTTTTCAGCCTTAGGCTGATTATTGTCGCCCTTACTCGCTGCGGCTTTGGCTAGACGTTTAGCCTTGGCTTTTTCCTGACTTTCTTTCAGTGTAGCTTGTGCATGATCGATATGCTCTTGCTCTAGCTCACCACATTCATTGCCGTCAAGGTCGACACGCTGTGCCCCAACTTTGATGCCTTTAAGATAGCGCCAGCTACTAGTATAGCGACGTAAGGCAATTCTCAATTGAGTTTTACTGACTTTAGAATCATCAGCTAACCTTTCAGCCAAGTCCTGAAACAATCCAATTTTAAGCGGTTTAGTTTCACCTTCAGCAATAAAGCACAAAGGAAATGTTTCATATAAATACGCCAGAATAGCGTTGGTGTCGGTCAACTTTTCTGTTGATTCCATCATTACTTCCACAGTTTAAAAAGGGGACTATCACCTCACCCAACTTAATGTTGGCGGGCGTGTCGTTCATATTTGTTAGGGGCGGTTAACGGGCATTATCTCACCTAGTGTAGCTACACCCGTTAGCGTTACGTCCAACATACCTTATCAATTACACTTAACAAACGCCAAGTATTCATTTCAAGTAATGAAATGTCACCCAGCATTTTGATATTCGTTAAGCCGCCTATTATAAGCTTGCTAGCTATGAATGCGACCATCAATTGTGCAAAATTGGTGTTAGTTTAAGCAAATAAAGCTTTTTCCAGACTTTTTACTACTAATTCAAGGCCGTTTTCGTCGGCTTGATCAAATCTAGATATTGATGGGCTATCGATATCAAGCACAGCAATCACTTGACCATCGCGCCTTAATGGAATGACGATTTCAGAATTACTCGCCGAATCACAGGCGATATGGCCCGCAAACTGGTGAACATCAGCCACGCGTTGTGTGGTATTACTTTGCGCTGCTGTGCCACAAACCCCCCTCCCCATAGGAATGCGGGTACAGGCAACCTTGCCTTGAAACGGGCCTAAAATCAGTTGTTCGCCTTCAACAAGATAAAATCCCGCCCAATTGATATCGTCAAGGTTGTCATTGATCAATGCGGAAAAGTTAGCCATGGCTGCGATAAGGTTATCTTCGCCACTGAATAATGCTTCGGTTTGGCGAGCTAAAGTGTCATAACACACGGATGTCATAGGGTTTCCTAATAAATTATGCTGTTGCTTCGGTTTTTTTACTGGCTTTTTTTACTGCTGCAGGTTTCGTCACCGCACCGCCCTTTAATAAGCCCATCAGTTGATCTTTGTTTTCGGCTAAATAGAAACTGAGCTTCTCAATCGCATCATCATCGAGTCCTAGCTGAGCCTGTTCGATAAAAGGAAGTAGATTATCTGCGATATCGAGCATCTTATCAAAGGCGTCAGCCTCCTTTTTAGATGTGAATGTCATCTTCTCAACCCCTTCTCTGACTACGACAAATTTCGTTATAACTGCCATGCCTGCCCTCACACTGTTTTTATATACAGTTGTAGAATCTCATAAATACAAGTTGTTATGCAAGTGTTCAAATTTATCTGATAGAATCTTGTTCTATTATTTCGTTAGCAATAGTGATGTTGTCTTATCACAATTGCTAAACGCTTGCAGCGTACAACAGCTTTTTGGATCTGAAGAAATTAGGGGCAACCACCATGTTATTTGCTCCCAAACGATAGGAATACCCATCATTACTTCCGATAGAAACGTGTTAGATAAGAGCATTATCCTATGCCGCTCCTGTGACCTCATCGTCAGCAAGCGGGCGCTTCCTATTGGGGTAAGAGCCCTTTGCCCTCGTTGCCATAGTAATTTGTACGACACCCCCTATTGCTCTATCAACGGTATGCTCGCCTTATGTATTACCGCCTTGGTACTGTATTTCCCCGCCAATATATTCCCTGTATTAGAGCTGCATTTTTTGGGCAGCGTGCGTACCACGACAGTGGTAGAAGGAGCGATGTCGGTGATATCTCAAGGCTACTGGGTAGTGGGGATCGCGGTTATGATCGCCGCGGTTATCGCTCCTGGTTTACTTATCCTATCAGTGTTGGCACAAATTTTAATCGTTAAATATCAAATAAAAAAGTCATTTTTTCGTAATATTTATAAACAACTACTGCGCTGGCATAGCCTGTTGACAGAGCTAACAATGCTAGAGATATACATGATCAGTATCTTTGTTTCCGTGTTTCAACTCTCCGACTACACCGACCTCTATTTTGGTATAGGGACATTCTGCTTCAGTATTTTATTCATTGTGGTTATTTTCTTGCAGCGTGAATATGATATCGAGCATATGTGGAACCAGCTCAATGACTAACTCTCATCGCAACTCGCAAGGACAAGCTGCAGGGATCACCAGTTGTCCTACTTGTGCAAAACTTTGCCGAATTGAAGATACCTATTGCCAACGCTGTGGTCAGTACGTACAGAGTCGAGACTACGCCAGCATCCAAAAAAGCTGGGCGCTGTTGCTCACCGCCGCCATTTTGTTAGTGCCAGCCAACTTATACCCAATCACCATTATGACTAGCCAAGGCCAAGTCAGGCGTGACACCATCTTTAGCGGTATTAATCATTTAATCCATTTAGACTTATGGCCTATTGCCATCATTTTATTTACCGCCAGTATTCTCGTACCTATGCTGAAAATTATCGGTTTAGCGACCTATCTGCTCGCCATAAGTCATCGTTTACCAATTTCAAAAAAAAGATTAATGGCAGGCTTTCATATCATTGAATGGATTGGTCGCTGGTCGATGTTAGATCTGTTTGTCATATCAATAACGGCGGCTTTGGTTAATATGGGGCAAATATTTGATGCCAAACCTGCACCGGCTGCTACGGCGTTTGCCTTAGTCGTCTTATTGACACAGCTGGCAGCAAAAGTATTAGACACCCGTTTACTCTGGGACCGATTGGAAGCGAAAGATGACAAAAATTGAAACACCTAAAGTGGTAAAGAAGAAGTTATTTTCGCCGATTTGGCTGTTACCTATCATCGCACTAGCGCTGGGCGCTTGGCTGGGCGTTAAGAGTATCCGAGAATCGGGTATCGATGTGCGTATCCATTTTCCAAGTGCCACTGGTATCGATGTCGGTAAAACCTTAGTGCGTTATCAAGGTTTGACCGTCGGTAAAGTGGTCGACATTAGTATCGATGATGCTCTGCAAGGGGTGAATGTCGATCTATTAATGGATTATCGCTCCACTCCATTTTTAAAAGACAACACCAAATTTTGGCTGGTCACGCCTAAAGCCTCAATTACCGGTGTTGAAGGACTCGATGCGCTTTTTTCCGGTAACTATATTGCCATTCAACCTGGAAATGGTAATGAACGCCGAAAGTTTATCGCCGAAGATCAGGCTCCACCAGTTGCCCCAGGCTCCGACGGGTTAATGGTGCAATTAAGCAGCCCAACCTTAGGCTCACTCGATATCGGCTCGCTAATCTTTTATCGTCAAATCCCTGTCGGTAAAATTTTCAGTTACCGTTTAGTCAATGATAACCGCATTTTATTTAATGCATACATACAGAAACAGTACACACATTTAGTAAAACAAAACTCGCAATTTTGGAATGTCTCAGGCTTAGCAGTCGATGCGTCACTGGCGGGAATCAAAGTAAAAACAGAGAGTCTGTCAGCCATTTTAGCCGGTGGCGTTAGCTTTTCCTCCGATCCCAACGGTCTGCAAGCCGAACCAAATCAACACTATACCATTTTTGATGATAAAGATGCTGCCATTCGCGGCGTAGGCTTCTCACTGCAAGCCAGCGATGCAGATACTATTCAATCGGGTGCAAGCATTGTATTTCGAGGCATAGAGATAGGCCGTGTGACCCACACGCATTTAAGTGACTCTGGAGTCATTTTCGATGCGACTTTCGATAGCGATTATGCTCATCTGTTGAGTGGCACGGCGCAATTTTGGGTCGAAGGCGCCGATATCTCCACGGCAGGTATCAAGCATGCTACGCGCCTACTCACAGGTAGCGTGATCAATTTCATGCCCGGCACCGGAGAGCCTTTAGCACAGTACCCTCTGCTAGATAGTGCTCCGCCCTTACATAATCAACCTTTTACGTTGACATTAACGGCCAGTGAGAATCCCGGCATAGACGTCGGCGCGCAGGTACGCTTTAAACAGTTACCCATTGGCAGTGTTAGCGACGTTCGCTTTAAGCCAGATTATAGCGGCGTCGAGTATTCAATAGACATATGGCCAGAATATCAAAAGCTTATTTCATCTGGTAGCTACTTCATTCCTGAGTCAGCATTAGCTATTGATGCCTCTATCGAGGGTGTAACGGTAAATACCCGCGACTTAGCCACACTCACCCAAGGGGCGATCAGCTTAATTCAAGGCAAATCTACTACTCCAGTAAAACAGCACAGCACCTTAATGTTATTTAGCTCACAGAAGCAGGCCCAGCAGATCATCAGCCAAGGGGATCAGCGACGCATCACCCTGATGAGCCCTGATGGCGCCGATTTAAGTGCGACATCACCACTCTACTTTAAAAAGATGCAAATTGGCCAAGTGCTCGATGTCGCTTGGCAAGCACAAAGTAATAATTTTGCCATCACCCTTGGGGTTGATAAGCAATTTGATTCACTGTTAACCCCTAAAACCGTGTTTTGGCGTAACAACGCTTTGACAGTCGATGCTAGCTTACGCGGAATCAATGTTGAGATCGCGCCCTTGAGTGGCGCCATCAAAGGCAGCGTTAGCTTAGGCTTACTCGAGGGCGATGATGCCGTTAATAGCCAGCACTTATACGGGTCTAAGGCGCTTGCCCTAGCCAAGGCAACCCCCATTACACTTAGCTTTCCCGCCACAACGAAGTTAGCGGCTAAAGCGCCTATTCGCTATTTAGGTCATCAGGTGGGTGAGATCGAGCAAGTTAAACTCAATGACGACCTCGGTACAGTCAGTGTTGATGCGTACCTTTATGGGGATTATGCCAAGGCATTTACTCGCCAAGATGCGCAATATTTTTTAATCGATGCACAAATTTCGTTATCTGGCATTCAGGCGGCCGAAACCCTACTCACTGGCCCCTATGTGGCCGTACTTCCGGGTAATAGCCAGCAGTTAAGCAAACACTTTACCGGTCTGACTGAAACCCCGGTGCATGTAGATGATGGCTCGTTGCAATTAACCCTCATTGACAGCGATTTAGGCTCAATTAAAGTAGGCAGTCCCATCATCTTTCGCGGCATTAAGATAGGCGAGATAGCCCATTACCAATTATCGGTAAATGGCACTCAGGTGCAGATGCAGGTACAAATAGATGCGCGCTATCAACATCTAGTCAATCAAAGCAGTCAATTTTGGGATATGTCTGGCATTAAGGTGGATGTGGGTCTATTTTCTGGCGCTCAAATTGAAACTGGCTCACTTGAGACCATACTCACTGGCGGCATAGGGGTCGCCACGCAAGTGGTCACCACCCCTGCCAATCAATTAAATAGTAATCAGGCCTTTACCTTGCATGAAAAGCCACAAACTGACTGGCTTAATTGGGCACCCAATCAACGACCTAATCGATAATGCCCTTTAACGACTCACGTTAACCGATATGCGCTATCATGCCCCCCTACAATGGCGGGGTATGAACGCACATCATAGCGCGACTATGCCAACCCATATTAAGTAAAACAATGTTGAGCAACGACTGAGTTGCCATATTGATGAGCAATACTGTGAGGAATCTATCACCATGTCCAACGATCTGCTGCGCACCGCTGCCATCAACCTCAAAAAAGCAGTACCTCTGATGCTAAAGCATCAGATCCCCACCACTCCGACTAATTACGCATTGTGGTATGCCTATGTGGGTGAACAAGATCCGGTATTGGTTGAAAAAATGGATAACCTCGTAGCCCAGTATCAAACCTGCCCACCTGTCAATGCCCAATTGCTGTACCGTGAACACCTGTCTGATCCGGTTGAAATCGATGTGCTGGAGATGCGACAAAATCTGGAGGCCATGACACTGGAGTTATCACAATCGCTTAAAGATACCAAGCATGATGCCAAAGGCTTCCAAAAGCGGATAGTTCAAAACTTCGAGAAACTTAATCGTATTGAAGAGGAAGGGGTCAGCCTAGAGAAAGTGCTTGGACTCGTACGTAATTTGGTAAAAGAGTCTGACGATATACGCACCAGTACCGAATTTTTTACTGCCAAATTACAGCAGGCACAACAAGAGATAGATGCTCTGCGCGGCCAACTGCAACGCTCAGAAAAAGATGTCTATTATGATGCACTGACCGGCGTACTCAATCGCCGAGCATTCGATCAAGATTTGGCTGGCATTCTCACTCAAGCCCCTGAGGGCACCTGCCTTATTTTGGTCGATATTGACCACTTTAAAGGCTTTAACGACACTTACGGCCATCTACTGGGCGACAACGTCCTTAAAGCGGTCGCGAAACGCTTAAGTGATGCTTGCCGCGATGGCAGCAAAATATATCGCTTTGGCGGAGAAGAGTTCGCCATTTTAGTCCCCAAAAGCCACCAGCGTAAGGCACGACACATTGCCGAAGCGATGCGCCGCTCACTTGAAAAAGTCAGTGTCAAAGATCGCCGTAAAGACCAACGAATCGAGAGTATTACCGCCTCTTTTGGGGTCAGTGAATGGCATAAGCAAGATAGTCCAGCTCAGCTGATTGAACGTAGCGATAGTTATCTTTACGACGCTAAACGCCTCGGGCGTAACCGCGTGATGCCTATCTAATCTACTAGCACAGCGTTACGAAGATAAAACTGGCCGCGGCGCTAACACCATGCAATAAACATTACTTAAACCACCACCATTATTTAAGCCGCAACTAAGGCTCGTTGGACCTGTGGTTTTGCCGCCACTGGCTCAGCTATCACCACAAAACGCCAGCGACTTTGTGCACCTAAGCTGTCAAATGGATAACTGGTCACTAAAGTCAGCTGTACATCATCTTGCCCATTAAGCTGACGAATATCTGTTTCGGCTACGATTTGAATCGACACCACTTGATAATCAATAACGTTTGCCGCGCTATCTTGTACCCGTAGTCGCTGCCCAGCTTTGACCCCTTTTAAATGGGCAAAATGAGTATCTCTATTGCCGGCAATCACAGCATTGCCCCACCCATTAAGTTGATTTACTCCCATTAGGGAGACAGGGCTAAACGCTATGTTTCTGCCAGACGCGCCCGCTAATACATATAAGGCTTGCCCCTGCAATTGCCCCTGCACAGAAACAAACTGCAGCTTAGCCACTGGATATGTGTTGGCCCAGCTCCATGGCTTATGCCACTTACCATCGCTTAAGGTTTCACGCCATGCCTGTTCGATTAAAAATTGAGCAAAACGTGCTTTCGCCTGCATATAGCCTCCTTAGTACAATTTGTAAAATCAGAACGATACCGATTAATAACATAATGCAATGACGATGAACGCTTATCCGTGCTCGCACCTTTGCCCACGCATACGTCGCAAGCATATCAACAGGATGCGCTGCATTACGCTGGCATAACTTAACCAATACGCACCAAGTAGTAGCAGCAACATGGCACTAATGGCTAAGATGAGTCGACGCTCACTGGCCGCTTGCGGCCATTGCCCGATGGATGCTTGCAGCGGCATCATCATAACAATGGCATAATCATTTTCGACGCCTTGCTTATCGGCAAGCTTTGTATTTTGAGCCGTCGCCCAGCGCACAGTTTTACTCATCTGAGCATATGTTCCATTATCATTAGGCGAGGATGATGTCACAGCGGGCTCACCGGCGTAGCGAGGCGTATTTGCCAGCGGAAAACGCACACTAAACGCCTCCGCTTGGTAACTGACCAATTGCTGATAAGTCATTTCAACAGGGAATATTTCACCTTGTAAGTGCGGCTCAGCAATATGCTGAGTCACACTGTCAATAGCGACATCGTGAGGTAACGAAAATAGATACATGCCGTTAAACCACTGGACGGTATCGTTTTGAAAAAACGGCTTCACTTGCACTCGGTTTGCCCAGCCCGATATCTGCATAGCAACTTTATCATTCGGTAATGCACTCAACGCGAAGGCATTGGGGAGCAAAGACCCGGTGAATAAAGCCTTAGCTGACTTAGTTAACGGCTGTGATAATGGCTCGGGTGAGAGGCTAGATAATAAATAGATAAGCTGACGACTCCCCAAAAAGGTTTTATCATCAGGCTGCGCCAACACACTGCGGGGCAATAAGGCGCTAAGGGTTAAGGTTGTGCACATCGTCAGGGCTAACCAGCGCTGCCATTTGTGATGATTAAGCCATAATAAAAGCGCAACAAGATTGAGTCTCGCAGCCCCCTGAGATAAAAAGGCCCCCCTCGGGGGGCAAAGGGTGGTTGAGCTGAGATAGTCGATATCCATGTCTGTGTTCCTTTTAACTTGCGCTGTAGCCTAGTTGGCTGCAATAGCAGTATCAGCATTTAACAGTTGGATGGTCACGCGGCGGTCAAAGAAATCATTTTCAAAACTCTGCTCATCGTTAACCGGTGCACTGGCACCATAGGCTTTGGCGTCAAGGCGCATCTCATCCACACCTTGCTTAACAAGGTAGCAACGAACTTCAGCCACCCGCTGCTCAGAAAGCGCTTGGTTATAACTCGAGTCACCACGGCGATCAGCGTAACCGGTTAAATCTAATGTTAATTCTGGCGACAGTGACATCAGATCCGCCACATCATTAAGCTGGCTTTGAAAATGAGGTTCTATCTCCGATGAACCGGTTTTAAACTGTACATTTAAGCCTAATGCCAGCTCTTCAAGGCCCGCTTGCTGATGCTGCTTTAATTGAGCTAACTCACGCTGCGCATGGTTGTATTGCTCACTGACCTGCTCAAATTCACGGTGTTGTTGGTTGAGCATGGCGATCTGTTGCTCTTGTTCAGTGAGCAACGCATGCTGGGTTTTTATTTCACTGTCATCGGCCACCGCTTGGCCTATCATGCCGCCAGTAAAAGCCCCGATAATCGCCCCGACAGGTCCACCCACAACGGCGCCCAATACGATACCTGAGCCGACGCCAATTAGCGCTTCGGTGTCTGAGGAGGCTTCAACACTTGCTGGAGCACTGCCACCTAAATTGCCACTCTCTAAATTACTGTTATCTTGAGCACTGTAAGCAAAAGAAGAGGTCAATAGCGCGCTGGCGATCAGTACGGCAATAATCTGCTTTTTCATCTTGTTATCCTTAATGTAATGTCCCGGCAAAAATGATGGTGAAGCAAAACCGGGGACATGATGTCGATGAGTCCATTAAAACGCAGTTAAGTGGCGCAGGCAGGGAACAAAAGTGGCATTACAGCGACCAATTGTGGCAACAAAATGGCAATTCCCTTAAGTCACTTTTATCAATAAAAATTTGCTGTATAGTCACCATCCATTAAATAGTCATACTGCGATGAGAGAGCAATGAAGCGTATTGCAATAGTGGAAGATGAAGCGGCTATCCGTGAAAACTATAAAGAGGTGCTGCAACAGCAAGGTTACAGCGTTCAAGCTTATGCCAATCGCCCCAGTGCGATGCAAGCTTTCACCACCCGTCTGCCCGACTTAGCGATTATTGATATTGGCCTTGAAAATGAAATAGATGGCGGCTTTACCCTGTGTCAATCACTGCGAGCCATGTCTAGCCAGCTGCCGATTATTTTTTTAACTGCTCGTGATAGCGATTTTGATACTGTCTGCGGCTTACGCTTAGGCGCCGATGATTACCTGAGTAAAGATGTGAGTTTCCCTCATCTTATCGCGCGTTTAGCCGCGCTATTTCGCCGCTCAGAAATACAAGAAAACAGCACGCAACATGCCCAGCTCATTGAGCATGGTCATCTGTCTATCGACGTTAACCGCATTCAGGTGTACTGGAAGAATCAACCCATTGAGCTCACCGTTACTGAATTTTGGATGGTGCATGCCTTAGCCAAACATCCGGGGCATGTGCGCAGCCGCCAAGCCTTGATGCAAGACGCTAAAATCTATGTTGACGACAGCACCATCACATCGCATGTCAAACGGATCCGCAAAAAGTTTATCGCCCAAGACGACACCTTTGACTGTATCGATACCGTCTATGGCATGGGTTACCGCTGGGATAACCAAGGCTAGTTATGTTTCCTTTGCCTATTGGGCTGCGCACCAAAGTCGCCATATTGTCACTATTTTTGCTCTGCCTCCCCTGGCTGGGCTATCAATATGTGTGGGAGATGGAAAAATACCTACGCCACGGGCAAGAAAAAACCCTCGAAGGCACGACCCAAGCATTAGCCACGGCGCTGCATGAGCGACCAAAACTGTTCGACAAACAGGCCAGTTTTTTGTCACGAGTGGAGCAAGGACGAGACTTGTACGCCTATCCACTGGCAAGCCCTATCCAGCTCGATGGCAAACTCAGCGATTGGGGTAATTATCGCCACCGCAGCCTGCATTACGGCCAAGAGCATCAACTGTTTAACCTTGACGATAATCATCCACCCGCAATCCACTTTAACCACATGGTCGGCAAGTATGCGGGCTACCTGTATGCCTTTTTTGAAGTCACAGATCCGAATGTGGTATACCGCGGCACCAATAGCTTAAGCATTGAAACTAATGACTACTTAGCCATTGCAACTCAGGCTCCCGACGGAAAATTTAAGCGTTATATTGTCGCCACCATCCGTGATGGTTGGATCAGCGCGTTCCAACTGCCTGAGAACCCTAAGCGAAAAACCCCTGTCACCCCAGAGCTTAAAATTCAAGGCAAATGGCGTAAGACCGAACAAGGTTATAATATTGAGCTGCGGATCCCGCTGGACATGGTGGGCAGTAAATTGGGATTTGCCATCGCCGATGTCAACGATAAACGCCGCCGACAGGTAGAAGCCATTGTCGGCACCTCGGCCACTGACGATGTAAATGAACTGGGGACTGTATTGGTTCCGTCACCTGAAATTGAAAGTATTATTAAAGGTATGAGCCATAACAGCTCACGCATTTGGGTGGTAGACAAACATGGGCGAGTCTTGGCTAAATCGGGTGATATTCACAGTAACAATAACGTTTGGGCTCAGGCGGCCACCGAGCGCAGCGATGAAAGTGCATGGGAGCATTTTAAACAAGAATATTTACACCCACTCTACTATCGCGTGCTGACCACGCCAGCAAAAGACTTTGTCGACTCATTGCAAGACTCAGCTGTACTCGAAGGTAGCCATATTAAGCGCGCCTTATCGGGCAAGTTTGGCTCAACGTGGCGCTTAACCCCCGACGGAAAAGCGGTGGTCTTGGCTGCTGCCAGCCCGATTTGGATTGACGATACCGTCATGGGTGTGGTGATTGCAGAAGAAACCACGCATGGTATTCGCACCCTGCGCAACAAGGCACTCGAAAAACTGTTTAACGTGATCATTACCGTGATGAGTATGGGCACTCTAGCGCTGTTCTTTTTCGCCTCGAGCATTTCCAGTCGTATCCGCAAACTCAGGGATGAAGCCGAACAAGCCATCGACAGCCAAGGCCGAATTAAACGGGCCATTGTGGGCTCAAAAGTGCGCGATGAAATTGGTGACTTATCACGCAGCTTTGCCAGTATTGTCAGCAGGTTAGGCCAATATACCCATTACCTTGAAAACATGTCATCACGATTATCCCATGAACTGCGCACCCCTGTGGCCGTAGTGCGCTCATCGCTTGAACATCTCAACGCTCAAGCGCTGCCACCTGAGCATCAAAAATATGTCGATCGTGCCCAAGAGGGCGTCAGCCGCCTTAATATGATCCTCAACAACATGAGTGAGGCGACGCGGCTAGAAGAGGCGCTCACCCACGCCGAAGTGGATACTTTTCCTCTGGCAAAAGTGATTTCGGGTTGCATGCAGGGTTATCAAATCACTTACCCTAAGCAGACGTTCGAGGTCGATATTTGCCCCGATCCGCTTAACATGCAGGGCGTACCTGAATACATTGCCCAGCTGATGGATAAGCTAGTCGCTAACGCCATTGAGTTTAGCCTGCCCGCAACGCCAATTGAGGTGAAACTGCACGCTAAAGGCCGTATTGCCATGCTGAGCGTTTACAACCAAGGGCCCGCACTACCTGAAAATATGAGTGAGCAAATTTTTGAATCTATGGTCTCGGTACGGCCCCAGCCTAATCAAGATAAACCCCACTTAGGCTTAGGGTTATACATAGCGCGGCTGATCACCGATTTCCATCAGGGCAGCATTGAAGCTAAAAACATCCAGCTGGGCGGCCAACACCAAGGCGTGATGATCAGCATCAAACTGCCGATCAGCGCGGTATAAAATATCTGTGTTCATTGCCCATCCGCCCCTTTCATTTGGCCATTTAGATGTTAAGATGGCTAAAAATAAAATAAGGGTGGGAGTCGCTACAATGAAAAAAGAGACGCAAATCGTTAGCCTAGGCAGAGACAAAAAGTGGACTAAAGGGGTGATTAACCCCCCTGTATTTCGCGCATCAACCGTGATCTTTGACACTATGGAAGAGATGCGCTTTGCCACCAAAAACCGCGCCAATGGCGAGATGTTTTATGGCCGACGCGGCACCCCTACCCACTTTGCGTTTCAAGCCGCCATCGCCGAACTAGAAGGCGGCGTCGGTACCGCGTTATATCCTTCAGGCTCTGCTGCTATCTCAGGTGCATTATTATCGTTTTTAAAAGCAGGCGATCATCTCTTGATGGTCGATAGCGCCTACGAGCCCACCCGCGATCTGTGCGACAAGCTGCTCAAAGGCTTCGGCATTGATACCACCTATTACGACCCCATGATCGGCGCCGACATAGCCACGCTTATCCAGCCCAATACCAAAGTGTTATTTCTCGAATCCCCCGGTTCTATCACCATGGAAGTGCAGGATGTGCCCACCCTCAGCCGTATTGCCCACCAGCATAATATGGTGGTCATGTTAGATAATACCTGGGCATCGCCTATCAACTCGCGTCCGTTTGAGATGGGCGTCGATATCTCGATTCAGGCGGCCACCAAATATATTGTTGGTCACTCAGACGTGATGCTGGGCACGGCCACGGCAAATAGCGAGCACTGGGATCAACTGAGAGAAAACAGTTATTTAATGGGTCAGTGCACCTCTGCCGACGATGTGTACCTCGCCAGCCGCGGGCTGCGGACCTTAGGCGTGCGTATGGCGCAGCATGAACAAAATGCGCTTAAAGTCGCTAATTGGTTAGCTAGCAGACCCGAGGTGGATCATATTCGTCATCCCGCATTTGTAAGCTGTCCAGGTCATAAGTTTTTCAAACGCGATTTCAGCGCATCCAATGGTTTATTTTCATTTGTGTTAAAGCAAGGCAACCTCAAATCGGTTACCGCACTGGTCGAAAATATGGAACACTTTAAGATGGGCTTTTCATGGGGGGGGTATGAAAGCCTGATCTTGGGCGTATTTGGGATCGATAAACTACGCACAGCAACCCACTGGGACAGCAGTAAACCCTTAATCAGGTTACACATAGGACTGGAAAACTCAGATGATCTCATTGACGATTTAGCCCGCGCTTTTGAGCGATTCAATCAAGCCCAAGGCTAAATTATCCTTGTCACTTCAGCTTGGGCTTAGAGTGTACAAGTTAAATCGGGTGATACCCTTTTAACGCACGGAGTGATCAGCCTTGGTGAATGGATCTTGCCAGGCTTGTGTGCCGTATAAAGGTACAGTTGAGATAGCGTGTTTATGGCTACCATTAGTTTCTTTAGTTGAGTACGACAGGTAAATTAAGGTTTGATTTTCAGCATCATAGATACGGCGCACCTTAAGCACTTTAAATAAAATGCTCAGTGAAGCCTTAAACACTACTTCGCCATTTTTGCTCTTATCGATGGTGGCAATATCCGCGGTGGTTATTGGCCCAGTTTGGCGACAGGCGATCCCCATATCAGAGGGATCGGCAAAATCTAGGTTGGCTTCAATACGGCTAATATGACAGGTGACACCCGGCACTTTAGGGTCGTCCAAAGCATCGATAAGTACATCTTTAGTGGTAAACAGGCCAAGGCTCACCTTGCCGACATCATCGCCGCAACCTGTGGCCATTAACATCACGCTAGCAAGTAACAAGGAGGTTAACCCCTTAGATGAATAGGATTGGGCTGTTGGCGCTTGCGATAAAAATGATGAAAAAAATGACATAGTAGCTTCCCTGTAACTTAAACCTGGATGACTTGAACCTGAGTAATTTGAACTTGGATGACTTAAATGTGAGTTGCTTGAACTTTAGTAGCTTAACTTGAGCGACTTGGATCTGAATGACTCAAATATAAGCCACTTGAGTACGCACCTAAAATACCTACTTGAATATCAGTCACTGGATAATAATGCCTTTTAACGGTAAATACCTAAATTAATCAGATTTACCGTTAAAGGCTTGTGACACAGGCTCTAATTAAAAATACGTTGCGACCAGCGGGTTAATCCTGCCGTGACGCTACCAAAATGATCGCCAACGACAATATCGATTGCAGGATAGATGGCCGCGATACTGTTATAGATGGCCGGGCTTTTGGCTGTCCCGCCCGTCACATAGATAATATCGGGCGTGACACCAGATTCGGCTAACGCAGCAGCCATCAAGGACTGAATTTGTGCCACAGGTTGACTAATGGCGTCGATAAACATCCGCTCGTCGACATTAGCATCCAATTGCTGGCAAATGTAATCCAGCGTCACTGTGGTTTCGCTTGTCTCTGACAAGACAATTTTCGCCGCTTCGGCACTTCTGACAATACGGTAACCTAACTGATCTTGCTGCACTTTTAACAAACGTTGTAGCAAGTCGGCGCGCTCGGCATCGGTAATAAGCTCTTTAATCATATTGCGCGAACTCAGGCTAGCAAAATCACGCTGAGCGCTGATGTCGTTGACAGCCACCGCATTCCAAAACGGTTTACTTGGCACAGGTAGGCCATTAACCATATGGCTGCCAAGCCCCATGTGCTGCATAAAAGCTTTCATCGATAAGGCGATATCAAGATCGTTACCCCCGATCCGCTGACCACTATGACCTAAGAAATCGTCACTGCGATCGGCTTTGTCGATATGCGACGGGCCCATTTTGACCACAGAGCAGTCTGTGGTGCCGCCACCAACGTCAACCACCAACACCGTTTTATCATCGGTTAGGCTGGCTTCAAAATCCATGCCTGCCGCTAGCGGCTCAAACAAAAAGGCCACGGCCTCAAATCCAGCACGGCTGGCGGCTAAACGCAAGATCCCTTCTGCTTGAGCATTACTCTCTTCGCCGCCAATACCTTGAAAGTTAACCGGACGGCCAATAACCGCGTGAGTCACTTTTTGGCCGCGGCTCGCCAGCTTGGCATCGGCGAGTTGTTTGATATGCAGCATCATCATGGTGACGATATCTTCGAACAAGGCCACTTGATCGGCTCGTAACCCTGTCGCACCTAAAAACGATTTAGGTGAACGGACATAAAAGCCCTCTTCGGGCATCTCAAGGTAATGCTGCACCGCAGCCTCACCCACAAAAACGGCCTGCTCATCTGTATCTAAATCTAACTCTCGGCGAGCTTGGCGGGCACGACTTAACTGTGCTGAACGTACAGTGGCATAAGCGCTTTGCTGCTCAGATGGCAGCGCTTTAAGTACCGCCTCACAAATAAGGTCCCGGTCGAGGGCATATAAGGTTGAAACCAGATAATTTGAATCAGTTGACAGGGGTAATAACGTCACAGTGTCTTGATCCATTATCCCCACGGCGCAATTGGCGCTACCGTAATCGAATCCAACAAACATGCTTAAGGCTCCAACGAGTAAAAAGCCGTGCAAAATAGCACACTCGCACTAAAAGACAACTAGCACCACCAATTAATCTTGTCGTTAATTCTGAAATAGCCTGCACTAGCCAGACTCATACAAGTACCAACACTGTTTATTAACGGCCTTGTTCATTACGCCCCTCAATATTACGCCGCCCCCTAAAAGACCAAATAGACTAAACTTAAGATTAGCTAAAATTAGGATGCCGTTATGACTGCACGACTAAAATCAGCAAGATGGAAACACAAGCGTGGGCGACTCCCCCCTACACGGCTAAATTGGCGATGGATTACGCCCCTTCAGGCCAATAAGATAATCACGATTATCCAAGGGGTGTTCGTACTGCTTTTACTGAGTGTGATGATGAGTGTTTCAAGTATGGCTATGGCGCAGACCAAAAGCCCCATTACGCCAACTGAGCAACCTGCTGATCAGCAACTTAGTCAGCAGCAAGCAGGCCCCCCGCAGAGTGTGCCATTATTACGCTTTGAAGGGGCCATTGGCCCTGCTGTCAGCGAATACTTAGTCAGCGAGATCACTCAAGCAAATCAGCTTCCTTTATCGCAGCGGCCGCCACTTGTGATGATCACTATGGATACGCCCGGTGGCCTTGTCAGTAGTTTACGCACCATCAACCAAGCCATTTTGGCATCAACAATTCCTATCGCGTGTTTAGTGTCACCCTCCGGTGCCAGAGCCATGAGCGCAGGGACCTATATTTTGTACGCCTGCCATGTTGCGGCAATGGCGCCAGCCACAACCTTAGGTGCTGCAACCCCAGTTAAAATGGGGGGCCCTATGTCACCTCCCCCTAATACACCCTCACCCAATGACCCTGCTCCTAAAGAGTCTAGCCCCGGCGATCAAGGTGACCAAAATGGCGGCGATAATAATGATAAACAAACCACTACAGATAACAGCAGTGCAATGGAGCGTAAGGTGTTAAATGATGCCATTGCAAGCATTCGCGCCTTAGCGACCCTGCGCAATCGCAACATCGACTTTGCTGAGCGCGCAGTGACCGAGGCTGCCACCCTTACGGCTAAAGAAGCTTTAGATCAAAACGTGATCAACTTTATCGCTGATGACGCGCCCAATCTTCTGACTCAACTCAATGGCACCCAAGTCGATATGGGAGAGCAGCGAATCACATTAAAATTAAGCAATACTCAGCTAGTTGAGCATCAACGCAGTTGGCGTAATCACTTTATTGCCACCATTACCGACCCCAATATCGCCTACATTTTAATGTTAATTGGTATTTACGGCTTATTGCTCGAGTTTTATAGCCCAGGTGTCGGGGTTGCAGGAGTGACTGGCGCAATTTCACTGCTTATCGCGTTATATGCTTTTCAGCTACTGCCGATCAATTATGTCGGACTAGGCTTAATGCTATTAGGTATCACCCTGTTGATTGCCGAATCTATGGTGCCAAGCTTTGGCATTTTTGGTGTTGGCGGTGCGATCGCATTTGCCCTAGGCTCTATCTTCCTTATCGACAGTGATGTAGAGCATTTTGCAATTTCGCTACCGCTCATTGGCGCAGTCACCGTCACAGCGCTGCTTTTTTCGCTGTGGGTATTAACCACCCTGTGGCGGCAACGCCAACATAAAACCGTGAGTGGTGATGATGCCATTGTCGGTGCACAAGCAATAGTGGTAGAAGGATTTATTGAAAAAGGATTTGTCAGCCTTGATGGCGAACATTGGGCCGCGGTGAGCGATAAACCGACCCATACGGATCAACGGGTTTTGGTGGTTGCTCGAGACCACCTAACCCTAACAGTCACCCCGACTCCAGCCCAGTCCTCTAAGGAGATAGTCAATGGACGCAATTAGTTATAACCCCTCGGTGTTTTTTATCGCGCTAGGATTTTTGCTACTGGCGTTATTGTTTAGTGCATTCAAAATCTTACGAGAATATGAGCGTGGCGTGATCTTTATGCTGGGACGTTTTTACCAAGTAAAGGGGCCAGGACTGATTATCGTCATTCCGTTGATCCAACAAATGGTACGGGTGGATCTGCGTACCGTGGTGATGGACGTGCCCACCCAGGATGTGATCAGCCGCGATAATGTGTCTGTTAAGGTCAATGCGGTCATCTACTTTAGAGTGATCGATGCTCAAAAGGCGATTATTAATGTAGAGGACTACTTACAAGCCACCTCGCAGCTAGCACAAACCACTCTGCGTTCGGTACTAGGGCAGCATGAACTGGATGAGATGCTCGCCAACAGAGAGATGCTCAATACCGACATTCAAGCCATATTAGATAGTCGCACCGACGGTTGGGGCATTAAGGTATCGAATGTCGAGATTAAACATGTGGATCTGAATGAAACCATGGTAAGGGCTATTGCAAGGCAAGCGGAAGCTGAGCGAACTCGTCGAGCCAAGGTGATCCATGCCTCGGGTGAGATGGAAGCCTCGGCCAAACTGGTCACCGCCGCGCAAACTCTGGCTAAAGAGCCTAATGCCATTTTACTGCGCTACCTGCAAACATTAACGGAGATCGCTGGCGAGAAAAATTCAACGATTTTATTCCCTCTGCCGATGGAATTACTCAATGGTGTGATGAATAAAACCCTGCCTAACGACTTACCAATAGCTGCAAGTGAAACCACGGCGAGTGACAATCGCGATACAAGTAGCACGGCCGATGACGATTTTGCACATGATAATGATCAGGCTGAACGTTCTCTAAAGAGTTAACCTGAGTCCGATAAAGGCGGTGCAAACACCGCCTAAGCCTAAATACACGAGAGTGCAAAATTCACACCGGTATTAATGACCAAAGCGAGTGGCTTCGAAGCGATTTAATATTCTATGCACAAGATAGCAAGCAATCAGCGTCGCGATGATAGCCACTAAAATACTGCTAGTACGGTAAAGACCGCTAAAGATAAGGTCATTATTAGGGGTTAAATTCTGCCCATATAAAATCCCAAACGTGGTCAATCCAGCAAAGCCTACACCCGACCCCATCGCCTCAGTAATATGCGCCTGACTAAACAGCAAAGTGAATAGCCAAAACAGGGGCAATAACAACAAGAGTTCGTGCGACCAGTTATACAGCAACAGCTGGATGATTAAACCACAACTTACCCCTAAAATGGTACCCAGAGCACGCCGCCGAGCATAGTCGAGCGCGCCATTCCAATGCATAGGAAACAGCAAAATTAAAGTCGTTACCTGGGCCGATAATGAGTCTTGTAGATCTAATACCTGAAAGGCACAAAAGGAGATCGTCGCGACAGATGCCCCAAGTAAGGCTTCATGCCGCATGCGGTGAGGCGCTTTGCTCTCCCCAGAGTGCGCCGTTCGCGGCGTTACATCTGGGAAGAGAGCCATCATTAAAAAAGCGATACAGATCGAGCTAATATGCCCCCAAAAATTACAAAATATCAGATCGTTTACATTAGTAGCCGGGTAACTGGCAAAGTGCAGCATGATACTTAAACTGATCACACCGTTGGCACCAAATAGAAATAAACTGCCTTTTGACATGCACGCAAAACGATACAGAAACAGCACGAATGCGATTAAGCTCATCACAATCGGCTGTCCCCCAAAAAAGCCAGCTAACAGACCCACTTCAACAATCGACAGTACCGATGAGGCAAGAACTTGTCTCGTGACAGCAGCCGAGATAACGGGTACGAGTCCAAGCAATAACATGGGAGTCACAGTAAAAAAGACGGCGTAATTAAATCCCATCAGTTTACTGATCAAAAAACCCAATGTTCCACCAGTGGCAATACGCAGACATTGCCTCAAATCATTGTGGCTCATTGGGTGGTGACGTATTAATTGCATAGCCGTCTCAGTAAATGAAATGCAGCAAGCTAATAAACTTGATTTGTAGCTTTGCTAACTGGCTAAACAGCCAATTATCAGGTTGTAACTGTACTGTGGCCTTAGCCCCGGCGGGTAAACGAGTCATCAAGGGTTGATCGAGTTCAAGATGCAATCTAAAACGCTGCGCATCACGTACCCAGCGATTAGATTCTTCTGGTGTCGCCAAGCGACCATCGGCGGCAAATTGCGCTGCACTGACACCCGCATCAACGCTACTGACCTTAGCGTGATAGATCTGGCCTGGACGACCATCAAACGCCACCCATGCGTTGGCATCGCGACTGACATGACGCAGGCTTTTCTCTCGAAAATCGGCTATAACATCGACATCATCAAGCACCAAGGCCATCACAGGTGAGCCATGACTCACCATATAGCCAGACGCGAGCTGCACATTGGTAACAACCCCATCATGATCGGCATGTATTTGGGTATAACTCAAAGCTAAACGTGCTTTTTTGAGGTTATTGTGTGCTTGGCGTAACTTAAGGTTGTTGTCACCCGAAGCACCACGAAGCGTGCTGATCTTAGCTAATTGTGCCTTAGCGGCATGAAGCTGAGATAAGCTAGATTTCACTTGGGTACGTGCTTGATCTACCATCTGTTGCGACACGCTGTGCTGGGAATAAAGCGATTGTATGCGCCTAGCTTCTCGCTGCTTTAAGGCAAAATTAATATCACTGGCTGCCACGTCAGCCTCTGCCACCGCCATGGCGGCATCAAGTTCTGCGTTATCTTGCTTTGCTTGTTCAAGGGCTAATTCGGCCTGCTCTAGTGCGAGTTGATACTCGCTAGGATCGAGCTTAAACAGCGGCTCGCCTTGAGTCACTTGTTGATTATTTTTCACATAGACCTGCACCACTCTACCGCTGATCTGCGGCGCCACTTGTGTGATCGTGCGGGTTGCCATGGCCTGAGTCGTTAGCGGCATGTTGATATCGGCGACTAAAAAATAACTAAAAAGGAGCAAAAAGCCCACCATGGCAAATTTGACTAACCGCGTAAATTGTTGATCTGGCGTCATATACTTTATACTACTCCTGAGCTTTAGATGCGGTAGCCTGTAACTTTGCCGCCGCATTATGACTAATTTGATTAAGTGTGTGTTCAAACTGTGCTTGCATTTCTGGGCTGATCCCAGCTAGCAACTCGGCGCGTACCCGAATGATTTTAGCTTCCATTTGATGTAATACTGCTAGTCCCGCCTCAGTCAAGGCTACACGTCTGACACGTTTGTCGTGCTCACAGCAATGACGCATCACCAAGCCCTGCAGCTCTAACTGGCCCAACGTTCGCATCAGTGAGGCCAACTCGATTTCTAATGCCTCCGCAAGGTGCTTTTGGCTTATATCTTGCCCAAGACGATATAGCTTCCACAACGCAGTCCAGCGTGAATGTGTTAAGCCAAGTGGTGCCAATTCGGCGTCTGCAACCATGCGCCACAACCGATGTAATCGGCCTAAATGCTCACCTAACGACAATTGAGAATGCTCGGTCGTTGACTGGGTATGGTTTAACTGCTTGCTCTTTGTCTTATTCATAGTACTCATCCTTGTATTAGCGGATAACAACTCATCCACTACCTCTATTATGTTGCCTAGCAGTATTTAGTCTGGCACCAATGTTATGTCGAGCCTAATAACTAACGCAGATAGCTTGTACCTTTGCAGCCACCTGTTAACTTCATATGCAACGCTTGTTGATACCGATAGGCCAAAGAATGGATTAAATCATCAGGAATATTACTTAGCCTGCTAAGCATTGTATTTACTTAGCAGGCTAAGTAAATAGGTGCAGCAAAAAAAATGTAGTCATCATAAGAGTCACTAGCAAATAAAACACGCGGCTTCGTCTAGTTAGCCAACAGTAAGTGTGATTGAACTTAAACGGTGTGAGCTGCCTATTCAATTAAATGGTAAGCAGTAATTTGATGTAAGAGCAGACTTAATACACAATCGTTAATGGGAACGGTAGGTACACTGAAACAAGGTGATGGCTCACGTTTATGTTGCCATACAAAGAAAAAGCGAGCATTGCTTAATACAATACCCGCCTTAGTTTCTTACTAAAAACGCTAATAGTGGCAGCCTATCAACACCAACCCATAAACCACTATTAACCCTGCTGGAGATACAGAGTTGTCGCCCGATGCAACTTATCTGTAGCAGTAAATTCAGTATAGCCACTGTAGACAAAACGCCAATGCTCATTACAAAAAAATCTAAATAAGCACAGTTTTATACCGTTCGCTAATACCACGGCCTATTCACAGCGGGCAAAGCTAGAGAGATCAGCCTTTATCGCCTTGGCGTTCATCCTGTTGGCCCTGCTTCAAGGCCAATTTATGTAAACGGCGCTGCTCAATCACAGAGTTAACGTCACTACCAATATGAGACTCACCGCGAGCATTAGCCAACTGAACTTGGCGCTCGCGCTCCGCAAAACGCTCACGCTGTTTGTCCGTTACTTTATCGACACAATGTGGGCAGCTGATCCCTTTGACATAATGCTCACTGGCTTTATCAGCCTCGGTGATCGGTAAGCGACAGGCATTACATTGATCGTATTCACCCTTTTCGAGTCGATGATTGACTGACACACGGTTGTCGAAGACAAAACATTCACCCTGCCATAGGCTTTCTTCAGGCTGTACCTCTTCTAAGTATTTCAGCACGCCGCCTTCAAGGTGGTAGACCTCATCAAATCCCTGCTCTTTTAAGTAAGCGGTCGACTTTTCACAGCGAATACCGCCAGTGCAGAACATGGCGACTTTTTTATGTTTAGTCGGATCAAGATTTTCCTTCACATAATCAGGAAACTCTCTAAAGGTTTGTGTCTTTGGGTCAACCGCATGCTTAAACGTACCAATGCTTACTTCGTAGTCATTACGGGTGTCGATAAGGAGGACATCCGGATCTGAAATCAGTTGGTTCCAATCTTTTGGCTTAACATAGGTACCGACCACTTTACGCGGATCGATCCCCTCAACGCCCATAGTGACAATCTCTTTTTTAAGCTTCACTTTGGTGCGATAAAAAGGCATTTCAGCATCAAATGATAACTTGTAGACAATATGGTCGAGCCCTGGCTGCTGCTCTAACCACGCCAAGAGTGAATCGATAGCCGCTTGTGTACCGGCAACGGTTCCGTTGATGCCTTCGCTGGCTAATAACAAGGTGCCTTTGATGCCCACTGATTCCATTTGAGCCAATAACGGCTGTTGAACTTCGGCAAAATGAGGCAGAGATACAAATTTATATAGCGCACAAACAACGACTTGAGACATACTTTCCTCTATATGCTGGCTGAGGCGTAATCCCCAGTGCATGTAAACCGCCTAAAAATGTGATTTCAGGCGCAAAATTGGAGCGTGATTCTACCTAAATCACACTCGAATAAACAGGCACAAAGAGTAAGGTTATTGCAAACAACCAGATCAAATCCGCAGGTTAACGACAAAGTGCACGCCCTCACCTTACCCCAAAAGTATTCCACCGTTATAAACGCCTCGCCCCTATTGGTCTATAGCCAGGGCCGACACGCAATGACAACCTCAGCCATAAACAATTGGGATTTTATTTGCGATCTGGCTCAAAACAGTGAAAATAGTCACTTAAGAAAGGAGAGAGTTATGCCCCGCGTCACCTTATATTCATTTCGTCGATGCCCTTACGCTATGCGCGCTAGACTCGGATTATGGCTTGCGCAACGCACGGTCGAGTTACGTGAAATCATCTTAAAACATAAACCTCAGGCCATGCTTGAAGCCAGCCCGAAAGGCACTGTACCCGTGTTAATCCTGCAAGATGGCACTGTTATCGATGAAAGTCTCGATATTATCAATTGGGCATTACAGCATAACGATCCTTTAGATTTACGCCGCTTGGACCAACCAACACAACAGGCGTTAACTGAAGCGCTTATCCAGCAAAACGATCATGACTTTAAGCCTTACTTAGATAAATACAAATACGCCGATCGTCACCCAGAGCAACAAGCAGAGGATTATCGAGAGCAAGGGGAGCATTTTATTGCCAGGCTCGAGCAGCAACTGCAAATCGGTCCCTATTTACTTGGCGAACGGTTGAGCCTCGCTGACATCGCTATTTTTCCGTTTATTCGTCAATTTGCCCATGTCGACTTGCCTTGGTGGCAGCAAGCGCCCTACCCCAAGGTGCAAACTTGGTTGCAAACGCTGCTTAATAGCGAAATGTTTAACGCTATCATGGTCAAATACCCCACCTGGCTCGACAGTGGTGAGGCGGTTATTTTTACAGGTGACCCCTTGTTCTTAAAAAGTAAGACGCAATAAAAAAGCCCAAATAAAGCATCCATTCATCCGCGCTCCCTCGCTGACAATTATTCACATAGACGTCCCCTGTTAATAAGGTTATATCGCTCACAAACCGTTAGCCAAATGGGGGCGCGATCTCGTACAATCATTCATCTTCCTCGATAACGCTTAACCAAGCGTTATCCGCTGCAATGTTAATTAATTTCGTATCACAAGAGGTATCAGTGAACACAGCGTCTGTCCCACCATCGCACGACAAGGCTTGCGTGACTCATTTAAATTTAACGCTATTGATCCCCATGCTAGCGGCGATTGTTGCGATTACGCCACTGGCTATCGACATGTATTTGCCGGCGATGGCAACCCTTGCATTGAGCTTTAATTCAAGCATTACCACAGTACAGCAATCACTAAGCCTCTATCTGGCGGGTTATGCCCTTGGCATGCTCACCTTCGGCCCAATCGCCGACAAAGTAGGTCGCAAGCCATTGGTGATTATTGGACTTAGTGGCTTTATGTTAGTGAGTCTTGGCTTAGCCTTTGTGACGAATGTCGAGCTGTTTTTAAGCTTACGCTTTTTACAAGCCTTTATCGGCGCTGCAGCAACGGTTGTGGTACCCGGTTATATTAAAGAGGTATATGGCAAAAATACTGCTAAAGGGATGTCGTATGTCAGCTTGATCATGATGCTAGCCCCGCTTATCGCCCCCACGATAGGCAGTATTATTTTAGAGCTCGGAGACTGGCATTTAATCTTTTTTACGCTGAGCGGTTATGCACTCTTATTGTTGCTATTAGTCATAACCAAACTCAAGATGCCCAGTGATGAGCGCGGTGCGCAGCGCAGTCAAAAAAGCTTCTTTGGCGCCTATGCTGTGGTGTTTACTAAGCCCGGAGTTAAACTCAATTTGGCCAGTGGCGTACTCACCTCGTTTGCTTTTTTCTGTTATTTAACCGCCTCGCCCTTTGTCTATATGGAGGTATTTGGTTTAGATAAGTCACTGTTTGCAATGCTATTTAGCACTAATGTCGGCGCACTGATGTTAGCGAATGTGGTCAATAGCAAAATTGTGGTGAAATATGGCTCACGACGCATGCTCAAAGTCGCCACCCTGCTGGCAAGTGTCGCTGGAGTTGCACTGCTTAGCGTTAACTTAGCCGATTTAAGTTATCACTACACCGTCGCCATGTTGATCCCGTTAATGGGCTGCTTAGGCATAATGTCGGTTAATGCCGATGCCATAGTGCTGATGAAGTTTCAGCAAGAAACAGGCACGGCAACTGCAGTTATCGGCACCTTACGCTTTGGTTGCGGCGCATTAGCCGGTCCCTTGCTGGCGCTGTTTTATACAGGCACTGCGGTGCCCTTTGCCGCGCTGATGTTAGCCGCGGTGATATTGGTGGGCGTTCTATGCCAGTTTTTAGCCCATCACATAAACTCGGCTTCCGATAACGAACCAGAACAAGCTGAATAACTTAATCCCCCTCAAGCTGGGGGGATTCTGCCTATGAGCCTGGTGCATCATAGGCCTCAAACTATAGACTCAAATCATAGATCCCAAACCATCATCTCAAACCTTGCCCCTAAAAAACCATAGACCCAAAACCTTGCTCCTATTTAAGGTCAACGGCAGTATTAACTGCTGCGCCGCCCGCAACCAAATGGCAACAACCCACCCGATTTATTTTCATCTACTTAAAATATTTAAATAAAACGCTTGATTTAACAGCACTATTTTATATGATGAAATTCTGCTCGATAACGGCAGTCACTCAAGCTAACAGGCTAACACATTGATGTACGAGTGATTAACGAGTTTGAAGTACCCTTCAAGCTTATCATTTCAAGCGATTACCGTCGCTGTTGCAAGATACTGCATACCGTAGCGGTAACTATTGAGGGATCAACAATGGAGAAGTTATCCGGCGCCAGCATGATCGTCCGTTCACTTATCGACGAAGGCGTTAAACACATTTTCGGCTACCCTGGTGGCTCTGTTCTCGACATCTATGATGCCTTGCATCAACAATCTGGTATCGAACATATCCTTGTTAGGCACGAACAAGCCGCCGTGCATATGGCCGATGGTTACGCACGTGCAACGGGCGATGTGGGAGTGGTGCTGGTGACCTCTGGCCCAGGTGCGACCAATGCGATTACCGGAATAGCCACAGCCTACATGGACTCTATTCCATTAGTAGTGTTATCAGGACAAGTGCCCAGCAACCTTATCGGTAATGATGCCTTTCAAGAGTGCGACATGATTGGTATTTCACGGCCTGTGGTAAAGCACAGTTTCTTAGTGACCGATGCTAAAGATATTCCAGAGATCATCAAAAAAGCCTTTTACATTGCCGCGACAGGCCGTCCAGGCCCCGTCGTCGTCGATATCCCCAAAGATTGCTTGAACCCACAGATATTGCATGACTATCAATATCCGCAAGAGATCAATATGCGCTCCTACAATCCGACGACCTCGGGCCACAAAGGCCAAATTCGTCGCGGTTTACAAGCACTGCTCTCGGCAAAAAAACCTGTGCTTTATGTGGGCGGCGGGGCGGTTATCGCTGGCTGCGATCAGCAAATTCTTACCCTATCTGAAAAACTGGGGATCCCAGTGGTGAGCACGCTAATGGGGCTGGGTGCCTTTCCTGGCACCCACGATAACAGCGTCGGCATGCTCGGTATGCATGGCTGCTACGAAGCGAATATGACCATGCACCACTCAGATTTAATCTTTGGCATTGGGGTACGATTTGATGATCGCACCACTAACGCCGTTGAAAAATATTGCCCAAATGCCACGATTTTACACATCGACATCGATCCGTCCTCGATTTCTAAGACAGTACATGTGGACATCCCCATCGTCGGCTCGGCAGACAGTGTACTGGATAATATGCTAGCGCGCCTGGCAGAAGACAGTCAGCTTGATAACGATAAAACAGCGATTGACCAGTGGTGGAGCCAAATCAATCAATGGCGCTCACGGGACAGCTTAGCGTATGACAAAACCAGTGGCCGAATTAAGCCTCAACAAGTGATTGAAACTCTGCATAAGTTAACCAATGGCGATGCCTATGTAACCTCTGATGTAGGTCAACATCAGATGTTTGCTGCGCTTTATTATCCCTTTAATAAACCCCGTCGTTGGATAAACTCTGGCGGCTTAGGCACCATGGGATTTGGTTTGCCGGCGGCGATGGGCGTAAAAATGGCAATGCCAGATGAGACAGTGATCTGCGTGACAGGCGATGGGTCGATACAGATGAACATTCAAGAGCTATCCACCGCCTTGCAATACGATACGCCAGTTAAAATTATCAACTTAAACAATCGTTTTCTTGGCATGGTTAAGCAATGGCAAGATATGATCTACTCAGGACGTCACTCTCACTCCTATATGGATTCGGTACCCAATTTTGCCAAAATTGCCGAAGCCTACGGTCATGTGGGCATGACCATTAGCGATCCTGCAGAGTTAGAGGCTGGCCTAGAAAAGGCACTGGCGATGAAAGATAAACTGGTCTTCGTTGATATTAGTGTCGATGAAACTGAGCATGTTTACCCTATGCTTATTCGCGGCGGGGCGATGAATGAAATGTGGTTAAGCAAAACGGAGAAAAGCTAATGCGTCGTATTATTTCTGTGTTACTTGAAAACCAACCCGGCGCATTATCTCGTGTAGTCGGCTTGTTCTCCCAGCGTGGCTACAATATTGAGAGTTTAACCGTTGCACCGACTGATGATGTGACCCTATCGCGTTTAAACATCACAGTGGTGGCCGACGCCGCGGTGTTAGAACAGATAGAAAAGCAGCTGCATAAACTTATCGACATCTTAAAGGTCGCTAATATCACCGAGTCCAGCCATATCGAACGCGAACTGGCGTTAGTGAAAGTTAAAGCCAAAGGCGCTGGACGCGCCGAGGTGAAGCGCACTGCCGATATTTTTCGGGGTCAGATAGTCGATGTCACCGCCGAGCTTTACACCATACAGATGACCGGCACCACAGAAAAACTTGACGCCTTTATCAGTGCTATCGGTGAAGTCACCAAAGTGATTGAAGTCTCTCGCTCTGGGGTCGTTGGTTTGTGCCGCGGCGAAAAGTCGATGCGAGCCTAAACAGCTTCTGTCGAAAGGCTAAGTAAGATCTCTCACAAAACAACGCCAGCAATCTCCAGCTGGCGTTTTATTATCTTGTTTGCATGTAGTCTTTTATATACATAAATTCAGCTGAGCCACTAGGTTAAGACAACACAGCCACAAAGACAAAGTGGGCTGTAGAGCGGGTTATTATCTCAAACTCAATGTTAACTTTTACCTTGTGGCTTCACCTTGTTACGACTGCTGCGCCCACTTGATTTTTTACCGGCCAAGGTGCTGGCTTTAGCTGAACTTGCCTTACCACGGCGCTTGTTAAACTGGCCACTCGGGGCTTTAACCCCTTGCAATGATGCGGGTAATTGAGCACCAGCTTGGGCAATTAACTGCTTGAGCGAGTCGACTAATGGCGTCATAAAACTCTGATACTTTGCCTCTTTACGACAAATGGCATCGAGGTGACTTTCCCATAAGGCCGTCATATCGGGCGAAGTGGCTGAGTCTGGCAAACTGTTTATCAGCCCTTTACCGACCTCGGTCGCGACAATCGATTTACCTTGGCGTTGTAAAAATCCACGTTTAAACAGCAACTCAATAATGCCTGCGCGGGTCGCCTCTGTGCCTAAGCCATCGGTATCTTTTAAGATTTTACGGATCTCAGGGTCGGTCACATAGCGATTAATGCCGGTCATCGCCGCCAGCAGGGTTGCATCCGAAAACGCTTTCGGCGCTTGGGTGTTTTTCTCGACTAACTCCGCCAGCCCCGAACGTAGCGTTTGCCCCTTAATCAAAGGTGGCAACTGCTGCAACGTATCGGCCTCATCCTGCGGTGCCGCTTTGCTTGACGATGCTGCGGGAAACAGTTGTTTCCAGCCAAGTGCACGGTCTTGCTTGGCTTTAGTGGTGAAGCGTCCCTTAACAATCTCCACTTCAACCTGAGTTTCATGATACCGATAAGGTGGATAAAACTGGGCTAAATATTGCCTCGCCACATGCAGATAAATTTGTTGCTCAGCCTGATTCAAACTGCCTAAGTTAGCGCATTTTTCTGTTGGCACAATCGCGTGGTGCGCATCAACCTTGCTGTCATTCCACGCCTTCGATTTTATCTTTGGATCAGGCGATTCAATGCCTTGGACTAACTCAGGTGCGCCGCCAATGATGGCTTTAATCACACTGGGCGCCAACGCCAACTGCTCTTTAGGTAAATAGCGACTGTCTGAGCGCGGATAAGTGATCAGCTTATGGCGTTCATACAGCGACTGGCAAGTATCGAGCACCGTCTTTGCACTCATACCAAAGCGTTTAGCCGCATCAATTTGCAGTGATGACAAGCTATAAGGTAGCGGCTGATGTTGTTGTTTATCTTTACTGTTAAGCCCAGTAACCACGGCAGTTTGATGGCTGATACGGCTGATCACATTTTGGGCTAAGCCTTTAGATAGCACACGCCCTTCATCATCCATGTAGGGCAAGCAGGCTTCACTGGGTTGCCATTTGGCTTTAAAGCTTTGATCTTTGTCTGTGGTTAAATGAGCCAATACCTCATAAAACGGTTTACTGACAAATTGCGCTATCTCGGCATCGCGGCGAACCACTAACCCAAGCAGTGGGGTTTGTACTCGGCCAACCGACAACACGCCTTGATAGCCCACTTTGCGCCCTTGAAGGGTATAAGCTCGGGTCATGTTCATGCCATAGAGCCAGTCGGCGCGTGAACGCGCTAAGGCTGAGGTAGACAGCGGAATAAACTCGCGATTACTGCGCAACTGACCTAAAGCGCGTTTAACCGCTTGTGGATTAAGATCGCTCACTAATAATCGCATGGTCTGATTAAGCTTATCGCCTTTGACCCCAAGATGCGCAATCACCTCATCCACCAGCAACTGCCCTTCACGGTCTGGATCCCCTGCGTTGACTAACTGAGATGCTTGTTTTACCAGGCCACGCAGCACGGTTAATTGGCTGCGCGTTTTCGGCTTAGGTTTCATTTTCCATTGGCTAGGAATAATAGGTAAGTGTTCAAACTTCCATGATTTATATGCACTGTCATAGGTATCGGGCTCCGCTTGTTCAAGCAAGTGGCCGATACACCAAGAGACACAATCCCCGTTAGCCGCGGTAATGAAACCGTCGCCTTTTTTTAGCGGTTTTGGTAATACATCAGCAATGGCTCTGCCAAGGCTGGGTTTCTCGGCGATATATAAAATCATAGCACTCAGTTAGCCAGGATAAACAACTGTATAAATTAACAGTAACTTTAACCTAAGTCAGATCAGGCTGCAAATGTAAAACAGGATAAAGTTGCACTGAGGAGTCAGCCTATGACCCAAAGATACGAATTAAGTTCAGCGGATATGGCGATAAGGTGTAGGGCGATTTAAGATCAAGTACAATAGAGGAGAAGAAGCTAGTGCCAATGCAGCTGACTGGCTTTGTCGGGTAAAAGAGCCATGACAAACTAACAAATATAGTGCTGTAGCGTGATGTAAGTATCATTAGCCTTAATGGCCTAACCGTAAGCACAATGCTCACGGTTAGGCAGGTATACAGCGTGAACCTTATGTGGTGATTAGGTTTTGAGCTTACCTAATTGTTGATGCTGCTGCGTCACCAGTTCGGCTAAGCTAACACTACTTTGCTGCGCCTCATCGGCAAGTCGTGCCAATTCGGCTGCGGAATCAGAAATACCTGTAATGTTGCGATTAACCTCTTCCGTCACCGCGCTTTGCTCCTCTGCTGCTGTTGCAATATGAGTCACTTGGCTCGACACCTCCTCAATTTGACCAACGATGGTATTGAGCGAGGTTAAAGCGGACTCAGTTTGCTCAACGGCGCGCTGCGCCCCCTCCACACCTTGATCGATAATATGCGAAGCACTTTTAACTTCTTGCTGCAGCGAATCGATCAATTTACCAATTTCATCGGTTGAGGTCTGGGTTTTTGACGCCAGTGCTCGCACTTCATCAGCCACCACAGCAAAACCTCGACCTTGTTCACCCGCTCGCGCCGCTTCAATCGCCGCATTTAATGCCAGTAAATTTGTCTGTTCAGCAATCGCGCTAATCACCTCCAAGATCTTACTGATATTGGTACTACTCTCTGCCACTTTACTCACTGCTTCCTTCGCTAATAAGGACTCATGAGACATGGTCGTCACATAATTCATCGCTTGACTAAGGCTGTCTTCACCCGCTTTAGCATTGGCATTCATCGCCTCAGTTTCCATCGCGGTTTGCTCTGAGGCTTTAGCCACCTCAAGGGCGGTTGCGCTCATTTCATTGACCGCGGTGACAACACTTTCAATTTCGCTATATTGACGATTAACACTCTCACGGGTTTGCTGGGCAATATTGGCAGTAGTTTGGCTCTCATCTTGTGAGCGTTCAGCCAGTACTTTCATCTCGCCAATGAGTAAGCGCAATTTAGTGATAAAACTGTTAATGCCGCCCCCTAGCGCAATCAATTCGGCGTGAGATTCCACATTGATGGTTTGGGTTAAATCACCTTCAGCACTGGCTAAGTTCTCGACTCGAGTTTGGATCACTTTAAGAGGCGCGATAATGTTGCGAATAACAAGGCTAATGGTTACCACCGCAATCACAGACACAATACTGCCAATGATCAACAACAAACTACCAAGCGATGAAGCCATTTCGGTCATCGCCTTATCCATTGCGATGGCTTCTTTAAACACATCTTGTTTTGCTACTTCAATCAATAGCTCCCATTGTACATCGGCCAACGGAATACTAATGGGGTAGGCAACAACAATATTATCACCCACATCTAAATAGCCACCATTACGGTGTAAAGACAGATATTGCTTAGCTAACGCGCTATCGATAGATTCTGCTAATGGACGCGCTTTTTTACTGTAATGACTCGCTGCAACCACTAGGCCCTTAGCACTAACTAGAGTGACCTTGGCGTTGCCGTTATATAACTTTTGCGATAGTTCATCGATCATCGTTTGGAAGATAGGTAAGTTTACATCGGCACCTACCACCCCTTTAAACTGCCCCGCCACTACGACTGGTGAGATAAGCGATGTCATTAACTCATTTTTACCTGGGCTGATCTCATAGAGATATGGCTCCATTAGACATGGCTTTTTGGTATCACGGGCACACAGATACCATTCAGCCTCTCTGAGACCAAATTCATTTAATGTCTCAACATACTTTTCTTCGGCGTCAGTCACTGCTGAGTGTTCGATACTGCCATTATCGGTGCGAGTATAATAGATCTCCATGCTACCCGCGTTAGGTACACTATGACTGGCACCATAAAAAAATTCGCTGTCTTTAGTATCGTAACCATTGGGTTCAAACTGGGCATACAAAGAGGACAATTGACTATTTTTTTGTAAAGAGCCCATGATAGTCATTTCGACACTGTCACGGCTTAATGGGCTTTGTACTGATGTTTGTTCAAGCAAGCCTGACAAAGCATAAGGCACACGATAAGCCTCGTTAATAAAAGCGGCCACTCGCTCACCATACTCACCGGCTCTTGCCGTCAGTTTATAGCGAGTTTCTTTCTTAATCGACTCTTGAACTTGCTCCGCTAACACGGCATTTTTATCACTTAACGACCACCAAAGACTCAGTGATAGTATCGCCACAATAATTAAAAACAGGGCTGAGGTGATCCACAACAATTTAGTACTTATGGATAATTGCTTCATTCAGTGCTCCTAGGCAAAGCAGATATTTCATTAAATAAGAGGCATTAGGCTATTGATTAAAAATAGCACTGCAGCGATAAACGATCATAAAGATCAGTAATTTCTCATCCAATGAGAAAAAACCGACTTACAAAGAAATCGGTTTTTGATGACACAGCCAAAGAGCAATATATTACAGGCTCATATTAAGGGTGACATACATTATGCAGCTCGAGATTTGTTCCTATATCTTTGATACGATTTGCTTTTGCATCATCATTTCGCAGTTGAGTCAGATGATCTAAATAAGCTTGGTCGACATCATTAGTAATATAATGCCCATCAAAGACTGAGGTTTCGAAACGTTTAATATCGGGGTTTTGTTGACGTACGGCTTCAACTAAATCATCGAGATCTTGGAAAATCATACCATCGGCACCAATCAGCTTGGTGATTTCCTCCACATCGCGACCATGGGCAATCAGCTCACTGGTGGTTGGCATATCGATACCATACACGTTTGGAAAACGAATTTCGGGTGCCGCTGACGCAAAATACACTTTTTTGGCGCCAGCTTCACGGGCCATTTCGATGATCTGTTCAGAAGTCGTACCACGCACAATAGAATCGTCCACCAGCAGTACGTTTTTACCTTGAAACTCAGCATTAATGGCATTGAGCTTACGACGCACCGATTTCTTGCGCTCCTGCTGACCCGGCATAATAAAGGTGCGGCCGATATAACGGTTTTTGACGAAGCCTTGACGATAAGGCAAGTCTAAATTACGCGCGATTTCAAGTGCGATATCACATGAGGTTTCAGGAATGGGGATCACCACATCAATATCATGGTCTTCCCACTGCTTCTTAATTTTTTCGCCAAGCATGGTGCCCATATTTACACGGCTGCCATAGACTGACACTTTATCTATAGTCGAATCTGGGCGAGCAAAGTAAACATATTCAAAAATACAAGGCGAATAACTCGGTGAAGGTGCGCATTGGCGGGTATAGAGCTGACCATCGAGCGAGATATAAATCGCTTCACCAGGGGCAACATCTCGCACCGTTTCAAAACCAACCGCATCGAGTGCCACACTCTCAGAGGCAACCATATATTCAGTGCCCTGCTCCGTTTCATGCTTACCCAGTACTAATGGTCTTATGCCGAAAGGATCTCTAAAAGCGACTAGGCCTTGGCCTATGATCATCGCTGCAACCGCGTAAGCACCGCGCGTCAGATGATGAACATTAGTGATCGCTTGAAACACTTCGTCCGCGGTAAGAAATTGGCTTTGCGTAGTTTGTAATTCATCGGCAAGTAGATTGAGTAGGACTTCAGAATCAGAAGTGGTATTAACATGGCGACGCTGTTTAAGTAAGCGTTCTTGTAACTCTAATGTATTGGTTAAATTACCGTTGTGGGCGAGCGAGATACCAAATGGCGAGTTAACATAAAACGGCTGCGCTTCAGAGGCACTCGAACTACCTGCGGTAGGGTAACGCACATGCCCAATCCCCGCATTACCTTGCAGACGTTGCATATGCTTTGGCTCAAAAACGTCTTTTACCAGACCATTTGCTTTACGCAACCTAAATGCATGCCCGTCCACGGTTACAATGCCAGCCGCATCTTGGCCACGGTGTTGTAATACAGTTAACGCATCATAGATTGTCTGATTAACCGGTGTTCGGCCAACTATTCCGACGATACCACACATGGGTAGGTTTCCTCATTGTAAGATGTTCTAATCATTATTATTGTCGAGCCCTGATCAGAAAGAATCACTGCATCAGGTCACATAGGCTGTAAGCATTATTATATTTTGGGTACAAAGCTTGAGGTGTTTTCCACATAGTCAAAAAACCATTGGATAACCACGCCAAATTCGGGAACCAATTGTGAACTGCGCCACCAATCGGTATTGGGTGCTCCGGTAAAAGCATCCATAAAAAACAACATCGCGCTGACAATCAAAGCACCTCTTAATGCACCAAAACAGAGACCTAATACCCTATCGGTACCAGATAAGCCTGTTTTAGCCACTAATTGGCCAATAAGATAGTTAACGAGCGCGCCTAGAATTAAGGTAGAAATGAATAAAATAGCAATGGCAATCCCGTTGCGAACCATTTCATCTTGCATCTGAGTGAGGTAGACCGCGAGATCAGCATAAAACTGACTCGCAACGAAAAAAGCTGCAAACCATACCACAAGTGACATAGCTTCTTTGACAAAGCCACGGAGCAGACTGATGACAGTCGATAATCCGATAACAGCGATAATGGCGTAATCGATCCAAACCATTGAATTAGGTGATCCAGCAATAGCATTAAGACGGCGCGATCTTACCAGAGACTGAAGACATTCTCACCCCCTAGGCCCACTTAAAAGCAATTAAGTTTATCCTGAATAAAAGACACTGAATTCATAAAAATTGACAACACATTAACCCTAAAGCGAATTATTTTGCATAACTAAAACGCCGAGATATTAAGGTCTCGGCGTTGTTTAAGTATGATCACAAAAGGACTTAAGGTTACCCCCCCCTAACTTCGCGATACGTTGAGCACACTACTCAACTGGATTATAACTGACCACAGCAGATTTAAGTTCAGTCAGCTTATCCAGCTCTTTTTGTAATCGTTGCAACTTAGCTTTAGAGATATCAGGACCGACAAACACCTTAGTTAACTCACCGTCCACAGGGGTTTGCGGCAAGGTATAAGCTCTAAATCCTTTGGATCTTAAGCGTTTAACCAATGCATTCACATTAGCGGCATTTTTAAAGCTGCCTAATTGCAAGGTATAGGCGCTGCTAGTCAGGCTCTGCTCGACCTTGGCAGGCTTTGGCTTAGACGCGATTGACGTCACACTGGGCTTATCGGCGTCACTGGAAAGAACCTCTGGTTCTGCCGCGGAAAATTGCGCAGCTTCATCGGTTAAATCGATAGCCTTGTACTCCGGCGATGTGTCGAGGTTCATCTCAACGGCTGGGCGAAGTGGTATCTCACTAAACTGCTCTTCTTGCTGCTGTTTCTTACCGTCGAGGATATCAGGCAGAAAAATGACCCCTAGCGCCACCAACACAATCACCCCAACCAGACGATTTTGAAACTGACTGGATAAGATTTTTTGTTTAACTTCTATTTCTTCGTCCACGTTGATTCACCCAAGGTGTAAATGTTTAAACTCTGCCACAGTGTAAAAGGAGCCAAACACAATTACCACATCATCATCGCAGATATTAACACTGAGTGCTTTATATGCTTGCTCAATTGATTCAAATGGATAGCCTTTACTGTCTGGCGGTAGACAGGCCATTAACTGCGTCGCCTTAGCACTGCGTGGACAATCTAAATCAGTAAAATACCACACATCAATCACCTCACTGAGGCTTGCAATGACCGCCTGGCAATCTTTATCTTTCAGCATGCCACACAGAGCCACAATGCGCTTATCGCGATAAACCTCAAGTCTTTGTGCTAAATACCGCGCTGCATGGGGGTTGTGGGCCACATCGAGTAATGTGATGGGAGCATCATGAAATAACTCTAAGCGCCCGCTCAAGCGCGCTTGTTGTAATCCTGTAAACAGATGCGATTTATCTATCGTTGGTAATAGCTGCTCAACCACTGCCAGCGCGGTCGCGGCATTGGGTAATGGCAGTTGTACCGGTGGTAAGTTATTAAGTTGCCATTGCACGCCGCTGAAATGCCAACCCTTATCGTCTTGATGATAATTAAAATCCTCACCGACACGAATAAGCTGGGCGCCCACTTGGTTTGCGACTTCAATAACCGATGTGGGTAAATCTGCATCACCGACCACCAATGGCCGCCCCGCTCGGCAAATGCCCGCTTTTTCTCGCCCGACCAGCTCACGGGTATCACCGAGATACTCTTGATGATCGATATCGATTGAGGTGATCACGCTAATATCGGCATCGATCATGTTGGTTGCATCTAAGCGCCCGCCGAGCCCCACTTCAAGCAGCACCAGATCCAGGGCCATTGTTTAAAAAGAGATAAACCTGCTAGCGTGGCATATTCAAAAAAGGTCAGCGAAATATCGCCTCTAGCACTATCGATAGCGCAAAAGGCATCAATCAAATCACGATCGCTAACGTCGACCCCAGCAATGCGCACTCGCTCGTTATATTTCAGCATGTGGGGCGAGCTATACACACCCACTTTCCATCCTGCCGCCGCCATCATCTGCTCTATCATCACGCATGTAGTGCCTTTGCCATTAGTACCGGCAACTGTGACGATTTTAGTATTGCCTAACTGGGTTAAGCCCATAGCTTTAGCCACTTGCGACACGCGCCCTAAACCCATGTCGATCTCTGTCGGATGAATAGACAATAAGTGCGCTAGCCAAGACTCAAGGCTCGATTGCTGATTGGGTAACAGGATAGATGACATACAAGACTCGTACTAGTAATGAAAAGATAAAGCGACGTAATATTGTTCGCGCCGCAGGTCACGGTGATGAACTACCGTGGTGAACACCACGCGCAGCAAAAAAACTTAATCGAGCATAAACAGTGGCCCAAGCGCTAATTTTGGCAACTGATAAGCGTCAGGGTACGTCACATCGACTAAATACAAACCATTGGGCTTAGCGGTGGCGGCAGCTTGTGTTCGATCCTTAAGTGCTAATAAACGTTCAATCCAACTTATGGGCTGGCGTCCGTATCCCACTTCAAGCAACGATCCGACAATATTGCGCACCATATGATGCAAAAATGCATTGGCTTTAATGTCGACACAAATATACATACCTTGGCGCGTAACATTGACTTCATGCACGCAACGAAATGGGGTATTTGATTGGCATTGTATCGCCCTGAAACTGGTAAAATCTTGCTCGCCCAACAAGAACTGTGCCGCCTGATGCATCTTATTTTCATCGATATCGCCCGGATAATGACTCACGCCTGCGCGTAAGATCCCAGGACGAAGCTGATGATTATAAATCATATAACGATAGCGGCGTGCGGTTGCGCTGAAACGGGCATGAAACTCATCATTAACCTCTTGGGCCCAGCGCACGGCAATATCATCGGGCAAGTTAACGTTAACGCCCAAGGTCCAAGCACTGAGTTTACGGCTAGCATTGGTGTCAAAGTGCACCACTTGCCCAGTAGCATGCACGCCGGCATCGGTGCGCCCCGCGCATTGAATCGCTATTGGCTCATTGGCAACGATTGAGAGTGCTCGTTCAAGTTGCGCCTGAACCGAATCAACTTCGGCTTGACGCTGCCAGCCAAAATAGCGACTGCCATCATATTCGATACCTAATGCTACGCGCATAAAATACCAATCCTTATATCAATTAAAATTGTGCTAGGCGCGCGATTCTAGCATAACGTGCTAACGAACTGGACAAATAACTCTAGCCAAACAGGGCTAGCGCAACAGCATTAATTCAAAACACGATATTAATCCATTTCCCTCAGGATTAACGCTCACCTTGCGCCATAAAAAAACGGCGCGAGCGCCGTTTTTTTGTCAGCGTGTTAGCATCATTGCCACACGCGAGGTATAGACTTATGCGTTATAGATCACTGAGCAAATGCTTAGCTTCACTTTGCTGACGCTCATTACCGTCAAGTTGCACTTCTTTGAGTAACGCCTTTGCGCTGTCCATATCGTCTATCTCGATATAAGCACGGGCTAAGTCAAGTTTGGCATTAACCGAGTTTTCCTCATCATCAACATCGACCATGGTGGTACTGCCCATCAAATCATCGAGCTCGCCCATATCGACATTGAGCTCTTTATATTGGTCAACATCACTCAAATCTTCATTAGCTTCATTTAATAATCTATCGATATCGATAAAGCCATTATCTTGTTGAAACGCAGTCAGATCGTGCTCGGCAACCGCTTGCGTAGGTTTCGCGTCACCTTGTTGCGCATCTAGCGCAGCTAATGCCTCATCAACAGTCAAGTTATCATCGTCGTCAAGTGTTAATGACAGTTCATCGTCTAATGGATCATCGAGCGAGTTAATATCCGTTGTAGTCTCTGCGCCTTGAAGAGCAATAGCATTATCCCATTCGAGGATGTTATCGGCGACGCGCTTATTACCTTTTAAATCATCAAAAAATCCCGAATCATTTTTGGTTTTGCCCTCTTTAGTATCAACCGACTCAAGGTCTGCCAACAGATCATCGAGCGACACATCATCACTCGGGAGGGCAAGCTCTATGGCATCATCTTCGTCTGTAGAACTCGGCGTGTGATCTATTGGAAATGATTCAAACTCCAACGGCTCAGCCGTACTGCCACGCTTAAGTGGTGTATCGAGCTCGGTGTTGCTAGCCTCTGTGTCATCGGCCGCTGTAGCATCGCTATTGTCAACACTGCCAAAGTCAGCAAGTAAAGTATCTAGATCGGCTTCCTGCGATGCTATAGGCTCATCTTCGGCTAACTCGGCAGCAATTTGCTCGGCAACATCTTGCTTATCCGAGTCAAAATCCACCTCTTCAATTAAGGCGTCCGTGGTTAACGCTTCGCTAGCGACTTCTTCTACCACAAACTCTTCTACTTGCTCATTATTATCCGAGGTAGGTGCTATCTCTTGTGATGGTACACTTTCGTTATCATCTGCATCAAAAGGCACCTCTTCGATTAAGCTATCATTGGCTAACGTTGTGGCGGTTGGCGCAATCGCGTCCCCCCCCATCTCTTCGATTAATGATTCTTCGTTAGCTGGTGCATTTATTGACGTATCAAACTCGGCCAACAGGCTGTCTAAATCGGCATCATCAAAGCTCGAATCGTCGTTATCTTGTTCAAGTTCATGGGCTATCTGCTGTGATAGGTCTTCGTTATCTTCTTGCACATTCCCCTGTTCAGGGGCATCAAATTCCGCTAATAATGCATCAAGATCGGCTTTGGCATCCACTGTAGCGCTTGTTTCTGATGTATTGCCTGACTCTGCCGCCGAACTATCGAAGCTCGCAAGCATGGCATCAAGATCCGTTTCGTCAGCAGATGACGCAGCTTCGCTGGCAGCAGGTTCAGAGTTATCCATATTGGCTAATAACGAATCGAGATCATCTTGCTCTATAACACCATTAAAGGTCTCTTCTTCTTGTTCGCCCATAGCTTCGACCCAAAGATCATCTAATGATTGGCCTTCTTCCTCTTGGGGATCGCTTGACACGCTATCGGTGTCGATAAACATCTCTTGAGCCATATCGAGTTGTTCTGAGTCATCGCTTAAATCGCTCTCAGATTTTAGCGTGTCATTATCGACACTCATTAAGGATGCTAACGTATCGGCTTCATCATCAAGGTGTACCGCAACTGACTCATCAGCATCATTGCTAGGAGCAATAGCCTGAGTTGCGGCCATCTCTGGTGCATTTTGAGCTGACACATCAGTATTTGCTTGAGTCTCTTCCGTGCTCGCGTTACGACGCTTTAACATGAGCGCCACAATCAGTAATAGCAATAATGCAGGAACAGCGGCAGCAAGGCCGATATACAGTGGATTACTCATTATGGTACGCCAGCTGTCACCCGTTTGTGCAACTTGCTCTACTGGCTCAACAGCTGTTAACTCCTGATTAAGTAATGCAACTTGATTACTCAGCTCCGCCTTTTGCTCTTTTTGGATCAGTAAGGCTTCTTCTAATTCGGCGACTCTGGTTTCAAGTTGAGCGATTCGGTCTTGCAGCAGTTGATTATCATTGGCGGCAAGATTAAGTTTATCTTCTGCGCGAGCCAGTTCATCGGTTAATGATAAATTTTTAGCTTGTTGAGCTTCTAGCTTAGCATTCAGCGGAGCCAGTTGCGCTGCTTCAGCACTGCCCTTTGTGATTTGGTCTGCTTGAGCCGCTGGCTTAACCGTTTCAGCCTCGCTTGTAGGTTTGCTATCAGGTTGACTCACAGGCTTAGGCGCAGCAACTGTTGGCGTTGGCGGCTGCGTAGCTTCAGGCCGAGGTGGCGTTGGCTGTGGTTTAGATGCTTGTGACTTACTCTGTTGCCAACCAGCATCGTTAGTCTGCGCCAGTTGCTTTGCTAAGCTCTGAGGAATGGCCGCCATCACGGCTTTGGATGGGATCAACAGGATCATGCCTTTTTCAAGGCTATTGTAATTATTGGTGGCAAACGCATGGGGGTTTGCCTCGTAAATTGCCGCCATCACTTGATATACGGTGACACTGTCATCGGGGCGCGTTTTTTGTGCGATGCTCCAAAAGGTATCAGCTGAAGTCGTTGGACCATACTGACGGATAACCTGACGTTGCTCGCCATCGGGGCCGGTAATTTTGAGGGGTTCAGCCGCCGATAACAGGCCCGATGTAGCAGTGAGAATAACAAGAGCACTGGCAATGATGCCAGCGAGGTGCGATGTGCGAAGGTTCATCCATTCTTCCCTTTCAAGCTTTATAGTACTGCAAATTAGCAGCATGCTTTAGGCAATTGTATTTATTGAGATTACTATAAACCAGAATTTCATGCCCTGCTACTCTTCACGATTTAAAAACAAGTAACAACAGCAAAAAAGCCTGCAATATGCAGGCTTTTTAAAGTAAACCTTATAAAAGGTCCATAAATTAATAATAATCCCTGATCAACACCTCGGCGATCTGCACACTATTGAGTGCCGCGCCTTTTCTGATATTGTCAGAGACGATCCACAAATTAATGCCGTTAGGATGCGAAATATCTTTGCGTACTCGGCCAACATACACAGGATCGCTACCAGCCGAGTCGGTTACTGCCGTTGGGTAGTCATCATCAGACTCAAACAACTCAACACCTGGAGCATCGCGTAATACAGCTTTAACCTCTTCAGCATCAACCGCTTGCACCGTTTCCAAATGCACAGCTTCTGAGTGACCATAAAATACCGGTACCCGCACTGCGGTGGGGTTTACTTCAATTTGGGTATCACCAAATATTTTTTGTGTCTCCCACACCATTTTCATCTCTTCTTTGGTGTAGCCATTTTCCATAAACACATCAATTTGCGGCAATACGTTAAAGGCGATCTGTTTAGAATACGCCTGTGGTTCAACAGGCAAGCCTTGCAGTAACTTAGCACATTGGTTAGCTAACTCTTCAATGGCTTGCTTACCAGAACCCGACACTGACTGATAAGTCGCAACGTTAATACGTGAAATACCAAAGGCATCGTAAATGGGCTTAAGTGCCACTAACATCTGAATGGTAGAACAGTTAGGGTTAGCAATAATATTGCGATTACGGAAATCGGCAATCGCCTGTGGATTCACTTCGGGGACCACTAACGGGATATCGATGTCATAGCGAAAATGTGAGGTGTTATCAATTACAACACACCCTTGCTCGGCAGCAATGGGTGCCCATTTAGCAGAGACATCACCGCCAGCAGAGAAAAAGCCTATTTGCGCTTGCGACCAGTCGAAGGTATCAACATCTAAGATTTCGACCTGTTTACCGTGGAATGTTACCGTATCACCAGCGCTGCGGCTGCTGGCTAATGGGTACAAATTCGCGACGGGAAAATTGCGCTCTTCGAGGATCTCAATCATTGTTTGACCCACGGCACCCGATGCACCTAATACGACTACGTTATATTCCTGCGACATAATTACAGACCGACTCCTGAAAAACCTAATTTGAGCACCCAATCTACATCAGAACCAGCATGATTGGCTAGCCTTAACGCACTAAATTCGCGTCTATGTTTATGATTTTTTCTCATTAGGTCAAAGCCATTATGATTAAGGAAGCGGTTGCGAAAAACCAAGTCGTCATCACGTAGGTCATAAACCAGTCTAACTAGGCTCAATAATGCGTTTTCATCGGGAACTGACGCTGGAGTTAATTGCTGACTCCACAAGGGGGGCAGCAGCGCATCCATCGACTTATGGGCAGTTAACCCTAAATGTGCCATCAACGCTTCATACAGCATAAAAGTACCGCGGGCCTTACCTTCGAGGCTGTAACCTGCAATATGCGGGGTAGCAATCTCAACATAAGGTACCAGCTCGGCCATTGGGTGGGGCTCGCCCTCCCAGACATCGAGTACCACTTTGAGGTCATCACGCTGCTGTTTAATCCTTATCAATGCGCGATTATCAATCACCTCACCCCGGCAGCAGTTCAGCAACCAGCAATCGGGGCGGAGACTGGCTAATCGCGCCTCATCGAACAGGTACCAAGTGGGATACGAACCGCTTTTTGTTAACGGCACATGTAAAGAGATCACATCACAACGGTTAATAAGTTCCTCTAGGGTCACAAAGGTACGCGGATCATCTGATTCGGCCAACAATGGATCATGTAGTAGTACCTTAACACCATACGCCTGCAAGCACTTTTGCAGCGCCGAGCCAGTATTACCTGCGCCAATAATGCCAACCGTCTTGTGTTTTAACGGCTGTTCAAAACGCCGTGCTAGCTCAAGCATGGCAATAAAAGCATACTCACCCACCGCAGTGGCATTACATCCTGGGGCATTGGTATAGCAGATATCACGCTCAGATAAATAAGCTTGATCGAGATGGTCCATGCCAATGGTTGCGCTACCAACAAATTGGAGTTGCGTATTCAAGGCTAACAATTGGCGATTAACTTGGGTAACGGAGCGCACTAGCAGCACATCGGCATCACGCACCTGCTCAGGCGTGAGTTTACGTCCATCAACACACACCACCTCACCTATATCGGCAAACAAGGCTTCAACATAAGGCATGTTTTCATCGGCTAGGATCTTCATCGATATCTCATCTACTTGTTAAACATGGGTAAAGTATATTGCTGCCATTAAACTCTCGCCTAGATGGCCAGATGGATTGTCATAACAACCAATCACATCGAGCTTATTTTGCCTTAAAAACCAGAGACAAAAAAGGAGCCACTTAGGCTCCTTTTATAGCATTAATGCACACGCTCAAATTAACGAGTACGTGGGCAAAGTTCTTCAGTGCTGAAGAAGTATGCAATTTCACGTTCGGCAGATGCAACTGAATCTGAACCGTGAGCTGCATTCTCGTCGATGCTTTCTGCGAAATCAGCGCGGATAGTACCAGGAGCAGCTTCAGCTGGGTTGGTCGCACCTAAGATTTCACGGTGAGCTAGTACTGCGTTTTCGCCTTCTAGTACTTGAACAACGATTGGACCAGAAGTCATGAATTCAACAAGGGCACCAAAGAAAGGACGCTCGCTATGCTCAGCGTAAAAACCTTCTGCTTGTTCTTTGCTTAGGTGAACCATTTTAGAAGCGATGATTTTAAGGCCAGCTGTTTCAAAACGGTTATAGATAGCACCAATGTGGTTTTTAGCAACTGCATCAGGCTTAATGATAGAAAAAGTACGTTCGATAGCCATGTCTAGCTTCCTTTAATAAACAGGTTTTAAAAAATTCGCGCGGATTATACGAAATTAATCGACAAAAACCTACCTTTAAATAACAAGATTACTCAAGCAATAAGCATACTGCGGCGAGATTATCGCTCTATAAATATCAGATGGCCCCATCAGCAAGCCGCTTTGAAAACAGCGGTTCTAGCCTCTAGGCGTAAGCCACTCGAGTAATCACAGCTAATTAAACGCGCTTAATCGTATTCGTTAATCCAGCAGCTCTGTATCGCCTCTAAAATACGCTCATTACAATGCTCCGGGTCATCATCAAAATCATCAAGCTCGAGTACCCACTGGCGTAAATCGGTGAATCGGATCTGCTGTGGGTCGACATTAGGGTGGGCTTCTAAAAGTGACAAGGCAATATCGAGAGAATCGATCCATTTCATCGGTTTGTTCCTATCAAATGATCATGCTAAAAGCATAGTCGTTATCCTATTTTCGGCGCATAAAAAAGCCAGTCTATTGACTGGCTTCAGGTTGACTAGCGGATAAATAAGGTCGTAATAAACACTAACCTTCGCTGACCATGTTAATGGTGTACTTAGGTATATCCACCACCAGATCGCAATCAGGCACGCGAGACTGACAAGAGAGGCGACTCTCTGGTTCTAGTCCCCAGGCTTTATCTAACATATCATCTTCCAGCTCATCGCTTTCTTCAAGTTGATCAAAGCCTTCACGAATGATCACGTGACAAGTTGTGCAAGCACAAGACTTCTCACATGCATGTTCAATATGAATACCGTTACGTAATGCAACATCCAGAACGGTTTCACCTTGCTGTGCTTCAACTACCGCCCCATCAGGACATAACTCTTCATGGGGTAAAAAAACTATTTGCGGCATACTCTTACCTATATATTGTCAACCGACTGGCCCTTAAGTGCCAACCGAATAGAATTGTCCATACGTTTTGCGGCGAAAGTTTGACTTGCATTATCTAACGCTTCAATCGCTTTTTCGATCGCATCTGCATCGCCCTGCGCCGCAGTTTGTGCCAAATGAGCCATACCTTGTTCGATGGCTGCGGCTTCCTCGGCAGATAACAGCTCACTGTCTTTGGCCAAAGCTGCCGAAAGAGACTCTAGCACTCGCGCGGCCTCCACTTGCTGCTCTGCCGCCATGCGACGTTCAATATCTTCCTTCGCATGCGCCATTGAATCTTTGAGCATCGAACCAATTTCTTCATCGGTCAATCCAAATGAAGGTTTAACTTGGATCGTTGCCTGAACCCCTGATGATTTTTCCATTGCTGTAACGCTGAGCAACCCGTCGGCATCCACTTGGAAAGTAACCCGAATATGCGCCGCCCCGGCGGCCATCGGCGGGATACCTTTTAAGGTGAAACGCGCAAGCGAGCGGCAATCAGCCACTAATTCACGTTCCCCCTGCACCACATGAAATGCCATCGCCGTTTGACCATCTTTAAAGGTGGTAAACTCTTGCGCTCTGGCGACAGGAATAGTGGTATTACGTGAAACAACCTTTTCAACCAGCCCGCCCATGGTTTCAATCCCTAACGACAGGGGTAATACATCAAGCAATAATAGATCGGAGTCAGGTTTATTGCCCACCAAAATATCGGCTTGTATTGCGGCGCCAATAGCCACGACGCGATCGGGATCGATTGATGTTAAAGGCTGACGACCAAAAAACTCAGCCACACGTTGACGCACAAGCGGCACGCGTGTCGAGCCACCCACCATCACCGTTTCTAACACTTCTTCGGCTTTAATGCCGGCATCGCGCAAAGCGCGACGGCAACTGGCGATGGTCTTCTTAACCAATGACTCAATGATCGCATCAAACTGCGCTTTGGTCACCGTTTGTTGTAATTGACGTCCGTCAGCAAGCTGCAAATGCGCTAGCGTACTATCGTCTTCAGTCAATGCCTCTTTGACACGGCGGCTTTCAATTAATAACCCACGGCGTTCTTGCGCTGTTAAGCTGCTTAATTGCCAATGATCTTGCAGGTGCTGTGCTAATGCGTGGTCGAAATCATCGCCCCCCAGCGCCGAGTCACCGCCGGTGGCCATCACTTCAAACACCCCTCTATTGAGACGTAAAATAGAGATGTCAAAGGTGCCACCACCTAAATCATAAATGGCAATCATTCCCTCTTGGCCAGAATCTAAGCCGTAGGCAATAGCTGCTGCGGTTGGCTCGTTAAGTAAACGTAATACTTTAATACCAAGCAGACCCGCTGCATCTTTAGTACCTTGACGCTGTGCATCATCAAAATACGCAGGCACAGTGATCACTACACCCTCAAGCGATCCGCCTAAGGTTTTTTCAGCGCGTTCAACTAAAGGCTTTAAAATTTCGGCAGAAATTTGAATCGGATTATATTGACCACCAGCCGTATTAAATAATGGCAGACCATTAGTACTGGCAGAAAATTGATAAGGTAACGATTGATCTTGTGCTTGAATATCATCCAAGCTGCGGCCCATGAAACGCTTAACAGAAACAACCGTATTGAGCGGATCTTGAGCTGAATATCGCTCGGCTTCTACACCGACCTGTACGCCCTCTGGTGTAAAACGCACTACAGAGGCAAGTGCATGACGTCCGGTTTCATCGGCAAGGGTATCTGCCACGCCACTGCGAACAGCAGCGACTAAAGAATTGGTGGTGCCTAAATCGATCCCGACTGCCAGTCTATGTTGATGGGGTGCTGCGCTTAGTCCGGGTTCAGCTATCTGCAAAAGTGCCATATCTATCCAACTTAAAAAATAAAGGCTCAATAGATATTGAGCCAATCAACAATTATTCGCCTCTAAAAAAGAGCATCTTCAGCTCTAGCGAGTTCATCTTGCAATTTCGCCATGAACTTGAGTTTGCGGATCAGATCCGCCGCATTAACCAAGTCTTGTTGATCATCACTACCGATAAGCTGACTCATTTGCACTGTTATCTGCTCTCGATAGCTAGCAAACGAGTGATGTAATTGATCGATTAGCGCATCGGGATCATCACAATGCTTGATCGCTTCAAGCGATTCACGCCATTCCATCTGCTGCATTAAAAACTGGGTGTCTTTAACCGTAGTGGACTCGTGACTCAGATCGATTCCTTTCAAGCTCAGCATATGTTCGGCACGTAAAATAGGATGCTTTAACGTGTTATACCCATCATTCACCTGCGCAGTGCGCTGTACGGCAATACGTTTGTCTTGCTCGCTGGCATTAGCAAACTTGTCAGGATGCACCGTCCGCTGCAGATCGCGATAGCGTTCTGCAAGCAAGACAGTGTCGAGGTCATATACAGGCGATAAACTAAACAACTCAAAGTAGTTCATGTATTTAGATTCGGTAGTTAGACTGTAAAGCTTTCGCCACAGCCACACTCCCCTTTAGCGTTAGGGTTATTAAACTGAAATCCTTCATTGAGTCCTTCTTTAATGAAGTCTAACTCGATACCTTGAAGGTAGATAAAGCTTTTGGCATCAATGATGATTTTTACCCCATCGATATCAAAGACTTCATCATCGGCATTCAGATCATCAACAAACTCAAGTATGTAAGCCATACCTGAACATCCTGAGGTTTTTAGCCCCAAACGTAATCCAATACCTTTCCCGCGACTGGCCAAAAAGCTTTTCACCCTTTCGGCAGCCGCTGGAGTCATCGTTATTGCCATGTTAACTCCGAATATTACTTCTGATGCTTAGACTTGTAGTCTTCTAACGCCGCTTTAATCGCATCTTCTGCCAAAATTGAGCAGTGGATTTTAACAGGCGGTAATGCAAGCTCTTCAGCAATATCCGTATTTTTAATCGCTTGCGCTTGTTCAATAGTTTTACCTTTTACCCACTCGGTTACTAATGAACTTGACGCAATCGCACTGCCACAACCATACGTTTTAAACTTTGCATCTTCGATAATACCGTTATCGTCGATTTTAAGTTGTAACTTCATCACGTCACCACAGGCAGGTGCACCGACCATACCAGTAACCACTGTTGGGTCGTTTTTGTCGAATGAACCTACGTTACGTGGGTTCTCATAATGATCTATTACTTTTTCACTGTAAGCCATGATTCTGCTCCAATCGCTCTATTCGTTTATTAGCCGGATTAATGATGTGCCCATTCAACCTGAGACAGGTCAACGCCATCTTTAAACATCTCCCACAATGGAGACATCTCCCTTAAGTGACCAATAGACTTGTTAATGGTCTCTATCGCGTGGTCAATCTCTTCTTCTGTAGTGAAACGACCAATTGAGAAACGGATTGAGCTATGCGCCATTTCATCGTTTAGTCCTAACGCTCGAAGCACATAGCTTGGCTCCAAGCTTGCTGATGTACAGGCCGAACCTGACGAAACAGCCAAATCTTTCAATGCCATCATCAACGACTCACCTTCAACAAAGTTAAAGCTGACATTAAAGATGCCGCAGTATCCCTGTTCTACATCGCCATTAATATAGGTTTCTTCGATATCTTTGATACCGTCCCATAATCTGTCGCGTAAGCGGCGAATGCGCGCGTTATCCGCTTCCATGTCAGCTTTGGCTACGGCAGCCGCTTCACCCAAACCGACAATTTGGTGTGTCGCCAATGTACCACTGCGCATACCGCGTTCATGACCACCGCCATGCATAATCGCTTCTAAACGGATACGTGGTTTACGACGCACATAAAGCGCACCAATGCCTTTAGGACCGTACATTTTATGGCCTGAAATCGACATCAAATCGACTTTGCTTTTCTGTAAATCGATAGGCAATTTACCCGCACTCTGCGCAGCATCGACATGGAAAATCACTTTCTTTGCACGGCACAATTCGCCAATCGCATCGATATCATGAATGACACCAAGTTCATTGTTAACGTGCATCAGGCTAAGTAAGATAGTGTCTTCACGCATCGCCGCTTCAATTTTTTCTAGCGGGATAATGCCGTTAGCACCTGGCTCTAGGTAAGTCACTTCATACCCTTCACGCTCTAGCTGACGGCAGGTATCGAGTACGGCTTTGTGTTCGGTCTTGCTGGTGATGATGTGCTTACCCTTTTTATGATAAAAATGGGCAACACCTTTAATGGCTAGGTTGTCAGATTCTGTCGCGCCAGAGGTAAATACAATCTCGCGCGGATCGGCATTAATTAGCTCAGCAATCTGGTTACGAGCAATATCAACCGCTTCTTCGGCTTGCCAACCATAGCGATGCGAACGTGATGCTGGGTTACCAAAAATGCCATCCATCGTCAGGCATTGCATCATTTTTTCTGCAACACGAGGATCGACTGGCGTTGTTGCAGCATAATCTAAATAAATAGGAAGCTTCATCTCACACTCCGTACTTAGCGGACTAACACAGACCGCTTACCACGTACAAAAATAAATATTAGTTAAATAACAAAGTTAACTTAGGCAGTTACTCTTTGTTCCTGTTGTATTTTGTCCTGTTTAATTGAGATAAATTGAACATCTCGCTTGTTCATCAATCCGGCAAGACTAATGCCATTTAAAAAATCTGAAATCTGTTTGCTTAAATCACCCCAAAGTGAATGGGTTAGACAGCGAGTTCCACTTTGGCAATTTCCCAGACCTTGGCAACGGGTGGCATCAACAGACTCATCCACCGCTCTGACGACCATACCAACCGATATTTCACCGGCGTCAAATCCTAGACGATAACCACCGCCAGGACCTCTTACGCTCGAGACTAATCCATGTTTACGTAATTTAGCGAAGAGTTGCTCAAGATAGGATAGGGAGATTCCCTGACGTTCGGAGATGTCAGCTAACGGCACTGGGCCAGATGTAGAATGCATAGCAACGTCTAACATTGCCGTTACTGCATAGCGCCCTTTTGAAGTAAGTTTCATAGCTACCACTGCTCTCTAAAATGCTTAGGTCAATTCAACCATACTTGAGTAATTCAGTCAAGTATAAAACCTAGCAGTTTAGTCAGGTATTTAAGATGATAACGAAACAGATAAAATACCCTGATTCATTAGTGGGGTATTTAACCTGTTTCGCCCGCAAGATTCAATGTCACGAGACAATTAATCTGATTTTTCTTAAATTATGGGATCAAACTCATCAATCGCATGTTGGCGCTTTTCTGCAGCGGCTTGTTCTACATCGCTAAACTCATCGACATCAAGCTCAGGCAGACGCTCGGTGCAGACACTGCCGCCCATGCTTTGTACTGCTTGACACACCTCTTGAACTTTAGAGTCCATTAGGTGCATGTGATCGAGCATCTGGCCGATAGCATTGGCAACCGGATCGGGGTTATCAGGTGACACAGCATAAGCATCGAAACCGTACTTTTTGGCCATTTCGGTGCGGCGCAGGGCATGTTCTTTGGATTTCTCCGTTGGTTTAGCCACCACTCTTGCGGGGATGCCCACCACAGTCGTGTCTTTAGCCACTTCCTTAACCACCACAGAATTTGACCCCACGCGAGCACCATCGTGCATAGTGATCGGCCCCAGAATCTTGGCACCAGCCCCAATCACCACATTGTCACCCAAGGTTGGGTGACGTTTACCCGCTTGCCATGTTGTGCCCCCCAAGGTCACGCCATGATAAAGGGTACAATCATTGCCAATTTCAGCCGTTTCACCAATCACAACCCCCATACCATGGTCGATAAAAAACCGATCCCCAATGGTCGCGCCAGGATGGATCTCGACTCCCGTTAACCAGCGAGAAAACGTCGATATCGCTCGAGCCGTTAGGCGCCATTTGCGTTTCCATAATTTATGACTCAGCCGATGTATCCAAATTGCTTGCATACCTGGGTAGTTCATTAATATCTCTAAGGTGCTATTTGCCGCAGGGTCTCTGTGATAAATAGACTCGATATCGTCTTTAATTCTGGATATGACGCCCATGGACTTAATCTTCCTTTTTAACTGCTGAGTCTTGTTGCGACAGTTGCGCGTTATCGGCCAAAGACACTTTTTTATCAACAGAGGTTAAAATACCACGCAAGATATTCATCTCTTGGCTTTCAATGCGGGCACGGCTAAACAGACGACGCAGTTTAGTCATCACCTGCCCAGGGTGCTGTTTAACAATAAAACCCGTCGACAGTAACGTGTTTTCTAAATGATTAAAAAAGTTCTCTTGCTCTTTTGCCAGCGGATATTCAACGTGCTCAACTGCCTCTGGCGACTGATTAAGAAAAGCAACACGCGCTTCATAACAGATGATTTGCACCGCTTGCGCTAAGTTCAATGAGGTGTATTCAGGATTGGCTGGGATCGCCACATGATAGTTACACTTTTGCAGTTCTTCGTTAGAGAGGCCATTATTTTCACGACCAAATACAATCGCTACAGGCCCATTAACTGCTGAGGCGACTAATTTTTCCCCCGCCTGACGAGGATCAAGCATTGGCCAATCAAGGGTGCGACTACGGGCACTTGTGGCGATCACTAAGCTACAATCGGCAATTGCATCGGCAAGCGAATCAACCGTCACTGCATGCTTTAAGATATCAGACGCACCGGCGGCCAAAGCAACCGAGTGACCGTCTGGCGCCACTTTAGGTTCGGCTAAATATAGGGTAGATAATCCCATGGTCTTCATCGCACGAGCGGTAGAGCCAATATTACCAGGATGGGAGGTTCCTACGAGAACTACACGAATATTGCTAAGCATGAAACTCTTAATTTCTATCTATAGAACAGTGTCATTGATGGTATCACAGCGAAGTCAGATCCTTTATATAAAAATCTCTATTTGATATAACCGTAAAATCTCGTATAATGTGCGCCGATTATTTATATCTGTTCTTTAACATCCAGGGGATTGTAATGCATCCGATGCAGACTATTGCTGTGCGCGCCGCTCGCGCTGCCGGCCAAACGATTATGCGCGCCTACACCGAACTTGACCGTGTAGAAATTAGCGCAAAAGGTATCAATGACTACGTAACTAACGTGGATAAAGAAGCAGAAGCGGCCATTACATATCAGATTCGCAAGTCATACCCAGACCATACTATCGTTGCCGAAGAAGGTGGCGAGAATAAGGGCGACAATAAAGACTATATGTGGATTGTTGATCCCTTGGATGGCACTAACAACTTTGTTAGAGGCATCCCTCATTTCTCGGTATCGATTGCCGTACAATACAAAGGTAAAACCGAAGTCGCCGTAGTTTACGATCCTGTACGTGACGAGCTATTTACCGCAGTGCGTGGTAAAGGCGCAAAGTTAAACGATTTCCGTTTACGCGTAAGTAAAACTAACGACTTGAATGAAACAATTATTGCTACTGGTTTCCCATTCAAAGCCAAACAACACTCTGAAACTTACATGAAGCTATTTGCTGAAACCTTCAGCATGTGCGCCGATTTGCGCCGTGCGGGCTCAGCGGCTTTAGATCTAGCGTATGTAGCTGCTGGCCGTATGGATGCGTTTTTTGAGATCGGTCTTAAACCATGGGATATCGCTGCTGGCGATCTTATCGTGCGTGAAGCCGGTGGTACCGTTACTGACTTCACCGGTAACCATGGATATATGAATTCAGGCAACATCATTGCTGGTACGCCTAAAGCGACCGGATTACTGGTTAAAAGTTTCCGCCCATTACTTAGTGAAGCACTCAAGCGTTAATCGCCTGCATATTTCAGCTTAATAATGTGTGATAGCTTAAATACTAAACCGCCCCAATAAGGGCGGTTTTTTTTACATTTCCAAGATAACACCTTCCCACGCGAGACAGGCTAACATACCAGATACATGATTGCTGCATGCTCCTTTGCTACGCACATATCCGTTTAAGCAAGTAAAAGCTACATACCGCCATTTAACACACTGTTTTATCGCTTAATACATTGGCTAAATTCTAAAATACAACACAGCATGACTATACCAATAGATCAATTTGTGAATAAAATCACAAACATCTGCTAGCGCAATACACAATTGTTGATACCATCTATAAAAACACTAATGAGAGTTGTTTATGGGAAAGCTTTATGTTCGCTATGGTTCAAAAAGTATCAAGGCGGTTGAATACTTCGTCTTAATCATAATCGCTATTGCCACTATGGTCGCGATAGGTCAAGAAGTGGTGCATATCATAATTATGCGCAAAGTCGCACTAGAAGATCTGCTACTGCTGTTTATCTATCTCGAAGTACTCGCCATGGTGGCTAATTATGCTGAGTCGGGAAAACTACCGGTACGAATGCCACTGTATATTGCCATTGTGGCATTAGCTCGCTACTTGATCTTGGATATGAAAAGCATGGATGACTGGCGTATTATTGCGATTGCTGTTTCGACTTTCGTTCTGGCTGGCACGGTAATAGTGATCCGTTGGGGACAACTCAAATTGCCTTATCCACGTAATAGTGATGACCTTTAATATTCTTGCTTATCAAACTATAACGGCGCTTTCTAGCGCCGTTTGTTTAACTATGTGCTGACATCAAAACTATGCTAGCTTTAAGCCATTAGGACTATTCAAACACAACAAGGAAAATCAATGAACCTGCAGCAAGAGCTTGATGAACGTCGTAAGTCACTTCGAGTTGATATGGAGTCTGAGCGAATTAAGATTACCTGGACAGACACCAATGGCGAGATTAGGTGCGACGATGCTTTATGTGTGGATCTTTCCCGTCGAGGTGTACTCATCGAGTATCATCAATCTTTTACCTTAGGTGAATTACTCGATATCACGTTTAATGCCAATACCGATAAACAAAACCAAATTAAGGCACAAGTGTGCCGCTGCCAGCAACAAGATGGCGAGAAATTTCGTATTGCACTACAAATTATTTAGGTATCTCAATAGCTAATTATATATTTTCAAAAAAACAGATAACGCTAATTTATACTAACACACTGACTTAATGGTTAAGTCACGCAATGCTCTATTTGAGGGAGACACAGACATGATTTTGCTTGTAGGCGGTGAGAAAGGAGGCGCGGGTAAAAGCTGTATGGCGCAAAACATTGCTGTTCATATCACTCAAAAACATAACGCGAATGTGTTAATGGTCGATTGTGACCCACAGCGCACCACTTCAGATTGGATCCAAGCTCGTAATGAAGACCCTAGTCTTCCACCCATTAACTGTATTCAATTATACGGTAAGATCCGTAATGACTTACTCGGACTAGACCAACGCTTCGATTATGTCATTGTCGATTGTGGCGGCCAAGACAACCTCGCCATGCGCGCCGCCATGTCGGTAGCCAACTATGTGTTATTGCCACTGCGACCGAAACGCCGCGACCTCAAAACCCTACCCCACATGGAAGATATGCTCAGTACCTGTAAAATGGTTAACCCCAAAATGGTCGCTGCGGTAGTCATAACTCAATGCCCTTCACTGCCTAATCAGTATAAGCGCATCTTAGAAGCCAAAGAGGTGGTCGAATCCTTCGGACTAAGGGCATTAAACGCTGTCACTTTCAGCCGCAATATCTACGACGATAGCGAAGAGCAAGGCTCATCGGTACTCGAAATAGAGCCCGGCGGTAAAGCCGCCATCGAAATACGTGCTATTAGCGATGAACTACTCGCCATACCACCTGAAAATTCTTATGAGCTTAACTGATCTGAAGCGGCGTAAGCCTAAGCCGCGAAAATCACTCTCGATTGAAGAGTTTATCGAAGATGCCAACAATTATGCATTTGGCCAACCCAGCCTATCCCAGCGTACCAAGAAGAAACATAAAGCCAAGCAGACGGTTAGCCTTAAGAAGCAATCGAGTAAAATTTTTCGCCACGCCACTTTCACGCTCACTGAAAGTTGTATTGCACAGCTTAATCAATTGGCCAGAGACAATAAAATAGCCAAGTCTCGACTTATCCGGATGATGATTAAAGATTTTGCCGACAAGTCACCACAAGCCATAGAGCTGCTTATTGATGAAAACCAAGATTAACTAGCGAAGCGTTAGTGATGTGATAGGGCCGCGTATACTGTCGCGGCCCAAACACTTTAAAGGCTAATGATGACAAATTTTATCGACTGCGGTCTCAATTCCCATTGCTGACTCAATAAACTTACCTTTACGTTCTAAAAAAGCAATCAATTGCTCAGCCGACATCTCTGTCGCCGAGCACGTATGATATTTTGCCTGTTCACCAAACTGAGTCGCCATTAATTTCATAAGTTCTGTTTTCGATATAGCGCCGCCTAAAGACAGCATAAGTTGCATCACTTGATGACCATGAATCGAGTCTGACATCGTAACCTCAATAAAGATTTAATTAATACGCATGTTATAACTTATTATTGATATTAAAACCATGCGCTATAGCGCAAAGTGAACAGTTGTGGTCCCTTAAGGGCTAGTGCTATGCTCAAGAGTCCCATTACACCACTCTGCCGATGGCTTGGCTCATGCCGTTATAGGAACATCTGTTTTTATGCCGCTCATTTTATTGTTAACCCAACAGATGTGTTTATATCTAGTGATCGTTTACTTACTGAGTAAAACACCGCTATTTAAGCTGTTTGCCGAAACCGCGACCCGCTTACCCCATAAAATCTACATCTACTTTATCTTTTCAGGCTTTTGTATTTTGGCCACCTACTTTGGTGAGCAGACAAACGATGCCATTGCCAACACCCGTGCCATGGGCGCGGTATTAGGCGGCTTACTCGGCGGCCCGGTTACTGGTTTTTTGATTGGTTTAACGGGGGGGTTGCATCGTTACAGCTTGGGCGGCTTTACCGATCTGGCCTGTGCCATCTCAACCACATTAGAAGGCTTTTCAGCCGGGCTCGTCGGTTTATATCTACGTAAATTAGACAGGAGTGAATTGGTTTATACTCCCCTGCTCGTTTGCTTAGTGACCTTTTCAGCCGAAATGATGCAGATGGGGATTATTCTCGCCGTAGCACAGCCCTTTGATGATGCGGTTGAACTGGTCAAACAGATTGCACTTCCCATGCTGCTGGTTAATTCAATCGGCGCCGCGCTGTTTATGAGTATGGTGCGCGACCAAAAAACCATGTTCGATAAGCTATCATCGGCATTTTCGACTAAAGCGCTCAGAATTGCCGAGCGCAGCGTTGGGGGGTTATCCAGAGGCTTCGATCAAGAGAGTAGCACTAAAGTTGCGCAGATCATTATTGAAGAAACCCATGTTGGCGCCGTAGCCATTACCGACCGAGAAAAACTGCTGGCCTTTATCGGCATCGGCGATGATCATCACATTCCTGGCACCCCCATTTCATCGAAAATCACCCAAGATGCAATCGAGCAAAATTGTGTCATGTTTGCCGATGGAGTGGAAACGCGTTATGCCTGTTCAATCTCTAATCAATGCCGCTTAGGTTCAAGCCTAGTGATCCCGCTGCGATGTGAGTCAGAAGTGATCGGCACGATTAAGTTATATGAACCCAAAAACAAACTATTTTTAAATATTAACAAGACATTGGGCGAAGGTATTGCACGATTAATGTCTAATCAAATCCTATATGGCCGCTACGAACAACAGCAGAATTTATTGACACAATCAGAACTAAAACTACTGCAAGCTCAGGTCAATCCTCACTTTTTGTTTAACGCCTTAAACACCATCGCTGCCATTATTGGCCGTGATCCAGTAATGGCTCGCCAACTGATCCAACACTTAGCCCAATTTTTACGCATCAACTTAAAACGCACCACAGACCTGGTCACCCTAACGGATGAACTCGAACATATCGACGCCTACCTTATGATAGAAAAAGCGCGCTTTTTCGATAAATTAAGTGTCGAGATCGATATTCCAGCCTCGTTGCATCATCATAAATTGCCCGCATTTACCCTACAGCCCATTATCGAAAATGCCGTTAAACATGGTACATCTCACCTTATTGAGCCTGGTGAGATAAGGGTAAGTGGACGAGCCGACAACGACCAATTAATTTTGCAAGTCACCGATAACGCAGGATTATATGACACAACGCAGCAGACAGATAACTCAGGCCTGGGCATGTCGATTGTGCATAAACGCATTCAAAATCTGTTTGGCAATAGCTTTGGCGTCACGATAACATCGAGCCGCGATGAATATACGCAAATAACCATTACCTTACCGTTAACCACCAGCCCAATAGGACAGTCAAAGTGATCCGCTGTTTAATTATTGACGATGAGCCCTTTGCCCGCGATGCATTACAAGAGTTACTCAACGTCTATGACGATATTGAGGTGATCGGCCAATGTGCTAATGCCATTGAGGCGATACAATCGATTAGCAAATTAAAGCCTGATTTGATTTTTTTAGACATTCAGATACCCAAAATTACTGGCCTTGAAATGGTTGCCATGCTGGATCCTGATACTATGCCCCGAGTAGTATTTGTCACCGCCTATGATGAATATGCAATTCAAGCTTTTGACAATCATGCTTTTGACTATCTGCTTAAGCCCATTGATGCAGCTCGCTTGCAGACCAGCATTCATCGTCTACGTAAAGATTTGCCCCAACCCTCACTGAGCGCCATTTTACCCACAACACTGGAACATGTGCCCTGTTATTGCGGCAATCGCCTCAAAGTGATTAACATCAGAGATGTCGAATACGCGTTCAGCGATTTAAGCGGCATCCATGTTACCACCGCCAATGAGCAGGTGCATACGCATCTCACCCTTAAAGTACTCGAAGAGAAGACAGCGCTAATACGTTGTCACAAGCAGTATCTTGTTGCGCCCCACGCTATCAGTGAAATTGTGATGCAGGAAAATGGCGCTGATGTTATTACCCATTCAGGCAAAACGATACCTGTATCACGGCGATTTTTAAAACCACTAAAACAGCTATTTGGCTTTCATTGATTAGCTCCTAGGCTCCCATTTACACGAATGACTCGACGCGCAGGGGCTTGTGCTCGCCCAGTAGCCAAACCGTTAACCGCCTTAAATAACCGCTTAATCGCTTGATACGACCACTCACCTAAATGTCGATTTTATTCTCTCTCACAGGCGATACACTCTGCGTGTTTTTCACTGGGGGTATAGATTATGATGTGGTTTCTAATGTGTGTCGGCCTGCTAATTGGCGGATACTTCATCTACGGTAAATTTGTTGAAAAAGTCTTCGGCATAAATGAGGCGCGTCAAACGCCCGCCTTTACCCAAACCGACGGGGTAGATTTTGTCCCCATGTCTAAAGGTAAGGTCTACCTTATCCAACTGCTTAATATTGCCGGTGTTGGGCCTATCTTTGGCCCTATCTTAGGTGCACTTTATGGCCCTGCCGCCATGTTATGGATTGTGCTCGGCTGTATTTTTGCTGGTGCAGTCCACGATTATTTTTCAGGCATGCTCTCGGTAAGAAATAATGGCCAGTCGGTACCTAATCTTGCCGGTAAATACCTGGGCAAAAGTGCCAAACATTTTATGAATATTTTTGCCATCATCCTACTCTTGCTGGTCGGTGTGGTGTTTATTTCTGCGCCTGCTGGTTTGCTCGGCAAGTTAACCGGCTGGGATATTAGCATCTTCGTAGGGATTATTTTTACTTACTATTTAATCGCAACCATTGTCCCAGTAGATAAAATTATCGGTCGCCTATATCCTTTCTTCGGCGCCTTATTGCTGTTCATGTCTGTAGGGTTAACCATAGCGCTAGTCGTGTCGAGCGAACACTCTCTGTTACCTGGCTTTGAAGCAAGCGATTTTTTAACCAACCTTAATCCCAATGACATGCCACTGTGGCCTGCCCTGTTTATCACTATTGCCTGCGGTGCGATATCAGGTTTCCACGCGACTCAGTCACCGCTAATGGCTCGTTGTGTAGAAAATGAATCTAACGGCCGCTTTGTGTTCTTCGGCGCCATGATAGGCGAAGGGATCATTGCACTTATCTGGTGTGCTATCGCCTTATCTTTCTTCGGCGGTGTTGAAGGGCTCAATGCCGGTATGGCAGGTAACCCCGCTAACGTAGTATATGAAGCATCAACTGGCTTGTTGGGCGCTGTGGGTGGCTTTATGGCTATCTTAGGTGTCATTATTTTGCCTATCACATCTGGCGATACGGCGTTTCGTTCGGCCCGCTTGATTTTAGCCGAGTTCTTTAAGCTACCACAAACTGCGCTACCTAAACGTCTATTGTTGGCTATCCCACTGTTCATCATGGGCGCGATTTTAACTCAAGTCGATTTTGGGGTGATTTGGCGCTACTTTGGTGTGGCTAACCAAACAACCGCAGTGATGATGTTATGGACGGCATCTGCATACTTACTGCGTCACAATAAGTTCCATTGGATCTGTACCGTCCCAGCGATGTTTATGACCACAGTGGTGATAAGCTTCCTGCTCAACTCGGCAACCTTAGGCGCAGGGCTACCGATGATGCTATCTACGATTGCTGGTGTAGTGTCAACGCTCGTCATCACCGCGCTCATCATGGTTAACACCAAAGGTAAAGGCGAGGATGAGGATGAAACATCTTTGGTAGAAAAAGCTTAACCACGCATAAGTCGCCTTGCACACCTGTAAAAAAGCCAGTCTGGAGACTGGCTTTTTTAACACTCAAATATAAGCAAGCACTACTCTTTTAGCACCTGGTCTTTTAGCACCTCGGGAATAATCTGCACACTACCGCGATCATTAGACATCCAAATTTCGCCTTCGCTAATATTAAATTGCACTATCATGCTGCGACTCACCAGCTCACCCATGGCTTTTACCGCATCTTCGGGAATATTCCACACTTTTAAATTCTGATAACGTGCAAACGCTTGTTGATTTTGTTGCCACCATATCGGTACGCTGCGTCCGCCGTAAGCAAACAACTGCACCTGTTTTGAACGGCCACAGGCTTTTCGAACCCATTTCTCATCACTTTGACCAAACTCAACCCAGAGCTCTATTTCGTCGCTCAATGATTTTTGCCACAACTCCGGCTCATCTTCAACACATAAACCTTTGCTAAACTGCAAGCTATCGCTGGCATTAAGGGCAAAGGCCAGCAGGCGCAACATCATACGAGCATCGGTTTCTGACGGGTGCTGCGCGAGGGTAAGGTTATGATCGTGGTAATATCCACGATCCATATCAGCTATCTGTAGATTGGCTTTATAAACCGTTGCTTTAGGGGCCATATTAATCAAAATTATGAATGATACGGCTAGTTTACCTTAATTACGCCAAGCAACACACAGCCGATACTGCGCAAATGGCTGCAATCGCGCTATAGCGACCCACCGCGCAGCCACTTCGCCATGGGAAAATGAGCAACCAGCCTTGAAATCGTCGCCACCTCCGCAAACAGCAACACTCGCTCACCTTTAGCATACTGGGCATTGATAACGCTCAGAGAAGGCATACTCGCTCGCGACGCATCACGGCGGACTAATTCAACTAAATCGCTAGGCAGCGCAATATCGCTACAAAGTGTGTCTATTCGCTGTAATAAAGGCATGGCGGCTATCGGTAGCAGCTCAACTTTGGTTTGATCGTCAATCAATAAAATCTCCCCCTCATTCGATAGCTGCCTAAACGCATTGTCATAGCGCCTAAGCGTATCAGCATCAAACTTATCGCCGTTGCTGATAAAAAACTGCTCCCAAAATAGCTTACGCTGACTAAAGTCAGGTAAACGTTGCTGCACCTCAACTCGCCTCTCGGCAATAAAATCAAACAGTTCACTGAGGGAGTTAGGCAACCAAGTTTCTAAACGTGAACGTAGCTCGCGGGCAAACACCGGCGCAGCACCCGCTGTGCTTATGGCCACCAGCAGGCGACCTCTATCGACAATTGATGGGGTAATAAAACGGCATAAGCCGGGAGAATCAACCACATTGACCCATATTCCCTTCACGGTCGCGTGCAGTGCCATATCACGGTTAAACGCATCATTGGCAGTTGCCAAATATAACAGATCGACATTGGCAATATCATCTGTGTTGGCCGCTCGCTGATGTAGTCTTATCCGACCTTGTCTGGCATAAGATCGCACCTCATCACAAATATCAGGTGCAATCACCTCAATTTCGGCTAAGGTTCGACTGAGTAGATCCAATTTGCGACTGGCCACTTCGCCAGCGCCAATAATTAAAACTCGCAGGGATTGAGTATCAACAAATAAAGGGAAATACTGCATAAGGAAGCGCTCTCTTTAGCTAAAGCGGAGGGAATAATTGTAAGTAAATAATAGCATTAGCGCTCAAGTAAGGCGACTGGCACAATAGAGCATCCAGCATTTAGCTGATGTGACAAACGCAGAACATACGCCCTATTGCAATGGCAACTACGTAAGTTCTACTCGGCAAGCAAAGAGCCAATATGACTTAGGTGAATCAAGATAAGTGATAACACTTAAAATCGCTTATTCACAAGTCAGCAAGATAGTTTATTAACTCAAACGTTCACTTCGTTCGGCACTGCAATGCCAACACAATTCAAAACTGCCTTCATTCATCTCATGACACTTAAGGCACTGCCATTGTGGACTCTCAGTGTTGAGAGTTTCAAGCTGTGCTCTGGCCGCCTCATATTGTGACTCGGTAACCCAAAGCTCAACATCTTGCAGATCGGTTGGCAGTTCGCCAATGCCACCTAGCAGCGCTTCACCACGCAGCTCAACCTCTATACCACAAGCTTCGAGCATCCCTTTCCAACTATGGGCTTGTAACAAGTTGCCACCGGCGACTAACCTAGTACGTTCTTCCATGTGTTTTCTCCTACTGCAACAATTCAGACAGCGAATGGTTAGGCGAATCAATTAACCGCCAACATCCTAACGTCAATCAGGGCTGGTTGTCGAGAAAAACGCGATCAAAAAACCAACATCTTGATGCAAAAAAAGCCACAGAATGTGGCTTTTTACATCAACAACATGATTGATGACATTAAACTGTTAAAAACAGAACGATAAATTACGTTTATCGTTGATGCTTCTGTTTGTTTAAGGCATTAATGCATCTTGATCGGCACCCTCTTTTTCAATCTCAACAGGCATCATGTGTTCGCGGTTGATCCCCAATTTCACAGCAAGGAAACTCGCCACGTAAATTGATGAAAAAGTACCCACGAAAATCCCCATCAGCAAGGCTGTCGCGAAGCCATGGATCATGGTGCCCCCCTTAAGGAATAGTGCCACAACAACCACCAAGGTGGTACCAGTAGTAATAATGGTACGACTCATAGTTTGAGTGATTGAGGTATTGACAATCTCTTCAGGGGTACCTTTACGCATCTTGAGGAAATTCTCACGAATACGGTCAAACACAACAATGGTATCGTTAAGTGAGTAGCCGACAACTGTGAGTAAACCCGCCAGCACCGTTAAGTCGAATTCCAGTTGCAATAACGAAAATACCCCTAAGGTAACAATCACATCGTGAGCCAGCGCGGCCACCGAGCCCATGGCTAAACGCCATTCGAAACGAAATGACACATAAATAAGGATACAGATCAGCGCCACTAATACCGCTAACCCACCTTGCTCAGCAAGTTCCTTACCCACTTGCGGACCGACAAACTCGACGCGCTTTTGGACCACACTAGGATCGATAGCACTGGCGGCTTCCATCACGTGCTCCACTTGCGTATCACTCTTGATATCCGCTTTCACAGGTAAACGTACCAACACATCGCGGCTCGAACCAAAGTTCTGCACCACGGCACCATCGGTCGCATCTGACGTCAACACACTGCGTAACTGGTTAAGATCAACCGGTTGAGAAAACTCCATCTCAACCACTGTACCACCAGTAAAATCTAACCCCCAGTTAATGCCTTTAAACGTTAACGAGGCCAATGAACCTACCACTAAGATCATTGACAAGATACTGATCGGCAACGCATGGCGTAAGAAGTTGATCGTGCCTTTTATTGATAAAATCTGGAACATAGTCAACTTCCCCTTAAATAGACAGTTTCTTCACGCGCTTACCACCCCATATCGCATTCACAATAGAGCGAGTGCCGACAATGGCGGTAAACATCGACGTGGCAATACCTATCATCAGTGTCACCGCAAAGCCTTTAACGGCACCGGTACCCACGGCAAATAGAATTAACGCTGTCATAAAGGTGGTTATGTTCGCATCGGCAATGGTTGAAAACGCATTACCATAACCTTCGTGTATCGCTTGTTGCACACTGCGGCCCGCGCGAAGTTCTTCACGAATACGCTCATAAATAAGCACGTTACCGTCAACAGCCATACCCACGGTTAACACCATACCAGCAATACCAGGCAGGGTTAACACCGCGCCAGGGATCATCGACATCACGCCCACCACCATCACTAGGTTAGCCGTTAACGCGAGGTTGGCAATCAAACCAAAACCACGGTAGTAGACCAACATAAAGATAAGTACGACAGCCATACCCCATACCATTGCCTGAACACCGTTTTCGATGTTTTCGGCACCAAGGCTTGGACCAATGGTACGTTCTTCAACAATCGATACAGGAGCAATCAAGGCTCCAGCACGCAGTAGCAAGGCTAAGTTTTGCGCTTCAGAGTGGTCTAGGCCGGTAATGACGAAGTTACGTCCCAAACGCGCTTGAATAGTCGCCACTGAGATCACTTCCTCAATCTTGTCCATCTTAACGCTGCCATCAGGGTTCTTCGCGCCGTTATCTTTATACTCTATGAACAAGGTCGCCATCGGTTTACCGATGTTGTCTTTGGTCACATTTGAGAAGATAGCGCCACCTTTGGCATCGAGGTTAATCGACACTTGTGGACGGCTGTATTCATCAAAACTAGGTTGAGCACCTTGAATATGATCACCGGTTAGCATGACCGCTTTTTGCAGCACCACTTGACCGCCTTGGCGACGATTGTAGACTTGCGATCCTGCAGAGATACGCCCACTGGCAATCGCAGCCGCATCGGCTTTTTCGTCAACCATATGGAACTCAATTGACGCCGTTGCACCTAAAATATCTTTGGCACGTGCGGTATCTTGAACACCAGGCAATTCGACGATGATGCGTTCAGCCCCTTGGCGCTGAACCACAGGTTCTGCCACACCCAACTCGTTAACACGATTACGCAATGTAGTGATGTTTTGCTGCAGTGCTTCTTCCTTAATTTGCTTAAGGTAAGTTTCACTCATGTTCGCTAGTAACAAATAGTTGTCATTCGATGAGATATCGCTGAACACCATGTCGTTACTGCGCGTCTTGAGAAAACGTTCAGCTTTAGCAAGGCTATCGGCATCACGGAATTTAATCTCAATGCCTTTAGCGCTATTACGGATACCGGCATAACGAATTTTTTCGCTGCGAAGATCGGTTCTAAAATCGGCGATTTTAGCCTCGGTCATCTTACGAATCGCTTCGCTCATGTCCACTTCCATTAAGAAGTGCACACCACCACGTAAATCAAGACCTAGCTTCATTGGACTACCGCCCAGTGACTCTAACCACTTTGGCGTTGCCGGGGCTAAGTTGAGCGCGACAACATACTTATCACCGAGTGAGTCCGCAATGGCCTCTTTAGCGAGTAATTGTTGATCCGCATTAGCCACACGCACTAACAGTTGACCATTTTCCAGCTCAGAGCGCTTAACTTCGATGCCTTTTGTCGACAATAACTCATTGACTTGTGTCTGAGTCGATACGCTAACTTCGGCACCACGTGTCGCGACCACTTGCACTGCATGGTCTTCACCAAATAAATTTGGTATTGCGTAGAAAGCACCTATGGCGATGATGAACATCACCATTAGGTTTTTCCACATTGGGTATTTATTTAACACACCATCGCCCTCTTGGCTTAAAGTGACTTATTGTTACAACTTAAAGTGACTTAATCGACCCTTTAGGCAAAACAGCCGCAATGTAATCCTTTTTAATTGTGATTTCGCTGGTTTCATTGATGGTGAGTAACACGTAATCATTTTCATCACTGATTTTCGCGATCTTACCTAAGATCCCACCGCTGGTTAACACTTCGTCACCTTTGCTCAATGAGCTCATTAGGTTCTTATGTTCTTTAACGCGCTTGGATTGCGGGCGGAAAATCATAAAGTAAAAAATCAAGCCGAAAATGACCAACATGAAAATCAATTCCATGGTGCCACCACCTGCTGGTGCGCCTGCTGCGTTTGCATATGCATTTGAAATGAACATAATTCTCTCTTCTTATTAGCTGTAAGTATTAATCGGATAACTTAGGAACTTCACGACCTTGACTGGTATAGAACTCCTCAACAAAGGCGTCTAATGTACCTGTCTCAATTGCGCCACGCAAACCTTCCATCAACATTTGGTAATAACGTAAGTTATGGATGGTATTTAAACGTGCTCCTAAGATTTCATTGCAACGATCTAAATGGTACAGATATGCCCGTGAGTAATTCTTACAGGTATAACAATCACATTTAGCATCAAGTGGTGAAGTGTCATCACGATGCCGCGCATTGCGGATCTTGATAACGCCTTCACTGGTAAACAGATGACCGTTACGAGCATTACGTGTTGGCATAACACAATCAAACATATCTACGCCGCGACGTACGCCCTCAACTAAATCTTCTGGCTTACCGACCCCCATCAAATAGCGTGGCTTATCAGTTGGAATTTTAGGACACACATGCTCCAAAATACGGTGCATATCTTCCTTGGGCTCACCAACCGCTAAACCACCGATGGCATAACCATCAAAACCAATATTAACTAGCCCATCTAGGCTTTCATCACGTAAATCTTCGTATACACCGCCTTGGATAATACCAAAGAGGGAATTGGGGTTTTCCAGCCTATCGAACTCATCGCGCGAACGCTGAGCCCAACGCAAGGACATCTGCATTGACTTACGCGCTTCATCTTCTGTTGCAGGATATGGCGTACATTCGTCAAAAATCATCACTACATCACTGCCAAGCGAGTCTTGAATTTGCATCGACTTTTCAGGATCGAGGAAAATCTTCTCACCATTGATTGGCGAACGGAAGTGCACCCCCTCTTCGGTGATCTTACGGATATCACCCAGACTGAACACTTGGAATCCGCCAGAATCGGTCAGAATTGGGCGTTGCCAGTTCATAAAATCATGTAAGTCACCATGCTTGCGCATGATCTCTTCGCCTGGTCGTAGCCAAAGGTGAAAGGTGTTTCCCAGCAGAATATCGGCACCAGTAGCACGTACTTCCTCTGGTGTCATTCCTTTCACTGTACCGTAAGTGCCAACAGGCATAAACGCAGGCGTTTCCACCGTGCCACGTTCGAACACTAAACGACCGCGACGTGCACGACCATCGGTTGTATCTAATTCAAATTTCATAATTTACCTCGCCAGAGAAACAGTCTGACACCAATATTGTGCCTATGGTTTTAGACACTAATGAACAATAGAGATAAGGGCAAACAATTGAGTATCAACCCTTAACCTGAAAAAACATAAAAAAATACCCACCTTATATAGTGGGTAGGTATTTTAAAGCAAAATCACTTATGTGTTCGGTTTTTTAGTCACAAACATGGCATCGCCATAGCTAAAAAAGCGGTATTTTTGAGCGATCGCGTGTTGATAGGCGTTTTTTACCTCGTCGAAACCAGCAAATGCACTAATCAACATGATCAAGGTCGACTCTGGCAGATGGAAATTGGTGACGAGCGCATCGACAATTTGAAACTCATAACCTGGATAAATAAAGATATCAGTATCACTACTAAAAGGTTGCAGTTCACCTTGGCTGGCTTTGGCTGCACTTTCCAGTGAACGTACTGACGTGGTACCTACAGCTATCACACGGTTACCCGCCGCTTTGGTGGCCGTGATTTGATCAACCACTTGCTGTGAAACCTCAGCCCACTCTGAGTGCATTTTATGTTCGAGGATATTATCCACCCGCACAGGTTGGAAGGTCCCAGCACCGACATGTAAAGTCACAAAGGCGATATTGATGCCCTTATCCTTTAAAGCCGCAAGCAAGGCATCATCAAAATGCAATCCCGCGGTGGGCGCTGCTACCGCGCCTGGATTTTGATTGTAAACCGTTTGGTAGCGCTCTTTATCGGTATCTTCGTCTGGACGATCGATATAAGGCGGTAATGGCATATGCCCTACTTCTTCGAGCACCTCTAAAATGGTCTTGTCACTGTTAAGCACAAGTTCAAACAGCGTATCATGACGCTCAAGCATGGTCATTTCATAGCCGCCGTCAAGGCACACTATGCTACCGGGCTTGGGCGATTTAGAGCTGCGCACATGGGCTAAAATGCGTGTATCATCGAGCATACGCTCGACCAATATCTCTAGTTTGCCACCGGTTTGCTTTTGACCAAATAGGCGTGCGGGGATCACTCGGGTATTGTTAAATACCATGAGATCGCCAGGATTTACCATCTGTAAAATATCGGTAAATTGTTTATCGGCTAACTCGCCACTAGTGCCATCGAGCGTCAATAAACGCGAACTACTGCGATCGGGCATAGGATACCTAGCGATCAGTTCATCAGGTAGGTCAAAACAAAAATCGGCAACACGCATAGTTAGTCTCTGTTTAACATAAATCGGCCGCTAGTCTATTGGCAGACACAGAGAAGATCAAGGCAAACCCACTAGTTAATGCTGTCCTCTTCTTTGACGACAACAGGGTTGGCTTTTATGTAAAAAAAATCTTTACGATAGCAGTGTTGTTCTATTGGAATATCAACCTGTACACGCTTACGTTGTGGTTGTTCCTTTTTACTTAATAGCTTTGAAAACCAGTTCAACATCATCATCCATGATCCTTAAAACCGATACCGTTAATATGAAGGGAAACTCACTAGGTGCACATCCTTAAGTTGCCTATGATTGCATCGTACGCTCACTCTGCATAAAATAAAGGTTCCTTAGCACCAGCGGGCATGATAACGTGAAAAACCTGCTTTAACAAAGAAAATACATCATATCAAATGAACTTTTTGGCTCATCTTCATCTCGCAGACAACAGTAACACTTCTCTGGGCGCCAACTTGGCAGGTGACTTTGCTAAAGGCAATATCATTGACCATCCAAAACCATTACAACAAGGTATTTGGTTACACAGACAGATTGATTCTCTTACCGACAGTCACGAGCTGACCAAAGAGCTCCGCGCCGCGTTCCCGGCGCAATTGCAACGGGCTGCGCCGATATTAATCGATTTAGCCTTTGATCATATGCTGGCCAAATATTGGGATGAATACCATAACCAATCATTAAGCCAGTTTGCAGAGCACGCCTATACAACATTAGAAAGCACGCCCCACCTGCCCCAAACGCTGCTTGATATTATTCCCGCCATGCGCCAGCAAAATTGGCTTGTGGCCTACCAAGCTCAAGAGGGATTACATCGAGCGATAACCTCGGTTGCCAAGCGCGTATCAAAACCTGATATTTTTAACGGCGCGGTAGACACTGTCATCAAAATGGATATCGAGATCGAAATTGCATTTCGGACTTTCTATCCACAGCTGATGGCCTATAGCCGTATTTGGAGCAGACAGACACCGAGCGACTTCCTCTAACTCGCTTGGTGTTATCCTCAATAAATCTGGGCATATCCTTTAGGCGACATAACCACTTCATCCACAGGTGGCTAGCTCACAAACGACTAGCCCTGTGCCAGATTCAGCCGATTGACGGTTTCTGGAAGTAAAACATCAATGTGATATGACATCTGAACCACCACTACTATCTACAACACCGGATTTATCACAGTTAAAAGCATCATAGAAGCCTCGCGGCGTTTTAGCGTAAGCTTTAGCAAAGCTAAAGCCTTTACTGAAACCTTAACGCTAAGCCACACAAGATGGTGCCCCTAGGTTAACCCCTTGGGGTAGCCTATTGGCTAATAATCGCCGCGCGCTATGATCAACAATAACATTCATTAGCGCCGTAATGATAAGTAAATACAGTGAATTACTATAGCGAATTTCGGCAAAGGCACTATCGATATAAAACCCCAACGTCGCTACGCCTAATACACCAAAAATGGCTGTCTCTCTTAATATCACCTCAAACCGATAAAACAGCAACGACATCAAGTTAGGATAGATGCGCGGTAAGATCTCAAAAGCAAAATGATCGGCTCGCCGCTGATAGGTACCGCTGGGCTTAAGTATCTCCTCTTGCCTTACCACTAAGTAGGTAATCAAGGCCCCATTATGCAGCGCCAGTGCAGCGATGGCTGGCAACATAGAGGGACCAAGCAGCAACATAAAAATGAACGCCAATAAATACTCAGGCAACGAGCGCAGCACCAATAGCACAGCTCTCCCCAGCGCAGCACTCCAACGACTGCCGCGATAACCGCTAGCGATATAAAATCCAACCAGCGCCAATAATTGGGTTGCGCCTAATGCACATAAGGCTAACACCAATGTGGCACCAACCCCTGGTAACACCTGCTCAAAGGTTAGCTGCTGCCACCAGCGGCTAAATTGCCACCACCCTTGGCTAAGCTCAATCTGGTGATGAACGATACCGCGCAGCCCGGGGGGGAGTAGATCATAACTAATAAATTGCCAAATTAATTGGCTATCTAACACGGTTATTGTCGGCAGTGTTAACAGCGCCGCCAATAAGTACCAAGGCAACAGCAGGCTACGAGCCCACCATGAAATGGTACCGATCAACAGCACAAATAAGATCAGCAGCGCCGCCCCTTCTTGATAATTTCCCTGACTAAATGCAGTTTCAAGATAAAACCCTAGCGTCGGCATGCCAATAAAACCCAGTACTGCGCTGCTGCGCAGTGCACACTCAAATCGATAGCGGATATAAGCCAGCATTAATGGATAAACATGTCCCACTTTGCCGTAACAATAGCGGCTAATATTATCGACCTTAGCAGGCAGGCTCTCGAGCGTCGTGCTAGGTGATTGTTGTAAAATATCATGAAACACTCGGGCGAAAGTCGCGCCATAGGGCAAGGCGATGGCCAGTATTCCGGTCAGTGGTGATAAGCCAAACAGTTGTAAAAACAGTAACGCCCAAAATATCTCATGAATGCCTCGCACCATGGCGCAAACACCGGACACCCAAGGCAAATGATAGATCAACACCAAGGGCGAACCTAAGAGTAACCCCACGCTGACACCAAGCAGCGCAAAACTAACGGTTAACCATAAGGCGTTAATAATTGATTCTGTAGCGAAAAAATCTGGGGTAAGCATGGCGAGCAGCATACGAGATAGCTCATGCCAAGGATCGAGAGAGATAATGGTAATATCGGCAAAATAGCTACAGCCCAAAGCCATTGCCCAAAGTGCTAAGGTTAAACCTTGCCAAGGGCCAATAAAGCTTAACGGGTTAGGCATGTGAACGCGCCGTGGCGGCGCTGTCTAAGCTATTATCAAAAAAAACGGCCAGATCATGCTCGTTCAAGTGTTTAGCCGGCCTATCCAAGGCAATTTTTCCATCACGCAGGCCAATAATACGGTCGAAGTGATTCAGTGCCAGATAACGATCATGTAGCACCATCACGACAGCATCGTGCTGGGCTATCACCTGCTCCACCAATCGATTGGCCATCATAGGATCGAGCGCAGAAAACGCTTCATCCCCTATAAACACCGCTTGTTGCTGATACAAGGCGCGTGCTAACCCGACACGTTGACGCTGGCCTCCAGATAACGCAGATACCTTAGTCGTTAACGCCACATCAAGCGATAACGCCTGACAAAGCTTGTCCACTTCAACCTGCCGCGTCGCCATCGGCCACACTAAGTTGGCGATGTTATACACCCAGTGATGGCGCGCGAGCCCACCCATATAAACATTGTGATAGACACTGAGGGCATCCACTAGGCCTTGTGATTGAGCACACAAAGCCGATTTATCTTTAAGCTGCTGATAAATATAGTTAAGTAGCGTTGATTTTCCTGCACCAGACTCGCCGACTATCGCCAGTTTCTCGCTAGGGTGAAGCGTCAATGATAACTTATCGAGCACCCGTTTATTGCCGTAACTTATCGACAGATCTTTGATTGTTAGCATAGCCTAATCTAATAAACCAATGGCAACCGCCACTGTGGCAATGGGCTCATAATCTTCATTATCGGCTGCGACAAAAGCTTGCCGAGGAAAACTCGCTAATAAGTCAGGTTGATCCATGTTCAGCAGTGCCATTTTTACTTTGTCGCCAAAACCTGCACCATAAGTTTCATCAACCCCTGCGCGTAACGTCCACTGATAATCGGGATAACTGGGACTTTCCCAGATGACTCGCACTTTACCTGTGTCTACTTGCCCATTCGCAACCGCACTTTGCCACACCTTATAATTGACCGCGCCCACCTGATAAGCCCCCGCTTCAACCTGGACAATAGTCCGACTGTGATCGCCAGAAAAGCCTACCCGAGTAAAGATATCGGCGACCTTTTTGCCCATATTGCGCTCAATATAAAATTGCGGCATCAATCGACCCGACGTCGAACCTTTAGAACCAAAGGTAAAAGTGTAACCGTTTAAATTAGGAAAATGGTTCGATGGCATTAACTGCACTGAATGATGGGCAATAAAATAACTTTTAAACGATTGATCTTCAAAACCTTGGGCAATAGCCTTCGAGCCAGGCACTAAACGCCTAGCTTGCACACCCGACAAGCCACCGAACCAGGCTAACTGCACTTGATTATTTCGAAAGGCTGTAACGGCTGCGGCATAAGACTTAACCGGAATATAGTTAACCTCGACCCCAAGCTCTGCTTCTAGGTAGCGCGCAACCTTATCGAAACGGGTCTGTAATTGGCTTTCATCTTCATCAGGGATCGCGGTAAACGTGAAGCCCGTCGCCCATGTTGTCGGTAAATATAAACACACAAATAGTATAACAACAGCGTTAAGCCAAGGCATAGAATAGTCCTATTATTCAATATTGACGCGATTCTAACCATTAGTGGCCTAAATTCATAGGTGATAAAACGCTTAGTCTCCAAGGCAATTGATAATATTAAGTTAGTCGCTGCAAGGTAAGTCAGCAACGGTTAAGTTAAACGGTTATAAACTAATGGCTTTAACGGCTTAGCTCAATTAGCATGAGCAATAGAAGTGGTTACACTAAAATAAACTCACCCATAACATTAAGGCCCACGCGAATGAGAATTTTGATTGTTGAAGATGATCCCATCTTATCCCATCACCTCAATGTACAACTGAGTGATTTAGGCAATAAGGTTCAAGTGGCCCTCACCGCCAAAGAGGGATTTTATCAAGCAACCAATTATCCAATCGATGTGGCCATTGTCGATTTAGGCTTACCCGACCAAGATGGCATTAGCCTTATTCACACCTTAAGACAGGCCGGGCTTAAAGCCCCTATCCTTATTTTGACCGCACGGGTCAACTGGCAAGATAAAGTCGAGGGCTTAAATGCAGGCGCCGATGACTACCTGGTTAAACCGTTTCAAAAAGAGGAGTTGGTCGCACGCTTAGATGCACTCGTGCGCCGCAGTGCTGGGTTTGTTAAACCACAAATTACCAGTGGTCCACTGCAATTAGACTTAGCCGCTAAACAAGTCACTCTCGATGGAGAGCCAATGGAGGTGACCGCATTTGAATATCAAATATTAGAATACCTCATGCGCCATTGTCACGAGGTTGTCGCCAAGCAGCGCCTTTTGGATGTGATTTATGGCGATAAAGAGGGCGACCCAAATACCATTGAAGTGATGGTCAGCCGCCTACGAAAAAAACTCGCTAAGAGTGATTTAGACAACCCCATAGCCACCATCCGTGGTCAAGGCTATAAGTTTAATCTCGTATGCAGTTAAAGTTCAAATTCAAACGCCGCCTGCTGACGCGGTTATTCCTGACCTCACTCTCCATTATTGCTTTAGTGGGCTTTGGCTTAGCTTGGCTGGTTAATATTCTCTATGCTCAAAATAATTATAATGAAGAGACGGCGCAGTTGATCGCAGAGATCCCCAAAGTCGCCGCAGAATTAAAAGAAAACAACCTGATCCCAGATGACAGCCAATGGCTGACAGAAAATAACACCCCCGAGCGTTATATTATCGCTAGTTGTAATGAAGCATTCGCGCAAGTTTGGACCTCATCATTAGCTGCCGATCGTGGTTTATTCGATACCTGCGAGCGCTTTAACCATATTAGACATGATGCCCCGCCTTACTACCTGACCCTAGCTGATAATAAAAATTACTTTGTCTATTTACTGTCGGTCGAAATCGCCAAAAATAAATACAACTTATTGGTGATGAAAGATGCACAAAAATTAGAGCAAGAACTAGATAAGTTCAGCCGACGCACCTATTGGCGCCTCGCCATGGTACTGGGTTTAGCATTCGTATTATTAATCAGTGCTGCTTATTGGGGAATGCGGCCATTAGTACGCCTGCGTAACGAGTTACAACAAGTCAGCAGTGGTAAGGCCAAGGCATTATCGAACGATTATCCGGTCGAACTTGAGGGCGTGACACAAGCACTCAACCAACTGTTACAGCAATCGAGCGCCCAGCAAGAACGTTACCAAAATGCCATGAATGACTTAGCCCACAGCCTTAAAACACGTTTGGCCGCAGTACATGCTATTACCGATGATGCCAGCCTGGATAAAAACAGCGCTAGCGAAAAGATCATGCAACAAGTTAGCCAAATGGATCAGCTAGTAAAATATCAATTAAAGCGTGCCATGCTTGGACGTAAAGGGCTTAAGCGGCAACAAACTCCCGTCGCCCCTTTAGTTGATCAACTCGCGCAAATGCTGTTTAAAGTCTATCGTGATAAACAGATTAGCTTTAGCGCTAACATCCCTAAAGAGCAGGTTTTCCCTGGCGATAAAGGCGACTTAATGGAGTTATGTGGCAACTTAATGGAAAATGCCTTTAAGATGTGTATCAGCCAAGTAACGGTGAGTGCCTATTACAGCGACAACGGTGAGTTTGTGTTGATCGTTGAAGATGATGGCCCCGGCGTTATTGACAGTATCCGCCAACGTATCATCGAGCGAGGTGTGCGCGCCGATACGCAAAAACCGGGTCAAGGGATCGGCCTCGCTGTCTGTCATGAAATCGTCATCAGCTATAATGGCCATATGGCAATTGAAACATCAGCTCTTGAAGGTGCCAAGTTTATTATCACCATCCCTCTTTAATCGCTAATCAACAAATTCACTGGTGTAATTAAACATTCCCTGAGTAACAATCCAAATTGTCACTCAGGGAATGTTATCACTATCATGCTTCCTCTTGCCTAACTAAGCATCACTACCGAATTGCACGATGAAGCATTGTTATCGCATTCCTGTGATAACATTCTCTGTTTCAATATATTTTGCCTACATCTTTACTGCAACATAGCCTAATGAATTGTAAAGTCATCCGCTTCATATAAAATACCCGGTCACATTCAGGCAAACTAATCATCACATGAGCAAAAGCTGTAAAGTCAATGTTAATCAACTACAAACAGGCAATTTCGTGCGATTACCTGTCTCATGGAAAGAGCATCCCTTTCTATTTAACTCATTCAAACTCAAACAGAACACACAGATAGAATTAATTAAAAACTTAGGCATCGAATTTGTATTTGTCGACTTAGATAAAAGCAGCGTACCGCCATTGAGCAAAGTCGTCACGGAGAAAATCGACGACACTAAAACCAACAAAAAGCTTGATGTGCTAAGTGCCCAGATGAACCAAAATAAATTAAACAGAATAGAATACCTGCAACGGCTCAGGCGCGATCTACAAAAAACTGAACAACAGTTCGGTCGCTCGGTTGCCATGATGCGCAGCCTGATCACCAAATTACAACTGCGCCCACTCAACGCCATTAATGATGCACAAGAGCTAGTGAGTGATATAGCAGAGCAACTACTTAATTCAGATAACTTAGTCTTGCACCTTATGGCCGATGCCAAAGACGATGACGGCATCTATCATCATTCGCTCAATGTGGCAGTACTTTCTATGATGGTCGCAAAAGAGTTGCAATGGTCACGAGCAGATATTGAAGCGGTCGGACTCGGCGCCTTATTTCATGATATAGGCAAACTGAAAGTACCTGCACAATTAATGCGCAAGAAAACTCCGCTGACTCAACCTGAAATTAATTTTATTAAACAGCATCCTACTATGGGTGTGGCACTATTAAGGTTAGCAGATAACTTCCCTGCTAACGCAATGGACATCGTACGTGACCACCATGAATTTTTAGATGGCTCAGGCTATCCACGTGGGCTAAAACAAGAAGGCATAGGCCTACCGACGCAATTGGTCGCGGCGATCAATCTTTATGATCAGCTCTGCCATCCCGATGGTCAAATAAAGGCTCGAACCCCTTATGCAGCGTTGGCTTATATATATAAAAACTATAAACAAAAGCTTAATCAAGACGCCATTGGTAAGTTGATCAAAATGCTCGGCATCTATCCACCCGGCAGTATTGTCGAACTGTCTAGCGGACAATTTGCCATAGTGATGGCGGTTAATTTAGAAAAAATATTATTTCCAAGAATTTTGGTTTATGATGCGCAGGTCCCGAAAGATCAAGCCCCTATCGTCGATTTAGAGACCGAAGGCTTAACCATTGTTCGCTGTATTGCCCCATCAGCCTTGCCAGAAAAAATCCACAATTATCTGAGCCCTAGAGAAAGGGTAAGTTATTACTTTGGTAACTCAGCTAAATCATAAGGTAACCGACCGTCAGCGCCCTTGAGATATATCCAAACCTCAAGGAACAGCTTACCGTTATTGACTATCTGCGACTAGAATAAAGCAGATTAGTCGAGCGATAAGCACTAAAGACAGGTTGGGGAATATGGTTGAACTTCCAGACTTTGATAGTTTGCACTGGCTTGCACAACATGCGCCTGAACAGTTGGCTGCGCTGCAAAAAAATCTAAATCAAGCACTTATTGATGAAGCTGCGCCCAATACACGTGCGCAGCTAGAATCATTGCAGCATAATCTCAGCTTACAGATGTCGCGCTGTAGTAATCCATATGCAAAATGCTTTTTGACATTAAAGTTAATGAATGACAAATTCACTTCGCTGAATCAGGTCATAACGGAGCCACAAAGATTTCGAGATAATAAAGCCCAAGTAGTTCAACTTAAGGTAATTAAAGAGAGTAAAATCAACTCTTAACTACAGGGTTAACCATTAAGTGCCACTCGCTATAGCCAGCCCTTACGCTTAAAGAAAAAGTAAGTTGATGCAGCGCTACCAAACATCATCAAAATCGCCATCGGATAGCCCCACTGCCAACTCAGTTCTGGCATATTAGCAAAGTTCATTCCATAGGCACTCGCTATCACGGTCGGTGGCAGGAAAATGACCGCTGCAACCGAGAAGATTTTAATAATCTTATTTTGCTGCAAACCACTAAAGCCCATAGCAGCATCGAGCAAAAAGTTTAGCTTGTCGAAAATAAACTGACTGTGTGGCATCAGGGATTCAATATCAGACAACATCTCACGTAGATCTTTTAAATCATCATCTGTTAGCTTGCCACGATAATAGCGCTGCATATAACGCAGCGAGCGCTGGGTATCGAGCAAACTAAGGCGAATTTTACCGTTAGAATCTTCCTGTAAAGTAATTAACTTAAACACATCGTCAAGTTCATCACTTTCAAATACTCGATCGCCGACATTTTCGAGAACAGAATAAACATCCTCAATTAAATCAGATAGGTAGTCCACTTTTAGATTAAACAACTCTAAAAATAACGCTTGCGGGGTTTTCACATCCAACCTGCCCAAACGCAGGTAATTACGCAGTAAACGAATGAGGCCGACATCGTCTTCACGTAACGTCACCAAAAAATGACTACGAAGGTTAAATGATATGTTGACGCCTTTTACGTCTTGTCCAACACGCTGGGGAAACAAAGAGTTGATGTGTAAACCATCTTTATTTTGATAAAAACGCGCCGAAGCCTCAATCTCGTTAATATCTTCCTCTTCAGGCAATTCTTCTGATGAATAGCCTCGTAACCACTCACGTTCATCATCTTCGGGTTTGAACAGGTCTAGCCATAATGTCCCATCAGGAACGCTGTCTTGGACGTTCAATTCGATAATAGATAACTTATTCTCTTCATAGACATAAGCTGTGATCATATGGCCTCCTGAAAAAACACTCTGATGAAAAAGGGGTGCCATCGAAGCGCAGGGTGAATGAATCTTTATTGTACCGAATCAAGCACAATTGGCTAGCAGTTAAGATAAAACTAGTGGCATCTGCGATAACTTAATTATCAGCAATTACATGTGATGTTGTTTGATACCGACTTACGCGACAGAAATTGTGTTATTTGACATCGACTGGCGCAATAATTATCCGTTCTTGAGTCGACAAGCGGATCTTAATACCATCGACTGTAGTGAGCTCATTATCTTTTATATCCCGCTTATGCACTTGATAGATATTAACTTTATCCTCTAAAGGTGAAACAATGCTAACGCTAACAACCTGCTCCCCATCTTGCCAAGTCCAATACCAATACAGCGCGCTACCGAGCAACGCAAACACGACAAAGCCCATGGCAACATAACGAAATAGCAGTCGCTGGCCAAATTGAGTGGCGGTTTCAGTCTGCTCATAACGCGCCGGTTTACGAACATAAAATAATGCACCAGCAATAATTAACAAGGTTACCAACAATTTGGTTAGCACGGCACTCTCCATCAATAAACCGAGATAAATTATAACCCTAGCGCATTTAAATTACTGTTATTAATACCTCACACTGGACAAATTGTTGTCCATGATTTTTAACTGTCATTTTCAACATCTGACTTAAGTGCTATATAATTGTGAGCTGATCATTATCTGAGTTTTATATGAAAATACCGTATCCATTACTTTCTAAATTAGGGCTTCTCAGTGCGATGCTCATAGCGCCAACAACCTTAGCAGCTATCAGTGTCAGCTTACCGGCTAACACTAAGCCATTACTATTCAATGCACAAGAAACTGACACAACCAACTTAACCGCAGAGGATGGCGAGCAGCAGATAGTATTCAAATACCTAGCTAACTTTCGCCATCAAGGGCAAAATCAACGCTTTATATCTGAAGCTGTCATTGTGACTTTCACCGGGCAAAATGCAAAATACAAAATAAGTTTGCCCAAAATTAACTCTACTAGCGATGCAGATAAATTTAACCAACACCCCAAGGTCAGCATCATCGACGACAATGGCCAACAAATCGACTATCGTATTGATACCCTAACTAAAGATGGTATCCAGATAGGTCGTAATTACCGAGAGGAGATCAATCAATATAACCTCAGCGCAGCAGCTGCTGCCATCAAGATGCAACCACAAGTTATAGCAACATCTTTGACTGCAACACAGGTTTCAGTAACTGACAGCCCTGATAATACAACTCAGATTAATATTAGTCAGATGCTCGATTTTTGGTATCAACAAGCCAATGAACAAACTCGCCAAGCATTTAAAGCCAAAATAAATGCCATTGAACCAGCCAAATCCAAGTAACCCACTGCACGTTATTCGGCTTCTTAACACAAGATAGTGAGCCAAATCTAGTTGCCACAAGGATGTGGTGAATGTTGAAGATGTGTGACCCCAACATGAATATTGGAGCTCACAACGTTAATTTCAACAGCGGTTAAACGAAAAAATCCCCAACACGAAGTGCTGGGGATTTATCGATTCTCTTTCGAGAAGTATTAGGCGTCTGGAAATGACCTACTCTCACATGGGGAGACCCCACACTACCATCGGCGCGATTGCGTTTCACTTCTGAGTTCGGGATGGGATCAGGTGGTACCACAATGCTATGGTTTCCAGACAAATTTGGAAATTTAGAAAGCTGCTCTCAATTCTGTATTTCAAGAAGCAAGAGATATTAAAATTGGTCACACTAAATCAAGTGTCTGTATTCTTTCGCTAAGTATTCACTTAGTTAGAAACCCTTTTGGGTTGTATGGTTAAGCCTCACGGGTCATTAGTACAAGTTAGCTCAACGCCTCACAACGCTTACACACCTTGCCTATCAACGTAGTAGTCTCCTACGGCCCTTTAGAGGACTTAAAGTCCTAGGGATGACTCATCTTAGGGCTCGCTTCCCGCTTAGATGCTTTCAGCGGTTATCGATTCCGAACGTAGCTACCGGGCAATGCCATTGGCATGACAACCCGAACACCAGCGGTTCGTCCACTCCGGTCCTCTCGTACTAGGAGCAGCTCCCTTCAATCATCCAACGCCCACGGCAGATAGGGACCGAACTGTCTCACGACGTTCTGAACCCAGCTCGCGTACCACTTTAAATGGCGAACAGCCATACCCTTGGGACCGACTTCAGCCCCAGGATGTGATGAGCCGACATCGAGGTGCCAAACACCGCCGTCGATATGAACTCTTGGGCGGTATCAGCCTGTTATCCCCGGAGTACCTTTTATCCGTTGAGCGATGGCCCTTCCATTCAGAACCACCGGATCACTATGACCTGCTTTCGCACCTGCTCGACGTGTATGTCTCGCAGTTAAGCTGGCTTATGCCATTGCACTAACCGTACGATGTCCGACCGTACTTAGCCAACCTTCGTGCTCCTCCGTTACTCTTTGGGAGGAGACCGCCCCAGTCAAACTACCCACCAGGCACTGTCCTCAACCCCGATTCAGGGGCCAGAGTTAGAACATCAACACTACAAGGGTGGTATTTCAAGGTTGACTCCACAAGAACTGGCGTTCCTGCTTCAAAGTCTCCCACCTATCCTACACATGTAGGGTCAATGTTCAGTGCCAAGCTATAGTAAAGGTTCACGGGGTCTTTCCGTCTAGCCGCGGGTATACGGCATCTTCACCGCAATTTCAACTTCACTGAGTCTCGGCTGGAGACAGCGTGGCCATCATTACGCCATTCGTGCAGGTCGGAACTTACCCGACAAGGAATTTCGCTACCTTAGGACCGTTATAGTTACGGCCGCCGTTTACCGGGGCTTCGATCATGAGCTTCTCCGAAGATAACCCAATCAATTAACCTTCCGGCACCGGGCAGGCGTCACACCGTATACTTCCTCTTGCGAGTTTGCACAGTGCTGTGTTTTTGATAAACAGTTGCAGCCACCTGGTATCTGCGACTCCCGTCAGCTTAGAGAGCAAGTCTCATCACCAACAGGAGCGTACCTTCTCCCGAAGTTACGGTACCATTTTGCCTAGTTCCTTCAGCCGAGTTCTCTCAAGCGCCTTGGTATTCTCTACCCAACCACCTGTGTCGGTTTGGGGTACGATTCCTGCTAACCTGAAGCTTAGAAGATTTTCCTGGAAGCATGGCATCAACTACTTCAGTTCCGTAGAACCTCGTCGTCAACTCTCAGTGTATGTGCACCCGGATTTGCCTAAGTGCACCACCTACAGCCTTAAACGCGGACAACCAACGCCGCGCTAGCCTAGCCTTCTCCGTCTCTCCATCGCAGTTAGCAGAAGTACAGGAATATTAACCTGTTTCCCATCGACTACGCCTTTCGGCCTCGCCTTAGGGGTCGACTCACCCTGCCCTGATTAACATTGGACAGGAACCCTTGGTCTTTCGGCGAGGGGGTTTTTCACCCCCTTTATCGTTACTCATGTCAGCATTCGCACTTCTGATACCTCCAGCGTGGGTTACCCCTTCACCTTCAACGGCTTACAGAACGCTCCTCTACCGCACTAGCGCAAGCGCTAGTACCCATAGCTTCGGTGTATTGCTTAGCCCCGTTAAATCTTCCGCGCAGGCCGACTCGACTAGTGAGCTATTACGCTTTCTTTAAATGATGGCTGCTTCTAAGCCAACATCCTAGCTGTCTAAGCCTTCCCACATCGTTTCCCACTTAGCAATAACTTTGGGACCTTAGCTGATGGTCTGGGTTGTTTCCCTTTTCACGACGGACGTTAGCACCCGCCGTGTGTCTCCCGAGTAGTACTCATTGGTATTCGGAGTTTGCAAAGGGTTGGTAAGTCGGGATGACCCCCTAGCCTTAACAGTGCTCTACCCCCAATGGTATTCGCTCGAGGCGCTACCTAAATAGCTTTCGAGGAGAACCAGATATCTCCCGGTTTGATTGGCCTTTCACCCCCAGCCACAAGTCATCACCGCATTTTTCAACATACGTGTGTTCGGTCCTCCAGTTGATGTTACTCAACCTTCAACCTGCCCATGGCTAGATCACCGGGTTTCGGGTCTACACCTTGCAACTAAACGCGCAGTTAACACTCGGTTTCCCTACGGCTCCGCTATTCGCTTAACCTCGCTACAAAATGTAAGTCGCTGACCCATTATACAAAAGGTACGCAGTCACGGTCTCAAGAACCGCTCCCACTGCTTGTACGTATACGGTTTCAGGTTCTATTTCACTCCCCTCACAGGGGTTCTTTTCGCCTTTCCCTCACGGTACTGGTTCACTATCGGTCAGTCAGGAGTATTTAGCCTTGGAGGATGGTCCCCCCATGTTCAGACAAGATGTCACGTGTCCCGTCCTACTCGTTTTCACGTAAAGTTAGTTTTCATGTACGGGGCTATCACCCTGTGCCGCTGTGCTTTCCAACACATTCCACTAACACCCTCTACGCTTAAGGGCTAATCCCCGTTCGCTCGCCGCTACTAGGGGAATCTCGGTTGATTTCTTTTCCTCCGGGTACTTAGATGTTTCAGTTCCCCGGGTTCGCCTCACAACACTATGTATTCATGTTGTGATACATGCTTATGCATGTGGGTTTCCCCATTCGGACATCGTTAGCTCAAATGCTTGTTACTAGCTCGCCAACGCTTTTCGCAAGTTACTACGTCCTTCATCGCCTCTGACTGCCAAGGCATCCACCGTATACGCTTAGTCACTTAACCATACAACCCAAATGAGTTTCACAAGGAAACAAACTTTATCAAGCGGGTAAGCTTGATGTTGTATCGCAACTAATGGTGTTTACTTTCGCCAAAAGAATACTCATGAATCATCATTACAATGATTCGGCACTTGATTTAAGTGTTTGAGAACTCAATTTTAATTTTCGCGTCAATGCTACAAATAATCACGTACAAGTACGTCACTATCCCTTTCACATTAACACTATCAGCTTTCCAAATTTTTAAAGAGCGGGCTTAAAAAAGCCAAAGATAAATTTTGCATTTATCTTTGGCATCTCTATCCATGTGCAAGTAAATGGTGGAGCTATGCGGGATCGAACCGCAGACCTCCTGCGTGCAAGGCAGGCGCTCTCCCAGCTGAGCTATAGCCCCATTTACATGCAGTCAAACAAATATATCGAATGCCAAATAATTTTGGCGAAGCCAAATCGAGTTTAGTCAAGGTAACTTGTTGCGACGTTTAGTTCACTAAACGAGTAACAAGTTAACATAGAATAAACGAAGATTTGGTGGGTCAGAGTGGACTTGAACCACCGACCTCACCCTTATCAGGGGTGCGCTCTAACCAGCTGAGCTACAGACCCATTCTTTTTGGTTATTTAATTCTAACTGAATCAAATCCCTCAAAAATTATCTTTCGATATTTTGCTCTTTCTTTCTATCAAGTAATCTGTGTGAACACTCAACAAACATTAAGTTAGTCGTATAGGTAAGGAGGTGATCCAGCCCCAGGTTCCCCTAGGGCTACCTTGTTACGACTTCACCCCAGTCATGAACCACACCGTGGTAAACGCCCTCCCCGAAAGGTTAAGCTATCTACTTCTGGTGCAGCCCACTCCCATGGTGTGACGGGCGGTGTGTACAAGGCCCGGGAACGTATTCACCGTGGCATTCTGATCCACGATTACTAGCGATTCCGACTTCATGGAGTCGAGTTGCAGACTCCAATCCGGACTACGACAAGCTTTGTGAGATTAGCTCCACCTCGCGGCTTTGCAACCCTCTGTACTTGCCATTGTAGCACGTGTGTAGCCCTACTCGTAAGGGCCATGATGACTTGACGTCGTCCCCACCTTCCTCCGGTTTATCACCGGCAGTCTCCCTAAAGTTCCCACCATTACGTGCTGGCAAATAAGGATAAGGGTTGCGCTCGTTGCGGGACTTAACCCAACATTTCACAACACGAGCTGACGACAGCCATGCAGCACCTGTCTCAGAGTTCCCGAAGGCACTAAGCTATCTCTAGCGAATTCTCTGGATGTCAAGAGTAGGTAAGGTTCTTCGCGTTGCATCGAATTAAACCACATGCTCCACCGCTTGTGCGGGCCCCCGTCAATTCATTTGAGTTTTAACCTTGCGGCCGTACTCCCCAGGCGGTCTACTTAATGCGTTAGCTTGGGAGCCCAGTGCTCAAGGCACCAAACTCCGAGTAGACATCGTTTACGGCGTGGACTACCAGGGTATCTAATCCTGTTTGCTCCCCACGCTTTCGTACCTGAGCGTCAGTCTTTGTCCAGGGGGCCGCCTTCGCCACCGGTATTCCTTCAGATCTCTACGCATTTCACCGCTACACCTGAAATTCTACCCCCCTCTACAAGACTCTAGTCTGCCAGTTCGAAATGCAATTCCCAGGTTGAGCCCGGGGCTTTCACATCTCGCTTAACAAACCGCCTGCGTACGCTTTACGCCCAGTAATTCCGATTAACGCTTGGACCCCTCGTATTACCGCGGCTGCTGGCACGAAGTTAGCCGGTCCTTCTTCTGCGAGTAACGTCACACCTAAACGCTATTAACGCTTAAGCTTTCCTCCTCGCTGAAAGTGCTTTACAACCCGAAGGCCTTCTTCACACACGCGGCATGGCTGCATCAGGCTTGCGCCCATTGTGCAATATTCCCCACTGCTGCCTCCCGTAGGAGTCTGGGCCGTGTCTCAGTCCCAGTGTGGCTGATCATCCTCTCAGAACAGCTAGGGATCGTCGCCTTGGTGAGCCATTACCTCACCAACTAGCTAATCCCACCTAGGTACATCCAATCGCAGAAGGCCCGAAGGTCCCCTCTTTTCCCCCGTAGGGCGTATGCGGTATTAGCAGTCGTTTCCAACTGTTATCCCCCTCGACTGGGCAGTTCCCTAGGCATTACTCACCCGTCCGCCGCTCGTCAGCAAAGAAAGCAAGCTTTCTTCCTGTTACCGCTCGACTTGCATGTGTTAGGCCTGCCGCCAGCGTTCAATCTGAGCCATGATCAAACTCTTCAATTAAAGTTTTGTTGTTTGACTTACGTCAAACGGCTCAACGAATTCTGTTCGAACTAATCTTGCGATTAATTCTTTGTACATATTGCTATGAACACTCATCACCTCTCGTGAGAGAAAGTGAAAGAATTGGTTGATTTAATTCTTTGATTGCCAACCCTAAGGTTAGGCAATTTCGATTAACTCAACACCTGTGAGTGTCCACACAGATTACTTGATAAATTGTTAAAGAGCGTTAGCACATCTCGGTAGTTCCAAGTGGCTAGGGCTGCGTATTCTACGCAATCCGTGGTTCGCGTCAAGCAGTTTTTGAAAACTTTTTGACGCGGTACTTTTCAGTGCCTGACCACGCTGTATGCTAGGTGTTTAACCAAGTTACTTAGTGCTTTACGACTTGTCTCTGCGAGCTTCGCCGTGTCAGTGGTTGCGCATTATAGGGATTGCTAATGATAGCGCAACCCTTATTTTTACCACACTGGAGCGTTCGCTTAAAAATCCACCCACCGAGGCTTTCTAGCACAATATTAGTACACTGTTTACCCTGTTAATCCTATGCCTAGGTACTCTTGTAGGGCGATACGTAGGAAGATGTTTTGAGTTAGTGCTTATGACTGCAGTTCGTTTTTCCTTTAATAGTTTTAGAATAATCCCTGTGAAAACCATATTGCCCAAGCCAAGATGCCTCAAAAAAAGACCTAGCAACTGCCAAGTCAGGTTAATACACTATTTTGTTAATTAATTTTAGAGGCTAATGCTATCTTAAGGTTTTTCTGTGCTCGCTCAAAATAGGTTGGCGAAGTGTCTATCGCTTGCTTAAACAGAGTGATCGCTTGCTCATACTTTCCTTCTAACATTAAAAAGTATCCAAGATCATTTAATGCATCGGCTGTGGACATCGTCTGCTCGAAACTAGCTAAAGCTTTTCGATAGGATCCTTTACGTATGTATACCAAACCTAAATTTGACCAGGCTCGACTAAAACTAGGATCTGCTCTTAATGCCTGCTTGAGATAGGCTTCCGCTTGTTCGTAGTCACCAACGAGATAAAATGAGTAACCTATATTAGTCGCGATTACCGACGATTGTGGTTGAAAAGCTAATATCAACAAAAAATAAGTTCTAGCCGCCTGATGATGATTCTCCAGATCTTCTAAAATCCCCAGCGCGTTGTACACTCGTAAAGGAGACAACTCATCTAAAGCAAGGTTGCTTGCTTTAGCTGTATTAGTCTTCCGCTCAGCTAATCTTTGTTGATCGAGCATGACCGTTTTTTCAAGATGTTTGCGAGCCAATGCATATTGACGTCGGTCAATCTCAAGTATCCCTAATTCAGCATTGACCAATATATGATCAGGGGCGATAACTAAGGCTTCGTTATACGCTTTAAACGCAATCTCTTTATTCCCTTTAGCCAAATGTATTCGAGCAATTTGATAAAAGGTATCGGCATTGTTCTGATTAAAATCTAGCGCTTGAATATAAGCATATAGTGCCTTATCGAGATCACCCGCTCGCTCAGCATTGATGGCTCGATCAAGTGCATCCTCCTCAGACAAAGGCGCACTTACACCTAAAGCAACTTGTGATTGTCCCTGATATAGATCTTGGCGCTGCGGTTTTGTTGAAATTTGAACTTCCTCATTGGTAGACGCGCAGCCACTCAGCATGAGAGTAAATACCAATGCCATAACAGCCAAGCGCTGCTCTCCCCAATACCTTATAAACATAAACTCGCTCCCTGATTTATTTCATTACTCGCATATGGCCACATTCTATGTTTAGAAAGCTTGCCCCCAGACTTTCATCACTTTCAGTACAGCTGGACCCACGGCAACAATAAAGAAAGAGGGCCATATACAAAACATCATCGGAAATATCATTTTTACAGCCATCTTGGCTGCTTGTTCTTCAGCTTGTTGTAAGCGTTTATCTCGATACTCTTCCGAAAATACCCTTAATGTAGCAGCAATCCCAGTACCTAATCTCATACTCTGTGAAATAGCCGAATTGAGTCCCTTAATATCTTCTAGACCTGTGCGCTCTGTAAACTCATTCAAGGCCACTTTTATTGTCAGACCTGCTCTAACTTTATTACACACTAATTCGAGTTCACTGGATAAATCGGGATGACTTAATGACAGCTCTCTGGCTACACGCTGTAAAGCTGCTAAAAGTCCTAATCCAGCCTCACAACAAACAACGAGTAGATCAAGTGCATCGGGAAATCCAATCCGCAATGCACGCATACGTTTATTCGCCATATAGGTCAAAATCATTGATGGAGCCAAAAAGAAAACGCCCATGATCAAACAAACTAAATAGATACTGATCATGGCTGACAACTCATTAAAATATTGCAGCAGCACAATAGAGATCACTGCACCAATCAAGAGCAACAAGAGCCGAATGGCACTAAATACCGCTAATGCATTATCTGAATGCAAGCCAGCATGGATCAGTAGTCGACGGGTTTCATCATTCGATAGATTCAAAAAAGAGAGTTTACCTAGCTTACCAATACCATGCTCTAAGGTTTTATTGACTTCACTCTGCTCATCAACAACTGATTGACTCTTATCGCCTGTAATATGCTGCAAACGCTTCCTTACGGGAGAGTAGACACCGCTAATGAGAAATGAAACAGAGAGTGCTAATGTTATCCCCGCTATCGCAGCAACAATGTAAATAGCCCATTTTACATGTTGGGGATCGTCAAAAGCCTGATTTATAAGTCCTATTAAGTAGTCCATATCACATATCAATCCTAATCAGTTTACTGATCCAAAGCCCACCCAGTGTCATGCCAATCGCGCCCCATACTAATAAGCGTCGCCCATCTTCAGTTCCTGTCAGTTCGCCAACATAGCTAGGGGTTTGTAAGTAAATCACCGCAAAGAGTACGAATGGCAATAAAATTAAGATCCAAGCAGAAAGCCGTCCCTCTGCTGATAGAGTTCTCACTCGACGTCGAAACATAAAACGTTTACGGATAACTTTTGACAAGTTATCGATATTTTCCGCTAAATTACCACCCGTTTCTTTCTGTACCATAATCGCGCTTGAAAATGCCATTGCAGACACACTTGGTACACGTTCAATAAATCCGAGAATAGCTCTTTTAGTATCTTTACTGTAATTGATATTTGCGAACATTAGGCTGAATTCTTTAGCCAATGGACCATCCATCTCTTCAGTCACTAACTTAATGGCATCAGAAAAAGAATAACCAGCTTGTAAGGCTCGTCTTAACACATCAAGCGCATCGGGAAAGCTGGCTTCAATTGCATCCATCCTTTTAGCTGTATCCCTATTGAGCTTAAAAAAGAACAACATGAAAACCATCAAAATAGCAAACAGAGTCATTAATGGTTCGCGCATATACCACCAGCTCGCCACTCCTACCAAACTGGCTATAGCTAGTGTCAACAGCAAGAATTGGTGACCTAACAAACGGTAATCAGCCAGTTCAAGTCGATAACTTAAATCTTCTATAAAACCTATATGCTCTAATGCTCGACCTATTGCGCCCACTTTACTTAATCGGTTTTTCCTCAGTAACGATGTTTCAAGTACACCATCACCCGATTCTTGCGATAACTTCTGTAAGCGTTTACGAACCTGTGCTGTGTTAGCACGCTGTGGACTGTATACGGGTAAAAACAGGGCTTGAGAAAGAAAAATAACAGCGATGAATATTAACCCTAAAAATATCATTTCATTGGAAGGCATAGATAAAGCTCCTAGAACTTAGCGAAAGGATCACCACAATTAAATAATTGATATGGTAAATCGATGCCATGTTGTTTGAGTTTAGAATGAAAACCTGGTATTACGCCAGTTGCCTCAAAACGCCCCTTAATTTGACCTTGTTCATCGATACCTTCGCGGGTAAAACGGAATATCTCCGACATGGTAATGATATCCCCTTCCATACCGTTAATTTCCTGAATACTAATTACGCGCCTGCGTCCATCTTCTTGGCGTTCAAGCTGAACCACCAAATCTATCGCTGAAGCAATTTGAGTTCTAATATTACTCACTGGCATATCAAATCCAGCCATACAGACCATGTATTCTAATCTGCCGAGTGCATCTCGAGGGCTGTTGGCGTGCAATGTTGTGAGCGATCCTTCATGACCAGTATTCATCGCTGTAAGCATATCTAATGCTTCACCACCACGGACCTCTCCCACAACGATTCTATCTGGTCGCATTCGCAAACAGTTTTTGACGAGATCTCGCTGAGTCACCTCACCACGACCTTCAATATTTTGTGGACGAGTCTCTAACCTAACGGTATGGGGCTGTTGTAATTGGAGTTCAGCTGAATCTTCAATCGTCACAATACGCTCATTAGAGGGAATATAGCCAGACAGCATATTAAGTAAGGTTGTTTTACCACTACCGGTTCCGCCTGATACCAATACATTTAACTTGCCTTTAACCGCGCCTTGGAGCAGTTCAACCATTTCTGCAGTGATCGAGCCATATTCGATCAACTCTTTTGCGGTCAATTTATCGACAGAAAAGCGTCGAATAGAGAGCGAAGGGCCATCTAAGGCTAAAGGAGGAATAATCGCATTGACCCTAGAGCCATCAGCTAATCGAGCATCAACCATAGGAGAGGACTCATCAATACGGCGTCCGACACTAGAAACAATACGGTCAATTATATTGAGCAGGTGGGCATTGCTATGAAACTTAATATTTACGGGTTCTAATTTACCTCGACGCTCGACATAAACCCTATCAAAAGAGTTGACCAAAATGTCAGAGATCGTCGGATCCGCCAATAAGGTCTCTAATGGCCCTAAGCCTAACACTTCATCTATTATGAGTTTTATTAATCTTTTTCTAGAGGCTAGATTAATTGGAACATGCAGTTCATTAATAAGCCGTTCGCATATTTCACTTATTTGACCACGAGCTTGGTCTGCTGAAACAGTTTCAATCAATGAAAGATCCATCACGCTGAGTAATTTATCATACAGTTTGATCTTGAGCTGTTGCTCTTCAACACTCAGGGGTTGATAACTATCTTTACCAGCCAAACTCATATTATCCATAATCTGATGCCTCAACTAATGCCCCAATAAACGCGCCCAAAAACCTTTCGCTTGCTTTGCTTCACTGCCTTTAGCAGGAATTAATTGTTGTGTTAACTCTAGTAAGTCAAGATACATTCGTTGTTTTTTAGCTATTTCAGTAATGGGCTTACCTAAATCCTCACACTGGCTCGCTAAATTATAATCATTCTCTACAACAAACACAGAGTCGATACCGACTGCCTGCTTAATATCATTTAATTTTATTTGAGTATCTGACTTATCATATCGATTAACTAATATATGGATCCTATCCTTGGTAATGCCCAAATGATTAATCAATTGTTGAATAAGCACCTTCACCTCTCGAATGATGATTAAATTTTGTTGTGCCACCACTAAAATATCGGCATTACGAAGTAACTCTATATTCCAATACTCTGGACCACGAGAGTAATCCAAAATAACCTGATCATTATATTGACGACATTTCCATAATAAGTCATATATATTTTCCAACTTAATATCATGGTGTAAGTTCAATAATGAAAAAGGAGCCGCCGCTAGCAAATGTAACTTGCCTTTCGATATCATTGCACTACGCAATGCCACCTCATCTAGCTCATCTAACGCCTGTAAAGCATCAACAAGGTAATAATTGGGTTCAACCCCTAAAATATGAGCCAACGCACCATGATGTAAATCGGTATCTAACAAAGCCACATCCATATCACCACGCTCAGCGGCGATGGCGGCCAGACTTGATGCAATAAAACTTGCACCAGACCCCCCCTTACCGTTAACCACGGCTAATACAGGCGCAAGATCAGCCTTAGTGTTTAACTGCTGTGCAATATTTTTAAGCGCGGTGATCAATTCAATATCGGGTGCATCCAGAGGAATAAAATCACTTACTCCATATTGAAATGCATGCCGTAATACTTTTTGTGGCGTATCTCTCCCAAGAATAATCACCTCTGATTTATAACTAGCAGCGCATGCTAAGGCTTGTTGAGCTAATACCTCTTCATTTGGGATCACCAATAAAATTAAGTTAAACGACTTACCTGAAACATCGGTATTTTTACTTCCAGTTAAATCTGCCGTCTTTTCCCAATGTAAATTGACACATTGCGTTAAATTAGCCTCAATTTGGGGTAAAAACTCTTTTTTCACATCGATCAACAAGACATTGAGTGGAGAAGGCATATAAAAATCCATTTTCTCCTCCAAATTTAACGCATCACTCGATGCTGTAGTAAACAATTTTAATGGTTTTTCCATATAATCAACCTTGAATGACAACAACTGACCCTATCATTACTATAGTCGTTAATGTTAAACAATAAACTATTATTATTGACAGACCGTTTATTATTGACAGACAGTTGCTCCTCCGGGGAAAACCCCTAAACTCTCCCTCGGTAGGGTAGTTGTAAAGACAGGCGAGTTTAACGTCATGCGTAAACCTGGTACCCAAAATTCATGCTGATAATTTTTAATTTCTGCTTTGACAAGTTCGATATCGGCTCCTGTTGCCGCTAAACCACCACGATCAAGATAGCTAATGTCTAGGTTGTCTGCCGTCAAGTTAGGCACTAAATTTGCGCCATTAAACAGGGCTAAGCTGTCGATATTGGTGCTCGTTTGACAGACGATAGCTAATCTGGCCGCACGGCGAGATGCTTCTTGCAATACATTATAGGTGTATATGAGTCTGCCAACTTCTATTGCACTAAATAACAAAATAAAAAAAACGCCAGCAACAATAGCGAACTCAACCGTATAGACTCCCTTTTGCGGCTTCATAATGCGGTTACCGCGTAGTGAGTATTCAAGTTAAAACTAAGATCAATCTCATCGCCCAAACCAAATGTGGTTAGTTTTTCGCCAAATAAAGGTTGCCAATTGTAGGACACAGAAATAACTAACCGACGACTGCCTACTGGTGACTCACTAATAGTAATATCAGCCGGGCTTAATCCTTTTAATAATGGGCTTTGCCCTCCACTCACATTGCCATAAATAAGTAAGTTTTTGGTTTCTGAAATACAATAACCACACTCCTCATCAATAAACGGTGAAGGCAGCAATGTGGTTTGTCGGGTATCGGCATGAGCGCCTAAATAGACACCAGCATCGCGAACTAATTTCGTCAGGGTATTATATTGAAATATAAAACGGCCCAACTCACCCGTTGCAAACACCAGCAGTAACATAAAGGGCAATAGAATGGTCATCTCTACTGCCGCGATGCCCTTTTGTAACGAATAGTTCATAGCGTTCTCCTAAGAGTCTGGACTATCAGGATCTTTATACAGCACTATGGTGTGGTTGTTACTGACAAAATCAGGATCAACCGATGCACTCCCAGTGCCGGGACACTCGGTAACAAACTCCCCCACCACAAAAGACTCTTGTCCACCTTGATCAACATCTTGCACTAAGAAAAAACAGCCTGTGGTTTTTACCTCGATATCTGTCTGTCCGTTGCTAATCCCATCACACAAACCAATAACCACAGGCATCTCTCTACGGCTATTAGGCTCGATAGTATCATCGATACAATTCCCCGTATTACTATCGGCTAAATAATCGGCATAGCTATAGTAGTCCGCATTGGGGTTTTCTATATTGCCATCATTATCAATCGTGATGCGCACTCCTTGGCATATATTGCGATCCCTTGGATGGTCAGCAGGATCCAACCCACCGCCTTGCCACTGACCAAAACGGGTGTTAAGCCCTTGAGCAACGGGACCAACATTATTACCTGTCTTAGTTGGCACCAAATCCCCCGCTCCAACACAAGTATCAGTTGAATACCCCCCTGCCAATGCCGTTCGTAAAATATCCGCCCCCGTACCCTCTAGTGCCAGCAACTGAAAATTACCCGGGCCTATTGCGGGCGCATTAGCTTGTCCCGATCCCGACTTCATGGCGTACAGGCTGTTAGTCACTATGCCAAAGGGGGCTGCGACCTGCTGACCACTGGCGTCAGTTACCGTATAGTCAGGATCATCATTGACTGCACATACCAGTAACGGCACAAGTTTATTATTACAGGTGATATCGGTACTGCGCCCGGCAACGGCTGAAGCCCTAACACGTTTGTTAAAGTTCAACAGCTGGGCAAGAAAATTATCTAAACCGACATTTTCAACTTTTACTCGAACATACTCACTGCCCTCAATTGCGACTGGAATAAATGGATCGGGTAAGGCGGAAAATTCAACTGATATGTGACTGGTTACAGAATTGGTGCTGTAATCAGCAGGCGTAAAACTGATGTTAGTTTCGAGTTCATTATTTTCTTTAAATGCAAGATTTTGAGTCAACATACTCACCGCAGCCTGCCTAGCTTCGGCTAATGTGGCTCCATTATCGAGCACTTTAGCCGCATGCAAGGCTGATGCATCAACTGCATTTTGCAAGCGACTTTTACTGAGTAACATATGACCACCATCAAGCGCCAAAGCCGCCACTGCAAGTAACGAAAATAATCCTATGGTAAACATCACTAAAATTGCACCGCGTTGACGGCCTGAGTCGAGATTCGATATTGAATCGCGACTTGTGGTGATACATATTTTCAAGCTTTTCATCATCATTGTTCCAATATAGTCGACGAGCTAAGCTCTTTCGCCTTAATAGGAGCTTCATTACTATCTCGGTACTTCAAGATCACTTTACGGCCATAGTTACCCTCGAGACTTAAGACTAAGCCATCGTTACGCACTGATGCCTCAGGATCGAGAATTTGAACATTTTTAACCTGTTGATAGCTCTCTCCCATCTCGAAATTATGTTCATTGGCACAAGCAGATAAAAACAAACTGAGTAAGACCACGGCCCACTTGTGCACCACACTGGCTCTGATATTAAAATGACTCATACTTAACACTCCAATCTACAGTGAATGCCCATATTTTTGTTGAGTACCACTATTTTCAATGTTGACATTAGACATCACGGGCTCGTATGGCGTCTGGGTTTTATCCTCAGGGCGCTCTTTGGTCGAGCTCTTACCTAGCAAATAAAACTCAACATCAGAGGGGGCAACAAATCCATCAGTAGGCAAAGTGATATCTTTTTTATTGAAAGGTCTTACAAGGCGAGGCGTCACTAAAATCACTAACTCGGTTTGACCACTCCGAAAACTCTTACTGGAAAAGAGCTGCCCTAATACTGGAACATCGCCAAGACCCGGTACCTTATCGATATTTTCTCGCAAGTTATCACTGATCAAGCCGCTTATCGCAATCGTTTGGCCATCGGCTAACTCAACCGTTGTGGCGGTACTGCGTTTAACCAAAGAGGGGACCACCAATACTGCACTCGTATTATTGCCAGATAACGACACAGAATTGGCATTACTCACTTCGCTCACGACTACGTTTAAATTTAAGTTTATCTGGCCAGAATCTAATACTGTAGGGAGAAATTTCACCCCAACACCAAAATCACGATATTGAATGGTAGTACTGCCATTGGTATCTGGAACTGGAATGGGGAATTCACCACCAGATAAAAATTCAGCCGTTTGGCCACTCATGGCGGTAACATTTGGCTCGGCTAACACTTTGGCCAATCCATTTTGTTTAGCCACATCAAGGGCAAAGTTCATTAATAAATCTTGATTAATATACTGAGCAAAAAAACCTTTACTACTAATCCCGCCGATAGCGGAGTCAACAAACCCACCACCGCCACCGACGACACCGCCAGAAAGGTTTGATCCTTGATTAAATATCAAAAACTTAGAATCAAATTGACGCGCAATTTCACGTTGAACTTCTGCCACTACTACCTCTAACATGACTTGATGCCCGCCTCCAATGGTCATCATATTTAGCACGGTACTTTTGGGTTTGCCCACTGTAGGCGATGAATCCACATAAGCCTGAGCTAACTCGACGGCGGTATTCATTTTTTGTAAATTAGAGGCTTGACCACTTAACAATAGTTGCCCCTGAGAGGTTTGCACCGCCAGATTTTCAGTGGGTAAAAACTCATGTAAACGCAGTTTTAAACCATTTAAATCATGGGTCACTTCTATATCCATGACACTGGTTAATATTTCATTTTCATCCCAAATCATCACATTGGTACTACCCAGCTTTTTGCCTAATATATATAGGTTGTTTTTGGGCAATAGCTTGATATCAGCGATATCAGGGTTGCCGACAGAGACTCTATGTACTGATTTAGGTAGTTGTAAAACACGAGACTTAAAAATAGGGATCTGCTTTAGCTCTTTTGCCCCCTCAAATGGCCCACCTGCCATGACTGGTAGATGTATCAAGGCCGAAATGAATACCAAGAACACGCATCCTAGCTCCCAAGTTTTGCCAGTCGAACGCAGCATAGTCCACTCCTTTTCAACCTTTTGGTTGTATTAAATATTAGTCATTCACCTTAACTTCTTGCTCTTTCATTCCCTTCAATATCAGGACTTTCGCTTTAGCATTAGACTGAGCATAAACCACTTTCTCCGTTGGCATGGCAGGCTTAACAGTGGCTGACGGCTGTGTCTCTACAAGTGGTTTTATCGGCTCGAGCTGCACGACTTTCTCTTGATTGAGCAGAGCCACTTCAACCTGTGCATCATCATTGGGGTTTCTTAAGGCTAACTGCAATGAGCCACGTCCTTTAGCAACCAACAACTGCTCGGCTTGATCCATGCTCAGCTCTAAGGTAACTGCACGAACCAGCATGGGTTTATTTTCATCATTCGACGCTCGTTGATCGATAGCCAGAATTTTTACGTTAGAGAGCACTACATCAGTTTTATAATCGCCCTCTTTAAAGAGGTTAATCACATCCACTCGGTTTCCGGGCAATAAGAAACCCGCTACGCCAACCACATCATTTACCCTGATGGTAACCGCACGCATGTTAGGTTGAATAAGGCTAGCTAGTGTGCTGCCTTCACCTTTGTTAGTGAGTTTTTCTTGGCGTAATATTTCACCAGGATAGAGTTTTTGATTAACGACTTTACCTTCGGCATCTTCAAACTTTGTCACCGAGCCTTGAGGTACTATACCTTCGGGCACGGGCGTTAAGACTAAATGTTTACGATCGATAATGGTGCCCATAGGCACTAGGCTAGAGACAGTGACAACACTGGTGGTATCAGCCACATTAGCAACACTGCTGTTAGACTCGAGCCAATTTTGAGCGAGGAAAACCGCCATCACACCAAATATCAGCGACAAGACGACAAAAAGAATCGTTTTGTTATTCATAGTGAACTCCCGTTGTTAACTAAAATGTTAACTAAAACATATCTTTATTTTCATTATTCAACAAAATAGATGGACCAAGCAGAGTCAATGAGTGATGGTGTTACCTCTGGTTTAAGTTTCATAAAACAGATCTGATCAGACATGATCCCGAGTAAGTCACGTGGATAACAAGGGATCAGTGGCTTAGCGAATTTTTGATGGTATTGGTTAATCAAATGCAAAAACGTCTCTTCACTGCAACTCAGCCCAAGCTCATCACACACCCGAAACCAAATTTTACGGTAAAGCTGTGCATCTAATGCCTCAAAATGGATCTTGTACCCGAGTCGTCGAAGAAATGCTTCATCGACTAATTCTTTAGGATCTAGGTTAGTAGAGAAGAGTAGAATCAGCTCGAATGGGATCTCAAAATGTTCGCCCGACTGTAAATTTAAAAAGTCTCTATGCTCTTCCATCGGAATAATCCAACGGTTAAAAAGCTGTTTGGCGCTGATACGTTGCCGACCTAAATCATCGAGCAATAAAATGCCATTATTGGCTTTGAGCTGCAGCGGGGCCATATAGGTGCGGCTATGAGTATCAAACTGTACTTCTAACATTTCAGCAGTAAGCTCACCGCCGGTGATCCTCAGAGGGCGTTGACACTTGATCCATCTTGGATCGTGACCGCTACCTAAGTCTAAAGGGTTGTTTATTGCCTCCACTTCTGTGCGATGATGCAACTCTGGGTCAAAAACTTGTATGATTTCATTCCCTATGGCAATCGCATAGGGAATAAGTACCGCATCGCCCAAAGTAAGATTAAGGTGACGACACAGGTAACTTTTACCTGTGCCCGGTGGGCCATAGATCAATACTGGCCGACTGGAATTCATGGCAGGCCCGATTTTATAAAGCAGATCTTGGGGTAACACGAGCGCCTTAAGGCCTTGTTCGAGCATCTCATAGGTGATGGGGCGAGCTCGGCTCGATTGCTGCTTACAGATGGGAATATATTGTTTAAGCGGCACGGGAGCGAGGCCGAGATAACCGCTGCGGCTAAAAACCAACTTAGCATGTATCTCACCCGTATGACTCAAGGCATAGCGCATCTGACCATCTGCTGTAGTCTGACGGTTTTCAACCCAACCTAACTTTTTGGCGGTATCGAGCAGGTATTGTAAAATCCCCCCAGTTATACCCATTTTAGCAACCATCAACTCTTTGGTGAGCACTCCTGCACTAAATATATGTTTTACCAAGAGATCTAACAATAAGGACTCTGAAAGCCCTGTGGCGTCTAAAGTAATAGGCTTAGGCGCTAATTGACTAACGTCTACAACATTTTGAGGTTCAGTCTGTTGCAACTCTGTATGTTGCGACAATGGCTTAGACAATGGCTCAACTGTCGCATTATGGTCCACATCCGCTCGCAACATATTACGCCCCCGCTAAAGAATGGCTTAACTGCAAATAAATACTGGGTAAATCATAGTTGATGCTGCAAGCCACCAACCAGCCTATGGCCAATGCGGGGGCATAGGGCACTTTTTGTCCCGCAGCTTCGCCAGACTCAGGTTTGAAATAGGTTTTGCAGTAAATGCAGTCCCAATAACGCTTAAGCGTGTTGACTACACCACTAAAACCGGTGCGCCACAACACAAGTATCAAGCTGGTGATACTGCCTGCAGCAACGCCATATAACAGACTCCAGGCTAACAATTCTGGGCCCATTAAGGCGCCAATCCCCATCATTAATTTAATGTCGCCAGCGCCGAGAACCCGAATCATAAATACCGGAAACAAGATGATAAATGCCAGAGCAAAGCCAAAGCTGGCTAACAGCAGGCCATTAAGCTGTGCATAATATCCGTTGATGGCAAAACCACAGAAAATCGCTGCCAATGACAAGGCATTAGGAATGCGTTGCGATCTTAAATCGGTAGCGATGGCGATGATAAAAAACAGCGCTGCCAACGTAATTTGAAGCACTAACTGGGCATCTGTCATCGAAATAGGATCTCTTTAAATTGGCATGGAAATAAGTAGTATAGATGCCTAGCTTACAGGTCAAACTAGGCATCTCTATAGACCTCAGTACCTTAAGGAGTTGTAGTACAGTCGGTGCTAGCACCATTCACAGCAGAGGCGAGGCAATCAATTTTAGCTGTTGCATTTGTTCCCAACAGGTTAAAGGCGGCAATCATACCGCCGACCACCAAGCCACCGGCGATGGCATACTCCACTGCCGTTAAGCCACTTTCATCTTCAATAAAATCTTTCAATATGTTAGTAAGGTTCATAATTTTCTCCTAACGACCCAAAGGGCATACTGTCGAGATACTGAGTGCCGAGATACTGAGCGCTGAGATACTGAGTGATATCATGACGCGATACGTAAACTTGCTTATGCTCATCTAGCTCACTTTCATAACTCACTTTCTGCTTCACCATCTCGTTTTCCTTGTATTCAACGGTGCCATTATTTGTTGTCGAGCATTGGTTACTATTGCCAATCGTTGATAATGGCAGGTACAAGCCCTAACGCTCGCGACCTAGCCTGCTGTGCAGCAATTGGAGGTAAAATCGCACCATTTCACATTGCTGTTACATTTAAAGGTAGCAAAGTTTTTACAATACACAGCTTAAAAATAAAAAATAAATAATTACCGCAAGGCTATTGCGCTTTATGGCAACATTATATTTCCAATACAATGAGTTTAGGCAAGACGCTTAATAGCAAGTAGTAGCAAGTAGTAGCAAGAATGTTGTCGTAAAAGGAAGCATAAGGCTTGATGTTGCATTGTTATGTGACAGCTTTATTGGGCGACAGTAAGGCACCTCTAAGGCAGCGCAAATGACTAGGCTAATGCTATAACGCAATACACAGCTAACGACTTCAGCGCCGTTATCCTTTAGCCGTTATTAACCTAGATTAACCGAGTCATAAGAAATACATCATAGGCGATGCTTGAGCGGGCTATAAGTGACGAGCTATAAGTGAAAAGCGAGGAGTGACGGGCTAGCGCCTAATCGCTAGGCTGTCCTCTATTCGCCTTAAGGGGGGTTTAACTGGTAAATATCGGGGCGAAACTGCACCACTCCATTCGTATCTATCCAAGTGGTTAAATAGGTCATTAATACGGGCAACGGTTCTGCGAGCTTAATATAACGCGGCGATGGTTGTGTTAACGCATCTTTAATAACCGCGGACGACTGTTTAATATGCTGATTTAATAGATAGTTAACTAAGGCATCAGCTTGTTCCAAACGAACACAACCATGGCTCAAGGCGCGGTCTTGATGGGTAAACAGCGACTTAATCGGGGTGTCATGCAGATAAATCGCTTCATTATTTGGAATAGAAAATCGATAGCGCCCCAATGAATTATTAGCGCCGGGTTGTTGCACGAGTTGATACTCGCTCAGCAGAGCGGCGACTTGCTTAGACGATTGGTTTGCCAATGGTATCACTGAAGAATGACCTTGACTGACTTTACGCAGCTCAAACCCATGGGCAGCCAGATACCCTGGCGAGCGGCCATTTTTAGGCAATAACTCTCCATAAACAATACTTCTGGGCGGGGTCCAGGTCGGGTTCAATGTCACTAGCGTCAGTGTGGTCACCATTTGAGGCGTCGGCGTGGCGGGTTTGCCGACAATCACTCGCATATTCAATACGCTGGTGTCATTTTCCATAATCTGTAATTGGTAGGCCGGAATATTGACCCACAGGTAGCGTTGCGGCAGTTGCGTGGGTAACGCAAACCAGCGAAATAAGGCTTGGCGCAGGTGCAAAATTCGCTGCGATGGTGATATATGTAAGGCTTGCAGCGTCGCGTTATCGAGTTCTCCGCTTTGAGTTAATCCGTGCCTTAGTTGAAAATGCTTGATGGCGCTAACGAGGACAGGATCATAAATCGCATCACGATAATTGTTAGGCGCCTTAGGTGGTAAGTCACCTAATTGAGTCAGCATCCAGCGCAATTTGGCTATTTCGGGCGATCTTTGTCCAAAACGGTATGACATGGGCGAAATTGATGGCCATACATATCGTTCAAGTTGTTGATAGTGCCTAATTTGCTCGCGTAACAATTGCACCTGTTTATGTTCGGGTAACATGCTATCGAGCAGGTTATGTAACCGCTGAGCTTGTGCGGCGCGGCGTAATTGTTCAACACTCAACAGCGCTGCATTGCCCTGTCCTAGCCTTATGGTTTGGATCATATCGATAAATAGTTGTGAATAGCGGTCATCTACCGCATTAGAAGCTGAAGTATAAGCGCCAGCCAATGGCTCGTTTGTTGGCTGCCAAAAGCCTAGGTCTTGCGCGAGTGAGAGCATATCGAGCGTAATTGGCTTCGGGCCTTGCTCATTGAGCCAAATAAACGCCGGCTCATGTTTCACTGGCTGATTAAGCTGCGCTGTCTGTAAGACTGGTTCAGCCGTCACCAACGCTGGCAGGCCGATGAGGTAGAGCAAAACACAGGTAAATGCGAGTAATCGTTCGCTGAGTAAATAAGGTTTCATGTTGTCGATATCATCCATTTATCTGAGTTCATATATACCTAGCACCCACCTAACAACATTGAGTACTGCTGCCAGTGAGTACTGCTGCCAGTCACGATTAGAGTTCGAAGTATAAAATCGAATCATAGAGGCGTTTATCACGGTCACAGCGTCATATGCGTCACCTTAATGAAATGATGCCAAAGTCCACTTAAGTGTAGTCAGTAGCTCAGGTTTAGCTCATACATCACTTTTAAACAAGATGATTAGGGACTATTGTTTGTTGTATGACATTTTTTAGATAAGTGAATAAGATAAAGCCGCTAGTTTTGTCAAGCTTACGTATGCTAAACAGCGCGACTGACATCAGAGATTAATGAGTCATCTATACTTGAAATATCAGATTAGTCACAGCGACATAAATGCAGTGCCGTAGCGATTGCCTATATGCAGCTATTACCTATGTTACCTATGTTACCTATGTAAAGAGTGCAGGATAATTATTAAGCATGAACAATATAAAATTAACTCAGCCGCAACGACTGCAAGTGATATTAATCGTGCTAATAAGCCTATTATTACTGACCATTATCTACCCAGCCTGGAGAGGGGTAAAAACGCATCAAGCCTTAAAGTCCGACACTGAATCGGGTAAGACATTAGCAGAACGTTATCTATTACTGGGTGATTGGCCATCGGGTAATGAAGATACTTTATTGGCTAATTTCGATGACTTTCAAGTCAATATGGCCACTCAGATAAACGAATCAACTATAGATAGGCTTGACACTGACAGCGCGACCCCACCAACGAGTCGCAAGATTGCGCGCGCAGCATCGAACTCGACACAGGACCTAAAGCTAAATACACAGCAGCCTATCGATGGCGCTATTGAACTCGACAAACTAAAGTAAAAGCCGAGGTATTTAAACCCTCATAGCAAGATATGATTGAGAGACTATGCCTAATACAATAAAACATAACATTACCCCAGCAAGCACTGTCACACTCGCGCGCACCTTTTTCAGAACGTTTGCCTTGCTGGTGTTGTTTATTGTTATTGCGATTAACTATAAACAGCTAATCCAGTATTACTCTGTCTTTTCAATTGCCAATGCTATGACTCATATCGAAGATGAGCACTTAGTGAGTAGTGGTTTGGTGTTAGACCTGATCTATTTTGCGCTAATGGTCTTGGTACTGCATATAGGTTGGGCTTGGGTGATCACCCTTTCCTGCCGCCCATGGTTTGCTACCTGCTCTAATGATAATGTCAAAACACAAATTTGGTTGGTGCTGTTACTAGTGCACTGCATTTTTGTGCTGTCAGCAAATGCCTATTTTTATCCGACATCGTTACTGGGTTTTTTTCGTGGCACGCCGCTGGCAAGCGGTATAGCAGTAGCGACCTTAGCGCTATTACTGTTAGCGAATCTTGTTTATGCTTTGATGGACACCATCGCTAGTAAGAAAAGAGGACTCAGCATTCTATTCACCATTAGCCTATTGGTGTTTAGCTTGGTGCCTGTTTATCTTTTTAGCAGCAACACAAGCACACCGACGCTCCCCAAGAGTCACGATCAGCCTAATATTTTTATTATCGGTATTGATGGTTTACGTCCAGATCACCTTGCTTATCGCGGCGCCGATAGATCGCTTGCACCAACACTGAATCAGTTATTGTCGCAATCATTGATTTATAATCAAACCTATACGCCGCAAGGTCGTACTTATGTGGCGTGGATGGGGATTTTATCAGGCTTATACCCCATTAATAACGGCGCTAGGTTTAACCTTGCACCGCCAGAATTCGTCGAAAAACCGTTTCCCATATTAAAGCAGCTTTCTGCCAGTGGCTATCAGGCCACTTATGCTATCGATGAGCGCCGCTTCAATCAAATCGATGCTAGTTATGGCTTCGATCGCGTTGTTGGCCCCAAAGTAGGGGCTGCCGATGCAATTATCTCGAATGTAGCCGATCTCCCCTTGGTTAACTTAATGATTAATGCTCCGCTATCGCGCAAGCTATTTCCCTATCTCTATATCAATCGCGCCTATGGGAAAACTTACGATCCTTTGCTGTTTAATCATGAGGTTCTTCAGAGTTTGTCGGTCGATAAACCTAATTTTTTAGCGGTACATTTTTGTCAATTACATTGGCCTTTCACCTCAAAGGATTTTATCGAGCTGGATAAATCACGTTGGGATGGTAATTACAATCACTATATGTACAGCGAAATGATTAAAAAAGTTGATGTACAGATTGCCGACTTTATCGGCAAATTGCGCCAAGGCGGCCTACTAGACAATGCTGTGGTCTACCTGTTATCGGATCACGGTGAAGGCTTTTTATTGAGTCAAGATAAGCTCGTTGCCGCTGATAGTTTGGTACAAACAGACCCTGCTATTGTTCCAACAGCACTCAATGTCGCCGCATGGGGACATGGCACAAACATTCTATCTCAGGAACAATCGCAGGTGGTGCTCGCTTCATTAAGGTATCGAGATGGTAAACCGATAAACCCTGCTGGCAAAGTAGATGGTTTATTTTCATTGATTGACCTAGCACCAACAATAATGTCAGAACTCACCCATACCGCCTCTAGAGCATCGATAGATGAAGACATGATATTCGATGGCGAAGAACTGCCACAGGAGCTGAGCTTTAGTAATAACAGACATATATTTGTCGAATCGTCACTGCCAGTGCGTTCAATTAATACCAGCTTTATCGATAATAAAAAGGTGATGTCAGAAACCGCATCTCATTACGAGATAAGGGATGATGGACGAGCGGTAATGAAACCTGAGTCCTATTACAATAATATCCAATTAAAGCAACGCTCAGTGTATGCCGAGCACTGGCAACTGGTTATGCTGCCTAAAGATGAACGGCTTATCTTAGTGGATACGGCAAACAAGCGCTGGCATAACCTCAGCGATTATTCGGGTAATGCGCCTTGGGAAACGATGCTCGATTCATTATGCTTGCACTATCAAGCAGATTTTATTGGTACACCACGCAGCGCATGCAGCCCTTCATTTAAGCTACAGCTAAGCAAAAACAGGGCTGTCAACACTGATCACGCACAGTATGTCAAGGGACAAGATGTTCCATTATCGCGCTAACCACCACATAATCTTTAGGCGGCAGTCAACGCTATTGTTCACGATTAAGCTAAATAATGCGTGGCAGAGTTCACTTTGGAATGAGCGTCTCCGTTAACCCGCTGCCAAAGTACGTAGGTACTTAGGCACATCGGCGATTGAATCGAGAACCACGGTCGCTGCGGCAATGGCCTCATCAGTCACCTCTTTACCGGTACGAACCAGGATACGTGTTGGGACACCGGCTGCTTCAGCCGCTAACATATCATCACGCTTGTCGCCGACCATGACCGATGTTGACAGGTCGATCGCTAAAAACTGCGCCGCACTATTGAGCATTCCCGGCTTGGGTTTACGGCAGTCACAATCGATTTTGTATTCACCAATGCCTTTATCACTATGATGCGGACAGTAATAGATGCCATCTAACTCAACGCCTTTATCGGCAAAGTTCCAATCCATCCATTCGGTTAAACGGTGAAATTGCTCTTCGCTATAGCGTCCACGGGCGATGCCTGACTGATTGGTGACTACAGCCAGTTTATAGCCCATCTGCTTTAATTCGGCACACGCCTCGAATACACCGTCAATATATTCAAAATCATCCACTTGATGTACATAACCATGGTCAATATTGATGACACCATCTCTATCTAGGAACACAGCAGGATTCACAGGAAATACCCCAAATCAGAACAACACAATTTAATGGACATTATTATCACACCACAATCACTAAAATGCACCGTTCTATCTCTATAATGAATACAAAATGAATAAAATTATCTTATTGACCAGGGTTTTAAACTCATGTTCCACAGTGAAAGTTATCTTGTTGGTAAACCTGAGTTCAAATTAGTCAGCAATAATTTCAGCAACCCGCTGTTTTAGCGAAGGTAAGACTTCAATTTCAAACCATGGATTGGCCTTTAACCAGCGGTTATTGAGCGGGCTAGGATGAGGCAACGGCAATACTTCATCTTGATCGGTACAGCTATTTCTGACTCGCTGAGTCAAGGTTAAGGCAACACTGCCTTTAGGCGTTGGGCAATGGTAGGCTTGGGCATATTGACCAATCACTAGGGTCAGCTTAACCTCTGTCAGCTGACTTAATAGTTTATGTCGCCACATTACGGCGCATTCTGGCCTAGGCGGCAGATCGCCACTTTTGCCTTTGCCAGGATAACAAAACGCCATAGGTAAAATGGCAAACAACTGCTGATCATAAAACTGCTCACGACTAACACCCAGCCACTTACGTAAGCGCTCACCACTGGCATCATGAAAAGGCACACCGGTCTCATTTGCCGCCCTGCCGGGCGCTTGTCCTGCGATCAAAATTTTAGCCTGCGCCGCCGCCTGAATGATCGGCCGAGCATCCAACGGTAAATACGCTCGGCACAACTGGCACTGCGCTACCTCATTGACTAACCGACTCAACGTCGAGCCTTGATCTGCTAAAAGCTGCCGCTTTGAATTGATGATAATGATGTCGCTGGAAATGATGTACCTGCCTTATTTTGCTATTGATCCACGGGTTTGCCGTGAGCTTATCTAAACCATAACGATAAATTCAAACACTACCGTTAACCTAATGCGCCATTATAGGCCAATCATACACACATCACCTCGGCTTACACTGGCTTACAAGCGTCATTTTATGTAAAGCGAAACCACAGTTTCCCTTTATTTATAGCGTTATAAACGGTAATCTTATCCGGCTCAGCGACTATCATGCATATACATTACGACAAGTATGAGCCGAGCTGGCCTTATGTGTTCACAAAGTATACAAACTAAGTGTAGTGAGAACCTTAAGAGAGAACATGCAGTCAGGAGATATCGCAGTAAGCGGAATCTGTCTGTAAAACTGCGTTGGATCAAGCAAGCAATATACACCGTATCTCTGGCGGCAGGAGTGAACTCAATAGCCAGTTTCATACCTGTTTCTATCAAGCCGATAATCGCCCGGACGCTTGATTTTATTATGATGTAAACACCAATCTCGACCGCAATATTCATTTACAGTTGTTATTGACAGGCACTAGCACTAAAGCTGCCCCATAGCATCCTACTCGTGCAGTGCCACTAGAGATGTAGAAAAATCCGTTTCTGTACTTTTAGGGAACACATATTAGATGCAGCAGATACATTTAAGCATTTGCTTGCACAACAAGTCGACTAGATCACGGTTGATTTATCAACTTATTGCTAGGCTTATTTAGATTAGTTCGATAAGGCAGAGCTGTGCTTCTGCCTTTATTATTTTGAGAGAATATAAGATGCAGTACGCCACCATTACAGGTTGGGGAAAATGTGTTCCCCCCGCCACGCTTACAAACCATGATCTTGCGACTTTTATCGATACGTCAGATGAATGGATTAAGCCTCGCACCGGCATAAGCCAACGACACATTAGCCATGTCAACACATCGGAACTGGCATCCGTTGCTGCACAGCGTGCATTAGCTGCAGCAGGGCTTGAAGGCAGTGATATCGACTTGATAATCCTAGCCACTGCGAGCCCAGACACTCTAATACCCAACATTGCATCAACAGTACAAGCCAATATTGGCGCAAGCTGTGGCGCTTTTGATATCAACGCCGCCTGCAGTGGTTTTCTGTATGGGCTAGGTCTGGCCAGCTCACAAATTAAGAGTGGCCAATCTAAGCGAGTACTGGTGATTGGCGCCGAACGTCTCTCTTATTATCTTGATTGGTCACGCCGTGATACCGCCGTATTGTTTGGCGATGGCGCTGGCGCCGTGGTAGTAGAAGCTACCGACCAACCTGGTGGTATTTTAGGTTATGAGCTGAATAACGATCCTGCTGCGCGCGACATCCTTAAAGCGAGCTTCGGTACCGCTATGGACCGATTTAATGCCGCGTCTCTGGACTTTTATATCGAATTCAATGGCCAAGAGATCTTTAAGCGTGCCATTGCCGGTATGGGTAAACTCAGCACCCAAGTGCTTGAAAAGTGTGGCGTAGATAAAGACGATATTGACTGGGTCATTCCGCACCAAGCTAATGAGCGCATTATTGATACCCTAATCAGCCGCATGAAGATCCCTAAAGAAAAAGCAGTGGTCAACATTGCCAATTACGGTAACACCTCTGCGGCAACCATCCCGATTGCTATCTGTGATGCGCTCGAAAAAGGGATGATTAAACCGAATCAAACCATTTTATCTTGTGCCTTTGGCGCTGGCCTAACCTCGGCAGCCGTGTTGTTTAAATGGGGCGATCGCATCACTCCAATTAACCAATCTGATGCAGAGCTGCCACCTTGTGATAAAACCGGTATCGAACTGGTCGCCAGAGCCGTTAAGCATTTCTGCGGTTAATCGTTATCCACACTAAGGCGCACACGCCTGATACATAAAAAATGTCGGCATTTGCCGACATTTTTTATTTAATCGCTTGTATGACACACACCCAATAATAATCGCATTTATCAAAATTGATTGATGCGCTCATCGGCAACCTAGAGTGGACCTAAAATAGCTCGCTCACCTTAAGTTTATCGCCACCGCCCATGGCCGCAACTTGAGCTAACAATAATTCACCACAGGCAATGGCATCGATTAACGCATTATGGGCCGCATAAACGGGCAAGCCATAACGGGCTCGGCTAGCCCCCAAGCGCAAGGCCCCCTCTTGCAATACCTCATGCTGACGCAGCAATCGCTTTTTTTCCAGTGCCAAAGTATCAACCGCCATCAGCTTAATGTGTTCACCATAAGCTTGAGCAAGCCCTACCTGTAAAAAGGCCAAATCCAAAGGAGAGTGATGCGCCACTAGCACCTTGCCCTGAGTGACGCTTAAAAACCATTGCATTGCCGTTTTCATCGATACGGCTTGTTGCAGATGCATATCTAATATGCCGTGAATGGTAGCGCTTTGACCGACACTGCCCTCAATTTGCACCAGTTTATGTTGTGCCTGTTGCAGTAAAATCCGCCCCTGCTGAATCGGGACGACACCAATACTCAAGATTTGATCGCAAACAGGGTTCAGGCCTGTCATCTCCAAATCAATGGCCACTAGACTCACTTGCTCGACATTACGGGCTAAGTTATCCAGTAATGCCTGTTGGTAAGCCTTGAGCTGTGGATGCTTGGTTGTCGCCGTGCGCCAGCATAAGCGGCTTTTAAGCATAGGATGATGCAACACCCTAAAAGCTCCGCATAAACTTAAGCTTCATGCCCGCCTGCGCGTCATGCACCACTTTAAACGCATCACGCAGTTGATGGCGCACTAGTGATGACAAGTTTTGGGGCATCAAATAGTTACTCAGCACCTGATTGTGGGTAAATTGATAACCTTGATTTGATAAGCGGATATGGGCAATAAACTCATGAGCATCGGCAAGGTTAAGCGCATCTTTACGATTAATGATGTTTTGCTCCATCAACAATCGGATGCGCTTGGCAGTATTAACCTCTTTGATCCCCGCCGAGAGTGCATAAACACGGGCGATATCGTTAATTAAGACGCTGCCTTTATGCTTTAAATCGATTCCTTTAACCTCTTGCCCATCACGTTCTAAGACAAATTTCTTAAAGAAGCCCAGCGGCGGTGAGACTTGCAGCGAGTTACCCGCCATCCCGGCTAAAAAAATATCATTGTCTTTGGTCGATGCAAGCACCTGCGATTGCAGGCTGTCAAATAAACTCTGTGGCCCATAAACACAGCGCATATCAAAAAAGATACTGGCATGCATTAACGCCTTAGGCTCTGGGCTATCGACCCAATGACGAAACTTATTTTGCCACTGCTTTAAGGTCATTTGCCATTGAGGGTTTTGCGCCATGATGTCACCAGGGCAATAGATATAACCACAGCTATCTAGGCCGGCACATACCGCTTTGGTGAGTGCATCAAAATACCCCTTGGCCTGTTCATCCATATCATGGGCTAACAATAAACCGTTATCTTGATCTGAACACGCCACCTGATCTTGCCGCCCCTGAGAGCCAAAGGCCAACCAGCAAAAAGGCATAGGCGCTTGGCCCAAGATCTGCTGATTAAGTAAGATCAGTCGCCGAGTAAGGGCATCGGTTACCGACGTGAGTACGCGACCAATCTCTTCGGCTCTGGCATCGGCGCTGATGAGGTTTTGCAACAACAGCGGGATCTGTTTACTGACAGCGATGAGACTATCCAAACTGTTTTGTCGCTCAATTTCACCAATCAACAATAAAGGCTGCGAGCTTTGTCCGCGTAAAATATCTGTGCTACTGACCACGCCCACGGGTAACTCGTTATCCACTATCGGTAAATGATGAATATTATGCTGACTCATCAGTAACATCGCCTCAAACACTAAGGCACTTGAGGATAAGGTTATGGGATGGCTGGTCATGGCTTGATGCACAGGCAATTGGCCATCATGCCCCAGCGCTAAAACCCGATTACGTAAATCTCTGTCGGTTAAAATACCGGCCAGTTTATGATTGTCGATAACTAACAAGGACGACACCCGCGAATCGCGCATTAAGCAGGCCGCTTGGGTCACGCTGGCGTTGATATCGAGTGTCAGTGGCTGTTTAGACATCAAACTACTCACCCGACTGGTGGAGCCTAATTCTTTAGCCTTGAAACGGCTTTGGTGACGTAAACGTTTAGCAAAGGCGCGATTAAAAAAGCGATCAAATTCACGGCTTTCACTGCGTAGTTGATTAAAAGTATCGGGGTCGAGATGATAGACTAGACCATCTTCAAGAATTTGAATTTTATTGCTTATTTTCTCGCCAGACAGTAAAGAGGGAAAACCAAAAAAGTCGCCATCACCTAACCTATCAATTAAGTCACCGTCATCACCGTGCACCTCAAATGCGCCACTGCGGACGATATACAACTGCGGATGGCTTTCATCTAACGGCACATAGGTTGAGGCTTTACTGTAGTAGCCTATGGTCAACGTACGACAACAGCGCGCTAAAGTGCTGGCAGACAAAGTGTCAAATGGCGGAAGCTGGCGCAAAAAATCGGTGATGGGTTGTAACTCACTGGCATCCATAATCGACCTCATCAAGTAATGTGAGGATCGATTGATCCTCTAACGCGTTATCATAATAAAATGAAGCAGTGAGCGAATGATAGATGTAAGGCACACCGGCTTATTATCATGACTGGATGGATATAAATACAGTATGTGCTTGACTCGCTCAACATAAAACCACCGCTAAATATCACTATAACCTTGAGTCATCACATCTTGCTATACGACTTATGGCCAGCCAAATCGATACATTTATCCATGTTTATTCCCAATGACACCGTAGCTAATCGATTAATGCCTCCACACATCATGCTACGCAACCAGAGTCATAAAAAAGGAGCGCTCAGCGCTCCTTCTTAACTTAAGATCATGATTGATTAATGATCATGCGCCTCGCCAGACCCTTTAGGGAAGCGAATCGACTCAACCATATCCACCACATCTTGGGGTACGGCTGTCGTCACTCTGCTGACAATAAAGGCCACGGTAAAGTTTACTATCATACCAAGCATACCAATCCCTTCTGGCGAAATACCCAATAACCAATGCTCAGGATTATTATCTGCAGGATTGATAAACTTAAAGTTAATAATATACGCAGCACTAAACAGCAAACCGGTTACCATACCTGCGACCGCACCTTCTTTGTTCATGGTGCGAGAGAAGATCCCCATGATGATCGCAGGGAACAAGGATGATGCTGCTAAACCAAAGGCTATCGCGACCACCGCAGCCACGAAACCGGGTGGATTAATACCAAAGTAGCCAGCCATAACGATGCCTAAACCAGCCGCTACACGGGCATACATAAGTTCTTTTTTATCAGAGATATCAGGCATCAAGTTTTTCTTCAGTAGATCATGTGAAACCGACGTTGAAATCACCAATAGCAAACCAGCTGTTGTCGACAGCGCTGCAGCCATGCCTCCCGCAGCCACCAATGCAATAACCCAAGCAGGCAAATTAGCAATTTCAGGCGTTGCGAGTACCATGATATCGCGGTCAATCGTCATTTCATTGGCCTCACCATTGGCATAATAAAGCTTTCCATCGGCATTTTTATCATCCCAACTAATCAAACCGGTTTTTTCCCAATTTTTAATCCAGTCAGGCGCAGTTTCATAAGCAACACCGCTAGCATCTGGACCATTAATGGTCTCAATCATATTTACACGAGAGAACGCTGACAAAGCAGGCACCGTGGTATACATAATGGCGATGAACACCAATGCCCAACCAGCCGACACTCGAGCATCTTTCACCTTTGGTACCGTGAAGAAGCGAACAATCACGTGTGGTAAACCTGCCGTCCCAAACATCAAGGCTCCAGTGATAAAGAACACATCAATCATGCTCTTAGAGCCCTCTGTATACTGGGAGAAACCCAGTTCCGCCGAGAGGCCATCGAGTTTCTCAAGCAAAAAGACCCCAGTCCCATTGCCCGCGGCATCAATCAGTTCGGCCCCAAAGCCAATTTGCGGCAAAATATGTCCCGTCATCATGATAGAGATAAAGATAGCTGGCACCATAAAAGCGAAAATCAATACGCAATACTGTGCAACCTGGGTGTAAGTGATCCCCTTCATGCCACCGAGCACGGCATAAAAGAACACCACGCCCATACCGATATACACTCCAGTTTCAATCTCAACCTCGAGGAAACGTGAGAACACTACTCCTACACCACGCATTTGTCCTGCGATATAAGTAAAACAGATAAAGATGGCACAGATAACCGCCACCGTGCGCGCTGTCTGAGAATAATAACGGTCGCCAATAAAGTCAGGTACGGTAAACTTACCAAACTTACGCAGATAAGGTGCCATACATAGCGCCAGTAATACGTAGCCACCGGTCCAGCCCATCAGGTAGACAGAGCCGTCATAACCAACAAAAGAGACGATACCAGCAAGCGAAATAAATGACGCTGCAGACATCCAGTCAGCCGCTGTTGCCATACCGTTCATAATAGGATGGACACCACCGCCAGCGACATAAAATTCTTTAGTCGAACCAGCACGAGACCAAATCGCAATACCAATGTAAAGCGCGAAGGTTGCGCCAACAATCAGATAAGTTAATGTTTGTATATCCATATTCGTTACTCCTTAATCTTCATGAACACCGTATTTTTTATCTAGCGTGTTGGCTTTCGCCACGTAGACAAAAATAAGCGCAACGAATACATAGATAGCCCCTTGCTGAGCAAACCAGAAGCCCAACTTAAAGCCCATAAAATGGATTTCATTAAGTACATCGACCAGTAAAATGCCACAGCCAAATGAAACAGCAGCCCATATTGCCAGCAGTCCAAGTACCAAGCGTAAATTCTCACGCCAGTATCCTTCTGCCTTTTCGTTATTTTCAAAAGCCATTACGACTCCCCTGTGCTAATTATGATTAAATCAAAATTTAATCTAGCAAGCATCTGCGCAACAACAATCACGACCTTAGTCTAACGCCAGCGTAAACCTTTTAGCGGGCTCTAAATTAACAATTTAAAAACAATTAGATACAGGTTTACGTAAGCGTAATGCAAGCAAAATATGAAACGGCAACATTAGACTAATGTCGAACAGAAATGTGACTAATTCGTTAATTACTAGCGCGCCGGGTGACTTGAGAAATGGTTACACTTGTATGGATAAAATGAAGCAGTAAACTCTGACCTTGGCAAAACGGGCAATGTTGGCTAACAATAACTTGGTGAGTACACCAAGTTATTGTTAAATTGAAGGGCTAACAAAAGTTAAGCGTATTAAATAGATCCTGATGGCAATATTGATAACCCAGCTGCTGACAAATGAGCGAGCCGTCGACCACTTTATCCTCGGCCTTATCTCCCGATGAGGCAAACTCTGGCTCAGCTAAACCGAGCATTGCCGCCGCGCGCTGATAGAATGCAACCTTATTAGGATGATCGGGGGAGCAGATATTATAAGCTGGCGCCAGTGGGCCTTGATGGGTAAGTAAGGCCATCACGCCGCCGACACAATCATCAAGGTGAGTCATGTTGACCGATAACATTGCCCCAGTTAAGCCCGTTTTACCGACTAGAAAACGCCCCGGATGACGTTTAGGCCCCATCAATCCGGCAAATCGAACAACAACCGCCCCTGTAAACATGGCTTCAGCCTGCAGCAGGATCTCACTGGTATCGTTATATGCTTTGGCGTCAGCTTCATGTTGCACCTTGCCATTAGCAGGATACACGCCTGTGGTGCTAATAAAGATAATGCGCTGATAGGCATGGTCGCCCATCAGCGTCAGTAGACGTTCAAGTCGCGCAAGATAACCAGTGTCGCCACGGCGAAGCCCTGGGGGGATATTAATGACTATCGCATCGGCGTGAAGTTTAGCTAACTGCCCACCATCAACAGGCTGCTGCGCGTCAAGATCTAATGCAAACCCATCAATGCCTTGCTCTTTTAATGCTAATGCTTGAGCTGCATCCCGTTTAGATCCACGCACAGACAGACCTTTTTCCACCAACGCTTGGGCTAAGGGTAAGCCAAACCAACCACAACCGACAACGGCAACTGAATGAATCATAAAGTATCTTTATTAAAAATAATGGTAACCATAAAATACCTTAAATCCTCAAGCCAGCAAAGTCAGTTCACTTCCCGCTATCGATATGGGCCACGTTAGCGTCAGCTCGCCAGTCATTAAGGTAATAACGCAGATGTTTGGAACTGGCGATATACAACAGACTCCAAAACAAAAAGAGCGCGTCCAGACCAAAGTGCCATGTGTACAAAAAGTGATTATGTATTAAGCGTTGTAGTAACAAGCCACCATCAATCATCAATAGCAACACCAACAACCACTTCAATTGATTGAATAAAGGACGAGCCCAGCAAGGAGCGCGTTTACGCTCGGCTATCACCAATGCATACAGTATTAATGCCCCGGCACCGGCGGCTAATGCCAACAGAAAATCAGACTTTTGCGGATAGATCAACGCCACCAAGGCCGCCCTGTCACTGGCTTGGGTCAGCGAGGCGATAAACACACACCAACCTCGAGCGATAAACGCCAAGATCAGGTAAAGCATGATAGGCGGTTTAAAGTGCCCATTGTCATCAATCCAGTTGATGTGACCAAAATTCAAACGTGCATCTCCGTAATGAGCCAACCCTTAGCGGCATTGCAAGAAGTGTGATACTGGCAGTGACAGCGCTAACGCATAAGCGGTAGACAATAATAAGCTGACAGATACCCGATAATATTATCTGCCAGCCGAGTGACTTAGGTGTTTGGGCTACCCATTGAGTAAGGCTAATAACTCATCTTCACCGATCACCTTCACCCCTAACTCCTGCGCCTTAATTAGCTTTGAACCAGCGGCTTCTCCAGCTACTAAGCAGTCGGTATTTTTCGACACACTGCCTGCCACTTTGGCGCCAAGAGCCTGTAATTGCGCCTTGGCATCGTTACGATTAAGCAGATTTAAGGTGCCAGTTAACACCCAAGTTTGCCCTTTTAGTGGTTGTTCATCGGCGGCGACCTCTTCGATTGCAGGCCAAGTCACGCCCGCCTCTAGCAGTCGCTCGACCACTTCAAGGTTATGGGGCTGGGCAAAAAAGTGCACCAGATGCTGCGCCACAATCACTCCGACATCATCGACCTTCATAAAGGTCTCGGCATCAGCCTGAATCAACTTATCGAGGGTTTTAAAATAATGGGCCAAATTAGCTGCGGTGGCCTCACCTACCTCGCGGATCCCTAATGAATAGAGAAAACGGGCAAAGGTAGTTTGTTTCGCCGCTTCAATGGCTGCGACTAACTTGGTGGCTGACTTAAGCCCCATGCGATCTAGCATGGTCAATGATGATGCGCTCAGCTTAAATAGGTCCGCAGGGCTTTCGATAAGCTCTTTATCGATCATCTGCTCGACCACTTTATCGCCCATGCCATCGATGTTTAATGCCTTGCGTGAGGCAAAGTGCTTAATCGCCTCTTTACGCTGCGCTTCACAAAACAGGCCGCCACTGCAACGGGCCACAGCTTCACCTTCGATACGCTCCACATCACTGCCACACACAGGGCAAGCCATAGGAAAAACAATGTCTTGTGCATCATCGGGACGCTTATCACTTACTACAGCCACAATTTGCGGGATCACATCGCCAGCACGGCGAATAATGACACTGTCGCCAATTTTCACCCCAAGACGTGCGATCTCGTCGGCATTATGCAAGGTGGCGTTCGACACCGTCACCCCACCCACAAACACAGGTTTTAACCGCGCTACCGGGGTCACTGCGCCAGTGCGCCCGACCTGAAAGTCAACCCCTTCGAGTACCGTTAACTCCTCTTGGGCGGGGAATTTATAGGCGGTTGCCCAGCGCGGCGCTTTGGCCACAAAGCCAAGCTGCTTTTGCTGCGCGATATCGTTGACCTTAAGCACTACCCCATCAATTTCATAAGCTAAGTCGGCTCGGCGCGCCATAATATCTTGATAATAGGCAAAAATAGCAGGGATATCCTTGCACACTTTCACTTCGGCGCTTACGGGCAGCCCCCAAGCTTTAAGCTGCATTAACTGCTCATAATGATTGTCTGCCAAGGGCCAAGATTCAGGTTCGACGACTCCGAGCGCATAGGCATAAAAGGCTAATGCGCGGCTGGCGGTAATTTTACTGTCGAGTTGACGCAAGCTGCCAGCTGCAGCGTTACGCGGATTAACAAACAGCTTTTCACCCTTTTGGCGCGCCTTATTATTGACCGCTTCAAACGCGGCTTTAGGCATAAATACTTCGCCGCGTACCTCTAACAATGGCGGAAAATCATCACCACGCAGGCGCAATGGTATCGATTTAATGGTGCGCACATTTTCGGTAATGTCTTCGCCCACGGTGCCATCGCCGCGGGTGGCGGCGCGTTCATATAGCCCATTGCGATATAAAATACTGACCGCCAAACCATCGAGTTTGGGCTCACAGCAAAATGCGGGCGCCGTGATGGTTTTATCGCTCACACGTTTATAAAAAGCATTAAATTCGGTATCACTAAACACATTGTCTAGGCTAAGCATCGGCTTTAAATGTGTCACTTGGTCAAACTTTGCTAGCGCGGCACCGCCTACACGTTGGGTCGGTGAATCCATTAAGGCAAACTCAGGGTATTGCGCTTCTAAACTCTGTAAGCGGCGCATAAGGCGGTCATATTCGGCATCGGGAATAGACGGCGCGTCGTCGACATAATAACGGTAATTGTGAAGATTAAGTTCGGCGGTGAGTTGTTGAATTTCGTCTTGTATGGCTTGCATGGTTTCTCGTCCAGATTAAGCAATAGAGGCCGCATCTGCGGCCTCTATTTTCAATATATATGCTTCAATTTACGCTTGGGCACGGATGCGTTGTAGGTATGACTGCTTAGTTTGCTCACTCCATAAGCTGCGGCCACCGTCGAGTACCTTGCCGCCTAAATCATCGGCCAATTGGTGCGCCGAATTCAGCATAATTGAAAAGTTCATCAGTGGGTCGCCATAACAAGGTAGTGTCATAAATAACACGATACCTTGAGTGGTAAACTGCTCCATTTCATCGGGGTTAAACACACCAGGCTTAACCATATTAGCCAACGAAAATAATACCTTACCTGTTCCAGCGTTATCCTCATGGCGATGGAAAATATCCATGTCGCCAAATTTAAAGTTGAGGGTTAATAAGCTCGGCAGTAACTCGGCACCCTGTAACGTTTCGCCTTCGTTGGCCACAACATGCAGTACCAGCACATCTTGTGGTTCGCCCAGTGGCTCATCCTTAATCTCAGCTTGCGCCGATGACGCTGCTAGCGGTTCTGTAGGCTCGGCAACTTGCGGTGTTTCATCGAGCGGTTGAACATCATCAAAAAATGAACTTTGAGCCGGTGTTTGCCCTAAACCTAACTCCATTTGTTCTACTGTCTCTGGACTGTGTTGCTCGTTGCTACCGATACTTGGTTCAATTTTGTGGCCTACATCTTTATGGCCTGCATCGCGTCCAGCCGTGACGGGTTCTTGGCGAGGGCGAGTCACTTTGGCGTGGGGCTCGTCAGACAAGGTAAAGTCAGCTTCACTGTCACGACTTGAGGTCTCCGTTGGCGCATCAACACTGTGAACACCCGGGTTTATCGCCGCAGCATCACCCATAGCACGCGCAGGTACTTCTTCAGGGCTCAGTTTTCGTACACGCACGGCGCCAATACCGTCGGCGTCAAAGCCTTCGCGATCACGATTTTTATCTGTGTACATTTCCGCCATGGATCCAGACTTTAATGACTTAGGCTGCTGCCGTCTAATGGACCAAAAACCATGCACAAGTACCGCGATAATGGCTATCGCTCCTAACACGGACAATACCAGTTGCAAATTTTCCATTGATTACCCTGTTTTCCCAAAATTATCCTGCGTCGGCTAACGCCACCGCTTCATCAATATCGACGGCAACTATGCGTGATACCCCTAGTTCATGCATAGTGACACCTATTAATTGATCCGCCAATTCCATGGTGATCTTATTGTGACTAATATAAACAAATTGTACGCTTTGAGACATCTCTTTAACTAAACGACAGAATCTGTCGACATTAGCGTCATCGAGTGGCGCATCGACCTCATCCAACATACAAAAAGGCGCCGGATTGAGCCTAAAAATTGCAAATACCAATGATAAAGCGGTTAGCGCTTTTTCTCCACCAGAAAGCAGGTGAATTGTACTATTCTTTTTGCCTGGTGGACGCGCCATAATGGTCACTCCGGTTTCAAGCAAATCGTCATCGGTCAATGCTAGCTGCGCACTGCCACCACCAAACACCTTAGGAAACAATAACCCTAAATCTTGATTAACCTTATCAAATGTCTCTTTAAAGCGGGTTTTGGTTTCTTTATCAATCTTGCGGATCGCTTCTTCTAAACTGTTAAGCGCCTTATTTAAGTCGGCATCTTGGCTGTCTAAATAGTGTTTACGCTCACTTTGTTGCTCATACTCTTCAATTGCAGCCAAATTGATGGCGCCTAACTGAGTAATACGGACTCGAACCTGCTCTAAGGCTTTTTGACGCTGTCCGACAGTGGTTGCTGCATCGAGTGTGGCTTTAACCGCCTCGAGATTAATCTCATGTTCTGTCAGCAAGGCCCGTTGGCTATCGGCCTGTCCCTTTATGCCTTCGCGTCGTAACTTTAGCGTGCTGATAGCCTGAGTCAAGTGTTCGATATTACCAAATAGTTGTTTTTGCTTAGTTACTATCTCATCGATCTGAGTTTGTAATTGCGCTTGCTGCGCACGTAATGCCGTCAATGCTTGCTGCTTAGCTTGTTGTATTTCCAGCTCTGCGTTCAGTTGCTGCTGCATCTGCTGCGCGCTGTGATCGCTTATTGCTTGGTCGCTCCCCCCAAGTTGCTGGCTTAGGGCGGCCGATGCAGCTGACAGTTCACCGATCTGTTGTTGCAGCTGTTGTATTTGTTGTTGATTGAGCGCTAGATCAGTTTGCAATGTTTGCAGCGCGGTTTGGCTCTGACTGCACTGGCGAGCGCAGTCGGCGCGCTGCTGCTTTAATCGTTTAAGTTGGGCGCTACTTTCTTGCTGCGCCCGAGCACGCAGTTCGCTTTGCTTAATCAGGTCGCTAGCACGGGACTCATCGAAGCTTAAGCGCTCACTTAAGCCTAGGCAGCGCTGCTCATCGGCCGCTAAAGTCAGTTCTAGTTCACTGAGCTGCATCTCAAGCTGACTATGCTGCTCACGGGCATGGGCTATGCGCTGCTCAGCAGCATCAATTTGGCTATGTAATCGCTCAAGACTCAATTGCATTTGCTGCATTTGAACCGCGCCATCCTTGCAACGAGTGCGGCAGGTTAGCAGTTCGCTAGCACACAGCTGCGACTGCTGGCGAAAGGTGTTTAAGGTCGCTTCGCTGCTTGAAATACTGGCCGTTAATGCCTCTTTTTCCATTTTAAGCTGAATTAAAGCACTGCCCTGTTCGCTTTTTTGCAATATAAACCCATGACCGATTAGGTAGCCATCGGCTGTCACGATACGTTCATGTTGCTCGATACTGGGCAGCAAGGCTTGTGCGCTACTTAAATCGTTCGCCCAGCGCAAGTGCGCCAACCAAGGGGTCAAGTTAACGGCGGCGCTAACACCCACCCAGTCATGGGATTCAGTGGTGACAAACCCATGACCAGATGCGGCGTCCACTTTTTGGGTCAGCACCCCTTCGAGCGCCAAGTCGATGGCCACTTCCCATCCGGGAGTCACGTTAAGGGTTTGCCATAGGGCACTGCCATCATGGGTATCTTCACTGGGCAGTAAACGATTGACGACATTGAAACGACCTCGCTCCTCGGCTAAGGACTCTGAGAGCGCATCTATCTGCTGCGTGAGACGTTTATCTTGTTGTTCTAGCTCATTTAATTGGCTATTTAACTGCTGATTACTCTGGTTAAGCCGTTTAGATTGCGCTTGTAAATCATCGCGCTGAGCTTGTAATTGCTGCAGCTGGATCTTGGCGTTATCTTGATTGAGTTTGGCAAGCTGAGTGACTAAAGCCGCTTTTTGAGTTCTCTTTTGTGCCAAGTTACTTTGACTGTGGCTCAGTTCCGTTTGCGCCACTTTATAGGCTAACTGGTGCTGATTTTGCGCTTGTGTGGCGAGCACTTGTGCCTCGCTATCTTGCTCAAATGCTTGTTCGGCTTCGACGAGCTGCTCATCAAACACCTCAAGTTGCATCGACAACTGTTGGTATGCATCGATTGCTGCTTGGTGATGTTGGCTTAGTTGCTCGCGGCGATCATCTAACTCACTCAACTGACCCTGAGTTTGCATCAGCTTAGCTTGGGTATCTTCAACCCGTTGATGCAAGTGGGCATCTTGCTGCTGACGATGTTTTAGAGATTGTTCGAGTTTGGCGATATGGGTGCCGGTTAGATAAAAATCTTCTACCTGACGATGCTCTTGTTGATCGAGTTCATCGAGTTGCACCTTAAGCTGAGTATGCTCACTTTGCAGGGCCTCTTTCGCGGCGTCGAGCTCACTTTTTTTCAGCTCTTGACTAACAATGTCACTGCTGAGCTTATCAAACTGGGCTTGCAACTCAACAAAACGACAGACGCTCAGCTCTGCATCTTGGGTACGCTCGGTCTGTTTTAGGGCACGATATTGTTTAGCCGCTTGGGCTTGCTCGGCCAATTTATCAATTTGACGACCTAGCTCTTGGCGAATATCACCTAAGCGCTCTAGGTTTTCACGGGTATGGCGTATGCGATTTTCGGTTTCACGACGGCGCTCTTTGTAACGCGAGATCCCCGCCGCCTCTTCAATAAACACTCTAAGCTCTTGCGGCTTAGATTCGATAAGCCGCGAGATAGTCCCCTGCTCAATAATGGCGTAGCTGCGCGGCCCAAGCCCGGTGCCCATAAACAGGTCGGTAATGTCTTTACGACGACACTTTTGCCCGTTGAGAAAATACGCCGAATCACCATCACGGCTAACTTGGCGTTTAACCGCGACCTCTTGATAACTGGCGTACTGCCCAGCTAAGCGCCCCTGTTGATTGTCAAACAGTAACTCAACGCTGGCGACGGAAACGGGCCTACGGGCCGAGGAGCCATTAAAAATAACATCGGACATCGAGTCGCCGCGCAGATGTTTGGCCGAGCTCTCACCTAACACCCAACGCACCGCGTCAATGACATTGGATTTACCGCAGCCGTTGGGGCCGATAATAGCACTTAGCGGTTGGTTAAAAGGGATTTTAGTAACATCGACAAACGACTTAAATCCAGCAAGTTTTATCTGTTTGAGTCTCATTGAGCCAGCGGGTCGTCTTTATTGATGGAGCCTGAAAAACTCCGGCGAATATTGGCTGCCACTTTAGCAAAGCACGGCGCATTTTGTAACGTTTTTTATCGCTTAGCGGCTCATTTCGCTCTTGTTTTTCGCGCTTTGCTGACACACAATCGTGGCTAATTCAGTTAACGGTGGTATTTAGCACAATGAATCAACAAACCCGCTCAACGCCCAAGAGTGGCGTCAACTATTTTATCGATGGTTTTCGGCTCATAAAGCAGCCTGGATTAAGACGTTTTGTCTTTATCCCGCTGACCATCAACTTGCTATTATTTTCGGCGGTGATCTATGTTGCCATTGGGCAACTGGAGCAGATGTTTACTTGGGTCACCAGCCAATTACCCGACTATTTAACGTGGCTTAACTTCTTACTCTGGCCACTGGCGGTACTCACCCTACTGGTGGTGCTCTCTTTTGTGTTTAGTTCGGTGATGAACTGGCTCGCCGCCCCTTTTAATGGGTTATTGGCCGAAAAAGTCGAGCAGTACTTAACGGGTAAAGACCTGAATACCGGCACCACGGTTGATCTCATCAAAGACTTGCCCCGCATCATGGGCCGAGAATGGATTAAGTTGAAATATTATTTACCGCGGGCATTGGTGTTTTTAATTTTGTTTTGGGTGCCATTTATTGGCCAAACCGCCGCCCCCATTCTGTGGTTTATGTTTAGTGCGTGGATGATGGCGATTCAATATTGTGATTATCCGTTTGATAACCACAAGGTGCCGTTTGAGGATATGAAATTTGCCCTCAATCAAACTAAGGGCAGCAGTTTCAGCTTTGGGGCATCGGTCACCTTGTTTTCAATGATCCCCATTGTTAACTTTATCGTGATGCCAGTGGCCATCTGCGGCGCGACCTCTATGTGGGTCGACAAATATCGGGCTGCCTATAAAAATAACCTTATCGCCCCCGAGTAACCGCCCGCCTTTTACCTGACGCATAAAGGGCGCTGCTACAACGCGGCGCCCTTTGCCATTAAGCCCTATACCATAGATTAAAGCTGATTTAGCGATTAAGTAGACTCAGCCACAGCACTAACCATGGTAGTCTCGGTGGGATTTAGCCTTTTTTTAGATAGATCGATCACCACAGTTGCCGATATTTTATCTTGGATCGCCTGGCGATTGGCATCCCAAAAAATTTGTATAAACCCTAACAGCCCTGTGGCAAATCCCGCGCCATAACCGCCATATCGCCCAAAGGCATCCCAGAGTGAAATGCCAGTGCCATCGAGCTGGATCACCCGAATATTGAGCAACTTTTTGCCCAAGGTTTGGCCATCGAACCAGGCAGTGAACACAGTGAAATAAAACGCGGCCCAGCCAAAACCTAAACCTAAATCGTTAAGCAGCCCCTTAGCCCACGCCAGCAGACTGTAAGGCGCGCGGTCAGTGCTATCGGACTCGCTACGGTTGGTGTCAGTAGGCAAAGCGATGCTGCCGGTATCATCTATAATGGGCTCGCCTTTATCGCCACTGCTCTGCGTAAAGCTAGGTTCTGGTGTGGCTGATATTGATGATGTTGTTGCCTCGGCAGCACCTTTAACAATGGCAGGTGTAGCGCTATCACTGGCAATCTCAATATTCGAGGCAAACATCTCTGTGACCATATGGGATAAATCAGCCTTGTCCGCTGGCGGCAACTCTAGCTCAGAGAGGATATCCAATAACATCTGCTGCTTGTCGGCCTCGCTAAGGCTTGTCGTGGCGAGCTTACTACTCAATTGAGCTAACTGCTTATCGGCACAAAGTCGGCTTTCACACAGGGTTAAGCTTAAGATGTCGGGCAATAATTTAAGTGATGCCAGCCCAACCTTGTCAGTACTCACATCTGTGCTATCTTGCTGCTGGACATCGCTATTTGCATCTTGTTTAAATTCAATCAGGTTATCACTGGTCACCCAAATGGTCATCAGCAGCATGGCGGCATATAACAGCCATTTCAGGGCGCGCCCTAGCTGATGGCTTTTGCGCTCGATCAATAAGGTTAATCCCACCAGCAAGATAAATACTGCCCCGGCCTGTTCGGCTAATACTGTGATTAATAGTCCATCAATAATCATTGCCAATCCCCGTTTTAATGGAGATGCCAAAGGCGTATACAGCACACTAGGGGCAATAGTAAATGCCAGCGGCGTGACAATGGTTTTTGGATCTTTGTCTCGATTTTTAAGGGCTCTATCAGGGTTCACACATCCGCTCCATGGGATAAATTAAGTTATCTATAGTGAACAAAAAATAGCTAAGATCAATGATTAATGGCTTTCCTTCCATTACCCAATGAAAACGAGCCATGAGGCGTCATCATTCCACCTCTGATATTGCTAGCGACTAATGGGCTGCGTTACACTGGGGTAATTAATGATAAATATGACTCTATTAATAACTAAAAAGAATAAAGAAGACGAAACTATCATTTCTAAACTGGCAAAAGAACACTATGATTTAACGGTATAAATAAAGGAGCAAGCAACCCATGAGTCACATTTTCGAAGATAATTCACATACTATTGGCCATACCCCTCTTGTTCGTCTCAATCGTGTCAGCAAGGGCTATGTCCTCGCAAAAATAGAAGCACGTAACCCTAGTTTCAGTGTTAAATGTCGCATCGGCGCAAACATGATTTGGGATGCAGAAAAAAAAGGCTTACTGACTTCGGATATCGAGCTGGTAGAACCCACCTCAGGTAACACTGGGATTGCATTAGCCTACGTTGCAGCTGCTCGCGGCTACAAATTAACATTGACCATGCCCAATACTATGAGTCTTGAGCGTCGTAAATTATTAAAAGCCTTGGGTGCCAACCTGGTATTAACCGAAGGCGCTAAAGGAATGAAAGGCGCTATCGACAAAGCCGAAGAAATTCGTCAATCAGCACCTGAAAAATACCTTATTTTAGGCCAGTTCGATAACCCAGCTAACCCAGAGATCCATGAGAAAACCACTGGACCTGAGATCTGGAACGACACCGACGGTGAAGTCGATGTTGTCGTGGCCGGTGTTGGCACCGGTGGGACCATCACAGGTATCAGCCGGTACATCAAAAATGTACAAGGTAAAGCGATCACGTCAGTGGCGGTTGAGCCAGTCGACTCACCCGTTATTGCCCAAACCTTAGCAGGCCAAACCATTCAACCTGGGCCACACAAAATTCAGGGTATTGGCGCGGGCTTCATTCCCGGTAACCTAGATTTAGAAGTGGTTGACCGCGTAGAAGCTGTCAGCAATGAAGATGCGATTGAAATGGCGCAGCGACTCATGAAAGAAGAAGGCATCTTAGTGGGAATTTCATCGGGTGCCGCCGTAGTTGCCGCTAATCGCATTGCGGCGCTGCCTGAATTTGAAGGCAAAAACATCGTGGTGATTTTACCTTCAGCAGCCGAGCGATACTTATCTTCAGTCTTGTTCCAAGGTCAATTTGGTGACGCTGAAAACGTGCAGTGATCTGTTTAATGTGTGTAAAACATTGATTAACAAGTTACTTATTTAATTGCTTTTGATTAAACCAGTCCATTCGGACTGGTTTTTTATTAGGTATGCTCATAAGGTTAAGCATTACTTAATCAACAATTAAAATAAATCAACTATTCTTATGCCACTCATCTTCCTACAATGACGTTACTGACAAAACGGACACTATTTTTGCTCGTGAATACCATGATAGTTAGCGCATGAAGAGTAGTCAGATAACTAAATGCTCAAGCAATTTGCTCAAGCTATTTACTCAACAAGTAAGGGGGATAAGATGAGACAAAAAATTCATTCTGTGTATCACGGTGCATCCCGCTTACCCAGCCCTTTGGGTGGCTTAGCCCTCGCTATCGCCAGCCTAGGTTGGGCTTGGGATACCTTGTTACCTCAGCTTAATGGCACAGGACAAACCGTGGGCGCGGCGATAGCCAGCGTGCTCTTACTGGCGCTTGTGGCTAAATTTTTGCTTCACCCTCAAATATTGAAAGAGGAATTAGCACACCCCGTTATCGGCAGTGTGTTACCCACTTTCGCCATGGCTTTGATGGTGGTATCTAACAGTGTTAGCCAGTTTAAGCTTCAACTTGGTCAAGGACTGTGGCTAACGGCTATCGTATTACACTTAGTCTTTTTATGCGTGTTTCTCTATCATCGCGCACGTGAATTTCAGCTCAATCACATGGTGCCGAGCTGGTTTGTCCCCCCTATTGGCATCATTGTGGCGGCAGTAAGCTACAGTGGCACTGACTACCAATGGCTTGCCCAAGCACTGCTTAAATTTGGGATTGGTTGTTACTTATTTTTATTGCCCGTGATGTTATACCGACTGATTTTTTGTGGTGAAATTGACGATGCGGCTAAGCCAACGATGGCGATCATGGCAGCCCCTGCCAGCTTGTCTTTGGCGGGTTACCTTAGCATCACTGAGCATCCGTCAACCATATTAGTGGCATTATTACTAGGTATCGCATTATTAATGACCAGCCTAGTGTACATGGCGCTGGTGAAACTCCTCACCCTGCCATTTTCACCAGGTTATGCGGCATTTACCTTTCCACTTGTGATTGGTGCTACCGCATTATTTAAAGTGTATCACTGGATTATTAATGAATTTGGTCAAACTGAATTAGCCATGGGCATAAAAACAACAGCCATTGTTGAATTAATGATTGCTAGCATCGTCGTCAGCTATGTTATTTATCGCTATGTACGTTTTTACAGCATGCAGGCGGTTAAGTAATGACCGTCTGCTACGACAATTAAACGGTCTAACCATAATATAAAAAGTGTTAAAATGGCTTACTAGAGATGAGCCTTACCCATAATTCAATATAATAAATCTTGCATCAATATATTGAAAACCATGACTTAGTAACACAATGTCATTAAATTGTTACCCGCAGAACTCATCTAAAGAACAGTTAATATTAAGGTGTTAGCTATGAAAGCATTTAATTCAAAAAAAATTATATGTAAAACAACTTTTTTACCGCAACAACTGCAACAAAATCACAACCAAAATCTATATAAAACAGCATGGTAAAGATGCCCGTCAGAGCAGTAGCAAAGTAATCTATATCAGCAAAGCTCACAAAAAATATTATTATATGACATTAATCAGACAATAAAAGCTGAAATGTTTATATTAAAAAAACCAATAGTTAATGAACTGAGCTCAATACGTTAACAACACTCTCTTCGATTGCTGTAACCCGTATGTTGCAGTTGTTATTTGGCTATGATTATATCCCCATAAGTAGAAGCGATTTATATAAGAAAACTATTAAAAACCTTTTACTTAACAAAAAATCAAATCAATAACAATATTCTCAGGGAGAATCAAAATGCAGCCTAATTCTATATTGGCTAAAGCTGTGCGTTTTGCATTAATAAGTGGTGCCACTGCCGCCGCACTTGGAACATCTGTAGCCTATGCGGCCAATGAAGATAGTAGCGTTGAACGAATCGAAGTAACAGGTTCACGCATTAAGCGTACCGATATGGAAACCGCCACACCGGTTACGGTAATGAGTGCCGACGAAATGGCCAAACAGGGTTTCACTAATATTCAAGATGCGTTAGAAAGCCTAACATCAACAACTGGTGCGATGACCACACAATCTGTGCATGGTTTTACCCCTGCAGCGTCATCAATCAGTTTACGTGGTGCTGGCGCAAACCGGACCTTAACGCTTATCAATGGTAAACGCCTGAACCAATACCCGAAACCTGCAGGCGGTACTGATAACTTCGTTGACACGGCTAACCTGCCGATGGAAGCGGTACAACGTATCGAAATTTTACAATCGGGTGGTTCGGCTATTTACGGTGCCGATGCCGTCGGTGGCGTCATTAACATCATCTTGAAGAAAGACTTTGAAGGCGTTGCCATCAAGTATCGCCACGGCGATACCAGTAACGGTGGTGGCGGCAGTGACCGTATTGCCTTGTCGTTAGGAGCCTCTTCTGATCGCGGTAACGTATCAAGCTTTATTGAATTTACCGATAACCAGCAGCTTAAAGCAACCGACCGTGATAATTTTGGCCTGCACACGGATAAGGTCCCTTACAGTCCCTATTCGGCATACAGTTCGTACGGCGCACGCATTGCCGCTATCGCTCGTGACGATAAGACGGTTCCAACAGGACAACGGGTACTAACGGCACAAGAGTGCACTGACGCCGGCTTTACTATGGCTGGAAGCCTATGTGGCTTTGACCGTTCACAATGGCGCGATCTACAACCAGAAAGCACGCGCTTTATCAGCTCGACTAATTTTAACTATGAGATAGCCGATGATATCTCTTTTGTTGGCCGTCTCGATTTTGCTGAAGCCAAATCGGTAACCAATATCGAACCTATGGCCATTGGTGATGAATATGGCATCACAGTCGATGGTAATAGCCTCACTGTCACAGGCGCTGGCCAAAGTAAAACATTTGCCGACAAAACATTAGCCCTTGGCGGCGACTTTGCCAATGCAGAAAACGGCGAATACTTTTACGCCCGCCGCCTGACTGAATTTGGTAGCCGCGGCGGTGAAACCAAGACACGTAACTACTTCTTTACTACTGGTCTTGAGGGCATGTTAGCCGACGAATATAACTGGGATGCATCGATAAACTACGGCCGCACTAATGTCGACGTGCTTGGCCAAGGTTTAGCGACTGAGCTTGGCATGTATAACTATCTGACTGCTGGAGATAACGGTAATTCATTATTTAAAAAAATGAGTGGTAGCGATGTGGCTAACGCATCTTATACGCCATTTGAAACAGCCCAGTCGACCCAGAAAAACATTCAAGCCAATATCTCAGGCATGGCGTTTGAAATGCCTGCTGGTGATGCAATGTTTGCCTTTGGTGCTGAGTACTCAGAGCAAGATTATCAAAGCGATGCCGACTCTGAGTCGAAAAAAGGCAATGTGTTAAACAAAGGTGGCTCATCAGGTGCGGGCGAGCGCTCATACTGGGCAACCTACGCCGAGCTTAGCTTACCTGTATCTGATGTGGTCACCATCAACGCGGCGCTGCGTTACGATGATTACGATGATTTTGGCAGTAACTTGTCACCACAGATCGCCGTTGAATATCGTCCACTACGCGAACTCTTAGTGCGTGGTTCGGTCTCTAGTGTGTTCCGCGCTCCCGATATGCACCGTGTTTATGGCGATCCTACCGAGGCTTTCTCATCGGTTATCGACTTCAAGCAGTGTCAAGCGATGGGCGGCACCCCTGGCCAAGCGTATGACAATGACCCAGCACTGAATGAAGTGTGTAAAGAACTGCACATCGATATGACCACAGGCTCTAATAAAGATCTCGAAGCTGAAACCGGTTATACCGCTAACATTGGTGCGGTATGGGGCGGCGATACGCTTAATGCTTCTTTCGACCTATGGGAGTGGAAACTCGATGACATGGTCAGCGATATCAGCCCAAGCAAGGCGGCGCGTGAATATGAGCAATATGCAGATATGATCACCCGTGATGAAAGCGGCAAAATCACCCATATCAACGCCGTTGCCCAAAACCTCGCCTTCCAAAAAGTACGTGGTATTGATGTTACTGCGGGCTATGGCTGGGATCTTGAGCAATTTGGTGAACTAAAACTTAACTTTAACGGTAGCTATATTCTGCTGTCGGAAGGTCAGATCTCACCAACCGATCCTATCGAAGACGATATCGAAAATGGCGGCCTCCCCCAGTACCGCGCTAACCTTGTTTTAGGTTGGTTTGTTGATGATTTCGAAGCGACACTGGGTGCTTATCACACGGCGCGTATGCACGGTATGTACTACAAATCGTTTAAGCAATCAGCTATCGATAAGGGCGAAGCGTTTGAAGAAAGCGCATATGAAGTGGCGTCACAAACGAAGTGGAACCTGACTGCAGGTTACAACATTAGCGATGCGATTAAGGTGAAAGCCGGTGTTGTTAATCTATTTGATGCCGGTCCTAACTTCGATCCAACGGCCACCTCTTGGCCACATTATGACCGCTCGGTTTACAATGCACGTGGACGCGAATGGTTTGTTGAAGGTGAAGTGAAGTTCTAACATCAATATCACCTATTAAAAACGGCATCCTTGGATGCCGTTTTTTATCGCGCAAGACAAGTTTAATACGCCAGCCTCTGACTCATCATGTACACGATAAGCTAAACAAAACCTAAATAATGCGCCGCGATAACCAATAGACTCGATACGACAAACAAGCCCAACATAAAACGCCAAATAAACTTAAGCCATATACCCCAATCGACTCGGCACACACCTAATGTCGCCATTAATGACGCCGATGTGGGCACCAACACATTGGTAAATCCATCGCCCAGTTGAAAGGCCAGTACCGCCACTTGCCTGCTCACCCCCACAATATCGGCTAATGGCGCCATCAAGGGCATAGTCAAGGCCGCTTGACCCGAACCCGAGGTAACAAAGAAATTAAATACCGCTTGGAATAACAACATGAACCACGCCGATAACGCCGCGGGCAGCTGACCAATAATACTGCCCGCGCCACTAAGCAAGGTATTGAGCACACTGGGCGAGGTCGGATCGCCGCCGCCCAGTAAAATTAAGATCCCCGAGGCACAGCCCACCAAAATTGCCGGCTCTAACATGGTCGCCGCGCCCTGCTTAAAACTGCTGGCAACTCGGTTAATGGTCATGTCATTGAGCCCAAACACCACGGCAATCACCCCCACGGCGATCCCCATCGTAAAAAACTGACTGGCGATTTCAGGAATAAACCACCCATTGGCCACCACGCCCCATATCACCCACACCACAGTCACTAAGATGCTGCTGAGCACTAGGATATCGCCCCAATTAAAGCGCGAGTCTAGGCTTGCATGAGACTGATGATCACGGAAATATTGATCGCTTTGATAACTGTATGACAAACTTGGTGTGGCGCGGATCTTAGCGCCATAACGCATGGTAAAGATGATCCCCATCAGCGTAAAACCGGCCCACATCAGCCCACGAATGCCAGCACCCGACAACACCGGCACGCCGGCGATACCTTGAGCGATGGCCACACTAAACGGGTTCATCCACGAACTGGCAAAACCAATTTGGGTCGCCACATATGTCACCATAACCGTGGTGATGCCATCAAAGCCTAAACGGATCATTAACGGGCAGATAATAATCGCAAAGGCAATGGCTTCCTCCCCCATGCCAAAGACCGCGCCGCCCAGCGAGAATAGGGTAAATAATGCGGGGATAAACAGGTTTTCATTACCTTGAGTTTTGTCGATTAAGCGCAAGATACCATTGTCTATGGTACCGGTTTCCATCACGACCCCAAAAGCACCGCCAATGACTAACATAAACATGATGACGCCAATGGCCGTGCCCCACTTAGACCCCGAGGCTAAGCCTTCAAACGCGAAATTAAAAAAGCCCACCCCACCGCCGCCTTCAAACAGCGCCACGGGTTGCATCACCGCATGACCACTGTCATCGCGTTGATATTGAAATGAACTTGGATCAACCACACTGCGGCTTTTCTCAACACCATCGCTTACATAAACAATCTCTTGGGTGTCAAATGAGCCCACTGGCACTAAATAGGTCAATGCCATGGCGGCTAGGGCGACAAAGAAAATAATAACTAAGGTATCTGGCATCTGCCAGCGGGTGAGCGACGTTGCGACAACAGAGGATTCTTGAGTAGTTTGTGAGTGCATGTTACGACCATGATTCTTATTATGATGAGACAATCTGCACGCAAATATAAACTAATTCACCCACCATTTACACTGACGCAGCATTTTTGCGACTAAGTTAGCTGCAAGCCTCACCTCGTCTGCGCATTACTGTGCTCACTTAAACGTACGACAAACAGCAAAAAGCCGCTTGATGACAAGCATCAAGCGGCTGTTCAAGTCAAAAATCAGCGACGAACGATGTTGATGGTTACAGATGAGCACCGGCCTGACGCGATGGACGCCGCTGGATCATATGGCTCAGCAACATCGCTGCTAATGAGACCACCAAAGCCGGTACAATTGGGTGGATCTGCCACATAAAGGGTGCGCTCCATTGCAGCAATAAATAACAACCTAAGCCCGAGACCATAGCCACCAGCGCGCTGCTGCCATTAATGCTTGGCCAAAAGACGCCAGCAATAATCGGCCATAAAAACACTGCCTGCAGGGCACCAAAGGCGGCTAAATTGATCCACACTATCATTTTGGGCGGCGACAGCGCCCAATAGGTGGCCACCAAGGTAATAAGGGTTATGGCGATGCGCGTCAAACGCACCTGCGCGCTTGAACTTAAACTGGGGTAGCGTTTAAGCGCACCATCACGAATCAGGCTCACCGCCGATTGCAATAGCATAGAGTCCACCGACGACATTACCGCCGCAATGGGGGCTGCCAGCAATACCCCAGCCCAAAACGGATGAAATAACCCAGCAATCAAGGTCGGCATAATGTCATCGGGTACTGATAAATCAGGGTAAAGCGCCCGTCCGAGTACACCGCACAAATGGGGCAATAGGGTCATCAAGAAACAGATCACCGTACCCCATATTATGCCTCGCTTCAATGACGCGCGATCTTTAACCGCCAATAACCTGACTAGGGTATGAGGTAATCCCATAGTGCCAAAACAGATCAACACCCAAAATGACAACATCATCGGCCAACCAAGAGCATCATTGACCCCGTGCGGAGTTAACATGGCCGGCGAATAATCACTAACCCGCTGCATCAGCTCAGGCAATGGCGCCTGTAACAATATCACCACCAACAGCAGTAACAATCCAGCTAACATGACCATGCCCTGCAGCGCATCGGTCATGACGACGGCACGAAAGCCGCCGGTTAAGGTATAGGCCAACACCGTGACCACAAATAGCCCTAAGCCCAGCTCATAACTGATGCCGCTAACACCTGCAAATAAGCGGGCGCCGCCAATAAATTGCACCGCGATCATTGCAATAAAGCCCGTCACCAGACTGAGTACCGCTATTCGGCTAAGCCAGGGACTGTGGTAGCGGCTATCGAGCCATTCGATTAAGGTAGCATGCTGCGCGGCGCGCTGGTGCAAAAACTTAGGGCCCAACACCCCTAAGGTTAAAATGGCGACAGGCACTTGAATTAATGCCAGCCATACCCAGCCTAAGCCCATTTTGTAAGCCGCCCCAGGGCCGCCAATAAATGAACTGGCACTGGTGTAGGTTGCCACGAGTGTGAGCGCCAGCAAGGGACCATTCAAAAAGGCGCCACCAATAAAAAACCGTTTTGCTTTATCTTGATAAAGCTCACCATTGGTTTGATTTTGCCTATGGCTCCACCAACGAGTGATCACTAGGCTCAGTAATAAGTAGCCTAATACTGGCAGTAGATTAATCATCAGCAACCACACTCATCACTAACACCAGTACCAAAATCAACAGCAGAGGCGCAGCAATACAGGAAAACCAAAACCACAAGGGTAACCCTACCCATGTACCAGCATCTTTTAATAATAAGGGGCCAGCGCACCATAACAGCAGATAGCCAAGGGTTAATGCCAATGCCATTTTCGACAATGAAACCATAAGGAGTACACGAGAAATAAACCAAGTGCCCGATTCTAGACAAAACCAATAACATGGGCTAGCCCTAATCATCAACGCCGCGGGGAGGATGGCAAAATTTCACGCTACAATGGACTCACATCAGCCGCGAGCGCCCTAGTCTGATGTTTTATCCTCTCGATAAGCGGTGAGTAAGGTGGCCTTTTTAGCCATTGAGACAGGGCTCACCTGCTATAAGTGCTGCTAACAAGTGCGTTAACGCACAGTCCCGCCAAAAAAGTGAAGCGCATCTAGGTCTGCTCAAATAGATCAACAACTTACTTGTATCCCTTGCCTGACGCTCCTACAATCACAGGCAAGCAACCATCAATAAAATTGATACTTTAAATTCATTATTTTTTCCGTTAGGAGACCTGCTAGCCGTGATGAAGTATTCACTCAAACAAATCATGGTTTTTGATGCCGTTGCCAGCTTAGAAAGTGTCAGCGCCGCCGCAAGAAAACTGTCGATGACTCAATCAGCCGTCAGTATGTCACTGGGACAATTAGAAAATCTTTTGGGTCGGCCACTGTTTATTCGACAAGGTAACCGACTCACGCTTAGTCACTGGGGCAACTGGTTACGCCCTAGAGCGAGAAGACTGCTACAAGATGCGCAGCAAATCGAATTAGGCCTTCATGAACAACACCTTATTAGCGGGCGCTTCCGATTATGCTCTAGCCAGACCGCGGCGGAGCATCTTTTACCCGAGCTTATCAGTAAAATCGATACTGATTTCCCCGAGCTGAGGATCGAACTTACCGTTGAAAATACTGACAATGTGACCGATGGTCTGCTCAATTATGAGTATGACTTCGGCATTATTGAAGGGCGTAATGACGATGCACGGTTATATCAAGAACAATGGCTGGACGATCATTTAGTGGTGGTAGCGTCTCCGCATCACCCTTATGCCAGTAATAAAACCACCAGCCTATCGCAATTAGAGCAGGCGAAGTGGGTGTTGCGTGAACAAGGCGCTGGTACACGGCGTATTTTTGAAGGCGCGATACACGGAATAATTGAGAAATTAAATGTATGGAAGGAGTATGAGCATGTCTCGTTACTTAAAGCACTGGTAAAAAATGGGACTTACTTAAGTAGCTTACCCTTTTTAGATGTTGAGAAAGAGGTTGCCGCTGGCGAGTTGGTGATCCTCTCAACGCCGCAGCTCAATATGCAACGCCACCTCTCTTTTATATGGCGCAGTGACTCTGGTGACAACCCATTAAGAGACTGCGTGATAACCGAAGCGCGGCGACTGAGTAAACACCGCCAGCGCAGCAAGAAAACTTAAATAATACCCAGATATAAGCAAATGGGGCGTTCAGCCCCATTGCTTAGCGATTAATGATGATTGACTAGCGATACCCTAATTGACAGCTCATTGCTCACGCATAGACTGCACATACTTTCGCTGCCAGCGCTTCACGACTAATCACGCCGAGCAGTTGACCCGCTTCCACCACAGGAAAACAACTGGGTTTATTGGCGTATGCATGCCTTAAACGCTCCTCATAACTGGCAAACGTACTACCGGTGAGTACCCCCATTTGGCTGACTGGGAATAATTTATTTCTGTCGACTACCATAAGTTCAATCACATCAGCGACGGCATCATTAGGGGCTACGGTTAGCACTTGGGTTTGCATCAAGTCAGCCACTTTATAGGGAATGCCGCGCACATATTCTTCTGACCATAGGCTACGCAATAAATCTTGCTGTGAAATAAACCCCAGTAACCTTTGCTGCTCATCAATAACCGGTGCGCCCCGTTCATTGGCATCACATAAGCGCTTAAGGCCTTCATAGACTGATAACTCAGGTGTTAAGGTAAAAGGCGTGGTGTTCATAATATCGCTAATATTAAGTTTTTGAATTGATTTAGGCATTGATAACTCTCCAGAAGAAGCTACTGATAACGGATTTGTTTGAATATAAGCATCATGGCTCGCCGATTGGTGAACTGATTCAGTCAAGGAAGATGGCGCTTGCGTAACTGATTTTTGAGCGGCTAAAGGGGTAATACACTCGGCCAGTGGTGGCGGTGCAATATGCAGTACAGTGGCAACTTGAAGCTGTTTCTCAATCAGCCAGTAGCCTAAACCCACCAATAATCCGCCGCCGACTATGTTGCCAAGCGTCACGGGGATCAGGTTATGTAAGATAAAGTGGGCAATGGTTAAATCGCTATACTGCGTCGCACTGATCCCGGCGCTAGCAAAAAAGCTCGCATCGGCAAAATGGGCAATAGCAATTCCAAGGGGCACCATAAACAGATTGGCGATGCTGTGTTCAAAGCCACTGCTGACAAACATGGCCACCGGCAACATTAATAAAATGGCTTTAGTCAGTGCATCTTTGCTGGCGAAGGTCATCCATACACCAAGGCAAACCAACATGTTACACAACACCCCCAGCACAAAGGCTTGCCCCCAACCATAATGCAATTTGTGCTGCGCAATATTGAGTGCGTTCACGCCCCATAAGCCGCCATCGAGTTGATGCATGCCACCAGCAAATACCAGCCCTAGCATCAAGAGGGCGCCCAATACATTGCCAACATAAACTCGCAGCCAACAGATAAGTAGCGCTTTGGTGCTTACCAGTTTTTGTGCCCACGCCACGGTGCTGAGTACGGTACTGGTAAACAGCTCACCGCCACAGATCACCACCAACATTAAGCCCAAGCTGAAGGCTAACCCGCCCGCAAGCCTAACTAGGCCCCACGAACCGCTAGCCCCGGTTGTCACCGTGATATAAAACACAAAGGCTAATGCAATAAAAGCTCCAGCGAAGGCTGCTAAGCCGATGGACTGGCCGTGAGATTTATTGACTTTTGACAACCCATAATGCTCGGCATCTAAATACATACTCATCGAGCCACTGGGTGCCTCTGCGCTGGAGTGTTGAGCCAAGTGGGGCTGCTCTTGTTGGCTATTCATCGAAGAAGGTGACATCACTGCCCCTCCTTCATACCAAAATATCGAGGCTGATATCTGGCGCATTTACTTAATAACATTCTGTACTCCATCATAAATTAAGTAAGAGGTTCATTAGATATGGATAAGCTAGCCTTAAATTAAGCAGAAGAAAATCTGATAATAATGAACGTTAGTATCAATATAAATGATGTAAATCCCCTACAAATAACTCAGTGGTACACAAGCCGCAAAATAGTGGTTAACCGACTGTATTAATTAGATTAGTTACATAAAAACAACAGAGGTAATAGGCAGAAGACGCCAATGAAAGATGAAGTGCTCAAAGACAGATAACCAAAGCTTAATTCTGTCTATTGCTGGCTCGTCCTAACCGCATAAAGCGTGACCCGACCCTCACTAAACCAATCTTTGCGCCATACAAGCACATCAAATCACGCCGCAAAGAGAGGCAGGTCAAGCAAACTCAAAACCAGCGAGGCGCTTCACAAAACTCCTGGTTAATGAGAGCCAAGCAGCAGCGCAATATGCGTGCCTAATTAGAAAAAATCGGCTACTTCGTGGTGTAAGTTGTTAAGTTGCTCCCAATTCATCTAATCTTTAGTTTCAACTTTATTGATACTTAATGTCAGCCTTATTTGGCTGTGTTAAGATTTTTAAGGTAAATTGGTCAGACCAATTTTAGGCAAGTAAGGGACGCATCTGCTCACTCTAAAATGGAGCGTTTTCATTTCATTTACAGTAGCGGCCAAGTTAATCGAGTATCACAGACGGCATAAATGCCTGCACCACTTGACTAACTTATTAGGGATTCAGTTGCAGCCATCATCAATTTTGATGAATCACTATGTTCTTTTCGGAGAATGAGAAATTATGTCAGAAACCGTCAAACACGAAGAAATGGAAGCCTCAGAGCAGTCTTACAAAGCGCTTCATCGTCCCGCGTCTGAGTTTAATACTCGTGAAGAATACTTAGATCATGAATTACAAATCATGAAACCAAGGCGTTGGGGACTTAACTTACCAGGTCGAGATTTTCGCTTTGAATGGGAAGACCTTGTTCCCGCCATCGCTGGTACTATCGGCATTACCGTTATGTACTCTGCGGTAATGGCAGCTTGGGCCGCTGGCCTGACCGAAAAATGGGAACACGTTAATTTAGGTGCCGAGTTTGCCATTCAAGTTGTTCGAGTAGAAATGCTCATCCCCGCGTTACTCTTCTGTATTATCAGTTCCGGTTTTATCAATCCTCGCGCCAACCTTGGCGGTAACCATGGTCCGATGATCCCACTAATTGGCGCTATTGCCTTAGCAGGAGCTCATCCCCTTGCGCTGGCTATTTTGCTTGGGATCTTTGGTCTTATCCTCAGTTACTTTAAGGGCGGATCACGGTTGGTTAACCTCACCTCCAGTGGGGTGGCCGGTGGCTTATTGGTGTTCCTCGGATTTATGGGCGCCAAGAGTCAAATTAGCTCATTGTTCGATTGGGCCGGCGGTTTACAATCCAAGCATGCGCTCGATTACAGCTTAGGCTATGTGGCCTTCTTTATTTTGCTGGTGAATGTGATCTTATATGCCTATCTCGCTAAAGTAGGTAAACGATGGCTGGCTATTCCACTGTGCTCAATTGCCGCGATTGCTCTAGCATTCGGGCTGGGAGCAGGGCTAGATCTGCAGTTTGTCACTGAACCTGGCATCCCTAACTTGAACCCGGCTTACTGGTGGGGTTCAACCGAATACGGTTGGCAACTAGGCTTGCCGAATGCGGCGCATTTTATCGCCTCACTGCCCTTTGCGATTCTCGCTGTTGCCATGTGGTCGCCAGACTTCTTAGGTCACCGTATTTTCCAAGAACTTAATTACCCTAAAGGTACTGAAAAGGTACTCATGGATGTTGATGACACCATGACCACCTGCTCTTTACGTCAAATTGTGGGGACAGCTGTGGGCGGCGGTAACATCACCTCATCATGGGGCACTTACATGATCCCCGCAGCCATTGCTAAACGCCCTATTCCTGCTGGAGCCATTTTACTGGGCACACTTTGTATCATAGTGGCAGTTCTGGGCTATCCAATGGATGTAACGGTATGGCGCCCGGTGATGTCAATTGCGTTACTTGTGGGCGTATTTTTACCACTACTCGAAGCGGGTATGCAGATGGTAAAAGACACCCAAAGTAGCCAAGCGGCCGGGATCTGTATTTTTGCATCGTTTGTGGCCAACCCCGTGCTTGCATGGGCATTGACCATGTTCTTAGACAACAATGGCCTGATTGGTGACAAAGAGCGCGCTAAAACATTAAGCGTTGCCGACCGATTAATTATCCCAGGACTGGCGTTTGTTATCTGCCTTGCGGCAATGCTGGCAGTAGGCATGATCCAAGGGATCCCAGCCCTACTTTAAGACTGCGTCACAAAGTGGGTGATAACGCCCTCTTTGTGACTTCTCTTCTATACTTATGATGGTTTAACGCTCTCTCATTTCTGGTCGTCATTATCACAGTCAAAACCGCAATCTCATACGCTAGCGGGATTGTTATTGGCTAATGGTGACGCTAATTTAAGTCTAAATAACCGACTTTGAGATGAGATGCAATTAGACAATGCAGGTAAAAATGATAGGTCGGTAACAGTTTTGCCTTTATCTCTAGCGAATCTAATGCAGCTAGTAGGTGGATATGCTAATATCTATCAGGTAAATTGGTCTTACCAATTTAATGATCGCCGATAAAACTGTATCGCGTCATCTTATCGGCCATCTAAAGTATAGAATTTAATCGACTCGTTAACACGAATCGATAATCAGTTCCCATCATCAGGGCTACACATTGAGGGGAGCTGTTAAGACTTAGCTATTGGTGTATCGCAATCTTTGTAATCAAAGTTAACCCGCTACCCAATAACCTTTATCTCAATACAAAAGGTATTAGTACGATGACCGAAAAAACTGAGCTGTTCACCAAAGCGTGGGAAGGTTTTACTCCTGGTGATTGGAAGTCTGCAGTAAATGTACGTGACTTTATTCAAGCGAACTACACCCCATATGAAGGCGATGAGTCATTCCTAGCTGGCCCAACCGAGGCGACCCTAAAATTATGGGACAAGGTCATGGAAGGCATTAAGCTAGAAAACCGCACCCATGCCCCTGTTGATTTTGATACCGATAAGGTATCAACTATCACCTCTCACGAAGCGGGTTATATCACTAAAGAATTAGAAACCATCGTTGGCCTACAGACTGAAGCGCCTCTTAAGCGCGCTATGTTGCCAAACGGCGGTATCCGTATGGTAGAAAGCTCTTGCGCTGCCTACGGTCGTGAATTAGATCCAAACATCAAATATATCTATTCAGAGCTACGTAAAACTCATAACCAAGGTGTATTCGACATCTACACCCCAGAGATCATGCGCTGTCGTAAGTCTGGGATCCTTACCGGATTACCCGATGCCTATGGCCGTGGTCGTATTATCGGTGACTACCGTCGTATCGCGCTCTACGGTATCGACTATCTGATGCAAGACAAGTTTGCCCAATTTAGCTCGCTACAAGAAAAATTTGAAGCCGGTGAAGACTTGACTGCCACAATGCAACTGCGCGAAGAGATTGCAGAGCAGCATAAAGCCCTTGGCCAGATGAAGCAGATGGCAGCTAGCTATGGTTTTGATATTTCACGCCCTGCAACCAACGCCAAAGAAGCGATTCAATGGACATACTTTGGTTACCTTGCGGCAGTGAAAAGCCAAAACGGTGCTGCTATGTCACTGGGTCGTACTTCGACCTTCCTTGATATTTATATCGAGCGAGACCTTAAAAATGGCCTGATCACCGAAGAACAAGCGCAAGAAATGGTTGACCATTTCGTGATGAAACTGCGTATGGTTCGCTTCTTACGCACCCCAGAATACGATGAGCTATTCTCTGGCGATCCAATCTGGGCGACCGAGTCTATCGCTGGTATGGGACTAGACGGCCGCACTTTGGTGACCAAATCAAGCTTCCGTTTCTTACATACGTTATACAACATGGGCCCAAGCCCAGAGCCAAATATCACTGTGCTTTGGTCAGAAAAACTGCCTCTGACCTTTAAAAAGTACTGTGCTAAGGTGTCGATCGATACTAGCTCTATTCAGTATGAAAACGATGATCTGATGCGTCCAGACTTCCAGTCTGATGATTACGCTATTGCTTGTTGTGTTAGCCCTATGGTTGTGGGTAAACACATGCAGTTCTTCGGCGCACGTGCCAACCTAGCTAAAACCATGCTTTACGCTATCAACGGCGGTATGGATGAAAAACTCAAGACCCAAATCGGTCCTAAGTTTGAGCCTATTACTGACGAAGTGCTTGAGTTTGATGACGTGATGGGACGTTTAGATGTCATGATGGATTGGTTGGCTAAGCAATATGTATCAGCGCTTAATGCCATTCACTTTATGCACGATAAGTACTCTTATGAAGCGGCCCTAATGGCACTACATGACAGAGATGTTCGTCGCACTATGGCGTGTGGTATCGCGGGCCTTTCTATCGCAGCCGATTCATTGTCAGCTATCAAATTTGCCAAAGTGAAGCCTATTCGTGACGAGCACGGCATTGCAATCGATTTCGACATTGAAGGCGATTACCCTAAATTTGGTAACAATGATGCACGCGTTGATGACTTAGCTACTGAACTGGTTGAGCGCTTCATGGCGAAAATCCGTGACATGAAAATGTACCGCGATGCGATTCCAACACAGTCAATTCTCACCATCACCTCAAACGTGGTTTATGGTAAGAAAACAGGCACGACACCCGATGGCCGTCAAGCAGGTGCGCCGTTTGCACCAGGTGCAAACCCAATGCATGGCCGTGACGAGAAAGGCGCTGTCGCTTCATTAACCTCGGTGGCTAAACTGCCCTTTGCTCACGCTCAAGACGGTATCTCTTATACCTTCTCTATCGTGCCAAATGCACTAGGTAAAGATGATGATGGTCGCCGCACTAACCTAGCTGCGCTGATGGATGGCTATTTTGCCCATAACGATTCTCGTGAAGGTGGTCAGCACCTCAACGTGAACGTAATGAACCGCGAAATGCTGGAAGATGCCATCGTTAATCCTGATAAGTACCCACAGCTAACTATCCGTGTTTCTGGTTACGCTGTGCGCTTTAATGCCCTAACGCCAGAGCAGCAACAGGACGTTATTACACGTACTTTCACTAAAGGGATGTAAAACTAGGCAATCCCTAGTATTAACGGTGGATTTTTGGTGAATTTAAGATAGGCTGTGCGGCTAATTTAGCACAGCCTACTTTACTTAGGAGTCGTAATGACAGTAAAAGGCCGGATTCATTCGCTAGAATCCTTTGGTACAGTTGATGGTCCAGGCATAAGGTTTATTGCCTTTATGCAGGGCTGTTTAATGCGCTGCCAATACTGCCATAACCGTGATACGTGGGATCTGAATGGTGGTCGTGAAGTCGAGGTCGATGAGCTAATGGAACAGATCATTAGCTATCGCCCGTTTCTCGAATCGAGCGGTGGTGGGGTAACCGCCAGCGGTGGTGAAGCCATACTGCAAGCCGAGTTTGTTGCCGCCCTCTTCCATGCCTGTAAAACCCAAGGTATCCACACCTGTTTGGACACAAACGGCTTTGTCCGTAAATACACCCCTGTTATTGACGAGCTGCTCGATAACACAGATTTAGTGCTACTGGATATCAAACATATTGATGATGCCAAGCACATCGAATTAACCCAAGTCAGTAATCATCGCACCCTGCAATTTGCGCAGTACCTTCAAAAACGCCAACAAAAAACATGGATACGCTATGTGGTTGTCGGTGGATTTACTGATGATATTGACTCAGCTAAAAGCCTCGCTGAGTTTATTAAACCCATGAGTAACGTTGAAAAGGTTGAGTTATTGCCCTATCACGAACTCGGTAAACACAAATGGGAAGCCTTAGGTGAAGAGTATCAACTGAGCCATATTTCGCCCCCGAGTCGCGACACAATGGAACAGATAAAACAGATTTTTTTAGATGCTGGGATCAATGCAGTTTATTAATCACTATAGATTTTCCCAGTAACTGTTATCGAGACGTTCAAAGGCCATTTTTAAAATCACCGCCATATCGAGATAACATGCTTTTGCCCCTAAAGGGGCACAAGCAACACCCATGCTTTGCAGTTTGATTGATAAATTATTACACCAATCGAGCAAGCTTAACGGTAACGGATGCGTGGCTCGCCAGCCGAGCCAAAATAAACCTTGGATAGGTAAACTGATAAAAAACAACGCAATGGTAATGGCTTGCGGTAAAAAAGCCCAACCATAGAGATAAAGTTGACTGCCAGCAGCAATAATGGCTAACAACGGCATCAAGCGTAACGCCAGTTGAGTCGCCCTGACAACGCGATACTCTGGGAAATAAAAACTAAGTTGTTTGACCATGGGCCACGTTTTCATATAACGACGACCGTCCCCTAAGGTCTTAAACACTTTTACTGTCAATGATGACACCTAAACTTTGAGACACTGCCTTTACCATAGCACAATCGGTTTAAGAGTCCCAAGTACTCACGACTGGCTTAAGGTAGTTTATCAGCCCCATTAATGGGCAAAACACGTGGTTTGCACTACATATTAATGCAGCCATTACATTTTGGTGAACGCACCCGATTCATCTACTTTGCAAAAGGTTTTAAACATGTCAAATAAACTGGTATTGGTACTTAACTGCGGCAGTTCTTCATTGAAGTTTGCTATTATTGATGCCCTCACAGGTGATGACCAGATCTCTGGCTTAGCAGAGTGCTTTGGTCTTGAAGACTCACGTATTAAGTGGAAGGTTAACGGCGCTAAATCTGAAGCCAAATTAGGCGCTTTTACCGCTCACCGTGAAGCAGTTGAGTTCATCGTAACCAAAATATTGGGTGAACATCCGCAAATTGCAGAAAAGATCCAAGCGATTGGTCACCGTATCGTTCATGGCGGCGAGAAATACACTCAGTCAGTCATTATTGATGAAACCGTGCTTAAGGGGGTTGAGGACAGCGCAGTATTTGCACCGCTGCACAACCCTGCTCACCTGATCGGTATTCGCGCTGCACAAGCATCTTTCCCTGAGCTACCACAAGTTGCTGTATTTGATACTGCTTTCCACCAAACCATGCCTGAACATGCATACATCTATGCACTGCCATATAAACTATACCGTGAGCACGGTATCCGTCGTTATGGCGCACATGGTACCAGTCACCTATTCGTTAGCCGTGAAGCGGCGAAAGCCTTAGGTACAGAACTGAGCGACACCAATGTTATCTGCGCCCACTTAGGCAACGGTGCATCTGTTACAGCGATTAAAGGCGGTAAGAGTGTTGATACCTCAATGGGCTTAACACCGCTTGAAGGCTTAGTGATGGGCACACGTTGTGGTGATATGGACCCTTCTATCGTATATCACCTAATTCATCAACTTGGCTACACTGCAGATGAAGTCAACAACTTGATGAACAAGCAAAGTGGCCTACTGGGCATTTCTGAACTGACCAATGACTGCCGTGGCATCGAAGAAGGTTATCAAAATGGCCATAAAGGCGCGACACTGGCATTGGAAATTTTCTGCTATCGTTTAGCCAAGTATATCGCCTCTTATACTGTGCCACTCGGCCGCCTAGACGCATTGGTCTTTACCGGCGGTATTGGTGAAAACTCCGATCTTATCCGTGAAAAAGTGCTTAACTTACTTTCTATCTTCAATTTCGAAGTGGATAAAGAACGTAACACCGCAGCACGTTTTGGCAACCAAGGTCGGATAACCACTGACAATAGCCCAATCGCCATGGTTATTCCAACCAATGAAGAGTGGGTTATCGCCGAAGACGCGGTATCACTGCTCAATAAATAATAGTGAGTCGGGATTAACCCGTCTCGCCTAAGCGTAAATTGACCTGCAAGTGTTAACTTGCAGGGTAACTAGAGGTATTTATGTCTCGTAATATCATGCTCATACCTAACGGCACTGGTGTAGGCTTAACGTCTATCAGTCTCGGTATGGTTCGTGCGTTAGAGCGCCACGGCGTCAAGGTGCGTTTTTTTAAGCCTATCGCTCAGCAGCGTCCAACCGATACAGGCCCTGAACGTTCGACCACTATTTTAAGTAAGTCGCCTACAGTAAACCCGCTTGAGCCGTTCGATATGGCTCACGCTGAAAACCTGATCCGCAACGATCAAACCGATGTGTTAATGGAACAGATCATTGCGCGTGCTACTGAATGTGCCGATGCCAGTGAAACATTGATTGTCGAAGGTTTAGTGCAAACCCGAAACCATCCGTTCTCTGACGATATCAACTATCAGATTGCCAAAGCACTTGATGCGGATATTATTTTCGTCGCAGCGCCGGGAAATGAAACCCCAACGGCACTGATGAACCGCCTTGAAATTGCATTCAACGCTTGGGGCGGCATTAAAAACAAACGCATTATCGGCGCGATTATCAACAAGATCGGCGCACCTGTTGATGATGAAGGTCGTGCTCGCCCTGATCTGTCTGAAGTATTTGACCATCAAGATGTGCAGCGCCCCGATCCAGCAAGCATGTTCCAACTGCCAGGTAAGAGTAAACTGCGTATTCTAGGCAGCGTACCTTACAACTTAGATCTGGTCGCGCCACGGGCATCGGATCTGGCTAAGCACTTACGCGCGCGCATCATTAACGCTGGCGAAATGCATACCCGCCGCTTGCGCAAAGTAACCTTCTGCGCGCGCAGTATTCCTAACATGGTCACCCACATTAAAACCGACTCATTGTTAGTCACCTCGGGCGATCGCTCAGATGTGATTGTATCGGCTTGCCTAGCAGCAATGAACGGGGTCAAGGTTGGCGCACTGCTGCTCACGGGTAGCTATGAGCCAGAGCCTGAGATTATGGCATTGTGTGAGCAAGCCTTTGAAACGGGTTTGCCTGTGTTCCTTATCGACACTAACACATGGCAAACATCACTTAATATTCAACGTTTTGATCATGAAGTGCCTGTCGATGACGCCGTGCGTATCGAACAGGTACAAGAGTATGTGGCTAGCCATATCGACCAAAACTGGGTAGAGAGTGTGACCGAAAACTCACCTCGCGAACACAGACTCTCACCACCGGCTTTCCGTTACAAACTCACTGAAATGGCGCGTGCTGCGGCTAAAACCGTGGTATTACCCGAGGGCGACGAACCTAGAACCATCGAAGCGGCTGCCATTTGTGCACAGCGCGGTATCGCTCGTTGTGTACTACTAGGTAATCGCGAAGAGATCTTGCGTATCGCCAACCAACAAGGCGTTACACTGGGCGATGGCGTTGAAATTGTTGAGCCAGAATCCGTGCGCGAGCGTTATGTTGAGCCTATGCTCGATCTTCGTCGTCACAAGGGGCTGACTGAAGTCGTCGCGCGTGAACAGCTTGAAGACAACATGGTTCTTGGGACTATGATGTTAGCCCAAGGTGAAGTTGACGGTATCGTTTCGGGTGCCGTTAACACCACAGCAAACACTATTCGCCCACCGCTGCAGTTAATTAAAACCGCGCCGGGTTCAAGCTTAGTCTCTTCTATCTTCTTTATGTTGATGCCAGATCAAGTGCTGGTGTACGGTGACTGTGCGATTAATCCAGATCCAAATGCAGAGCAACTGGCCGATATCGCCATTCAGTCAGCGGAAAGCGCAGCAGCATTCGGTATTGAGCCTCGCGTGGCAATGATCAGCTACTCAACGGGTAGCTCGGGCACAGGATCTGATGTAGACAAAGTGCGTGAAGCAACACGTATCGCCAAAGAGAAGCGTCCCGATCTGATCATCGACGGACCACTGCAATATGACGCAGCAGTTATGCCTAATGTGGCCCGTTCTAAAGCACCAAACAGCCCTGTAGCTGGTCAAGCGACTGTATTTGTGTTCCCAGACCTAAATACCGGTAACACCACTTACAAAGCCGTACAGCGAAGTGCTGACTTGATTAGTATCGGTCCTATGCTGCAAGGTATGCGCAAGCCGGTTAACGACCTTTCACGTGGTGCATTAGTCGATGATATCGTCTACACCATCGCACTGACCGCGATTCAAGCTTCACAAAGTTAAGCCATGATCCCAAGGTAAGTCGTTACCCACAAAAAAGCCTGTCAATCGACAGGCTTTTTTATTATTGGAAATAAAAAAATATTAGAAAAGGACAAATAACTCAATCAAAATCACAATGCGTCAAAATTTAACCAATAGTTATTATCAATTAAGTTCAACGACTTAAAAGTTATGCATCTAGTCTTCAACATAGTTGTCCACAGATTCTGTGGATAACCGCAATAAGTTATTCATTAAGATATGCCTGATTGCTGCGCCATAGTCAAGCAATTTGTGGCAACAGGCCTTAAAATTGGTACCGCGGCAGGTTAACGTGTATTCTTATCGACTGTACACCTTGATGATGACACTTAACCTTGGTAGCTTTGCTCCCTTGTAGAGAAAACGACTGGTCAATTTATCGACATCCAAATCTGTTCGTAGATCTAACCTACACACAGGTAACGGCGAGTAGCTCTACCCCTTGCCAAGTCAATGCAGAGTCGCGATACTATTTAACAAACTTACCTATATAAACTTTATGAGAAACTTACTTTTTTTGGTGATGGTTTTACTTGCTGGTTGCAGTCAGGGTAGCGATCCGATGAAGGGAATACAAACCCCGGAGCAGGTGTCATTGGGATTTTTCAACGCCATCTATGTCGATAGGAATGTAGAACAAGCGCTGCAATATGTCGATGAGCCAATGCAGCAAGTCCTGCAGCATTACTATATCGCTTCAGCGGTACAACGCCATGTACTCAATCTATCAATGACAAATGTCACGCTAGAAATAGAAGAGATTGATATCGATTTTTTTCGTAAATTCACCAAAGACATTACGGTCATAGTGAAGTTCTTCGGCCAAAAAGACGGGCAGCAATGGATAGATGACCGTACTATTAGATTACATAAAATGGATAACCGCTGGGTAATAGTTGAGATATTACCTGAGAAAGGTAATTTAAATTAGGTTATTGATAAAAAGCAAAAAAATAGCAACCTGATGATTGCTATTTTTATCTGAAATCGGCCTTATGCACATTGTGGATAGGATAACGCTGACTCAGTTATGGCGTTAGCCATTAACATAATCCCTTATCCAAAAACGTTTCTTCATCCATTTCAACAGGCAGTGATTCCATCACTTCATCTTGAACTTGGTAATATGCGCTTTCGTAATCATATGCTTCCATAACGACTCCAGATAGTATTGTAGGATACAGGCATGCTTTATGAACGCATTTTGCCTTGGGTATTAATCTGCCTCTCAGCAAACTATGGCGTGCATACTAACATCAAAAAACGCCGACTTACAGAAAACTTTCAAAAGCGTTACCGCTTAAAGGTTAAAAAACCACTTCACACAGAAGATATCGACAAAACCTGAAAGACTTTCAGATTGACATACGTTTTTAGCCCACATAATAACTATATTTTTAGTCAAAAGCATAAGTGATATTGAGAGCAAGACTATGACGCTACGCCATAGTCTTGAATAAGTAAAATCTCCTATTCAATAATTATGTTAGGGCGCTATCCTTCTTATGCTGATAACGCAGCACTTTAAGGGCTTTATTGGGATCTTTATCGCAATACACTTCAGGGTTAGCCAACTGCTCAATAAACGCTAAGCTAGGACTATGTTCTGCCACCTGTTGCATCAAAAAATCGATATCCAGTTCAGGTGCATTTAGACACAGCAAAATATCTCCCTCTTCAGATAAGAGGCTGGGAAGACGCCTTAATAATCTGGCGTAGTCTTTTGTTGCAACAAAACTGCCACGCTGATTACTCGGCGGATCGGCAATAATCAGATCATAAGGCCCAAATTTAGTTAGTTTGCCCCATGATTTAAAAATGTCATGGCCTAAAAAGCGGGCGCCATGAGCAAAACCGTTACGCAGATGGTTTTGCTTACCAATACTCAACGCGCCCTTACTCATGTCGATATTAACCACTTCATCGGCACCACCTTGCAGTGCCATCACTGAAAAGCCACAGGTATAAGCGAATAGATTAAGTACTTTCCGCTGCTTAGCGTGTTGCTTCACCCAGGCCCTACCCGCTCGCATATCGAGAAATAAACCGTGATTCTGCCCTCTTAACAGGTGCACCTGAAACTGTGCCTCATTCTCAGTAACATAATGGGGTTCAGGGACTTCACCTTGAAGCAGTTGGGTTTCTGTCTGACCGCCACAACGGTGTTGAAATACCAAGTTAAGGGCCTCTTGCCCTTTAAGTTGGTGCCAGCGCTGAGAGATTGCCGTTGTTAATACCTTAATTTCCTCATCATCGATGGCCTTAAAACTGGTTAAAAGTAATACCGGAGGAAACCAATCTAAACATAGGTGCTCACACCCAGTAAACATACCACCACGGCCATGAAAAAGGCGCTCTGCATCATCACCAAAAGTAGCGTGTTGCAATGCTTGTACAAATAATTGCATTAAATTTTATAACCTATTAATTAAGCCTGACTATCATTGTCAGCCACTGATTCATCGGTAGCGATATCAGCGATATCAGCCACCTCATCGACCTTATCGGCCAATAATACAGCTAACCAGCCACCACTCTCACTCGACTCTAGGGCAATCTTGACAATCATCGTCAGCGGCACAGATAACAACATGCCAACCGAACCTAATAGCCATCCCCAAAAAATTAATGATAAAAAAACAACCAAGGTCGATAAGCCTAACCCTCGACCCATATATTTAGGTTCCACTACATTGCCCATCACCATATTGGTTGCTAAATAGAGCAATGCTGTTCCGCCAGCGGCGGCAGGTCCAACCTGAATAAACGCTAGCAATACAGCAGGAATAGCCGCGATAATCGAGCCAATATTGGGAATATAGTTAAACAGAAACGCCACCACCGCCCACAGTAATGCGTAATCCACGCCAATCACAGTCAAGCCTATGCCAACTATGATACCTGTCCCTAGGCTAACTAGGGTTTTAATCACCATATATTGATTGACTGAATGCAGAAATTTATCGATCTGCTTTAAGCGCATGTCAGGATCATCCAAGGCGAAGTGTAATTTTTTAGGTAAACTTTCCGCTTCAGACCACATAAAGACGACGGTTAGGATGATCAAAAACAGATTAGCCATCACCCCGCCCACACTAGACAACATATTGCTGGTCATTGACAGAGCGGCACCTGGATCAAAATAAGCCAAGATCTGCTCACGTGATAACTCAATATTTAACGTTTGTAATTTCGTCAAAATCCAGGCGAATTGTTCGACTAACTGGTCACGATATTGCGGTAACTGACGTGAAAACTCGTTGATAGAACTGCCTACTAGTGAAGCCATCCAAAGTCCCATCAGTACGATAAATACCATCATAAAGAAAATCGCAATCGCCCTAGGGATCTTAAGTCGGGTCATCCCATTAATTGCAGGATTACAGATAGCCGCAATAAAAGCCGATAATACAAATGGTACCACTATCGGGCTAGCCGCCTTCATACCAGCTAAAATCACCACTATAAAGGCCATAATGGCAAAACCTTTAAATGCGACGCCTTGGTTTTCAAATCGAGCCATCTACATAATATCCTTATAAATAAACTATAAAATGATAAAGTGTGAATTGTATTAAGATACCACCACACTGCAAATGGTCACCTAACGCTATCTTCATTTATCGACTAACACCACTTACTTCAAACCAAATCATTCAACCTTGGTTTCACCATAGTGAATTAAATTATCGCACTATGATTAAATAAATCATTACTTTGATTGCAACCAACACCTTAGCAGAAACTGTGGATCACCGCTTTAGCAAACAACATAATGACTTAATTAGCCATTAAATATCATAGTCACTCATACACTCTAACCCAAACACTCAGGTTATCCCGACAGTGCAGCTCAAACGGGCACCAATACCTTGTTCTTAACAACCTTGCGTCATTGCCTAGATATTAGCGCCGATTAAATTATTAGCAATAATATGATCCTAACGATAATAGTTAGTGTATATTTTTGATAACGCACAAAAAAGTGGAGCAACCATGAAAATACTCATCACGGGAGGCACGGGCTTTATCGGGCGGCAACTCGTTAAGGCATTAAGCGCCGATAATGACATCACCATATTGACCCGCTCCGCGGGTAAAGCACATCTCGAGCTGGGCCATCAACATCGACTCCTTGGCAACCTCAGTGCGTTATCCTCGCTAGACGGATTCGATGCAGTGATTAACCTTGCGGGCGAGCCAATTGCCGACAAGCGTTGGACCTTAGAGCAAAAACAGAAAATTTGTCACAGCCGTTGGGATATCACCGCACGGCTCAGCCAACTGTTTAACGCCAGTCAACATCCGCCGTCGGTGTTTATTAGTGGTTCGGCGATTGGGATCTACGGTAATCATGATGATCACACCTTAATTGATGAGAGTTTTGAGTTAACTCAGCAGCATGAAGCTAGCCATTCTACTGATTTTGCCCATCGAGTCTGTTCACACTGGGAGGAATTAGCACTGGAAGCCGCTGACTGCACACGGGTTTGTATTGTACGCATTGGTTTAGTGCTAGGCCTTGACGGCGGCGCGCTGAAAAAGATGTTACTGCCCTTTAAAATGGGCGGTGGAGGCATTATCGGCTCAGGCAAGCAAGGGATGAGCTGGATACATCAAGCGGATTTAGTGGAACTCATCCTTTTCTTACTCCGCAATGATAAGTGTAGTGGCATTTTTAACGGCACGGCGCCCAATCCGGTGAGTAATAAAGACTTTACTAAAGCATTAGGCAAAGTGCTGCATCGACCCACTTTTTTACCTATGCCTGCTATGGCGCTGAATATTGCTTTAGGTGAGCTTTCACAATTGCTACTCGAGGGGCAATATGTCTACCCTAATCGTGCATTAGCAGCGGGTTATCAGTTTACATACCCACAACTACCCGAGGCACTAACCGCATTAATACAACATGATTAACGGTATAGATGACAGTGTCTAAGCTACCGCGCTGACACAAGAGGCCAGCGATCCCTGACGGAATCACCGGCCTCTATTTTTATGCTCAAGCTTTGAGTAACTCACCACACGACTTTTGCAGTAATTGACGGCAACGCCAGGTGCCTAACAAAGCCACAATTACGGCGCCAGACAGTGGCGCTAATATCCACCAATCCCAATGCATATACACAACAAGCTCAAACACTTGGGTCTTTAACAGATACAAGGTGAATTCGGCCACAACCACAGCCATCACCCCGGCTATCAGCCCCAATAAGGCAAATTCTAGTGCGGTCGCCATGCGCAATAACCAGCCCGATGCACCAAACGTCCTTAACACGGCAAGTTCGCGTTGGCGCGTTGCCATGCCCGCTTCCGTTTGCGCCACCATCACTAAACTACTGGCGAGCAATACCAGAACCAGCACTAAGGTGAGCGATAACGACACTTGGTCGATGATCTCACGCAACTGCTTAACCATGGCGCCCACATCAATAATCGACACGGTTGGAAAGCGTTTAATCAACTCAAGTACCAGATGCTTTTGACTGTCTTCAAGATAAAAGCTAGCCATGGAGGTATACGCAAAAGGCGCTAACGCCTCTTGGGTGAAAATCATAAAAAAGTTGGGCTGTAAGGTTTCCCAGTGCACCGCACGTATACTGGCAATGTTCACCGTGAACCTTTGATTATCTATTTCAAAAGTTAATGCATCACCTAAATCAACGCCCAAGCGTTCTGCGACGCCAGACTCAATTGATACCTCATCACTGTCTTGGTTAAATGTGCCCGATAACAGATCGTTATTAGGAGGTAAATTATCACGCCAGGTCAGGTTGAGCTCTCTGGATATTCCCACCCGGCCTTGATCGCCCGCATCGGCTTGAGCCGATGAAATCAAGTCTTCGCCATTGATCTGCACCAAACGTCCACGGATCACCGGATAAATATCGGTAGCCTTTATCGCATTTTGACTAAAGTACTCATTAAGGGCTTGCTGCTCATCAGGAGCAATATTGACTAAAAAGTAATTAGGTGACCCCTCTGGCAGCTGCTGTTGCCACTCATTGAGCAGGTCTTGACGCAACGCAATGATAGTCAACAAGAGTACTAACGCACTACTAAAGCCCACCAGTTGTACCGCATTCTGTTTTGCTCGACGGCGCAGACCTGCTAATGCCAATTGCATAGGATTGGTAGTTTTCATGCCTACGCTGTGACCAGCCCTGATAAGCACAAAACCAAAGAGACTCAGCAGTATTCCTAACAACAATACACCAGCAACAACTGTCATGGTCAGCGCAAGGCTTTGCGAATACAAATAACCTAACAAGGCCATGGCACCGACACTCAAAACTAGGTGTAACCACATGCCAAACTGCACGGCTTCAAGCTGCCGCTGCAGCACCCTTAATGGCGGAATCGATAACAAGCGCATCAGCGGATAAGCCGAAAACATAAACGCCGAAATAAGCCCGGTTGCTACGCCCAATAAAAGCGGCCGAGCCAAGGGTGCGTCATAGTCGGCAATCGCTTGAGGTAAATAAGCGGTTAACATTGCATCAAGCGCGAGCCCACCAAGTAGCCCTAAAATAATGCCTAAACTGGTGACAAGTAAGAGATGCACGCCAAATAACACGCGAATTTGCTGGCTCGATGCGCCGAAGGTTTTAAGCATAGCGACGACGTCAAAATGGCGCTGACAATAGCGCTGAGCCGCAATACCAATAGCGGCGCAGGCAAGTGCGATACCCAGTAAACTGGCCAAGAGTAAAAAACGCTCCGCCCGTTTAACCGCACTGGCAATGGGAGAATCCCCCGATTGCACATCGACCCAGCGTTGGCTGTTGTTAAGCAGCGGTTTAACGGCCTCTTCAAATGAGGTTAGCTTATCGGCATCGCCCGCAAACTGATGAATATAACTGACTCGGCTGCCTGGTTGAATCACCCCCGTTTTCCCCACGTCCTCGAGACGCATCAATACCACAGGTGACGAAGCAAAAGGATTAAAACCCGCATCGGGTAGACGCGCTATCTCGGCGCCCAGGTGAAATTCGGCATTACCAATCTCAAGTGAGCTGGGGTAACTTAATATGCCACCCAGACGCGTCTCATACCATAAGGTGTCTGCTTGCGGTAAGGTATTGGTCACGCCATCAATTAACTCGATTTGACCTTTTAACGGGTAATTTGAATCTACCGCACGGACGGTAACCAGCTGAAAATTATCGTTAGCAAACACCATGGAATTAAACTGCATGCTCTGAGCGTGCGCGAGCCCTAGGGTATCTGCTATAGCTAAAATCTCGCTGTCGATGGGCGTTGGCGAATTGATAATACGGTCGGCGGCAATAAATTTAGACGCCTGCCCATTGATGGCAATTTGTAATCGCTCGCTTACCCGTGCTAGCCCTGTGACTGATAATACTGCTAGGGTAATGGCTAAGATGATCAGCAGAAGTTGGCCCTGAAACAGCTCACGCTTAAATAACTTCCATGCAATGCGCATCTCCATTAACTTGCCTCCATCGATGCCAACTTATCTGACTCATGGGAAGCGGTTTGCAGCGTTTCATCTGGCTCAGTTAACACTCCTGCCTGCATAATAAATTGACGCTCACAGCGGTTAGCCAGCTGCAGATCATGGGTGACTAAAACCAAGGTCGTGTCACTATCACGGTTAAGTTCAAATAACATATCAGCGACCTTGTCGCTGTTGGCACCATCGAGATTACCCGTAGGCTCATCGGCAAACAGCACCTTAGGCTCGCAGATAAACGCCCGCGCAATCGCGACACGTTGTTGCTCTCCCCCCGATAACTGGTTAGGAAAATGGGTTAAACGATGACTTAAACCAACGCGCTCGAGCATAGCTTCGGCCTTTTCACGGGCACGCTCAACCCCTGATAACTCTGCCGGCAACATCACATTTTCTAATGCATTGAGGGTATCTACTAGCATAAACGATTGAAAAATAAAGCTAACCTTTTCCTTCCTCAACCTCGCTTTACCTTCTTCATCAAGACCGTGCAATGCGACACCATCGAGATATATCTCGCCAGACGTCGGTGAGTCCAATGCCGCCAGTAACCCAAGCAAGGTCGATTTACCCGATCCCGAGGGGCCGAGGATCGCCACACTCTCGCCTAACTTGACATCCATCTTGATGCCGTTGAGGATAGTAAGCTCTCCCTCTTGGGTAGCCACTGACTTAATGAGATTATTTACCGTGATAGCGCTATTGTCTGACATAAAATCCCTATTCATCCTTCGCTTAAATGTTGTGTTGCGACTGCTCGGCCTCGGCCTAATGCTCAATATGGCCCCTGTCCATGCTAGCCCAATCTTGATACTAGGTGATAGCCTAAGTGCCAGTTATGGTATGGAGCAAGATCAAGGTTGGGTGCATCTGTTGCAACAAAAAATGCCCGATAAAACCATAGTCAATGGCTCTGTCAGCGGAGAAACCTCCGCAGGCGGCCTTCGTCGGTTACCAGGGCTGCTGAAATCAGTTAAGCCCAAACTGGTGCTTATCGAACTCGGTGGTAACGACGGTCTGCGCGGTTTTTCACCCAAGCAGCTAAAGACTAATCTTGCCGAAATGATCAGCCTGAGTAAACAAGCAGGCGCTAAAGTGCTATTAAGTGAGGTCATGGTACCACCTAACTATGGACCGCGTTACGCCAAAATATTTACTCAAGTTTATCAAGACTTAGCCAAGGAGCATCAAGTGACTTTAATGCCCTTTTTTATGACAGATATTGCCATACACCCTCACCTCATGCAGGCCGATGGTATCCATCCTAACCAAGCTGCTCAACCGCAGATTGCCGACTTTGTGCAGCCTTGGCTGTTAGATACGCAGCCCGCGTCGCTTTAGGATCAACCCTATGGCGTGTGTTGACGCTATGGTTAATCGTAGGGAGACTAAACCTCCCTACCTCTAAAGAGATAAATTGCACATCCCCCTCCTGATATTCGCCTCGCCGTAAATAGAGCCGATCCGCTGGATTATAAATACCGCTAACCATCTATTTTAATTATGTAAAAATGCGATGACTGAATAATAGTTACCACTTCTTTGCGGGGCAAATTGCCTACCACACCAAATGTTAATAAAATGTTGGCCAGATCTCATATTGAATATCTACGATGTCAGGGCAAGCTAGGACAGCTATAAGAAAAATAATGAGGAGAAACCATGTTCAACAACCGCCCTAAGTGGTTAATCACCACTCTCATTGCAGGTGCTGTCGCAATGTCACTTGCAGCCTGCTCTCAAGATGATGATACCCCTACAGTCACTGCGCCACCGACTGCCACCATTCCCGATGATACTAGTGCAGGCTTTCCGGATGGTGCAATAATGATTGCTGCAGGTGATAACCTAACAACCCGAATTCAAGAAGCACTGATTAATGCACAAAGTAATGATGTGATTGTACTGCCAAAAGGCACCTTTAATATTGAGTCAACTTTGCTATTTGATGGTGATGTTGATGGCGATGGGGCTTATGCTAAAAACATTACGATTATGGGTTACGGTATGGAGGAAACCGTACTTAACTTTTCAGAATCAATAAGTGGTGACGGTATTTTTGTGCAAAATGCTGTCAACATTATCATCCAAGATCTATCGGTTAACGAAGCCAAAAATAATGGTATTAAACTCAAAAATACCAATGGCATCATACTACGGCGCCTCGCCACTATCTGGGAAGGTGCGCTAGACGAAAATAATGGCGCTTATGGCCTATACCCTGTTGAATGTGAAAATATTCTGATTGAAGATACCTATGTGCGAGGCAGTGCTGACGCTGGTATTTATGTTGGTCAATCTCAATATATCGTTGTGCGACGTAATATTGCCAAAGAAAATGTTGCGGGGATTGAAATCGAAAACTCTAAATACGCCGACGTTTACGATAATGAGGCCATGGGCAATACCGGCGGCATTCTGGTATTTGATTTACCCATTAATAACCATAGATATGGCTCAAGTGTCAGAATATTTAATAACAAAATATACGATAACAACACCCCCAATTTCGCCAACGCCTCAGCTAATCCGGCAGGTGTTCACATTGTTCCCCCAGGGACAGGGATAATCATTTTATCCACGAGTGATGTTGAAATTTTCAACAATCAAATAACGGATCATGACACGCTGGGGGTCACCATATCCAGTTTCTTCATTGCCGAGCCTGATATGGCCACTTTTGTTGGTAATTATGGTCAGCCGGGTCAGTCTATCGAAGATGGTTGGCGCGCGACCCCACGCAATATTTATCTGCATGATAACTTTATCAGCGAGTACGGGAGAAAACCCAACGGTTACTTGATTAATGACATCATCAAAGCTTATTTGTTCACTCATGGTGCCTTTCCAGGAGTACTTTATGATGGCCTTGGTGAACTCTTAGCCAATAATGGCAGCGCCGCTTATTTAGGCCTAAAAGAGATGCCCTTTGCTGACGATGGTAGCGATAATGTCTGCGCGAGTAACAATGGGGATGTCTCTTTCGGCCGTCTGTACGCTAACAGTAATACCGATATCAATATTGTGGATGTCTTATACGAAAGTAAACAAGCGGCATTAATGAACTGTGCTCAAGTGAGCCTTCCGGTCCACACGGTCACTTTTGGTGATCAAATCTTCGGTTGCGGCGTTGACGATAGCGTCGCAGGTTGTGATGGCGGAGTCTTAATCGGCGGCGGGGGCTCCATAGGTGAAGGTGAAGCGGACTTAATCGGCGATGGCGATTTAAGCTTATGTCAGTCGAACGATAGCGGAGTCAATTGGAGCGCGCTGTTAGCCTCTAACTGCCCTAATTTATCTGACTACAACTTATTTGCCGATCCGAGTGATCCAACAACAGGAGCAAACTCTGAGGGCCTGCCATATGATCTTAATACCGAGCTATTTACTGACTATTCCAGTAAGTACCGTTTTGTTTTCGTCCCAGAGGGGTTATTTGCTAGCTATTCTGCCAACGAAAGCATGGATTTCCCCGTGGGAACCGTGATAGCCAAAACCTTTGCCCTACCAGCTGATACCGCTCAACGTGGGGTCGATAATGAGAGCTTAGTTGAGACCCGCTTACTGATTAGACGCGCGTCAGGTTGGTCAGCCTTACCATATGTGTATAACGCCGAGCAAAATGATGCGATTTTAGCTAAAGCGGGTGCCATTCAAGCCAAACAGCTCATTCACAAAGGCGAAAACTTAAGCTTTGACTATGTGGTGCCGAGCATGAATCAATGTAAGCAATGTCATCAATTTAAAGCCGATGATACCAGTCAGGCAGTGTTTGTCCCTATAGGACCCTAAAGCTCGTCACCTCAATAAAGATTATGTTTATAGTGATGGCAATATGAATCAGTTGTTAAAATGGCAGTCAGCGGGCATTTTACAAGGTGTACCTGAGATAAATAGCATAGCTAAGGTACCATCATTTAACGACGGAGATGAGTTGGATTTAACCAGCCTCTCTGATGCCGAATTAATGCATAAAGCTAAGGGCTACCTAGATATTAACTGCGCTCATTGTCACCGCCCAGAAGGCAATGCCTCTAATACCGGACTAAAGCTTGAGTTTTGGCGAGCTTACGACGAAGACAGTGGATATGCACACGGTACCTGTAAATCACCAGTGGCTTATGGAGGCGGCACGCTAAGCTACGATATCGTACCGGGCAGCGCTGAAACCTCAATCCTCCATTTTAGGATGCATAGCACCACACCAGGCGATCGCATGCCAGAGATTGGCCGCAGTCTATCTCATGCCGAAGGTAGTGCTTTGATTGCACAGTGGATTAATCGTTTACCTCGTGCAAGTTGCTCACTGTAACACGCTAAAACCGTAAGGCTGCCTTGTGGCAGCCTTACTTCACTACAGCAATACACTCGGTCAATTCAGTTCTAATGATAACTAAAGCTGACGCTTAAAATACCCTGGAGGGTAACCCAACCAATGCTTAAAGCTTTGTCGAAAATGACTGACTTCTCCAAATCCCATCAATTCAGCTATTTCCTGCGTACTGCAATCTCCCTGCACGATTAACGCAATTGCGGTTTGGCAACGTACTTGGTCAATCAATTTCTGATAACTGGTGCCCGCCAATGCTAACCGTCGCCTAAGGGTTCGTGCCGAAACATTGTGTATTGTGGCCATTTGTTGCAGTTTTGGGGTATCCGGAAAGCCACGCTTTAACTCACATAATATTGACTCGATAAAAGAAGGTGTCGCCACGTAATTACGTTCAAAAGAGATAGCATGAAAATCAAAGCATATGGGCAGCGCGAGTTGCTGTCGATTAATAGACCATTCATAAAACGGGCTGTTATATCGCACATTGGCCTGAGTATAGTGTGGTAAAAAATCGCAGCTCGAATGAGTAACTTGTTTATCGACTAAACACAGTTGGTCCAGCACTATCGGCTGTAAAGTCAGTTGCCGTGCGATGGCGAGCATCGAACAAACACTATTTAAAAACTGTAATCTAAAGTGTCCTCTAGCAATTTTTGCGGTATTTAACCAGCGTAATGACAATACTTGCTTACCATTACCCAGTAAGGTATCAGAGACACTGCCCACCAACTGCGGAGACGAAATCACAAAATTTAAACAATCACCTAAGGTCGCACACCTCGATAAATGATGCAAGATATAGCCCAGATCCTGTAAGCGACAACTTGCCCCTAATTTCGCCCCTAACTCGAGATTGGCATCTAACTGACTTAAATAAGCCATGGCGTAATCCACCTGCCATACCGACACAAATTGCATTTGTGACACTTCACTTAAACCAATACCAATCTCTTGGCATAACCGCATCTGGTGCCTTTCACCATAATATTGTGCGACAAACATCAGTAAATTACGAAGTTCATATGCGGGGTAAGGTTGATCGCCAACCATGAGTGTTGCTTCAAAGCGTCGGGGAAAGTTCATAGAGTTAGCGTACTTTTATTCATTACCGGCTCTTTATCAACTGAGCACTAAATTAGTGTTTATTATTTATATAAGAATAAACCAGCAATGAACACCAGTATTAACCAAAACTTAACAATTAAACATTAACGCTATTGCGATCAAGACAGAGAACCAATAAAAAACCCGCCTTAAGCGGGTCTTAAAATATGCCGAGAAGTGATCAACTCATTGGTTGATTTTTTTCAGCCATACGATTAAAAATGGCATTTACACAGAGCGATGCACCATGGGCAATTTTATCTGCCAACTTTTTCTTCAATCGATAGCGCACTTTAATTACGGTTTTATCTTTAGCCAGATTCATAATCACATCATCGCTAGTAGATAGCGCATCGATTAATCCTAATGCTATGGCTTGCTGACCATACCAATGCTCACCCGTCGCCACTTTATCAAGATCAAGTTTAGGGCGGTATTTCGCGATAAACCCTTTAAATAATACATGGGTTTCTTCTAGTTCTTGCTGAAACTTTTCACGTCCCTCATCGGTGTTTTCCCCAAAAAGAGTCAAGGTTCGTTTAAAGTCACCCGCTGTATGTTGCTCATAATCGATATCGTGCTTTTTCAGTAAGCGATTAAAATTAGGAATTTGAGCAACCACACCAATAGAGCCTACGATAGCAAACGGTGCAGCGTAAATCTTATCGGCAACGCACGCCATCATGTAACCACCACTGGCAGCGACTTTATCCACACAGATAGTGAGCGGGATATTTGCACTGCGCAATCGATCAAGCTGACTGGATGCCAAACCGTAACCGTGGACCATACCACCGCCGCTTTCCACATTCACTACCACCTCATCGCCAGCTTCGGCAATGGTTAAAATAGCGCTGATCTCTTCACGCAGTGATGCCACTTCACTGGCGTCAAGACTGCCTTTAAAGTCAATGACAAATACCCTAGGCTCTACCTGTGTATCAGCATGGTTTTTTTCCGCCTTTTCTTTTGCTTTATCTTGCGCCTTACATTGCTTTTCGTAAGCCTTAAACTGCTTCTTTGACAGCAGCTCTTCTTTTAAATCGTGCTTTAATGACTGTAACTCTTCAGACAAATTAGTCAGTTTTAATTCGCCTTTATCTGCTTTCTGTTTAATCGCAGACGCCAATATCACCACCACTACCGCGATAATGGCGATAACGATAGTGACTGCCTTGGCAAGGAATAATCCATACTCGTACAAAAAATCCAAAATAAACTCCGTTTGAGGCTCTATTACTACCCTAAAAATGTGGCCGTTATTCTATCAGTACTACTTTGAATAACAAATGCAGTGATAAAAAAAACCCAGCATATGCTGGGCTTTTTATCTAATTATTCAAATCGCTACTGAGCGGCAACTGGGCACGGTTGAATCACCGACGCATCTTGAATTAAGATAGACGCCTGCTGCTTACCGGCCGTTAAGGCGAAAGTGGCAACTTGCTGCTGCATCTCTGCCGTTGCAGCGCCCGCTTTACCATCTGTGACACCAGGGATCTCACTTGGGCTGATGATAGAGCTATGATGACCCTTACTAAAGCGCACCGCACCCGAGCCAGCAGTGGTCGTATCGACACACTCAAGACCGAGATTTGCGATTAACGGCTCTGTACCTGAAACAGGGAAGTTCTCAACGCTATTGGGTAATACTTGATCCGGTAAGTTGCTACCATCACCTGCAATTTCAATTAAGTGAACCGGCAAACCTGTCGCCTTTAACGCTGCGGCGTGGTTAATTGGATCCATGCCATCCACCGCTGTTTGTACAGCAAACGCAAACGTCGGCAGGAACTGTGCGTATACCGCCTGAACAAGCGCTGCGTATTCAGGCGAACCTGGTTCATAGTTGGTGCTCTTATTGGCTTCATCCACTAAAGCTTGGAACGTTTCAGTGGCAGTAACATTGTTAAACAGTACTGGACCAAAAGTCGCTGAACCGATAAAGGTACCAGCAACACCACCCGCTGGCGCAACGAGCGATACCGCATTGAGCTTATGTACATAGCTTAAATCGGCACCATTTTCTGGGTGCGTTAAACCTGTGCTGGCATAGGTGGCAAAGTCAGTACCGACTATCGCCCCAAGACTCAAGCCTTGCGCGCTAATTTTAGTAATGTCGAACATCTGTGGCATCTGCGCAGCGGCTAGGCCGCCAGCTAATCCGGTCAATGCCGCACGAAGACCTAAATGATCGACAGTCGCTTGTCTGAAATTATCTCTGACCGACAAGGTACTGCCGATGTTGATAAAGACTAGTGGACTTCCATTTGTAAATGCATCTGGCGTCCCGACAACGGCACCATATGACGGGTCTGTCGCCGATACTTCATAGGTACCATCGCCATCAGCATCAAATGAACGCGCACCGTGCAGCGGCATATCGATAGCAATAGTCGCAACGCCCATGGCGGCATAGCTTCCGGCATAGGCAAGTGACATCTCTTTACCCCCGCCTAAGCCATGCATGGCAATTGTTGTCGGCCAACCAGCAGTAGGAGCAGTAAAGGGTAAACCTTGTGCGGTATAAAAAGCGGCTAATCTCTCTGCATTTGGCATAGAGATCAATACAGGGACTGTCTCACGACCTGTTGGCGCTGGGATCGGATTAAATTTAGTCAAATGCTTGGCTTTATCGGCGGCAGTGCCATCATCGAGCAGCCACGTTTTACCTGCCAGCAACGCTGGGTTAGCCAATCCTTGACTCGGATCGATACCGTGTGCCACCGCTTGTGCGCCAAAGTTTTGCTGACTCATAGTGCCAGATTGAAGCGCTAGCAGTACCGAGACTGGGCTATCGCCTAATGCTTTCCAATAGCCATTCCTGCCTGCGCTCCATTCATCATCGATACTGCCAGCACACCTTACAGAGTTACACTGCCCATAAGTTGGCAACGTCAGCTGTGCGACATAAACATCGGCAAGGCTCGATACGACATAAGCTGGACCATCGGCTTCCGTCAAACCAGCAGCCTCTGCCACGGTCAGGCCTAACGGATGTGGCATGGGGATTGTCATCGAAGGAGCAAATGGAGAGCCTTCTTGTAACATCAATAACTTAGTGGTCTCATAGACATCACTGATCGCTTGAGTGGTAAACAAAGCAGAATAACTGATGCTTGAAGAGTCAACACCGTGGGCAGCGGCAATGCCTTTTTCATAACTATTAACTAAACCTTGTAGCATTAACTGCTCAGGTGTCTCTAACGGCTTGGTTTCAATATCAAGCTTTAACAAGCCGTAAGTCGAAGATGGCGCAAGCGCACGGCCCTCTGAATCGTGTACCAGATTGGTGGTAGCATAAATATAAGATTGATTGGCTTTAAGTGGTTTAAGCGGAATAACGGCAATGGTGCTACCCGATGTGGTTGTGACAAAATCAATACCAAATTGCAGCTCATCGCCCACTTTACAGGCCGATACCGAAGCTGCCGCTTGGCATTCGGGATCGGTTGAAAGTGGCCCGCCGACCGTCGCTTCAAACAATCGCACCGCGCCAGGCTGAGCAACAGAGGCGGCATCTAATGTCAGCGCTTCGCCTTCACTGTTAGTCGCCAGAGCAACATTAATCGAAATTGGCGAGGTGGTAGACCAACCATCCAATGCCCCTAGCGCTATTGTGGGATCAGTGTAATCACCTTTCGCCTCACTTGGCGCATCGGGATCTGAACTTTTAGGAATAGTGATGGTACCATCGAGCGTACCACTAAAGAGCAGATCGTTAGGTAACGGCACTGCGCCATTAGCCGGATCAAATACTATTGTTGATTGAGGAGTCAACGGTTCGGTCTTATCCGCTAATTGCTCAACACTATCCTCGCTACAACCTGTCATTCCTAACGCGGATGCTATTGCAACACCCAAAAAGAGTCTTTTCATCTTTTTTCCCCAAATCTTGTTGTAATAATTTTGTTTTCCCCAAAAATTGGTCACAATAGTCTTCCTTGCGTGACCCGTAGGACTTTTTCAGCCCCTATCTCAGCTCAAGTTAACGTAAAATTATTGAGTTAGCTACATTTTTGTCACAACAAGGGGTACTAGAAAAGGTCGTAACTTAATCGTTTGTTTTAAACAACTGTTTTTGACTGTAATAAATCATAGAAATGGCGGGTAATTCCGCTAATAGGAAAAATTAACTCATGTTGGAATATCAGGCAGCAAAAGATTTACTTAAAGATAAAACCATATTGGTTACTGGTGCAGGTGATGGCATTGGACGCGCCGCTGCACTGGCATACGCTGAGCATGGCGCCACGGTGATCTTATTAGGCAAAACGGTCAAAAAGCTTGAAGCCGTATATGATCAAATTGAACAAGCCGGTTACCCAACACCTGCTATTGTGCCATTAGATTTAAAAGGCGCTACTGAGCAAAACTATATCGATATGGCCGAAACCATAGAACAGCAATTTGGCCACCTAGATGGTTTACTGCACAATGCCAGCTTATTAGGGGTGTTAGGGCCATTTGAGCATATCTCACTCGATTCGGTAAGAGATGTATTGCAAGTCAACGTGGTTGCCGAGATCATGATGACCAAGGCATTATTACCCGTGATGAAGAAAGCGCCATCGGCATCGCTCATTTTTACCTCAAGCAGTGTTGGCCGTCAGGGCCGCGCATTTTGGGGCGAATATGCTATTTCAAAATTCGCCACCGAAGGCATGATGCAATCCATTGCCCATGAATACCAAGGGACTTCCCTGCGCGCCAATAGCATCAACCCTGGGGCGACTCGCACAGGTATGCGGGCCAACGCCTACCCAGCAGAAAACCCACAAACCTTGAAAACCCCAGAAGAGCTCATGCCAACCTACTTATACCTAATGGGTGATGACTCTAGTGACATTACAGGCCAGCAATTTAACGCCCAATAGCCTGATTGAATTATAAAAAAGGGAAGCTTGCGCTTCCCTTTTCTATGCATCAACTATAAAAATTATCTATTTATATTTGCGCATCACTAAAGTGGCATTAGTGCCACCGAAGCCAAAGCTATTACTCATAATAGTATTAAGCTCCGCCTCACGATATTCAGTCACAATCGGCATGCCTTTAGCTTTTTCATCGACGTTATCGATATTGATGCTCGGCGCAATAAAGCCGCTTTCCATCATGATAAGACTATAGATCGCTTCATGAACACCAGCTGCACCCAGAGCATGCCCCGTCAGTGACTTAGTAGAAGCTATCGGTGGAAGCTTATCACCAAAGGTTTCGGCTAATGCTTCTAGTTCACGCATGTCACCTACTGGTGTCGACGTACCATGGGTATTGATATAATCGATAGGGGTATCGACATCGGCAAGCGCCATTTGCATACAACGCACTGCACCTTCGCCTGATGGCGCAACCATGTCATAACCATCTGATGATGCGCCGTAACCCACCACTTCGGCATAAATTTTTGCACCGCGCGCTAGTGCATGCTCAAGTTCTTCAACGACCACGATTCCGCCACCGCCAGAGATAACAAAACCATCACGGTCAGCATCATAGGTACGAGAGGCTTTTTCCGGGCAATCGTTATACTTAGTCGATAGCGCGCCCATGGCGTCAAAGCCCATGGTCAAAGTCCAATCAACCTCTTCTGCACCACCAGCAAACACCATATCTTGTTTGCCCATCTGAATAAGCTCAACCGCATGACCAATACAGTGCGCACTGGTAGCACAGGCAGAACTAATCGAATAGTTCATGCCTTTAATTTTGAATGGAGTAGCAAGACAAGCGCTAGCCGTGCTCGACATAATACGTGGCACAATGTAAGGACCAACGCGCTTAACGCCTTTTTCACGCAGGGTATCGGCAGCTTGTACCTGGTGGCCGATGATGCGCCGCCCGTACCTGCGATAATACCAACGCGATGATGTGAGTATTGCTCTTCTGTTAGCCCTGCATCATTAATCGCTTGCTCCATGGCAATGTACGCATAAGCTGCGGCATCGCCCATAAAACGTAATGCTTTACGATCGATATGTTCTTTAGGGTCTAACTTAATGTCGCCCCAAACATGGCTACGAAGCTTCATTTCTTCAAACTGATCTGAGTGGGTGATCCCACTACGACCTGCTTTAAGTGACTCGGTGACTTCTTGCTTGTTATTACCAATACTTGAAACTATGCCAAGTCCGGTGATCACGACTCTTTTCATTATTTACTGTCCATTCCGTACGTTTAGTACCAATTTTGCTGGGCCAATAGTAGCGCTTTTAACGCAATTAAGTGGTCAGCTTTCCATAAAGGCAGGTAAAATAATGCCTAATATCATCGTCAGAGTAAAATCATTGGCTAACGAACCTGAAAATAAAACCCCAATTTGTGTAAACAAAAGTGTCATTGATTCTATTTTGGCACACCTTTATCCTGCAGCACACCGACCTATGATGTTGGGTATCATAGGTCCTGGCCTTGAATCTGTCATCAAACAGTTGCTCAGCCATATCGGCCATTCACCTCAACAAAGCCCATTAAGACTGCACTACTTTGTTGCACAGGCGAGTGATTTAAGCTCCCTTGCACAGCAATGCCAACCATTTGATGCCATTGTACAGCAGCTTGATGACATCAGCATGTCGGCAGTGGCTGGCTGTCATCGGGTTATTGGCTTCAATGGTGCCTTATCGATAGATGTGCACATAGACCAAACCGTACAAGCATTAAAACAACTCGCTACTGCTGAGCAAACCTTTGGTGCGTGGATGTTCAGCAAAGCTCAAGCCTCTCAATTAGATCACCCGCTAGCATGGCAGCTCGCGAGATTATCCGATGATGACGCAAGCGTAATACTGGCGGCTTACCCCAATGAATCACTCAGTACCTCGGTGCAGCAACAGCTGAGTAACGTCACCCAGCTTTGCGGCTTTCGTTTATTACAGTGGCCGTTAGAACCGCTCAGTGAAATGACGCTCCTTAGCCATCCCGATCCGGTCAGTCTGGATATTGCTAAAAAAGAGCGCGCCGCATTACGTTACCAGCAGCAACAAACCTTTGCCTATAATCCGCTAAAAAGTGCCACAGACGGTAATACCGCCATTATCGGCGGCGGCGTGGCCAGTGGCTGCTTGGCCTTATCACTTGCCGAGCGCGGCCAGGCACTGACGCTATTTTGCATGGATAACGCCCCAGGCCAACAGGCCTCTGGCAATAAACAAGGGGCAATCTATCCGCTATTGACACCAGAAGATGGGCCATTGAGCCAATTTTTTCTGCAAGGATACCTGTTTAGTCGCCAGCGGATTAATGCCCTCGTTAAGCAAGGATACAAGATTAATCATGATTTTTGCGGTGTCTTGCAAACAGGCCATGATGATCGCAGTGCCAAGCGCTTGCATAAAATCATCACCGCCAGAGCCTGGGCTGATACCATAGCTAAGCCTCTTACTGGCGCCCAAGCCAGTGCTATCGCAGGGATAGAGATAGGCATAGACGCTATCTATTACCCCTTGGGTGGCTGGGTTAACCCACAGCAACTAACCACCGCTGCCATAGAAAAAGCCACCACACTGAGTGATGTGACGTGCCACTTTAATACCCAAGTGACCGCCATTGAGCGGCGTGATAATCAGTGGTACATCAATGCACAAGTGGGTCATAAGCAACAAGCGTTTGGGCCATTTGCCAACCTGGTTCTGGCCAATGGGCGCCACTTAACCGGTTTTTCGCAAACCGCACAACTTCCGATCAGCGGCTTTAGGGGACAAGTTAGCCATATTCCATCACGTTTTGCGCTTAAAAAGCTCACTACGGTACTGTGCTCTCACGGCTACCTAACGCCAGCCCATGACGAACTGCATTGCACTGGGGCTAGCTATATTAAAGATCCCGATAACCTTGATTACAGTGTGACCGAACAGCTGGATAACTTAGATAAAATACGCACCAGCTACCAAACTGACTGGACTAAAGATGTCGATATTAGCGGCCATAGCGCCCGCGTAGGAGTGCGTATGGTGACCCGAGATCACGCCCCTATGATGGGCTGCGCGCCAGATTATGATGCCATCATCGACGCCTACCAAACCCAGCAACACACTAAATCGAGCGCGCAGTATTGGCAACATACCCAGGCACCGATCCACGATGGACTCTTTATATTAGGAGGACTGGGCTCGCGCGGTCTGACCTCGGGCCCGTTAGCGGCAGAGTTGCTGGCAGCGCAAATGTGCGGCGAATTGATCCCAACCACGACACCCATTCTAGGCTTGTTGAATCCCAACCGGATGTGGATGAGAAAATTGATTAAAGGCAAAGCACTGATGTGACATCAGGTTACTTATATAAGCTATAAGCAAGCAAATATGTAAGTAAGCAAGAACGATGATTGCTGAAGCTGCGGATATTATTGAAAGATATGTGTGACGGATATTAACGGTAATTGATTACGTAAGGCTAAATAAGCTTGCTATGCAACATGGCTACAATAAAACAGATAGGGCCTAAGTTAACAATTAAGGTGAACGATTAAGCGTGTGCTAAAAGTTAAATCACCTGAACGCTGCCCTATGACTAACGTTTAACGTTGGTCATAGGGCAAAGATTGAGTATGAGCTTAGCTTATAACGTGGCGTTGGTTTTCACTTTGACGCGATTATTGGTATCGCGACTTTGACGGATCAACTCATCGCTGCCAGTGGGCTCACCTTTAGCTAACCTGTCGTATAACAGCACATTGACTGACGATGCTAAGTTCATGCACCCCACAGTGGGCATATAAACCACCGCATTGGCGCGATCAATCAGATACTGATCAATCGTGCCATCTTCGGGGCCAAACAGATAAATGGCTTTATTAGGGTGCATAAATTCAGGCAGCGGAATAGCCCCTTCGACTAAATCAACGCAGATCACTTGCGTATCGACATCAAGCCCCTCCAGTAGACATTCGACACCCGTTAAGGGGATCGTTAGTCCCGCACCTTTGGTATCGGTATTGTATTGCTCACCACGATGCTTGGCTGCGAGTGCATAACGTTTACCCGTATAAGTGACGGCATCGGCGCGGTAACAGCCTGCGGCGCGCATAACGCCACCCACATTAGTGGGGCTTTTGGGATTAACTAACCCTATCGTCACAAACGAATCGCATGGCATGATCACTGGGCTTCCAAGCTGGCAATTTTTGCGCTTAATTCATCCCAAGCGCCTTGCACTAATAAAAAGTCGGCCGGCGCGAGCTCCGTTTTAGCGGTTTCCAAACAAACCTGCATCTTGTCATCTAGTGCTTGATGGTCTTGCTCTGCTTGAACTTCTAACTGCGACAACACCACGGCAAAGTGGCCTTGCAAATAACCACTGGCAAACAGTTGATCGTCATCGCCCTGCGCTACTTTTGTTGCAATCCATTGATCTAATGCTTGTTCGTACTGCTCTAACATGGTTTCTCCAATCAATTAACAGTGTATTGCCGCTTAACTTATCTTGAGACAAGATCAGGGTTGGCCACCTGATACATGACATAATCGCGGTATCCCGTGACGACTTTATAATAGCCGCACAATTCGGCGTCGAGTTCTGGGTCGCCACTATCCACAATTAAGGGGCGTCCTTCAAGTGCTTTTAGTTTAGTTTTTGTGGCTAAGATAATAATATTGTCTTTACCAACGGCGCGGATAAGCCGACTCGACAACTGTTGGTTGCCTCGGCCTAAAATATGGCCTTGTCCACCAATAAGGGTGATCACCAATTTACATTGCCTATCTTGAGTCAATTCAAGCAGCTCGTTGGCGGTTAAATCGCTACCAACCAACTGACGGTGCGCGATCACATCGACCCCAAGCAGCGTATTCGCTAAGCCCAGCTCTTGCATAACCGCAGCCACAGTGCTGCCAGAGCCCATGATAAAAAGCTCATCTTCCATCTGATCTATCACTTGGGCAGCAATATCACTAAGCACTAACTCATCAACCTCTCTACCGCCCATTTTTACGGCTTGAATATAGCGTGGCTCGGCTGGAACCAACATCTCACCAAAGCGGCGCGCCTTTACCGTCCCCTGCCGAAAAGCCACTTCGTCGATATCCATCACATCACCCGTCATTAAGCTGACCAACTCGCCATCTAATAGCAACTTGATCACCATGCCAGAAGCGTGGGGGGTAATACCATAAACGCCCGAGTGTATTTTGACCCCTGCTGGTACGCCCAGCACTGGCAAGGTCTCATCAACCACGGCAAAGATATCCCGAGCGGTACCATCGCCACCCGCAAACAACAGCAGATCTATCCCATAGGCTTGTATGGCTCTGACCGCATCTTGGGTATCTCGCGCCTCTGTCTCTACTGCGCTGTGATATGCCACTTGATGGTTAAAGCCCAATTTAAGCGCGACCTCTTCGCCCATAGTGCCAGAGGCGGTGATCAGCTCCACTTTATCTCGATAAGGTAAAATAACCTCTAATGCTTGAGCCATACGCAAATGCGCCTTAGGCTCAGCGCCGCGAGCCATCGCCTCAGCCGCCACGCCATCACTGCCCTTTAAGGCAACACTGCCCCCAAGTCCAGCCAGAGGGTTAATGATAACCCCCAAGCGAAATGTGTTACTCATCCAACGGTTCTCCCTGTTTTATACTTTGCACTAATTTGATTGGCTTTCACCTTAGGCGTTCGCGGTCTTCGGGTTACTCGAATTAAGACTAGGAATACATAATACCGCTAACATAGATACACCAGCGCACGCGGCGGCAACCGCCCAACTAAGCCACGCTTGCGAACCATCACCCCAAATAAAACCACATAGCCAGGTGCCCAACGCGCCGCCCACTCCAAAGCTTAGGCTGGCATACAGCGCTTGGCCCTTACTGCGGTGACGAATATCAAATTTTTGGTGCACAAACTGAATCGACGCCGCGTGCACTAAACCAAAGGTAAAGGCATGCAAAAGTTGGCTCACGCCAAGCCAGAACATATTGCCAACACAAAAAGCCATTAATAACCAACGCACAGCACTAAAGCCAATACTGACCACCAATAATGTCTTCACCCCGTAACGCCCCATGAGTCGCGGCGCAAACATAAACATCACAATTTCAGCCAGCACTCCCAGCGCAACATACACGCCAGCGGTGGATTCGCTATAACCAACTTGCTTGAGATACAGCACAAAAAAGCCATAAAAAGGCCCGGCGCTCATTTGCAGTAACAGTGCCGACACCAAAAACCAAAAAATTCCCTTATCGATTTTAAGCGGTTCAACTGAAGTCAGTTTGTCCACCATCACTCGAGTGTTAGGCAGTGACAATGAACAGCCCAGCAGACATAAAAACAAACCCAACCCGACAAAAGGAAGAATTTCGGTGCCAAAATAGCTGATACCAAAGCCAACGCTGACCACAAACACCAGATAACCGACACTGCCAAAACTGCGGATTTTACCGTATTTACTGGTGTTTTCGCCCAAGGTTTCTAGCGTGATCACTTCTAACTGCGCCAAAATAGCATTCCAGAAGAAGGTGTAAATACTGAGACTAATAGCAAGGTAGACAAAACCACCGTGATAGAAAAAGCTTAAAAACGCCACCGCGGAGCAGCCCGCGCCGAGCTTAACCAGTTGACCGCGCATGCCGGTTTTATCGGCAACCATGGCCCATACATTGGGGGCGATAATTCGGGTGGCCATTAAAATCGCCAATAAGAAGCCAATTTCTTGCGCCTCAAAGCCGCGATGCTCGAAAAATACGCCAAGATAAGGGACTAGCACCCCGAGAATAGCGAAGAAGAAAAAATAACAAGCGCTGATCCAGCGCAAGGAGTGAAAAGTATCTGCTTGTTGCATGTGTAAGGCTCAATCAACTCATTAATTATCTGATGTACAACAAAAGAAGGCACATACTATGTGCCCTCTTTTACGTCACTGATTGAGATTATCTCATCCCAATAACCGGGGTTTCGCTGTGTACATCGGCATTTTGTGCACGGTGACGTAACAGGTGATCCATAAGTACAATGGCCAACATCGCTTCGGCAATGGGCACGGCGCGGATCCCGACGCAAGGGTCGTGTCGCCCTTTGGTCACCACCTCAGACTCTTCACCTTGTACCGTCATGCTCTCGCCCGGCACACTGATGCTGGATGTGGGTTTCATGGCTATATGGGCCACTATCGGCTGACCCGAGGAGATCCCTCCCAAGATGCCGCCGGCATGGTTAGATGCAAAACCTTGAGGTGACATTAAGTCACGATGCTCAGAGCCTTTTTGATTAACCACCTCAAATCCATCGCCAATCTCGACGCCTTTTACCGCGTTGATCCCCATTAATGCATGGGCAATGTCGGCATCGAGTCGATCAAATACCGGTTCACCCAGACCAACGGGAACATTGGTTGCGACGACTGAAACTTTAGCGCCAATCGAATCACCGCTCTTTTTCAAATCACGCATGTAATCATCAAGGGCGACTAACTTATCGGCATCAGGAAAGAAAAACGCATTTTGCTCGACCTGAGCTAAATCGACTTTGTCAGCCACAATCGGTCCTAACGCGCTGAGATAACCGTGAATGTCGATACCATGCACTTGCTTTAAATACTTTTTAGCCACAGCGCCAGCAGCAACACGCATGGCCGTTTCACGAGCCGATGAACGTCCCCCACCGCGGTAATCCCGCAGGCCATATTTTTGCTGATAGGTATAATCAGCATGTCCTGGACGAAACTGATCTTTAATGTTGGAGTAATCTTGACTGCGTTGATCGGTATTTTGAATCACTAAACCAATCGAGGTCCCTGTGGTTTTCCCTTCAAACACCCCCGAGAGAATTTGCACTTCGTCGGCTTCACGTCGTGCAGTGGTATAGCGAGATGTTCCCGGGCGGCGACGGTCAAGATCGTGTTGCATATCGGCTTCATTCAGCGTCAATCCCGGAGGGCATCCGTCAATAATACACCCCAATGCCTTACCATGGCTTTCACCAAATGTAGTCACTACAAAATTTTGACCAATACTGTTTCCCGACATCTGCTTTATTCACCTCAATGTTATTAGACGTTTTCAAGCCTAGCCTAATGGTTAATTACCCAATAGGCTGGCTTATCCCTAAACCCACAAATGGCTATTATTCACTATCTTTGTAGATGGCGAACAGTGATTCATTTTCAACTAGCTGATCATGAGTCAAAACAAATACCCCATCACCGCCGTTTTCAAAGTTCACCCAAGTAAACGGGACTTCGGGGAATTGCTCGATAAGGTGCACCATAGAATTACCTACTTCAACCACTAACAGGCCATCTTCAGTGAGGTAGTCTAAGGCATTGGCTAGAATGCGCTTGGTTAAATCTAGACCATCGCGCCCCGACGCTAACCCTAGCTCTGGCTCATGATGGTATTCATCTGGCATATCACCAATATCTTCAGCATCGACATAAGGCGGATTAGAAACAATCAGATCGTATTGCGGCCCTTTAGGGATAGCACTAAAGAGATCCGACTCGATCGGAAACACCCTGTCCATCACACCTAAGGTTTCAATGTTAATCTGTGCCACTTCTAGTGCATCGGCGCTGATATCAAGTGCATCGACCTCGGCGTCTTCAAACTCATAAGCACAGGCGATGGCAATACAAGCACTGCCGGTACATAGGTCAAGAATACGGTTAACTGGTTTGTTATAAAGCCAAGGGCTAAAGCGATTAGCTATCATTTCGGCAATTGGAGAACGCGGCACTAATACCCGCTCATCGACATAAAACTCAAGCCCTGCGAAATGAGCTTTATTGGTCAGGTAAGGAACAGGTAAACGTTCACGTACACGACGTATGATCAGCTCAACAATTTTATGTTTTTCGCTGCTGGTCAAATTAGAATGGATGACCTGTTGGCCTATCTCTTCAGGAAGGTGCAGTGCATGAAACACTAATGCAATGGCTTCATCCCATGCGTTGTCGGTTCCGTGACCATAATAGATGTTAGCATCATTAAAACGGCTCACAGACCAACGTAACATGTCACCTATGGTGCGTAATTCGGTTACCGCTTCATCAACAAAAATCTTATCCAAAACATACTCCAGCTAGATAGTTCGACCTCATTGTAACTGAACTCTATTCATATGGCATCGGATTCAATAAAATAGCCCCATGAATAAAGAAAAAGATGAAGGTCAGGCGCTATTTTCGGCCCTGACCCAAGGCATAACGCCGCTTAAACAAGATAAGCGTCATTTTTCGACGCCACAAAAAACCAAGCGGGAAGTGGAAGCCAAAACCACAGAACTGCATGCCGACAGCTATTTTTCAGATACTTACCAACCATACTTGCCCACCGAAGGTGCAATGCGGTGGGCGCGTGATGATGTCGACAGCTTTGAAGTCAAACGGCTACGCCGCGGTGATTATCAACCCGAACTGTTATTAGACCTCCATGGCATGCGCCAATCTGAGGCCAAATTAGAACTCGCTGCCCTGCTGCAAGCTTGCATAAAACAACATTGCCCATGCTGCTGCGTTATGCATGGACATGGCACTGGGGTATTAAAACAAAATATCCCCATGTGGCTGGCACAGCATCCACATGTAAAGGCATTCCATAAAGCCCCTAAAGAGTGGGGCGGCGATGCCGCACTACTGGTGTTAGTCGATGTTGGCGAGCGTCATGAATGGGATTAGCTCAGCAAAAAGGACGCTTCAAGCGTCCTTTTTAATACATATCGCTGATGAATCCTAACTCGCCATTTTTAACGTCACTAACTCACAGTGTGAGGCGTGTTTTGCCAGGAGAGCGATGCCCTTTCACCGTGCTTGTCTATTAAGGTGATCCCTGAGGTGGCAAATAACGGTGGCTCGATACCGGGCACTAACTCACTGACCATATAACCAAGCAAAGGCATGTGAGCAATCACTAGCACATTATCGGCCTTATACAACTCACCATAAGCCAAAACAGTCTCGACCGCGCGCAGTGGATCGGCTGATGGGGTTAAATCATCTAGTACTTGCCAATGCCTTGGTTCAGGAAAGTGCTTACTCACTTCTTGCCAAGTTTGCTGAGCGCGCAAATAGGGGCTAACCAAGACTAAATCAACATCTGTGACACGCCGGGCTAACCAATTACTCATTAATTCGGTTTGGTGGCGCCCAGCATCGGTCAATACCCGTTCCCGATCGGAATGTGCATTGTACCCAGCGTCCCCATGACGCATCAAAAAAAGCTGCATACTACTTCTCGCTACAATATATTTTTTATTCTTCTCGGCAATTGTAGCGTTAAAGTCAACCGTAACACACCTAAAGTCTGTTAATAATTAGTCGAATAGGCAATAAGGTATTTGCCAAAGTTGTTTTTCGAGACCACTATGTAGGCTTACTGTTTTATTTACCCTTTTGCGAGCAACCTCTTTTTAGCGTGTTGCCATATTAAGGTTGGAGCCGCTCAATTGCCAACGTCAACTTGTATCACTCAAAGCCCCAACGATCATCGCCAGTATCGCTATGTGCAACTTAGCAATCGATTAAGGGTACTTTTAGTTGAAGATTGGCAAACCAACCAAGGTGCCGCCTCTATGGCGGTGAATGTGGGCCACTTTGATGATCCTAGTGCACGTCCGGGTATGGCACACTTTTTAGAACACATGCTCTTTCTTGGCACCGAAAAATACCCAGATTCGGGCGAGTATCATGCTTTTATTAACCAGCATGGTGGCAGTAACAATGCATGGACAGGAACCGAGCAAACCAACTTCTTTTATTCAATCGATGCCGACGCTTTTGAAGAGTCACTCGACCGCTTTAGCCAGTTTTTTATCGCGCCTTGCTTTAATCTCGACTTGGTTGACCGTGAGCGACACGCTATTGAATCTGAATTTAGCCTAAAACTGAAAGACGATATTCGCCGTGTGTATCAAGTGCAAAAAGAAACGGTAAATCCAGCTCATCCATTTAGTAAATTTTCCGTGGGTAATTTACAAACCTTATCAGGCAGCCAACAAACATTACGTGACGAATTAGTGGCATTTTATCAGCAGCACTACAGCGCAAATTTAATGACCCTTTGCTTAGTCGCGCCCTTACCTATTGATACATTAGCCCAATTAGCTAAGTGTTACTTTTCATCCATTGTTAATCATGATTTGCATAAACACTATCCTGAAACACCGCTCTATCAAGCATCACAATTAGGCCAACAGATAAACATAGTGCCACTTAAGGAGCAGCGCCGAGTCGCGATTACTTTTGCGCTGCCCGCCATTGACTGCTTTTATAAAAGCAAACCCCTTACGTTTATCAGCCATTTATTGGGTTACGAGGGTAAAGGCAGCTTACTCAGTTATTTAAAAAGTCAGGATTTGGCAGCAAACCTCTCGGTCGGCGGCGGTGTTAGTGGCTATAACTTTAAAGATTACAACATCAGTATTCAGTTAACCGATAAGGGGCTGGCGCAACTCGATGATGTCATTCAAGCGACATTTGAATACTTAACCCTCATCAAACATAGTGGCTTAGCCTCGTGGCGCTACCAAGAACGGGCTAATCTCTTAACCCTGGCGTTTAAGTACCAAGAACAGATAAAAGCACTCGACTTAGCGAGTCATCTCAGTATTAACATGCACCATTATGATGTGGAAGATATCGTTTATGGTGATTACCGCATGGATGGGCTCAACATCGCAGAAACCCAAGCCCTACTGGCATTAATGACACCCGATAACCTGCGCATTCAGCTGATCTCGCCAGAACTAGACACAGACAGGCAAGCGGCGTGGTATCACTCCCCCTATCAAATCAAACCCATTGATAAAGCCCGTTTAACGCCATGGTACAACCCCACGATCAGGCAGGAGCTTAGCCTTCCTGAAGTCAATCCTTTTATTATTGCCGACTCAGTCGCCAGAGATGAAAAAAGCGCACACAGTGTGCCTGTGATTGTCTGCCAAGAAAATGGCTATCGAATTTGGCATCGAAAAGACGATGAATTTAATGTCCCCAAAGGACATATCTACCTATCCCTAGACTCACAACAAGCGACCGCCACTCCCCGTCATGCTGCGCTGACACGCTTATATGTTGAAATGCTGTTGGATTATTTAACAGAATACACTTACCCTGCCGAAGTGGCGGGGCTAAGCTATCATATTTACCCCCACCAGGGCGGTATAACACTGCATCTAACCGGATTTACCGGCAAACAAGAGGCGCTGCTAGCCTTATTAATCAGCAAAGCCAGAGAGCGCAATTTTACCCAAGAACGCTTCAAGCAAATTAAGAAGCAAGTATTACGCAGCTGGTACAATCAAAGCCGTGCCAAACCTATCTCGCAATTATTTACCAGCTTAACGGTTACACTCCAACGATGCAGCTATGAACCACTTCGCATGGCTGAAGAGTTAGAAAAACTCACCTTAGGTGATCTGCATGAGCATATCAGTCGCTTCTACGAGAAAATGCATTTAGAAGGATTAGTCTATGGTGATTGGTTAACGAAAGAAGCTAAAGCCCTAGGTAAACGACTCGACCATATTTTGTCACTCGTCTCATCCCCTAGCGGCGAGTCTGAGCGCGAACTGATTAACCTTGAAAATGTCGGTACCCTCATCAGAGAGGTCCCTGTCGCTCATCAAGATAGTAGTATCATCGTTTACTATCAATCGACACAAGCATCGACGTTAAACATGGCACTATTTAGCTTGCTAAACCACACGATGTCATCAACCTTCTTTCATGAACTGCGTACTAAACGTCAATTGGGTTACATGGTCGGTACCGGCTACTTACCACTAAATCGCTACCCTGGCATGATTTTCTATATTCAATCACCAACAACAGGGCCGCTGCAACTGCTGGAAGCCATTGATGAGTTTATCGCTGATTTTAATTATGCGGTGATGCAGATAACAAATACCCAGTGGGAACTCACCAAACAAGGCTTAATTAGTCAAATAATGGAACACGATCCCAACTTAAAAACCCGTGGCCAACGTTACTGGTCCAGTATCGGTAATAAAGATTATCAATTTAATCAACGTGAGCTCGTCGTCGAGCAATTAAAACAACTGACTCGTGCTGACTTAATCAAATTTATGATGCAAACAATGCGCACCAAACATTGTGATCGCCTTGTACTGTTTACCACGGGCGAGCAACATCGAAATCAGGAACCACTCAACTCCGACAATATGATCACGGACCTGCGCTCATTTAAACAGCAAGCACCCAAATTTAGTTATTAAAACTAGCCAACACATCGAGGTTAATCGTTATCTTAGGCTGCCAACATTCTGATCAAATCGATAAGATACACGCAACTTACTTCCGAATCTCCACTTCTAACAAAAGGCGTAAGCAAGTCTATGATAAAACCAGTTATTACAGTCGACCAGATGTGTTGAAACATCAATGCTCCCACTAATAATCCATTCATCCACCTCTGACTTTACACAATAAAAGAATGCATCAGATGCGTATTGAGCCCATCCAATGACACAGGACTGTCAAAGTCAAATAAAAACAACAATGATTAACATACAAAAAACTCAGTGTTCTTTTGACAAATCATTCACTTTCTGGAAAAGTAGGTTATCTACATGCTGCCTAAGCACTACTGGCTAATAATCAAACTAATAATTATGCCTAATTCTTTGAAAAAATTGATACTAATTCTTTTTTTAACGCTCTCTTTTTCTGGTTTATCCCTCGCCAGCGAGACGATCAATCCCACTATTTTACTCAAAAGTAAAACTTACTCAGTTCAAGACGGCTTATCACAAAGTACTGTTACTTCTGTCGCAGAAGATAGATTAGGGTATGTTTGGATTGGCACCATAAATGGTTTAAACCGTTTTGATGGAAAGGATTTCAAAAATTACTATAAAAGCGTTAAAACTGGATTACCTAGCTCTTTTATCCGAAGTTTAGAATATACAAATAGTGGAATATTATTAGTTGGCACTGATAGTGGATTAGTTAGTTACAACCCTAACTTAGACCGATTTGAAGAAATTAAAATCAAACCATTACAAGGCCCAATCTGGAGTATAAAAAGTGAATTAGAAAGTATTTATATAAGCACAGAAAAACAATTGATAAAAATCCCTATGGGAAAAATCAATAATTTAAAAACAACAGATATAACACAAACTTATGACGTAGGTGAAGTAAAACAAGTCATCGATTTAAACGATACCATTTTAATAAGAAACTTTCAAAAAGAACTTTACATATTAGACAAGGAAAGCAAAAAAAAAGAACTTATTGCATCTAATGTAAACGACATAGCTAAAAATAACAAAAGTATAATATTTTTAAAAAATGAGGGTGCGTTTAAATTAGAAAACAGGAAACCATTAAAAATAACAGACAGAAAGTTTGAAAAAGCTATTATCAATAATGGTGTACTTTACGGGTTAGATGGCAACACATTATTTCCAATAGAGACATCTGATTTGACTAAAAAAGTGAAAGAAATTGAAGGGTCATTTACAAAATCATTTGTTTTATCCACCGAAATCTCTATTTACATTGGGGTTATTAACCAAGGGATTATTATAATTAATAATTCTGAAAACATAATAACCACCATAGAACCATCATATAATAACATCTGGCACTTTAGTCATTCTGACGAAAGTATATTAACCTCATCAGATAACACTGAAGTGGTATTATATGACTCTCAACTTAAATCAAACCATAAATATGATACCTCAATATATGGTTATAAAAACTCAATTTTAGAAGGAGACAAACTACTTATAGCAAGCTCTGAAGGGTTAACATTTATAAATATAAAAAACAACCAAAAAGTGAAAATTTCAGATGCAAACATTACATTCATGAATAAATTAGAAGGTCTAATGTATGCTGGCACTTATAATGGCGACATTTTAAAAGTCAATGAGGATTTTTCAACTATACAAATTAAAACACATCTTGAGCTACCTATCCTTGGATTGTCGAAGTTACAGGATGACATATACATAGCAACTGAAAATGGAACTTATCGATATAACACTGTAAAAAAACAGACAACAAAAATATTCAATCAACTTACTTACAGCCTAGCCATATTTAATCAGAACCTATTAATAGGTTCTACAAACTCAATAGCCCTTTATAACACAAAAACAAAATCAACGACTGAGATATTTAAAAACAACAAAGCCATATATTCAATAATACCAAATAAAAATTATATCATTGCATCATCTTTGGGCGAAGTGATTTATATACGTGATGGGAAAAGCTATATACTATCAACTAAAAATGGAAGTCAACATGAATATAACACCCCTGGAGGAATAATATTAAATGATAGTGAGATATTACTCGGTGGTATTGATGGCATAAGCTATATAAATATCGAAAAAATTAATAATTTCCTCAATGAGGATATTAATCTAACAACAAACATAGACCAACTCCTGATATTCAACAACCAGGTCCCCATAGATAATAATGTTCTTTCCCAAGCAATGTCTTTTACGAAAAACTTAAAAATGACATACTCTGACTATCCTTTTACATTCAAATTTAACAGCCCTAACTCCAAAGGCAGATTAACAGAACACTTTTATCAAATGGATGGGCTTTCTGATGATTGGATAGCTTCTAAAAAAACCGACTCAGCTACCTACACAAACCTTTCACCAGGGAACTATATATTCAAAGTTTACGCAAAAGATCTACTAACCAACAGAACTGGACCGATTCAGGAAGTAAACTTAACGATAACCCCTCCTTGGTGGCTATCGCTTCAAGCTAAGTTAGTTTATTTATCTTTATTTTTAATCATTAGTAGCATTATCGCCAAAGTGATACTGAAAAAACGCGAAATACAACGCCAAATCGCTAAATCAGAAGAACGCTTAAAGTTATCACTCTGGGGAAGTGGCGATGAGATGTGGGACTGGGATATTGAAACAGGACAAATTTATCGCTCTAATATTTGGGGTTCATTAGAGTTCCCTCGCGATGGCCAGCGTTCAGGTGAACAAGGCCAAGAAAGCAATATCCACCCCATGGATCAGGAACGAGTGAATACAGCATTAAACAAACACTTTTACGGTGAAACCGATCATTTTGAAGCGGCATACCGTGTCAAAGGTAAAGATGAACAATGGGTGTGGATTTTAGATAGAGCAAAGATAGTTGAGCGAGATGAAGATGATAAAGCCCTGCGGATGACAGGCACCATCAAAAATATCAGTAACTTCAAACAGGCTGAAGAGCAATTAAGGTTATTTGAACGTGCTATCGAAAATATCTCTGAAGGGATGTTCATTTTAGACAATGAATTTAAGTTTGTTGAGGTTAACGAGGCCTGTTGTGACTTATGTGAAACAAGCCGTAATGATTTTATCGGTTCAACATTTAAATTCGATCTATATCCAGAAAGTTACTCTCAACAGATCCGCTCTATATTGCAACAACAAGGCAGCTGGAGTAATGAAGTAGAATCACCAAAAGGAGATGGTAGTAGCTTCTTAATGGAGCTCACTGTCGATGCTATTTACGATGAGCAAGGGGTACTCTCCCACTATGTCGGTGTATTTTCAGATATTTCACGTCGTAAACAACAAGAAGAAGAACTAAGAAAACTTACCAACAATGATTTATTAACCAATCTTCCTAATCGATCTAGTTTAATGGTGACTTTGGGAAATCTAGTCAAAAAAGATACACATCATACGTTAATGATCCTCGATCTGGATAATTTCAAAAAAATCAATGATTCATTAGGACACCAAGTAGGCGATGAACTCCTAATTCAAGTAGCACAAAGAATTGAAGCCAATGTGCCACGCCATACTAGTATCTACCGATTAGGGGGAGATGAATTCGCTATCCTCGTCGATAATAATCCTGATATAGGGTCAAGTGCAGTTATTGCAAATAATGTAGTCGATGCGTTTTTAAATCCTTTTGAGCTTGCTAGGGACAGAGTCGTCGTTGGGGTGAGTATTGGTATAGTGCTCTACCCTGAAGATGATCAAAATGAACAAGCGCTGCTGCGAAAAGCCGATATCGCCATGTATCATGCTAAATCGGCTGGCGGTAATCGTTACCAATTTTATTCTGAATCACTCAACCGCAATGCTATTCGCCAGTTGGAAGTTGAAAACCTGATCAGACAAGGGCTAAAAGAGGATCTGTTTGAAGTTTACTATCAACCTAAAGTCGATCTCAAATCGGGTAAAATGGCGGGAATGGAAGCACTCGTTCGTCTAAACCATCCAACTCTGGGGTTAATTCCTCCTAATGAATTTATACCATTAGCTGAAGAGAATGGACTTATCGTCGAAATTGGTGAAGTGGTTATGCGAAAAGCTTGCTTCGCAGCGCAGAACTGGCGCAACCAAGGCCTGTTTAATGGACGTGTTGCCGTCAATTTATCGTCACTACAATTTGCACTTCCTGATTTACAGCAGCGCATAGAGTCAATTTTACGACTCACTCAACTGCCGGCAAGTAATCTAGAACTTGAAATTACCGAAGGCACTGTCATTAAACATCCGGAAAAAGCCATTAAGGTCATGATGCAACTGTCCAAAATGGGGGTGAGCCTAGCGTTAGATGACTTTGGTACCGGCTATTCATCACTGTCTTACCTCAAACGCTTCCCTATAAATACATTAAAAATCGATAAAGCATTTGTCGATGATATCGATAAATCGGATAGAGACTTAAAGATGGTAGACTCAATCATTACCATCGCCCACAACATGGGCTTATCAGTCGTTGGCGAAGGAGTTGAGGACGCATCACAACTAAGTATTTTAAAAGCGCTTAAGTGTGAGGAAATTCAAGGGTTTATATTCAGCAAGGCGGTTACTGAACATGACTTTAGTGAACTTTTAAAGCGAGAGAACTTGCAAGCCCAGTCAATCGATAACATTAAAAAAGCATAGGAGCATTTATAGCTTCAGTTATCGCTAAAGCTGTACCTTAACCCTAAATTACAGCACATAAAATCAACTAAAAAACAACCAAAGGTGCATTAATTGGCAATAAATTAAAAACATGGCATAACACCTGCAATACTTCTTTCAGACGTCAACTATTTGTTGGCAATAATAAAATTATAAACTCTGAGAGAATGAACACTATGATTACTTCAATTGTTACTGCCATCGCCCTTGCTCTTTCTGTAAATGCAACTGATAACAATTCATTTACAAATATTGACACTAACATCTCAAAAAATTCGATAGAGCTAGCAGGCTCTTTTAAGCCGATTGAAGTAGCTGGCTCACCACACATTCGTTTTAAGCCGACTGAAGTCGCTGGCTCACCACACATTCGTTTTAAGCCTCTTGAAACCGCTGGCTCACCACACATTCGTTTTAAGCCTCTTGAAACCGCTGGCTCACCACACATTCGTTTTAAGCCTCTTGAAACCGCTGGCTCACCACACATTCGTTTTAAGCCTCTTGAAACCGCTGGCTCACCACACATTCGTTTTAAGCCTGTTGAAACCGCTGGCTCACCACACATTCGTTTTAAGCCTGTTGAAACCGCTGGCTCACCACACATTCGTTTTAAGCCTCTTGAAACCGCTGGCTCACCACACATTCGTTTTAAGCCTCTTGAAACCGCTGGCTCACCACACATTCGTTTTAAGCCTCTTGAAACCGCTGGCTCACCACACATTCGTTTTAAGCCTCTTGAAACCGCTGGCTCACCACACATTCGTTTTAAGCCTCTTGAAACCGCTGGCATTCCTAACATTCGCTTCATCAACTCTGCAACGGCTTAAGTTTAAAGGAGAATCATTATGTTGAAATCAATAAAGAAAGCTCTTGGACTTAATTGCAAACCCGAACGTAAAAAAGTAAAACTACCAGCAGGTCTGGATCGTTTAGAAGTGATCCCAGCTAAGGGATGGTGGAATTAATTATTATCCTCAGGCAAGGGTTTACCAAGCACAATCACGAAAAAAGGAGCATAAATGCTCCTTTTTTCGTGATTGTAGTAATAACCTAGTGACTAAAGCCCTAAGCATTACAGGCGGATAATTGCAGCACCTTTACCTTGAGCACGTTTGATAGCTAAACGCTTATGAGTTGCTAACAAGGGGTAGCCAACGGGACCAATAAGCAAACCTAATAAGGCCCAGCGTTTAACCCCAAGCCCTGCGCGAAACGCCATATTTCCCATGACCACACTGCTTAATGTGAGAATACTACCTACCAATACAATCACTTAAAACCTCAACTGTTAACTTATTGACCCGTAACGGCTAATCACTTGTGTCATCACACATGTTGTCCTGTTTGTACCAACGACTTTGCCAAACACTTTTACAAGCAGGCATGATAACGAAACCAAAGTGACAAGTGAACAAAAAACAGGCAGTAATTTTCCTTCAGCCAAAAAAAACGCGGCATCATGTTGCCGCGTTGTTAATTAAAATATCATCATTTTAAATTAAGGCTTTTAGGATCACTGCTGCATTTTAAGCAGAATTCATTTATTGATGAAATTGTGCACCTGAGGTCGCCATGTCCACCAGTGTATCGCATGGTTTAAATCGTTCACCATGGACATTGGCATAACGGTTTAATTGCTCTACTAATTTGTCTGCCCCTAATGTATCGATATAGCGGAAAGGGCCACCTAAAAACGGCGGGAAACCTATCCCAAATATCGCACCGATATCACCATCACGTGCAGAGGCAATAATCCCCTCTTCTAAGCAGCGCACCGCTTCATTAAGCATCTGCACTACGCAGCGCTGTGCCAATTCAGGGGCATCAGTACTCGCAGATGGGGTTAACCCCAACAGAGTATATACCGTCTCATCGACCTGTTTCTTTTTCGATTTAGAGCCGTATTGATAGAAACCTTTGCCATTTTTACGACCCTTACGATCGTCAGCGAGTAACTTATCAAAGGCTGCAGGCGCCTTAAAACGCTCGCCAAGTTCTTTCTCTAAAATAGGCGAAATCTTAGCCCCAACATCAATGCCGACTTCATCGAGTAACGTCATTGGCCCAACCGGAAAACCAAACTTGACTAAGGCTTTATCTAGATGATCAACGCTTTGCCCTTCCAACAATAAGTTTGCAGCTTCATTCATGTACAAGGCTAAAATACGGTTGACATAAAAACCAGCGCCGTCTTGCACGACAATTGGTGTCTTGCCTTGCTTACGCGCAAAGGCCACTGTGGTCGCAATCGTTTGCGCCGAGGTTTTTTCATGGGCAATCACCTCGACAAGAGGCATCTTTTCGACTGGCGAGAAATAGTGTAAACCAATCACATTTTCAGGACGCTCTGCCGCCTCTGCAATTTGCGAGATAGGCAATGACGAGGTATTTGAGGCAAAAATGGTCTCTTCGCCACATTCACGCTCAATATCTTTAACCATCTGATGTTTTAAGGCTAAATCTTCAAATACCGCTTCAACAACGATATCTGCATCTTTAACGCCTGTATACTCAGTGGTCGTAGTCATCAGAGACATGATATTATCACGCACGGCCGGCGTCATATGACGGCGCTTAACCCCTTTATCCAGTAGCTTGTAGGCATAGGATAATGCGTTGCTTAATCCGGTTTCATTGATATCTTTGACCCGCACCGGAATTTTAGCTTTAGTCGTGGTCACAGACGCAATACCACCACCCATTAAGCCGCCGCCCAAAATCACCGCTTTATGAACGGGTTTAGGTTGCACGTCACCTGCACCCGACTCTTTTTTCATCTCTGTGGTGGCAAAGAAAATACTTCTTAACGCTGCCGACTCGGCCGACACCACTAAGTCACCAAAATGACTCGCTTCGACATCAAGGCCTACAACCATGCTTTTGGTCATGCCTTGACGTACGCAATCGATAATTTTAGCTGGCGCAGGATAGTTACCCTGAGTCTTTTTGTTAACTTGCTTTAACGCTTGATCGAACACAATATTGCGCCCAACAGGCGTGCCTTCTAGCAGACGATTGACCAGCGACACTTTACGTTTAGGCGCTATTTTTTTGCCTGCTAACGCCATCTCTATGGCCGTTTGCAACAAAATCGATTCAGGTACCACATCGTTAACTAAGCCCATTTTCAAGGCTTGTTTAGGGCGAACTTGCTTCCCCGTCAACATCATATCCAGCGCGGTAGTGATCCCCACCAAACGCGGTAAACGCTGGGTACCGCCGCCGCCGGGTAATAAGCCTAACTGTACTTCAGGCAGTCCCATCATGGTTTTATTACTGTCACTGCACACTCGCTGATGACAGGCCAATGCCAACTCTAATCCACCACCTAAGCAGGCACCATGAATGGCGGCAACCACGGGAATATTTAGCGACTCTAGAGCCTGAAACACCTCATGACCCTGTTTAGACAGCTGTCTTGCATCTTCGGCGGTTTGACACGCAGCCAACATAGAAATATCTGCACCAGCCACAAATGAATCTTTTTTACCCGATACCAAGACGATGCCACGGATCTGTGAGTCCGCTTTTATCTCGGCCAACATTTCACAGATCTCTGGGCCAAATTCGGCGCGCAGGGTATTCATTGTTTCACCAGGCACATCCATTGTCAGAACGGCAATGCCATTTTCAAGGCGATTTAAACTAAAACTCTTTTCCATGAGATCACTCCACTTCTACAATCATTGCTGCACCAAGACCACCCGCGGCGCAGGCCGTGGCAAGGCCCGTGCCCCCACCGCGTCGTTTCAATTCACGGCACACTTGAGTGATCAAACGTGTACCTGTGGCGGCAAAAGGATGACCATAAGCCAGCGAACCACCCAGCACATTAAATTTACTCATATCAATTTCACCGATGGCGCGATCACGACCAAGCTTTTCTGCGGCAAATTTCTTCGACGCGAACATCTGCATGTTAGCCAAGGTTTGCGCCGCAAATGCTTCGTGCATCTCGATAAGGGTTAAATCTTCCAGCTCCATTCCCGCTCGCTTAAGGGCTAACGGCGTAGCGTATGATGGGCCCATCAACATATCTTGCCACACATCAATGGCGGTAAAAGCGTAGCTCTTGATATAGCCAATAGGCTGATAACCTAAGGCTTTAGCACGGCTTTCACTCATCAACAACACAGCCGAAGCGCCGTCGGTTAATGGCGTACTATTAGCAGCGGTGACTGTGCCATGTTTACGATCAAACGCGGGGCGCAGTTTGGCATAAGACTCTAGAGATGAATTTTGACGAATATTATTATCCCGATCGATAAAGGACTTATAAGGCGGCACATGGGCAGTCATCACTTCATCACGTAAGTTACCAGAGTCCCATGTTTCTGTCGCCAAGGTGTGCGAGCGATGGGCAAGCGCATCTTGATCGGCGCGGCTAATATTATAGGTTTTAGCCATCTGCTCTGCCGTTTGCCCCATTGACAAGCCGGTTGAGTATTCGGCGACCGCAGGCGGGACGGGTAATAAATCTTTTAAACCAAGGCGTCTGAAGATAGTCAGCTTTTGGCTAAAAGTACGGGCTTTATTCAAATCCACTAGCGCATGGGCCAGTTTTTTTGACACACCTATGGGTAATACTGAAGAGGAGTCGGCGCCACCAGCAATCCCGATGTCGATATTGCCTGTCATGATAGATTCAGCCACATTAACGGTCGACTGGAAACTGGTCGCACATGCTCGCGTCACGCTGTAAGCATCGGTCGCTACGCTCATGCCTGTGCCAAGTACAATTTCACGAGCAATATTGGGCGCTGCAGGCATCTGCACCACTTGCCCATAAACCAGTTGCTCAATCTCCTTAGGGTCCAGCTCTGAACGGGCAAGCAGTTCGTTAACCACCATTTTGCCCATATCCAACGCCGATACACCATGAAACGCGCTCGCTTGCTTAGCAAACGGGGTTCTAAGCCCCATCACAATCGCAATACGATCGCCTTTTGCATTCCTAACTTGCTGTAGATGACTCATTTTTTGCCCTCGTGTCACGCCTATTCGAATAGATTCTCATGGCGCAATTATTATTGTTCCCTTACCCACAGATTCAGCTCATTAACCCAAGCAATCAAACAGGTCAGACCATCAAAGTGTGATCTGATTCTAACTTCTTATTCCAAAGTTTTAAACACTTGTTTGGTTTATAGACAGTGAAATTAAAAAAATTCTGTGTTAACAATGTTTAATAAACTAATTACTCTGAGTGATTAGTGTAATTTCCACCACAAGCATGCTAACTTATTTTGCTTCTATGCCATTGCAATGGACAGCTCGAGGCCAATTGGTCCTGTATTTAGACTAGCCAAAACTGGTCTGAATTTTTTACCATATGCGCTGTCTATAGCTCACACAAATTAATATAACTGAGTAGCATCATGCCTTTAAGTCGATTTCATGCATTACGCGAATACCTAGACAATGTCATTCTAGGTCAGCCTGTTCTTACCGAAAATTTACTGATCGCATTAATTGCCGATGGACACCTGTTAGTCGAAGGACCACCAGGTTTAGCCAAAACCCGCGCGGTGAAAGCGCTCAGTGATGGCGTTGAAGGCGATTTCCATCGCATTCAATTTACCCCCGATCTTTTACCAGCCGATCTGACCGGCACCGATATCTACCGCGCACAAACGGGCACCTTTGAATTTGAAGCAGGTCCCATCTTTCATAACCTGATTTTGGCCGATGAGATCAACCGCGCCCCCGCCAAAGTTCAATCGGCGCTTCTCGAAGCCATGGCAGAAGGCCAAGTGACCGTTGGCAAACACAGTTATCCTTTACCTAAATTATTTTTAGTGATGGCCACGCAAAATCCGCTCGAAAATGAAGGCACTTATCCTCTGCCCGAAGCGCAACTCGACCGGTTTCTAATGCACCTTAACTTAGATTACCCGAGCGCCGAAACTGAATTTAAAATCATGCGGTTATCACGTAGTGAAGCCCTAACTCACGATGCGCCCAGTGTCAGCCCAATTGCGCAAGCAGATATTTTTGCCGCCCGTGAAGCCGCACTTGGCCTCTACCTTGCTGAGCCGTTAGAGCAATACATAGTCAATATCGTGATGGCAACTAGGCAGCCGCAGCAATACAGCGACACTCTCGCCAGCTGGCTAGAATACGGCGTGAGCCCACGCGCCACTATTGCTATCGAGCGTTGTGCGCGTGCCCGCGCCTGGTTAATGGAGCGCGACTTTGTCTCTCCTGAAGATATACAAGCCGTGGTGCCCAACGTATTACGCCATCGATTGCTACTCAGTTATCAGGCTCAGGCCGAGGGCGTCAGCAGCGATCAGGTGATCAACCACATTCTTAGCCAAGTCGCGGTGCCTTAATGTCAGTCAGTGAATTACCGCTATTTGCCGATGGCGTATCACTCAATCAAAAAGAGCTACTTGCATGCCAGAATATTGCCCGCGCTCTGCCTGAAACGCCAAGCAAAGCTCGCGCGGCTCTCGCAGGCCACCGCGCGAGCAACATCAGAGGCCGAGGCATGGAGTTTGCCGAAGTACGGCACTACCAAAGTGGTGACGATGTGCGCACCATAGATTGGCGCGTGACCGCTCGCACAGGCAAAGCCCATACTAAATTGTTTGTTGAAGAACGCGAGCGGCCAGTGCTGCTGCTACTGGATTTAAGCCATAGCCTCTATTTTGGCTCAAGCCTAATGCTACAAGCAGTGCAAGCCGCTCATGTGGCTGCGACTTTAGGCTGGCGCGCCGTGGGCCATGGCGATCGACTCGGTGCGCTCATAGCCTGTGAGCAACAACATATCGAGCTCAAACCCCGTAGTCGTCAAAGTGCCATGCTGCCATTGATCTCGGCGATGCAAACGGTTCATCAAGCGCAGCTTGACGGTATGGGATCTCACGTCAGCGAACCTGAGCATATCTACCGCGCCTGCCTGCGTTTACGCCGCATAGCCAAGCCCGGCTCACTGATTTGGATCATCAGTGATGGCAGCCATTTCACGCCGCAGTGCCTGCAGCCATTAACTGAGTTATCTCGCCACTGCGATATAGGCGCCTTACTGATCACCGATCCCCTCAGACAAGGAGAGCTGCCTTTACCTGCTCAGTTTCAGCTGCCAGTCAAAGACGGCGCGCAAGAATTAGTGCTCAACCGAGACAGTTATAACGGTTGGCTAACCCGCCAACACGCCCAGCAACAAGGTTTTATCGATATGATGCGCCAACTTAACGCGCGTTTACGTACAATCAGCGCAGCACAACCATTGAATCAACAGATTGGAGCCTTAAGATAGATGCAAACGGCCAACAATCCAGCCCTTGCTGCCATGAAAGACATTCAACTGCCCGAGCCTATCCATGCCTGGCCACCCGCTTACGGTTATTGGCTGGTACTGGCCGCATGCCTTACTATTTTGGCTGTCTGCCTATGGTGGTTCATCAAGCAATATCGACATCGCGCCGCGAAACGTGAAGCATTAAAGCAATTAGCCCATCTGGCGCTCAATCACCCACAATTTGCTATTGAAGTTAACACCATACTCAAACGCAGCGCCATGAGCTACCTGCCCCGTGAACAGGTGGCATCACTTGAAGGTGAAGCCTGGTTACAGTGGCTACAGCAGCAGGTCACTCACATAGACGATAACTTGCCGCTGTTATTAGCGAAACGCTACCAGTCCAAGGCACTCACTCCCACTCAAGCTGAGCAACTGCGCCTAGCTGCCATAGGCTGGCTTAAGCAGGCACTGCCACTCAAGCATCGCGCATCGACTAAGGAGGCAGCATGTTCACATTAGCCTGGCCTTGGCTATTACTGTTACTGCCATTACCCTTGATGTTTAAAGGCTCAGGCGCCCAACAGCATCAAACGGGTGGCCATTTACACCTACCCGGTGTTGCCGATGTCGGTGCGCAGGTTAGCCAGCAGCGGCCACAGCGTCGGCGCTTACCCTATTGGCTTATTTGGTCACTGTTGGTGCTGAGCGCCGCGCGGCCATTGTGGATTGGCGATGCTATCGAGCTGCCCAGCAAAGGGCGAGACTTGATGTTAGCCATTGATTTATCAGGCAGTATGCAGATTGAAGATATGGTCATCGAGGGTAAAACGGTGGATCGTTTTACCTTAGTGCAAGCGGTTATGAGTGATTTTATCCAGCGCCGTAAAGGTGACAAATTGGGCCTCATTTTGTTTGCCGACCACGCATATTTGCAAGCGCCGCTGACACAAGATCGCCGCTCTATAGCCCAGTTTTTAGCCGAAGCCCAAATCGGCCTGGTGGGAAAACAAACAGCCATTGGCGAAGCCATCGCCCTGGCGGTTAAACGCTTCGACCAACAGCAACAAAGTAACCGGGTGCTGATCCTCCTCACCGACGGCTCGAATAACTCGGGCAATATTAGTCCAGATCAAGCTGCTGCCATTGCCGCCAAACGCGGCGTGACCATCTATACCATTGGGGTCGGAGCCGAGATAATGGAGCGGCGTACACTATTTGGTAACGAGCGCGTTAACCCGTCGATGGATCTTGATGAAGCGCAATTGACGGCGCTGGCAAGCGCCACAAACGGACGTTACTTTCGCGCCCGCAATGCCACCGAACTGGAACAAATTTATCAAATGATCGATAAGTTAGAGCCGACCAACAGCGATCAACTCACCTATCGTCCTCAATCAGAGTTGTTTTATTATCCGTTAAGCGCTGCCTTACTTATCAGTGTTCTGCTGATATTGTGGCAGTTGCCGTTATTTCAGTCGCTGCCATGGTTAAGATCACGGGGAGCCTTATGATCCATTTTTTACGCCCCGAATGGCTATTGGCCCTATTCCCCTTGGCACTATTATTGTGGTTTGCCCGTCGTAGCCAATACCAGGTATCAAGCTGGAATCGCTACATCGCGCCTCATTTGGCCAAGGTACTGGTATCAAGCCAAACACAGTCAGGTAAACGCCATCTACATGTGATTGGTTTTAGCTGGTGTATCGCGGTACTCGCGTTGTCAGGTCCTGCTTTTACCAAGCAAACCCTACCGGTATTTGAAACCAACCAAGGACGCGTGATAGTGATGGATATGTCACTGTCAATGTACGCCACCGACTTGGTGCCTAACCGCCTAACTCAAGCTAAATTTAAAGCCAACGATCTTATTAGCAGTCTCAGCGAAGGTGAAACGGGCTTAATTGCCTATGCTGGTGATGCCTTTACCATTAGCCCACTGACCCGAGACAGGGCAACCCTGTTGAATCTATTACCCACCCTATCGCCAGAGATTATGCCAGTCCCGGGCTCTAATTTGCCTGCGGCTTTAACCCAAGCAACCACTTTGCTTAAACAAGGGGGACATCTGCGCGGCGATATCATATTACTCACCGATGGGGTAGCTGTAGAGCAAATTAATCAAGCCAAAGCGCATTTACAAGGCAGCCAATATCGGCTCTCAGTGCTTGCCTTTGGCAGCCCACAAGGCGCCGCAATTCGTTTACCTGACGGACAATTAATGCGCGATCGCAGCGACCAAGTAGTGGTAGCCAAAACCGATTATCAACATTTAAGTGAATTAGCCAGCGCCAATGGCGGCAAGGTATTTACTTATCGCGCCGATGGTAGCGATCTCAGCGCGCTAAATCTATGGTTAGCCCAGAACACAGCAACTAAGGCCAGCGACTTAGAAGGTGAACTGTGGCTCGATGCTGGCCCATATATCGCTTTATTATTGTTATTGCCAGCACTATTAAGCTTTCGCCATGCCATTGCAGCACTTAGCTGCATCATGTTGTTCAGCCAACCGACGCCCGCCTACGCCAACAGTTGGCTACCCCCTTGGCAGACAGACAACCAACGTGCAATGCAAGCCTATGAAAACCAAAATTATCAGCAAGCGGCAAGCTTGTTTTCCGATCCTCATTGGCAAGCGGCCGCTCGATATCGCGAAGGCGATTACCAACAAGCCCTTAAGCTGTTTGAGCAAGACACAACTGCAACAGGCTTTTATAACCAAGGCAATAGCTTAATGCAGCTGCAAGATTATGCGACTGCTATTAAGCGCTATCAACAGGCGCTAGCTCAAGATAACGACTTTAGTGATGCGCAGCATAATTTAGCCTTAGCCCAACAACTGCTGGCGCAGCAACAAGCTGATAGTGAGCAGCAAAGTCAGAGCGAACAAAATCAAGACACGCAACAGCAAGCAGAATCTGACAACAATCAGCAGCAAGGCGATGGCAAGTCAGGCGATAAACAACAAGATGAGTCAGACAGCAATCAGCAACAAGGCAATCAGCAGCAAGGCGATAAACAGAGCGCAAGTGAACAAAGTAAACCGCAACCTGATCAACAGCCCAGCGAGCCGTCATCACAGCCGGATAATGTTCCCGCCACTGGTGATGATGAGCCAAATAACGAAGCACCAATGAGCGCTCAAGCTCCCAAGTCTGATGAGAATAATGAGCAGACTCAGCCTGAACAAGCACAAGCGCGCAGCGATAGCAGCGCTAACGAAAACGACAGCTTCAATGCAGCAGCAGATCTAAATGAAGACTCGGATAAAGCCCCTCATGATAATCCGCAGGCCCAAGCTGTCAGTCAGCCAGCTCCGCCCGAGGAGCTGCCAGCCGACATGCAACGCGCACTAAGCGGCGTCATAGACGATCCGCAGGTTCTGCTGCGTAATAAGATGCTATTAGAGTATGAAAAACGCCGCCGTCAGGGCATTACATCAAAGGAAAGTGAACAGTGGTAAATCGATATTTTTTAACTTTTGCCTTATTGGCTCTGACTCTTATCCAGCCAGCTTTTGCCTTAACTCAACTTGAGACCTCGGTTGACAGAAATCCTGCCATAGAGGGCGAATACCTAGTACTGACGATTAAGGCCGACGACGATATCAGCAACGGTAGCTTAGACACCTCGGCGCTATTAAAAGACTTTATCGTGGGACGCACCAGCGTGAGTCGCAGCACCCAAATAGTCAATTTCGATGCACGTAAAGAGACGCGCTGGCAAGTGTTATTAGCCCCCAAACGCACAGGGCAGCTGATTATTCCCGCGCTCACCATTGATAATGTCAGCTCCTCGCCCATCACGCTGACGGTCACGGCGCCTGGCAGTCAACCTACGCAGATGAAAAACCTATTTATCCGCAGCTCGCTCTCCACCGAGCAGGCTTATGTCGGTCAGTTGGTCACCTACAAGGTAAAGCTCTATCTAGCCGTTGAGCTGCAACGCGGCGTATTGAGCGCCCCCAATGTGGAGGGGGCGCAACTCAAGCAGTTAGGCGAAGACAGTGATAGCAGCGAAATTGTCGATGGGCGGCGCTATCGTGTCATCGAGCGCAGCTATAGCATTGTGGCCGATAAACCCGGCACCTTACACTTATCGGGCGCGACTTTTTCTGGTGATGTATTAATTGAAGCCTCGCGGCGTGGTGGTATGTTCTCATTTAATGAAAGCCGCCCCATGCAAGCGCAAGCGGCGCCGAGTGAAATCACGATTTTACCGATTCCCAGCCAATACCACGGCCAATGGTTGGTGAGCGATCTGGTGGTACTTAAAGAAGATTGGCCTGATCTCGATACCATAGAGGTCGGCACGCCCATCACCCGCAATATTACCCTGCTGGCCTCTAATACCGAGCAAACCAGCCTGCCAGCATTAACCATTGGGCTACCCGATGGCTTTAAAATGTATCCTGAAAAGCCCAAACGAGAAACCTTTGTGCGCGACAAACAGGTGGTGTCACAGCTAACACAAACGGCGGCGATAGTACCGACTCAAGCGGGCAGCTACACCTTACCCGAGATCCGCGTGTCTTGGTTTAATTACATCACTCAGACCCAAGAGTTTGCCACCCTACCGGCGCGTACGGTCAACGTGATAGCCGCCAGTGCCAACCCGGTAGCGCTCAACCCAAGTGCCACCACAGTGCAACCCAGCGCTGGCTTTTGGCCTTATCTGAGCGCATTGTTGGCACTACTGTGGCTACTGACTCTGCTGCTGTGGGCTAAAGAGCGTGGTAAATCGGTAGCAAAAGTCGCCTCGCCAGCATCATCGAGGCCCCAGCAAACCACGGGGTTAACGGCACTGTGCCAAGCCTGTCAAACAGGTCAAGCGGGCACCATCATCTTGGCGCTGCAACACTACTTTAGCTTACAACAAGGCAAGCCTATGTCCTTAAGTGAGATAGCGGCGCTCAGCCCCGCTCTTAAACACAATATCGATAATATTCAACGCCAAGCTTATAGCCAAGTACCACAAGCGATCGACACTTCGGCCCTACTTGATGCTATTAAACAAGTTACAAACACGATGCAAACACCATCTTCCAGTGCTTTATCATCGTTAAATCCAAGCTAAGCTATTTGCGTTAGTCGCAACAACAGGAATACCCTTATTGCAGTTGGTTCACCACAAAATTAATCACACAAGCACCACATACGCCTACATAGCGAGTAAAAATGTTTAGCTTTAAACGAAAGAAAGTACCGAGTCTCTCGGTCAATAATGACATGCTAAGTAAACAACGACGATACGATAGCCTTGTCAGGGCGCTCCATGGCGATCTCTACCGCTACGCCTACTGGCTTTGCGGCGACAAACATATCGCAGAAGATATCACCCAAGAGACCTTTTTAAGGGCTTGGCGTTCGCTCGAATCCCTTAAGGATGATAAAGCCGCTAAAGCTTGGTTAATCACTATTTTACGCAGAGAAAATGCCCGAAGGTTTGAACGCAAACAGTTTGACTACTCTGATGTTGAACAATCTGAATTGGCCGACAATGTGTCGTTATCAACTGAAGACAATATGGAGCAACATCTGCTCAGACGGCAAATAGCTCGCCTTGAAGTCGAATACCGAGAACCACTGGTGCTGCAGGTTATCGGTGGTTTTACTGGCGATGAAATTGCTAACATATTAGAACTTAACCGCAATACTGTTATGACGCGCCTCTTCAGGGCACGCAATCAATTAAAAGAAATGCTCGATGATACGCAAACAAGGGGGCACTCCAATGGATGAGCTAAAATTCCGCCGCGAGGCCTATGAAAATCCGCAGCGTCGTGACGCCGACTTTGTTGCTGCTATGGGAGAATCGAGTCAGCGCGCTCAGTTTGTCAATGACTTAAAGCGCTTAGACCATCAAATTGAAGCGGCGCTGAATATTGACGTCCCTAGCGGTTTAGAAGCAAAACTGCTATTGAATCAACAGTTGCATCGACACCAAGTGCAACGACGCAAAATGGGCTTCACTTTAGCGATGGTGGCATCGGTGGCTTTTGTCGCAGGCATCAGTTTTAGCCTGTTTAGGCTGGGACCGGTCGATTTGGGTGAACATGCCCTAGCCCATGTTGCTCATGAGACCGTAGCGATGCAAAGCAGTCTGGATATCAGCTATAACACCATCAATAGTCAGTTAGCGTCATTGGGTAATTTTGCCAATGCTCGTTTTACTGAGCAGCCAGGACGCGTGTTTTTCAGTACCTACTGCGACTTCCAAGGGGTTAGAAGTTTGCATTTAGTCATGCAAGGTAAGCAAGGCAAGGTCACCTTATTTATCGTACCCATTGAAGAGCGCATGATCCTAGAACAAGCTTTTGCCAACAACCGTTATCAGGGTGAAGGCTTCACGGCAGACAATGCCTACATGTTGCTAGTTGCAGAACATCACGCCGATATAGACAACATTAAAAGCGAAATTCAGCAAACATTCATCTAAAATCATTACAACCTATGGCAAGTTTTACTTGCCATAGGTTAGATCTTAATCACATTCGCCCCCTTTATTGAGCTACAGAGCCAACATCTGCTAGCATAGCGACCTCTTAAAAAAGCATAACTATAAAATGGCACAAGCATGACTATTGAATTACCCATATTAATCACTTTTTTTGGCTATCTTGCCTTAATGATGGGCATAGGCCTATGGGCCTATAAAGCAACCGACTCGGTTGACGACTATATCTTAGGGGGTCGCTCTATGGGCCCAGCGGTAACGGCATTGAGTGTTGGCGCATCTGACATGTCAGGTTGGTTACTATTAGGCTTACCTGGCGCCGTCTATCTTGGTGGTTTAGGAGAAGCCTGGATCGGCATCGGCTTAGTCTTCGGTGCGTGGCTCAACTGGCTGTTTGTTGCCAAGCGCCTGCGTATCTATACCCAATTTACCGATAATGCGCTAACCCTGCCTGACTTTTTTGAAAAGCGCTTCGACGATAAACATGGTATGTTAAGACTGGTCTCCGCGGTCACTATTTTGGTGTTTTTCACCTTTTATGCCTCATCGGGCATGGTCGGTGGCGCCATACTGTTTGAGAAAGTCTTTGGGTTAGATTACACCTTAGCCCTAATCATAGGTTCAACCATTATTGTGGCTTACACCTTTGTCGGGGGCTTCTTTGCCGTAAGCTGGACTGACTTCTTCCAAGGCTGTTTAATGCTTATCGCCTTACTGTTTGTCCCTGTGGCCATTTTCAATCAACCCGAAACGCAAAATGGTTTACATCAGCTTGATCCCGCCATGTTGTCGATGATTAATCAAGATACTACTGTGATTGGCCTAGTGTCGTTACTGGCTTGGGGGCTGGGTTATTTTGGCCAGCCACATATTTTGTCACGCTTTATGGCTATCGGCACTGCCGATGATATTGTCGTGTCACGCCGCATCGCCATGAGTTGGATGGTGGTAGCCTTAATTGGTGCCCTCGCTACAGGACTTGCTGGCTCGCTCTATTTTGCCGATGAACCACTAGCAAACCCAGAAACAGTCTTCATTCATTTAGCGCACGCCGCTTTTAACCCTTGGATAGGTGGATTGCTCATCGCCGCTATTCTGTCGGCCATTATGAGTACTATCGACTCGCAGCTACTGGTGTGTTCCAGTGTGGTCACAGAAGATTTCTATAAAAAATGGCTACGTCCAGAGGCGAGCAGTAAAGAGTTGATGCTCGTTGGCCGTGTGGGTGTGCTGGCTATTGCGCTAGTCTCCGGCGTTATCGCACTTAACCCAGAAAGCAGTGTATTAGGCCTCGTCAGTTACGCTTGGGCCGGATTTGGCGCCGCATTTGGCCCTGTGGTATTGCTCGCACTATTTTGGAAGCACTATAGCCGTAATGGTGCCGTTGCCACCATTTTAGTCGGTGCGCTAACGGTAGTGCTATGGAAACAAGCCAGTGGTGGCATATTTGAGTTATACGAGATTTTACCTGGATTTTTGTTCGCCACTCTTGCGGGCATAGTATTTAGCCTGCTGTTTAAACCAGCTAAAGCCATCACGCAGCAGTTTGAGCAATTTAGCGCCAAGCTTTGATCCTATGCTACTGCAGATTACATTGTCACATTAGACTGGGGCGGTAAACGGAGCTAACGATAAACCGGTTTATCGATATCAAGCTTTCAGGCAAATGACTGATCCAAACTAAAAAGCGTACACGTGTACGCTTTTTTTATACTTGTCACTTTTGACACAAACAACCAAATTAACAACCTATTAACTTGACAGTTAAACAAGCTGAACCCCACAACACAGGCTATATCTAATGTCACGAGCGACATTCAGACACTACGCCACTTTTACTATCGCCTAAGCCATTAATTTCACATAAAAATAACATCCAACCCTCATCTGGTCGGAGTTGTTGGCGCATCGCGCCCCCCCTACTATGCACCCGACTAACAAAAGGATCTCGAGAGATTGCTAAGCCAACTCACTAAGACGAGACCGATAATAATGAGAATTGATTTATGAAGCCTTTTAACAAGACAATATTAGCCGTTGCCGTTACGCTCGCGAGCTCGCAAGCTATGGCAGCTGGTTTTTTACTTAATGCACAATCAGCAACCGGTGTGGACCGAGCCTTTGCCGGTGATGCCGTTATTGCCGATAATGCATCGGTATTAGCGCGTAACCCAGCCGCAATGGCGCTGTTTGACAAAAAACAACTATCAATGGGATTGAACTACGCCGATGTTGAAGTGACAGTGAGCGATGTCTATATCGACTCTCTGTTAGGCGAAATCCATTACGGCGGTGTCGATGATGCGGCAGATGCCAAAATCATCCCTAACTTTTACTACGTTAGCCCGGTAAACGATAAATTCGCCTACGGTGTGGCACTGTTCAGTAACTTCGGTACAGGTACCGATACCTCAGACTTATCGACCCAACTCGTGGGTGGTACGCTACCCGCGCCGCTTGATCTATTAGGCAAGACTGAAGTCACCACGCTTAACTTCAACCTAAGTGCATCATATCGTTTTAATGACCATTTTAGTGTCGGTGCAGGCCTTGATATGATCTACGGTAAAGGCACGCTCACTCGTGGTGGTAAGCTGCCGACTCCTACGGGCGCCATCGATCAGCAGTTGGTTGATGTCGATGCCGATGGTGTGGCGTTTGGTGGTATTATCGGCGCCGTGTATGAAATCAATGCCGATCACCGTTTTGGCATGAGCTACCGCTTTAGCCCAGATTTTAAAGCCTCGGGTGATATCAATATTTACAACCCACAAGCCAACGCATTTGTGGCCTTTGATGAGATCAATATTCCCCTACCCGATATTTTCCAAGTGGCAGGTTTTCATCAGTTGACCGATAAATTTGCGCTGCACTATACTGCGCAATTAACCACTTGGGGTGATTTCCACGAGCTAACCGTGACAGATGGGACGTTAGGGCCAGTATCTGTTGGCTCAAGCAGCTTAAAGACCTACGCATGGGATGACTCATGGTTGTTCAGTGTCGGTGGTACTTATAGTCTAAACAACACTTGGACTCTGCGTGCCGGCTTTATGGCTGATGAGGGCGTTGTGGGTGAGCTGAGTTCAATCTCTATCCCAGATTCTGATCGCAAATGGTATACCGCAGGCGCGACCTACGCCTTATCGACCAACACCAGCATCGATTTTGGTATCGCCGTGGTGCGCGGTGAAGATGTCCACTTAATTGAAAACAGCTCAGTCACGGACAAGTTACCTATTGGGCCAAACACTGGTATGGTCAATGCCACGACGCGATCAAATGCAACCTATTATTCAATGCAGTACAACTACACGTTTTAAGGTGTAATTAGCATAAATTGTAATTACCTATCACTGATAGGTAACCTAAAAACCGCACAATTGTGCGGTTTTTTATGTTATAAAAATCTCGTTTTATCTGCTCTGGCGTAAAAATCATGCTAATCAAAAGGAATAAGGCGTTAGAGCAAAATACGGCCCCGCTGATACTTACTCGCAACCAACAAACTGTGTCAAATATCTCCTCCTCATCAAGAACTGCAACGAACTCAATTTTGATCAAAAAATAGGCTAGATAAAAAGCCTTAACAAGCATATGCTTTATAAAGCACAACAAGCAATTAGGACGCTTTTTTATGCAAAAATCACTCCCCACGATCCTGCTCGGCGCGTTTATCTGCATTGGTCTCTATCTGCTGGGCAGCCAAGTGGGCAATAGCCTCATCACTATGCGCGCCATGGAGCGCACCGTCACCGTAAAGGCCTGGCTGAATTGGAAGTGAATGCGGATACCGCCATTTGGCCCATCCGCTTCACAGAGGTGGATAACGACTTAAATAACCTCTACCTCAATGTGCAAAGCAAAACCGATAAGGTGGTTGCTTTCTTGATAAAACAGGGCTTTAGCCGTGATGAAGTGTCAATATCACAGCCTTCTATCCAAGACAGACAGGCGCAAGGCTATGTCGATCCTAATGTGCGTTATCGCTACGCCGCACAAGTGACTGTCTCCCTTTACACTCAGCGCGTTGAGTTATTACTGCGCATACAAAGCAATCTATTGGAATTAGCCAAAGAAGGTATTGCGATATCGAGCCAAGATTATGATAGTCGCACCGAATTTATTTTTACTCAGTTAAACGACATTAAACCGCAAATGGTGCAGTCTGCCACTGAGAATGCGCGCCAGACAGCAGAAAAATTTGCTATCGATTCGGCCTCAAAATTGGGCAAAATCAAACAGGCTTCTCAAGGGCAGTTCACTATTTCCGATCGCGATAGCAACACGCCCAGCATCAAAAAAATAAGAGTGGTCTCGACACTGACCTATTACCTTAATGATTAATCGCGCAGATAGAATCTCGAATAGTACCATTTACCTAACGGGTGCAAGCGCAAATTGAAATACCATAAGTCATTAAATACCTTACATGAAGTTGTTAGATGTATTAGATGAAGTCGAAGCGTAAACCTATCGCAACACTTCATCGCATTTTTCTAATAAAAGATTGCACAAGCTTGAAAAGTTCATTAGAATTTTCTTATGAAGTTTTTGGAGGTCGTTAGTCTCATGCGTATTCAACATCTATTATCAATCACATTGCTGCCATTACTGCTGAATGTTACAGCGTCCGCTAGTACCTTGCCGACGTTAACCGTCACCGCAAAAGAGCAACCCCACTGGGTCACCTTAGATGCGCAGCTTGAAGCGGTAAAATCTGCCACCGTATCGGCGCAAACCTCAGGCAGGATCATTAAGCTTTATTATGATGTGAATGATATTGTGCCCCAAGGCGCACCATTACTCGAGATCACCAGTAAGTCTCAAGGTGCAGAGCTCGCCGCTGCAGAAGCCGAATACGCCCGAGCCCGCGCACAAAATGAAGAAGCGCAAAAACAACGTCGCCGCTTTGAAGAGCTGTTTCCGCAAGGCGCGATTTCACAGGGACAGATGGATCAAGCCATTGCCACCGCCCGCTCGGGCGCGCAAGCCGTTAGCGCCGCCAAAGCGCGGATCGTGCAAGCCAATGAGTCATTGCAATATACCGTGGTCAGCGCCCCTTTTGCTGGCGTGTTGACTCAGCGTTATGTTGAAGAGGGTGAAACGGTCGCCCCAGGTCAAGCTTTACTCAGTGGGTTTTCAACCGAGCACATGCGCGCCGTGACCCATGTACCACTGCGTTATATCGACGCCCTACGGAACCAATCTAGCGTTGAACTGCAGCTTAGCGACGGCCAAAAAGTGATATCACAACAGTTAACCATATTCTCCTTTGCCGATCCTTTGAGTCATAGCTATAAAACGCGCATTGATTTACCTGAAGGCATGAGTAACTTAATGCCGGGCATGTGGGTTAAAGCCAAGTTTATTGCAGGCCAGCGCAACACTATTACCATTCCTCAATCGGCGATTATTTATCAAAATGAGATGAGTGCAGTCTACCTTGAGCAACAAGGGACATTCCAACTCACCCAAGTTCGCCTAGGCGCGCAACGAGATGATCAATTTGAAGTGCTTGCAGGCTTAACCGCAGGCGATGTCATCGCGACTGACGCTTATCAAGTCCGACTTAACCTAGCCCAATAATATGGCGCTGTAATGGACTTGGCCGTTTAATAGGAATCGTAAATAAGATGAAGCCGTCACATAATCAAGATAGCGACAAGCAACAAAACAAGCCCTATTCACTGGGTTTTTCCGGGCGAGTCGCCGCACTATTTCAACTCAGCGCCATCACACCGCTATTGGCATTGCTCGGCATTTTACTGGGGCTATTCGCGGTACTCGTCACCCCTAAAGAGGAAGAGCCACAGATAGATGTTACCTTTGCCGATGTCTATATTCCTTTTCCTGGCGCAACTCCGAGTGAAGTCGAACAATTAGTCACCCTACCAATGGAGCAGGTACTGTCGCAGATAAAAGGGATAGATACCCTGTATTCGTTTTCACAACCTGATGGCGCCTTACTGATCGCCATTTTTGAAGTGGGTATTCCCCGCAACGAGGCGATTGTAAAGCTGTACAATCAGGTCTACTCCAATATGGATAAAGTGGCCACTCAAGCCGGGGTCGGCGAGCCCCAGATCAAGCCACGTGGTATCGATGATGTGCCCATTGTCAGCCTGACCCTCTGGTCAAAGTCGACCTTAACCTCTGCCGAACAATTAACTCAAGTGGCTAAGGGGCTCGAAACTGAGCTAAAACGCATTCCGGGTACCCGCGAAATTTACACTGTTGGTAGCCATAATGTGAGCCTTAATGTACGTATCGATCCGGCAAAAATGAGCTTTTACGGCTTAACCTATGACGCGATCAGCAATAGCCTTGCCAGCAATAACCATGTCTCCATGCCGGTATCACTTATTCAAGATAACCAAGAAATTAAGATTCAAACCGGGCAGTTTTTACAATCCCAACAAGAAGTTGAGCAACTGGTTGTCGCTGTCTATCAAGATGAGTCCGGCCGCAGTGCACCTGTGTATCTCGCCGACATAGCCGATATTAGCCTTAGCAGCGATATCCCGACCCAAAACGCGTGGCACAGCGACAAACAAGGCACCTACCCTGCGGTCACTATCGCCATTGGCAAACAACCTGGTGAGAACGCGGTTGATATTGCCAATGAGATCTTGGCTCGCGTTGATGCGGTCAACAACGTGTTAATTCCTGCCGACGTAGAGGTGACGGTATCGCGTAACTACGGTAAGACCGCCGGAGATAAAGCCAACACCTTAATCTTGAAATTGGTGTTTGCCACCTCGGCTGTGGTGGTATTGGTATTTCTTGCCATGGGGTTACGCGAAGCCATCGTGGTCGGTATTGCCATTATTATTACCTTGGCCATCACCCTCTTTGCCTCTTGGGCATGGGGCTTCACCTTAAACCGAATCTCATTGTTTGCACTTATTTTTTCAATAGGGATTTTAGTGGATGATGCCATAGTCGTGGTAGAAAACATCCACCGCCATATGGCGCTGGGACAACGGCAATTTACCCAGTTAATTCCGATTGCCGTGGATGAGGTCGGTGGCCCTACGATATTGGCCACCTTCACCGTCATTGCCGCCCTAATGCCAATGGCTTTTGTGTCTGGACTCATGGGGCCTTACATGAGCCCAATCCCCATTAATGCCAGTATGGGGATGTTAATCTCACTGGCGATCGCCTTTATTGTTACCCCGTGGCTGGCCACTAAACTGTTAAATACATCTCACCAACACCAGGAGAGCAGCGACACCTCCAGCAGCAATCGCATGGTCGCGCTGTTTACGGCGCTCATCTCACCCTTTGTACACGGTAAACAAGCGGGTAAAGCTCGTCTGGGTCTGGCTGCTGGGATTGTGGTGCTCATTGCCATTGCGATCTCTTTGCCTGTGACTCAACTGGTGGTACTCAAAATGCTGCCTTTTGATAATAAATCAGAATTTCAAGTGATGCTTGATATGCCCGAAGGCACGCCGGTGGAGCAAACTCAGCGCGTACTTAAAGCCTTAGGACAGCAGCTTAACCAAGTGGCCGAGGTCGAAAATTACCAGCTATATGCAGGCACCAATGCACCGATGAACTTTAATGGCTTAGTGCGCCATTACTTTTTACGCCAAACACAGGAGCTTGGTGATATTCAGGTCAATTTAGTCGATAAATCTGAGCGCGATCGTGACAGTCACAGCATCGCCGTAGCGGTGCGCGAATCACTGCAAGCTACTGCGGCGCACTATAATGCCAATGTGAAGGTGGTTGAAGTCCCTCCCGGCCCACCGGTATGGTCACCTATTTTGGCCGAGGTGTATGGGCCAAACGAAGCGCTCAGAGAAACCGCCGCCCTGCAGCTGCAAGCGTTGTTTCAGCAAACTCCAGATGTGGTCGATATCGATATCTATCTGCCTGCGATGCAACAAAAATGGCAGGTGTCCATCGATCGCGCTAAGGCCAGTTTATTAGGCGTGCCTTACAGCAATATCGTTGATCTGGTGACCACCTCCATTGGCGGCAAGCAGGTGAGCTACTTACATAAACCCAATCAAACCACACCAGTGCCAATTAAGTTACAGCTTGAGGAGGCCGCCAAGATGGATCTTGAGCAGGTATTAAACCTCAGACTCACCACCCAAAGCGGTCACTCAGTGCCTGTGTCTGAATTGGTGCGCATTAATAAAGGCAGCATAGATGCGCCCATTATTCATAAAAACATGATCCCCATGATCATGGTGGTTGCCGATATGGCTGGGCCGCTAGACAGCCCGTTGTACGGTATGTTTGAGATGGCCGCCGACATCGATAGCGAGACAGGCTTGGGCTTTGAGCAGCATTATGTCAACCAACCCTCAGGCTTAGACACCATTGCCGTATTGTGGGATGGCGAATGGAAAATTACTTACGAAACCTTCCGTGACATGGGGATCGCCTATGCAGTGGGCATGATTGCGATTTACCTCTTAGTGGTGGGTCAATTTCGCTCCTACTCGGTTCCGCTGATCATTATGGCTCCCATTCCGCTTACCATCATAGGAGTGATGCCGGGTCATGCCCTGCTCGGAGCTCAATTTACCGCCACCTCAATGATCGGCATGATCGCCCTCGCCGGGATTATTGTGCGTAACTCAATATTACTGGTCGACTTTATTAACCAGGAGACCGAGTCGGGCGTGCCCTTTGAACAGGCGGTTATTCACTCTGGTGCCGTCCGAGCAAAACCCATTATGTTGACAGGCCTTGCGGCCATGATTGGTGCCTTATTCATTCTGGATGATCCCATTTTTAATGGATTAGCCATCAGTTTGATCTTCGGCATCTTAGTCTCAACCTTGCTGACTCTGGTAGTGATCCCTGTGCTCTATTACACAGTGATGCGCCACCGCATACCACAAAAAACGGCAAATACTGCCGCTTAATTAAGGAGTTAATTATGTCTATCGAACGTAGTATTTTCGCTTTTGCTGGCTTTATGGTGTTACTGTCTCTCGCGTTGACGGCATTAGTACATCATAATTTTATCTGGCTTACCGCCTTTGTTGGCGCTAATCTATTACAAAGCGCTTTTACTGGGTTTTGCCCTGCAGCCATGATAATGAAAAAACTGGGTGTAAAGAGTGAAGCCGAGCTTGAACGCGCTAAATCACACAGTTAATACCAAGGAGTTTACGTGGGACAAGCCACTACATTACTTAGCCGATTCGGCGCACTGATTGTGCTACTTTTTGTGGCCGCTATCGGCTTATCATCACCTAGCATCGCGGCTGAACAAGACATTGAAACCGCATGGAAGATGATAGATAACGGCGCCATGATAGTCGATGTGCGTACCCCTGAAGAGTTTGCCCAGGGGCATTTAGCCAATGCAATTAACATCCCATTTGAAAATATTGCCGCTGAATTTGCTAAGCGTGATATAGATAAAGCGACCAATGTGGTGCTGTACTGCCGTAGCGGACGTCGCAGCGATATAGCCCAAATGAGTTTAATTGAACAAGGTTATACCCACACTTATAATGGTGGTGGCTATCAGACTCTAAGCCAGCAGCAAACCAAATAAGCTGCAGGCTCTGTTTAAATCCATGATAAAGGCACCTATGGGTGCCTTTTTTATGAATAACTTGGCGCCTCCCCTTGGCTACACATCCATTAACAGCACATCCTTTAAGCTGAACTGATAGGTTATCAGCACAAAACACCAACCATGCGTCAATGCGAAAAGGCAATAAGGTAATAAGGCAACCTAATACCGATAAAACCCAATAACGCCAAAGCGGGAAGCTGGAGCGAGTGGTTTTTTATCAACCCACCTCCATATAAACTGATATAATCAGCCTAATTTACATGGACAATCGCACAATATGACACAAGCAAATAATCCTCTGCACGGCATTAAACTCGAAACAATTCTCACCGATTTAGTTGACCATTATGGGTGGGAAGAACTGGGCACACGTATCGACATTCGTTGTTTTAATCATGATCCTAGTATTAAATCTAGCCTTAAGTTTTTACGTAAAACGCCTTGGGCCAGAGAAAAAGTGGAATACCTTTACCTCAAAATGAATAAGCTACCGCTACCTAAGCCGAAAGCGGACAGTGAGGTACGCACATCTACTCGAGTGGCAAGCCCTGCGAGCAGCAACAAGAGTGCAGCTAAAGGTGCCGATACCGGCCGTACTAACGCACAGATTTGGGGAAAGAGTTAAGCTGGCATATTAACGGGCTTTACCGCCGTCATCATCAGCTTATTGCATAAGATAGCCCGCTCAAATAACCTACTTGCGATTCGCATAGATAGGCACTAAAGCTAAAAGTGCTATGAAAGCACGACACCGCAACTGTCATTTTGATGTTGCAGGTTTTGCAGGTTTTGCAGGTTTTGCAGGTTTTGCAGGTTTTGCAGGCAGAGAGTAAAGAAGCTAAGCGCGGCAACCAAGGACACTGCCGCAATCGCCGCAGTGTCTTGATAGCGTTGACACACTAAAAAAGCGCGAACGTTACTCAGCCTTAGGGGGCTTAACGACGTTTGCTTCTTCAGTAAAATGATACTCAGACATCATATGTCCCAACTCTGTTGACTTGGTTTTTAAATACGCTTCATTGTAGCGATTTTTACCCACTTGCAGCGGAACACGTTCAACCACATCAATGCCAAGCGCTTTCATTGCTTTAACTTTACGGGGGTTATTGGTCATCAATTTAACTTGATGTACGCCAATTTTCTCCATCATCGGCTTGATCATGTCATATTTGCGCATGTCGGCTTCAAAACCGAGTCGCTCATTTGCTTCGACCGTGTTAGCGCCTTGATCTTGTAGTTCATAGGCACGGATTTTATTGAGTAAGCCTATGCCTCGTCCCTCTTGGCGAAGGTATAAAATAAAGCCTTGGCCTGCCTCGGCAATATTTTGCATCGCCGTTTGTAGTTGAAAACCGCAATCGCAACGCAAACTAAACAGCGCATCACCAGTTAAACATTCTGAATGAATGCGCCCAAGTATGGGGGTATTGGCATCTAGTTGACCAAAAGTGAGTGCAACATGTTCTTTGCCAGTGTCTGTGTCTTCAAAACCATGCATGGCGAATACGCCCCAAGGCGTAGGTAACTTTGAAGTGGCGACATACTTAATTGACATGAAATAACCTTTACTACTCGCTCTGTCCGAGTCAAAAAAAGAGGTAGAAAATAACTAAGGCTAGGATGCGGCCTTACTATCAGACTGAGCATTTTATGTGTTTTTGCCTTACAGTGAAATAGCCGAGTACTTGCATCGGTTATTACTTCACCCTAGCGTATTTGAAAGTGCTAAGCATACGCCGAGCACACAATAAGCGATAGGATATCGCTCACGTATGCTAATCAAATAGTGGCAATGGAGGATTAAAACGCTTTCGGGGCGAAGCCTGTGACTTGGGTTAAGCCCATTTCACGCCCTAATGCAGTCATTGGATGCACAACCACTAATCCTTTGACAGATTTCTTTAATTTGCCCATATCGGCTTGCTCTGCTTTAGTCAGTGCGCGACTAAAAGGCAGCGACTTTACATCGGTACCTTTTTTGTTCAACAAGCGAGTCTGTTGGTTTTTAACATGGGCAATCTGTTTCGTTACAGCATTGATCTCTTGCTTAAACTGCAAAATCACCGCGTGATCACCGCGTTTTTCTGCCGCATCTAATTTACGACGACATTTGTCGAGTCGGTCATTAAGTTGCTGTAACTCTTGCTTTAAATTCATTAACTTGCCTTAAAGTAAATCGATAATACTCGGCCAATCATGCAAGATTGCTGACTGCGCCTATCTGTTTGGCCGACATTATATCACTATTGCTTGAAATGGTGGATCATCTGATTGCTACTGCCACGAAATCTTAAGCTTGGATCGGCAAGATGTTGCTCAAATTTACCGTCCACCAACACATCAACATAATGCAGCACCTGGCGCTGGGCTGTCGATAATTCATCTAAGCGATAACCGCTCCACAGCCAAATATCTTTATCTGGACACTCATGCTTAACACGCTTTACTAGCGCAAGTATCTGGGCCACATTTTGCGGGTAAAGCGGATCGCCGCCCGATAATGATAACCCCCGGCGCACGATACGGGTATCTTGCAGATCCGTGATGATCTGCTCAACCATGGCGGCATCGAATAGATGACCCGCTGCTGCGCTCCAAGTCGACTGATTATAACAGCCGCGGCATTGATGCTCGCAACCAGACACAAACAAGGTCGCTCGCGTACCTGGGCCATTGACCACATCGACTGGAAAGTATTGCTGGTAATTCATCTATGCCTCAAGCCTATTAACACTAAGGCGCGCATCAGCGCGCCTACATTCACCTTAACGCCTACAGGTGTTTTACCCGGCGCTTAACCTCTTCTTGTTTGCCATAGTTAAATGGCCGCGCGTCTGGGCTGCCTAAATAACCGCACACTCGACGTGTCACAGAGACTCTACTAGGCTCATGATTACCGCATTTAGGACAGGTAAAGCCCTTACTGGTACAGCTAAATTCACCAGTAAAACCACAGTCATAACACTCGTCAATCGGCGTATTTGTACCATAGTAAGGTACTCGGCTATAACTGTAATCCCACACATTTTCGAGTGCTTCAATATTATGCTGCATATTGGGATATTCGCCGTAGCAGATAAATCCACCGTTGGTCAATGCTGGATAAGGCATCTCAAAATCCAACTTATCGTAAGGATTGACCTTTTTTTCCACATCTAAATGGAAACTGTTGGTGTAGTAACCTCTGTCGGTCACGCCATCAATCACCCCAAAAGCCTTAGTGTCGAGCTTACAAAAACGGCTACAAAGGTTTTCACTCGGTGTGCTGTATAAGCTAAAGGCATAACCGGACTCTTCACGCCAGCGCACTGTTGCCGCTTTGAGGTGTTCAATAATGGCAATCGCTTTGGCGCGCAGCTGCTCACTGTCAAACAGGTGTATTTGATTACCATAAAGCGCATTAACGGTTTCATGCAGCCCTATGTAACCTAACGAAATTGATGCGCGGCCATTTTTGAAGATCTGGCTAATATCATCATCGGCGCGCAAACGTACACCACATGCCCCTTCCATGTATAAAATCGGGGCAACGCGCGCCTTGACTCCTTCGAGCCGCTCGATACGTGTATCTAATGCGCGTCTAGCAATGGCTAAACGTTGATCTAAAATGGCAAAGAAACGCGCTTCATCACCATTGGCTTCTAAGGCGACTCGCGGCAAGTTTAAGCTCACCACACCCAAGTTATTACGCCCATCATGCACCAACTCGCCGTCTTCTTCGTAGGTACCTAAAAAACTACGACAGCCCATTGGAGTTTTAAATGAGCCAGTGACTTTTTCGACTTGCTCATAATTTAAAATATCTGGATACATGCGCATGGTGGCACATTTTAGTGCTAACTGCTTGATATCGTAGTTACAATCACCTTGCTTATGATTTATACCATCTCGAATAGCAAACACCAGTTTGGGGAACACGGCCGTTTTACGGTTTTTACCCAGCCCAGCCATACGCACTTTCATCATTGAGGCTTGAATTAATCGCGACTCCCACGAGGTGCCTAAACCAAAACCAAAAGTCACAAACGGGGTTTGCCCATTGGCGGTATGTAAGGTGTTGACCTCATATTCCAACGACTGAAACGCATCGTGACACTCTTTTTCTGTCTGCGCGGTGGCAAAGGCTTTAGCATCTGTAATGCCCCACTTTAAGGCCACTTGATAATGTTTGTCATAGCTTTTAGCCACAAATGGCGCCAGCACTTCATCGATGCGGTTAATGGTGGTGCCACCATAAATATGGCTTGCTACCTGAGCAATAATTTGCGCCGTAACCGCTGTGGCCGTAGAGATCGATTTTGGGGTTTCAATTTCGGCGTTGCCCATCTTAAAACCGTGGGTCAACATGCCAGCTAAATCAATTAGCATGCAGTTAAACATCGGGAAAAAAGGCGCGTAATCCAAATCATGATAATGGATCTCACCGGCTTCATGGGCCGACACCACATCTTTGGGTAAAATATGGCGAGTCGCATAATGCTTGGCCACAATACCGGCGAGCAGATCACGCTGAGTGGGGATCACTTTTGAGTCTTTATTGGCGTTTTCGTTAAGCAAGGCAGCATTACTTTGTTCAACTAGGCCACGAATATCGCGATTAAGTCGACTGCTCTGCTCTCGATGGACATCTCTATCGTGACGATATTCGATATACACGCGCGCTAAGGCTTTATAGGGGCCTTCCATCAGTTGGTTTTCAACGGCGTCTTGCAGATCGTGAATATCCACTTCGGCCACATCAGCCATGGCACGGCTCACTTGACTCGCGACTTGAGTAGCATAGGCAACATCATCAATACCTGCTGAGTTTGCAGCGGCAATTACCGCATCTCTGATCCTTGTTTCGTCAAAAGGCGTGCGGTAACCATCCCGCTTAATAACTACTGGCATTGTTTAATATCTCCTCAAGTAACGTTTAAAATGACACCATATATAGTGCCAAGAAAACATTAAGACACAATATGTAGCGCATTAAGCTACAAAGTCACTTGAAGTACCTTGATCCAGATCATGATTTTACCGATGGTATTTTGCGACAAAAGATTACTGCAAACTAGGCCACTTATCTTAAAAAGTGGCCTTGACCAAGCATCGAAACAAGGCTAGATAATGTAAAAAGTCGGGACAAACTGTGGATAAGTGTAGGTAAGTTACGTAAGCCGCTTAGATAACGCCAAATAACTGCTTAATTGGCCGCTCGATTGTTGTGAATTTCCCATCGAGGCAGCTAATTGCATGGTCGATTTTAATCCTTGCCACTGCTCTTTTTCCATGGCAGGCATATTGGTATCGGCATTGATCAACACAGTTAACTGCGCCGATACTCGAGCGGCGGTTTGGCTGTATAATGCGCCATCAATACCGTCCATGTTATTCAGCACGGTTTTAGCGTCATCGAGCATTTTATGCTGCGCCTTATCAGGCTCCGATTGCGTTAACCCTGCTTGCTTACTGTCAATAAAGTCCAGCAGTGATTGCGACGCCTCATTGGGCTCTGGGATCTCAAACCCTGCAGAGCTTAAGCGATTTAGCTGGTTATCTGACAAGATACCATCTTGATGTAACCGCTGAATAAGCTTAGGGATATCATTGATACTAAACTCGCCAGCACTAAAAAAGTCGCCCGCCATCGCCTCAATTTTTTGTGCTCGCTGCGCCCGAGGCGATAACGACACTTCTTCTTGAGGGATAGTCGCCCCGTTTGCCTGTACTGGGCCTGTTCGCTCGCCTAAGCTCACCCTGTCAGCTGGAGCATTAGCGCCTTGAGTTTGATGATTAACCGCACCACTATAGGCGTCGGCAACCTGTTGATGACTTGAAGTTGTTGGAAGATGACTAATTGAATTCATTGTCAAAATATCGACGACAGCTAAACGAATACTCTGTTAAAGCAAAAACTAGGCCGTTTTTTAACAAAATACCGCAAGAGATCCGATGATAGCTAATAAATACCTTAGGTCTTACCTGATTAAATATCATCGAATCACTATCAAGTCCGCATAGCGTCTATTGACACGCTAGGCAACCAAATTTAATCGCCTTAACTGATAAGCAAGTAATAGCCGTTTAAATTGATTATTTATGCGGAAACTCTTCCAGCATAGTGGTGATAACATGAGCCACCTGCTTCACCGCTTGCTCTCCGGCGGCTATCGCTTCATTAGCCCGATGAAATTCCATGGTGCCGATGTCAGCCACATTTGGGGTGATCAGCAGTTCGGGAGGATCGCCCATTAACCGTACCCGTTTATGGCGCTGCTCTAAAATATCCATCGATTGTGACATCACAGCCAACATCCCTGGTTGATTGCGATTACCCAGAGAAAACTTATCGGTTAATCCCGACACATATTCTCGGCCTCGCGCCAGCAGATCCATAAAGCCGACATCTTGTCCTTGAGCCTTTGCCTCCTCTGCGGTTGGCACCGACGCTTGCGCGCTAGACGACAACGACACGGGCAGTTGCTCTATGCGCGTCTTACGATGGCCATAAAGATCGACCGCAATCACTAAATCGACGCCCATCGCCCGACTCACAGATATCGGCACAGGATTAACCACTGCACCATCAACCAACCAACGATCGCCAATGCGAGCCGGAGGCAAGATGCCCGGCATTGAACACGAGGCGCGCACCGCATGGCGTAAATTGCCGCGTTGAAACCAGATCTCCTGCCCGCTATACAAGTCAGTTGCCACGGCGGCAAAGGGACGCTTCATCTGTTCAATGTCGAGCACGCCAATATGCTGCTGCATCACATCAAATACCTTTTCACCGCCAATTAAGCCACCTTTACGCCAGCTTAAATCCATTAAGCCAAGGACATCCCAACTGGAAAAACCACTCACCCATTGTTGCAGTTCGTTCAGGTGATCTTGGGCATAGGCAGCACCGACGATTGAACCAATAGAGCAGCCCGCGACTTTGTCTGGTTTGATCCCCATTTTGGCTAATTCATTAAGCACCCCAATATGCGCCCAGCCCTTGGCTGCGCCGCTGCCTAACGCGATACCGATTGTCGCCATCTATTATCTCCCTTACTCATTGCTGCCTAGTATCAATTAGAGGCATACCCCTTATCTGCCATCCATCATAGGCTAAAGCATGGCGCGCGAAAATGGCTTATTTAACGGGATTACGATATCCGTCGTCCACAAGCACTAATCCTAATGGCTGAAAGCCCCAAGTCGATGTATAATGCGCTCTTATTGATATTTTGGAGCACACCTTTGCAATTTTCAGATTTTTCACTCGATAAACGCCTACTAACCAGCCTAGAACATATGGGCATCGACAAGCCGACCGAGATCCAAGAGCAATCGATACCTGTAGGCCTATCGGGAAAGGATCTAATGGCATCGTCTAAAACCGGCTCGGGTAAGACCTTGGCGTTTTTACTGCCCGCTATGCAGCGTATTATCTCGACCAAAGCATTGAGTAAACGCGATCCTCGCGTACTCGTTTTATTGCCAACTCGAGAGCTGGCAACGCAAGTGTACAGCCAGTTACGACTATTGGTTGCCAATACGCAATATAAGGCGCTTAAAATTCTCGGTGGCGAAAATTTTAATGACCAAGCGAAAGCCCTCGCCAGAGATCCCCATATTGTGGTGGCGACACCAGGCCGCTTAGCCGATCACCTTAAGCAGCGTCATCTGCACCTCAACGGGCTTGAGTTACTTATCCTTGACGAAGCCGACCGAATGCTCGACTTAGGCTTTGCCGAGCAGCTGCGCGCCATTAACCAAGCGGCTGATCATAAACGTCGTCAAACGTTGATGTTCTCTGCGACGCTAGATCATGGTGAAATTAACGAGATAGCGGCTGAACTGCTAAAAGAGCCCGTGCATGTGTCGATTGGGGCTTCAAACGTTGAAAACCAAGATATTACCCAAAAAGTCTATCTGTGCGATAACTTAGGCCACAAAGAAAAGCTGTTACTGACGCTCCTGAAGCAAGAACAACATAAGCAGGTGATCATCTTTACTGCCACCCGCAGTGATACCGACCGTCTAGCCACAAAACTCGCCGATGAAGGCTTTACCACCGCCTCACTGAGCGGCGAGCTAAAGCAGTCGGCACGTAATCAGATAATGGATCAATTCAGCCGCGGTCAACAACAGATCTTGGTCACCACTGATGTGGCTTCACGCGGCTTAGACTTACTCAACGTCTCTTTGGTGATTAACTTCGATATGCCCAAGTTAGCCGAAGAGTATATTCACCGCATTGGCCGTACCGCCCGTGCTGGTGCTAAAGGTGATGCTATATCACTTGTGGGCCCAAAAGATTGGGACAATTTCAAACAAGTGCAGCTATTTTTACGCCGCACATTTGAACTAAGCGAAATAGCAGGGTTAAAACCCAAATTTAGCGGCCTCAAAGCAAAACCTAAAGGTAAGCCGGCCACCGCTAAAAAAGCGGCGCAAAACAAGGCTAGACCCGCTAAGGCAAAATCCACAGCCAAGACCAAAGATAACCGCGATAAACGCTTTATCACAGGTGTCGATATTGGCGATGCGCCTATGCTGCGCAAACCTAAGTCTACCTTGCAAGACACCCCTGAAGAATAACCACACTTTGTAAAATGAGCGGCCAACCAGCCGCTCAACGCTTTGGGATCCCTTGCATAACGGCTAGGATTTACAGCAAAAGATGATTTTTATGGCGTAATTTGTTTTAGCAACTGCTGCTCATTATGCCAATTAAGGTTACAATAACCCCATTACAGTTTTATTATTAGGTTTATCATGAGAGTTTGTGGCGTTGAGTTAAAAGGTGGCGAAGCCATCATCAGTTTATTAAGTTATGAAGGTGAAACCTTTAACGTGCCAGAATGCCGTTCTCGTTCATTAACGGTATCAAATTCGGCTAAAACAGAATCGATTAAAGAGTTTCATTTTGCCTTTTGTAAATTGATGGAAGACTACAAAGTCGATGAAGTGGTTTTAATCGAGCGTGAGCAAAAAGGTAAGCTTGCTGGCAGTGCCACCAGTTTTAAGATGGAAGCGGCAATCCAGTTGTGCGGCCTACCTGTACACTTGATCTCACCTGTGACCATCAAAGAGCAACTCAAGCGCAACCCGCCTATGGTGGATTTTGATGGGCTCGACCTTAAGCGTTTCCAAAAGAATGCCTTTGAAGTAGCTTACGCTTATCATAACCAACGTATCTTTGCCAAACCTGAATAATTGCCGCCATCGCGCAAGCTTTATTCACCAAAGCACGCCGGGCACCCTAGCCCGGCCGATATGAGTTCGGCTAAGATCACATGACCCATCTTCATTACCTACAAGGTTACCGCCCCGAGATAATTACTCAGGTCGAGGCACTTATTGCACAAAATCGACTCAAGAACGTCCTGCAACAGCGTTATCCCGACATTCACGATATCCGCAGCGACAAAGCCCTGTACGATTACACTATCGCGCTTAAAAACCGTTATCTCAAAAAGTCGCAACCACTTAATAAGGTGCTCTACGATGACAAGATCACCTTAAAAAAGCAGGCCTTGGGTTTACACAGTTACATCGCTAAAAATCATGGTGGCAAAACCAAGACCAAAAATGAGATCCGCATCTCCTCTAAGTTGCGTTATATCCCCGAACCCTTGCTACGCATGGTGGTGGTACATGAATTGGCGCATTTAAAGGAGAAAGATCATAATAAAGCGTTTTATCAACTCTGCTGCCATATGGAAAATGATTACCACCAACTAGAGTTTGATTTACGTTTGTGGCTCACCATGCTTGAACTAGAGTCCAACGTAACGACATAAAAAAGCCGCTATATTAGCGGCTTTTTTATAACGAGATGTTGGGTGAAACAACTACCACGCTTGGGAACACTAGCTTTGTCCCATGATCATTTTGCGCACCTTCACTAACTGCGCAAACTCCTTCATCTGTTTATTGGACAATTTACTCGCCATGGGAATATTCGCTTTCATCGGATCGACTGGGCGACCATTAACGTGAAACTCATAATGCAGGTGTGGACCGGTTATTCGCCCCGTTTTACCCGATAACGCAATCACTTGACCCCGGGATACTCGCTGGCCTTTATGCACTAAGGCTTTGGAAAGGTGCAGATAACGGGTGCGATATTTGTTGCCATGCTCAATCACCACATACTTACCTGCATAACGATGATCTGTCACTAACGACACGATACCATCACCTGGGGCCACAATTTTGGTGCCCACTGGCGTGGCAAAATCGGTACCATTATGCGGTGCAGTGCGCCCCGTGACAGGATGGTGACGGTGACGGTTAAAACGAGAGCTAATACGGTAATTTTTGTCTAATGGTATACGTTGAAATGCTCTGGCTAAGCTGCGGCCTTGTTCATCATAAAAGTTACCATCACTGTTTTGATAAGCATTAATACTGCTGCGGCCACGCTGAATGTTTACCCCTAAAATGTCACGATTTCCCGTGACTTCGCCGTCAATATACTGTTCGCTCATTAATACTGAAAAGGTATCACCGGCACGCAAGTCACGGGCAAAGTTGAGCTTTTCTTTGAGTAGTGATTCGATACGTTGAATGTCAGCAGCGTTAAGCCCAACGCGCTGCGCCGATAGGTAAAAGGAGCCTTGGATATCCCCCGTCAGTGAGCGATTTTGCCAAATGCCCTCAATATTGATCTCTTCAACATTAAAGCCGCCTTCCTCGTAGCGGCTAAAAACCACTTGACGAGCGGCATTAAAATACAGCTCTAGTTGCGTTAATTGGCCACTGTCATCGAGCCAAAATCGAATAATATTGCCCGGTTTTAATGTGTCTAAGGCCAAAATATTGAGATCGGCTTCGAGCACCTTATACATGGTTTGTTGATCGACATTAGCATCTAAAAACAGGCCGCTTAAGGTATCGCCGCTGACGATGGTTTTGACGTAATCAGGACGAGCAACAACCGTCTCAGTTAGCATCTGCTCTGCTGGCTGCACGAATGATTCAATATCAAGCGCGACAGGGATCCGCTGCGGTAGCATCTGTTGCTGACTCGGCCATAACAGTGCTATGCCGACTAACCCACCCGTGATCATTAACAGTTGCTTATGGGGTGACGGTAGCGCCACCAAACGGGTTAGAGACATAGTGACCAAAGAAAATTTATTTGTTCGCAACCTAGCCTCTACTTTTTATTATGGTGGTTATCAATTAAACGGTCTTATCCCATGAGCAGGAAAGCCGAGGGCAAGTTATATCAAAATTTTCGCCAGATACAAATAGGTCGAGAGCACAAATTAAGCTAATAAAACGCCACATTATCGACTCAAACCGATAAATGTGGCATTTTACTTATAAAAAACGTGCCATTACAGCACGTTTATCTTCAGCAATCATAAAATTAAGATTAAGGTAAAATAACCTTAATGGTACTGCCCGTCGCCGTTTTAATGATATCGAGGCGGCTGCCAATCTGCTCTTTCATCTCACTCACATGGGAGATCACCCCCACCATACGCCCTGCCGATTGCAGATCCATTAATGTTCTTATGGCCAGTTCGAGTGAATCTTGGTCCAAACTGCCAAAACCTTCATCAATAAATAGGGTATCGAGTTTAATGCCGCCCGCATAGGCTTGCACCACATCCGATAATCCCAGTGCCATCGATAGCGCCGCCATAAAGCTTTCTCCGCCACTTAAGGTCGCCACCGAGCGCACTTTCGCGGTGTAGGCATCTTCCACCTCAAGTTCGAGCCCTGAGGCTTTGTTGCCTTTAGCCCTATCCTCTTTACGAAGTAAGCGATAACGCCCCTTACTCATCATTTGTAATCGATGACTGGCTTCAAGTAACACATCATCGAGTAGCACACTGAGCACGAAACGCTGCAAGCTTATCTTATTACCCGTATTGCCATTGGCGACATCGGACAATGTCCCGACTACCGCATACTGGGCTTCAAGCTTTTTCGATTGCATGTCTAGGCTGTTGAGCTGCTCTGCAGTTTGCTCCAGTTGTCGCATACGGCCGCTCAGTTGTTGCCACTGATTAAGCACATTTTGCTGCGCTATTTCAAGCTGTGTCTTACTGGCTGTTATCGCTGCGATATCGGGTCGTGTGCTGTCAGCAAGTTTGGTTTCTAATTGCGCAATATTAGCTTGATTAGTAATACAGCGCTGCTCATATTGCTTGATCTCCTGCTCTAAAACCGCCATGTTCTCGTCTGGTTGCATGGCAAGATTAAATGCGGATAAGGAGTCAAACTTAGAGGCTTGCAACTGTCGTTCAAACTCATTGACGGCAAGCAGATGTTGCTGCTGTGCTCTTGCTAATGTTTCATTCGCTGATTGCAGTTGCGCCGCAGCGCTGGCTACTCGCTGCTCGGCTTGAGTATGTTGCCCACGCAAAGATGAAATCTGCAGCTTCAACTGCGCTGCAGTTTGCTCCAGCTTATTGATCTCTTGCTCTAGTGCCGCTAAGTTGGTCAGCTCTTGCGGTATCGCGGCCTGTAACTGCTTAAGCTGGCCTGCGCTTTCATTAAACTGTTTTTCAAGTTGGCGATATTGTTCGCGCTCTTGCTCAAGCTGTAGATTAAGCCGCTGCTCTTGCTGCTGCACCGATGTAAGGCGGCTGTCAATATCAACCAGTTGTTGCTGCGCTTTCGTCGCCGCTGCAAATTGTTGTTCAAGCTGCCCCTGCGTGGTTTCAAGACCAGCTTGAGTGAGGCTGTCGATACCCGGTAGCTGCTCCGCTAACTCACGGTTTCTTTGCTCAACATCCTTTAATTTTTCTATTAGCTGACGGTAGTCTGAGCGTGCATTGGTCAACTCAGCTAATGCACTCTGCTCATTAGCTTGCGCCGCTTCGCGCTCCTCATCTGTAGGCACGACCTGCTCACTTTGTGCGGGCTGTGGATGCTCAAGACTGCCGCATACCGGACACGCTTCGCCGACTGATAACTTTGCCGCGAGGATGGCCGCCTGGCCCTGATGCCAGCGTAACGTCAACGTTTGACTATAAACTTGGCACTGTTGATGCTGCTCTTTTAATTGCGCGCCACGCTCTTTTGCATTAACTAAGCGAGCATTGATTTGTTCCACCTCAGCGCTGCCGCGCTGCCACTGAGCATAAAATTGCAGATGATGTTTATTATCACTTATCTGTTGCTGCAAGGTGAGTAACTGCTGACTATGGGCTTTTAACTGTGGCACTTGGGCCTGGGCAGCAAGCTTTTCATCATTTAACTGCGCCAGTTGTGCTTTTGTTTGCTTACCTTGCTGCTCCGCATGAGTCATCTGCTGCTGGCTGTCACTCACATGGGCCTTCAGTTGCTCAAGCTGTTTAAGTTGCGGTAATAACGTGCGGCGCTGCTCGGCAGTGGTTAATGTCTGTTGCTGCTGAGTTTCTAGTGCGGGGAGCGTCTCTATTGCTGCAAGGCTTTGATTGAGCAAAGCCTCACTTTGCTGCAGATGCGCCTGCGACTTTAATTGCTGCTCGGTAGCGTCGGTTAACTCCTGTTTGCGAGATTCAACCGCCTGATAAACGGGTTGCAGCAACTTGGCATTGCGCGCGGCGAGTAACTGCTGTTGCTGCTGGTCGATCTGTGCTTGTTGCTCATCAAGCTGCCTAGCGAATAGCTTAAGCTGTGCTAGCGCGGAAAACTCATCGGTTAACTGCTTAGCCTGCTCCAGTTGCTGACTCACCAGTTGAACTTGTTTATCTACCTTAGCCTTTTTTTCAGTCGCGCTGGCAAGCTCAGGAGCCAACGCTTTAAGCTCATCATTGAGCGCCGCATCGCTTTCAAGGTCAGCGCCTTGCAAAACTCCGTCGCGGCGATTGCGCATCGCCTCAACCTCTTTTTTAATGCCTAAGGCTTGCTGCTTGAGTTTGTCTTCAATCTTGCGATAAATATGAGTTTGAAACAGTTGGCTGAAGATTTTTTCGCGCGCCTTAGAATCGGCCATCAGCAGCTCGCGAAACTTACCTTGTGGCAATACCATCACTTGACGAAACTGATCCACATCGAGTCCGGTTAATTGCTCTATCTGCGCAGTTGCTTCCGACACCTTAGCTGCCACCAACAGCACCTCAGTGCCATCGCGTTCAATACAGGTAAGCTGAGCTTCAGGTTTTTGTACCGTATAGCCATCGCCACTTTTTTTGGCTCTAGGTTGCTCTGGTACGCGGCGAATATGGTATTGCCGCTCACCGAGTTCAAAGGTAAAGCTCACCTCTGTGAGGCGCTCGTCATCGGCCATATCGCAGCGCATCTGCGATCCTTCGCGCTCATCACCGGTGGTTTTACCATAAAGCGCAAAACAGATGGCGTCTAAGATGGTGGTTTTACCCGCACCAGTAGGGCCATTGATTAAAAATAAGGGGTTTTTACCCAGCAATTTAAAATCAATCACTTGCTCAGTAGCAAAAGGGCCAAATGCCGTCATGGTCAAACTTAACGGTCTCATTGGCAGTCCTCCGCTTTATGCAAGCTGTCGAGAAGCTCGGCCATTAATTGCTGCTGCTCTTCGGTCATCGGCTCGCCGGCCACTTGACTAAAGAAATCGGTAAACATGGCTAACTCACCCTTTTTGATATGGTCGCTGCGAATAGCAAGCTGCTCGCTTTGGGCCATCAGCCCTGTCCGCTCAAGATGCAGCACATTGGGATACACCGTCCGTAGTTTGCCCATCGCATCTAAAATGGCGCTTTTATCGGATAAACGCACCATCAAATAATCGTCTCGCTGGGGATCGTTAACACCATCGGCTAATAACTGCGCCAGTTCACCTTCGATAATACGTACATCTCGACGCGGTGTGAGTGGCAACAGCTCAATATTGACCTCGCCGACCTCATCGAGTTCTACCAAGGTGACCGATTTATGTTGATGCTGTTCGCTGAAGGAATACTTCAAAATGGAGCCCGAATAACGGATATGAGGTTGGCCCTTGTATTGTGGGCCATGCAGATGCCCCAGTGCGGTATAGCTAAAATCATTAAACAGCTGTGGGGCAATTTTATCGGCGCCGCCAATACTCAAGGGACGCTCTGAATCTGACTCACTGCCGCCATCTAAGAAGCAGTGGCTAATCACTACTTTTGGCAACCCTTGACTGTCATGCTCTGTAACCTGCTCAAGCAGTGTTGCCATCGCCTCTTCATGGCTAGACACATCACAATCGAGCACATGACGCACCGTTGCTGGCTCGACATAGGGCAGCGGATAAAAGAGGGCATCACCACTTGCACTGGCAAGTTTAATCGGCCGTACTGTGTCACTGAGCGGCCCAATAATATGTAAACCACTGCTCAGCATCTGCCGCGAAGCAAAGGCTAACCGCTCATGCCCATCATGGTTGCCGGCAATTAAAATGACCGGAATGCCTAGCTCATTGACCACCTGATTAAGCACATCATCGAGCAGCGCCACAGCGTTGGCGGGCGGCACGGAGCGATCGTAAATATCACCCGCCACCACGATGGCATCGACTTGGTGCGCCTTGGCTAATTCGATGATTTGCGCTAACACATGGCGCTGATCGTCGAGCAAACTTTGATTATGTAGCTGACGACCGATATGCCAGTCCGAGGTGTGGATAAATTTCATCAGTTCTCGTTTAAAAATGAGGAGGATACGAACGTATCTAATGCTTGTTATAGTAAGAAATGCAGCAACAGATGGCAACGACCTTACATCAAGTTTATCTCTGTAAGCGCCACCCTAAGGCGTCAATTGGGGACTAAATCAATCTCATCGATAATGAGATTTTTACGCTATAACACTCCGCTACGTTTTAACCCGCGCCGGACGTTTTTACACAGTTTACCGAAACGGGAGATGTCACCAAGCTGCGGCATATCACCATTGGCAATGGCGGTTTCCCAATAAGATAATTCACTATCAACCAACTCGAGTAATTTTTTAGGGCAACCGATACAACTCCCTTCTGGGCCGCAGACAAAATGAGCCGGCTCAGTTAAAGGAAGCTCCTGCTTAACTTGTTCGATAAGCTGCAACATCGCCGTTACTCGATCGGGTTTTGATGCCATACAGTGCCTACTTTTATCTTATCTATCTGATGCAATGATTAATGTATTAATCAGTCATGTACTGCGATACAAATAAATTCTAAAACCATGCCGTGAGATCGTACTGATCCGACAATAATTTTACGCTCATCGCGATCGACATGGTCACCACTAACGGCTTAATAATTTTACTGCCTTTACTCATCACCATCCGCGAACCAAGCGTGGCCCCCAGAGCTTGACCAACAAGCATACATGCACCGAGTAACCATACTACTTTGCCGCCGAGCGCAAAGAAAATCAGCGAGGCGATATTGGTTGAGAAGTTAAGTACCTTAGCGTGGGCAGTCGCTTTTGCCAGCCCAAATCCTGCTAATGACACAAAGGCAAGTGCAAAGAAGCTACCAGTCCCCGGCCCAAAAAAACCATCGTAAAAGCCGACACCTAGGGCCGCAGTAAAGCCAAACACCGTGGGGGTGAGCAATTGTTGTTTGTCCTCTTCGCTTATCTTCTTCGAAAAGAGGAAATAGCCGCCAATGGTTAACATTAAAAATGGCAATACCAACTGCAATACTGAGGCATCGATTAACTGCACGGCAACAGTGCCCAACGCCGAACCGATAAACGCACAACTAATAGACAGCTTCATTTGCGTTAAATTAACCATGCCTTTACGGATAAAATACAGGCTGGCAAAAAAACTACCACCACACGCCTGCAACTTATTGGTCGCTAACGCCGCAGTTGGAGGCAGCCCGGCCCACATCAGCGCTGGAATAGTCAATAGTCCGCCGCCACCGGCGATTGCATCGATAAAGCCAGCCACAATAGCGACGGCAAATAGAATAGCGATGAGCTCATAAGTTAATTCGAAAGACATAGTGACTGCTTTATAAATCAATAGAGTAGAATTGCGGCTATTAAACTTGGTTTGCATTGACAAGGCAAAGAAGTTTTATCTTTTTTAGCATTGTTTTATGTAACCCAGCCTAAAATCAGTGCTAGTAAGACCCAGCTAAAAACAACCTGTCTCAGTAAAATAGGCAATAAAAAAGCCACTGTATACAGTGGCTTTAATCGTCGGTAGCATTAATGCTGACAGTCATCACTGCATTGGTGTTCATCATCAGCAAATTCATCATCGCCTTCCTGATGCTGCATGACGCCCCAGCCATCAGTGGCACCACCGAACTCGGCGGCAAAGGTATTGAGTTCGAGCTCTTGGCTAACAATCGCATCGTACTCAGGCACCATATTCATGCACACGATAAGCTCCCACTTACCGAGTTCATCGTTGAGGTGTAATTCCATTTCGCCCTCGAGTTCAGATTGAGCTAACTCTTCTGCGGCTGACTCAGCATCACGCTGATCTTCAAACACAAGGAAAAAATCAACATCAAGCGCCTTGCTCAAATCGATACCGGATTCCGCCATTGCGGCCAGCATTTTGCCATTATCATCATCTGGAAATTGCATTATTAACTCCACTTACTTAAGGACGTTATTCGCCTGCGACAATCATTACGCTTTCGCCATTAAAGCTCACCACTTGCCCGGGTGAAACCTTCTTGCGCTTGCGAGTTTCCACTTCGCCATCGACAGTCACCATGCCTTCGCTTATGACGAATTTAGCTTCGCCACCACCGCCGGTCATCGACTGTACTTTTAATACTTTATAGAGCTCTATAAACTCTTCGCCTGGCAATAATGCTAGGGTTTGTGATACTGTGGTCACACTGTATACCTTTTTGAAAAAAATCGGCGCGATTATAACACTTGTGCATGATGACACGCTACAGTGGGCGCTCTGAAGCCAATAAACCGTAATAACAGTCATCCACCCAAAGATCGTCAAGCTTGTAGTTATGGCGCAAAATGCCTTCAAGTTGAAAAGCACATTTCTCTAACACCCGAGCAGAAGCACGATTGTCCTTAACACAGACGCCGACAAACTTGTGAATTTGATACTGTAAACAACCCCAGTCAATCACGGCATTGAGGCTTTCGGTTGCATAACCTTTACCATGACTCACTGGGCTGAGCATATAACCGACTTCGGCGTGGGCAAGCGTGACATTACTGGCGTAAAGACCGGTAAATCCCACGATTTGCCCCGTGGTTAACTCTTCAATAGTCAAGGTTAACCAATCACCCGACTCAAATACCCAAGGTGTTAGCCGCGATGCAAATTTATCGGCGATAACCTCAACACTATCCGGTCGGCGAACAAATTGATTCACACTAGGATCTTGGTGGATTGACAAGTAAACTTGCCAATCCTCACGTTGCAACGACCTAATCTTTAACCTGTCGGTATATAGCTCAAGCATCGTGTTGCCTCAGTTTAGCCGCGGCTGGTCACTTCAAGTAAGTGATAACCAAACTGGGTTTTAACTGGACCTTGAACTTCATTTAATGGCGCACTAAATACCACTTCGTCAAATTCACGCACCATCATGCCTGGGCCAACGAACCTAAATCACCACCTTGAGCGCCAGATGGGCAAGATGAATGGGCTTTGGCGACATCAGCAAAATCAGCGCCGTCCAGAATTTGCTGCTTTAATTGCTCGCATTGTTCTTCGCTGCTGACTAATAAATGACGTGCAGTTGCTTGTACCATGTATCGCTCCTAAAAAATGTGTCAAAAGTAAGTAAAATAAAACCCAGCAAGTATAAAACATTTGCTGGGCTTAATGAACGATGATGTTCAGCCGAGAGGATTATGCCTTGGTCGCGGCGATCCAGTGGTGGATTTTTTGCTCCATCACAGCCATTGGCAGTGAACCAGAGGTCAAAATTTGATCATGAAACGCTTTTAAATCAAACTTATCACCTAAGGCTTGTTCAGCCTCTGCGCGCAAGGCCAAAATTTTCAACTGGCCCACTTTGTAAGATAATGCCTGACCTGGAATGGCCATGTAGCGCTCGACCTCAGCAATAATATCTGACTCCGCCATTGGCGAATTATCTTTCATATACTCAATCGCTTGCTCGCGGCTCCACCCTTTGGCGTGCAGGCCAGTATCGACCACTAAACGCATAGCGCGTAGCATCTCGTCTGATAACTTACCAAAATATTGGTAAGGATCATTAAACATGCCCATCTCGATGCCTAAGTACTCCGCATAGAGTGCCCAGCCCTCTTCAAATGCGGTGTAGCCGCCAAAGCGCTGGAATTGAGGAATGTCACTAAGCTCCTGTTTAATAGCAATTTGAAAGTGATGTCCAGGAGCAGCCTCATGTAGCGAGAGAGTGGTCATGCCCCACTTCGGCTGGGCTTTTAAATTAAAGGTGTTGATATAAAATACCCCAGGACGCGAGCCATCAACGGCAGGAGCATCATAGGAGGCGCCAGCAGCAGACTGCTCACGGAAACGCTCTACTGGTTTAACAATGTAATCTGCTTTTGGCATCACATTGAAGTAGTTAGGTAGCTCAAGATTGATTTTATCTTTCAACACCATATAACCATCGATAAGCCCCTGACGATCAGTGAAAAAATATTGTGGCTCAGATGACAGTGACGCAAAAAAAGCGTTTAAATCGCCTTCAAAACCCACTTGCTGACGTACTTTATCCATTTCAGACAAGATACGGGCCACTTCAGATAGACCAACCTGATGAATTTCATCAACCGACATGGTAGTGGTGGTATGTGAGTTGGCTAAGTGTTGATACCAGACTTTTCCATTAGGGAGTGCCCACCAACCGTCACTGCCGCGGGCCATCGGCAGATAAGTGTGCTGAAAGTAGTCTGTGAGCTGGCTCAGTGCAGGTAGTAACTGCTCATCAATAAAGTGGGTATATTGCTGCGTCAGCTGTGCTTTTTCTTGTGCTGTAAATGAAGCCGGCAATTGCGCAATTGGCGCGTAAAATAGGCTTTGCTGCGGCTGGCTGACCAACTGCGCTTGCAGTTGCGGAATAATGCGCTCCACTAAGACTCGAGGCAACACCACTTTACTAGCAATGCCTTCATCCATACGAGTTTGTGCCAATTTAGTCCACTCAACGAACCCAGCTAAACGCGATAACCAATTAGTATAATCTTGCACAGTATTAAACGGTTGAGCACTTTCACCGCTGCCTAATTGCACCATGCTGATCACTGTGCTGTAAAACTGATTCATGGGCATGAAATGCTCAGGAAAGGTTTCAGAAACAAGTGCGACATTTCTGTCGTAAGAAAACATGTCATAGCTCAGTTGCAACGCTGGCGACAATGCATCTCGGTCAATGACTTTGACTTGCTTTAAGTAGCGAGTGTTTAACTCATGGCGCTGTTTTAAATAGGTTTCAGTCAATGCGCCGCCAAATTGGTCGTTATAATCATTAACTCCCACAAAAGTCGCATAAATCGGCTCAAGCTTTAGGCTGTCGTTAAAATAGTTATCAGCCAGAGCCAAATACGCTTGTTCGGCAGTTTGCGTGCTGCCACTGATAGTGGTTTGCTTAGCTGCAACAGTGGCCTGCGTGCCTTGCTGTGCCTCTGAGCAACCTACAAGGATGGTGCTCGCAGCGATAGCCATTGCGAGAATGGTTTTCTTCATTTTTATGCTTTCCTTCATATTTTGTGCAATTGCTAGTTAGTTATTTTTCAGTAGATTAATCTAAGAGGTTGGCAGCACACGACTCATTAGCCCCTCTGATTTTGGTAACTCGAGACAGTTACTTTGACCAGGCTAACCTTATGAAAATCGTTCATCGACGATAGTGTCGCCCAGTTTTACAGCGTTAACATTAGCCCTATTGTATCTATGCCCGCATATTGATGAAACCAGCAACTAACCTTAATTACTGGAATGATTTATTAAATAAACACTGAGGTAGCCACCTCAAGCAGCCGACAATTTATTTGCCCCATAAAAAAAGCCCCATGAAGGGGCTTTTTAGACTTAGAAAAGTTAAAGCGCAACGTTATAAATACGTGCCTTTTCTTTGATGTAAGCAAGATAGCTGTTAGCTGTACGTTGAGTTTTCTCGTCTTTGGCCGCTTTTAAGCACGCATTATATGCCGCTTTATACTGCTTAGTACCGAGATAAGCTAATGCCAACTCAAATTCAACCTCACCTTCACTCACATCACCCGCTGCTAGCGCGTTTTTGAGTACGGGAATCGCTTGCTTGTACTCTTCTTGCAATGTCAATAAACGTGCCTGTTTTAGGTATAACTTACCATCATTATTGATGGCAGCGGCTTTACCATAATAGGTCGCTGCCTTATCAAGTTCTTTGGCATTATGATAAAAGCCTGCCAAGATTGAGAGCGTTTTTTCATCCTGCTCAATCAGACCGCTTTTTAAATGCTTTTCATAGATTTTAGCCGCGTTGTAAGGTGACCCATTTTGCGCTAAAAGCTGCGCTAAACGGGTGATATTACCTGCGGTTTCTAAAAATCCATTCTTGTAAGCCAGATCATAGGTGGCCAACGACTTGCTGTAGTCTTCGGTTATCAAATAAAACTGCGCTAATTGTACCCAGAGACGACCATCTTGTTGGAACAATGGCACCATGGTCTCGAGCACTTTAACGGCATTTTTATAATCTTTCTTATTGAAGTAAGCAGTCAGCTTCATCTGATATAAGCCTTTATCTGGCTTATCACTGATAGAAAGACCTTTATCAACGACTTGAAGTACTTTATCCCACTCTTTAAGTTCAGAGTAAGCAATACCGATACGGCGATACACTTGTGCATCTTCCTTACAGGTAAACTCCATCCACTTATAATACTGTGGAATCGACTCTTTGAACTTCTTCTCTTGGATTAACAAATCTGCATATAAACGCAGTGTTGCACCATGATCGGTTCCACCAAGAATGTCAGCATCTACGGCCGTTTTAAGGTACTTAATCGCAGTGCCCATCTGATTCTTTTCGGCGTAAAAATTACCCAGCATACGGGCAATATAGGCCTTATCAAAATCATCACGCGGGTTGGCTTCCAGCAATACCGCAATCGCTTCGTCAATGTTGCCTTCTTGATAAGCTTCAAAAGACTTCTGCACTTTTTTAGCAGAGTTTTGACCAACAGCCTTAGACTTGCGCTTTTCAATTGGACATTTTTCTGCGGCATGTGCCACAGGCAAAACAGCCAAACTACCACCGATAGCAAACAATAGGGCAGCTGCAAGCGTATTTACTTTTTGCATCTCTATTTGCCTCCATCGAGTTTAAAGTCTAATTGAACCGTCATGCCAGGCTGTTTAAGTGCTTTACCGTCAACAATCTTTGGCTTGTATTTCCACTTCCTGAGTGCGCGTTTAGCTTCTCTGTCGAAAATACGTTTTGGGTCTGCATCAATCACTTCGATATCGTCAACACCACCGAGTTCGTTAATCGTAAAGCTAAGTTGTACCCAACCTTCTTTACCATCACGAGCTGCTGCAATTGGGTATTGTGGCTCAATACGTACAATTGGCGTGGCATCACCATCACGAGTCATCATGTTGCCTAGCTTAAAGCCCGTACTTGCTGAACCTGCCACTACACCGCTCATGTTAAATGACATATTAGTGTCAATATCAGATGAGCTATCTGGTGGCGGAGTGTCGGGCAAAGGTGGTTGCTCAGGCGGCGTAGGTGGCTTAGGTTTTACCCTAGGCTTATCCTGCACTTTTGTATCCTGTTTATCCATACTGATCTCAATTACTGGAGATTCAGTTGCGGTGTCGGCGCGTTTAGCGCCGCCACCGACCAAGAAGGCCATGAATACAAACAGGGCAAAAGTAACAGCACCACCAATTAATAATGATACTATTGCTCTCAGCATATTAATCTTTCCCCGCTGATACCGAAATTTTGTCGATACCGGCTTTCTTCACGTTGTCCATCACCTTAATAACCAGGCCATGCTCAGCTTCTTTATCTGCTTCAATCAATACAGCCGCTTCTGGTGATTCAGCTAACATACGCTCTACGTTGGCTGTTACACGTTCGATGTCGACCTGACGGTTTTCCATCTTAATCACGCCTGTCTTGCTCACACCAATAAAGATGTTTGCAGACTTCTGAGTAGTCGCTTGAGAAGCTTCAGGCTTGTTATAGTCAAGACCTGATGGCTTAATAAACGATGTTGTTACGATAAAGAAGATCAACATGATAAACACGATGTCGAGCATCGGTGTCATATCAATCTGTGCTTCTTCTTCTATACTTGAATGCTTTTTACGTGCCATGTTCAATCTCTCTCTAGTGGTGTGGCAGGCTGTCTTTTAGCTTTTCCATACTGATCTTCATTTTTGCATCAAGGCGAGTACTGAAAAATACTCCCGATAATGCAGCGACCATTCCCGCCATTGTCGGCATGGTTGCCATTGAAATACCAGCTGCCATCATACGAGCGTTACTCGTCCCATGAACTGCCATCACATCGAATACCTGTATCATACCGGTTACGGTACCTAGCAGACCTATCATCGGACAGATAGCTACTAAGGTTTTGATAATCAGCATACGAGCATTCATATCTTGTTTCGCTTGGGATACCCAAGCTTCACGGATACGGTGTGCATGCCAAGAGGTAGAGTCCTCTCTGTTATTCCATGCGGTGATAATATTGCTATGCTCTTTTGGCGCAATCAAATTGAGATACCAAAAACGCTCAAGCATTAACACCCACATTAGAAATAGCACTGCCGCAACCAACCAGAGGACGTCGCCTCCGGAGGCCATGAAGCCCCTGACGGAATCCCAGATGTCCATCAGGTATAGCATCATTACGCGTTCCTCTTCTCAGCGTGCTCGGCAACGATACCTGCACTTTGCTCTTCAAGCACTTGAACAACAGACTTGCTGCGTGCAATAACAATCGCGTGCATCAGCATTAGTGGTAATGCCGCAACTAGACCTTGTACTGTAGTCATTAGTGCCATAGAGATACCACCCGCCATAAGCTTAGGATCGCCAGTACCGAATAACTGGATGCTCTGGAACGTCGCAATCATACCGGTCACAGTACCAAGTAGACCCATCATAGGCGCGATAGCCGCAAGAACCTTAATGATAGAGATGCGAGTTTCAAGCGCTGGCGTCTCTTTGAGGATCGCTTCGTCAAGTTTCAGCTCTAAGGTCTCAACATCGACATCTTTATTGTCATGGTAAGCCTTTAACACACGACCAAGTGGGTTGTTACCTGGATTTTCAATATCTTTGCGCTGTGCATTAACTTTTGCACCAACAATATAAAGAGTAACTAAACGTTCGATAGAAATTAGCGCACCAAGTACCAATAGTGCGATAATGATGTAACCGATCGTGCCGCCCGCTTCAATGCGTTCTTCTAATGTGGCTTTCTGTGTAAATACATTGAGTAGTACACCGCGCGCAGGGTCAACAAACAATTTGTGCACACCTGACGTTTGACCTTCGAATTTTTTAACGCTTGCAACTTGCTCACCACCAGGCTGTTGAGATAACTGCTGGATAAGACGCAGATCAGGGTTATAGACAACATATTGGCCATCGGCTAATAGGTTATAGGCACCGACGCGGATCACATTAGTGTTGCTTACATTACCGTCTATACCAGTGACATCAGCATTGAATGAAACGACTTTACCTGACTCAGCCATTTCGAACAGCTGCGCTTCCCAGAACTTCTCTAACTCTTCAATTTTTGGTAGTTCTTTACGAGCACCTAATTCAGAGATAAACGCTGCACGACCAGGAAACTGAGCGCTAACGTTTGAAGATATTAGTTTGCCCGCAAAATCACCGGCCTCACCTTTAACGACACCGAACATTTCACCCAAGTCACCTTGAGCAATTTTGCGGTCTTCTTCTAACTGAGCAATTTTACGCTCGTTATCAGCAAAGGCTTGTGCTAGATCTTTACCACGTTGTTCTTCAGCAGCTAACGCGGCTTTTTCACGTTTAAGTAGTGCTGCTTTATCGCCACGTTCAGCTTGAAACTCAGCTTCACGCTTTTTGTTAACTTGAGCGGCATTAGCGCGATCACTTTGAACTTGCTTAAGCAGTTGATCAATCGTCTTAGGTGCATCAGCTGCACTGACCATTCCCGCTGTTAAAGATAGCGTTGCAGCAACGATTGCTGTAGAGATTAACTTTTTCATTATTGTGCAGCCTCCGCAGCTGGGATTGGTAACGCGAACATATCTGGAGCGCCTTGGCCACGTGCCTGGCGAATAGCTTTAGTTATGTTACGCAGATAGCTATCTTCTAGCTTATCCCATGCTTTTGTCTCTGGATTGAACATCCACGCAGACTTTTGGTCTAGGCTTTGTGCGTAATAGCCAACACGACCAAAGTTGATGAAATCAACTAGAATCTCTTTGCTATCAAGCTGCAACTTACCCGTTTCAACATTCAACTTTGAACCGTATTCGCGTTCGATATTGTATGCATCAAGAATAAGGCGATATTTTTCTGCAAGCGTCACGTTTGCAGTATTAAGCGTCTCACGTAAACGCTCGATACGAGCCTGACGAACTTCTTGATTGAAAGGCAAATCTAAAGCAACAAACTGCTCCAGCGCATCAACCATTTTAAACATTAATGGCACAACACCTTGACGTAACTTATCAACACCATTGATGTCTTCTTGAATAAGTTTCATCGTCGCTTCTTGGTCTGCGACCAAACCAGCAACGTAATCATTATATGATTTTGTTGATTCACGCGTATCAGCGACTTGGCCATATTCAAATGCCATGTCTTGTGCCTGATCGTAGAATTTATCAACTTTCTTTTGAGATGCTGCTGCATCAGAATGAATTCTCGCATCCGCTTTCTGTACATCAGAAAGTGGATCGGCAACCACTAAGTTACTGCCTGCTAAGGCCAGCGCGCCTACGAGCGCTGTAGCGATTTTAGTTCTATTGCTTACCTTGGACATAGTTCCCAACCAATTTGAAGTGAAAATAAAAAGTTTAACCTAGTAGCAACATGGGTTTCTGCTTATCTTGCTAGAATGACGTTGCTATAAGTGTGTATTTCTCTTGTGATTGTTAGTTATTATCTTCCCTCTCTACACTATACAGAGTGCAGACCCGCTGGCATCATTTCACAAAATGTTGACCGATGTCAACATTTCGAAAGCGGTAGAACTGTGTGAAAAGGCGATTACAGGGCTAAATTTACATAAGATGAGCTTTTTCAACTAACTCCTTTTGGTAGGTATTACATTTACAGGCTAGTAGACATAAAAACCTCAAACATAAACCATTGAAAATAAGCAACTTTAACTAAAGCGCGACACAACGCTCAACACGAAACAAAAAGGTAACAAATGGAGAGCAAAAAAGATTTTGAGTGTCCATTTGTTGCACAGACATTACAGCTAGTTAACTGCCATGATTCATTTTGACGTATTTTTCATAATACCCCATGACGCAAAATCGGTTTGAATAAGAAGAGGAGTATCGCAAAACAGACTTTTAGTAAAATAAGAGTCTTTGACTATAAACTATCTAAGTCTGAGGACATCAACCATGAATGATTCATGGCTTACAGTTAAATTGTAATAAAAAGGGCAATGTTTCCATTGCCCTTTTTTATCTATTATTTACGTAAGTGAAATATTAAAACTTCACACTCACACCAGCATAGAAGTTACGACCAGTGACATCATAAGCTTCTGACGCAGTATTGATACCAGTACCGCCATTGTTAGTGCCTTGCGGTAGCATCGGAGGCTTCTTATCAAATAGATTTCGAATACCAACAAATGCTTCCACACCATTGTTGAAGTTATAACGGGCATTGATGTCGTGATAAACTACAGCATCAATTTCATTACCTACACTAAGAGCTTCACCAGTATAGAAGTTTACGTTATTGCCATCGACTGAATCGACAACTTTATCCCAGTAACGCATGCGCCATGACAAATCTAAATCATCTAAACCGTAAGATAAGTTCAAGTTAGCTCTGTGTTCTGGAGTTAAAACTTCACCCACATAGTCAGTTGCCTCACCGCTTTCAATACCAGTAATTACGTATTCAAAAGTGTAGTTCCAAACTAATTGTGTACGGAATGTACCTGGACTCTAAATCCATAGCAAAGTTAACTTCTGTATCTAAACCAGATGTATCAATTTGGTTTTCATTGCCAGTACCTGAATTAACTGCTGTTAAAGCACCATCTTCATTACGTACAGCGTTGCCAGCACAATTAGGATCAAACTGACCTGGTGCGACATCAAAACAACGGCGCATCACAGTAGAGCGACTAGTAGTAGAAATCGCATCATCAATAGCAACGTTATAATAATCTAACGTAATAGATAAGCTATCAATTACCTGCCAAATAGCACCGACACTGTATGTTTCTGCAGTTTCAGGCTCTACATTAGGACTACCACCGATAGTGCCGCCTGTACCTTGAATTTCTGTTTGTGTTGGTTCAAAAGCACCATCAGCAGCAATTCGGTCGCTAATCGCTTGGATTGAACGACAGTTTTCAGCCACATTACCAGCCGTTGTCGCAGTGACACCAGCACAAGGGTCAGAGACCGCAGCAAATGTTTCACCGCGACCAGAATACAGGTCGGCAATATTTGGAGTACGTACTGCTGTTGCAGCAGAAGCGCGCAGGCTCAACGACTCAATCGGTGTAAACTTAACACCCGCATTCCATGTAAAATCGCCACCAGTGATATTATGTTCACCATAACGTCCAGCAAGGTTAAGCTCTAAAGTATCTAGAATTGGAAAAGCAGCCTCTGCATAGATATCTTTAGTGATTAACTTACCATACGTTGGTTCAGACTTATTGGTGCTAGATGCACCGATCTGTGCCATGTCGCCAGGGCTGTAACTGCCAGTTTCTTCACGGTATTCAGCACCAACAGCTAATCCCATTAAGCCACCAGGAAGTTCGAGTGGTAATTCACCAGTGAAGGTTGTTGAAAGAACAAACTGCTCAGCCTGACCAGCCGCTTTCGCTGGAACAAACACGAAATCTGCAGCTTCAGGAGTAATTGTGCCTTCACCAAACATATTAAGTGGAACACACCCTTGCAACACAGCATAAGGATCTGCACATACAAGGTTTCCATCACTATCTTCGATAACGTTTAATGCCATATTGGCTCTATCTACGTTTACCTGACCGCCATTTTCTTGTAGCTGATCCGTTTTACCCCAGCTTAAATAGGTATTATTAGCCCATGAATCATTTATAGCCCAATCAAAACCTGTTGCAACTCGAATAGTATTACGTTCAACATCTGTTGAGCGAGCACCTAGTTCAACCATTCTGCGAACAAATGTGGTTTGATTTAAGTTAGTAACACCTGCAGCGATCAACTGTGAACGCAATGCTTCAGGGATTAATGGATTATTCACATCCATACCGCCTACACCATTACGATCTTTAAGCCAAATGTCATTTACAACATCTAACGGAGTTGGTTCGATAGTAGAACCAATTGTTTTACTCGAGTTCCAGTTTAATTCACTAAAAAGAGAGATACTGTCATTAAGTTCATGGGTCAACCCTGCAGCCGCATATTTACGCTCCAAGGGAGTAACAAGCTGACGATAAGCAGCACGATTAAATGTTCCACTAAAAGGAGTGCCATCAGCATTCAATCGAATGGTTTTCCCATCTTGATCTTTAAACTGAATGCGGCCTTGTGGAGGATATGAAGATTCAACGGGACCAATTACCTCATTACCTTCATCATCAGTTATCCATGCAAGATCCTGATTTGAGAAGTCACGATCTGATGATTTTAAACCGTCATCTTCATCGTAACCAAGTGACAACCAAGCATTGCCACCATCCCAATTACCACCAGTCGTTAAACTGAAAGTACTTGTATTTCGGTCGCCCTCACCGGAAACTCCAGCTTGCGCATTAATGTCAACGCCTTCAAAATCTTTACGAGTAATAATGTTAACAACACCTGCAACGGCATCTGAACCATAAGTAGCAGAAGCTGCACTCTTTAAAATTTCGATACGCTCAACCATCGACGTTGGAATGGAGTTCAAATCAACAGCATAACCACTAGAGGGTGATACGCCTGATACAAACCGTCGACCGTTAAGTAAAACGAGTGTTCGTTCTTCGCCTAAATTTCTTAATGCTGTCGTATTTAAACCAACACTTGTTGTCGAGAAAGAGCTATTTGATTGATCTGAGCCCGCAAATGCAACTGGTGATTGATTTAGAACATCAGCAACATTAATAGCACCTGTTTGAAGAATATCGTTACGTGACAGGACAGTGATCGGAGTCGGAGTTTCGAGATCATTACGCTTAAGGCGAGAGCCGGTAACTTCGATACGTTCTACGTCAGCAGTCTCATCTGCAGCAAAAACTACCGGTGCGGTAAAAGCTGTTAATGCAGCGCCACTAACTAGTGCAAAACGCACAGAGTTAGCCAATAGGCTATTTTTATACATGTTGTTTCTCCCTGGACTTCATTTTTTTATTACGAATATCTAATCCAATAACCCAAAACTACATTACTGGTTAAATTTCTAGGTAAGATGAAACCACAAGAGAAACACTTGCGCAACAATTTAAACTCAATTTTTACAAACCAAAGACTGAAAGCTGAATTTATGCACATTTAAACTGAAATATTTTATAACCCTGTTTCTTATCATAACCCGTAAATCTTTGTTATTCCTGTGCAGCCCACAAAAATAATACTAAATTTATCAAGGGTATAAATTGGCATTATCAACTCATCTTTCTCCAGTAACACGTAAACGCTAAATTAGATAATTAAACTAAAGCAACACTCTAACTTGAATGTTACAAAAGACTCAAAAAGCAAATGGAAGAAAAACCTTACTAATTATATGGTTTGTAATTTTTGTCATACTTAAAGCTAAGCCATGTAGACTATTATCATTAAATATCTGTACAGACCAACCACGCCATTGTTGTTTTTAATCAGATTGAAAAATATAAAAAATATATCACTCGACCGTCACGAATATCATCAGCATGAGTGTGTTATAAAGCGGATATTTTTACGTTTAGAAGAAGCTATGTAACGCTACATTATTCATTGCTCCGCCCCTCCTTCAACCAAAGCTTCTCTTAATCACTTGCGACTAATCGTAAACAATAAGTTACAGTTTCGGCTGGGAAATTAATAACTAAAACATTACTTCAGAATGCCTTAATGCTAGAGCAAGGAATACTGACAAAAGAAGTGGGTAAAATAGCCGGATAAAATAAAAGATCCAAAAATCGAGCACAGAGCGTTAATGCGAGTGATAGCAAAACGGTAAGCGATTGCTCATTATCAAAACGACTATTTTTGAGCGAGTAACCAGACAACTACCAAAAAAGTCATGTAAAAACGCTGTGAGCAGTCAAATAAAAAGCGCTTCATAATGAAGCGCTTTTTATATCTAGATGACGAGGTTAAACCGTCAACTTATAGTGTGTAGCGAATACCGATCGCGATACCATCATCTTCAGATAGTGACATTCTTGCTTCTTGCTCTTTATCTGCACTGGTGAAATCACTGTAATCTTTACGACCTTCGATATAAAGCACAGTATTGTTATCCCACACATAATGCAAACCAACAACCACAAACTGACGCTTAAATACATCGTTAGGATCGGCATTGAAGTTAGGTTGGATAACATAGTCATCGCCAGCATCTAAGATGTTGTACGATACAAATGGACGCAGACCATTGTCGAAGGTGTAAGAGAATAAACTTTCTACACCCCACGCATCTTTGATTAAGCGACCGATATTGTCGGTATCATGGTTTTCTTGCTTATTGACATTGGCCGCCGCATAGAAACCAGCATCATCGAAGTTGCCCCAAGTCACACCGGCACCATAGATAAGATCAACTGCCGTCGTTTGTTCACCATTACCAAAACGGACGTCAAACTCACCACGGTTTACACCGGCAGTCAGAGTTAATTTATCCGTTGCTGCATACGTGATTGCACCACCGTAAGTGTAGTTAAACTCCACTTGCTGAGCCGCTCTGTCACCACTTGCCCAAAGTGCTTCACACGCTTCTTCAGAGATATTATCTGAATCACAGGTATAGAAACTGCTATTTTTTAACTGGGCTTGTACAGCAAAGCTGACATCACCAAATGAGTTACGGTATTGAACCGTTTTATCACCACGGCCTACACCGTTTACAGCACCATCATCTTTGTTATAGGTGTATACACCTGCGGTATTTCCATCCCAAACAAAGCCATAGTTTGTGCTATAGACCACATCGTACCAAGCACCCCATTGCTTACCAATGGTTAAGGTACCGTAGGTGTCGTGAGCGATGCCGACATAACCTAGACGGTTATAGAAAAACTCATCCTGAACAGATTCAAAACGGTTGTTATAGACAATATCGCTATTACCAACTGGATTTACGCCCCATTCCAATTTAGTGAACGCTTTCCAGCCATCACTCATATCACGAGTAAAACCGAAGTTAATACGTGACGCGCCATTAACAACCTCTGTTTCACCTTGAGTGTTAATAACTCGGGCGTCAATATAACCACCAATTTCGACAGCATTTTTATCGTCTTTATAGATTTCGATAGCTGATGCTGCTGGTACAAAAATGACAGCCGCTAATGCTGTTGCTATTAAACTCTTTTTCATGTGTTGGCTTAACCTTTAATTATGTTCAGTTTGCTGTTAACTTTTCTGTGCTAACTTTTAATGTTAACTTTAATGCTACATTCCGTTGCTTTATTTCACTCCACTTTCAAATTTAGACTACCAAAAGATCGCTAGTCGCTCAAAGCTGAATATCACATAAATTGCAGTTTTATTGCACCCAAATAGCAAATGAAACCATAGCAACCAAAGCCCAAAACACCCTATTAACACTAGGCGTCAACCCCATTAAAATCAACCCAACTAAATTAACGTTAACTGTTTTGAGGTTAACTCAGTGAAACTAGAATCAACAATGGTAAGGATGGGATCAGAAATAGGCGCGATTTGCTTATCCAGATAATACTGGTAATCAATATTACCCTGGTAACATTGCCTTGGTTCTGCCCCATTTGTTGTCATCAAATACTCCACCTTACACCCTCGCTTACCAAAACGAGATTCACCACTTCGTTCACACCACAAAGTGGCCGCTTTAACATGCGGCGCTGATTTTGCCGTATAGTCTTCTATGTTGCGGCGTAATCGCTTAGAAAACACTAACAGTTCGTCTAACTCGCCATTCTGCAGTGCCATAACCATAGTTTTTAAGTATTCGACCACATCTTGCTTAGTAAACAACCGATGATAAAGTTCAGCTTGTATCTGCCGCGCTAACGGACTCCAATCACTCCTTACCTGCTCCATGCCCTTAAAAACCAGCTTTAGCTCACCGTTTTGCTGGGTATAAGCCCCCACATAACGTTTTTTTGAGCCTTCTGATGAACCACGTAATGTCGGCATAAAAAATTGCTCAAAGTGTCGTTCATACTCCAATTCGAGATAACAGGCTAAATTATAGTCACGCTTTAGCAATTGCTGCCATTTTATATTGATTTTTGTCACCAGAGAGCGCGCAAAGTCATCGATATGATCAATTGAACTCACATCGGTTACATGCACAAAAGTAGAGTCGGTGTCACCGTAGATCACCGTTAACCCCATCTCTTCGAGCCACCGACGGGTTTGTTTCATGATCTCATGCCCACGCAGGGTAATAGAGCTAGCCAACTTTGCATCATGAAACACACATCCCCGCGATCCCAATACCCCGTATAAGGAGTTCATGATGATTTTTATCGCCTGTGACAAGGGGGCATTGGCCTCTAGCTTAGCTTGCTCACGCTTAGTGGCTAGCTCCGCCACTAAGTCAGGTAAAATAGGCGCATTACGGCTAAAACGCGCGCCTAAAAAGCCTGCAACGGTATCGGTATCGCTCATCGCCAGCCCTTCGATTAGCCCTTTAGGATCAATTAAAAAGGTGCGGATGATAGAAGGATATAAGCTCTTAAAATCGAGTACTAAAATATGCTGATAAAGCCCGGGGATAGAATCCATCACATAACCGCCAGGGCTCTCTATGCCATCACTGGCTGGCTCACTTGGCGCTACATAGCCGGCGCGATGCAGATGCGGTAAATAGAGATGATTAAACGCCGCGACAGAGGCCCCTACTCGGCCAAACTCCAAACCTGTTAGTCTTGAACGCTCAAGGGCAAACTCTGTCAGCGATGTTTTTTGAAAGATGTCCCACACCAGGCGGCTATCTGTGATGTTGTAATAGGCCAACGCCAGCTTATCTTCTTCAAATAAGGCGGTGATCTCCTCGCCCCGATTGGCCACATTATCAATCGCTTTGCCTTCATCAAGCAGCTGACGAGATACATTGTCTAAAGCATAACTATCAAACTGATAAAATGCGGCCTTGAGCCAATCGATACCATCGAGCACCACTCGCCCGGGAAGCACCAAGGTTTCAGGACGAAACTTACCTTCCACCTTCCACGTTAATAACTGATGATGTCGCCCCAGATTAAGCGGAATTTGATGATGAGCGGCCCTGCGATACAGTAAGGCTAAATCGAATGTGACCACGGCCCATCCAATAATAATGTCGGGATCAAAGCGAGCAAACCAGTTAATCAGCGCGATAATCAGCGCCGCTTCATTATCTACCCATTCAATATTGGTTACGTAGCTAGCATCCAATGGAGGATTAACGCCCTCACCATCGCCCACCATAATAACTAACTCAATCGCCTCGCCATCATTATCCTTGCCATATAAGCCAACGCTATACAGCTCGCCACTCATTGAGCATTCAAAGTCCAAAGACACGATTGAAAGTGTGACATCAATATCGGTACGGCGAGCTCGATGCCCGATAACCGTCTTGATACTCTCATTTGGCACCAACTCAGCAATAAACTCCACATCTAGGGCGATAAAACGCTCAATGAGATAGCGTTGCTCAGGGCGAATATCAGCTTCGTGCAGCACTATTCCTAAGTCGGTCGCCTCTCTCACTAACTGACGAAAGCTTTGGCTGTTACCACAGTAAAGCGCCGTTACCGCTTGATGGTCAAAGGTCTTTAGTGTCAGCGCTTCGGTTCGTACAGACAGGTGCGCTAAAGGCGATAACAGCTGAGCGACATCTTGGGTGCGACAAAAGCAGACTCGCTCACTGTCGTTAATCACCACACGTATGGGGCCATCGAGGGTTTTGAGATAATAATGCAGGGCGTTGCCCACATGATGGCGGGTCAATATTCGGCCTTTAATCGATTGCATCGCAGCAGAGGTTGAGCTGGTAGGCTGAAGTGTGGCAGCGCTGGGTGTTACAGATTGAGATGTCACGTAAGGTGGCCTGTCATTGTTTAAATGCGCCAAAATTAAAGCGGTAAATCGATGCAGCTGTCACGAATGCAGCACACCATAAATATAGGCGAGTTCTGCCACGGTTTTGGCGGCAAATTTTTTCAATAAACTGGCGCGGTGCACTTCAACGGTTCGCATCGCAATACACAGCTCATCGGCAATTTTTTGATTGCGTTTGCCGGCAACAATTAACCCCAAAATACCTTTCTCACGCTCGGTTAATGAGCGATATGCATCGATACTGGCCAATTTATCCAGCTGTTGCATTGAGGTTTCCAAGGCTTGGTTAATCGCTGCCACCAGCTGATCGGCATTGACTGGTTTTTGAAAGAAGTTGACCGCCCCAGCTTGCAGCGCATCAACGGCCATTGGCACATCGCCATGACCAGTTAAATAGATCACCGCCAGCGGACTTTGATTATCGCGTAAATATTGATGCACTTGCTGACCGCGCAGCACAGGCATACGACTGTCTAATATCACGCAGCCTGGCTGCGTCACCGTTACACTGTCAAGAAATTGCTGACCATCGGTAAACACTGCAACATTAAATTCATACTCATCGAGTAAAAACGCCAAAGACTCCCTGACAGACAGGTCATCATCGACAATATACACGGGTAAGTTAGTCAGGCGATCATTCATGGGGTTTACCACTCACAGGGATAACAATGGTGACTTTACAGCCGTGAGGCGCAATAGGGCTCAAACTCATTTGCCCAGCATGATCTTCTATCACATCACGGCAAATTGCTAGTCCTAACCCTAACCCTTGTGTTTTGGTGCTCACAAAAGCCTGGGTCACATCGGCGTGTTCTGGTGAGATACCAATGCCGTTATCGCTAACCGTTAAAGTTAAAACGTTAGCCTGATAATGGCTCTCAATGACGATTTCTGGCTGCCAAGTCACATCAATGTGCTGCGCACTCACGCAAGCATCAATGGCATTAGTGACGAGGTTAACTAACACTTGCTGTAAGCCTATCGGGTCGACATAACACAATGGCAATGACGCCTGCAGTGACAAGCGGTATGGGATCTCAAGCTTAGTCAGCCGAAAATCAAGCAGCTCCATAGTATCACTAATCAGTTGATTAATATCGGTATAAGCCTTTTCTGCCGCATGCTTTTTAATCATGGTTCGCAGCCGCCGCACTATGCTGTCGACCCGCTCCACCTGATGTTGAATTTTTTCAAGTACAGGCACCAGATCCTCAAGCGGACGCTGCTTAGCGATACGCAATAACCCCGCTTCGGTGTAATTTCTTATCGCCGCCAAAGGTTGATTAATTTCATGGGCGACACTGGTGCCCAGCTCACCCACGATGGCTATTCGCTGGGCATGCTCGAGCAGCTCGCCATTGTGTTTAAGCCGGTGTAGCGCCTGCTCTAACTGCTTTTTATTACGGTTAAAACAGTACTCTAACCAAAAGTGGTAGCCATTAAGCAGCACTAAAGTCACCAACAGCAACCAGCCCCATTGCTGATTATCCTCTAGCCAGATAAACGCCTCTTGCCACCAAGGCAGATGCAAGGGATGCATGTTCAGTTCTTGATACAACTTATCGATAGTTAACAGGCTCACCGGCGATGTCCAGCCTGACGCTCTGGCGGCAATGGCCGCCTTGCTGTCAGCGGGCATTGCCAATAGGGCTTGGGACATCTGTTTTGCTAATTCGTTTGAAGCGCGCTGGGTCTTGGCAAATGACCAATTAGGATAAAGCTCACTGGTCACTTGGCATGGAAAGTGGGCCGGCGAGCGAGACTGGATCACCCGATAGTTAGCCTCGAGTAATCCATCTGTCACCATGCTTTCTAATAAACAGGCTGGGACCACGGCGGCCTCAATATGCTTATCGCGTAACTGATACAAACTGGCATCGATGGGGAAGCCTAAAAAGCGTACACGAGAAAAAAACGCATTGGCATTAAAGCCCTGGCTAATTAAATGATGGCGCAAACTTAAATAGCCACCAAAGGCGTTACTGGCCACGGCAGAGACGGGCTTGCCATAAAGCTGCTCAAAACTGTAATAGGGTGAGTCACCGCGCACCACCAGCGCCGAGCCAATGCTGTTGGTTTGACTCTCATCGGTGGGGCTGGTCATGGTTGCCAGCCAAGAGAGATCAAATTGCCGCCCAAGTTGCACCGCTTGCCCGGGGTTAGTGACCACAAAATCGACCTTGAGCTGCTCAACGGCTTGAGCCATTTCATCCAACGTTAGCGGATGCAACATAAAACGCGTGTCAGCAATATGCGACTCTAACCAAGCCATGGTTGGCTGCCAGCGATTACGCGCCGCCGCCTTACCACGAGTGGCTAATACCGCAACATCGATCACTTGCCCCGCAGCCGGCTGACTAGCCTCAGCGATGTCAATGTTGCGCTGCACTACGACTTGGCTCGTTATCCTATCACTCGGCATTGCCGCCAGCGAAAAATGAAGACCAGCGCATATAACCCCACTCATGACGAGCCACAATGTGCAATTAAATAGCGCTCTTTTACATGGGGATATTAAGCATCGCCTCAAGGTCATCCTCTCCTGTTTAAGTATTATATCTTCTTAATTATTAGAGATATATCACCCTATAGCGGTCACATAACTTGTTCTAGATCAATATTGATCTGGGTATGTGGAAATCCACAATATCGCCACTGATGTGAATAACGAACAATGCCATTGTATATTTTATCACCCACCCAAGTAGGCGTTATATGGATACTGATAAACGACATTTTCTCAATCGCATGGCGGGTATTACTGCCGGTGCGGCGCTCATTCCCGTTGCAGGGATCAATACTGCGGTTGCTAGCACAGTTATCCGCAACAACCAACAGGCCGATCGTAAAGGTCACATAGGCAAACGCTATGCCATGGCTATCGATCTGCGTCAATGCGTCGGCTGCCAAGCGTGCACCGTCGGTTGCAGCATAGAAAATCAGGCGCCAATAGGCCAATTCAGAACCACGGTCAAACAATACCAAGTCAAGCTAGACGGTAAAGAACAGCCCCAGCAAGTGAAGGCGTTTATGTTACCGCGTTTATGTAACCATTGCGATAACCCACCTTGCGTTAAAGTCTGCCCAGTGCAAGCCACCTTTCAACGTGAAGATGGCATCGTCATGGTCGACAACGAGCGCTGCGTCGCCTGCGCCTATTGTGTGCAGGCCTGCCCCTATGATGCCCGTTTTATCAATCACGACACCCTAACCGCCGATAAGTGCACCTTCTGCGCCCATCGATTAGAACAAGGTTTACTTCCTGCCTGTGTCGAAACTTGTGTGGGCGGTGCTCGCGTGATTGGCGACATCAACGACCCCAATAGTGTTATCAGTCAATTACTGACCGCAAACAAAGACGATATCAAGGTATTAAAACCTGAACATAATACCCATCCGCACGTGTTTTACATCGGGATGGATGAGCGCTTCGTCAGCCATGTCGACGGTCAAGCCGCCCTCTACGAACCTGTGGGAGAATAGTCATGAACATCACCGAAATCTTGATTCCTGCACAAGAAGTGGCCTGGCTCCCCTGGGCAGTGCAATACTTTTTCTATATTGGCGCCTCTTACGCCGCGGCCATCTTGTTGCTCGTCGCCTTGGTTTTTAGCCGTCAAACCACCCACCATTTTCGTGTAGCACTCGCGCTCACCATGGCCATTGGCGCCATTGTTGGCCCGCTGGCCCTCACCGGCGATTTACATCAACCGGGCCGTGCTTGGCATTTCTATTTTCATGTCACGCCATGGTCTTGGATGTCGTTAGGCTCATTTTTCTTACCACTATTTTCTGGGTTAAGCGTGCTGACCGCCTGGCTTTATCTGCGCCGCGATATTGCCGCATGGCAGTTTAGCCAGTCTCCCTTGCTGCGCAAGTTAGCGCTGTTAACCTTGGGGCAATGGCAAACAACTCACACACAGTTACTTGTAGCCGCCAGCCTAACCGCGCTGTCTGGGCTGAGCATTGCTATCTATACTGGCGCCGAAATTTCAGTCATCGCCAGTCGTCCTTTATGGCATCAACCCGCCTCAGCACTACTGTGGTTTACCAGCGCATTTGTTGGCGCCATCGGCTTTACCCTGCTGACATGGACACTGCTGCCTAACGCGACAAAACCGGCGTTAAGCGGCGCCGATCGCAATATCATCCAACGTACCAGCATTATCGGCGCGACCTTGGCCTTAGTGTTAGTGCCGATTTGGGCCTCAAACAACCCCAGCTTTTCATTGTTCGCCAACCCAGTTTGGGTCATCAACCTTACGCTAATGGCCGCCACCTTATCTGTCTGTATTGGTCTAGCGCTATTATTCAACGTCTTTGCCACGCGCACATTTGGGGTCATTGCTATGGTAGTTAGCAGCCTACTGTGTGCGTGGGTAATACGTTGGGTAACCATTTTGGAAGTACAAACCATTGCTCGCTTTGATGTGGGAGATTTTGCCTATCAGTTGCCCGCTGGGAGCGCTGGCTGGCTTGGGATCATTGGCATATTCGGCCTATGGCTGGCGCTGGCACTTATCGGCTCAGAGCTTATCAACGCTAAAGCCACTGCGGTTCACCAATCTCAAGCTCTGCAGCAATAACCAACATATTTAAGGATTTTAAAATGGATAATAAACGTCGTCTGCTACTAAAATCAGGTTTTGCTGTTGGTGGATTAGGTGCATTCTCTGCCGGTTACAGTGACACCATTCATCATGCGGTCAAAGGAACCTTAGAGGGCAGCGCGGGTAAAAAGACCCAACATATTCACCATGGCAACTCGTTAGCGCCAGAGTATCACCTCAATGCGAATGGCAAGCTACTGCCTAATCCAGATCAAAGAGTCGCGCCATCTATGTGTTTTGGCTGTTGGTCGTTATGTGGCCTGCGGGTACGTATCGATAATAATACCGATGATATTTTGCGCATCGCTGGCAATCCATACCACCCACTATCACACCATGAGCAGATCCCTTACGCTACGCCAGTTAAAGAGGCTTATCGCTCATTGATGGGCGAAGCTGGGCTCGCGGGACGCTCCACCGCCTGCGCCCGCGGCAATGGCATGTTAGAGATACGCAACAGCCCTTATCGTATCACCCAACCGCTTAAACGTGTGGGTAAACGCGGCGAAGGCAAGTGGCAACCCATTAGCTATGAGCAGCTGCTCAGCGAAGTGGTCGAAGGTGGCGATCTGTTTGGTGAAGGCCAAGTAACTGGGCTGCGTGAAATACGCGACATTCACACCCCGCTGGATCCACAAAACCCCGAATATGGCCCCAAAGCCAATCAGCTATTGGTCACCAATGCGGGTAACGAAGGCCGTGATGATATTTTAAAACGCTTTGCCTTCAACAGTTACGGCACGCGTAACTTTGGTCACCATGGTTCCTATTGTGGTTACGCGTTTCGGGCAGGCTCAGGGGCTATGATGAATGATTTGAATAAATTCGCTCATCTAAAACCCGATTTAGACCACGCCGAATACGTGCTATTTATTGGTATGTCACCAGCGCAAGCGGGCAACCCGTTTAAACGCCAAGCAAGGCAATTGGCCGAAGGACGCACTAGCGGTCGGCTCAAATACACCATCATCGCCCCGAGTTTACCGGCAGGTTCATCGAGCTTAGCCGCCGGTGATAACAACCATTGGCTGCCCATCAACCCCGGAACAGACTCCGCTTTAGTGCTCGGCATGATCCAGTGGATCATCGCTAATCACGCTTACAACCAACCCTTTTTGGCCCAGCCTAGCGCCGCAGCTATGGCAAAAGCCAATACTGCCCATTGGTGTAATGCGACACACTTGGTGATAAGTGACGAGAGTCATGCCGATAATGGTCGCTTCCTGCGCGCCTCCGATATCGGCCTGAGCTACAGCGGCGAGCCGTTATCTGACAGCGATCCTTTTGTGGTGGTTAATGCGGCCTCAGAGCAACTCAACGTCAACACCCAAGACGATGCCGCGCAACTGTTTGTCGATAGGCAAGTCATTAGCCTTGGCAAAAACATACGAGTGAAATCCTCATTGCAACGCTTGAAAGAGGAAGCCTTTAAGCATGATTTAGCGTTTTATAGCCAACAGTGTGGCATCGCTGTAGCGCAAATCGAAGCCTTAGCACGTGAGTTCACCAGCCACGGTACCAAAGCGGTAGTCGATACCCATGGCGGCAATATGCACACCAATGGCTTTTATAACTCTTTTACTATTTTAATGCTTAACGCGCTGATTGGTAATATCAATATGAAAGGTGGTGCCATGGCTAAAGCTGGCGGCTACCCCACATCGGCCGCAGGCCCACGTTACGATTTCACCCAATTTAACGGCAAGACTAAGCCTAAAGGAGTTTTCTTATCTCGCAGTAAATTCCCCTACCAAAAAACCAGCGAATATAAACGCCGCGTCGCCGCAGGAGAATCACCTTATCCTACTCGCGCACCTTGGTACCCGATCTCAGCCCCGCTGCTCACCGAGCACTTATCGGCGGCTATCGACGGTTACCCTTATAAAGCCAAAGCCTGGATTAACCACATGGCTAACCCACTTTATGGGGTCCCCGGGCTAAATACCCTGCTGGGCGATAAGCTGAAAGATCCACAGCAATTAGGCCTGATTATCTCTATCGATGCCTTTATCAATGAGACTACCGCACTGTCTGATTATATTGTGCCCGACACTGTGACCTATGAAAGCTGGGGCATGTCTACCCCTTGGCACGGCGTGCCGACCAAAGCGGTCACCGCACGCTGGCCCATCGTTGAACCGCGCACAGAAAAAACGGCCGATGGTCGAGCGATTAACTTTGAAAACTTCATCATAGATGTAGCTAAGCGTATGGAGCTAGGCGGTTTTGGCGACAATGCCATACAGGACAGCCAAGGTAACTGGCATCCCATTCATAGCGCTGAAGATTTTTACCTGCGCGCAGCGGCAAACCTTGCCTATGCCAAAGGCGGCGTCCCGAGCGTCGAAGCCGAAGACATTGCCTGGTCAGGGCTTGAGCGACTCATGCCGGCGATGACCCGCACTCTAACAGGTGAAGAGATGCGAAAGGTAGGTTACATCTTTGCCCGTGGCGGTCGTTTTGAAGACGCCAGCCAAGCTTACCAGCAAGATAGAATGAAGCATCGCTGGGCTAAGCCACTGGCCATTTGGAATGAAACCGTCGGTACGTCAATCAACACCATGACCGGCGAGCGCTACCTAGGTTGTCCTACTTGGTCACCGCAGCGCTTGGCTGACGGCACACCATTTGAGCAGCAATACCCTAAAACACAGTGGCCGTTTAGCTTGACCAACTTCAAGTCAAACATCCATAGCTCGGTGTCTAATTTGTCACCGCGCCTTGCCTCGATTAAAGGGGTTAACCCTGTATATATTCACCCCATTGATGCTGAAAATGCGGCAATAAGCACAGGCGATCTGTTTGTGATTGAAACCCCAAGCGCTAAAACCCAAGCCTTAGCAATGGTCGTTGAGGGGATAATGCCCGGGACTTTAGGTTTTGAGCATGGGTTTGGCCATACCGAGCTAGGTGAGCGGGCTCATTGGATTGGTGATAAACAGCAACCCGTTAAAATGAAATCCAGAGATGGAGTCAATATTAACGATATCGGCCTTATCGACCCGACTCGTGAAGGCCAGGGCGTGATGCTCGACTGGGTGGTTGGCGCCGCCGTTCGCCAAGCCATACCAGCTAAGATTTATAAGGTGTAAGCACGCCGCTGGATTGATCCCAACCAACGCCGTCTGATCAACATGACGGCGTTTTTTTATGCCTTTGACTGATGCTATTTAGTCGATGCCAAGCCAGCAATCCCCTCGTGATGGAACATTAGCCAAATAGAATTAATCTCGTGGAATTAGCTAGGTGACATTAGCCGTACTGCATTAAGCGCTTGAAGCAGAACCATGGCGATAACCGATAGATACGGTTTTATTGCCAGTCGCTATAGAGATAAAAACGCCGCTGTATCAGCGGCGTATGGTGGCACTCATGTAAACTTCAGCTCACGGGCCTCAATCCACCAGGCCTGCAATTTAAGAGACTCTGATAAAGAGAAGTGGCGATAATGAAGATAAGCGATTGTAATTAATCAATCGCGTTATCGCTTTTGAAATTGCTGCATCAAACGTTGTAGATCGCTGAGCTGACTCACCAACTCAGAGCCACGATTTACCGAGTGATCGCTGCGCTCAATATTGGCCAATGACAACTGCTGAATGGAGATGATGTTGCTATTAATATCTTCAGTCACACTCGCCTGCTGATGCACCGCGGCAGCGATTTGATGACTCGCGCTGGCCACCTCACTCAACATACTATTGGCATGTTTCAGCACATCGCCGGTACGAACAGCATTGTCTCGACACACATCCGATAAATGGCTGCCTTGTTGCGTCGCTATCACGGCTTGGCCAGCGGTATCTTGCAGGTGAGCAATCATGGAGCGAATTTCTTCGGTGGAAGCTTGGGTTTTTGAAGCTAACGCTCTAACCTCATCGGCTACCACCGCAAATCCACGGCCACTCTCTCCTGCTCGAGCCGCTTCAATCGCCGCATTGAGTGCCAGCAGATTGGTCTGATCGGCTATGGTGCCGATGACTTCGAGGATCTTTTCAATCTCTTGGCTACTCACCGATAGATCGTTAATTATGCCGTTTGCACGCGCTAATTCTGAGTGCAGTTCTGCCACCGAGTCTATCGTGGTTTGCACATTATTGAGTCCGTCATCAGCAAGCTGATTCACTTGCTCCACTAATTGTGATGCCGCCATCGCATTATCAGCCACATCGCGAATTGAGCTGGACATTTCGGTTACCGCTGTCGCTACAGAGTCGGTATCGGCACCTTGCTTATTCAAGTTATGCTTAATCTCTTGCTGATTAACTAACTCGTGCTCAGCACTAACGTGGATCCCCTCTGCGGTTTCGCTGGCTCTGGCAACAATCGCACGCACCTCGGCTTTACGCTTTTGCAGCGCGAGCTCTATCATGGAATATTCATCATAACGCCCGGTATAGACGAGCTCCATCAACGGGTTATCATATGCTTGCGTCGCAAGTGTTGCCACCTGCCCTAAACGTCGTTGATGAAAAAACTCATTGAGTAACAGCCCGGCCATCGCCAATATCGATACCGTACCACCTAAGTGTACCGATGCGCCGCTCATCATAGCTAGGGTGCTGGCAAGCGCTGTTAACGCAGCAAGATAACGCGCCCAACGATAACTAAAGCGTGGCCTTGATAGCTTAGATGGCGTCTCTTTTTGGCTCATTTCGCTATAGAGCGCCTCTGCACGCTTAACCCATTCTCGGTTAGGCTTAGTGCGCACAGACTGATATTCAATAATTTTGCCCTTAGCATCGGTGATGGGGGTGATAAAGGCTGATACCCAATAAAATCCGCCTCCTTTACGGGCGTTCTTCACCAGTCCCATCCAACTGCGGCCAGATTGCACCGTTTGCCATAACTGCTTAAAGGCGGGCTTAGGCATATCGGCATGGCGCACAATATTATGTGGTTTACCAATTAATTCATCGGCTTGATAACCGGCAATATCACAAAAACCGGCATTAGCATAGGTGACTATACTGGAGGGATCTGTGGTTGAAATGAGATTAGCATCGAGTTCAAATTCGATTTCACGTTCTGCGTTAGTATGTTTATTTACCATATTATGGTGACTTATTTCCGAGCTGTGGTTGGTTTGTGTGCGGCGCAGTGCACTATGACTGGCAGGCCCTGTACGTAAAAGAGTTCGCTGCCGATCACAGTTGCTAGCGTTTTGAATGGAAACGCAGTTGTAATCGATACAGGATCAGCAACTATGGTATCAATTTCATTATTCAAACGATACAGGACCAACAACTATAGTATTAATTTCGTTATCCAAATAAATGAGGTGAACGACACAATATGAGCTTGCTCACTCATCAGCTCATTTATCTTGCCAAGCGCACAGCTGACAACTGGTCAAATCCATATTGTTAACATCGCTAGTCGCTTATGCTTGTATCGACTGTTTCAGAACTTATTCATATTCCGCTTGTGCTGTTTTACTGTTATTATGTACAGCTGTATTTCTCTGCTATGTGCCTTCATGTTATCTGCCACTGTTAAAACTCAGATCCGCACCATCTATAAAGACATTGCGGCCGCCTTGCCCAACTTTCGCTCTCGGCGCGAGCAAAACTACATTGTGGCAGAGATCTCAAAAACATTAGCAGGTGAATATGACAAACATAGGCGCATCATTGTCGTCGAAGCTGGCACGGGTATTGGTAAGTCGTTGGCTTATATTCTAGGCACCATTCCATTAGCCTTAGCCAGCAAGAAAAAAGTCTGTATCGCCACCGCCACGGTGGCGCTGCAAGAGCAGTTACTCAATAAAGATTTACCCTTCTTTTTACGGCAATCTGGACTCGACTTTACCTTTGGTCTGGTTAAGGGGCGTCAACGCTATATCTGCTTAGCCAAACTTGAAATGCTCATTGGCAGTGATGACGGCACCCAGATGGCCATGTGGCAAACTAAACCCGATAACAGCCAGATAGCCCTATTACAAAGTTTGTTAAAAGATTTCCATGAAGGTCGTTGGAATGGCGAGCGCGATACCCTAACGCAACAATTGCCCGATCATCTTTGGAGCCAAATCGCCTGCGACAAACACAGCTGTCATCGGCAACTAGCCAGTCATCGTCACTGCCCATTTCATAAGGCCCGTGAAGATATTGATAACTGGGATGTGTTAATCGCTAACCACAGTCTGCTTTTTGCCGACTTGGAACTAGGCGGCGGGGTGATCTTGCCCGATCCTGAAGATCTCTACTATGTGATTGACGAGGCCCATCACCTCCCCGTTGTCGCCAGAGACTTTTCCAGCGCGCAGGCGACCCTTAGAGGCGCGGTGGATTGGTTAGAAAAGATCGGCAAAACCACAGCTAAACTGCAAAATCAGCTTAAGAGTAATCATATTATTGCCCCTGCTCAGGCGATGTTAGACCACATTAACGAATTAACCGGGTTGCTCAACGCCGTAGCGCAGTATTGCGACGGCCAAGGCGCTGCATTTGATAACCCTGAAAACCGCATCCGTTTTGAACATGGCAAGCTGCCGCAAGCTTTAGTTATCCAAGCAGAAAACTTAGCCAGTGCCGCTAATAACGCCCTCAAGCAGTTCAATAAGATGTTGACCTTGCTTAACGAAGCCATAAAAGATGGTGAGCTGCCCAAGCATCAAGCCGAGCAACTGCTGAGCGAAACTGGCTTTATGCTGCAGCGTTTAGAAAATCTGCAAAAATTGTGGAAGATGATGGCCAAGACCGACAGCCCTAAAGGGGCACCGATGGCCAGATGGATAGAGCAACTTCCGGGTAAACAACACGACTACTTGTGTAACGTCTCACCGATTGAAGTGGGCTTTATGCTCGAATCCTTATTATGGGAAAAAGCCGCTGGTGTGGTGCTGTGTAGCGCCACTTTACGCGCATTGAATAATTTTAATCATTTTACCCATCAGGTGGGCCTGTCGATAAACGATGGTAGTCGTTATCTGGCCATGGATAGCCCATTTGATTTTGAGCAAAATGCGACCTTATACCTGCCAAAAATGCGCACCGAACCGACGGACGACCGTTATACCGATGAGCTTGCCGAGCAGATATTGACCCTTATCGAAGGTGAAACCGCCACCTTAGTGCTGTTTGCCTCATACTGGCAGATGGAGAAAGTGGCCGATATTGTCCGCCCCAAGATTGACAGCCCATTATTGATCCAGGGGGAAGACTCGCGTCAACAACTGCTGACACAACATAAACAGCGCTGTGATGCTGGCGAGGTAAGTATTATTTTCGGCACGGGCAGCTTCTCTGAAGGGCTCGATCTGCCAGGAGATTATCTCACCAATTTGATTATCACCAAATTACCCTTTGCAGTGCCGACCTCCCCTGTGGAGCAAGCCCATGCAGAATATATCAAGATAAAGGGCGGTAATCCGTTTTTACAACTGACCATACCTGACGCATCACGTAAATTGATCCAAAGTTGTGGTAGATTACTGCGTAAGGAAGAAGATTATGGCCGTATCACTATCTTAGATCGTCGCTTAGTCACGAAACGTTATGGAAAGTCGCTGCTTGATGCCTTACCTCCGTTTCGCCAAGTCATAGAGTAGGAACCACATTGGAGTTACTTTTAGACCCCAGCGTTTGGATTATTTTAGCCGCCACAGGTTTTATTGCCGGCTTTATTGACGCTGTCGCAGGCGGCGGAGGCTTGCTATCAATACCTGCATTATTAACCATAGGCATACCGCCACACGCGGCGCTGGGAACCAATAAATTGGCCGCCAGCTTTGGTTCATCCATGGCGGCATTCACCTATTACCGCAAACATTTTTTTGAGCCACGCTTTTGGTACCATGCCGCAATAGCCACCTTCATTGGCGCCGTTATCGGCACCTTCGTAGTCTATCTCATTGATAATCAATGGCTCGAAAAATTACTGCCGCTCATTATCATCATCATTGCCATTTATACCCTAGTAAAACCCAGTGTGATGGGGGGCAACAGCCACTTACCACCAACTCGCGCACCCTCGGCCTTTAAGCAATGGCGCCAAGGGTTGCCATTGGGCTTTTATGATGGTTTTGCTGGCCCCGCTGTCGGCGCGTTTTGGACCATCAGCAGTATTTCGCAATACCAATTACCAGTACTTAACAGTTGTGGATTAGCACGAGCCATGACTTTTATCAGTAACCTAACCTCTTTAACGGTCTTTTTAGCCTTGGGACAAGTCAATATTGTTATCGGCTTATCTATGGGCTTATGCATGATGTTAGGTTCGTTTGTTGGCGCTCGCACCGCAATCAAATTTGGCGTACCATTTATCCGTCCGCTATTTATCACCGTGGTTATTTTGATTGCCATCAATTTGGCGTGGAGCGCATGGGCATGAACACCTCAGAACTAATTTATCGTTTACGAGTCCAACTTAAGCAATTAGAACAAGAAGTGCTGCAACATGATAGCCAGCTGGCAAAAGGGCAACGTAAGCTACTGCATGATACCGAACGTTTTAATCATGGCTTATTTAACCAATCCGGTGCCCAGCTTGCCCCGTGTATCAGCCAAATTAGCAATAAAATAGCGCAGCTCGAAAAACTACTAAAGGGGAATATCTCGACATCGACCATAGCGTTAAGCTGTGAAGGTATTCAAGATAGATTTACCGCACTGCGACGCGCGCTGAACACCACCACATTAGATGTGAAATCGGCTGAGCAACAAAAATCATCACGTATTGCGAATGCCAAACAACGTCGCCAGCAGTCGCACGCCGATAGTGGTTTTAGTTGGATCGCTTCTGGCGTAATGCATAATAGCCACCAGCTATATGATGAATTAAACAAACATCTGAACTGGGTTCAAACATTTGAGCAAAAGATTGCAGATTTACAATCAAAACTTGAAAACTGTCATAGTGCTGACAAAATTGCACTGCAAAATGAGATACTTTTAGTTCACCGTCGCTTAGGTAAGTGCCGACAAGCTATTAGCTATATTGAAGACCGCATTCAGGCGTTTGAACGCCCATATAAAAGTCATAATCGTTAAGGAGCAACAATGAAATCAGTAATGCCAATCACCGCTTTAATCGCTTTGCTTGGTGCCTCATCGGCAATGGCTGCCAATCTCACCATTCCCATGGCATTTGAATACTTAGCCCTTAATGGTCAAAAAGTAGAAAGCAGCTTGTTTAACCATAAGGCCGATTTAAGCCTAGATAACGGCACGCACAAGATTGCTATCCGTTATCACGATATGGTGCAAGATGATTTCAGTGACAGCGAAAGCTTTATTAAATCATCCCCCTTTATTATTACTCTTAATGTCGATGGCGATTATGACTACCAGTTACAACCCGCCGAAGGCAAAGTGATTAAACGTCCGAAAGAGTTTGCTAAATCACCCGAGGTCATCATCACGCGTGCAGATGGTGGTAAAGTCAGTTATCAAGTAGCACAAACCGATATTGCAGAAACTTCATTTGTAGGTCGACTCTTAGGTGATGACAGCGGTCAAGATGTTGAAGTCGCTGCAGCCGTTGCAACGAGCGGTACGATGGCAGCTAGTTCCGTACCAGCAAAGCCTGTTAGCGCCATCGAGGCTGCGACATTACCCGCGACAGCAGCGCCCACCAATAAGAGCGAAGCTGAACATGCTCAGCAAATGCTGCAATACTGGTGGTTACACGCCGATGAAACAACGCGCAAAGAATTCATGAGCTGGGCCATCAAACAGTTGTGATCATTTGATAAAACCCACAAGCAACGTCACGCTAACCTAAGGTTAGCGTGACCCTCTCCCCCCATATAGACTCTCCCGTTTTACCTTGAACCATATACCATCTAATTTTTTAGTCTCATTTACCTGCTATAGATTGTCAGCATTCCCCTAGCTTGCGCTTACGCACTGAACCATTACGCGACATTAAATAGTGATTGCGGCTAAGCCAATATGATTGCAAACTAGACAAACGATATAAGCCAAGCCCCTCATCGTGGAGATAGATGCATGCAACTAGAAATTCGAAATTATTATGAAGTACTGTTACTTGAGATGCTGTCGGATGAAGGATTGATGGATGAACTCCCTGAAGACTATCTGGCCGATTTATGCTGCGTGACACTCAATCAGCTGCCCGTGCGCTACATTCGGCACCTCGTCGATACTTACTTTTTTGAAGATTATGACGAACTCAAGCAGATGAAAACGGAGATCCAATCTGCCTTAGAAAAATCGCGCGCCTTTCTAAAAACCAAGCTTCCCCAACAAGAAAGCCTGTAACTCGAACCTAGGCGTTCAATTAATGAGGACGCCTTGGTATTCACACACACGCGACTTTCCAGACATACCCCAAGCATAGCCCAGACATAAAAAGTCACACTGATGGGTATTTCACAATTGATAACGGCACGCAATTAAACAAAGTTAAAACGGTGAATGTAAAACAAGATAGGAAAATTTAGAAACAAATAGGGGGGAGTTTTTTACTAACCGATTTCTCATCGAGTGTACCACCAAGCGTATCACCTGAGGTATGTATGAGATAAGCCTTTGATTAGACTTTAGTTTGGAGGTTATCCTAGAGCCACACATTGACTATATAAGCCACATGAGTAACTTGCTGCGGTTGTTCCCTTATAAGCCAATACGTCATATTTTCTGATGAGGTGGTACACAGGAATTGTACAACTAGCCGATTTATAGGTTACAGCTGAAAAGGTCAGTTATTTTGTCAAATCAGAGAGCGACTTTGGATTCATAAATAAGAAAGGGGAGTTTTGGAGGTTCCCCTAGAGCCACACCCCGGCACATGAGTCGCCTGCTGCGGTTGCTCCCTTCCGGGCCTGGCCGAGTTCACAAGTTATCATTGCGGGGGGACCCTAGGGTCACCATAGATTCTTGAAGCGTGTTATCTTCAAGACGGGGGCATTATCTATCATGCAGGGGATGCGATCAAGGGAATATCGGTCTTTGAGCCATTCTTTATGATTGAGTGGTGAATCTATAAACAAATACCCACGAGCGTGGGTATTTTTTATAATAACAAGCGCCAATGACTTACAATTTAATATTGGCTCGGTTTTGTTCTAACAGTTTAGGACCGATACCTTTAACTTCAGATAATTGATTAATATCGGTAAATTTACCATGTGTATTGCGGTATTCAATAATCGCCATCGCCTTGTTTGCACCAATCCCTTTTAGCTGGCTTAACTGCTCTGCTGTCGCCGTATTGATATTAACGGCTTGTGCCTCAACGGTTGTATTCACCGGAACTGGCTCAACCTTTTCAGCAGCATAAGCGGGAAACAGTGCTAATGTCGTAGCAATCAAACTGCCCAATAATATTGCTTTCATAACTTACTCCTTGATTATCCATTAGGGGATGACCAGCATTCCTTTCTCCTTGGCCACCTTAAAAACATAGAACAAACTCAAACCTTGCGCAAATACGTGACCCCCGCCAACCAAAACCCCACCCCCAAGGTGACCAAGGTCACACAAACAACTTTCAGTTTATTTCATAACGAGATTAAATCTGATTCAACCGATGCACTATGAAAAAAATTGTGATCTACCCCTTACTTTAAAACGTGATTCGGGTAACATAAGCCACCATTTTATTGCGCTACATCACACGCAGAGCTCGAACACAAAGTAATTTAACTACAAATAAAAAGCTTTGTGCCGATCCTGCGCTGAGATAGTGTTGTGCGCCTAACAACAAGTACTAACAACAAGTATATGGACTCTTCAATGTCTCACGAAACCACGCAGGCACAGCCGCTGATCCCTGAAAAGCCAACACAATATAAAAAAATGCTTATATTGTTTGCCGATATCTGTTTATTTATTTTGATGTATCAATTTCTGCCTTTTGAACAGAGCATTAATATTGGACTCGCCATTCTCGTTTTTGCTGCAATATTGTGGCTGACGGAGGCTATCCATATTAGTGTGACGGCAATCATTATCCCTATTCTTGGGGTCGTGTTTGGCGTGTTTGAAACCAAAACGGCAATGAGCAATTTTGCGAATCCGATTATTTACCTGTTTTTTGGTGGCTTCGTCCTCGCTGCAGCCCTGAACCATCAAGGTATCGATCGCCGTATCGCTCAAAAAGTACTTACGGCTTCCAAGGGTAAACTGAGCCTTGCTTGTATGATGTTATTCGGCATCACCGCCCTGCTATCGATGTGGATCAGTAATACCGCCACTGCGGCGATGATGCTGCCATTGGCTCTGGGGATCTTGCAGCAGCTAGACATTAAAGAGCATCGCAACACCTACCTCTTTATGCTGCTAGGTATCGCTTACTCTGCCAATATTGGTGGCATAGGTACCTTAGTGGGCAGCCCACCGAATGCTATCGCCGCGGCTCAAGTGGGTTTAAGCTTTGCCGACTGGTTAGAGTTCGGTTTGATCACCGTCGCTTTAATGTTACCGAGTATGCTTATCGCTCTGTATCTTTATTTGAAACCTAATCTCAATGTGGTCTGTGAGATCCCAAGCGATAATCAGAAATTAAATTTCCAAGGTAAACTCACTCTTATCATCTTTTTGGCAACCGTATGTTGCTGGATCTTCAGTAAGCCTATCTCTGGCGCTTTAGGCGGCATCAAACAGTTCGATACCATAGTGGCGTTAAGTGCCGTGGTATTACTGGCGGGTTTAGGTTTAGTGCAGTGGAAAAAAATAGAAAAAACCACAGATTGGGGCGTGCTCATCCTCTTTGGTGGTGGCTTAACACTCAGTGCTATTTTAAAAGCCACAGGCACCAGCGTATTTTTGGCGCATTGGGTCACCGATATTTTTGGTAACACCCATATGGCATTATTTACCTTTGCGGTGATATTTTTTGTGGTGATGCTCACTGAGTTTGCCAGTAATACCGCCAGTGCTGCTTTGTTGGTACCTGTATTTGCCGCGATTGCTGAAGCACTGGGACTATCACCTGTGATGCTGTCGGTATTAATTGGTATTGCGGCTTCTTGTGCCTTTATGCTGCCAGTGGCGACGCCGCCCAATGCGATTGTGTATGGGTCAGGCCACATTAAGCAATCAGAGATGATGCGAGCTGGCGCAATAATCAACTTTATCAGTATGTTGGTACTGTATATCATTGCCCACCTGTTCTGGACTATCTAAGCATAATCCGCTTGCACATTTGTGGCCTACTCGATAATGAGTTGGCCACAGATGGATTAACTCCCTTCTAACGCTTGGCGTAAATCGCTAATAATATCTTCAACCGCCTCTAAGCCTACCGATATACGCAATAGACTGTCACTAATACCCGCCACAACTCGCTCCTCAAATGAATAGGGTGAATGGGTCATCGAAGCTGGATGCTGGATAAGTGACTCAGCGTCACCCAAACTGACCGCGATGGTAAATAACTTCAGTCGATTCACAAATGCAACAGCGCCATCAAAACCACTATCAAGTTCAAAGGCCACCACTCCCCCAGCTCGGCGCATCTGCGAGCCGATAAGATGATGACCACTATGATGACTTAAACCTGGATAATAAACTCGGCTAATTTGCGGGTGTTTATCCAGATATTCGGCAATCACTTGGGCATTATCACAATGACGAGCAACTCTAACATCTAAGGTTTTTAGCCCGCGTAAGATAAGCCAGGCATCGTGTGGTGATAATACCGCGCCGATATCTTTGAGGATTTCTGTTTTGAGTTTAGCTATCATCTCCTCACTGCCACACACTATGCCGGCAATCACATCGCCGTGGCCATTAAGGTATTTAGTGGCGCTATGCACCACCATATTGATGCCCAACGCGATGGGCTGCTGCAACAACGGCGTCATAAAGGTGTTATCAACAATACTCACCAGATGATGCTGCTTCGCTATACCTGCAATCGCGGTTAAGTCATACACATCGAGATGGGGGTTCACCGGAGTTTCACAAAACAGCACTTTCGTAGTGGGCTTAATGGCGCGCTTTATTTCATCGACATCATTAAAGTCCACCAAGGTGACTTCAATCCCAAACTTACTCAATTGCGTGGTCATCAAGGCAAAGGTACAGCCGTAAACGGCTTTAGCGGCAACTAAATGATCGCCACAGCATAAATGGGTTAATAATGCGGCCGATACCGCCGCCATACCCGATGCGGTAGCGGCAGCGGCTTCGCTGCCCTCGAGTATCGCTAACTTGCGCTCAAGCTCTGCCGTGGTGGGATTACCTAAGCGGGTATAAATATACCCTTGCTGCTCACCAGCAAACCGTGCGCTACCTTGCTCTGTGTTCTCGAATGCAAAGGTGGCGCTTTGATACAGTGGTGAGACTAATGCGCCCATGGCATCCCTTTGATGCCCAGCGTGGATAACCTGAGTCGCCTGCTGCCATTTTTGTTGCATTATCTCTCTCCAAAGTGTTGATTGACTAAGTCAAGGTAAACACTAACCTTGGCTCGTTTTGCGCCTGAGAGTAAAGTTATAGCAGCAGATTAAGCCCTAGTTGGATGTAAAATCTTTGTTACGGTTGGTGCGTTTACCGAGTGCGGCTAATGAGAAATCTTTGAGTTCACTCAGTAGTGCGGTATGGATCTTGGTTAACTTGGGGCGGGTCTCATGACTAAATACCACAGGGCGACACAGTGCCATGGCCTGATAACCCAATCTTGCAGTGAGCAATCCCCCGCCTAACCCTTGCGCCATCCGCGTCGATACCTTGCCGGACACTTCAAGTGATAGCAACTGGGTACCAATATCGGTCACCACCTCACTGGCCCCCGCATAAATAATATTGATTATCACCGAGCGGATGAGCTTAATGCGGCTCCAATAACCTAGTTCAATGCCATAGCAGCTGGCTAACTCGCGGATCATCTTCTGGTTACGCCATAAAATAATCGCCATATCGAGCACGGCTAATGGGCTTGCGGCTAACAATAACGCCGATTCAGTGGCATAGCGATGCACCAATTTTTTGGCTTTTTTATCGATTTCAGTTAACACCAGCGACTCAAACAACAGCACGCGCTCGGCATCGTTATGCTCATCACGCACATGATCACGGTAGTTTTGGGTGTCGATATCTGTGGGTAATTTAGCCAAAATACGCTCGATAAACGGGTCGGCCTCACCAATTTGCATGCTCAGGGCTAAGCGCTCACTCACTTGCTGCGCCTCCTCTACGCCCCTTAATCGTTGCAGTTGGCGCCATTCATTAAAGGTTATCCGCCCAGCCCACAAAATAACCAAAGCCAGAACACTGGCATATACCCCAAATAACCAAGGGCTGTCGGTCCATGCTTGTGACAAGGACAAGCCGGTTTGGGTCAGTACTAAGATGATAAGGCCAAGCAACATGCTTTTAGTCAACCATGACCAGCGGCGACGCTTACTCGCCATCAAGGTGCGCTTAATGCTAGGGTCAATATCTAATAATTGTGCAAGCTGCTCCTCGTCACTCTCGGGCGATAATATGTGTACAGGTTCAGCATCAAAATGCCTTGCCTGTTGTAGCCTTGGCTGAGTCGATTGATCATCATCGCCTAGCTCGAATAACTGTTTTTTTTCTATCGGATCTGAGGGGTGTGTCATTATCGTTCCTATCATCAATCAAGATGTAAATCAGGGATAGCTAAGTTAGCTTATCGCCAATTAAATACTGCAATAGGTGATCTAAGCGAATATGCTCAAAATGCACATCCTTAGCAGTACTGGCGATTTGAGGCGGCGCAAAATTAACAAATTCAAACCCTTGTTGCTGCCAAAATTCACTGCGAGGCAGCTGCTTGGGGACTTCGCCAGGAAACAAAGTGACCGCTTTACCACTTGCCATATCGCGTCCCTTAACCACCTCTATCTGTTTAGTGTCAACTTGCACCATGCCATGTTGTGTGGCTTTTATAGCACTGATCGCCATCACCTCAACATCGCAACCTTCAAACTTAGCATGTTGCTGACTGCGGTTAACCAGCTGGGTCAATAGCGATAACACATTACCCTGCTGATCGCGGGTAATATGGTCCACTTTACTGGCAGCAAATAACAGCTTATCAATACGAGGAGAAAAGAGCCTTTTCAATAAGTTAGATTGACCAAAATGAAAGCTAGCCATGATGCCGTCTAGCGCCTGACTCATATCATCAAACTGCGCTTTACCGCGATTAAGCGGCGTAAAACAGTCAACTAATAATAATTGACGGTCAAACTTGCCAAAGTAATCGCGGTAGAAGGGTTTAACAACCTGGATTACATAGCTGTGATAACGTTTTTTAAGTACATGGTAATAGGAGTCTTTAGGGCTTTTTTCTAATGCATCGCACTGCCCCTCACTTAAGCCGAGTAGAGGAAAAAACGCTAACACTGGCGTATCGGCCAGCTCACCTGGCAATAACATGCGTCCAGGTTGGGCATTATAAAACCCATGGGTATGTACACTGTCACACAGCAGTTGTTGATACAGGCTCGACACCTGTTTGAGTTGCAGCTCTTGCGCCGGTGATGCTAAAGGCAGCTCGGCGCAAGCGTCGATAAAGGGCGTATAATACTCGCTAAGCGACAACAAGCTGCTACGCAGACTTTGACGCTGACACCACTGTGGATAGGTGAGTTTTAACATAGGTAAATCGAGTAACCACTCACCTGGGTAGTCAACAATATCAACATATAAGGTGCTATGGTCAGTCAGTTTTGCCAGCAGCCCTTTTTGCGGCTGGTATTTAATCGCTAACCTCAGCTCACTGATATTACGCGTGGACGCTGGCCAGTGAGGTTCACTAGAGGTTAAGGCCGCCATGGCGCCTTCGTAATCAAAACTGGCAATGGTCATATCGGGCTGTAAGGTGCGCTTTACCCCATAAAGGCGCTCATCTCGCGCCACTTGCCACAAGGGCAACGCATTATGTTGCCCAACGGTACCACTGTGCAGGAGTTGATTCACTAATCCGGTGATAAAAGCGGTTTTGCCTGCGCCAGACAAACCCGTTACCGCTAGGCGTACATGATTGTCTGTGGTTCGTTTGACCAAAGATTTTGACTGTTGTGATAGCTTATGAAGTGAGCGATTGAGTGAGTTCATAGCACCTATCTTGGCCCCTATAATATCCGTATTCGAATCGTAGCCATGTTTAAGGGCGGTATTCACCGCCCTTATGCCTTATGTAAGTCATGATGAGTCAAGCTTACAGGTTGTTGATCTCCCGTTTGAGATCGAAACTATCAGAGGTGACATGACGTTCAAGCTGTTGAAGCCTTACCTCTAATTGTCTAAATTGGCTGCTGACATCCCGTAACGCTGCCTTAGCGGGTTCGCCAGCCTGCCAGACCTTCTTTTTAACCTCAATCTCTTTATGCTGGTGTTTGTTCTTTGTGCTGCCAGGCTTGATATCTAATATCATCCACAGTAGCACATAGATGATAAAGATGATGCCCGATCCCCCAAGTAAAAATATCGATGCTGCCACCACCCTGACTAACCAGGTTTCGAAGTTAAAGTAATCGGCTATGCCGGCGCAGACCCCAGCGATTTTGCCTGATTCGGGAATGCGATATAAGGGACGTCCATTAGATGCGCTCATCTCGATGCCTCCATTGTGGCGCCTCGCTGTCTAAAATAGCTTCCAAGGTTTCTATGCGTTGGGCCATTTTATCGGCTTTGCTAATTAACTCATTTAGCTGAGTAAACTCTTCTTCAGTGAGTCCTTGGCTCACTTGGCGTTTACTACGGTAATGTAGGATCAGCCAAATGGGTGCCACCACTATCATGAAGATGATGATCGGGGCTATTAATAAATCCATATCCATAACTCACCTCTGAATCGTTTCTATTTAGTTGTTTTAGTCGTCTGTTTTTTCGCGTTGCTGGCTTTAACCTTGGCTTTTAAGGCTTCCAACTCGGCGTTGACTGAATCTTCGGCTTCTAAAGCGGCGAACTCATCATTAAGTGTCTTTTGATTACCCAAGTCGTAAGACTCAACTTGTGACTCTAACCCTTCGACACGGCGCTCATATTGCTCAAATTTGCTCATCGCATTATCAATTTTACTTGAATCAAGCTGACGCTTTACTTCTAAACGAGAAGAGGCGGTCTGCTTGCGCATGATAATGGTCTTTTGACGTGCTTTAGCATCGGCTAGCTTTTCTTGTAGCAGATTCACTTCCTCTTTGAGGCGAGCAATGTGCTCTTCAACGACCATTAACTCTTTTTCAAGCGTAGCTGCCAGTTCGCTGGCTTTCTGCTTTTCCAGTAATGCCGCTTTGGCTAAATCTTCGCGATCTTTCGATAACGCTAGCTCAGCTTTATCTTGCCAATCATGTACCTGCTCTTGCACTTTGGCGATACGACGCAGGATCTCTTTTTTCTCTGCAAGCACTTTAGCTGAAGTTGAACGTACTTCGACTAAGGTGTCTTCCATCTCCTGGATGATCAAGCGCACCATTTTTTCTGGATCTTCGGCCTTATCGAGTAGCGCGCTGATATTAGAATTGATGATATCTGCGAAGCGAGAGAAAATGCCCATAATACTGTCCTCTAAATTAACGTTGGTGTCGCAAAGAATAATACATTTAGTGTGCCAACTTTTGATATTCATTACAATACAGACACTTAAACATTATTTTAACTTTTGCTTTATTTTGTAACCGCGGCCACATATTATAAATTTCACCAATTATTAGTGTGAAAGGCTAAAACTTATCGTGGCGAATCAATTCCAACAAGATAATCTGATCGGCCAATCGAATGCGTTATTGGAAGTACTAGAGCACGTTTCAAAAGTTGCCCCCTTATCCAAACCCGTACTTATTATTGGGGAACGTGGCACGGGTAAGGAACTCATCGCCGAGCGATTGCACTACCTGTCAACGCGCTGGGAACACAATTTTATCAAACTTAACTGCTCCTCCTTGAGTGAGAACTTACTGGAAAGTGAACTCTTTGGCCATGATGCTGGTGCATTTACCGGTGCCAATAAAAAGCATGAAGGTCGCTTCGAGCGCGCCGATGGCGGCACACTTTTTTTAGATGAATTGGCCAACACCTCAGGACTCATACAAGAGAAGCTACTCAGAGTCATTGAGTACGGTGAATTTGAACGAGTGGGCGGCAGTAAAACGGTACAAACCGATGTGCGCTTAATCTGCGCCGCCAATGAAGATCTGCCTTCACTTGCCCAAGCCGGAGAATTTAGACCAGATCTGCTAGATCGCTTAGCCTTTGATGTGATCACCTTACCGCCACTGCGTCATCGCCCCGAAGATATTATGCCGCTGGCAGAATACTTTGCTATCGGCATGGCGCGGCAATTAAAACATGAACTGTTTGACGGTTTCTCCCCCCGCGCTGTCGAGCAATTAATGCAATATGATTGGCCGGGCAATATTCGTGAACTCAAAAACGTGGTTGAGCGCAGCGTTTATCGTAATACGGATCTGCATACCGCGATTGATAATATCGTCATTGATCCCTTTGCTTCACCCTACCGCCCAATGCACAGAGTAAAAACCACTTCGCGCCAAGCTATACCGCAGCCCAATGCGACGCCTGTCGCCCCACTTGAGCCTGAGCCTGAATCAGCGCCGCAACCACACAAGGCTGCCGCAATTGAGTTTCCGTTAGACTTTAAAGAACACTGCGAATCCCATGAAGTGCAGTTACTCAGTAAAGCCTTAGATGCGGGGCAATACAACCAGAAAAAAACGGCCGAATTGCTGGGTCTCAGTTACCATCAACTGCGAGGAATTTTGAAAAAATACAATTTATTGGATAAATAAATCTCGCTTAACGCAGATGAAGTTTGCTCCTAGCTCTGTAGCACTGTTAAAATGAAATTATTCATTCAAACAACGATTACATCTACTGATGACAGAGCTGCTTAAGCGTCTCACGTTAGGATTGGTTCTTTGCTGCGTTATCCCCCTATTAGCAGCCTGTGGTCCTTCTCGTGTTCCTTCTGGCCTGGTTTATTGTTCTGAAGGTAATCCAGAGTCTTTCAATCCACAATTAGTAACCTCTGGCACCACAATCGATGCCACTTCACAGCAACTCTATGATGGACTGGTCGATTATGATGCGACATCAGGGCAGTTAGTCCCCTCTTTAGCCACCGCCTGGACTATCAGTGACGATGAGCGCGTGTACACTTTTTCGTTACGCACTGGGGTGCGTTTCCATCACTCAAACATCTTTACCCCAACGCGTAATTTCAACGCCGATGATGTCCTGTTTTCATTTAACCGTATTATCGATAGCACTCACCCGTATCATGATGTGGCTAAAACAGGTTACCCTTTTTTCCAAAGCATTGGCTTTTCTGATTTAATCGACAACATTGAGAAAATAAACGACTATCAAGTTGCTTTTCACCTGACACAAAAAGACGCCTCATTTTTATCTAACCTCGCCACTGGGTTTGCCGTCATCTTGTCACAAGAGTATGCGCAGCAACAACTGCAGGCCGGCGAACCTGAACTCGTCGATAAACTGGCGATTGGTACTGGTCCTTTTAGGCTAGTCGACTATGTCAAAAATGATTTTATTCGCTATTATCGCAACCATCATTACTGGCGCCTAACTCCCGAAGTTGAGCAACTAGTCTTTGATATTACCCCCAAAAGTACCACACGACTGGCGAAGCTCATTACAGGCGACTGTAACATTTCTGCGCTGCCTAAAGCTGGAGAGTTACCCGTAGTGATCGATAAGCCCAATTTAGAGGTCGATTCCATCCCGGGTTTTAATGTGGCTTTTTGGGCATTTAATACCGAACGTATTCCCTTTAACGATGTGCGGGTGCGCCAAGCATTAGCCCATGCAGTGGATAAAGAAAATATCCTGCGGGCGGTATACCATCAAACGGCCGTAGAAGCCGTTGGTCTGCTGCCCCCGTTATCATGGGCCTATTCAACCAATAAAAGCCTAATCGACTATAACCCGGAAAAAGCACGTAAATTACTTAGCGATGCTGGCATCAGTGACTTAAGCATCGATATCTGGGCAATGCCGGTAGCACGAATTTATAACCCTAATGCCCACAAAACCGCTGAATTAATTCAAGCCGATTTGGCGCGTATTGGGGTGAAGGTCAACATAGTCAGTTACGATTGGAGTGTGTTTAACCAAAAACTGAGTGGCCAAAATTATGATTCGGTACTCATTGGATGGAACGCCGATAACAGCGATCCGGACAATTTTTTCACCCCCATTTTGAGTTGCGCATCGGTAAATTCTAACAGTAACCGCTCACGTTGGTGCTCACCAGAATTTGACCGTATTCTACAGACGGCTAGGTCGACTACGGATCGCGTTACGCGCACAGCCTTATACCAACAGGCTGAGCAATATATTGCCGAGCAAGTTCCAATGTTGCCTTTTGCACACGCCACCCGCATGGTAGTCAAACAAAAACGGATAACTCAGTCTAAGTTAACCCCGTTTGGGGGGATCTCTTTCACCAATACCACTAAGGTGACACCGGCCATTGTGGCTATTGAGGAGCCAAACTGATGGCACGCTATCTTGCTCGCCGCTTAAATCTATTTCTTGCGACATCACTGGTGCTGTTTATGGTGATGTTTAGTGTCACCGCACAGTTTCCGGTCGAACACACCGTCGCCCTCACTGGCATTCAAGCTCCCACCACGGAAGAACAAGCCAGCATCAATGCAGCTTATCGTCTCGACCAAGGCCAAATCAGCCAATTTATTGCTTATTTAGAGCAGCGTTTATCGGGAAACTTAGGGATCTCTGTTACCTCGCAAAATCCGGTGTCTAATGAATTAACCGCCGTGCTCAGCGCCAGCTTCGAATTGGCCTTTGTCGCTGGTGCGATTGCACTACTACTCGGGATCCCTCTAGGAGTTTTAGCGTCGTTAAGTCAACATAAAATAACCCAACATACCATTATGGCGATCACCTTAACTGGCTATTCAATTCCGGTCTTCTGGCTGGGACTGAGTCTGTCACTGTGGTTTGGCGTGCGCTTAGGCTGGCTACCCATCTCAGGTCAAATCAACCTGCTTTACGAGATAAAACCGGTGACGGGTTTTCTGCTGATCGATATCTTGTTATGGGACTCTCAATATGCTTGGTCGGCGTTTATCGACGCCTTACAACACATTGTATTACCCGCGGTCACCTTGGCCGTACTGCCTTTTACTGTGGTGGTGCGCATCACCCGAAGTGCCATGATGTCGATTATGGAAAAAACCTATATTAAAGCCGCCGAAGCTCGGGACCTGAGAACCTATACCATAGTGATACGCCATGCACTGCCCAATGCCTTTATCCCACTACTTAAAAATATGGGACTGATGCTCGGGGCATTTGCCAGTTACGCGATTGTAGTTGAAGTAATTTTTAGCTGGCCAGGGGTCGGTGCTTGGCTGGTATCGGGGATCTACCAGCGAGATTATACCGTGATCCAAGGGGGGATTTTAGCGGTAGCAATGATCATTATCTTTTTAAGTATCTTAATTGAAGTGTTACATACGGCGATCAACCCGCTCAGTAGGAAAGAACTCTATGCCGCCCATTAAAATTTATCAGGTAGGCCATATCCCCTCACCTCTGAGACGCATCTGGAATGCGTTTACTGACAACCCATTTGCATTTGCCGGTTTTTGGGCGATTTGCTGCCTCATATTACTGGCATTATTTGGACCAATTATCGCGCCATTTTCAGCCGCACATCAGGATCCGCAAGCTTTATTGCTACCTCCCTCTTGGGATCCTGCTGGCACGGTTGAACACTTTTTGGGAACCGACGATCTGGGCAGAGACATCTTTAGCAGGTTGCTGCATGGGGCGCACCTGACCTTTGGCATGGCACTGGCTATTGTCGCCACGGCCTTGGTGATAGGCTTTGTAATAGGCTCTATTTCGGGCATGATGACGGGCTTAAAATCGAGTATATTGAGTCATTTACTCGACGCATTACTGTCTATCCCCTCGTTATTAATGGCAATATTAGTGGTGGCTGTCACCGGACCTGGACTGGGCAATGTATTTTGGGCGGTAGGTATTGCATTAACGCCTCAATTTGTCAGGGCTATCCACCAAGCGGTACATGAAGAGCTGCAAAAAGAGTATGTGACCGCCGCAAGGCTCGATGGGGCCAACCCACTACAGATTTTTTGGTATGTGATTTTACCGAATATTTTAGACACCATGATTATTCAAACCACCTTAGGTATTTCAGCAGCTATTTTGGATATCGCCGCCTTAGGTTTCTTAAATCTGGGGGCACAAGCACCGAGCCCTGAATGGGGCGCTATGGTGGCACAAGGGTTAGATAACCTCTTAACGGCGCCATGGACCGTCAGCATCCCTGGCGTAGCCATCTTATGCAGTGTACTGGCGATTAACCTCGTTGGCGACGGTCTGCGCTCTGCACTTTCACCCATTCGCCATTAATGAGAAACCAACATGCCATTATTGGACATTAGAAACCTCACCATCGAACTCGATACGCCCCACGGCCGGGTGAAGGCACTAGAGCGGGTAAGCTTAACCCTTAACCCGGGTGAAATTCATGGTCTTCTGGGAGAATCTGGTTCGGGGCGAACCTTGCTGGCAAAAGCCATTATGGGGATCCCTGGGCATAATTGGACAATACAAGCCGATCGCATGATGTGGGATGGTCAAAACTTATTGGACATGAGCACTAAAGCGCGCCGCGCCTTAATGGGCAGCGAAATGGCGATGATTTTTCAAGATCCCATTAGTAGCTTAGACCCCACCATAGTGGTCGGCGTGCAAATTATCGAAGCCATGCCCGAAAACAAGGCCTTACCTTGGTGGCGACGTGAGCAAGACAAACGTAAAACCGCGCGGCAATGGCTACATAAGGTGGGCATTAAAGAAACCCAAAAAGTGATGTCAAGCTACGCCTGGGAGCTGTCTGACGGTGAATGCCAAAAAGTGATGATTGCCATTGCGGTCGCCAACCAACCACGCTTACTGATCGCCGACGAGCCGACCAACTCCATGGAAGTCAGAACTCAAGCGCAAATATTTCGCCTGCTGAGTAAATTAAATCAATTACATAATGTATCGATTTTATTGATTAGCCACGAGCTAGAAAACTTATCTCAATGGTGCGACCGTTTATCAGTCATGTACAGTGGCCAAATAATGGAATCTGGCCCCACCGCCGATGTGATTGCTCAGCCATATCACCCTTATACCAAAGCGATACTGGACAATATCCCTGATTATTCTAACCCTGAGTTGCATAAAACCATGATGCAAACTCTGCGTGGCTCGGCGCCATCACTACAACACCAACCCATTGGTTGCCGCCTTGGCCCCCGTTGCCCTCAGGCGCAAAAGCACTGTGTGAATCAGCCTAAATTGAGCCATCATAAAGATCGCTATTTTGCGTGTCATTTCCCTTACTATAATGAGCCAAGTCATGACGAGCCCCTTACTAAAAGTTAGCCAACTCAGTAAAACCTTTTTTGCTGGCTACAAAGGTTTTAAGCGTCAATATAATCAAGCGCTTGGGCCAATATCATTTGAGCTTAACAGCGGCGAAACCCTGGCCATTGTGGGCGAAACGGGTTCGGGTAAGAGTACCCTAGCGCGCATTCTTGTGGGCGCAGAGCAGCGCAGCGCGGGGGAGATTTATTTTGAAGGTGAACGCCTTGATAGCCGTAACCTTAAGCAGCGTTGCAAGTTAATTAGGATGATTTTCCAAGATCCCAATACTTCATTAAACCCAAGTTTAACTGTGGGTGAACTGCTCGATGAACCGCTACGCTTTAATACCGACTTAGATAAACACAGCCGCCGTGCACAAGTGATTGACCGCTTAAGAAAGGTTGGCTTACTGCCTGAGCACGCCGATTTTTATCCCCATATGATTTCAGAGGGGATGAAACAGCGCGTCGCGGTGGCAAGAGCCTTGATGTTAGACCCAAAAATCATTATTGCCGATGAAGCATTAACCGCATTGGATCTATCGGTGCGATCGCAAATTTTAAATCTGTTGCTTAAACTCCAGCAAGAGATGGGATTGTCTTATATTTTTGTATCACACAACATGAACATTATTCGCCATTTTAGCGACAAAATTATGGTGTTACATCAGGGTGAAATGGTGGAGAAGGCCACCACGGAGAATTTATTCAATTCGCCGCAACATGAATACACCCAGCGGCTGATCCAAGAGCAAACGATGTTCTCCTACAAACGCTAAACTGCTCCAACCACTAGGGCTTATATGCCTAATTATTAAAAAACATGTGCCATTTCATCTTGCTTTAATTATCCTTATGGCACTTTTTCAAGAGAAGCAGAAACATGATAATCAAACCCAAAACACGTGGCTTTATTTGTACTACCACTCATCCGGTCGGCTGTGAAGCAAATGTACTTGAGCAAATTAACCTAACTAAGGCAAACGGACCTGTTGCCAACGGCCCTAAAAAGGTACTGGTTATCGGCTCTTCAAGCGGCTATGGTCTATCTTCACGTATTGCAGCGGCTTTTGGTAGCAGCGCTGCAACCCTCGGCGTCTTTTTTGAAAAACCAGGAACCGAAACCAAACCAGGTACCGCCGGTTGGTATAACTCTGCGGCATTTGACAAGTTTGCTAAACAAGCTGGCTTATACTCAAAGAGTTTAAACGGTGATGCTTTTAGCCATGAGGCTAAACAACGCGCCATTGAGATCATCAAACAAGATCTTGGCCAAGTCGACATGGTGGTCTACTCACTGGCCTCACCGGTTCGAAAACTGCCTGATAGCGGCGAATTAATCCGCTCAGCGCTTAAACCTATAGGGGAAACCTATACCGCAACCGCGGTGGATACCAACAAAGATATCATTATCGAAACCAGCGTTGAGCCCGCCACAGAGCAAGAGATCCAAGACACCATTACCGTTATGGGTGGTCAAGATTGGGAGTTATGGATTAACGCCCTAGCCGATGCCGGTGTATTGGCCCCCAAGTGTAAGACCGTTGCTTATAGCTATATCGGCACCGAATTGACTTGGCCTATCTATTGGCATGGCGCTCTTGGCAAAGCCAAGATGGATCTTGACCGTGCAGCCCATGAACTTAACGCCAAGCTATCAGCTACCGGTGGCAGTGCCAATGTTGCCGTGCTTAAGAGTGTCGTCACTCAAGCCAGCTCAGCTATTCCGGTCATGCCCTTGTATATCGCGATGGTCTTTAAAAAGATGCGTGAAGAAGGCCTGCATGAAGGTTGCCAAGAGCAGATTAACCGTATGTTCAGAGAACGTTTATTCCGCGAGGATGGCACGGCGCCACAACTTGATGAAGCCAATCGTCTGCGCCTAGATGATTGGGAGCTCAAAGAGGAGATACAGCAGCATTGCCGTGACTTATGGCCGTTAGTCACCACAGAAAATCTCTGTGAGCTCACCGATTATCGCGAATATAAACAAGAGTTCTTAAAGCTGTTTGGTTTCGGCGTGGAGTCAGTTGATTATGATGCCGATGTTAATCCTGAAGTTAACTTCGACGTAGAACCAATATAATCTGAAGCTAGAAACACTGTCAGCTAAAAACAGTACCTAGCAAAAAAACACTCTAACAAAAAACCACGATGCCTATCGTGGTTTTTTATTTACCCCCTCTAGGCGCCTAAGCGTTCCTAACTTCATCTGCGCACCATCTCTAAGCGATATAATTCTAATCAACGCTATTGTTGTAAACGATAAATAAGCACTCGTCTCGTTAGTTTTCGCACCGTCAAAAAAACGCGATTCCTATTAGCAAAGCGACTCAATAGAACAAAATCCTAACCTTATAGCGTTAACAGAGAGACGATGACACAGCGTAAGCCTGAATCTATACCGCTAGCATCGATAACTTTTCAGCATAAAAAAAGCCAGAAGATCACTCTTCTGGCTTGTTATCATTAAAGTTGCAATTTATTCTGCTGGGCTGTAAACCACTTCGCTTTGTGCTTTCAACAAGCTTATCACAGCACGGTAATCGCTTTCAGCATACTGTGAATTTAAGCGCTGCTTAATGGCATTGGCCAAGTTGTCATCGACAGTCTCAGCTGCATTGACTTTATCGAGCACGATAACCGCATAGCCATTGGCCAAGGCGGCGGTATCTACCACAGGCTCACCATCTGGCTGCGCCATTTCAAAGGCTTTAGTGGTAATAGCGTTATCAATGCGTTGATCGAAACGCGCCAGTTGCACTTGAGTCGTTAGCTCAGCAGTATTATCACCGGCTTTGATTGCCGTCATCAGTGTTTGAGCCTGCTCACGAGCAATATCGTTGGCCTTGTCTTGCTTCAGGCGCTCAACAATACTGGCTTTAACTTGCTCTAAGGCTAGCGTTCCTGCTGGCGTATGGGATTTAACTCGTACCACCATCACATGGTTTGGACCTAATTCAATAACGTCGCTGTTCATACCGTCGAGCAATACCGTTTCAGAAAAGGCCGCTTTAATCACTTCAGGCGCATTAAGCGGCTCTGGTGCATTATCACGTGAAAACTCTGGACTAGTCTTAACTGCTACACCCACTTCTTGAGCGGCTTCAGACAGGGTATCTGGCACTTCGTAGCTCACATCGGCTAAGCGTTGCTGCAGACCATAAAATTGATCTACGGCTTTCTTTTCCGTCAACTGGACGACAATCTGCTGTTTAACATCATCAAATGATGCAGTAGAGCCGGCTTGTACGTCGAGTAGTTTAATGATGTGGAAACCAAAATTGGTTCTTACCACATCAGAATACTGACCTTTATCTAGCGCGAATAAAGCACTGTCGAAAGCGGGATCCATAACGCCCTGTTCAAACCAATCAAGTTGCCCGCCCTGCTCAGCACTGAAGGTATCATCAGACTCTGTTTGGGCTAAGGTGGCAAAATCCTCACCAGCTTCTAACTTAGCATAGATAGCATCGGCTTTGGCTTTAGCCGCCGCGTCATCATCACCAAAATTAACTAAGATATGTCCAGCAAGACGTTTTTCAGGCTGCAGGTACTGCGCTTGATGCTCATCATAATAGGCTTGAGCTTCTTCGTCTGAAACACTGTGTCCACTGGCCATATCGGCCACATTCAGTTCAATATAATCGACTGACACAGTTTCTGGGCGCACAAATTGATGTTGATTAGCTTGATAATAGCTCTCAACTTCCTCATCAGAGATACTGACTTGGTCAAATAGCGGTGTAGCATCGACAACGTGATAACGGATATCGCGAGTCTGCGCCTGGATATTGGCTAAGTAATTGACTTCACCTGGTAGCACAAACTCTGAACCGACTAATGAGGCCACCAACTGACGACGGGTCATATCGACACGCATCATGTCACGGAAACTATTGACTTGATAACCCAGCTGACGGATCAGCGCAAGATAACGGTCATTATCAAATTGGCCATCGGTTTGAAAGGCTGGTTCATTAATAATCGCATTTTTGATCTGCTCATCAGAGACGGTCAATCCTAAATCTACAGCAGCTTGATCGATAAGCTTGTCGGCAACTAAACGCTCTAGCACGCTTTGTTTTACGCTTGCTAAGTAAGTGTCATTACTGGCAAGTGCATCATACATTTCGCCCAGTTGCTGCTCTAATCGAGCACGCTCGCTTTGATAGGCTTGCTCCAACGCTGAGTTACTGATCTCTTCGCCGTTTACGGTGGCAGCTACAGGCTCAGATGATGATCCTAAGTAGCTACTCACGCCAGTAAATGCAAAGGATAGTATTACAAGGACGAGAATGCTTTTTGCAATCACGCCCTGTGAGCCTTCGCGAATCTTTTCTAACATCAGATTTCTCGCTTGTTACTTAAAATAAAAAGGCGCATCACTCGATAGGATGCGCCTTCTATGTAAATTGTCAGACCTAGTTATACATTACGTAAGTTAGGCCAACGGCATGATAATGACAACTGCATTACCAAAACACTTACTCGGTAAAAAGCACTGCCTAAACAGTGCTTATTGACATGTAAGGTTTACAAAGGCCACCTTGACTAAGTATGTCTTAGTTTACAGCGTCTTTAAGTGCTTTACCTGCTTTGAACGCAGGAATGTTTGCCGCTGCAATCTTGATCTCTTTACCCGTTTGTGGGTTACGACCAGTGCGCTCTGCACGTTGACGAACTTCAAAAGTACCAAAACCAACTAGAGAAATTTTATCGCCATCTTTTAGGCCATCTGTCACAGCAGAAATAAAAGAATCTAGAGCACGGCCAGCTGCCGCTTTAGAAATATCAGCACCAGATGCGATTTTCTCGATTAGTTCAGATTTGTTCATGTCATCCCCTTGAATTTAATTTTGTGCGCCGCAACCAAATCCTTGTCTAGAGCGGTCTGCGGTGGCTTTTATAACAAGCTTGATCCTAAAGTTCAAGCCAAATAGGAAAACCTAAGAAATAAAATTGGAATAAGCTAAAAACCAGTAGCGCCAAGGCCTGTAGCTAAAAAGCTATCCACCGACCTAGGCTACCACAGGTTAAGACTTTAGAAAGCCCCTTTTTGCATTTTTTTTAATGCAAATAAGTATTTTCTTGCGTTAGCCCAAATTTTTAACAACTTCAAAGCCTTCGATTGGTCGTTCTAACGCCAAAGCCAATACTTCATCGACCCAACGCACCGGTCTAATGTCCAGATCGGCAATCACATTAGCAGGAATTTCTTCTAAATCGCGCTCATTCTCTTTCGGAATAAGCACCAGTTTTGTCCCGCCGCGATGGGCTGCAAGTAACTTCTCTTTTAAACCACCAATAGGTAAGACTTCACCACGCAAGGTGATTTCACCTGTCATCGCCACATCGGCCCGTACAGGGTTACCCGTTAAGCTAGACACTAATGCCGTACACATAGCGGCACCTGCAGATGGACCATCTTTAGGTGTCGCGCCTTCAGGTACGTGCACATGAATATCACGCTTTTCATAAAAATCAGGGTTAATGCCTAGCTGTTCGGCGCGCGCGCGAACGACTGTCATTGCGGCCTGAATCGACTCTTGCATCACATCACCCAGTGAACCTGTGTAAGTTAACTTGCCTTTACCGGGTACTGAGGTGGCTTCAATAGTGAGCAAGTCACCACCCACTTCGGTCCAAGCAAGGCCCGTTACTTGACCAATTTGGTTATTTGACTCTGCTTTACCGTAATCAAAGCGCTGTACACCTAGGAAGGATTTCAAGTTTTCCTGATTTACATCGACATGCTTAACCGACTTATCGAGTAAGATTGTCTTTACCACTTTACGGCAAATCTTAGATAACTCGCGCTCAAGCGAGCGCACACCAGCTTCACGCGTGTAATAACGAATAATACCGATGATGGCACTATCATCGACCGTCACTTCACTGGCTTTGAGGCCATTACGCTCAATCTGTTTAGGCAATAGGTGCTGTTTAGCGATGTTTAGTTTTTCATCTTCGGTGTAACCAGAGAGACGAATCACCTCCATACGGTCAAGCAACGGACCCGGAATATTCATTGAGTTAGAGGTGGCAACAAACATCACATCGGATAGATCGTAATCCACTTCTAAATAGTGATCGCTAAAGGTCGCATTTTGCTCAGGATCGAGTACTTCAAGCAACGCTGACGCTGGGTCACCACGCATATCTGAGCTCATTTTATCGATCTCATCGAGCAAGAACAGCGGATTCTTAACGCCGACTTTCGACATTTTTTGAATCACTTTCCCCGGCATTGAGCCAATGTAGGTACGACGATGTCCACGGATCTCCGCCTCATCACGGACACCACCTAGCGCAACACGCACATATTTACGGCCTGTCGCTTTAGCAATGGACTGACCCAGCGAGGTTTTACCTACACCTGGTGGCCCAACTAAACATAAAATGGGCCCTTTAAGCTGCTTAACGCGGCTCTGCACCGCGAGATACTCTAAAATGCGCTCTTTGACTTTTTCCAAGCCAAAATGGTCGGTATCGAGCACATCTTGTGCTTTGGCTAAGTCACGCTTAATTTTAGAGCGCTGCTTCCAAGGCACTGAGATCATCCAATCGACATAGCTGCGTACCACTGTGGCTTCTGCCGACATTGGCGACATCATCTTCAGCTTATTTAGCTCAGCAACGGCTTTCTCTTTTGCCTCGCTAGGCATGCCGGCTTCATCGATTTTTTTCGCTAAGGTTTCAAATTCATCATGGGACTCGTCGATATCACCAAGTTCCTTTTGAATCGCCTTCATCTGCTCATTGAGGTAATACTCACGCTGACTCTTTTCCATCTGTTTTTTAACGCGAGAACGAATGCGCTTCTCGACTTGTAACAGATCGATTTCAGACTCCATCATGGCCATCAGGTATTCGAGTCGCTCAGAAACATTAACCATCTCGAGAATGGTTTGTTTGTCTTCAAGCTTTAATGGCATATGAGCGGCCATGGTATCGGCGAGGCGCGCGGCTTCATCAATACCTGACAGCGAGGTCAACACCTCTGGGGGGATCTTTTTGTTGAGCTTGATATAACCTTCAAATTGACCGATAGCAGAGCGAACTAAGACCTCTTCTTCTTTGTCGGCAATTTGATCAGACTCTAAGTACTCAGCAGTAGCAATAAAGTATTCAGTTTCTTGGGTATATTTATCAATGCGAGCACGTTGGCCACCTTCAACCAGTACTTTTACTGTGCCGTCGGGTAACTTAAGTAATTGTAGGATTGATGCAACTGTACCCACCTCGAAGATATCATCACTAGTTGGTTCATCTAGTTCAGCATCGCGTTGTGCTACTAAAATAATCTGCTTATCTTGCTCCATCGCCGCTTCTAGGCAACGAATTGATTTTTCCCGACCAACAAACAGGGGAATAACCATATGAGGATATACCACCACGTCTCTCAGCGGCAGTACAGGGAGTTCGATTCGCGCTTCACGCTCTAAGGTCATAGCTCGATTCCGGTTGCTAACAATAATAAGGAGTATATTGGGGTTGATTAATGGGTTTCAATGGCAAACATAAAAAAAGGAGCCCGTCGGACTCCTTAATCATAATTTATTGCTCTGTTAGACCAATTATTGTTCGGCAACAGCCGCTTGAGATTCAGTGTTCTCATAAATCAAGATGGGGTCTGATTCGCCGTTTACCACAGATTCATCGATAACGACTTTGACGACGTGATCCAGTGATGGTAAGTCGTACATGATATCGAGTAACAAACCTTCTACGATTGAACGTAAACCACGTGCACCTGTTTTACGGGTCTTCGCTTTTAACGCAATCGCTTTTAACGCATCCTCTCTAAACTCAAGTTCAACACCTTCCATTTCGAAAAGCGCAGCAAACTGCTTAGTTAATGCGTTTTTAGGCTCAGATAGTATCTGTACTAACGCAGCATCATCAAGTTCAGTTAACGTGGCTAATACTGGTAAACGCCCAATAAACTCTGGGATCAGACCGTATTTAACTAAATCTTCAGGTTCAACCTGCATCAACATATCAGAGATAGTAGCCTTATCCGATTCACCTTTAACTTCAGCACCAAAACCGATACCGGTACCGACTTGTGAACGTTGCTCAACTACTTTCTCTAAGCCCGCAAATGCACCACCACAGATAAATAAGATCTTTGAGGTATCAACCTGTAAGAACTCCTGTTGCGGATGCTTACGGCCGCCTTGTGGAGGCACAGCAGCAACCGTACCTTCTATCAGCTTGAGCAAAGCTTGCTGCACACCTTCACCAGACACATCACGGGTGATCGATGGGTTATCTGACTTACGGCTGATCTTATCAATCTCATCGATATAGACGATACCACGCTGGGCTTTTTCTACATCGTAGTCGCACTTTTGCAATAATTTCTGGATGATGTTTTCAACATCTTCACCCACATAACCGGCTTCGGTCAGTGTCGTTGCGTCTGCCATGGTAAACGGAACATTCAAGAACCGAGCTAGCGTTTCGGCCAATAAGGTTTTACCGCTACCCGTAGGACCTATCAGCAAGATGTTACTCTTTCCTAACTCAACACCATCTTTAGGAGAAGCATTCTTTAAGCGCTTATAATGGTTGTATACTGCAACCGACAACACTTTTTTCGCTTTTTCCTGACCGATAACATAATCATCAAGATGTGCTCTGAGATCATGAGGTGTAGGTAGCTTATCTTGTTCAGGCTTAGGTGATATCTCTCTGATCTCTTCGCGGATGATGTCATTGCAAAGCTCGACACACTCATCACATACATACACAGAAGGACCAGCAATGAGCTTACGAACCTCATGCTGACTCTTTCCACAAAAAGAGCAGTACAGTAGTTTCCCACTATCACCGTTGCTTTTGTTGTCGCCCATTACTTTACCTCTTTTGCAGTGTCAGGCACTGCACAATTAATCTTACAACCTTTACTGATCATAGCTCAGCAACGGACAATTATCAGCTTCGTTTATCTAACACAGAGTCAACCAGACCATAGGCTTCGGCCTCTTTGGCGCTCATAAAGTTATCACGATCGGTATCACGTTCAATCACTTCCAAAGGTTGACCTGTATGATCGGCCAGCATTTGATTTAATTTATTCTTAATGCCCAAGATCTCTTGCGCATGAATCGCGATATCAGACGCCTGTCCCTGGAAACCACCTAGTGGCTGATGGATCATCACCCGCGAGTTAGGCAAACAATGGCGTTTACCTTCGGCGCCACCGGCTAACAAAAATGCGCCCATGCTGGCTGCCTGACCGATACATACCGTGCTGACATTCGGTTTAATGAACTGCATAGTATCATAAATTGCCATACCTGCAGTGACCGAGCCACCTGGAGAATTAATATAAAGATAAATATCTTTGTCTGGGCTTTCCGACTCTAAAAACAGTAGTTGAGCAACAATGAGGTTAGCCATGTGCTCTTCAACTTGCCCAACAAGAAAGATCACGCGCTCTTTTAAGAGACGAGAATAGATATCATATGAGCGTTCACCTTTGGCCGTTTGTTCAACAACCATCGGGACAAGTGCATTCAGTACTGATTCTGGTGCATTTAGCATTATTAACTTCCCTAAATAAAAATGGCTCGCATGAGGAGCCTCATACGAGCCATTATAAATGGCTAATAGCCATTTAAGTCAAGCATAGGTTATGCGCGACCGGTAGCCTTGTTCATAAATTCTTCGAAATTGACTTCTTTTTCGGTCACTTTCGCAGATTTTAACAATGCTTCAACGGCTTGCTCTTCTAATGCAACGTTACGCATGTTCTGCATCATCTCTGGATTGTTGTTGTAATACTCAACAACTTCACTTGGATCTTCATATGCAGAAGCCATAGAGGCGATTAGCGCTTGTACGCGATCATCTTCAGCTTTTAGCTCGTTAGCTTTAATCACTTCACCAAGCAGTAGACCCACTTTTACGCGGCGCTCAGCTTGTTCAGTGAATAGATCGGCTGGTAGCTCAGGCATGTTAGCCGCTTGCTGACCAAAACGTTGCATCGCTTGCTGACGCAGTACGTTTACTTCACCGTCGATAAGTGCTTTTGGCAGTTCGATATCATTTTGCTCAAGCAGACCGTTAAGTACTTGCTCTTTAACATTCGCTTTTAGCGCTTGTTCAAGTTCACGGCTCATGTTCTTGCTGATCTCAGCCTTAAGTGCCTCTAGGCCACCTTCAGCAACACCAAACAACTTAGCAAACTCATCGTTCACTTCTGGTAGATTCGCCGCTTGAACTTCTTTAAGGGTGATTGCAAACTTAGCAACTTTACCTTTCAGGTTTTCAGCGTGGTAATCTTCAGGGAAAGTTACTTCAATGTCGAACTCTTCACCGGCTTTGTGACCTTCAACACCTGATTCAAAACCAGGGATCATGCGGTTACTACCCAGTTGCAGCTCGAAATCTTCAGCTTTACCGCCTTCGAACTCTTCACCGTCGATAGAACCAACGAAATCGATTTTCGCCTTGTCGCCATCAGCCGCTGCACGGTCAACGACTTCAAACGTAGCATGTTGCTTACGTAGGGTTTCAATCATCGCATCAACGTCAGCATCAGTCACTTCTGCTTTAGGTTGTTCAACTTCAATCGCATCTAGACCTTTTAGTTCTACTTCTGGGTAGATCTCGAAAGTAGCCACAAACTGGAAGTTTTCACCGTCAGTTTCGCCAGGAACGAAAGTAGGTGCACCTGCAGGATTTAACTTTTCAGCGATAATAGCTTCAACAAAATTACGTTGCATCACTTCACCAGTGATGTCTTGACGAATCGCACTACCGTAACGCTTATTGATCACGCTTACTGGTACTTTGCCTGGTCGAAAACCAGGAATACGCGCACGCTTGGCTTCATTTTTCAAACTATCTGAAACGGCTTTCTCGATCTGCTCAGCAGGAACAGAAATAGTTAGACGGCGTTCTAAACCTTGTGTTGTTTCTACAGAAACTTGCATTGTTTTACCTCGAAATATGTCAAACGTCTTTTTGTAATAGTCGAATATTCAACTACTAAGGTATTCGTTTCTTGATCTAAAAAAACGACTAAAATGGCTTGGTAACTGAATTTGGCAGTCGTCGCACATAGTTGAAATTTATCAAGACGCGACATTATAGCCACGGTTTTCTGCATAGTCGAGCCTCATAGCTCGAATTACAGACGTAAAAAAAGCGACTCAAGGTCGCTTTTTTTATTTTCTTCTAAAAAGAAGTGGGGTGACTGATGGGGCTCGAACCCACGACAACCGGAATCACAATCCGGGGCTCTACCAACTGAGCTACAATCACCACTGTTTGGTACGCCCGGCAGGATTCGAACCTGCGGCCATCCGCTTAGAAGGCGGATGCTCTATCCAACTGAGCTACGGGCGCTTCGTTATGAACTAGGTTCATATCCTAACTGGGCAAATAGCGTTTACACGCTACTTAAAAATTTGGTCGGTGATAGAGGATTCGAACCTCTGACCCTCTGGTCCCAAACCAGATGCGCTACCGGGCTGCGCTAATCACCGAAGGTGTTACATGTTCACCGATTGACTAAGTCTGCCTGAGAACGGAGCGCATCTTATCCCCTCAGTTAAATAGCGTCAACGATTATTTTTAAAAGCGCATTCACTTGCTCACTTTAACATCTACACGCTAGTAAATTCACCTAACCAGCTATTATGGTTTGACATAAAGTGGCTCTCTCGCTGACTGTTAACACCATAAACCGTTGCCGCTCAATCCATAACAGCTGCATTTTGCCTTATTGCTATGCTAAAGGCCTTTTTCGCCAAATAATCAAGATGCTATTAGCTAAATCCAGCATCACTGGATTATTCTTATTTTAAAACGGTCTGTTATACGGCTAAATCAATGACACCAACCTATGCCCCTGTTAAAATGTCGCCGTTTTTATTATCGCGCCATATAAAGGAAATCCACCCCTCATGACAGCCCAAATAATCGATGGCAAAGCGATCGCCCAATCCATTCGAACTCAGTTAGCTATAAAAGTAACCGCCCGTAAAGAGGCTGGACAACGTGTTCCTGGCTTAGCCGTGATCCTTGTTGGAGCCGATCCGGCATCACAAGTCTATGTTGGCAGCAAAAGACGGGCTTGTGAGGAAGTTGGCTTCCTCTCACAATCATTTGACCTTCCCTCTGAGACCTCTGAAGCAGATTTACTCGCCTTAATCGATAAGTGTAACGACGATGCAGCTATAGATGGCATTTTAGTACAATTGCCGCTGCCAAAGCACATTGAAGAGTCAAAAGTGATTGAACGTATTCGCCCCGATAAAGATGTCGATGGTTTCCATCCTTACAACGTCGGTCGTCTAGCACAGCGCATTCCTGTGCTGCGTTCTTGTACACCTATGGGTATTATGACGTTGATCAAATCAACCGGAGTCGATACCTATGGTTTAGATGCCGTGGTCGTTGGTGCATCTAATATTGTTGGCAGACCCATGACTTTAGAGTTGCTTCTCGCCGGCTGTACAACCACGACTTGCCATCGATTTACCCGCAATCTTGAAGATAAGATCCGTGGTGCCGATTTAGTGATTGTGGCGGTAGGCAAAGCCAACTTTATTCCTGGTGAGTGGATCAAACCTGGCGCTATCGTGATCGATGTGGGAATTAATCGCTTAGGCGACGGTAAACTCGTCGGTGATATACAATTTGATGTTGCAGCCCAGCACGCCAGTTATATTACGCCTGTGCCTGGTGGTGTTGGCCCAATGACCATTGCTAGCTTACTCGAAAATACCTTGTATGCTGCGGAAAACTATCACGACTAGATAACCTGAACTCGGGATAAGAAATTGAACTAATAGCCCTCTTTGTGATCAGATCTCTCGACCAAGATTAATCAATCACGCAGAGGGCATATGAATAATTTAGTGGATGTATTTTGTGATGTCGATGATTTTTGTAATGCTTTTATTCCTCAATGGGAACAACAGTGTCTAACTGATGGAACCCGCAAGCGTAAGCGCGCTGGCAGAATGACGATGAGTGAAATTATGACAATTATCATTGCCTTCCATATGTCTAATCATCGTGACTTCAAGAATTTTTACACAGGATATCTGGCTCGTTTCTACAAATCTGATTTTCCAAACTTACTCAGCTACACTCGATTTCTTGAAGTCATGCCGAGTACAGTCATTCCAATGTGCAGTTATTTTTCCTCTTTAAAAAGCGCCCCAACAGGCATCGAATTCGTTGACTCAACGAGCATTAAGGTTTGTCATAATTTACGAATTCCAAGGCATAAAACGCTAGCAGGTCTCGCCAGCCGAGGAAAAGGCACGATGGGCTGGTTCTATGGTTTTAAACTTCATCTTATTGTGAACCATCGAGGCGGCATCGTTGCAGCCAAAATAACACCTGCGAATGTGCATGACACGAAACCCGTAAAAGGTATGGTCGTTGAATCAATGGATAAACTCTATGCTGATAAGGGGTATATCGGCAAAGCGTTAGCAGGCGACCTATTAGAACGTGGGGTAACTATCGTTAATAACGTGCGTAAAAACATGAAAGCAAAGGCTTTATCATTATGGGATAGAGCCATGCTTTCTAGACGATTTATTATCGAAACAATCAATGACCAGCTAAAAAACATCTCACAAATAGAGCATACGCGGCACCGCAGCGTACATGGTTTCATGCTTAATGTGATAGGAGGTTTAGTGGCTTATCAACTCAAAGAGAATAAGCCACAACTCAATATTACATCAGCAGAATTCAACGTGATTTCAGTGTTACGTTAAACCGATCTGAGGTTAGATAAGTTTCGAGTTTCGAGTTTCGACCAGCATAAAAAATGCCTGCGCTCTCACGCAGGCATTTTTATTTGTACTCAACAAGCAGAACTAATTACTTTTTACGCCAAGTCGTGCCTTCTGGACCATCTTCTAAAATAACGCCAAGGGCATTTAGGCCATCACGGGCCACATCAGCCGCCGCCCAATCTTTTTCAGTACGGGCGCGATTTCGCTCAACAATTAAGGCTTCGATTTGCGCAACTTCGTCATCACTGCCCTCGCCTTTAAAGAAGGCATCGACATCTTGATCTAAAATGCCCAGCACATCGCCAAGCTGTTTCAGGCTAACGCCTAATGCAGACGCTGCTGCCAAGTCATCGACCTTAAGACGATTAATCTCACGGACCATGTCAAACAACACCGAATAAGCTTCAGGCGTATTGAAATCATCATCCATCGCTGCAGTAAACTTAGCCACAAATTCTGTTGCTGGTGCAGCCTCGACGGTTAAATCTAAGCCCTTTAACGCGGTATAAAGACGCTCTAACGCTGCCTTAGCCTGTTTAAGATTATCCTCAGAATAATTAAGCTGACTGCGATAATGGCCGGACAACAGAAAATAACGCACTGTCGACGCATCGTAATGAGCGAGCACGTCCCGAATGGTAAAGAAGTTATTTAATGATTTAGACATCTTCTCTTTGTCGACCATCACCATACCGGTATGCATCCAGTAGTTCACATAAGGTGTGTCATGGGCGCAACAAGATTGAGCAATCTCATTTTCATGATGTGGGAACTGTAGATCTGAACCACCACCGTGAATATCGAAATGTTCACCTAAGTGTTTACCGTTCATCGCAGAGCACTCGATATGCCAGCCTGGACGACCTGGTCCCCATGGCGACTCCCACGTGGGTTCACCGGGTTTAGACATTTTCCACAACACAAAATCCATCGGGTCGCGTTTATTTTCATCAACTTCAACCCGCGCGCCGGCTTGCAGCTGATCTAAGTTTTGTCCCGACAAGCGGCCATACTCTGGGTATGATGACACACTAAACAGCACATCGCCGTCTGCTGCAATATAAGCATGTCCACGCTCAATCAAACGCTCAACTAACTCAACAATTTCAGGGATATGTAATGTTGCACGCGGCTCAAAATCAGGGCGTTTCATATTAAGCGCATCAAAATCCCGGTGCATTTCACCAATCAAACGCTCGGTTAATGACTCACAACTCTCGTTATTCTCTGCTGCGCGTTTAATAATTTTGTCATCGACATCGGTAATATTGCGCTGAAAATTAACCTCATAACCACGATATCTGAGGTATCTCACTATCATGTCGAAAGCAACAAACGTACGTCCATGACCAATATGACATAAATCATAGATGGTCACCCCGCAGACATACATGCCAACTTTACCTGGCTGTAATGGCTTGAATTCCTCTTTTTGGCGGGTAAGACTGTTGTATAACTTCAACATTGAGATTCTCTATATAAATAATTGACAACAAAAAAGTGGCTTCAGTCTATCACCTGAAAACCAGCGCTTCCAGCTTGATAGCGCGAATCTACAGCGTTTTTTGCCCTTCAACACATTATCGACATTTTGCTGATTAAAACCCCAGCAACTTGGTATTGCTCAACAGGAAAAGTCGACAGAATGGCTTTATGCTGCAGGTGTAATAGGCTAGAATCTTGCACTATCTATCCTGTTACACACGATGAGAATGAATCAAATGATCACAATGCAAACCAATCACGGCGAAATCAAAATTGAATTAGATGCCGAAAAAGCCCCTGTTACCGCGGCTAATTTCACTCAATATGTAAAAGATGGCTTTTATGACGGCACCATCTTTCACCGTGTTATTGACGGTTTTATGGTGCAAGGCGGTGGTTTCACCGAAGATATGACGCAAAAACGTGTGAATGAGGCTATCGAAAATGAAGCCAACAATGGCTTGTCAAACACCGTTGGCACCATTGCAATGGCAAGAACATCTGATCCCCATTCAGCAACCGCGCAGTTCTTTATCAACATCAACGATAACACTTTCCTCGATTTTAAAGCTGAATCGGCGCAAGGCTGGGGTTACTGTGTATTTGGGAAAGTAGTTGAAGGCATGGACGTGGTAAACAAGATCAAAGCGGTAGCCACTGGCAACCGTGGTATGCACCAAGATGTGCCACTGGAAGCGGTTGTGATTGAAAAAGTGACCATTGCTGAATAATCAGCCTCTCTTAAGCCACTTTTCATCACACCAGAGTATCACTTGTTGAATTACACTCTTTTCGTGGGCGATCTGCACCTGAGTGCCGATCGCCCCGACATCCTCGCGGCTTTTTATGGTTTCCTCAAGCAACACACTAACCACTGCGATGCCTTATACATACTTGGCGATCTGTTTGAGGTGTGGGTGGGCGACGATCTGGCTGAGCCTTTTGCCCTAGAACTGGCTGCGACACTTAAGCGATTTTCTGCACATACCCCTATCTATTTTATCCACGGCAACCGCGATTTCTTACTCGGTAAAGAATACGCAGCCTTAGCTGGCATGACGCTATTGCCTGAAGTACATTGCATCGATTTGTATGGACAAGCTACTGTGTTATTACACGGCGATAGTCTGTGCACCTTAGATAAGGCTTATCAACGCTTTCGCTGGTTTAGAAATCAACCATGGGTAAAGTTTATTTATGGTTTGCTGCCCAAAAAACGCCGTGTCGCTATCGCGAAAGGACTACGTAATAAGAGTCAACAGAGTAATCAGCAAAAAAGTCACACTATCATGGACGTTGAAAACCACGCGGTGACAGACTTAATGGATAAAACAGGTGCTATCTTGATGATCCACGGCCACACCCATCGACCTGACATTCATTCTTTAGCGCGAGATCGGCGACGCATTGTGGTCGGCGACTGGTACGATCAAGGCAGCGTATTAACGGTCACTTCTACCAACACCACATTAGCCAGTTTACCGCTTAACTAAATCATGGCTAGCATAGCTGCTAGCCCCGCCACTAAATTCTGAGTACCCAATCATTCACCTAAATGACTAAACTGGGCAACCTGAATGAAATTTGAATTCATTATCTGGTTCACGGATCAACTGGGCTTCAATCTGTGCAAAATGAGCAATTCGCTCACTAATATCCTCTGTTGCAATAGCTTGAGCCAAGGTCAAATAGTCTTGATAATGACGCGCTTCTGAGCGCAGCAATGAAACATAAAACTTTTGTAAGCCGTCATCGAGATGAGGGGCTAACTTTGCAAAGCGCTCGCATGAGCGCGCCTCGATAAAGGCGCCCACAATCAGCTTATCAATAAGTGTGGCAGGCTCATGGGTACGCACCTGCTTCATCATCCCTTTAGCGTAACGTCCAGCGGTTAAGTTTTGATAGGGAATATTTCGCGCATGCATTATCTCAAGTACCTGCTCAAAATGATGAAATTCTTCTTTAATCAGCCGCACCATTTTGCTAATAAGATCTGCACTATAATCTACACCCGCCTTAGGTGTTAACTCCCCTAAAAGCTCATTCTTTTTGGCTTCTCTTGCTAAAAAATCGGTAATAGAGCGCTGTTTATTGTAAACAAACTCCTCATAGGGTTTAGCCCAGTTCAGGAGTAAATCCCCACTGACTTTATCGATAGCGTACTTACGAATCAAAAACATCGCCGTCTGCGCCGCCTTAAGCTCGCAATTACAATGATCGATCAACAAGGCTGGCAATTGCTCAGACTTGATCGCCTGTGCAATCCACTCATCTGGGGTTTCACATTGTAAAAACGCTTGTATCGGTGCTAATAAGCCTTGCATGGTCGACTCTAAAGGGTAGTTGCTACAGTCGTCCATTTTAACAAAAAATGGCGCTATGGCTATATTCTGACAGCCAACATGACAGCGTTACCTTGACTAGTTCGGGTTTATGTTCAATAAATAAACTATGCCCGTCACAGTGACGTGGTGGATTGGAGCCTAGGGTCTATTGGTTGCAGGCCAGAAGGCATTACGGGTTCGTCTGAGGTTTGGCGAGCACAAGATTGAAGCTAAACAAGGATAACTATAATGATATTGAATCACTTAATGGGGTTATACACTCATCCTAAGGAAGAGTGGCACACAATTGAAAAAAATCACGAGGCGGTCAAAAGTAGTTTAAGCCATGTATTATTAATCGCACTTATACCCGCTATTTGCACTTATTTCGCCTCAACCTCTATAGGATGGGACTTAGGTGTTTCAGATCCTCTATTTCTCACCAAAACCAGCGCACTGATGATGTCGATTAGCATGTACATTGGCCTCATAATTGGAGTATTTGCATTAGCTTATTTAGCATTTTGGATGGCAAAAACCTTTGATGCTATGCCAAGTTTTACCCAAGCACTTGAACTCGCAGCCTATACCGCGACACCACTATTTATGGTAGGGCTGGCCGCCTTGTATCCGTCACTTTGGTTTATAATGGTGGTTGGATTGGCGGGGCTTAGCTACTCAGTGTATTTACTCTACACTGGCGTGCCAATTATCATGAATATTCCAGAAGAAAAAGGCTTTATCTACGCAAGTTCTGTAGTCACCGCAGGCCTTGTACTATTAGTAGCCTTAATGGCCTCTAGCATCATCTTATGGAGCCTAGGACTAGGACCTATGTACCAATAACTTGTCTCTAGGGGAACAATAAAAACAAAAGGCCTTAGGATATCCTAAGGCCTTTTTGTTCACTATTCCCAATTGGATAATTGAGAGTGTGGCATCATTAGTCTGACGAATCTCGTAGTGCGACCGTTAGATTAAACACTAGATTCTCAGGTGTTGAGTCTTTACTGTCAGCACAGAAATAGCCTTCGCGCTCAAACTGATATGCTTTTTCTGCTGGAGCATTAACCAAACTTGCTTCAACCAAGCCATGCTTAACCACCAATGAGTTAGGATTTAATACCTCATCTACGGTTGCTGCTGCTGCTGGATTAGGCTGGCTAAACAACTTGTCGTACAGACGCAACTCGGCTTTCACTGCGGTTGTGGCTTCAACCCAGTGGATCACACCTTTGACTTTACGGCCATCTGCGGGGTTTTTGCCCAATGTATCCTTATCATAAGTACAGTAGATGGTAGTTACATTACCCTCTGCGTCTTTATCACAACGTTCCGCCTTGATCACATAAGCATTACGTAACCGCACCTCTTTGCCTTGCACCAAACGTTTGTACTTTTTGTTCGCCTCTTCACGGAAATCATCGGCATCAATGTAAATTTCACGGCCAAAGGCAAGCTCACGCTGTCCCATCGACTCTATCGTTGGGTGGGCTGGTGCGCTTAAACGCTCAATCTGATCTGCTGGATAGTTCTCAATAACCAACTTAACGGGATTAATCACCGCCATGGCACGAGGTGCGTGTTCGTTTAACTCTTCACGGATACAAGCATCAAGCATACCCACTTCGACCATATTCTCTTGTTTAGTCACGCCGATGCGACGACAAAACTCGCGAATTGATGAAGGCGTGTAACCACGGCGACGTAGACCCGCGATGGTCGGCATACGCGGATCATCCCAACCCGACACCAAATTACGTACCACTAAATCATTAAGCTTACGCTTAGACATCAGGGTATATTCAAGATTTAAGCGCGAGAATTCATATTGACGCGTCCGGTTTGGCGCCTGAAAATCATCAAGATTATCTAATACCCAGTCATACAAACGACGATTATCTTGAAACTCTAAGGTACACAAAGAGTGAGTGATATTTTCAAGGGCATCAGAGATACAATGGGTAAAGTCGTACATTGGGTAGATGCACCACTTGTCGCCCGTCTGATGATGATGGGCAAAACGAATACGGTAAATAATAGGATCGCGCATACACATAAACGGTGATGCCATGTCCACCTTTGCACGCAGCGAACACTCACCTTCTTTAAACTCACCCTTACGCATTTTTTCAAACAGCTCAAGGTTTTCAGCCACTGAAGTGTCACGGTAAGGACTATTTTTACCTGGCTCTTTTAAGGTGCCACGATATTCACGTGTTTGTTCACCATTAAGAAAACACACGTAGGCTAAACCTTTGGTGATTAATTCAACCGCATACTGATGTAATTTATCAAAGTAATTTGATGAATAACGAACATCCCCATCCCACTGAAATCCTAACCACTGCACGTCAGCCTGAATAGAGTTAACGTAATCGATATCCTCTTTCTCAGGGTTAGTATCATCAAAACGTAAGTTACATAGCCCTTTATAGTCTTGCGCTAAACCGAAATTTAAACAGATCGATTTGGCATGACCAATATGAAGGTAGCCATTAGGCTCTGGTGGGAAGCGGGTATGCACCTGAGTGTGCTTACCGCTTGCTAAATCTTCATCTATGATATTACGAATGAAGTTACTTGGACGAACTTCAGTGCCCGCATGACTCATGGAAATCCTCTTTGCCAACAGTGCTATGACCAATCGAGAGTGTAGTCGATCGGTGCCGATTAGGGAAAACCTGCATATTCCTACAGATCAGGTTGAGTTACAACGGCTGATAGACAAAAAGCCCTATCATTTATCGCAAAAACAAAAAAGCAGCGATAATTCGCTGCTTTTTGAATCAGAGCCCGCTTTATTCGGTCACGATATTAACCACAGGGATCAAGGTCTGTGCCTTTCTTCCTTTGCGCTTCAGCCACAGATAGAAGCTGATTAATGCCACCACAAAGAAACCAATCCAAAGACTCGACTGGAGTGGATGCTGGGCAAATGTCGCCGCTTGATAAAATACAGTCGCGGTGCCATAGGCTAAGGCAAAGGTCCAAGTCGCCGCAAAAGTGGCCCAACGTGAACCAAACTCGCCCACTAACGCTCCCATTGCTGCAACACAGGGTGTATACAACAAAATAAATAACAGGTAAGCAAACGCTGCAATAGTGCCACTAAATCCTGCCTGTAATGCACTGAATGTCGTGGTATCAACCACCAACTCTTCAGCTGCAACCTCTACGTTTGAAATATCACCTACTGACATAGACAATGGATCTTCTGGCGCAATACCAAACAGATTTTCCGGTATAGTTGCCAATGCTTCACTTACACTTTCAGATAATGGCGTTAATGCGCCCTCATCGCTACCTGCGGTCGAGTAAAGGCTATTTAAGGTGCCCACGACAGCTTCTTTAGCAAAAATTCCAGTGATGATCCCCACTGTAGCAGGCCAATTATCTTGCTCTATCCCCATAGGTGAAAACAGTGGAGTTACCTTTTGGCTTGCCACACTGAGCACCGACTCAGAACTATCTTCATGACCAAAAGAGCCATCAACACCAATGGCATTAATAAAGTTAAGCAAGGTCACGACAATTACAATGGTTTTACCTGCGCCTTTAATAAAGCTCTTGGTGCGCTTGCCCGTACGGGCCATTACCGTCTTGAATTTAGGCGTTTCATAATTAGGTAGCTCCATCACCACCGCACTACTTGAGCCAGGAAGCAAGGTAGAACGTAACAGCAAGCCAGTCCCCACAGCGGCGATAATTCCGATGATATAAAGTAAAAAGACTAGGTTTTGTCCCGATTCAGCAAAAAATGCCGCGGCAAACAAGGCGTACACAGGTAGACGAGCACCGCACGACATGAAAGGTGCCATCATGCCTGTCACGATGCGCTCACGCTCACTGCCTAGGGTACGGGTTGCCATAATGGCGGGAACTGAGCAGCCAAAACCTACAATCATAGGCACAAATGCTTTGCCTGGCAGACCAATGCGACGCATCAGGCCATCAACCACAAACGCGGCGCGCGCCATATAACCAGAACCTTCCAATACTGATAGCGCCAAAAACAGCGCAGCAATCACCGGAATAAAAGTAGCAACTGTCTGAATACCTTGACCAACACCACCAGCAACAATTGTCACCAGCCAGTCTGGCAGACTGAGACTACTCATTAAAGCACCGAGGTGATCAACAAATACGGCGCCGGCGACGATATCGAAAAAATCGATGAATGCACTGCCCACGTTAATACTAAACATGAACATTAAATACATCACAAATAGAAAAACAGGGACCCCCACAACAGGGTGTAGTGCCACTTTATCTATACGATCGCTTAAGGTAGGCACGTTGGTGCTAATAACAGACTGATCAAACACCTGCTGCACAAAATCAAAGCGGGTCGTTGCAATCATGATCTCGATATCTTGGCCTTGTGCCGCTAATGCTTCAGAACACTGAGACACTTCAGACAGCATTTGACCATTTTTACATTGGCCACAACCTAAGCCATTAGCCAACATCGCTAAGGCACGACCACGGCTAAGGTTGGCGTCACGGCTATGTAGCGCCTTAATTCCACGCTCGATTTCATCATCGTATGACAATACTAAAGGCGCTTCAGATACTTTCCCTTCAAGTAAATCGACAACTTGGCTTTTAACTTGCTCAATATCGCCCGCTTCACGCGAACATACCGCAATCACAGGGCAACCTAATTGCTGGCTCATTTCAGTGACGTTAATGTCAATACCGTGAGCCTTAGCGACATCAATCTTATTAATAACGACGACCATAGGGATACCCAGCTCACGCAGCTGGACGGTCAAATAAAGGTGGCGCTCAATATTAGTGGCATCAACCAAATTAATAATGGCATCCATACTAGTATCGGCTAAATACTGCTGTGCAACCTGCTCATCAAGTGAGCAATCACAGCTACTACCTGCCGGAAGAAGATCGTAAATGCCAGGTAAATCAGTTAATAAAACATCGGCTCCATTGAGTGTGAATTGCCCCGTTTTCTTTTCAACGGTTACACCAGACCAATTACCAACCTGCTGATTAGCGCCAGTTAACGCATTAAATAAAGTCGATTTACCCGCATTAGGGTTACCGACTGTGACACAATGAAATTGGTTAGCCATGGGCAACATCCACCTCTATTACATCTGCTAAATCTTTACGCATACACAATTTACTACCGCGAATAGCCAATTCTACACCTGTGCCTAATGGCGCTCGTCTGAGCATAGTGAAAGCGGTGTTAGGGGTTATGCCCATGGATAACAGCTTACGCTTAACAACGGACGGCAGATTAATCTGACCTACTTCGGCGATAACAGCACTCTCGCCCGGCTTTAATTCGCTTAATTTCATATGTCTACCTTTTCAGGCCTCGAAAGAGCTTTATTAGCACCGATTCTAACGGAGCATCACTTAAAATAACTTTATCTAGATCAACATTTGAGACCGTAAACGATAATAGTTTTCAATTGTGTTTTGTATTATGTGACAGATCTCTCAACGAGTAAAACCCTTTATGCGATTGATAATGATTTTCATTAATATCAAAATCTACCATCCACAACAGCCAAAGTTGTGACGAGCATCACACTTAAGCATTCTCCCTAGCAGAACGAGCTAAAAAAGCACGAAATATAACTATTTATTTACACATCATTCACACTTTAATTCTACTATTTACCTTTGGTAATTTAGCCAATCGTGAAACATAACAATTAAAACGGCTTACGTGCTCGGGACGAATAATGATGAATATGGATACAACAGGGATAAAGCCTCTATTCCAAGGAAGTTTTATCGCTATCTTGATGCTATTAAGCATCAATGTAATGGCTACCCCGTCGGATGAACAATCGGCTCAAGAGGTAGAACAGATACTCGATAAGAAGTTTGCTGAAGGTCAGTACTCATCCAAAGGCGCTGATAGCTGTTTAACTTGTCACCGTAAAAGCCAAACTGTGATGGCACTATTCGACGGTGTTCATGGTAGCACCACTATCAAGGGCTCCCCTATGGCCGATCTACAATGTGAAGCATGCCATGGTCCTATGGGGAAGCATAATAAAGGCGGTAAAGAGCCAATGATCACCTTCGGCGCCAACTCTCCAGTACCGGCTGCAAAACAAAATAGTGTTTGTATGAGCTGCCATAACGATGACCAACGCATGGCTTGGAATGGCAATCATCATGATACCGCCGATGTTGCTTGTGCTGATTGCCATCAAGTCCATACTGGCCATGACCCTATATCCGATCGCGCTCAAGAAGTGGCCGTGTGCACCAGTTGCCATACCCAGCAAAAAGCCGACATGCACAAACGCAGCGCTCACCCAATGCAATGGCAACAAATGGTTTGCAGTGATTGCCATAACCCACACGGCAGCCTCAGTGATGCCAGTCTCAAACAGATGAGTATTAACGACAACTGCTACGCCTGCCATGCAGAGAAACGCGGGCCTAAGCTGTGGGAGCATGCCCCCGTCACAGACAATTGTGCCAGTTGCCATACCCCGCACGGCAGCGTTAATGAAGCCATGCTAATCGCTAAACCACCACAATTATGCCAGCAATGTCATGCATCCGATGGCCATACATCTAACGCGGTGTTTGGTAACACGGCTAATGCCTTTAATGCAGGCCAAAGCTGTATGAATTGTCACAGCCAAGTCCACGGCTCCAATCATCCATCTGGCAAACTGCTGCAGCGTTAACAGGGAGTATGAGCAATGACACACCACACTAGAAATCCCCTGCCGCTGCGCCTAAGTACGCTGGCACTGGCCATCCTCAGCACAACGGCACTTGGCGAAGGATATAGCCTGGCATCGGTCAACCGCGACAACCTTAAAACCGAGGCTTGGGAGTGTAAACGCTGTACCACCGCAACTGGCACCAGTGGTGCTATCGGTGTAGGTGCAGCCTATAACGATGGCGAAGATAGCCATTTTGGCAATACCAGCGGTACAGATAATGATGGTGTTGTAGCAAGCCTAGAGGCGGATATACAACATAAGGCATCATCGGGTTACCAAACCCACTTTAGCGCCGATAAACTGGGTTACGATAATGGTTCGGCTCAGCTCACAACAGGTAAACCGGGCCAATATAAAATATCGGCCGCCTACCGCGGTATTGCCCAATATGACACCAATCATGCTTTAACCCCCTACCGCTCCCAAGGCGATACGTGGATTTTACCTCCACAATGGCAAACCGGTGCGACCACATCACAAATGACGGACCTACAAAGCAGCATTCAGCCAACTGCATTGCAGATAGAACGGGAGCGTTACAACTTAGATGCCAGCTATACTGGTAGCTTTTATCGCGCCGAACTGGGTTATCAATATGAGCAGCGCCAAGGTCAGCGCCGCGCCAGTGGCAATCTACTCACTAACAGTACCATGCTGGCAGAGCGTATTGATGACGCGACCGATAATGTTACCGCTAAAATTTACCTTAACGGTGCTAATTGGTTAGCTGGCATCGAAACACAACTCAGTCATTATAAGAATGATCAACAAGCCCTGCGTTGGCAATCGGCTTTTACCCCCACCTTTGGTGCCGCTTACTCTGGCCAAAATGCCGTATCACCCGATAATAAAGCGTATCGCATCGCAGGAAATAGTCAGTTTACCAACGGGGCTCAGCACGTATTGATGCATGTTGGCTTTACCCGTATGACCCAAGATCAGTCCTATTTGCCCGCCACCATTAATGGCCCCTCTCCTGTGCTACCAACGGATAATTTAGCGGGCCAAGTTGATATTACCGAGATGAAACTCAACTATTCGGGGAGGCTGTCTCGGGTATTGTCACTGCGTGCCAGTTATGACTACCGTGACCGTGACAACAAAAGCCAAGTTAATCCTTATCCCCAGATCATTACCGACAGCTATCTCAGTGGTTATGCACACAACCTCGAATATGATCGCACCGCACAGCAGGCCAAACTTGCGGCTAAATATCGACTAAATCGCGCCGCGTATATCGATATAGGCTACGACTATGATCACAATAATTACAGTGATTTAGACAGACAAAGCCTGCAAGAGTCGACGCTATTTGCCAAAATAAATTATCGCATTTCCACCCAATGGCAAGTCTGGCTCAAAGCCAGCGGTAGCGATAGAACGGGTAGCGAATACTCACCAGTCACCAGCACAGCAAGTCCTAGCAATCCTTTGTTAAGAAAAAGCTATTTGGCAGACCGCGAGCGCCAACGTTACGGACTATACGGCAGCTACGTCACTGGTGCCTTCTCTGCCAGCGCCAACGCACATTGGATGCAAGATGATTACACTGACACCCTTATTGGGCTCACCAAAGTAGACACACAAGGCTATGATCTGTCGGCACAATACGCCGTCAACGACAATATCAACCTCAACGCCTTTGTTAATCAAGATTGGCGCGATAGTGACCAAGCCGGCAGTAGCAATTTTGGCGCGCCTAACTGGTATGCCACCTCAGCCGCAAAATCAACTCTGATCGGCGCTGGATTAAATTACGCTAACCTACTAGATAACAAGCTTAAATTAGGAATCGATTACACTTATGCCGATGGCCAAAACGATACCGAAGTGCTCCAAGGTCTACGCAGCCCCTATGACAATTACTATTCAACTAGGCACACACTCAATACCTTTGCTAACTACCAAATTAGCGACAAATTTGGGCTGCGTTTCGATTGGATTTTTGAACAATATCAAGATGCTGACTGGGCAAATGGGGGGCTAGCGCCAGACAGTATCCCGAATGTGTTGAGCTTTGGCGATTTAAGCCACGATTACAACGCCCACTATTTTGGGCTGACATTAAGTTATCAACTCTAACTGATGCCAACGACCAAATTTCCAAGGAAGAGATGATGAAGAAAATGACCTACCTTAACCGTTACGCTGCCACGTTAGCTGTGGCTTTTATCCTCAGCGCCTGTGGTGGTGATGATGGTGCCCCCGGTAAACCCGGAGAGCCTGGCGGCCCACCAGCAATGACGATCGATACCTTACAAATCGCTATCGATGATGTCACTATGCAGTCTGGTATTGCCACCGTTAACTACCGTGTCACCAACCAAGATGATCAACCGGTGGTTGGCGTGGCAAGCGCAACCTTTATTGCTGCGCAGTTGCTGCCCCAAGGTTACACTAACGCCGGCAATAGCTCACAATGGCAGTTTTTTACCTCACAAAACTGCCCTGCTAGGTGTGCAGGGGATTATGTCGACTATAAAAATGGCGACTACAGCTACACCTTCGATGCCCCATTTGATGGCATGAATGACATTAGTTACCAAGCAGGGGCGACTCAACGAATCGTCATAAAAATGGGCGGTGATAGCCTAGCCGATGGCACAGCCCTTCCCGTGACCAATCAACATCTTGATTGGCAAGCCCCCACTACAGGGCAAAGTGCAGAGCCCGCTTACACCCGCAATATCGTGACCATTGCTACCTGTAATAGCTGCCATAATGACTTAGCCTTTCATGGTAGTAACTACAACCAAATAGAAACCTGCGTCACTTGTCATAACGCCGATAGAGTCAGTAATCCTGACAATATTTTCCCACAGATGGTACACACCAAACACTTATCGGGCTTTCCTGGTTCTTTGGCTAACTGCCAAACATGCCATGTGGCTGATGATACCTTAAGTGAAAATCATAATTGGGCTCGGGTTCCGACCATGGAGGCTTGCGGTGCTTGCCACAACAATATCGACTTTAAAGCAGGCCAAGGACATCCAGCTCAAGCAGACAATGCCAACTGTATCGCCTGCCACAACCCAGATTGGACAGCCAATGTGCACAACGACGGTGGTAATGATGAGGCCCTAGGCCAGTTTGCAGCCAGCATCACATCAGCATCACTCAGTGGCGACACTGTCTCCTTTACCTTGAGTTTACGTAACCCCGCATCAGGTCAGATCTATACAGACAGTGCCAACAATCTTAACTTTGTCGCCGATCTACGTGTATACGCTAATTGGGGAACCAGTTTCGATTACGCGACACGTTCGCCACGCTCCATCCGCTTGCAAGAGGAAGCCCCCATCGCTGGTAGTAATGGCAACTATAGTTATCAAATTACTGGCGTCACGGTTCCAGCTGGCACTGAGATGGATTTAGGCGCCTTAGCCATACAAGGCAAAGTTTGCGCCGCCAATGGCGTATTAGGCGACTGTAGTGACACCACAAACAGTGAAGTTAACATCAAGTCGAGCCACCAATTCTTTAGCGCACAAGCACTAAGCGATAGCGGTCGACGAGTCGTGGTCACTAATGACACTTGTGGGAGTTGTCATGGCGATCAACAACTTAATTTCCACGGTTCACGCAATGATTTAGAAGGACAATGTCAGCTGTGTCATAACCCTAATATGGTTGCCGATGCCACCGATAACCCCTCTACCGCCACCGCCGATTACAAGCACCTAGTGCATGGGATACACAGCGGCCAACGTGAAGGTTATGAGTCGATTAACTATCCTGGAAACTTAGGTAATTGTGCGCAGTGTCATAGCCAACAAGCTGGCGTATTAACCGCAGCATTGCCACTGTATGCGGGCGTAAAACCACTGGCTATCGCGGGCGATTTGTACACCAGCCCTACCGCCGCCATCTGCAGCGATTGCCACGCCAGTGATAGCGCTACCAACCATATGGTGCAACAAGGCGCCGTATTTAAGGGTTCCTTAGCCGATGCCAACGCCGGAACAGAAAGCTGCACCACCTGTCACGGTCAGGACGCAAGCGCCGATGTACTCAAGGTTCACCCGATCAAGTAATGACGATGTGCGCTAGGTGCTCCCTCGTGCACATCTTGTTAGTGACTTTTGAAACGCACTATTTATGGAACGCATAATTATGGATATAAAAGCAAAAGGTACCCCATGGAGCGTTATCGCTCTGGCGTGTAGCACGTTATTAATCGGTTGCGGCAGTGACGGAGACGATGGCAAAGATGGCGTAGATGGCCCTATTGGTGTCAATATTGATTCAACATCGACCATCATGGCTGAATTTACCCAAGCCTCGATTGCCGATGGTATCGTCAGCGTTGACTTTAGATTAGAAAACGCCAATGGCGTTGCAGTGCTGGGCGTTTAACAAAGACTACGATATCCGTTTTGGTATCGCGCAACTGGCACCTGTCACAGAGACAATCGAGGGTGAGGTTTATGATAGGGGTTTGCAATGGCAGGCCTATATTAATACCTTGAAACAACCGGGCACACTGCCAGATGATGCTGCTGGGCTAAACCCATCGCCACAATATCAAGCCAATGTCGAAGCCGCCAGCAACTGTGAAGATTGCCTTGTCGACAACCTCGATGGTAGTTATCGCTACACTTTCCAACAAAATATCGCCAATGTAACCGAGCCGCTGACGATCACTTATGGCGCCGACAATACCCATAGAGTGACGTTAGAATTAAAACTTGATCAAGCAACGGCCAATGCCCATCACGATTGGCAGCCCTCAAGTGGCGCCACCGACGATATTCAAACCCGTAATGTGGTGACTATCGACACCTGTTATACCTGTCATCAGCCAGAAAGCTTGGCACTGCATGGCGGTCGACGCATCGCATTAGAAAACTGCGCCAGTTGCCATACATCAACTTCAGGCGATCCTGAAAGCGGTAACAGCGTCGACTTTACCTTCATGATCCATGCCATTCACAGAGGGCAAGACAGACAAATCAGCACCCCTGATGGATTAGTACCAGCCCCTTATAAGATTGTGGGTTATGGCGGTAGTTTACACGACTATGGCAAAGTCACCTTCCCGCAAAAGCCTGCGGCAGATTGTGCCTCATGCCATGTTGAAGGCGCTGGCGCTCCGGCGAATGCGGATCTGTTTAAAGCCGATCTGAGCAACACGGCATGTGTCGCCTGTCACAGCGAAAAGCCCTCACAAAATCATACTGATACCAACTGTATGGCCTGCCATAACGCCACCAATACGTACCCTGGTACAGGCAATGCGGAAAAACGCCATGGTGACGTATTACAAGCGTATGTTGACGCGGAAGCCATGGGCGTCAGCTTTAGTAATATCGGGCTCGATGCCAACGGTAAACTGACGTTTGATGTACAAGTAACCGATGCCAGTGGCGCACCTATTGCCAGTGAGTTTGTCGACCAAAGTACCCGAGTCGTGGTCGCGTGGGATACCGATAAGGATTACCCCGCTTATGAGGATGCCTCTTATCGCGAGCGCCGCATACGTTTATCTGAAGGCACCTATGATGCCGCCACGATGACTTACACTCTTATTGGCAGCAACTTTGATATACCTGCTGATGCTGATGGTAAAACCTTCGAGTTATGGTCAACCATTGAGGTCTGCTTTAACAATGGCGGCTATGGTGTGGCCCAAGTGGTCATGACAGCTTGTAGCGATAACACCCGCAGCGTTGCCGTTAAAGAGCCGCCTTATCAGTTTGTCTGGGCAGGCTCAGGCCTCGATGCTAACGCACAAACGACCATGCGCCGCAGTATTATCGACAGTGCTAAATGTCAGGGCTGCCATAATCAAGAAAATCATCACTATAACAACGGCTACAATTGTCAGACTTGTCACACCGCTGATAAAACGACCCGTTCTGACAGTGACTATCCAGGTGGCCAAAAATCCACTAGCTATGCCTTTAAGGCTCATGAGGCGCCAGGTCACTATCTCAAATATGCCGGAGTGCAATCTGGCACTGTCTTAAAAACCGATTGCAGTACCTGTCATACCGACAACGGTATTGCACTGGGCCGCGCAAGTGAGCGCGTATGGCGCTATGGCGACACCACTACAGGAGCCGATATCTGGGTATCATCAGATGCTGGTACCTGTTTAAGTTGTCACCAGAAATACCTCAGTGACGCTGGCGCCAGCCATATCGAAACCAATGGCGGGATTCTCGATGGTACTAGCGTGGATGATGTCAGAACCCGAGCGGCAGAAGCCTGTTCGACCTGCCACACCCCCACGCAATTGCGCTCAATACACGGTAGCTAGTGTAATAATTTAGTCTAATGAGTTAGCCGCGAGGGAACTCCTTAGCGGCTAAAGCCAATACCTTAGCGATTAAGTGTGCTAGCTGATTCAGGCTAAAAAAGAGATTAAATCCACAAAGGAGGCTTGCCCTCCTTTTTTATTGCCCGTCAACCAACGATAAGCTTCATCAATTAAAGTCATTAGAGTAGTCCCCTCCCCCCCCAACTGGCTTTGCAAAAAAATCTCACTCATCGTTCACTGAATCGTTAAAAGTGACGTGTCTACAATGCGATAGCATTTGCTCAGGACTTTTTACAAGTGCCGCTCAGCTGTTAATTTTTGTCTTTTGGACAGGGTTTAATTCTGCATCTTCCATTTATCTAATCCAATTCGACTACCTCTAAAGAAATAGTCAGATCTCAATCACATAAAGCAATTAAAACAACTGCTAAATCGCCGCAGCTTAGATAGCCTTAGAGGTGGAAATTTAATTCCACACACTAATTGAGTGTTTTACAAATTTATAAATAGAAACGGCTCTCAATTTTGAGGCCTGTTTTTAAAACAGAACAACTCAATAGTGATGATTAAAACTATTGCAGGGAATAATCATGATGAAAAAGTTCAATTTTAATGCGGCGACCAAAGCTGTATTAGGTGCAGGGCTTCTTTCTTTAGCACTTTCTGGTTGCGGCAGCGACGGTAAAGATGGTGAAGACGGAAAAGACGGCGTTATTGGCGTCAAAATCGATACAGCTAAAAGCATCAATGCAGTATTTACTAATGCCACTGTCGATGCTGGTAGCGTCACAGTTGATTTTAAACTCGAAAATGACAATGGCGTTGCCATTCTTGGGCTAACCAAAGATCACGATTTACGATTTGGTATTGCACAATTAACCCATGAAACTCGCATATTTGGCGAAGGTGATGATGCTGTAGAGTTCGATAGAGGATTTCAATGGCAATCCTATATCAACGCAGAAAAAGCGCCTAATCCAGATTGGATCCCTGACGGCGAAACCAACATCAATCCAACAACGCAGTTCCAAGCGAATGTTGAACAAGCCGCTAAATGTGACACCTGTTTTGTCGATAATGGCGACGGTACCTACAGTTATACCTTCCAACAGAATATTGCTGATGTGACTACCCCAGTCGCAGTCACTTATAATGCCGACTACACTCAGCGTGCCACCTTAGAGCTTGAACTAAGTCCTCTTGCAGCCAATGCAAACTTTGACTGGCAACCTTCATCAGGATTAACCGAAGGGATCCAGAGTCGCGATGTGGTTTCAATCGAAACCTGCTATACCTGCCACCAGCCAGAGAGTCTTGAGCTACATGGCGGCCGCCGTATTAACATCGAAAACTGTGCCTCTTGTCATACCGCCACATCGGGCGATCCTGAGTCAGGTAACAGTGTCGACTTTACCTATATGATCCATGCGATCCACAAAGGTCATGCAAGAACAACTTACGCACCAGACTCGACCGATCCTGTACCTGATGCAAACGGCAATATTCCTGCACCTTACAAGGTAATTGGTTATAAAGGCTCTGTGCATGACTATGGTAAGGTGATGTATCCCCAAAAGCCGGCAGCTGATTGTGCAGCGTGTCACGTAACAGGTGAAAGTGCACCAGCCAATGCCGATCTATTTTTGGCTAATCAAAGTAATACGGCCTGTATTGCTTGCCACACTACCATGCCTAAAAAATATCACGATCCTCAAAATGAAAACTGTATCTCTTGTCATATAGAAGAGGGTTACGCTAGAAGCGGGGCTGAAGCACATGGCGATGTGATGAAAAGCTATAATGCTAGCCAAGGCTACTCAGCTAAGTTCAGCAACATCAAGGTTACAGCTAAAGTATTAACCTTTGATGTGCAAATCTTAGATGATAAAGGTGAGCCTGTAGCCAAAGAGTTTATTGCAGACCCTAGCCAATACACGCCGTCAAGCATCTACTTCTCTTGGGATATCGACAAAGACTACCCCGCTTACAAAGATGGGAGTAAATACGGTGACCGCGGCTTTGCACTGAATGCCGCCAGCTATGATGCAACTACTAAAACGTTCAGCATAGATAGCAGCAACAGTACACTAAAGCTCCCTACCGATGATATAACAGGTGACTTAGCACTAGAAGGTAAGAGTGTTGAGCTATTTGCAGGCGTATCGACTTGCTTTAGAAAGGGAGGTTATGGCCGACCTGTTGTTGAGCCAGTAGCTTGTGATACGGTCGACGACTATGGTAATTCAGTCGTCACCAGCGCCTACATTCAAGATGAGCCTCTGCGCTTTACCTGGAATGATACCGACACCAGTGAACCTGCTAAGGCTCGCCGGGCGATTATCGATTCAACTAAGTGTATGGGTTGCCACAATAAAGTGATTGCTCATTACGATAATGGTGTCAACTGTCAAGCTTGTCATACTCCTGATAAAGGCTTAACTCAGTGGGGAGACATTGCACCTACAAGCTTTGCTTATAAAGCTCATCACGCTTCAGGGCATGATATGAACGCTAAATGGGGCAGCGGTCTAAAATCTGAGACAGTCATGAAAACAGATTGTACAACCTGTCATGCTGACTCAGGCGTTAAACTGAGGCCAAGCACCTGAGCGCGCATGGCGCTACCCTGCTTTCGATGGTAATGGTGAAATTTGGGTCTCATCTGATGCAGGTAGCTGCCTAAGCTGTCACCAAGCGCACCTAGATGATGCCGCTAAGTCTCACATCAAAACCAACGGTGGTATTTTAGATGGTAGCAATGCTGACTATGTAAAAGCTAATGCAGCAGAGACCTGCCAGACTTGTCATACACCAGCAAATATCATGACAATTCACGGTAACTAATATTGAGATAATGATGCATCCCTAAGTGATGAGTTAACTTCAATAACACCCCAAAGGGAGGCTTTGCCTCCCTTTGTTTTTTCAGTAAAACAATATAATAACAATGCAAACAATTGCGTTAAGCTAATGTAATACGCCTGTTTTTTTGTTCACCCTCATGCTTTAGCTTCCAATCTAACTACCTCTTTAGAAATAGAAAGATCTCGGTCACACATTAGACTATGTTCGGCAGATTTTAGCCGCTTGTTACGTTACGATTTCGGTGGGGATTTCTATTTCCAGCATTGACTTAGGTTGCACTACTTATAATGAGAACGGTTCAGAAAACTGACCATGCACTTAAGACGATGCCAAACCTATGCAGGGAAAATATGATGAACGTACAAAATAATAAGTTTAAGCTGCTTCTCGCAGCAGGTGCAGTCTCTATGGCTCTTAGTGGTTGTGGCGGCAGCGATGGTGACAACGGCAATCCAGGTAACCCTGGTGGTCCAGCTGCGCCAGCAATCAATACACTTAACCTAGACGTGAAAAGCGTCACCTATGACAACGGCACCCCAACGGTGACCGTATTTGCCACCAACGAAGAAGATTTACCTATCGTTGGTCTGCAAGATTTAGGTATTGTCGCCGCACAATTGACTCCTATGGGGGCGACTGGCGCAGGTAATAGCGCACAGTGGACTCGCATTGCTCGGGTATCTGGTGCTGACAACTACATTGACAACAAAGACGGTAGCTATCAATTTACCTTCGAAGTCGAAGGTTACAATCAAGAGCTCACACAGCGCTTTAACGTCTATGCAGGCGGTAAAGACTCTACGCTTGCCGACGGTGTAACGTCAGTGCCCCGCCGTGAAATCGTTGCAGACTTTGATGGCAACGGTTATCAAGCTAAGTACACTAAAGATATTGTCAGTCACCAAGCTTGTACTGCTTGTCACGCCGAAGGTGAACCGCTGACGACACGTCACAGCAGTTACTATACCCAAGAAACCTGTGCCACTTGCCATAGCAGCTCAATGTCAACTGAGTCGCAGTGGAACCACCTAGTTCATAACATCCATAACTCAGCAAAAAGCTTTACTGACAGAAAGGGTAAAGAGTATGACGGTAAAGCGGCTGAATTGTTAATTCAAAACAACTGTCAGGCCTGTCACGTAGAATCAGAAGAGCTTTCTGAATGGGGTAACTGGTCACGGGTTCCTACCATGGAAACCTGTACTAGCTGCCACGTCAATGTCGACTTTATGGCTGGTAAAGGCCACTCACAGCAAGATGACAACAGCAACTGTATTGCCTGTCATAATGCCAGCTGGACTGAAGAAATTCATACTGCCGATGCCATTCAAAAACGTGCCCTTATCGATTTAGTCGGTATGAACGCAACCCTAACTGCTGTACCAGCAGATATGAGTGCTAACATCACCATTAGCTTCTCTGATGAAGCCGGCAACGCGTTGGATGTCAGCAGTATCCTGCCTAAAATTAAACGGGTCGAAAGCATCACCAATGTCGGGCCCAACTACCCAATTATGGGTTACAACGCAAACCCCATTAATGGCGAGCACAAAGTCGCTATCGATATGATTAAGAACAGTGCACTTAACGGCGGCGCTCAAATCGTTGATGGCGCATTGGTTGTTAACACTGGCCCATTACCTTTTGGCACAGCAGGTACTGACACTGATACCGCCTTTAGTTTAATTGGCTTAGAGATGTGTACAGCACAAGGCAAACTTGTTGAATGTGCCGAAGGTGTTGCAACGGCCAGCATGAAAGCTGAGCTAACCCACGGTACATTATCGGGTGAAGCCCCAAGCACACGTCACATCAACTCGGTTAATTTTGCTGGCTGTGAAAGCTGTCATGGTGAAACCTTCGAGATCCATAAAGGTTATCACGCAGGTTTTGTCATGTCAGAGCAGTTAGGCCGTGAGCTTAATGGTGAAATCGTTACGGGTGTCGATGGCTGTGTGGCTTGTCATACACCTGATGGCACCTATGCAAGCGGCGCTAACAAAGGCGCACTAGAAATGAAACTGCATAAAACCCATAGCCATGGCGATTATGCCGCGGTTTATGGTATGAACTGCAGCTCATGCCATAACGACTTCAATACTCAAGCGTTCAAGCAAAAAGGCGCTTTAGCAACCTCTTCTCGTAAAGAGCAATCGACTGAAGATGAAAACAAAGATGGCGTCGTTGATGAAAAAGACCAAATCACCATATCTGCTTACACTACACCCATAGCAGCAACGTGTTATTCATGTCACAGCTACAGCGGTGACAAGTTTAAGAATCACGTTGAAGGCCAAGGTGCGATTGTAAATATGGAAAATAAAGGTGCTGTAAACGATGCCGCACAGCTAGAAACCTGTTTCTACTGCCACGCACCGGTTATCGACGATCACACGGCTGTGAAGATGTAATTTGCTCATCTCAATATGAAAAACGGGGGAGTCCTCTCCCCCATTTTCGCTACCATTTGTGCAAATTAGGAAGTCTATTATGAAAATCACCAATAAATTAACCCGCTTTATACCAGCAATGCTTGCTGCTGCGCTGCTCTCGTTTGGCGCCAGTCAAGCAACCGCTGCCAAGTGGGACGCCAGCATGACACCGGACGAAGTGGAAGCCACCTTGGACAAGAAATTTGCCGAAGGTGACTATTCACCTAAAGGCGCCGACTCTTGCTTAATGTGTCACCGCAAGTCTGAAAAAGTGATGGATCTGTTCAAAGGCGTCCATGGCGCAATTGATTCAAGCAAAAGCCCCATGGCGGGCCTACAGTGTGAATCATGCCACGGCCCAATGGGCAAACATAACAAGGGCGGCAAAGAGCCAATGATCGATTTCGGTCCTACCTCTAGCTTGTCTGCTGAAAAACAAAACAGTGTCTGTTTGAGCTGCCACCAAGACGATAAGCGTATGTCATGGAATGGCGGTCATCATGACAATGCCGATGTAGCTTGTGCCTCATGTCACTCAGTGCATACCGCCAAAGATCCTGTGCTATCAAAAAGCACCGAAATGGAAGTATGTACGAGCTGCCATACTAAGCAAAAAGCGGATATGCACAAACGCTCAAGCCACCCCATGAAATGGGATCAAATGGTGTGTAGCGATTGTCATAATCCTCACGGCAGTATGTCTGATGCGGATCTAGTTAAGCCCAGTGTCAATGAAACCTGCTACTCATGCCACGCCGAAAAACGCGGCCCAAAGCTGTGGGAACATGCACCCGTAACTGAAGATTGTGTTGCGTGTCATAACCCACACGGCAGCGTGAACGAAGGAATGCTCAAGACCCGTGCACCACAGCTATGTCAGCAATGTCATGCTAGCGATGGTCACGCCAGTAACGCCTACATGGGTAACACTGAACTGGGTTCTGAAGTGGGCACAAATGCCTTCACCGGTGGTCGCAGCTGCTTAAACTGCCACAGTCAGATCCATGGTTCAAACCATCCATCTGGCAAGCTGTTTCAGCGCTAAGGAGACGACAACATGAAATTTAACTTAAATTTAGTCACGCTCGCCCTCATCGCTAACGCCAGTGTGTTTGTGCCCAATATCGTGCTCGCCGATGGCTATAATATTCAACAGGCCAACACCAGCAAGGTGCAGCTAGACAAGTGGGAATGTAAGCGCTGTGACATTGAAACTGGCGTATCGGGCACGGTTGGTGCGGGCGTCGGCTATAACGACAGCGATGATATCCGCTCTGCCAATGCCTTTGCCGCAGAAAACGAGTTTGCCGGTAAAGTCGATGCCGATGTGAATTACGTCGGTACATCGGGCTACCGCGCCTCTGTCGAAGCACAAGACTTAGGCATGGAAAATGGTCGTTTAGAGGTGAATGCTGGTAAAGTTGCCCAGTACAACCTCAATTTGAATTATCGTCAAATTGCGACCTACAAAACCGACAGTGCCATGACCCCTTACCAAGGTATTGGTGGCGGCGATTTAACCTTGCCTAATAACTGGCAAACCGCCGGGTCAAGCCAAGAGATGAGCCAGCTTAACGCCAGCTTAACGCCGCAAGAGTTGTCGCTTAAACGTAAGCGCGCAGGACTTGGGCTGAGCTATCAAGGTGAAGAGTTATGGAGCGCTTACATCAAGTATCAGCGTGAAGATAAAACCGGGCTAAAGTCAGCATCTGGCAGCTTCTTTAATCAGTCGATGATGCTCGCTGAACCCGTTGATCACACCACTGATAACCTTGAGGCCGGCATTAAACTCAAAGGCGATAATTGGTTTACCGCGCTCAACTATTCAGGTTCGAGCTTTAAAAACCAATATAGCCAACTGACGTTTGATAACGCGTTCAACCCAACTTTTGGGGCGCAGACCCAAGGCACTATGGCGCTTGACCCTGACAACGAAGCCCATACGGTCTCGTTACTAGGCCAATATCACCTAGGGCAAACCGTGATGAGTGGCCGCGTTCACTATGGTCAAATGACCCAAGATCAAGCCTTTGTCACCTCAGGCTATGGTTATCAATTACCTGCAGAGTCATTGGATGCGCAGGTCGATATGAGTGGCGCTAATCTTAAAGTGGTGTCGCGCTTAAATCGTACTGTGCGTGTGAATGCCAGCTACGACTACAGCGACCGTGATAATCAAACCGAGATTGAGCAGTGGACGCAGATCAGCATCGACTCGACTAGCGGTAAAGTGGCTTACAACACGCCCTATGATATTACCACCCATCGCGGTAAATTGGGCGCTGATTTTCGTATCAGCCGCGGCATGAAGCTCGATGCGGGTTACGATTACCGTCGTGATGAGCGTAGCTACCAAGATCGTGAAACCACAGATGAAAATACACTTTGGACTAAGTTCCATATCAGTGCATTTAACAACTGGGATATGTGGATCAAGGGCAGCTATGGCGAACGTGATGGTTCTGAGTATCAAGCATCACAGTGGACTTCAAGCGAGTCGAACGACCTACTACGTAAGTACAACTTAGCTGATCGCAAACGCAGCATGGTCGAGGCTCGTGTGAGCCACACGCCTATCGATGCGCTGACTATCGATCTAGGTGCACGCTACGCTCTGGATGATTACAACGACACCCAGATTGGCTTAACTGAATCGACCGATCTTAGTTACGATATCAATGCCAGTTACTTGATCACCGACGACATGATGGTTAACGCTTTCTATAATCGTCAAAATATCGATTCGGATCAGTCAGGTAGCACCAACTTTGGTGCCGCTAACTGGTTTAGCCAAATCGAAGATCAAGTCGATGTGGTGGGTGCGGGCTTTAGCTATAACAATCTGTTAGAAAATAAACTGCGTCTAGGCGTAGATTACACCTATTCAGATTCAAGCAGTAATACCCAAGTCACTCAAGGCATAAGCGGTGACTATGGCGATTACTTTGCCAAAGTGCACAACGTCAATGTCTATGGTCAATATCAGGCCACCGAAAAAATGGCCCTGCGTCTTGATTACAAGATGGAAAACTATCAAGACAATGACCCAGGCAATAGCATCGCTCCCGATGGTATTTGGAATGTGGTCAGCTTTGGTAGCAACAGCCATGATTACACCGCCCATTTGGTGATGTTAAGCATGAGCTATAAGCTATAAGTGTTATCGCTTCATATAAAAAACCCGCTTAATTAGCGGGTTTTTTTATGCCCGACACCACAGCAATTAACAAAAGTGCGGTGCAGATCTAGTGCCACTCACCAATTTACCGTAAGCTCATGTAAAACCATAACCGCGTAATAATTCTGTGTACCTTTTAAACTCGCCGCTCGCACAACAGATTGTCGATCGCACCATGGTGATTATCGGCCACAATATTAATGTGATGAATAACCAAGGGGTTATATTAGGCTCTGGTGACAACAATCGTATTGGTTCTGTCCACGAAGGTGCCTTGCTCGCCATTAGCCAAAATCGCACCGTTAAGATTAATCACGGCACCACGGCTAGCCTACAAGGGGTAAAACCTGGCATCAATTTACCCCTGCACTACCAAGGTGAGATCATCGGAGTGATTGGCATTACCGGCGAGCCCGAAACCCTGATGGCCTTTGGTAAATTGCTTAAGATGAGCGCCGAGATGATTGTCGAGCAAGCCAACTCTATCGAGCTTGCTCAATGGCAAAACCGCCAGCAGGAAGAGTTTATTCTGCAACTGATTAAGGGCGAATATCAGCAGCTAGGGCAACTGAGCGACAGAGCCCAACGTTTGGGCATAGATTTAACCATGCCCCGGGTCGCGGCCGTCATTCAAGTGCAAGAGGACAGCACTGAATCGAGTGCTAAATCGCTACTGAAACAGGTACTAAACCTATTAGAAACCCCCTCACGCGGCAACCTTATCGCCATGACCTCGATGACAGAACTGGTGATCCTCAAACCCGCCTTTCTCGATGGAAAACAGTGGCGCGCCGAACTTGAAAGCCAGCGTATCGATCAACTGCTCAAGCGTATACCGCCAGAGATGAGCGCCCAGCTTAATATCGCCTTGGGGCATTATTTTCCTCGTCCAGAAGATATTCACCGCTCCTACCAAACCGCCAAAGAGACCCTAAAATTTGGCATGCAGATGCACCCTACACGCCATAAATACCTATTTGAAGATTATGCACTGCTGGTAATGTTATCTGGGCTGCAACAGGATTGGCGGGGTCAGCAACTGCTCACCCCTTTTCAAAAGCTGGTCGACCAAGACAATAACCAACAACTGCAAAAAACCCTCGCCGCCTACCTAAACCATTTTGGCGATCAAGGTGCCTGCGCTAAGCAGTTGTATATTCATCGCAATACCCTGCGCTATCGGCTCGACAAAATAAGTCAGATAACAGGCGTCGAGCTGAGTAACCTTAACGGCTTACTGCAGCTCTATCTGGGTCAAGCGCTATTCACCTCGCGCACCTAAGCTTCAGGGGCTGGGAGATTCAGGATGATGGGGTCTCAAGTTGATGGCGCTAACCGCTATGCGTTAACCCTAAAATGCAGGCTCAGCCTCAAAGGTCATCCGCACCTGTGTTGTAGGGTGATTAAGCACTAACTTCTGCGCATGTAAATGTAATCGGTCCGCTTTAGTGCCGTATAGATCATCACCAATAATCGGCAGATTAAGTCCATCAACATGGGCACAATGCACCCGCAACTGATGAGTACGGCCAGTTTGGGGATAGAGGTATAGCCAAGTGTGGTTATCGTCTCGCGCCTTGACCTGCCACAGGGTGTGCGCCTGTTTACCATGTTCAAAACAGACCAGCTGGCGCGGCCTGTCGTCAAGGTCGACTCGCAGTGGCAAGTTAATCTCGCCCTGCTCGCCTGCGACAATCCCCGCCAGTTTCGCCACATAGCGTTTCTCAACCGTGCGGCCAATAAACTGCTGCACCAGCGCCCTGTTGGCCTCTTTGCTTAAGGCTATAACCATTAGGCCCGAGGTCGACATATCCAAACGATGCACGATCAAAGGCCCCGTCGCCGTGGGAAACAACTGCTTCATGCGCGCATAAACTGAATCGGTAATATTTTTGCCCGGCACCGACAAAAACTCAGCCGGCTTGTTGATCACCGCTATCGCCTCATCTTGATACAAGATATCGATAGTTTTACCTTCAGCCGGGTTATTCAATAATGGATTGTCATCCATCTCGATGCCTTTAAGCATATGGCTCAAAATCGGTTGGCATTTACCATGGCACGCACCATAAAACTGCTTATGTTGCTTCACCTCTGACTTTGGTGAGGCGCCCCACCAAAACTCGGCTATCGCCAGTGGCGTTAACTGCTGGGCAAAAGCGTATTGTAGTAACTTAGGCGCGGCGCACTCACCGGCTCCCGCTGGCGGCAGCTGATTGGGCGCAGCGTTAAAGATCTGATTAAGATCTTGCAGCTCACCCGCTTGATTCAAAAAGCGATACTGAGCGAACAGTTTTTGCTGCAAGGCGTTAGACTGCTTTGCCCGCCGCGTTTTAAGTGATTCAATCTCGGTCTCTAACAATTGTAACGAGGCGCTCGCCGCTGCAATGAGGCTATCCCAATGCTGCTTTATCGCTTTTAGCTGGTGCTTTTCAGCCACACTCTCTTTGCCCAATTGCACATTTAACGCGGCTAACGGCTGTGGGCCTAACTCAGCTTCCGCCTGAGCGCGCGTTAATTTGCGCGCTTTGCGCCCTTCGATAATAGCCGCGCGCATCGCTTCAAGCTCATCATCAGCCTGTTGCACTAATGTGGCTAACTGCTCTCTCAATCTCGATAACTCTGTCGAGGCCTCAAGCTGTGTTAACTCACAGGTCAGCTGATTAATCGCCTGTTGCTCAGCATGAAAGAAGCTGTCTTTAGTCAACATATCAAAGACTGGCGGCACAAAACCATCGATAAGGTTTTGCTCAGCCAATTTGCCAGAAAATGCCGCCAAGTAACCAATCTCACCGCTCTTGTTGCGCACTAACAGCACACCAAACATCTTACCGATAACATTATTGGTATCGCTGCCTAAGCCAAAGTTATGTTGCCAATCCGTTTGGCTACTCAGATAAGCTTGTAGCTCCTCTGCCGCCAAAACGCACAAAGGGTGCGGCTCATAATAAAACGGAAAGGTAAAACGCTCGGGTAGTTGATAACTATCGATTGGCGATTTAAACGCGGTAAAACAATGCTGAGCCTGATCTACAGGAGCTTGGATAGGAGCTTGGTGCATAAATTATTGACATCTTAACGGTGACAGAGCGAAACAAGACTGATACGACACAAGGCCTGCACAGCAATAATGAGGCGTGATTTTACGCTGTCAGGCCAGTGAAGTCATTATTTAGCAACCCGTGCAGTGTGAGGAAGGTGGATATTGAAATGAAGCTTTAGCTTTTTTAAGTTTACTTGAGCTGCGTTATGCTGAATTTTCATTTATTGATGTGCTTTGAAGACGCGCCTTAATGGCAATTAATAGCCTGCCGAAGGTGCAGTGCATGGATGCGCAAATGTCGTGATCACATGGATATGAAAGAACGACCTTATGTGCAAGCGCTCTTTTGGCTCGGTGAGTGAAGCGTCGCTTCGAGCCCACGAACGAGAGACTGGGTGAGCTTGGCGACAGCCATATACTCGTGAACGAGAGACAGGGATGTCGAACTGGCTTTTGTATATGGATATATTTTGTCGAACTGGCTTTTAGTTAGGGATATCGTTGTGAGCCATCCGTGGAGGCTTGGCATTTTTTTGAGTAGCGGCTGGCTGCATTTTCATTTATTGAAAGCGGTGAAGGTTGAACCTTCAATGTGAGTTAATTGCTTGCAGCAGGCTTATGTGCAAGCGCTCTTTTGGCACGCCGCGAGCACGTCCTTGTGGGCTCTGCGAAATCATCCATGATTTCGAAGGCCAAAACCGCGCTTACACTTATATCTATCGCCTCTTCGATTTAGCCGTATTTGGTGTGAACTCAGAATTAAAAGCTAACGTACTTTTGCCCCAAAGTGTGCTGGTCTTGGAATGAAGAACGATGACATTTGTTTAAGTAGCGGCTGGCTGTATTTTCATTTATTGAAAGTGTTTGAAGGTCGAACCTTCACTGTTATTAATCGCCTGTCCGGCGGGGAATGTGCAAGCGCTCTTTTGGCTCGCCGCAAGCACGTCCGTGTGGGCTCGGCGAAATCATCCATGATTTCGAAGGCCAAAAGCGCGCTTACACCTGTACTCATCGTCTCTTCGATTTAACTTTATCTGGTGTGAGTTGCGAGAGAAAAAAGTGAAAAACACAGATTAGTGCTCGATAAGTATCCGTAGATTCAGTAAGACCTTGCTATGAACATCAGTGAGGCAAAGGCCTGCGGCCTTAGTGGTATGAATGGTCTAAAAAGCACGGTTAATCACGAGTATTTGCCGTCAAGAGGCGCTAATGAAATATAAAAATACTAAAGAAGACCAATTGATAACCTTACCTCAGCTCAAAAAAACGACTACCACATAAAAGCAAACTCCTATAGCATAATGCATACCAAATACATGGATGTGGCAGCGGCCAAGTCCAATAAGCGATTTATGCCTTGCAGACAACGTAACGCATAAATACTAAAACGTTATGTGTGTTTTATCCACAGGCCATGGAAGGGATTCTGATGACTGATCATATTGGTTCTTGTCTGTGTGGCACCGTGAGCTTTGAGGTAAAAGGTGAGTTCGATAGCTTTTACCTGTGTCATTGCCAGCATTGCCAAAAAGATACGGGTTCGGCTCATGCGGCAAATCTATTCTCACAGTCAGCTAAATTGGTCTGGCGGTCGGGTGTAGATGCTGTGACCTCCTTTACGCTTCCAGGCACTCGTCATAGCAAAAGTTTTTGTAAACTGTGTGGCTCAGCGTTGCCGAGCACTCAGATCGCAGGTTTACTCGTCGTTCCGGCAGGGTGTTTGGACACTGAAATCTCTATGTCGCCAACAGCGCACATCTTTTCATCCAGCAAAGCTGCTTGGGTTGGAGAGTTAGGGGAAGTGCCAAAGTTCGAGGGGCTGCCAAATTGAGCTACCATCACATAACCAGTGGCTGTTGGCGGACACACCTACGCTGCGCGCCGCAAAGCCAAGCGTTAAATTCACGGAGTGGAACCATGAGAACGATACTCGCAATCACACTGCTACTTCTCCTGTCGGGCTGTGTATCAACTCATATGAAGAAGTACATCGGAAAGGATATTCGTGAAGTAATACTGGATAGCGGTCCGCCGCTTAACGCAATGGACATGGGCGGTGGAGTAAGAGCTTTTCAGTTCAGATGGGGCGGTGGTACTTTCAGCATGCCAAGCACCACAACAACACAAGGAACTATTACGTCATATGGTGATAGTGCTTGGCTTTCTGCAAGTTCAATCACGACTGGGGGTGGTGTTGTCCATAGTGAAGGGTGTCTAATAAGTTATATGACGACATGGAATAGCACCCAGAAAACATGGATTGTAAATGGCATCAGGTATCCAAAACGTCTTGTCTGCTAATGCATTTAATCGGTAGCCGGAGGTATCTAACCTCCAACCCCCACACCACCCTGCATGCGGCTCCGCACACGACTAAATGGATTTAGGAGGTAGGGCAAAGCAGGATGCCAGAGCCGAGGGCGGTTCATTTAGAACGCCTAACCTAAACTTTCTGGTTAGCTTCTTAGTTTCGAGAGTGAACTGCGATCCATCCATCTCTTAATGAACAGAAGCCTGCTTTCTTAAGAGCGTCATTACTAATGATAATGTGAATCGTATAATTTAGAGCCTAAGCACTAAACGATTTTTGTCCAAAAACAATTTAACTTTTGATTGTCCGAGTGACACTAGTAAGGTCAAATAGAAGAGATTAAGAACTCGGGTGTAGGTGCGGTTGTGACCTTCCGTGACATGGATGTCACGGCAGAGCCTACAGGGATTGTACTTGAACAACGTCCATGTCTAAAAGCCAGTTCGGCATCCATGCCTCTCGTTCGTAAGCGCGAAGCTGGGCTTCACTCACCGTGTCACAGAAGCACCTGCACGAAAGCCATGCGGCAGGCAATTGGTTGCCATAAAGGTTAACGCTACCATCAGCGATGTAAAAAACCTATTCCGGCAAATGCTATAAGCCAAACAATGCCTACACCTTCATTCGAAGGCCCTGCATTCTTTCATATCCATGTGATCACGACATTTGCGTATCAGTGAAATAAAAACAACTCAACAAAATGCCGCAAGCAAAAAAGCGCAATATGGTCATAGCTAGCACACCAAAGCGTCAAAATATGTGCAATTGCACAAAATAAGCTTATAAATCCCTTAAAAATTCATCAAGTTTGCCGAAGCTTGATTATCCTTTTGTGCGGATAATAGTCGCAGCCTGAAATACCTTAGCCCTCACTTTAGGTGGCGCTGACTAAGCGGGTCATTGTTCGAACAATCAAATAAATATAACCCAAATACAGGGACACCCTATGAGCCTCGTACTGATCTTGCTCGCCGTGATCGCGTTTATCGTTATCGCCACGTCGAAATTTAAGTTACATCCGTTTTTAACCCTTATTCTCGCGTCATTTATTGCTGCATTTGCCTACGGGCTACCAAGTGCTGATATTGCCAAAACCATCACCTCTGGCTTTGGTGGCATCTTAGGCTATATCGGCCTAGTGATTGTATTAGGTACCATTATTGGCACCATCTTAGAAAAAAGTGGTGCGGCTATCACCATGGCTGATGTAGTCATTAAGGTGCTGGGGCAACGCTTTCCCACCCTCACCATGTCGATCATTGGTTACTTGGTCTCGATACCGGTCTTTTGTGACTCAGGCTTTGTGATCTTAAACTCGCTGAAACAATCGATGGCCAATCGCATGAAGGTCTCAAGCGTGTCGATGAGTGTCGCCTTAGCCACCGGCCTGTATGCCACCCATACCTTTGTGCCGCCAACACCTGGGCCTATCGCCGCGGCGGGGAATTTAGGCCTCGAATCAAATCTTGGATTGGTGATTGGTGTCGGTATTGTCGTCGCGGCCGTTGCCGCCTTGGCCGGCATGTTGTGGGCCAACCGTTTTGCCCATGTAGAACCCGACGGTGAAGGCGCACAAGAGCTTAAAGAGAGTGTCGAAGATTTCGATAGCTTAAAAGCCGCTTACGGTAAACTGCCTAGCCCAAGCAAAGCCTTTGCGCCTATCTTCGTGCCGATTCTGTTAATCTGTTTAGGCTCTATCGCTAAGTTTCCGTCACAGCCTTTAGGCGATGCTAACCTCTTTGCTGTGCTCACTTTCTTAGGTCAACCGGTGAACGCCTTGATGATTGGCCTCATGTTGTCGCTGGCATTACTTAAGAGCGATAATCGCATCAAAGAATTTAGCGAGCGGATCAGCCATGGCTTAGTTGTCGCTGCGCCGATTTTGCTGATCACCGGTGCTGGCGGCGCATTTGGCGCAGTATTAAAAGCCACCGAAATTGGCAGCTTCCTTGGCAGTTCATTGTCGGCTCTGGGCATTGGCATTTTCATGCCCTTTATTGTGGCTGCGGCGCTTAAGTCGGCGCAAGGTTCATCCACCGTCGCCTTAGTGGCCACCTCGGCGATGGTCGCGCCTATGCTTGGCGATATTGGTCTAGCAAGCGAGATGGGCCGAGTGTTGACCGTCATGGCCATTGGTGCAGGCGCCATGACAGTGTCTCATGCTAACGACAGCTTCTTTTGGGTCGTCACCCAGTTTAGCCGCATGAGCGTTAAGCAAGCCTATAAAGCGCAGACAATGGCCACCTTAATTCAAGGCGTAACCGCAATGATTTTAGTGTATCTACTGAGTCTTGTGCTGCTGTAAACAATAATCATCGGCATGGGCCTCAACCATTAATCGAGACCCATGCCGCTTATCACGCAAGATGTGCGCCCCCTTTTCCGCCCACGGCTTGTCACTCCCATTTTTAGATCACAGGATGTTTCAATGAAGATAGTCATTGCGCCCGATTCGTATAAAGAAAGCTTGAGCGCCATGGAAGTTGCCACCGAAATCGAACGCGGATTTCGCCAAGTGCTCCCCAATGCAGACTATGTAAAAGTTCCCGTCGCGGACGGCGGCGAAGGTACAGTGCAATCTATGGTTGATGCGACAAACGGCAAGATCATTGAACTGTCCGTTATCGGGCCACTGGGCGAGCCCGTCACGGCTCGCTACGGTATTTTGGGTCCCAAAAATATTGGCGCAAGTGTTAATAAAACCAAAACGGCGGTTATCGAGATGGCCTCGGCTTCTGGGTTACATCATGTCCCTATTGGCCAGCGCAACCCGCAGTTAACCACCAGCTATGGCACTGGCGAACTGATATGTCACGCCCTAAATGCAGGCATAAAACATATTATTATTGGCTTAGGCGGCAGTGCCACCAATGATGCGGGCGCGGGAATGCTACAAGCCCTTGGCGTGAATCTGCTCGATAAACATGGGCAAGCCATCAATGTGGGTGGCGCTGGGCTTGAAGCGCTGCACTCTATCGATATCAGCCAATTGCATCCACTGCTAGGTAGCTGTCAAATCGAAGTCGCCTGTGATGTTAACAACCCACTGTGTGGCGATAAGGGAGCCTCGGCTATCTTTGGCCCACAAAAAGGCGCGACTGACACTATGGTTGAACGCCTCGATAATGCGCTGGCCCATTTTGCCGATATCACATCCAAAACCACGTTAACCGAACACCGTAATACCCCGGGAGCGGGCGCTGCTGGCGGCATGGGCTTTGCGGTACTGGCTTACCTTAAGGGTGAACTCAAACCCGGTATCGATATCGTAATGAAAACGGTCGATCTGGCCGAAGCGCTCAAGGGCGCCGATCTGGTGATCACTGGTGAAGGTCGCCTCGACAGCCAAACCCTGCATGGCAAAACGCCCATGGGCGTCGCTCGTGAAGCCAATAAGCTGAACATTCCGGTGATTGCCATTGCAGGATGCGTCAGTGATGATGCCAATGTGCTACTCAATCATGGCTTTTGCGCGCTCTTTTCTACCACCCCAAGGGCGATGCCGCTGAACCAAGTGTTGGCCAGCGCCAAACATAATTTATACTCCACCTCGGTAAGCATTGCCGCGCTATATAACACCAATCGCACCCGCTAAGCCAAATAAAGGATAACGGGATCGGCTCAATCCCTTTATCCTGATAAACAACGGCCATTTAACTTTTCCGCTTGATGCGTTATAAAGCTTACAGTAAAGTGAGCTCCCATTTTTGACTGACCACGCCCCAGCAATAAGGGAGCGGGTCACAGTGAAGCGATGCACCTTGATGACATCTAAACAGACACGACAAGCAACGGCCTCTGAAGCAGCATTACTGCGTATTTTCACCTTGCCAGAAGCCCCCCACTCGACCTTGAGTCAGATTGAAAAAAATCTCTCTGAAAATCTCATGGGGTTCTTAAAAGAAAATATTGTCGCCGTCGAAAAACCCTTAACTGAAATCGAGAAAGATTTTCAGGCGCACCAAATTCCCGCATCACCGAGCTTTGTGTCCGATTACGCCGAGCAGATGATGCAAACCTTAATTGCTCACAGCGTGCACACCTCGGCGCCAAGCTTTATCGGCCATATGACCTCGGCACTGCCCTACTTTGTGCTGCCGCTATCGAAGATGATGGTGGGGCTTAATCAAAACCTCGTCAAAATTGAAACCTCAAAAGCCTTTACACCGTTAGAGCGCCAAGTACTGGGCATGATGCACCATATGGTATATGGACAAGCTGATGGTTTTTATGACAATTGGATGCACAGCGCTAACCATTCGCTGGGGGCGTTTTGCTCTGGTGGCACGGTGGCGAATATTACTGCGCTGTGGATTGCCCGTAACCGCTTGTTAAAAGCCGATGGGGATTTTCGCGGCGTCACCGCCAGCGGCTTAATGGGCGCGCTGCGCCATTATGGCTATGATGACTTAGCCATTTTGGTGTCGACTCGTGGACACTACTCGCTTGGTAAAGCCGCCGATCTCTTAGGTATCGGCCGCGATAACATTATTCAAATCCCCTGCGCTAAAGATAACAAGGTCGATGTGGCTAAGATGCGCGCCGCAGCGAATGAGCTCAAGGCGCGTAATATCAAGGTGATGGCGATTGTAGGCGTGGCTGGCACCACAGAAACCGGCAATATCGACCCTTTAGACGCGCTTGCCGATTTAGCCGCAGAGCTTGAGTGTCATTTTCATGTGGACGCCGCATGGGGCGGCGCGAGTTTATTATCCAACAAATATCGTCACCTACTAGCCGGAATTGAGCGCGCCGACTCGGTCACCATCGATGCCCATAAACAGATGTATGTCCCTATGGGCGCAGGCATGGTGCTGTTTAAAGATCCTCAGCTGGCGAATGCCATTAAGCACCACGCCGAATACATTTTACGTAAAGGATCAAAAGATTTAGGTAGCCAGACACTGGAGGGCTCTCGCCCTGGCATGGCGATGTTAGTGCACGCCTGCCTGCAGGTGATTGGCCGCGACGGCTATGAGATTTTGATAAACAATAGCCTAGAAAAGGCGCGCGACTTTGCCGAGCTGATTAAGCAGCAAGCGGATTTTCAGTTGGTGTCGGCACCCGAACTCTGCTTGCTGACCTACCGTTATGTGCCCGCTACAGTGCAGCGTTTGCTTAAACTGGCGGTGCTCGATAGCGACCTTAACAAGGTAAGCCAGATAAACGGTTTACTCGACGGCCTGACTAAATTTATACAAAAACGTCAGCGCGAACAGGGGAAATCGTTCGTGTCGCGCACCCGAATCACGCCAGCAGATAATCTTGAGCTCACCTCGGTGGTGTTTAGAGTCGTACTCGCTAACCCGTTAACCGGAGATGATATTCTGCAGCAGGTACTTGAGGAGCAACGCGAAATTGCCCAGCAAGATAACCCATTCTTACCGCAGCTATTAGCCTTAAGCTAAACCGGAAATAAGCCCTATCTTATATTTAACTGACAACCGCTTCACTCAACGAAGCGGCTTTGGGTGTCATCATCGGGGAGCAAACAGAGCGGGCGCTGGCCAAATAAGCGGTAACGATAGCGCGCTACTAAATCATATATCCCATCACGTAACCATAAAGGCAGCCACCGCCCATAACGTAGCAGCGGCCAGTGACCCGCTAATAATTGGGCAATTTCAATCGCCGCCTCACTCTTGATATATACCCTATCATGTTGAAATAGATACACAGTGTCATGCTGCAATAATGTCGCATCACTTTGCGCCAGTATTGCCTGCGCGGCAGCGCTTTGTAGAGCGCAAAATCGAAACTGTTTGTGTGGATCGCGCCCGATAATAAAAGTCACCGCGCCGTGACATAAATTACAACGCCCATCAAACATCACTAGCGGCTGCAGATGCGTCATTAAGTTTTACTCATTAATCCGCACCTCAGCGTCCATCGGCACAACATCAAAACCGTGAGCCGCATCAAGATAAACGGAGAAGAGTTACACCTCAACATGGACACCGATATAAATATCGACACTCTCACCTGAGGTATAACATTCAAAATCGGTCAGGTACTGGCGCTGATAAGGACAAGTTGCGGCGGCAAAATAGGTCCAAATCTGTTGCCAGAGCTTAAATACAGTATGAGGCATTTCGCCCTTGGCACTAAAGCAGAGGTAATTGCCAGCGGCTAAGGTAACCTTAGTAAGCGCTGTATTGGTCAGCGAAGTGGGCAATGCCTCACTCACCACCGCCGCCATAACGCTAAACTCACCGTTCATGTCCGATTGATAATCATAATACACCCCATAGAGCGGCTGATTGCCGAGGTGCTCGCCATATTGCGCCATAAACGCTTGCCACATAGGCGCAATTTTTTGAGTTTGACTGTCGGCCTCTGCCGCATTGGTGGTGCGAATGCTTAAGCCACTCACTTGCTGCGCCGCCCGTGTCACTGTTTTCATCTCAACTCCCGTCTCTGTCTCTGTCTTATCAGCCTAAGCCTTGGCTTAGCCATTGACGCTTAGCTTTTGGCGCGTAGTGATGACTCGCTGTTGTCGATAAACAAGCAACAAACACCCTGCAATGCCTGCACGCTACATCTGCGTGATTCATCATAGGGTAGTCACCTGAATATAGATATATGGGGATAAGGAAAGTTAAGCCGTCTTAAACTGGCACAGCGTATAAGTAAAAAAGCGCTATGTTAATAAAACCCTAAAGTTTATCAACATAGCGCTTACTCATTGCCTACTCATTGCTGGCGGCTTGATAAACCACTTCGCCATCAAAGACCGTTGTCAGTACCTGAGTGTCATACACACCATAAATCGCCTCAGGATCGTCGCTTTCAGCCAGCTCAACAATGTTACGGTCAATAATCACCAGATCCGCTCTTTTACCCACTTCGATTGAGCCAACAATGTCATCTTGGCGCAGCGCCTTGGCACCATTAATGGTATAAGCGGCGATCATTTGATGCACATTAAGCACCTGATTGGCATTGAGTGAATAGAGTTCATCGCCAATAAAATCGTTGCGCGTCATTCCCGTCGCCATATGTGAAAATGGCACTGGTTCTCTGGTATCAACCGGTGCATCACTCCCGGCAATTAATACCGCTCCCGCATCTTTTGTGGTCTTAGTTGGATACGTCGCCTGTATGTAGTAGTTGTTTTCATCGAACAAGGTGGCAGGTTCAAGATTATCTAGCTCATCTAAAAATGGCATCACACTTAAGTCATATAAGTAATCAGGGATAGCCCAACCATAAGTGAAAGCCAAGTAAATACCCAGCTCACCTAAGCGTTGCTGATCGTCCGGGTGCACCACCTGAAGATGGGCTATGGTATGGGGCAAATTACTCGAACTATTTTTGGTTTTAGCGATTTCAATAGCATCGATGCCAGAGCGAACCGCGCCATCTCCCACCGCATGCATGTGCACCACAAAATCAGCGGCATCCAATTCAGTGACAAAGGTATTTAAGAAATTAATGGGCGCGATATGATTCTCATTAAACAGAAAGGTGTCACCGCTGGCCGCTAATGTTTCGCCTTTTTCTTTGGCACATTGAGTGGGATGATAAGAGTAGATCGCCATAAACGCGGCGACCTCAGCCGTATCATTATAATCATCAGGCTGACTTCTCACGGCCTTACACTGATCACTTTCTAAGTCGACATATCCCTCTAATGTCACAATACCATCAGACAGTTGACTCAAATTAACAATGGGCTGTTTAAAATCGTCAATCATCACCGATGTGGGTAAGGTCGGTGGCACTTCAATCAGGCTTCCCTCCTGCACTCCGTCAATCATGATCTTAACCGCATCCGCTTTGATGTAGGGATAGCTTGTTACACTTTCACGCACCGCTTTCACGTCAGCGATCAAGCCTGCGTAGTTCACCACACCAGCATTGATATTCTCAGCGACACTGTATTTTTGCGCTGCTGTGAGCCTAAAAGTCATGTTGCCGTCATCGGCGAGCTGTTTATACAGGGCTAATTCATCGGGTCCAACCCAAGCATCTTGCACCGATGTAATGCCATACTTATTAAGCTTTTGCGCTATTTTTGGCAGCTCTTCAGGGTTCTGTTGCAACGGATAGAGAAAATTAGGCACGCCCACGAGATGCAGCGCCGATTCCGACAAATTACCATTAGGGTTACCCGCCGCATCCACACCAACAAACGGCGCATATTGGCTAAATTCACCTTTGAGAGTCTCTTTATTTAAGCCAACCACTTCGCCCTTATCGTTTTTCACCTTTGCCAGCGCAAAGCTATTAGCGGCGCCCGTGTGGCCATCGGGGCCAGCAAGGTAAACCGCTTGTGTCGTTGAGATAGCATCGAGCGCGGCAACCAAATTCTTATAGCTCGCCGTCGGCTCGTTGCCAACATAGGAGTTCCACTGCAAGGCAAATATGAGCTCATCATCGCCATATTGATACTGCGCCTTACAGCCATTAAGTGCGGCAACTAATCCGTCTAAATCCATCTCTTCCACACCGAGATCGCACATATCAACATCGACAATGCCGGTTGGATGAATATGGGCATCATGCAGCCCAGGTAACATCATTTTATTTTCTAACTCATTGATCTTTGTCTCATCGCCAATAAACGCTTGGACTCCTGCAGTATCGCCCACATAGATGATCTCTCCCGCCTTTATCGCTATCGACTGTGCAACGGATTGATTCCTATCGGCAGTATAGATGTAACCGTTTTGGTAAATGGTATCGGCAACCACTTGGCTATCATTGCTTTGCTCTGTGTCATCGCTTCCACATCCCGTCATCAAACAAAGCGTTGTCGCAGCTAACAGTGTTTTAACTAATTGCATCATTTCTCCTTATATTTAATTTCAGCAATTACTGAAATAAACTATAGGATCATGGTCAAATATCAAGCAGTAAATTCAATATTTTTTACAAAAAGATAACAAATCTTCATTTTGTTCAGTTTTTAAAACAGCGATTAACTTTAGAAAGCATCTGATTTTTCTGATAAAGTATCTTTTTTAATGGGGGTTTAACATTGATTGAATTGCCAGTGCCAACACGCTTGCAATTACGTAAGCAGCCAAAACAAAAGCGCACCTTGGCGCTATTAGAAAAGGTGATCCAAAGTACCCAAACTTTGGTGCAACAGTATGGTTATCATGCTGTAAATACTAATGCGATCGCCCAGCACGCAAACATTGATATAAAGTCTCTGTATGAGTTTTTCCCCAATAAAGAGTCGATCCTTTATCTCATCGCCGACAGGTGGCTATTGTCACTTAGGCAAATGTGCCTCGATTTTGAATCAGAGCCCTATATGCAACTGCAATGGCGGGATTATTTCTATCAAATTTTAATCCGTTGTCGAGCCGACGGGCATTACGAAACCAACTATCACTCTTTACAAGGATTGTGGGAGCTGATCCCAGAGTTTACCGCTCTAGATGATTTTCATAGAGAGTTCTTAATTGCATTCCATATCAGACAGTTTCGTCGCTTTGGTGCCACGGGATCGGATGAAGAGTTAACTATGCTATGTCTATTTTTAATGGGGATGGAAGATGGTGTTGGCTTGGCGTTTGCGCACCTTGACCCAAAACAGTCAAAGCAACTTTGGCAGCTGCAATACGATACCTATTGCTTTCATTTAGAGCGTATTTTACCTAACTCATCAAGCACATAATCTGGGGTAAATTCACCTGACAAAAGTGTATTATCAAAGGTAACTTAAGCCCTGCTCTGGGCTTAATTCACTTAGGCTTAACTCACAGGGATGACTGTCTCGTTTTATTGGCCTAGCCTTGATAAACCTAAGCTTTATTCAGATAGTTTCGTTGAAATAGCTTTTGTTAACCTCACTATATTGAACGGCTTTATTGAGCCGCTTTATTGAATTAGCCACTAAATTAGGTAACCTATTCGATCATTTCAGTCTTGTTTTGCTATTGCATTAGGTGCATTAAGGGCCGGACATTAGCCCGTCGCCTAAATGATAAAAGCCACCGTTCATCCTCGGTGGCTTCAACTGACGCTAAGCAACTAAGTTAATGTCCCGCTTCATTAACTGACCTTATTTGTCAGCCACATAAGTTACCTCAACTTCGATAGCTCAGCTTGATGCACGCTGATAATGTCATCCATATGAGCCTGCGCTCTCTGCTGGGCACTTAGTAAATCATCATCTGCCGTCATAGACTCGACCACCTCGTAATAACATTTTACCTTAGGTTCGGTGCCTGATGGGCGAACAATGACCCTAGCGCCATCGTCGAGCTGATAAATAAGCACATCACTGCGGGGCAAGTCTATAACCTCCTCTTGACCATCAGCAAAGTAACGCATGCCAAGGCTAATATCATCAGTTGATACCACGGCTCTGCCGGCAACCTTACGCGGTGCTAATGCCCTTAACTGCTCACCAATAGTCGGGCCGCCCACCTTACTCTGATCTAGGGCAATACTGACCTGCTGATTAAGATAAAATCCGTGCTGACGATAGATAGCTTCGAGCCTGTCCCAAATGGTTTGCCCTTGGGCGGCGAGATCTGCGGTTAATTGAGCAAAGGCCACTAAGGCCGATAAGCCATCTTTATCCCACACCATGCTGCCGATGGTGTAGCCCAGCGCCTCCTCATAGGCAAACAAAAACTGATTGTCTGGCGTTTGCTTAGCCATGCCCACATTGGTTAACCATTTAAAGCCGGTTAAGGTGGTTTCACACACACCGTTCATCGCCGCACTCACCTTAGATAACAAACTGGATGAGACTATGGTGCGGCAGGTAAGCCTTTGATTTTCTGGCGCATGAGACAATAAATAATGCCCTAACAACACCCCCACTTGATCGCCTGTGAGCATTTGATACGCCTCAGCTGCCGTCATAGTGGCAGAGGCATCGGGCTTTCTTACCGCCACCGCAAAGCGGTCGGCGTCGGGATCGTTGGCGCACGCTAACATGGCATTATGTTGGTGCGCTTCGGCCATCACCAAATCCATCGCCCCAGCTTCTTCGGGGTTAGGAAAATTCACCGTCGGGAAATCGCCATCCGGCTCACGCTGCGCAGCCACCGAATACACCTGAGTAAAGCCAGCATCTTTGAGCACAGTTTCCGCCATCTCAGCGCCGACGCCATGCATGGCGGTATAAGCTAGGCTCACTAATGTGGGTTGGGTATGGTTTTGCAATACTTTGGCCTGTTTAATGCCGTTGCGGTAAGCCTGATAAAAATCGTCGCCGAGCATCACCAACAACTCGCTTGCCAGCGCATCTTGAGTCGGCATTAATGACACTCGCTGCTGAGCAGCCTGTTCGATACGCGCCGCAATACCTGTGTCGTGCGGCGGAATAATTTGTGCGCCATTGCCCCAGTAGACTTTGTAACCATTGTATTGTGGCGGATTGTGGCTCGCGGTGACCACTATGCCCGCAGCCGCCTTAAGGTGCAGTACACCAAACGCCACTAATGGCGTGGGAGCCACATCTTCAGTGAGATAAACCTTTATCCCAGCTTCAGTCAACACAGCAGCGGCATCATAGGCAAACTGACTGGAATCATGGCGGCCATCAAAACCGATCACCACACCACGACTGGGGGCATCTTTGACCTGTGCTTTAAGGTATTCGGCTACCCCTTTTGAGGTTTGTTGAACCACTAAACGGTTCATTCGCATCGGGCCGGCCCCCACCACACCACGGATCCCAGCGGTGCCGAAGGTCAATCGGCCACTAAAGCGCTGCTCAAGCTCACTATGGTCACCGCTATCGAGCAAGGCTTGGATCTCGGCGTGACTGGCGGGATCGCCATCTAGCCCTAACCAATGATGAATTTTTGCCTGTAAATGTGCATCCATATTAACCTCCTTTTCACCGAGTAAACCCTTATGCGAATACCTAGAATCACGATTAACAGTAGGCCGCTGCGCACAAGAGAACAAGTGAATTTGTATTAAGGTTAGTATACGCAGTAAAGCTGTGGGGCGTTCATGATCAATCGCTACCACACGCTCATCACCAAAGCGCGTGATAGCTAAATCCTCACATGGCTCAAGGCCAGAGTCAGTGCCTAATCCAGCTCCTGCACGCCGCCCCCACTAATGGTTAATACTTGGCCACTCACCCAACTGGCCGCCCCAGAACAGAGATAAAGTGCACCATAGGCGATGTCACGAGTCTCGCCTAAGCGCGCCAATGGGGTATGTTTCAGCATAGCCTGCTCAATTTCAGGGGTTAACACGCTATTTAAGGCATCGGTCTTAATGGCGCCAGGGGCGATGGCATTAACCCTAATGCCCTTGGGCCCTAAATCGAAAGCGATGTTACGCGTCAGGTGGCTCAGCGCCGCTTTTGATGAACCATAGGCCGCCATATTGATATTTTTATTCTCCGCCGACATCGAAGAGATATTTAAAATAGCGCCGCCATTGGCCTCGGCCATATGAGGCGCGCACAGCTGGCACAATCTAAATACTGAAAATACGTTAAGCTGATACGCTCGGTTAAACTCATCCATCGACATATCAAATGGTTTGGGGCCGCCACCACCGGCATTATTAACCAATAAGGTGATTTTACCGAAGGCGGCTAGGGCCTTGTCGACTAACTCGGTTAGGGCGGTTTCATCGGTGACATCACACCCAACTGCGATGGCTTTGCCTCCGGCAGTGGTGATGGTTTGTGCCACATCGGCCGCAGCCTGCGCTTTAAGATCGCTCACCACCACAGCCGCGCCGGCCTGAGCAAATAACTGCGCAATGGCTCGGCCAATACCAGCGCCAGCACCGGTCACAATTGCTACCTGGTTGTCGAGTTTAAATGCCTCTAGCATGGCTAAGTCTCCCTTATATCATTCATGAAAATAGTATCGTTAATCAACAAATCAGCCAAAAATCACCGCACACCTTAACTTGTGTGCAGGCTGAAGAGGCCGTTAAATTTACATCTGGTGATTAGCACATAATAAGTTATTAAACAGTTGATTAGCACATTAGGGTAATTTGGCGGCAATCACAATCCCTGTAGTCAAAGCACGTCCGGGGGAAAATCAGACATAAACAGGTAATGCTCCGCCTTGAGCAAATCCTTATCACGCCGTTAACACGACACAGTTTTTACCGGCTCCCTTAGCCCGGTACAAAGCGGCGTCGGCGCGTTTGAGACAATCTTGATAACCGGCATCACTTATCGCCATGCTCGCCACACCAATACTGACCGATGCCGACAAGCCCTGCACCGCCAACCGTGCAAACTCGGTTAGCGCACATTGATGTAATCGCTCGGCAAATGCTAAAGCTTGTTTTACGCTCAGACAGGGCAAGGCCAATACAAATTCATCACCACCAAAACGATAAGCCGCGTCGGTTTTTCTAACTTGTGCGCGGCAAATATCCGCCATGGCAACGATGATATCGTCGCCCATATGGTGGCCCAAGGTATCATTTATGGTCTTTAAATTATCCAGATCGAGCATCAATATACTGCAAGGTACACCATGGCGTGTCCATTGCTCATAATGTAGGGTTAAATCACGATCTAACCTGCGCCGATTAAATAACCCAGTGAGTTGGTCGGTATCGCTGTACTGTCGCAGTTGCTGCTCCATTTCATGTCGCTTAGAAATATTGCTTGCCACCCACAGCACCACACCCTCACCCTCGATTGTAAAGTCGAGCGGTTGGATACGCCCCTCAAACCAAATGGGCTGCTCTGGCCCATCGTCTGATACTCCTAACACATCTTTATTGGATAGCTCATACTCTTCAATGAGTAAGATATTAGATTGTAACGCTTGCGCTATTTTATCGAGGAACCACTGTGCTTTATCTGCCGAGATAAGTTCATGTAGATATAAACCAACCAATGTAGAACCATCATGATAGTAACGCGAATCGTTGCCGCCAAATACGCCAAGATATTTGCCACTTTGCGACAAGATAAAAGTTGGGTCGGGTAAGGCTTTTAACACCGCTGCTAGGTGTTCGATGTGCACCGCAGTGACAGTAGGATGTTGAATAGGTTTTGATCTGGATAGATGCATGGTTTAATCCCTATCGAGTAAGGAATGCCGTGCGAGCATGTCGCTTTATCACCTAACGAACCTGACTGATGGCCGATAAGGTGGCACTTTCGTCCTGAAATTATGCTTATACTCAGATTACGTTTTTAACAGCTTAACAACAAGGTAATTTCGCGCCTAAGCTTTGATCTAAAACCTGTTTTCAGCCTAAAAATATAATTAACCTTGCCGCATTCACCAAACGTGAAGCGATCTTAATTATGCAATCGCAGCCAAAATGGTTATTTTGCTATTTCACTACAACCATGGCTACCGTTTAAGCCAGTATCAGGCCGATGTCAGCCTCTCATGTTCGTCGAAAATAGTGTAAACTCGCCAGAACAATAGCGACAACCATCAACAAATAGCCTAATTCATGACCCCAAGCAAATCTGAATATCACCTTACCATTACTCAACCCGATGACGATGCGGTTAGCCTCTTAGCAGCGCACAGCGGATTGTCTAAGCAAACCATTAAGCAGGCCATGGTCAAAGGTGCAGTGTGGCTAAGCCGTGGCAAATATACCCAACGCCTACGACGGGCAAAAAAAGCACTCAAAGTGGGTGATGAATTACACCTGTATTATCATCCAGAGGTGTTGGCGCAAACGGTTGCCGATGCGCAGCTCATTCTCGACAAAGGCCAATACAGTATTTGGTATAAGCCTTACGCCATGCTCTGCCAAGGGTCAAAATGGAGCGATCACACCACGATTAATCGTTTTGTCGAAACCCACCTTACCCCTCAACGCCCGGCTTTTATTGTGCACCGCCTCGACCGCGCCGCCACAGGCTTAGTGATCATCGGTCACAGTAAAACCACCACGGCGGCACTGGCGGCGCAATTTGAGCATCGCGCACTGAATAAGCAATACCGCGTCATAGTCAAAGGCGAGTTTCCCAAGCAGCGCCAAACGATAGAGACCGACGTCGATGGTAAAGCGGCGCGCTCGCATGCTGAGCTTATCGAATACGATGCCCAGCATCATCGCTCGCTGGTGCAGGTGACCATTGAAACAGGTCGCAAACATCAGATCCGTATCCATATGGCCAGCATAGGTTATCCCGTGGTTGGCGACAGGCAACATGGCGATGCCATTGCAGGTGATCCTAACCTGCAATTAACCGCCTGCTTTCTCGACTTTACCTGTCCGCTCACCCAAGAGAAGCTGCATATTGCCCTGCCCGAGCACCTACAACCTCAGCTTGCCGCGCTCGATTAATCCATTAATCACAGCGCGGCTCAAGTGAGCACAAGGAACATCTCGCAGCCTCGGCGGCCGTTAAGGTGTGATATCGGCTTTAGCCGCCGAGGTGTCGATAGGCTCATCGCCATCAAGCACCTCTTCATAGCCTTTAGGCGGCGGTGTCCAGCCACGTTCACTGTTAGAGTGCTTGTCACTTCTATCTCGCGTCATCGCGGTTTTAATGGTCTCTTCCAGCTCAATAAATAACTTACGATAGTTATTGTCGAATCGCTCACCTGAGCTGTCATCACACCAGGCTTGATAGAGGATATCGGAACTGCGTTTTTCGATGCGCTTGAAGGTGTTTTTCTGCTGCTCAACGTGAAAGGGATGAAAACCTAAACATTTCATCGCATCGGCACCTAGCTCTAACGCCGATAAAAGGGTTTCCTTTTGAATAAAATCCGCGCCCGCGCGGCGCAGCATATAAGCATGACCGCGGTCGAAGGCCCGCGCTAACACCTTCACTTTAGGGTAAGCATGTTTCACGTATTTCACTAACTCGGTCGCACTTTCAGGGTTATCCATCGACACCACTAATAAGGAGGCCTCTTCAATACCTGCGGTGTGCAGCAGATCAGGGCGAGTGGCATCGCCAAAATAGCTTTTCACATTGATACTGCGCAGAATATCCACTTGGCTTATCTGATGATCCAGCACTACAGTGTTAACCCCGTTGGCCGTCAATAAGCGGTTCACCACCTGGCCAAAACGGCCGACACCGGCAATGATCACCGGTCCTCGGTCTTCAATAATATCGGCCTCTCGAGCGTCTGGCGCTGCGCGGTAACGGGGTAAAATGAGCTTTTCGAAGGCGATAAATAACCCGGGTGTGAGGAACATACTCAGCGCCACTACCAGTAATAAGGTTTGGGCCAAGTCGGTGGGTAGCACATTATTTTGCACTGAATAGCTCACCAATACGAAGCCAAACTCCCCCGCTTGAGCAAGGCTCAGAGCAAATAGCCAGCGATCGCTTTTTCTAATCTTAAACAGCAGGCTCAGCAGCAGTAATACTAAAACTTTGAGCAGCATCAAGCCCAGTGTCATCAAGACAATGACCCCTAACTCTTGCCACAACCAAGCAAAATTCACTCCCGCGCCTACGGTGATAAAAAATAAGCCTAATAACAAGCCTTTAAAAGGCTCGATACTCGACTCTAGCTCATGGCGGAACTCACTGTTGGCTAAGACTACGCCGGCTAAAAAGGCCCCTAAAGCCGGCGATAACCCCACGAGACTCATCAAGGCGGCAATGCCAATCACCAACATCAGCGCGGTGGCGGTAAAAATCTCTCTTAAGCCTGAACTGGCAACAAACCGAAACAGCGGCCGGCTCAAGTAATGGCCGCCAATCACCAACAGGGCGATGGCCCCGGTTATCACCAAGGCGTAAGCCCAACCGGGCAAGCCAGCAACCAGACTCACCTCTTGATGGTGCTGCGCAGCGGTGCTCGCTATCTGTTGCGCTTTATCCACCAACTCAGGCAATGCCAATAATGGGATAAAAGCTAACATGGGGATCACCGCGATATCTTGCAACAGTAGCACCGAAAATGCGCTGCGCCCGCCGTCGGTTTTCCCCAGCCCTTTCTCATTGAAGGTTTGCAACACTATCGCGGTCGACGATAGGGTAAACACTAAGCCTATGGTCAAGGCGATGGTCCATTGCACCTCAAAATAGAGCGCAACCGCCATCACTGCAGCGGCGGTCAACACCACTTGCAAGCCGCCCAGTCCCATTAAGCGATGGCGCATCGCCCACAACATTTTGGGCTCGAGTTCTAACCCCACCACAAACAGCATCATCACCACACCAAACTCGGCAAAATGCTGAATAACGCTGGCTTCTTCACCCACGAGCCCGACCACAGGGCCAATAACCACACCGGCGATGAGGTATCCCAGTACCGACCCTAAACCAAAGCGTTTAGCTAAGGGCACGGCGATCACCGCGGCGACTAAATAGATAAACGCCTGTAGAAAATAGCCCGTCATCGCACCTCTCCCTCGATAATGGTGTCCAGATGATGATTTAAACAGTCTAGCTTAGCCGCCTGATGCAAATTGACTCTATCTTCGACAAGGGCTTTTAACAGGCGTTGCCACTGGCGTATATGGCGCGTCATAAAGTCATCTTCGATAGCCGTTCGGGCACCAAACAGCACCAGCGGCGCTAGATAATGCATGCCAGTCAAGCTGGCGGTTTGCTCCAGTGGGGCCAACAACTGGCGCACAGTGAAATGGTTATAACCTTGCGCTTGATAAGCATCTTCCTTACCACCAGCGCTGAGAGCGCAAAAAAAGGTTTTACCCTTAAGCTGAATGCCATCGGCGCCATACGCAAAACCATATTCAAGCACTAAATCTTGCCACTCTTTTAAAATGGCAGGGGTCGAATACCAGTACAGCGGAAATTGGAAAATAATAATATCGTGCTCAATCAGTCGCTGCTGCTCGCGCTCAATATCAATATCGAAGGTAGGGTATTCGCCATACAGATCGACAGTGGTCACGCCATCAATGGCCCTTGCCGCCTTAAATAGTGGCAGATTCACTTCAGAGCGATGCTGGGAAGGATGGGCAAGCAAGAGTAAAACACGTTTGTGAGTCGTCGACATGAGCGTCCTATAGGAGGCGGTATGACGCAATTGCCTTGCAATATTATCGCGTCAAAGGTCTAAATAAAATAGCCTGTAACGCCTTGAGTCTCAAGCACAGTAACGAGAAAGTTGCCGCCTAAAAATGGCGAGGTCAACCGCCATGCTGGCCTATTAATCCAGCCATAACTCTGAGCCGCATTGGCAAGTGTTAATGACAAAATACGCGCCCAGACAAACTCCTGCTATCGAGGCCGTCATCACGCTTACCTTGATTCCCATGGCGTAATGCCACTCATATCTTCAAGATTGTAGGGGGTTAGCTGATAAACATAGTAGTTAAGCCAATTACTCACCAGTAGACTACCGTGACCATGCCAGCGAGCGACGGGCTCTTGGCTAGGATCGTCGCCGCGATAATAATTTTGCGGAATGTCGGGATTAAGTCCAGCGTTTAAATCGCGCTGATACTCCTCATTCAAGGTCGACTTTTGGTATTCGGGGTGGCCCATCACAAACAGATTACGGTTACTGCGACTGAGCACCATATAAGCGCCCGCCTCGTCCGATTCGGTCAGCACTTGCAGCTCAGGATGTTGCTTTAATTGCTCAACATTCATCTCGGCAAAGCGCGAATGGGGCGCAAAAAACTCCTCATCGAAGCCGCGCAGCAGCGGAAAATGAATCGACGTACGCTGGTGACAAAATACCCCAGAGCGTTTTTTATCCAGCAATTGGCGTTGTAAACCATACAGATGATAGAGCGCGGCATGGGCGGCCCAACATAAAAACAATACCGAGGTAACATGAGCTTGAGACCAGTCGATGATCTCGCAAATATGCTCCCAGTAGATAACATCTTCAAACTCTACTTGACCGAGGGGGGCACCGGTAATGATTAAGCCATCGTAATTTTTATGGCGCACATCTTCAAAATCACGATAAAAGTTATTCATATGATCGATAGAAGTATGCTTGGACGCTTTGTCATGAATACGCAGCAGATCGACATCGACTTGTAGCGGCGTATTGCCCAGCAGGCGCAGCAGTTGGGTTTCGGTTTCAATTTTGTTGGGCATCAGATTTAAGATCAGCACCTTCATGGGTCTGATATCTTGATTCGCTGCCCGGGTTTCAGACATGACGAAAATATTTTCTGATTCAAGGATCTCTGCCGCTGGCAGATTATCGGGAATTTTTACCGGCATAGCGCGCCTCTTTCAATCTTGTTAAGCACACTTAAAGGTGCACAATAATGAAATCGGCGCGATAACGGCTGTTTAGCGCTTTGTCAGTGCCAAAGTTTATGGCACTGAACAAACATTCAGGATTATCGGCCGACCTGCTGTACCAATACCGAAATGGGTTCTTGTGAGCCAAGATCGATAGGATACGCCTGAGTATTAATGAACATCAGCTGATCGTTATGACTAATTTTCGCCCCGACGGCATAAGTATGCCCAGGCTCAAACTGATCACTTGGGATCACAAACTGAAACGGTGCTGGAGTAGTAATATCACTGCGCTGCAACTCTGCTATCACCACCGCTGGTGCATCCATCTTAGAGACATCTTTCACCTGCACCGTTAATACCGCATCGCTAGGTAGCGCGATACGCTCTCTAAACCACACTTCGCCTTGAATTTCGACACTGGCATTTGGCGTCGCACAGCCACTTAGCACACTGGCCGCCATGGCCACAGGTAACAGCGGTTTTAACCATTTGTTCATTATCTAGCTCCTTATAATACATCAAGACATCTGGATGTCTATATGTCTAACCTCAATTGCAACAAATAACTGATCTCACAAGCAGTTATCTTACCAAGAATTGTGAAAGCACCCATGTTTGTGTCATTCACTTAAGTGATACACCTTGTTCTAGGATCGATATCTTCATATCATGGAACGACCATTTGTTGCGAAATAGCCTAATGACCCAAGCTACTGCCATTATTGTGGGCGCAAGCTCACTACTCAGCCAAGAAATAGCCAAACAACTTGCCAAACAAGATGTTGAACTCGTCCTACTGGCTCAAGATCCTGACTCAATTAATGAATTTGCGCAATCCTTACCGACCAAGGTCAGGGTTGAGGCGCTGCAAATTGATCAACCCGCGGCCATCATTACCACCCTAGAAACCCTCTGGCAGCAACTTGACAGCGTACACTTAGTATTAGTCAACACAGGGCTCAATAGCTATGATCCCACCCTGCCTTGGCAACCTGAAGCCGACATTATTACCGTCAATGTACAAGGCTTTAGCGCCGTCTGTAATACTGCTTTTAGGCTGTTTACCGAACAAGGTTATGGTCAGCTCGCGGCGATCAATTCTATCGCAGGCCTGCGCGGCGGCCCCAGTGTGGCTTACCATGCCTCAAAAGCCTACGCCAGCAACTACCTTGAAGGGCTGAGTATGCATGCTCAGCGACTCAAATTGCCCATTACCATCACCGATCTGCAACTGGGACTGCTCGATAAAGCCGCCCTGCAACGCAGTCGCTTATGGCTCTCGCCGCCGGATGAAGTGGCTCGGCAGGTGATAAAGGCGATGCAATCGGCCAAACGTAAAGCTTATATCACTAAGCGCTGGCGTCTGGTCGCCTGGCTCACTAAGTTACTGCCTGAATTTATTTATAACACCCGCCACTGGCGCACTAAAGCGCAGCGCCTAGCTGAAAAATCAGCCCAAAAAGCCACCCGCGATCAGCAGGACACGCCAGAGTAATTTCACCTTGGCTCGCCGATGCGAACTTAAGTCATCGGAGAGTCAAGCTACGCGCTTATCACCGCCTCATAATCCCTATCGGCAGGTAAATTGGGGTGTATATTCCAAAATTCAACGCCTTGTTGATAGGTCATTTTATCGCCACCTCACCACTAAGCTGCAGCCCTATTTATCACCTAACAGGCTATTAGTGCTTTAGTCTATAAATGCCAAAATGTGCTTGTGGCGTCTTACCAGCATTGGGTAGTGTGTTGACCTAATCACTCAGAACACTGTTATGCATGGAGGCCTCATGTCTGCCGTACCGACATTTGCAAACAACAACACTTTTCCGCTTACCCTCAGCCAATATGACGGCCACACTAGCTCGCCGTTAATAGAGCGCACCATAGGCCACTATTTCGATGACATCGTAAAGCGTTACCCAGATAAACTCGCCATTGTGATGCATCACCAAGGGATCCGCTGGAGTTACCAAGAATATCAAGCACAGATAGATGAATTGGCGGCTGGCCTGCTGGCTATCGGTATCCAACCAGGCGATCGCGTTGGTATCTGGTCACCCAATAATATTGAATGGTGTTTAACCCAATTTGCCACCGCCAAAATTGGCGCCATTATGGTGTGCATCAATCCTGCCTATCGCCCCGAAGAGCTGCAGTATGCCCTCAATAATGTCGGCTGCCGCGCGATTATCTGCGCCGAAAAATTTAAGTCGAGTAACTACCTCGAGATGCTGTATCAATTAGCGCCCGAGTTACACGACTGTCAACCGGGGCAACTCACCGCGGCGCAGTTACCCTCGTTAGAATGTGTGATCCGCATGGGGCACGACGCCTCCCCCGGCATGCTCAATTTCGACCACGTTAAGCGCCCACTGAGCAGCGCTGACAAGATACAACTCAATGCCGTCGCGCAAGGGCTCTCGCCCTTTGATGCCATTAATATTCAATTTACCTCAGGCACCACTGGCAATCCTAAAGGCGCGACCTTGAGTCATCATAATATTCTCAACAATGGCCTCTTGGTGGCTAACGCCATGCAGCTGAGCGCCGATGACAAGTTGTGCATCCCAGTGCCCTTATATCACTGTTTTGGGATGGTGCTGGGTAACTTATCGTGCATCAGCAAAGGTGCGGCGGCGATATTTCCAAGCGACTCATTCGATCCGCTCACCACCTTGCAGGTGGTTGAAGCAGAAAAGTGCACCGCCCTGCATGGGGTACCGACCATGTTTATCGCTCAGCTTGAGCACCCAGAATTTAATCAGTTTGATTTAAGTTCGCTGCGCACCGGCGTCATGGCTGGCGCCACCTGCCCCGAAGAGGTGATGCGCCGAGTACAAAGCCTGATGTATATGGAGCAAGTGCTTATTGGTTACGGCCAAACCGAATGCAGCCCAATTAACAACATGACCGAAATCGACTCTTCGGTAGAGAAGCGGGTCACCACGGTAGGCCGCGCTCTGGCCCATACTCAGGTTAAAATAGTCGACGAATTTGGCGAACTCGTGCCTATAGGCCAGCCTGGTGAAGTGTGCAGCCGCGGCTACGGGGTGATGCAGTGTTATTGGAATGATGCTGAAAAAACCGCGGCCACCATAGACAATGACGGTTGGTTACACTCTGGCGATATTGGCGAAATGGACAGCGAAGGATACGTTAAAATTGTCGGGCGGATTAAAGATATGATCATTCGCGGCGGCGAAAATATCTACCCGCGCGAAATTGAAGAGAAGCTTTATAGTCATCCCGATGTACAAGATGCGGCCGTATTTGGGGTGCAAAGTGACAAATACGGTGAAGAGGTGTGCGTGTGGATTAAAGTGCAGCCACGCGCTCAAATTGATGAGGCGGCGATCCGCCATTTCTTAACCGAGAAAATAGCCTACTTCAAGGTGCCAAGGTACATCAAATTTGTCGAGCAATACCCAATGACAGTGACGGGGAAAATCCAGAAGTTCAAAATGCGTGAACTCATGTATCAAGAACTCTATCAAGACATTAACCGTGAGTCGGTAAGCTGCGCCTAAGCCTGATGGATAGCCGTGTATTAAGTTGCAGGCAAGGTTCATCAGTCACTCAAAGAGCAAGGCAAGCTGACTAAGACTAAAACGAAGACTAAACCTTAGCGGTATGCGTAAAAATAGCGACCAAACAAAAAGCCAACCTGCATGCAGGTTGGCTTTTTTAGGTTATGCCCGGACGCTCGTTGGCAACCCCATTGATGACATGTCGTCTGACGCTTACAAAATAAACGTCGCGACCTTCTCGCTCAAATCGGTTGCCCGATCTTTGAGTATTTTTGCCTGAGTTAAATGGGTTCTGGCTGATGAGGTGATCTCATCGGTAACATCTTTTATCGCAACCGTATTTTGAGTGATCTCGTTGGTCACCTGCGTCTGCTCTTCTGCGGCAGTGGCAATTTGGCCTGCCATATCAGAAATCACATTCACCGCTTGAGTGATCTCCTCAAGTGCTTGCGCGGCCGCATTAACATCATTGACACTGTTATTGGCCAGTCCCTTACTGCTGTCCATCAAACTAACCGCCTGCTTGGTGGTATTTTGTAAGGTTTCGATTGTGGTATAGATCTCTTCGGTAGAATCTTGGGTACGGCGAGATAACACCCGCACTTCGTCAGCCACTACCGCAAAACCTCGCCCTTGCTCACCAGCGCGCGCCGCTTCAATCGCCGCATTTAACGCCAATAAGTTGGTCTGCTCTGCGATCCCTTGAATCGTGGTTAAGATGCTTGAAATCGCTTGAGCGTGTCGACTTAACTCACCAATCACAGTGGTTGCCTCGTCAACTTCTGATGCCAGTGCATTAATGGTTGTGCGGGTTTGATCCACCAACCCTTTACCCTGAGTACTGCTTTGCGCCGACTGCTGCGCCGCGGCGGCGGTACTTTCAGCATTGGCGGCAATTTCATGAGTCGCGCTCGACATTTCGGTGACCGCCGTGGCGACCATAGACACTTCTTGCTGCTGGCGTTGCAGCTCATCGACACTCGATTGGTTAGTGACTAAGCTCTGCTCGGCGTCAGCATCAAGCTCAATAGCGAGCTGACGAATATGACTGATTAGCTCATGCTGACTACTGACAAAACGGTTAAAGCTGTCGGCCAGAACGCCCACTTCATCTTGGCTGTCCACCTCGATGCGCTGGGTTAAATCACCATTACCATCGGCAATACGTGACAGCGCTTGTGATACGCGGCTTAATGGCCCCAGTAACAGACTTAATAGCCAAGAAATAGCTAACACACTGATGATTAAGGCTAGTGCAGCTAAACCTAACTGAGTTAGCATCAAGTTGCTCAATGGGGCTTCTAACGTCTCTTTATCGAGAACAAACACCAACTGCCAATCGGTAGTGGGGATCTCAACAGCCCAAAGCAGTTTATCGCGTCCTTCAGCCTCAAAATAGGCGGGCGCTAATTGCCCTGTTTGACGACTCATTTCAGACAAGCGCTGACTCAACTCATCATCGACATCTGTCACCTTGCCCATCAACTTACTGGGATCTTTATGGGCTATCACAGTGCCATCTTTGTGCATCATGATGGCGTAACCGTTGGCCGGCAGTGACATATTGTTGACACTTTCGACCAAGCTGGCAATCGATACATCGCCCCCTACCACACCATTGCGTGTCGGCTGGGCTATGGTTACCACTAATACATTGAAGGCCACATCTAAATATGGCTTGGTAATAATGGCGCCGCGCGCTTGTTGCGCTTGCTCATACCAAGGACGAGCGCGAGGATCGTACCCTGTGCGGTCGATACTCGGATCGGAGTCAACCATGACACCAGTGTTACTGCCAAAATAGGTTAACTGAAAATCGCCAGAGGCTTGTGCTTGTTGCAGCGCATTTAGCGTATCGCCCTCAACTTTCGTCGCGACCGATGCGATGACACGTTGACGATCGGCTAACCACTCTTTAATGCGCATCGCCTGTTGCTCGCCAGATTCACTCACCTGAGCGACACTGCTTTGCAGTAACAAGGCTTTTTGGGTGGAATAGCTGCGCCATGATAGCAGTGCAATAACAACCGCAAGGGCAAGTACAACCGATAACAATATTTTTTTCTTGAGTGAATATGAATTCATATTGGATGCTAATCTGATGTTTAATGAAACTAAGGGACAGGGATAAATAAAGCCATTTAGTCGCTAAATTTAGTGTGCGATTAGAGACTGAAAAACCACCTCAATCTTGGCGGGCATTCTCGCACACGTAATAAAACAACAAAAGAAAAAAACACTATTTATAGCGAAACCCACGTCATTTTAACACTGGTAGTACAAGTTTAATTTACTCTTGACGAAAAAATCAGTGGAAAACACTAGAGATGTAAATTGATTGGGTTGGATGGGGCGAAAATGTAAAGCAAATACTGCACAGAGCAACACTTGATTAAACTTGCCGTTGCTAGCCTATTTTCATTAAACAGATCTTGGCTAACGATGCTCATTAATGGGTTATCAGGCGTTGGCCAATGATGTGCAATAATGGCGACAAACAGCATGAATAGGCACATTAGTGCTATTTTTACCATTCAGCATCCAAGGGAAAACGCAGTCAATTATCATACAATGTGTCCATCATTGTCCCCCATGACCAACACCGAGTTAACTACAGATGCGGCGCGACATCATGGTATACCCAAGAGAGCGACCATCGATGCGATACATATCATTAATCTGCGCACATTGAATAAAGTCATGACGTTGATACAGTTTGTAAGCAGACTGATTCTCCGTCAGCAACCATAAATCAATCACCTCACAGTCGGTGTGCAGCGCCGCCCACACAAACATGCTATTAAGTAATTGGCTACCAAGCCCCTGTCCACGACACGACTTATCGACGCCCATGCCGAGTAACACTCGATGCGGCGTATGCGGCTCTTGATGAGGACGAATATCGATATGCCCCACAACCTGCTCATTATCAAAAGCCAACAACAGACGACGCCAACCACCTTGTTGCAACGGCTTGTCTATTCCTTGTGTGAAACGGGCACGCATCTCATCATTAAGCTGCGACTCGGCCACCGACAATGGTAGAAATGGCACACTGTCATCGGCGCCATTCTCTTTAAGTTGCTTGGCCAGATAAACAAAAAAACGCGGTAAATCGTCACTGGTCGCTAATCGAATGTCCAAAACTCAGTATCCTTTTTATAGTTAAGCATGAGTTAATATAGGTCTCTATCACCGCAATGAATAACCCAGCAAGACGCACTATTAGCAAGATGCTACTAATATTTAGAGAAATTAAGGCAAATAGAATGCGTGATATTTTATCAATACAGGTTAACCGACTGATGTCAAATACACACTTAAAAATCACCTAACTCTGGGTTTATTTAAATTTGCCATAAAAAGAGCCGCGAGCAGCTTGATATGCCCGTAAGACTCGAGGCCAATACCACTAACGACTATCCCTTATTGGGCTTCACAAATCTACAGCACAAACATGCTTTTCTAAACACGGCATGACTCAAATCGCGACTGACTCATTACAGATAGCTGTTATACGCAAATAACGTCGGTTAAAGTAGGAACAACAAAACAACCGCAAAAAAGCACTCTAACGACGGTTAATGATCAAATTAAGCCAATCATTCACAACCAGCCCGTTTTCGCTGCCAGTGCTCAAACAAACTAGGTGACATCAACACACAGGGTGCTAAAATGTCGACCTATTTCACTACATAACTGGATATTGGCAATGCGAGTTAGCAAGTACCTGCTGTCAACACAAAAAGAGACCCCAGCAAACGCTGAGGTGGTAAGTCATCAATTAATGCTACGTGCGGGAATGATCCGTCGTAACGCATCAGGTCTTTACAGCTGGTTGCCGACAGGCTTACGTGTACTGCGTAAGATTGAAGCGATTGTGCGTGAAGAGATGAACAATGCAGGTGCTGTTGAGATCTTAATGCCCATGGTACAACCGGCTGATCTGTGGGTTGAAACCGGTCGTTGGGAAAAATTTGGTCCTGAGCTATTGCGCTTTCAAGACCGTCACAACCGTGACTTCGTCTTAGGCCCGACCCATGAAGAAGTGATCACCGACATCGTTCGTAAAGAAGTTAACTCATACAAGCAGTTACCACTTAACCTTTACCAAATTCAAACTAAATTCCGCGATGAAGTACGTCCACGTTTTGGTGTGATGCGCTCGCGTGAATTCTTGATGAAAGACGCTTACTCTTTCCATTTAGACCAACAAACCATGGATGAAACCTATGAGGCGATGTACACCGCCTATAGCAACATCCTAGGCCGTATGGGTCTGGCTTTCCGCCCAGTACTTGCTGATACCGGCTCTATCGGTGGCAGCATGTCACATGAGTTCCACGTATTAGCCAACAGCGGTGAAGACTTAATAGCTTACTCAACTGAGAGTGATTACGCCGCTAACATCGAAAAAGCAGAAGCGCCAATCCCAACTGAGCCACGCGGCGCAGCAACGGTTGAAATGAGCATTATCGATACGCCTAATGCTAAGACCATTGAAGAACTCGTCTCACAGCACGGCATCGCTATCGAAAAAACCGTTAAGACCATTATTGTTAAAGGTGCAACCGAAGAAGCGCCGTTAGTTGCCGTGATCATTCGTGGCGACCATGAGCTTAACGAAGTGAAAGTTGAGAAGCTTGACGCCGTATTGGCTCCATTTGAGATGGCCGATGAAGCCGATATCCGCAAAGCACTGGGTGCAGGCCCTGGATCACTAGGTCCTGTCGGGCTTAATATTCCAGTCTATATTGACCACAGCGTTAACATCATGAGTGATTTTGCCGCTGGCGCTAACCAAGATGGTAAGCACTATGTGGGCATTAACTGGGAGCGCGACCTACCGGAAGCCCCCGTTGCCGACCTACGTAACGTCATCGAAGGTGAAGCGAGCCCATGTGGCAAGGGCACTATCGGACTACTGCGCGGCATCGAAGTGGGTCATATCTTCCAGTTAGGTACGAACTACTCAGAGTCGATGGGCGCTAACGTACTAGACGAAAACGGCAAGTCAAAAACCTTACTGATGGGTTGTTACGGTGTGGGCGTAAGCCGCATGGTGGCGGCGGCAATTGAGCAAAACAACGATGATCGCGGCATTATCTGGCCAGATGCGATTGCACCGTTCAAAGTAGGCATCTTGCCAATGAACATGCACAAATCTCACCGCGTTAAGGATATGGCTGAGCAGCTATATCAAGACCTTAACGATGCCGGTATCGAAGTGCTGTTTGACGACCGTAAAGAGCGCCCTGGCGTAATGTTTGCCGATATGGAGCTTATCGGTCTGCCACACGTTATCGTGATTGGCGATCGCAACATCGACAGCGGTGTATTCGAATATAAGAACCGCCGCACAGGTGAAAAGCAAGATATTCCATTCGATCAAATCATCGACTTTATTAAGTCTGCTAAGTGATATTGAGCACAATTAGCTCGCATTATTAGCAATCAATAGCCAATAAAAACGCCTAGAATGATCTAGGCGTTTTTAAAAACTGCTTTTAGAAAGCTGGCTCAGAAAACAATAATCACATCTGCAGTGCAAGTTGAAGTGCCTGCATCACATGCCTTATAAGTGTAGCTTCCGCCTCCCTTACTACTAATAGTATCAGTGTAGGTGGTACTCGCAGACGTTGTTGTAATCAAGCTCTCATCACGATAAACATCCACACTGGCACCCGCTGCACCGCTAAAGGTTAAGTCAACCTTGTTAACACCTTTACTCTTATAACTTGTTGCAGAGATGGAGAAATCACCAGTGCCACCGCCGTTATCTCCGCCATTACCACCGCCGGCGCAACCATTTGCCGTTAGATAAGCATCCGCAGCAGCGGCTTGAACTATACCGTATCCAAAGTAAACATCTTTACCCGTTGCGCCAGCATCAAGTGCCGTGGCTTTAAGCGCTTGACGGATCTCACTACCTGTACATTGGTTATGATTAGACCATACCAATGCAGCAATCCCCGATACTGCAGGCGTTGCCATAGAAGTACCACTCATAAACCCATAATCAGAAGCACCAATATCGATGCTGGCCGTATTGGCTGCAACTAACACCGCCCTATCTTCTTGCGCTGCACCGACTGCAGCAATAGAGGTGTTATTAACTGTGCCTAATGTGGCGTATAACATGCCGGGCTCGTTGTTAATAATGATCGCACCGATACCACCCGAGCTTTCGCAGTTCGCGACTTTGTCATGAAATGAGATCACTCCACGGTCAATGACACAGATGTTACCGTTGGCACTGGGATCTGGCGTTTGCGCCGTCCCCATAAAGTAAGTATTACCAGAGACAGCCCCAGCGTTCTCCATCGCGCTGCTCGCCACAACAACACCATCTGCCGACAAATAAGAGGCTGTCGCCATATTCGCAGGGTAAGTCGATAACGTATCCACACCACCCGCAGTCACTTCTACACAGGTGTTTTCATCTGTCCTCACGCGCTTACCACGACCCGATGTACACGATGGGAATTGTGAAAAATCGGCAATATTGTTATTTGCATCGTTAGCCCCCACCATCATCACAGATGAGTAACCCGCAGGATATGAACGCACATTATTACCGTCGTTACCGGCCGCAGCAACGACTAAACCGCCAGCATCAACAAATGTTTGGAATGCATTCGACTCGGTCGCATTAGCACCGCCGCCACCTAAACTCATACTGATGATGTTAGCTCCCGCGGCACTACATAAATTGGTTGCATGGGCTAAATCTGAGGAGTAGCCCCAGCCTGTAGCATTAAACACCTTGATAATGTGCATATCGACCCCTGGCGCCATGCCCAACACACCAATATTGTTATCGGCAGCCCCTATGGTTCCAGCAACATGGGTGCCATGTGGGCCACCATTTTCATTCCAGTTGCCGGTACCGGAATCGTTGTCACCGGTGATATTATTCCAAACGAAGTCAGGATTAGAGGCATCTAAGCCCGAGTCGATAACACACACCTTCATACCGGCAGCAGCATTAAAGCTTACCTGGTCGGCTTGAGATTGATAAATAGCATAAGGAGTCAATTGCTGGGTCATAGGATCACCCACATCATCACTAAAACCCATAAGGTAACGACGTTGATCCACTTCGACCCATTTTACATGTGGATTATTGAACAATCCTCTCACTTGAGCTAAATCTCTGCCCGTAAATGTCGCAGCGACAAAACCATCGCCATCAACGTGGATCTGAGCCCCTAATTGCTTAGCAAGCGCCTTTACAACACCCTTGCCTCCATTTTCTACTTGGATGATGTAACGCTCATCATCAGCAACTGCCGAGGTTGAAAGGCCAACACTTAATGCCATCACTGCACTTGCTAATTTTGTCAACTTCATAAAGCTATCTCCATTATATTGTTTATATTTAGAGTTACTTACTCGAGTATCCACCTGCAAACGCCACGATACATCTCACGCTATTTACAACCGTTTTCGGCACTTACGACTACGTAAATTTGAAACACCTATCATAAAAACTAAGGTAAAACGAATTATCAATAAATAGTAGACCTATGCTAGAGATCTGTAAATGTTAACAAATGGTTACACCTAGCTATTGGAAAGATTGCTTATGCTGACAATAAACCCATCGCATCAGCTAAACAAAACTCCATCAGCCAACCACCAGCCACGACTCAAACAAACACAAAAATGCCCAGCCTCATTCAAGGCTAGGCATTACACTTAAGTACATAATCGACTGAGTATCATCGCTCATTCTAAGCACTACTTTTTAGCACGACATCAAAACGCTATCTTTTATCCTCAATCACCACGCCATCATTGGCTAATGTCCCTGTGGCAACCAAAACCACCTCGCCACTGAGCTGGGTTTCGGCTCGAATAGAGGCGCTAATGGCGGCAATATCCAGTTGCGATCGCTGCGGCTCATCCACTTCACACAGTAAACACATAGTATCGTTGTGGTTACTGCTCGCGATCACTAGCCGTACTTTAGCAAGCTGGCTATGACGACGGCGAATACGCTCAACTTGTTCTGGGTGCACAAACAAGCCTTTCACTTTACAGGTTTGATCGGCGCGGCCCATCCAGCCTTTAATGCGCATATTGGTGCGCCCGCAGCGACTTTCCCCACCCATGAAGGCTGACAAATCCCCGGTGGCAAAGCGGATCAGCGGATAATCGCGATTAAAGCTGGTGACCACCACCTCGCCAACTTCACCATCGACAACAGGAGTTTGCGTACCTGGGCGCACAATTTCGACAATAATATCTTCGGCGACCACTAAGCCGTCATCGCTGACACTTTCAAAGGCGATAAGCCCCAGATCAGCAGTCGCATAAGCCTGCTTAACGGTAATGCCCGCCTCGGCAAAGCGGGCTTTGAGCGGCGCCGTTAACGCCTCGCCAGAGACCAGCGCCTTAGTGATTGACGAGACATCGCCATCCAACTGCTGCGCTTTTTCGAGCAAGATATTTAAAAATGAGGGTGTGCCGCAATAGCCATTGGGCTTTAAGGTGCCAATCAAGGCCAGTTGCTGCTCTGTCTGCCCGGGACCTGCGGGGATCACGCTGCAACCACAGGCCTTAGCGCCCGAGTCCATCATAAAGCCGCCAGGAGTTAAATGATAAGAGAGACAATTTTGCACCCGATCGCCCTGACGAAAACCCGCAGCAAAAAACGCTTGTCCCATGCGCCACCAATCATGGCCATCACATTCGGGCTCATGAATTGGGCCCGGTGATTGAAATATACGCCCCACATGATGATGCGTGGGGGTCATGCCGGCAAAAGACGGCTTCGCGGCCTGCAATTCAATCAGATCGGCCTTACGGGTGATGGGCAGCGTCGCTAACGCAGCCCGGCTATTGATTTGGCTAACATCGATGTCGGCTAACCGCATCGCATAATAGTTGCAGTGATTTTTAGCAAAGCTCAGCTGCTCGGCCAGCGCCGACATAAGGTAGTCTTCGCGAACGGTAGCGCTTTGCCCTTCCAGTGGGTGATAAAAATGGCTCATGTCGGCTCCTGTTACAACCAGCGTTTACGGCGTTTATACGACTTTAAATTTTTAAAACTTTTGCGGGTTTCATTACCGCCCCCCAGATAAAACTCTTTTACGTCTTCGTTATTGAGCAGCTGCGCCTTACTGCCATCGAGCACTATCTTGCCCGACTCCATGATATAGCCGTAATTGGCAGCCTTTAAGGCGTAGTTAGCATTTTGCTCTACCAGCAGCATGGTGATCCCCTGCTCGCGATTGATCTTCTCAATAATGCCAAACACCTCTTTAACCAGCAGTGGCGATAGGCCCATCGAGGGTTCATCGAGACAGATCATCTTAGGGCGCGCCATTAACGCGCGGCCGATGGCCAGCATTTGCTGCTCGCCGCCCGACAGGTATCCGGCGAGCCCGGTGCGCTCTTTTAGGCGTGGAAAGTAGTTAAACACCATCTCAATGTCTTGATTAACTTGACCGTCATGACGGGTATAGGCGCCTAACTTTAAATTTTCAATCACGCTCATATCTTCAATGATCCGCCGACCTTCCATCACCTGAAATAGGCCTGAGCGCACCACATCCGAAGCGTTTTGGGTATCGATTCGCTCGCCCATAAAATGGATGTCACCACGAGACACCTCACCGTTTTCGGTCTTTAGTAATCCAGATATCGCCTTCAAGGTGGTCGATTTACCTGCGCCATTAGGGCCAAGTAGGGTGACGATTTCGCCTTGTGGCACATCGATACTGACGCCGCGAAGCACCTGAATGACATCGTCATACACCACTTCGATATTATTAATAGAGAGAATGGGGCTTTCTGGCTTTAACTGCACTGCTTGTGTCATAACAACTCCAGGGCGATAGGTGATGGCCTAGCAGGCTGTAATACCATGCTAGGCCGAAATGGGTAATTAATAACCTAACCAATCAACGCGGCGCTCAAGCGTGACTTGGTTGACCTTCTCAACCTTAATGTCTCCACCGTTATAGTTGCCTTTGTAGATGTTGACCTGATTAATGCCGCGGTGATCATCAGGTGTCCACGTCGCCGCTAAGCAGACGCCTTCAAGCCCTTTAGGCACCCAGTTTTGCTGCACATACATGCCTTTTTTAACGTTAGGCCCAGTAATCCCGCCATTGGCCTTAGCCCACTGCATCGACTCTTTCATAAAGTAGGTGGAGCAAACACCGCGAATATAGTGGTGTAGACGAGGTTCTTGACCGCTAGCATCGGACATTTTTGAGATCTCACGAACCAGCGCCATGCCCGGTACCTCATCGCCCCAAAACGGGGTCATGGTAGGGAAGATATAGTTTTTCACCCCTTCACCCGCCGCCTGAAATACCAACTTGTCGCCGCCCCAAATATTAGACATAAACTGAATATCGGTGCCGACCGTGTCGCACGACTTGATTAACGACTGCACCGAACCGCCTAAGTTGCCGATATAGCCATAATTGGTCCCCGAACTTTTAAGGCTTAAACATTGCGCTTTAAAGTCACCGGGTTTCATCGAGATCACCACCGGCGGCTGTACATCAAAGCCAAGCTCGGTGGCGTATTCGGCGCACGCCTCTTTAGGGGCGTTAGGGAACGGATGGTTGGCACCAATGTGGGTGAACTTTGGCTTGCCCTGCCCACCTTTTGCTTGCCAATCCTCTGCGGCCCACTGCACCAAGCCACGACATGCATCAGAATAAGACGCGCCATAGAAGAAGTTATACGGCGCAGGCTTTTTGGTATTGGGGTTTTTACCTTGCGGATCGGTGAGATGCCCCGAATAGGAAGCCGAGAAGATCGGCAGTTCATCTTTAGCGGCAAAAGAGATCAACGCTTCGGTATCGGCCGTGCCCCAGCCTTGCATCGCCACCATATTTTCACGCGACAACCACTTTTTATAGGAGGCGATAGCCTGCGGCACCTTGTAAGCATAATCTATGGTTTCATATTCCAGCGTGGTGCCGTCGATACCGCCATTGGCATTGATATACGCCAGCGCATCACGCACGCCATCGGCGTAAGGCTTGCCCACAAACGCTGTGGGGCCTGACATATCAGCAAGATGGCCAACAAATACCGAATCTTCGGCTTGCACGCCCGCACTGACTAAGGTCATTCCTGCCAATGTTGAGCCAAGTAATAGTGTCTTATACATAATAATTTCCCTTCAAAAATGGTCCATCAGGTTGAACGCTGCCGCCCCCAAGTGGGTTAGGCTAAGCCCGTTCTCATGTCAAACTGCGTGCTTCTTTAAAGGCTAAGAAGAGTATCTTGTTAACGCTGCTCGCCAGCACCGTTAACGGCTGTGTCCGCTCTCGGGACACAGGTAAAACCGTCACTACTAGTAAGCAAATGGATAGCACTTCCAGTAGTTTTTAATTTGGCCCCAGCGATGGGCTAGACCTTGCGGTTCAAAAATCAAAAACAAGATGATCACCAAGCCAATGGCCATCTCTTTGATATAGGCAAGGCCGTCGGTCACCATAGGGATGTCACCCCACGGGGTGTAATTCATTAACCCCACCATGCTCTCGAGCACTTCGGGCAGTAACACCATAAACACCACCCCCATTAAGGTGCCTTTTACCGACCCTAGCCCGCCGATGATCACCATGGCCAGAAACTGAATCGACATAAAAATGGTAAAGCCTTCCGCCGACACATAACCCAAATAGTGGCCATATAGCGCGCCACCAATGCCGGCATAAAAAGAGGAGATCCCAAAAGACAACAGACGATATTTATTTAATTTAACGCCCATGATCTCGGCAGAAAGATAATGGTCGCGCACCGCCACAAAGGCGCGACCATCACGGCTTCGCATCAAGTTACAGCCCCAGATGTACATAAACACTAAGGCGAACAGCGCGATAAAGTAGAAGCTCAAGTCGGTATCAAATTCGAAACCAAACAGGTTAACTGGCGCAGCCATCGCCCCCGACGCACCGCCAGAAAACCATTCGGCGCGGCCAAAGAAGTCCTGAATAATGAACTGCGCTGCCAAGGTGGCGATAGCCAAGTACAAGCCCTTAATGCGCGCTGCCGGCATACCAAACATCATGCCAACCGCCATGGTTAAGAAACCCGCCAAGGGGATACAAAACACCACAGGAATATTGAAACTGGTATTGAGCCAAGCCGAGGCAAACGCACCAAAGCCAAAAAAGGCGCCGTGACCTAAGGAGATCTGTCCGGTAAAGCCCACCAGAATATTGAGCCCCAGGGCCGCAATACCAAGATAGGAGATTTGAATAAACAGGGTTAAAAAGTAACCGTCGAGCACCAACGGTGCCGCACACGCCAGAGCGATCACCATGATGGTTACTAATCGAATGGTACTGGTTTCGAAAATGGTGTTATCCGCCTTATAACTGGTGCGGAAATCACCACAGGGGCGCATCGCCAAACTAGACATAACAAACTCCTTGGGCCAATAGGTCAATCTCAAATAGTTGATTCATAATGCTATCCTCTAGATCCGCTCAATATCACGGGTGCCAAATAGGCCGTAAGGTTTAAACCACAAGATGATAAGCAACACATAAAAAGGCGCGATGTCGTACATGTTACCAATATGCAGATATTGGCTGTCGAAGAACTCGGCCACGTTTTCCAGCACGCCAATCACCACGCCGCCGACAATGGCACCGACAATGGAGTCTAGCCCGCCCAAGATCACCGCTGGAAACACCTTAATGCCGATAGAGGAGAGTGAGTCTGATACCCCGTTAACCATGCCAATCACCACACCTGCGGTGGCCGATACGGTGGCGGCAATGCCCCAGCTCATGGCAAAGACCTGCTTAACCGAAATGCCTAGGCTTTGTGCAACCTGCTGATCAAACGCGGTGGCGCGCATGGCTAACCCATGCTTAGAATATTTAAAGAACAGAAAGAAGCTCACCATGATCAGCAGCGCAATCACAGTACTCATCAAGTAGGCAAATTCGATATTGAGGCCAAAGATGGCCACCGACTGGGTATCAAACACCTGCGGATAGCTCTGGGGCGACACCCCAAAAATCCATTTAGTTAACGACTGGAAAAAAATCGACAGGCCGATAGTCACCATGATCACCGAAATTATCGGTTCGCCAATCATGGGGCGCAGCACTATCATCTGCAGTAACACGCCAAACGCGGCCATAAAACAGAGGGTTAATATAAAGCCTAAGAAAAAAGGTAACTGGAAGTAGGTTAAAAATGCCCAGCAGACCCACGCGCCCACCAGTAAAAACTCACCTTGGGCAAAGTTGACGATTTGGGTCGACTTATACACCAACACAAAACACATGCCGACAACCCCATACAACAGGCCGACTATCAGGCCGTTAATGATCAGTTGTAATAACAGTTCGAAATTCATGATGCTCTCCTTTGCGTGACATTGGCATCGGTAGCCGTAGGGCCATCGACCACGGTGGCGACCTTAAGTTGGGTTTTAATCCGCGACTGAGTGCCATCTTGGAAGGTGATCACTGTGTCGATATCCACATGGGGCTCATCGTTATAAATCGAGTCGATAATGTCGCCATACTTGTCGGCGATCACCCCACGGCGCACCTTACGGGTACGGGTGAGCTCACCGTCATCGGCATCGAGTTCTTTATATAACAAAATGAATTTATTGATTTTTTGTGCATCTGGCAGGGTTTCATTGACCCGCTGCACTTCAAGGCTGAGCTGCTCATACACCTCAGGCAAACTCGACAGGTTGGTGTAGTTGGTAAACGCCAAGCCTTGCTGCTCGGTCCACTTGGCGACAATACTGAAACGAATGCACAATATCGCCGACAAATAGGGTTTATCTTTGCCCAAAATCACCGCCTCACCGATAAAGGAGGAGAACTTGAGTTTGTTTTCGATATATTGTGGTGAGTACTGAATACCGTTACTGGTTTTAGCCAGATCTTTAATGCGGTCAATCACCACCAAATGACCCGATGGCTTGAAGTAACCAGCATCGCCGGTGTGCATCCAACCATCTTTGACATCTTCCAGATAAGCTTCATCGTCGCCTAAATACCCGTTAAACATGCCAACGGTTTTGGCGATAACCTCACCCACCCCTTCACTGTCGGTGTTGATCACTTTGAGTTCGGCGGTATCAAAGGCGACCCCAACGCTGTCGTAATCCACATCATCTTGCTGATGAATAGTGTAAGCGCCACACATCTCGGTTTGCCCATAGAGCTGACGCAGCGGAACGCCGATGCTTTGAAAAAACTTAAAGGTGTCTGGCCCCATCGCGGCGCCGCCGGTGGCTGCCGATTTTAAAAACGAGAACCCTAAACGATCACGCAGCGCCTTCATCAACAACCAATCGGCAAGCTGAGAACGTTTGCCCTGCGTCAGCCGTTGTTCGGCGCGCGCCATGGCAAAGTTAAACAGCTTTTGCTTAAAGGGGGTGGAGTCCATCATGCGCGCTTTGACATCGGCAAGAATGCCTTCCCACACACGGGGAGCGAGCAGCACAAAGCTAGGACCTATCTCGCGCAGATCCGCCATCATGGTCTCTTGCTCTTCCACAAAATTGACGATTTGCCGGGCAATTAATGCCTGCCCCACAGCATATACCTGCTCCATGATCCACGGCAGCGGCAAAACCGACACATAGTTATCACCCGGTGCCCTAGGATCGGCACGTAAATAGGAGCAGCAATGGTCGATAAATTTACTGCCTTGCAGCAACACAATTTTCGGCTTAGAGGTGGTGCCCGATGTGGTGCAATAGATGGCGATGTTGTCGGCCTTTCCGGCATCGACTAAGTTGTCATAATAGCGCGGTGAGGTGTTATCCACCTGCTGACCAATGCGGTAAATCTCTTCCACACTGATCAGGCGTGGGTCGTCATATTTACGCATGCCTCTTGGGTCGCAATAGACAATGTATTTTACCGACGGGATCTGGTCGCCCAGCTCGAGTAACTTATCGCACTGCTCTTCATCTTCAGCCACCACCACTTGGGCATTACTGCGATTAAGCAGATAAGCCACCTCTTCATGCATCGAGTCTTGGTAAATACCCAGCGAGTAACAACATAAGGCGTGGGCGGCCACCTCGCCCCACACCCACTCGGGGCGGTTTTCACCCAGTAGGGCAATGGTGGTGTTGGCTGTAATGCCTAAATGGTTAAATGCGAGCGCCATCCACTTGACGCGATTGTGATAATCTTGCCAGCTAAACTCGCTCCAAATGCCAAACTCTTTTTCACGCATGGCGATGTCGGCGCCCCAGTTAGCGGCGTTATGGCGCAAGATCTTGGGAAAGGTATCCATGCTTCCCATATCAAAGGATTGCGCTGCTTGATTTGACCTACTCATTAGACGACCTCTTTTAATTGCTCATTGTCTTCAAGCCCTAAATAAGCCTGCCTTACGTGCTCGTCGGCCATCACCTCATCCGGGAGACCACAAATAAGCCGCTTACCAAAATCGAGCACCATCACTTCGTGGGAGATATCCATCACCACGCCCATATCGTGCTCAATCATCACCACAGTGATGTCAAATTCTTCATTTAAGTCGAGGATATAACGCGCCATATCCTCTTTCTCTTCCAGGTTCATGCCTGCCATCGGCTCGTCAAGCAAAATCAGCTTGGGATTGAGTGCAATAGCGCGCGCCAATTCAACCCGTTTGCGCAGCCCGTATGACAAGGTGCCTGCGACAGATTTACGCACATGAGAGATGTCGAGAAAGTCGATGATCTCCTCGACGTGGCGACGATGACTCAGCTCCTCTTTTTGTGCCGGCGATGCCCAGTACAGCGGGCCCGTCAGCCAGTTATTTTTCATCAGGTGATGACGCCCAACCATGATGTTGTCGAGCACCGACATATGGCCAAACAGCGCCAAGTTTTGGAAGGTGCGCCCAATGCCAAGGTCGGCGCGATCGTTAGGGCGCATGTGGGTCACATCTTGGCCGTCAAAATGAATCGAGCCCTGCTGCGGGCGATAACGGCCTGAAATGCTGTTAAGCATCGAGGTCTTGCCCGCACCATTTGGACCAATGATGGAGAAAACGGCGCCGCGATTGACCTCAAAACTGACATCGGTCAGCGCCTTAACGCCACCAAATGCCAGTGAAATCTGCTCGACTTTTAAAATGGTCTCTGTCACACCCATACTCCTTTTAAAAAAACGCTTATCTCGCCTTGAGCGCAGCGCGGTTTATCTCAACCCGCTAGCTCACTTAACTGGTAGCGCTGTATTGTGGTGTCAAAACTGATGTCAAAAAGGCGAGGGGCACATTGCCGCCTCGCCAAGTGGTGGGTCTAGAGGGCGTAGCGCATAGACAGTTGCACGTAGTCTGAATCGACGTTTTGCTCATCCATGGCAAAATTGCCCACCTCAACACCTATGGCTAGTGCTGGCGTGAGATTTTGGAACAAATTAACGCTCCATTGGCTGCGCTCAATATTGGTTTCATCGGTTTCTAGGTAGCCATAAAGCACGGTACTTCTGAGGGTATCGGTCCAGTAATGACGGTAGGCCGCTAAATACGAGGTGGTGCTTTCTACCTCTTCGCCCACTAAGTCTTGCACGGCGCCCACGCCCACATAACGCCCCACATCACCTAGGTGCACCTGAAAGCGAAAATCATCTTTGCCAAAGGTGTTAACCACGCCGGCGATAGAGCCACCAAAGGCGGTCTCACTGTTACCCGTTGTGGTATTAAGGTTGCGGCCTAGAGCCGAAAACGACACATTACCCCAGTCGCCTTTAAGGTTGTAACGCGCGACCACATCGGGCAAGTCGTCATTAGCCGTATCGCCGCCGACACTCTCTGGATTTTCTATCGACACCTGGAAATTGCCCATGTCGTAACGCACCTGCCCCTGACGCACAAACGCTAAACCAATGGTGGCACCGGCAAAGTCGGCCGTTTCAGGTATGGCACTGGTGTTCATAAAGGTGGTCCAGGTTTGCCCAGCCGTCAGCCCTTTGTATTTTATAAAGGCGTGGCGCAGGCGTGGATTAGCCGAATTCGATACCACCTCGCTACCGCCACCACCATAAAAATCCATCTCAATAAAGCCCATCACATCGCCATGGACATACTTGGTGTTAAAGCGTGATTCGTTAGCAAAAATCTTAAATTGATTCGCACTTTCTGCGAGCGGCTGACCCGCTCCTATCCAAAAGTCGCGGTAGGCAACGTCACCAGACACGTAACGCGCATCGGCTTTTAGGTAACCGCCAAATGACAACTTGCCCTCGTCGCCGACCTCAAAGTCAAATGCAGCAGCGGCAGAACCCGCCACGAGGCAGAGTGAAGTAGCAAGCGTGATGTTTTTTATGGTTGAAGTGAGCATCGTTTTTCCCCTGTTTAGTCTGCCTCCAAGATGGACATATAACCTTGAAGGCTCAATTGGGAATAGGTATTAATGCACAGGGCTTAGATCCCTTGGCTTACACCATGGGACTTAGTCACCAAGGCGTAATCAGCAAGCATTAACCAATAAGGGGTAACCCATAAGTCGTAAGACAAAAGTGTGTGTCATCTCAACTGCCCTCAAGTGGGCAAACTAAGCAAGCCCTTAAGACTTAAGTCGGTAGCCTATATGTGATGCAGATCGCACAAAATGTGATAAGTTAATTTACATAACAATCACAGCAGTGGGCTGCCTAGCCACAACACTGCGCCGCAATAGGTTTAGCGCTACCATGTTTCCTAATTGGCTCTTAGTGACCATCAGCATCAGCTATATCGGTTTGCTGTTTTTGATGGCATTTATCGGTGACAAATACCGCGATAAGCTGTTTAAACAGCAACATAAGATTATCTATTCACTGTCTCTTGGGGTGTACTGCACCTCGTGGGGCTTTCTGGGGACTGCAGGGCAAGCGGCGAACAACTCGTTTGCTTACTTACCTGTGTATATTGCGCCTATTTTACTGTTTATTTTCGCTTGGCCCTTTATTCAGCGGGTGATACGGGTCTGTTTGCGGCTCAATATCACCTCGATTGCCGACCTGCTCGCGTCCCGCTTTGGTAAATCGCCGCTATTGGCAGTAGTGGTGACCTTAGTCGCCCTGTTCGGCACCCTGCCCTATATAGCCTTGCAGCAAAAAGCGATTGTTAACTCCTATGAAATTTTGCGCCAAGACCACCTCTTATCATCGTGGCAGTTGGGTCTGGTGGTGAGTTTAATCTTGGCCGGTTTTACCATTATCTTTGGCGTGCGCGCCATCGATGTCACTGAGCGCCACCCAGGTATGATGCTGGCGATTGCCTTTGAATCTCTGGTCAAGCTTATCGCTTATCTCACCATCGGGATTTTTGTCTCCTTTTTTCTCTTTGAGTCGCCCCTAGAGATATGGCGTCAGGCCAGCGCGCTCTCCCCTATCACCACCGAGTTTGCCTACCCCAATATTATTTCGATGTTTGGCTTACTGTTTATCGTGATGTCAGCGTTTTTGTGTCTGCCGCGCCAGTTTCAGGTGTTGATTGTGGAGCTAAAAGAGCAAAAACACGCGCTATGGAGCCGCTGGACGTTTCCGCTGTATGTGTTGGTCTTTGCTTTTTTTGCCACCCCGCTGGGACAGGCAGGCAATATTCTCTATGGCGATTCGTTGCAAAGTGATGCTTATGTATTGTTTTTACCCACGGTTAACGGCGATCTTTGGTTAGGCTTGTTTAGCTTTCTTGGGGCGATTTCGGCGGCCAGCTCTATGGTGATCATCTCGACCATCGCCCTGAGTACCATGCTCAGTAACGAGGTGGTGTTTCCCACCCTATTTAAGATCAATAATATCCACAGCAACGACTTTCATAAATTTCGCTCACACCTGCTCAATATACGTAAAGCACTGGTATTAGTGGTGATATTTATGAGCTATGGCATGTTCCTTATCGCCCCCCCCGACACCCTATCCTCACTTGGAGAAGTGGCTTTTGGCGCTATCGCGCAAATTGGTCCGGCGTTCTTTGCCGCATTTTTATGGCGCCGCGTGACCCTGATTGGCGTGTTGGTGGGGATAAGTGCAGGCTTCAGCTTGTGGTTGACACTGAACTTACTGCCACAGCTTGGCTTGTATCCACATCCCTTTGCTGGCAGCGACTACTCCATGACGACCATGGCGACCTTAGTGGGCTTGTTTGTCAATATCATGACTATCTGGTTGGTGTCTTCCTTTACCCGTCAAAGCGTGCATGAGCAGATGCAAATCGGCCACTTTATCGAGCGACCAGAGCTGGATAAATTACAGCAAGAGGTGCCCAAAAACGTTAATCCGACCGAGCTTGAACTCTTAGTGGCGCGCTTTGTGGGCAAAGATAAGGCCGCCCAAGGCTTTTACCATTTTTTTGCATGTCAGCCCCAACCTATTGTCGATAAAAACGCCCATAATCAGGCGCTGATTTTCTATACCGAAAACATGCTTGCCAGCGTAATGGGGTCAGCGTCGGCGCGCTTAGTGCTCTCTTATGCCCTCAATGGCCGCGATATTGCCATTGAAGATGTGGCCCAGTTGGTGGAAGTCGCCTCCAGCCATCGGATGGAGTTTAGCCGTTCGGTACTCCATAGCGCGATTGAAAATGCCAGTGAAGGGATTTCGGTGATCGACAGAGATCTCAAGTTAGTGGCCTGGAACCAACACTATTTGAACCTGTTTAACTATCCGGACGACCTGATCTACATAGGTTGCCCGGTGAGCCAACTTATCGAATATAACCTCAGCGTGGGCAAACGCTACATTGCCAATCTCGATGAGCAGGTAGAGCGGCGGTTGGATTTTTTACGTCAAGGCAGTCATCACAGCACAGAGCGCCAGCAGCCCGATGGTAAGACCATTCGCATTCAGGGCAATCCGATCCCCGATGGTGGTTTTGTGATGATTTTTTCCGATATCACTATCTATCGCGAAGCGGAAAAACTGCTCAAAGAGAAAAACCTCGATCTAGAGGCCCGAGTCTCTGAGCGCACCAAAAAGATGGAGCAAGCCAACGCCCAGCTGGCCCAGTCCAACGCCGAGCTGGCTCAGGCGCTGCAAAAAGTGGAGCAGGCTCACCAGAAAAAAAGCCAATATCTCAAGGCGTGCAGCCATGATCTCCTGCAGCCCCTGTCGGCGGCCAGATTATTTTCCTCCGCCTTTGTGCAAAATGGTCAGCTCAGTGCCAAACAAAAACAGCAGATAGGCTATATCGACAATGCCCTGCAGGTGGCTAACGAACTGCTACTGGATCTTAATGAGGTATCACGTATTGAAAGTGGCACGGTAGTGCCCGAAATTACCGCCTTCGCCCTGCAAGAGGTGCTGGACTCGCTTAAAGAAGAGTTTAGCGCCATGGCGGCGGCATCTAAGGTTAAGTTCAAGTTGATTAACACCTCGGTGTGGATCCGCAGTGATAAAGTGTTGCTCAGACGCATCTTACAAAACCTGGTCAGCAATGCGTTTCGCTACGCGGGGAATGGTAAAATAGTACTGGGTTGTCGCAGGCAAGCAACTGGCGTATTAGTGCAAGTGGTCGACGATGGCCCAGGGATCCCAGCCGACAAACAGGCGATGATCTTTGAGCAGTTCACCCGCCTGCAGCATTCGGGGCATGATGGCGTTAACGGTTTAGGGTTAGGCTTAAACATTGCACAAGGATTAGCCGGGTTACTGCAACATCAGCTGACCTTATCGTCCGAGGTGGGCAGCGGCAGCATCTTCAGTTTGGCGGTGCAAACGGTCACGGCTCAGCCCTGTACAACAATTGCCACTCAGGCAGATATTTTGACTCTCAATGGGGTGCACGTCTTGGTGGTCGATAACGATCCTAACGTACTCAATGGCATGACAGAGTTGCTGGCAGGCTGGCGCTGCCAAGTCTACGGGGCATCGACGCCAGAGCGAGCCAAAGCGCTGTTTAAGCAATATGCTGCCAATATCGATATTGTATTGATGGACTATCAACTCGATGATAACCAAAATGGTTTGGATTTAATGAGTCAGCTACAAGCCCTGTCACCCCATCCGGTGCCAGCAGTGCTGATCACCGCCACCATAGATGAAAGCGTGGTATTGCAGGCCAAAGCCTTAGGTTATGGGTATCTACGCAAAATCATTAAACCCATCGCACTGCGGGCGGTGATGAGCGCCACACTGGCGAGTAGCCTACACAATAACTACTCGGCGCCCACATCGGCTAATTATGCCGCCGGCGAACGAGAACCTTAATAACGAGTTGTCATCGCAACTAGGCATGGCTAGCGGCTTAATCGAGTAATAGAGAGTGGCTATCGATGAGGTGGAGTCTGCTTAATCATATTAACGTTAGCCATGTAAACTTAGTCGTTAGGCCTGCTCAGGCTGCGGCGTCTTATCCAGATATAACTGACTCATGGCAATCACGGCCTGAGTGCGAGTATGGACGCCTAATTTTAGGAAAATCGCACTGGCGTGGGCCTTGATGGTCGCTTCAGATAAACCCAGCTCGTAGGCAATTTGCTTATTGAGTAAGGCCATCGGCAAACATCATTAAAATGCGGTGTTGCCGCGGCGATAAACTGGCAATTTTACTGCTCATACTGTCTAAGGTGACCGAGGCTAAGTCGCCACAACCCTGAGGGATCCATTGCTGCCCCGCCAGCACAGCCTTGATGGCTTTAACCATCTCATCGACCGCCGTCGACTTAGGGATAAAGCCTGCCGCGCCAAAGGAGATGCTCTTGCCTACGGTTAGCTTATCTTCTTGGCCAGAGATCACTAATACACCAATCTGTGGGTAACTATTACGGATATTGACTAAGGTATTAAAACCATGAGCATTAGGAATATTAAGGTCTAATAACAGCAGGTCGGCATCGTCATGAGCCATTAACAGCGCTTCGAGTTGACCCACGCTTTCGGCCTCTAACAAGGTTATGTTGTCGAACTGACTGGTTAGGATATTGACTAATGCTTGTCTAAACAGTGGATGGTCATCAGCTATTATTATTTTTAGTGGCTGTAACATGGTTAATCCCTCAAATGTAGATTTTTCCAGTCTACCGCAACCTCCGATATTATCAAATCTGCCCAGTTGGCAACAAAGTAGACGCCACTTCAAACTTAACATATTAATTACAATAAGATAGGCTTATATCTCTTGCTGAAACACATTTTCAGGCTTGGGTAAATATAGACTTATTAACTAGACGATATCGGCAGCACTTTATGTTAGGGTCGCGCTTTGCTGCCAAGCCCTAAAATACGCTAGCGCTGATGATAGGAAGCAAACATCACAGCAGCCATTACCTGATAAAAAGATGCCATGTCACTTGAACATCAACAGCCGCTCACATATTCTAAATTAATAACAACTTGATGACATAGCGCATATTTGACCAACACGCAAAACCAATAACAATTAAAAATAAGTGTTTATTTTTAATAAGATAGTAGCTTAACGATAGTAAGGGATGAACTTGCCGGACACAACAGCGTTAGTCTTGGGGGGTGGGGGTGCAAGAGCCGCTTATCAGATAGGGGTGCTCAAGGCGATTGTGCAATTTTATCCTCGTAATCATGGCATCCCTTTTAAGATCATTTGTGGCACCTCTGCGGGGGCGATCAATGGTACTTCTATAGCGACTCACGCCTCCTGTTTTCATCTTGGGGTTCGTAAGCTCGAGTGGATTTGGCGCCATTTTAATACCCATATGGTCTACCGCTCCTCCTTTGGTGGCGTATTTTCACACCTGGCTAAAATGGCATTAATGGGATTACAAGATGAGCGGATCAATCCCGAACCTGGCAGCCTATTTGACAATGAACCGCTGCGTGGTCTACTCAATGAAGTAATCAACTTTGCTCGCATCGACAGAAATATTGCCAATGGCGCCCTGCACGCCTTAAGTATTGACACCTCATGCTATAACTCGGCACGTTCAGTGACCTTTTTTCAAGCCAGTCGCCAAATTGAAGAGTGGAATCGAGCCCGCCGTGGCGGTCAACGGACACAGTTAAATACCGAACATTTACTGGCGAGCGCGGCGATCCCTTTGGTGTTTCCCTCGGTCAAGCTCAACCGAGGTTATTATGGTGATGGCTCAGTGCATCAACTGGCTCCACTGAGCAGCCCGATTCATTTAGGGGCCCAAAAAATTATGGTGATTAATTTAGAGAGCCCACATAAACAGCTACATCAGGAGATGGAACATCATCCTAAGACGGCGACCATTGCGGGTCACCTATTAGATACTATCTTCTCTGACACGCTCAACAGTGACTTAGAACGATTACAGCGTATTAACAGTACCTTGAGTTTGATCCCAGAAGCGGCGCGCCAACAAGTTTCGCTTAAACCTATCGATACCTTAGTGATTAAACCCAGCGAAGACTTAAGCCAAATTGCGGCGCAGTACTATCATAAGATGCCGCTGGCGGTGCGCACATTACTGCGCCTTATCGGCATTAATCAGCAATCGGACTCGAGTATCGCCTCCTATCTGCTGTTTGAGCAGCCCTATTGTGGCGCATTAATTAATTTGGGCTATCAAGATGCCATGTGTCAGATTGATGAGATTAAAGCGTTTTTTAATATCGACTCATCATACTAATTCACCCTGCCGTCAATACCAGGCTGCGATAGCATTTGCTGCACAGCAACGTCAGCCCACAGGCGATAGCTCGACTCACTGGGGTGAAATCCATCAGCTGCCAGCGAATCATGACTCAAAGGAAGTTGCAGTGATAGCAGGTAGCAACGGCTCTTTGAGGCGAGCAATTGTTGTAAACGCCGATTAAATTCATCGCTTCGTTGTCCTACAAACCAGCGCAGTGGCTGTGGGAATGCCAAAAATGCCCCTAACGGCGGCACGGGTGTAAGTAGTAACTGCGCCTCTGGCGAGTGTTGCCTGAGCTCATGCAGTAAACATTCTGTACTGCTAAGCCATTTCGTCACCCTTAACGGGCTAAGCACGTCATTAACACCTAGAGACAGCAACACCACATCATATTGCCCTTGGCGTAAACTGGCTTGCCAAGACTCACTGCTGAGCTTAGCCAATGTTTTGTTTGTGGTTAAGCCACTGCGAGCAAGCAAGGTCCAACGCACGACATAATGTTCGCTTAACCGTTTGGTCAAATAGCCGCTTAGTGCCTGTTGCTGCAAATCCACCCCCACTCCCGCCGCAGCTGAGTCGCCTAAAATAAGGATATTAATGCTCTTTATCAACGACGTATCGGCAGTTCCACAAGCCTCCTTAGCCAATGCAAAATCCAACATATTGTGACTCGACTCAATCAAGCCTTCACGTGGCCCCTTAGCTTCTGGTAATTTAGGCGTTACCCGCTTAACCCATAAGGCCTGTAGCACTAACATTGGTGTAAGCAAAGGCAGTAATAGGGTCGCTAACCACGATTGCATCCGCTCCTCCTTTTTGTGCTGACTCATCATATGTCACTTACTGCTATCATGCTGCGCCTCAATAACACGCCTTAATCACTCACCCTTGCAATAAAAAATGTTCCGCTTTCTCGACACGCCTAGGTTTACCCAGCAAAATTAAAATATCACCGGGCCTGATAAGCCAGGTCAGATCGGGGCTTTCCACTTCAGCGCCGGCTCGCCTGACAGCGCGTAACTCTACCCGTAACTCTTGCCATGGGATATCGGCTAAGGTTTGGCCCACCACTTGCGCCCCCTTGGGCAGTGCTACCGCATGCAGTAACTCTAAGGTAAAGTCAGTCTCCTCTCCTGAAAAAAAACCGTGCAGATATTGATAATGGTTACGACGTTCATATTCGAGCCGTTTTAAGATGCGCGTCAGTGGCACACCACACTGATACAGCACCTGCGATACCAACATTAAACTGCCCTCGAGCGACTCGGGGATCACCTGGCTTGCACCCGCTTGTTCGAGCGCTTCCATGCCCTCATCATCGCGTGTTCTGACTAAAATGTTGGCATCGGGTGCCAACTGGCGACACAAAGGCAATACCTCATCTAACACCCGCGCACTGCTAAAAGTAATCACGATTAACTTGGCTTGCCGTATTTGCGCTTGTTTTAAAATAGCCCGTTTAGCCACATCACCAAAGTACACCGGCTCTCCGGCGCGGCGGGCTTCGGTCACTCGAGTGGGATCAAGGTCGAGTACAAGATAAGGCACCGCTTCGGTTTTCATAAAGCGAGCAATGGTCTGCCCGACTCTGCCATAGCCTAAAATCAACACCAGATCTTTACTGTGCTCCATTGGCGGTATGCCTTGCCCCTCTAACTCACTCTTAAATCTACTGCCCTGTAAGCGCCGTGCAATATCGACGCTGTGCTTAACCAGCCATGGCGCTATCGCCATTGACAGCACCGCCACCATTACCAGCTTAGTACTGACGGTGATCTCCAATAACTGGTAATTGACCGCCAGTGCCAGCACCACAAAACTAAACTCCCCCACCTGAGCTAAACTGATCGCACTGGCCACCGAGGTACGAAACGATTCTTTAGCGGCGCGAAGTAAGCCATACACAATCAATGCCTTAGCCACTATCACCGCTACCACCAGCAAGAGTACCTGCCACCAAAAATCGACCACCAAACCAAAATCGAGCAGCATACCGATTGAGATAAAAAACAGCCCCATTAACAAGTCCCGAAAGGGGCGAATATCGGCCTCTAACTGGCGCTTATATTGGCTTTCCCCAAGTAACATCCCCGCCATAAACGCCCCTAAAGCCATGGATAACCCCAGCCATTGAGTCACTGCGCCAGTCACCAAGGCCACCACTAGGGTTGATAATACAAACAACTCATTGGATCGCGAGCGAGCCACCTCATCAAACAACTTAGGCAGAGCCCACTTACCAAAGGCCATTAACGCGATGAAGGCGAATACCCCCTCTACCATAGCAAGACCGATACTTTGCCAACTTAACGGCTCACCGTCTGAGGCCAGTAAGGGCATTAAAATCAGCAGAGGGACTACGGCAAGATCTTGAAACAGCAACACACTAACCGACAGTTCACCGTGGCGACGACGCAGCCACCCCTGTTCGTTGAGCAGCTTAAGAACTATGGCGGTGGAAGATAAAGCGATGGCCGCGCCGACAATAATCGACTCATTAATGCTCAGCCCCATCATTAAGCTGATACACATACTAAGCAAAACAGTGACAAAGACTTGCGCACTACCTAGGCCAAATACAGTGCGGCGCATGGCCCACAGGCGTGGTAAAGAAAATTCTAATCCTAGCGAGAACATCAACAGTACTACACCAAGCTCGGCCACCGAATGTATTTGCTGCTGGCTAAACCAATTGAATACCGATGGACCACTGAGGGCCCCAGTAACTAAATAAGCTAAAATAGCCGGCAAGCCCAAACGGCGAAACATCGCAATGGCGACGATCGCTATCATCAGCATCAATAAAATTTTAATCAGAAAGCTATGTTCCATTTAGGCTCCAAATCAGCCATTCCTCCCTACCAACATGACAATGCCCTGACGCATTCTGCTCGATGCTCGACCGAACATAGATGAGGTCACATTTGAAATGTTGACACACGCAACACCTTACCTTGTCAGGGTTTATTGAGCTTGTCAAAATCCTGACGCCCGATTTACTACCTTTATGTAACCGAGGTAACTGAATGACAAATATAGAGAAATAATCAATTAAAAATGTAGGCACGATAATTGCTTTATTTTTAGCATATCTCTAGTCCAATTTTTTGTGGAGTTAATGCATGGACTTTGCCTTAGCTAGCGAGTTTTCACCCGGCGAATATCGTTACCAGCCGGCATATCGTCAAGCCAGTATGGACTCACCCAATATGGTGACCATAGTGCAACAGCTACACCAGCATTTAGACCCGGCATCTGTATTTAGCTGTTACGGCAAAGTGGTCGGCCAATATTTGCCTGTCAACGGCATAAAGCTGCACTTTAAAGAGTATCAGCTAAGCTGGGGCAGTGAGCAAGGTTTGCAAATAAAACAACACCTGCCCATTGAAGGCAGCAGTGCTGTTATTGAATATCGCCTCAATGCGCCGATGCTAAATTCGCAAACCGAATTACTTTATCAACTGCAGGCATTATTAGCGCGTCCGCTATTTAACGCAGCGCAGTATGAGCAGGTGGCTAAACAGGCGATGTACGATGCATTAACTCAACTGGGTAATCGTCGTTATTACATCGAAAGCCTCAAGCAATCGCTAGCCAGAGCCACTCGTCACGACGAACCTTTATCATTAATCTTATTAGATTTAGATCATTTTAAGACGCTTAACGATAGATACGGACACCACATTGGCGATGAGACGCTCATTACATTCGGGCAAACCATTAATCAGGCAATCCGTAGCAGCGACCAGGCTTTTCGTATCGGTGGCGATGAGTTTACTATATTAGTGCAAGGCAACGCACAAGCGGCAAGCCTCATTTGTCAGCGCATATTGACCATGATGCAGCATAATAATCAGCAACATAATAGAGAGATTTATACCAGCTTAGGTGTCGCCGAGTGGCAAGCTATGGATAACGCCGAAAACCTCTACCTGCGCGCAGATAAAGCCTTATATGATGCCAAGGTCGCTGGTCGTCGCTGTTATAGGATCGCAGAATAACATGAGATATTTGAAGCTAAGTCAACTATCTCTAACTAACTACAAAGCTTAAACAACGCACTCAAAAACCACCCCCACGTCATCGGCCATCGCGATATCTCGCTTTTCTATCCAGTAGCCCACCGCGGCAACGAGATTGTCATCAAAATAGATAAGCGGCACTTGATCGCGCATCCACGGCGGTACGGCTAACTCCTGCCACAGTTTTTTTAACTCACGTCCCTTATCTCGAAAATGGGGATGACAACGCAGCGCACCTGGCGCACCAAAGCGTACGCTCACCCGCTCATCTGCCATAGGAAGGCGCAAGCGATCGCCGTGACAACAGCGCTTAGCCTGCAATGAGATGGTGTCCGTTATCGGCCAATGTTGTAATGGCGCATCGCTAACGCAAATATTAATTGGCGCTAACTTTGTATGAGGTTGATATCTATCGATATAGAGCTGATGACGAAAGCGGCGTAACACCATAGCGTTAAGCCTGATTTCGACCTTAGCATCTTCTTTAGCGTCAATGAGTTGCACCAGAACCTGTTTAAGCTGCGCTGCAGATGGCATGGCAAACCCGAGAGAGTCGATAAAACCCCTTAATAACTGCGCGCGCCACGGCGCTGATTGCTGGGCTAACAAACGTAAATCTAATACAGGCCTGCTTGAGTTAGCGGTATCTTGCAACATGACGGGTAAGCGAGAGGCTACCTCGTCATCAATCAAGGCTTGCTGCTCGGCGCACAGCTGCGCGCTGCGAGCACTGGTGGCGGCAATGGCCGGCCAGCGCGCACGCAAAGCGGGGATCACCTCAAGACGCAGGAAGTTTCTGTCAAAACGATTATCTAAATTGCTCTCATCTTCGATATGTTCAATGGCGTGAGTGGCCGCAAATTGCTCGACCTGTTGCCGGCTAATATCGAGCAAGGGACGTAGCAACCACTTATCTTGATGAAATGCTTGTATTGCGCCCATGGCGGCCAGTCCCTTGGGACCCAAACCGCGCTTTAACGCCAATAATAAGGTCTCTAGCTGATCGTCTTGATGATGCGCCGTCAATAGCAGATCGCCTGCAGTTAACTCTTGGGCTAAGGCGTGGTATCTGGCGTCGCGCGCCGCGGCTTCTAGGCTTACCCTAGGCCCAGTGTTCACCGCAACTTGCTTAACCTTAATGGGTAGGTCGTATGCTAAGGCGCGCCCTTGGCAATGGGTTGCCCAGCACCCGGCATTGTCACTTAACCCATGATGCACATGTACCAACAGATAACGATACTCGGGATACTGCTTGGCAAACTGGGCCAAACCAAAAGCCAAAACTTCAGAATCGACGCCGCCACTGTAGGCCAGCACCAGTTGAGTGCCAGGCGGTGGCGTTAACTGCGCGATTAATGCCGCAATTTGCTCTGCGGGCTGCCAAGCGGTGGCGTTCATATTAAAATAGGATCCTGACTTTATCGGAGCCCGTCAAGGTCTCCAGTGACAACATCAGCTCATCGGTTGGGTTAACCCGCCATTCATCGCCCAGCTTAAATTGGGCTTTGGCTTGTGGCTGCGCATAATTAATCACCACCGGCACCGCGCCCGCTTTCCACGGCATTAATGCCTGATGAAACCGGTTGAGCCAGTTGCTGTCGACTTCGCTTGCATCGACATCCACCTCTACCGCCTGGGCAAAATGGCTCCGCGCCTCGCCCATATCGATAATGTTACGTGCCGTCATGCGGTTGCCACCTGAAAAGTCATCAAAACTGACTTCGCCTTCGACAATTAAGATGCGATCTTTTTCAAGCAGGTGGCCAAATTTATCAAAGGCTTCGGTAAATAGCATCACCTCTAGGCGCGCACTCTTATCGTCTAAGGTGACTAAGCCCATCTTAGAGCCGCGTTTGGTCATCATCACTCGGGTGGCGACCACCAAGCCAGCGGCCTTAGTGGTTTTACCGCGCTCGGTCGGATGCACGTCTTTTAAGCGCCCCGAAGTGTAGTGTTTCAACTCTTTAAGATATTGATTAATCGGATGACCTGTAAGGTACAAGCCCAAGGTATCGCGCTCCCCTTCGAGCCAGACTTTATCGGGCCACGGGGTGCATTCGACAAATTGCTGTTTGCTGTCTTCGGGCTCGCTATTGAGTAAGCCAAACATATCGTGCTGGCCAATCGCTTCGGCTTTCGCATGTTGGTCGGCGGCGCGAATGGCCTCTGGCAAGGTGGCCATCATTGACGCGCGGTGCGGCCCTAAAGTGTCGAGGGCGCCAGCACAGATAAGTTTTTCGATAACCCGTTTATTGAGCTTTTTCAGATCAATTCGCGCACAAAAGTCGAATAGGTCGATAAAGGGGCCATCTTCACGCGCCTTGAGAATCGAGTCGACAGGACCTTCACCCACCCCTTTAATGGCACCAATGCCGTAGACGATGTTCATATCGTCATCCACGGTAAAACGAAACAGCCCTTTATTCACATCCGGTGGCAACAGTGGCAAGCCCATGCGTTCACACTCATCAACCAGGGTGACGATCTTGTCGGTGTTATCCATATCGGCCGACATCACCGCGGCCATAAATTGCGATGGGAAATGGGTCTTAAGCCACAAGGTTTGGTACGACACCAAGGCATAAGCGGCCGAGTGAGATTTGTTAAAACCGTAACCGGCAAACTTTTCCACCAAGTCGAAAATCTTCATCGATAGCTCGCCATCGATGCCGTTATTGACTGCGCCCTCTTTAAAGATACTTCGCTGCTTGGCCATCTCCTCAGGTTTTTTCTTACCCATAGCACGACGCAACATATCCGCGCCGCCCAAGGTATAACCAGATAAGACCTGGGCTATCTGCATCACCTGTTCTTGATACAAAATAATGCCGTAAGTGGGCTCAAGCAGGGTTTTTAAAGACTCATGCTGATATTGAGAGTCGGGATAGGAAACCTCTTCTCGACCGTGCTTACGCTCAATAAAGTTATCTACCATGCCTGACTGTAGCGGTCCGGGACGAAACAGCGCCACCAAGGCGATCATATCTTCAAAGCAATCGGGTTGCAGACGCTTAATCAAGTCTTTCATACCGCGAGATTCCAGCTGGAATACTGCCGTAGTTTCATAACGCTGCAACAGCCTAAATGAGGCCGGATCATCTAGCGGTATCGCTTCGATTCTAATGGGCTCTTTGCCGGCTTTTTCTAGACGCGGATTGATCATCTGCAGCGCCCAGTCGATGATGGTTAAGGTTCGCAGCCCCAAGAAGTCGAACTTAACTAATCCAGCGGTTTCGACATCATTTTTATCAAATTGGGTAACCGGATTTTGCCCTTCAGAGTCGCAGTACAGTGGCGCGAAGTCGGTGATCACCGTTGGCGCGATCACCACGCCACCTGCGTGCTTACCCGCGTTACGCGTCACCCCTTCTAAGATGCGGCACATGTCGATGAGATCTTTAACCTCTTCATCGGCGTTATAAGCTTCAGGAAGCGCAGGTTCCGCCTCAAAGGCTTTAGCCAACGTCATGCCAGGCTCGGCAGGGATCATCTTTGAAATACGGTCGACAAAACCATAAGGGTGACCCAGCACGCGGCCCACATCGCGCACCACGGCTTTGGCAGCCATGGTACCAAAAGTGATGATTTGCGATACCGCATCTCGGCCATACAGCTCGGCCACGTGATCGATCACCTCATCGCGGCGGTCCATACAAAAGTCGACGTCGAAATCGGGCATAGATACCCGTTCTGGGTTCAAGAAACGTTCGAACAGCAGGTCAAATTCTAATGGGTCAAGGTCGGTGATCTTCAGCGCATACGCCACCAACGAGCCCGCTCCTGAACCACGCCCCGGGCCAATCGGAATACCGTTGTCTTTACCCCACTGAATAAACTCCATCACGATAAGGAAGTAGCCGGGGAAACCCATGTTGTTAATCACGGTCAGCTCAACATCGAGACGCTCATCATATTCGGGGCGGCGCTCGGCTCGAACCTTAGGGTCGGGAAACAAAAATTCGAGACGCTCTTCAAGCCCTTTTTTAGACACGGCAACGAGAAAATCTTCGATGGACAGATCGCCAGTGGGAAAATTAGGCAAAAAGTATTCGCCAAGGCGCACAGTGACATTACAGCGCTTGGCGATCTCCACCGAGTTTGCCAACGCTTCAGGAATATCGGCAAACAGCTCACACATCTCATCTTGTGAGCGGAAATACTGCTCTTTGCTGTAAGTTTTAGGGCGGCGCGGATCGGCGAGTGTATAGCCATCAGAAATCGCCACACGGATCTCATGGGCCTCAAACTGCTCGGGTTGAATAAATACCACTTGGTTAGTCGCGACCACGGGCAAGTCTTTTTCTGCCGCCAGTTCGACCGCCATGTGCAAATAGCGCTCTTCGTCGGGGCGACCCGTTCGGATAAGCTCTAGGTAATAGCGCTCAGGAAAATGGGTCTGATAAAATGCCACCAAGGAGTCAACTTGGCCTTTGTTGCCTTTAAGCAACGCCTTACCGACGTCGCCATCTTTGGCGCCCGAAAGTAAAATTAACCCTTCGCTGTATTTAATCAGCCACTCTTGATCGATCACCGCGCGGTCGCGTACATGGCCACGTAGATAGGCATCGCTTATCAATAAGGTGAGGTTTTTATAACCTTGATTGTTGATGGCCAATACCGTAATCGAGCAAAACTCGTCGTCAAAGCCTGGCACCAACATCGAAAAGTCAGTGCCAATAATTGGCTTAATCCCCGCCCCATGGCAGCCGCTGTAAAACTTAACCAAACCACATAAATTGGTTTTATCGGTCAGGGCAAGCGCCGCCATTTCAAGCTCAGTCGCCTTAGCTAGAATGGGCTTCACTTTCGAGAGGCCGTCGGACATGGAAAAATCACTGTGAACGCGCAGATGCACGAAACGAGGTTCTGACATAGTTGATAGTATCTTTTTAGTTGGGCGGCAAGCGCCCATTGAGATTAACAGACTGAGATTAACACATAGCGAAACACAGCGTCACCCTTTCAACTCGGCTTTGCCTGTGCTGATAAGGATTAATCGTCCCGCGATAAACGTGCCTGTACGGGGCGAAAACTCTTACGGTGTTCGGCTAATACGCCATGTTGTTCTAGCGCCTCAAAATGCGCTTTTGTCGGGTAGCCCTTATGCTTAGCAAAACCAAATTGCGGGTACCTGGCATCGAGCGCGTCCATCTCTTGATCTCGCACCACTTTGGCAATGATCGATGCGGCGCTGATGCCAGCGATCAGGCCATCGCCTTTGATCACCGCATGGCTTTCAATACCAAAGTCAGGCACACGATTACCATCGACCAGTATCCGCGCGGGGCGAGCCTTAAGACCGGCCACCGCGCGCTGCATTGCCAGCATAGTGGCGTGCAGAATATTAAGCTCATCTATCTCAGCAGGACTGGCACGCCCCACACTGACATCGAGGGCTTTTTGGTTAATCTCGGCAAACAAGGCTAAGCGTTTTTTTTCTGACAATTTTTTCGAGTCATTCAGCCCAGCGATAGGATTATTAGGGTCGAGCACCACGGCTGCGGTCACGACATCACCAACTAAAGGTCCGCGCCCCACCTCGTCGACACCGGCGTAAAACCCTTGGCACAATAGGCTGATTTGCGCTTGAGTGATATCTTTAAAGGTCGCCATATTACGCCTCCTCAATTAACGCGACCACCGCATCGGCGGCCCGCTGACTGGCATTACATTTGAGTTGTTGATGCAAGGTGGCAAAACGTTTCATTAACGGGCGATGATCGCTATCGAGTTGTTGCGCTACCGCATCGGCGATCTTCTGCGCGGTGCAGTCGGCTTGGATCAACTCAGGAATAATTTTCTCACCAGCCAATAGATTAGGCAGTGAGTAACTGTCTATCTGCATCATACTTTTGGCAATGCTATAGGTGATCGGACTGACGCGATACGCCACCACCATCGGCCGTTTAACCAACATGGCTTCTAACGTCGCCGTGCCTGACGCCAGTAAAATGGCATCAGCAGCCGCCATCACCACCCGCGACTGACCTTCAACCATATGAATCGCCAAATCGGGAGCAAATTGTTCAAGCGCTGCCTCAAATTGGGCGCGGCGTTTGGCATTAACCAGCGGCGTGATGAACTTAAGATCGGGATAACGTTGTCGTAGCAGCAATGCCGCTTTCACAAAAGGCTCTGCCAACTGCTTTAGTTCGCCACCGCGTGAGCCCGGCAATAAGGCTAAGTATTCATCTTCGGCATCTAACCCCAGCTGAGCTCGGGCTGCTGCTTTATCATTCTCCATAGGGATGTCGTCGGCTAAGGTATGACCGACGAAAGTGCACGGCACCTGATGTTTATCATAAAACGCCTTTTCAAACGGCAACAACGACAGCACCATGTTGGTTGCTTTGGCAATTTTAAAGATGCGCTTAGGCCGCCATGCCCACACAGATGGGCTGACATAATGCACGGTTTTAATGCCACGCTGCTTAAGCTTTAACTCGAGGCCGATATTGAAATCGGGCGCATCGATACCGATAAAACAATCGGGTGACAAGGCGGAGATTTCATCGATGAGGGTTTTACGCACCTTAAGCAACCGAGGCAGACGCGACAAGACCTCCACTATCCCCATCACCGCTAACTCTTCAAATGAGAACAGCGACTCAAAACCCAATTCGTCCATCTGTGGACCACCAATGCCGACAAAACGCGCGTCAGGATAACGCTGCTTTAGGGCACGGATTAAACCTGCGCCTAAGATGTCCCCAGACAGTTCGCCTGCGACCATGGCAAATATTTTTTGTCTACGTTCAGTCATAACCCGATTCTTATCCGTTGTTTCCGACTTACGATTAATCACATTAACTCAATGACTTTTCATTGATGTCTGCAATGGGTCGATACCACTTACACCAGAGTAACAGTCTATTTTAGCCATCAAGCTCGAGCTGATAATTAATGCGCTTGGTTTAATTTCACTCATAAAAAAAAGCCCGTCTAAACGAGCTTTTGATTTCCAAGACCAGTGGCTTAACGAATAATGCCTCGACTGGAATTGGCAATGAAATCAGTAAATAGCTTCACTTGCTCATCTTGGGAGTCTTCACTCAAAGCGGCAATGGCTTCATCAACCGTCAACCCTTTGCGATACACTGTTTTATAAGCTCGGCGCACCGCAAGTTGGCTCTCTTTAGAGAAGCCACGACGCTTGAGCCCTTCGGCGTTAAGACCACGCGGTATCGCAGGCTGGCCTGAGGCCATCACAAACGGAGGCACATCTTGCAAAATAAGAGAGCTACCTGCGGTAAAAGCATGCGCGCCTATATGCACAAACTGATGCACGCCAGTCATACCACCTAAAATGGCCCAATCACCGACATGAACATGACCTGCAATCGAAGCATTGTTAGCCATGATCACATTATTGCCAACCACACAGTCGTGGGCAATATGCACGTAGGCCATAAACAGGTTGTTAGAACCAATAACGGTTTCGCCCTTGTCTTGAATCGTGCCGCGATGAATGGTCACCGATTCACGGATCACATTATTATCGCCAATAATTAAGCGCGTGGGTTCGCCCGCGTACTTTTTATCTTGGCAGTCTTCACCCACAGAGGCGAACTGGAAAATGCGATTGCCTTTGCCCATCACTGTCGGGCCTTTGACCACAACATGAGAACTCAGGTGGCAATCGTCACCAATTTCAACATCGGCACCAATATAGGTCCATGGACCTATGGTGACATTATTACCAATTTTGGCATCGGGATGTACAAACGCTAAATCATCAATCACTGACTAATCTCTCTACGGGCACACATAATCTCGGCAGAACAGACTAGTTCGCCATCGACCTTTGCTTCACCAGTAAACACCCCAATCCCGCGGCGTTCTTTAATCATTTTCACTTCAAAATGCAGCTGATCGCCTGGCTCAACCACACGCTTAAAACGTGCTTTGTCGATACCCGCGAAATAGTAGAGTGCATCATTTGATGGTTCGTCACTCATGGTCTTAAATGCCAATAAACCCGTGGCTTGTGCCATCGCTTCGAGGATTAATACCCCCGGCATCACGGGTTGAACGGGGAAATGGCCTTGAAAAAATGGCTCATTAATAGTGACATTTTTGATCGCATGGAGTGATTCGCCTGGGGTAAAGTCGAGGACTCTATCGATCAATAAAAACGGATACCTATGGGGCAAAAACTTTAGGATCTCTTTGATATCCATTGTGTTTAATTGATTTGACACTCAATAATTTCCTTAGCTGCCAAGGGGCACTTAATCTTCTATTTTAACGTTTTTTTCTAACTTTTTAACGCGTTGGAACAGTTCATCTAGCTGTCTAAACCGTACGGTATTTCGACGCCACACCTTGTTTTCCATCGCCACAGTAGCAGAGGAGTATACACCAGGCTCCCTGATAACACTCGTAACGTTTGTGCCACCTGAGATATGGGTACCGTCGGCGACGGATAAATGTCCAGCTACGGCGCTACAGCCACCAATGATACAATATTTACCTATGGTGACACTACCCGCAAAGGTAGAACCACCGGCAAGAGCACTGTTTTCACCAATAATCACATTATGGGCAATTTGCACTTGGTTATCGATGATCACCCCATCATGGATCTCGGTATGATCTAGTGCGCCACGGTCAATACTAGTACAAGCACCAATTTCAACCCGATCACCAATACGCACGCCCCCCGTTTGCGGAATGCGGATCCACTGCCCACGCTCATTAGCATAACCAAAACCGTCCGATCCCAGTACCGTGCCCGAATGCACTATACAGTCTTGACCAAGGTGGACATTGTGGTACACAGTCACATTAGGCCACAAGATGGTATTGGAGCCGATGATAACGTCTTGGCTTACAACACATCCTGCACCAATCTGTACCTGCTGCCCCAAAATCACATTGGGGCCGATAACGGCATTGGCGCCAATAGCAACGCCTTCGCCTATAGTGGCACTGACATCAATCACTGCGCTGGGATGAATTGCTTCAGCGGCTTTAGGCGTCGAGTCGAGTAACTGCGCCACCCTTGCAAATCCTACATAAGGATCATTAAGTACAATTGCGTTGCCGTTAAAATCAGCCGCCATTTTGGGCGACAACAACACTGCTGATGCCAATGTGCCCGCAAGCTGATGCTGGTATTTTGAGTTGGCTAAAAAAGAGATCTCACCCTTTTGCGCTTTTTCGAGAGTGGCAACTCGGTTAATTTCAACCGTGTCGTCACCTTGTACCGCAGCATTTAAGTAAACAGCGATCTCTTTTAATGTATAGCTTTTCATTAATCGTTAGCCTTTGCTCAACGCTTCAACAACTTTACTGCTGATATCTGAAGAAGGCTTAACATAGATGGCAGCACCACGCTGCAGCACTAGGTCATATTGCTCTTTTTCCGCAATAGCGGTGATCGCTTTTTGCACTTCAACTAACAGTTTGTTTTGCTCTTCACCGTTACGACGACGCATATCTTCATCTAAAGCTTTGCCTTTTAATTGCAGCTCAGCTTTGAGTGATTCCATCTTACGCAACATATCGGTTTTTTGGCTTTCGCTCATCAGCGCGGCATCACGCTGCTGCTTCTCAAGCATGCCACGTAGCTCGTCTTGCATCTTTTGCACGTTAGCCACACGGTCACCAAATTCGGTTTTGAGTGTTTTACTCACGGCTTCGCGCTGGGGTAACTGCTCAAATACCGCTTGCATATCTACCACTGCAATTTTTTCTGCTTGTGCAGCAATCGGTGCACCTAACAGAACCAAAACCATCATTGCGCGATTAAACATCTTATTCAAAATAAACTCCTTGTTGTCAGCAAAACTTGCCGATTATTTTTATTTAAATTAGTTCTAACTTAGAAAGTTTTACCAATGTTGAACGAGAAAATCTCGGTTTCATCATCTTCATACTCTGTGATTGGCCACGCAAGGCTAAATACCATTGGCCCCATGGGCGACAACCACTGAACACTCATCCCCGCTGACGCACGAATGCGTGAAGGATCAGAGTAATCTGCCAGTTCGGCAAACTCTTCAGCAGGCAAGCCGCGATAGGAATCGTAATCAAATTCAGTATCCCAGACATTACCCGCATCGACAAAGAAGCTGGTACGCACAGAGTTAGTATAGGCTTCGTCCAAGAATGGCGTCGGCACAATAAGCTCAATGCTGGCGGTCGCGATGGCATTACCACCGATAGAACGCCCTTGGCTGACTTCGATGCGATTTGGATCGCCAGGCAAGGTACAACCATCACCCGATGGATCTGGTGAACACGGCTCACTACCACGATACAAGTAGAATGAACGAGGGCCCACAGAGTTCGACTTAAAGCCACGTAATGAGCTGCTACCACCCGAGTAGTAGTTTTCCCAGAACGGTAAAATCTGATCGTTATCCCCAAACTGGCCATAACCATTACCGTAGCCGACACGCGCCTTAGTTAATAACACGAAGCTATGGCTACGGTTAAAGGGCCAGTAGAAGCTGGTGTCAAAGTCGGTTTTAAAGTATTGCAGATCTGAACCAGGAACCGTCATCTTACCGCTTAAACGCTGTGAAGAACCGTCTGTTGGGAAGGTACCGCGGTTCAACGTACTGCGATACCAGCCAAGATTCAATTCGAAATTATCAAATGCTAGCTCGGCATTAGGGTCATCTTGATCACGATAGATATTGTAGAAACGCAGCGCCTGCTCATAAGCTGAAATCTCTGAAATTGCGTTATGACGATAGCCTATACCACCGTTAATACGGTTATATTCGTTAATTGGGAAACCTGAGTTTAAAGCAACGCCGTAAGAGCTGTTTTTATAACGCTCAAGGTTAGCCTCTTGCGCATCAAACTCATTCCAGAAAACACTGCCGCCTAAGCTCACGCCGTCCTTAGTGAAATAGGGATCGGTATAAGAGAAATTAATATTCTTAGAATACTTATTAGTATTTAAGTTAATGCCGGCCTGATTACCAGTCCCTAGGAAGTTGCTTTGCTGGACACCAAACTGCAAGCTTATACCTGATTCGGTACCATAACCCACACCCGCGTTAAATGAACCAGAAGGCTGCTCTTTCACATTAAAGGCAACATCGACCAAATCATCGGTGCCAGGTACTTGCACCGTTTGTGTATCAACAGTTTCGAAATAACCTAGACGGTTAAGGCGCGCTTTAGATTGCTCGACTTGCGCGGCATTTAACCATGCCCCTTCCATCTGGCGTAATTCACGACGCATTACTTCATCTTTAGTGACTTGGTTACCCGTGAAGTTAATGCTACGCACATAAACCCGCTTGCCCGGTTTAATATTGACATTAAGAGTCACCTCTTTGGTGTCGTCATTAATTTCTGGGTAGGTTTTCACTTCAGGATAGGCATAGCCGAAACGACCAAGATACTTGCCGTACATCTCTTCGGTAAAGGTCACGTCGCCGCCATTGTAGGTATCACCCACTTTGATCGGCAAAATCGCTTGCATCACCTCTTCACGGCCCATAAGGTCTCCGGTGAGGTTGACCTCTTTTACCTTGTACTGCTCACCTTCATCGACATTAATCGTGATATACAGCCCTTTACGATCAGGCGTCATCGCGACCTGAGTCGAGGTGACATCGAAGCGAATATAACCGCGGTTATGGTAAAAGGTTTTGATGGTTTCAAGGTCGGCTTGCAGCTTTTGCTTTTGGTAACGACGCTCACCAAACAGGTCCCACCAGGCCACATAATCTTTTAATTCCAGCATGCTGATCAATTCAGCATCGCTAAACACTGTGTTACCCACAACGTTTATCTGGCGAATTTCAGCGGCTAAGCCTTCAGTAAACTTAAACTTAAGCTCGACACGATTTCGCGGTAAGTTAATCACCTGCGCTTCAACTTTAGCGCCGTATTTACCCACACCGTAGTAGAAATCTTGCAGGCTTTTTTCAATTCCGCTAAGCATGGTGCGATCTAATGACTCACCAACTTTAACGTCACTGCCATCGAGACTCTCTTGCAACTGCTCATCTTTAATGTCTTTGTTGCCTTCGAAGGTCACAGCGCTAATGGTTGGACGCTCTTTGACCGTCACCACGAGGACATTGCCATCGCGACTGACTTCGATATGTTCGAAGTTAGTTGACGCGTACAAGCTTTTAATCGCTTGCTGCAGACGCGTTTCGTCAACGGTATCGCCCACCTTAATGGGGATATTGAGGAGTGCGGCACCTAATGCAACACGTTGTAAACCTTGTACTTGGATGTCTGTAACTTCAAAAGGCTGGAATGTTTCGGCCCAACCGTTCCCTGATAAAGACGCACCGACTAATAACATCGAGGCAAAAATTTTATTCAATCTCATAGAGCACTTCTAATTATGTGTGTGTCCTTGCTCAGAGTCGGGAAAAATCATTGAAAAGGGCGATACTCATCAACATTAGCAGCATAGCTGCCCCAAATCTGAATCCAATTTCCTGTACCTTCTCCGGTACAGGCCTGCCTGTGATCACTTCGATGAAGTAATATAACAGATGCCCACCATCTAGCACTGGTAAAGGCAATAGGTTAATAATGCCTAAATTGACGCTAATTAATGCTAGGAACCCTAAAAAGTAAACTAAACCATAGTTAGCACTACTCCCCGCACCTTGTGCGATTGAAATAGGTCCACTTAGGTTTTTCACCGACACATCGCCAGTAAATAATTTGCCAATCATCTTAATGCTGACTGACACAAGTTGCCACGTTTTATCGGCGGCAACCACAAAAGATTCGCCTAAACCGTATTCTAACTGTAAACGCATATCATCTGGCCAAGGAGCTTGAGTGGGTGCAACACCAATTACCCCCTCTATTTGACCATTATCGCCAGTACGCGATTTAGGCGTCACCGCAAGCTCAACCTGCATACCATCGCGTAGCACAGTGATGTTTACAGTCTTACCCGCCGCCGCTTTAATTTGTTCGACAAACCCATCCCATTGGCTATAACGCTGGCCATCGATAGCAACCAAGGTATCACCAACCCTAAGCCCTGCGGCATACGCGGCGCCATCTTCACTGACAAAGGCCAAGGTGGGACTCACGTCTGGTTGATAAATGCCTAACCCCAGCGAGGTGATTGGCGATTGTTTTTCTGGGTCAAATTGCCACTGACGAGTGTCGAGGCGATAAGTACGCTCTTGGCCCATAACACCTGATAGTGGGGCTAGGGTTATGTCGATATTATCATCGCCAATATGCCCAACTAAGGCATAGGTCACCTCCTCCCAGTTGCGGACGGCTTGGTCGCCAACGGCAATCACTTGCTGCGGCTGTTTAACCTCAATGATAGCGGCAGGCGTATTAGGCTGGGTGGTTTCAATAACTGGTTTTAATGACGGCACACCAATGAGGTACATGATGTACAACGCAAAAATGGCGAAGATAAAGTTAGCCATGGGGCCGGCGCCGACAATGGCAATGCGCTGCCAGACGCACTTACGATTAAAAGCTTGAGGTTTTAATGCTTCTGGCACATCGTCAACACGCTCATCGAGCATCTTCACGTAACCACCGAGCGGGATCATCGCGACCACATACTCGGTGCCATCTGCTCCGATTTTACGCCAAATCGCTTTACCAAAACCGATGGAAAAGCGCTCCACTTTGACGCCGCAGCGACGTGCGACCCAAAAGTGGCCATATTCATGGGCCGTGATTAATATGCCTAAAGCAATAATAAAGGAACCTAGGTTCCATAAAAAATCTAGCATTGAGCTCCTTCTTTACTGCTGCACACGTTTAACATGTTCAGCAGCCACTCGGCGAGTTTGGTTATCCAGCGCCAAAATATCTTCAATCGTGTTTAAACTTTGCTTGGCCACTTTGGTTAGGCAAAATTCGTTGATAAGAGCAATATCGGTAAACCGAATGCGCCCTGCTAGGAATGCTTCGACCGATATTTCATTAGCCGCGTTGAGCACAGTTGTCGCTTCTTGGCCTTGCTCACAGGCATCAATGGCTAATGCTAAACAAGGGAAACGGTTAAAATCGGGTTCAAGAAAGCTTAACTGTCCGACTTTGAAAAAATCTAAAGGTTCAACGCCAGCAGAAATTCTTTGTGGATAAGCCATACAATGTGCGATAGGCGTGCGCATATCAGGGTTGCCCAACTGAGCGACAACAGATCCATCTTTATATTGCACCATTGAGTGAATGACACTTTGTGGGTGCACCACCACTTTTAATTGCTCTTTGCCGGCATTAAACAACCAACGGGCCTCAATATATTCCAGCCCTTTATTCATCATGCTAGCCGAATCAACAGAGATTTTACGTCCCATCGACCAGTTGGGGTGCTTACAGGCTTGATCTGGTGTCATGTGCTGCAAAGTGGCAAGGTCAGTACTAAGAAAAGGACCACCCGAACCAGTCAGCAAAATATGTGAAATACCGGCGTCGGTTAGTTGGCATACGCCGATTTGCTGCTGCACCTCGAAGGGTAAACATTGAAAAATCGCATTATGCTCGCTGTCCACAGGCAGCACTTGCGCGCCAGAAGCTTGCATCTGATCGATAAACAAACGTCCTGACATCACCAATGATTCTTTATTGGCCAATAACACTCGCTTGCCCGCACGAACCGCAGCTAAGGTTGAAGGTAATCCGGCAGCCCCGACAATGGCCGCCATCACAGTATCCACCTCACTTGCGGCAACTAAATCGAGCAGTTCATCTGCACCGCTAGAGACTCGGGTGCGCAGTGATTTAGGCAGTTGGTCTGCTAACTCTTTGGCCGCCTCGGCATCGACCATGTGCGCCACACAAGGCTCATGGGTTATGCATAACGCTAGCATCTTATCGACACTACGATTGGCCACTAGGGCGTAAACCTCATAATCAGCCGGATTACGCTCGACAACACTGAGCGTGCTGGCGCCAATTGAGCCTGTGGCCCCTAGAATCACCATCTTTTGCATGGTTACATCCAAAATGCGATATAAATGAGTGTAAAGACTGGCAACGCGGCGGTTAGGCTATCAATTCTGTCTAGAACGCCACCATGGCCAGGCAAGATAGTACCTGAGTCTTTTATGTCGGCAACACGCTTAAACATACTCTCAGACAGATCGCCCACCGCAGACACTAAGGCAACAAACAGGGTGACTACAATCACCAAGCCTAACTCTTGCTCAGGTGAGAGTAACATCACCCCAGCAACAACAAGCATAGTCGTCAGCAGGCCACCAATGAGGCCTTCCACGGTTTTAGCAGGGCTGACATTGGGCATCAATTTATGTTTACCTAAGGCTTTACCCGCAAAGTAAGCGCCAGAATCGGCAGCCCATACGGTCAACATCACCAAGAAGACCAAGGTACCACCGTAATAGGGATCAGCCTGTGAGCTTAATGCCTTGAGCGCAACTAATGCAGTAAAACAAGGGATTAATGTTAACTGGCCAAACATCGACTTGAACATGTGGCTCTTAGCCCACAAGGTCGAACTTTTAGGATATGACACGATGAAGAGTAAGGAGATAACCCACCAAAATGCACCAATGACCATAATCGCTAGAAATATGGGATGTAAATGGCCCTTAAACCACACCTCTGTGCTAGGTACAAACAGATTGAGCGCCACTAATAAAATACCGATAGTCAACGTGAAACTCCACTGAGTGATGTTACAACGTTTATCGATAATACGGCCCCACTCTTTAGCGGCGATTAAAAATACCGCCACCAGAGCCCATGAAAAATACTCCACAGGGAAAAAGAATATGGCACCCATCACTAATGGGATTAACCATACTGCTGTTATTATTCTATGCTTTAGCAAAACTTTCCCTCTTATAATTTATTGCTCAGCCTGTAGCGTCTCAATTTGCGTTCCCGTTAATCCGAAACGGCGTTGACGCGAAGCAAATACAGCGACAGCTTCTTTAAAGGCTTGCTCGTCAAAGTCGGGCCAAAGCACCTCAGTAAACACTAACTCTGCATAAGCGGCCTGCCAGAGTATAAAATTACTGATGCGAAAATCTCCACCCGTACGGATCATTAAATCAACTTCCGGCTGATTTTGCATGCATAAATGCTGACTTAACGCCTCTTCGGTGAACTGACTGCTGCTCATTTCGCCAGATTCAACCTTTTTGGCTAAGGTTTGCGCCGCTTGCATGATGTCCCAACGACCGCCATAGTTGGCTGCGACGTTTAAGATTAAACCGTCATTCTCGGCAGTTTGTGCCATTGCCGAAGCAATTTGCTTTTGTAAACGCGGCGAAAAGCGACTGGTATCGCCTATGATATTGAGGCGTACGCCATTGTTATGTAGTCGCTTTAACTCCCGTTGTAACACGGTAAAAAACAGCTCCATTAACAAGCTAACTTCTTTGTCTGGTCGACGCCAATTCTCACTGGAAAATGCAAATAAGGTCAATGAACCGACCCCCATTTCTCGTGCAGTGCTCACCGCTCGGCGAACCGCCTTTACGCCTGCTTTATGTCCAATCACCCGCGGCTTACCTTGAGCTTGCGCCCAACGCCCATTGCCATCCATGATAATAGCAACGTGCTTAGGTATAGACAGCTTAATCAGCTCAGCGAGTGTGTCATCAGCTAACTCTGAGCCAGATTGAGATTCGATCGACATCTATTACAACCCTTAAAAATAGCAAACGCCGTGTAGTATACCCCTACACGGCGTGTTAACTCTAGTAACTAAGACTGCAGATTAGACTTCCATCAACTCTGCTTCTTTAGCCGCCAAAATTTCATCAATCATTTTAATGTGTGCATCGGTAAACTTCTGAATTTCATCTTCACTGCGACGCACATCGTCTTCGGTACACTCTTTTTCTTTCTCTAATGCTTTTACATCAGAGTTAGCATCACGGCGAACGTTACGTACGGCAATACGTCCGTTTTCCGCTTCGGCGCGAACCACTTTGATCAGGTCTTTACGACGCTCTTCAGTTAGCGCAGGTAGCGGAATGCGAATAGTGGTGCCTGCAGACATAGGGTTTAGCCCCAAATCTGAACTCATAATTGCCTTTTCTACCGCTGCTATCATAGTTGAGTCAAAAACGCTGACCGCTAGGGTTCTTGAATCTTCAATCGATACGTTACCCACTTGCTTTAGTGGAGTCAGTGAACCGTAATAAGGTACCTTGATTGAATCAAGTAGACTCGGGTGAGCACGACCGGTACGCACTTTAGCCATTTGCGTTTTAGTCGCTTCAACACATTTACCCATGCGTAGTTTCGCATCTTCTTTGATTTCATTAATCACGTTTAATATCCTTTTTGCTTACTAAATTTACGTTAGTATAAATGGTACTTATTCGGCTGATTTTACGCGGCTACTTTTGATCATTGTGCCTTCATGATCACCCATAATAACACGGCGCAGCGCACCAGGCTTATTCATATTGAACACTAAAATAGGCATGTCGTGATCTCTCGCCAGTGTAAATGCAGCAAGATCCATCACTTTTAATTCTTTGTCTAGTACTTCGTCGTAACCCATTTCGTCATATTTAACGGCTTCAGGGTTCTTCACTGGGTCGTCTGAATAGACGCCATCGACTTTGGTGCCCTTGAGCACAACTTCGGCTTCAATCTCAATACCGCGCAGGCACGCAGCAGAGTCAGTAGTGCAAAATGGATTACCCGTACCGGCTGCAAAAATCACCACTCGACCCGATTTTAGCAAGCTAATCGCTTCAGCCCAGTTATAATCGTCACACACACCTTTAAGCGGTATTGCTGACATCAGGCGCGCATTAACATAAGCACGGTGCAAGGCATCACGCATTGCTAAGCCATTCATCACAGTGGCTAACATGCCCATATGGTCGCCAACAACACGGTTCATACCGGCTTTAGCCAGCCCTTCACCACGGAACAGGTTACCACCACCGATCACAACACCAACTTGAATACCAAGCTCAACCAACTCCTTAACCTCTTGTGCCATACGATCGAGTACTTTAGGGTCGATACCAAAGCCTTCTTCGCCCATCAGGGCTTCGCCACTCAATTTAAGAAGAATACGTCGAAAAGCGGGTTTGGGGTTTGTGCTCATAGTTTTTTGTCCTGATAAATGCTGGTGGGTATTTTACCAATTATATCGAAAAAAATGCAGGCTGTGACAATCTAATTGGCATAATAAAACCGCAGCGATTGCTGCGGTTTTTAGGGTATCAAAAAAGCGGCGATTACGCCTTTGAAGCAGCGATTTGTGCTGCAACTTCAGCAGCGAAATCTTCTTCTTTCTTCGCGATACCTTCACCAACTTCTAAACGAATGAAGTTTGTAACAGTAGCGCCTTTCTCTTTAAGAATCTCGCCAACTGTTTTCTTTGGTTCCATGATGAAAGCTTGACCAGTAAGAGAAACTTCACCGGTGAACTTCTTCATACGACCCGCAACCATCTTCTCAGCGATCTCTTGAGGCTTGCCTTCATTCATCGCGATTTCGATTTGAACGGCTCTTTCTTTCTCAACAACATCAGCAGGAACATCTTCTGGGTGAACGTATTCAGGCTTAGAAGCCGCTACGTGCATTGCGATGTGCTTAAGTGTTTCTTCGTCTGCATCACCAGTGACAACAACACCGATGCGTTCGCCGTGACGGTATGAAGCAGTGTTAGTACCATCGATGTACTCAACGCGACGTACGTTGATGTTTTCACCGATTTTAGCCACTAGTGCAACACGCGTTTCTTCGAACTGTGCTTTTAGGTCTTCAACAGTCACTTTAGATGCAGCAGCAACATCAAGTACTGCGTTAGCGAATGCTAGGAAGTTACCGTCTTTAGCAACGAAGTCAGTTTGACAGTTAACTTCTAAAAGTGCAGTGAAACCTTCGCCTTGCTTGATAAGGATAGTACCTTCAGCAGCGATGTTACCCGCTTTTTTAGCAGCCTTAGCAGCACCGCTCTTACGCATGTTTTCAATCGCTAGCTCAATGTCACCATTGGTTTCAGTTAGCGCTTTTTTACAATCCATCATGCCAGCGCCAGTGCGCTCACGTAGTTCTTTAACTTGGGCAGCAGTAATTGCCATTGTTAAATCCTCTATAGGTAAATCTACAAATCAAATGATATAAAACAGGGGCCTTAAGGGCCCCTGTTCACCAATCATATATCTTGGTTAATAAGGGCGATGAAATTCATCTCGCCTTATTATTCAGCTTCTACGAAACCGTCTTGTTCAGCTTGAACCGCTAGGTCTTGACCGCGACCAGCTTTAGCAGCTGCAGCAACTGACTCAGTGTACAGACGGATAGAACGCATAGCATCATCGTTACCAGGAACGATGTAGGTGATGCCGTCTGGAGAAGAGTTAGTATCTACAACAGCAACAACTGGGATACCTAGGTTGTTAGCTTCTTTAATCGCGATGTGCTCATGGTCAGCACCGATAACGAAGATAACGTCAGGTAGACCGCCCATGTTCTTGATACCACCAAGAGACTTTTCTAGTTTCTCAAGCTCGCGAGTACGCATTAGCGCCTCTTTCTTAGTTAGCTTGTCGAAAGTGCCATCGATTGACTGGCTTTCTAGATCTTTTAGACGCTTGATTGATTGACGAACTGTTTTCCAGTTAGTCAACATACCACCTAACCAGCGGTTATCAACATAGTACTGATCACAAGAAATTGCTGCTTCTTTGATAGCTTCGCTTGCAGCGCGCTTAGTACCTACGAAAAGAACTTTCCCTTTCTTAGATGCTACGTTGCTGATGAACGCTAGTGCTTCATTGAACATAGGCACAGTGTGCTCTAGGTTAATGATGTGAACACCATTACGAGCGCCGAAGATGAATGGCTTCATCTTTGGGTTCCAGTAACGAGTTTGGTGACCGAAGTGAACACCGGCTTGAAGCATGTCGCGCATTGAAACTGTAGTCATTTTATTACCTTAAAATTGGGGGTTAGACCTCCACGCATCCCATATCTCCGACCTTTTATAGGCACCCCGGAGAACGTGTCGATACGTGTGTGATTTAGTATTTAGTAATTGCCATGTATAATGGCCGCCAGATTCGCTCTTAACCAAACGTCAGAAGACCTGGTCAGATGACAAGTAATCAAGAGTCAAACGTAACGGCGCGCTTTATACCATGAAACCAGCGAAAACACAAATTTTTAGCATAGTTGACGCGCCAAAAATAAGACTACCGAGAAACAAGAGAAAGCCTAATGAGTATAGTGATTAAAACAGCCGAAGAGATCGAAAAAATGCGCGCTGCGGGCAAATTAGCCGCCGATGTTCTAGAGATGATAGCCCCTTACGTTAAGGCGGGCGTCACCACGAATGAGCTTAACGATATCTGTGCCAAATATACTGCAGAGCAAGGGGCAATTTCGGCGCCACTTAACTATCACGGTTTCCCGAAATCTATTTGCACCTCTATTAATGAGGTGATTTGTCATGGCATTCCCAATGACAGAGCCTTAAAAGATGGCGATATCCTCAATATCGACATTACCGTGATTAAGGATGGCTACCATGGTGACACCTCAAAAATGTTTCTGATTGGTGATGTCAGCGCCAAAGACAAACGTTTGTGCCGTGTCGCTCAAGAAAGCTTATACGAAGCCATCAAAAAGGTGCGTCCAGGTATGAAGCTAGGTGAAATTGGCACCATCATTGAGAAATACATTAAGAGTAAGAAAACCGGTCTAGAGAAATACAGTATCGTAACCGATTACTGTGGCCATGGTATCGGCGCTGGTTTTCATGAAGAACCCCAAGTCATGCATTACAAAAACAATGACAAGACCGTATTGCGTCCTGGCATGTGTTTTACCATCGAACCAATGATCAATGCGGGTCGTCATACAAGCGTATTAGATAAAGATGACAACTGGACGGTAACGACCTCTGACGGTAAAAACTCGGCCCAATGGGAACATACCCTATTAGTGACTGACAAAGGGGTTGAAGTATTGACCCTACGTTCAGAAGAAGACTTCCCGCGCATAATCAATCACTAATTGCTGTACTTTCCGTTTAAGTAGTGCGTAAAGTGGAGAGTGGATTACGATAATATCAGGCTGCGGTTCGGCAATAGCCGCAGCCTTTCCCCGAAGGATACCAATGAATAACGCACTGAACGCTAAATCAGCCTTAAAACTGCAAAACGAGCAACTATTAGAGCGATTTAATGCGGGCGAGTCGGTTACCTTGCTGGTAAAGCAACGCTGTCGCGCCGTAGATGCGTTACTGTGCAAACAATGGCGTTCTCATCAACTTGAGCAACATCCTGTGGCACTGATCGCGGTTGGTGGTTATGGTCGTGGCGAACTGCACCCGCACTCAGACGTAGATCTGCTGTTTTTGATTGACGGACAATTATCCCAAGAAGGTGAACACCTATTGGGGCAATATATCGCCTTTTTGTGGGACGCTGGCTTAGAAGTGGGCCATAGCGTCCGCAGCGTTGATGACACTATCAATCAAGGCCGTAATGACATTACCATAGCAACCAACTTGCTCGAAGCGCGGCGGCTATGTGGTCCACACAAGTTATTTGCAGAGTTATATCGCCGCGTAAGAGAAGCCAACTTTTGGCCTGCCAGTGAGTTTTTTATTGCTAAGCGCGATGAACAGATTCTCCGGCACGCTAAAGCCAGTGCCTTCGATCTCGAACCCAACATCAAATCATGCCCTGGTGGTTTACGCGATATTCAAACCATTACTTGGGTAGCTATGCGCTACTTTAATGCCAGCTGCACCGAAGACTTAGTCGCCCACGGTTTTTTAGAAAAAGCAGAGTTAGACGAACTACTCGAATGCCAAGAATACTTGTGGCAGTTGAGATTTGCACTGCACCTTATCTCTGGCCGTGACGAAAACCGTTTACTGTTTGACTTGCAGCGTCAAGTTGCTGAATTACTTGGTTATAAAGATAAAACTCAGCTTGCGGTAGAACAGATGATGAAACGCTACTATCGCACGGTGCGCCGGGTGATGGAGCTTAACCAGATGCTGCTGCAACTGTTTAAACGGGCAACCTTAGGTCACACTACGGCACTTGAAATCTTCCCTATCGATGAAAACTACCAACGTCGTAGTAGCTTTATCGAGTGTCTTAAGCCTAACCTTTTTGACGATCCCGCCGAGATCATGGGGCTCTTCTTACAAGTGGCGCGTAACTCCAATATTAAAGCCATTTACGCGCCTACCCTGCGCCAGCTTCGCCGAGCGCGGCGTGCACAAACCCAACCGCTAATGCATCATGAGCCGTGCCGGGCGATATTTCTTGAAATATTACGCCATCCGCGCGGTATTGCGGCCTTATCATTGATGCACAGCCACGGGATCATGTCTGCCTACTTACCTGCTTGGCGCAGTATCGAAGGTCAGATGCAGTTTGACCTGTTCCATGCCTATACGGTCGATGAACATACCCATAGATTAATCTTAAATATCGAGCGGTTTTCTCAACCCGAGCAAAAAGAGGAATTTCCACTTGGTTCAGTGCTGATTAATCAGCTGCCTAAAAAAGGTTTACTGGTCTTGGCGGCCATTTTTCACGATATAGGCAAAGGCCGCGGCGGTGATCACAGCAAGCTGGGCGCAGTCGATGCTCAAGCATTTTGCGATCTACACGGCTTAAATAAACACGATGGCAGACTGGTTAGCTGGCTAGTCGAGAATCACCTGATTATGTCGGTAACGGCGCAGCGCCGCGATATTTCCGACCCTGATGTGGTTGCTGAATTTGCCGATAAAGTGCGAGATGCGGTGCATTTAAGCTATCTCTACTGCCTGACGGTCGCGGATATTTGTGCCACCAATGAAAAAACCTGGAACAGCTGGAAAGGCTCGTTACTGCGCGATCTTTACTTTTCGACGCAGCGGGTGCTAGCACGCGGCAAAGAAAAGCCGGTTGATATTCGTGCCCGTGTACGCGAACACCAAGCCAAGGCAAAAAAAGAGCTGCTAAGACGCGGCATTAAAGAAAAAAGCCTCGACCAATTATGGTTACGCTTTAAAGCCGATTACTTTTTGCGTCACCAGCCCAATCAAGTAGCTTGGCATGCCGAGGCTATCCTTAAACATAAACATGATGAAGCCTTAGTACTCATCTCCAAACACACCACTCGTGGTGGTACAGAATTATTTGTTTATACTCCAGACAAACCGAGATTATTTGCCACTGTTATGGCGGTACTCGATAATAAAAACATCAATGTGCATGATGCTAATATCATGAACTCAAAAGATGGATATGCACTGGATTCTTTCGTCATTTTAGAGCAAGATGGCAGCCCAGTTTCGCAGTTATCTCGAATTCAGAGCTTAAGAAAAGCCCTGATCAGAGCCTTAAGCAGCGATACCGCCAAACTGCCCAAATTTAAAAAATTGCCGCGTAAGATGAAACCCTTTAGGGTACCGACTCAGGTGAGTTTTTTACCCGCGCGCAAGCAAGGCACCACCTTAATGGAGCTTATTGCATTAGACAGCCCTGGCTTACTGGCTAAGGTCGGTGATATTTTTTATCGTTGTCAGGTCACGCTGCTGGCGGCCAAGATCACCACGATTGGTGAGCGTGCAGAAGACTTTTTTATGTTGCAAACCGCCGATGGCAAACAGTTAGAACCAGCTCAACAAGAGGAGCTCAGCGCCGCGTTAATCGAAGCGCTCGCCGAGCCAAGTAACTAAATACTTTTTATTCAGCAATCATCTTTAATGATAATCGGGAGACGTTAATGGAGGCTTTACGCCAACGTATTGAGGCAGCTTTTGAAGCTCGCGCAGAAATTACCCCTACCACGGTCGATGCCAGCGTGCGTGCCGACGTAGAAAAAGTCATCAATATGCTTGATAAAGGCGAGGCACGCGTCGCCGAGAAAATTGATGGTCAGTGGCATGTGCACCAATGGTTGAAGAAAGCCGTTTTACTCTCGTTCCGTATTTTCGACAATCAAGTGGTCGACGGTGCAGAAACTAAGTACTTTGATAAAGTGCCGATGAAATTTGCCGACTACGACGAAGCACGTTTTAAAGCGGAAGCGATTCGTGTGGTACCTCCTGCAGCTGTGCGTAAAGGCTCTTATATCGGCAAAAATACCGTATTGATGCCGTCATATGTCAACTTGGGCGCTTACGTCGACGAAGGCACTATGGTCGACACTTGGGCAACTGTGGGCTCATGTGCACAAATTGGTAAAAACGTGCACTTGTCAGGCGGCGTTGGCATTGGCGGTGTACTTGAACCGCTGCAAGCTGGCCCCACCATTATCGAAGATAACTGTTTTATCGGCGCCCGCTCTGAGATTGTTGAAGGTGTTGTGGTTGAAGAAGGCTCGGTTATCTCTATGGGCGTCTACATTGGCCAAAGCACACGTATTTTTGACCGTGAAACTGGCGAAGTGCATTATGGCCGCGTTCCTGCCGGCTCTGTGGTGGTGTCGGGTAACTTACCGTCAAAATGTGGCACTTACAGCCTCTATGCGGCGATCATCGTCAAGAAAGTCGATGCCAAAACTCGCGGCAAAGTGGGCATTAATGAACTACTGCGTATCGTTGATTAATCACCGTTGCACCTAATATTAACGCCAGCTGCAGCACTATCAGCTGGCTTTTTTATACGCTGGGTACAGGCATTGCTCTATGCTAATAGCCTTGTACTAATTATTCATCGCCCTATCCCCTTAACCTTTGAGCTCTCTTCTCTGACCGAATTAGCACCAGTTAGACACATTTGTTTACCTGCAGATACCATTCGATACATGCCTCACATAAAAATACATTTTTAGACAATTTACTCACAGCTTTTGGCGCTAAAAACGACTTAACTCAACCTTAACCGCCATAAAAAATGCTAGGAGTTCAACATGAAAAAGTTACTCTCGATCGCTGTCATTGCTTTAGCGCCATTGGCTTTCTCAACTCAGGCAGCCATGACAGTGCAGATGGAAAACGCTTTAATTGCCGTTTGCAAAGCAGGGGGCCAGCAACAACGTCGTTAAGTTTAATGGCACCATGCGGGAATACCGCATCAATAAACAGCGTATTTTCCCTAGGCTCGTTTGTAATCAGCAGAGCTTTTACCAGTTCGCTCAGTCCCAAGGCGCAGAGCGTACCGCACAGCAGATATTACGTTACACCAAAGGAAGTGTAACCATCACAGATATTGCCATGCATTATGAGGATATGCAGCCACTTACCGTTAACTATTAACGACTTATCATAAAGCATGGAGCGTAAACCTAGAGAGATTAGCCGTAATCAACAAACCAGTGACGAAAGCAGAAGCTACGTAGCCGATAGGTTAGCAATTCTCAGTTAAAGATTTGAGATTTGATCTCAGTTGACCTCGTCGCCTAGCGACGGGTCAACCAAGACTTTATATGCTCATTGATACCATCACCGCAGATTTAGCGTCACAGCTATTAAAACACCACCGTCTTATTGCCATAAACAATGACATTTTCTTGCAGTACCAATTGCAGCGCTTTGCTCAACACGCTTTTCTCAACATCACGACCACATTGAGCCAGATCATCGGCGCTAAAGCTATGATCCACTGGGATCACATCTTGCTTAATAATCGGCCCTTCATCCAAGCAATTATTGACAAAGTGCGCCGTGGCGCCAATGATTTTCACCCCACGTTCCCACGCTTGTCGGTAAGGTGCAGCCCCCACAAAAGCCGGCAAAAAAGAGTGGTGAATATTGATGATACGGTTAGGGTGTTGCTCTACAAACTCCGGGGTTAACACCCGCATATATTTAGCCAAAACGAGGTAATCAGGTTGATATTGCACGATAATATCCAACATGGCTTGCTCATGTTCATGACGAGTCAAGCCCTCATGAGACACCTGATAAAACGGGATATTAAATTTTTCAGCTAATGGTTTGAGTAGATCGTAATTACCAATAATTGCTGATATTTCAACATCTAAAGCACCGTAATACGCTTTCATAAGTAAATCGCCAAGGCAATGAGCCTCTTTGGTTACCATCACAACAATCCGCTTGGTGCTTTTGGTCACCAGTTTAAGATGACGCTGGGGCGGTAATACCTTCCCTACATCGAACAGTAACCCCTGCTCATCCTCACAGCCTTCGACCTCGGTGCGCATAAAAAATCGCCCCTGTGCATTATCAACAAACTCACTGTTCTTAACGATATTTAAGCCGTGGGCATAACAGACAGCGGTAATTTTAGTGATTAACCCCGGCGCATCGGCGCAGTCGGTGATCAGTACTTTTCGTTGCATCATTTTTCTCCATTAACCTCGATCTAAGCCAATAATGACGCTTGTTTTGTTCATTAGCTAGCCCGATAACTCAGCCGTTATGATGACGGTTTATGTCGGTCTAAATACCGCTGTAACAAGCGACGAATGCGTTCAGCTTTAGTCCCATAAACCAGTTGTACGCCACTTCCGACCATCACCACACCCTTTGACCCCAGTTGTGCTAGGCGTTGCTTATCCACAAGTTCGGCCTGTTTAATGCCTATCCGCAGCCGAGTTAAGCAAGCACTCAATCCACTGATGTTATCTTTACCACCTAAGGCTGAGATCATGGCAATGATGCTTAGAGGTGGTGCCGATTGTCCTTCTACTCGCCCAGGGGTTTTCAAATTAAAGGTCATAATGGAAATACGAAACACCAGATAATAGATCACTGCCGTCAGCGGGCCTAATACCCAAAACCAATGTGTATTATGTGACAATCCAAACAATAAGGTAAAATCCACCAGCCCATGGGAGAACACCACACTGTGGTGAATATCTAAGGCAATAGCCACCGCATAGGCAAGCCCGGTCATCAAGGCATGCACTAAAAACAATAATGGCGCGACAAGCATAAAGGCAAATTCGACGGCTTCGGTCACCCCAGTTAACCAGCTTGCCCCCGCTGCTGAGAGCATGATTCCTGCGACGCAATTACGCTCACTTTTATCCGCGCAGCGCCAAATAGCCAGTGCCGCAGCAGGTAACCCCCACATTTTAATCAGATAACCACCAGCTAAATGACCTGCTTTAGGATCGCCCGCTAAATAACGGGCAACTTCGCCCCTCACAACTTCGCTATCGGTAGCATATTGCCCCATTTCAAGATAAAACGGCGCATTCCAAATATGGTGTAATCCAAATGGGATTAATAGCCGCTCAACACTACCGTAGATAGCAAAGGCCAATACGGGCTCTTGATACACGGCCCAATCTGAGACGCCCTCAATCCAATGAGATAATGGCGGCCATAGCAACAGGGCACCATAGCCCAACCCCATGGCAATAGGTAACATTAACAACGGAGCGCTACGATGGCCTTCAAAAAACGAGAACACTGCAGGCAGTCTAAGCCGCTCGCTAAGCCTAACCGCGATGCAGGTCACTGCACCAACAACAATACCACCAGCGATACCAGTGTCGAACGTTTGCGCCCCTAATATGCTCTGCGCATCAAATTGATGTATATCGACCCACGCCGATAAACTGGCAAAAAATACGCTATAGCCAAATACTGCAGTAAAGGCGGCAATCCCTTGATCACGACAAAACCCTATCGCTATGGTCACCGCAAATAGCATCGGCATCATAGCGAAAATCAACTCACCTATGGCTAACATTACAACGGCACTATTGGCCGAAATAAACGCAATAGGGTTGAAAGCTAACCCCACCATCAGCCCTGCTGCAGGTAAAATCGCGATGGGCAATAGCAATGACTGGCTTAGTCGCTGGGCAAACTTAAACCATTGATGACGGAGTTGTTTCAACCGACGTGATTCGGTGAGGCCATTAATAGCCATTGACTCAACCAGGCTTTAGCCGCGAGCTCGGGCTCCATGGTTTCACAAGCATCAAGCTTAAGTAGCTCACCGACCCTAGTAGCACCTAATTCAGTTAATAGCTCATCAAACTTAATTCCTGCATGGCAGAAAGTCTCATAACTTGAGTCACCCAAGGCAATGACCCCGTAAGCTAACTTAGGTAGATAAGGTGCTGCCTGTCGCAGCGTCTCAAACCAAAGATTAAGCTCGTCTGGAATATCCCCCTGTCCTGTAGTCGATGTAACGATGAGTAGCAACTCATCTTCTGGCGGCACAAAGCCCGTCAAGGTTTCAGGGGCGCTAAGCATCACAGGCCATTGGGCCTCGACAAGTTGTGCTTGTAAGGTTTCGGCCACAAACTGGGCGTTACCATAAACAGTTCCAAAAACTAGATTAACTTTTTTCATTTTTTCTTTAGCCCTCGGCACAGAATTTACATATAATTCAAACAATACTTTATTGAAAGCTTGATAGCTACACTAGGTTATTGAGTTTCAAGGATCAATTAGATGCGACACTCTAGCCGAAAAAAACATCTAAAGCATGTTCAACGAAGCGCTCATATTAGACGCATGTGTTATTTCAGAACCGTCCACACTTTCGCCCCGCTGCAACCATACGAACTGACTATCAAGAAAGAAACTGAGTTGTTAACCCATCAGACTGATAAAGATAAACAAGAGTGTAAATAGCTAACCGGTCGTTAGTCCTGTTCTAGTCATAACCAGTAACTTATCTACGGCGCAGAGCACCGACTGACACTTACCGATGAGTATGACTAAATAAACACCTTCAATGAAAATACCTTACGCACTGACACTTGTTTTTATTCAAGGTGGCGTAAGGCATTTGATGATAACGGTAAAATATAGTGGGCAATGAGCGGTATTACACCAACATAATTAGCGTGCGATCAGTAAGCTTGGCTTATCAGACAACAATTCATCATTCCAACCAAAGGCCTCAAACAAGGTCAACCACTCTGGTTCTAACTCGGTTTCGACACTCATAGGCTCACCCGTTCTTGGATGAGTGAAGCTTAATTTTTTAGCGATAAGCCATAAACGATTGATGCCAAAGTGATCCCTAAAAAAGCGATTTTGCTTACCATCACCATGGGTGGTGTCACCCACAATTGGATGACGCAGATGCGCCATGTGCCGGCGAAGTTGGTGTTTACGTCCCGTATGAGGCGTTAACTGCACCAATGCGTAACGACTGGTAGGATAGCGTCCTGAAGCATAGGGTATTTCACAGTTTAGCAGAGGCTGGTAACTGGTTTGCGCTTCTTGAGCCGCCTTATTAGGGTCGACATCCTTATCGCCCAGCTCATCAAACTCCTGTTTAAGCGGATAATCCAAGGTATCACCTTGCAACATATTTCCACGCACTATGGCTAAATAGTGCTTTTCAACCGCTTTTGAGGCGAATTGCTGACACAAAACATTAGCCATTTCACTGCTTTTAGCAAACAACAATACACCCGATGTTGGCCTGTCTAGGCGGTGTACCGGAAACACATGGCAGCCGACTTTGTCACGCGTCATTTGCATGGCAAAAAAGCGTTCTCGGCGAGCAAGATAGCTGCGATGCACCAATAAGCCAGCGGGCTTATGGATCACGACCAGATCTTCATCCTCATAAAGAATAACTATCTCTGGCGCTGAGTCTGCGGCACTACAGGTTTCATCACAGAGCATCGCTTGCGGATCGACTATTGGATTATCTTGGTTCACTTAAACACTCATCTAATTGATTAATAATGCTAATTAACGTTCGCAGCTCAATGCGGTGCTGCCATACGTATTCAGCCATCGGTGCTAGCGCAATATTAGTTGGCAAAGGAGCTCGCTGGGCCACAAGCTCATTCATCTTGGGAATAAAAATAAATTGCAGCCAATGCTCAAATGGCATTGACTCACAAGCAAACGGCGTAGGATCGGCCATGGCCTGCGCTGACGGTGGCTCATCAGCCCATAACGCCTGCGCTTTTAGTTCCTGCGTAATGAGAGCTAATTGCTTTTGGGTAAACCGGTACAACATTGTAATTTCCTAGCATCATTGACGATGGATCTTGTCTCTAGTGACGGATATCTTGGCTATTTTGCGCCAAATTATACCATCTCGGTAGAGTTCTCCCTATAATAACGGTCATTGAAATCTAGTCCTCACATGTAACGGCATTCTAACTCATGACTGAAATCACCACTCTCACCCAATTTTTAACCACGGCCAACTCTCAATTCGAAATCTATGATCTAGGCCGCCGGGTACAACATATCGATAAGTTAGCATTTTCCCAAATTGAGCAGCTAGCAACGCCTTACCCTTCACCTATTCAAGGCCATGCTCAATTTGCATTGGTTTTTTGGGACGCATCAAAACAGTATTACATCTGGTTTTTAAAACTCCCTCTTGATGAGCGAGGCTTGCTCTCTCCTGCGCCAAGAACCCAATTTATTAGTATGGTGCTTGAGGCGTTGGGCAGCGATCCCACCCAGCCCATATCTGAAGAGCAACAAAATAGACTGGCCAATCACCCTTTCGCCTTTAAGCCTAGCGCCGAAAAGCTGGCGCTGTTTAATGCTCTAGTGAGAAAGCAGCTCGGCCAAGTGGCTTCTGCGCAATATGAATTTGCCTATCAATACCTCTCCGGCCAAGTGGATACCAGCCGCTGGCAAGATGTGGGTTTGCAAGGGATTGCCGATATTTGTGTTCACGCCGATGAACTCGATCACCAAACTCAGATTGAAAACGCTTTAGAGCACGGTGCCATAGAGGTACAAATCGCTATATGTCAGCAATTAGAACATTTAACCCTTTCTGCCGAATTTGCAGAGCGCTTACTGGAGAAACTCTATAGCGTAAAGGCTGAACATAAACTCTACTTTATGCGCGCTTTAGCATCTCAAGCTAAATATTCTCAAAAAGCCATTCACTACTTTGCTCAGCACGACCGTTTAGATAAAGAGACACTAATTACCATTGCCGCTCGCAATTGGATGGCCCTAAAAGACGATCAGACCCGCACTCTTTATCTCGAAGCCCTTGCAAAACAAGATCAACACTTCTTTAACCAAATTTTTGCTGATATCGTAGCTATTCCAGCGATTAGAGCCGAGCTATTAATGGAACTCCGTAATCCTAATCGCAGCACAGTACTGTCTGCCGCAATTGGTGGATTATTTAAGGTAACGAAAGCATGATGACAGACTTTTTATTGATTGCGGCGCTCGTGATCATTGCCGCCTTTTTCTGGCAATTAAGACAGATGGCTGAAGTAAGCCGTTTGTTTGCCAGTAGCGAATGCAAAAAACAACGAGTGCAGTTTTTGGCTATCGCCATGGAATCGGCTCGCCCCAGCATAGGCGGTAATAGTGGTCTCACATGGAAAGCTAAGTTTCTATTGGATTTTAGTACCGACGGCCTCAATCAATATCAAGCAACTATCTGGATGCATGGAAAAAAGATCCAAAAAATTCAGTGGCCAATATTTCCTGAACCCGAATGGTTAGATGCACCACAAGCCAGCGGCTCTATTGGCGGCGGTTGCGGTAGTCGTGGCGGCTGTAAACCCAATGGCTGTAAATAGCACTAAGCCTATAAAACAGGCTCAAAAAAGATAATGCGAAGCTGAACTCAATCCAGGCGATATGTGAAAGTCTCCAAAAAAAAAAGCGCGGCTCAATAAAGAGTCGCGCCTTGTGTCTTTCGCTAAGCTATCCTGCTATGCCTGTGCTCCCTGCACCATCCATGGGTTCGAATTGCTCCTTGCCTCTTCCCTGTATCCCTTGCATCCTTGTACTTGACGTACTGTCCCTTTACTTGGTCATCCTTTTACCAAGTTTGCTTACTCCTTAAGCATGTCCTTTGTCGTCCTTGTGCTTCCTTGCTACACACTCCGTGTCTACTGCCATCCTAGGCAGAGCGCGTTCATCCATGAATATTCGGCCTTCCTTAGTCTGCTTGCACTCATCCTGAGCGCTACATCCTTGCCACTCCTAGTATGCTATCAATCCTAACAGCACTGAATCATCCTGATTCATTGTCCATAAGCATTCATCCTTGAACACGATCAATTGTAAAACACCGAGAAATATTTTGACCGGTAATAACCATTAGCATTGCCATAACAAGCTATCTTAACCAGCCAAACCGTTAATAACCGTATGAAAAAATTGAAAATTAAAATCAAAGATGAGTTTTTATCTAGTGGTAACTCCCCAAAGTCTTACGCTGTTGTAAGAGATAGCTCACAAGATCACGAGCAGATGTGGGTTTATACACCAATAAATGTTAACAACATAGCAGCTGTTAACTCGAGAAGGCCAACATGCAATGACGAGAGCAGGCCTATATTTAACCAAAGAAAAAGGCGCACTAAAAAGTGCGCCTAGTATACTTTTGTTAGCCTTCCTGCTATCACACTGCTCCCTGCTTCATCCCTAATGCTGCGGCATCCTGCCAGCTCCAAACAGATCCTTTAACATCCTAGCTGTTTTTCCTGAGTTCAATTATTCCGTTTAACTGAACCGCTCATTCCATTAAGCATTGGTGCATCCAGCAAGACAATCCTTGTACTAAAGACTTAAGTCGTTATTCCTTATTGTCACATCCCATGTCACTAGAGTGCATCCTGACTCCATCCATCACCATGTCCCAAGCACTTCATCCTGAAGTCATTTAAGGTGTGACTTAAGCTCAATTCCTTAACTGCGGTTATTATAAGGCCAAGCTTTGTTCTAGCGTACGATGATAAAAACAATCATACTCAACATGCTAGGGATAACCTGCAAAAAAATATAATTTAAGCCATTGTTTTATAAAAGCTTACTATGTAAAAACCCCATAAAACACTCAATGAAAAAGTTAATCACTCACATCATTGTAAGAGATCTCTTACATCTAGATGAGAGATAAGGAGTTAACCGCCACAAAGCAATTCGCTCGATAAAAGCCATTAGCCCAAGCTATTCTTGTTATTTGGGTTTAATTTTATATAACGATTTTACCCACTGCGTAAACATCAGCCAATCTGCCAAAAAACTGTATATTGGGTGAGTAAACGTCGCGGGGCGATTATGCTCAAAAGCATAGTGTCCTAGCCAAGCTGGACCATAGCCCACAATAGGAAGCAGTAATAACACCCAAACGTTACCCAGTGAGATTGCTAAGGCGATTAATAGTAATACCAAAGTACTACCAACATAATGCAGCGCACGACACATAGGATGCTGATGTTGTGATAAATAAAACGGGTAAAAATCGCTAAAACGGTGTAAAGGCTTATTCACTTTCGGCGCTGCGATAAAATAACAGTTCGCCCTCTACACCGTCGATATCCAAGCTTTCTATTGCGGCAAACCCCAGTTTGGAAAACAGATGAGCATGTTTATCTTCGGTTACAAACACACCAATGCCATCAAGCTTTGGTTGTTCATCACACCAACTAATCACCGCCTCGACTAACCACACTCCTAAGCCTTTATTTTGTTCTGTTGGTGTCAACGCAATAAATTGCAAGATACCACAATGAGTACTGGGTAAGTGTTCTAGAATGGAGTCTTCTTTGTTCATTAACGCTTGAGTTGAGCGCCAGCCAGTACTGATTAACATTTTTAGTCGCCAATGCCAATATCGTGCTTCACCCAGAGGCACTTGCTGAGTCACAATACACACTAACCCAACAAGTCTTTGATCATCAAACAGGCCAATTAACGCTTGCTCTTCTTGCCACAATGTATGTAATTCTTCGCGAATTGCCCCGCGCAACTTTTGTTCATATTGCGCTTTGTCGCCTTGATATAAAGCGGCCATAAAAAAAGCATCATCATGGTAAGCGTTATATAAGATGGAAGCGGCGATGCGAAGATCTTCAGCGGTTAAATATACAGCCTTATAGCCATTGAGGGTCTGTATGGGGGCTTTGCTATTCATTTCTGAATGTCCAAATTAGCGGTCAACCTTTCCAATGTAACAAAAGTGTTAATTAGTGCAAAGCATAATCTTTGTCCGCCTAATCTGACTAATATCTGCATCCACTTCGAAATGTAATAAAAATTTTCAGTAGATAATTTACTGGCATACTGATTACGCGCTGCAGGCTACAGTGCATAGGGTACTGACAAACAGGTTCATAATATTTCAGTAACTTAATCATTTTGTTCCATACTCAATGAACTGATTCGATATTAATTAAGGAGCCCAAAATGGATATCACTACACCCAATCTCAATAGTTTATTTGCACAGCTAGGACTACCTAATAGCGATCAGGCGATAGCAGACTTTATTGCGCAACACAAAATGGCAGACAATATCCATATTGCTAACGCCGACTTTTGGAACCCATCTCAACGCCATTTTATTAAAGAATCACTCGAAGAAGATGCGCAGTGGACAGAGGTGATCGATCAGCTAGATGCGCAGTTAAGAGCATAAACTTGCAGGTAAAGAGTAGATAGACTTGGCTCGATATCGTATAACGAGCCAAGTGTCTAATAGTCGTTATGGCCTTTATCATTTCGCCATGTGACGTATAGCGGGATCAAGATGATTAACCCTTTAACTGAGTAGCCATGCTTAGAGGTTAGCATAGGCCGCATCGCCCCAACCAGTAACCTTGTTATCGGCTAAGACTATCGGCGTACATTCATCTTTAGTAGTCGTACCATCTCCTCTGATGCGCTGGGTACGATAATAGAGTATGGCGACCTCTTGGCCTTGTTTAACATAGGCTTCAGTAAAATCAGCCGTGCCCATTAGTGAAATCACTTGCTCTCTATTCATGCCGATGGCCAACTTCGACAAATTTTCCCGATTTTGTGCTTGCGTGGCTTGCCAGCTATGGCCCTTATCCCAGCCGCCCTCTTCGTCGCCAATATTGATCACACAACCTGACATTCCAATGGTTGATGCTGTCAAAATAATCAAACTCAGTAATTTTGTTTTCACTTTAACTCCCTGTTTATCTATTATAATCGACATTAATTACAGCAAAGTGCATGCCAAACAACTATCTATATGAATAATAATGTTTTTTATTTGGTCGGTTCTTTTAATGGATACCATAATTGCTAAAAAGTAAGGAATTTCACTCATTATGACTCCGATCGAACAGGTCGTTGCAGTGGCAAAAGCGATTGTCGACTCCGGCAAGACACCTAGTCTGGCACTGATAAAATCAAAGCTGGGAAACGCATTGCCTATGCCAGTGCTCATTCAAGGCATACAACGTTTTAAGGCGTTATCTAAGGAAGAAGTGGCGGCGCTTGATGCAAGCTATCACCTGCCCGCCGTGGTAGAGCAGTCCGCCAGTGCCGAGACCGCCTTAGCGCAATTGCAGCAACAAGTGCATGCCTTAACACAACAGCAACAGGAGTTAATCAATAGGATCTCCGCCCTAGAAGCCAAACTCACACAGCGAGATAACCATTAATGCACGTCGTGGAATTAAGATTTGAATGCTTCGATAACACCACCATCACCGCAGCAGAACAGGCTATCAATGGGCTTCTCGAAGCTTACCGTGCTAACGGCCAAGTCCTTGGGCGCGAATTTGCCGTGGCATTTAATGACGGGGAATTTCGCGTACGTCTGCTGATGCCAGAAAAAAGCAGCCTAGCAAAACGCTATAATAGCCCATGGGTCGAGCACGCCTTAGCTCAGCTGACCGAAGCAAAACTGTTGCACCCTCGCGAAAAGTATATCGGCCAAGATATCAATTCAGAAGTGACCAGTACAGAGACGCCCAGTTGGCAGCTAATTTACACCAGTTACGTGCATATGTGCTCCCCACTTCGCAACGGTGATACCTTACAACCTATCCCGCTATACCAGATCCCAGCCACCTTTAATGGCGATCATAAACGTATCATTAAATGGCAAACTGAATGGCAAGCCTGTGATGAACTGCAGATGGCTGCGGCCACCAAAGCCGAATTTGCCGCACTTGAAGAGTTAACCTCGAGCGACAGCGACCTGTTTAGACGAGGTTGGGATCTGCGCGGCCGCGTTGAATACATAACACACATCCCCACCTACTATTACTTATATCGCGTTGGGGGCGAAAGTTTAGCGTCTGAGCAACACCGGCCATGCCCGCGCTGTGGCAATCAAGACTGGTTACTCGATGAGCCCTTATTAGATATGTTCCACTTTCGGTGTGATGACTGCCGTATTGTCTCTAACATCTCATGGGATCACCTTTAACTATTTAAAAAATAGCTTTAGTGAACTCACCTCAACAGGCTCATCAATGGGGCATACATTGATGAGCCAGATTGACTTAGCAGTACTGTTAACGTTAGCCTGCAACATAAACCTTTAGCTTTTACCTCTGAGATTGGCCCACATGGTTTTAATCCGCTGCCATATCCCCGGATGGTCAAGCTCGGGCAGAGACTCTTCAATATGCTTAACCGGCGGGCATACTCTGGGAGATAACGCATCGATAAACTCATTTAAACTCTCGGCTAACCGTTGATGAGGCACCTGCCCAGGGATCTCCAGCCAGACACTGCCGTCATTATTATCGACCACCAACATCTGATCGCCTTCGTTAAGCACACCAATAAACCAGGTGGGACTCTGTTTCAATTTTTGCTTCATCATTAAATGCCCAATCAAGTTTTGCTGTAAATATTCAAAATCTTGATGGTTCCACACCTGTAGCAGTTCGCCTTGCCCCCAGGCAGAATCAAACATTAACGGCGCCGCATAGTAAGCCCCATAAAAGGCATTTATGCTGTGATGCAGGCTCAACTCTAAGGCATGTTCAATATTATTAAAGCCGCCGGGGGATTGCCGCTCAACAGCCAGCCAACGCACAGCAACCTCTGGACGATTCACCACATGGGCTTTATCTTCGCTTAAAATGCACTCAGAATCTTCACCTTCAGGGTAATATCTAGGCGGTTCAGCTAGCTTTTCAATATAACTTTGGTGGTAAACGTCAAAAAAATTATCTAAAGCAGGTAAAGAAGACACTTAGCAGCAGTCCAAAATTTGAGTATAATGTAAGGCTATTTTGACATGGAAATCCACTCGATGACACCAGTTCATGACCCATACAGTGATGCTCCCGCCCTTGCAGAATTAACCTTAGGTAAATCGACGGGCTACCAAGCACAGTACGATGCCAATTTATTACAGGGCGTGCCGCGTAAACTTAATCGTGATGCCATTGATTTAGGCCATCAATTGCCATTTCATGGGGCCGATATTTGGACAGGTTATGAACTTTCATGGCTCAATGCCAAAGGTAAACCCATGGTTGCCATTGCCGAGTTCTGCTTAGATGTGAATAGCGCCAACTTAATCGAATCTAAGTCGTTCAAGCTGTACCTCAATAGTTTTAACCAAACTAAATTCAACAGCATTGAACAGGTGCAGCAGACATTAACTGACGATCTTTGCGCATGTGCTCAAGGAGAAATCTCGGTTAAAATTATCGAGCCAAAGCACTTTGGTAGCCAAAGAATCGTTGAGCTTCCCGGTACCTGCATCGATGATTTAGATATCGAAGTCGATGATTATGATTTTAGCAGCGACTACCTTATCGACAGCACCGATGACAAAAGTATTGTCGCAGAAACCTTGACCTCAAACTTGCTCAAGTCCAACTGTTTAATCACCTCACAACCGGACTGGGGCACAGTGATGATTCGCTATCAAGGCCCTAAGATTGATCGTGAAAAACTGCTGCGTTATTTGATTTCGTTTCGTCAACACAACGAGTTTCATGAACAGTGCGTCGAGCGTATTTTTGTGGATCTCAAAAAGTTATGCCACTGCGCTAAATTAACCGTTTATGCTCGCTATACTCGCCGAGGTGGGCTCGACATTAACCCTTATCGCAGCGACTTTGAAAATCCACCCGAGAGCCATCGCCTCGCGCGCCAATAGTCACTAAGGCGTTTGCCAGCAAAAGCAAACGGCTAATAACCGCGCCTTGATTATGCAATGATTTAATTACAAAAAGATTTGTTATATAAAAGTCAATCGCACAAAAAGCCCGTATGCCTAACGGGCTTTTTAATGTTTCACACAAGTACACTTGGCACCCAGACAGGCACAATCATTAGCGACAGAATTCACTCACATAGCCAATACCACCGCACTGAAACACAGACTCCCCCAAGATAAACAACCTAGCAATAGCGTAATAATTGCAGCACATTCAACTGCATTGCCCGTAGCGTCAGTTTATCTTCGTCCTCAGGTTTAGCTTCTTGAGTCTCGGCGCGCTCAAGGCTCAATGCAAAGCGGTACTGAGCATCAAGGTGGCCTAACACCAACTGCCAACTGTCGCTCGACCGTTTCCCCTGCTCATCATGAAACGACAAGGTAATATTGCGCTCAATCTGAGCTTGCATCCCCTCACGTAAAGCACGGCTTGCACACGCTTGATTATCGACTTGAGGGTGACAGTCTGACGCTGAGATCTGCTGGTAAGCAACTATCTGTATATTTTCAGTTTGAGTAACCCTTGGTAGCGAAGTTGATTCAGCATTCATAACATCATCATGCTGTCGCGAGTCAAAGGCAAAACTAAAGGATTTAAGTGATAATGCTAGCCCCAAGCCCTTAGCCTTGATATATGACTCTTTAAGCGCCCACAGATCGAAAAAGCGGGCTCGTTGCTGCGCCAGCGGTAAATCCAGTAGGCTATCGGTTTCATCACGAGTGAAATAATGATTTAAAATAGGGTAGATATTGGTGCTCTCACGTTGGCGCTCAATATCAACCCCAAGCGAGAGCCAGTGGTTAGCATGAGCGATGGCCACCAGCAGATAATCGCCACTGTGGCTGATATTGAACAATAACGGACAACGGGCGAAACAAGCCGCGGACAACACAGGCTTACCTTTATCAAGGTAAGTAAACTCCCATTGCGAAGGAGCAATTTCAACTCCCATGTCACGGGCGTACAGCGACAATATAGCGCGTAAATAACTGCGTACCAGTAAGCCTTTCACGCGCGCATCAGGCTGTATAAAGCGGTCGGCTTTGGCTTGCTCGTCATCAGGTAGCCAAAAGCGCAATTGCTGCAACTGTGTTTGCCTTACCCCTTGAGGCGCCAAATCACAAAAATAGAGGGTCACTGCCGATAAAGGCTGAGATAAAGCAAATGCGGACACGATAGCAAACACCATGAGAGAACATATGCCCTAGTATAACCTCCTCCGGTGGCATTAATCGCGATGAGTTTGCAGCAAAAAGCACTAATTAAGGATTAAGCACACCGAAAGGTTAATACGTTTAACTTCCCCTTGCCTTCATCTCCCTCGTGTTCTCGATGCTCTACATTAAGCGGCGGTATAAACGCTGTATAAACTCAGTGGCGGGTTAACATGAGTGATGGGATAAAAATAAGTAATGAGATAAAACAAATGGCGCTCTTAAGCAAGATTAAGCGAAAGCGACGCTCCCCTATACGTGACGGGACCAGCGCCGTGTATTCAACGTGCTGGGCCCTTTATTTTTCTAGCCTATTTTTTATCTAGCCAATCGAGCAGCGATTAATTACAAGCTTTGATGCGGGCCAAAGACCTCGTAATGCAACTGACTAGGCGCTATGCCAAGTGCTAACAATTGTCGCTTTACCTCAGCCATAAAGGGCACAGGCCCACAAAAATAGTACTGCGCATGAGGGAGTAATCTGCCTGCAACCTTGTCCAACTCGATAGTACCAGTAAACTGATAATCCTCACCGATACGGTCATCACTGCTTGGCTCGCGATACCAGGTATAGGCCGCTAAAGGCTCATAACTAGCCGCTTTTTGCTTAATATCTGACTTAAAACCATGAAACGCCCCAAATTCACAGGCATGTAACCAAGTGATGTCGCTGTGATGCTCAGAGCCCATCAACTGATTAAGCATGCTCATCATTGGGGTCAGTCCCACACCCGCTGAAATCAACACCGCTGGCGTGTCATCATCGACCGCCAGCACAAAGTCTCCCGCGGGTGGGATCACCGCCAGTTCATCACCCACATTAAAGCCATCATGCAGTTTAGATGAGACTAAGCCACCCACTTCACGCTTAACACTGATCCGATAGCTACTGCCATTGGGGGCATCTGACAACGAATACTGGCGAATTTCTTGTTGCTCAAAATCGCTATCTTGTACCTGCACACTTAAATATTGCCCTGGTACAAAATCCATAACCGCTTGGCCATCATTTGGAGTGAGAACAAATGAAGTGATCACCTCAGACTCTTGCTGCTTGGCGGTAATCGTAAAAGCCCGCGTCCCTTTCCAGCCACCTGCTTGCTCGGCACGAGTTTGATAAAGCTGACTCTCACGGCCAATAAAAATATCGGCTAATACCCCATAAGCACGACCCCATGCATCGAGTACTTCATCGGTTACTGCCTCGCCGCCCAACTCTTTTAGCGTGGCTAACAGATGATGCCCAACAACTTGGTACTGCTCTGGTTGGATTAAAAAGCCGGTATGTTTTTGCGCGATGCGCTCCACTGCGCTGCTGAGCACTGCTAAATTATCGATATTTTTCGCATAAGCCGCAACCGCATTAAATAGCGCGACTGGCTGACCACCATTATGTTGATTGGCTAAGTTAAATGTATCTTTTAATTCAGGATTGTGCTCAAACATACGCTGGTAAAAATGGCTGGTTAACGCGGGGCCCGCAGACTCTAATAGCGGAATCGTGCTTTTGACGATTTGAATAGTTTGCTTATCTAACATAGTGCGACACCTTTAACATGTAAATAATATATATTTTTACGGATAATAAAGATGTATTTGATTTAGATCAATGTTTTTAAACAACCTCGACAAAGTAAGTTAAACTTATCGCGCTAAAATGCCATCAAGGCGCCACGACTTAATAAGATAGAACACCAAGGATGTCGACAAACAGAGCGCTGCTAATCGACACCGTCGCACACAGTAACCTTGCTAAACGGCAGCGACAAAAGCAATTTCAACCAAATAGTTAGGGTCGGCAAGCTCAGCCTTTATACAGGCTCGACTTGGCGCACACCCTGCGGGTAACCAGGCATCCCACAGTGCATTAAAGGTGGGGAGGTAAGTAAAGTCTGTAATATAAATCGTTGCCGACAGTAAACGCGAATGATCGCTGTTAATGTGCGCCAATGTCGCTTCTGCTTGAGCAAAGATCTGTGACACCTGGCCTGCAATATCCGCGTCGGTATCGGCTGCAATTTCCACAAAATGACCAATACCGTTATACACAGTGGCATCTGACCAACGTGTTGTGGGATTGAGGCGTTCAATTTTCATACTCTGTGTCATTAATAACTCCTTTAATCGATTATTAGCTCGCTATGGTAATGTCATTAACTGACTTGGGCTAGCGGCCGTATAAAAATAGCGCCTTAAGTAACATCAAAGCGGGATTGGCTTTGACAAGTATTTTAAGAGCGCGTTTAATGGCGCAGTACAAGCATACCTCATAAGCAAATGGCATGACTCATGCCACTAACACACGCTATGCCCTCTACATAATTTAGACATTTAATAGGTACTTTACATGCAAACAGCCGATGACTTTATTCAACAACTCGAACTCGAACAACATGTTGAAGGTGGTTACTATCGATCCTCTTTTCGCTCACAAAGTGATTTCGATGCCACGCGCTCACTGTGGAGCAGCATCTACTTTTTATTGCGTACTGGTGAGGTGTCGCATTTTCATCGCTTAACCTCTGATGAGATGTGGTATTTCCATGCAGGGCAGTCATTAACTATCTATATGATTGATGAACAAGGTGAATTAACCACGGCCCAGTTAGGTCTCGACATCGCCGCGGGTGAACGTCCACAATTTTTAGTACCCAAAGGCTGCATTTTCGGCTCGGCGATGAACCAGCCCGGGTTTTCACTGGTCGGTTGCATGGTTTCACCTGGGTTTACTTTCGATAATTTTGAGTTGTTTAGTCAACAAACCCTACTCGCCCAATACCCGCAGCACCAAACCATTATTGAGCGCCTGAGTCGCCCTGAATAACACAGTGCTAAACAGATAAGCCCACATACTGCACAGATAAAAAGACCCGAGAATATCGGGTCTTTTACTTTAATTACCATCAAACTTTGCAGGGAAATGATGTTACTGCATCAGGGCAAAGCATAACCTTGCCCTACCCACTAAAACTGATGCGACTCAGCTAACTTGTTGGTTGAGTGACACACAGAGCACGACTCTCTAGGCAAATTAACATCGACCACGACATCACCGTCAAATGTAGCATTGCTACTGTCGACTTTGACTTCAAAAGTGGCGCCGTTACTTTGCATATGGGCCTTCAATGAATCCCCACCGTAAGGGCCATGACATGACCAGCAGGTTGCTGCAGCTGGGCTGGTGGCAAAGAAATCAGCGTTATCAACATAATCGTGGCGAGTGATCAGCGCATTCGCTTTTTCAATCTCAGTTAGGCTTGCACTGCCATCCACATGGCACTGGGCACAATCGTTTAGCCTTGCTGGATACTTAAATTGGCGTTTGGCACCCTCTTCCAGTTTCTGCTCATCGCGGTTTTGTGCGTGTAAAGCATGCACAAAGGTATTCCAAGAGATATGGTTTAATACCGTATCTTTCGGCGCAACTTGCTCAGCCATATGGTACTTATCCCACTCGGCGTTACCTAAGTTATGACAAGCTACACATTGCTGCTCTAGATCATTACGACGGCCATGATACCCATAAGCTTGGTCGCCATGACACGAAGCACATAAGGCATTATCGACCACTTGACGGCGCGGCGTATCGCTCAGTCCGGCTAACGTAAAGAAACTTGAGCTTGAACGCAAACGCTCAGTCAAGGCCCCATCAGCATCAGGCTGACCTGTTTTCTCATCGGCTTTCAACGTCGTTTCGATGGCTAAAATACCCGTTTGGCTATCGGTACTATTAGGAATGATGAGTCCTGTACTACCTTTGCTCAAATCATCCACTAAATCCCCAGATATTACATAGGTATATTCACCTGTCGCTGGATCGCCACTGATGGGATCGACGCCAACAAACTTGTAGTTAATCGCATGGTTGGCCATACGGCTCAAGCCACCATCTGGTTTAGTTTCTGTGGTCAAAGTGCGGTAACCCGCTTCCATGTCCCATGCCACTGTAGCGCGCATGTCCGCAAAGAAACCTGCATCTTTAGGTGACACAGCTAAAGGCTTACCAGCATGGTCTAACACTTTAATGGTGAAAGTAATTTCAGCCGTTTCGTAGGTATTACCATTACGCATAGATGTTACTGGTGCCAGCGAAACTTGGGTGACATCGACACTATATGCATCACGCGCAGTTTTTTTAGCGTCTTGTTTAACCAGATGCATTTCAGCCACATCATGACAACTAGCACAACTTAATGGCAAATCACTGCCATGCTTAAGTGTGTCCGCACTGTGACAACTCAAACAGGCCTTATCATTAGCGGTTTTACTGAGCCATTCATCACCATTAAGCAATGTGTCGTTATTTTCGGTGACGTGACAGCTAGTACAATCATAAGAACTGGCGACTAGATTATTAGGTAACCCACTGTGCCAACGGTGAGCCCGCTCAACAATAGTCCCCTTACCGTCTTTTTCGCCAGTGGTATGACAGGTGGTACACGCTTCAACGTTGTTGCCATAATGCGGTGAACGATAATAGCTATCGTAACGTGCATAAGCGATATCGGTATGACAGGCATTACAACTTTCGGTACTCACCATAGCGCGAGTCAAGGTGACTGCAGAGCCGTCGATCATAAAATCAACTTCTTGCATAATATCTTGCACGCTACCAATTCCAGGAATACCGTTATAGGCTTGTACGCGTACCATAAAGCGTTGTGGCGCTGTTTCATCAAATACATAAGACTTATCGGTAAAATCTAACTCGCCGATTTTGGTGGTACTCACCACGGTATAAGTACCGTCTTTATGATCGGTTAAGCAACTATCTGCTTCGGTTGTACAGGTTTCATAGCCAAGTCCCTGTCGTTCGCTGTAGCCCTGCTCACTCTGAACCAATTGCGAACTCAAGAAACGTACCGAGGGCACACCAACAACAGGCAAGCCCTGTTCATTAGTCACTTTAAATGTGGCAGAACGCACCCCATCGGCATCGAAGCCATAAGTGATATATTCTAAGCTTAATGACTCGGCTGAAGTCGCGATAACAATGCCATTCTCACCGTCACTACCATCACTGCCGTTAGTCCCGTCTTGACCATCTTTACCATCATTGCCATCGCTGCAACCCATCGCTAGGCCAGCAATTACTAAGCCACAAATAATCGACTTATTAAATGACTCACTCATAGTCTCTCCCATTTATGTTTAAAACATAGAAAATTTATTATTTTATTTAAGTTGGTACTTAATCATTACCTGCTAATTATTTAAATACTGTTAAATACAACTAACGACTTAAATTGAAACAAATGTAAAGATTAAGTGAATCAACCGTACTAAGCCAACCTTAATTTAAAATGAATTAACATTTATCATACCAAGTTAAATGCAATACCGTGATCAACTTAAAAATTATCAATAACAACCACCACATTTAAATTTTTCACAAAAAAAATAATAAAAGCCCTGATTTTAATTTATAATAAATATCTATAAGACCTTGGTAGCAAGCTCTATGTAAAAATAGAACAGATAAAAAATGACATATCAATACGTGGATAAAAATAGCAACACCACAAAACAAAATCCAAATAAAAACGATTAAATACAGCGCTTTAAATGAAAAACATAAGAATAGCTATATTAAAACAAGCAAGCCCCCCTGAACTCAACTAATAACAAAGAGAACTCATCAAGAAGAATTAAATTGAGCGACAAAAAATAGTAAAGAACAATAAAAACAACTTGAAAATTGATAACTTAACAATAAATAATTTTATGACGGATAAATTAACAATGAGGAAATTAGCAATAAAAACCTGACGATAATGACTTTACCCTCAAAAAAATAACTAACATATAAAACTGTAAATAAAAATCAATACCAAATAAAAAGCCTCATTTAAACAACATTAAAAACCTACAAACCACTAAAATCACATTGTCGCTATTAACATATGTCACCTACCATATGCTAATACCATCAAAACGAATAAGGAGTGTTCGAAAGTTCATAAAAGTGAACATGATAATAATTACGTCAATAGCGTAAAGCTTACAGACATGATTAATCAGAATGAAATCGATGCCCCTTACTAGCGTTAACAAAATCGCCCATTATTGATAACCAAAACAGGTAACAAACATTCCCCCTTATTGGCCACTATCGGCTTATTTACTGGTGTAGAGGTACCATCCGAGGCTGAAGTAAGGTATAACGACGCAATGAAAACTCCCAAACGCATACAACCACTCGTTGATGACGGTCTCGTCGACGAAGTCATCAGTCAATTGATGAGCGGTAAAGAAGCCACTGTCTACATCGTTCGCTGTGGGACAGAGATCCGCTGCGCCAAAGTCTATAAAGAAGCAACTCAACGTAGTTTCAAAAAAGCGGCGCAATATCAAGAAGGTAGAAAGAGTCGAAATAGCCGTCGCAGCCGTGCAATGGAAAAAGGCTCAAGCTATGGACGCGAGCAACAAGAGCAAGCCTGGCAAAATGCCGAGGTTGATGCCCTGTATAAATGTGCCGCCGCCGATATTAGAGTTCCCACTCCCTTTGGCTGTTTCGATGGTGTGTTATTAATGGAACTCATCACGGATGCCAATGGGGATGTGGCGCCGCGTCTCAATGATGTGATGCTAACCCCCGAGCAGGCAATAAAAGATCACGACACCATGATGGGTTACATCACCCGCATGTTGTGTGCTGGCATAGTCCATGGTGATCTATCCGAGTTTAATGTATTACTGGATGCCACAGGTCCTGTGATCATCGACCTGCCCCAAGCAGTTGATGCCTCAGCCAATAATAACGCCAAAGCCATGCTCGCTCGTGATGTTAACAACATGACAGGCTACTACTCTCAATTTGCCCCCGAGCTAAAACAAACCAAATACGCCAAAGAGATGTGGGCCCTGTATGAAAAAGCTAAATTGACCCCTGACACCCAGTTAACCGGTCAATTTGCAGAAGATACCCATACTGCTGACGTCCATTCAGTGCTCGAAGAGATCCAAGCTGCCTTTGAAGAGGAACAAGAAAAACACGAGCGTATAAGAGAAGCTAACGAGCTGTGATGAGGCAAAGTTAAAGAATAAGGCGTTAGTAATAACGCCTTATCTCATCACAGGATCTCCATTAACCCCACCGTAAAAACCATGCTCCAACACAACCAATAGGCTTAACTAATCACGCTTGGCACCAGCCACCAATTCCCGCTGTATATGCTCTGGTACCACATCATAACGACTAAAGCTGACTGAAAATTGCCCATCACCACCAGTAAGCGATTTAAGCCGAGTGGAATAATCATCCACCGTGGCCAGAGGTGCTTCTACTGCCACCTCGACCTTGTTGTTATCGAGTGCTTGCGTGCCACAAATAATGCCGCGATTGGCACTGATATCACCGGTGATATCGCCGACGTGCTCTTGCGCTACTTGCACTTTCATCTCCACTATCGGCTCTAAAATAACCGGACTGGCTGCTTGGACCGCTTCAATAAAAGCCTTTTTGCCGGCCATGACGAAAGCGATCTCTTTCGAGTCAACACTATGATGCTTACCGTCAAGTAGCGACACGCGCACATCTTGCAAAGGGTAACCCGCCAAGACGCCGCTACTCATCGCTTCTTTTACCCCTTTTTCCACCGCCGGAATGTATTGGCTAGGCACGGCGCCACCCACCACTTTACTGACAAATTCAAATCCTGTACCACGGGGCAAGGGCTCAATGGCCAGCATCACTTCACCAAATTGGCCAGAACCACCGGACTGCTTTTTGTGGCGATAACGCGCCTGCGCTGTCGATGTCACGGTTTCACGATAGGCAACGGCGGGCACATCGGTATCCATATCGACATTAAACAGGTCGTGGGCTTTTTCGAGCGCGATTTGCAAATGTAAATCGCCTTGCCCTTGCAAAATGGTCTGGCCTTCGGCTTCATTCTTGGCGATCTGTAAACTGGGATCTTCCACCACCAACTTATGCAACACCTCGGCAATTTTTTGTTCATCACCGCGACGCTTGGCCGACACCGCTAGGCCAAAGATAGGCTCAGGCAGATGCAATTCCGGCATGCGAAATTCATCCTCATCATGGCTGTCATGTAAAACCGCCCCCACCATCAATTCATCGACTTTAGACACAGCGCAGATATCACCAGGGATAGCCGAGGTCACTGCGATCTGTTTATCCCCTTGTAACTTAAATAAGTTACTGACTTTGAAAGGTTTGCGCCCATCACCAATAAAGAGCTTCATGCCTAATTGAATCGTACCTTGGTGCACTCTAAACACGCCCATCCGACCAAAGAAAGGATCGATCGCGACCCGAAATACATGAGCAAGTACATGATCATCGGCAGCTTGCGTGACCTCTACAGGCTTAGTTTTGTCGGCAAATCCTTTTAAAAACTGCGGTGGATTGGCTTCCAGCGGATTAGGGCATAGCTTAATGATCAGTTCGAGTAGCTCGGTAATACCGATCTCAGTTTCGGCGCTAGTAAAACAGATAGGCACTAAATGCCCCCGTCGCAATGCCATTTCTAACGGCCCATGCAACTGCTCGGGAGTTAACGTCTCTCCCTGCTCTAAATAGAGTGCCATTAACTCATCATCTTCTTCCAATACCGTATCAATCAGCTCATCACGGGCACTGGCAATATCATGAAATAGCGCTTCACCTTGCAGCTGTGGTTCGGGATGCAGATAACAATCAATCACCTTATCAAGATCTGTATTAGGTAAATTAACCGGTAAACACCCTTGGCCCCACTTAGTTTGAATATCGTCTAACAAGGCAGCAAGTTTATCGCCATTACCATCAATATGATTAACGACGATAAGTACCACTTTGCCCTGAGCCCTTGCGGCTTCAAAGGCACGTTGGGTGATGGTTTCAATCCCTGTGATGGCGTTAATCACCAACAACACAGTCTCGACGCCTGGCAGAGGTAATAGTGCTCGTCCAAAAAAGTCAGGAAGACCTGGGGTGTCGATAAAGTTGATGTGCTGATTGTCAATGTCGAGATAGAGAAAGGAGGGTTCGAGGCTGTGGCGATGATCTTTTTCTTGGGCAGTGAAATCGGCATGATTTGTGCCCTTATCCACCCTGCCTTTTTGAGGGAACGCTTTACCCTTAAACAGTAATGCCTCGAGCAGTGATGATTTACCTGCCCCCGTGTGTCCGAGCACCGCTAGGTTACGGATCTGCTCCGTCATGAACTCAGCCATATAGGCCTCCTTTTGTTAATGTTATCCCGATACAACCGCGCGATGGTGTGATCATGGGGTACACGCAAAAAGTGGAGACTGCATCGATGCTACTGCCACCCTAATGTGATCATTGCTAACGATTTGTTAACCAGTATAGGCGTCTCAGGCACAGTAACTTTTGATCGAGATCACGGATTGATAAACACTCAAGAGTGATCCATACGGGAGCCTCTCAAGACTGATGTTGAGCGCACATGAGTACGCTAAAACAGTACTCATACGAGACTTTTAAGTCCCAGGTGATTGTGTTGACCGTAAACCTACTGTAGTCTGCTGGCAAATAATGATGAATCATCGATAAATATGTGACCTAGGGTGTCGTTGTTTCGGCATCAGTACGCAAAGATTTGGTGGTTGTCCCAACTGATTATTAATGGAATTTAACTGAGCCTATGGTTGAACCTCAGGATGAAAACCCGCTTGTGATAGATGAAAGGTTACCAGCGCGCCCTGTACGCCTTGAGGCCAGCAGATTAAGTGAGTTAAGCCATAAAAATGCTACGACGACGCCCGAGATGCGCCGCTTCATTCAAGGCTCTGATCTGCCAGTAAGTCAGCTGGCGAGAGTGCTCAATATCAGTGAAGCCACGGTACGTAAGTGGCGTAAGCGCGATTCAGTCAATAACACACCGAATACGCCACATCATCTCAATACCACGTTGACCCCAATGCAAGAATATGTGGTGGTGGGCTTGCGCTATCAATTAAAGATGCCGCTCGACAGATTGTTAGAGGTAACTCAGCAGTTTATTAACCCCAATGTATCTCGCTCTGGTCTCGCTCGCTGCCTCAAGCGTTATGGTGTATCACGGGTCAGCGACATCGAAAGCCCCAACGTGCCCGAGCGTTATTTTAATCAATTGCCTATCGCACAAGGGAGCGATATTGCCACCTATACGCTAAACCCTGAAACATTAGCCAATACCTTGGCACTGCCCCAAGCCGATGGCGACACTGTGGTGCAAGTAGCATCACTGACCATTCCGCCACAACTAACCGACTCCACCCCTAGCTCTGTGCTACTGGGTATCGACCCTCACAGTGACTGGATCTATTTAGACATATACCAAGATGGCAATACCCAAGCCACAAGACGCTATATCGCCCACGTATTACAACATGGGCCGTTTCATTTGCGTAAGTTATTAGTACGCAACTATCACCTATTTTTACAGCGATTCCCTGGTGCCAAGCTCACTCATGGCACACACACAGACGCTGACATTCACAACAAGACGCCTGACACTCAGGCATCTACTGGAGACTCATAATGAGCCAGACCGCTAAACCTACAGCCGAACAAGCCGCTGAGCAGCGTGACACACGCCTCAATAAGCGACTGAAAGATATGCCAATTGCCATCGTTGGCATGGCCAGCATCTTTGCCAACTCTCGCTACCTGAACAAGTTTTGGGACTTAATCAGTGAGAAAATTGATGCGATAACGGAAGTGCCAGACACCCATTGGAACAGCGAAGACTACTTTGACACCAATAAGAGTGCGCCCGACAAAAGTTACTGTAAGCGCGGCGGCTTTATGCCAGAAGTCAACTTCAACCCAATGGAGTTTGGCCTACCGCCAAATATCCTCGAGTTAACCGATACCTCGCAGTTATTGTCACTCATCGTCGCCAAAGAAGTCTTAGCCGATGCCAATCTGCCAGCCGATTATGATCGTGACAAAATCGGGATCACCCTTGGGGTCGGCGGCGGTCAAAAGATCAGTCAAAGTCTCAATGCACGCTTGCAATACCCTGTACTTAAAAAAGTATTCAAAAACAGCGGTATCAGCGATGCAGACAGTGAAATGCTGATCAAGAAATTCCAAGACCAGTATATCCACTGGGAAGAGAACTCATTCCCTGGTTCCTTAGGTAACGTGATTGCAGGCCGTATTGCCAACCGTTTCGACCTAGGTGGTATGAACTGTGTTGTCGACGCCGCGTGTGCTGGTTCATTAGCCGCTATGCGTATGGCGCTGAGTGAGCTCGTTGAAGGCCGCTCAGAGATGATGATCACAGGTGGTGTGTGTACCGACAACTCTCCTTCGATGTATATGAGCTTCTCAAAGACCCCCGCCTTTACCACCAATGAAACCATTCAGCCCTTTGATATCGACTCTAAAGGGATGATGATTGGCGAAGGCATCGGCATGATAGCGCTTAAGCGTCTTGAGGATGCGGAGCGTGACGGCGATCGTATCTATTCAGTGATCAAAGGCATAGGTGCATCGTCAGACGGCAAATTTAAGTCTATCTATGCACCGCGCCCTGAAGGTCAAGCTAAGGCACTTAAACGCGCCTATGATGACGCAGGCTTTGCGCCCCACACTCTTGGGCTTATCGAAGCGCACGGCACGGGCACAGCCGCCGGTGATGCGGCCGAATTTAGGGGCTTAAGCTCAGTATTTGCAGAGGACAATGACAGCAAACAACATATCGCGCTGGGTTCGGTAAAATCGCAAATCGGTCACACCAAATCAACCGCGGGAACCGCAGGGTTGATCAAGGCGGCACTAGCGCTGCACCACAAGGTGTTGCCAGCTACCATTAATGTCAGCGAGCCAAATCCAAAACTGGATATCGAAAACTCACCGTTTTACTTAAACACTGAAACTCGCCCTTGGCTGCCTCGTCCCGATGGCACGCCGCGCCGCGCGGGGATCAGCTCATTTGGTTTTGGCGGCACTAACTTCCACTTTGTATTGGAAGAGTACAACAGTGAACATGCGCGTACCGATAGCCAGCTGACCCAATACCGTCAGCGCAGCGTTGCTCAAAGCCTGCTATTTAGTGGCACGAATAACGCTGAGTTAATCGCAAGCCTCAATAGCGCCCTCAGCGCCGCCAACAATGGCACTCGCCTAACCGACATCGCCAGCGGTTATGGTCTACGAAAACTTGAGGCTAATGCCCCGCGCCTAGGCTTGGTCGCTAGCAGCAATGACGAGCTCATTAAGCTGATAAATCAGGCGCTAACCAAGCTGCAATCTAGTGACGAGGCTCACTGGTCACTGCCAGGTGGTATTCATTACCGCGCCGCAGCAATGACAGAGGGTAAAGTGGCCGCCCTCTTTGCAGGGCAAGGCTCACAGTACCTCAATATGGGCCGTGAACTCGCTTGCCACTTCCCAGAGATACGCCAGCAATTTGTACGCGCTGACAAGGTGTTTGATGCCCACAACAAGACACCATTGTCTCAGGTTGTTTACCCTATTCCAGTGTTTAGCACTGAGGCTAAAAAGGCACAAGAAGCACTATTAACCAACACAGCTAACGCACAAAGTGCGATTGGTGCCATCTCAATGGGCCAATACGCGTTACTGACCGCCGCAGGTTTTGAAGCTGACATGGTCGCTGGCCACAGCTTTGGTGAACTCAGTGCGCTTTGTGCCGCAGGGGTTATCAGCAGTGACGATTACTACAAGCTCACCTTTGCCCGCGGCGATGCCATGGCGACTAAGCTTGATGACGGTGTGGATAGCGGCGCAATGTATGCCATTATCACCAAAGCTGCCAGTGATCTTGAATTACTTGAATCAACTATCGCCAAATTTGATGGCGTAAAAGTGGCAAACTACAACGCGCCAACTCAGCTAGTGATTGCAGGCCCTACCGCCGCAACTTCAGAGGCAGCAAAAGCCTTAAGTGACATCGGCTTTAAAGCGATCTCACTGCCGGTTTCGGGTGCGTTCCATACGCCATTGGTTGGCCATGCTCAAGCTCCGTTTGCTAAGGCTATCGATGCGGCGAAATTCACTAAGCCACAACGCCCGATCTACTCAAATGCCACAGGCCAACAGTATAACTCGGCCGCGAAGACCATTAAGAGCGAGTTTAAGCAACATATGCTGCAATCGGTTCGTTTTAGCGAGCAGTTGCAAGCCATGTATGATGCGGGTGCCCGTGTATTTGTTGAGTTCGGTCCTAAAAACATCTTACAAAAATTGGTTGAAAACACCCTTAGCGACAAGATGAGCGAACTGTGCACTGTCAGCATCAACCCAAATCCTAAAGGCAATAGCGATGTGCAACTGCGTCAAGCGGCAGTTCAACTAGCTGTTAATGGTATTGCATTAGAAAACCTCGATCCTTATGCGGCGCCAATAGCGGCCGAAGAGCAGCCATCGGCAATGAACATCAAGCTGACAGCGACCAATCATATTAGCCCAGCAACTCAGGCTAAGATGGCCAAATCGTTACAGACAGGTGCGATCTCGAGTCAAATAGTTGAAAAATTAGTTGAAGTTGAGAAAGTGGTCGAAGTCGAGAAAATTGTAGAAGTAGAGAAGATTGTGGAAGTTGAGAAAGTTGTGGAAAAAGTCGTAGAAAACAACGGCGCGGTAAACCGTTCGCCTGTAAACAATACCCCAGCACAAGCGGCTGCGCCCAAAATGGCTACCACCATGGCCACGCCAGTGAGCAACGATGCCCTAAGCCAGTTCTTTGCAGCCCAAAGCCAAGCGGCGGCATTGCATCAGCAGTTCCTGTCAATTCCTCAGCAATATGGTGAAACCTTCACTAGCTTGATGACCGCGCAAGCACAGATGGCAGCCTCTGGAATGACTATTCCAGAAAGTCTGCAACGCTCAATGGAGCAGTTCCACCAGCATCAGGCGCAAACGCTGCAAAGCCATACACAGTTCCTTGAACTGCAAGCACAAAGCAGTACTGCTGCGCTTGAACTGTTAAATCATGGTGCAATCGCTACAACTCCGCCAGCGCCAGTACAAGCAGCGCCAACCCAGTCAGCCCCAGTCGTTACCGCTGCACCATTGGCTAGCACTGCGGCAACCTCAATGACAAAGGCTGCACCTACCGTTGCCCCTGCGGTAGCACCAAAAGCTGTAGCGCCTGTCGTGGCAGTTACTGCACCAGCCGTTATAACGCCAGTTGTTGCAAGCCCAGTCGTTGAACCAGCGCCAAGCAACGCGCTTTCTGCTGATAAAGTGCAAGCGACCATGATGTCGGTAGTGGCTGAAAAAACCGGTTACCCAACCGAGATGCTTGAACTTGAGATGGATATGGAAGCCGACTTAGGCATCGACTCTATCAAGCGCGTTGAAATTTTAGGCACAGTGCAAGATGAGCTACCAGGTTTGCCAGAGCTCAGCCCAGAAGACTTAGCTGAGTGTCGCACCTTAGGTGAAATCGTTGCTTACATGAACAGTAAACTGCCAGCCGTTGGCAGTGCACCCGTTACAACAAGCGCGTCGGCTCCAAGCGGTCTAACTAACGAGCAAGTGCATAGCACCATGATGAACGTGGTAGCCGAGAAAACCGGTTACCCAACTGAGATGCTTGAGCTTGAGATGGATATGGAAGCCGACTTAGGCATCGACTCTATCAAGCGCGTCGAAATTTTAGGCACAGTGCAAGATGAGCTACCAGGTTTACCAGAGCTCAGCCCAGAAGACTTAGCCGAGTGTCGCACCTTAGGTGAAATCGTTGCTTACATGAACAGCAAGTTACCAGCGACAGCCGCTGCGCCCGTTGCTGCAAATGCGCCAGCTGCCCTCACTCCTGCCACGACTGCTGCGCCTGTTCAAAGCGGTCTGACTAACGAGCAAGTGCACAACACCATGATGAACGTGGTGGCAGAGAAAACCGGTTACCCAACTGAGATGCTCGCCCTTGAGATGGATATGGAAGCCGATTTAGGCATCGACTCTATCAAGCGCGTTGAAATTTTAGGCACAGTGCAAGATGAGCTACCAGGGCTACCAGAGCTCAGCCCAGAAGACTTAGCCGAGTGTCGCACCTTAGGCGAAATCGTGGCCTATATGAACAGCAAGTTACCAGCGATAGCCGCTGCGCCCGTTGCTGCAAATGCGCCAGCGGCCCTCACTCCTGCCACGACTGCTGCGCCTGTTCAAAGCGGTCTGACTAACGAGCAAGTGCACAACACCATGATGAACGTGGTGGCAGAGAAAACCGGTTACCCCACCGAGATGCTCGCCCTCGAGATGGATATGGAAGCCGATTTAGGTATCGACTCTATCAAGCGCGTTGAAATTTTGGGCACAGTGCAAGATGAGCTGCCAGGGCTACCTGAGCTCAGCCCAGAAGACTTAGCCGAGTGTCGCACCTTAGGTGAAATCGTGGCCTATATGAACAGCAAGTTACCAGCGATAGCCGCTGCGCCTGTTGCCCTCACTCCTGCCACGACTGCTGCGCCTGTTCAAGGCGGCCTGACTAACGAGCAAGTGCAGAGCACCATGATGAACGTGGTGGCCGAGAAAACCGGTTACCCAACAGAGATGCTCGCCCTAGAGATGGATATGGAAGCCGATTTAGGTATCGACTCTATCAAGCGCGTTGAAATTTTGGGCACAGTGCAAGACGAGCTACCGGGTCTACCTGAGTTAAACCCAGAAGATTTAGCTGAGTGTCGTACCTTAGGTGAAATTGTTAGCTATATGAACAGTAAGCTCGGCGCTTCATCAATCGCTGCGCCTGTAAAGGCTGAGCCCTTAAATGATAAGCCTGCTGCGATCTCAAGCGAGCCGAGTGTTGAACTGCCACCTCACAGCGAGGTAGCGCTAAAAAAGCTTGATGCGGCGGAGTTAGTTAACAACTGTTTCGCCGCTAACACTCACATTGTGATCAATGATGATGGCCATAATGCAGGTGTGCTAGCCGAGAAACTGGTTAAACAGGGCTTAAACGTGGCCGTAGTGCGTTTACCGAAAGGTCAACCACAGTCACCGCTAAACAGTGATATCAAAAGCTTTCAAGCTGACAGTGCAGATGAAACTGGCATCGCTGCCGTAATTGATCAGATTGAAAAGCAGTTAGGCACTATCAGCGGCTTTGTTCACTTGCACCCACAAGAGACGCAAGCAACAGATAATAGCAGCGTGCAGCTTAGCGACGACAGCTTCAATCACTTGAGCCAAGCCTTCTTGTGGGCCAAGTTGTTGCAAGCTAAATTAACCCAAGATACCGGTGCGCGACGCGCGTTCATCAGCGTCAGTCGTATTGACGGTGGCTTCGGTTATTTAGACCTTGAACAGTTAAAAACTGCAGAGCTCAACCAAGCCGCACTGGCTGGTCTCACCAAGACATTAAGTCACGAGTGGCCAAGCGTATTTTGCCGTGCATTAGACATCGCACCTGCATTGGATGCCAGCCGCTTAAGTGATGCCATCGCCAACGAGCTGTTTGATAGCAATGCAACATTGAACGAAGCAGGTTTAAGCCTCAATGAGCAAGGTCAACTGCAGCGCACAGCCCTGATTGCAGGCGATGCGAGCGTAAAAACAGCAAAAAGTGAGCTAAACAGCGCAGATAAAATACTGGTGACCGGGGGTGCAAAAGGCGTAACCTTTGAGTGTGCCCTAGCTCTCGCTAAGCGTTGTCAGTCTCACTTTATCTTGGCGGGTCGTAGCCAACATGTGACCCTTAACAATCTGCCCAGCTGGGCACAAGGTAAATCTGCCACTGAGCTCAAATCAGCCGCGATTGCCCACATTATTGCCTCGGGTGACAAACCAACGCCTAAGCAGGTAGATGCACTCGTGTGGCCGGTACAGAGCAGTTTAGAGATCAATGCCGCGCTGGATGCGTTTAACGCAGTAGGCGCGAGCGCCGAATACATCAGCATGGATGTGAGCAATGCTGACTCGGTAAACAGCGCACTGAGCGCTATCACTCAGATAACGCCAATCACAGGCCTTATCCATGGTGCTGGTGTCTTGGCTGACAAACATATCCAAGACAAAACCTTAGATGAACTGGCACGGGTTTATGGCACCAAAGTCAACGGCCTCAAGGCGCTGCTTTCTGTCATTGATACCAGCCAGCTAAAACTGGTTGCCATGTTCTCCTCGGCGGCAGGTTTCTACGGCAATACTGGCCAAAGCGACTATGCCATGTCGAACGACATCCTTAACAAAGCGGCACTGCAACTGTCGGCAAAGCACCCAAGTGCCAAAGTGATGAGCTTTAACTGGGGACCTTGGGATGGCGGCATGGTTAACCCGGCGCTGAAAAAGATGTTTACTGACCGAGGCGTGTATGTGATCCCTCTGCAAGCAGGTGCGGAGCTATTTGCAACCCAACTACTCACAGAGAGTGGCGTGCAGCTGCTCGTGGGCACAGACATGCAAGGCAACAGCAAAAGTAACACTGCCACTAAGGAAGCGACTGTAAAAAAGCCTAATGCGGGTGAGGTGCAAGTTGCACAGCGCCCGCAGCGCGACGTCACCGCACTGACTGAAGTGACACTTAAGCGAGTGCTAAAGCCTGATGCATTGACCTTTGTTCGAGATCACCGCATTGGTGGCAATCCCGTATTGCCAACGGTCTGTGCTATCCAATGGATGCGCGAAGCGGCGCTTGAGCAGTATGGGCTAACGCTCATGGTGCAAGACTACAAGTTACTCAAAGGCATAGTGTTCGACTCAGGCGAGAGCCAAACCTTAATGATGAGCTTAACCCCGCAATATGAAGCGGGTGCACTCAAAGGTATTAAGGCGTTAATCAGCTGTGAAGGACGGCCTCAGTATCAGGCACTATTAGTGAATACAGGCGACGTGCAACATAGCACTAAGCAGTTTGATGAGCTCAGCCAAGTCGTGCCTGTAACGGATAAAGCTAGGCTTTACAGCGACGGCACCCTGTTCCATGGTCCGCGTTTACAAGGCTTAGATAAGGTGCTGCGCTTTAATGAGCACGGCTTAGTGGTTAGCTGTCAGCTGCCTAATGTGGCCAAGCAAGATTGTGGCGACTTTACCCCAAGCTTAACGGCTAAAGGGTGTCAGCCTTTTGCTGAAGATCTGCTACTGCAAGCGATGCTAGTTTGGGCAAGATTAACCTATGGTGCTGCCAGCCTACCCTCGACCATTGGCGAGTTCGTCAGTGTGTTACCTATGGACTTTGGCGACAATGGTTATATTGAACTCACCGTCCTTAAAACCAGCAGCCGACAGCTCATCGCTGATGTCGCCCTGTATCATCAAAATGGCCAATTAAGCTGCGTAATGAGATCGGCAAAAGTGACCATTAGCAAATCGCTTAACGGCGCTTTTGTTAACGAGCAACACATTAAAGAGGATCATGCATAGTGACACTCAATAATGGGACTCTCAATAAAGGGAGTGCAACGCAAAGCGATAGCAAGCTTGACCAAGATGAGGCGGCGCCACTGCGTGTCGCCGCGCTCGTGATTAATATGGCAGACGTTATGCCTAGCGAGCTGAGCAATGAACCTATCTTGGTGATTGAGCTTGACAGGTTCACAACAAATCTTGAAATGGCGCTAGACCTTGTGGCCGCTGGCGAAGTAGTCAACATTCAGGCACCGCAAAGCAGTTTGGTATTAATGCCCGCACTTGTGGCCGCGCAGCGAAAGCTGCATCCGCACGCGTATCTCGCTGGGGTGCAATATGCCAAAACTGCTGACGTGGCATCGAACCTCGCGCTAAAACAAGCTAAGCGAGATCTGAGCGCGGTAAACTGTCAGCGCACTCTTGTTATTAATAATGAACAAGTGAGTCATCCAGAGGTTGAACGCAATCAACTTGCATTTGACGCGCTTTGCCAACTGATTATCGATATCGCACAGCGCACCATTACCCGTGACGATAACTCGAGCCACTATTGGTTTACAGAGCGTTATCAGGCACGTGTAGCAAGGTTAAATCTGCAATTTGACCCCGCAGATAGTGCAATGATCCATGTAGCCATTGTGCTGACCCAAGGTACGGGTCGATTAAAAGCAAGATCCTTGCTCAAAGCACAGCGCCTATTCTTCTTAATCTCTGGCACCAGTGAAGCCGAGTTAAATCAAGGTTTGTGGGCGTTAGCCGCTGAGCTAGATAGTATTAGGTTGATGGTCGACAATTCAAAGATCACGTCATCTTTGCTGGAGTTAATGCAGGAAAATTTACATGAATTTGAAATCAGTACCAGTCCACGTTTTGCGCTCACATTGCAAGCCACTAGCATAGAGTCTCTCACGCAAGAGATTGCCTGTATGAGTGATGCGTTAGGCGGAGTGTTTAAAGAAAAAGGACAATACAAAACCCCAGCTGGAAGCTTTTTTACGGCCGAGCCACTTGGACAACAACACCTGGCCTTTGTTTATCCTGGTGTTGGCACTGTCTACCACGACATGCTCAGCGAACTGCATCACTATTTCCCTGCGCTCTATGCCCGCTTAGAGCAGCAAGGCGATCTCAAAGCCATGTTACAGGCTGATGAGATCTATCATAGCGACAAACAGATCACAGAGCAGATGGCGCTGGGCGATATGGCGATTGCAGGCGTAGGTGCGAGTTATCTGCTGAGCAAACTATTAATGGATGAGTTTGATGTTAAGCCAGAATACGCGCTAGGTTACTCCATGGGCGAAGCCTCAATGTGGGCCAGTCTTGACGTATGGCAGCAGCCTCATCTCTTGATCGACAAAACCAAAAGCGATCCGCTATTTACGTCCGTCATCTCAGGCGACTTAAGCGCTGTGCGCAGCGCTTGGGGACTGACCGATAGCGATGTGATTCATTGGAACAGCTTTGTAGTACGCTGCACTCCTGAGTCGATTCGCTCAATGCTTGAGCAATATCCACGTGTTTACTTAGCTATTACTCAGGGAGACACCTGCGTGATTGCAGGTTGTGAGCATGGCTGTCAGCAGCTACTAAAAGCCTTGGGGAAACGCGGGATTGCAGCCAATCGTGTAACGGCAATGCACACGACACCTGCACTCAGCCAGCATGAAAATGTGATCGCTTTTTATCAGCAAAATATTGTTCCAGAAGCGGTGAGTCACCCAGTCACATTTATCAGCGCCGCCGATACAGGCAAAGGTATCGATAGGGGCGTTGGCGATGAACAGGGTCAGTTGAATCCTAAGCTGATAGCAACCTCGATTGCCGATACCTTCTGCAATAGCTTAGATTTTACAGCCCTGATCCAGAGTGCAACGCGCCAAGGCGCACGGCTATTTGTCGAAATCGGTGCCGATCGCCAAAACTGCACTCTCATAGACAAAATACTAAAAAGCAGTGACAGTGAAAAACTCATCGATAATCTGTTATCACCGTCGGCACACCTTACATCTCAATGCTGCACTATTCCGCTAAACGCCAAAGGGAGCAGCGATATCGCGACTCTGCTTAAGGCGATCGGACAGTTAATCAGTCATCGTGTCCCCGTCAGCCTGACCGTGTTGCAGCTGGGACTAAAGCGTCAATTAGCACTGCAAGAGCAGCTAAAGACAACTGATGCGGCAAATACCTTATTAAAAGGGGAAGCATAATGCCTTCAAATGAAGCGCCTTCTCAACCATGCAAAATAGCGATAGTCGGGTTAGCGACCCTGTATCCCGACGCTAAAACGCCGGATCAATTTTGGCAAAACTTACTCGATAAACGCGACTCACGTACCACATTGAGCGATAAAAAACTCGGTGCCAATAGCAGCGACTATCAAGGTGTACAGGGCCAATCGGATCGTTTCTACTGCGACAACGGCGGCTATATTGAAGACTTTATCTTCGATGCAAACGGCTATCGTATCGGGGCTGAGCAGCTCAAGGGACTCGATGACAGTTTCAAATGGGCACTCGATACCAGCCGTAACGCGCTACTCGATGCAGGCGTGGCAGTGGACTCACCGCTACTCGAGCGCACAGGCATCATCATGGGCGCGCTGTCATTCCCAACCGCAAAATCGAATGAGCTGTTTCTGCCGCTCTATCACAATGCGGTAGAGAAGGCCTTGCAAACCAAGTTAGATAGCCGAGATTTTCGCCTGCAAGCCTTTAACGCGCAGACCCAACACACGCCATCAATCGATTGTGCCAACGGGGCTATTGCCCATAATGCCTCTAAGGTTGTTGCCGACGCGCTAGGCCTTGGTCGCGTGCAGCTCAGCCTAGATGCCGCCTGTGCCAGCTCAGTTTATTCACTTAAATTAGCCTGTGATTACCTTGCAACGGGCAAAGCCGATTTAATGTTGGCGGGCGCCGTTTCTGGCGCGGACCCTTTCTTTATCAATATGGGGTTCTCGATTTTTCACGCCTACCCAGATCATGGATTCTCAGCCCCCTTTGATAAAAACAGCAAAGGCTTGTTTGCCGGTGAAGGCGCTGGCGTACTGGCGCTTAAACGTCTCGACGATGCCGAGCGCGACGGCGATAAGATCTACGCCGTGGTCAGCGGGATCGGCCTGTCTAACGACGGTAAAGGCCAGTTTGTACTGAGTCCAAATAGCAAAGGCCAAGTAAAGGCCTTCGAACGCGCCTATCGCAGCAGCGACATAGCGCCAGAAAATATCGAAGTGATCGAATGTCATGCCACTGGCACGCCACTGGGAGACAAGGTTGAACTGGCCTCGATGGAGCAGTTTTTTGCACCACGTCTCAATGGCTCAGCCGCACCCCTTATTGGCTCAGCCAAATCCAACTTAGGCCACCTACTTACTGCCGCTGGTATGCCGGGGATCATGAAGATGATCTTCGCCATGCGCCAAGGCGTATTGCCGCCCAGCATTAATATTAGTGAGGCCATTGGCTCGCCAAATGGCCTATTTGGTGCTCATACTTTGCCAAATAAAGTCACCCCATGGCCGGTAAAGCCAGGCAACCATGAACGGCTTGCAGGGGTCTCGGTATTTGGCTTTGGTGGCTGTAATGCTCACCTACTATTAGAGTCATACACCGCTAAACAGCCAAGAGCTGCAAGCGCACCTTCACAGGCCTGCAGTAACGGCTCAACTCCCGCATTTGCCATTAGCGGTATCGCCAGCCACATTGGGCCGCTTAGCACCATTAATCAACTCGATGCGACCTTACAACAGGGTCAACATGCGTTTATCGACCTCCCCAACAAACGTTGGAAAGGGCTCGACAAGCACCCTGAACTATTAGCTAAATTTGGCATCCATGCCATTCCACAAGGGGCTTATGTTGACAGTTTTGAGCTGGATTTTTTACGCTTTAAACTGCCGCCTAATGAAGATGATCGCTTGATCTGTCAGCAACTGATGTTGATGAAGGTGACCGACGAGGCCATTCGTGATGCCAAGTTAAAGCCGGGCCAGAAAGTGGCCGTGCTGGTCGCAATGGAGACAGAGCTTGAACTACATCAGTTCCGTGGCCGCGTCAATCTGCATACGCAATTGAAACAAAGCCTCAATGCCATGGGCGTGACACTCACAGACAGTGAGTATCAATCCATCGAAACCATCGCCATGGACAGCGTGCTCGATGCTGCCAAGCTCAACCAGTACACCAGCTTTATTGGCAACATCATGGCATCGCGTATCGCATCCCTTTGGGATTTTAACGGCCCTGCTTTCACCATTTCAGCGGGTGAACAGTCTGTGAGTCGCGCACTCGATGTGGCCGAAAATATGATGGTGCAAGAACAGCTCGATGCCGTGGTGATTGCCGCGGTCGACCTCTCTGGCAGCATTGAGCAGGTGATGCTTAAAAATGCCGTAAGTCCGATGGCGGTAACCCCAAGCGATACAGGCTGGAAACTGGCAGAGGGCGCGGGGGCGATAGTGCTCGAACCACTTGCCCAAGCCAAGCAAAGTTATGCCACCATTGAGAGCGTAAACTTTGGCGCCACCAGCACGGTTAGCCGCGTCGCCGATGAGTTACTGACACTCACAGGCACCCATGGCGCACAAATCAGTCTAGTTGAGCAGAGTATTGCTCCAGGCAGCGCGTTGACATGCGACCAATTGCAACAAGCATTGCCGCTAACCCATGCACGTTATGAGCAGGGTCAACAACAGCTTGGACACAGCTTTGCCGCCGCAGGCATGACCAGCCTTATCTATGGCCTGCTGCGCCTCAATCAACAATGCAATCAACAAGGTGCGCAAGATACAAGTCAGCATGCGGTGATCGCTAACATCAGTGAAAATCAGTGTTCGCTAACCCACATCAGTCAAGATGCCGCGCAGTGCACAGCACTGACTCAGCGACTGGCACACACCTTAGGCACCCACGCTGAGCGCAGCTTAGTGAAAGAGGTCGGTTTAGGTGGGCGCGATATCGTGGGTCATATTATTAACACCCCGATACCTGGCCTAGACACCATCAAAGCAAAAGTTGCTCAGGGTCATTTAGCGCCAACCACTTCACGTGCGTCGCAACTAATCAGCTACCCACAGCCAGTTGCGACGTCGGCGGCAGATGCCCAAACGCCAACACAGGCTCACATTGCTAAAGCAATAGGTACCCAGAACATCATGACAAGCAACACACCCAGCGCATTCGATGCGAGCCAATTAGATTTGCCACAAGGCGAGTTAGCGGCATTTCAACATAACCAGCAGCTCACACAGCAGGCGCATATCGCCTTCCTAAAAAGCCGTGAAACAGGCCTTAAAGTGGCTGACCAACTGCTCAAGCAGCAGCTTGCACAAGCCACTGGTGCGGCGCCGGCTCAGTCACACGTGCAGGCTAAAGCGCAACCAACCCTTAAACCACAGCATGACAAAGTAGAACCTTACCGCGCCCCAGTGCCAGCACACAAGCCCTGCATCTGGGATTACCATGATCTCGTCGAGTATGCTGAAGGCGACATCGCCAAAGTATTTGGCCCAGAATATGCCTCAATCGATAACTATTCGCGCCGCGTTCGCCTACCGACCACCGACTATCTGTTGGTGTCGCGGGTGACGAAACTCGACGCCAACATTAATGAATACAAGCCAAGTTCAATGACCACTGAGTATGACATCCCAGAGGATGCGCCTTACTTAGTCGATGGCCAAATTCCTTGGGCAGTTGCCGTTGAATCGGGTCAGTGTGACTTAATGCTAATCAGCTACTTAGGTATTGATTTTGAAAACAAGGGTGAGCGCGTTTACCGTCTACTGGACTGTACCCTCACCTTCTTAGGCGACCTGCCACGGGGCGGTGACACATTAAGATACGATATTAAGATCAACCACTATGCCCGTAACGGCGATACCCTGTTGTTCTTCTTCTCTTATGAGTGTTTCGTTGGCGATACCATGATCCTCAAGATGGATGGTGGCTGTGCTGGCTTCTTTACCGATGCTGAACTGGCCGACGGTAAGGGTGTCATTCGCACAGAAGATGAAATTAAGGCCCGTAATAACGCAACTAAGCTACGCTTTAATCCGCTACTGGATTGCCCGCAGACTCAGTTCGATTACACTGCGATTCATAAGCTATTATCGGCCGACATTGAAGGCTGTTTTGGTCCGTCACACGCAGGTTCAGCTCAACCGTCACTGTGTTTTGCCTCTGAGAAGTTCTTGATGATCGAACAGGTCAGTAAGGTCGACAGAACGGGCGGTGCATGGGGACTAGGGTTAATCGAAGGTCATAAGCAACTGGAACCTAACCATTGGTACTTCCCTTGTCACTTTAAAGATGATCAGGTGATGGCAGGCTCCTTGATGGCAGAGGGCTGTGGCCAGTTACTGCAGTTCTACATGTTACACCTAGGGATGCACACCCAAACGAAAAATGGTCGTTTCCAACCACTTGAAAATGCGTCACAAAAGGTACGTTGTCGTGGTCAGGTTCTTCCGCAATCGGCCCAGCTCACCTATCGTATGGAAGTGACCGAGATTGGATTCAGCCCACGTCCTTATGCCAAAGCCAACATCGACATTCTGCTTAATGGCAAAGTGGTGGTGGACTTCCAAAACCTCGGCGTGATGATCAAAGAGCAAGATGAGTGCACCCGCTATGACGCTCCATTGGCGATTAGCAGCACAGTGCCTGCTGACTCAGCAAGTGCTAAAAAGGGCTATCAAGGTGCGTCAATCAATGCACCGTTAATGGCACAAGTGCCTGATTTGAGCGCTGCACCTAACAAAGGCGTGATCCCTCTGTCACATGTAGAGGCACCACTCACACCTGATTATCCCAATCGCGTGCCTGACACAGTCCCGTTTACGCCGTACCACCTATTTGAATTTGCCACAGGCAATATTGAAAACTGCTTTGGCTCTGAGTTTTCAATTTATCGCGGAATGATCCCGCCACGTACCCCGTGCGGCGATCTGCAGTTAACCACCCGCGTAGTAGAAGTTAACGGTAAACGTGGGGAATTTAAAAAGCCGTCAAGCTGTATTGCCGAATATGAAGTGCCAACGGATGCGTGGTATTTCGATAAGAATAGCCACCATGCTGTCATGCCTTATTCGGTGCTGATGGAGATCTCTTTGCAGCCTAATGGCTTCATCTCTGGTTACATGGGCACCACATTAGGCTTTCCGGGGCTTGAGCTGTTTTTCCGCAACCTAGATGGTAGTGGCGAGCTACTACGCGATGTCGACCTACGCGGTAAAACCATTGTCAACGACTCGCGTCTGTTGTCGACGGTGATGGCTGGCACTAATATTATTCAAAGTTTCAGCTTTGAGTTGAGCACCGACGGTGAGCCCTTCTATCGCGGCACCGCAGTATTTGGCTACTTCAAAGGCGATGCGCTTAAAGACCAGCTGGGCTTAGACAATGGCAAAGTGACTCAGCCTTGGCATGTGGCCAAAGGCATTAGTGCCGACACCAAAGTGAATTTGTTAGATAAAGCTGGGCGCCACTTTAATGCGCCGGCCAATCAGCCTCACTATCGCCTTGCTGGCGGACAACTCAACTTTATCGATAGCGTCGAGATTGTCGATAACGGCGGCACCGAAGGCTTAGGCTATCTCTATGCTGAGCGCACTATCGATCCTAGCGACTGGTTCTTCCAGTTCCATTTCCACCAAGATCCTGTGATGCCAGGTTCGTTAGGCGTTGAAGCCATTATCGAAACCATGCAAACTTACGCCATCAGTAAAGATTTGGGCGCTGGATTTAAAAACCCTAAGTTTGGCCAGATTTTGTCAAACATTAAGTGGAAATATCGCGGTCAGATCAACCCACTCAATAAGCAGATGTCGATGGATGTCAGTATTACCTCGATAAAAGATGAAGGTGACAAGAAGGTGATCACAGGTAACGCAAGCCTAAGTAAAGATGGGCTGCGTATCTACGAAGTCACCGACATTGCTATCTGTATCGAAGAAGCCTTGTAAAAAATAGATCACTTGAGGTATTTGGCCACCCGCCAATACCTCAAGTTAGACAATCGAATAAAGCATAAAAAATGATAAGGGTCTTATTTAAATGAATCCCACCACAACCAACGACAAATTATCGCCATGGCCTTGGCAAGTCAGTGATGCCGACATCAGTTTTGATACGACAACCATGGCCGCGCAGCTGAAAGATTTCAGCCGCGCCTGTTATGTCATCAATGACAGCGACAAAGGCGTTGGCATCGCGACACAAGCCAGCCTAATGACGACTAACAACACTCAAGGCCATCCAGTGAGCGCTTTCACCCCTGCACTGGGCACCGAAAGCCTTGGCGACAGTAATTTTCGCCGCGTTCACGGCGTAAAATATGCTTACTATGCTGGCGCCATGGCCAACGGCATCTCCTCTGAAGAGCTGGTTATCGCCTTAGGTAAAGCGGGCATTCTGTGCTCATTTGGCGCTGCGGGTCTGATCCCTAGCCGGGTAGAAGCCGCCATTAACCGCATTCAAGCCGCGCTGCCCAATGGCCCTTACATGTTTAACCTTATTCATAGCCCAAGCGAACCCGCCCTAGAGCGTGGCAGCGTCGAGCTGTTTCTTAAGCATAAGGTACGCACTGTTGAAGCATCGGCTTTCTTAGGCCTCACACCACAGATTGTTTACTACCGCGCAGCGGGTCTGAGTCGTGACGCCCATGGCAACATCGTTATCGGCAACAAGGTGATCGCTAAAGTGAGCCGCACCGAAGTGGCAGAAAAGTTCATGATGCCTGCGCCCGTGAAGATGCTACAAAAACTCGTGGATGAGGGTTTGATCAGTGTCGATCAGATGGAGATGGCCCAACAGATCCCCATGGCTGACGATATTACTGCCGAAGCCGATTCTGGCGGCCATACCGATAACCGTCCTTTGGTTACGCTGCTCCCCACCATTCTCGCGCTAAAAGAGGAGATCCAAGCCAAGTACCAATACCCAACACCACTTCGCGTGGGTTGTGGCGGTGGTGTGGGCACCCCAGATGCGGCATTGGCGACCTTTAACATGGGCGCCGCTTATATCGTTACCGGTTCAATCAACCAAGCCTGTGTCGAAGCCGGGGCCAGTGAGCATACCCGCAAGCTTCTGGCCACCACAGAGATGGCCGATGTCACCATGGCACCTGCCGCCGACATGTTTGAGATGGGCGTTAAGCTTCAGGTGGTTAAACGTGGCACGCTATTTCCGATGCGCGCTAATAAGCTGTATGAGATCTACAGCCGTTATGACGCCATTGAGTCCATCCCCGCCGATGAGCGTGAAAAACTTGAGAAGCAGGTGTTTCGCTCAAGTCTCGATGATATTTGGGCGGGCACCGTCGCCCACTTTAATGAGCGCGATCCTAAGCAGATAGAACGCGCAGAAGGTAACCCAAAACGTAAGATGGCACTGATTTTCCGCTGGTATTTAGGACTGTCGAGCCGCTGGTCAAACTCAGGTGAAGTTGGCCGTGAGATGGATTACCAAATTTGGGCAGGTCCTGCACTTGGCGCCTTTAACCAGTGGGCCAAAGGCAGTTATTTAGATGACTACCAAAATCGTAATGCGGTGGATTTGGCGAAACACTTGATGTACGGCGCGGCTTACCTCAATCGCATTAACAGCATCACCGCCCAAGGCATAAAACTACCTAGTGAACTACTGCGCTGGAAACCCGTTGAGCGCATGGCCTAAGAGGTAAGTTCAAACTCTAGCTGCAAACTCTAGCTACTAGAGTTCAAGCCGCGAGTTCGATAGATAGTCAAAAACCAGCTTAAGCTGGTTTTTTATTATCTAGCACTCTGTATCTTGGTCAGTTTGCGGGTTGCAGCACTAAACGCGCCTGAATCGCTCCAGGTAATAACGGCGTGGCAGCCTGCTCTGCATACTCATCGAATCCGGCGCGGTAATAAGGCGATAGCGGATGCCCCGACTGCCCGCCGGGTATGGTTAAAATAGCGTGCGACTCAAGCCCTGGCTGCACAATAAAGCGCTGTGATGCACCAAAATTAGGGCGCTGCACCGCAGGCATAAAGGTATCGCCAAAGCCTGCCACCTTAGGCATATCTAACCAACGGCTCAACAGCGGCATCTGCTTACTAAACGGGTGCTGAATATGCAAGGTGTTCACCTTACCCCATGCCAGGTCTTCATAACGATGACTCTCACTGTGCTGGGCCATCAGAGACTGAGTGGCCATCACATAGGTACCAATCACAAACTCCTGCCATGAAGCGTACTCACTGGGTAACCAGCTTGCTGGCTGCTCGCGTAACAGCTGCCACATGGCGGGTTCAAGATAGCGCTTTAACACTGACAGACTTAATTGATGCTGACTCAATGGTGTCTCTATCGCCGCAAAACTGCGATCGACAAGCTGGCTTCTAAACTGTTTCACTAAGGTAAAGCCTATCGACTCGCTGCAAGCACATTCGCCCCATTGTTGCAGATGATGAATATCTTCGGCAAAACGCTGCGGTTGAGACATCAACGTCTTAAGTAGGAGATCATGCCAAGGTCGATAAAAGCGCGCCTGATTATCCAGTTGAATACGGTAAAAATCGGCTTCGTTAAATTGCTCTTGCTCTTGCAACCTATCACGCACTTGTGCGCTGCGCGCGCCCAATGCATAGCCTCCATCGCCAAAACGCCTTGCATCGTTTGTGCTCATCACCCGCGCATTCGCACTCCATAATCTAGCACCGCTGGGATTGAATGCCTGCGGTAAATGGCTTTCACCTTGTTGCCACAATGACAGTTTTACCTGCTCAGGCTCTTGCGCCACATCACTTGGATTGGGTCTTGCCGGCACCGCTCCCGCTATTTGCCATGCCGCATTGCCTTTAGCATCGACAATCAACATATTTTGCACCGGCACGCCAAAACCATGGGCAATGGCTATCCCCTGCTCGGCATCGCTTACGGTCTCAAGTGCCATTAACTCCATATTGACGGCGTAATCTTGGTGCGCCACCCAAGAGAGCGCATAAGGTTGACCTGCATAGGTTTTAACCGGTCCAAAGCGAGAGGTTATCACCTGATGATCCACAACATCACCAGCCAAGGCAATGGGCTCTTGTTCTTGGGTTAACGGTTCATCGGCGGTAATGGCGACCCAATCGGCGGTATCGATGTAAGCATTAGTAAAGCCCCAAGCCACTTTACCATTAGAACCGACCACAATCGCGGGAGCCCCGGGTAGGGAAATCCCGGTCACTTGTACCGCTTGGCCGTTTGCATCAGTATAATTAAGCTGCGCCCGATACCAGATAATAGGCACGGCAAATGACAGGTGCATATCGTCAGAGAGCATGGCATGTCCTGACTCGGTTAAGGTGCCTGTGACCGCCCAGTTATTACTGCCAACTTCAGCCATCTCGCCAATAACGCTATCGCGGCGATTTGCCATTAGGCTGCTTTCGAGCATAGGAATAAGCGGCGGATCGGAGGGGAATAAACTGTGATCTAATGCCGCCTGATAGTTCGAGGTTTGGGTGATAAATGCCCGCATCGGTTTGCCAAACATCCGATCTATTAGGGTCAGCGTGATATCTCTTGCTATGGTATTACTCTGTAAATCCAGATACATACTGTAAATTACCAGCAAGCTATCACTTGGATGCCAAGGCTCAGGGCGACTGCGGGTCAGTAGGTATTCGAATGAGCGTAATCGCTGCTGAGCTAACGCTTGATTGACGCCATCGGTATAACGATCGAGCAACTGTTGCTGCGCCACGGGCAACTGAGTCAATGCCTTATTGGCACGCTTTCTCAGTTGATGGAAACGGCGCTGTTTGTCGAGGTTAACCGCTATGGGGCCAAAAATTTCACTCAGCTCACCCGCCGAATTACGCCGCAGCAGATCCATTTGAAAGAAGCGGTCTTGACCGTGGGCAAACCCCAATGCAAAAGCCACATCTTGGCGATTTTTGCCGCTAATGACCGCTGTGCCTAGTTTATCTCGCTCAATGGAGGTTACACTGCTGATCTTGGCTGTCTTCAATTCGCCAGTCAGTTTAGGTAGACTCAAGTGCAAACTAATATAGGCGCCAACGAGCAGCAAAAAGGCAACCGATAACAGCAAGATGACACTTTTTTTTATTATGTTAATCATGAAGTAACACCAACTTCGCTTGAATGGCCACCACTATAACCAAGTTGCGCATATGTTAACAGTATGGCCCCATTTTTTATGACGTAAGCATTAGGCTCTAAGCCGTTGAGAGCAAAATATTATTATGGCAAAACCCAATAAGAAAGGCCCTAGTCGGACTGTCGATATTGTCTGTGCTCAGTGCAAATGCAAACTGTATAAATACCGTAAGGGAGGCAAAGGCGCACTGGTTAAATGTTTTAAAGAGCGGATAAGCGAAGACTATACCTTCGCACCGGGTATCTGCCCTCAGTGTCAGCAAGCCTTTGCAAGGCCAACGTTGGTCAGAGGCGTTCCGGCATTTAAAATTATCGGCACTAAGGCTCTGATGAAATAATGGCCGTGATGAAGTAATCGCCGTGATCAATTGAGGCTAGTTGTGAGCTTAATCCCCCCTTTGTAAGGTATTAAGCTCAATGCAGTGGCCAAGCTGTTGGCACTACTAATGCTCTCTCACTGAGAGTGATAGCCAACCAAACAAGTCTCTCATGATGGGCTGCGACAATTTGTCGTATAATCAACGTAAGTTAGCGATCTCTACTGCAAGTCTTTCACCTAAACTCAACACCCTATTGCGAGCCGCTATCAACTCAGGCTTGATACCCTGAGCAACTATCGTTTACGTATAGGAATACAATAATGAAGCATCAATGGATATTAGGAACCTTACTGACTCTCGGATTAACCACCAGCGCCGTAGCACATGACAACCCACTGCAATTTCGCGCAGCCGGGAGTTTAAAAGCCGCCATGACAGATATCATCGGGGCATATCAACAAACAAGCGGTACTGTTAGTGATATTGATGCGCAATTTGCGCCCTCAGGACTGCTACGTCAACGTATTGAGCAGGGAGAAAAAGTCGACCTGTATGCATCTGCGAACATGAAACACCCCACCGCATTGCATAACGCGGGCCTGAGTGGTGAAGTGGTGATGTTTGCCCGTAATAAGCTGTGTGCCCTCGCCCAGCCAGAAGTCACCGTAACGCCTACCACCTTACTCCAGCAGATGTTAAATGACACGACTCGCTTAGGCACCTCGACTCCCAAAGCCGATCCCGCTGGGGATTATGCTTTTAAGGTATTCGAGCGAGCGGAAAAACTGTCACCAAATGCCCAAAAAATACTAAGCAGCAAAGCCTTGCAATTAACCGGCGGCCCAACCAGTGCTAAAGCACCTGATGGCCGCAATCCCTATGGCTGGGTGATGGAAAACCACCAAGCTGATATTTTTTTGACCTATTGCACCAACGCAGTATTGGCCAAAAAGCAGGTGAATACACTGCAGATAATCGCCCTACCCGACAATCTCAGCGTCGGCGCTAACTATGGCCTCACGGTGCTCAATGGTGCCCACCCTCACGCCAATGAATTAGCCAATTTTATAATCGCGCCACAAGGCCAAGCCATTCTGGCAGAATACGGCTTCGATGCACCGTAATTACTAAGTTAAAAACCAATAAACGAAATCCAATAAAAAGCCACCTTATAAAGGTGGCTTTAAGCTTATCATCTAGCTCAGAGATTTAATTCAAATAGGTTTTTAAGAAAGAAGCCATTTCCGTATAAAGCTCTTTGCGGTTATCCTCGTCATAGAAACCATGACCTTCTGTTTGTTTCCACAACCACTTAGGCTCTTTACCCGCCTTAGTCAAAGCATCGCGCATGACATAGGCATTCTCATAATGAGCTTGCTCATCTCGCCCGCCATGAACTAAAAATACACCGGCTTTGATTTTATCGGCATGGTATGCAGGAGAGTTTTTCTTCATTTCAGCTTCAGTACCGCCAAAAGCTTCTTCCATATATTGCTTACCCCAACCAAGTCTTTCAGCAACATTGCCTTTGCTGAACATCAAAGGTAAGTCATATACCCCAACATAGCCAATAGCACATTTATAAAGATCCGGTTCTTTAACTACCCCCATTAGTGCTGCATAACCACCATAACTCGCACCAGAAATACAAATCTTATCTTTATCTGCATACCCTTGTTTTATCGCCCATAGGGTACCATCGGTTAAGTCATCCTGCATCTCTCCGCCCCACTGACCGTAGCCACCATCTTCAAATTCACGACCATAGCCGCCAGAGCCACGAAAGTTGATCTGAAGAACGCCATAACCTTCACTGGCATATACTTGTACTTCATCTTCAAATCCCCAGTAATCCCTAGACCCATGAGGACCACCGTGGGGGTGAACAATCAGTGGTAAATTTTTCCCTTCACTACCTTTGGGGATGGTTAAGTAGCCATGGATAGTCAATCCATCACGTGCAACAAAGCTGACAGGCGTTTTATGAGACATTTTAGTCTCATCAATCCATGGTCGAGAGGCTGCTAGAAACGATGCCTTTTTCGTCACTCTATCATAAATAAAAAACTTACCAGGATTAACATCCGAGTACGTCATCAATACCCATTTATTGTTATCAGCTGTTTTTGAAGTGATACTCAAGACGTTACCTTTAAACGCTTGTTGTAACCCCCTAAACTCTTTAGCAAATGCAGACTCTTCATCAAAAAAGACCAGGTCGGGTTTTCCATCATGGAAAACTGCGCCTACAACTTCTTTTATACGCTTACCTTCTTTTGATGTATAAACATCCATCAAGGGGCGTGAATCAACTATCTCATTGCGATACATGAGTTCACGCTTACCTGTCGCTAATTCTATTTTATAGATACCTTGTGTACTGGCTTCTGTATTATCTAATGTATACATGTAGTTATTATCAGCACTAAATCCAACTACATTTGCCGAACCTTGAGCACTGGTACGCACCAAATCAATTAAAGACAGTTTTTGCCAATTATCTTTACTATCGCGAAGATAAGTGATCATGTCTCCAGAGCCTTCAGCTTTTAAGATGCCCTTACGCTCCGTCACCATTGACTGACTTACTCGCCACTTATCGTCGTTGTCTAACACAATTGAAGCGTTTTCAAAATTCGCTTTCTCGACTAACTGACGTTTTCCATTATAAATATCTAATTTATATAAATTACTAAATTGCTTTTTTTCTAAATTTGATGAAATTAATATGTTTTCGGGATCATCCATCAACAGGCTTTCTATATTTGCCGCTGCAATATCGTTATTACGCACTCCGAATAATTGCTCTTTTTTAGAGCAATCATAATTACCCGCAAATAACTCACCGGTCAGAAAAGGGGCCGCGTATTGACCTGACTGTGTAGAAATTGTCATCAATACACGTTCGTCATTTGCCCACCAAAAACCCTGAACTGACTCATCATCCTTAAAGAAAAAATTACAAACTATCTTTTGATCAGCATTATTAATGATTGCCAGTCGCCTATGCTCCTTAAAGGGGTAAGTCGCAGCTAAATAACGACCATCTGGAGAAATTTTGACATTATTAAACATACTGTGTTTAGAAAATTGCTCAACATCAGTGGCTGCAGAAACTACCGCACTACTACTTAAAAATAACATTCCTGCCGTAAGCAAGACTTTAGACCCCTTCACCATATACAACCTTCCATTATCAAATATCACTCAATAAATCTCGCGTTGTCACTATGACACTCCATGCCATTAACAATAAATGTCGAGCTTTAGTGAAATATAAACCTACCTGAGCATTATTTATCAGAATAAATATCCTCAGAGACATATAAAGCAAAGCAATACTTACAACATTAACAACTATTACGCAACTTTTTAACCACCTTGTTTACATCCGATTCTCTTTGATATACCGTAGGTTATGTTGCAAAGAACCAACAAAATTAACATAAAAACAAACAACCAAACTCGCATATCCAAACGTAAAGCAACAGCAATACGGGGATCGCGAAGTGGTTCGGAGAAGTAGACATGCACAGTACAACAAAGTTATACCGGGCAATTCAATTAGGATTGCTGGCTACATCATTGACTGCTGGGACAAGTGCGTTTGCAGCTGAAGCAGATGAAGTCGTCATTGAACAAGAAATAGAACGAGTGGAAGTTACCGGTAGTCGTATTAATCGAACCGACTTAGAAACTGCGCAGCCTGTTGTAGTATTAACCGCTGAAGATATGAAAAACGAAGGTTTTACTACTGCCTTTGATGCGATTCAAAGTATCTCGCAAAATACAGGTACAGTACAAGGTAATGAATTTGGTGCTCAAGGCGGTTTCACACCAAACGCTGATGTCATTAACCTACGTGGTTTTGGACCCGGTTATACTCTTGTACTACTCAACGGCAGACGTATTGCCGAAAACCCAACACCTTATAACGGACAAAGTAACTTCGTTAACTTAAGCGGCGTGCCATTTTCAGCGGTTGACCGAATTGAAATTTTGACTCAAGGCGCTTCCGCTATTTACGGTTCAGATGCTGTTGCTGGTGTTGTTAACATCATTCTAAAGAAAGACATTGATTCCACAACTGTTAATGCCATGTATGGCTTAACCCAAGACGGTGGTGGTGATCAAAAGCGCTTAAGTATTACCTCAGGAACCACAGGCTCTAATTATTCAATAGGCGGAACATTAGAGTATTATGAGCAAGAGCCTATCTACTCTCGTGATAGAGACTTTATGGACTCTGTTGATGATAATCCAGCAGGCGCAGGCCCATTATCGCGTGGTATTTTATTTATGGATGCCTTTACGGCACAGTATAGAGATCCGGGTGCCCAAAAATGTGAAGACTCGGGCTCTGGATATACCTATGCTGAACGTGAAGGATTTGGTAATTACTGTGGTGTCGATACTACAGGTGATAATACCATCCGTAACGAGCGCGAAACTTTAACCGGTTACCTATTCGGTACTTACGATATCAATGACCACCTGCAATTATTTGCAGACACTATGTATTCAACAGTCGACTCAGCTGTTTATGGTTCACGCCATTTCTACAGCGAATACTTATTGATGGACACACCTGATGGCTCTGGTAACTTTGCCGGTGGTTCAAAAGACTATGTGCTTGCTCAACGTCTATTTAACTTTAACGAAATGGGCCAGCGCACCACTACATTCGATGAGCAAAGCTACAATGTCACCCTTGGTTTAAAAGGGGATATCGGCAATGAATATAACTGGCAAGTTTATTACTCTGAAAGTCGTTATGACTATGAAAGTAATAGAGATTGGATGAAAGAAGAGAAAGTTACTGAGCTCTTTTTAGGCCAAGTCGATAACCCGTATGGTCTTTATAATGGTCAAGGCTCTGTGGGATTATATGATGTCATTACTCCTGAGATTAGAGATCAAGTACTTGGCACCCAAGTGATTGTCGCCGATTCGTACTCTCGTACCATGTCAGCCGACATCAACGGTGATCTCTTTGAGCTACCTGCAGGTCCTGTTGGCTTTGCCGCGGTTATCGAATACAACAAGCAAGGTTACGAGCTTAATCAAGATGAACGTACTCTGAATCAAGATGGCAATGGTTGGCAAGGCCTAACGGGCACTGAAGGCGGTGGCGATCGTAGTCGTTATGCTGCAGGTATCGAACTACTGATCCCAGTGATTGACGACCTAGATCTTGGTGTTGCAGCGCGTTACGATGAATATGATGATAGCACTACCGATGTTGGCGGACGAGTATCTCCAAGCGTTAACTTAACTTATAAAGTGATGGATGAGTTGAAGTTTAGGGCTAACTGGGGACAAAGCTTTAGAGCGCCAGATATGCATTATGTATTTGCAGGCCCATCAGGCTTCTACTCTAGTGCATATGACTATGTTGATTGCCGCGTGAATGATTTTGGTGATGATCCAAACTTCATCCCAAATCCAAGCTCGTGTGAAGCCACTAACTACCAGGGAAGTCGTTCAGGTAGCCAGACTCTTGAAGAAGAGAAAGGTACTAACTGGGGTGTAGGAGTTATTGTTGAACCTTTTGATAACTTCAGCTTTACTCTTGATTACTATGATATCTCTTTAGAAGATATTATTGCCGATGAGAGTGCCCAAGATATTCTAAACCTAGAATATGACTGTCAATATGGCTTAAACGGTAAAGATCCAAGCAGCAGCGAATGTACAAGCAATAGCGCTAAAATTAATCGCGGTGCGGCGGGTACACCGGGTGAAGGTCAACTGGAATCAATCAGTGTAACGCCAGAAAATAAATCACTCTACGGTCAGAGCGGTTTAGATGCTAAGGTAAATTACACCATTGATACCTCTTACGGTGATTTTGGCTTCCAATTTGGCTGGACTCATATTCTTAAAACAGAATATCAAGTCAACGATGATTCTCCAGTAGAAGATATTCGTGATGACAAAGATAATTCAGAGCCACGTTCTAAGACAAACGTAGTGGTTAGCTGGCAATATCAAGATTGGATTGTTGCTACTCGTGTTGACAGAATTGGTCAAATCCCTGTGTGGGAACAACCTGCTGAAAACTACGATCCTGACACTGGAGAAGTACTTAAAGTCGACCGTTTAGACCCTTACTTCACAGTAAACATGACTGTGGGTTACAACTTCACGGATGACTTAAGTGTGTTGATTAGCGGTGAGAACATCTTTAATGAGCGCCCACAAACTGATACTTCTCATGATTCATGGCCGTATTACAATAGCTTTGCCTACCCAGGCGCTGCTATTGGTGCAACATATCGTGCGGAAGTTAGCTACCGTTTCTAATCAGCTAATATAAAGTTAATTAGCCAACTAAGCGATAGTAGGGATGACCTACTATCGCTTTATTATTTAAATTTCCCACTACAAGCTCAGTGGCAGCAAAAGTAAGCCTTGCCTAAGTCGCTATCAATTGCCACCTCATAGATGGGTATAAATCATCTGATAAGTAAGACTAACATTGATATATTAGTGCCATTACACAGAAATAGCCCCTTTAAGTCGGCGTCTACGCCTGATAACGGGCCAACCCAACTAAGCCTAACAGCCCGAACACAGATATTGCGCCGCCTTCGATAATCACCTCTGACACTATGTATTCGTCATTATCGCGATCGGCACTTTCTAAGGGTAAAGCATAAAGCTCGTCGAGATCATCGCTGCTAATGGTGGCAACAATATCACTGTAACCAACCTCATACAGATCGATCAACACATCGTAATGATCGGTTGGATAACCTGCATGCAAGGTCGTTAATACCTCAAAATCGTCATCACTCACATCGTCAACAATAGTGAAAACATCAGTGGTATGATAAAGCTCCCAGGGGCCGCCGTTTCGACTTAAATAAAGATCAGCAAAAACATCGGCACGCTCGCCCATATAGAAACTATGAACATCGGCATCAAAGGTCACGCTAAATGTGCGGAAAAATCCATCGTAGTCAATATCTTCAAACAAACGACTACTCGCCTCATAGATAGAGAATTCATGGTAAATGCCCGCATTCAAACGCTGGGATGCTGAGCGTAGCTTCTCGGTTTTATTCCCGCTAGACTGACGCTCCGCGATCACTTGTTCACGAGTCTTGCGTTGCTTACTCGTGCTCTCAATTTGCTTAAGTTGCTCAGCGGCTAACAACTGAGCCGCGTTCATTGGCTGCAAAGCGCGGCTAAATGGCTGCGGTTTGCCACTTGAGCCTTGCGCAATACTTTTCGATACTGAGCTCAACGTATCTGTATTGTCAGCAGCGCTATTTTCACCAGCAGTATTGCCGGCCGCAACCGCTATGCTCGAACTCAAACCAAGCAGTAACACACTCGGTAAGACTCTTGAATTAAGCAGCGAGATTGTCGATGTTAACGCCGTTGTAACGTTTTGAGTAAGCTGAGTGATTGTTGGCATAATCAATCTCCATTTAGAACTGTTATCTTGTCGTTGCATCTATTAAAGCCCGCCCAAAATGAACATGAGCTGAACGATAAAATATCGTTAATTCAGTGTGATGATGTAAAAAAACCATTCAGCTAATATTCATTTTCACTTGGGGATAATAGGAGTTAGCCATCAGTTTATGAGTGCAACAAGGTGTGGCACAACAAGCGAAATAACAGGACTAAAATAGGGCCTAAGTAGGTTGATATGTTTCTTATTTTTATAGGATCTTTTACACTGAGCAGACAATAGGAATACAGGTACTTTTGATGAGAATTGCGCTGATATTGATAGCATCACTTTGCTTTTTACTCCCCTCTCATGGGAATGCAGCAAGCTATGGGTTATCGACGATGGCAAGTAGTAGCATGTTAATCGCTGCACAAAAAAACCAACCCAATCTCAGAGTCAAAAACCGCCAACAGGCCACCCAAATGGTTAAAAGCCAATACGGAGGTAAAGTGCTCAGTGTTCAATCAGCCAAGATCAATGGCAACCCAGGATATCGCGCTAAACTGCTCAGCGCCGATGGTGTCGTTTTTTATGTATCAATTGACGCAGTAAGCGGACAAATGAGTAGACGGTAACCTGATAGTTAAGGAAAAACAGATGCGATTATTACTGGTTGAAGATGATTTAGCGCTACAAGATAACTTAAAGCAGCATCTGCTTGATGCCAATTACACCTTAGATGTGGCCAGTGATGGTGAAGAGGGATTATTTCAAGGGGTAGAATATAGCTATGACGCAGCCATTATTGATGTGGGCCTGCCTAAGTTAGATGGTATCGCGCTCATTAACCAGCTGCGTGCTCAAGGTATTGAGTTCCCCATTTTAATCCTCACCGCACGAGACAGTTGGCAAGATAAAGTCGAAGGGTTAGATGCTGGCGCCGATGACTATCTCACTAAACCTTTTCACCCTGAAGAGTTAATCGCCCGCCTCAAAGCACTTATTCGTCGCTCGGCGGGAAAATCGAGCCCACTCATTCAAAACGGCATATTTAGCCTCAATACCAGCAGCCATGAAATCAAAGTCGGTGAGCAGCAGATCAAGTTAAGCGGTTCAGAATACAAGCTATTTGAGTATTTCATGCTGCATATTGGTGAAGTGAAATCCAAAAGCGTACTTATCGAGCATATTTACGATCAAGATTTCGATTTAGATTCCAATGTCATCGAGGTGTTTATTCGCCGTTTACGTAAAAAACTCGATCCTGATAATGAACATGGCTTAATCGAAACCTTGAGAGGCCAAGGGTATCGTATGCGACAACTGGCTAACGACTAAAAACCATGAAGATAGTTAACCAACCTACTAAGCTATTCAACTCACTTAGCACCCGCTTAATGCTAAGTGCCCTGCTGCTTATCGTGGTGCTATTGCCCATCATAGGTCTTGCGCTTAACAATGCCTTTAAACAACAGGTAATGATTAATACTCAGGACCAACTCAGTGCCTATTTATATTCAGTGCTTGCGGTGACTGACATGGAAGATGGCGAACTGCTGATGCCTGAGCGCTTATTGGAAAATCAATTTAATGTCATCAATTCGGGACTATATGCATTAATTTCGGAGCAAGTAAATAAGCCCCCTAACAGCAAAGTTATATGGGCATCTAACTCGTTTTTAGGTCTCAGTGAGCCACAGCAGTTACCTAATCCAGACGTCGGCCGTGGTGACTTTAGTGACATCGACATCGATGGCAAAGCCCACCTTATCTACAGTTTCAGCGTACGTTTTGCTGCCACAGCTCACAATCCATCCGATGCGCCAATTACCGTGCATATCATTAAAGATTTCGCCACCGTTTCGGAGCAACAACAGGCGTTCAGCCAGCACCTTTGGAGTTGGTTACTGCTACTGATGTTAGTGCTGCTCACCATTCAAATCGCCTGGTTACGTTGGACATTAAAACCCCTTGCCCGCTTTAAATTAGAGTTAAAATCGGTGCAGCGAGGAGAGTCACACCAATTAACTGGGCAATATCCAACAGAGTTACAAGCCGTAGCCAAACAACTCAATACGCTGCTGAGTACCGAACAACGTCAGCGCAGTCGCTATCGTAATGCGCTATCGGATTTAGCCCACAGCCTCAAAACGCCCTTGGCAGTCATCCAGAGCCAAAAAGATCTCAGCCCAACCTCTATCGAGCAAGTGGATCAGATCAACCGCACCATAGGCCACCAGCTAAAACGTGCTCAAAGTGCTGCAGGCACCGCGTGGCATTTGGGCATCAAGGTCAGCCTAGTATCAGATAAACTGATGCGCACCTTAACCAAAATCCACCCTGGCATTGAGCTCGATTATGCTCAGCCCCCCACTGAACAATGCGTCTTTTATGGCGATCAGAGTGACTTAACTGAGTTACTGGGGAATTTGCTCGATAACGCCTGCAAAGCTGCCGCCTCGCGGGTGAGGCTATCGGTTGTACAACAAGAGGCGACACTGCGCTTTATTATTGAAGATGACGGCAACGGGATTAGTGAGCAGCAACATCATGCCATATTTGAGCGAGGCAAGCGGGTCGATACCTACGAGCAAGGCCATGGCATTGGCCTAGCTATTGTGCGCGACTTAATCGATAGCTATCAGGGACATTTAACCATTACCACCTCATCACACCTTGGTGGCGCCTGCTTCGAGGTGAGTTTCAATCAACCTGGATAATATGGATAGCATCACCACGCCGCTATGACTCAACTCCAGTCATAGCGGCGTGGAGCTCGACTTCACTTCAGCTTTAACAGGGCCATTAATGAGGCTTAAACCGCACCACTAATTCATGTAATTCATCAGATATCGATTTAACCAAAGTCATCGATTCAGTGGTTTCACTAGAACTATCCGCACATGCCGAAGCTAATTCTGAGATGCTCACCACTTGACGATTAATATCTTCAGCAACATGGGCCTGCTCTTCTACCGCTGCCGCCATTTGCGTCGACATATTGGTTATCTCACCCACGGCATCGAAAATACCGTTAAGCATGCTAGTGCTTTCTTGTACTCGCTCTAACCCTTCTTCTGCCGCATCAGTACCAAGCTTAGCGGTATTCACTGCGACTTCTGCGCTGGCCGTTAACTCATGCACAATACCGTAAATATCACGCGTCGACTCTTGCGTGCGCTTGGCTAAGTTTCTAACTTCATCAGCGACAACCGCAAAGCCTCGCCCTTGCTCGCCGGCCCGCGCCGCCTCAATAGCGGCATTAAGGGCCAACAAATTGGTCTGATCGGCTATCTGTTCGATATGTTGTGCCGCTTTGGCAATTAACGCGGTTTGATCGGACAACTGACTCACAGAGATGCTGATATCTGATACCGTTTCATTAAGCTTTTGAATAGATTGATGGGTTATTTCAGCAACCTTATTCCCATTCACGGCCAAGTCATTGGCGATCCCTGCATGGCTTGCCGTATCGGAAACGTGGCGAGAGACCTCGGTGATGGTGGTGGCCATTTGATTCATCGCGGTAGCCACTTGGAACGTTTCAGCCTGTTGTTTCTCTATCTCTTGCGCGGTTTTAACCGTTTGTTGATATCCCCTGTCGGATTCTCTAGCCACTCTTAAGGCTGCCGTTTCAATGCGAGCAATGACAGTGCCTAAATGAGCAATTTGGCTCAAAATAGCAACCTGCAATAACCCCACATCACCACTTGAATCTGAGTAGGTTTGTGCTGCTAACGGATGCGAAAAACTATTTTTTAGCATAGCGTTCAAGTGATTAATCGTGGCATTTTTGCTGTATGTTACCCAAGCGGCATAAATAAATGCGATAGCCAGTAAAGGGATTTGAATGGATGACCAACCAGCAGATAAAAATAGAATAAAAGTAGCAATAACAGTGAGGATTAAGAAGATATTTTCTGGCGCGAGAGAGGTGAGCTTCGACGGGGTTTTACCTTGATTAACTTGAGCATATAACTTTTCGGCTCTGGTAATATCGTCTCTTTTGGGACAAGACCTTACCGATTCATACCCTACCACCTGGCCTTTATCGGTTATTGGCGTCACATAAGCATCTACCCAATAAAAATCGCCGTTTTTACAGCGATTTTTCACTAAGCCCATCCAAGGTTTACCCTGTTTTAAATGCGACCACATCACTCTAAATGCCTCTGCAGGCATGTCTGGATGACGCACTATACTGTGTGGCTGCCCAATAAGTTCATCCTTAGCATAACCACTAATTTCAACAAAATCGTCATTGCAATCCTGAATATTTCCTTGTAAATCAGTAACGCTGATTAATTTATTATTAGCGCTAAATTTACGTTCATTATTGGTGGTGTATCGATTATTTTTCATTGATTAGGCTCAGTTGTTCTATTTTTTAATAATGTATATAACGCAATAAGATATATTAGATCTGATTGTTATAGCGCGGCATGATATATGATAACAACCAGCTTCACTATATAACCAAAAGCAATAAAAGATGATAGCTAAGCACAACAAAGAATAAACACAAACGAACTGCTCAATTTAAGAGCAGGAAGTGCTTTTAACAACCAGGGCGAGCTCAATAAGCCATCAAAAAAACACTTTTTAGCAACAAACAAATCCATCTGTAACGTCAGCTAACGGATAAATAAATTAATTAATTTTGCCATGACATTCAGATCACACTGTTCGTGCGAGTTGTTATCTATATCGCAATAACATCACACTCTACTTTTCAATCAACAGCACCACTCAAGTAACAACTAAACAACAGGTGATACGCAAGATGTACAGAGCATTTTTCATGGATACAGCAATAAAACGACACAAAACCTGCATAAATGAAGTGATAACCTTTAATAGGCCAATAATTGCCGTATTTGGACTTAAATACTGCTGTCAGCAGCAATGGCTTTATTAAAGATAAAAATGCCCATAAGCAAATTATTGGCTATTAATACGGCTAACATGATGACTTAAAAAAACGTATCCCCTTTGCAGCTCATCACTACACTGTCATATCCACCGCAAAAGACTTTCAGCTTATGTTCATCTTCACTCGTCTACTATCGAAGTCAATCAAAAGACAGTGAAGAGTTGGAGACGATATGAACAGCATAAAACATGGCGCTTTAGTCTTGCTTATCGCCCTATCACAGCTACTACTGGCACCTAGCGTATTAGCACTAGATGAACCAGCAGAACGTATCGAAGAGATACAATTTAGTGAGGCCCAGCTAGCGCAAATATTAGCCCCAATCGCGCTCTACCCCGATAGTTTACTAACGCACATATTAATCGCCTCGACCTATCCTTTAGAGGTGGTACAAGCCAACCGATGGCGCAATAAACATCAAGCACTCGACGCTAAAGCAGCGGTCAAACGCGCCGAAGATAAGGGTTGGGATCCTAGCATCTTAGCGCTACTCGCCTTCCCTAGCGTACTTGAAAAGCTCAGTGACGACTTAGATTGGACACAAACACTGGGCGATGCCTTCTTGCAAGATGAAGCGCGCGTACTCGCCAGTATTCAAACGTTGCGTCAGCAAGCCGATAACGCCAACACCTTCGATGATATGGACAATATGAAGGTGACTAAAGTTAATCAGCAGATCATCATTGAGCCTGTGCAGCAAGAGATTGTTTACGTGCCAGTGTATGACACTCGCGTGGTGTACGGCCATTGGCGCTGGTATAACTACCCGCCAGTGTATTGGGTCTACCCACCACGATACCCAGTGCACTATCCTAGCCACTACTCGAGCCGCTTTTATTGGCATAATGGTATTCACATTAGCTTTAATTATTACTTTAGCGCGTTCCACTGGCACAAGCGCCATATTGTGGTTACTCACCATCATCACGCTAATCGTTATCGCTCACACAGTCGCATTGTGACCAGCAGTGGCGCGCAGCGCTGGAACCATAAACCTGCCCATCGCCGAGGTGTAGCTTATCGTTCGACCAGTGTGAAACAGCGCTATAACAGCCATAGACCCAGCACACTGCACACAAAGCAACTAAGAAGTGTCGAGCGCCATGGTAACAGTGCAAAACCAAAACACTACAGCACAGCTCAAGTAAAGCAGCGCCGTGAACAGGATTTTCATCATAAACTGGCAATCAGTAATACGAGAGCAGATCGGAATATTAAAGCAAGCCAAAAATCTGAGTTTAACAGTAGCTATAAACGGGATAATCGTGGCCAACGAAAGATAAGCGACACAGCAATCCATCAAGAGAAACGCATTAAGCAGACGACAAACTCGGCCCATAAAGTCGAGTCATCAAAAACTCAGCCCGCTTTAGGCAAAGATAGGACACATCAAAGAGAGAAGAGCCTGCAACGGAATAGAAGTCCTCAACGAGATTACAGTACTCAACGTGAGAGAAGCGTTCAACCAAACACTCAGCATCGCGCTCAAGTCAATCATCGAGCTAGTCGCGAACGTTCACAGCACAGTTCCCAAGACAGAACTAAGCAGCGAGAGCATTAGCCAATGAACAAGCCGTGATTTTATGAGGCTAGATAGGCTCAAGTCAGCCACTTGAGCCTACTGTTTATCTAACTCGCTTAATGGCGAAAAACCAAATCCCTCAACCTCGGTATCACTTAAATATCGCCACTCACCGCAAGCAACATCACATTGGATCTCACCCACACGCTCTCGGTGAAGGCCGTTGACGCGATTGCCCACAGCGGCAAACATACGTTTGACCTGATGATAACGCCCTTCGCTAATCGTCAGCAGCACCTCACGCGCACTGACATACTGGAGTTTGGCGGGCAAGGTGGGCTTAGTCTCACCGGGTAACGCTAACCCCTGCTTAAACCGAATCATTAACTGTCTATCAAGTTCGCCACTACGTTCACCTTCAATGCTATCCCTTAACGTGACCCGGTACACTTTCTGGCAATGATACTTAGGATTAAAAACATTAAACGACCAGCGGCCATCATCGGTGATCAGCACCAATCCTGTGGTGTCGGCATCGAGCCTGCCAGCAATATGCAGCTCATGAGGGTTAGGGACATCGATTAAATTAAAGATGGAGGGATAATCGCCATCAACATTAGAACAAAGTGTGTCAATCGGCTTATTGAACAGCAGATAGCGAAAAGGTCTCAATACGAGTCGCATGCCCTCCAGCTCAATACAATTACTCTCATGCACCTGTATGTTGGCATCAACAATCGTATTGCCATTGACCGTGACATCACCTGCAGCGATAGCCAATACTGCTTGTTGGCGATCAAGCCTTGTACTCTTGCACACAAATTTGTCTAATCGCATTCATCCTGCCACTCTGCCTTGGGTCATTAAGCTTTACATTATGAGTATTGTTGATCAGATATCCAAGCATTAATCTAGCGCTATCCGCGTGCCATAAAAGCGATAATAGCCAACCAAGTTGCTACCAATAAACAGTACCTCCATCAATACTGCCGTGGGTGAACCGACTAGAATATTGTTAAGCAACCAGAGGCTAGTACCGATTATCATTAGTTGCCGTAAACGTTGATCGCTTTGGCTAAATGCCGCGACAGTTTGCGTGGCACTGCCAGCAAAACTAATCAGGCTAAGTGGGCCAGCAAAGGTGACTAAGGTAATAAGGCTGCTAATGGCCAAAAATAGCGACATCAATAACTTTGAGTGGCTAAAGATAGTGACAACATAGCGTATCGCTGCCACTAGCATTAAGCCTGCTGCAGTCCACTGTTGCAGTAGAGCAAAGTGGCTGCTAATGAGTACACCCGACACCGCTAGACACGCAACAATATGGTGCTTTGGTTTAAATTGAAATGAGGCAAGATCAAAGATAATTGCAATACCAATAAGCCATTGCGACACCATAAATACTGACATAAACCACCTGTTGAAAACATTGTTCTGATTTCAGTTGAGACAATGATAAGAGAAGTGGCAACAGTATGATGCTCACACCCATCCTCAGCATTAACTTAAGTTAATTGCGCTAGGTTATTGCCATTTTTAACGGTAAATAGCTGATTGAGATGGAATTGATTGAATGGAATGTGATTTTACGGAGCATCGCCGCCCCTGATGGCCAATCGCCAGCCACTTCCTGTTACAGGACAAACACCATAACGGCGCCAGACATGCGAGTTAGCGAGCGGCGACATAGAGGTCATTAGCAAGCCGAGCTTTTAGTCGAGACAAACTCACAGGGCTAATACCGATATAATAAGCCAGTTGCTGATTATTGAGTCTATCAACCCACATAGGCCTATGTTTAAGCAGGTGGAGATAGCGCTGCTCAGGTGTATGCAGTAATAAAAAGGCTTCTTTCTGCTCTTTATAGATCAGTTGTTGACTCAATAAGTTGATTTTGACCTTATGCCAACTGCGATCATCAAGCAGCACTAATGGCAGCCTGACAACATGGGCTTCTTGCATCACCTCAATCTGATACTGCGCAACCTCACCTGTTAACCAACTGCTATATAAGAAACACAACTCCTGCTCAAAATAAAACTCTTTGACCAAGGGCGCGCCATTGTCATTGTAATGGCAGGCTTTGAGTAGCCCCGCGCTAATAAAATAGGCAAATTTTTGCCGACTTCCTTGATGTAACAGTACCTCGTCAGCACCCAGTTGTAGCAATGTCGCCTGCCCAGTAGCAGTCGTCATTAAACTGTCGTCTAGCCCTAGCTGTTTTAAATAGAGCGTAAAATCCGCTAATTGACACTCTGACATTATTCCTTAGTCCTCGAGGGAGTCGCAGTGTTAAAGCGTAAACTCTATCACTGCTTATGTTTATGGCCAATATATCAATCCTAGAGCACTGACCAATCTTGGTTTACACTCTTGATTTACACTCTAGCTTTTACCAAGGAAAAGGCCACACTTATGTCATCACGTATTTTTGTTATTGCTCAATTTCGCCCAAAGATAGGTAAAGAGGCACAACTGTTTGACGTGCTGAAAGCGTTAGAGCCCGATGCGCTGCGTGAACAAGGCTGTATTCAGTACATCTTGACCCGTCAAATCGACCACCCTAGTGCCACTCGCACCGATTATCCAATTATGTTTAATGAAATTTGGATGGATGCCGCTAGTTGGGCCGCCCACGGACGCCGCAAACAGATACAGCACTTTTTTGATACCCAAGTGGCCGCCGCAGACGGTTTAGTTGACGATGCCATCGTGACCGCATACAGCGACGAAGGTTACGATTACGATGCGCCAGTATTTGTGTAATAGCAATCCAATTACACACTAAAATGCAGCCAGTGGCTGCGTTTTTGATTTGGGCTAAAATGATCTTTTTAGCCCAACTCATAGGCTAAAAACGATAATCGAGAGTAATGAAGTATCTCCTTACAACTACCAGCCCAAACTAATCACAATGACAGCTCATTAGCGCCATGACATTCGCCTCAGGCACTACACTTAAAGACTACGATTTACGATTGAAGATCCTTAATCTCTACCGTTTCTTTGAGTCAAATAAGAGGCAATATGATGAGTGAAACCAGTCTTTATACCCGCCTAGGTGGCGAGTCAAATATAGCCAAAGTGGCAGCCGACATCTTTGATACTCACGCTGTAAATCCAATTATAGCGAGTCGTTACCAAGACTCTGATCGTGATAACGTTATCAAGAAAGTCACCGAATTTCTGTGTATGGCTACGGGCGGACCGCAGGAATACACGGGTAAAAGCATGGTTGATACTCACAGAGGCATGAATATCAATGAGCGAGAATATATGGCGGTGATCGATGATATCTTGGTAGTACTGGCCAAACACAATGTCGGCCAGCAAGAGCAGCAGGAACTGTTAATGGCTGCATATTCGCTGCGAAATGAGATCTTAGGTCAATAATGCGCTGAGCGATACCAACAGGAACGACGGATTACTCCATATCTGAAACCAGTCATCAAATTAAACTTACATGAAAAAATCAGCAATTTAATCAACGCCGACATCAAACCTAACCGATGCACAGCATCGTCGCACAAGTGGATTTAAGGCTAAAACTAAAAAACGCCCTATTGGGCGTTTTTTATATCAATGGGTCAAACGAGTCTAATCACCTCTAATCACCAAAGTCATCGAGTAAGATGTTTTCTTGCTCAACCCCTAAGTTTTCAAGCATGTTGATCACTGACGAGTTCATGATTGGCGGGCCACACATGTAGAACTCACAATCTTCAGGCGCCTTATGGTGTTTAAGGTAATTCTCGTAAAGTACGTTGTGAATAAAGCCGGTGTAGCCGTCCCAATTATCTTCAGGGAGCGGATCGGACAGTGCCACATGCCATTCAAAATTGTCATTTTCCGCTGCTAGGGTATCAAAATCTTCTTTGTAGAAGATTTCACGCCGCGAACGCGCGCCGTACCAGAAGGTCATCTTACGTTTGGTCTTTTCACCTTTAAGCTGGTTAAAAATGTGTGACCGCATCGGCGCCATCCCTGCACCACCGCCAATAAACACCATCTCAGCGTCGGTATCTTTGACGAAGAACTCACCAAAGGGGCCCGAAATAGTCACCTTATCACCCGCTTTGAGGTTAAAAATGTACGATGACATTTTGCCTGGTGGTAAACCGGGGGCTGGCGGCGTCGCGATACGCACGTTAAGCATGATAAGGCCTTTCTCATCAGGATAGTTGGCCATCGAATAGGCGCGCAATACCTCTTCATCTACGGTCGAGACTAGGTCAAATAAACCATATTTCTCCCAGTCATCACGGTACTGCGCTGGAATATCAAAATCACTGTATTTAACTTGATGCGCGGGTGCTTCAATCTGAATATAACCACCCGCCTTAAACTTAACGTCCTCGCCTTCAGGTAGTTTAAGCAGTAACTCTTTAATAAAGGTGGCCTGATTGTTATTGGAGATCACCTCACATTGCCACTTCTTCACCCCGAAGATCTCCTCTTCGATCTCTAGCTCCATGTCGGTTTTAACCGCCACTTGGCAAGCAAGACGACACCCGGCTTTGGCCTCTTTCTTATTAATATGATCGCGCTCGGTCGGTAAGATATCCCCGCCACCCGATTTAACGGTAACTCGGCATTGACCACAAGTGCCACCACCGCCACAGGCCGATGGGATAAAGATATTTTTACTCGCAAGCGCCCCCAGCAGTTTATCGCCAGCGGCGGTCACAATGCTTTTTTCCTCGTCATCGTTAATATTGATTTTTACATCGCCATTGATGACCAATTTGCTTTTGGCGAGCAGTATCACCATAACCAGCACACACACCACTATGGTGAACATGCCTATGCCTATTGCCATTTCCATCTCAAAACCCTTTTGTATAATGCATCTGATTTAAATGGGACAAGCCACCACTTAAAACGAAATCCCCGAGAACGACATAAAGCCTAACGCCATCAGCCCAGTGGTAATAAAGGTGATACCCACGCCCTGAAGCCCCGCGGGTATGGCATGAAACTTCATCCGCTCACGCAGACCCGCCAGCATCACAATCGCCACCGCCCAACCAAAACCTGAGCCAGCAGCAAACACCACCGATTCAGTAAAGGTATAGTCGCGGTTGGCCATAAAAATGACCCCAGCAAAAATGGCGCAGTTGACCGTTAGCAATGGCAAGAAAATCCCTAAACTTTGATAAAGGCTCGGAATGTACTTGTCTAAAAACATCTCTAAAATCTGCACTAAAGCAGCGATCACGCCAATGAAGGTGATCAGCTGTAAGTAGCTCAGATCCAGCTCAGGGTAACCGGCCCACGCCAGCGCTCCTGGGGCTAACACATTGACATAAATCAGCTGATTTAACGGCACGGCTAACATCATCACCACGATCACCGCGATACCTAGACCAAATGAGGTCGATACCTTTTTCGACACCGCAAGGAAGGTACACATGCCCATGAAAAATGACAGCGCCATATTGTCGATAAAGGCCGCTTGAACAAAAAGATTAATATAGTGTTCCATATCCGTTCCTTACCCTCGCTTACGCTGAACAACATTGATTGCCCAAATCATCAAGCCAATCAAGAAGAAGGCGCTTGGTGGTAACTTGAACATCTCGTTGGCCAGATACCAGCCACCGTTTTCAATAGTGGTAAATATTTCATGACCAAACAGGGTGCCACTGCCCAGTAGCTCTCGCACAAAGGCAACACCTAACAAGATAACGCCATAACCTATGGCGTTACCTAGGGCATCGACCACGGCTAAATGCGGCGGCATCTTCATCGCAAAGGCTTCAGCACGGCCCATAATGATGCAGTTGGTGATGATAAGCCCCACAAATACCGACAACTGACGCGACAGCTCATAGGCGATATCTTGCAAAATCATGTCGACGATAATCACCAAGGAGGCGATAACCGTCATCTGCGCAATGATCCGCACACTGTTAGGTATAAAGTTGCGAATGGTGGAGATAATCAGGTTAGAAAACACCAAAACGAAGGTCACCGCCAGTGTCATCACCAATGCCGTTTGCATTGAATTACTCACCGCCAGCGCCGAACAGACCCCAAGCACCTGCATCGCAACGGGGTTGTTAGCAAAAATAGGACTGGTTAATAGATCCCGAGTCGCTGTCATGCTCTTACTCATGTTAAACCTCCGATGCTTTTAGCTTGTTTAGGAAGGTCTCAAAACCTTCATTGCCAAACCAGAACTCAATAGCACGCTGCACGCCGCGCCCGGTCATAGTGGCGCCACTAATGGCATCGACGCCATGTAGGTCACCCGGCTTAGCACCACCTTTCACCACTTTGAACGAGACCTTGCCTTGTTCATTAAACAGTTGCTTACCCTTAAAGGTATCAGTCCAGGCAGTATCATTGAGGAAATCACCAATACCTGGGGTTTCACCATGTTCGTAAAACACCACATTTTCGATGGTATTGAAATCGGGTTTAACCGCCACATAGCCATAAATCATCGACCACAGCCCTTTACCGTAAATAGGCAGTACCACGGCGCGCAGCTCACCATTATCATTCAACACTTTAAATACCCGCGCTTTGTCGGCGCGGCTTTTGATCTTAGCGGTGTCTTTTTTAGGCTTACTCGAGGTCTCGGGGTTAATCGCCGCCATCCGCTCATCAAAGTCGAGCACATCGCTGCTGGTATCAATCTCACCTGTATCGAGTTCAACCAATAATGGGGTGACAGACTTAGCAAAAATTTGTCGAAAATCTTGCTCACCAGCGATATCTACATCGGCCGCCATCAGCACATAACGCTTTAACTCGTCACGTTTTTTGGCCAATTTACGCTCTTTAAGGATCTCGGCGGTACCGGTGATCATAAATGAACAAGAGAGGCAGAGAATGATAGTGAAGATCATGGTCCCCACGACGGTGTCTTTCTTAAATGCCATTAGGATTTATCTCCCATATCGACGCGCGAGTCGCGGCTGGACAGTCGAAATAAAAACGATGCGATGATCGATGACCATAAATTGGCCGTCTGCACTTGTAACATCTGCTGTGATTTATGCGGCATTACGTTTTAGCCTCCGCTTCATATTGCTACGGGCAACGACATAGTCGAATAAGGGGGCCCACAGATTGGCAAACAGGATAGCCAGCATAATGCCTTCTGGCATTTTGAGGTTAAGCACTCGAATCAGCACTGTCATAAAGCCAATCATCAAACCATAAAAAAACTTGCCCTGACGGGTGTAAGCTGTGGTCACTGGATCGGTCGCCATAAACATCATCCCCAGCGCAAAACCGCCAGTCACTAGGTGCCAGGTCCACGGCATAGCAAACATCTCGTTTTTATCCGAGCCAATCAGATTAAACATCACCGCCGTCAACACCATACCGAGCATGACACCCACCACAATGCGCCAATCGGCCAAGCGGGTTAAGATCAGCATTAAACCGCCAAATAAAATTGCCAAGGTGCTGGTTTCGGCAATGGTGCCCACCGTAAAGCCAAACAGGGCATCCCACCATAATGGATCACTAAAGGCTTGATACCAGCTCTGATCGGCAAAGCTCAGCTTGCCCGCAGCCACTTGCGTTAAGGTCGTCGCTCCGGCAAATCCATCAACCGCCACAAACTGCGACAACTGCGCCACCTCAGTGGGGTAGGCAAAGTAGATAAAGGCATAACCCGCCAGCGCAGGGTTAAGGAAGTTATACCCCATGCCGCCAAACATCTCTTTCGCTATGATCACCCCAAAGGTAATGCCCAAAGCCACTATCCATAGCGGGGTCGACACCGGAATAATTAAGGTAAATAGCAATGCGGTAACGAAGAAACCTTCGTGCAGTTCTTGACGACGCACCTTAGCGAATACCACCTCCCAAAAGAGGCTAACCGACAAGGCGGTCAAATAGATAGGCACATAGAAGCTTAAGCCATAAGCAAAACGGCTTAACAGCCCAGACTGCTCAGTGAGCCCACCGGTAACGCCATTAAAGGCCAATAGCTGCCATACATCGGGCGTAGTCAACCCTGACGCCAGTGCCAGCTGAGCCTGCAGACCCAAGTTATAGACACCGATTAAGATGGCCGGCAGCAAACAGAGCCCAACTATCGTCATAGTCCGCTTAACATCAATGGCATCACGCACATGCACTTTGCCTTTGGTACTGCGACCACTGGCATAGAGCAAGGAGCGAAAATAGCTGCGCATTGACTCGCCATGGGCATAGTAGTCAGTTTGTTTGTCAGGCGTGTTATTTGGCTTACTCATTACCCTTCCCTCTCAATAATATCTAGGCAGATGCGCAGTTCTTGGCCAAAATCATATTTGCCCGGGCAGACAAATGTACACAATGCCAAATCTTCTTCATCGAGTTCTAACGCCCCTAAGAGTTGCGCTTCGTCTGTGTCACGCACCACAAGGTCGCGCATTAATAGTGTGGGCAAAATATCCAGTGGCATAACGCGATCAAGTTGACCAAATGCCATTATCGCACGGTGTGAACCACCCGCCTGAGTGGTTAAATTAAACAGCCGCTTAGCACCTTTAAAGCGTGACGTCACGGCGCGAGTAATAGAGAACTTGTTTGAGCCACCGCGTACCCATGGCAGCAGCTGTTGGCCTTCTGCTTCGGCCAAAATAGCAATTTGTTGGTGGAAGCGACCGAGATAATCGTGAGGACCATCGGCAGTATGACCTGCAAGAATAGAGCCTGAAACGATACGGTTATTACCGGGCTTCATTTCACCTTGCACTAACTGGCTTAGCTGAGCACCCAACTGAGTGCGCAGTAAACGCGGATTTGCCACCATTGGGCCACCAAGGGCCACCACTCGGCTGGTGTATAACTCGCCGGTCAAAAACAGTTTGCCGTAAGCAATCACATCTTGGTAACCCAGGTGCCATACCGGCCTTTCAATGCTAGCGGGTTGAATAAAGTGAATGTGAGTGCCCACTAGGCCTGCTGGATGCACTCCGGCAAAGCGATGACTGGTTACTTTAGGTAAGTCAGCGCCAGGCATTGCTTCACCTACATCATGGCATAGGTGTATCGGGCCATCAGTTAGATAGCCGAGCACAGTTAAACCTGCGGCAAACGCTTGTGGCTGCTCGGCAATAATAATGCGCGGATCGGCCGCCAACGGATTGGTATCCATGGCATTAACAAAAATGGCCGTTGGTTGGCTATCAAGCTGAGGGATACGAGAAAAAGGACGCGTTCTGAGCGCTGTCCACAAACCACTATTAACGAGGTTTTGCTGCACCGTTTCGCGGCTTACTTGGCTCAAGTCGTTGAAAGATTCAAACCTAAGCTTGTCATCACCTTCAACCGCAATCACCACAGATTGCAGGCGACGACGTTCACCACGATTAATTTCGACCACCACGCCGCTGGCGGGCGCGGTGAATAGCACACCAGGGGTTGTCTTATCTTCAAACAGGGGCTGACCTTGCTTGACGCTATCGCCAACCTCAACCAGTAACGTGGGTTTTAACCCCACATATTCTTCACCCAGCAGGGCCACCTTAGTAGGAAACGCTGCTGTTTCAATCTCTTGCCTTGGCTCACCGGCGATGGGCACATCTAAGCCCTTCTTGATTGTCTTAATCTTGTCTGAGAAACCTGCCATCGCAAACATCAACCATTAAAATTTTGGGATACTCAATAGTAAATGATTGTTAACTAAAATACCGATAGTAAAGTCACACTCCGGCACCGTTTGGTAACTAAGCAACGCAGCTTTAGCGCATAACGTGATCTAGATCGGTAAATAATGTGGCCTCTTCGACACTCTGACCTAACAATGTAGTTTTATAACAATAAAAAGCGCTTTTAGTGCTTAAAAATCTCGTAAGGCAGGTAAGTAAACTCGCCAATAAGTCCCACAAACGAGTCATTACGCGACATCGCCATGTTGAAAGTCAGCTTGCTGATGACCCCAGACAATATGTCCAAAAAAACATTTAGACATCCAGATGGCCAAGTGCTATGTTCTTCATTCACTCAAAGGAATAGGAACCCACAAGATGAAACTCGAATCATTAGCACTACACCATGGATATGAGTCAGAAGCGACCACCAAAGCGGCGGCGGTTCCCATCTACCAAACTACCTCCTACACCTTTGATGACACTCAGCATGGTGCCGACCTGTTTGACTTAAAAGTGGCTGGCAACATCTACACCCGCATCATGAATCCCACCACTAATGTGTTAGAGCAACGCTTGGCGGCAATCGAAGGGGGCATTGGCGCCCTTGCTGTGGCCTCGGGAATGGCCGCCATCACCTATGCGATCCAAGCCTTAACTCAGGTCGGCGACAACATTGTTAGCACCAGCCAGCTCTATGGCGGCACCTATAATCTGTTTGCCCACACACTGCCGCGCCAAGGGGTTGAAGTTCGCATGGCGGCGTTTGATGATTTTGACGGCTTAGCCGCACTCATCGATGACAATACCAAGGCTTTATTTTGCGAGTCGATTGGTAATCCGGCCGGTAATATTGTCGACATCGAACGCCTAGCCGACATCGCCCACCGCCATGGAGTGCCGCTTATCGTCGATAATACCGTAGCAACACCTGTGCTGTGTCGCCCATTTGAATTTGGTGCCGATATTGTGGTGCATTCGCTCACCAAATACATTGGCGGCCACGGCACCACGGTTGGCGGCGCCATTATTGACTCGGGTAAATTTGACTGGGCTGCGCAGCCCAAACGCTTTGCCGTGCTCAACGAACCCGATCCCTCTTATCATGGCGTTGTCTATACCGAGGCTTTTGGTCCTGCCGCCTTTATTGGTCGTTGCCGAGTAGTGCCACTGAGAAATACCGGCGCGGCGCTCGCTCCACAAAGCGCCTTCTTGCTACTGCAAGGGCTAGAAACCTTGGCGCTGCGAATGGAACGCCATTGCAGTAACGCACTCACTTTAGCGCAATATCTCAGCCAGCATCCGCAGATAGCTTGGGTCAATTACGGCGCATTGGAGCAGAGCCCCTATCGTGATAACTGCCATAAAATCACTGGCGGCAAAGCCTCGGGCATTATTAGTTTTGGCATTAAAGCCTCGTCACCACAGGAAGCCAAGGCCGCAGGCGGGCGCTTTATCGACGCGTTGCAGATGATCTTACGTTTGGTCAATATCGGCGATGCAAAGTCCTTAGCCTGTCATCCGGCCACCACCACGCACAGGCAGCTTGACGCTACCGAACTGGCGAAGGCGGGGGTATCTGAGGACTTAGTACGTATCTCGGTGGGCATTGAGCATATTGACGACATTATTGCCGATGTGGCACAGGCATTAGAAAAGGCCAGTCGCTAGACAATATAATCTGCTGTAATAGCAATAAAAATGGCTAACGATACTCAATCATTAGCCATTTTTTTGTATGCCAACCATGCTACGGGGCCGCATCATTGTGCACGTGATTTATCGTGAGCAAGCTGCTCGGCATCAAGGATCTGCATGCCTGCAGTAATCGCCACCACCGCCTTAGATTTAAACTCTCGGCGGTAGAGGGTATACACCACCACAAGGCTGGCCACAATAAACAGCAAGGGGTGAAAGAAGCCACATAGCACCGCCATGGCAAAATAGTAGGAACGCAAACCGTAGTTATAGGCATGGGCGGCGCGATCTTGCACTCTGGCCATCTGCAACGCATAGTCTTGCAACGGCTTATTAGTACCACTTTTATCCACTGGCGTTGCCCCAATCATCACGTTTAAAAAGCCATATTGGCGCATCGACCAGGTAAACTGAAAAAAGGCCATCACAAAAATAAATGCCAATAACGTCAGTTTCAATTGGATCAGTAAGTGCTCGGGCGGCGCCGTCAAGGGTATCGATGCGATCACCGCTTCTAAGCGCTCCACTTGGGCAAATAGGGTCAGTACGCCAGCGAGCACTAGCATGGTGGTCGAGGCAAAAAAAGTAATATTGCGCTCTAAATTGGCCAGTAATGCTGCCTCTGCCACCCGCACTTCACGGCCCACTAACTGGTTCATCCAATGAATACGATGTTGATGCATGCATTTGGCGATACAATTGCTTGATTTAGCCTTAATGCGTGCAAATCGGCTATAGCCCGCCCAGCAACTAAAAAAGCAGAGCGCGGCAATCATGTCGAACAGATAATAGGTCATCACAGTTAATCGTCCTTAACGCACATCATCCACCGAGTGCAGGTAGCACCACAGCATACCCGTGGCGACAACTCATTAAATCATATGCTATTAATATTGCAAACAAACGACAAGCCCACTCGCACAGCCTTTGTCCATTTAGCACGAAATCCTCACCAAAAGATGAAACACTTGTTAATGAATTGTTTTAAGCCCTAATGAGTTGTAGAATTTCGTCCTAGTAACAACGACTAATAGACAATAAAGGATTATTTATGACGTTATCCATTAAACACCGACTGCCAAGCTTATTACTATCGGCACTGTTCTTGACCGCATGTGGTGGAGGCGGCAGTGGTAACACTATTGATCTCACTGGTGGAACTAGCGATACGGGCAACAATAACGGCGCTTTGACCTGGGTTGAGGGTGAGTTCACCCCTTATGCCCAACTGGCAAACCAATGCATTGCAGACCAAACGGGATCTGCACTCAATGAAAAGCTGTGGCTGCGTTCATGGAGTAACGACACCTATTTATGGTATGACGAAATCATCGATAGAGATCCCGCACCTTATACGGTGCTCGAGTACTTTGACCTGCTTAAAACCGATGAATTATCGGCATCTGGCAACATCAAAGATCAGTTCCATTTCGCCATGCCCAGCGACGAGTGGGAGCAATTAAACCAGGCGGGAGCGTCGTTAGGTTACGGCTTTAATTTATACTTACAGCAGGCCAGTGCCGGGGTGGATAGAAAAGTCACCGTCACCTTTAGTGAGCCCAACTCTCCAGCGGCGTTGGCCAGTATCGGCCGCGGCGCGGTGATTGTCAGTGTGGATGGCGTCAGTATTAAAGATGCGAATGACAGCGACTCAATCAACATTCTTAATGCCGGTCTATTCCCTAGTGTGTCAGGCAAACAGACAGACTTTGGCGTACTCGACTTAGGCGCCACCGAGACCCGCAATGTCACTTTAACCGCCAAAAGCGTGGTGTCGACACCAGTGCCTATTGCCAGCGCCATCCCCACATTTAGCGGCAATGTCGGCTATATCCAATTTAACGCCCATATCGCCACTGCAGAGGGTCAATTGGTTGATGCCATCAACGGCTTAAAGAATTCTGATGTACAAGATCTGGTGTTGGACTTACGCTATAACGGCGGTGGCTTACTCGCCCTAGCAAGCCAATTGGGTTACATGATTGCCGGTGAGCAAGCGACCCAAAATCGCACCTTTGAACGACTCACTTTTAACGACAAATACCCTACTCGCGATCCGGTGACGGGTGATGCCTTAACCCCTATCCCCTTTATCGACCAGAGCATCGGCTTTGATCCCAGCTCACTTGGGGCCGGACAAGCCCTGCCGTCACTCAATCTACAACGGGTGTTTGTACTTACCACCAATAACACCTGCTCAGCCAGTGAAGCCTTAATGAATGGCCTGCGCGGCATCGATATTGAGGTGATCCAAATCGGCGGCACCAGTTGCGGTAAACCTTATGGTTTTTATCCAACGCCGAACTGTGATACCACCTACTTTAGCGTGCAATTTAAAGGGATCAACGACAAAGGCTTCGGCGATTACTCGGACGGATTTGTCCCCAGCAGTAACCCTACATTAGCCAGCGATCTTCCAGGTTGCGCCCTTAATGATGACTTTAGCCAGCCGCTCGGTAATACTGAAGAGCGCTTGTTATCCGCCGCACTTTTTTATCGCGACAATAACCGCTGCCCAGCCGTGAGCACATCAATGGCCAGAGCCGCCGTACAGGCACCCTTTATCGATAAAGGGTTTACCCTCGAAGACACGCGGATGCAAAGTAAGCTACGTAATAACCGTATTTGGCCTACTGGGTTATAAGGAGTACAGATGCAAGCTGATGCTGAATCTCACCCTCTTACTCGCCATAGCTGGTGGCTGATGACTTACTTGCTGCTTGCAGGCTGTAGCCTACAAGCCGATGACAGTCAGGCCGAAGCCTTGCCAGCAGTTATCGTTGAACCTAGTGCCGCCAGCACCTTAGAGTTAGAGCGTACTATTGCCACCCTGCTGCAGATGCAAAAGGTGACTCTGGCTGCAGGGGCTTTTACTCAAAACCCCAACCTGACACTAGCACGCCTAGCGCATAAGGATGCCAACGGCGTGCTTATTATGGGGCGTGACTATGAATCGCCGCGCATTGTGCAGTTATTAATAAAAGACGGCCAGTGTCTGCTGGCCGATGGGCAAGGTAAGCAAAGCCCGCCTCTAACTGATACTCGATGCAAACGAGCCAAATAGCATGGCGAGTTCCTGCCAGCAGCAATAGCCCACAGCGATAAGCCAAAGCCTTGCACTAAAAAGCCACTGTTCGATTAAAACAGTGGCTTTTTTATGGGTCGCTGATTGACCCCAGCGCCTTACTCCTCACTGGCGGCAATTTTAGCCCGCAGATCGGCACTGACAATGGCGAGTGCGTCCAGCGCAACTTGTGGGTCAATGGCATGCGTCTCTAGCAAGTAGATCAAATCCACCGCCAGTTTCATCTCATCGCTCGCCTCCGCTAAAGGGCTTGCTTGCGATTCGCCGCTCCCAGCTTGATTCGCTCGAGGAGTACCGTCTTGGCGCTGACTTTCTTGAGTTAGGTTGGCTTTAGATGACATAGCGATATTGAGTTAACCAAAATGAGCCGATATTTTCACACAGCCCCACCGTCAGGACAAGCCATCCACCGTTACCGCCCATTATCTGGCGTGACGACAACATAGCCTTTAGATAACAAATATTGATAGGCTTTTCGTGCAGTCGCGCATTCAAGATTAAGCCAAATTCCTATTTGCACATCTTTCAACAAGGTTTCTGAAAATTGATATTCCTGCGCATCGATATCTAACTGCTCGAATATCGCCTTGGTCGAAATGTTATCGGCAAAAGCGTAGTCGACTCTGCCTTTAATCAATAACTGCACCCCTTGCTTGATGGTTTCGACATCAAAAATACTCATGTTAGCATCAAGCATCGCTTGCCCCATCCCTGAGGGTTTTAATGAACCACGAAAATAAGCCACTTTTTTGCCGCTTAATTCGGATAAATCCTGCCATCGAAAACGGTTATTTTGCCGTTTTCTAAGTAAGCCCAAATGAACCAGTTGATCTGATAGTCCGACTAACACCTCGCGCTTAGATGCTAAGGTAGGCGGGTAAAAACTGGCACACCACTGCTCGCTGTCGATTAACTTTTCGGCTCGTGCAGGGGGATAGGTTAACGTCTTAACTTTTATATGTGCGCCCGTTAACGCCTGACGAAGCAGAGTATAGGATAAGCCATTATCGCCATCAATCGATCTCATGGTAAAGGGTGGGTAATGAATACTGACGACCGACAATATCTCATCGGGCTGCTCAGCATTGCCGCCACCCATAGCGCTTTTAAGTTGTTCGACGCTACTGGGATTAGCCATAACAGACAACGTCATCATTATGGTTATGCTGAATATGATGAGCATATTAAAAAACCCCATCGCCACGCACCTCATTATACTAACAGTCGGCATCCACTTTATGGTTAAAGCATAGCAGCCGTAAAACAGTCGTTGAGCTAACTCTATCCCATAAGCCTGTTAATCTCACCATGAAAAGTCGATTGCGAGTGATTTTGCTAACGGCGATGTGTTAACGCGTATTTGTGTAGGACTATTTTTGTGCAGGGCTATGTTATTAAGCCACTATATTTGAGGATGATGAGGTATCAGAGAAACCTGATAAATAGCCGCTGTAAACTGTCATCAATGTGAATAATTAACCACTCAGGTAGCGGATTAAACAGAAAGACTTTAGTGTTATAGCAAGACTGAATATACTGGCGCAACGATTGACCGACGACGAATGAGAAATATGAGCGAGAATAGCGCCCCGAAGACCCAGAAACTGGATTTTTCAGCCATCAATAAAACCACCGCCAAATCCTTTAATGAACAAAAAAATTTGATCAAACGCCTGTTCAAAGGCAATACCGTGCTGTGTGAAGAGTGTAAGCAGCCACTGCAATTGGTTGTACCAACCGATAAGCAAGCCAGTGGTAAATACGGCGTTTTTTGTAAAAAAGGCTGCACCGACATTGAACTTGAGATGGATGTAATCGCATAACTCATCACGCTAACAACAGCCGGAGCGTTACCGAGACCGCAATATGAATGCTGCAATTATTGGCGCAACTGGATTAGTGGGTAACGCGCTATTAATGCGCCTTGTTGCAGATCAAAGATATCAAAAAATCTGGGTATTAGGCCGACGCGCGCCTGCTTTGGAGCATCCAAAATTAATATTTCAGTCAATTGAGCTTGATATGCTTGCGCAACTCACGCCCCCCTTCCCTATTGACCATGGGTTTTGCTGTCTTGGCACCACAATAAAACAAGCGGGCAGTAAAGCAGCTTTTGCCGCGGTTGACCACGACGCGGTAATTCAATTCACCCTGTGCTGTAATGCTAACAAAACGGCTGTCATCACGGCACTGGGAGCCGATGCCAACAGCCGCGTGTTTTACAACAGAGTCAAAGGAAAAACCGAACTTAAACTCACCACTTGGGCAGTAGAGCAAAGTAAAGCCCTACTGTTGGTACAACCGAGTCTGCTGTTAGGCCAGCGCGATCACAGTCGGATACTTGAAGATATTGGCCAGCATATCATGCCACTTATCGCCCCATTAATGCTGGGTAAGCTAGCTCAATATCGCCCCATAAAAGCAGATGTCGTCGCCAAGGCGATGCTCACTACACTTAACCACATTGAGCCAACAGCGATAGCGACATTAGATAACCAACAAATGCTGAGCATGGGCTATTAACCCTCATCGGTATAAAGATGTCATCGCTCCCCCATTAACGCTATAATCGGCGCCTTTTTTATAATTGACCTTCGCCTAACGTCCTATGCGCTTATTAAAATCATCCACCCATGCTGCTCTTAACAACCAACAAACGAACGCGAAAGGTTTTCATCGCCAGGCTGCGCGCGGCATCATTTTACGCGGCGAACAAATTTTGATGCTATATACCGAGCGTTATCACGATTACAGTATTCCCGGCGGCGGAGTGGATGAAGGCGAAGATATCCGCCAAGGCTTGATTCGTGAACTCGAAGAGGAAACTGGCGCGCACACCATTGAAATTGTGTCTGAATTTGGCCGCTATGAAGAATACCGTCCTTGGTATAAAGATGGTTTTGACTTTGTTCATATGGAGTCATTTTGCTTTGTGTGTTCCATTGGTGAAACCCTAGGAGACACTAAGCTTGAAGCCCATGAGATCCAAAATGGCATGTATCCGGTGTGGATTAACATCCATGATGCAATCGCCCATAACGAGCACACTATGGCCCATAGCAATAAAAAAGGGATGTCGATTGAACGCGAAACTTACCTGCTAAAATTGATCACCCAACAACTGTTATAATGTCAGCAAGAGGGAGATGATTCTCCCTCTTAAATCCGTCAGTAAAGCCTTAAAAATTTACAAACATATTGATGATCATCGCATTGATAATATCAATAAAGAACCCACACACCAGTGGCACGATAATAAAGGCGCGGTGAGCGGCGCCATATTGCTGTGTCACCGCGGTCATATTGACAATCGCGGTAGCGGTTGAGCCTAATGTCACACCGCCAAAACCTGAGCATATCACCGCTGATTCATAATCTTTGCCCATAGCCCGAAACACCACGAAGATGGTGAACATCACAGATAACAGCACCTGTAAGCCCATCACCGTCGAGATATACAGTAAACTGCCTTCAAGTTCCCATATTTTTAGGCTCATCAATGCCATGGTTAAAAACATCCCCAAACAGATATCTTGGATCAAGGTTAAGCCCCGGCCAGCCTCAAGGATATAAGCACTTTGCGCTCGCCCCTTGCGCTCAAGATAAAATCGACCACTATTACCAAGGATAATCCCCGCCAGTAAACAGCTCACAAATAGCGGTAATTTAAGCCCAAACCCCGTTAACCCAATATCGATAAAATAACCCATGATGAGAGTGACATTGAGCCATAACCACGCTCGTAATACCCCAAAATAGTCGACCTGCATGTGCTGGCTATTCTCTTGATGGCTAGTACCAATATCAAGCTCATCATCACCACTGGCTTTAAGGTGGTGACGTTTCATTAAATAAGCCGCGATCGGCCCCCCAATCATACAAGCAGAGATTAAACCGAGCGTATTAGACGCTATCCCGAGCTCAGCCGCATTGGCAATACCTAACTCTTCAACAAAAGTGGGTGTCCACGCCATGGTGGTCCCCACGCCACCGATGAGGGCAATAGACCCAGACATTAATCCCGCTTTAGGATCGAGACCAAATAGGGTCGCGACACTGACGCCCATCACGTTTTGAATAAAGATAAAGCTGGAGGAGAGCAGCAGTAAAATCAGTAACGGCTTACCACCTTTCAACAGAGTAGCGATATCAGCCTTAAGACCAATACCCGCAAAGAAGTACAACAGTAAGATGTCACGAACATCGAGGTTAAACTCAATCTGCAGATCGAAGCCATAATAGAGAATGCCCACAATCGCCGCACAGGCAAAGCCCCCCACCACTGGCTCTGGAATACTGTATTTACGCAGCAGCTCATAACGTGAAATGATATTTTTACCGATAAATAGCGCAATAATCGCTAAGGTAAAAGAGACGAAATCCTTTATTTCAACAAGTTGGGGGTCCATATTGAGTCCTAGCGCATCGTGTTTACAAAAGGATAACATTGTTGCCGTAAAATAACGACTAATGGCTAGGTTAAATCTTTTATTTCACACGGTTGACTAAAGGCTAGGTAGCAGCCGATAAGCTATGCAAGCTTAAACGGCCAAGGTGATGAGCTTAACGCTTATGGTGCTTAGTGATAAACTTATCAAGCTGATTGCCAAAGGCCTGTTTCTCACTTTGGCCTATCGCCGCGGGGCCTCCCGTTTGTACGCCACTGGCGCGCATGGTGTCCATAAAATCACGCATATTAAGAATCGATTTAATATTTTGCGTGGTATATAGCTCGCCTCTTGGGTTTAACGCAAAGCCGCCCTTATCTATCACCTCTGAGGCTAGTGGAATATCGGCGGTGATCACCAAATCGCCTGCATTTAAGCGTTTGACTATCTCATCATCGGCCACATCAAAGCCTGACGAAACGGTCACTAAATTGATGAAACGTGACGGCGGAATGCGCATTGCGTGATTCGCCACTAAGGTCACCTCGATTTCGGCGCGATCGGCTGCGCGAAATAGCATCTCTTTTATCACCCCAGGACATGCGTCGGCATCGACCCAAATTTTCATTTACCCCTCCAGCTCATTTGAGCAAACACTTATGTGCCTATCTATTGCACTTAACCCTCATGCGTCGCTATCTATGCCAATGGCGCAGCGCGATTAAGTGCATGATTAATTGGCGGCGACTATAGCATAAATCCGCTTGGCGACTAAATATGCCCAGCCCCCATCTTGGCCAAGGTTCGATTAACACTTTAGTAAAAGATATGGTATTTTTATCCCATTATCAGGGCTTTATTAGTAATCAATTTATTATGACAGTAGTTAGCAGCAACGCACCTGCGCCAGCCTTTACGCCAGACACCTTCGCCTTTTTAGCTCAACTTGAAGCGAACAACCATCGCGACTGGTTTAAGGCCAATCAAGCCGACTATGAAGATAAGGTGCGCACCCCTGCACTGCAATTTATTGCAGCGATGGCGCCGCACATTCAACAGCTATCGCCTCGCCTAACGGCGGTGGCCAAAAAGGTCGGCGGCAGCCTAATGCGCCCCCAACGCGATGCCCGCTTTAGCAAAGATAAAACCCCCTATAAAATCAATGTCGGTATCCAGTTTCGCCACTTCCAAGGCAAGGATGTGCATGCACCGGGTTTTTACCTGCATATTGCCAACGAAGGCTGCTTTATCGGCGCTGGTATTTGGCACCCTGACAGCAAGGCGCTAAACCACATTCGTAGCTGTATCCTTGACAACCCCAATGCCTATAAACAAGCCTTAAAGCAACTGGCTGATGCCGGTTTCGCCATGGAGGGCGACAGTCTAATCAGGCCACCGAAAGGATTTGATAAAGACCACCCTATGATTGATGAGCTTAAGCGCAAAGACTTTATCGCCATCAAAGCCATCAGCACGGAGCAACTATTTGCCGACGATTTTGATGTATGGTGCGCCAAGCAATTTAGCCACGCCAACAAGCTTATGGGTTACCTTTGCTTTGCATTAGATCTAGATTATTAACCGTAACCCGCTAAGTTCACGGTGCGTGACGAGCATTAGCACTACACTGTCTATCAGCCCTTTAGCAATGGGCATTCCCGCAGCCATTTACACCATCATGCAGGAGAGAAAACATGAAGCTATATGAACTAGCCATGACCCCGAGTGCGAGGCGGGTCAATATTTTCCTTAACGAGATGGGAATTGAACTTGAGCGCGAAACGGTCAATATACGTGCTGGCGACAACCTCAGCCCTGAATTTAAGGCACTTAGCGTCAACGGTCGTATTCCGGTGCTGCAGCTTGATGATGGACAAACCTTGTGTGAGTCCATAGCCATATGTCGCTACCTTGACGAGATCTATCCAGCGCCGCGTTCGCTATTTGGCAACGCTGCACTTGAGAAAGCCCAGATTGAGATGTGGCAACGTATCTGTGAACTACAAGGTTTATTCGTCGCGTTTCAGGCCTTTAGAAATATCACTAAGATTTACCAAGACCGTGAGCGCTGCATCGAAGCCTGGGGGGAAGAGTCACGCCAACGCGTCATCGAATTTCTGCCCACACTCGACACTCAGCTCAGCAAGCAGCCCTATATCGCTGGCAAACATTTTTCGGTCGCCGACATTACCGCTTATGTCATGCTGAGCTTTATCAAACATCTTGAAATAACCCCTGATGAGGCTCAAATACATCTCATCGCTTGGCTAAATCAAATTGAGCAACGCCCCTCGATTCAAGCGGTTAACTCAGGTAAGCACTAACAAGTGACTCAGCCTCAGCACGAATATCAGTGCTACAAGGTAAATGCAGTAATGTAAGTAACTAATGTGAGTAACTAATGTAAACCGCTAATGTGAGTCACTAATGTAAACCGCTAATGTGAGTCACTAATGTAAGTCATTAAGGGCAAATTGACTGCTGCACTGCGGGTTAATCGGCTGAGTAACGGCGCTGATCACAGCCTAAGTGAGGCCAATCGGGCTTCACTTAGGCTCCACTTCACTTAGGCTTAGCCGATATAAAGACTAGGGCAGTTAGAGGCTAAATAACACATCGCTGCGAATGATATATTTTACCCCTTTGGTTATCGCCACAGAGCTATGAATACAGTGCATTGGATGCATGCCATGTGGGAAACATAACACGCTACCGCCTGGGGTTCTGACATCGACATTGGCCACCTCATCCCCGGCTTTAGCCGGTTTAGCGGCATCGTTAGCGTTGACCATAAAGCGGGTTTCTCCGCCTTCAAAGTCATCACTTAACAATATTAAAAAGGTCATTTGGCTAAAACGATCTGGGTAGGCATTGGCAACAAGTTGGTTGTCGATAATGCGGCTACCCGACCAAGCACCATCCGAGTGAGGTTTGAAATAGTCATCTTGGCTATAACGATAAAAACGAAACCGCGCATTGATGCCTAACGCCGTCGCACCGTTAAAAATCCCCTGCCTATCGTCCATCAGATGTGCCACTCGTTGCCAAATTATGCCATCGGTATGAGTATCAACGACCCAAGTTAAGCTATCGTTATGACGAACACTGCGCGGCAGTGATACTGCGGCGTCAGGTAAAAAGCCCAGCTGCTCGCTGAGCGCAATCAATCTCGCGCATTCATCCTTAGACAATACATTTAGTAACTGAAACGCCCCGGGGACATGGGTTAACTCGCGGCGCATGATCTGGCTAATATCAAAGTCACGGCTTAACATGGCCGGGTTAGCAGCAGAGTTTCCCCATGCAGGCAACGCCGGATGTTCAGCCCCTGGCTCAAAGGCGGCAACAAAAAACGATTCTGGCTTATTTTCAGGTTTCATATTTATCTCGAATTACAGTTAATTTTGCGGTGATTAAGCGGCGCATCACTGGCAAACAATTTTCATCTATATCATTAATATCAATTTGATAAGTAACAATTGGCTTATATTATCCAACCGCGTTATCGGCTGAGTACTCTCACCTGCGCAAATTGGCGATGCCCAGCAGCCGTGCCATGAAAACCAAAGCCACTTTGTTTAGCCCCAACCCATGGTCCGACACCACCAGCGCCCTGATTAATCCCCACCATACCCGCTTGCAGCTGCTCGGCTACATCCGCGGCGCCAACACCGCCAAACACAGATGCGCCCAGCCCATAAGGAGTGGCATTCGCTCGCTCAATCGCTTGAGATATATCAGTGAAGCGGCTAATGGCCACAACTGGGCCGAAGGTTTCCTCTTGCTCTAATTGCATGTCGGCGGTGATATCGGCCACTACCGTTGGCTGTATAAATGGTGGCTCATAATGCGCCTGACCGAGTAGGAATCGGGCGCCTTTATCTTGAGCATCGATAAGCTGTGCCATCACGCTCTGATGCTGCTTATGGTTGACTATCGGCCCAATGTTCACATTAGCCTGATCCCAAGCTCCCACGCGATAACGGCTAGCTAGAGCCACCACTTTTTGCTCAAATTCATCAGCAATACGAGCATCGACATAGATACGCTCGGTCGAGGTACACATCTGCCCCGCATTTTCAAAGGAGCTCGCCACAGCAAACTGCACCGCGTTATCAATATCCGCGCTTGCCATGACGATTAATGGATCATTTCCGCCAAGCTCCATGACTAAGCGTTTTAATGAAGATGCCGCTGACGCCATTATGTGTTTACCCGCAGCAAGCGAGCCGGTGAAGGCCACCATATTAATATCGGCATTGACTAAAGCCTTCCCCGTTTCCGCCCCGCCATGGGCAATTTGCAATAAGGCCTTCGGGCAACACCTCATTTAACGTGTTCACAAATAAGTCTGCCACCAAAGGGGTTTCCTCTGATGGTTTTAATATCACGCTGTTACCTGCCATTAGCGCAGGAAGCAACAAGTTGTTCGCCATCGCAAGCGGATAATTCCATGGAGAAATCACCCCAACCACGCCTAAAGGTCGGTATTGCAACTCGGCGCCGCGCCCTAAAGGCTCAGCCTTTAGCGCAGCGGCAATCTCTTGGCAAAAATACTCGGCATTTTGTACCGTGCCTGCGGCTTCATAACTCGCTCTGCGATGATCTTTACCCATCTCTTTACTGATTAATAATGCCAGTGATGGTTGGACTTTTGTGAGATTGGCATATGCCTGAACCACTTTTTGCTGCCGCGCGCTTAAGGATAATTGCCCCCAAGAGCGCTGCGCGGCTTGTGCCCGTTTAACTCGCAAAGGCATTTGTGCAAGAGTGGTAATGGCAACCTCACCGAGCGCTTGTTGATCGATTGGGTTGTAAGAGGTGAGCATAGACATCAATTGGTTTCCTTCAAAGGCATTAACTTAGGCTCATGCCAGATACATTATCTTTGGTGATTGAGACATAGTTTGCTAGAGTGGTAAATTAAAGCAACCAGTATACTTTTAGTAACCACCCATATTTTAACGACAATATTAAAAATAATAGTTTAAATACAATGGCTAAAGATAAAGAAATAAATTCACCAAGCTGTGAACAACCTTGTCTGATCGAGCGCGGCATGCGGATTTTAGGCGGAAAGTGGAAGGCATCCATTTTATGGCATTTAAAAGATGGCCCAGTGCGCTTTAATGAACTGTCACGCATGCTGGCAGGCGCCAGTAAAAAAATGGTCGATCAACGCCTTAAAGAACTAGAAGCCCAAGGGCTGGTGACCAGAGAGATCATCTGTACTCGTCCTATTGCTGTGACTTATGAAATCACCGACTTTGGCCGCACTGCACTAGCGATATTAGAAAAACTCAAAGATTGGACCGAAGAGAATAACCTTTAACAGAGATTAACCGTGCGCAGCACTGGGCGATCACATCGCTCAATGCATGTTTATATCGCCGCGGTAACATTAGCTGTACCACTAAACTAGCGTCAGGTTGAGTGTCGTGTTGACCACTCTGACACTGACGTCTTTGGTGCGGGCCTTGGGCTTAGTGGTTACATCAATAATACAGATGTAATCACTACGCCTTAGATTAAGCCACCCAATCGCTTATTCGGCGTTATTTTTGATGACTTTTATAATTAACATCATTGATCACCTAAGCTCATCGTGCCAGCCTATTATCTCGATTAACTTAATTGATGGTTTTGACTCCAATAACGATTGAATATCAAACCTTGCGATACTTTTGATAATAAAGAGTGAGGAGATATGAGTCTCAACAGTGCGACGATACTTAATCACTTCAGCACCTAAGAATGACGTAATTCTTTTCCATGGTAAAAATCATTATCTAACGGCGCCCGCGTTCTAGCCTAATGTCACGCGTTGGACGCCTGTGTTTCATCTTTAGTGCTGAATGCTATGTTATGCGATTTTCATTTGTCCTTTCAGTACCGTAATCGCCTGACCTGATAGTTTAATCAAACCTGATGCCAACAGCTCAACATCAACATAGCCACCTCGCGAAGAGGCCTGAAACCCCTGCATACGAGATTTGTGCAACTTTTCTGACCAATAGAGACACAAGGCACAATGGGCAGATCCCGTCACAGGATCTTCATTAACCCCCACCCAAGGCGCAAAGTAACGGGAAATAAAATCAACTGCGGAGTCTGATTTAGCCGTGACAAGCACACCACGACCTTGAAGCTCTGCTAGACGGCCGAAATTAGGCGAAAGCCGCTTGACGCTATCTTCACTATCGAGCACGATTATGTGTTTAGTATCAAAAGTGCCAGAATCGATAACACTCTCTGCGGTCATACCTAATAACTGAATAAGCGCAGGATCCATGTCACGGCTCATATTTAACCGTGGGGCGGGAAACAATAGATGAATACAATCGCTATCCAGCTCTGCTTGTAATACTCCCGATAGCGTATTGAACTCAATGATGTCACCAGCATGATTGCGCCCCTGTTCTTTAAGTATATGCGCAACGGCTAAGGTTCCATGGCCACACAAGTTGACTTCAACGTCTGGTGTAAACCAGCGTAATTGCATCGTATCAAGTGCTAAAAATGCCGTTTCTGACACCGCCATCTCACCTGAAATGGCCAACATAGTACTCTTATCGAGACTCTGCTCTGTAATACATACCCCTGCTGGATTGCCTTTAAAGACTTCAGATGTGAACGAGTCAACTTGATAAATATTTACTTCCACGGCATCTTCCTAATTGATAATGGTAGGCTTATGGTTGATGAGGCGATGTTCGCGTTGCCGGTAACGGTTTAACAGCACACAGGAGCAACGCTCACTCATTGGTACTTTATCCCTTTGTGCTTTAACCAGCCATGAGGGTGACGGTTTTTAGGATCTTGGTGCGTCCAGTGAATGACGCCGCCTTTTTTATTCCACGCATATTCGCCATAAAATTGCACTGAGTCGCCAATAGCTAGGTTAGGGATCTTGGGGGCGATATCGATATTATGTGCAATTAAAATACTCTGTCGATTATCAAGACGTAAAATAAAGCGTTGGTGTCTTGAGCCTTTATTATCATCAGCTAACAAACGAATCACTGTGCCCTCGCCTTGCACCTGAATATGACTTTGTTGTGATTCATAAGCCTGTTGTAAAAGCGCATCATTGGCCCACACAGGCAAGGACAATAGGCTTAAGCTCAATAGAATACAGGTTAATATCCGCTTCATTCTCACCCTCTCTTGAACCTGGCGCCTATCCACAAGAGACGCGATAACCAGTTCAATCTAATGCTTAAGGCTCATCTGAGCCATTGTCGTTATGCGGTTCTTGATACCATTGGATGATCTGGCTTTAATTGCAATAGATCCCAGCGGTTGCCGTAGAGATCTTCAAACACAGCGACGGTGCCATAATCTTGCTCTGCAGGCTCTCGAATAAAGTTAACCCCAACAGAGACCATGTGATGGTAGTCACGCCAAAAATCATCGGTATTAAGGAATAAAAAAACGCGTCCACCGGCCTGATTGCCGATAAAGGCCTCTTGTTCAGGTTTAGATGCTTTAGCGAGCAGTAGACTCATGCCAGTTGAACCCGGCGGCGCGACCACCACCCAGCGTTTATCTTGTTCAGCTTGGTAGGTATCTTCGACCAGATCAAACTTTAACTTGTTGACATAAAAATCGATCGCTTCATCATAGTCTTTTACGACTAATGCAATATGGACAATATTTTGTTTCACAATAACGCCTCACTGATTATAGGGCTAGATTAAACGCCGCCGTTGCAGCTAACGTTAATATGAATAGCCGTGTGCTTATTCCATGTATCTAGATTACTGGTTAAAGAGTCCATTTTGTGGGTTTGTATTCATTAAATTGAGACAACTAAGGCTAAGCTGTGTCGCTCAGCCTTATCTATACGCTTGCCACCATGCTAATCATTTTTAGGTTAAGAGTCTTGTGGCAAAACGCGCCTTAAAGCCAGCATGGCCACAGTCTAAGGTTACTCTATATCCGTTTGTGAGCACTCGGTCTGCCAAGCCTCAATGGCATCGGCGGCGGCGCGAAATGCCTCGATACCCGATGGCATGCCGCAGTAGACAGTTGAGTGCAGTAACACCTCTTGGATCTCTGCAACTGTGCAGCCGTTTCGCAGCGCGCCTCTTACATGGCCTTTAAGCTCTGTCGGCGCCTTTAATGCTGCCAAAGTGGCAATGGTAATAAGGCTGCGAGTTTGCTTTGAGATCCCCTCTCGCACCCACACTTCTCCCCACGCATTTCGGGTCACCAGATCTTGCAGTGGCTGGGTAAAATCTGTGGCTGAATTTAGCGCCCTATCGACAAATGCATCGCCCATCACTTCTCGCCTTACCGCTAACCCTTGCTGAAACTTATCTTTGTCCATCGGTTGCACTCCTAAAATTCATTAACAATACTTTAAAATACTGTTTGATAATGAGTACCGCAAGTGATTAAAAAACAATACGTTCTGCTTTAATCTATCAGACAGAAACTGAAGCAAACTAAGCAGCAAAAATACGCCAATGATGCCCTAACGATACAGACTTGGTAAAAGCAGCGTTAATTAGGCAAGATTAATTGACCTACTCGCCGCCCAGTTAACCCACAAAATCGAGCAGCTGAGGCAAAAAAGCGTTACCGTCTGATACGCCGCGATGATACACCGCCTCGACTTTTGACACGTCACGCTCTAAACGCGATAACCCTAAAGACGTTTGTGGCTGTAATACCAGCGCACTGCCCGCTGCTCGTGCGGCGGCCAAGTCAGCTAAAGCGTCATTGTATACTTGATGACGGGCTAATATCGCGGCGGCCACTTTAGGGTAACGACGGTAAACGCGCTGTGCTAACCACTTTAATTTAAAGGCTGATTTTCGATAGTCTGGCTCTTGGGTCAAAATAACCACTTGACGTTGATAACCATCAGCTCTTGCTTGCGCCAAAGGGATAGGCGCTGCAATACCGCCATCTAAATAAGGAGTGTTGTTTAATAGGGTGGGGGAAGAGATAAACGGCAAACTACTCGAGGCAATAAGCACCTCTAAAAATGTGTCATGCTCGGCAAAATCACACTTACCAAAAAATGCGGTCTCACCCGTTAGGCAATTAAAGGCGCCGACTTTAAATTCAGCGTCAGCGTGTTGAAAGGCCTCAAAATCATAGGGTAAGAGCTCATGGGCCATACGCCGATAGGTAAAATCGGTATTAACATAATTGCCGTCACGTAAAAAATACTTCAATCCCATATAGCGCTTATCGGCAAGATAGCGTTGCTGAATTTTAAGGTTGCGCCCGTGCTGACGCGACAGGTAAGACGCAGGATAAATCGCCCCAGCGGAGACCCCAACCAAATACTTAAAATGAACATCGGCAGCGAGAAAGGCGTCTAATACCCCAGCGGTATAGATAGCGCGCAGCCCACCGCCCTCGAGCACTAAGCCTGTGTCACTAATTGTTAAGCCGCGAGGCGATGTTGTCTTGTCCACCGAGTTTAAATTAAGCACCCTGCCCCCGTTTATCAATGCGCGACTAACATCAGTTAGGCTGCACCTATATTGCCACTACAAGCCTATTATCGTCATATATTAAATGGCTTGCTTCTATAAAATCGACATTGAGAGTACACAGATAAAGTAGAAATAACAAACGCCAACGCCATAGACTTCATTGACAATACACTGTTATTAAAAGGCTATTTAAATCAGGTAAGGATAAGAAGGGAATCGCGAGGTGACTAGCTAATTGAGGCGGGCACAACAAGATGAAATAACATCGGTCAATAAACAAGTGAAACCCTTAAAGAAGACAAGCCAAGGTTTGGCGTGACGCCTTAGATTTGTTGGCAGGTATTATTAATGGTTTCACTCTTCGGCTTGGATCTGTCCCACCAGCAATACGGGGGCAGCATCGAGCTCTTGGGCATCCATCATAGAGGCGATACGCTCGACAGCAGATAACAGCTGACTCTGTTCCCACTCTTCAAGATTTTGATAACGTTTAATAAAGTGCTCTTGCAGCGGTTTAGGCGCCGCACCCAAAATCGCTTTGCCCGATTCGGTTAACGACAAATGCAATTTACGCTTATCGGTTTCACTGCGAGTGCGAGTCACCAAGCCTCGGGTTTCTAATCGCTCGATAATGGTGGCAACCGTTGCTGGGCTCAGCGCCACATCCTGAGCAATTTGCTTGGCGAGCGGTACTTCAAGCTGGACAATCTTCTGCATTACCATCAGTTGCGGGCCGGTTAACCCCGATTGCTTACTGAGTTGCCGAGAATGTATATCGATGGCTCTTATCACGCGGCGCAGTGAAATTAATAGTTGTTCGTACTTTTCCATAATCCCCTCTCATTTGAGCTGCACCATAACAGAAATCGCGCCCAGACTCATGTGCCAAAGACAAAAAAAACAGAACAACTTAACCAGTTGCTCTGCTTTCATACTCACAGGCCACCATCAGCCCTAAAATAGCCGATATGATGAGCGTCAGTTGCGCTTTTAGGTTGGAGTTAGCCCTACCGTTTATTGGCTATATTTTTATTCGCTCGTTTAGCGTTAGCCAAGCAAAGGCTATCAATGTCGCCTTTAGCACAGCAAACATAACCTATAGATTAAAACGCAAAGGTACGTGAAACCGACAATATCGCACGGGTATCACTCGTGTCGGTATCCATGCTGGTATCTTCGGCGGCGAGGTTAAAATCAAAGCCTTTCCAGCTGGTCATGTATTCGACGCGATAATGGTTATACGCATCTTTGCCGTTCCATAAATATTTGTCATCATCGAGTGACGTTGAGCGGTCGACACTGACTCGAATATCGTGACCTTCGGCAATGCTAAAGGTATGCGCGGCCATCATGATGTAATGCCCAGCATCGAGACCGAAATAATCCCAAGAATACCAAAAATTTAACTCAGTTTGCCCAAGTGATGAGCCGTAACCAAACTTAGTGTAAGCTTCCGGATATTGGTAATCGTCAGAAAAAGAGTCGCCATGGTAAGTATAGTAAGCAATACCCGCATCGAGTGACACACGCTCGGTTAGCTGAATATACTTACCGCCGTAAAAATCCAGCTCTAGCCAGGTGTCGTCACCGGCACCAAAATCGACATTTGATGCCCACGCGCCCACGTACCAACCACTGTCGACGTCGTAATCTAAGCTGGCTTGCAGTGCCGGGCCATTGTCGGTCTGACTAACACCGTTAAAAGTATAATCAGAGGCCAGATTAACGGTAGAACTTAACCCAGCAAAGGCCGATGTAGGCAAAGCCAGTAACCCCAAAATGGCCATATTTTTGATGGCGGTATTAATGGGACAGTTTACTCTATTTTTTATCATGGTGTTCATCATTTTTCCTATTATTTTTATCGTTTAACGTTGCGATTTACTCAGTGATTAACTGGCAAGTTCAATCTTAGTAAAATCAATCTTGTTCTCTTTCGGTGAACGCTCGATTTCGGCCACTTTCTGATAATGGGTCATCAATATATAAGTAAAGCAACCTAAGATAAGCGCGATGGCTAGCGCACCAACCCACTGAATTTGTAAGAAGTCTAGGCTAAACAGTAAGGTCAACCCACACATCAATACCAGATTACCTATGATGTATTGCGCCTTACCCAAACGCTGTACGGTAAGGTTAAGGTTGTCGGTGTAGAGTCGAATTAATGAGTCTAATGAGTTGATAACAAAGGTGATGCCAACCGCAACCATGGCGAGATTGTAAAAGCCTGCCGTCGCAATGGCATTGGCGCTGTAGTAATAAAGCACGCTAAACCAGATGGCGATGGGGATAGACGGAAACACCATCATGGCGATTAACACTTGATAGGTTTTCATCCCCCCCACAAAGCGTGAGGTAAACTGACCAATCATAATGCTCCAGGCAAACCACCAAAATAGGTAGAATTCGTGGTAGTCGTTTAACGGCAACACAAAATGGTGCAAGTTACCAAAGTAATCGCCAAGCAGCGCAAAGGTAGTGACAAATTCGCCAACACCTGACTCTGGCGACATAAAGGTGCCCACCCACATCAGTGCAATTAGCCCTAAAAACATCCAGGTGCTGGCAAGGCTAAGCGTGCGAACGTAGCGGATGCTGGTACTCGAATAGACAGCGGCGGCAATCACCACAAACACAATCAGGTAGAAACTACTCACTATGGTTTCACCATCACCCAGCCCTGGTAAATACCAAGGTAAGTTGGTTAGTAATAAATAGGCGGTAAAGGCACAGGTGCCAATAATCACTAAGTTATTAATAAACTTGATCACTGGGATCTCAAAGAATTTAACCCTTGGCTCAATCACACAGAAATAGAAGCAAGTTAAAAAGTAGAATGCCCAGATAAGGAATGCCCAAAAGCCAAACTCAATCGCCAGCGGATTGGTAAAGCCATATTCAGGGTTAGCGGCCAGATCGGCATAACCGGCAAACTCGGTCAGCGGGAACATGATCAAGCCCACATCCAAACCAGAGGTAAATAAAATCGCAATAAAAGTAAAAGTACGCACTGGCGTAACGCCAACACACTTAATGTTTCCCCAGCGGTATATCACCAAAGCGATGGCCGCAAAGGTAAATAAAATGCCAATTGTTAACCATGTCGTCATTGCTATTTCCTTGCCTTCAATATTAGATAAAACATAGAGTTATCTCATTTTTTAGTTTTATATAACGCCAAGGATTAATTTCTAAAGGCTGCAACTATCCCTCAGGCGTTAAATATCGCGCTAACGATATGAAATCCCTGATACAAACACTTAAAAATTAAACCTGACAATCAGGGCCTTTCAGTCAATTGACTTAGGTAGGCCGTGGACCTAGAAAGTGCTTAGTTAAGCACTCTGTCTTTTGGGCGCACGTTGGCGCTGTTGATCTTGCCAGCCCGGTGCCAATACCACCTTGGCATCGATGGGAGCAAGCGGCTGTTTGCCTAAGATAATATCGGCAGCGCGCTCGGCTACCATGATCGTTGGTGAGTTCAAGTTACCGTTAGGGATTGTGGGGAAAATCGATGAATCGACCACCCTTAATCCCGACACGCCATGCACCTTGGTGTCACTGTCGACAACCGCCATGGCATCTTCACCCATCTTACAAGTACATGACGGATGATAGGCACTTTCCACCGCGCTACGCACAAAGCTGTCTATCTGATCGTCACTTTGAATATGCATGCCCGGTTGGATCTCTTCGCCGCGATATTCATCTAAGGCAGGCTGATTAATGATCTCTCGAGTTAAGCGCACGCAGGCGCGAAAGCCTTCAATATCATCTGGGTGTGACAGGTAGTTAAACTGAATGCTCGGCGCCACCTTAGGATCATCTGATACCACAGTGACCGCACCGCGACTCTTAGGTTTATTATGGCCAATGTGCACCTGAAAACCGTCTCCGGCAAACGCTTCTTTACCGTCATAACGCATCGCTGCAGGTAAGAAATGGTATTGCAAGTCGGGCCATTCCAGTCCCGCTTTAGAGCGAATAAAGCCGCAAGACTCAAAATGGTTAGTCGCACCGAGACCTGACTTATTCAATATCCAGCGCGTCCCAATAAACAGCTTATTGAGCGGATCTAATTTACCGTTCAATGAGACTGGCTTGAGGCACTTAAACTGAAAGTAAAACTCTAAATGATCTTGTAGATTTTGCCCCACGCCCGGCAGTTCATGCACCTGAGCAATACCCGCTTGCTTGAGCGTCTGCGCGGCGCCAATGCCAGATAATTGCAAAATATGCGGCGAACCAATTGAACCTGCCGATAGCACAACCTCCCGATTACAAATCACATCATGAGTCTTGCCTTTACGCTCGTAACGAACGCCCACGGCGCGCTTACCTTCAAACAGCACTTTATGTACTAATGCATGGGTGATCACGGTTAAGTTACTGCGCTGCATTGCTGGTCGCAAATAGGCATTAGCTGTTGACCAACGTACCCCATTTTTAACCGTCATGTGCATCGGGCCAAAACCCTCTTGCTGCGCGCCGTTGTAATCTGCGGTCGATAAGTAACCGGCATCAACCCCCGCATCAACAAAGGCTTGATAGAGAGGGTTTTTCATCTCGTTGCCGTTGTTTACCCCAAGTGGGCCGCTGTCACCGCGGTACTCATCGCCACCAAAAGCCCAGGTTTCAGCTTTTTTAAAGTAAGGCAAACAATGGGCATAATCCCACCCTTTGGCTCCCTCTTGCTGCCATTCATCAAAGTCACGGGCATGACCTCGCACATACACCATGCCGTTAATTGACGATGAACCACCCAGTACCTTGCCGCGTGGGCAATGCATACGGCGATTGTCTAGATAAGGCTCGGCTTCTGTTTCAAACTGCCATGCGTACTTCTTGGTATTCATTGGAATAGATAAAGCGGTAGGCATCTGAATAAAAATGCTTTTATCGCTACCGCCTGTTTCTAATAACAACACCTTGTTAGCGGGGTCGGCCGATAGACGATTAGCCAATACACAACCTGCACTGCCTGCGCCCACAATAATAAAATCGTATTCTGCTTTAGGATTAATCTGGCTCATGGGGACTCCTTAAAATGGGCTCTCAAGTGGTTGCATTCCTACATATACCGCCTTGATTTGGGTATAGGCCTTTAAGGTTTCACTGCCATTTTCGCGGCCGATGCCTGACATCTTATAGCCACCCACTGGCATTTCTGATGGTGAGGCGCCATAAGCATTTATCCAGCAAATACCGGCTTGCATCTGATGGATAACACGATGGGCACGAGTAATATCTTGGGTAAATACGCCAGCGGCTAATCCTAGGTGGGTATCGTTAGCACGCGACACGACTTCTTGCTCATCATCGAAGGTTAATACCGACATCACAGGGCCAAAGATCTCCTCTTTAACTATGGTCATCTCATCACGGCAATCGGTAAAAATGGTCGGAGCCACAAAGTAACCGTTAGGGGCATTGTCGGGCTTAATGGCATGACCACCGGTTAATAGCGTTGCGCCCTCTGCTTGGCCTAGGGCAATATAGTCGAGCACTTTCTGTTGATGGGCTTTAGAGATCAGCGCGCCAAAGTTAGTGGCCTCATCCATAGGATCGCCACAAACGATATTATGTTGAGTACGCTCGAGCAGTTTTTCGATAAATTGAGGATAAATCCCTTGCTGTACAAACACCCGAGTGCCATTGGTGCAGATCTCACCTTGAGTGTAAAAATTCGCCAGCATAGCTGCCGATACGGCATTATCGACATCCGCATCATCAAAAATGATCAATGGCGATTTACCGCCAAGTTCCATGGTGACCTCTTTTAGTGTGCTAGCAGCCGCCGCCATCACCTTAGTGCCAGTGCCCACTTCGCCGGTAAAAGAGACTTTAGCAATATCGCGATCATGGGTTAACCAAGCGCCGACTCCACCATCGCCCTGCACCACATTAAACACTCCATCGGGTACACCGGCTTGTGTGAAGAGTTCAGCTAGCTTAAGTGCGCCGCGTGGGGTTTCTTCTGACGGTTTAAACACCATCACATTGCCACACGCTAGCGCAGGCGCAGCTTTCCAACAGGCGATTTGCAGTGGGTAGTTCCAAGCGCCAATTCCCGCACAGATCCCTAATGGTTCGCGGCGGGTATAGTAAAAATCATCGCCAATGGATTGTTGATTACCTTCAATACTCGGGGCAAGGCCTGCAAAAAACTCAATGGCATCGGCGCCAGTGACTACATCGACCACTGAAGCTTCTTGCCAAGGTTTACCAGTATCTTCAACTTCTATTACTGCGAGTTGATCATTGTGTTCGCGCAGCAAGGCCACGGCTTTTAATAAAATACGACTACGCTCCATGGCGGTCATCGATGACCATTGCAGGAAACCAGTTTTAGCACTTTCAATGGCTGCGCGTTGGACCTGTTCATTAGCCACTTCAACCAGATAACTGACTTCACCTGTGGCAGGGTTGATCACCTCAAAGGTTTCACCGGTTCCATTGGAAAGGGGCTGACCATGAACATAATTTTGATAAACAACTAGTGACATCTATTTTCTCCGTGCTGCACGATCGCCGCCTCTATAAAGGCTTTGCATAAATATTGCGCCTGCTCGAACTCTTGTTCAGGCGACGCACTTAAGGCACTGCGTAACCAAAACCCATCGATCATTGCTGCGGTCTGTTTGGCTGCGGCAATAGCTGCCGACTTGCCCATAAGGGGCTTAAAAGAAAACAGAAGGTTGCTATACAAGCGTTGGCAGTTGATGTGTTGAAGCCTTGCTAATCCCGGATCGTGCATCGCTTGGGACCAGAAGCTCAACCAGGTTTTGGTGGCAGCATTTGAACGTTGTAATTCGGTGAAATTGGCTTCGACAATCATGGACAACCGCTCAATGGGCGTCAGCGTTTTCCCCGCTGTGCGGCTTAATAACGCCTGTTTAAGTTCGTCGAGCAAATATTTAAGTGTGGCTTCTATCAACCCTTGTTTGCCGCCAAAATAGTGGCTGATGATCCCAGACGACATACCTGCTAAGCCACTAATGGTGTTGATGGTAGTGTGGTGTAAACCGTAACGCTCAACAGAGATTAATGTGGCGTCAATTAGCTGCTGCTGTCTCACTGTTTTCATCGCTGGTCTAGGCATAAAAGCTGATATCTCCGCGTTAAAAATTAGTTAATTGAACGTTCAATCAACGCAATCATAATAGTTAGAGATGTAACTATCAACAGCAACTTAATATTTGCGACATCAATCACAGAATTTAACGCCAAGTATGATAGGTAGAGGTGGGTCTGTAATACCTTGTTTTATATTGATAAATTTAGAGAGGGAAATTAAAATTTAATAGACGTAAAATAATTTAATAAAAACCCATTAAAAATCAGTCATAGTTGCAACTTCTAAGGTTTAACATTAACGGAAAACTTAGTTTCAACCGTAACTGTTATCTGAGCGATAACCCATTACCATTAACTAAGTTATAATCCATTAGCTGTTCAAAGTGCTCCGATAGACCACTCAAATGCGAGCGTGAGGGTAATCCGCCCATGACTTAGGCCGCTTACTATTAACAGCAACAACGGCTACTTGCCCTCTACAAACTCACACAAGTAAGTAAGTGTGTGAGTACTGATAACAAACCATGCCTTATAGCAATCAAGTAGCGCTAGAGAGCCACCTTATTTAAGCACGATTATCATCAAGGCACGCTTTTGGATCACTCGAGAACCGCTGCTATAAAAGCAGTTAAAGTGTGTCAATCTCTAGCCAAGAGATACCAAAATCGGCCACTTCTGTTAAACTTGCCGCTCTTAACACCTATCAGCGCTGGGCAAATATTCATGGCCGATACTACACCTTCTTCGTTAACCTCTTCTCAAGCTCAAAAGGCAACCGATACTTCCCCAACTTTAGGGTTGCATCATGGTATCAATGCCGATACATCGGCACAAAAACGCGCCCTGAGCTACAGCATCACAATCCACCAGCTCTTTGAACAAGTGATGCAGAGCAAGCAACCTGCCGATCGTATTGTGGCTGAATATTTTCGTATCAATAAGAAGCATGGCTCTAAAGATAGACGCGTGATCCGCGAGAGCCTATTTGGACTCTTTCGTTGGCATGGTTGGTTAAGTCAACTGGCAACTCTTTGCACAGCGCCTAAAGCTTGGTTTGCCTCTTTAGCATTAACCGCCAAAATTGAAGGCCACCCTTGGCAGGAATTTAGCGATGCTTGGCAAACCTTTGCGGCGCACCCTGCACTCGCGCCCCTTAACGATGCTGGCGATCTCTCCCGCCTAGCGGCCAAGCAACAACTGCTGCAAACGTGCTTTCCACAGCATGAGTTTGCTTTCACTCAATTAGTCCCAACTTGGTATTGGCAACACTACCCAACAAGCAGTGCTGATGAGCAATATGCCTTGATTGAAGCGCTCTGCTCTCGCCCCCCCATTTGGGGCCGCCTGCAAGGTATTAATAGTGAAGATGCACTCTCCTCACTAAATACTAGCGGTATCGAAGCCAAAATGAGTGACTACTTCGGTGATGCCATCAACCTTGGCCATAAGAGCATCAACCTAAATAGCCTTAAGCTCTACAATGAGGGACAACTGGAGATCCAAGACTTAGGCTCGCAAGTGATTGGGCATATCTGCGCGCCGCGCCCCGATGATAACTGGTGGGACGCCTGCAGTGGCGCCGGCGGTAAAACGCTGCAACTACGCTCTTTAATGTTACAGCAAGACAGCCACAGTAAAGGCAGTATCATTGCGTCAGATATTCGCCGTAAGCCATTAGAAGAACTGGCTAAACGCGCAAAACGGGCCCATTTTAGCCAGATCAGTGTATCGCCATGGAAAACCGATGCATTGCCTGTCGCAAGCGATCAGTTCGATGGTGTATTGGTGGATGCCCCCTGCAGTTGCACTGGAACTTGGCGACGCAACCCCGATATGCGCTGGCTCGATGATGCAAGCGCCATTAGCGACAAACCCGCTTTACAGTTAGATATTTTACAGCGCTCAGCCAAGGCGGTGCGCACTGGCGGAGTACTAGTGTACGCCACCTGCTCCATTAGCCCCACCGAAAATGAAGCTGTGGTTGAGGCGTTCCTCGCCAGCAACCCTAACTTTACATTACAACAGCTGTGCCATCCATTTACCGGTGAGCAGCAATCGATGTTAACCGTATTACCCTATCAAGCCGATAGCGACGGCATGTTTGTCGCGAAGATGATAAAGCGTTAACGCCGCCATACAGGGCCAGTCACACTAAAGCCGTTTACTGGCCCTGTAGCCCTGCAGCAAAGGGTTTTTTTATCAAACTCATCCTTTACCCATCGCTTGAATCGACTCTTGCTAAATCCCCCCGCTTATCACACTGCGGTAGGCATTCAATGCTCATTTAACGCTAAATGACACTCACCTTACTACTCAAATCACCATGTAAATTGCGCACAATTTACTTTACTGATAGGCTATCCTTTCATCAAAAAAGGAGAATACGATGTCTATTTATGATTTTTCGCTGACCAATATCGATGGCAGCACGCGCTCAATGCAAGAGTTTAAGGGAAAGGTGTTGCTGATTGTAAATACCGCCAGCAAATGCGGCTTTACACCACAATACAAGGCATTACAGGCGCTATATGAAGATTTTGGCCCAGAAAAATTTGTGGTATTAGGTTTTCCGTGCAACCAGTTTGGGCAGCAAGAACCTGAGGCTGAAGCCGAAATTAATCATTTTTGTGAGCTCAACTTTGGGGTTAATTTCCCGCTGTTTGCCAAAATTGAGGTCAATGGAGCCAACACAGATCCGCTCTATGACTACTTGAAACACCAAGCCAAAGGCTTGCTTGGCAGCGAAGCAATTAAATGGAACTTTACTAAATTTTTAGTCGATAGTGAGGGGCAGGTCATTGAGCGTTATGCTCCCACGACTAAACCCGAATCTATGAGGGACAAAATAAAATCTTTACTGAATAAATCCAGCTAGATAGCAATAGGTCAACCTATGACACCATAAAAAACGCTCATTTTATGTACGTTGAAATGAACTTTATGTGTCGCTTGCACTCCAATAATTGAACGCGAAGATTTGCTTATTCATGTTCATCATTCTCCCTGGGACTTCTAGCGCGGTCCCCTTGATCTAAATAGATCAACAGGCAACCAGTTGAGTTGCCTTTTTTTATGCCCTCGGTTGTCGGTATTAACCCTCCTCTTTTATCGGGCGGCAAAATTAAATGATTTTTTTGACAAACTCAGTGAACTTTTTATTCGCTGACGACTCTGATTACTTGAACGGATTATTGAATTAGGTGCACGGCACATAATTTTGTTTCATTGTTCATCATCATCTCCCTTTGGTGGCCGGATGGGCCCCAGGAGCATTAATCCAACGCTAGCGCATTTGGATTAATCACACTCCAACACTTTGTTTATGGCAACCTATTAGGTTGCCTTTTTTTTTGGCTATTTTGACAACGAGCGCTGCGAAGTCTGCTGATAGAATAAGTCGTGAACAATGTAAGGCACATCATGTAGCTACCTCATAAAGTCGTTAAATTGCGCCCCTCTATAAAGTACAAATAAAGCGTGATATTAAGCGGCAATATTATTTTTTTTACTCAAGCTGGGAACTAACTGGCAACCATGCACTCTGATAAAGGGTAACAGATTTTTCATCATGATTTGTTCATCATCATCTCCCTTTGGTGGCCGGATGGGCCCCAGGAGCATTAACCCCACGCTAGCGCATTTGGGTTAATCACACTCCACCACTTTCGTTTATGGCAACCTATTAGGTTGCCATTTTTTTTACCTATTGATTGGCAAGCTGTTACACGCCCAATTGCTTATCAAGTTGCGCAACTAATGACGGGTGATACCTTACTCGCGCCTGTTGATAAATCGCCATTAAGGGTTGCTCATAGCCTGCCAACAAAAGCTCGGCATATAAGGGCCGCACAAACTTAGCTCGGCCAATATTTAGTAAGAACGTCTCCACCAAGGGCAGCACGACATCATAATGATTACGAATGGCCACCCGATACCAATCACAGGCAATTTCAGCGTTAGTCGAATGACTAAAATCAAAAGCACTATCTAGCTGTTGCAGCTGTTGATGGCTTAATTGTTCCGGCAAGCTATTAATAAAATATTGCCAATGATGCACGCGCCAATCTGCGGTTTGCGCGGGAGTAATATCACCACCGGCTCGCCAGCTCATCAGAAGCGCATCGACTTTATCTAAACTATTTGAATAAGGCGGCGTAAACCATGACGGCATGCCTGTGCCGTAGATCCATTCCAGCAACTCAGCCTCACTCAGTACATCACCATGTTGTTGCAGTAATGTCTGCTGCGCATAATCGATAAACTGCTCTGTGGTGATCGCCTCAAAGGCAAAATGGCTCACATAGGCGTTTAAGAATGCATCGAACGCCTCTCTGCCTAAGCGTTTTTCTAAGTCATGCACAAACATCGATGCTTTATCGTAGGTAAAACGGTTAAAAGCCTCATTTGGATCGCCTGCTTGCACATTAGCTGGCAAGGTTTGCGCCGTTGTCGGCATGGAGGCGAGTTCTTGCGCTAGGCGACCATACTCTAAGACTAATTCGAGCTGCGCTTGCTCTTTGCCATAAACCGCTTCAACAATTCGATGGGTAAAATAGGTGGTAAATCCTTCATTAAGCCAAAGATCGCGCCAAGTTGCATTGCTGACTAAGTTGCCGGTCCATGAATGTGCCAGTTCATGGGCAACGGTGGACACTAGGCTTTTATCACCTGCAATTAAGGTGGGGGTCATAAAGGCCAAGCGCGGATTTTCCATACCACCAAAGGGAAAACTAGGCGGTAAGACTATCATGTCGTAACGCCCCCATGGGTAGGGGCCCAGCAGCGACTCTGCGGTATTGATCATCTGCTCTGTATCTTCAAATTCACTCACCGCCGAACCAAGCACCTCAGGCTCGGCATAAACGCCACTACGCGGGCCTAGGCTGCCAAATTGTAAATCGCCAACGGCAATCGCCAGCAGATGAGTCGGAATGGGCTTTTCCATTTCAAATAAAAACTGGCCATTAAGCGGCGCGCTTGCATCGTTCATGGCACTCATCACAGCGCGCATACCAGCAGGCACATTCACTTTGGCATCAAAGGTGATTCTGGCTTTAGGGGTGTCTTGCAACGGGATCCAACTGCGGGCATTAATGGGTTGCGACTGACTAAATAGAAACGGTAACTGCTTGCCGCTGGTTTGTTCGGGAGTTAGCCACTGCAGCCCCTGCGCATTGGCGCTAGTGTGATAATCAATAGTGATGTTCGCTGAATTAGCACGCAGCTGAATATGCAGTCGCTGCCCGCGGATAAGATCGTGCTTATCAAAATGAAAGTCGAGCCGATTGTCTTTGTCATCTCGCACCGAGTGGATCACGAGATCGCGGCAGTCCAGATACAAATGGCGGCACTGCTCATCAAGATAATTCAGCGTTAACTTAGCACTGCCAGCGAGCCTATGCCGCTCAAAATCGACCGCAACCACCAAGCTTAGATGCAATACGCGGATCTGTTCAACATTCGCAAAAGAGTGATGGTCTTGCTGATTATCCCATTGCTTAGCCACATTTTATCCTTATTATTGTTGCCCTAACGTCAATAGCGCTTAGTGTAATCATCGACTAACCGCTTGTCATTGAGATTAAGCAAACCACTATCCTATGCAGCAGCATTCGCCGCTAAGTTCACCGTTTACAAAGATTGGCTCTCGGCTAAATTCGGACCTTAAAAATCAACCCCAAAAAATAATCACAAAAAATCGGAACTAAAATAGTAAAGTAGACTCTGATTATATGAACAGAATTGATATTAACGAATACAGAGTCCCTAACGGGTAATTAATTGGTTAGTAAGGTTTTCATGGTTCATCATCTCCCTTTTTCGATAGCCTCTAGCGCGGCTATCAACCAAATCCCAACTGGCATTTGTAGCGACCTACTTTAGGTCGCTTTTTTTTGCTCACCAATATGGCATCCCCTGTTATCGTATTGTTAGCCACCGAAATAACATGGGTAAAGCGCCTCGCCTATCAAATGGGTTCATAACTGATGGCTCATACCTGATAGTACAAAAAAACAAAAAGGCCTCATTATTGAGGCCTTTTTGATGGGGTGTCACTCTACACTATGTCCGTTATAGGCGGATACCGGCTTTTGCTAAATCTTTGGCTGTCACAGTCAGCGGTAGTGGTACATAACCGTCTTTCTCTACTGTTTTCTGCCCTTGCTTAGACAAAATAAAGCGTAGGAATTCACGCTCTAATGGCGCTAAGTCTTTATTGGGATGCTTATTCACATAAACGTATAAGTAACGTGATAGTGGATAACTGCCGTCTGCTGCATTGGCAGCGGTTGCTTCGATGTAATCATCGCCTTTCTTGGCGATAGCCACGGCTTTCACCCCAGCAGTCTTATAACCAATACCAGAATAACCAATGGCATTTAATGACTGCGAGACAGATTGCACTACCGACGCCGAACCAGGTTGTTCGTTCACGTTGGCTTTAAAGTCGCCTTTACAGAGTGCTTTTTTCTTAAAGTAACCGTAGGTTCCAGAAACCGAGTTACGACCGTAAAGCTGCACATCTTTCGCTGCCCAATCGCCCCCAAGCCCCACATCAGCCCAACGCTGCACATCATTACCGCCGCACTTATGGGTAGCCGAGAAGATACCGTCGATCTGCTCGATACTCAGCCCCTTAATAGGGTTATCCTTATGAACAAAAACAGCCAGCGCATCAATGGCGACACGGATCTCCGTTGGCTTATAGCCATAATGTTTCTCAAATGCTTCGACTTCATTGGGCTTCATTTTGCGGCTCATTGGGCCAAACTGTGAAGTGCCTTCAGTCAATGCTGGCGGCGCAGTAGAAGAGCCCGCCGCCTGAATTTGAATGTTAACGTTAGGGTACATCTCTTTGTACTCTTCGGCCCACAGGGTCATCATATTCGCTAAGGTATCTGAGCCAACAGATGAAAGGTTACCCGAGACTCCACTGCTTTTTTCATAAGTGGGCAGTGACGGATCGATAGCTGCCATAGAAGTGACAGAGAAAACGCTAGCGGCTGTCAAACTTACCGCACCAACAAGCTGTTTAAGTTTCATTCTTTGCTCCAGTGTTAAGCGACTTGCTTACTCGTTTTATTTAAGTTGCAGTCAGTATCTATCGCAACAATGACAAGTGTATGACGAAGATATGACACTGAGATGACAGACCACCATAAAAGTGATTTATTGCAGCCTCGCCTTAACTTGTACATTCCAAAACACAAATAGCAAAAAAGCGCCTTAGTGGCGCTATCTCTCTTCATGATGCGAATAAACAGGGATGGTTAACTGATTTATGCAATAGACAGATAATTTAAAGTCACTTAGCACCTTTAACCCATAGGTTTAATGAGCACGCTTACCCGTATCAATAAGGTGATTGGGAATAATAAAACTAAAGCAGCTACCTTTACCCAGTCGACTTTCTATCATCAAATCACTCTGGTGATGATTAAGCGCATGTTTCGTGATCGCCAATCCTAGCCCTGTTCCGCCCCGCTGCCGAGAACGGGCACTGTCGACGCGATAAAATCGCTCAGTGAGTCGTGTTAGGTGCTGTGGCGCAATGCCCTCACCCGAGTCGGTCACACTAAACTGCGCCCCTAAAGGCACTCGCTGCCAACACACATGTACACTGCCGCCGGGATCGTTATAACGAATGGCGTTAGAGAGCAAATTCGAGCAGGCACTTCTTATCTGGACTTCATTACCAAAAATATTCAAGGTCGGATCACAATCAAAACTCAATTGATACTGCCCCTTAGCTAAGGCTTGTGCTTCCTCTTTGAGCATATCAATCAACAAAGCCATATTAACTTTGGTATCGAGATTGACCGCAGAGCCATCTTCAATACGTGATAACACCAGTAACTGCTCGACCATAGAATGCATGCGATTAGTCTGTTGCTGCATTTGCTCTAACGCTTTATGTTGACCAGGATTAAACTCTGCCATCTCCTGCATCATTTCCAAATAACCTTGTAACACGGTTAAGGGCGTTTTTAATTCGTGCGACACATTAGCGACAAACTCTTTGCGCATCCCTTCGAGTTGACGAATACGGGTAATATCACGGGCGATCAGCAAGCGTTGCCCAGCGCCATAATCCATAATACGAATTTCTAACACGCGTGATTCATTTTGACTATCGACAAACTCAAAGGGCTCATCAAAAGTCGCTTGTTTAAGATAACCAGAAAAGTCGGGATGCCGTAGCAGATTATCGATACGCTGGCCCTTGTCTTGTGGCCATACTAATCCCAACAATCGTTGGGCTAATTTATTACACCAAGCAATATTATTGTCTGAATCAAGCACGACAGCTGCATCTGGCAGCGCCTCCGCCCCTTGCCGAAAACGCGCTAGCAGATCGGCTAATTGCGCCACCCGTTTACGGTTTTTACCTTGCAGACGATAGATACCATTAAACACCCCTTCCCAACTTCCGCTGCCGTTAGGAGGAGTCAGACGTTTATCACGCCATAGCCAAAAATTAAGCCTAGATAGCTGCTTATAATGCCAAGCCAATAAACCGATACAACCGAACAGCATCACTGGCAACAATTGCCCAAGCAGCAAGCCTATAACCAGACAAGCCAACAAAAACAGCGCTAAGCGACTCAGCAATTGATAGCCAGAGTATGAATTAAACATAGCGAAACCCTAATGCGCAAGTGAGCACAAGATAATCGATACTGAGGCTAACGCCTATTAAATTTTCATGCACCCATTAACTCAACACAAGCCATTAGAGCCGGGTCGAAAAACGGTACCCGGCCCCTCTAACGGTTTGAATCAACCTGTCGTGATTAGAGGGTTCAACGGCTTTACGTAAGCGGCGAATATGCACATCAACGGTGCGGTCTTCAACATACACATTAGTGCCCCACACATTATCAAGCAGTTGTTCGCGGCTATATACTCGCTCTGGATGGGTCATAAAGAAATGCAATAATCTAAACTCGGTCGGCCCCATATCGACTACCTGTTCGCCGACGGTGACTCGGTGACTAACAGGGTCTAGCACCAGACCTTGCACATCAATAGGTTCATCTAAGGCCGTAGGCGCACTGCGGCGCATAACCGCCTTAATTCGTGCTACCAACTCTTTAGGCGAAAAAGGCTTGGTAATATAGTCATCGGCGCCGACTTCTAGCCCTTTGACCTTATCTTCCTCTTCGCCCCTTGCCGTTAACATGATCACCGGTATATGGCGCGTAAATTCATCCTGACGCAGCTTTTTAGCTAATTGAATACCACTCCCACCGGGAAACATCCAATCCAGCAGCACTAAATCGGGATAGGGCTCTGTCAGCATGTCGAGTGCTGAATCAAAATCCTCTGCTGTAGTTGTCGTAAATCCATGTTGTTCTAAAACAAAAGCTAACATCTCTCGGATGGCTAACTCATCTTCAACTATCAAAATCCTAGCAGTCATATGCGATCTTCTATCAGTGAATACCCACGTTGCCATTATTAGGCCGTTTTATTACAAAATTATGAATCAGCCCCCCTATATTGTCATAAAGTCGCTTATTATTGTCATGAAACTTAAAAACAGAGAGGAGCCAAGGTAATTCTTCGCCGCTGTATATCACCGCTTTAGGGTATTCACCTTAGATAAATGGCAAACAAAAAAGCCAGCCGTGAGTAACGGCTGGCTTTAGACCACACAATAAGATTAATGCTTAAGTGGCGGGTGTTTCTTTGACGTAAATATCCATTTGTGGATAAGGAATACCAATATTAGCTTCATCCAGCGCGACTTTAATTTGCTCAAGGATCTCAAAGCGTGCAGGCCAGTAATCACTGCCTTTAACCCAAGGACGCACCACAAAATTAACCGATGAATTAGCCAACTCAACCAGTGCCACTGTGTAGGCAGGCTCCTTGAGTACATAGCTATTATTATCTAATACACTTTTTAATACCGCCTTAGTCTCTTTTAGATCGGCATCATAAGAGACCCCAATGACTAAATCGATACGACGAGTGTCCATTGCCGAGTAGTTGGTAATAGTGCCATTCATAACCGAGGAATTAGGCGCAACAATCACCTTGTTGTCAGGGGTGCGCAGTTTAGTCGAAAAGATGGTGATCTCATCGACAGTCCCCGCGATACCCGCAGCCTCAATATAGTCCCCGACACGACAAGGACGAAATATTACCATTAACACGCCAGAGGCAAAGTTTGATAGAGAGCCCTGTAATGCAAGACCCACAGCCAAACCGGCGGCACCGATAACGGCCACTAATGAAGCCGTCTGCACCCCTATCTGTCCTAACGTGGCTATCACGGTAAAGACAAACACCGCCGCCCACGCCAAATTAGACACAAACGAGACAACCGTCGGATCTATCTTGCGTTTAGTTAATAATTTACTGGTGATTTTTTTAGCAATATTGGCAAAGTATTTACCAACAACGAAAATCACCAGAGCTAACACAACCTGCAAACCGTAGGTCATGATAAGCTCTGGCGCTTGTGCAATATAACTATCCAAGTTTTCCATTTAACGTTCCCTCAATAATATAAACCCGGTAACTACCGCGTCTCGACAATAAATTCGGCTCGTCGATTTTGTGCTCGCCCGGCAACAGAGGCATTACTGGCAATGGGCTGAGTACTGCCTTTGCCTGCGATACAAAACCGACTGGGATTAAACCCATACTCTTCAACAAGTACTTTTTTGACATTCAAGGCTCTATCATAAGACAAAACTTGATTAAACTCTGCAGTGCCTACACTATCGGTATGGCCAACAATACACAACTTAATGGGATGCTCAGTTAACCAAGTCGCTAACCGAGCAATACTGAACCATTGTGAATAATCCACCTCGGCACGAGCAAAGCGAAAGTAGATCCTAACTGATTCATTAAGTTTACATTGTGCCGGATATGTCTCACCACTGGTTGTCGGTAAACACAAGGACACCAGCCTTAGTTTTTCACAGCCACGGGCGTCGACTCTGGTGTCTGCCGCAGTATGTGGACAAGCATCTTTGGGATCGGGCACACCGTCGTTATCTGTATCTTGCCACGAAAAGGCATTCGCACAATACAATCCCGCTAATACTAACAGCCCTATGCGAATAAATATGTTCATTATAACTGACCTAAAAGTGCGGCAGATTTATTGCCTCTTTTACTAACAAGGGGATGAAATGCAATTAAAAATCATTAATATCCCATCCATTTTAGCTACTTAAGCGCCAATCGCCAACGAAGAGCTCAACATCTCAAACGAATCTGTTAACCAGTATAGCCATCCGTCGCCAGTTACTCGAACACATAGCCAAGATAGAGGCCGGTGTGTTCCGCAGCGATTTAGTTTAGCCATAGACGAAGGAGTGCCATAGGCTGACTTAACCGAGCAACTGAAAATGCTAGCAGAGCGCTACCCACAGCTTAACGTTATATCGACAATTGGTGATCGGAGCAAAAGATACTCAGCACTCAAGTTATCAATTACAACACTCGCCAGATGTTGGGGATGCGGACAATTATTATGTGTTGTTGGAGCAGACTAAATCAGGCTTTGGCTGGGCACTATTACCCGAACATTTAGCTCAAGAAGCACTGAACAAACAGCAATTATGCAGCATATCTATGTCTTTTGAACAATTTGGTTGGATAGTGAATGTTGACGTAATACAACATCATGGTATCAATGAGGACCCCCTGTGTCAGGATTGTTGTCACCCCTTAAAATCATCCAATAATTAAATAAAGGGGGCGGTCAATGAGAGCTCAATGGCACGATATTCACCTGAACGTAAAGACGCTGTCTTAAAGAAATTATTACCTCCCCACAATATGACGGTCACGGAAGTGGCTCGCAGTGAGGGGATCTCCTACCAAACCCTGTATCATTGGCGAGATAAAGCCAAAAAAGAGGGTCGCCCTGTGCCAGGTAAAACATTAACCAGTAATGATTGGTCAGCTGAAGCTAAGTTTGCAGTTCTCATTGAAACAGCACCAATGTCAGAAACTGAAATCAGCCAATATTGCCGAGAAAAAGGCTTGTTTCGAGAACAAGTTCAGCAGTGGAAACAAGATTGTTTAGGTGGTTTTAAGACGAGTGAAGTTCAAGCTAAAACGATTAAGCAGCAAGCCAAATCAGACAAGGCAGAAATAAAATCCCTGCAACGAGAATTACGTTATAAGGAGAAGGCACTCGCTGAAGCTGCGGCTTTACTGGTGCTTAGAAAAAAGCTCAATGCGCTTTGGGAGGACGACAGCGAGGAGAGTTAACGCCTTTGCCTAAGCGCATAACACTGGTGGATTTAATACAAGAAGCTTATGCCCACGGTGCGCGTCTTTACAAAGCTTGCGCTGAAGCAGAGTTAAGTAAACGGACGTATCGCCGCTGGTATCGAGCAAGAAAAGTGCAGGCAGATTTAAGGCCTACGGCAGTAAGACGGGAGCCTGCTAACAAGCTTAATGATGATGAGCAAGAGCAGATATTGGCAACCTCTAATGAGGCAAGGTTTGCAAGCCTACCTCCGTCACAAATCGTGCCGACACTGCTTGATGAGGGGGTCTATATCGCTTCAGAGTCGAGTTTTTATCGAGTGTTAAAAGCCAATGAACAATTAAATCGGCGTGGGCGAAGCCAAGGCGTAACAAAAAGAAGCAAACCAGATGCTTACGTTGCAGATGGGCCAAACAAAGTATGGTCTTGGGATATTACTTATTTAGCCTCGGTCATCAAAGGACGCTTTTATTATCTGTATATGTTTGAGGATATTTATAGCCGTAAGATAGTGGGTTATGAAGTCCATGACCGAGAATGTGGTGAGCTAGCGGCCGAGTTAATGCAGCGCAATATGCTACGCGAGCAATGCTTCAAAAAACCGTTAGTACTGCACTCTGATAACGGTGCTCCGATGAAGTCATTGACGATGAAAGCCAAGCTTGAAGAGTTAGGTGTTACCGCTTCGTTAAGTAGACCAATCGTAAGCAATGACAATCCTTACTCCGAAGCATTATTCAGAACCTTAAAGTATCGGCCAGAATGGCCTAGCTCTGGCTTTAAAAACATCACCGAGGCACGGGAATGGGTAGAAGAGTTTGTGACTTGGTACAATACCAAACATAAGCACAGTAAGCTCAATTTTGTATCACCGAGTGAGCGACATGCGATGCAAGATAAAGCGATTTTATCTAAGCGTAAGGAGGTACTAGAAGAAGCAAGATCAAGAAATCCTAAACGCTGGCCAAACGGTATAAGGAACTGTGACGTTATCGGTGAGGTAGTGTTGAACCCAGAAAAAGAGTCTGAAACTGAAACAAGAAATGCAGCTTAAAATTTAAGTAAAGAGTGCCAACTACCTTGAAAAACACCGAGGAGCTCAGCTGCTTAGTAAGGCAACTACTTAAAAATATGATGAACAATATGGTCACATAACATATGAAGTCATATTGTTCAGGATTGCGTAACCAATAATCGCTGCTCACTCACTTAAAATAAGCATTCACTGCACATGGTGACTTAATGACTTGCAACAGATGCTTGCTGATACCAGGTAGACCAAGCAGGCTTGGCCGCAGAAGCTAATTGCGACTGCATCCCTTCGAGTAAGCGGATCAACAAGGCTCTATCATCGGCTTTAGCTGAATAAAATAGCGGATCGTAAAAACAGCGGCGTTGCACTGGCTCTAATTGGGTATCAAAACCTTTATCAACCCCTGAGACACACAGCTCTCTAGCTTTAAGCTGTAATGTCATGGCGCTATCATCTTCTAAAAGGTGCGCCACAGGTCCCATGAGTAAAATCAGTGCCAACCTGCCTGGTGGATTATGTTGCCAGCTATTAAGTTGACCACTTTTGGCGTTAAGGAGTAAACATTGCCAATGTCGAGTAGTCTCTTGGCTCAAATCACTCGCCTCTACGCCTACACCTTTATCGTAATGATGAAACCATTGCTGTAAAAACTGTTCCACGCTGCCTCCATAACCCATAACCAGTAGATAGTCTGGTGAGAATAGCACCAGAGAGCAGCAATAATATCTAGCACTTTGGTCTAAATACCTCTGCTTGTGGAGTATGCAACTTTTACGCATCTAACCTAATAGATAGAAACAACACAAGCGACCTGAGCCGCTTGTGTTGTTTTAATGTTAACCATCAAAAGTAAAATTGAATTTATCACCTGATAACATTGCCATTGATGCATTACGCTAAGAGTTCAACCCTCAGTACTATTTTACTTCAGCTTTGGGTGGGTAGTGGGTCATCACCTCGGCAATCGCCCGATTAACCACTTCAATACGCTCTTCGGGGGTGTTCTTATTGCGCACGGTATCGGCAACAGAACCACGCCAAATTAACTGCCCAGAACTACGATCAACCAAGTCGACCACTAAAGTACCCACTTCATATTCGCGCACCGTAGTTTGGGTATGCATATTGCCACCCCATGCCCAGCCCGGCCCATAATAGGGGTTGTAGCCAAAGTTGGTATTGAAAGTATCAACATCAATTTTTTTATCGACCTTAGTAAAGTAGTTCACTAATACATCGGCCTGTTCGGCGCGGGTTTTGGTGATGCCTTTAAGTTGCAACTGACTCTCGATAGCACTTCTAACACGTTGATCCATCAAACCATCAAGATGATAAGTCGTATCATCATTTCTTTTATCTACCCAAGCATAACTTTTAATCTGATTAAAATTTACTTTTGGATCATAATCTGAGCTCGACTTCATCGTGCTACAAGCAGTTAACGCTAGCGCAGCTGCTAAAACGATTATTTTTTTCATACTAACTCCAGCAAAAAACAAGGCCTACTATCAACCTAACTCATTAAATTTTAGCTTACAGAGCAAATTTCTGATCTACAACTCTATTTTGGCACACTGTAAAACATAAATACCTTGACTTGAAGTAACCACCAAATGATAATGATTATCAATTAGATTTAAAAAGGGGGTTAAATATGACTTGGTTTATCAGTGCATTTGTTATCGCCAGTGCTATTTTTGTCTTTGCGCCAAAGTCATTAGCCACGCCAACCGCCGACTCTCTCACCCAAATTAAAGGGCAGTGGCGATGCTTGCTACTGCCACTGCTATTGTTGATGTCGCTTGCTTTTATTTTAGCCACCTTAGACAACGCCCCTTACCTTACGGTTGCAATGGCCTTTACCCTTACAGGCTTCGCAGTGGCAGTACCTAAACTACACCCTTATATTATTACTGGCGCGGCATTTACCGCATTAAGCCTGCTATTATTAGTATTACAGCGATAACCCATTTGCTCACACCTTGCGCTAATTCGTTAGTTGCTTTGGGATAATACAGACTTTATATCTCCCTGCAGATTGATATAAAGCCTTATCCATGACCACATTTTTGTGGTCTTTTTTTTGTCTAATGTTGCGAAGACCTCCCACTGGATAGCGCAATTTGGTAAACTCGATATATCGCCCATAACCGTCCGATTAAAGATGAGAATCGATCCTAATGTAGCTTTAGTCTATAGCACAGATATAGGCAAAATCACTGAAAAGAAACAGCCAGAATCCGCCCCACAAGGTGACGGCATAGTCCGAATTCACAAAGACAGCAAAGGCCGTAAAGGCAAAGGGGTCTCTGTTATAAAAGGCCTAGGGTTAGATGAAAAAGAGTTAAAAGCATTAGCACAGAAGCTCAAAAAACAGTGCGGTTGCGGCGGCACGGTCAAAGAGTTCAATATTGAAGTACAAACCGACAATCGCGAACAACTCAAAACCCTACTTGAAAAACTCAATTATCAAGTTAAATTAGCCGGTGGCTAATGACTCTGGAGTGCTAGATGGAAAGTTTGCAGCATCATCTACTTATTGCAATGCCTTCGCTTCACGATACCTTTTTCGAGCGTTCAGTCATCTACTTATGTGAACACAACCAACAAGGCGCCATGGGGCTGATGATTAACCGCCCAGTCGGTATCGATGTTAATGAGCTACTGCAGCAGATGAACCTCAACGAGGTCAATAAAGTTGACAGCATTAACAGTGAAGTACTGCTTGGCGGCCCTGTAGAACAAGAAAAGGGCTTTGTGCTTCACACCCCCCAAGATAAGTGGAGTAATAGTCAGCTTATAAATGATGAAATAATGCTCACTACATCGCGCGATGTACTGGCTTCACTGGGCAGTAACAATGCACCCGACAACTTTATTGTCGCACTAGGTTACGCCGGATGGGGCCGGCAGCAATTAGAGCAAGAGTTAGGGGAAAATTCATGGTTAACCATCCCCGCCTCTCTCGATATTTTATTTAAAACGCCACACGAGCAACGCTGGCAAAAGGCCACCCAAACCCTAGGCTTTGATATTGGCCAGCTTTGCAACCAAATAGGCCATGCCTAACCCCAACAGGACATAAGAGATGAATGCAGCAACAGTGCTTGGTTTCGACTTCGGCACTAAGAGTATTGGCGTGGCAATAGGCCAACAAATTACCGCAAGTGCTACCCCGCTAACGTCAATTAAAGCTAATGATGGCATCCCGCAATGGGAAGAAATTGGCGCGTTAATCGATGAGTGGAAACCCGATATTGTCGTCGTCGGTTTACCACTCAACATGGATGGCAGCGAACAAGAGATGACCCAAAGGGCGCGTAAGTTTGCCAACCGAATCAGCGGCCGATTTGGCGTCAAAACCGCCACCCAAGATGAGCGCTTAACCACGGCCGATGCTAAAGCGCGACTGTTTGAAATGGGTGGCTTTAAAGCACTATCGAAAGGGCAAGTGGACTCGATGTCCGCTGTGCTGATTATCGAAAGCTATTTCGAGAACCTTTATTAACCTCACCCGAGCCAGTTGCGACTGGCTTGCACATTCCCCCCCCACCGAGCAGGCGATTAATAACAGTGAAGGTTTGCCCTTCAAACGCTTTCAATAAATGAAAATGCAGCCAACCGCTACTCAAGCAGATGTGATTGCTCTTCATTCCAAGGCCAACAAACTTTGCGCCAAAATAAAATAGGCCTTCATTGGAAGGCCTATAGATATTTACAAGTGATAAATATTGAGTGTGTTAAACCAAGTAAGGCTTAACTAAATTTTCCATCATCGCAATATGCGCATCATCATCGTTTAGCGCAGCAATATAACGATACTGCTTGCCACCAGCTTCGATAAACACCTGACGATTTTCATGTTCAATCTCTTCTAACGTCTCTAAACAGTCAGCACTAAATGCTGGGCAGATAATGGCGACATCATCTACTCCTTCATTGCCCAAGCGTTGCAGCGTCTCATCGGTATAAGGCGTCAGCCATTTTGCCTTACCGAATCGAGATTGGAAGGTGGTAATGTAATCACTCTCTGTAAGACCTAGCTTTTCCACCACTAAACGGGTGGTTTTATGACAAAAACAAGAGTAAGGATCGCCTAAATGTAAATTACGCTCAGGCATGCCGTGATAAGAGATCACTAGCTTCTTCGGCTTACCATGTTTGTCAAAATCACGCTGAATAGAGTCGGCCAATGCGGCAATATAATCAGGGTTGTCATGATAGGTATTAATAAAATGCACGCTGGGTAGATAGCGCCAATTACGCAGTTCTAAGGTCAAGGCATCAAACGCCGATGCCGTGGTTGGCGCCGCATATTGAGGATAAAGCGGCAACACGACTAGCTTGTCTGTGCCTTGTTGATGTAAACGGTTTAGGGTGTCTTTGACACTTGGCTCACCGTAACGCATACAGAAATCGACATTAATGTCATCACCGCGCTCACGAAACCGCTCTGCTAACTTGGCCGTCTGTTTTTGGGTGATCTCCATCAATGGCGAGCCTGACTCTCCCCAAATTTGCTTGTATAACGCGGCCGATTTAGCCGGTCTCACTCGTAAGATAATGCCATGTAAAATGATCATCCAAAGTAGCTTAGGGATCTCGACCACACGCGGATCGGCCAAGAACTCGGCCAAATAACGACGCACCGCTGATGTTGTCGGTGCGCTAGGGGTGCCTAAATTCATCAGCAATACCGTTACTTTCGATCGCTTTTGATGCCCTTGCTCTTTGGTTAAACCAATATATTTAGCCAATTTAACTCCCTGATTTTCAATTTTTATAATTGCTTTTCAATTGCTTCGATTAAAACACTGTCGTTAGGTTTTACACTAGAAGCAAATCGTTGAACTTGTTTACCGTCGGCGCTGATTAAGTATTTATTAAAGTTCCAGCTGGGAGCTTTAGTCACCGCGGCTAAGTGGTCAAATGGACGCTGGGCCGCATCGCCTTTTACCGCGCCTGTGGCTAGCATGGTAAAGGTGACGCCGTAATTGATGTAACACACATCGGCGGTTTTTACCTCCTGTGCTTCTTCTTGATTAAAGTCATTAGAAGGAAAGCCTAATACCACTAAGCCGCTATCTTTATAGCGCTGGTGCAGTTGCTCTAAGCCTTTAAATTGCGAGGTATAGCCACAACGGCTGGCAGTATTGACCACTAATACCGGCTTGCCTTGGGTCAACTTACACAAGTCGAGTTCTTGCTCAGAATGCAACTTACGCGCCTCAACTTGGAAAAACTCGGCACATTCCGCCGCACTTGCTTGGCTTGATAAGCTTGCCATGCCTAAAACAACTAAGGGTAATAATATCGATTTCATCGTGATATCTCCAGCACTGTAAAGGCGAATATACGTGTTAATCAGTGTATTAGATCACAGCATCGAAAGATTCTTCAGCGGATAATTGGCTTCAGTTAGCGGCATAAAATTAACGTCTACTCACATAATGACAAAGCCGATAACCATAGAGGTTTTTCGGCTTTGTCACATAAGGCGTTAATCTAAGTCTAGAGTTACACCTTCCATAAAACCTGAGCTCGTTGGTTCACTACTTTGTAGCTTAATCATTAAGCGCAAGTCGTTAGGAGAGTCGGCATGATGCAGCGCATCGGCATAGCTTATTTCGCCCTCAACATAGAGCTTTAATAACGCCTGATCGAATGTTTGCATGCCTTGCTCATTAGACTTGGCCATGGTCTCTTTTAACACATGCAGTTCGTTTTTGGCGATCAAACTGGCGACTCGCGGAGTATTGATGAGTACTTCAATGGCGGCTCGGCGACCCGTACCATCACTTTTTGGCACCAGTTGCTGCGCCACAATACCCCGTAAGTTAAGCGATAAATCAAACAGTAACTGCTGATGCTTACTCTCAGGAACTAGGTGCATAATACGATCTAACGCTTGGTTGGCATTATTAGCATGTAAGGTCGCCATACATAAGTGACCCGTTTCGGCAAAAGAGAGGGCAAATTCCATGGTCTCCTGGCTGCGGATCTCACCAATCAAAATGACATCGGGCGCCTGACGTAACGAACTTTTAAGCGCGGCATCAAACGATTCGGTATCGATACCTACTTCGCGCTGGGTAATAATGCTCTTGCGGTGATCATGTACAAATTCAACCGGGTCTTCGATAGTTAAAATATGCCCGCGGGCATTAGCATTACGATAACCCACTAATGCGGCTAAAGAGGTTGATTTACCCGTGCCGGTGCCCCCAACCATGATGATAAGACCACGCTTACTCATGACTAAATCTTTTAGGATGGGCGGTAATTTTAAATCTTCAACCTCAGGGATCTTGGTTTCGATACGGCGCATCACGCAACCGGGAGATTCGCGTTGCCAAAAGGCACTGACACGAAAACGCCCCAGATCTTTGGCCGCAAAGGCAAAGTTACATTCACGACTTTCATGAAACTCTTTACGCTGCGCTTCAGTCATTAACGCTTCGACAAACTCAAGCGATTGCTGCGGCGTAAACGGATTTTCGGCCAGTTGCCTGACCTCACCATCGATTTTGGCGCTAGGGGGAAAGCCTGCGGTAATGAACAGATCCGACGCTTTGCGATCGACCATGACTTTTAAAAAAGGACGAACTTCCATAATACTACCTTAACTTAGAAACTAGCGTTCTTATTGGAACTCTTTGACATGGCGTCTTCGCGAGTGATCAGGCCTCGATTGACCAAGTTTTGTAAACACTGATCTAAGGTTTGCATGCCATGGGCCATACCCGTTTGAATGGCTGAATACATCTGGGCGACCTTATCTTCACGGATTAAGTTACGAATGGCCGGTGTTCCCATCATGATCTCATGGGCTGCAACACGACCACCGCCCACCTTCTTAATCAGGGTTTGTGAAATCACCGCCTGCAGCGATTCTGATAACATGGTTCTGACCATGCCTTTTTCACCTTCGGGAAATACATCGACCACACGGTCAATGGTTTTCGCCGCAGAGGTGGTATGCAAGGTGCCAAAGACTAAGTGGCCGGTTTCTGCCGCCGTCATCGCCAAACGTATGGTTTCGAGATCGCGCATTTCCCCCACCAAAATCACATCAGGGTCTTCACGCAGTCAGGGCGAGATCGCGAACATAATTTGAGCTATTAGGGTGATATTCGCTCAAATAGCTGGACGGGCCATATTGGCTGTGATCTTATACTCTCTTTTGTGGAGAGCCCTATGAACTCCGGTGCATTTCAACAGTTCTTTAGTTCCTTAGAAGATCCTCGTCAGTCAGCCAAAGTCGAGCATCTATTTACTGATATTTTATTCCTCGTGGTTTGTGCCTCAATAGCTGGGGCACAAGGTTGGGAAGATATCGAAGATTTTGGCGATCTCCACTTTAACTGGTTTGCCAAAAAAGGACTTTTTAAGAATGGGTTACCTGTTCATGACACTATTGCTCGAGTCATATCGAGAATAGATAGCGAGCAGTTTCAGTATTGCTTTATCGACTGGATGAAGTCTGTTGCTGAGTTATCCGACGGTCAGCTTATTGCGATAGATGGTAAACGGCTATGTGGTTCATATAATCGCGAGAACAGACTGTCAGCCATCCACATGGTAAATGCCTTCGCAACAGAAAATAACGTCGTGCTTGGGCAAGTTAAAACCGAAAGTAAGTCGAATGAAATTACCGCCATTCCCGCATTACTGGCGCTGTTGGATATAAAAGGTTGTCTGATATCAATAGATGCCATGGGATGTCAGACAGATATCGCCGAACAAATTATTGAGCGGGGTGGAGATTATTTACTTGCCGTAAAAGGTAATCAAAAAACACTGCATAATGCCGTTCGTAAGGCGCTTGGCAGCGAGATTGACGAAGAAGTGCTTTGCTTAGAGAAGCAGCACGGACGTAACGAAGCTAGAGCCTATTGTGTAATGGACGCAGGCAGCTTAGCCGACGCTTTCCCTGAATGGAAAGGGCTTAAAAGTATTGGTGTTGCGTTAAGCTATCGTCGAACGAAAAGCGGCAATGAATCCCTTGAGTACCGTTATTACATCAGTTCAGCCAAACTGAGTAAGGCTCGTTTTGCCAATGCAGTACGCAGCCACTGGGCGGTTGAAAATAGCCTGCATTGGGTATTGGACGCGTCGATGAAGGAAGACCAATGTCAAATATATAGAGGCAATGCGGCGGAGGTATTGTCCGGAGCAAGGAAGATAGCGTTGAATATGCTCCGAGCGGAAACAACTCGAAAAATCAGTATCCCACGCAAACAGAAGCGTGCACACGGCAGCACTGATTATCTGGAGCAGGTACTAACAGCAGGCTTAAAGACGTTGGGTGATATTTAAGCATTCATGCTCTCACCCTGTTCACGCAGTGCACTTCTGAGCGCGGCATTAAAGCTGTGAGTGTGGCGATGCACTTCACGTTGGTTAATCAAACATTGCTTATTTTGGTGGACGAATTCGATAGGGTCTTCAATGGTCAAAATATGATCATGGCGGTTTTCATTAACGTAATCGATCATTGCCGCCAAGGTGGTACTCTTACCCGAGCCTGTCGGCCCCGTCACCAATACTAAGCCACGAGGGTAACTGGCTATCTTTTTAAAAATCTCAGGGGCGCCGAGTTTTTCTAGGCTTAAAATTTCACTGGGAATAGTACGAAATACCGCTGCTGCGCCACGAGACTGGTTAAAGGCGTTAACACGGAAACGGGCTAAATTAGGTACTTCAAAGGAGAAATCGATTTCAAGATGTTCTTCGTAATCTTTACGCTGCTTATCATTCATGATGTCATAAACAAGGCTGTGCACGCCTTGGTGGTCTAAAGCAGGCAGATTAATCTTTCTGACCTCACCATCTACACGTATCATTGGCGATACACCTGCAGAAAGGTGTAGATCCGATGCATTGTGCTTTACACTAAAGGCAAGTAACTCTGTGATTTCCATAGTTTGGGATATCCATTTAACCAAAAACGTAGACCATGACAACAATAGCAGACAGACTGGCGCTAGCCCACCAAAGAATCGCTCAAGCGGCGCAAAACTCATCACGTCATAGTGACGAAATAAAGCTACTGGCAGTGAGTAAAACTAAGCCTATTTCACAGATAGTAGCCGCTTATCAGGCCGGACAACGTCTTTTTGGTGAAAACTATGTTCAAGAGGGTGAATCCAAGATTATTGCCCTAAAAGCTGACTACCCCGATATTGAATGGCATTTTATCGGCCCGCTGCAATCGAATAAAACGAAAGTGATTGCCGAGCACTTTGATTGGATGCACACCCTAGACCGAGCCAAGATAGCTCAGCGCCTAAATGAGCAGCGCCCGCTTCAGTGCGCGCCGCTCAATGTGTGTATTCAACTTAATATCAGCCAAGAAGCCAGTAAATCTGGGCTCCCCCCTGATGAGGAGCAGATAACGGCATTGGCAGATGTGATCGACTCATTACCACATTTATGTTTACGCGGGTTGATGGCAATTCCTACTGCAACCGATGATGAGCACCGCCAACAGCAAGAGTTGTCACATATGCAGCAGCTATATCAAGCATTACAAGTCAAATATCCGCAGCTTGACACTCTGTCGATGGGTATGAGTAACGATTTGGAAATGGCGATAGCTTCTGGCTCGACCCTAGTACGTATTGGCAGCGCCATTTTCGGTGCCCGTAGCTAGGTTAATCTCAATCTGCAATCGTCATCGCTCAGGAGTGATTGGCTAGCAATGATTGGCTGGCAATAATAGGCCCGAAATAGCATAGCGATGCCCTAAACAGCGTAAAATTAGGTCGGTGTAAAAGTGCTAATCTAAATGCTGCCCCATCAGCAGGCTAGTCTATTAGATTGACAAGCCTTGTTTTTTCATCACTTGCCCTAATATTATTAACATCAGTTTTAGGCAAAAAAACAGAGACCCTTATGATACAGAAAAAAATATGCTTTATTGGTGCCGGTAACATGACGCGCAGCATCGCCAGCGGTTTAGTCAACAGTGGCTATCCAGCTGAACTCATCCACGCCACCAACCCCAGTGAAGCTAAGCTGCAAGTCTTATCGCAGCAACTCGGTATCAAGGTGTCACATGATAATCGCCAAGCGGCTATTGAAGCCGATGTTATCGTTCTGGCGGTAAAACCTCAGTTAATGCAGCAAGTGTGCGAAGCATTAAGCGACTTAGATTTATCACAAAAACTGATTATTACCATAGCTGCGGGCGTAGCGGCATCACGTTATCATGATTATTTTAAGCAGCCGATAAAGCTCATTCGCACTATGCCAAACACGCCAACGCAAATCGGCTACGGCATGACTGGCCTGTATGCCCAGCCGTCGGTGTCATCACAAGACAAAGCCCTGTGCGAACAAATCATGCAAAGTGGCGGCGAAACTGTGTGGGTGTCAAAGGAAGATGATCTTAATCAAGTCATTGCGTTAGCGGGCAGTTCCCCCGCCTATTTTTTCCTGATGATGGAGGCTATGATTGACAGCGCGAAGCAAGATGGCGTTGACGAGGATATGGCCCGTCAATTAGTGCAGCAAGCCGCCCTTGGCGCCGCGCAAATGGTGAAGCAAAATCCACAACTGTCGGCCGGACAGTTACGCGAAAATGTCACCTCTAAAGGCGGCACTACGGCGCAAGCATTAGCGGCATTTGAAGCGGCTAATTTAAGGGGCATCGTCAGAAATGCAATGCACGATTGTATGGATCGCGCCGCAGAGATGGTTAAACAATTTTAATTCAATACCGTTAAATAGAGAGATCCAATGAACGCATTTAGCTTTTTAATCAGTACCGTTTTCGACCTGTACCTGATGGTGGTCATTATCCGCATCTGGTTGCAGCTGGCTCGCGCCGATTTTTACAACCCATTTAGCCAATTTGTGGTAAAAGCCACTCAACCCATTGTGGCGCCAATGCGACGTATCATCCCCTCTATAGGGGCATTAGATACCGCATCAGTGGTACTTGCCCTATTAGTGGTTGTGGCTAAGTTTGTCATACTCAGCTTGATTGCTGGCGCCGCCATTAGCATTCCGACAATTTTACTGATATCTGTAGTCTCAGTGGTTAAAGAGGCTGGGGTATTGCTGTTTTGGATGTTGATTTTACGTGCAATTTTAAGCTGGGTGAGCCAAGGCCATAACCCTATCGAAATGGTCATGGCACAACTAACAGAGCCACTATTGTCACCGATCCGCCGTATTTTGCCGCCGATGGGAGGGTTAGATTTGTCGTTACTGGTGATGATGATCATTCTTAACTTTGTCAATATTTTGCTCGCTCAATACGTGCCATTTTGGGCCAATGTTTAATGGCGTCAGTGACACAAGAGCAAGGTGATCTGCTGCTCAAGCTCTATATACAACCTAAAGCCAGCCGGGACCAGATTGTGGGTCCCCATGGTGAGGAGCTGAAAGTGGCGATCACCGCTCCGCCTATCGACGGCAAGGCCAACGCTCATTTGAGCAAATATTTGGCCAAGCTGTTTAAGGTGCCGAAAAGCCATATTGTTATCGAAAAAGGCGAATTGGGTCGCCATAAACAAGTTAAGGTGTTGGCGCCAAAACAGCTGCCTGATGAGATTGCGAGCTTACTCACGCTATAAACTAATGATGCTCGAAAGTAGTCTAAATTCAATATTAAGACTCAATACCGCTATGCTTAAAGACACCAAGTTAAGCATTAAAAGCTATACTAATATCCATTATTTAGTCTCTAGGAGTTAACCATGTTTCGTTCTTTATTTTGCGCTCTATTGCTGTCGCTAGGCATAGCAGGTCACGCTAGCGCCGAGCAAAAACAGAGCGTGGGCCATTACGATATTCATTATGTCGCCTTAGGCAGCACTTTCATCACCCCAAATATAGCCAAAACCTATGGCATAAAACGCAGCAGCTACACAGGATTAATTAATATCTCTGTGCTAGACACCAGCAAAGAAGGTAATCCTGCTATCCCGGTGGAAATTTCTGGCATTGCCAATAATCTGCTCGATGCTCGTCTCGATTTAGTATTTCGCGAAATAAGAGAAGGCGACGCCATCTACTACATCGCTGAAGTGCCTTATCGTGATGATCAAGAAATCAATTTTCAGGTGGCAATTAAATACGGCAATAAACTCAATACCCAGATCACCTTTAAGCAGAAATTTTATGTCGATTAAGCCTAAAAAATAACAGTACACAGCGAGCTGCGCCTCACACAAACACGGCACAGCACTTTGCTTTTTAGTCGCCGCTAAAGAGCAAAGTAAAACGCGCTTTCCCCTACCGTTTCGGCCCCAGCTTGGGTATCATTGCCGCCAATTATCTCCATCTCTCATTGGTGCTCCAGATGAATAAAATAGTGTTAGCCAGCGGCAATAAAGGCAAGTTAAAAGAGTTTGCTGAAATCTTAGCTGAATTTGGTATCGAAGTACTGCCCCAAAGCCAGTTCAATGTTGAAGAAGTGCCTGAAACAGGCACCACCTTTGTTGAAAATGCGATTATCAAGGCGCGTCACGCCGCAAACATTACCGGACTAGCGGCCATTGCCGATGACTCAGGACTAGAGGTCGACGTTCTTGGCGGCGCGCCAGGGATCTATTCGGCCCGTTACGGCGGTGACAATGCCAGTGACAGCGATAATTACAACAAACTCCTAGCAGCATTAAAAGATAGCCCCGAGCAGCGCAGTGCGCGCTTTCAATGTATTTTGGTCTATATGCGTCATGCCGATGATCCGACTCCAATTATCTGCCAAGCGGCGTGGGAAGGAAGTATTGCTTTCGAGCCCCAAGGCGATAATGGTCATGGCTACGATCCGATTTTTATCCCAGAGCATCATCAATGCAGCGCGGCACAAATGAGCAGCGAAGAGAAAAATGCCTTAAGCCACCGCGGTAAGGCGATGCAACTGTTACTTGCTGAATTACAAGCCAAAGGCGTACTAGGGTAATGTTACTACTGCCACCACTGAGTCTCTATATTCACATCCCATGGTGTGTCCAAAAATGCCCTTATTGTGACTTTAATTCGCACGGTCAACATGGCGAGCTGCCCCAGCAAGAATATGTCGATGCACTGCTGGTCGACTTAGCTAAAGATCATCAATATGTTCAGGGGCGTAAGCTACACTCCATCTTTATTGGTGGCGGCACGCCGTCACTGTTTGATGCGAGCCAAATACAACGGTTACTTGAAGGTGTAAGAGAACAAATTGCCTTTAAAGACAATATCGAAATCACCATGGAAGCCAACCCTGGCACCTTAGAGCACGATGACTTTGCCGCCTACCGCGCAGCAGGCGTTACGCGCTTATCAATTGGGGTACAGAGTTTTGCCAGCGATAAGCTTAATCTGTTAGGACGCATCCATGATAAAGATGAAGCTCAAGTGGCGGCAGAAAAAGCCCAGCAGGCTAACTACAATAGCTTTAACTTAGACTTGATGCATGGGCTACCTAATCAAAGCTTTGACGAAGCCATGCAGGATATCGAAACAGCCGCGGCACTTAACCCTCCGCACCTGTCTTGGTATCAACTGACGATTGAGCCAAACACCCTGTTCCACTCTAAACCGCCACAACTGCCCGATGATGAGGCGCTATGGCACATATATGAACAGGGGCAGCAACGTCTGGCACAGCTTGGGTATGAGCAATATGAGATCTCCGCCTATGCGAAACCCGGCTATCAATGCCAACACAACCTCAACTATTGGCAGTTTGGTGATTACCTAGGCATAGGTTGCGGTGCCCATGGCAAGATAACCCTCGAAGCTGAACAGCGCATTTGGCGCACGGTGAAAATTAAGCACCCTAAGGGGTATCTCAGTGCAGTAGATCACCTGTTTGACAAGAGTGAAGTGCTAAATGAGGATCGCCCGCTAGAGTACCTAATGAACCGCCTTCGGCTCATGTCGCCTATCCCTAAACTGGAGTTCGAGCAGCGCACAGGGTTGCATCGCAGTGTACTCGATAAGGGTATGCTACTGGGTGAACAAAAAGGCTTAGTTACCACAGGTGACGAGCATTGGCAGCTCACCCCCAAAGGCAACATGTTCGTCAATGAACTACTCGCGCAGTTCTGCGATTAATCACCAATATTGTTAATACAGTACTATTCTCCTGCCCGCTAGAACAGACTAGCGGGCAATCGAAATATCGCTTACTGCGTACCTTCCTTTATCTACAACCATCTGAATATTTCAGCAGTCATCAATCGATAAACTTGACGATGAAACCACAAATTCAATCGCCATTCCAAGCCCATTAAGGCATAGCGATATCATGACAAAACTGCACTCAATTAAGCCTGCCGCGCTGGTTAATGTGCTCAAAAATCGAATCATTAGTCGGACAAATAAGAAATAGCACTAGGATAGCTAATGGAAAGTATATTGAAGGGCGCAGGGCTATTGATAAAGAAAAATCACCCCAGCAAGCCTTGCTGGGGTAAACCAAAACTAGGATGATGGTTAAGGCTAGCATTGTTTTAGTTATTAAACCGCTGCCAGCATCAATTTAAGATTGCATAATACTAAATAGTGCGAACCTGCGTAAAACCGATCAAGAGGGGTCATTCTTAATCGACTTAACGGGATCAGGTCATCCCAAATCAACTGCAACTATTGTATTAAATTAAGAACGTTGTGCAACGTGTAATATAACCAAGTTACTATCACGTTTAAAAATCAGCACAAGCTCAATCACCAAAGCAAGATTAACTATATGAATTAAAACAAAAAAGCCCTACAACCAATCGGTTGTGGGCTTATTGTGTTCATGCTAGAACAATGTTTTCAATTATATGTTTACTCTCTCACAAACTCCCCCGCAGAGACTAGCACCATTGCGAGAACAATAACGAGTCTACAAAATTACTTTCGCTTAGCATATAGCGACTCATAAGGCGCATCCCAATAAGGTGGCGCACCGATATGCCCCTTAATAAAGTCAATAAATGCACTCACCTTGGGTGCTAAATGTTTACGTCGTGGGTAGACGGCTTGCAAGGGTAAATGGTGAGTCAATTGCCATTCTGGTAACAGCGGGACTAAGGTGCCTTTGGCTATCTCATCTTCTAATAGATAACTGGCAAGATACACCACACCTAAACCACTAACCGCAGCCGATTTCAGGGCAGGTGCATTATCGACCCTAAAGTTACCCGAGACCCCTATCTCACAATAATCATCTTCTTTCTTAAACTGCCAAACACTGTGTTCGTGCCACTCGCCTTGATACACAAGACAGTTATGGTCGACTAACTGCTCTGGACGCTCAGGATAACCATGCTTTTCGACATAATCGGGGGAAGCCAGCAGTAAAAACTGGCACTTCATTAAGGGTCTGGCCACCATACCCAGCGGCAATTGCTCTGACATAGTTAATAGTAGGTCTAATCCTTCACTGACGACATCCACTTTATGGTCTAACAAGCTGACCTGTAATTCTAACTCCGGATGTTTAGCCATAAAATCAGGTAATGCTGGAATAAGATGCATGGTTCCAAAAGACTGTGAAATCCCCACTTTAAGCACACCGCGGGTGGCATCATTAAGATTGTGTACACTCGCAACCGCTTGCTCGGCATCTCTCAGTAACTCTTCACCTTGGGTATAGAGTAACTGTCCGGCCTCGGTTAGACTCAAACTACGCGTGGTACGCTGGATCAGCTGAACACCAAGTTTATGTTCTAAATCAGCAACCTGGGTGCTAACTTTAGATTTAGAAATCCCCAATTTACGCGCGGCGGAACTAAAACTACCTGCACGAGCAACATGAGTAAAAATTGCAATAGGTTCTAAAAGTTCTAACATTTAAATAGCCTTAAGGTGTTTGCGACCATATTAATATATGTTGTAAACCATAGTGATAAGCCACCCGTTTATGGTTATCTCTGTGATAATTAAAAATAACTTAACAGTAGAGTCAAACTGTTACTCATTTCATCATCGAAATTTAGCCAGCATTGTTATAATTTTTCGCAAGTATACCAAAAATTTACGCTTTAATTCTAATTCCTGCCATGCATTAGCATTGATTCTGTGGGTAAATGAAGAAATATAACCAACCTGCAAACAAAAAAGCCCTACACCCAAGGCAAGTGTAGGGAAAATGTAGCCATATAAGGCCTACTAGAGAAGATGCAACAATTCGCAGTTATTCTAACAATAGTTTCTGAGGGGGATTCATTAGGGGATAAGTAGTCAACTCAGGTACTTGTTGACGTAATTGCGACTCAAGCGCAACCAACTGCTGAAAGTCATCACACAGTTTGTCAGCGCGCTGCTGCAAATCATTACTTTGTTGCTCAATTTGCACTTCGATATCTTTACCGACATTGTCCATCTTGGTGGCGAATGCTTGCATTTTTTGCTCAAACGAGTCGCCATCACCTTTCATCATCTCGCTACCTAGCGTCATTATCATGCTACCAATAGAGCTTTGTACCAATTGCTCCATCTGCTGTTCAAACTCTTGGTCCAAAGTCTCTTCCAATGAAGACTCTGTAGCACCTAGATAAAATTTATCGCCATTTTGGTAAGCAACAGTATCAATTCGCTGGCTTAATCCGGCCATCATTTCATCAATTTTGGCGCCACTCGCATCACCAAGCAAAGGGGTTAACGCCATGCTGACTGCGGTTGAGGCAATATCCACAGCATCATGAACAAGATCAATAACCTCTGGCAACTGTCTCGACACTTCATCAGCGTATTGGTTAACTAAAGTTCGTTGCTGCTCGTTGAGTGCCACCTCGACGCCATCGACATACAGCTTGCCAAGCTCGATGCGATACACCTCTTTTTGAGCCTCTGTTATCACCAGTTTCTGAGGTTCAACCGCCACGTCATAATTAAGGCTTACCTCGCACTGATGATTATCATGGCCAAAAGAGAGGCGATTATCTTGCTCGCTCGCCATAGTGCTGCTAGTGACCAGTAGTGCACACAATCCCAAAGAGGTGCTGATGTTGTTCATATCATTAATCCTTAATTATAAGTTATGGATATCAATTGCCAGCGGCATCACCAGAAACGGGCATGAGATATCGCTATCGTTGACGCTTGTTAGATTGACTTAATGTAAGCTCAATGAATACAGGATTTATGCCAAAATAAATATAAGTATAACTATCAATTGTTTAAGGATTTATTTAAAAGAGGTATAAGCGAGAGGTTAGCAATTTAAACCAGTAGTTAGTCACTATTGCTAATCTCATCAAAAGATTAGAAAATCGAGCGACCCAGAGATTGAGATAGCAGCTCAAGGGCTGCGGTGCCAGCAAGAGAGTTACCATTTTTATCTAACTCGGGCGACCAAACGCATACGCTCATATCGCCGGGAATAACGGCAATAATGCCACCGCCAACCCCACTTTTACCCGGCATGCCGACGCGATAAGCAAACTCCCCTGCGCCGTCGTATAGGCCAGATGTAGCCAATAAGGCATTGAGCTTTCGGGTCTGAACCGGCGAAACAATCGCCTCACCCGACAAACTTTTACCGCCATTCGCCAAGTAAAGCATCGCCTTAGACAGATCGGCGCAGCTCATACGCATGGCACAATAATGAAAATAGTTTTTTAAGACTTTATTGACATCATTATTGAAATTACCAAAAGACTTCATCAAATAGGCAATCGCAGCATTGCGGGCGCTGTGATCATATTCTGATGCAGCCACCTGCTTGTCATACACTATATGCGGGTTACCGCTAAAGCCCTGACTATCTCCAGCATGCGCTGCTTAGGTGCTCCAAGACGAGTATGCAATAGATCGGCAATAATTAAAGCGCCAGCATTAATAAACGGATTACGCGGCACGCCACGTTCAAGTTCAATTTGCACTAGGGAGTTAAATGATTGTCCAGATGGTTCTTTGCCTACCCGAGACCAGATATCTAGTTCTTCATACAGGGTGAGCGCCACAGTCAGGCTAAACACTTTGGAGATACTTTGTATCGAAAAAGGCTCTAAGTAATCACCAGCGCCTATGGTGGTGCCATCAATAGTGGTGACCGCAATGCCTAACTTACCGGGATCGACATTAGCTAATGCAGGAATATAGTCGGCGACCTTGCCTTGGCCGAGCAGGGGGCGAACTTGCGCCACCACCTGCTCTAATAATGCCTGTTCGGGCATTAATTCCACCAAATATCGTAAAGCTCGCTAACTTCAACCTTGGTTGTCGGTTGTTGCTGCCAAAACGCACGTACCGCTTCACGGTCTTCTTCGGTGCACTTACCGATAGACTGAGTGGCAACAATACCTTCCCACTCTTTATGTCCACCACCGTGGAAGCCTAACTTACGCGCCTCTATCACTTGGGCAATAAACTGATCCACTATAGTGTCGATCTGCTCTTCTGACACTGAATCGTCAAATGTCCAGTTAACATCAAATCCAAACTCTTGAAACTCATCAATACGCAGTTTTTTGCGAAGACGACGGCTACGTGTTGCCATATTTTACCCCGTTAATTGCTAACAATACTTACTCAATACAGCCAGATTAATCATTTGATTATCATGGCAATGTTAAAATCTTATTCACAGCGTTCGAACATTAGATCCCATACGCCATGGCCGAGACGATGACCACGGGCTTCAAACTTAGTTAAGGGGCGATGCTCTGGACGTGGCACAAAATCCCCGGTAACAGACTGATTTTTATAACCAGGTGCCGCGGTCATAACCTCAAGCATATGCTCGCTGTAATTTTCCCAATCGGTTGCCAAATGAAACACACCACCAATCTTAAGGCTGTTACGAATCGTCTGCACAAATTCAGGCTGCACAATACGACGCTTGTGATGACGTTTTTTGTGCCAAGGATCGGGGAAAAACAGCTGCACCCGCGCAAGAGAGCCAGGTAAGATACTGTTTTCGAGCACTTCAATCGCATCATGATGGAACACGCGTAAATTGGTCACGCCCGCTTCGGCGGCATCGGCTAAACATGCGCCAACCCCAGGTTTATGCACTTCAATACCAATAAAGTTCAGCTCAGGAGCGGCCTTAGCCATCTCGACCAGTGAGGCACCCATACCGAAACCGATCTCCAGTACGGTATCTGCTTCGCGGCCAAATATGGCGGCTAAATCCAGTGGCTGTGGCGAGTAATCTAGCCCCATCACTGGCCATTGTTGCTCCATTGCAACCGCTTGACCTTTTGTTAAACGCCCTTCTCGTAATACAAAGCTTCTTACTTTACGAAGGTATTTACCCTCTTCATTAAATTCAGCGGTGGTAACGTCACTCATTGTTTTAGCCTCAATAATCTGCCTGCGATGGCCATATAGTCTCTGATGTAGCTTAAATTAGGGTTATCTGCCGATAACGGCGCCTCACCAGCAAGATTGTAGTTAACCTTGATACTAATATATTTGGAAATCATAAAAAGAAAGGCATTATGCAAAGTTACTGGTGCAGTGCAAGCCCTATTGTCGCCAAAGTATACCAATAATCATCATAGATGCGACCAACGCTATAGCTTAACGCCTATTTAGGTTGAGAAACCAAGATACGCTCTATACACTGTGCGCCATGAAAAAAGAGCCATTTCACCAGCGCATTGTTAGCTGGTACGCCGAACACGGCCGTAAGCACCTTCCTTGGCAACAAGATAAAACCCCTTATAAAGTATGGGTTTCTGAGATCATGTTGCAGCAGACGCAAGTCGCGACTGTTATTCCCTATTTCGAAGCCTTTATGCAGCGATTTCCGAGCATAAAAGAGCTCGCAATGGCCGAGCAAGATGAAGTGCTGCACCATTGGACGGGCCTAGGCTACTATGCCAGAGCGCGCAACTTGCATAAAAGTGCCCAGCTTATCGTCACCCAGCATGGCGGCGAGTTTCCTATTGAATTTGAACAAGTATTAGCGTTACCCGGCATTGGTCGCTCCACAGCAGGCGCGGTGTTATCGCTCTCTCTTGGTCAACATCATCCGATTTTAGATGGCAATGTAAAAAGAGTGCTCGCGCGCCACGGCGCCATCGCTGGCTGGCCAGGAAAAAAGCAGGTTGAGGAGCAGCTATGGCAGCTTACCGACACCCTTACGCCAAAACAGCACATTACCCAATACAATCAAGCGATGATGGATATTGGTGCCAGCATCTGTACTCGCACAAAACCTAAGTGCGAACAGTGCCCTGTGGCAGTCGATTGCCAAGCCCAGTTAATGGGACGCCAAACCGAGTACCCAGGGAAAAAACCTAAAAAAAGCATCCCAGAAAAACAAGCCTTTATGTTGGTGATCCGCAATAACAAGCGGGTCATGATGATTAAACGTCCTCCGGCAGGCATTTGGGGCGGGCTCTGGTGTTTCCCTCAATTTGCCTCTCAAGCCGAGTTGGATAACTATGCCCAGCAGCATGCAATTAGGCTGCACTTAGCTGAGCCGCTCACCAGTTTTAGGCACACCTTTAGCCATTTCCATCTCGATATCACCGCCATAGAGGGCACCATAGTCCAAAGTGACAGCCAAGATAAAGTGGCAGCAAAAGCCCATCTGGTAATGGAAGATGATGCATCACTCTGGTATAACATAACCAATCCACCGAAAGTTGGCCTTGCTGCGGCAACCGAGCGTATTTTAGCCAGCCTAGGTTCAGTAGTCATTAAGGAGTAATCATGGCGCGTACAGTGAATTGCCAATATCTAAAGAAAGAGGCTGACGGCCTAGCCTTCCAACTTTACCCAGGAGAGTTGGGTAAACGTATTTTTGACAATATTAGTCAAGAGGCATGGACACTTTGGCAAGCAAAACAAACCATGCTTATCAACGAGAAAAAGCTCAACATGATGAATGTTGACGACCGTAAGTTCCTCGAAGAGCAGATGGTCAACTTTTTATTTGAAGGTAAAGAGGTCGAAATTGAAGGTTATGTCCCTCAGCAGGATGACCAGTAATCAGTAAAAGGACGACAAGTAAATCCTCCTCGCATAACCTCGCAATAAATAGGCGCCACTTAACGATGAGTTAATGGCGCCTGTTTGCATTTATGGCAAGTTAACCTTACTTACCAAGCCACCTCTATTCAGCCTATTTGCTTTATCCCTGTTGCCTATGCCACCACAATATCACCTTAATTTAAGTACCCCCATATAAGGTGAATAAACATAGATATGGCTGCCTTTAATGACTAGCAGGGCTAGATTAAATCCATCAAACAAAAAACCCTTAATGCTGGCATTAAGGGTTTTTGACTCAGCGTTAATGGCAATTAAAGCTGGCTATAGAGTCACATTAAAATTTATGCTCTAAGCCTACACCGAAGTATTTTTCATCGTTAACTTCAGCTTCTAACGAACGGTTAGTGTAAAAAGCAAGTAGCTTAGTTGGCTTACCCAGTTTGTAATCACCACCCACTGACCATGAGTCACCCAAATCTTCCATATCTTGGTATTGCGCTTTCAGCACGATAGCCTCTATGGTGTAAGCCGCACTTAACAAGTAGCCCGTTTTACTCTCGGCGCCGACAACCGCTTCACCTAACTTAGTGTAAGTCGCCTCTTGCTGCTGATACATACCACCTAACACTAAATCGGCAATTTTACCTTGCACCGTGGCGCGCACCACCTCGTAGCCTTTTACGTCTGCATCATAGGCAACCGAGGCGAAGATAGGCGATTTTTTCAACTTAGCATCACCATACATGGCTGCAACGCTAAATCCATCTTGAGCATATTGTGAACTTGCACCTTCTGCGGCATAGGTCACCCCAAGGGTAAAACCGCTAAAGGCTGGCGTAATATAAGTCGCTGTCTGCTCGATACGGTTTTCACCTTTAAATAAGATTTTCAGATCACCCGAGAGATCGTTAAACTGGTCAATCTTACCTTGAGACACCTTAAGCATAGTGTCGTTACGGCCAACAGAAAAAGCCCCAAAGTTACCTTTAAGGCCAACAAACTGATTGCGCGCCTTGAAGTTTTCCTTGGCTGAGTCACCGGTATCAACTTCATATTCCACAGTATAGAAAGCTTCGAGCGAATGGCTTAACTCAAAATCCCCTTTAACACCAAAGCGTGAAGCGTTACTTTGAATCGTCGTTGTTGCATCACCATCGACATCATTAGATTGAGCCGTCACATTTAACTTTCCGTAAACAGTCAATGGATCCGCCGCCTGTGCAGATGCAAGAGTGGCTGTTGCTAACGCAGAAGCAAGCAGAGTTTTACAAAAAACGTTCATCATTTAATCCTTTCGACGTATGTTCGTCTGGGTTATTGGTTTGGACGGCCGAAAGTGTGCAATTTTTATGTTGCAGTTTTATTTCATGTTTTGGCATTGCTATCGAGCTAAGCGTATGAAGACGATGAGATTGGCTCTCAAAGCCATACAGAGTAAGGCTTTGAGCAAGACTAAAAGTAATGTGACAGTTTGATGAATTATGCTAAAAGCGAACTTTTTATGACATTTTGCCGCTAAGCGATAGCGGTTTACCCGACGTCGACAATGGCTTACACTGCGGCTTTATTTTTGATTGGGCGCCTATCATGTGGTTTAAAAATCTTACTGTTTATCGTTTTAATAAACCTTTCTCTGTCGATACAGAAGCGCTAGAGAAGTCACTTGAAGACTTTACCTTTTCTCCCTGCTCAAGTCAGGACATCAGCAAGTTTGGCTTTTCAAAAGCATTAGGTAAACTCGGGCACACCTTAGTCCATAGCGCAGGTGACAGACACCTTATTTGTGTCACCAAAGAAGAGAAAATTCTCCCATCACAAGTGATTAAAGAGGCGCTTGATGAAAAAGTCATGCAAATCGAAGATGCAGAAAATCGTAAACTGGCGAAAAAAGAGAAAGATGCATTAAAAGATGAGATCACCACGACCTTGCTACCACGCGCTTTTTCTCGTCGTAGCCAGACTCATGCGTTGATCTTGCCTGAGATCGATATGATTTTAGTCGACAGCTCAAGCGCCGCTAAGGCAGAAGAGTTACTCGCGCTACTGCGTAAGGCATTAGGCTCGCTACCGGTTATTCCATTGAGCTTTAAAACGCCTATTGAAACCCAGTTAACCGATTGGTTAAAAGCCAATAGCGCACCAGCGCCGTTTGAGATGCAAGATGAAGCCGAACTCAAATCTGACTCAGATGAAGGTGGTATTGTACGCTTCAAGCAGCAAGATCTGACCGAAAACGAGGTCCTTGCCCATATCGAAACGGGTAAGCAAGTACATAAGTTAGCACTGCATTTTGCTCAATCCATTGCGTTTGTACTGCAATCAGATGCTGGCATTAAACGCCTTAAGTTTTCTGAAGAGTTTAGAGCAGGCAATGACGAAGTGGGCACCGAAGATCCTATCGCACGACTGGACGCAGACTTTGCCTTAATGGGCAGCGAATTAATCGCCTTGATGAACGCCTTAGTGGAAGTGCTTGGCGGTTTCGAAGATAGCCTGTAAAGCAGTTAATCACTAAGTTAGTGAGCAAGGCTTAACCTGACCTATTGGTTAGCTCTGCAGGTATGAATAAAAAGCCACCACCATCTGCGGTGGCTTTTTGTATCGAGTTGCCAAACCTTAAGATAAATTGACACTTTACCGCCGTAAATAAAGGTAAGCTTCAATCGATATTAAGCAATAAACGTTAATAGAAATAACACATCCAGCTAGGTGACAGGCTTAGACTAAAGTCTATATAGCACTTAACCTCGATAGAATATTCGACGATAAAAAAGACATTTAAACTCAAAATCAAGCGTATAGCTAGTTTCTCGCGCGTCTCCTTCTGTTACTATTGTTGCCACATCAAGTTCGTCCTCATACCTCAATAACATTGAGTTACGAACCTAATTTAAAAATCATAATAAGCCCTTAATTAAAGGGATGTGGCGAGATCCTCATGCGCGCTTTTTTCTATTGTTTATTAGTATCGGCATTCTTGTATTGCTCTGCGGCAACTGCCGCATATAGCCAACTTCAACTTGTATCACAAGAGGTTAAAATACGGGAGACGCCTAGCCTGCTTTTTGAAGAGTTGATGCCACCTCTAAACTTTGACCTCAGCTTTAGCAGTGACATTGAATTTAGACAATTGGCGCTTGAGCATGGTTTCGATGCTGATGAATTAGAAGAGCAACTGCAATGGCTCGCACGTATCTATCTTGAGCCAGGGTTAGGAGAAAACACCAGCATAAGCAAGGCTAGCGCTCTCATTGCGTCACTAGAAACCATTGCTGACACACCTTACGACATCAGTAATTTATACATGTTACAAGCACGTAAAGCAGGAAGAGAAAAGCAAGATTACCAACAAGCCATTGCGCTTTATACTCAAGCCCTTAATCAACTAGGTAACACTGAAGATATTCGCACCACGCTGCTAAGACACAATATCCATCACCAAATAGGCGATCTCTATCGTATTACACTACAAATACCTCAAGCCCAACTCCACCTTAATCAATATCGACAACTCGCCTATCAGCTCAATAATGACTACCTCAGCGCCAACGCTGAAGCAGCATTAGGCAAACTCTATACTCAAAATGAAGAATTTACTAAAGCATTACAACATTACACCGAAGCATATCGTCGCTCAGAAAACATCAACAAACCTTTCTTAAATGCAACATTATCACTGAGATTGGCACGGGTTTATCGCGATCTACAATCTTGGGATGAAGCATTACAATATGCTCACAAGGCAGCAGACAGTTTTAAAGCTCTCAATAACGATAATTATTTATCAAGTTGCATGACAGCGATTGCGATTGTTTATGCCGAGCAAGGGTTATGGAACCAAGCCATTGATTATTATCTTAATGCGCAACAAATTGATGTCAAAAGCGGTAACCTAACCGCTCAGGCGCTTAACTTTCATAATTTAGGTGAAGCCTATTTTAATAACAATGAAGCCCAAACCGCATTAGACTTCTTAGTAAAGGCTAACAACTTATTTTTACAGAAAAAAAGCAAACACTACCTAGTATACAACGACCTACTTATCGCTCAAGTTGCCAGTAGCCTTGAAGACTGGCGCATGGTTAATCACTATGCCGCCAAAGCCTTTCTGTTAGCCAAAGAAAAAAGCCTCTTAGAGCAGATGATTGAGGCATTACGCTATCGCATTCAAGCCTTTATCGCACTAGGAGATACAGAAAAAGCCCACAATGCGCTAACACAACTGCTCGACCTTAGCGAAGAGCTTAATCAACAAGCCAATGAAAAAACAGAACAGCATAGTAATAGCCTTGCAGAACAAAAGCTTGAACTACAATTAAGCCAATTAAAAGCCGCAAGTAACCTCCTACAACAACAACTTGCACAGTTTAAAACGGCATCAGTGATAAGCCTTGCATTAGCAGCCCTATTGTTATTGTTTTGTCTTTATCAATGGCGTAGTAAGCAACAAATTCGCCGACGTAAGTTCAACCTAAAACGCCAATTGTCTACTGAACCCGTTAGTGAAATTAATGGCTACCGAGGGTTAATTGAATCCTTAGCCCAAATCGACAATCTAGCCATGGTGGGATTAATTTCCTTAACCAACAAACACAATATCGACATCGAATGGGGACTGGACACTTCTGCACAAGTGCAGCAGCAGTTTATACACCAATTAAACCAACAACTCGATTGTGACAGTTACCTAATCCGCCCGGGCGTTTTGGCTATTACGCTCAAAAAGATGCAAGAACGCCAAACACTGCTGGAAAATATTCGCCACGTGCTTGACTCCCAACCTAAGCTTAATGATGCCCAGTTACATTTAGGTATATTGAGCCTACCGCTACTACAAGACCCCGATATTAAACTCGAACCAAAAACCTATTTTGATGTACTGCAAATGATGGTCGCTGGTGCGATAAGTCTCGGCCACAATAAAGACTATTTTGTCTCAATCACACCACAGAGTTTTGCACCTGTCGCTGTGTTCTCCGCGCCGCTCTATTCACACTTAGAAAAAGGCATTAATCGCGGTTTAGTCAAAGTGGAATGTAATGATGATAAAACGCTTATTCGTTGGTCAAATAATGACTCTGCTACAGCTTAAATGATCAAAAGTGCGGAGAATGACGCAACTCGCGCCTAAAGTTCGTTTGCTTACCCCCTTTAATGGGATAACATAAGTGCCATATAACTTGCTTTAAAGTGCTATCAATTTAGCTATTTCAAGATGCACGGCCCAGGATATTTTTACCATTATGATTACGCGTAATTACAATTATAAGGTCTAGCATGAAAGACTCTATGGCTAGTGTTTCACAAGTATCACTTTTGCAGCAGAAACTTCATTCTGCTAGAGCTGCATTAGTTGAACTCAGCGAACAAAAAAACCAAAATCAACATTGTTTGCTGCAATTTATCAGTCAGTTAAGCCTCGCCTGTAAAGGGCAAAATATCGAACTGGATAATAAATTAGCTAAACTGCGTCATAACTTGACAAACGTCGAACAAATCGAAGAAGTCTTACCTGAATTAGTCGAAGTTGAGCATTTAATTAAACACCAATATCATCATGTTATGGCGCAGTTAGAAGATGGCCGCGCAAGCTTAACCAAAGTGGTACGCCAGCTACAACGATTTGACTCGTTACCCGAAAAACTTAAAAAAGAGATCGCCTATTTCAAACAAGATTTAGGAAAACCTTTTCATAGTTATTGGGATTATTTCCCAAAAGTCAAAAGCCTAGTCAATTTTTATGATGCTATTTTACAGGCGCAATTGACCCAAGGTCACTCCCTCGAGATATTACCCAAACACCGCCAACTTGCCCATGAGTTGGCTCAAATGATCTCAGAAATCGAATTTAGAAAAGATCAGCGCGATCAAGTCTTAGTCATTAAAGACTATTTGGCCAGTGAAATAGACATTGATGGTCTTATCGATGCTTATCAAACCGTATTAACCCTATTACTGGAAAATATCGCGCTAGAAAAAAGTGCCTCACAAGAATTTTTATATGTACTTAACGATGCGCTATCGGCCGTGCGAGAAGTGGTTACTGACTCCTATAATAATAGTCAACGCAGTTACCAACTCAAACAGCAGCTTAATAGAGAAATTAATTTACGAGTAGATAATGTGGGTGAAGCGGTTATCGATATTAATAATATTGACCAGCTCAAATCACAGGTCACTCAACAACTGGTCTCTATTCGTACTGCTTTAAGTCGCAAAGAAGCGTTGGAACAACGTGAGCAAGCCCTACTCCGTAAGTCGATAGAAACGATGCGAGACGAACTCAATGAGTTGAGTCAAGAGGCCAATGCTTATAAAGAACGGTTATTTGAGCAACAAAAACTTAATATGCTCGACTCACTGACACAACTGCCCAATCGAGCCGCCCTTGAAGATCGAATGGAGCTTGAGTACCGCAATTACCAACGCCATAAAAATCCACTATGGGTCGCAGTGGCCGATATCGATCACTTCAAGGCCATCAATGATAGTTTTGGTCACAGCACAGGCGATAAAACCTTGCAGGTGATCTCCATGGCACTGAAAAACTCCTTACGAGAATCTGAGTTTGTAGCCCGTTACGGTGGTGAAGAGTTTGTCCTACTTATCCCCGATGTCTCGGCGACCGATATAAAGTATCTGCTCAATCGCGTAAGGGAAAAAGTGAAAAACATTCCTTTTAAATTTAAAAATCAGAGAATTACAGTTACAGTATCTATAGGTGCTGCACAACTTCTCGATACCGAACAGATAAATGAAACCTTTGAACGAGCCGATGCTGCACTCTATCAGGCTAAACATGAAAGCAGAGACAGAGTGATTATTGACGCGTAACCCGAGGCCAAGGCATAAACCGACAGCCGAAGATTTAGCCATCAACTTAAGTCCCCTGACATAAGTCATATCGCTAAAGCTACATCACTTTTAGCATAGTGAGCATCCGGACATTCTCCTGTCATCTTCATGCGTCACTGTGCACATTAAGGAGATGCCATGATCGTCAACATCAGTCCTAGAGGCAGTATGGATCAACTTTCACAACTGGAAGTCGATCGCCTCAAACAAAACGCCAGCAGCGAACTGTACCAACTATTTCGCAGTTGCGCGCTCGCGGTACTCGCCTCCGGCTCCCACACCGATGATGCCGTTCAACTATTTGAACAATACAAAGATTTTAATATTAATGTGCTACGCCGTGAACGTGGCATAAAGATAGAGTTAATCAACCCACCAGAAGCGGCTTTTGTCGACGGTAATATTATTGCGGGCATTCAAGAACACCTGTTCGCCGTCTTACGCGATATCGTCTATTTAAGTGACCGTTACGATAACCTCAAACATATTAACCTCACAAATTCGAGCCACATCACCAATGTGGTATTTGATATCTTACGTAATGCTCAGGCTATTCCTCGCCGCGAACCTAATATTGTCGTGTGCTGGGGTGGCCATAGTATTAATGGCGATGAATACCAATACACCCGCGAAGTCGGCTATCAGCTAGGTTTACGCAATCTCGATATTTGTACTGGCTGTGGTCCTGGCGCAATGGAGGGACCAATGAAGGGCGCGGCGATTGGTCACGCTAAACAGCGGGTCCGCGATGCCAGATACATAGGCTTAACCGAACCCAGTATCATCGCCGCCGAGCCGCCCAATCAAATTGTCAATGAACTGGTCATTCTACCTGATATCGAAAAACGCCTAGAAGCCTTTGTACGCCTTGGTCACGGTATCATTATCTTCCCCGGCGGCGCCGGAACCGCCGAAGAGTTGCTCTATCTACTGGGTATTTTACTCAGTAAAGAAAATCAACCACTCCCTTTTCCACTCATCTTAACAGGGCCAAGAGAGAGTGAAGATTATTTTAATAAAATTGATGAATTTATTGCCGCTACATTAGGCAAAGAAGCGCAAGACAAGTACCAAATTATCATAGATGATCCTGTGCATGTGGCTCGCATTATGAGCCATGGCATGGATGATATTAAACACTACCGTAAGGAGATTGGTGACTCATACCAGTACAATTGGTCACTTAAAATTGAACCCGAATTCCAGCTACCTTTTACACCCACCCATGAAGTAATGAGTAATTTAAACCTATATTTTATCAATAACAAAGCGGAACTAGCCGCTAACCTAAGGCGCGCATTTTCAGGCATCGTCGCGGGAAATGTGAAAATGGATACCATCAGAGATATTCAACAATTTGGCCCATTTGAACTTAAAGGCGACCCTAAACTCATGGCGATGATGGACACACTATTGCAAGCCTTTGTCGACCAACAACGCATGAAATTACCCGGTAGCAAATATCTTCCTTGCTATAAAATCATCAGCTAACGCAGAGACCCGATACCGTTTATGAATACGTTTTTAATCATTGATGGACTGAATCTAGTGCGGCGTATCCATGCCGCCCAACCCAACGAAAATGACGTTAATGGCTTACCCCAACGTGTCGGTTCTGCCTGCTTAAAACTACTCAAAGTCCACGAACCGACCCATATCGCTATTGTCTGGGATGGTGATGCGATCTCTTGGCGTAAACGGTTATATGAAGATTATAAAAAAGGCCGTAAACCTATGCCAGATGCGCTAGCAAAAGCATTAGATGGCATTAAAAACTACTTGGCAGAGCTTGGAATAAACTCAATCAATGCCCAAGCGGAAGCCGATGATGTCATAGCCACACTCGCCACTAAAATGAGTCAAGCGCACAGGGCCATTATCGTCTCAACCGATAAAGGCTTCACGCAATTATTGCACCCCAACATTTTACTGTGGGACTACTTTAACCAATGTGATATCAGTATCGCAGAGCGCGAACAAAAGCTAGCTGTCGATCGCAGTCAATTCATCGACTTTTTAGCACTAGCTGGCGATAGCGGTAATAAGATCCCCGGTGTGCCCGGCATTGGCCCTAAATCGGCTGCTGAGCTATTAAAAACCTATAGAACGTTAGCCAATGTATATGCTTCACTAGAGAGTATCGGCGCGAAACAGGCACAGAAACTTGAGCAGGGAAAACCACTTGCCAGACTGAGCTATAAATTAGTCCAACTTCAAACTGATATACCACTCAACACCCATTTGGCCCATTTTAGAATCAAGCAGGCCAATAACGCGTAAACATTGGCTTACTGAATAATTGAGTACATTTACCAAGCTAAAGCTATCTTCGCTATTTCATCTGTTTTATATTGTAAAGGTTATGTTAACTGCAAAGGCGATATTCTGTTTACCGCCAATCATAAGGAGCGTATACCGGCATGAAATCAAAGGTCCCCGTTATTATTGGTACTCTGTTTGCGGCTTACGTCGCTTTTGTACTTGTGGTTGTATTGGTTTATGAACCAAGACCTGAAGATATGGACTGGCAAGATAGACAGGCTTACAACAATGCAAAGCTGAGTGAGTTAACCTTAGGCCAACCATTAGATACCGTCACATTGGTGCTAGGTAAAGCCGATTTTTCAGAGGCTAAAACTGTCGAGCAAGACTCGCTACAAGTGTTGTTTTACCGCACTCACCACAGTCAATCTGATGGTGAAACTACGCGGGATGAATGCACCCCACTGCTGTTTAAAAACAATAAACTTATTGCATGGGGTCAAGATACTTATCAGCAATATTTAACCACTAATGTTGGCGGGGGAAACCCATAGCAGAGCTTAATCAACAACATAATCTAGATAGTGCGATTAACACCAGCGCCTAACACGCTGACAATACTCGCCATACGCTTTAGGAAAGCGGGCTCGCAGATAACGCTCCTCAGGCTTAATCGCAATGTAATACACTCCCACGCAGCTGGGGATCACACTAAATATCACCCATAGCGAATCGAGTACCACTCCCAGACCAAGAGGATAGAGACAAAAAATCACATAAATTGGGTTACGCGAGTAACGATAATAGCCACTGGTGATGATGCATGAGGCCGTCCCCCAAGGCTCAATCGAAGTACGGTTTCGTTTAAAAATCAACAGTAAATGCACAAGCATCAACAAGCCAAGTAACATCAGCAGCTGCGCCAACACCTTAACGACTGTGGGCAACGTAATACCCGACGGATAATACAGCTCAGCCACATAGGCTAACCCTATCATAATGATAAAGACTAGCGGTGGTGGAAACTTTACCCTAGCACCTTGGTTGTGCGCGCCTTGATTGTCGCCAAGGGTTTTTGCTCTGTCAGTATCTGCATCGTTATTTTTAATCGTCATGGGCATTCCTGTTGTTATTTTGGATAACAAAAAGCCGAGCAAGGTTGCGCTCGGCTTTCACTCAATTAAATTATTGCTCGCGCATCAACATCACTTAATCGGCTTTTTTATACTCAGTATACGCTTCGCCTTGCTGCAACCATTGCGGCGCTGGCGTGCCTTTAAGGTAATGATCGAAATACTGCATCATACGTAGGCTGTAATCGAGTTTATTGGGGTACTTTTTCAGATGATGAGGCTCATCTTCATACTGTAAAAACACCACCTCTTTACCCGCACGTCGCATGGCTAAATAAAGCTCAACGCCTTGCTCCCACGGCACGGCATTGTCTTTGTCGCCGAACATGATCATCATAGGTGTTTTAATCCGCTCAGCATAGAATACTGGTGAATTTTCGATATATTTTTGCGGCGAATTGAACAAACTTTCACCTATACGACTCTGACCCGTTTCATACTGAAACTGACGGGCAAGGCCTGTTCCGTGACGTATGCCACTGTAAGCACTGGTCATGTTTGCCACTGGAGCCCCTGTTACCGCCGCTTTAAATATATGGGTTTGAGTCACCGCAAATGCGGTTTGATACCCGCCCCACGAATGACCTTGAATACCAATCGCCTCTCTATCGGCAATCCCCATTTCAATCAAATGCTGTACACCAGAAGTTAAAGCCTGAACCGATGCCGCCCCCGGATACCCTACTTCAAAACGGATATCGGGTAAGAAAATAGCGTAGCCATTGTCGGCATACCAAGCAAAATTGGGCCGATGGTTGAGTTTCATTTGCGGAAAAGCATGCAACCTGTCACTCATAAAACGGTAAAAATAGACCAGTACAGGATAGCGTTTACCCGCTTGGTAATTGCTCGGTTTAATTAATACGCCATCCAATGGCTGGCCATCACCATTGGTCCAGTGTACCAGCTCAGCATTACCCCAATCGAGACCACGTTTTTGGCTATCTAGGTCGGTTTGACGCACTGCGCGCTGCGGCGCGCTAATATCGCTGCTGTATATATCGGGGTACAGGTCATAACGCTGCTTACTAAATAGTACCGTATCACTGTGCTCTGCACGGGCTAAAGGCGTGAGTTTATAATCGCCTTGCATCAATGCCTTAACCCCAGCTACCCCAACCTTAGCCTGATAAAAACCATCACCTTTAGTACGCTCGTTATAACCATGTAATAACACGCTTTGGCCATCGGTTAAGGTTGTGGGTTTATTTTTATGCTCCACTAAAGCTGCAACTCGATATTGGATCTGCTGCTGACGCCCTTGGCCCGCCGTAAGCGTAAACCCAGTAAATGATTCGGTATTAAATTGCCAAATATCATATTTATCATAAGCTAAAAGCGCCGAGCCATCGTCCAGCCAGGGACCAAAACCGTAACTCGGTGCGGCCGAGGGGTAATCATGATCTTCGTCGGCAAACGGCGTATCTATCCCCATGGTGAGGTGCACGCGTCGATCTTGTGCTATCTGATAGAGAAATAGCTCACCTTGCTGGTAATACGCCACAAAACGTCCATTTGGCGATAAGGTCGGTACTTCATCACTGGGCTGCTGGGTTAAAAACAACGTTTTGCGGCCCGTATTGATGTCAACAATATAGTAGTCGTGGTAAAAGCCCGCCCAGGTGATCATTTTAAGATAAGGCTTATCCGAACTGGCAATCAAATAGCGCTGCTGCTGTTGCAGCTCAATATCTGGAACTTGTAGATCAGCTAGTTGCACCACTTGATTGCTATCAAGATGCAATACCGCTAGATAACTGCGCTTAAGATCTTTTTCATATTGTTTTATTTCGTTAGGTTTAATCCTAGGATCGTCGCCATGCCAAAGCTTAAGACCACGCTGAGCGGTGATCATACTAGGGTCAAAAAGATCGGACTCTGACGCCACTTTAGGCAGCTCAAGCTGTTGGCTTACCTGAGGCACACGACCAAAAAATAGGCGCTGGCTATCATCAGAAAAGGTCAGTTCACTATAACGATTAAGGGTCCATCCATCTGTATTGGAAACGCTATGAGCGCGGCCATCGGCTAAACCATATAAGCTCAATTGGTATTCACGGCCAAAAGGCGCCTGTGATGCCGCACCAAAAGTATGTGCCACAAAGCGGCCATCTTCGCTTACTGCTACCGCACCAATTTGTTGGTCAACATAGGTTTGTAGCACAGTTTGTTTATCGGTAGTTAGATCGATTAACACTAAATTGTGCACATTGGCGGTGATATCATTTTGCGCCACCAGCGCATAACGGCCAGCCTTATCAAAATAATAAGCAGTCACTTGGTCGATTTTTTGACTGCTAGCACCGTTTAAGTTTACTAATTCTAAAGTGCGGCCTTTATCGTATTTATCCACTTTAGGGGCGCTGGTGTCAGTCGCCTTAGGGGTAGCAATCTCAGTAGCAGCGCTTTCTTGAGGCTCACCCTCCTCTTGAGTATCACTTTCATCGGAAGCCTCATCGGCCACATACCAGATGGCCAGATGCGAGCCTACTTCATTAAAAGCAAATTGCTCGACGCTGGCATACTGCACTTGGCTACCGGTATCGGTATTGAGTAATACCAACCCCGACTTTAATTGCTTACGCGCCTTATCTGTAGCCATCTCTTGCGCAAGTAAAGTCGGCTCAATCACAAACGCGGCAAAACGACCATCACGATTGATTTGCGGTTTAGATCCGCCTTTCACTGTAAATGACTTCTTGGAGTCGAGTCGTTTCGCTAAACCGTGACTATCGCCGCGATCGGGGGCAACTTCAACGGCAAAGGCGCTCCCTTGGGCTGCTAATACTGGCTTATGCAGTGACTCAAATTTCATGATGGCGCTGGGGGTGACATCTGCGGCAAACGTACCGGCAGAAAAGAGGCTGACACATAACATGGTCAGTGATGCTGTAGGTAATAACTTCAAGGCTTTCCTCATTTATAATTATTTTATTAACAATTTTGTCGCATGCTGTCGCTATATCTTAGACTAAAGTAGACTTTTTTAACGCTTAAGGATCAATCATCGTCATTAGCCTTTATTAATGCAAGTTAAGCGCAACAAATAATGTGATTTTGCTCACTATTTCCTGTAAAACTTGCGCGAAAGTGGTTAAAATAGAGCGGATAAGTTTCTAAACAATTCATAGTCATAAAACCGTGTCTTCGACATGGTCAGACAATAGCAGTAACGACCAACCGTGGAAGGACTCTCCATGTCAAAAAGAACAATTACCGTGATCCCGGGTGATGGGATTGGACCTAGTATTATCGACTCAGCAATCAAAATTTTAGATAAAGCAGGCTGTGATTTTGAGTATGAGTTTGCCGATGCAGGTTTGGCTGCGCTTGAGAAGCAAGGTGAGCTTCTTCCGCAACGTACTCTCGATTTAATTGAAAAAAATCGTATTACCCTTAAAGGTCCACTTACCACTCCAGTTGGCGAAGGCTTTACCTCAATCAACGTGACTTTACGTAAGCGATTCAGTCTTTACGCTAACGTACGTCCTGTATTGTCTTTTAAAGGTACTCAAGCCCGTTACGACAATATCGACATTATTACCGTACGTGAAAATACCGAAGGTATGTATTCAGGGCCTTGGACAAACTATCTCGGCCGATGGTGACACAGCCGAAGCCACCAGCATTATTACGCGTCAAGGCGCTGAGCAGATCACCACATTTGCTTATGAACTTGCTCGTAAAGAGGGCCGTAAGAAGGTCACTATCGTGCATAAAGCCAACATCATGAAGTCTACTTCCGGTCTATTCCTGAAAGTGGCACGTGAAGTGAGCCTACGTTACCCAGACATCACGACCGAAGAGATGATTGTTGACGCAACTTGCATGAAGCTGGTGATGAACCCAGAAAACTTCGATGTGATTGTGACGACTAACCTATTTGGCGACATTTTGTCAGACTTGTGTGCCGGTCTTGTCGGTGGCCTAGGTATGGCTCCTGGCGCCAACATTGGTAAAAATGCCGCGATCTTCGAAGCCGTTCATGGCAGCGCACCTGACATTGCGGGTAAAAACTTGGCAAACCCAACTTCAGTGATCTTAGCTTCTATCCAGATGCTCGAGTACTTGGGTATGTCTGATAAAGCCGAAGCTATCCGAGGCGCTGTGTCGGCAGTTATCGCCGAAGGCGATCGTACTACCCGTGACTTAGGCGGTACTCACGGTACTACCGATTTCACTCAAGCTGTGATTGACCGTCTTTAATGGTTTAACACCTCATTAAAAAAGCCCCGCATAAGCAATTATGTGGGGCTTTTTAATATCATGCTGTCCAAGATAAGGCTTAGTTCCAAGCCGTATTAGGGCGCAGCCATAAGTGCACTGTCACTTCATCACGATCGTGATACAAATGCTTGCAGGCTAAATGAAACTCTTCAATGCCATTCTCTTTTAAGATGGTCTTCATGGTGTCTAATATTGTCGACACCTCTTTATAACGACTCTTCATCGGCAGTTTAAGATTAAAAATAGCCTCTTTAAACCAGCCATTAATTGCCCATGCTTCTATCAACTCCGCCACTCGCGAAGGCTTCTCAACCATGTCGCACACTAACCAGTAAATATTTTTACGCGGCGGTTCAAAACGAAAACCATCAGCTTGATAATGTTTTACCTGTCCGGTGTCCATTAAGCCTTGATCCATTGGGCCATTATCGACAGCGGCCACAAACATGCCTCGACGCACCAATTGATAAGTCCACCCACCAGGGCATGCGCCTAAATCGACGGCGTTCATTCCGCTACGTAAACGCTGCTCTTGTTGATCCTTAGGAATAAAATGGATAAAGGCTTCATCCAGTTTAAGCGTTGAGCGACTCGGCGCATCCGCAGCCATCTTTAAACGCGGGATCCCCATAAAGTAGGGCGAGCTGTTATTGCTGAGCGAGTAACCCACATACGCCGTGCCTGAACCAACAAAACAGACATGAATAATCGGGCGTTTTGGATTTTCTTTTTCTAGCAGAGTGCCACTGCGCTTTAAGGCTTGACGAAGCGGTACCGTAAACTTACGGCAGAAGTTAGATAACTCTTTCGCTTCATTGGTATCAGGGGTTTCAACCCTCAGCTCGCCCGCTTTGCTCACTTTGGCTAACGCTTCAACGATTGGCGTGACGCGATCGTTTTCAGGCAGTGATTTTAGTAACTCATTGGCGGCAAACATCTGACGAGTAAAAATGAGCGAATCTAACTCCAGCTTTTTAGCCAGAATATCGGCGTCGCCAGCTTGAAAACATTGAAAAATAACGTAACCGTCATTTTTGTTGGTTTTGACAAAGCCACCAATATCCAATTCAGCAGCGCGATGCTGGATCTCGGCGGCGCACTCTTTCTCGTAGCCAGCACGGCAATATAAAAATAGGTTAATCATCAGAACTTCCTGAATAAAAAATGGCGACCAAAACAATCGGCCGCCATTCTACACTTTCTACTAAACGAATACGATTGCCATAACAGGCAAGGCACTAATCATCCAGCTCAACCACCCTGTCACGCCATACCGCAACGGCAATAAACAGCCAACCAAGTAAGAAGCAAAATCCCCCCATCGGCGTTACAGGGCCAGTCCATTTGGCACCAAGCAAGGCATACAAGTAAAGCGAGCCTGAAAACAGCACAATCCCCAGCATAAACAGATATCCAGCCCACGTGATTAAACGCGACTTTAACCAATGACCACCAAAGGCCACCGCAATTAAGGCAAAGGTATGATAAAACTGATACTCAACGCCCAGATTAAAGATAGTTATCATCTCGGCACTCGTGACCTGCTTTAACCCGTGTGCGGCAAAGGCGCCTAACGCCACGGCCATAAAACCACTGAGCGCCGCCATGAGTAAAAATCCTTTATGCATGTAACCCCCTAATAAAACTCACGCTATAAGATATTGCCTGTTGCAGGTTAGCCGCTTGTGTGGTGCCTGACGACTTTCGCGGCGCAAAACTATGATCGCCATCGCTTAACCATAGTAACTGCGCAGAATATGGGGTAAGCCATGGTTCTACTTGCCCTTTAGCGCCAAATTTATCGCGCTCCCCTTGTATCACCAGCAATGGCGCGGGACACAAAGCAATCGGCTCGAGTCTTGGCTCGCCCCCTTTCGGTGGCACAAATGGATAACCCAAGCAAATCACGGCATCGACCGCCACTTCGCTCGATACCATAGCGGCCATACGCCCGCCCATCGACTTACCCATTAAAATCAGTTGCCGCGGACGGTAGCGTTGACGTATCGCCTCAATATGTAACTTAAAATCATTTAAGAGTTTAGGCGCCCTGTCTGGCGGGCGTCGTTTGCCATCAATGGCATTGTTACGCATATAAGGGAAATTAAAGCGCACTACACTCATTCCTGTAGCACTTAATCCAGCAGCCAAATCGGCCATAAAGGGATGCGCCATATTGGCACCTGCGCCATGGGCCAACAAAATCAGCGTGTCGATATCAGTGTCTTTGTCCGCCACAGGCCCTGAAAGCCAACATTCGCTACTCGGCAATGCGTTATCAAGCATAGGTTGCTCAAGCAACAAACGGCTAAAGGTAGCCGTCTTAGTATCTTGATTATCCGCATCCTTAACCTGGCAACAACTCACTACGAGACTCCTCTTCAAACATATCTAACATCCATTGCCTAAAGGCGGCAATCTTACCGATTTCGGCATGGTTTTGCTGACACACGAGGTAATAGGCATCTTTGCTTACCAGCACTTCAGAGAAAGGGCAGACTAAACGGCCGGCTTTAATATCGGGTCTCGCCAAGACACTGTAACCCAATGCAACCCCTTGACCATGAGCTGCCGCCTGTAAGACTAACGATGAATGACTAAAAATGGGACCTTGGTTCACATTAATATCATTAATGCCACATTGCCGAAACCAAGCCTGCCAATCGTGACGACTTGAGTCATGTAATAGGGTGTGATGCTTTAAATCACTTGGCTGCTGAAGTGGTTTAGGTCCATTGAGTAACATGGGTGAACACACTGGAATTAACACCTCATTGCGCAGCTTGTCGGCACGCACACCGGGCCAGTTTCCCATGCCATAATAGATAGCCACATCAACATCGTCAGTAAGCGAACTGGTTTCATCGTCGACAGCTTTAATGCGCACATCAATATCAGGATTCTTTTCACTGAAATTAGATAAACGAGGCACTAACCATTGAATCGCAAAACTCGGCGAGGTACTGACAGTAAGGGATCCTACGGCGCTTCGAGCAAGTAAACGATCTGTTGCATCGGCCAGCTGAATGAAAATATCTTTGATATCGAGAAAATAGCCCTGCCCCTCTTCAGTTAACAACAAAGAGCGGTTTTTACGACGGAATAATTTTAAGCCAAGGTACTCCTCCAACGCCTTAATTTGATGACTAACAGCGGCTTGCGTGACAAACAATTCTTCTGCTGCTCGTGTAAAGCTTAAATGCCTGGCAGCAGCTTCAAATGCTTTGACCGCATTCAGTGGAGGTAGACGTCTAGACATAGTGATCCTTGTCGCACATTTTGATTAGTTTTCCTAATCCTAATTGTTACATTTTATCGTTTGTAAAGAAACAAGGAACTGGTAAAATTTGCACCAATTAAACGATGATATTAGACAGCCTCTACGACGAGAAGGGGGAGTGTCTAATCCCCCAATAGCAATCGCTCGGAGACGATTAATATGATTAACTTTAAGACTGTTTTTGCTATGGCGTTGCTCTCTAGCTCAACTGTCGTAAACGCAGATGAAATCCTTGTAGATACTACCGATTTACATGCATCGATCAGCGCAGAGTTGGCCGAAGGATTGACCCAGATGCAACAAGATCTCAATGATGACCTCAACGCTATTTTAATTGCACATGAAGATGAGCAATTAAAGACCGAAGCCGTTAGCGCACAACTTGCAGAGTAGCATAAGTTGCATCATCACGAGCAATAGTACTTATTGCAAGTCATAAAAAGCCGCATTCTTTGATGCGGCTTTTTTATTACCACTCATTATGGCCACTTATTCAACCTTTGAGCCAATCAAAGTAGCTTATTGGTAATATAATATTAGCAATATTCATCTTGCACCATTATAGCCATCTGCTAGGCCCATGGATGACTGTGCCTCCCATTGTGACTTTTACCTATGAAGCCAATCTCTTAACTTTATCAAGTCGCTTTGTCTCATCGTTTAAGTCAGCTAGCTGGACTCAATCAAGTCATATAAACTAAACCTTCGCAGATACACTAACCTGCAGGCTGCATTAGATTCAGGCGCTAAACCCTTGTGAGTCGCCATGGTATGTTAACCACATAATGTACTGACTATCGTGTAAACATCAGATAACAAAAAGCCGCCTGTTAGGCGGCTTTTAAAAGCTAAATAACAATTACGGGCGATAGACCTTCACGTTATTATAGCCTTGCTCTTGCAGATACAACGCCTGCAACTTACTCATTACCCCTCTATCGCAATACAATAGATAGGTTTTATCTTTATCGAGGGCGGCAAACTGAGTGGCCAACTTAAAGAATGGAATGGTTTTAATCTCGACCCCGTCAATCGTTAATGGGCTCTGCTCTTGCTCTTCTGGAGCACGAATGTCGATGACAACTTCGCCACCACCAATTGAGTCAACGGTTTCAGTTGCCGTGATCTTAGTATCCATGCTGGTTGCTATCTCCCTAATATCAATAATTTCGGCATCGGCAATCACCCTATCTAACAGATCGTCAGAAAACTTAGCTTCTTCGGCCTCGATTTTTGATAATACCGCTTTTACCGTAGGTTTTTGTGAAATAACACCGCAGTATTCGGGTATCGACTTGGCGAAATCTTCGGTGCCAATTTGACGACTCAGATTAATAATATCTTGCTTATCCATCACAATAAGTGGGCGTAAAATCAACATATCGGTGCAGCGATCTATCACATTGAGGTTAGTCAAAGTCTGGCTCGATACCTGCCCCATAGCCTCACCAGTCACTAATGCTTGAATACCCATTTTTTCGGCAACCCGAGTCGCAGCGCGCATCATCATCCGCTTAAGGATAACACCCATCTGACCATTATCTATTTTTTCTAAAATCTCGGTCACGACAGGATCAAACGGGACTGAAACGAATTTAACCTTATGAGATTCGCCGTATTTTTGCCATAAGTGGTAAGCAACCTGCTTTACACCGATCTCATGTTGATCGCCGCCAAGATTAAAGAAGCAATAATGGGTTCGCGAGCCACGCTTAATAAACTGGTAACTCGACACACCCGAGTCAAACCCACCAGACAGCAAAGAAAGTACATCTTCTTGGGTAGCCATAGGGAAACCGCCGAGTCCGTCGATACGTTTTTCAACCAGATAAAGGTGCTCTCTATCGATCTCTAAATTAACCGTCATATCGGGGTTTTTCAGCCTAACGCCAGTAGCGTCGGTAAACTGATTTAAACCACCGCCCACGTAGCGTTCAACTTCAATCGAGTTAAACTCATGCTTACCACTGCGCTTGACCCTTACACAAAAGGTTTTTCCCGCAAGTTGATCTTTATATAGGGCTAACGTCTGCTGATAGATATCGTCAACCGACTCAAAGGTACTCTCTTTAACTTGCAGCACATGGGCGATCCCAGGAATACAGGCTAAGCGCTCGGCATATACAGCCACCATTTCAGGCTTATCTGCGGGTACCATAACCATGATTTTATCCCACTGGCGCTGGACTTTTGCGTCCTCATCGACCTTGCGCAGCACATTACGAATATTAGTTTCAAGCATCTTGGTAAAACGCATTCTTACCGGTTTGCTTTTCATCATGATTTCAGGAAACAGTTTTACGATAAATTTCATGGAAGTTCCGAGGGGGATAAATTTAGACAGCAATTTAGCCATTATATCAAGCTCACTGCACAAATGCCTATTGTGCAGCGCTAAAAGATCATAATTTTAAACGGGCACACAGCAAACGGGCCCCAAATAGTGACCCGTTATGGACAATTATGATATAAGTCAGCGGTTATGGCCCGACCTTGATCTCATCGGTTTCCTTTGCCTTGCCTTGCTCAATGGCAATTTCGACACGTCGATTGCGTGTACGATGTTCGGCAGAGTCGTTAGCCACCAGAGGCTCTGAGCTGGCCATACCGACCACTTTCATCCGTTGTGGTTTAAAGCCGTCCACTTTAATTAACTCATGGGCGACAGCCACCGCACGCTTACTGGAGAGATCCCAGTTAGAACTATAGAGTTCATTATTGATTTTTATATCATCGGTATGCCCCGATACCGTCACCACACCCGGCACATCTTTGAGTAGTTCGCCAACACGGCGCACTACTGGTTTAAATCTCGGCTGTAAGAAACCAGAGCCAGATGCAAAGGCGCCTTTTTCACGAATGCGGATGATGATCTGCTGCCCTAGAGACTCAATTTCAATCGCCCCATCAACAATCTCTTTATTGAGGGCTTGAGCCATTTTCTTTACTTGGTCGTTAATCTGATCTTGTGAAGAGGCTTGTTGCTGCGACTGAGCTTCGGCTTCCGCCTGCTCTTGTGCCGTCGACGAAGCATCGCCACCGCGCTGAGCCCCTTGTTGCTGCTGTATGCCACCAGCGCTGTCATCTTCACCCGCCTGCACTTCAATCGTCTGCTCTGTCATCTCATTGGTTTGCTGATTAATGATTTCAATAGGTGTGGGCTCGGGTTTGCCAGGACGAAACTCTAGCGCAATAACAGACGTGCCCTTAGGGATATCTTTAACTTCAACCTTATTTTGCACCCCGAAGGCGTATTTCATTGAGCCGGCGATCTGCTTAAACTTCATGACATCCATTTCGGAAAACGCCAGCAGCAGCACGAAAAAGCACATCAACAGCGACATCAAGTCTGCAAAGGTCGCCAACCACTTAGGTGCCCCCGCAGGCGGACAATCGCATTTGACTTTCTTAGCCATACGGCTATTCCCCGTCCGTGGTATCGATTGTGCGCTGCTTCTCTGATAAATAGTTTTTCAAGAAACCTTCTATCACCCTCGGGTTTTGACCATCTTGGATAGCCAATACCGCGTCCATGATCAAGTTACGATTGAGCATCTCTTCACTCATACGCAGGGTCAATTTATCGGCAATCGGAATAGCGATCATATTGGCAATGATGGCGCCATATAAGGTGGTCAGCAAGGCGACGGCCATCGCAGGCCCGATAGACTTAGGGTCATCCATGTTAGACAACATGGCCACCAAGCCGATTAAGGTACCGATCATCCCCATAGCAGGGGCAACATCACCTAAGGATTGAAAAATACCAATGCCGGTTTTATGGCGGTCCTCTGTGAGCGAAATATCTTTTTCCAGTGCTTCACGCACCACCTCACCATCGTGACCATCGACCAACATGTCGACCGCTTTTTGCATAAAACTATTACTGATTTCAGCCTCTTCTAGCGCTAAAAAACCGCCCTTACGCGCCGCATCTGCCATAGTAACCGACTGTTCAATCAACTCATCGGGTTTATCGATTTTAAAGATAAAGGCTTTGGCGGCAATTTTTACTGCACCTAAAAACTGCTTTAAGTTGTACTTCATCATGACCACAAACAGCGAGCCTATCATCACAATCAGTACCGAGGGCACATCAATATAAATTGCTATGCCACCACTGGTGAACATGGCACCGATAATAAAAGCAAACGCACCAATTAGGCCTATCAGTGTCGCTAAATCCACAACTCTTCCTTATCTATAAAATAGGCTGTCTCTAACTTGCTCGCTCAAGCAACGCGACCAAGTTAATCAGCTCGATAAACGCAAAAAATGGGGCCTGTTGATGGTCACCCCATATATCCCTAACACAAATAATTATACGGTCTATGTTTGCCAGATAAAGCCATTATCGGCCACAGACCACCTTAACGGCTTCGCGCACTTTAGGGTATAATCGTCGACAAAATTGAGTCTTAATCTATTACCATTATCGGACAGCTTACACGCAAGTTTAGTTATAAATTCAATTTTTTATAAAAAAACCTCTTTAAAGCGTGCTGTTGCACAAATATACGGCAGCGTAATTTGACCCTTAAGGTTGACTGAGATACTTTGTCTGTCGCTAATTTCTTGGGAAAATCACTGTGGCTAAAAAACCTGAAAACCTCACTTTTGAAGAATCCTTATCCGAGTTAGAACGGATTGTCGGCGACTTAGAGCAAGGTGATGTATCGCTCGATGACGCATTAAAACAATTTGAGCGCGGTATCAACCTAGTCAGAAACAGCCAAGCAAAGTTAGAGCAGGCACAACAAAAAGTGACTATTCTAACCCAAGAGCACGACCAACCCAGTTTGCATCCCTATATTGCCGAGGGCGAATAATTGCTAGCCGATGCGATAACCCAATATCAGCAGCGAGTCGATGACCAGCTGCGCCACTTTATCCATGCTCAAGATGATACCGAGCCGAAACTCAAAGCCGCGATGGCGCATGGCGCATTACTGGGGGGCAAACGTATTCGGCCCTTCCTAGTGTACGCTGTAGGCGACATGCTTAATGTCCCCTTGAAGCAACTCGACGCCTGCGCCGCCGCCATCGAATGCATCCATGCCTACTCACTTATTCACGACGATTTACCCGCCATGGACGACGACGCCTTGCGCCGCGGTCAACCCACAGTGCATATCGCCTTCGATGAAGCCACCGCGATTTTAGCCGGTGATGCTTTGCAGACCCTAGCTTTTGAAGTTATTAGCCAAGAGCAGCCAGATTTACAACCAAGCCAACAGTTGGCCATGGTACGCTCGCTAGCCAAGGCTTCTGGCTATCATGGGATGTGTGGCGGTCAATCGATGGATCTTAATGCCACCGATAAACAGATAGACTTAACCACATTAAAACGCTTACATCGCCTTAAAACTGGCGCCCTAATTCGCTGCGCAGTGGAATTACCTATCATTGCCGCAGCCATCACAGATAACGAGCGCGATCTACTGTTAGAATTTGCCGACGCAGTGGGTTTAGCCTTTCAAGTTCAAGACGATGTGCTCGATATTATCGCCAGCACCGAAGAGCTTGGAAAGCCACAAGGGTCTGACTGCGAGTCCAATAAGAGCACCTACCCTAAATTGCTGGGCTTGCCTGGTGCACAAGCAACCGCTAAAAGTTTGATCGATGATGCCCTATCAGCGCTGGCTAAATTACCATACAATAGCCAGTTAATTGCCGAATTCGCCCGTTTTATCATTGAGCGAAGAGTATAATAAAGAGCCAAAGAATCTCGCTATGAGTTTGGATATAACGAAATACCCTGTGTTAGCACAGGCCAACACCCCTGATGAGCTGAGACAGTTGCCACAGGGCGTGCTCCCAAAACTTGCTGATGAACTCAGAAGTTTTTTGCTGCAATCGGTAGGCATTTCGAGTGGCCACTTTGCCTCAGGGCTCGGCACAGTCGAACTCACCGTTGCCTTGCACTATGTCTATAACACGCCATTCGATAGACTCGTTTGGGATGTGGGGCATCAAGCCTATCCACATAAAATTTTAACCGGGCGCCGCGATAAGATGCATACCATACGTCAAAAGGGCGGCATACACCCCTTCCCTTGGCGTGAAGAAAGTGAATATGACACCTTTAGTGTGGGTCACTCAGGTACCTCTATCAGTGCAGCTCTGGCCATGGCCGTGGCTGCAGAGAAAGAGCAAGCAGGGCGAAAAGTGGTCGCTGTGATTGGCGATGGCGCGATGACTGGCGGCATGGTGTTTGAGGCGATGAACCACGCTGGAGACCTGCATAACGACATGTTAGTCGTGCTTAATGATAACGAGATGTCGATTTCAGAAAACGTCGGCGCACTCAATAATCATCTAGCCCAACTGATGTCTGGCCGCTTATATACCACCATCCGTGAAAGCAGTAAAAAAGTGCTCAAAGGGATGCCTGTTATCAAAGAGATGGCTAAGCGCACCGAAGAGCACCTTAAAGGTATGGTCGTACCTGGTACCATGTTTGAAGAGCTGGGCTTTAACTATATTGGCCCTATCGACGGTCACGATGTCGATGCCTTAGTCGAAACCATGCGAAACATGCGTAACCTATCGGGACCGCAGATTTTACATATCATGACCAAGAAAGGTCGTGGTTATGAACCGGCAGAAAAAGATCCCATAGGCTGGCATGCAGTGCCTAAGTTTGATCCGTCAACCTTTGCCAAGCCGGCCGCAAAACCTTCAAATCCTAGCTTTTCTCAAATATTTGGCCGCTGGCTGTGTGATATGGCAGCAAAGGATGACAAAGTCTTGGGGATCACCCCCGCCATGCGCGAAGGTTCAGGCATGGTTGAGTTTTCTCAGCGTTTCCCGGGGCAATATTTCGATGCCGCGATTGCTGAGCAACACGCAGTGACATTAGCCGCAGGCTTTGCTTGTGAAGGGTATAAGCCCGTTGTGGCCATCTATTCGACCTTCTTGCAACGCGGGTATGATCAATTAATTCATGACGTGGCGCTGCAAAAGTTACCGGTGATCTTTGCTATCGACCGCGGCGGTATTGTTGGCGCAGATGGCCCGACCCATCAGGGCGCATTTGACTTAAGCTTTATGCGCACGGTTCCTAATATGGTGATCATGGCGCCATCTGACGAAAATGAATGCCGGCAAATGCTCTATACAGGCTACTGTTATAACGATGGCCCAACGGCCATCCGTTACCCTAGAGGAAGTGCCACTGGCGAACCACAAGTTGACACCATGACGGCTATGGAAATTGGTAAGGGGTTGATTAAGCGTCAAGGCCAAAAAATTGCCATCCTTAACTTCGGCACCACCTTGGCTGCGGCAGATTATGCGGCCCAGGCCTTAGATGCCACACTGGCTGACATGCGTTTTGTTAAGCCATTAGATGCTGAACTGGTTAAGCAATTAGCCACCAGCCACGACCTGTTAGTGACAGTGGAAGAAAATGCCATTATGGGCGGCGCAGGTTCTGGCGTATTGGAACTACTGCAACAACTGAAATTGCCCATGCCAGTGCTTAATATCGGTTTGCCCGATGAGTTTATTAAACACGGTGAGTCGGCGGAGATTTTGGCAGAGTTGAAACTCGATGGCGAAGGGATTTTACATCAAATCAACGCCTATATCGGTGCGTGATCAGTCAGTATATCTAGTCAAATAGTGACAAAAAAATAGGCCTCAACTTGAGGCCTATTTTTATAATAACGTCTTTTTATACTAACGACATCGAATACCTATTAGGCTTGGGTATCGATTGAGCCAGTATCGGCCGAATCGCCACCTTGCGACACCATTACCATAGCAGGGCGCAGCAGGCGGTCGTTAAGGATGTAACCTTTTTGCATGACCATCATAACGGTATTTGCCGGAAACTCATCACTTGGCTGCATGCCAATAGCTTGATGATGATCAGGGTTAAAGGCTTCACCTTGTGGGTTCAATGGTGATAGACCAAACTTTTCAACCGCTGTAGTAAAGCTCTTAAGCGTCAGCTCAACCCCTTCATAAATCGCCTTGGTGGTCTCATCTTCTACATTGGTTCCTTGAAGCGCTCGCTCCATGTTATCAATAACAGGTAAAAGTTCATTGGCAAACTTTTCGAGGGCGAACTTGTGGGCCTTTTCCACATCCATGGCAGCACGACGACGGACATTATCCACTTCTGCAGCGGCGCGGATCACAGAATCTTTCTGCTCCTCGACTTTCGCTTCCGCAGCGGCGAGTGCCTGTTCAAGCTCTTCTATACGAAAATTAGCTTGGGTTAGCTCATCCATCAAATTGGCCGCATCTTCAACCACTTCGGTGTCGACTTCTGGCGCGATATTTTGATCAATCTGTGGCTCTTGTGCTTTATTTGATTCGTTGCTCATTGTTACTCCAGCTAAAAATGCTTTGTTTCTGCATGCTCTGGGCATATTATGGGGATCAAATTTGAGGTTTCAAGCCCTAAGGCATGGATCAAAGACAAATATGAGTAAAGCGTTCCACACAATCGGCTTAATTGGCAAACCCCATCACCTTGGGACACATAATACTCTAAAACAACTGCATCATTGGTTAACCCAACAAGGCTATGATGTTTATGTTGAAGAGCGAGTTTCCGCTGAAATTGGCCCCCATGTCAAATCGGTCGATTTACTGCAAATAGGTGAATACTGCGATTTGGCTATCGTCGTCGGCGGTGATGGTAATATGTTAGGTGCGGCGCGCGTACTAGCCCGTTTTGATATTGGCGTTATCGGCGTCAACCGCGGTAATTTGGGCTTCTTAACCGATCTGCCTCCCGAAGGATTTGAACCCGCATTAACTAAAGTGCTCGAAGGCAATTACGAAACTGAATACCGCTTCTTACTCGAATCGGAAGTCCATCGTCATGGCAGCGTAAAAGCCAGTAATACCGCTGTTAATGAAACGGTGCTCCATCCAGGTAAAATTGCGCATATGATTGAGTTTGAAGTCTATATTGACGGCAACTTTATGTATAGTCAGCGCGCCGATGGCATGATTGTTTCCACCCCAACGGGCTCTACAGCCTATTCACTTTCTGCCGGGGGAGCCATTTTAACCCCCAACCTTGAGGCGCTCATTTTAGTGCCGATGTTTCCACACACTTTGTCTTGCCGGCCGATAGTGGTCGATGCCTGTAGCACCATTAAACTAGTGGTGTCACCCGATAATGATGATGCCTTAGAGGTCAGCTGTGATGGTCATGTCACTTTAGCGGTACTGCCAGGCGATGAAATTATTATCCGCCGCAGCAAAGAGCGCTTACATTTAATCCATCCTACGGGATATAACTACTTTAACGTACTAAGAAGTAAACTCGGTTGGGGCAGTAAATTGTTTTAACTAATGACCACACTTATAGCTACGGGTAATAACGCCACTTACCCCAGAATCACCCAAGCGAATGACAACAGGCAATTTACCTATTTTTATATAACTCAAATAGGTCACATGCCATCGGTTCAAATTTTGTGACACTCAAAAATAAGCCCTCGCATTACAAGAGGGCTTATTAATTAATAACTTACCATTCGATGGCTTAATCGCCAAAAAGGCAGACTAGCTGTTAACCTTGTACCTCAAACAGTAATCGCACTCTGGTCTGCGCCGCAACGGGCTTACCATCGACAAACTTAGGCGCATAGCGCCACTGCTTTATCGCCTTTAGCGACTCTTTTATAAATAAAGGCCCCCCTTCAGAGGCTAGGGTCACAGGATCTTGCACAAACCCTTGTTCATCGACAGTAAATTCAATCTCCGACCATCCTTCGCGTCCAGCACGGATATAGGACATAGGATAGTTAGGCGACGAACGAAACAGCGGTGTTTGTTCTTGTTGTTCATCCCAAGGCGTCATACTGCCAATCGCAATACAGTGGGCTGTGGCCTGCTCGCTCTCGCCCTCATGCTCATATAGCTCGACTAAACGTGCATGGGCTGACAGCTTATAGGGATGACTAAAATCGAGCACAGCAAACTGCTTGACCACCTCTTCTAGATGGGGAATTGCATCACTGTAGCGCTTTTCACTCGCCTTTATTACGCCAACGTAATAAGTTGCCGTTATCCGGCGGATATCATTATTAGGCAGCTGCTGATAGATCTCATAGGCATCTAATACATCACTGCGAATATCACGACCGTAATATTCCGTCGACACCAACGCCTTAAAAGCCAATAACTTGACCTCGGCGGTAAGTAACAGGTTATCGCTTGTCTGTGCAATGGAGATAGCTTCTTTAAACAGCGACTTTTGCTCTTTAGACGCCGACATGGTTTGCGCAGCGCCCAGTAGTGGGTCGATAAGCTCGATGGCTTCAGCCCCAAAATGGCCGCGATAGCGTGCTAAAACCTGCAAAAACTGTTGCTGCGCGGCCTCAAGATCGCCTTTGGCCTGCAGGGATGTTGCCCAGTTCAATTGCAGGTGAGCAATGTCGATAGCGCCAGGTTCAAAATACCCCTGACCGAGCAGATAGGTTTGCTCTGCATACTGCTCAGCAGCTTGGCTATCTTTAACTTTAACGGCATGTTGATAAGCGGCATAACTGTCGCTAAAAGGAGAGGCGCTAAGCGATGCAGAATTGATTAACAGTACTGCATTTAGCGCCAAAAGCGGTAATTTTAAAACCATATAAACAAATATCCTTATTTGTGAAACTAAACTAACGCAGCTTTTCCCTGCTTTATATTAGGTAAACTCGACTCATGTTAAACAAGCATTTCACTGGTTAACAGCTATCCTAACAGTCTACCCAGTTATTGCAAACTCTTGTAAAGTAAGCTTAATCGCCTGACCATCCATAAGGTCAGTAAGGCGCTGCAACACGCCAAAGAGATCCACACGCCTGTCACCCCAAACGCCCAAGCAAACAGATAAATAATAGCGGCAATTAAAATTAACTTACTGCCCGTTAGCATGGCCGCGTCTTTAGGGCGATTGATCGCCTGGAAAAATGCCGCGCCAGTAAGAATAACGCCTTCAAAAGGCAGTCCCCAAAAATAGAGGCGCATCCCTTCGATAGCCACAGGCGTTAACTCGGCATTATCGCCGGCAAAAATATACACCAAATATTTCGGCAGCAGATAGATAAACAATAAACCGATGGCCGCTGTGATTAAGGTCATCAAAGTAGCAATTTTAAACGTCTGGAACACCCTGTCGAACCGGTTGGCTCCCGCATTAAAACTGAAAATGGGTTGCGTGCCGAGCGCTATTCCCTCAAAAATCAAATAAAACAATGCCTCGGTGTAGCTGACCACACCGTAAGCGGCAACATGTATTGGCCCACCCACCCATAAAAACGCCATATTATGTAGCGTTAACACAATAGAGAGATACAGGTTCATTAAAAAGCTGGGAAAACCCACTTTTACAATGTTGAGGCAGTGATCTAGGGTCAGCTTCATCTGCTCGATATTGATACCGAGGCGCGTTTTTGCCGTAAAAAAATGTTGTAAACAAGCCAAGCCTGTCACTGCTTGACAGATCATAGTGGCAATGGCGGCACCTGCTAGCCCGAAAGGAAACACCACAATAAACAGCCAATCGAGTAGCGCATTAAGGCAACCGCTGATGATCAATATCCAAGTTACAAAACCTGGGCGACCATCGTTTCTTAACAGCGCTGCAAACGCGATGGCCAAAATAGGAAACACACCTAAGGCAAAATACCAAAACAGGTATTCATCGGCGCTGCGTAGCACTTCTCCCTCGGCGCCCAACCAAATTAAGATATCGCGACTAAAAAATGTGCCCACCAGCGCAAATAAAACGCCGGTAATTAAACAGAGGGTAAAGGTGTTACCGAGTATTTTTCGCGCTCGCGCCGGATCATTGCGCCCCAAATTGATAGACACCAATGAGGCGCCGCCCATCCCCAACAGCGCACCGACCGCATACAAAATGGCCCCAACCGGGTACGCCAGCATCATTCCGGCCAAGCCGACTTCGCCCAGATAATGGCCAATAAACATGCCGTCTATCACCATATACACCCCAGTCACTAACATAGATAAGATCGTGGGAATGGTATAACGCCATACTAATGTTGGGATTGGGTCTGTTGCTAACGATTGATCATGTGGTACGTCTTGCATAGTCAGTTATCTATCTGCTCAGTAAAAAAGACAAAGAAATCCTGTTAACCATTCACTGTAACGCGGACCTAGCCGCTACCTTGCCGACAAGGATTGGCTACTATGATTGATAATCATAGGCGCTACGTCGTTAAACGGCGTAGCGCTTGGCAAGCGACAGCAGTTGCTGCTCGGTTGTGGATATAGTGATTGGTTGGCGAGAAATCAACTCAATACGAGAATCCAACGCATCATCAAGCTCAACAACCTGCAGCTGCTTATCGACGTAATTAAGGGCGGCAATACCTTCATCGCAAATTAACAAGGCTTTTAAACGCAGGTAGTCCTGATGCTTTACCCAGGCGACAATGGCTTCAAAATCAAATTCATAATGGCAATCAAATACCCAGCCAGCACTGTATATCCCCTCATGCTGATTATCATTGCGATAGATGCCAAGCTGATCAAACTCCGCCAACGGCGATGTTTGTGGCTCCATGGTGGACGACTCGAATAAAGGGCTTAGCGGTATTGAAGCTGAAAAGAGGGACGAATTAGAGCCAAGAGATGGGCCACTGCGGACTGATGAACTGACCTGCGCGTTAGGAAGGCGCTGAGCACTATCTAACACCTGCTCCGCTAACCGATTAAATAACGCCGGAGTTTGGCTCTCTTGCTCGCGGGTTAAATTGATTGATTGCACTGGCGCGCTAATAGAGTGCTGGGCGAGAAAGGTGTGCAACTGTGCCAAATCATCCTCTGCCGCTAAATCACCTTTGGTGACAAAGATCTGATCGGCAATGGCTAACTGCTGCTTAAAAATATCGCTTTTTCGATAGCGGTTATCGCTCACCTTGCGTGCATCCACTAAGCAGATAGTGCTTTTTAAGGCGATAACCTGTCGAAAATGCGGCTGACTTAGGGTGTCTATAATTGCTTTAGGGTGCCCTAATCCTGTGGGCTCAATCAATAATCGGTCGGGCTTAGCTTGTGCAAGCAACTGATTAACCGCCACCTGAGTGGGCACGCCTGCGGCGCAGCAAATACAGCCGCCGGCGACCTCTTTTATTTGCACCTTACCCGATTGTTTACCGATAAAACTGGCATCAATACCGATCTCACCGAACTCATTAATTAACACAGCCCATACTTGATTAGCGGGCTTATTCGCTAATAAATATTGAATGAGCGTAGTCTTACCCACGCCTAAAAAACCGGTGATCACATTGGTTGCGACAGGCTGAGTTATGATCGGTTTGCGCATCTTGTTCTCGCTATAGTTACATTACGGTCCGGCTCATCAGCTTGGCTAACCTTTACGCTAGATAACGCTTATCTGTGCCAGTTGACTCTAATGATATCGCTTTAGCCCCATTATGACTCAGTAACGATAGCCCCAAGTTCATTACACCTTGCGCGACTTATTCGCCCGTCGGCTAGCATAACTATGATGCTGACTGTCTCGTGCTGAAGGGCGCTTCGCTCGCTTGGGTTTATGTGATGGGCTGGTCGTTTCCAGTTGCAACTCACGGTAACGGGCAGGTAATGGCGCCCCTATCTCATATCCAGGCACTATGTGTCTTGGCAAGGTTTGTCCAATTAAGGCTTCAATTTCTTGCAGCATTTTTTCATCATTCAATGCCACAAATGAGATGGCATGGCCGGCTAACCCCGCGCGGCCGGTGCGGCCAATACGATGCACATAATCTTCAGCATCCAGCGGCAATTCAAGGTTAATCACCAGTGGTAACGCCGCGATATCCAGTCCTCTGGCGGCAACATCGGTCGCTACCATCACTCTGAGTTCACCCGATTTAAACTGCTCCAGCGCCCGATTGCGCGCGCCTTGGGTCTTGTCACCATGGAATACGGCATTTTTTATACCGTCTAGTTTTAGCTCTTTGTGCAGCGACTCTGCACTCTCTTTACTGCTAACAAAGACCAATACCTGTTGCCAATTATTACGCCCGATCAGCTCAGCCAATAGCTCGGCTTTACGGCGCTTATCGACCGGATACACCTCCTGCTTTATATTGGCTGCGGTGGTATTTTGCGTCACATTAATCCACTCGGGATCATCTAGCATCTTAGTGGCTAGCACCTTAATCGCCTTGCTAAAGGTCGCCGAAAACAGCTGAGTCGAATGGCGCGGGGCGATAAGGTTTTTGACTCGCTCAATGTCTTTAACAAAGCCTAAATCCAACATACGGTCGGCTTCATCGATAACCAGCTGCTCGACCGACGACAGATCCAAGCCATGCTGGCCGATAAGGTCAAATAAACGCCCTGGAGTGGCAATTAAAATATCGACGCCCTTTGCCAGTGCCTTACGCTGAGGGTTAATATTAGCGCCACCGTAAACCGCCAGTGACGTTAATGGCGTCAACTGACTGTACTTGGCAATACTCTCGCCCACTTGTATCGCTAATTCACGGGTTGGTGTTAGCACCAGCACACTGAGCTGGCCTAATGGCCTGTCGCTCTCAAGCAGCTTATGTAGGAAAGGCAGGCTGAAGGCCGCTGTTTTACCCGTGCCCGTTTCGGCGCAGGCCATCACATCTCGGCCTTGCAATGCAATCGGAATCACCTTGGCCTGCACTTGGGTTAATTGCTGATAACCGCATAGCGCTGTCGCTTGGATAAGCAGAGGATGCAAAGGGAGTGAATCAAAATTCATAATGGGCTCGATGGTCAATGGCTATTGGGTCAAAACTGAGCGCGGAGTCTATCAAAATCCACGCCATAAGGATAACAATTCAGCATGATTGGCCCGTTATCAGTCGTTAATATTGAGCGTTTATCACTTAGCAACTCATTTAACAATCACGGCCCATTCGGCTTGACGAGCTTGAGTGTTGATTTAAGTAAGTTTGCTCAAACTCCGCTTGTGGCAGCGGCCGAGCAAACAGATAACCTTGGGCATAATCACAGCCAGCCTTGGCTAAAAAGTCACGTTGAAACTCGGTTTCTACACCTTCGGCAATCACGTTAATCCCCAGTTTGTGCGCCATCACGATAATGGCTTCACACAAGGCCACGCCATCGGTATCACTTTCTAAATTACGGGTGAAAGATTGATCAATTTTGAGGTAATCGATATCAAATTTTTTCAGGTAGGCTAACGACGAATAACCCGTACCAAAATCATCTAGCGAGACTTGAATACCAGCATCACGATAGGCGAGTAATTTTTCGGTGACCCCCATGGATGCATCCAATAACAACCCTTCGGTTATTTCGACGCAGATGGCATTGCTAGATAGTTTGAGGCGCTGCAATAAGGCGAGCCAGTCACTAAAGGTGTCACCTTCGTCACAAAACTGCACCGGCGATTTATTAATGCTTATCTGAATTTCGGTGCCAAATTGCTTACGCCACTTCGCACTCTGATGCGCCGCCTGCTCAAACACCCAATTACCGATATCGTTGATTAAGCCCGTCTCTTCGGCAACCGAAATAAACTCACTGGGTGACACCATGCCCCGCGACGAGTGATTCCAGCGGATCAAGGCTTCCGCCTTATAAATATCGCCACTGTTCATATCGATGATCGGTTGATAATAAAGCTCAAACTCATCATGGATGATGGCGTGACGCAGATCTTTAATCAACGCCATACGATAACGGGCAAACTCTTGCATCGAGGGAGTAAAATAATGAAAGCGATTTCGCCCTTGCTCTTTAGCGGCATACATCGCCTGATCAGCATGCTTTAATAACCCTTCAACGCTGGTCGCATCGTCGGGATACATAGTTATCCCAATACTGACACTGATGTAAGCCGTTTCATCACCTAAGCTATAAGGCTCACTAATGCGCTGTAAAATACATTGCGCAACGCGCTCGACTCCGCCGGGAAAATCAATGCCCGATAACACCACGGTAAACTCATCGCCCCCCAGCCTGGCACACATATCGACTTCACGAATACAGCCCTTTAAGCGTTTGGCCGTTTCTTGCAATAGCAAGTCACCCATGTCGTGGCCTAAGGTATCGTTCACCTCTTTAAAACAGTCTAAATCCAAAAATAATAACGCAAAATGGCTCTCGTCACGGTCGATACGTAACATCTCACTGCTTAAATATTCGAGCAGCATACGTCGATTGGGTAAGCCGGTGAGAGGATCATAATTGGCCTGCTTCCAGATAATCTGTTCGGCTTGTTTTTTATCGGTAATATCAGAAAACAGGGCGACACGGCGAAAAACCTCACCCTGTTGGTCGTAAATGGTATTAATGGTGAACCACACCATATATTCATTGCCATCTTTATTTTTGATACACAACTCACCCTGCCAACGCCCCACATCGCTCACAGCTTGCTTTAGTTGTGCATATTGCAACTTATCACCATGCTCGCACTTTAATATGCCAATACCTTGGTGCTCTACTTCTTCTTGTTGATAACCTGTGATGGCGGTGAAGGCGGCGTTAACCGTGATGATTTGACCTTGATGATCTAACACGCTCATCGCCTCGCTAGAGTTATTGTAGACCGAGGCGGCGAGCTCTAATGACTCTTGGATCTGTCTCTGCTCAGTAATATCGCTGTGCACACCACACATCCGCAATGGCCGCCCGTGAATATCACGACTCACGGTTTTACCTGTATCGACAATCCAGCGCTCCTCGCCAGTAAGGGTGATTAGCCGATACTGAGCACTGTACTTGGGGGTCTCACCTTTAAGGTGTTTATCGATAGCACTTAATACCGTGGGTCTATCTTGCGGGTGAATCGCATCAGTCCACAACCTTGGGTCATTATTGAGGCGCTCTAACTCGCAACCAAGCACCTTAGCACACCATGGGTTACGCCTGGTTTCATTGCGGTTGATATCCCAGTCCCATAGGCCTAAATCACTGCTTTCTAACACGAGAGCTAACCTTTCTTGACTGGTTCTGACGGCCAATTCGGCTTGTTTATTGGCCGTAATGTCGATAATGCCAGCAATCACCATATCGACTTGATGATTTACTCGTCGGCACGCAACCGCTAGATGGGTATAAACAATTTCGCCATCTTTGGCGACATAACGCTTATCCATCTCGTAAACATCAATCTCTCCATTTAATAGGCGCTTATACTGATCTTCATCAGCCTGAAGATCTTCAAAATACGTTAATTCAGACCAAGTACGCTGAAGCAATTCTTGTTCGGAATATTTCAGCATCTTACATAACCTTGGATTCACTTTTATCCAATGCTGATCCACCGAGGTGATGGCGATGCCCATATTGCCAATGTCAAATTGCGAGCGAAAAATAAAATCATCTTGCAGCTTAATCTTAGCGTCGCGCTCAACTTCAAGCCGACGTGACAATAGCTGGCCAATTAGTGCCGTTACCAAGGGAAAGATCATCATCATTGGCAGCGCCGCCAAGGATAATATATCCACAAACAACTCAAAAGGTAGCAGCGCTAATAGGGATAAAGTGAGCAGATGTAAAACAAAGCCAAACAGTAGTAACTCTTTAAAGGTCATATCGGCGATATCATTTTTACGATAATAACGCCATAAACAGCCCAAACTGGCCGTAGCAACCATCACCATAATGCCGGGAAGCATCGCTGGACCGCCTTCCAATACACGAAAAACAATCCCCACGAGGGTAGCAACTAAGGTGGGTACGCCACCAAAAAACAGTCCGGAGATCCCTAAAATGATGGCGCGCGCGTCGACAAAAATACCCACTTGGTATTCCCATGAGGTGATCATAGTGATCACAAGCACCACACCTATGAGTAATCCCGCGAGCACACGCCACAACCAAGCATAGTGGTGATGACGCTGACGCGGCACTGCGTCATAAATAACAACTAATACCAGCAGTAGTGCTGCATTTTGAAAAAAAACAGATAAAGTATCGAAGGACATAAGTAATCTAACATCTTATTATCAAGTAGATAACACACTGCAGAGTGTAGCAGAGTTGAATAAAAAATACGCTTAACCAGAAGTGAAAGCCGCCCTTCTATTAGGTCGATACCACCAATGGAAAACCACTTATCAGTGATGGCAATCAATGGCGACAATCATCCATCGAAAGCGACTATCAAGGCTTAAAACTGAAATGGCTAGGCAGCATGTGCGGTTTTACTTAAATGTGCTAAGCTGGCGCGCACTATTAGCCGCCTCCCTTTAAGATATGAAGCAGCCTCAACAAGCGCAATACAGCACCCAATTTCATTTTCCGGTGCAGATTTATTATGAAGATACCGATTTTTCAGGTGTAGTGTATCACCCTAATTTCTTAAAATATTTTGAACGTGCCAGAGAACATGTCATCGGCGCCGAAACCTTGGCTCGCCTTTGGGTCCAGCAAGGTTTAGGTTTTGCCGTCTATCGCAGTGATATGCTATGCCATGATGGCGTCGAGTTTGCGGAGATTGTCGATGTGCGCACGCAGTTTTATTTTGAGAGTAAATACCGCACTGTATGGCAACAAGAGATCTGGCGACCACAAGGCAAAAAACCGGCGGTCAGCGCCCAAATTGAGATGGTATGCATGAATAAAGCGCGGCAGATGACCCCCATGTCAGCAGAGCTTATCGCCGAGCTCAGTCGTTACATTACAAAGCAAGAGTGACACCTTATTATTAAGATAATACGGCAATGGGCCGATTGAGTGTTTGCCAATACATTTCAAGCTCGGCTGCACTCATAGGTTTAGCAAATAGATCACCCTGAATTTTATCGACGCCCATCTGTTGTAGTAACATAAACTCAGCTTGGGTTTCTACGCCTTCAACTGTGACCGAAAACCCCAACCCTTGAGCTAATGACACTGCGCTGCTAAGAATATGCTGGCCACGAAAATCTGTGGTCACATTATCCAAAAAAGCTTTGTCCACTTTAACTTCGTTCACAGGGAGGCTTTTGAGGTACGCCAAAGAGGAGTGCCCGGTGCCGAAGTCGTCGATGGCAGCGTTAATACCCGCACGCTTGAGACAATCGAGGGCATTAATCGTGCGCTGCATATCTGTCATTAACTGGCTCTCGGTAACCTCGATGGCCAGTACATCAGAGCTCAGTTGACGCTGCTGCATCTGCGCCACGATCAACTGGCACAATTGGCTGCCACATAAATCATCAAGCGCTAGATTGACCGCCACCTGCAGCTTAACATCACCTTGACGCCACTCACTTTGTTGCTCGAGCACCTGCTCAATAACCCATTGACTGAGCATAGAAATCATCCCTGCACGCTCGAGCAAAGGAATAAACTCTGCTGGCGAAACCGTGCCTAATAATGAGCTTTCCCAGCGAATAAGGGCTTCAGCGTGGCTGCAATTACGACTGATGAGGTTGTATTTAGGCTGATATACCACATAGAGTTCACTTTGCGCTAACGCCTTAGGAAAACAGCGAATAATACTCAACTGCCTATGTTGACTCTTATCATCCCCTTGTCGATAGGCGGCGATTAAGCCTGAGCTAGACTTAGCTCGCACTAAGGCCAAATCGATGCGCCTTAGCATCTGGCTTACATCGGCATGATGCAATGAGAGATCCATATACCCAAGCTGTACCTGTAGATTAATCACGGTATCATTAATATAAAATGGCTGTTGTAACTGGTTTTGCAATGCGTTGAGTTGCTCACTACTTAGCGGCGCTTTAAACACCACTAAAAACTCATCTTCATTCATACGCGCGACAAGCTCTTGAGCACTCAGCGGCTGTTTAATTCGCTCACTCATGGCCAGCAGTAACTTATCGCCAAAAGAGAAACCAAACAGATCGTTAACGTAGCGAAAACGATGAATATCAATCAGCACAAACATGCCCTGATTGAGAGGCATCAGGCGAGATAAACGTGATTTAAGCCCAACTCGATTAAGCAAGCCCGTTAATTTATCTCGCCCTGGCGGCGGTGGCAAATGCTTTAATAATCGCTGTAACTGTAGGTATAACGGAATAAAATCACTGGGGACGGAATCAATGTCTAACGGCTTACGCACTTTATCTTGTTGCTGCAATTGCTTTGTGAGTTGTTGCAAAAAGCGGATGCCAGCACGTCTATGCCAGTACCAATAGAGGGTACCAGCGACGCCAATGGCTATAATGTAAGCCATTATCCAATAGAGATTAGCAGCATCCACACAAAGCCTTAATGTTTACGAAGCAGAAAAATTAACCACTATTATTAACAGAGTTAATCGACCGTCACAACTATTCGTAACTCATCTTAATAGAATGATAATTATCGAGAAATTCATCAGAGCCTAAATACTCTGGCGATACGGGTAAGCCACGCTTCACAAACACATCTAAACGCTCTTCAAGCTCATGACCCGCTCTTAACTCACCGGTATAAAAAGCGGCCGAACGCACAAAGTCTAAATAGGTCACTCGCTCAGGCAGATAGGGTAAGTCAGCCCATCGTTCAACCACTTCCATCACCTCTGGCGAAAAGTCCCAACTTTTCAATACCGCTCGACCTATCGGCCCCTGCATTTTTCTCACCAGAGCGCGTAATTGTTCTATGCTGGTAAACAGATGCGGATGAGCTTCTGCCTCCGTCAATACAGGCAAGGCACCAATATTGTGTACCAAGCTGGCAAGCGTCAGGGTATCGTAATTTAAACCACAACCTTTATGAGTCTTCGAGTACTTCATCAATAATGCACAGGCCGCAGAGGTCACCTCGATTGACGAGCGCCACACCTCATCCATCACCTCCCACACCATCTCATTAGTAGAGATAAACAACTGCTCCATGGCAACCGATGTCGCGATAGCCTTTATTTGAGTTAAACCGATACGGCTCACTGCGCTGTTAATGTTTTCTGCTTTGGTGCCACGACTGTACATGGCGCTGTTGGCCACTTTTATCATACGCGCCGATATCGCGGCATCTTGACCAATAATCTCCGCCACCTGTTTAGGGCTGGAATCGGGCCTAGCAACGACCTCTTGGACGCGCATTGCTACCTCGGGCAAAGTTGGCAACACTAACGCATCGGCCTTTAACTTTTTTAATAACCCAACCAGTAGTTGATGCTCGCTAGACATGCTGACTCCTTAATAAAATATTACCGCCTAATAATGCGCTAGAGTATATCAGGACTGGTTGCCAAGCGTGATGGTAAAATGGCTTAGCTAGGGCCAGTTGATCTTTCAAGGTTGTTTTTGCAGCGAATTGTTGGGTATTTATACAAGGCGGAAGCTTTATGGTGTAGTTATTCTACATAAAAAGCTGACAACGCAGTAGAAATGACCAACAAACGCTGCCCGAAGGGTTCGGCTAAAAACGTTTTTGTCTCGAACGAAATTCAACCAGCAAAGATCAACAGGCCCTAGACTCAAAGGAGCTAAATATCGCTTAAATTTAAGCAGATAAATTAAGGTCTGTTGCTATTTTAAGCGTCAATATTAGTTAAAGGATAATCATGCGGCAACACATATTGGCCGATAAAAGCCCTCGCCGCTGGTTCACCGACTACCAACTAAATGGTTCTACGATAGCCGCTGCGCCCACAATCAACGCTGATATAACACCAAGCACTAAGAGGGCATTTTGGCAATAATGGATAAAATAGGCTATTAAAAGGTAAGTCGCGAACCTATGCCCCCTAAAGCAAACCAGCTGGACGTGATAGCCACCAACAAGAGCGGCAATCACTGTCATCTGGCTACAAGGGCAAGTATGCGGCGTAAAACAGTGGAATAGGAAGCCTATTTATGGCGGCAATGGGCGGTTGACCACAGAATAAACAAGGTTACTATTTGCATAAGGCTCCCTCCATTGAGTAAAATGCCCGCCCCAAGTTAGTTTGCAACCTGTTAATTGAGAGAAATTATGTTTAAACCTGAGCTACTGTCTCCTGCTGGGACCTTAAAAAATATGCGTTATGCGTTTGCCTATGGCGCGGATGCGGTCTACGCAGGCCAGCCGAGATATAGCCTGCGTGTTAGAAACAATGATTTCAAAATGGAAAACCTCGCTACCGGTATTCAAGAGGCTCACGCGTTAGGCAAAAAGCTGTACGTGGTGAGCAACATCGCGCCGCATAACACCAAACTGAAAACCTATATCAAAGATATGGAGCCTGTGGTTGCCATGCAGCCTGATGCGCTGATCATGTCAGATCCCGGGCTTATCATGATGGTACGCGAAGCGTTTCCCGATCAAGTGGTGCACCTGTCCGTACAAGCTAACGCCATCAACTGGGCCTCGGTTAAATTTTGGCAACAACAAGGCATTAAGCGGGTGATCTTATCCCGTGAACTCTCGCTCGATGAGATTGAAGAGATCCGTCAGCGCTGCCCCGATATCGAGCTGGAAGTGTTTGTGCACGGCGCCTTGTGTATGGCTTACTCGGGCCGCTGCCTGCTGTCGGGTTACATCAATAAACGCGATCCAAACCAAGGCACTTGCACCAATGCCTGTCGCTGGAAATATGACGCCCATGAAGCAGTGCAAACCGACACCGGTGACATAGTCGCGGTGAACCCAGATGTACAACTGCATAACCCGACCCTAGGCGCCGGCGCACCGAGTAATGAGGTGGTGTTACTGCAAGAAGCGGGACGCCCAGGTGAATACATGCCCGCCTTTGAAGACGAGCATGGCACCTACATCATGAACTCTAAAGACTTACGTGCCATCCAGCATGTTGAGCGCCTGACCAAAATGGGCATCGACTCGCTTAAAATCGAAGGCCGCACCAAGTCATTTTATTACGTGGCACGTACCGCACAGCTTTATCGCCAAGCGATTGAAGATGCCGCTTCTGGTCGTGAATTTAACCCAGCGCTGATGCACCAACTGGAAGGACTCGCCCACCGTGGATACACCGAAGGCTTCTTGCGTCGCCATGTGCATGATGAATACCAAAATTACGACTACGGTTACTCTATCAGTGACACACAGCAATTTGTGGGTGAATTTACCGGCAAGCGTAACGATAAAGGCATGGCCGAAGTGGATGTGAAAAACAAATTTTCGGTTGGCGACAGTGTTGAGTTGATGACGCCGCAAGGCAATATTAACCTGACTATCGAACATTTAGAAAACCGTAAGGGTGAAGCCGTCGAAGCTGGACTCGGTTCGGGCCACTTTGTGTTTTTACCGGTACCGCAAGAAGTTAATGTCGATAAAGCGATACTAATGCGTAATCTTAATAGCGGACAAAACACCCGCAACCCGCACCAAGCGGTGTAACTGGACCCAGATAATGGCATTACTGATAGATGATAGCTGCATTAACTGTGACATGTGTGAGCCTGAGTGTCCCAACCAAGCGATCACTATGGGCGAGGAGATCTACGAGATAGATCCAGACCTGTGTACCGAATGCGTGGGCCATTATGACAAGCCCACCTGTGTGTCGGTATGCCCTATCGATTGTATCGACCCAGATCCACAACATATTGAGTCTGATGAAGCGCTGTTGCTCAAGTATCACTTGATCACCGGCAAACCGCTGAGCGAGTAATTCACTTAGTCTATTAACAGACGCAAAACCACAAAAAAGCGAAGTATTACACTTCGCTTTTTTATTAACGGCATCCAAGTAAAGCCTAACGCTTAAATTGCCTAAACTAGCCTCACCGGTTACGTACAACACGGTACAAAAGTTAGCGTTATGCCCACTGAGCATCGGCTTGACGCTGCAGTTGTTCAAGCAGCGAAGCTAAGGCGGTTAGCCCTTCTCTGGCCAAACCCGGCATAGTGTCAAATTCGATACTTAACAATAAATTTTTCACCTCAAGCCCCAATTCAGTATCGCCTTCGATAGCCAGTTGACGTTGAAAAAATAGCGTGTCGGGATCTTCTTTACCTGCGGCAATCAATACCAGCTCTTTGCTGCGACCGCTAAAGGTCACTTCGGCCTTTGCGGGCGCTCGCACCACAAAGTGTTTATCAAAGCTAACATCAAAACTCAGTTTCATATCGACAATGTCAATTTTAACCCAGCGCTGCAGAAGAAAGCTCAGCTCACCATCCTCGATTTGTTCCGCCATTAACAAGTTCAACAGCTTTTCTAATATGCGCGCCTTCACGGCAAAAGGCACTATAGTTAACGGCTTGGCGATCACCTGAGGACCAAGTTGCAACAGATGTTGAGCGGTATTGGCTAGCACACTTTTTTGCATCGCGTGAATAACTCCTTTATGCAAGCGTGACCAACTCGCGTCAACCGCGCTTAATATTAATGATCGATTCGGCTTTCACCCCGAAAGTGAGAGATAATTCAATTTTACCCAGCTTTTATGATCGCAAACCTGTTTTACATCAACATATAGGTGGCCATTCCCTTTTACACTGCACACTTTTTAAGAAAGAGGCAGTTATGGAGCTCTTATGCCCTGCGGGGAACTTAGCCGCATTGAAAGTAGCACTCAATGCAGGTGCCGATGCGATTTATGTTGGCCTTAAAGATGATACCAATGCGCGCTCGTTTGCTGGCCTAAACTTTACCCCGAAGAAACTGGTGCAGGCGGTGCAGTACACTCACGCTCTGAGGAAGAAGTTATTTTTGACTATCAATACGTTTCCTCAACCGGGAGAAGAACAGCGTTGGTATCAGGCTATCGATATCGCCGCCGATCTTGGCGTCGATGCCTTAATTGTCGCCGATTTATCGCTACTTGATTACGCCCATAGCCGCTACCCTCAGCTGCCACTGCATTTATCGGTGCAAGCCAGCGCCACCAATCTTGGCGCCTTAAGCCTCTATAAACGCGAGTTTAATATTGAGCGAGCCGTGTTGCCGCGAGTGTTGTCGATGAAACAGGTACGCGACCTTGCTAAGGTGACACCTGTGGATCTGGAGGTGTTTGCCTTTGGCAGCTTGTGCATTATGGCCGAAGGGCGTTGCCACCTTTCCTCCTATGTGACCGGGCAATCGCCCAATACTGGTGGCTCCTGCTCACCGGCCAATGCAGTGCGCTGGCAAGAGCTTGGCGATCAACGCTTAACGCGTCTAAATGAAGTGCTTATTGATAAGTCCAATATTAACGAACAGATGGGTTACCCCGTGGTGTGTAAGGGCCGTTATATCACAGCAGATAACAACCAACCGAGCCATCTATTGGAATCGCCGACCAGCCTTAATACCCTCAGTTTATTGCCAGAGCTGGCAAAGGCGAACATAGCCTCGCTTAAAATCGAGGGACGCCAGCGCAGCCCTGCCTATGTTGAGCAAGTCACCCGTGTTTGGCGTCAGGCTATCGACACGTTTTTACACCATCCCGAGGCCTACACAACTCAAGCTGAGTGGGACAAAGCGTTAGCCAAAGTATCTGAAGGTCAAGTCACCACACTTGGAGCCTATGAGCGCACTTGGCAGTAGCTAATAAAGGAGCAAATATGAAAATATCTTTAGGCCCTATTCAATATTGCTGGTCAAAGGCGCAGGTCAGCGAATTTTATCAACAAGCAGCCAATAGCGACATTGAGCTGATCTATTTAGGTGAAACCGTCTGCAGCCGTCGCCGCCAACTGAAATTTAGCGACTACCTTGAGCTAGCTCAGATGCTCAAGGCATCGGGTAAACAGGTGGTGCTCTCCACGCTGGCACTGATCGAAGCACAATCTGAATTTACCGCCTTAAAGCAGCAAATCGATAATGGTGAGTTTATGGTGGAAGCCAACGATATGGGTGCAGTGGAAGTAGCGAAATCACTCGGCTTACCTTTTATCTGTGGGCCAAGTATTAACAACTATAATGCGGCCAGTTTGCAGAAATTAGCCGCTTGGGGAATGCAACGATTTGTCATGCCACTGGAGCTATCAAAGCACTGGCTCGAACGAGTATTAACCGACTTGGCTCCAAGGCAAATCGAGGTGGAAGTCTTTGGCCATGGCTACATGCCACTGGCACACTCTGCGCGCTGCTTTACCGCGCGCCAACAAGGATTAACCAAAGATAGCTGCCAAACCATCTGTATTGACTATCCGCAAGGTGTATTGGCGCAAACCCAAGAAAACCAGCCGCTGCTACGCCTTAATGGCATTCAAACTCAATCGGCCAGTTATATTGACTTGAGTGATCAGCAACAGGAGATGCAGCGCCTCGGCGTCGACTATTTTAGGGTTTCCCCTAGTAGCTTAGCTTCAATAGAGTTAGCTAATAACTTGTTTATTGACAATAAGTTAAAAACTAACCAGACAGCTAATAGCGTCAATATCACGAGTGCCGATGTCACCACTAACAATAACTTAACCTGTAATGGATACTGGTTTGGACAAGCGGGATTTGAGCAAGGGCGCTAGTCGCGCGTAGGGCGCTGAGTCCACACCAAGGCCGCGCTCCAACCAAGAAACAGCAGTAACGCTAACCACTCAACGATGGCGGGCCACCAAAATTCAGGGCGTGGCTCGATCATCATCATTCCATGGTAAAATGCTTGGCCATTATTGCTTAGGCTATTATCCACTTGAGCAAAAAAAACAAACAAACCAAACACGGCTAAACACAGCAAACTCAACACACCGCAGCCTCGATAAGCAAAACGCTTAAGGGGCTTTATTGCCAACCTTGCACCCTGCCATACATACCCCAAGTAACAAGCGATACTCAGCAGCGAACAATAAAAGAAAGACTCGATACCTAAGGTGTGTAAATGGTGCACATTGATGGGAAATAAACCTGTAATGGCCAGCGCCAACAAGGCTAATATCAGCAGTAACAGACAAGGGTACAGCAGCGGGCTGTCGCTATATTGCAATGAAAACAAACAAAACAACACCAAGCTCAAACTACCAAAAAATAACCCACCGTTAAACACTACCGCTAATTGAGAATGACCATATTGGCCCAGTTCACTTAATGAGAAATTAAAAAAGCTAAAACCATTACCATTAAAATCATTAAATCCCAACGCCGCCACTATTAAACTAAGCACATGCACAGTAATGCCCAGCATGCCAAATCTAAACCCCAATGTGGGTAATTTACGCTGTGATGAATTCATAGTCCGTTGATAATGCAATGCTGTCGTCCTACTAGGTTATATGGAATTAGAATTTTATGCCGAGCTTTGGCGCATATTTCTGATAACAATTTTAGCAACATTATTAGCCTATTCTGCGACTCGCTCACAAATAACCTTATAATATAAAAGGGTAAACGAATATACGTGACATCATCACTGAGTCAATATTTTTATTAGAGCAAGATCATAATCTTAGCATTTATTTTACGCGCCACGTCTCACTAAAAATAGATTTGTGAGGCAGCTAACAAATTGATGGCATGCCTGTTAGAATTCCCATGAATTTTTTATTACGCCACCAACCACTTCGCAAATAACAAGCTGGAGATGGCGACTTGCTGAAGACCTCCCTACATGAGCACAACTAGACATCATGATCTCCCCACCTCGATGCGCGAGGTAAAACTTGCAGATAAAGACGAGCTCATTTCGAGCACTGATACCCGTGGCGTGATCACTTACGTTAACCAAGCCTTTATCAACATCTCAGGTTACAGTGAATCAGAATTGGTGGGCCATAATCACAATCTGGTGCGTCATCCCGACATGCCTGCGGCGGCATTTGCCGATCTTTGGCAAAAACTAAAAGCCGGCCAATCTTGGCGCGGTATGGTGAAAAACCGTTGTAAAGATGGCTCATTTTACTGGGTCGATGCTTTTGTCTCCCCCTTATACGAGCAAGGCAAACTCATAGGTTATCAATCTGTAAGGGTAAAACCCGATGCAAAAAAAATCAGCAGCGCGCAGGCCCTATATGAGCAAATTAACCAAGGTAAAACGGTCAAGGATCCACTTTCATTAGTGCAAAAGCGCATCGTTTCTGCGGTGGTTACCACCCTAGGGCTGGCGATGGCGGGCTACTTCTTAGGCTGGCAGACCATTTTAGTCGGACTGGTATTGATCGGATTGAATCTGGCCATCTTTTACGATGAGGCCTTTCGGGTGCCAACGCAGTTAATGGCGATGAAACAAGAGTATGACTCGGTCAGCCGCTTTGTGTATTGCGGAAAAGACTCCTCCTCACTACTAACATTTCAGATATTGATGAAAGACGCCAAGATGCAGGGCGTGTTAGGCAAAAATCAAGATAGCGCCGATAAGATCACCGACATCACCAATCAACTGATTATTGCCGTGAATCAAACTCACAGTGGCATCGATAAAGAGCATCAAGAAATTGAGCAGATGGCCAGCGCTATGGAAGAGATGGGGGCGACCCTTAATGAGGTGGTGAGTAATATTCAGTCGACCTCAAACCATATCGATGACACTTATCAAATTTGTCACGATAATCGCACCATGATGCAGCAAAACAGCCAAGATATCGACTCGCTCACTCAAAGCGTCACCCATGTAGCAAAAAATACTCAGCAGCTGCATCAAGAAGCTCAACATGTGGCCAATGCCATGGGCGAAATCGATGCCATCGCCGAGCAAACCAACTTATTGGCACTCAATGCCGCCATTGAAGCTGCCCGAGCAGGCGAACAGGGGCGCGGCTTTGCGGTCGTTGCCGATGAAGTCAGGGCGCTATCGAGCCGCACTCAAGAATCGACAACCAGCATATCCCAAAGCGTCGACAAAATGTTCAAGATGCTCAGCGACTGGAGCGAAGAGATGCGTCAAAGCCAGCAATTGGCCGAACACTGCGCCCAGCAAACCGAATCTTCGGCGATAAAGCTGGATGAACTCTATACATCAATCAGCAGCATTCACGAATTTGCCCAGCAAAATGCCGTCGCGGCGCAGCAGCAGATGCAAGTGGTACAAGAACTAAATCAGGGAATTAATCAGATCACCCAGGCATCGAATAATAATCTGGTTGCACTACAGAGCGTTGAAGGCTCCATTTCTGAGCTGAAAATTAATGCGGATAAAGCCAAAAGCCTAAGGCAGACTTTCGGTTAACTGGCGGACAAAATCCACTAAACTTGGCGCGCGAATATCTTTATCCCGAGCGAGCATTAAGTCGATAAAAACGCAGCACTGAAACGTGCTAACTATTGACCACATACGTTATTAACCGCTCTATATTAGCCGTGTATTTACCGCAAACAGCGCCTAATCGACAGTCGATTAGGCGCAAAACTTGTCGTCATAGCCCCTTAAGTCCACAAATCAAATGCTTTAGCATCATCATGTTAGCGCCGAACTCACCCAATTAATGCCGCTCTCAACCGACAACAGCTGACGCTAGAGCAAACTTAATAAAACCAATCAACAACAAACACTTAACCCAATTGCAACCAGAAATTACATAGTGCAAAAGCGATAATTTTGAGTACAATATAAATAGTCATTAAGTGCAAATAACTATGCTATTGCAACCAGTCACAAGATTGCGCATTAAATGGTTTTACATCACTGGACTTAGGCGGTAACCTCCGTCGATTAGATGAATGGATATTCATTGTAAATAAAATTATGGATTTAATTCTTATTTCTTGCCGTTGTACAGACAGCGTAATTTAAGGCAAAAAAAGTGGCTATAAAACAAAAAACTAACATAAAAACGTTACTTACATTTCTCATCCCTTCGCTGATCGGCTTATTACTGTTTATGACACCGATTAGCTATCAAGATGCGATCACCATCCCCATCGCTATCGTATCAAAAGGATTACAAAGCTTATTAGGCGATGCACTAACCGCCATAGTGACCTTTATAGTGGTCATTACCGCTATCGCGACCATTATCTGCAAATTACTCAAGCCTAACGCTTTAAAGCAGCATCACTTTATCAATGCATTGCTTGACGTAAACCCAATGTGGGCAATCGTTCGCATCATTGGTGCGGTCTTCATTGTATTGACTTATATGGGCATAGGCCCCGAAGCGATACATTCGGGTAATACCGGCGCTTTGGTCCTCAACGACCTACTGCCCGTGCTATTTTGCGTATTTATTTTTGCCGGTATGTTATTGCCATTACTGCTTAACTTCGGCTTGCTAGAACTATTTGGCACCTTGTTAACCAAAATTATGCGCCCAGTATTTAACTTGCCAGGTCGCAGCGCCATTGATTGCATGGCCTCTTGGCTTGGCGACGGCAGCGTTGGCATATTGATGACCAGTAAACAATATGAAGCCCGCCTTTATACTCAGCGAGAAGCGGCTGTGATAGGGACTACCTTTTCGGCGGTTTCAATCACCTTCTCATTGGTGGTGATTTCGCAGGTTAAATTGGAGCACCTGTTTGCACCATTTTACTTAACCGTCTGTTTAGCAGGTGTGGTTGCAGCGATTATCGTGCCTAAGTTACCGCCACTGTGCTGGAAAAAAGATCTCTACATCGACGACACACCACGTCACCCAGACGATGAAGTCGTGCCGCACGGCAAGGGCGTGTTTGCTTGGAGCTTTGAGCAAGCAATGAACAAAGCGGCGCATGCACAAGGCGTGTCGCACACCTTAAAAGATGGCCTCAAAAATGTCATCGATATGGTATTTGGCGTGATCCCGGTCGTCATGGCTATCGGCACCATCGCATTGATGATCGCCGAATACACGCCGCTATTTAACTACCTTGGCATGCCATTCATCCCACTACTTGAGTTACTGCAAATTCCTGAAGCCACTGAGGCCTCAAAAACCATCGTAGTGGGTTTTGCGGATATGTTTATCCCCTCGATTTTGGCCAGTACTATCGAATCAGATATGACTCGCTTTATTATTGCCGCCCTGTCGGTCACCCAGCTTATCTATATGAGTGAAGTGGGCGCCTTGCTGATAGGCAGTAAGATCCCGGTCAATATTGTCGAGTTATTTGTAGTGTTTATTTTAAGAACCCTAGTGACCCTGCCTGTTATCGCGGGTGCCGCGCATCTGATTTTCTAATACATTCGACACATAAAACCTAACATCAGCCTAGGATCGCCTAGGCTGATGTCCCCTTCACCTCGATAACACGCCTCAATTTGGGCCCTGCCGTCATAGTTAAGAAACACCATGCAATGGCTAGTCTCTCAATCTGTTAACACTCTTTATCTGCCTAACGCCAACAGACTAAGGCTCAGTGTGACTGACTCATCTCCTGTTGGTGAATGACGCACAGCAACACTTGCCGCAGGTTATATCACGGTAGTAAGCCTTTGCATATTTCAGCAAAATCGTTGATTTGTTGAACGGTTAATTGTCTGTTATAAATAACATCAACATGAGGGAGTAGACTATGAGCGTCACCGTTGCCGATATTATGAGTACCCGAGTCGCCACTATCGACATGGATGACCGTCTTACCGTAGTCAAAGAGATTTTTGACAGTGCGCCGTTTCATCATCTATTGGTGATTGAAAACGATAAACTACAAGGGGTGTTATCTGAGCGAGATTACCTGCGCACATTAAGCCCCCATATTGGCGCCATCAACGCAACCGAACGTGATGCTGAAACCCTGCAGCGACGCGCACACCAAGTGATGACGCGCAACCCTATCACCACCACAACAGATTGCTCCTTACAAGCGGCGGCTCATTTGTTGTTGCAACATAATATTGGCTCACTGCCAGTATTATCTCAGGATAAGATTGTCGGCATCGTCACCTGGAAAGATCTGCTGCGCGCTTACAGCCAATAAAAAAAGACGAAAGGATATTTCGTCTTTTGGGGTCCTTTTTATGCGCTGCGCTGAGGGGCAATTCAGCTACAGCAACAAATTTAGGCAGGTTATGATATGGATAAGCGCTTAAATTGCCCAGCCACCGAGATAGAAAACCGCCAGACCGATAGTGATCGCTAACACACCCGGCTTGATGGCACGCCATTCGCCGCTGCACAGTCTGCCTATCACTAAGGTGACAAAGCCCAACATGATCCCTGTGACAATGTTACAGCTTAAAATGATAAACACTGCGCAAGTTAGTCCAGCCATAGCATCGACTTTATCGTTAAAATCAAGCTTGGTCACATTGCTCAACATCAACAATCCGACATACATTAGCGCAGGCGCTGTGGCGTAAGCAGGCACTAAATAACTCAGTGGTGCCAAGAACATCATCAGTAAAAATAGCACACCGACAATGGTCGCTGTCAGGCCAGTTTTACCACCAGCGGCGGTCCCTGCAGCCGACTCGATATACACAGCAGCGGGCGCGCCGCCCACAGCACCAGCAAAGATGCTGCTCACAGAGTCAGAGGTGAGCGCCTTACCACCACCAACAATATTATCGTCTTTATCGAGTAATTCGGCTTGACCCGCCACCGCACGGATAGTGCCTGTGGCATCAAAAATCGCTGTCATCACTAACGCGAGTACGATAGGTAATACTAAGGGGTTTAACGCCCCCATTATATCGAGCTGACCGATCAACGATTGTTCAGACATCAGATCCGGCAAAGCAAACAAGCCTTGATAGGTCACCGAAGGGTCAAACATAAGGCCAAATAGCGACAGCGCGATAATCACCAACAAAATGCCACCTGGCACACCACGGCGCTCAAGGCCAATGGTCGCCGCCAAGCCAATAACGGTCGCAAGCACAGGTAAGCTATGGATATCGCCCAACTTCACCGGTAAACCCGCATCGTTAGCGACGATAAGCTGCACACTGTTAGTGGCAATAAGCAAAAGGAATAAGCCGATACCGATACCCGTACCGTGGGCAATCCCTTTAGGCAGGTTGGTTAGTACCCACTGACGAATCCCCGTCACGCTCACTAACGTAAACACTATCCCCATTAAAAAGATGGCGCCTAACGTGACCGGAATCGAGATCCCTTGGCCTAATACCATGCTAAACGCGGTAAAAGCGGTTAATGAGATGGCACAGCCAATCGCCATTGGCAGGTTAGCCCACAGCCCCATTAACAACGAACCAAAAGCGGCGATTAAACAGGTCGCAATAAATACTGCGCCAGCATCAAAGCCAGCGGTACCAAGCATATTAGGCACCACTATGACCGAGTAAACCATGGCCAAGAAGGTGGTAAACCCGGCAATCACTTCTTGTTTTATGCTACTGCCACGGGCAGAAATAGTAAAAAAACGATCCAACATCGAACTTGTAGGTACAGCAGGGGTATCGAGAGTCTGTTCAGACTTCATAATTATTTACCTTTATTGTGCGCTTAGTTTGACAAGGTTATGGCAGTGAGGATCCCGTTCAACACTATCGGATTAAAGAACCACAGAGTACTTATGATGTACCTTATTGTGCGCGGCATAATGAGGGAACAAAAATGCAGCACCTAGCGAAGCTCGGCATAATCGAGCGCCAACACAACCTTGATTGGCGCGAATTTTACAGGAAATCTGGCGCGATAAACTAGCGCAAATTAACAAATCAGCAGATATTTATCACATAGGCCAAGGCTTCCTGTACCTGTTGTGATTAAAGCAGCTTCTGCACACCTGATCGTAGCGATTTTTTAGATGCACATGTCAATTTAATCCATTTAAAACCAGATGATTAACAGTAACAGTGGGCAATTGCTGTGATGTTCAAAATTAATTTTCATATTTTTTCATAAGTTGTCGATGTTCATTCATCCCAAGTGTGACAGCCGTTAACAACCCTCCTCTAATATTGTAGCCATAGACAAAGATCACCACTAAGAGAGCAGATCATGGCAGAGCAAGAGTTAGCGACTAAACCCAGTCAGGTGAAATCCAAAGAACTTAAGGCGCTGGGCTTCATCATTTTTTTACTGTTTCCCATTTTAACGGTCAGCGGCATAGGGGCTTATGGCTTTGTCATTTGGATGATCCAAGCGTTCGGCGGCGTCGTCTCACACTAAGTTAAATAATTACCTGATCTATTTTTTAAGGATGCTGTTATGAAGTGGTTTATTACTATCTGGCGTACGCTCAACAAGCCCGCCAAGTACCTCACCTTAGGTACCATCAGTTTATCTGCCTTTCTCATGGGCATTATTTTCTGGGGTGGTTTTAACACCGCACTGGAAATGACCAATACCGAAGCCTTTTGCATTAGCTGTCACAGCATGGAAAGTAAGCCTTACCAAGAGCTGCAACAAACGGTGCACTGGTCAAATCACTCAGGGGTGCGCGCCACCTGCCCTGACTGCCATGTACCACACAACTGGACGCGTAAAATTGCCCGTAAAATGGAAGCCTCTCACGATGTCTGGGGTTGGTTACTGCAAACGGTCAACACAGATGAAAAATTTGAAGCTAAGCGACTTGAAATGGCCAGCCGCGAATGGAAACGATTCGATCGCGATGACTCGCTAGCCTGTAAAAATTGCCACGACTATGCCTCAATGAAATGGGAAAGCATGTCAAAACTGGCGCAAAAACAGATGAAACGCGCAGCCGAAATGGATCAAAGCTGTGTCGATTGCCATAAAGGTATTGCTCACAAACTACCTGATATGGGCACCTCACGTGCACCTGAACTCATCGCCCAAGTGGGCTCTGGCGAAAGCAGCCTACAAGTGGGTGACACCTACTTCACCGCACTGACTAAACCACTCTATTTTAATGGCACCACAGATGTCGAAGCCGGCACATTGAATATCGCCACTAAAGTGACCGTACTCGAAACCCAAGGCGATCGCGTTAAAGTCGGCATCGACGGCTGGCGTAAGAAAGTGGGCGCGGGACGGGTGATCTACTTCGATTTTGGTCTCAATATCTTGTCGGCGCAACTGTCAAAAGAAGCCGCACTGGAAGAAGGCGTCATGGAGGTGTTCGAGCAGAAAGAAGATCCGATGACAGGGCTGCAATGGCAACGAGTCGAAGCCAAGATTTGGACCGAAAAAGATTTCCTCGTCAAAGATTTACAACCCCTGTGGGACTACGCACGTGAGACCTACTCCACCAGTTGTAGCGTCTGTCATACCCAACCAGACGAAGCGCATTTCGATGCCAACACTTGGCCAGGCATGTTCCAAGGCATGATAGCGTTCGTCAACATGGACCAAGACACTCAAGCGTTAGTACAAAAATACTTGCAAGAACATTCATCTACTTTCGATAAGTCGGCGCACTAAAAAGGATATCAACATGAACAGAAGAGATTTTCTTAAGGGCCTTGCAGCCACCTCTTATGTGACCCTCAGTGGTGCGTCAGTATTGGCCCCCCTTAATGCCCTCGCCAACACAGGCGCCAATGATGGCTGGTTAACAACCGGGTCGCACTTTGGTGCATTTAAGATGAAGCGTAAAAATGGCGTTATCGATCAGGTGATCCCATTTGACCGAGACCAATATCCAACCGATATGATTAACGGTATTAAAGGCTTGGTCTACAATCCATCTCGGGTTCGTTACCCTATGGTGCGCTTAGACTTTTTGCTTAACGGCCACAAGAGTGACACCAGCCAACGTGGTGATTTTCGCTTTGTACGTGTGACCTGGGATAAGGCCTTATCACTGTTTAAAGATTCACTCGATGAAGTGCAAACCAAATATGGTCCCTCAGGCCTACACGCTGGCCAAACGGGCTGGCGCGCCACAGGCCAACTGCACTCTTGTACCAGCCATATGCAACGCGCTGTGGGTATGCACGGTAACTTCATCAAAAAAATCGGTGACTACTCAACCGGAGCCGGTCAAACCATCATGCCTTATGTGCTCGGTTCGACCGAGGTTTATGCACAGGGCACCTCATGGGAGCTGATCTTACAAGAATCCAACACCATTATTTTATGGTCAAATGATCCCTATAAAAATCTGCAAGTGGGTTGGAACGCCGAGACTCATGAGTCATTTGCTTACCTTGCGCAACTTAAAGAAAAAGTGAAACAAGGCAAGATCCGAGTGATCAGCATAGATCCTGTGGTCACCAAAACCCAAAAATACTTGGGTTGTGAGCAGTTATATGTCAATCCGCAAACCGATGTCGCCTTAATGCTGGGTATCGCCCATGAGATGGTGAGCCAAAACCTGCATGATAAACAGTTTATCGAAGGCTATAGCTTAGGCTTCGATCAATTCCTCCCCTACCTTATGGGTGAGTCAGACGGCGTAGCGAAAACCCCCGAGTGGGCCAGTAAGATCACCGGCGTTAGCCAGGAGATCATCCGCGATCTGGCTAAAGTGATGACTGCGGGGCGCACCCAAATTATGATGGGTTGGTGTATTCAACGCCAACAACATGGCGAGCAACCCTATTGGATGGCCGCCGTACTCGCCACCATGATAGGCCAAATTGGCTTACCGGGCGGAGGTATCAGCTATGGTCATCACTATTCGGGTATTGGTGTGCCCTCATCGGGTGCCGCGGCGCCGGGCGCGTTTCCGCGTAACCTAGATGAAGGCCAAAAGCCGTTATTTGATAACAATGACTTTAAGGGCGCCAGTAGCACTATCCCGGTAGCACGTTGGATTGATGCCATTTTAGAGCCTGGGAAAACCATTGAAGCTAATGGTTCTAAGGTTACCTATCCAGACATTAAGATGATGGTATTTTCCGGTAATAACCCTTGGAATCACCACCAAGATCGTAACCGCATGAAACGTGCATTTCACAAACTCGAATGTGTCGTCACCATAGATACTAACTGGACAGCCACTTGCCGCTTCTCTGATATCGTGCTGCCAGCCTGTACTACCTTTGAGCGCAACGATCTAGATGTGTACGGCAGTTATGCTAATCGCGGGGTCTTGGCGATGCAAAAGATGGTTGAGCCATTGTATGAAAGCTTGTCAGATTTTGAAATTTTCACCCGCTTTGCCACTCTGATAGGCAAAGGTGAACAGTATACTCGCGGCATGAGTGAATTTGACTGGCTCAAAAAGCTGTATAACGACTGTAAGGCCGATAACGATGGTAGTTTTGCCATGCCTGACTTTGACACCTTCTGGAAGCAAGCTTATGTCCACTTTGGCGAGGGCGAACCGTGGACACGTCACGCTGACTTTAGAGACGATCCTGAAATCAATCCACTGGGTACACCTTCGGGCTTAATTGAAATATTCAGTCGTAAAATAGCGCAATATAATTACGATGATTGCCCCGGTCACCCCACCTGGATAGAAAAATCAGAGCGCAGCCATGGCGGCCCTGGTTCGGATAAACACCCGATTTGGCTGCAATCATGCCACCCTGACCATCGCTTACATTCGCAGATGTGTGAGTCAGAGCAATACCGAGAAACCTATACGGTTCAGGGTCGTGAGCCAGTGTTTATCAATCCACTCGATGCCAAGCAGCGCGGCATTAACGATGGCGATATTGTGCGGGTATTTAACGGCCGAGGTCAGTTACTGGCTGGTGCGGTGGTGTCTAACCGCTTCCCTCAAGGGGTGGTGCGTATCCAAGAAGGTGCCTGGTATGGCCCGGTCGGTAAAGATGGTAGCAAGCAAGGCGGCAACGAAATTGGCGCATTGTGCAGCTATGGTGACCCCAATACCTTGACCCTCGATATCGGTACCTCAAAATTGGCCCAAGCCTGCTCGGCCTACACCTGTTTGGTCGAATTTGAGCGCTACCAAGGTAAAGTGCCTGAGGTCAGCTCGTTTAGTGGCCCTATCGAAACGGCAATTTAAGACAATGGCCAACGCCAAGGAGACAGCAATGAATAACAGCAACGCACAGGACAATAACGTTAATCAGGGCAGAGCCATGGTCTATCGCTTACTGTCGGCATTATTTGCTAAAGAGGTCGACCAGCCACTATTGCATGAACTGACCAGTGCGCAGGCGCAAGCCTTCTTGGCACAGCTGGCAAGCGATCCACTGTTGGGCGCCGATGTGGCTAAGATCAACGCGGTATTGTTAGGTTTAACCACAGATAAAGCCCTACTGGAACTGGCTGCGGACTATTGCGGCCTGTTTTTGGTCGGCACTAAACATAGCGCCAGCCCATACGCTAGCCTGTATATGGCCAATGATAAGCAAGACGATGATGACGTACTGCTGTTTGGCGAGCAACATCAACAGATGCTCGACCATTTAGAACAGAGTCAGTTACAGGTTCAGAGTGAATTCCCTGAGCCTGCAGATCATCTGGCGGTGATCTTAGCCTATGTTGCCCATCAGGCTGAACGAGCCGATAGCACCACACAACAGGCGTTTATCAACAATTACCTTAATAGTTGGTTAAAGACGTTTAGCGACAAAGTGAGCCAGTGCGATAATGGTCAGTTTTATACCGCATTGGCCCATTTAACCACCCATTGGGTCAAGGTTGATTGTGAAACGCTAGCCGCATCACAATCGCATTAAATCAGCACAACACGAAAAAAAGCGCCGCTTCTGCGGCGCTTTTTTATAGGTACTGTTCAGCCGCGACCACGGCGTTTAGCGCGGCGTTTCTGCGCCGACTTCCCCTGCTTACCCGCCAACGGCGCCATTTTAGTCAGATCGGGCTCAAACCCTGGCAACCACTGCTGCGGCAAACGCTTGTCTAATAGGGCTTCGACCTCTTCGAGCAGTAAGGCATCCTCCTCCTCGCTATACAGGGTAATAGCCACTCCTTTTTGTCCGGCTCGCCCAGTACGGCCAATGCGATGCACATAATCTTGCGCCGCAAACGGTAACTCATAATTAACCACATGATCGAGCGAGGCAATGTCGATACCACGAGCGGCCACATCGGTCGCCACCAACACATTAATATCGCCAGCCTTAAATGCTTGCAACACTTGCTCTCGCCCGCCTTGCGACAATGAACCATGAAGTGCCCTAGCCATGATACCCGCATCAATTAAGCGCTGAGCTAACTTATCGGCAGCGATCTTTTTACGACTAAACACCAAAACCCGCTGCCACTGACCTTGACGAATAAGATGGCTGAGTAGAGCGAACTTATTATCACTATCGACCGCATAAACCCGTTGTTCTATGTCGCGCGCCGCACTATGAGGGGCGTCGACCTCGATACGTTGGGGGCTGCGCAGCAGATTGCGACTAAAGCTCAGCACACTATCGTCAAGGGTTGCTGAAAATAACAAGGTCTGGCGAGTGCTTGGCAGCTGCGCCATCACGGCGTTTATCTCATCCATAAAGCCCATATCCAACATGCGGTCAGCTTCATCAAACACCAGGTATGAGACCGCGTCCACACTCAATCCGCCGCGGCGTAGGTGGTCGAGTAACCGTCCTGGGGTTGCAACTAACAGGTCAACACCTTGATGTAATTGGCTTTGCTGAGCATCGATACTGACACCACCATACACAACGGCGCTGCGCAATGACGTCATCTGCGCAAGGGCTTGTACACTCGCTTGCACCTGCAGCGCCAGCTCGCGTGTTGGGACTAAAATGAGCGCCTTAATCGCCACGGGTGAGTGACTCCCGTCATCCTGCTGCGCCAGCAGCTGTTGCAATATCGGCAACACAAATGCGGCGGTTTTACCTGTGCCCGTTTGCGCCGAGGCGAGTATGTCTTGCTGCGCTAAAATGGCCGGGATGGCGGCGGCCTGAATCGCCGTTGGCTGAGCAAAGCCTAAGAGTGTCAGCGCGCGGAGTAATGATGGATGTAAATCTAACTGAGCAAATTGCATTCAAATCAACCTGTTGCTTGCAGATACAAGCGTAAAAACAATAAGTAACGAGTAAGAGACAATCAATAAGCGTCAAGTTTACCAGATTTACGCCCGCTGTAAGCCACCTCTCCCGTTAAGGCTGCTGCAACGCTGGCACTGTGTTTCATTACGCCTCTTTATCCAACTCAGCGGTCATGGCAGCTAACGAGGCTAGCCATAAGGCTTCTAGCTGTTGATACTGCTCAAGAGTCAAAGCAGTTCCCGCAGCCAGTTGCGCTTCGAGTAATTGGCACCGCTGCATCAACGCCAACATGCCCATGCTCGCGCTGCTGCCCTTTAACCCATGCAGCCATTTAGCGGCGTCTTCGGGTAACACGCTCAAGCGGGCAAGCTGCTCGCGGCTCGAGCTTTGAAACAAGGTAAACATCTCAACTAGGGTGGCTTTACCTATATATTGCCTATCTTCATCTAGCTGGCGCTGATTGAGTAACGGGTGCGGCAGGGTTGCATCCCCTGCTATTACCTCACTATCTTGCTGCCCGTCAGTTTGTATAACAACCTCATCAGGCGTGTGTGGTGTATCTTTAACTGCAACCACACCAATCCAACTCATCAAGGCTTGCATATTGAGCGGTTTAGCCAATACCACATCGAAACCCGCTTGCTGATAACTGACAACATCCTCGCTTTGGATCTGCGCCGTAAATGCCGCAAACGTTACCGATGATATGTTGGTGTCATTGTCAGGTTTCAATTGCCTCAGTAGTTCAAATCCCGAACCATCACCTAGCTGAATATCAAGCATAACGGCATCGAAACCACGCGCGTCAGCATAATAGCAATTGAGCGCTTGTGCACAGCTGGTCGCCAGTACGGCCTCATGCCCTAAATGGGCTAAAAAGCCTTGCGCCACCATGGCATTAACCTTGTTGTCCTCAACGACAAGCACTCGCTGCTTTAACACGGTTTTGATGATTTCGCCGCTGGCCTCAACCGCCGGCTCACAGTTAATAAATGGCACACTAAAACCAAATACACTGCCTTTATCTTGCTCGCTTTGCACCCATAATGTGGTGTGCTCGCTCGCGGCGTGTTCGCTTGCGCCTTGATTCATCACCTCCACCAGCTCTTTACTGATGGCTAACCCTAGCCCGGTTCCGCGCGAGCGACCTTGATTTGGCAAGTCACTATACACTTTAAAAAGTTGTGCTTTCCCCTCATCACTGATGCCAACGCCAGTATCGGCCACCTCAAAATAGAGCCGATTTTCCTGTGCGCGGACTCGTAAGATGATCCCACCCTCGGGAGTGAACTTGATGGCATTGCCCAATAAGTTAAACAACACTTGGCGCAGTTTAGGCCCATCAAGCAACGTCCAATCAGGCACATTGTCACTCTCGAGCCTGAGAGCTAAACCAGATAATCCGGCGCCGGCTAACATAATGGCCACGATATCGTCGAGCAGCGCAGGCAAGGCGACCGGACGCGGTTCATTATTAAACTGACCTTGCTCTAAACGTGAAAAATCCAAAATATCATTTAATACCGTTTGCAGCAGCGTGCCGCTGTATTGCGACAAGGCCAACATCTGTTTTTGCGCCGTGGGCAGCGGTGATTGTCCCAGCAAGGTTAAAGTGCCTAATAATCCATTGAGCGGCGTGCGAATTTCATGGCTCATCGTGGCTAAGAATAGCGATTTGGCTTTACTGGCTTCCTCGGCTATCACCCTTGCCGCGCTATGCCCTTTGGCCTCGGCATCGAGCTGGCGGTTCGCCTCGGCGAGCTGCTGAGTTCTAGCTTGAATGGTCTTTTCCAGCGAGGCTTTATGCTGAATAAGCTCAGCTTGCAGCTTCTGATTATGCCGCGTCTTTTGCTTAAACACTTCGATAGCGGATGCCATGGCGGTGAGTTCGTCATCACCGTGTGGGTCTAACGCGACCGAGGTATCACCGCGACTGAGGCGAGACAGCGCATAGGTCGCCTCATTTAAACGCAGCGCAATACCACGGTAAATCACCCGATAGACCACCAGCAGCATTAAGATCAACATCAATAAGCCCGTACTCCATAACCCGGCTTTAGCCCAAGACAGTTGCTGTAAAAATTGCTGCCGCGCCTCGGCGGCTTTAGCCTGCTGTGCCTGCATGGCCTCGTCAACCGCACTATTTAACTGCGCCAGTTTTTCCGTCAAATTGAATAGCTGCTGATTTTGCTGCGCTAATACTTGACCATAGTTTTGCTGCAACGCGAGCCCTTGGCTCACACCGCGTAAAATGGTTAACTCTTTATCTAGTTCCACGGCGCGCCTAGGATCGCGTATCAACCCCTTTAAGAGCTCCAGCGGCATCATATTTATCTGCGTGAATGGCAACATCTGCGCCGAATCCGCCAGTGTTATAGGCTCAACTTGATACACTTTACGCGTTGTAGGCACCAGATTGGACATGCTGGTCAGCACCTTATTTAAGCCTAGTTGCTGCTCGGGTGACTGAAGTAACTGTCCCACCAGAGCGATATGATGCACTAAGGCTAAGGCACGATTAAGTCGTTCTTGAATATCGAGATCTTGCTCTATTATGGTATCAAGCAGGTGTGCCGTTTGTAACTCCCCCACGACTTGTGGATAGGCCAAACTTAGCTTGGCCAATACCGCCGAGTCCACAATGGCCAGCTCAGCCTCTAGCAGCTCAATGGCACGGCTGGCGGCGTCTGTTAGTGCTTGCCCCTGCTCACTTAGTTTTTTAGCCAAAATTAAACGCTCACCCACTTGACGGCCTAATTGCGATAAATCACGTAAAATGTCGCCCGCGGCAAGCTCTAAAAGGCGATCGTCTTCGACATTTAACGTCTTTAAGCGCGCAATAGCCCCCAGTAAGTTACTGCCTTCTAATGATAACTTTCGACCTAAAAATGCTCGCTGCGTTTCCTCTTCAACCTGCTTTAAACCTTGAGCGTTATCCAGTAAGGCATTGGAAGACTGCATTAATTGGCGCGCAGCTTCGGAGGCTGGTAATGCCTCTTCATAGAGGTATTGGTCAGCCTCTTTAACCCAATAAAGCGATACACTGCCTAGGGTAACGAGCAATAATAACAGCAAACCTAGTAGGCTAAACGCAACCATTAAACGGCCAACTAAGCTTTTGCTTGATAACGATAACGCGCCCACAACACTCCTCAAACTGTTACACTACAATGATAAACGTTACGCCATGGCGTAGATAGCTACGGCGACCATGAGCTATTCTCTATCGATGAGCATTACCTTATGAGCAGCCTAACAAAAACCTTACTTCATCTCATATTAATGTTGATATGGTTAAGTTATTCGGCAACTGCGGCCAATCATAGGCCATGGATACTCGAACAGCGCAGTCCCTTTAATGCCAAGCTGCAACAGACAAGCATTCTTGAACACACCGCTTTATTATCGTCTAAAAAACCTTGGCGCGTCTGTGTGTTAGTGCCGCACCTTAAAGATGCCTATTGGATAGGCATAGATTATGGACTCGTCACCCAAGCCACACAACTGGGTATCGAACTCGAATTATTTGAAGCGGGTAGTTATTACGATAAAGACCGCCAATTGGCACAACTTGAACACTGCATGCAATCCCCTTTCGACGCCGTATTACTGGGTAGTGTCGATCCGCTATTGCTGCGAGGTTACCAAGGACCGGTCAATAAGCCGATTATTGCGCTCGTCAATCGCCTCGACAGTGAGTTGGTAACCACTCGCATAGGGGTCAACTGGTATCAGATGGGCTGGACTGGCGGCGACTATATCCGGCAATTGTTGACCAAAGCCCCATCGAAGACCAACATACGTTTGGCACTGCTCACAGGCCCCGAAAAAGTGGGCGGCACCACTTGGGTAGAGCAAGGCGTTATTGACGCTCTAGCCGATAGCCCAGTGACCATATCATCGAATCGCCATGCCGATAATAATCGCAATTTATACCGAGACCAACTGCATCATTTACTCAAAGACCATATGCCTGACTTTATTCTAGGCAGCGCGGTGGCCATTGAAGCGGCGATAGGCGCATTGCAACAGCAACAACTCGATACCAAGGTCACTCTAGTCAGCAGCTACCTATCGCCCGCGATCCTTAGAGGGCTTTATCGACACAAAGTGGCTTTTAGCGCCGATGATCAGGTGGTATTACAGGGAAAACTCGCCATCGATATAGTGGTGCGAGAACTACAAGGCGCCGCAGCCTTTGGTGATATCGGTCCTAAAATTATCGGTTTACACCAAGAGGTACCCTCAGCTAATCAACTGCGTCACAGTTTGGCCCCTGCCGACTTTTATCCCATCTATCGGGTTACAGCGCTGAAGCACGTCGACAACTAGTTGTCGACTTTGGCAGAGAACAGATACCCTTCACCATGGACAGTCACAAACAACTCTGGATGCAGTTTATTGCGCAGCCGACGAATAATGACATCTATGGTCCTGTCATTCACATCTTGATTACGATGGCTGGTTTGCTGCATCAAGCGCTCGCGCGATAGCACTTGCTGAGGGTGTAACGAAAACGCAACTAATAGCTCAAACTCGGCTTTAGTGAGTTTGATGATCTCATCGCCGCACTTTAATTTACGACTGTTGAGTTCTAAGGTGTAGCCCTCGAACTCCATCACATCATCTTTACACTCTAACTGGGCAATGGTCTCTTGCTGGGCTTTTTTAACTAATGACATACGCCAAAGCAGGTTTTTGACTCGTACCAGTAGTTCACGTAACTCAAAGGGCTTGGTCACATAATCATCGGCCCCCATTTCGAGGCCGATGATCTTGTCAATGGCTTCATCACGCCCGGTCACTAAGATGATCCCCACATCGGAGCGACTTCTGAGCTCGCGCGCTAAACTCAAGCCATCAACACCGGGAAGGTTAATGTCTAACATAACTAAATCAACATGTTGACTCGAAAATTGCTGCCACATCTGCTCGCCATCTTCAGCCTCAATCACCCGATAGCCCTCTTTCTCAAAATAGCCTTTTAACCGAGCACGAATGACCGCCTCGTCATCAACCACCAGCACTGTATTAATCATAAGAGAATGAGCCATTTGCCCGCCCTAAATCGGTTTATCGCCTGATAACGACATTATTCATAATTTTTCATATATGCATATAAGCATATTAGTAATATTGTAAAACTGCGAACCTAAGCAAGAAGCGTTTTGAATCCCCTCAGGCAATACACTGTCGTTAATATCGACATGCCCCACAAAATGCGCCTAACCTAAGCGTTGACTAAATCAACTAAACAGCGTTGACTAAATCAACTAAACAAATGAAAAATATCGATATAAAACAAGATTTTTACAGCTAGCCCATGTTAGCTTATGCTTAGTTAGTAGGCTAAAGCCAGCCAGTGCAATGTTTAAGGCAGTTAAGGACAGATAATGAATGAACGACGCCAATTTTCGCGGATCTTATATGAAGCGAAAGCAACACTCACTCAGGGACAGACCACCTGGCCAACCACAATCCATGATCTCAGCCTCAATGGCGCTCTTGTAGAACAACCAGACGGGTTGTCGCTGAACGACCAGCCACTGCAATTAAGCTTTACCTTAGGCGACTCAGATATGGTGGTGTCGATGGAAACCCAATTGAGCCATCGACAAGATGATCTCCTGGGGTTGTCTTGCCTGTTTATCGACCTCGACAGCATCAGTCACTTACGGCGAATGTTAGAACTTAACTTGGGGGATGCTGAACTACTCAATCGTGAACTTAAACTGTTTGTTAAAGTGCACGAGCAAACTTAAATCGTGAGTAGCAGCCTCAGGTGAATGCCTTAGCCCAGTTGAAGGGTACAAAAACATAAGTGTTCAGCCCATAATTAAAGTGAGTGATTGAGTGAGTGAGCTCCGTAAGGCGCCTTGGCAATTCGCTATTGAGTGATAATACAAGATTAAAAATCACTTTAGTGTTTTGCTTAAGCCATTTACACTGTGCATTAGGGTTACTTCGCCAGCATTAGCTGGCATTATTTTAATAAAATGAGCAGATTAAATGAGCCAACAGATCATCTTCGCCCTCCTGGTTTTTGCCGCATTTTTTGTATTAAGTCTAGCCATTGATAAGCTACTAAAAAAAATCGAGACTCGGTTCGATTCGACCGCGTCTGAATCGTTTCGATTAATCTCTAACTCGCAAAAAGCCATGTTACTTTTTATTGGTAGCATATTAGCCCTGTCAAAGATGGGCTTTGATGTAGGCGCGTTAGTGGCAGGCTTAGGATTAACAGGCTTTGCGCTTGGCTTCGCCTTAAAAGATGCGATATCAAACTTAGTCGCCGGGATAATGATAGTACTTTATAAACCCATAAGAATGGGCAATACCATTGAGGTAACGGGCTCTAAAGGTACAGTGATTGACTTGAACTTACGTTATATCACCATTAAAGGAGATGGGGTGACTCACTTAATTCCTAATTCGCTGATTTTAAGTAATAAGTTGTCGATTATTGAGCCGCAAGCCAGCTGCGAATCTAAATAGCCTCTCTCTGAATAGCCATAGCCAAAGTAGCCCTGTAGTGACGATTATCACATCGACGTCACTACACTGCTGGAATTCACCCTCTTGCGAGCTCAGCCCAGTTATCGAGCTCAGTTTCAATTAGGACTAGCTTATCCGGTAACTGCGCATCACTTTGATGTCACGCGCAATCACTTAAGCGACTCGCCCCCTCTTTGCCTAGGATAATCTGCAAATCAATTGATATAAGCAGTTATGTGATAAACCACTAGTTAATCAACTCAAGCAATTCATGAATGGTTTTTATCGGGTGGATCTTAGCTCCTAAACCTTCCATCGACTTATGGTAATTTCGAAACGGAATATAGATCTCGGTAAACCCATGTTGCACCGCCTCTTTCACCCGTGGAACACCACTGTCAATGGGACGAACATCGCCATTGAGGCTCAACTCACCCATGATGCAGGTGGTTCTGGGCACCACAAAATCATTTAAGCTGCTCAGCAAGGCGGCTACCAGCGCTAAATCGATACAGGTTTCTGACTCATCGATTTTTAATCCGCCGACGAGATTAAAGTAGGTATCATGAAAAATCTTAGTGCGAGTATGCTTACGCAATATGCCGGTGAGCATCTTAATGCGGTTCATATTCAAACCGACACACACCCGCTGGGGGAATTCGCCCTCTGTTTCTGTCGTTAAACATTGTATCTCTAACAACAAGTTACGATTACCCTTGCGGATACAGGTAATGGCAGCGCCCGGCGAGTCGGTCGTGGAGCCCGACAGAAAGATTTCGCTGGGATTATCCACGCTTATCATACCGCGCTCGGTCATCTTAAAAATACCCACGGTATCGACATCACCAAAACGGTTTTTATTGGCCCTGAGGGTACGTACCTGCCCATCATTGCACTCTAAATGGGTTAGACAGTCGACAATGTGGATCAGGGTTTGCGGCCCTGCCGTTTCATTGTTTTTATTCACATGTGCCACCAAAAACATGGTGACGTTATTTTGCTTACAATACTGTGTCAGCGCCTGAGCACTACTTTTGACTTGCGAGGGCGAGCCTGGACTGCCATTGGCTAAGTCGGTCACCACCGCCTGAATAGAGTCGATCACCGCAAACTTTACTTGCTTGGCCTCAAGCTCGGCAATAATCGACTCAACACTGGTTTCAGCCATCAGGTATAAGTTATCTTCATTGCAGTTTAACTTGAGACGATTAACCCGGTTTTTAAACTGCGACAGCGACTCTTCTGCTGTGCAGTAGAGTGACGGCATAAACTGCGACATACGTGACACCAGATCGGACAATATGGTGGTTTTACCCGCACCAGGATCGCCTGAAATGATATTCACTGAGCCCGTGGTTAGGCCGCCACATAACACTCGGTCAAGTTCTCCGATGCCGGTGAGCATTTTTTTGGCTTCAAACTCCTCCACTTCACTGAGTTTTTTCGAGCCACCGCCCACCGCACCGGCGTAACCCGATACCGACGTTTTAGCCGATTTACTTGGAGCTAATCGCACCTCGGTAATGGTATTCCACTCTTGGCAGGCACTGCATTGCCCCTGCCAACGGGGAAAGTCTTGCCCACACTCGTTACACACATACGCTGTTTTATTCTTAGCCATAATCAATTCTAATGTCGTATTTCGATATAAATCGGTCGCACTGGCCGACCCTAATGCCTTACACTGTTTCAATAATCATCAGTGCTCGCGCCAAAAGTTTTGTTGTTAATAAACAGAAGACTATCAAGTTTTTCGACTAATTGCCGATACCATATTAGCCGTCACTGAATCATTTCGTACTCTAAAAAGATACCGCCGATGAGTTTTGAGCAACACAACGCATTAATCGAACAATTAAAACCTTTACTCATGGAAGCTAATTTCAATGAGCTGTTCGATAATTTGACCGCGCAAGAGTCGAACTCTACGCGTTTCTTACTCAAGATGGAACTCAAACGATTAGCCTCATTATGCACCCGCATCATCGATTTAAGAGACAAGTCAGAATTACCCTGTGAGCTGTTTATCTGCGGCGAACAGAGCCACTATATCGACACCCCAGCCAAAAACAATTTTATCCAAGCGCTAGCTCTGTATCAGGGCCATTATACCCTTGGCGTCTATGAGCAGGTAATGAGCGCACACAAATTAAGACGCCAAAAATCTCGTCATAGAGTCGAGAAAGAGGTGGTATTAACCCCTTATATTGCTACTGGAGCAGTATTAGGCAGTTATTTTAGCCGCAGCGAAGAGCGCATGAACTACTCTATGCGCATCGGGGTCATTCAAGCGCCCTTAAGCGAGTTAAGCGGCATTACTGTGGATCTCTCCGTGGGTGGCGCCCGGATCCGATTACCGCTAGATCATGGGCTCAATACAGATAAACCACTGCGAGTAAAACTATTAGAACTCAGTGACGAGTACTATTTTCAAGATTTACAGCAAGGGGTTGACTATCAAGTGGTCGATGTCGAGAGTAATCACGAATACAGTTGGTTACGCCTTAAGCGTATCAGTGGTAGCGATGCCCTTTCCGAGATGCTCAGCAAGCTGATCCACAGCTATAAATTTCGCTACAAGGTCGATATCAACGATATTTGGGTGGCCGCCAATGGGCTTGGGTTTGAGCGACACTACTTACCGCATTTACCACACCTACCCTTATATGTTGAGCGCCACTGCGGGCAATATAGAGTCACCCATAAATTACTCAGTCGTGACAACCAGCGCTTACATCACTTCTTTATCGATGAAAAAGAGATTAGCCAGCTGTCGGGTATGCTGACACCATCACGGCTTAATGCTTTGATTGCTCAGCCCGATAATGAAGCTCATGCACTGTTTTTTTGCTTTACCTTTCAAACTCAAGGCAATATCTTTTTTTACTCAGCTACTTTAGCTGAGCTGCTAGAGCAAGATCTACTGGGGCTATTTATTCACTTTGGCGCGAGCAAATCCAGTTGGCGTATTTTTAAGATCGTCAGTCACGAAGTCGATCATCAAACTTCTTATAAATCGAGTATTTTACCTGGTGATAGCAGCCATTATTCAGCGCTAACTGAGGCACAACTTAAGCGTTTTAGCCATGTGTTACAGCTGATCGATTTAACCAATGAAAAGATGCTAGCACGTTACCGTCAGTGGCAACCTCAGGGACGAGAAGTCAATCAACTCAAGCCCTTTGGCCAACAGAAAATCACCGAAAACCAGATTAAGCTCTTATCGCTACAATTTACCGAAAGGCGCAATGAAGCGCGGTTTTCGTTTAAAACTCAGGTCGCCATTACCCAAGGTCAACTATCGGTATCCGGCTTTACCTTAGACATTTCGGGTAAAGGCTTACAGGTTAACTTAAATGATCCCACCGACTTTGATAGCAGTGAACCCTTGCTATTAAGCTTTCCCAAGTTACAACCTCTGGCAGGTAAAGCCAATTTGTCACAACTACCATACCGATTAATTCGTACCCGTAAAAATGGCATCACTCTGCATTTAGCGGCCATAATCGGTCACACTCAACATGTCGGCGTTGCCTTTTTAAACCGATTAATCGAAACCAATCGCGATAAACTTAAAAAGTTAACTGAAGCCAATGGTGACATGAAAGAGTTATCCGACGGGTTAAAAAACTTACTCATGCGCAAATTAGCGTCGGTGCCTTATTTTATCGAAAAAACTCAAAAATCAGCCATGCTAAATGTGCTTGGTGTAAGTAAACATACTAATGAAATTGCCGATTTGTTTGCCGCCACCACGCAACAATCGCTGCAATATGATCTGGCCAGCTTACTGGATAACGGCCGTCTTAAACGTGATTTAATCGATCCCTTACGCCAAATGAAGCCCCAAGATGGCTTGGATTTTTTTGAAGTATTCGTGCAAGTGTCAAGACAATCGCAGGGGCGAATAAAGCTCAAGTGCGTTACTGCCGCTGAGATAGGCGATGAGACGGCTCAAATTCATTTTATCCGCCAAAGCCATAACTTAGGTAAGTTTATGGCACTGCGGATCTATCGAGGCGCGACAGCAAAACCAGATCTAACTTACATTAAGCGCGAACTGGAACACATTAGCGTGCACGCACATCACAAGGCCACGCAGATAGAACAATTGATGTGGCGGATCATCGGCGTCGGTGAGTTTCTCGATATTACCGCCGAAGTGTTACTACGCTACCCTAACCACTATCATGAGCTGACTCGCCCCTTAAAACACTCATAGCCTAGAATGCCTTAACGACAAGGCTTATCAACGCCATTGGCACGCTGATACCAGCTCAGCACCTGCAAAAAGTGATCACCGCGGGCATCTTTGTGGGTGAGCATGTCAGCATGGCCATAATCATGCCGATAGCCGTTGGCTTTAGATAACAAAGTATAGTTAACATCATGACAGTGACATTCGGCGATCATCCGCTGCACATCGGCAGGATTGCCCAATACTGCATCGCCCAAACCAGCAATAAACCAGGCTTTTGGCCAACCTTTGCAAGACCCTAACTGCTTAGCCGCTCTCGCATAATTAAAGCCATCATCATGATCTATCCACTCACCTTGCACCCAATCGATACTTTGTGCTAGCGACGCCTTACTCTCGTTATCCATCCCCATGCGCCAACGATCCGCGGCCAGATACCCATGGCCTTTAGCGATGGCAGGTGCAAGGGTATTCCACGCCACATCGACCATCAACCACTTCTTAAATGAGCGAACTTTGATAGCACGCTTACTACCAAAAGTGAGTAATGAGGCCACACTGTGCTGAAAAAAATCGAAACGGGCAATCGCGCTAGCCATTAATACTCCGCCCCACGAATGACCACACCAATGCACTTTGCCCGCATCTGGATGCTGAGACAAAATATAATGCTGCACTAAGGGTAACTGTTCACGGATCACCTCACCTTGACCATGGTTAGCACCTGCGGCGAGCTTGGGTGTACTTAAGCCTCTGCCCAAAGTGTCCAGCACATACACCACAAACCCAGCTTGAGCTAAATACCCCCCTAATCCTTTGCCGCTATCGCTGTAGAACACCCGTCCATTCGACATAGCGCCATGGAGCATCAATATGGGTGGCTTACGCATATCGGCATCGGCTCGTTTAAGCTGCCTAAGGTGTAATTGACCTTGACGATAGGGAATATAAAGTGATTGCTGTATAAGTTTCAAAATGGCATCAACTAAAAATAAATTTAAACTAAACTACTGACAAATAAGATATAAAACAAGAGCATTAAGGGTCACAATACTGCGGGGACTCGATAAGTAAACACCTGTTTAAAAAAATCAACTTATAGATCAGTCAATAAATCTCTGATTAAAACGGTGAGCTTGCAATAAATAATGTGAGCGCTAACCAACAATTCCAGCGTTTATCAGCATGTTGGAGGAATGATAGGGACGATACTCAGTCGCAGCGCCCCGGTCTTATTCACTATTACTCGCTAAGATCGAGCAACATATAGGGTAAAACACGCAAATCTAAATGCGCTATAGCGGCATCGGCGGCAAGACGTAATTTAGGTTTGGCATGAAATGCGATGCCAAAGTCGGCCATTTGCACCATAGGAATGTCGTTGGCACCGTCACCAATGGCGCAGCGCTGACCTACAGTGATACCCCACTCCTCGGCGCAGCGCACTACTGTATCGGCCTTAAACTGAGCATCGACTACCGTGCCGCGCACCTCACCTTTAAGGGTACCAGACTCAATGACCAACTCATTAGCGTAAGCGGCATCTAACGCAAGTAAGTCTTTCAGGTGGCCAACAAAGGGGGTAAAGCCCCCAGAGGCTAACACCAAACGCCATTGGCGCGCTTGCAACAGGGTAATCATGGCTTCAAGACCGGGCATCAGAGGCAGCGCCGTGCATAACTTATCTATAATGCTGGCATCGGCTCCGGCGAGCTGGCTGACGCGAGCGCGTAAGCTTTGCTCGAAATCAAGCTCGCCCAACATGGCTCGCTCGGTCACCTCTGCCACCGCCGCACCGACCCCCGCCATCTTGGCCAGCTCATCGATACATTCGATTTCAATGGCGGTGGAATCCATGTCCATCACCAATAAACCGGGGAGATCTAATCTAACTGGCTGCTCAGGCATCTCAATCACCTCAAGCTTAGGCAAGGCGGATAAGAGAGCACGCTGCAATTCAGTTAAGGGCGAGTTTAAACCCAGCTCAACACACCAAAGCCCTAACGGACGCAGGATCGTCGCCATACTGACGAGTGAAGTCAGCTCCATAAGGTTATCGGTGAGCTGCGCCTCAAGGGCTACGGCGTCATAAACCAAACGAACTCGATGAGTATCATCAGGGACTTCAGCCTCGCTATGGCGGACAAACCGTTTGCCTTGATATTCAAACTGATCGCTGGTCTCTTCATATAGCCACGAAAACAGTGAATTTTGGTGCTGACTTTCCATTGGTATCGCATCTCCGGCTATCGGGTTTAACCATAATCAATTATGATTAATCAAACCCTTATCATCTTCAGGTACACAGTGTTTTTTATTAAAGGACTCAAAAAAACCCAGCGGCTATCGCGGTTACTGCAAATTGGCATTGCGCTGGCGCTTATGGTGGGCCTATTTCAATTATGGGAAACAAGCCTACTACAAGGTCAGCAGCTTCTAAAGTCCCAAACGCAAAAGATGGCGCGATTACTAGTACAGCAAACTGCTTATGGCGCTGGACCTGCATTACAATTACAAAATGATGAACAACTTCAGTGGTTAACCAGTGCATTAGTATTGGATCCTAAAGTCATGTCTGCTGCAATTTATAGTGAACAAGGCCAGCGGCTCTCATTTGCCCAAAGCGTCACCAAGCAGGATTTAGATCCCGACGCCGAAGAGTTAAAGGCCTTGTTAGCCGACTACCCACCTTACGTTGAAGCTGTGCTACAGGGGGATAAAAATTTAGGCTATGTAGAAGTACGATTAGTGCCTGAACTGTTTTTTAACGAAATTAAAGAGGCGCATCAGCTCAATATGGAGCAGCAACAGATGATGTTAATCATCGCTGGGCTGATTGGCATGTTGTTATCACGGGCGCTTTCGTTTAAGCGAGCTCAATTTGATCGCTTAAAGCGTAAAAGCAAGCTAGATAAGAAACTGGTTGCCGCTCTGACGGTAGAGCAGGCAGAAGCACAGTCAAACACTAAATCGTTAGCTGGACCTGCCACTGATTCAGCCAAAGAGTCTATGCCAGATAAGGATAAAACACCGGCAAGCAAATCCGATTAAAGTCCCCTCAGCTTGATTAAAGTCAGATTAACGATATGACAAGCAATCATGCCTAGATAGAGTCAAACTAAGTCAATCCGTTAATATGCTGATATGAAAACAATATGGGTACAGAAAATAGATATCAGCCCATCAATTACACAGTTGCTTTTATATGGGCCACAAAAAACGGGCCCTAAGGCCCGTTTTAAAATAATGGGTAAGCCAATTACAGAGTAATTGCAGCTTCCAATGTCATTTCAATCATTTCGTTAAAAGTGGTTTGACGCTCATCTGAAGAGGTTTTCTCACCGGTACGGATATGATCTGATACGGTAACCACACATAACGCCTTAGCACCGAACTCTTTAGCAACGCCATATAGACCAGCGGCTTCCATTTCGACACCTAGTACGTCCATTTTTTCCATTACGTCAAACATTTCTGGATCTGGCGTATAGAATAAATCAGCAGAGAACACGTTACCAACGCGGTACTTGGTACCACGAGCATCGGCAGCTTTAACCACAGCGCTCAATAGGCTGTAATCACAAATTGCAGCGAAGTCTTGGTTTTTGAAACGCAGACGGTTAGTTTGCGAGTCAGTACAAGCACCCATACCGATGATCACATCACGCACTTTAACGTCGGTGCTGATCGCGCCACAGGTACCAACACGGATTAGGTTTTTAACACCGTAATCTTTAATTAATTCAGTGGCATAGATTGAGCATGAAGGAATACCCATGCCAGAACCCATCACTGAAATACGCACGCCTTTGTAAGTACCAGTGAACCCTAGCATGTTACGCACGTCAGTTACTTGCTCAACATTCTCAAGGAAAGTTTCAGCAATGTATTTAGCACGTAGTGGATCGCCTGGGAATAACACGGTATCTGCAAATGCACCGTCTACTGCATTAATATGTGGTGTAGCCATCTATTTAACCCCTATTTTTTTAGACTTAAGTCTTTCTAGTACTGGCGGAAAATCAGCTCCGCCAAATCAATAATTCTAGACCATTTACAGGTAGATTAACCTACAAATGATGTGCCATATTCCATCGGTTCAAGCTCAAAGTAACTTGCGATACTCTGGCCAATATCGGCAAAACTGTTACGCAGTCCAAGCGAGCCTGCGGCCAACCCGGCGCCATAAGCTAATACCGGTACGCGCTCACGAGTGTGATCACTGCCAGGCCAAGTCGGATCACAACCATGATCGGCGGTCAGCAGCAATAAATCATCAGCATCTAGCAATGCCAATATTTCAGGTAAACGGCTGTCAAAATACTCCAGTGCACGAGCGTAGCCAGCAATATCGCGGCGATGACCATAATGAGAGTCAAAATCAACAAAGTTGGTAAAGACTAGAGTCCGATCGCCCGCCAGCTTAACTTGCTCAAGTGTCGCATCGAATAGGGCTTCTAACCCAGTCGCTTTCACTTTTTGAGTAATGCCACAGTGAGCATAGATATCGGCAATCTTACCGACACTGACCACTTCGCCGCCTGACTCTTTCAATTTATCCAGTACGGTTTTTGCTGGCGGCTCAACCGCGTAATCACGACGATTACCGGTGCGAGCAAAATCACTAGGGCCTGAGCCAACAAAGGGGCGCGCAATAACACGGCCAATATTATATGGCTCAAGTTCTTCACGGGCGATAATACACAGCTCATACAGTTTTTCGAGACCAAAGGTCTCTTCATGGCAGGCAATTTGAAATACCGAGTCGGCTGAGGTGTAAAAAATGGGCATACCTGAACGCATATGCTCTTCACCCAGCTCTTCTAAAATTGCGGTGCCAGAAGCGTGACAATTACCTAAATAATCGCTCAGACCTGCTCTTGCCAAAATTTTATCAGTCAGCTCTTGCGGAAAAGAGTTGGTTAGATCGCTGAAGTAGCCCCACTCATAAAGCACAGGCACGCCCGCCATTTCCCAATGGCCACTGGGAGTATCTTTACCCGAACTTAATTCATCGGCATGGCCATAAGCCCCAATGATCTCAACGTCATCGCTGAAACCTTGTGGCATGTTGCCCGTGCTCTCTTTAGCCGCTAACGCTAAACCCAGTTTAGCAAGGTTTGGCAACTTTAATGGCCCTTCGCGACCATCGTTGGCTTTACCTTCGGCGCACGCTTTAGCGATATTACCAAAGGTGTCTGAGCCCACATCACCAAACGCTTGTGCATCTGATGCTGCACCGACGCCGAATGAGTCAAGCATCATAATTACTGTTCTTTTCATCGTTTACTCTCCTAGAGATCAGATTGACGAATGTAACGATAGATCTCTGGTGTTTTTTCTGGCGCGCTATCGCCAATATGAATCGCATTTTGTACGGCCTGCGCCGCGGCATCAAATGCATCTTCCGATTGTGCATGGATCATGGCGAGGGGTTTATCGGCCGTGATCTCATCACCTAATGCACACACTTGGGTTAACCCGACACTGTAATCAAGTTTATCCCCTGGTTTACGCCGCCCACCACCTAAGGTCACTACCGCTAAACCCAGTTCGCGAGTGTCCATTGCCGCAGCAAATCCGCTGCGGTTAGCATACACAGGGCGAATAATGGCTGATTGTGGCAGATAGTTAGCGTAATTTTCGATAAAGTCGCTTGGGCCACCAAGACCTGAGATCATCCGGCCAAAAATTTCGGCGGCTTTGCCGTTATCTAGCACGCGATTAAGCATGTCACGCGCTTGGGCTTCACTGGCTGCAAGGCCACCGAGTTGCAACATCTCGGCGCACAGTCCCATAGTGACAGCATATAGACGGGGATTACGATAGGCACCGGTTAAGAAATCAACCGCCTCTTTCACCTCAACAGCATTACCCGCACAAGACGCCAAGACTTGGTTCATGTCGGTTAGTAATGCAGTGGTCTTTGTCCCTGCGCCGTTGGCAACGGCAGTGATAGAGCGCGCTAATTCTTCAGATGCTTCGTAGGTCGGCATGAAAGCGCCGCTGCCCACTTTGACATCCATCGCGAGTGCATCAAGGCTGCAGGCCAATTTTTTCGACAAGATAGAAGCGGTGATAAGCGAGATAGATTCAACCGTGGCGGTATTATCACGAATAGAATAAAAGCGCTTATCGGCAGGGACTAAGTCACCCGTTTGACCAATAATGGCAACGCCAACGTCTTTAACCACCTGACGAAACAGCTGACTGTCGGGTTCAGTTTGGTAACCCGGAATTGCATCAAACTTATCTAGCGTGCCACCGGTGTGACCAAGTCCTCGGCCCGATATCATCGGCACATAACCACCACACGCGGCGGCCATGGGGCCAAGCATGAGGCTTATCACATCACCGACACCGCCGGTACTGTGTTTATCAATAATCGGGCCATTTAGCCCTAAGCTATCCCAATTGAGCACGGTACCAGAGTCACGCATCGCCGTAGTGAGGGCTATACGCTCATCCATATTCATGTCATTAAAATAAACCGCCATGCCTAGAGCCGCGATCTGCCCCTCTGACACACTATTATCAGTGATCCCTTTAACGAAAAACTGGATTTCTGCGGTGGTTAATGCTTCGCCATTACGTTTTTTACGAATAATTTCTTGTGCTAAAAACATGGTGCTGCCTCCAAGTTTGTCGTTACGTTATGTTATAACGACAAGCTCTTTTATAAGACGCCATGCCAGTCTACAGATAAGGTAAAACACTGGCTGAAATGGCGTCTTCAATTAGATTTAGATCACACTTAATTTAAACGCTAACTCACTAAACTGATTAAGCCTTAGCTTAAAGTTTTAGTAACCTTGCGGCCCTTTAGGGGCATCGCCTAACTCTAAAGTATGTAGCAAGTTAGTGAGTAGGCTAGATGCACCAAAGCGGAATGTCTCAGGGCTGACCCAATCATCACCGAGTATGCGGGCAGCAAGGCCTAAGAACTCGGCAGCGGCAGCGGCATCACGCACACCACCGGCAGGCTTAAAGCCCACTTTAGGGTTCTTTTCGCTGATCACTGTCATCATGATTTCTGCCGCTTCTAAGGTGGCATTCACTGCAACTTTACCTGTTGAGGTCTTGATAAAGTCAGCGCCAGCGTCGATAGACAGCTCTGATGCACGGCGAATTAATGCTGGATCTTGCAACACACCCGATTCGATAATGACTTTTAGTAAGACATCGTCACCGCACTCTTCTTTACAGGCTTTAACAAGTTCAAAACCTATGGTTTCGTTGCCTTCCATTAACGCGCGGTAAGGGAATACTACATCCACTTCATCGGCGCCATAAGCCACTGCCGCGCGGGTTTCGAGTACCGCAATAGCAATGTCATCGTTGCCGTGAGGGAAATTAGTCACTGTGGCGATTTTAATCTCTTCACAGCCCATATCATTGAGGGTTTTGCGCGCAATAGGAATGAAGCGAGGATAGATACAGATAGCGGCGGTATTGCCTGCAGGGGTCTGCGCTTTATGACAAAGCTCAATCACTTTTTGATCGGTATCGTCGTCATTTAACGTGGTCAAGTCCATCAATTGAATGGCTTGTTGTGCTGCTTTTTTTAAATCGCTCATAATAGCTCTCCGAGACGTAATTTATTAATTGAAAATAATAAAAAGAGATCGACGTATGACAGCGCCTAAGAGTTGGCAATTGTGATTATTGTTATGGCCGGGTCTTCAGCGTTGGCATAAAACAAGACCATCCCCATTACACAGAGGTGGCATATGTTTTACACATTCAGGAGTTCATTGCCGCACACTATGTTGCGATCCATCCTGAAACAAGGTAACGACTTGAATCCTTGAAGACCGGGAAGGGGAACGAGTTATTATCACTGTAGAGTAGTGTTCCTGCCTTTCCGCGAAAAATCCATTTTAGCGCGTAAAACGACTAACCTTTATCTAAACAAGCTCTATCAATATAGTCCATGCTTAAGTAAAAATTAACCTATCTCGTAAGATGTCGCTCCTTTACAAGATAATAATTTGGAGCCGCGTTGGCGGCCCCAAATACTTACTTATTCTATTCTTAGAACTTGTAAGTTGCGCTGAAGTAGTGACCCCAACCAGTAGTGTCTAATCCGCCCCAGAATTCATTAGCGAATGCTTGGTTATTTAGACCATATACTTTGTTGTAGTACTTAGCACCATAACCCACAGCGTAGCGGTCTGAATGCCAGTATAGGCCTAGGAAAAGATTACCACCATCGGTAGAGTTGTTATATTCGCCAGTATAGTCATTGAAGCCGCTAAGCTCTTCGTCCATAGCAAACTGCCAATCAATATAACCTTGGAAAGATAGGAAGCTCTTGTTTTCGAAGAAGTAGAAAGGCTTGAACCAGTTAGCAGAGAACTGGTAACCGTTCCAATCTTTGCTATTGATGTCGTAAGTGGCGTACAGGTTCATGCCCGTTTTGCCCAACCATGGAACCATCACATCAGCACCAATACCCCAGAAAGACATGTTCACATCACCTTTAGTGTATGCTGCAAACTCATTAAAGTCTTTATCAGAAGCAGTGTATGAACCAGTGATTCCACCGCCGCCCCAGTTAAATAGAGTAGAGAAGTAAATTTCTTGCACAGGACCGAAAGACAGATCTTTGCCTGTGATCGCATCAATAGAGAAACGAGGAGCAAACTTCATGAAGATTTTGCTTGCGTTATCTACTTTGTCACCTGAACTGGTGTTAGCTAGGTTGAATACGTCAACGTAACCGTAAAGATCAACAACGCCAGAACGTCCGCCGAATTCCATCTCAAGGTAATCATGCTGTGCATCTGAACCATCAGCGATTGGATGCTCATCGATTGAGTACATCGCATTGAACTGCATCCACTTGTAATCGCTACCGTGTAGGTCTGAGCGATCAGCAGCAAACGCTGTACCTGACATTGCAGCTACGGCTGTAGCAGCTAAAGCTAAAGTTTTAACGTTTTTCATCATCAACCCCATTATTTTATGGTTTTACTGCTCTTAAAGAGTCAGTGCTTCTTTTTGTTTCGCGCCGCATTTTACCCAAATGGTATTAAATCACAATACAATTAACGTAAAAATGCGAACACAATTTCCTAACATAAAAACAAACTACAATGATTGGTCATGGTTGCTAAATATTGACCCTATTTACAACCTGACTGACCTGAGTTCGCTGGCTTAGCACCCTCATAAATCTGCCGCCTGCAGCAACAGACACATGACTCGCTAGTACAATGTTAATTAATAACGCTGTTTTGCTTGTTGTGAAAAATGGTGTAGTTAACGCTGACTCTGCCCTGCCGGGCAGAGTCATCATTCAGGGGCATCCCCCCAAGGAATTACCTGAGATTTATAACGCCAGGAATAGACCCGCAAGCGTTGCACTCATCAAGTTTGCTAGTGAACCAGCAATCACCGCACGGAAACCTAGCTTAGCAAGGTCGTGACGACGGCTTGGCGCCATAGAACCAAGACCACCAAGTAAGATAGCGATTGAAGATAAGTTAGCGAAGCCACATAGTGCGAACGAGATGATAGCTTTAGTTCTATCCGTCATCACAGCATTAGTTGCTTCGACTAATAAACCGCCATCAGCGACATCTTTTAGGTATGGAGCGAAGTTTAGGTATGCAACGAATTCGTTAACCACAATCTTCTGACCGATGAAAGAACCAGCAACTAAAGCCTCGTTCCAAGGTACACCGATAAGGAATGCAAGTGGCATAAACACATAGCCTAAAATTAGCTCTAGGGTAATCCCCTCTAAGCCAAACAGACCCGTTACACCACCAATGATGCCGTTAAGCATGGCTATCAGCCCCACGAAGGCAAGTAGCATAGCACCGACGTTTAGAGCTAAATGCATACCCGATGAAGCACCTGCAGCAGCAGCATCTAACACGTTAGCTGGCTTATCTGGATCATCTGGAAGCTCATCCATTTCGTTAACCGTTTTATCGGTTTCTGGATGCATAAGCTTAGCCATTAACAGACCACCTGGAGCCGCCATGAAAGAGGCAGCAACAAGATACTGAATAGGCACACCCATTTGCGCATAACCGGCTAATACCGAACCCGCAATAGAGGCTAGACCACCAACCATGATGGCAAACAGCTCAGATTGAGTCATCGTCGCGATAAACGGACGAACCACTAGTGGCGCTTCAGTTTGACCAACGAAAATGTTTGCTGTCGCAGACATAGACTCAGTACGGCTAGTACCCAGTGCTTTTTGTAGCGCGCCACCGATAATACGGATGATCCACTGCATGATGCCTAGGTAGTAAAGTACTGCGATAAGTGAAGAGAAGAATACGATAACAGGTAGCACGTTAACCGCGAAAATAAAACCAACTTTGAAGTTAGCTAAATCGCCGAAAAGGAAGCTAATACCGTCTTGTGCGTAACTAATAACGCTTGATACGCCATTAGATACTGTTTGAAGAATATCTTTACCGACTGGAACATATAACACGAAACCTGCGAAGAACGCCTGAATAGCAAGCGCGCCAAACACAGTGCGGAAGTTAATAGCTTTTTTGTTATTCGATAACAAAAAACCTATTGCAAGTAGGGTGACCACCCCTACCAAGCTCATTAAAATATCCATTAACCATCACCCTATTGTTAATAATTTTTAATTATGTTGTTAACCAACCTTTTTTCAACTCCAGATTATACCCGAGCGATTAGCTAAAATCGTCGTTTTGATCAAATTTTTGAAGTTTTATTTCAATACGTTAGGCGATAAATTTGATGCGAGCCACATCTGTTTTTTAAAAATCAAATTAGAGGTCAAAGAGTTGCATGGTATTTTGAAACACTTGTTCTGAAACTAGAACGCGAGATTTTTTCTGTAATCTTGCAATTTCTTCGATCAGCAAATGCAACATTAAGTTCGATTCGTTGATATTATCGGCAACATCAGGATTTCCCTGCAGTGAGGCAAGTGCAAGATCCGTTTCAATCACTAAAGAAGCTAAGGGAACATTGACAATGGACTCCCGCAATTTTTTGGCTGTTTTATTTAATAACAAATGACCGATCCCAAGCTTCATACCACAATCAAGATACTGCTGCGCCAATTGAGTACTGCCATAAAAGCCATGGATCACTCCCGCTTTTTTTAATGGATAACGTTTAAGTAAATGCAGTACTTCATTATGAGCTTTGACACTGTGGACTATCACAGGTAGGTCAAAACGCTGCGCCAAGCTTAACTGCGCCTCGAAACAAGCTATTTGCATATGCCATGTGTCACGATATCCGCCATCGAGACCACATTCACCAATCGCCACTAAGCGTTTGTCTTGCTTATTTTTTATGAGTAATTGTTCAAGTTGGGCTATTTCTGTAGACCAATGTTGATTGCAATACCAAGGATGAATACCCAAGGCGTAGCTGCAATCATACTGCTGTGCCACGGCATATTGTTTAGCCCAATGAGCCGCAGATACGCCGGGGATCACCGCATGTTGTAAACCTTGTTGCTGCATGTGTAACATCAACACGTCACGTTTTGCATCGAACTGCTCAAAGTCCAAATGGATATGGCTGTCAATAACGAACATAGAGGGCGCTTTGGCATCGAAGATAAGATGATCAACCATCAGCTTAAGCCTCCTGCTCTAATTTACGGTTAAAACAGTGAACACTATAAAGGTGACTAAACTTACATTTCACTTACACCCCCTCTCTTGCTACAAGCATGTTTCAATAACGATTTAACATTCCGCTAGCAAAGCCAGTCTATTTAGGTACAAAAAAAAGCAGACGGATCTGCTTTTTTATCTATGGTGCTAAGCTCAATCATATCGAGCCACACTTCAGTGCCATTTAGTTTTCGCGTGTTTTTGCAAACTCAATGTCTGGATAACGTTCCATCGACAAGTTGAGGTTAACCATAGTGGGTGCGATATAGGTTAAGTTATCACCTCCATCGAGGGCTAAGTTATTGCTACACTTACGCTTAAAATCATCCAGCTTTTTGTGATCGTCACAATAAACCCAGCGCGCCGTTGCTACGCTGATCGCTTCGTAAATGGCTTCCACCTTGTATTCGCTCTTTAAGCGCTGTACAACCACTTCGAACTGTAGCACACCGACAGCGCCGACGATTAAATCGTTAGTGTCTAAGGGTCTAAACACCTGTACAGCCCCCTCTTCAGACAGTTGCACTAAGCCTTTTAACAGTTGTTTCTGCTTTAACGGATCTTTTAAGCGAATACGGCGGAACATTTCCGGGGCAAAGTTAGGGATGCCGGTATAGCGAAACTTATCACCTTGAGTGAAGGTATCACCAATTCGGATAGTACCGTGGTTATGCAAGCCAATAATGTCGCCAGGGTAAGCCGCCTCAGCGCGATTACGATCGCCAGCCATAAAGGTCAAGGCATCACTGACGTTGACATCTTTACCTATACGCACGTGATGCATTTTCATGCCTTGTTCGTAACGTCCAGTACAGATACGCATAAAGGCTACACGGTCACGATGTTTCGGATCCATGTTGGCTTGAATCTTAAACACAAAACCACTGAACTTTGGCTCTTCAGGGTCCATGACTCTGACATCAGTTTCTCGAGGCTGAGGACGCGGAGCCCACTGCACGATACCGTCAAGTATATGGTCAACACCAAAGTTACCCAATGCGGTACCAAAGAAAACCGGAGTCAGCTCACCTTTTAGGAAGGCATCTAAATCAAACTCATTAGAGGCGCCTAACACGAGTTCCATCTCATCACGGATCTCTTGCGCATAGCTGCCAATGGCTTGGTCTAGCTCCGGATTATTTAACCCTTTTATGACGCGCGAGTCTTGGATCGTATGTCCCATACCATTTTGATACAGAATCACCTCATCACGCAGCAGGTGATACACCCCTTTAAACTCTTTACCCGCGCCTATAGGCCAAGTGATAGGAGCACAAGCAATATTAAGCACATCTTCAACTTCGTCCATCAACTCAATCGGATCTCGAATATCACGGTCGAGCTTGTTCATAAAGGTGACAATTGGTGTATCACGTAGACGCGTCACTTCCATTAATTTGATAGTACGTTGCTCGACACCTTTAGCCGAATCGATCACCATCAAACAGGAATCAACGGCGGTCAAGGTACGATAAGTATCTTCCGAGAAGTCTTCGTGACCAGGGGTATCGAGCAGGTTCACCAAGGCATCACGATAAGGAAATTGCATCACAGAGGTGGTGATGGAAATACCACGGTCTTTTTCCATCTCCATCCAGTCTGATTTAGCATGCTGGCCTGATTTTTTGCCTTTTACCGTACCGGCTTTTTGCAAAGCGTTGCCGAACAGCAGTACCTTTTCAGTAATGGTGGTCTTACCGGCATCGGGGTGAGAGATAATAGCGAATGTTCTTCGCTTATTGATTTCGTTAAGGAAAGTCTGGTCAGCCATTAAAAGTTCTTTTTAGGTTGTACACGAAATTGAGCACGCGTTGCTGTAACCCAAAGGGGCGACTGCGTTAACCAATCCGTTAGGTGAATAATCATTGGCGTCTATTTTCACCGATTTAGGCGTTTTAAACAATCAATGCGGTGCAGATAGATGGGGCTTTTTTACTAAACACGAAGCTTAAGATGTGATCTAGAGTGTAACACTAACACGAAACCTCAATCATAAAGACAAAGATTTAACGTCATATTGAGTAAGGTGATAATTAATCAAATATGCTTTACCTTATCCCATGACCAACCAAACATTCGAAAGTAAAGCTTATAGTGAAAGGATCCCGCAAGCCACAGAGAGAAAAAAGCCTTGAATGACGGATTATTCACCCCGCCTAAACAAGGCCATTAATTGCCTGCAACCCCATTAGAGTGCTCACTCTTCATTTAAGCTTTGACCTATCCTAGCTAGCTCAACTCTGGCATATCTATGTTCAACAAAATCATAAATATTGGTGGCCAACGCCAAACGGTAGTAATTAGCGGCATCATTATAACGCTGCTGTTGCTGCGCAACTTTAGCAATATAAAAATAAGCTTCACATAAGCGCTCAGCATATTCATTAGGGTGGGTTAACCCCTGCTTAGCTAAATTAAAAACTTGCTCCCGATCGATGTCGTCTAAATAATAGTCGATGATAATTGTCGACCAGGCGCTATCGGCTAATAATTTACGATGGGTTCGCAAATTATTTTTGGCTCGCTCAATATCGATTTTTGCTTCGGTGATGTATAGCCATAATGCACGATAACCATCTTGGTTATCACCGTTATAAAAACTCTGCATATCGGTCAGCGCTAATTCATTGCGCTCGCCGTAGTAAAGTGCAATACCACGATTCAAATAGGCATAATCATAATCGGGGGAGAGTTCTAATACCGCATCGAAAGCCTCATAGGCACTCTCAAATTCACCCTCTTGAGTATAATAAATACCAAGAAAATTATAGGCATCGGCTAAGTTTGGCTGTAGCTTTAACGCTTGATGAAAATCAATACGGCTTAAAATGCGTAAACCAACACTATCGTAAATCACGCCACGATCATAATGAAAGCGCGCACGTTGCTCTATGGTCAGTTCAGCTGAAGCCAAGATGTCATTAAGGCGGGCAAGGGTCACTTCTAACTTATAATCGGGCATCACTGGCGCAACGATCAGTTGGCCATGCGCTGCACTTTGTCCTAGTTGAGTCGATACACATCCTGTCAGCAGCATGCTAAGAGCAGCCATCACCGCGACTGTCTTTGTGCGCAATTGATAAGTCATCCATTTAACCTTATTTGCTTCGCAATAGCACCAATCATAGCAATCCCTAATAGCAAGGGCTATCTGCATTTTTAAAATCCCAATAAAAAAGGAGACCTAAGGGTCTCCTTTGATTCATTAGCGAATAAATTACTCGCTTGCAGCTTCTGCTTTAGGCTGGGCTTCTTTCATTGAAAGACGCACACGACCTTGGCGATCCACTTCCATTACCTTCACTTTTACGTCTTGACCGACTTCAAGGAAGTCAGACACGTTCGCGACACGCTCTTCAGCGATTTGCGAAATGTGTACTAAGCCGTCTTTACCTGGAAGAATGGTAACAAAGGCACCAAAATCAACGATACGAACCACTTTACCGTTATAGACAGTACCCACTTCAACTTCAGCAGTGATCTCTTGAATACGACGAATCGCTTCTTGAGTCGCTTCACCGTTTGAAGAGGCAATTTTAACCGTACCGTCATCTTCAAGCTCAATAGTCGTGCCAGTCTCTTCAGTTAGTGCACGGATAGTTGCGCCACCTTTACCAATCACATCACGGATCTTCTCAGGGTTGATCTTGATAGTGGTGATACGTGGAGCGTGATCAGAGATATCGTCACGATGTGAACCAATCGCTTGATCCATCACGTTGAGGATATGTACACGAGCACCATAAGCTTGTTGCAATGCAATTTGCATGATTTCTTGTGTGATACCTTCAATCTTGATATCCATCTGCAATGCAGTGATACCGTCGCGAGTACCTGCCACTTTAAAGTCCATGTCACCTAAGTGATCTTCATCGCCTAGAATGTCAGAAAGCACGACGAAGTCATCACCTTCTTTAACAAGGCCCATAGCAATACCAGCAACAGATGTCTTGATTGGAACACCCGCATCCATTAAGGCTAAAGAGGTACCACAAACAGAAGCCATTGAACTCGAACCGTTAGATTCAGTAATTTCTGATACGACACGAACACTGTATGGGAACTCTTCAGCAGATGGCATAACCGCATTAATGCCGCGCCATGCTAGCTTACCGTGGCCGATTTCACGACGCTTTGGTGAACCAACCATACCTGTTTCACCAACAGAATATGGAGGGAAGTTATAATGCAGCATAAAGCGGTTAGTATACTCGCCCATAATGCTATCGACTTTCTGTGCATCGCGCTCGGTACCTAAAGTACAGGTTACTAATGCCTGAGTCTCACCACGGGTAAACAGTGCACTACCGTGAGTACGAGGCAATACGCCAGCCATAACGCTTAGCGCACGAACCATATCTGGTTCACGTCCATCTATACGCGGGTTGCCAGCGATAATACGGTTACGTACGACGCTCTTTTCTAAGCTGCCCAGTAACTTGTCTAGCTCACGTAAATCAACGTTGGCATCTTCTTCAACTAATTTAGCGACAGTCGCTTGTTTTAATGCATTCACCGCATCACGGCGCTCATGCTTAGCAGTGATTTGGTATGCTGCCGTCATTTCTGCTTCAGCTAATGCCTTAATCTTGGCAACTAAGTCTTCATCCGCTTTTGGCGCAGTCCAATCCCAAGCGGGCTTACCGGCTTCGGCTTTTAGATCGCTAATGGCATCGATAACTAATTGCTGTTGTTGATGACCATAAACCACACCACCAAGCATAACCTCTTCTGGTAGTGCATCGGCTTCTGATTCAACCATCAGGACGGCACCTTGAGTACCAGCAACAATCAAATCTAATTGGCTATCGACAAGTTGACTAACGTCAGGGTTCAATACGTACTCGCCATTGATATAACCAACACGAGCAGCACCCAAAGGTCCATTAAACGGCAAGCCTGAGATAGCAAGCGCCGCAGAGGTACCAATCATAGAAATAACGTCAGGATTGATTTCAGGATCGACAGAAAGTACTGTGATAATTACCTGAACTTCATTCTTGAAGCCATTTGGAAATAGTGGACGGATTGGACGGTCAATAAGACGTGCAATCAGTGTTTCGTTTTCAGAAGGGCGACCTTCACGCTTGAAAAATCCACCTGGGATCTTACCTGCTGCGTATGTCTTTTCCTGATAATTAACGGTTAGCGGGAAAAAGTCACGACCTGGCTCTTCAGCTTTCTTTCCGACAACAGTGACTAGTACTGTTGTATCTCCCATACTTGCTAAAACAGCAGCGTCAGCTTGACGTGCAATAACCCCAGTCTCTAATGTGACTGTATGTTGACCATATTCAAAACTTTTTACGATTGGATTCACGTGAACCATTCCTTAATTTAATAACCTTATTTTCCCGTGTAAGTATACTTCAAGTCTATTCAATAGATAAAGAGCCCATGTGGATGACAAAGCCGAATCTTTTCTCTAAAGTGGCAAGTTACCTGAGTTTCTGCAATATCTAACGGCTTTATTTGTAATATACTGTAATGAGTCGCCAAAATAGGAATGGCAAATGAGCGCGAGTTTCAAGTCATTAACATGGAAACAGACAACCTTAGTGGTTTTTTCGGCGTTATTTTTTGCCATAGCCATCTTCATCGTCGAAATCGCATTAGTCAGTATTTCAGCCAGACAGCAGTTACTTGAAGCACAATATGAATTGCTCAATTCTGTTGAGCAACCTGCAGCTAATGCCGTATGGGCATTAGACGATCACTTAGCTAAGCAGACCTTAACCGGAGTCTTAAAAGTCGAGCATGTTGCGCAGGCCACGATTGAGCTCGATGACGGCATACAATTTGTGTCTATGACCAACTCTTCCAGTGATAGCGCAGTCATAGGTCTACTGAGCGATAGATTGTTTAGTGACTTAAAACAAACCTCACGATTATTGTACCGTCCTACAGCTTCTGGCGTAGCCATCTCTCCCGAAGTCATTGGCACCTTGGTTGTGCATTACAACACCGAGCAGTTGAGCGATTCACTACTATCTCAGCTAAGATTTAGTTTTTTTGCCACCTTACTCAGAGCCTTGCTCGTGACCTTAGTGCTCTCGGTGCTATTTCACCGTTTTTTAACTAAGCCAATAGCCCAAATAAGCGAAGCCATTGATAAAATTGATCCTGAATCCCCAGATGAAAATCTCCTGCCGATGTCGCCAGAACATAAAGATGATGAACTAGGCTTAGTGACCTCTAAATTTAATCAAATCCTCATTCAGTTTGGTCAAACACAAAATAAACTCCGTAAGATGGCGACTCGCGATCCCCTTACCGGACTCTCTAATCGTACCTTACTACTTGAGACCATCGCAATATCGATACAACGCGCCCGGGTGCATCAACAAGCGTTTAGTTTATTGTTTATCGATCTGGATCGTTTTAAAAATATTAACGATTCACTGGGGCACGCTATGGGCGACCAATTTCTTGCCAGAATCGCAAGAGTCTTAGAGCGTGTGATGGGCGATACTGGAACAGTGGCACGTCTTGGTGGCGACGAATTTGTCATTTTAGCCAACGAAGCACACACACCAGATCAAGCCGCTGACTTAGTCGACACGCTATTAATCGAACTGAATATTCCACTGCAACTTAACGAGCATACGATTCATCCAGCCGCCTCAATAGGTATCGCACTCTACCCAGATGACGGCTTGACCGCTGAAGACCTGATTCGCCATGCAGATATCGCCATGTACAGCGCCAAGGCCTCAGGCACCAATCAATGGGCGTTCTTTAAGCAGCAGATGACCGATCGCGCAGCGGTGCGGTTAAGAACCGAAGCATCTCTACACGATGCCTTAAAAAACAATGAGTTTTTGCTACACTTTCAGCCTAAATTTAATATAAAAACCGGCGAAGTTGTTGCCTGTGAAGCGCTAATTCGTTGGAAGAAAGAGGGACGATTAATTAGTCCTATGGCCTTTATTCCCATCGCCGAAGAAACGGGCATCATCATCCCTCTTGGACGCTGGGTGATCGAAGAGGCCTGTAAAACTATCAAGCATTGGCAACGCCGCTACAACGTAGCAATCCCTGTTGCCGTCAATGTGGCCTCACAGCAATTTGCCGATCCCAGTCTAGTACCGGATATTAAACAACTCTCCTTAAGGTACCAAATAGATCCAAACTTGCTCGAGCTTGAGATAACAGAAACCTCATTGATGAATGATATCGAATTGGCCATCAATAAACTTCAGCAACTCAAATCGGCAGGTTTTAGTATTGCTGTGGATGACTTTGGTATTGGTTATTCATCTTTGTCGTACCTTAAACATCTGCCTATTACCACCATGAAAATTGATCGTTGTTTTGTTAACGATTTGCCCCATGAAAGCCCAATCGCCTCGACAATCTTAATGTTAGGCCAGCAGCTTAATTTACACATTGTAGCGGAGGGGATTGAAAATGAAGCCCAATTAGATTGGTTAAAGCAGATGAATTGTGAAATCGGTCAGGGGTTTTACTACAGCCAACCACTGCCGCTAGATGAGTTTGAAGCTAAATATATTGCGCCAAATACCGCGACAATCAGCCAAATCTAAACACTATAAATAAAAGAAAAAAAAGGAGGCTAAGCCTCCTTTAATTACTAACGAACACTAATGTAATATTAGCGACGTAGACCTAGCTTTTTGATCAGCTCTTGGTAGCGAACGTTTTCAGTACGCTTAAGGTAAGCTAGAAGCTTACGACGTGAGCTAACCATACGAAGCAAACCACGACGTGAGTGATGATCATGGATGTGCTCTTTGAAGTGACCTTGCAGATGGTTGATCTGTGCAGTCAAAAGAGCTACTTGAACTTCAGTTGAACCAGTGTCATTCTCACAACGACCGAAATCAGCCAAAATTTGTGCTTTTACTTCTGTACTTAGTGACATTTTTATCTCCAAAAATTATATAAATACTTTAGCCGATCACTAACTCAGCCAAAGAGAGCGCGATATAGTAACGATTTAACCCATCACTTGCAAGCACTAAGCCTGTTCATCACGCAAAACGATCAAGCGTTTGGGTGCTAGTAAGCCATCATCATTCATTTCGCCAATACCGACAAACCTTCGTTCATCCCCAATGGTAATTCGCACTAATTGGTCAATGGGTAAATTGGCTACTTGAACCGGATTACCATTCATGAGGTAATGCGCTAACTCGTCAGACACATTGATCTCTTTAAAGCCACTAACCGCAGTATCCATTGGTAGTAATAACGGATCGAGTAGTTCTTTTGGTGGGCGCTGCTCACTTTCAGCTTGGGCTAATAATGCCTCTAGCTGTTCAAGCGTGACCATTTTGTCATAAGGGTAACCTGCCACACCAGTGCGGCGCAGCATGATGACATGAGCACCGCAACCGAGCATTTCACCTAAATCATCGGTAATGGTACGAATGTAGGTACCTTTAGAACAATGGATCTCTAGGGTTAGCTCATCACCATCTAGCTTAATAAAATTAAGCTCATATACAGTAATGGGCCGTGCCTCCCTTGGTACTTCAATCCCTTCACGCGCATACTTGTACAGTGGTTGGCCTTGATACTTCAATGCCGAAAACATTGAAGGCACTTGCATGGTCTCACCGCGAAAAGACTGTAACGCCTCTTCAAGTTGTGCCTGAGTAAAGTTAAGTGGACGCGTTTGCACCACTTCACCATCAGAGTCACTGGTATCGGTGCGTACGCCCAGTTTCGCCGTGACTAAATAACGCTTATCGGCATCAAGTAAATGCTGCGAAAACTTGGTCGCTTCACCAAGACAGATGGGTAACATTCCGGTAGCTAATGGATCTAAAGCTCCGGTATGTCCCGCTTTAGCGGCATTGTATATACGCTTAACACGCTGCAATGCAAAGTTGGAGCTCATCCCAGTGTCTTTATCGAGTAGCACTATGCCGTCGATAAACCGACCTTTAGGTTTACGCGCCATTACTTATCACCTTGCTCATGTTCATCAGTGTCAGCTACATCAGAGCCATGCTCTTTCGCTTTAGCCTGATCAGAGCTGATCACTTGGCTCACCAAGTTAGACATACGCATACCTTCAACTAGCGATGCATCGTAGATGAATCGAATTTCAGGCATTACACGCAGCTTCATACGGCCGGCGACCAATGAACGAACATACCCAGCTGCGGTTTCTAATGCAGCCAGCTTCTCCTCGACCACAGCCTTGTCCTCTTCAAAGAAGGTAACATAGACTTTGGCGTAGCTGAGGTCGCGAGACACATCAACGTCATTGACGGTAACCATACCAATACGCGGATCTTTAATATCACGCTGTAACACTTGAGCAAGCTCTTGCTGGAGCTGCTGAGCAATACGACGAGTACGACTAAATTCTTTTGCCATAATTATTGCCATCTCTTAACTAAAAAAGGCGGCTTGCGCCGCCCCTTTTCGATTATAAGGTTCGAGCGATTTCGATCGTTTCGAAGACCTCTATCTGATCGCCAACTCTGACGTCATTATAGTTCTTCACACCGATACCACACTCCATGCCATTACGCACTTCGCTAACATCGTCTTTAAAGCGACGCAGTGACTCAAGTTCACCTTCGTAAATAACCACGTTATCACGCAGTACACGAATTGGCGCGCTACGCTTAATGGTACCTTCGGTCACCATACAGCCAGCAATAGCACCAATCTTAGGCGACTTAAACACATCGCGAACTTCAGCAAGACCAATGATCTCTTGCTTAAATTCTGGCGCTAACATGCCGCCCATTGCAGCGCGAACTTCATCAATAAGATGATAAATAACGCTGTAATAACGTAGGTCAACACTTTCGCTGTCGATAGTCTTACGCGCTTGTGCATCGGCACGAACGTTAAAGCCAACCATAATCGCGTTAGATGCTGCAGCAAGTGATGCGTCAGTCTCGGTCAATCCACCCACACCGCTAGCAATGATGTTAACTTTAACTTCATCAGTAGACAGCTTGTTAAGTGAATCAGAAATCGCTTCAAGTGAACCTTGTACATCGGCCTTAAGCACGATGTTAAGCTCCTGAACTTCACCTTCTGTCATGTTAGCAAACATGTTTTCAAGCTTAGACTTCTGCTGACGAGCAAGTTTCACATCGCGGAACTTACCTTGACGGTACAGTGCAACTTCACGCGCCTTTCGTTCATCACGTACAACGGTTGCTTCGTCACCAGCTGATGGTACACCTGACAAACCTAAGATCTCGACAGGAATCGATGGACCCGCTTCAGTGATAGCATTACCGTTCTCATCTTTCATCGCACGGACTTTACCGTACTCAAGACCACACAGAACAACATCACCTTGTCTTAGGGTACCTTCTTGAACCAGTACAGTAGCCACAGGGCCACGGCCTTTATCAAGCTTAGATTCCACAACAACACCAGCTGCCATACCTTCACGAACCGCTTTAAGCTCTAATACTTCGGCTTCCAGCAAGATACCTTCAAGTAATTCGTCGATACCTTCACCAGTCTTAGCAGACACGTGACAGAACATGTTGTTTCCGCCCCAATCTTCAGACATTACGCCGTGCTGAGATAACTCAGACTTAACGCGATCCGGATCGGCCTCTGGCTTATCAATTTTGTTCACTGCAACGATAAGCGGAACACCACCGGCTTTAGCGTGTTGAATCGCTTCAATCGTTTGTGGCATCACACCATCATCTGCTGCAACCACCAAAATAACAATATCGGTTGCCTTAGCACCACGAGCACGCATAGCGGTAAACGCCGCGTGACCAGGAGTATCTAAGAAAGTGATCATGCCATTTTCGGTTTCAACGTGGTAAGCACCGATATGCTGGGTAATACCACCCGCTTCACCTGAGGCCACTTTCGCACGACGAATATAGTCGAGTAGCGATGTTTTACCGTGGTCAACGTGGCCCATAATGGTCACAACAGGCGCACGTGGCTCCAGCTTAACGTTTCCATCACGGTCTGCAAGTACTTGATGCTCTAGCTCGTTTTCACGAGTTAGCACAACCTTGTGACCCATCTCTTCGGCAACCATCTGCGCTGTTTCTTGATCGAGCACTTGGTTAATCGTAACCATAGAACCCATCTTCATCATCTGCTTGATGATTTCGGTGGCTTTAACGGCCATCTTCTGAGCTAGCTCAGCAACCGTTACGGTTTCACCAATGCTGACATCGCGGCTAACAGCAGCGACAGGCTTGTTAAAGCCATGATCCATTGACTCAGGCGCATTACGCTGATTACGGCCATTACGGTCACGTCCGCCACGAGTATCTTTACCGCCACGTTTTTTATTGGTTGCAGCTTTGCCGCCAGCAGGTTTACGTGCACGACGTCCGCGTTTTTCAGCGTTCATGTCGGCGGTATCTTCTGCAGCACGAGCTTCGGTAGACGTAGTGACATGGTGGTCACCGGTCTTTTCAGACTCTTTACGCAGACGTTCTTCTTCCGCCCAACGCTTCTCGTTTTCTTCTGCTAATCGACGTGCTTCTTCAGCAGCCGCTTTGGCTTCTTCATCGAGTTTTTGTTTTGCTGCTGCTTCTTTTGCTGCTAACAAACGCGCCTCTTCAAGTTTGGCTGCTTTCTCTTCAGCTGTTTCTGGCACTGCTGGCTTAGCTTCAGCGGCTTTTTTAGCTTTGGCTTCAGCTTCGGCTTTTGCCTTAGCTTTTGCGGCTGCATCGGCTTCAGCCTTAGCTTTAGCTTCTGCAGCGGCTTTTGCCTTAGCTTCTGCTTCTGCCGCAGCTTGGGCTTCAGCTTCTGCCTTGGCTTTAGCTTCTGCTTCAGCTTCTACAGCTGGGTCACGCTTAACAAAGGTACGTTTTTTACGCACTTCAACTTTAACGTCTTTAGATTGACCACCACTGCCTGCAACACTGAGTGTTGACACAGATTTACGCTGTAATGTCATCTTCGTTGGCGTTGCATCGCCACCATGCTGTTTCTTCAAGAAATCAAGCAGTTGCTGCTTTTCTTGTTCTGAAACAGTATCGCTTTTACTTTTCTTAATACCAGCCTCGGAAAATTGCTCAACTAATCGTTCAGCACTTTTGCCAACTTCTACCGCCAGTTTTTCTACTGTAGTTTCTGCCATCTGTAAAATCCCCTCTGTTGATCGACTTATGCTTCTTCGCCAAACCAACAGATATTGCGGGCTGCCATGATGAGCTCACCAGCCTTTTGTTCTGTTAATTCTTCAATCTCGATCAAATCATCAATGCCTTGTTCGGCTAAATCTTCAAGCGTAATTACGCCTTTACTTGCCAGCACATACGCCAAATGACGTTCTAAACCTTCTAGGGCAAGTAAATCTTCGCTCGGCTCAGCACCATCAAGTGCTTCTTCGGACGCCAGAGCCCGTGTAGAGATAGCGGCTTTTGCACGCTCTCTCAATGATTCAACGATATCTTCGTCGAATCCGTCGATGTCCAGTAGCTCACTTTCTGGTACATAAGCAATCTCCTCTAATGAGGTGAAACCTTCATCAGCAAGTACCTGAGCAAAATCTTCATCGACATCCAATGCGCTAACAAACAAGTTAACAACCTTCGCGCTTTCCGCTTGGTGTTTAGCTTGCATATCAGCCACTGTCATTACGTTTAGCTCCCATCCCGATAACTGGGTTGCTAGACGTACGTTTTGACCATTACGACCAATAGCTTGTGCCAATGAATCTGCTTCAACAGCAATATCCATTGAGTGGTTATCTTCATCAACGATGATAGAAGCCACATCAGCTGGTGCCATGGCATTAATCACAAACTGTGCTGGATTATCATCCCAAAGCACAATATCAACACGCTCGCCACCTAACTCATTAGAAACGGCTTGTACACGTGCGCCACGCATACCAACGCATGCACCGATTGGATCGATACGACGGTCGTTGGATTTAACGGCGATTTTTGCACGCGAGCCTGGATCACGAGCAGCGCCCATGATTTCAATCATTTCATCTGCAATTTCAGGCACTTCAACACGGAACAGCTCCATGAGCATTTCCGGTTTTGTACGCGTTAAAAACAGCTGAGCACCACGCGCTTCTGGGCGTACGGCATAAAGTAATGCACGAACGCGGTCACCAGGACGGAAGCTTTCGCGGGAAATCAAGTCTTCTTTAAATAACACTGCATCAGCATTGTTACCTAAATCAACCACGACACTCTCACGGTTACTCTTCTTCACGACACCGGTGATCAACTCGCCTTCTTTCTCACGAAATTGATCCACGATTTGAGCACGTTCAGCTTCACGTACTTTTTGTACGATCACTTGTTTGGCTGTTTGGGTCGTAATACGGTCAAATACCACAGATTCGATCTCATCTTCGATATATTCACCGACTTGGATCTCTGGGTCTTCGTATTTCGCCGCTTCTAATGTAATTTCTCGAAACGGATTTTCTAACGCTTCACCATTATCGTCAACCACCATCCAGCGACGGAAAGTTTCATAAGCACCCGTTTTACGGTCGATAGCGACACGAACTTCAATATCGCCTTCATACTTTTTCTTGGTTGCTGTGGCGAGCGCTATTTCTAACGCTTCAAAAATCTTTTCGCGTGGCACGGCTTTCTCATTTGAAACCGCCTCAGCGACTAGCAGAATCTCTTTATTCATCCTCTTGCCTCGTTCACCTTGAATCCATCAAAACTTAGCGATTAAGTTGCCTTTGCGGATGTTATCCAGGGCAATAATCAGTTCGTTGCCATCGACAGCTAGAGTGAGCATCTGCCCCTCTACACCCACGACGGTACCTTTTAAATTGCGACTACCAGCAACAGGCATAGTCAATTGAACCTTTACGGTTTCACCGATGTAGAGCGCATATTGCGCCGCATTAAATAGTGGTCTATCTACACCTGGAGAAGAAACTTCTAATGTGTATTCGGTTGAAATGGGGTCTTCGACATCGAGTACGGCACTGACTTGACGACTTACGTCGGCACAATCGTCAATAAAGATGCCTTTTTCATTGTCAATATAAACACGCAAGATTGAATGTTTACCCGCATGTACGAATTCAATACCCCAAAGACTGTGGCCTAATGCTTCAACTGGTGCGATAAGCATCTGTTCCAGTTTACTTTCTAAAGTTGCCAAGGTTACCCCCCGAAAAACAAAAAAGGGCCTAAAGCCCCAGTATGACATCGCTAAATAGCGATATTTTAAAAGTCCAGATAACAAAAAACCCCGTAATCACGAGGTCATAGCATTCAGAACCTGTAGCAGTAATGAAGAGTATCTTCATTACTGGGAGCTGGTTGCGGGGGCCGGATTTGAACCGACGACCTTCGGGTTATGAGCCCGACGAGCTACCAAACTGCTCCACCCCGCGTCAACTGCTGCAATTATATGGATAGTCACCCATATTTGCAATAATAAAGCGGCTTAGTTAGCGACTTTATTTAACTCAGACCGATGATAAAACCAATCTAAATTTGGTGCGGATGGGGGGACTTGAACCCCCACGAGCATAGCTCACCACCCCCTCAAGATGGCGTGTCTACCAATTCCACCACATCCGCATGTGATTGTTACACTTTACTATTTTACCTCTACTATCTGGCAGTGAGGACTACCAAGAGACTTAATAGTGACACCCATATTTCACGGTGTCTTGACTTAACCAGTTAGGCTGAGTCTTAGTCAGGAATTTTGTCTTCTGACTGAGTTTGGCTTTCCGTTGCTTCGGTAACTTGCTCAGTCACTGCCGCAGCATCTGTGCCTAAATCTTTCCACGACTCTTCGCTTTTAGCATGGTTTGCACTTAAGTTACCTATGGTTAGACTTAATGCAAAAAATGCGATTGCCAATATGGCAGTAGAACGTGTTAAAAAGTTACCCGACCCTGAAGATCCGAATAACGTTGCTGAAGCACCGGCACCAAAAGAGGCCCCCATATCAGCACCTTTACCCTGCTGGATTAGAATTAGGCCAACTAGACCTAGTGCAACCAACAAGTATATAACCATTAAAACTTCGTACATATTATGCGCTCATTGCTATCGAACATAAACTTAAAAACTCGGTAGAGTTTAAGCTTGCACCGCCTATCAGTCCACCATCTACATCAGGTTGAGCAAATAGATCTGCTGCATTACTCGGCGTTACGCTACCACCGTACAAAATCCTGATATTCTCTCCAATAAATGGAGAAACTTCAGAGAGACGCTTGCGTATAAACGCATGTACTTCTTGTGCCTGCTCTGGCGTAGCGCTCTTACCTGTTCCTACTGCCCATAAAGGTTCGTAGGCGATAATTGCGTTATCAAAAGCCATGGTACCATTTTTTTCAATGACTATGTCTAGCTCTTCAGCAATCACTTCAAAAGTGCGTCTTGCTTCACGAGCTGGACCTGACTCACCAACACATAAGATTGGGGTCAAACCGTGCTTCTGAGCTGCAGCAAATTTCTCTGCTACGATATCACTAGTTTCGCCGTACATACGGCGACGTTCGGAGTGACCGATAATCACATATCGACATCCTGAATCTTTTAGCATTTGCCCTGACACTTCACCAGTATAAGCACCGAAGTCATGTTGACTTACGTTTTGCGCGCCCATTCTGACTAGACAACCATTTAAAGCTTCTTTATTAGCATCAAGCTGCTGCCGCACACTTTCAAGAAATATACTTGGCGGACATAAGACTACTTCCGCAGAATCGTTTTGAAGCTTGGTAGCGAATTTATTAAATAGCTCTTGCGCTAATTGCGCTGTGCCATTCATTTTCCAGTTACCAGCGACCATTGGGCGTCTTAGTGCCATCACTGTCTCCTTCTGAAAGCGGCGTGAATAATAGCGAACCACTTGTGAACTTACAATACCTAAATAACGAATTTTTACGATAAACGCGCCACTCGGCTACTTTTTATCCTTAACGGAGAGTAAACGAACAGGATTTAACCATGAAAGATTAAATCCTATTGATCTTACGCGTAAAAACTAATTAGACCAATGCCCTGATAGCATCGGCAATCGTATTTGCGTGACGGGTCACATCACTGGCAACATCGCCCTCAACCATCACACGGATCAGTGGCTCGGTACCCGACTTGCGTAGCAGCACTCGGCCACGCTCGCCTAGCAATTGTTCTACCTCAGTCTTAGCCACTAACACACTGTCAGCCTTGAGCGGATCATGACTCCCATCGAAGCGAACATTAACCAGCACTTGCGGTAGCATTTTAATGCCTTCGGTCAATTCTTCCAATGTCGCCTGTTTACGGCACATTGCGGCCAAGACTAAAATACCCGCAATGATACCGTCCCCCGTAGTACCATGATCTAAATTCAAAATATGACCTGAATTTTCACCGCCAATGCGCCATTGGTTCTTTTTTAGCAGTTCCATCACATAGCGGTCGCCAACTTTCGAGCGGGCAAAGGCGATGCCTCGCGCCTTAAGGGCAAGATCTAAGCCTAGATTTGACATTAAAGTGCCGACAACACCACCTTTAAGTACGCCTCGGTCCTGTGCATCACAGGCCAAAATATACAAGATCTCGTCGCCATCGATCACCTTTCCATGGCGGTTAACCATCATAATGCGATCGCCATCACCATCGAGTGCGATACCCAGATCGGCTTGTTCTGCGATGACGGTTTCACGTATTTTACCCATCGACGTGGCGCCCACCTCGTGATTGATATTGGTACCATTAGGTGAGGCGCCAATCACGACAACGTCGGCACCAAGCTCACGAAAAACATTAGGAGCAATATGATAAGTGGCGCCATGGGCGCAATCGACCACTATTTTAAGCCCTTTAAGGGTATGCTCAGCGGGAAAATTACCTTTACAATATTCAATATATCGACCGGGGGCATCTTCGATACGCGACACTTTACCTAGTAGATGAGATTCAACACACACCAACGGCTTTTCTAGTTCTGCTTCAATTTCAAGCTCGATGGCATCATCTAATTTGCTACCATCATTGGAAAAGAACTTAATGCCGTTATCATAATAGGGGTTGTGTGACGCACTGATCACTACGCCCGCTTCGGCTCTAAAGGTACGGGTTAAATACGCGACTGCTGGCGTCGGCATCGGGCCCATGAGCATCACATTTAATCCGGCAGCAGACAAACCCGCTTCCATCGCCGATTCAAATAGGTATCCTGAAATTCGCGTATCCTTACCTATAATCACCTTGTTGGTACCAGAGCGCGACAATACTCTGCCCGCCGCCCAGCCTAGCTTTAACGCCAACTCAGGTGTCATTTTACCTGAGCCGACCTTGCCTCGAATGCCATCGGTGCCAAAAAATTTTCTCACAATATTAACCCCTTGAGTCCTTTCTTAAGACTTCATTTTTTACAATATCAACAAATAAGCATGATTGATTAAGCGACCCAAAAGTATCGATACTTAATCACGAATGCTGTATTTTATCGCTTATCAAGCTCACTTAAAGTGCTTTATAGTGCTCCATTGCCTGCATAACGGCAATCATGTCTACCGTCTCTTTTACATCATGCACTCGCAGAATATGTGCACCACGCTGCAGACTCAGCATACCCGCAGCTAAACTCCCCGCTAATCGCTGCTCGACACTTGCTGATAATAATTGGCCGATCATACTCTTACGCGATAACCCTATCAGCAGTGGCAATTCAAAATGCTTAAACTCAGCCAAACGATTCAGTAACTCGTAATTGTGTGCCAAGCTTTTTCCGAATCCGAAACCTGGATCTAGAATAATGTGTGAGCGAGGTATTGAAGCATCAATACAGGCTTGAATACGTTCAGCAAAAAATTGAGTAACATCAGCAATAACATCGTGATAGTGAGGCAATTCTTGCATAGTACGAGGCTGACCTTGCATATGCATTAAACATACAGGGACACCAAGCGCTGCAGCCGTTGTTAACGCGCCCGGTTCTTGCAGTGCCCTGACATCATTAATGAGATCTGCTCCAGCTTTAACCCCCTGCGCCATCACCTGCGCTTTACTGGTATCGACTGAGATCCATACATCGTGACGGGCATGAATATATTCTACCAGTGGGATCACTCTATCTAGCTCTTCTTGTAAAGAAACCTCTGCCGCACCAGGGCGGGTAGACTCGCCGCCAATATCAATAATGTCGGCACCAGCAGCAATCATCTGCTCGGCATGCTGGCAAGCATGTTCAAAATGCGAGTACCTGCCGCCATCAGAAAAAGAATCTGGTGTGGTATTTAATATCCCCATGACTCTAGGTTGGGTTAAATCTAATGTTTTCTGTCTACTAACTAATTGCAAAAGAGGATCCTCGATATTGTGACCATTTCTACGCAGAGTAACGTTAATGGTCACAGGAAATGACACTTATCAAATTGTACAGCGAGTAAGTAAATAACGACTCTAAAAATAACTTAGCCGCTAATTTGACCAAACCTACTCACTATTACGCCAGACTCATAACCCATAGGTGGCTCGAAACAAGAAAACCCCTTGCGGGGTTTTCTGTTAGTAACGGTTGATTATTAAGGCATTGACTTATTTAGTCACTGGCGATTCATCAACATTTTTAGCGTCACCTTGTTCAGTAACATCAGTTGGCGTTACTGAATCATCTTGATCTTCTGCAGATGTTGTATCATCGGTAGCCGTTGCCGTGTCGCTGGCGGCTTTTTTGCCACCTTTGTCACCACCGTTACTGCCATTCTCATCCAAATTCCAATCGGCTGGCTGACGAACTTCACGACGTGCCATAAGATCTTCTATTTGCGTTGAATCAAGTGTTTCATACTTCATTAACGCATCTTTCATGGCATGAAGAATGTCTATGTTATCGGTCAAGAATTTTTTGGCTCTGTCATAGTTAGCGTCGATCAGCATTTTGACTTCATCATCGATGATCTTAGCCGTCTCATCAGACATATGCTGTGACTTACCCATGCTACGACCTAAGAACACTTCGTTCTCATCTTCCGCATATAGGACTGGACCCAACTTTTCAGAGAAGCCCCACTGAGTCACCATATTACGGGCGATAGAGGTTGCATACTTAATGTCTTGTGATGCACCAGTAGAGACTCGCTCGCTGCCATAAATCAACTCTTCGGCAAGACGGCCACCATAAGCGACTGAAATCTGGCTCTCTAACTTTCTGCGACTCTGGCTGATTGCATCGGCTTCGGGGAGGAAGAAAGTCACACCTAACGCACGGCCACGAGGAATAATGGTCACCTTATGCACAGGATCATGCTCTGGTACTAAACAGCCCACAATAGCGTGACCCGCTTCGTGATAGGCGGTCATCTCTTTCTCTTCTTCCGACATCACCATGGTGCGGCGCTCTGCGCCCATCATGATCTTGTCTTTAGCGCTTTCAAACTCTTCCATACCAACTACGCGGCGGTTGCCTCGTGCAGCAAAGAGCGCTGCTTCGTTAACAAGGTTGGCCAGATCCGCACCAGAGAAACCTGGTGTACCACGAGCAATCACACTCGCTTTAACATCATCGGCTAATGGTACTTTACGCATATGCACTTTAAGAATTTGCTCACGACCACGCACATCAGGCAAACCAACAACCACCTGACGGTCAAAACGACCTGGACGCAATAGCGCTGCATCGAGTACGTCTGGACGGTTAGTCGCCGCGATAACGATAATACCTTCATTACCTTCAAAACCATCCATCTCAACGAGCATCTGGTTTAGTGTTTGCTCACGCTCATCGTGCCCACCACCAACGCCAGCGCCACGCTGACGACCGACAGCATCAATCTCATCGATAAAGATGATACAAGGCGCTGATTTCTTGGCTTGTTCAAACATGTCACGCACACGTGATGCACCGACACCAACAAACATCTCAACGAAATCTGAACCTGAAATAGTAAAGAAAGGTACTTTCGCCTCACCAGCAATTGCTTTAGCCAGTAGGGTTTTACCTGTACCAGGAGGCCCAACTAGCAGCACGCCCGTTGGAATACGGCCACCTAGTTTTTGGAATTTAGTTGGCTCTCTGAGGTAATCAACCAGCTCTTTAACGTCTTCTTTAGCTTCGTCACAACCAGCAACGTCACCAAAAGTCGTTTTAATCTGATCTTCACTCATCAATTTGGCTTTACTCTTACCAAACGACATCGCGCCCTTACCGCCACCGCCTTGCATCTGGCGCATGAAGAATATCCACACCCCGATAAGCAGTAACATTGGGAACCAAGAAATAAAGATCTGAGTCAAGAAGCCGGATTCCTCCGCCTCTTGGCCTTTCATTATCACCCCTTTGCGATCAAGGTCGTTAATCAGATCTTGGTCATACATCGGCATGATGGTGGTAAATTTTTCGCCGGTTTTTTTAGTCCCTTCGATAGTACGTTGATCACTTTTGATCTCGACAGTATTAATTTGTCCGGAACGCACATCGTCCAAGAATGTTGAATAATCCATCTTCAACGAATTTGATGAAGAGGGGGAGTAGCCCTGAAACACTGACATCAACACTACGGCGATGACAACCCAGAGAATTAAATTTTTTGCCATATCACTCAAAATTACTAGACCTCATAAAGTCTTGCGGTTACTGACGTTAGGTTACTACAACTTGTATCCTGTCGCCACAAGATAGACTTCACGCGAACGCGGTCGCGAAGAGTCTGGCTTACGTGTTTTAACGGTTGTGAAAGCTTCTTTAACCGTTTTCATATAATCGTCAAAGCCCTCCCCCTGAAAGACTTTGACCGCGAAACTGCCGTTAGGTGCCAACACTTGATGACACATATCTAATGCAAGTTCGACCAAATACATGGCCCGCGGCTGATCGACACCGCCTGTACCACTCATATTGGGCGCCATATCAGATAGCACAACATCAACTTTAGCATCACCGACACGTTCAAGTAAGGCCTCGAGCACTTTATCTTCTCGAAAGTCTCCTTGTAAAAAATCGACCCCAACGATTGGGTCCATAGGTAAAATGTCACAGGCGATGACTTTACCCTTATCGCCAGCTAGCTTAACCGCAATTTGCGACCAACCTCCTGGCGCAGCACCTAAATCAACCACTGTCATTCCCGGACGGATTAATTTATCTTTCTGCTGAATCTCTTCAAGTTTAAACGCGGCACGCGAACGTAAGCCCCGCTTTTGCGATAATTTAACATAGTGATCATCGAAATGTTCCTGCATCCAGCGCGAGGAACTTGCTGTTCGTTTTTTACCTGACATTTAAAATCCGTAACAAATATGAGTTACACAAAGGCTATATGAGGGTAGAATAGCGTTTTTTCAACAGTAACTCAGCATAAAGTTGGTAGAAATGAACTTAACAACCAAACAAAAACAGCACTTAAAAGGCTTAGCACATAACCTAAAGCCTGTTGTACAGCTTGGTTCCAATGGTCTGACTGAAGGTGTACTGGCTGAAATTGATAATGCACTCTCTCATCATGAATTAATCAAAGTGAAAGTAGCCTCTGGAGACAGAGAGCTAAAAAATGCAGTCGTTGACGCCATTGTACGCGAAACTCAAGCTGAAAAGGTTCAGCTTATCGGTCACGTATTGGTCCTTTTCCGTCAATCTCCAGAAATGAAGATTGCCATCCCTAGAGCAAAGTAAATTCATTTTGCTTAATAAAAAAGCCGCTATCCATTAGCGGCTTTTTTGTATCACCTGGTCGACTAGATATATTCAACTTTGATGATTTCAAAATCACTGGTGCCACCCGGCGTGGTGATTGAGATTTCATCATTGACATTTTTACCTATCAAACCACGGGCGATAGGTGAGCTAACCGACAACAAATTTTGTTTAATATTAGCTTCATCTTCGCCCACGATGCGATAGGTGAACTCTTCTTCGGTATCAATATTTAAGATAGTCACTGTCGCACCAAAAATCACTCGGACCGTATTTTCCATCTTAGTCACATCGATGATCTGTGCATTAGACAGTTTACCTTCGATGTCACGTACACGCGCTTCGCACAAACCTTGCTCTTCGCGGGCTGCATGATATTCAGCGTTTTCTTTCAAATCACCTAGCTCTCTGGCAATACCGATCGCTTCAGCAATCTTAGGACGCTTATCAAACTTTAAAAAATCTAACTCTTTACGTAGTTGTTCTGCGCCAACTACAGTCATCGGAACCTTATTCATAGGAACGATCGTCTCCTTAAAAACAAAAGCATCCTAGCCAGCCTGACCCATATTGAGGCCACTGACTAAGTAAAATAACGCGTGGAATTACTCTATTCTATACCGTGATGCTACGAGATGCTATTGAATCACACTCTGTTAATCGTAAGGCCATAAGAACGGTGTATTTTACTCCACCTTGCTTAACATACAACCCGAACAACACAGCAAACATAGTAGGTAATCCATGGCTAAACGACAAGCTATCATAGGAGTATTTATTGTAAATCAACCCCATAAAAAAGGCCGCTACTGCGGCCTTTTTAACGCTCAATAACTCTTAGCCAGTAATACGCTTGTGCAACTCTTGCACCGACGTCACATTAGTACGATCATCTGCAGCGTGCGCCATGCACGTGGCAAAAGCCGCGTTCAATGTCGTCGTGTAGTTAACCTTATAACGCAATGCACCGCGGCGAAGTTGACGTGAGTCTTCAATCGCTTGACGACCTTCGGTGGTATTCACTATGTAGGTGTATTCATCGTTCTTGATGCGGTCAAGAATATGAGGGCGACCTTCGTGCACCTTGTTCACGAGGCGAGGGTTAATGCCCGCTTCGCCTAACACAACAGCTGTGCCGTGAGTGGCATCGATTTCGTAACCAAGCTCTATCAACTTAGCCGCTAAATCGGCTACACGATTCTTATCACTGTTACGCACAGACAACAGCGCACGACCAGACTTAGGCACTTCCGATGTCGCACCAAGCTGTGCTTTAGCGTAGGCTTCGGCAAACGTGTCACCCACGCCCATCACTTCACCTGTTGAGCGCATTTCTGGGCCAAGCAGAGGATCAACACCAGGGAATTTATTGAACGGCAATACCACTTCTTTCACTGAGTAGAAAGGCGGAATCACTTCTTGAGTAAAACCTTGCGATGTTAGCGATTGGCCCGCCATCACGCGCGCGGCAATCTTAGCTAACGGCACACCCGTCGCCTTAGAGACGAATGGCACGGTACGTGCTGCGCGAGGGTTGACCTCAATCATGTAGATGTTGTTATCTTGCACCGCAAACTGCACATTCATCAAGCCAACCACACCCAGCTCCATTGCTAGCTTGCCAACCTGCTCGCGCATTTCAGCTTGAATCGCTTGGCTTAGGGTGTATGGTGGCAGTGAACAACCCGAGTCACCAGAGTGAACTCCCGCTTGCTCGATATGCTCCATAATCGCACCAACCACCACGATTTCACCGTCGCAAATCGCGTCGATATCCACTTCAATCGCGTTGTCGAGGAAACGGTCCAGCAGCACAGGCGAGGCATTAGAGACGCTAACCGCTTCATTAAAGTAGCGACGCAAATCCTGCTCGTCATAGACAATTTCCATTGCGCGCCCACCCAGTACATACGATGGACGTACCACGAGCGGATAGCCGATACGCTCGGCGGAAATCACCGCGCCTTCAACCGTGGTTACGGTATCATTTTCAGGCTGTTTCATCTCGAGACGCTGAATCGCTTGCTGGAAACGCTCGCGGTCTTCGGCTCTGTCGATGGCATCTGGGCTGGTACCAATAATAGGAACGCCAGCGGCTTCTAAATCTCGAGCCAGTTTAAGTGGCGTTTGACCACCGTACTGTACAATCACGCCCTTGGGCTTTTCGATTCGTACAATTTCAAGCACATCTTCAAGGGTTATCGATTCGAAATACAGTCTGTCGGAGGTGTCATAATCGGTTGATACCGTCTCTGGGTTACAGTTGACCATAATGGTTTCGTAACCGTCTTCACGCAGTGCTAAAGCGGCGTGAACACAACAGTAATCAAACTCAATACCTTGACCAATACGGTTTGGACCACCGCCAATCACCATGATTTTTTCACGGTCTGACGGGTTAGCCTCGCACTCTTCCTCATAGGTAGAGTACATGTAGGCCGTATCGGTTGAGAACTCAGCCGCACAAGTATCGACGCGCTTGTACACCGGATAGATCTCGTGGCGGTAACGCAATTTGCGCATCTCGGCTTCACTGACACCTAGCAGCACGGCAAGGCGAGAATCGGCAAAACCTTTACGCTTGAGCTTGTATAAGAAATCCTTATCCATGCCCGACATACCGAGGTCTTTGACTTGCGTTTCTAAGTTAAGTAGCTCTTCAATTTGGATAAGGAACCAAGGATCGATATTGGTCAGCTTAAAAATCTCTTCTAAGCTCAGTCCCGCGCGAAACGCATCGCCAATATACCAAATTCGGTCTGCACCAGGCTCTTTTAATTCGTGTCGAATACGAGACAACGCATCCTTGTCTTGAATATCGATGATAGCGTCTAGACCATTGACGCCCACTTCCAATCCACGCAGCGCTTTTTGCAGCGACTCTTGGAAAGTACGGCCAATCGCCATCACTTCACCCACAGACTTCATCTGGGTAGTTAAACGGTCATTGGCACCGGCAAATTTTTCGAAGTTAAAGCGCGGTACTTTAGTGACAACGTAATCGATTGCAGGCTCAAATGAAGCAGGGGTCGCGCCACCAGTAATGTCGTTGCTTAGTTCATCTAGGGTAAAACCAACGGCAAGTTTTGCGGCGATTTTAGCAATGGGGAAACCTGTGGCTTTAGATGCCAATGCCGATGAGCGAGACACCCGAGGGTTCATCTCGATGATCACCATACGGCCATCTAGGGGGTTAATACCAAACTGCACATTTGATCCACCGGTTTCAACGCCAATTTCACGCAGTACCGCAAGTGATGCATTACGCATCAACTGATACTCTTTATCCGTTAACGTTTGCGCCGGAGCCACTGTAATAGAGTCCCCCGTATGCACGCCCATCGGATCGAAGTTTTCGATTGAACACACGATAATACAGTTATCGTTGCGGTCACGAACCACTTCCATTTCATACTCTTTCCAGCCAATTAACGACTCATCGATAAGCAGTTCATTGGTCGGTGAAAGGTCAAGACCTTGAGAACAGATCTCTTCAAACTCTTCCTTGTTGTAAGCGATACCGCCACCGCTACCACCCATGGTAAATGATGGGCGAATAATACAAGGGAATCCGACCTGCTCAAGCACGCCATAAGCATCTTCCATGCTACGGGCGATACCCGCTCGTGGACACTCCAAACCAATCGCCTTCATCGCTTCATCGAAGCGACTACGATCTTCAGCCTTATCGATTGCATCAGCTGTGGCGCCAATCATCTCGACATTAAATTCACTCAATACACCTTCGCTTTCGAGGCGCAATGCACAGTTAAGTGCAGTTTGACCACCCATGGTAGGCAAAATGGCGTCTGGACGCTCTTTGGCAATAATATTGCGTACAACTTCCCACTGGATCGGCTCGATATAGGTCGCATCGGCCATTTCAGGGTCGGTCATGATAGTCGCAGGATTCGAGTTAACCAAAATAACTCGGTAACCCTCTTCACGAAGTGCTTTACAGGCCTGAGCGCCCGAGTAATCGAACTCACACGCTTGCCCAATCACAATCGGGCCGGCACCTAAGATTAGAATACTTTTTATATCTGTACGTTTTGGCATTGCTGAAACCTTCTCCCGGACTACTTAGCGTGGTGACGATATTGTTCAATCAATTCAATAAAGTGATCAAACAAGGGGGCCGCATCATGAGGGCCAGGACTCGCTTCAGGGTGCCCCTGGAAGCTAAAGGCTGGCTTATCGGTAAGATGGATACCTTGTAACGAACCATCAAATAACGACTTATGCGTCACTCTGATATTATCGGGTAGGCTAGCTTCATCAGCGGCAAAACCGTGGTTTTGACTGGTGATCATCACGTTGCCGAGTTCGATGTTGCTCACTGGATGGTTAGCACCATGGTGACCAAACTTCATCTTCAAGGTTTTAGCACCAGAGGCCAGTGCCAGTAATTGATGCCCTAAGCAGATACCAAATACAGGAACGTCAGTCTTCAAAATATCTTGAATCGCACTAATAGCGTAATCGCATGGCTCTGGATCGCCTGGGCCGTTTGATAAAAACACCCCATCAGGATTCATCGCTAACACTTCGCTAGCAGGCGTTTGGGCGGGAACCACTGTCACATCACAACCGCGGTCAACTAACATACGTAAAATATTGCGCTTCACACCATAGTCATAAGCAACGACTTTAAATTTTAGTTCTGCTTTTGGTGTGTCCTCTGGTAGACCGCCGACTAAGCGCCAACTGCCACTGCGCCACTGATATTGCGTGTCGGTGGTGACCTCTTTGGCTAAATCCATGCCTTTTAATCCGGGAAAGGCTTGAGCTGCAGCAAGCGCTTTAGCTTCATCCGTATCACCGACTAAAATAGCGCCAGCCTGCGCGCCTTTTTCCCTTAAAATACGCGTCAGTTTACGCGTATCAATATCAGCGATGCCGACAACATTATTGGCTTTAAGATAATCACTGAGGGATTGCTGATTTCTGAAGTTACTGGCCATTAGTGGTAAATCTCTAATGATTAACCCGCATGCATGCACTGCATCAGATTCGGTATCTTCACTATTGGTTCCAGTGTTACCAATGTGTGGGTAGGTTAAAGTAACAATTTGACGAGAATAGGATGGATCAGTAAGAATCTCTTGGTAACCAGTCATTGAAGTGTTAAAAACGACTTCTCCTACTGCCAGTCCATCAGCACCAATTGCAGTGCCTGAGAATACGGTTCCATCTTCGAGTACGAGTAAGGCAGACTTTGTCAACGCGACCTCCGAAAAGAGCCAAGCCATTGTATAATAGGGTTTTATCTTGCTTTTAAAATACCAACTTCCGCTGAAATACGAAATTTTGACAAATTCCGTCAATTCTATAGGTGAAGTAGCTACTCGTCTATAGTGAAGCGGTATTTTATTTCAAAAAAAAACGCCACGTGGGCGTTTTTGATCAAATACTAATCTTTCAGGCCTAACACCTGCTGCATGTCATAGAGACCCGGATCTTGATCGCCAAGCCAAAATGCGGCGCGCATTGCACCATTAGCAAAGGTCATTCTGCTGGATGCCTTATGGGTGATCTCTAAACGTTCACCGATATCAGCAAACATCGCCGTGTGCTCACCGACTAAATCGCCAGCACGGATGGTCGAGAAACCTATGGTCTCGCGCGAACGCTCTTCCATTATGCCCTCGCGGCCATAAACGGCACATTTTTCAAGATCGCGGCCCAACACCTCAGCAATCACCTCGCCCATTTTTAACGCAGTGCCCGATGGTGCATCTTTTTTATGTCTGTGATGGCCTTCGATGATCTCGATATCGGTATAGTCGCCCATCACCTCGGCGGCTAATTCCAACAAACGCCACATCAAATTCACCCCAACAGACATATTGGGCGCCATCACGATAGGCGTGGTTTCGCCATATGCAGCAATCTGTTCTTTTTGAGCATGGTTAAAGCCTGTGGTACCGATAACGATACCCTTGCCATTGCGTGCACACCAATCGGTATGTACCACGCTGGCTTCAGGAGAAGTGAAGTCGATCAAAATATCAAAGTCATCGACAGCTTGATCGAGCGAATCGGTGATCACCACATTCATCGCCCCGACACCAGCAAGCTCACCAGCATCGACACCAATCAGTGTCGATCCAGCACGCTCAATCGCAGCACCTAAAAAGATATTGCTACTCAGTTTGGCCGATTCAATAAGAGTTCGACCCATTCGGCCGCTGCCACCAGTAATAGCGACTCTTACTTGCTCTGTCATCTACTTCTCCCTTCGATCTATATTGCGCTGTTTTACGGTTTATTATTATGTCCAATAGACCACAAAACTCGCTTTAAATACAATACAAAAAAAAGCCTAAGCAATGGCTTAGGCTATTTTTATTAAAGTATATCGAGCAACTCAACTTCGAACACTAACGCCGAGTATGGCGGGATTGATGCACCAGCACCACGCTCGCCGTAAGCTAGGTGATGCGGAACATACAGCTTCCACTTAGACCCAACAGGCATAAGTTGTAGTGCTTCGGTCCAACCGGCAATCACGCCAGACACAGGGAACTCGGCAGGTTGATCACGTAATACTGAACTGTCAAATACGTCACCACCGATAAAAGTACCATGGTAGTGAGTACGAACAGTAGAATCATAAGCAGGCTTATCACCATTACCTTCGGTAATGATCTCATACTGCAGACCAGACTCTAGGGTTACGACACCTTCACGTTGTTGGTTTTGCGCAAGGAAAGTATCACCTTCTGCAGACGCAGCTGCTGCTGCAGCTTCTTGTACCTTCTGAATACGCTGACTAATTTCAGTGAAGGCAGTTTGAAGATCTTGCATAGAAACCGCACTCTCTTTACCGTCAAACGCATCAGATAGACCAACTTGTACAGCTGAAATATCAATACCTTCAAAAGAGTTTGCCGCTAATTGCTCGCCTAATTGGCGACCGACACCGTAGCTGGCATGCTGTTCAATTGTGGTGAACTTGTCAGACATAATGATAATACTCTCATTTATTCAATTAATTTCGCGGCGGATTTTACCATACTATGCAACAAAAAACTCGCGAATAGCCAATTAGTCACAGCTATTTTTTACCTTAGCTTGGCTTGCCTGATATAAGGGCATCACCTTAGGTTGCATCTGTTGTAAATCGGCAATACGGCGTCCGTGAGACGGATGTGTCGAGAGCAACTCAGGTCCCTGGCTGCCGCCCGCCTTGGCCATATTTTGCCATAGCTCGATACTTTGGCTGGGATCGAACCCCGCCCGAGCCATTAACTCAACGCCCATAATATCGGCCTCACTTTCTTGCTCACGACCATAGGGCAATACAAAGCCCACTTGGGCACCTAAGCCAAGCGCCGCCATATAAAGGTCGCGATTGCCCACCCCGCTGACATCCAGTGCCGCATTCGCCAGCTGCATGCCAACCCCAGTCATCTGCGCCCGAGAGACTTGCTCATTACTGTGATTGGCTAGCACATGTGCCACCTCATGACCGATAACGGTAGCTAGCTGATCTTGATTCGTCGCCACTTTGAGCAAGCCGGTGTACACCCCAATATGGCCACCAGGCAATGCAAAGGCGTTTATCTGCTCAGACTCAAATAGCACCACCTCCCATTTGGGTTGCCCTGCTGGTAATACTGCGGTAATGCGAGAGGCGACGCAGCGAACATAGGCGATACGTTGCTTATCTTTACTTAAGGCTTGTTGCTGTTTCATCTGCTCAAATGATTCGGTGCCCATTTGATCCATCTGCTGCGCCGAAAACAGCAAGGTTTGCGATCGCCCTGTGGGCGACTGATTTGTCGCGCAGCCAGCTAATATGACTAGTATTATCACTGTTATCATTTGTTTCATCATCAATTCCTTTAGGGTCCACCAGCCAGCGACTATAGCCGCATTATGCAACGGATACTCTATCATCATAATACTAGCCCTAATCACAGTAATCTTCCGTCGCAGCAATGGTTCGATACTATGGCTCGATATCATGGCTAAAGGAGCTAGAGGCTATGGGCTTAATCGTTTGATGATAATGCCGAGTAAAGTTGAGCCGTTACAGCATATATTAGCGAGAGTAAGCCATAAAAAAACCTCGCTATGCGAGGTTTTTTTAGTTGCCAACAGACGTTAGCTATTTAAGTCTTGAAAGAACTTTTTCACACCATCGAAAAAGCCTTCAGCTTTAGGGCTGTGCTTCTTTGCCGAACCCGTCAGTGTTTTGTCAAAATCACGCAGTAACTCTTTTTGCTTTTCGCTTAAGTTGACTGGTGTTTCCATCACAACTTTACACAGTAAGTCACCCACTGCATGGCTGCGAACCGATTTCACCCCTTTGCCGCGTAAACGGAACATACGTCCTGTTTGTGTTTCGGCTGGGATCTTAAGGCTCACCTTACCATCTAGGGTAGGCACTTCAATCTCACCGCCCAGGGCTGCTGTGCTAAATGAGATAGGCACTTCACAGTACAGGTTGTTGCCATCACGCACGAAAATAGCATGTTCTCGCACCGTGACTTGAACATATAAGTCACCTGCTGGTGCGCCAAACTCGCCCGCTTCACCTTCGCCAGAGAGACGAATGCGATCGCCAGTATCCACCCCAGCGGGGATTTTAACTGACAGGGTTTTACTCTTCTCGACGCGACCTTCGCCATGACACTTGTTGCAAGGATCTTTAATGATCTTGCCACGGCCATGACACGTTGGACAGGCTTGCTGTACGGCAAAGAAACCTTGGCGCATCTGCACTTGGCCTTGTCCATGACAGGTGCCACATGTGGTTGGCGATGAGCCTCTTTTCGCGCCGCTACCATCACACGCATCACATGCTGCAAGGGTTGGAATGCGTAGCTCTTTGGTTAAGCCTCTCACCGCTTCTTCAAGCGACAATTCGAGGTTGTAACGTAAGTCACTACCGCGCGCTGCTTGACGCTGACCACCACGACGGCCACCACCAAAGATATCGCCAAACACATCGCCGAACACATCACCGAAATCGGCACCGCCGCCGAATCCGCCACCACCACGATTAGGATCGACACCCGCATGACCAAACTGATCATAGGCGGCTTTCTTATCGCTGTCGGTTAGGATTTCGTAGGCTTCTTTTACCTCTTTAAAGCGGGTTTCTGCCTCTTTGTCACCCGGATTACGATCTGGGTGAAACTTCATGGCTAGCCGCTTATAAGCCTTTTTAATCTCGCGTTCGCTGGCGTCACGACCTACGCCTAATACTTCGTAATAATCTCGCTTTGACATAGTCTTATACTTTCTGCGCTAGAGTTGTACGAACGGGCGTTAGAGTTTCCCCATAACGCCCGCTGGAAATAATTTAGGCTAAGCCTGAATTATTTTTTGTCGTCTTTAACTTCTTCGAACTCAGCATCGACAACATCATCAGCAGACGAATCAGTTGATTTTTCAGCTTGTTCGCCTTGGCCTGCTTGTGCCTTAGCTTGAGCAATTTCCATCAACTTAGCAGATGCTTCCATCAATGCTTGAGTCGCTTTCTCGATAGCTTCTTTGTCGTTACCTTTACTTGCGGTATCAACATCGGCCATCGCAGCTTCAATTTTCTCTTTGTCTTCGCTTGGTAGCGCATCGCCTGCTTCTTCGATCTGCTTCTTGGTCGCATGCACCATGCCATCGGCTTGGTTACGTGCGGTTACAAGCTGTTCGAATTTAGCATCTTCGTCTGCGTGTGCTTCAGCATCACGAACCATAGCTTCAACTTCTTCTTCACTTAGACCAGAAGAGGCTTTAATGGTGATCGCTTGTGCTTTACCTGTCTTCTTGTCAGTCGCAGACACGTGCAAGATACCATCAGCATCGATATCGAACGCCACTTCAATTTGTGGCATACCGCGTGGCGCAGGCTCGATACCTTCTAGGTTAAATTGACCTAGAGACTTGTTGGCACTTGACTGCTTACGCTCACCTTGAAGTACGTGAATAGTCACCGCACTCTGGTTGTCATCTGCTGTTGAGAAGACTTGACTCGCCTTAGTTGGGATAGTCGTGTTCTTCTCAATTAGCTTAGTCATTACACTACCCATGGTTTCAATACCCAAAGAAAGTGGTGTAACGTCTAGCAATAGTACGTCTTTTACGTCACCAGAAAGTACACCAGCTTGCACTGCTGCACCGATAGCTACCGCTTCGTCTGGGTTAACGTCTTGGCGGATCTCTTTACCAAAGAAGGCAGAAACTTCTGCGCGTACTTTAGGCATACGAGTTTGACCACCAACCAAAATCACTTCGTTTACATCTGATACTGATAGATCAGCGTCAGCTAAAGCTACTTTTAGCGGCTCAAGTGTACGAGCAATCAAATCTTCAACCAGTGACTCAAGTTTAGCGCGTGTGATCTTAACCACTAAGTGCTTAGGACCTGTCGCATCTGCCGTGATATAAGGCAGGTTAACTTCAGTCTGTGTGGTGCTAGAAAGTTCAATCTTCGCTTTTTCAGCAGCTTCTTTTAGACGCTGCATTGCTAGCGGATCGTTACGTAGATCGATTGACTGCTCTTTCTTGAACTCATCGGCTAGGTAGTTGATTAGACGGTTGTCAAAATCTTCACCACCTAAGTGAGTGTCACCGTTAGTCGCCAGTACTTCGAATGTTTGCTCACCATCTACGCTATCGATTTCGATGATAGAGATATCGAATGTACCACCACCTAAGTCGTATACCGCAACAACGTTGTCGCCTTGCTTCTTATCGATACCGTAAGCCAATGCCGCAGCCGTTGGTTCGTTAATAATACGCTTAACTTCAAGACCCGCGATACGGCCAGCATCTTTAGTCGCTTGACGCTGTGAGTCGTTAAAGTATGCAGGAACGGTAATTACCGCTTCTGTTACTGGCTCACCTAAAAAGTCTTCGGCAGTCTTCTTCATCTTCTTCAGAATTTCTGCAGACACTTGTGGTGGCGCCATTTTCTTACCGTGCGCTTCAACCCATGCATCACCGTTGTCAGCACCGATGATCTTAAACGGCATGATGTCTACGTCGCGCTGTACTTCATCATCTTTAAAACGACGACCAATAAGACGCTTAATCGCAAAGAAGGTATTCTTTGGGTTAGTTACCGCTTGGCGCTTCGCAGGCTGACCAACCAATACTTCTTCACCTGTGTAAGCGATGATTGAAGGGGTGGTACGATCGCCCTCTGCGTTTTCAATTACGCGCGCCTTGCCACCATCTAATACTGCAACACAAGAGTTGGTTGTACCTAAATCGATACCAATAATTTTACCCATGGAGTCCTCCAATAAAAACTTTTAACGAATGCTAAATTTGTCATCTGATTCAGATATGGGGATAGGCGTCATGATTTTCAAGCCTTACTATCCAAGCCAATATCTTTCCTTAACACCCTATATTGGGCCGCCTGAGATGATTACAAGGGTTAAAAATATAAAAATTAGCTTAATTGAACATTTTTTTGGCTGAAAGTCAGTTCAATAACCGGCCTTATAGGTATAATGTATACAATTAGTCATCCAAACAGCCCACAATAGCCATGCTCTATGGCCATTTCAGTTAACGAGATAAGTCAGTGAAATCATCTAATCAAGCCTACTTCTATGCCATTGGTGCCATATTACTCTGGTCCACCGTCGCCACCGCATTTAAGTTAGCCTTGAGCCACTTTACGCCATTGCAGTTGGTGTTTATTGCCGTCTCCAGCTCCATTGTGGCACTGACTGTCATCCTGCTAATTATGGGCAAATTTCACCTAATTCAACGCCAATGGGCTCGCCGCCCTTGGTTTTATTTACAAAGTGGGCTGCTCAATCCGTTTCTCTATTATTTGGTGCTGTTTAAGGCCTATGACTTATTACCGGCGCAGCAGGCGCTGTCGCTCAATTACACTTGGGCCATTCTATTGCCGTTATTATCGGTGCCGCTACTCAAACAAAAGCTACGCAAAAGCGATCTCACCGCGGCGCTTATCGCCTATCTAGGGGTGTTTATTATCGCCACCAATGGTCATATTACCGATATCCACTTTGACAGCGCTGCAGGGGTGATGCTTGCGCTCACCAGCACCGTACTTTGGTGTCTTTATTGGATAATCAACACCAAAGACAGTGGCGACCCTGTGGTTAGCTTGCTACTCAGTTTTTTAATGGGCTTGCCTTTTATTGTGGTGACATTGCTACTGACCGAATCGCTGCCCACTTGGAACGCCAACGCCTTTGGCGCTGCGGTTTATGTGGGGTTGTTTGAGATGGGTGTGACCTTTGTTCTGTGGTTAGTGGCCCTGAAAAAAGCCGACCGCACTGCCAGCATGAGCACGTTAGTGTTTATCACACCAGTATTATCGGTGGGCTTTATCGCTTGGATATTACAAGAAACCATTACCCGCTCGACCTTCATCGGCCTCGGGTTAATTTTATCGGCACTGGCACTGCAGCAGTTATTACCACAGCTAAAACGGCGTCCGCCCAAAGCCCCGCTATCTCCAGGGCTATAGTCTATTGGGCTATAAGATGCCCTTCCCCAATTGAGACTAGCGATTAGGTGCTCGGAAGCCATTTTATTTTGTCGTACAAAATAAAATGGCTGCACTGAACAACAGCCCAGCACAGACACCTTTAAACATAAAAAAGAGAAAGCATTAGGGAATAGCTGCTTTCTCTTTAAGCCGTGTTAGTTTTACAGGCGTTGACTCAAGTCAACGCCATTAGCGACGGGCGGTATAATCCCCAACCCCTATCCACTTATAGGTGGTTAAGGCTTCAAGCCCCATCGGGCCCCGCGCATGCAATTTTTGCGTCGACACCGCTACTTCGGCACCAAGCCCAAATTGACCGCCATCGGTAAAGCGCGTGCTGGCATTGACGTATACCGCAGAGGCATCGACCTGATTAACAAAGTAGGCGGCGGCGTGGATATTGTCAGTTAATATCCCCTCAGAATGACCACTGGAATAATGACGAATATGGGCAATCGCGGCGTCAATATCATCGACCACCTTAATGCCTAATGTGAGTGCTAACCACTCCTGTGCATAGCTGTCCTCAGTGGCATCATGCATATCCACAGCTAAACCATCAGCCAAGGTTTTGGCCTGCGGACAGGCATAAAAGCTCACGCCTAAATCGGCCAATTGACGATACAGTTTAGGCAGCAACTGGCCAGCGATGTCTCGATGCACTAGCGCGGTATCGAGCGCATTACACACGGTAGGACGCTGCACCTTAGCGTTGGCGATCACGACTATCGCCTTGTCGATATCGACCTCTTTGTCTGCATACAGGTGGCAAATCCCTATCCCGCCCAATATCACGGGGATAGTCGCTTGCTCGGCGCATAAGCGCTGCAGATGTTGGCCACCACGGGGCACTATCATGTCGATATAATTATCGAGCTTTAACAGTCCCGTCACTAAGGCACGGTCGGGGCTTTGGATCAACTGCACCGCATCGGCTGGTAGCTCTTGCGCGGTTATGGCCTCACGAATCGCATCACTGAGTGCCACATTTGACAGCAATGTCTCTTTACCACCACGCAAGATAACGGCATTGCCGGTCTTTAGGGCCAACACTGCGATATCGACGGTGACATTTGGGCGCGCCTCATAAATCACCCCAACCACCCCTAATGGCACGCGGCGACGCGACAAACGCAGCCCGTTATCGAGCAACTGACTTTCTAGCTCGGTCCCGACAGGATCGGCAAGGCGTATCACATTGTCGATATCGGCTATGACATTATTAAGCCGGTCCTTATCAAGCAGCAAACGGTCGATCATCGCATCATTAAGGCCGCTGGCACGTGCGTTAGCCACGTCTTGCTGATTGGCCGCGATAATGGTGTCGCTACGGGCGGTTAACGTGGTCGCGATGGCGCTCAGTAGCTGCTGTTTCTGCTCACCACTGAGATTGGCCAGTGCATAGCTTGCCTGCTTTGCTTGCTGACCGAGTGTCTGCAAGTAGGCTTGATGATGTTCAATCACACCCTTACTCCTAAAGTTATCTCAGCTGTTACTGAAATGATTAATATTATGTACTTTTACAGCACCACCATATCGTTACGGTGTACAACGGCAGCGCCATAATCGTAGCCAAGGATAGAATCGATTTCATCTGAGTGCCTACCAGCAATGGCCAGCAGATCCTTAGCACTGTAACGAGTCATGCCCCTTGCATATTCGCGGCCCAACTCGTCCACCAGCTGCAAGGTCGCACCACGCTCAAATTGGCCACTGACGCTGACAATACCTTTTGACAGTAGGCTGCGACCTTTTTGGGTAACAGCCACAATCGCGCCACTATCGAGTACTAATTTACCTTTAGTGGCAGGTCCTGCTAAGATCCATTGCTTACGGCTTTCAAGCGGGTTTTCTAGCGCGGTAAAGTGCGTACCCACCGCCTCTTTACATACCGCATCTTGGATGACCCTTGGTCTATGGCCTGATGCTATAACCACTTCAATACCGGCGCGGCGGGCAATATCGGCGGCCTGCAACTTGGTCGCCATGCCGCCAGTACCTAATCCAGACACAGCTCCGCCTGCAAGCCGACGTAAACTGTCATCAATATTAACCACCTGTTTAATCAACTTGGCATCAGGATTGGCACGAGGATCGGCATCGAACAGCCCTTTTTGGTCGGTCAATAAAATCAAAAGGTCGGCATCACACAGTAGCGCCGCCCTGGCCGATAAATTATCGTTATCGCCCACTTTTATCTCGTTGGTCGCCACCGCATCGTTTTCATTAATGATAGGAATAATGCCATTAGCTAATAACGCATTAAGCGAGTCTCTGGCATTGAGATAACGCTCTCGGTCGTGCAGATCGGCGCGGGTCAGCAACATCTGCCCGACATGTAAACCGTAAATACTAAACAGTTGTGACCACGCCAGAATCAGTTGTCCCTGCCCCACAGCGGCCAACAGTTGCTTATTGGCCACCGTATCGGGCAGGCTAGGATAACCTAAATGTTCGCGCCCAGCGGCTATGGCCCCCGAGGTACACAACACCACTTCAATGCCTGACTTCATTAAGCTTGCCATCTGGCGCGCCAGTTCAACCATATGCGCCTTATCTAGCTGCCTAGAGCCGGATGTCAGCACACTGGTCCCCAATTTCACCACCACACGGCGGTAACCAATCTCACTTAAGTTCATTTTAAAAAAAGTAAATAATGCCGAACTTAGCGTTATACCCAATCCACAGAAAAATTGATAGCGAATGAACTAAAAGATGAGTAGCTTGCAACATCAAGGCAGGCCTAAATGACCTGCCTAGCCGTTTTATAATAAGTGGAGTGTTTAGTATCACTAACTGGAAAACGTTTTATAGCTTCGATATTTCACCTTAAAGAAAATGATATAGAACACAGGCACAACGACTAGCGTCAATACGGTCGCCACCCCAAGACCAAACATCACTACCGCTGCAAGAGACTCGAAAAATGCATCGGTAATGAGCGGCAATACCCCCAAAATGGTCGTGATGGCCGCCATACAAACAGGTCTAACACGACTAACAGTGGATTCAAATACCGCCTCAAACACCTCTGTTCCCTTCTCAATTTCCGTATTGATTTGGTCTAACAGCACAATGCCATTTTTCAATAACATACCAGATAGGCTTAACATTCCTAATAACGCCATAAAACTAAAGGGTTTATCGAGCACCAATAACCCCAAGGTGATCCCTATAATGGCTAACGGCACACAACACCAAATAACCAGCGGCTTACGTACCGAGTTAAACAGAAAAACAGTGATCAGGAACATAAATAGAAAGCCCAAAGGCAAGGTCGCAAACAAGGATTCTTGAGCATCATTAGATGATTCATACTCACCGCCCCAATTAAGCTCATAACCAGAGGGGAGTTCTATCGCCTCGACACTCGACTGCATCTTAGAAAGCAGTTCCGTCGGCAATATGTCATAGGCAAAATCGGCATCGGCAAACACTGTGATGGTGCGCTTACGATCTCTGCGTTGAATAATAGGGTCTTCAAACTTTACATCAAAGCCATCAACGACCTGTTGCATAGGCACATAAACGCCCAGCACAGGGCTCCATATCCGCAAACTCTCCAAGGATCCAATATCAACTCGTTCCTCTTCGGGTAATCGAGCCACTATGGGTAACAGTGTTGTCCCCTCTCTATACATGCCGATGTTCATCCCGGCAAATGCAAACTTAAGGTTGTCATCAACGTTACTTTTGACTATGCCTAAACGACGTGCCTGAGACTCATTAAAGCCCGGAGAGATAAATTTCACACGCTCACGCCAATCATGGCGCACATTGACGGTTCCTGGCGTGCGATTAAAAACGGTCATCACTTGGAATGCTAACTCCCTCAGGACATCGGGATCTGCACCACTGATCCTGGCTTCAATTTTGGCATCGGAAGAGGGGCCGATTTCTAGGCGCTTAAACTTAAACTGTACCTGAGGGAACCTGGCTTCAACCTGCTCGCGATAGGTTGTCATGGCAGGCAACAAGGCATCAAAGCTTGTGGTACGTAACGCCAGTTGTGAATAGGATGAGTAGTTTTTCTCTGGCGCATAAGTCAACAGAAAACGCGGGAATCCCTTACCAACCGTAGAAGCCGCAAACTCGACATTGTCGATTTGAACGGCCATCGATTCCATCTCTTGCGTCACACGCTGTGTTTCACGAATATCAGTGCCTTCAGGCAGCCACACATCGACCAAAAAAATAGGGGTCGTAGATGGCGGAAAAAAGGACTGTTTCACATAAGCGAACCCAGCCAAAGCCGCGACGAAAGCGCTGCAAACCAGCAAAACCGTGACCCAACGAAAACGCATACAAATATCTAATAAAGCTTTGTAAGCGGTAAAAAATGCTCCGCCATAGGGGTCCTTTTCAGCGCCTTTAACCACCTTCTCACCATCTGCACCAAAGAAAAGTTGCGCAAAGAAAGGGGTGATGGTAATCGCCGTGACCCAAGAAAGTAGCAGAGAAAATAACAACACCCAGAATAGCGATCCGGCAAACTCGCCGGTCGCATCGGGCGACAGGCCTATCGGTGCAAACGCGGTAATGGCAATAATTGTGGCGCCAAACAGTGGCCACATGGTTTGTTTAACGATTGCTTGCGCAGCTTGCAAGGTTGTCTCGCCGCGTTGACGACCAATTAAGATCCCCTCAACCACCACAATGGCATTATCAACCAGCATCCCTAGCGCAATGATCAGCGCGCCCAAGGAGATCCTCTGCAGCTCAATATCAGCCTGCAACATCAATATAAAGGTGCCAAGACAGGTTAAAAAGAGGATTAAACCAATCAATATCCCGCTCTTTAGCCCCATAAAGACCAGTAGAACACCAATAACGATCGCCACGGCCGCAATGAGGTTCCATACAAAACTGCCCACCGATTTATCAACCTCTTCAGGCTGATTATACATGGTTGCGATTTTCATCCCCGCAGGGCGAGCATCATCTATCTCGGCTAATTTCTCGGCGACCGCGTCGCCTACTGACACTACATTCACACCGGATGAAAATGAGACACCAATATTGATTGCGCTATCTTGGTTAAAACTTAGTACATTACTTGGGATATCCTGAAAGCCCCGTTTAATACTGGCGACGTCTCTGAGGTAAATCAGTTTAGCCCCCGCAGCCCCTGGAATGATCAGATCGCCAAGTTCGGTAACTGTTTTAAAACCGCCGCTGGTGCGGATCCGTAAGTTATCACCCGCCACGCGAATATTGCCCGCATCTGACACCATATTCTGAGAGTTCAGCAGATTACTAATCGTTGCTGGGTCTATATTTGAGTTAGATAACTTGTTTAATGATATCTCAAGAAAAATCTGTTCCTGCTGTGCCCCGGCCAATGAAACCTTGCCGACACCAGGCACCAGTTCTAATTCACGTTTAACAAAATCAACATAATCAAGCAGGTCTCGATAGCTGTAATCAGGCCCACTGACCATATACATGATGCCGTAAACATCGCCAAAGTCATCATTCACCATTGGCGGGTTCACCCCTGGTGGCAACTGAGCGGACATATCATTGACCTTACGGCGCAACTCATCCCAAATCTGTGGTAATTCATCTGGGCCATAGTTGTTTTTCATGGTGACGCTTATCTGTGACAACCCTGAGGTGCTCAACGAACGGATCTTATCCACATAAGGCAACGCCTGAATCGCCTTTTCTATGGGGTAAGTCACCTCTTCCTCAACCTCAGTGGATGTCGCACCGGGGTAAAGCGTTACCACAACGGCATCTTTAATGGTGAAAGGGGGATCTTCTAACTGACCTAGGCCAGTAAAGGCCATTAGCCCACCGATGAGTAAGATCAGTGAAAACATCCAACTGATCACGGCATTTTTGACAAAGTACCCTGCTACATTCATTGTGACTATCCCTTAATCAGCTCAACTCTCTGTCCATCAACTAAGCGCTTAGCCCCACCAGTGATGATGATCTGCCCACCGGATAACCCTGAAACCACTTCAATCATGTCACCGACAATTACACCCAGCTTAACCTGCTGATATTTAACGCTATCGCTATCAGCCTGATACAGCCACACTCCACCCTCTTGTTCATTTATTTGACTACCATCTCGCATCAGCACAGCCTCAATTGGCACCAAGTGCTGCCGAGTGTAGGTGTAGGTCAAATGGCTTAAGTTAGCTTTTACTTTGGCAGGCATCCCCTCAAGGATTTTATATTTGCCATCTAAGGGCACCGCTAGTGTGGCAATAAACGTATAAGATGAGGGATCTTTTTCCGTGTTTATCTCTAAGATGGTGCCTTTAAAAATCACCTCAGGAAACGCGTCAAACGTCACATCATAAACCTGCTGCATAGCCTTAACATCATTGCGCTTTGATACCGCTAGCAAAATATCTGGGATCTGCACCTCGACATCTATGCGTTCAACTTTATGCATAGTGACAATTTCAGAGCCAGGTCGGACATTCTCGAAGGACTCCACAAAAATATCGCTGACAACACCATCGAACGGTGCTCGTAACTCGGTGTAATCTAGATACAACTTTGCTTGCTTGGCCTCGGCAAGAGACACTAAATATTGAGCTTTTATCTGGTCATATTCTGATTGCGAGATCAGCTGCTTATCGACTAACAGTTTGGTTCGCTGAGCCTGTTTACGAGCGACCTCCATCCTCGCAGTGCGATCGTTTAACACTATTTCGTAATCCTGCTTATCCAATGCCGCCAGCAAATCGCCCTTTTTAACCCGCTGACCTTTTATAACGGGTATGCTACTGATCCTGCCATCGACGCGAAATGAAAGCGGAGTGAGATCTTGAGCCCGCGCCAGCGCATTAAACTCTCTAATCACTTGATTGTTGCTGTACGGTAGGGTGAACGTTTCAACTCGAGCCACTGGTGCTTCAATCACCATAGACTCACTGCAACCCATCAGCAAAAGTCCACCCACTAGACATGAGGCCATAAGTGTTTTCATATTAAAGCCCCCGCTCTTTTAACCAACGCACCGCATTTTGCCCATCGACTAACTCCGACGCCCCTGCAACCACCAGCCAGTCGCCATCATTTAGCCCCTCAACGATTTGATTTGACTCTATCACTACGGGAACTTTCTCGACGCGCTTAACCCTCTCCAACCATCGAAATACATAACGTTGCCCGTCTGATTCCACAATGGCACCATCAGACAATGTCACCCCACTATCACTCACACCTGAAGGCAGCACGGCCTTGACACTCGCCGCCATGCCGGGCAAGACATTGAGTTTTTCTGGAATGGGTAATGTCACGATCAGGGTGTAGCTGCCAGTATCGGGATCAGCGACGGTATTAAGCTCCTTTAATCTGGCAGCAAACCACTCATCGCGGCTATCAAACTTCACTTCTATCCCGGCATACTCGCTATCAAACCGATTAAGCCGTTGTAATGCGCCAATAAACTGTTCTGGTAATTGGAAGCTAACATCTACCGCATTCTCGGTTTGGATCCCCAATACTGGTTCCTGCGTCTGTGCATATTGAAACACACGCATATAACGCTTAGAGATGATTCCGTCATAGGGCGCCAATAAGCGGGTATAAGTTAAGTCAGAATTGGCCTTATCTAACGCAGCTTGCGCCACGGTATACTCACCTTTTGATTGATCATAATCCCCTCGTGAAACCACACCTTGCTCAACTAAGTTGCTGGCGCGCTCAAATAAGACCTTCGCCAGCTCAAACTGGGCGTTAGCCACTGCTCTTTGCTGCTCATAAATGGCCGGATCTAGCGTCGCCAAGGTGTCTCCCATACGCACTTCATCACCTGGGCTCACCAAAATACTGGCTATCTCGCCCGCGACACGAAACGAGAGTATGGCTCGATCAGCAGCCCTGACTTCTCCAGGCAACACCCGTTCTCGCGTCCCCTGTCCATAGGCAAACTGAACTACCTTTACAGGCCTAAAATCGGCCAGAGGGGCTTCGAGCAATAAAGATTTTACTGGGGGACTACAAAGCAAAAACAAACAACAGATAAACAACACTGATAAGGCATTTAAAAATGATTTCATGGCACGGTTTCCAGTGCCCAACTAAAGTAGACACCAAGTTATCAATTTGTAAAAAAGTATAGCGTGGGCATATTTTTAAATACATAGCATCTGTCAAAATTCATTGATTTAGTTGAATCTTTTTCTGTATAGCAGGGGTAAATCTAAAACAGTGGTTCACTAGCGCGAGAAATAACCGTGAGACATAAACGCAAAAAGCAGATAGGAGGGATGAGCGGACATCTAAAATAAAAAAGAAACAGTTTACTAAATGGTAAGAGTCTCACACAAAATAGACATGTGAGACTCTGTAAAAAGTGGGCTGAAGTTAGTTAGCCATAGATAAACTTAGCTAAAAATAGAACGGCTAATACTGCCACGCCCAGGCTCAAATCTTTATAACGACCACTTAATAGCTTAATCGCCGCATAGGCCACAAACCCCATGGCAATACCCGTTGCTATCGAGAAGGTCAGTGGCATTAAGATACATACCACCACCACTGGGGCCGCTTCGGTTAAGTCATCCCAATCAACATGCATTAGGCCCGACATCATTAAGATAGCCACATAAAACAAAGTGCCTGCGGTGGCATAGGCTGGCACCATACCGGCCAGCGGTGAGATAAACAGCGATAATAAAAACATTACCCCAACCACCACGGCGGTGAGTCCAGTGCGGCCACCGGCACTGACACCTGCGGTACTTTCAATGTAACTTGTGGTTGTTGAGGTGCCTAACATGGCACCAGCAATGGTCGCTGTGCTGTCGGCAGTCAGCGCGCGGTTCAATCTAGGCAAGCGGCCTTTATCATCCAGAAACCCACCACGATGGGCAACAGCCACTAAGGTGCCAGAGGTATCGAACAGATCGACAAACAAAAAGGCAAACACAACCGAGAGCATGCTGATCTCTAGGACACTAGAGAGGTCCATTTGCATAAAGGTCGGTGCAATAGAGGGTGGAATCGCCATCAGGCCATTATATTGCACATCGCCAAATAATACCCCCAGCACGGTGATCGACAGAATGCTGACGATAACGGCTGATTTCATGCCGCGATGCACCATGGCGATGATCATAAAAAAGCCCAGCACCGCCATCACAGCAGGAAATGCCGTCACATCCCCCATGCTGACCAAGGTCGCCGGATTCGCCACAACAATGCCAGCACTCTTTAGTCCGATTAACGCCAAAAACAGGCCTATGCCCGCCGCAATACCTAAACGCAGCGACATAGGAATACTGTTAACAATCCACTCGCGAATTTTGACTAAAGACAACACGAGAAAACAGACGCCAGACAGAAACACTGCACCTAGTGCCGTTTCCCAGCTATAACCCATTTCACCGACAACTGTGTAGGTAAAAAAGGCATTGAGCCCCATGCCTGGTGCTAATGCTATGGGGTAATTAGCCACTATCCCCATAATTAAACAGCCAATGGCGGCCGCAAGACAGGTCGCCACAAATACTGCGCCGTGATCCATGCCGGCATCAGCAAGCATCATAGGGTTAACGAAAATGATGTAGGCCATGGTTAAAAAAGTGGTTAATCCGGCCACCACTTCTTGCTTCAAACTAGTTTGATGTGCTTTTAATTTGAATAATTTTTCTAACATGGAACAAGGTTCCTTGAATAATAAGTCATTGTAGGGGTTAGTAATATCACCAGAGCACTGGGATATCGCGCGCCGATTATACTCGACAATGCCCCAATAACAGCCAATCAGAGAGCAATAAGATGCAGAACACTGAATTTTAGGCAAAAAAAAGCCTGCTCAAAGAGCAGGCAAGACATGTATCAAGTGTTCCTAACGGAAAAGAGTTACCGCGCTAGCGGATGACACTGACATATCATTCATGGGTCAATATGAACAATATGCAACTTGAGTCTAAAATTCCCCAATATTGGGGTAAGGTTGATGGATGATGCAACTACTTGCTATCAAGTGAACTAGGTTCAATTGATAAAGGGGTAGTTAACCCTTAAAGGACATAGCAAACAATCCGCCACGCAGAGCATCAGTGTTAAACCAAGTATTCTGCCAATAAACGTATTGCATTCCTGTATAAGACATAGTCAAAACTCCTAACAAAGTTGAATAAATGAAACTTGATATTAGTCGCTCAAATTGGGCGATATACCGCAGAGTCAACTTGTCGCTCGATTCCTTGGAGAATTATCCATCCTGGATAGACTTATGTTGGAGGGCCTGTGCCAACCAACGAAGCTATTATAATCAAAACCGTAATTTTATTACAACCCTTTATGGCAATTTTTTGTAAAAAAGGCTCATTTTGTAGTTTTAATACAACAAAACAACTTAAGCAGCGCATTAAGATCACACTATTTGGCTTTTTTTGAACTAAAAACGACAAGAGGCAAGCCTAAGCCTGCCTCCATCAACATAAGATAATTTGCCCCTCAATAGAGAGGTTCACACTAAAACTGAGTTAATGCACCTTAGTCATTGCACCAATCGACGCTCGCATGAGGTAACCCAAATTCATTGGCGCCAACGGCTCACTCAGCGGCAAAGATATATTGAAACAGACCCACTAAGGGGGCCGCCGTCGGTTTACCATACAGCGGTGAGCCTTCAGTGGCACTGCCTGCAATATCCACATGAGTATAAGCCAGCGGCTTATCACTCATTAAGCCGTGGGCTTGTAACCCTGAGGCTTTAAGTAAAAATGCTGCAGGGTATTGATGACCACGAGCCGTAACCGAAGAAGGCGCATTATTGGATGACACAATATCGGCCGCCGCGGAGGGGTCGATAAGCATCTTATAATCTTCACGGCGCAAACGAGACACCTCGATAGGCTCAGCCCACGCTTCACTCACCTCTTGCAATTGCTCCGCCACGCGCTGCGAACGCGCCACGGCATTTTCAACCACAGCAGTATAATTGCCATAACAGCGCACCACATGCCCTGTTAGGGTTGCGACCGAAAACAGCTGCGGTGCCACCGCATTAGCCGCCTTGATACGTAAATGCGACAGCAGATCGGCCAAGACTAAACGTCCCTCGGCATCGGTATTACCGATGCGCACGCGCACGCCCGCATGGCTACTGATGATCTCATCGGTAACAAAGGCTTCACTACCAATACTGTTACGTACCAACCCAAGCTCGGCAACGACGCGTATTCCCTTTGGCTTGAGTATGGCCAAGGTTTTCATCAGCCCGGCAATGGCAGCGGCCCCGCCTTTATCACGGCTCATGCCCGCCATGCCGCCACCGACCTTGATATCGGCGCCACCAGTGTCGTACACCACCCCTTTACCGGCAAAAAAGTAACTGCGGGTGATCTCGTCATCGGCACAATATTCCACCTTAACTACCCGAGGTTGGTGGCGCGATACCGCAAAAGAGGAGCGCCCAACGGCGCTCAGCAGAGGATAATCACGCTCAAGTACATCTCGATCTTCAATTACGCTCACGCTTAAGCCCGAATCTTGATACGCCTCAAGGCAATATTGTGCAAACGCGGGGGCCGACATCCGCTCGGGCTCGGTACCGCACAGATCTCGTGCAAGATGACGCCCAGCTTCGATGGCATTAAGTACCTTAGCCTGCACATCACTAACCAATAAACCAATAGTATCGATACCATCGGTGAGCGCGACCGCTTCACGCAGCTCTAATGCTTGCCACAGCTCTTGGCCACAAGCCAAAGCCGCAACAGCAAGTGATTGACGATATTGCTGGGCGTTACTCGGTGAAATAATCAATAGTGGCTGACGAGCCCCAGCATCTTTAGCCAGCGCAATGCCTTGACGGGCAGCCTCGGCGTAAATACGCACATCTTCAACATCCTGGTCATGACCCAGTACTGGCGCGACGATTAAACGCCCGCCAGCCAAACCGGGCGCAAATAATAAGGTGGCACTGCGCCCTACTCGCGCATCGACCTTAGCGCCATGGCGCGCCAGTAAACTGATCTCGTCGATATCGATAGCATCGATACTTGGCGTTACCACGATAAGTGCATCCCAGCCTGCACCTTCAAAAATGGCATCATTATCTTGTACATCAACAAACGTTATTGGATTCATATCCATTCCCTATGCTTGTGAACTCGATATCGCTCTGCGGCGGATCATCGTAGTCAGATTGTTGTGGCATTATTCACTTTATGTAGCAATAAAGCCAAGTGAAATCAGAACTATTGTTATCCTATCTGGCAACTTTGTATGACATATATCACAGGCAAAATCGACTTTAATCGACCCGAGTAAAATCACCTTATGATAGACTGTGGCCAATTTTGACCTCAAAGACCTATATTAAAGAATGAAAGAGGAGTTTGTCCGTGAGCACATTAAGTCAATTGCAACCTCAAGCCTTATGGCAGTGGTTTGAACAGATCTGCGCCATTCCCCACCCGTCAAAGCATGAGCAAGCATTAAGTCAACATATTCAAAACTGGGCCAAAGACAAAGGGCTCAGCGTTGTCGAAGATAAAGTTGGCAACCTGATCATTAAGAAACCCGCCACACCAGGCATGGAAAACCGTAAAGTCGTCGCCCTGCAAGCCCATATCGATATGGTGCCGCAAAAAAATGCCGACAAAGAACATGACTTTGAAAAAGATCCTATCGAAGCTTATGTCGATGGTGATTGGGTAAAAGCCAGAGGCACAACCTTAGGCTCAGACAACGGTATCGGCATGGCGTCGGCCTTGGCTATTCTGGGCAGCAATGATATTGCTCACGGCCCATTAGAAGTGCTACTGACCATAGATGAAGAAGCAGGCATGACCGGTGCATTTGGGTTAGAAGCAGGTTATCTTGATGCTGAGATCTTGATCAACACCGACTCGGAGCAAGAGGGTGAGATCTATATGGGCTGCGCCGGTGGCGTTGATGCTCAAATCAATGTGCCTATGGTATGGCAAGCGCCAGAGCCGTCAAACGCGACCTACACTCTGTCGATTTCAGGTCTCAAAGGCGGGCACTCAGGTGTTAACATTCATTTAGGCCGCGGCAATGCCAACAAGCTTCTGGCCCGTTTTTTATTTAATCACGCCGATGAGTTAGCACTTGAACTGACCAACTTTACTGGCGGCTCGCTGCGTAATGCCATCCCCCGCGAGGCAAGCGTCAGCTTTATGCTGCCCAGTGAAAATGTGGCGCGCCTAAATGAGTTAATGCAAGAGTTTACCGCTCTCGTTCGACAAGAGTTAGCCATTGCCGACCCAGATATGCAGTTAACCCTGCAAGAGGCTCCAGCGGCGAAACAGGTAATGAGTGAAGATGCGCAGCAAACGCTTATCGATCTGCTGCATGCATGCCCTAATGGCGTGATGCGCATGAGCGATGAGATAGCAGGCGTAACAGAAACCTCGTTAAACGTTGGCGTGATCTCAACCGAAGCAGAATCAGTCAATATTCTTTGTTTAATTCGCTCGCTTATCGATTCTGGTCGTAAAGAAGTGGAAGGCAACCTAACAGCACTGAGCAACTTAGCGGGCGCAGAGGTGGAGTTTAGCGGTGCTTACCCCGGCTGGAAGCCAGACAGCAGCTCCCCAGTGATGGCGATTGTCAAAGACACCTATGAGGCAATTTACCATAAAGAGCCAACCATAATGGTGATCCACGCCGGGCTTGAGTGTGGCTTGTTTAAGAAGCCTTACCCTGAGATGGATATGGTCTCCATTGGCCCCACCATCCGCTATCCTCACAGCCCAGATGAGATGGTATTGATTGAGACCGTCGATCAATACTGGAAGCTGCTTCTAGCCGTACTCGAACGTATTCCAGCAAAAGCCTAAGCGGCGATACATCAAAAAGGCGCCTATGAGTCATCATAGGCGCCTTTTTTGTCGGCACACAAAATGTTGCTGTTATGCGGTATTCAACGATATGGGTGTTTACCTAACGAACGCTAGCGTTAACCTTTATTGATTTGAATTGCTTGCAGCATGCCTTTGGTGCAGGTACTTCTGAGGCTCACTGACTTTTTGTTAAACAAGAGCCATCCCTAGGCGCTCTGCGATTTCATCCCTGAAATAGAAGGCCTCAGCCGCACCTACACCGAGTTCTTAATCTCTTCGATTTGACCTTAATCTTGGGTCTCGGACAATCAAAAGCAAAATTGTTTTTGGACAAAAGTGTGTTTGCCTTCGAATGAAGGTGTTGGCATTTTTGGCTTGTAGCATTTAGTCGAGTTGGTTTTTATTGATTGATGGTAGCGTTAACCTTCATCATTTTGAATTGCCTGCCGCAGGCCTTTCGTGCAGGTATTTCGGTGGGGCGCTGCAAGTATATCCCTATACGCTCGACGGTGGCATCCATGCCACCAACCCCCACCGCCATACCTACACCGACTTATCACTCTCTTCGATTTAGCCGTCATTGGTATCCACAGAACCATTAAAAGCTAAATTATTTTTGGACAAAAGTATCTTGGCCTTCGAATGAAGGTGTTGGCATTTTTGGATTTTGCATTTGGCTGAGTTGGTTTTTACATCGCTGATGGCAGCGTTGACCTTCATGGTTTTGAATTGCTTGCCGCAGGCCTTTCGTGCAGGTACTTCTGAGGCTCGCTGACTTTTTGTTAAACAAGAGCCATCCCTAGGCGCTCTACGATTTCATCCATGAAATCGAAGGCCTCAGCCGCATCTACACCCGAGTTCTTAATCTCTTCGATTTGACCTTACTAGTGTCACTCGGGCAATCAAAAGTTAAGTTGTTTTTGGACAAAAGTATCTTGGCCTTCGAATGAAGGTGTTGGCATTTTTGGCTGGTAGCATTTAGTCGAATTGGTTTTTATTGATTGATGGTAGCGTTAACTTACATTGTTTTGAATTGCTTGCCGCAGGCTATTCGTGCAGGTGCTTCTTCGGCACCGCTGTAAACCCATCCTTGGGCGCTCTGCGATTTCATCCCTGAAATCGAAGGCCTCAGCCGCACCTACACCCGAGTTCTTAATCTCTTCGATTTGACCTTACGAGTGTCACTCGGACAATCAAAAGTTAAATTGTTTTTGGACACTTTCAAGTTAAAGCCTTAACTCTAACCTGTCAGTTTCGGATAAAAATTTCTATGGGTTAACGCCTTGCTAAGCGGACTAAAATTGTGGGTTAAAATGTGGAGCGAAGCGAAACGTAACCCACTGTTTTAGTTCCGTTTAAGCAACTTGTGTACGCCCAGCATGGGCATGAACTAATGAGGTGAAAGTCCTCTGTAGGAAGATCACCGTCTAAATAACATACTGTTATTAAACGTTAACTACTAGCGAATGGCAAGGGCTTATCCGCGAGGATTGGTCTGAAGGAAGCCGCTAGCAAATTTGCGAGCTGATGAACAAGAACATCATATGAGGCGTAGGCTAGAGGTGAGTTGGCACAAGACGACGAAACCACGTGATCTAATGGCCACCGTAAATGATGCAGCAGTGCAAAGAAAGTTCATGTTCTTATCTGGGGAGATCTGCTTAACACGCGATCGGTCATTAACCAGTGAGGCTCTGGTTTATAAGTGCCTTGGCTTTTCAATTTCATCGACTGAAAAGAGCGAACTAGATGGAAACCGATAGCGCATGACAGGGTAACTTGGCATGTGATTAAGCAGAAGTCAGCAGACGGCATAGTAGCCCAATGCCCATCGTAATGGATGGGATAGCATACCCCGCGGTAGCGTTGTGGGTACATGGTGAAGGCCTGAACATTTAGAAGAAGGAGGAGTCTTGTCAAACTTGTCGATACCCACTACGTCGCCAGACGATTACTATCAGCAGCGTATTGATATGCAACCGGCTTTCAACCGCGATCTATTCCAACAACTGCTCGAACCTAAAAATCTACACCGGGCGTGGCGTCAAGTTAAAGCCAATAAAGGCGCAGCTGGCGTCGATGGCATGACCATCGAAGCCTTCCCGCTCTGGATGCAACAAGGCGGCTGGCAACAGTGTAAATCTCAATTAGAGCTAGGTGAATACCAACCCTCAGCGGTCAGGCGCGTAGAGATCGACAAACCCGATGGAGGTAAACGCAAATTGGGGATCCCTAACGTCATTGACCGTGTGATACAGCAAGGCATTGCTCAAATACTCACGCCACTGTTTGACCCATTCTTCTCGACCAACAGCTTTGGCTTTAGGCCGAACAGAAATGCCAAACAAGCGGTACTGCAAGTAAGGGATATCATCAAACTGAAACGCAAATTTGCCGTCGATGTTGATCTGTCCAAGTTCTTTGATCGAGTAAATCACGACCTGTTGATGACTCAATTGAGGATCAAGGTACAGGATAAGCGTCTGCTGGCGCTTACTGGTAAATACTTGCGTGCTGGCGTGATGATCAACGACCAATTTGAAGCAAGTTTTGAAGGCGTGCCTCAAGGCGATCCACTCTCACCATTACTCTCTAACATTATGTTGGATAGTCTGGATAAAGAGCTGGAAAGTCGAGGGCATAAATTCGCTCGCTACGCAGACGATTTTATCATCTTGGTAAAATCTCAACGAGCGGGTGAACGGGTACTCAAGAGTATTACTCAATACCTTGCCACTAAGCTAAAACTGGCCGTTAATGAGCAGAAAAGCCAAGTGGTTAAGGTCGATCAAAGCAAGTTCCTTGGTTTTACCTTTAACCGCGGAAAGATCCAGTGGCATGCTAAAACATTACACATTTTCAAACAAAAGATGAGGCGACTAACGAACCGAAATTGGGGCGTGAGTATGAGTTATCAGCTGTTTAAAATGCGTCAATACATGCAAGGCTGGATCAATTACTTTGGCATAGCCAACGCTTACCAAGGGTGTGTCGATTTAGACCATTGGATCCGTCGTCGAGTACGGATGTGCTACTGGCGTCAGTGGCGAAAACCACGGACTAAGGTGCAGAATTTACTTAAACGAGGCGTCAGGATCCAAGCAGCCGTTGCTTGTGGGATCACAAGTAAAGGCCCATGGCGGAGCTCGAAAACACCAGGAATACAGCAAGCGCTGAGTAATGAGTATCTTAAGAAAGCAGGATTGTATTCACTGAGAGATGGATGGATCGCGGTTCACTATCCGAACCAGAAAACAGGTTAAGCGTTCTAAATGAACCGCCCTGTGCGGAGCCGCATGCAGGGTGGTGTGGGGGCTGGAGGCTAGATACCTCCGGCTACCCGATTATGTGTTTTGTTCTAAATATTGAGTAGCTTTTTTTACTGCAACTTTTTTGGCTACATCAATGACTATTGACAATCCTTGCTCTTTGAAATTATTAGTTATTGTTGCAAGGATATCAGGCTTATTTAACGAATTAGCAAAATCATGACCATCACTAGATAAACGCCAAGGTTTAATGTGCACCATGTAATTATCGGATAGTCCACGGACGCCTAAATTATCATTAGTTAAAGAGCCAACTATTAAATCTTTGTCCTGTAATATCTCTAAATGAAAAACTAATTTATCTTCATTTTCCACACGTTGTTTTTTAAAATCGTTCCATGTCACCACAGGAAATTCTGAATCCAAAAATACATCGAGTATTTCTTTTAAATAATTATAATCGATTCTCATAAATATCCTTAAACACCAAACTCAAAAAACACATAACGCCCTGTTAAGGTGTGAGCAACGCAATACCGAAGCTACCGCATACCACCTTAAACACTAAAAGCAACGCATAGCAAAAATGCCAAGCGTTGCGAATCACTCTTAAACAGATTGTTATAAAACAACTCCCCACGAGGCAAGAACTATATTTATCAAGTAGACAATTAAAGCAGTTGTCGCAAATATAAATGACCATTGAGATAAGCTGCTAAAGCGTCTAATTATCCAGTACTTAGCAACTTTATCATCGAAATTATCCTTGTCTTCAGACATGTAATAACCAAATGAAAACAAAGCATTGAGAACTAGAGCTGTAATATAAAATATTGTAGAAAATTGTAGTAATTGACTAGCCGAGATCAGTTCAGCTTTATCAACAACAGCTAGAACGAACGCAAAGCTCGCTCCCGTGAAAGTCGGATAAATAATTTTGCCTAATGCCATTTTAGCCTCTGTTTTATAACAGCTTATTGATTAGCAGCAGGATAACCTCCTGCTTTCTTGTAAGTCTCTTCGTCAAAATATCACTTGTAAGTGTTTGTTGTAAATATATTTTTCAACAAAAAAATACAGGTTAAACATGACAATTTAACATATAAAAAAGATGCATAGGTGTTTACGAGATCTGCATAGCACTTTTATATATATTACAAACTATTGATAATAATGAGTTAATGTTTAGAAGTTAGTATTATCGATGCGCCAATCAAACGATTTATGCATCTTTTTCATAGTAATTATCTTAACTTGAACTATACATGGCTCTTCGTCGAAGGTGGTGGTAAACGTAGCTTTTAAGATAAACTTCTTCGTACAATTTCATATTCCCGATAGTCATGAGCGAAACCCTTTTATACCAGAAAGTATTAGGCCTAAAGGCTCCATGTGGTAGTCTTTAAGGCATACTACAAGACAAGTTACTAGGGCCTTATCTTTTGCTTTCCGCATTAGTTAATATAAGGTAAACACAGAAGCACAAAGTTCGAATGAGTAATTGTTCTAAATGATAAAGGGGCAAAAGTACGTTAGCCTTTAACTCGCTACTCGTATCAAATGAAGTCCAATCGAAGAGACGTTAGGTAGAGGTGTAAGCGCGGTTTTGGCCTTCGAAATCATGGATGATTTCGCAGAGCCCACACGGACGTGCTTGCGGCGAGCCAAAAGAGCGCTTGCACATTCCTCGCCGGACAGGCGATTAGTAACAGCTAAGGTGTGACCTTCAAAGACTTTCAATAAATGAGAGTGTAGCCCAACGCTACTAAGCCAAAAAATGCCACACCTTCATTCCAAGGACACCAAAGTTTGGGGCAAAAGCACGTTAGCTTTTTACTCATTATTCGTATCAAATGAAGTCCAATCGAAGAAGCGTTAGAGATAGGTGTAAGCGCGGTTTTGGCCCTTGGCGGCATGGATGCCGCCGTGGAGCGTATAGGGATATATTCACAGCGAGCCAAAAGAGCGCTTACACATAAGCCTGCTGCAAGCAATTAACTCACATTGAAGGTTCGACCTTCAAACACACTTAACAAATAAGATGTAGCCGAACGCTACTATAGCTAATCCCAAAAATTCCAAGCCTTAATTTCAAGGCCAGCAAACTTTGGGGCAAAACTAGGTTAGCTTTTAATGCGTTATTAGTCTCAAATGAAGTTAAATCGAAGAGAGTCAATATCCCAGTGTAAGCACGGTTTTGGCCTTCGAAATCATGGATGATTTCGCAGAGCCCACATGGATGTGCTCGCGGCGTGCCAAAAAAGTGCTTGCACACAAGCTCACCGCAGGTGATTGATAGCAATGAAGATACGACCTTCAAGCCCACTTAACCAATTCCCACCCAACCAAACGCTACTTAAGCTAATCCAAAAAATGCCAAACCTTCATTTGAAGGTTAACCCTAAAACCCGAGATCCATCTGTGCAGCATTAAATTCATCTTCACTGTCAGCGCTGACAGCAGCACTCTCTAACCCCACTGATACGCCGAGCAAGCGGATGCCGCGTCCCTCTTGGCGTGCTAACGCTTGCGATAACAGGTCATAAAACAATTTCACCGACACCTGATCGCTGCGATGCTCTATCGTGGTCTGTTTAAAATCATCAAATTTAAGTTTAACCACTTGCTTATGAATACGCCGCGTCGACGCGCTGCGACTAATGCGTGCCCCTAACTCTTGGATAAGTTGCGGCATAACCGATTCACACTGCTCCAAGGTATAGATATCCTTGGCCAGCGTTGTTTCGACTCCCACCGACTTGCGTTCCCGATGAGGTGAAATACTGCGATTATCGATCCCTTGTGCTCGCTCGGCTAAGACACCACCAAACTTACCGAAACGCTCGATTAACGCCGTTTTAGAACACTGCTGCACATCCAAACAGGTGTTTAATCCCATCTGCGCTAACTTGGCGGCAGTGACTTTTCCCACTCCGGGGATCTTTATCAGGGGTAAGGTTTTAACAAATTCGGTTATGGCATCCGGGGTGATCACATATTGGCCATTGGGTTTATTGAGATCGGAGGCAATTTTGGCTAAAAATTTAACTGGGGCTATCCCAGCCGATGCAGTGAGACCTGTAAGGTCAAATATCTCTTGCCTAATCGCTTCTGCAATTAAGGTCGCAGAGCCTTTATGGGCATCGCAATCGGTGACATCGAGGTAGGCTTCATCGAGCGATAAGGGTTCGACTAATTCGGTATAGCGATTAAAGACGCTGCGGATCTGAGTGGAGACCGCTTTATACACATCCATTCGACCCGGCACCAAAATTAAATCGGGACACAACTTTAAGGCATAGGCTGAGGCCATAGCCGAGCGTACACCAAATTGCCGAGCCTGATAATTACAGGTACTGATCACCCCGCGGCGATCGCTGCGCCCGCCCACGGCTATCGGCTTGTCTCTTAACTCGGGAAAATCTCGCATTTCAACTGCCGCATAAAAGCAGTCCATGTCCACATGAATAATCTTTCTCAATGGGCATTACCTCCACCCGCAAGAATACTGTATATTTAAACAGTGCACAAACACTTATCCATGCCAACTCACCTAAACCTGCCACGGCAGTAGGCTTAAAGGCCCTACCGCCTTAAGCGTAAACAAAAAACCACAGCATTATGCTGTGGCTTAGATCTAACGTTTTAGCTATCAGCTACTTTTATCCGCCATGATTAGAACAACCAGAGTGAACTTGGAGCAATTCAAATAACCGCGACTTGCACTACCTTAGTTGCAGCCCACAGCTTATAACCTTACATCTTAGACTGCAGGTAATTTTGCAGCCCAATTTTATCGATGAGACCCAGTTGTTTCTCTAACCAATACATGTGATCTGACTCGGTTTCCTCAAGTAATACCTCGAGCAATTCGCGTGAGACATAATCTTTGTGGGCTTCACATAAGGCGATGGCTTTGCGCAGGTTATCGGCAACTTGATACTCATAGTTAAGATCATTTTGCAGCATCTCTTGCGGATCTTTACCTATGTGCAGTGCTTCGCGGCTGGCTACATCGGGTGTGCCCTCGAGAAACAGTATGCGCTCAACCAACTTTTTGGCATGTTCACGTTCATCATCTGACTCATGGGAAATGCGCTCATGAAGCTCGGTTAAGCCCCAATCATCGTACATCAGCCCGTGAACAAAATATTGATCCATCGCCGACAATTCGCCAGTAAGTAATTGATTAAGTGTATTAATAATGTCTTGATTTCCTTTCATCCTAAACTCCTACTCTGACTCTATCTGCGCTTGTAAATAGTTCTGGATCCCTGTCATCTTAATCAAGTCTTGCTGCGCTTCAATCCAATCGAGGTAGGTCTCTTCATCTTCGAGTAGATCTTCTAGGATTTCACGGCTGACATAATCTTGCTCAGACTCACAAAGGCTGATCACGTTACGTAGTTCACTCAATTGTGCTTTAAGCATGGTTTTATCGCATTGCAGCATCTCTTGCGGGTTTTCACCAATATGCAGTTTTTCAAGTTGCTGCAGATTAGGCAGACCTTCGAGAAACAGTACCCGCTCGATCAACTTGTCGGCGTGTTTCATGTCCTGAATCGACTTTTTATAACATTTTTCGTTGAGCTCTTCTAAACCCCAATTTTTGTACATACGCGCATGCAAAAAATATTGGTTAATGGCGGTAAGCTCAAATGTCAAAATCTTATTGAGATGCCGAATGACATTCGGATGACCTTTCATAGCAATTATCCTTATATTCTATGAGAAACGGTAGCAGGCTGACGACGTAAACTAACACCGACATAGCATAAGTCTGATGCGCTTACACAACATTACCCCGTTAGGGAATAACACCCTCAAGCTACTGGATCGTGGCAAGGAATACAATGTTACCCTTAGACTGGGGAGTGAACTTATTAGCCCAAACCTTAACTCTAATAGGATCACAGTATAGTATATGGCACTAATCTTAGGCTGAAAGCCCCGTGAATGAGAGTCATAGAAGGCAATAAAAAAGGCACCGCTATCGGTGCCTTTGTTACATCAAATTGAGGTGTTATATGATGCGGTCTTGATTATATTTGTTGCTGCGTTCTTCTTCAGCCATTTTCGCCTTGCGCTTGTCGCACGGATCATCGCAATCACACGCTTTGTCGATGCCTAAGGCGCCTAATCCACCACAGCTACCGGCAACCGCTTTCTGCTTCACGATATAACCAACCGACATTAATACAAAAAACAGCAGTAATACCACAAAAGCCGCTAAAAAAGTGCCCATCATATACTCCAAATGCACACCGCCTACTGGGCAGACAATATGCGTCAATAATCAATTGGGTGAACTGCCAAACAGCGATGATGCCTATGACAGATCTAATATTGTATCACAAGCCAACAAAAGGCTTAAACGCATCGCTGTAATAGACCTTGAAACCGTCAGGCTGCTTTTCTATTAGCATGATGGCAAGATTGTGCTCTTGGGCTAAGGCTAATGAGTCTTCGGTGCCCATCACCATCATGGCCGTCGCGTAGCCGTCGGCTATCATACACTGCTTGTGTAGCACAGTCACAGAAGCGAGACGATGATTGACCGGATAACCAGTTCTTGGGTCGATTATATGGGTGAAGCGTTGACCCTCTTCTTCGTAATAATTACGGTAATCACCTGAGGTTGCCATCGCCATATTACCTGGCGCTATCACCTGCTGCACCTGACGTTCATCGACATCGGGCTGCTCAATGGCAATACGCCATGGACTACCATCGGCTTTGGTGCCGTACAGGCTCACTTCTCCGCCTATCTCCACCAAATAACCTTTAGGTTGATATTTAGCTAAAAGGCTAGCCACTTTATCGACCCCAAACCCCTTAGCAATGGAGGATAAATCGACATACAGGTCAGGATTATCTTTATTGAGTTTCACGCCATCGATGCTTAAATGCTCGATACCCGTTTTAGCTTTGGTCTGCGCTATCAGCTCACTGCTAGGCACTTTGACGGGGCGCTTGTCGGGGCCAAACCCCCACAAGTTCACCAGCGGACCCAGTGTGATATCTAACGCACCATCGGTGCTCTGATATAAGTCGATCCCGGCCTGAATCACATAAGCCGTATCTGGTGAGACCTCGATAGTGCTAGCCAATGCCATCTGATTAAAACGTGACAGTTCGGAGTTACTTCGATAGGTCGACATCTGGTTGTTGACTTTTTCTAGTGCCAGCTCAATTTCGGCCTGCAAAAGCTGCTCATTTGGCACCTGTTCACCACTGACCAACTTGATGTGATAGGTGGTGCCCATGGTTTGGCCTGATAGCGAGATCATGGGAGCCGCTTGGTTACAAGCAGAAACAAAAAAGGCTAGCCCAATTAAGACTAACCTATTGATAAAGGTCTTCAACATATTGACCGTATTCCTTAATAATCAATCAGATTAACAACAATGGATTTCACCACAGCACGCCTAAGCGCCCTGGGTGAAATCACATAATGCTGATTCGATATTATCACAAGAACCTGCGATTAACCGCCGAAGTCATCCAATAAGATGTTTTCATCTTCAACGCCCAAATCTTTTAGCATACCGATAACGGCCGCGTTCATCATTGGAGGACCACACATGTAGTACTCACAATCCTCAGGCGCTTCATGGTCGCGTAGGTAGTTTTCATACAAGACGTTATGAATAAAACCTGTGTAACCATCCCAGTTATCTTCTGGCTGTGGATCTGACAAGGCAACATGCCACACAAAGTTAGGGTTCTCTGCTGCTAGGCCGTCAAAATCTTCAACATAGAACATTTCACGCTTAGAACGTGCACCGTACCAGAAGCTGATCTTACGCTTAGACTTAAGACGTTTGAGCTGGTCAAAGATGTGTGAACGCATTGGGGCCATACCTGCACCACCACCGATAAAGACCATCTCTGCATCGGTATCTTTAGCGAAGAACTCACCAAATGGACCAGAAATAGTTACCTTATCGCCCGCTTTCAGGCTCCAGATGTACGACGACATCTTACCGCAAGGCAAGCTCAAGTTACGTGGAGGCGGCGTAGCAATACGCACGTTCAACATGATGATACCTTCCTCTTCAGGATAGTTCGCCATGGAGTACGCACGAATGGTTTCTTCGTCCACTTTTGATTCAAGATTAAAGAAGCCAAAATGTTCCCAATCACCACGATATTCTGCTGGTACATCAAAATCAGCATATTTTACATGGTGAGCAGGCGCTTCAATCTGAATATAACCACCAGCGCGGAAAGGCACTGATTCGCCATCAGGAATTTGCAGCTTAAGCTCTTTAATGAAGGTCGCTTTGTTATCGTTAGAGATAACTTCACAATCCCACTTCTTAATACCGAAGATCTCTTCTTCTAGTTCGATCTCCATATCGGCTTTCACGTTTACCTGACACGATAAACGGCAACCGTTACGGGCATCGCCTTTAGAGATATGGTCGCGCTCTGTTGGCAGAATATCGCCACCACCCGACTTAACGATCACTTTACACTGACCACAAGAGCCACCGCCACCACAAGCCGATGAAACGAAGATACCGTTTTCAGCGAGTGCGCCAAGTAGTTTGCCACCAGCACTGGTTTTAATTGCTTTGCCAGCATCATCATTGATGCCAATTGTGATATCACCACTTGGGACTAATTTTGATTTGGCAAATAAAATAACCAATACCAACACTAGTACAATGGCAGTAAACATACTCACACCGAGATAGACGTCGATTGGAGTAGATTCAATAATACCCATGAACTTATCCTTTAAGGTTCAAAATCTGAAGCCGTTAAGGTGTCTCTTTACAGAGACACACCTGAGAACGACATAAAACCTAACGCCATTAAACCCGCGGTAGCAAAGGTAATACCTAAACCACGTAGACCATCAGGTACATCAGCATACTTTAACTTCTCACGGATACCGGCCAGCAACACAAGTGCCAATGCCCAACCGATACCAGAACCGACACCAAACACTAAACTTTCGGTCAAGTTGTAGTCACGCTCAACCATGAAAGATACCGCACCAAAAATCGCACAGTTTACCGTGATCAACGGCAGGAAGATGCCTAACGCGTTGTATAGCGGTGGGAAGTACTTATCCAGTGCCATCTCAAGGATCTGCACTAAGGCGGCGATCACACCGATAAAGGTGATGAACTTCAAGAAGCTCAAATCAGCATCAGGAACACCAGCCCAAGCAAGTGCACCAGGGGCTAAGATCCCTTGATAGATAATTTGGTTAACGGGTACAGAAATCGCCAGTACCACAATAACGGCAACACCTAAGCCCATGGCGGTGGTCACTTTCTTCGATACAGCCAAGAAAGTACACATACCAAGGAAGAAGGATAACGCCATGTTTTCAATGAAAACAGAACGGACTAAAAGACTAATATAATGTTCCATAGCGCTTACCCTTTTGCTTCTACTTGATCAGGCTTCATAGTACGGATAATCCAGATCAGTGCAGCAATCAGGAAGAACGCACTCGGCGGTAGCAACAACAAGCCGTTTGGCTGATACCAACCACCGTCAGAAATCTTACTTAAGATCTCAACGCCAAATAGAGAACCGTTACCAAACAGCTCACGAATGAAGCCGACTGATAACAGGATGGCACCATAGCCTAAACCATTACCGATACCATCCATGAAACTCATCATTGGCGGTGTCTTCATCGCATAGGCTTCAGCGCGGCCCATTACGATACAGTTGGTAATAATCAAACCCACGAATACCGACAGCTGCTTGGCAACGTCATAGGCATAAGCTTGCAAGACTTGGTCTACCACGATAACCAGCGACGCGATAATCGTCATCTGCACGATAATACGCACACTGCTTGGAATGTGGTTACGGATCATCGAGATGAATAAGTTAGACAAGGCCGTTACTGCAGTCAGTGCAATGGTCATCACTAATGCTGTTTCCATCTTACTGGTCACAGCCAAAGCACTACACACACCCAAGATCTGCAACGCAATCGGGTTGTTACTAATAATAGGTCCAGTCAGAACCTGTTTAAGTTCTTTAGCGTTAGCCATTAGCTTAGCCCTCCGTTGCGCGCCTTTTCAATAAAGCGAGCATAACCTTCTTCACCCAACCAAAACTCGAGTGAATACTGCACACCATTACTGGTTAGGGTCGCACCCGATAGTGCGTCAACACCGTGTACCGAGTTTGCAATAGCTGGGTTTTTGGTCACTTTAATCGCCAGGTCGCCCTGCTCGTCATAAAGTTTTTTACCTTCCCACTTAGCAATCCACTGCGGGTTTTGCACTTCGCCACCTAGACCTGGAGTTTCCCCTGCCCCGGTAAAGTCGTAATAAACTAAACTACGTACAGTGTTAAGATCAGCTTCTACCGCTAAGAAAGCATACATGGTTGACCATAGACCATAACCTTTCACAGGAATGATCACGGTTTTCAGCTCACCTTTATCGTCATTTACTAAGTAAACCACGCCGGTGTTAGCCACATTTTTAACCGATGCAATATCATTTTTAGGTTTAAATGAGGTCTCAGGGTTACGGGCTGCTTTATCGGCATCGAAGGTGTTGGCATCGCCTTCAACCCACTCTCCCGACTTAAGATCGACCAGCTTAGCTTCTACATACTTATTGTAAGTGGCTAAGATTTGATCTTTCTCAACGCTACCTGACTTAGTGTCCACCAGGCCTGCAGCTTCAAGAATGTATTTTTGCTTATCAAGCAGCTTGTTTTCTTGTTGAGTCGGCTTTAGCAGTACCGCTGCGGTCGATACAAATACCGAGCAGATGAAACATAATCCAACAACAACAAACAGTGTTCTACCGAACGAATCTTTATTATTAGCCACGTGCAATCCTCCGCTTGATATTCGACTGAACCACGAAATGGTCAAATAATGGAGCAAACAGGTTCGCGAACAAGATGGCCAACATCATGCCTTCAGGGAAAGCAGGGTTGATAACACGAATGAACACCGCCATAGCACCGATAAGGATACCGTAAGCCCATTTGGCATTATTAGTGAATGACGCAGAAACCGGGTCTGTCGCCATAAACATCATACCGAACGCAAAGCCACCTAACACCAAGTGCCAGTACCAAGGCATAGCAAACATAGGGTTAGTGTCGCTGCCAATGGCATTAAGCAGTAGCGATACCGCGATCATACCGGCAAGTACGCCACCCACAATGCGCCATGAAGCGATACGGGTATAGACGATCACCGCGCCACCTATCAAGATGGCCAAGGTTGACACTTCACCCACTGAACCTGGGATGAAACCGAAGAAGGCATTCCACCAGTCTTGGGTCAGTCCATACTCAAGGGTGCCTTGCGCCGCTTGACTCAGTGCCGTAGCGCCTGAGTAACCGTCAGCCACCACCCAAGTGGTATCACCTGACATGTTGAGCGGGTAAGCAAAGAACAAGAAAGCACGACCTGCAAGAGCTGGGTTTAAGAAGTTACGTCCAGTACCACCGAAGATCTCTTTCGCCACAACCACACCGAAGGTAATACCTAAGGCCACCATCCACAACGGGATAGTCGCGGGCAGTGTCAGCGCAAACAAGATAGAGGTAACAAAGAAACCTTCGTTAACTTCATGGCCACGAACTGTCGCAAACAACACTTCCCATATACCACCCACGGCAAACGTTACCGCGTAGATAGGCAGGAAGAAACAGGCGCCGTACCACATTAATGCGGCCACACCTGAGTCGGCAGTTAACTCGGTACCAAACAAGCCAAACAAGGCGGTTTGCCACACGTCAGGCGTTGCAAAACCAGCGGCTAAGGCGTCTTGCGCTTGCAGACCCACGTTGTACATTCCCACAAACATGGCTGGAAATGCGCAGGCCCAAACCGTAATCATCATACGCTTTAGATCGAGGTTATCACGCACATGGGTACGACCCTTGTTTACGTGACCCGGGGTATAAAATACTGTGTACGCGGCTTCAAACAGCGCGTACCACTTTTCGTATTTACCGCCTTTTTCAAACTGCGGTTCAATACTTTTGAAAAACTGTTTCAAGCCCATTAGCCTTCCCTCACAATCGTATCTAAGCAGTCACGTAGATATGACGCATAGTCATACTTGCCGGGACATACGAATGTACATAGTGCCAAATCTTCTTCATCTAACTCCAACGCACCTAACGCGGCGGCGCCATCGACATCACTTGACACTAGGTCACGTAATAGCATGGTAGGAAGAATATCCAGAGGCATGACACGCTCATAGTTACCGATTGGCACCATAGCACGGTCTGAACCACCTGTGCTGGTCGTCATATTAAACAGACGTGAAGGTGACAAATGGCCTAAAAACGCACGCGTAATTGAGAACTTATCAGCACCAGGCATAGCCCAACCGATAAAATCTTGCTGTCTGCCTTCTTCAAGTAGTGATACTTGGTTATGGAAGCGACCAATATAAGCGTGTGCGCCTACGGCGGTTTTACCATTTAAAATGGAACCGGCAATCACACGAACATCACCATCCGCCATTTCACCTGCGGTCAGCTCAACCGTCGATGCACCCACTAAGGTACGAACCAATCTAGGCTTAAGCGCCTTAGGACCGGCAACAGCAACCACACGCTGGGTATTTAACTCACCCGTAGTGAACAGTTGACCGATAGCGATCACATCTTGGTAGCCGATATGCCAAACAGTACGTTTTGCAGATGCTGGTAAGACAAAATGTATATGGGTACCGACAAGACCCGCAGGATGCGGACCGGCAAACTCTTCAACCTGTGCATTGGCAGCTGGAATATCAGCACCAGGCGCTTTACACAGATATACTTTTCCTTCGGTCAATCTGGCTAAGACTTTTAAGCCATTAGCAAAATCTTCCTTGTGCTCGTTAATGATAACGACAGGATCGGCAGCAAGAGGTTGAGTATCGATAGCGGTGACAAAGATACCAGCGGCAGAAGAATCTACGGCAGGTGCTTTACTGAAGGGACGAGTGCGAAGTGCGGTCCATAAACCTGATTCAATCAAGTTGTCACGCACCAGTTGCTGGTCAAGAGAGTCTAAAGCAGATGCATCATATTTAGCAAAGGCAACGCTATCGTCCCCTTCCACTGCAATGACAACCGACTGAAGAACACGCTGAGCGCCCCGGTTAATGTCTGAAATTGTGCCACTGGCTAAAGCAGTATATTTAACGCCAGGATTCTTTTTGTCTTCAAAAATCACCTGACCTTTTTGCACTTTGTCGCCCACTTTGATCTTCATGGTGGGACGTAAGCCAATATACTCTTCACCCAAAGTAGCTACATGTTTAATGGCTGGGCCATTATGGATAACTTGCTCTGGTCCACCTGTTATAGGTAGGTCCAATCCTTTCTTTATTGTAATCATATCCACAAGCACTACGTTATGAAGGAAAGATAATGCGTCGCGTTCCTGCTAAATGAGAGAAGCTTCAAGCAAATCCTATCTCATTGAGCTAGCGCAGATTTATTACAGAAATGCGATCGCAATCACGCTGGTCGGGCGCATTTTACCGTAAATAAATAGTTATCGCCATGGCAAATACAGGTGTTTTAAAAGGAAAGCGGGATTTTTATTGTGGGCAGTTGATCACAATTCTATGTTTTTTTAATCATTAGATTAAGCCGAATTAATTTAGCCCCTTGTCCTAGCAGGGTTATAGCATTTGAGCGAATCAAAAAGTAGGTAAAACTCTGGCTCAATAATTAAGTAACACCAAGCTATCGTTTGCATAAAAATTAGACTAAGGTCTAGCCGAACTCGCCGAACGTTCGCTGAAAAAACCAGCAGCAAGACCCCATAACTGCGTAAATAAATACCAAAGTGAGCACCAGCTCACCTTAGCAACAACCAAAATAGGGCATGTGATTTAACGAGCAATAATGAATGTCGGCAAGCCAATATATAGATAACATAAAAGCAGCCACAGCTGCTTTTATCATTATAAAATGGTCGCTTAATTACAGCCCTTTGAGGATCTCATCACTGAGTTTTAGTTCATCATTTTTATTAACATTCACTCCGGACGCAATAATGTTGCGGGCGATCTCTTTAGCCTGATCTAGCGAATGCATCTCATAGGTACCACATTGATATTCATTGAGCTCAGGGATCTCTGACTGCTGCTTAACTTTAAGCACATCTTCCATCGCCGCTAACCAACAATCCGCCACGACTGATTCTGATGGCGTACCAATAAGGCTCATATAAAAACCGGTGCGGCAGCCCATAGGCGAAATATCAATAATCTCAACCTTATCGCTATTAAGATGATCACGCATAAAGCCGGCAAACAGATGCTCCAGCGTATGAATACCGCGCTCACTTAAGATCTCTTGGTTCGGAATACAAAAGCGTAAATCAAATACCGTGATCGCATCGCCACTGGGGGTTTTCATGGTTTTAGCCACTCGCACCGCAGGGGCATACATTCGAGTATGATCGACGGTAAAACTATCTAGTAACGGCATTGCTTTTATCTCCTTATGGCGACTCAAACCATGATGACTTATGGCGAGAGGCACCTAAACTCAACTAAAATAGCGGTGAATCAACACTGCTCAGTATTACGCTGGACTTAATATGCGTCACTGTTAATCGGATGTAAAGTATCTGCAACTAAGATTGCCCCACTTGGCGAGCTCACTCATGCTAACCCAACGCCATGGCGCACCTTCTCCACCAGAAACAAATACGGTGCGGCGATAAATTGATCCTGCGTTCTATACCAACCAAGATACGGCGAAGATTGATGAGTAATAAAGCTTAAGTGATTTACCAATAAAAAAGCGCTTAGTGATAAGCGCTTTAATGAATGAGTCATGCGATGTGGGCTCGGTTATTAACCGCGGCATTTAGGAGAATTAGGTATTTCTGCTTCGGCCTGCCACTCGCTCGGTGTAAAAGTATGCATAGACAAGGCGTGCAAGCCATTGGCAAATTCATCCGCTAAGGCTTGGTTGACACTGCGGTGACGCCCTATCAAGCGCTGCCCTTCAAATGCCTCACTGGCAATAATCACCTTAAAGTGAGTTTCTGAATTGGGCGGCACATGATGATTGTCGCTTTCATTAATCACTTCCAGATAAACAGGAGATAATGCAGCGGTAAGCTTTTCAATAATAATCTGTTTGACGGACATAGCCATTGTCTCAATTGAGTACAAAAATGATGGCGGCAGATTACTGCGCTGACGCCAAAAGGTCAACCATCAACCCAAACTCACCCGGGCATCCTTTGACACACCTTCCAATAACTCAACCACACTGGCATCACTCACCTCATCTGGCACGATGATAGCTAGCTGAGATGAAAATACCGTTTGGCCAATTGTCGAAACATGGACTCGATTAAACTCCATATGCTCAATCTCTAGGTTTAGATTGGACAGGAGGTCGACAATTTCACGGGTCAATCCTGGGCGATCGCGACAATCGACATTGCATTTTAATATGCGCGTATGCTGAGGTGGTGACAACGCTTGATCGCTATAGTTAAACAGTAACTGTGGAAATTTTTGTGCAAACGCTTGTTGTAGTTCAGCGATTGCATCTACTGCGATTGCCACTTTCAACAGGGCAGCAAACTGGCTATCGAGCTTAATCACCTTACTGGTGACCCATTCGCCGCCTACAGCGCGTGTGGTATCGGCTAAGGCTTTTATCACCCCAGGGGTAACACTGCCCACAACGGTTGTAATCATCATTTTTTGCATCGCTGGCTCCAATAAATGCTCCCATAGCTTACTGAGCATAAAACATTCACTTATGTCGAAGTGAGAGCTGGCTAACAAAAGTCAGTGATAAGACCAGTTGGTCGCTAAATTTATCAACAGCAAACGGGCGAATAACGAAGAAGTGTCCACAACCACGTCAAAATAAGACCATCAAGCTTGGTGAAAGTTAGGTGTTAATTGCCTAAACGTGTAATTAAGCCGCGTTTGCTTAACCCTTAACCGTTTAGGCAGACTGTGCTGCCAATACGCTTGCATCGGCCAGTGCATGATCAGCAGATCGCCACTGTGCAAGCTTAAGCTTATCTTCTGTTTTGTCTGTTTATGGCGCAGTAAAAAATCGCGACTTGCCCCTAGGGTGACCGAGGCAATATCGCTGCCTGGCGCTATTTCAGGCTCATCATCGCTGTGCCAGCCCATCGACTCTTGCCCATCTTGATAACGATTTACCAGCACGCCATTGCTGTTTAATCGCCATTCTCGGGCAAGCTTTGCCTGTAAACGCTGGGCATATTTAGGCCAAGGCAATGCCTCGATAAACAACCCCGAATAACGATAATCACAGCCCTTATCACCAAACCACACCTGACTGCGTGGGATCGCATGTGACTGACCAAATACTTGGATATGCGGACGATTAAAAGGGTAATCCAGTGACTCTTGCCACAATGCCTGTTGCTGCGCCATTGAAAGATACCCTTCTACTAAGGTAAACGGCACACTACTTTGGGAGGCTTGGGCTTGCTCCTCTAAATCCAGACTCGGTTGACGCACTCTGGCTTCTTCAATCATTATCGTTACACCTGATTATTTCGAGCAGTGAATTAAAATGCATCCAGAGCTTAACGTAGTAAGCCTAGGGGTTACTCACGTCAACGGTGCGCTAGCTTAACTATACCTGATGGGGGAAATCTGCGATAATCGCGCCCCCAAATTCAACGTAGCAGTGCAGTCATGACAACTCAATTCTCCGTCGCCGATATCGAACTTGAACTTTATCGTTATCCCGCCAAGCAGGAATCTAACCTGCAGGCCTGGGACGCCGCCGATGAGCACTTGATTAAACACTTAACTGAGCAACAGCAAACTGCATGTCGCACTGCCATTATTAATGATAATTTTGGCGCCTTAGCCTGCGCCCTGACTCACCAAAATAGCGCTTGGCCATTGCTTGTAGAAACCGATGCGAAAACCAGCCAGCTAGGCACCTTACAAAATCTTGGCCGTAACCAACTGCCTGACGATAATATTCAATGGTGTAATAGCCGCGATGTATTACCGCAGCGCCCTGAATTGGTGTTGATGAAATTACCCAAAAACCTTAACTATTTGGCCCATCAACTCGACAGGTTATCTCAGGTGCTCGCCAAGGGCACCACAGTCTATATTGGCGCCAAAGCCAAATCGATAAATAAGGCGCTGCTGCAACTACTCAAGCAGCATTTAGGCCCAGCGACGGCCAGCCTCACCTGGAAAAAGACCCGCGTTATCACCTGTATATCAGACGGCATCGCCCGCCCTCTGCCATCGGAGATCCGCTGGAATGTGCCTGAATATCAATTAATGATCAGCAATTTAAGCAATGTCTTTGCCGCCAACAAACTCGATATTGGCGCACGGATCATGTTAGACAATATGCCCCAAGGCGATTTTAAGTCCATTGTCGATTTAGGCTGTGGTAACGGGATATTGGGACTCAGAGCCAAACAGTTGTTTCCTAATGCCCGGCTGCATTTTGTCGATGACTCAGAGATGACCATCGCCTCAGCCCGCAATAACTGGCAGCTCAATCAACTGGATAATCCAGACCTTGAGGGCGAGCAAGCCTGCTTCCATTGGGATGACTGCTTAACCCATTTGGGCGATGAGGTTCAGCCCGATTTAGTCTTATGTAATCCGCCGTTCCACCAAGGCGAAGCCATCACTGATCATATTGCTTGGCAGATGTTTTTAGATACCTTTAGGCGACTCGCCGATGGTGGGATCTTACATGTGGTGGGTAATCGTCATTTGGCCTACCACGTTAAACTGCAGCGCATCTTTAAAAACTGCGCCACAGTGGCATCCAACGGCAAATTTGTGATTTTACAAGCCAAAAAACAGGTTAATAAATCTAAATCAACCGATTAGCGCGCCTCATTTACCGGCGCCGTATCGGACTCTGTTTGAGCGGCAATGGCCTCTGATGGCATCAGCTCTGGCGCTATGGCAACGGCAGAGATTTGCGCCGCTGTGCTTGGCGGCGCAAATAACACCCTTAAGCGCTGCCTTAGGCTGAGCCCTTTAGCAAAAGCCTCAGCCAACATATCACGCCACTCAGCAAAGGTGACCACCAAAGGATTAACGCTATTAATTGGCTTAGTGATGCCATACTCCACCGTCTCCTCCTCTTTTACATAAGTGCCAAACAATCGGTCCCAAATGATCAACACGCCGGCATAGTTTTTGTCAATATATTGCGCATTGCGACCATGGTGCACTCGATGGTGCGATGGGGTATTAAAGATCCACTCTAGCGGCCCAAGTGATTTAATCGCTTGAGTGTGAACAAAAAACTGTAAACCTAAGTTCAATAGCACCACAAAAACCACCCAGTTGGGATCGAAACCAATAATAACCAGCGGTAGCCAAAACAGCCACATGCCTGCCAATGGGTACATTAAACTCTGCCTAAACGCCGTACTAAAATTCATATGCTCTGAGCTGTGGTGCGCCACATGGGCCGCCCACATCCAGCGCACTCTGTGGCTCGCGCGGTGAAACCAGTAATAGCAAAAGTCTTGGGCGACGATAAGGCCAATAAAGCTGACGACGCTCATTTCAATATCAAATAGGCGCCAACCAAATCCCCAGAGATAGAGGTGAGCCACCAGCAAACCGGTCAGAATGTCGCTCGCTTGATGCAGCGCAGCTAAGGTGAAATTACATAACACTTCGGGCCAATGGTAAGCCGAATTCGCCGGCAAGCGGCCCTCCCGAGCGCCATACTGCCACTCGAGTAGGATACAGATAAAGAAAATCGGCGCTAAGGCCAAGAGCAACACTTCTGGGTGTGATATCAACCAATCAAAATCCATCTTGTCTATCCCGCTCAATCGTTAATAAAATCAACCTGCGCATCGACCCTTACCAACGCGCAAAATGATCTTCAGTTAAACCAAGTACCTGCTGTAAATGATGCTGCTGGCCTTCGCCATCGATAACCTCGCCTTCAAAGTGACCTATGTACTGCCGAAAATTACTCTGTAATAGCCATAAATTAAGCTTTTCCTGACGACAATTTCGCGCTTTAAAACGCAGATCCACCCGTCCATCAAGCGACGTTATTCGCCAACAATCATCGCTGATGTGCTCACTATTGCGTAAAAAATCAAATTGCACCGGCCCCAATAAATGCCGCGACCCGTTGACCCACAATACATTTTCTGTGGCGCCAGTTTCATTAACCCCTGCCGCTAAGTTAAGCCCTATGATGGCATCGCCTACTCGAGCGTTAATGCTCGCCCAACGCCAACTGGTTTCGCGCCGCATATAGCCAGCTGAAAAGTCATAGCCTGCCAGTGCATTGTTGAGCGGCTGCGACTCATGCTTAATGGTCAGTCGCCCTTTGGGGAGCAAGCCGTTGTGCTTTTGAGTATAGGTCCAACCGTTATAGCCCGTTGGGCTGCACATCGCCATTGGCAAGCTCAGCGCCAAAGGATGCAGCTCAAGCTCTGCGCTTATCTGCGGCGTATCAAGGCTCAGTTGCCATAAACCATCGACCAGATTAAAAGTAATGCGGCCGCGGCGATCGCCAATGAACGCCTTACCCTGACGAGGCGATGGCGACATCGACATCCCCTTGGCTAACGGTTTGAGCCAAGTGGTTTCAACCAGTGTATTGGCTGCAATATCGTACAGATAACAAAAGGCGCTCCCCACATAACCAATATCGGCCAACGCCACACCAATCACATATCGGGGCGTCAGGAGCGACACAAATTGAAACTGCTTAAAATGAAAATGCCGCGCCCAGCGGCTTGCCAGCTTATCCATGTTATTGCGGTACTCAAAGTGCGCCAGTCCCAAAGAATCAACTGGACCATCAAAGTGGCCAAACTGGACTTCTCCTGAGGGTAAAATCAGGCTTTCTGGCGCCGCAGGGGAGATTAACTCTGTCACTGGAACCTCGCATTGACTGTTCAGGTTTAACCAAAACAAGCGCTACTACTGAGCAAATCCCCCAATGCGCCGGGATAACATGGCAAGGGGTTAGGCTGCGCTGAGCACTGGTTTTTTGCTATCGATTTTTTACTCTAACGGTTTCTGAGATAAGTTAACAGCCCAAAGCAACAAACGCGTAACATATCACGTCATTCCCCCCGTCATGGGGGCGTGCTTAAGAGTGGAATCGACGGCCGATTCTGGTATGCTGATGCCACCTTTTGACTATAAAAAACACCACTATGCGACGCTTAACTTTACTTATCGCCACCGCAGGCATTTTGTTTGGGTGTGCCAGTAACGCCCCTACCCACATGGCATTGAATCCACAGCTGCCGGCCATCAGCGCCCACACTATGGCAGCCAAACCGATTGCCATTGAAATGATCGATACCCGCTCGGCGAACTTTGTCGCCCGATTCAATCATGATGGTGATGCCGCACGCTTAGTGAGCCCATCGGAAGCGCCGCGTCAACAGCTCGATACGGTTTTTCGTCAAGGATTTAGCCAAGCCGGTTACCAAATTGACCCAGCCGCCACAAACCATATGCAGCTGCAATTAGAGAAACTCTTAACCGACGTCAATGAGACCACTTTTGGCTATGAAGCCAGCAATGACATTATCATCAACGTTATTGCCACCAATAGCAGCCAAACATTCACCAAACGTTATACCGCGCGCAATACGGTATCTGGGCCGCTGAGCGCCGACTTCGCCACTTTAGAGCTAGCCGTCAACGATCTATTGAGTGATTTAACGGGCAAAATCATTAACGACCCCGAACTCAATCAGTTTATTCAGCAATAAGCCCATCGAGGAGCAATACATGAAACAGTGGATATTGGCATGGGTTTTACTGTCACTGTGCAACATGGCCCATGCGGTCGATATACAAGCTGACACTCTCTACCCTAAGGTTGAGCTGCAAACCAGTATGGGCAACATTGTGGTTGAGCTCGACCGTAAACGCGCGCCTATCACAGTCGATAACTTCCTCACCTATGTCGTAAAAGGGCATTATGACAATACCCTGTTTCATCGCGTGATTGCCGACTTTGTGGTTCAAGGTGGTGGACTCGACCCAAGATTTAACGAAAAGCCGACCGATAAACCCATAGTCAATGAAGCGGGCAACGGCTTGAGTAACGCCCTAGGCACCATAGCCATGGCACGGGAAAATGATCCGCACTCGGCCACGGCGCAGTTTTATTTTAATGTGGCCGATAACAAACGCTTAGATCCCTCTAAACGCCGCTGGGGCTATGCCGTATTTGGTGAGGTTACCCAAGGCATGGAGGTGCTTGAAGCCATGGCCCAGCAACCCACGGCTATCAATAGCAAGCTCGGATGGCCCGATGTGCCTGTTACGCCGATAATCTTAACCAAGGCAACGCTATTACCCCGAGAGTAGTTGCCCCCGAAAGTCGTGAGCAAGAGTCGTTAGTGTGAAAGGTCGTTGCTGCGCAAATTGTGATAACAAAAATAAGCGTTAGCCTCATCACAAAGTCGACCAGCCAAAGTGGCGCGTTTGCCTTAGCGCCAAAATACTCAAGCAGAATCGGTTTATCCTCATCTAGCGCCACAGCAGCATATTTGGCCTACGGCCGTTGAGATGGATTAAATTACAATAACAAAAAATGGCTGACTATACTTACTTCGGTGTAGCAGCAAGGAGGCGAACGGTGACCCCTAATGAGTTCATCGATAGTAAAGCGCCCCAGCTGGCTCTATATGGAAAAGCGTTTTTGAATAATCAACTCGATTTCAATGAGATCCAGCTTTATTTATGGGACACCCTTGAAGAATGGCAACAGTTTAATCATCAGGGTGATGCGCAAAGTGATATGGAGAGAGTGTTTTGGCACCTAATACATGCCTTCGATAAATGGCCTGACTGGAGTATTCGCGGCAATCAATTTTTGCGCAAGCAAATAGACGAATGCTGTGACTTCTTGAGTCTTGGCGGCCAATGTCCAAGTGGCTGTATCGGTAACAGGCCCTGCTCTTTATCATGATAACGTCTAAAAAAGCTCAGCCCGTATAGGCTGAGCTTTTTTATGGCCGATTTTCGCTTTTTATTTGCCGCCGTAGCGTTTAAGCTAAGTTCACCTTACTGTAAACCTGTTGTATGTCTGTGACCCTTTCTCATGTAAAAGACGCCCTCTCTATTTACTGTCACAAGCGGGTGTTAATTCTGCTGTTGTTAGGCTTTTCTGCCGGCTTGCCTTTAATGCTGGTATTTTCCACTCTTTCCTTCTGGCTACGTGAAGCTGGTATCGACAGAACCGCCATCGGTTATTTTAGTTGGATAGCCTTAGCCTATGGCATTAAATGGGCTTGGTCGCCCTTAGTTGATCGCCTTTCACTCCCCCTCTTTACCCGCTTACTCGGCCGACGACGCGGATGGATGCTGTTTGCCCAGTTAATATTAGTGGTCGCTATTTTGGGCATGAGCCAGAGTGATCCGGTACAAGATCTGGAACGCTTGGCACTCTTTGCGCTTATGGTGGCCTTTGCTTCAGCGACGCAAGATATTGTGATTGATGCCTTTCGTATCGACTCAGCACCAGTAAAAATGCAAGCTGCGCTGGCCGCCGCCTACCAAGTGGGTTACCGCAGCGCCATGATTGTGGCTACAGCTGGCGCCTTAACCATCGCCGCATGGGTCGGCCCCAGTAGCGAAGCCTATGATCTTGCTTCATGGCAAACCGCGTATCTGGTGATGGCCGCGCTGATGTCTGTCGGCATTATCACCACCTTAATGAGTAAAGAGCCCCTGGTGGAAACTAAAGAGGCTGACGCTAAAGAAGCAGAGCTTAACATTGCCCTCGCTAAGCGTCATCATAGAGTGGTGGCTGCGGCACTTTCATGGTTTTATACCGCCAGTATTTTACCCTTTATCGACTTTTTCAAACGCTATGGCTACAGCGCCATGCTAATCTTACTGTTGATCTCCTGCTATCGTATCTCAGATATCGTCATGGGGATCATGGCGAATGTGTTCTATGTCGACATGGGGTTTTCCAAGGCTGAAATCGCCGCCATCAGTAAGGTTTATGGCTTAATCATGACCTTAGTTGGTGCGGGCGCGGGTGGCGTATTACTGGCCCGTTATGGCACCATGAAGATATTATTTTTAGGCGCCTTGATGGTCGCTCTCACAAACCTGTTATTTGCCTATCAGGCGATGATAGGTTATGACGTCAATCTGTTAACGGCGGTGATCTCCATCGATAATTTCAGCGCGGGCATCGCCACCGCGGCCTTTATTGCCTACCTCTCTAGCTTGACCAGTAGCGGCTATAGCGCGACACAATATGCATTGCTGTCATCAATTATGTTGTTATTCCCTAAGTTTATTGCCGGATTTTCAGGAGCCTATATCGACGCTTTCGGCTATATCAACTTTTTTGTTGCGGCCAGTGTTATTGGTTTTCCCGTATTGGGCTTAATTGTGTTGGTGCAGAAATTCGCGCCCCATCCGAGTGATGATTTAAGTGCATCCCAAGCCAGTACAGAGCCAAAATCTGCGGCCGCGAAAGCAGAGCACTAACCTGCAGTAATCCATGCTCGATAAGGTCGATATTAGGCTTACAGCCATAAAAAGCCCCACGTGATGACTCACGCGGGGCTTTTTATAATCGCGGGCAGGTTGGGCTTAGTTAAAGCCGCAGTCGATGCGCTTAAACCTGATGTACTTAGACCTGATACGCTTACGCACGATGAGATGTCATCTGGTGCGACAGCATGTTAGTCACGGAAGTTATTAAACTGGAATGGCTGGCCTAAATCCGATTCGCGGGCCAATGCCATTACCGCCTGTAAATCATCACGCTTCTTACCCGTCACTCGCACCGAGTCACCCTGAATCGCTGCCTGCACTTTAAGCTTGCTATCTTTAATCTGTTTAACCAGCTTTTTCGCCACTAGGCTTTCGATGCCCTCTTTAAAGGTCACTTTAAGCGAAAAGGTTTTACCGCTGTGGATCGCCTTATCGGCGACCTCCATCGAAGCCGGATCGACATTGCGTTTACTCAATTGGTTACGCAACATATCGAGCAGTTGTTGGCATTGAAAATCTGACTCTGAGGCCAAAGTCACCTGATGATCTTTGTAGGTAATTTCAGCTTCAACGTTGCGAAAATCAAACCGAGTGCTCAGCTCTCGACGGGTATTATCGACCGCATTACGTAGTTCAACTTCATTCACTTCCGATACGATATCCATTGATGGCATGTTTATTCCTCATCTCGCCGCTCAATCTAATGGCGCTAGTTTACCTTTTTGCAGTCAGTGGGGGCAAAAAAAGTTAACGCTAGCGCGAACGACTCAGACTTAATTATTAATGACTTTAGGGTGACATTTTCCTATGATTGCTAAAATTCGCTGATGTATCGTGACCTGTGAACTCAAGAAAACTCATTTTTAAAATCGCCCTACTTATCGCCTTACTGGTGATCAGTTATTTAGTCTTTTCTCGCCCGAGTTATTCGCAAGCGATCCCCAATCTAGATAAAATTGGCCATCTAGGCAGCTTTTTCTGCCTAGCCCTACTCACCCATTTGGCCTTTGAGCCTAAATGGTATGGTCTGGCTGCAATACTCGCCGCTTACGCCTGCTTTATCGAAGCGGTGCAATCGCGCCTGCCTTATCGCAGCGCCTCACTCGGCGACGTTATTGCCGACATGCTCGGCGTCATGCTGTTTTATTGCGGCTTGTGGTTGTATCGGCGTTACCTTAAAGCCAGTGCGTTACAGCAAAGTTGAGCGAATGACGAGCCCTCAAATCACGCCGCAAAGCCAGCCTGTCCACTGCCAGCCCAACATTGCTATTGTCGGCGCTGGGGCTATCGGTCAGTTACTGTTTCATCAATTCGCCAGCGTAGGACAAGCGCCGCTGCTGATCGGCCGGCAACAAGCTAGCGCCGACAATACGCCTACCTTGCTGCAATTTACCGACCTAAACGGTGTCTCATCAACCCGCACCGCTCAAGTTATCAGCCCTAACAGCGATGATGCGCAGGCTGACTTAAAGCACATCACGCTACTGATTGTCTGCGTCAAAGCCTATCAAGTCATTGATACTCTCAAACCGCTGCTGCCGCGCCTTAATCGAGAGTGCCAACTGTTATTGCTGCATAATGGCATGGGCCCACACCTAGACCTTGCGCCCCATCTCAACGGGCGAACCCTCTGCCTTGGCACCACATCGCAAGGGGCGTTAAAGCAGCAGCGCTGGCAGGTGCGTCAAACCGGTGCAGGCCTTACTCAGCTTGGCTTGTTTAGCGGCCAGGAGCTGACGCAAACGACGAAAGCCTATCTACTTAATGCCATTCCCAATAGCCAGTGGTGTAACGACATTATTCCTATGCTATGGCAGAAATTGGCGGTCAATATTGCTATAAATCCCTTAACCGCTATTTATCAATGCCGCAATGGGGCATTGGCGGCCCCTGAATATCGTCACACCATCTTAGGACTGCTCGATGAGGTGATCTTGGTGGCTCAGGCTGAGCAAGTGCCCCTTGCCAGAGCTCCCCTCATTGCGCGGGTATTTGACGTTATTCACTTAACCGCCAATAACTTCTCGTCGATGTATCAAGATATTGCCCATCGGCGACCAACCGAAATCGATGCCATAACAGGTTATCTTATCCATCGCGCAGCCGCTCATGGTATCCCTACGCCCCATAATCAGGCTATCTATCAGCAGTTGACGACGCTTGAACAGCGCTCGAGCTAACCGAATTTACGCTGCACACTTCACTGCTTGTCTTTGTTTTAATGTGTTTTCCATACTCATCCATGGATTAACGGCTACAGTTAATTAAGGCACTAACGGACCAGCCTGACACGAGGTGAGTGATGAAGCGAGAGCAATGGAATTCGAGGGTGGGGTTTATCTTAGCCGCAGTGGGCTCAGCCATTGGGCTGGGCAATATTTGGCGCTTTCCCTATATGGCTTACGAAAATGGCGGCGGCGCCTTCTTTGTGCCCTATCTGTTTGCCATGCTCACCGCAGGCATCCCATTTATGATCATGGAGTTTAGCCTAGGTCATAAACTCAAAAAAACCGCCCCGCGCATCTTTAGTCAGCTGGGCACCAGCTTAGGGCTCCGCCTCGAGTGGTTGGGGTGGTTTCAAGTGTTTATTGCCGCCATCATCGCGGTCTATTATGTGGCCATTATCGGCTGGACCATCTCTTTTTTAGGCTTCTCTTTCGGCCAGAGTTGGGGGGATGATCCAAACGCCTTCTTCTTTGAGCAGTATTTACAGCTAGGTAATAACTCCCCAACAAATTTGGGGCAGTTCCAGTGGGGCATCGCTGCCGCCATGAGCTTAGCGTGGGCCATCACCACAATGGCGGTGTTCACCGGAGTTAAAGGCGGCATTGAACGGGCGAGTAAAATCATGATGCCCATGCTATTTATTATGGTGTTGGTGTTGATCACCCGAGTGCTATTGTTACCCGGCGCGCTATCGGGTCTTAACTACTTGTTTGAGCCCGATTTTAGTAGGTTATTGGATATTCAAGTCTGGTCCGCCGCTTATGGGCAGATATTTTTCACCTTAAGCGTCGGCTTTGCCATTATGCTAGCTTACTCCAGCTACCTGCCCACCAAAGCCGACATTAACAATAATGCCTTTATGACAGTGCTGATCAATTGTGGCTTCTCTATTTTGGCGGGCATATTGATTTTCGGGGTGCTCGGTTACATGGCTGAGCAGCAGATGAAGCCCTTGACCGAAGTGGTCAGCTCAGGCATCGGACTTGCCTTTGTGACCATCCCGACGGCCATCAATTTGATGCCACTGCCACAACTGCTTGGGCCGCTGTTTTTTGTGGCCTTAGTTATCGCAGGATTAAGCTCACACATCTCTATCATAGAAGCGGTTATCAGCGCGATCATCGACAAGTTTCATCTGCCACGAAAAACGGCGGCCATAATCGTGTGCGCGGTCGGTTATCTGGTGTCGATGGCCTTTGCCACCAGTGGTGGACTGCTACTGCTGGATCTGGTCGATTACTTTATTAATAACATCGCCCTGTTAATGAGCTGCCTAGTAGAACTGCTGATTATCACTTGGATGTTAAAGGTCAATTTAGTCAGGCGCCACGCTAATCATTGCTCTGAGTTCCATGTCGGGCGCTGGTTAGAGATCTGTTTACAGATAATAAGCCCCGCCATTTTAGCCACTATATTAGCTAAGAACCTCTATAACACCCTGACTAATGGCTACGGTGATTACCCTATTGCCGACCAACTCCTGTTGGGCTGGGGACTGGTGGCGGCCATGTTGCTATTTGCGCTATTGATCGATTTTGCCAGTAAGCGCTCACGTCATCATGGACTGTGGCACCAGAGCCCCCCAACATCATCGACTAAAGGAGATAACCGCCATGAGTAACAGTGCCTTAATTATGATGTGTCTTGCATTAACGCTCACTTGGGGAGGCGCGGCGCTCTGCATTGCGATTGCCTATAAACGCCGCCAGGGTAAACGATAAGTTACAGATATGGGTTAACGCATTTGCCCTATCTGTTGCAGCGTATATGCCGTCAGGGGATCAATCTCTTTTACCAGCTCTTGGATTTTAGTGATCGCCTCTAATGAGCTGCTATCCTTGCGATAAGAAAGATAAATAGGCCGATGCCAAGGCTCGACGTCCGCAACACGATACAGCTGCTTTGATGTCAAAAAAGGCTCAACAATCGATAATGGCAGATAAGCCGCGCCCGCTTTATCGAGAATAAAGTCAAGCGCGATGCGCCCAGTCGAGGTGCGTAAATACGGCGGCACCGCACAATGATGACGCTCGGCGTGCTCTGAGGCAAAACGTGTGCCCCAATCCACATACACATATTTATCCGCTAATGCCTGCTCTTTAGTGCACGGCGATGTCGACACTAGCACCAGCACTAAATCGGCTACCTGTTTACAGACTAATTCGTCTGACTTTAGTGGGTCAAAGGCAAACGCCATATCTAAGGTGCGCTCAATGAGGTTGCGATTAAGCTGCTCACGACTGAGCGCCTGTGCCATAAAGCCATAGCCACCAAAGGCATCTGTCACCTTGCTTAAACAGTGCTGCAAATAGGCATCCCAAATGTTAGGCGTCCCCGCCATGGTCAGTTGCAGCGCTTTATTATTGGTTAAGGCTAACTCATTTTTGGCTTGCTCTAAGGTATTGACCATCACATGGGCATAACCGACTAAACGCTCGCCTGCCGAGGTCAATTTAATGCTGTTGCGGTCTCGAATAAAAAGTGCTGAATCAAAAAAAGACTCTAGCTGCTTAATTCGAGCACTAACAGCAGCTTGGGTAATATATAAATTCTCAGCGGCGCGGCCAAAATGGCGGGTTTGCGCAACTTCTAAAAACGTTTTAAATACTTTGACGTCCATTTTGGTCTCTCTATCGATTTGACCGAGAGAATAACAACTAATCCTGATGGTGACGACAAAAATGTTTTGTTTCTCTTTTGCCCCCAAAAAACATAATTTCGCGATCGAATATCCCTGTAGTTAAAGCGTTTAAATCACAGTTAGAGGTTGCCATGTCAGAAGAGTCATTCCGTTTTGGTCAAAAGCGTTTTTTTGATGACAAAAACTTTCCAAGAGGGTTCAGCAAGTCAGGAGAATTTACCTTATCCGAAGCGGAATTGTTAAGCCTATACGGCGACACAATGCAAGCCTTCGAGGCCCGGCAATTAGACCCTGAGACTGCAGAGGAAAAACATTTTATTAAGGTGCTAAAACACCCTAATAAAGCCAATACTAAGCTCGAACATGTGTGGATGAAATACCTAAAACTCACACGAGAGCCAAAGAAATTTCACACGCTCAACAGCACTGTTAATCAGCGTGTTGAACAATACACTTATGTAGAATCACACCCGGAAGATGAGGTTGCTTAACTAAGATGCACATTTGCTTTTTGATGTACCCGTGGGAACGTATCGATGCTGAATCCGATACTACCCTTAGACTAGTTCATGAGTGCGCTCAGCGTGGTCACACCGTTGCCATAACCACCACCAGTGGTTTAACCATTCGAGACAGTAGCGTCTACGGGTTCTGCCAAATCATCAAAAAGGGCATGAAAATTCCGGATAATATTCCGCGCTTTTATCGCTCAGTTGAGTTTCATAAGGCGCGTCTGCCAATGGCTGGGTTTGACTGCATTTTTATGCGCGCTAACCCACCACTGGACAACTTAGCGTTAAACTTTCTCGACTCGGTAAAAGGTGACACCCTGATCATTAACGATCTTGAAGGGTTAAGGGTTGCCAATAACAAACTGTACACCGCCAGCATGAGTGGTGCGGCGAGTCGCTATATTCCTACCACCCACGTATCCAAAAACCGTGACTACTTGCAACGCGTACTCGAAGAGAGTGACAGCGACAAGATGATCCTTAAACCCTTAAACGGTTTTGGCGGTCACGGAGTTATTGTCATTGAAAAAAGCGCACGGCAGAACTTTAGCTCGCTACTCGACTTTTATATTGGTGCCGATGATCAGAGTAACTACGTGATCTTACAAGATTACATCGAGGGCGCCGAGGAAGGCGATAAACGCATCTTAATGCTCAATGGCGAACCGATTGGTGCCATGAGACGCGTCCCCGCCAGCGGTGAATTTCGCTCTAACGTGCACGCCGGGGGTACCGTCGTCAAACACACCATCACCCGCGAAGAGCGCGAACTGTGCGCCGCGATTGGCCCTAAACTGGTGCGCGATGGTCTCTACTTTACCGGCCTAGACGTGATAGGTAATAAATTGGTCGAGGTAAACGTGTTAAGCCCAGGTGGCATAACCCGTATTAACAAGCTTAACCGCGTTAAACTGCAAAAGCAGGTGATCGATTTTGCCGAAAACATCATCAATTCAAAAGACTTATTGATGCAACGTAAGAGTGCATATCGACGTGCGGTAGAAGATGCAAACCTATAGTTTAGAGCAAATGTTAGGCCTGATTAAACGCGGCGAAGCGTTCTCGGGGCAACTCGAATCGTCAGGTTGTTTTATTAAAATTGAAGAATACCTGCCTGTAGTATGTACCGCTATCCATGCGGGCCATACCCTGCGTCATGAGCTGATCAAACTCGGTCAGCTTAGCGCTGAGGAACGCTATTTTGAGGAAGATCCATACACCGACGAGGTGATTGCATCACAACCCATCACGTTAGTGGGTACTGACTCACGTTTTGAGTACGATCTGAATCGACCCAAAAGTTTAAGCACCTATTACAAATCAGCCTGGTTAAAACAGGTATGGCGTAAACCGCTTAGTGCCAAACAGCGCGCGATCAGCCAAGCCAAACACAATGATTTTTATCTTCTCTATGAAGCGCTAATCTCCAAACTAGAGTCCTTGTTTGGCATGGTGATTGTGTTTGACCTGCATTCGTACAATTACAAACGCATCGACAAATCCGTGCCAGTATTCAATATCGGCACCGCGCAAATCGACATGGAGCGTTGGGCACCTGTGGTGAAAAAGTTCGAGAGTGAACTCAATCAGATCACCCTACCCAATATTGAAGTTGACGCTAAAATTAACGCGATTTTTGAGGGTAGAGGCTACCTTATTGCCCATACCAATGCGCACTTTGACCGCACCTTAGTGTTACCCACTGAGATCAAAAAAGTGTTTATGGATGAACTTACTGGCGAAGTTTATCCTATCGTGCTCGATGACTTAAAGTTAGGGCTTAAAAACGCCTTCAGTGCCACCAGTGCCTATTTTCAGCGCAAGTTAAATCGACGCAGTAAAACCCGTAGCGCCGACATGCTCAGCAGTGCCATAGAGCCAGCAGTACTGGACATCGATGCTACCCTGTTTCGCTTAGCGCAAAAGGTCGACACCTTAAAGTATGTCAATCCGACCAACTTGGTTGCTGAGCGCAAACGCTTTTTTAGCGCGCCAAGCCGTTATAAGCCCAACTTTCGCTACCGTCAGCTGCCTATCGATGCCAACGAGTTTAAATATAAGTTGTATCGATTACCGATAGACAATATCTCGGATCCTGCGCTCAAACAGATGTACAGCGATATCGTCAATAAGCTCGGCGAACAGGTCGACTTACTGACCAGTGTTAGCCAAGAAGGCTTTGTTTATAACTCGCTACGCTATCATGGCCGCCCCGATACGCATGCAATTAACAATGCGAAGTTCTTGTTATATGCCAAAGAGATTGCTGAGGTTGCTGGTGAGCAATATGATGCCAAAACCGCCACCGAACTCATGAAGCGACAAGCTGAGCAATGGGACATGCAGTGCAAGGTAAGCCTCAGCTCATCGATTGTGGCGCGGGCCATGGTGAGCTCGATGCCACCACAGCTGACCGTTAACAGCCATGCGACATTTTCCCATGCAGAGGTACAGCGGCTGATCCAGCATGAACTGGGGGTCCACATGGCAACCACCTTAAATGCCAAACAGCAGCCCTTAAAGGTGTTACGCCTTGGATTACCAGGCGCCACCTATACCCAGGAAGGTTTGGCTATCTTGGCCGAACTAAAGGCTGGCTTTATGGCACACTCACGCCTCAATACCCTCGCCTGTCGCGTATTGGCGGTTGAATCTATGCTCAAAGAGCAAGATTTTTATCTCACCCATAATTACCTAGTAGATGAGGTGGGTATGGAGCCAGGTGACGCTTTTGTGACGACGGCGCGGGTCTATCGCGGCGGCGGTTTCACCAAAGACCACCTTTACCTCAGTGGTTTTCTGCAGATGTTGCAGCTCTCTAGCAGCCGCGGCTTAACCAATCTGTTGGTGGGAAAAACCAGCGTGCAGTATCTGGATCTGCTCGATGAGCTAGTGCAGCGCAACTGGCTCATCGCCCCTAAGTTTAACGTCACCCCGACCGCAAACTTAGAGAACAACCCCAGCCTCAATTATCTGATTGAGAGCCTGCGTAGCTAATAAAAAAACGCCATGTTGATCATGGCGTTTTCTTATCCTGTTGGCTCGCTACCCGTCACTCTTTGCTCAACGTGGTAGTTCTAATCTCAGGTGAGTGAAGCGTCTAGAACTAAAAGTAGGTATAGCTGGCTCCTAAGCCCAGTGGCAACCCAAGCGACCAATACAGCAATAACCAGGCACTCCAAATCGACATCAATGCCACACTAAAAGGCAACATCATGGCGATTAAGGTGCCGATGCCTATGCCTTGCACATATCGCTGACAATAGACCACCACCAAGGGAAAATAGGGCATCAAAGGGGTGATGATATTTGAGCTCGAGTCACCGACACGATAGGCAGCCTGCGACAGATCTGGACTAATATTGAGCTGCATTAACATGGGCACCAATACCGGCCCAATCAGTGCCCATTTGGCTGACGATGAGCCGACAAATAAGTTAACAAAGCCCACCAGTAGTATCATGCCGACGATGGTGACTTCAGCTGACAAGTTGAGTGCCTTGAGTGCACCAGCCCCCTCAACCGCGATTAATGCCCCCAAATTAGAGGCTGAAAACGCCGCGACAAACTGGGCGCAGAAAAAAGCCATCACAATATAGTGCGACATGCCACTCATCGATTTAGACATCGCCTGCACCACATCGGCAGACTGAGTAAAGGTCTTAGTGAGATAGCCATACACTAACCCAGGCAACAGGAAGAAGATAAAAATCAATGGCACGATCGACTTCATCAAAGGGGCGCTAAAACTGGTGAGTGAGCCGTTAGCGTCGCGCAAGGTCGAGGTTTCAGGCAGGGTTAACGAGAAAAAGCCAATAATCGCCACCAGCATCACCAGGCTGGCGATACGAAACGCCTTAAGCTCGCTCGGCGTTGTCAGCTCCATCTCAGGAATATCTACCGCGTCGCGATTGACCTTGTGGGTTCGATTAAGACGCGGCTCCAACACTTTGTCGGTGAGATACCAAATAATCAAGGTGATCGGAATGCACGATGAAGCGGCAAAAAACCAGTTATTCAACGGATTAATTTGAATATCGCCATCGACAATCTGCGCCGCCGATTGGGTAAAACTTTGCAGTAATGGGTCGATACCCGAGGGAATAAAGTTGGCACAAAAGCCGCCAGACACACCTGCAAAAGCTGCCGCGATCCCCGCCAGCGGATGGCGGCCTACGGTAAAAAAGATCACCCCAGCCAGCGGGATCACCACCACATAGCCCGCATCGGTCGCGGTATGGGAGATAATCCCCACCACAACCACAGCAGGGGTTAACAATTTAGCCGGCGTTATCTTAAGCATCTGCTTTAACGCGGTATTGATATAGCCAGAATGCTCCGCCACTCCCACACCCAACATCGCCACTAACACCACACCTAAAGGCGCAAAGGCGGTAAACGTCGATACCATGGAGGTTAGAAAGTGCGTTAGCGCCTCAGCACTCAAGAGGTTGGTGACTATTATGGGCGCATCGGTACGAGGGTCGATAGCCTCAAAACTGACCCCAGATAACAGCGCCGATAGGCCCCACACCGCAAACAGTAACATTAAGAATAACATGGCCGGATCGGGCAATTTATTGCCCACTCGTTCTATGGTATCCAGTGCCCGCCCCAATAAACCGGGTGCCTGCGTGTTTGTTGTCATCATCACTCCTTGTACTTAAGCGTACTTGTTATTATCGTCTGTCATTGCAGCGTTCATTATAGCCAGCCTAATACCGTTCGGCTTACCCCAACCATACTCACTGCCGCAATCTTTGGGCGTCACGGAGTATAACGCTGAATATTCAACACGATACCGAATCAGGCTGTAGCCAACCTTAAAAATAGGCAAAAAAAAGCCTCGCAATGGCGAGGCTTGGTAAAGTGACGTTAAGTCATTATTTACTGGTATCGATAGGCTCGAATGATTTAACCAGCTCATCCACCGCCTTCATCTGCTTGAGGTAGTTTTCCAGTTGGTGCAGTGGCAGTGCACATGGGCCGTCACATTTAGCGTTATCTGGATCGGGATGCGCTTCAATAAACAGACCGGCTAAGCCTAATGCCATACCACTGCGGGCAAGCTCAGTGGCTTGAGCACGACGTCCACCCGCACTGTCGCTGCGGCCACCCGGGCGCTGCAAGGCATGGGTCGCATCGAAGATCACTGGGTAACCCGATTGCTTCATCTCATCCATACCCAACATGTCGACCACCAAGTTATTGTAACCAAAGCTTGAGCCACGCTCGCACAGCATGATCTCATCGTTACCCGCTTCATTAAACTTAGTGATGATGTGGCGCATCTCGTGTGGCGCTAAAAATTGCGGTTTTTTAACGTTGATGATGGCACCGGTTTTGGCCATTGCTACCACCAGATCTGTCTGGCGAGCTAAAAACGCGGGCAACTGAATCACATCGACCACTTCGGCAACTGGCGCACACTGATGAGTTTCATGGACGTCGGTGATCAACGGCAAGTTAAAGGTCGATTTTATCTCTTGAAAAATCTTCAACCCCTCTTCCATACCTGGGCCACGGTAGGAGTTCACCGAAGAGCGGTTGGCTTTATCGAATGAAGCCTTAAACACATAAGGGATCCCTAATTTTTGAGTAACTTCGGCATAGGTTTCCGCGATCTGCATGGCTAAATCACGCGATTCAAGCACATTCATGCCGCCAAACAACACAAACGGCTTATCGTTTGCAATCTCAATGCTACCTAACTTTATGGTTTTATTACTCATCGTTACTTCTCTCTTAAGAAGCTAAGGCCACACCTTAGCATTGTTCAAATAGGTATCGCAGCAGGCGATTATAGCGCAACTGCCTGTAAAATTTGGCCACATAACCATGCCATATAAGTGCCTACAGCATAGCCCAACACCGCCAATAACACACCGACGGGCGCTAATGCGGGGTGGAATGCCGCCGCCACAACCGGCGCAGATGCTGCTCCGCCCACATTGGCTTGACTGCCCACCGCCATATAAAACAGCGGCGCCTTAATCAGTTTAGCCACCAGCAGCATAAAGCTGGCATGCACTAACATCCAGATAATACCGATGGCGAAATACCAAAGATTTGCCGGATCAAATAGTTTAAACACATCCATATGCAAGCCAATGGTGGCAACCAGAATATACAAAAAGGCCGACGCCACTTTAGAGGCGCCAGCGGCTTCTAAATGGCGCACTGGGCTAAATGACATCGCCAAACCGATAGTGGTGACAGTGACGATTAACCAGAAAAATTTAGACGTTAAACTGTAATCACGTGTCCACGGATAATTGGTTTCGAAAAAAGGCCCGAGGAAATCGGCAAACATGTGCGCCAGTCCGGTAATACCAAAACCGACCGCCACTATCATCATCAAGTCACGTAAGCTTGGAATACGCGAATGTTCGGCATGGTACTTCTCAACCTTAAGTTTTAAGGTCTCGATAGCACGGGTATCGGCGCCAGTTTTGGCATCGATCTCCTTGGCTTTGGAGGCCATATAGAGCAGCACCGCCATCCAGATATTGGCTACGATCACATCCACTGTCACCATAATGGAGAAGATGTTACCGCCCGCTTCATAGATCTCTTTCATCGCCGCTTGGTTAGCGCCACCGCCAATCCAGCTACCGGCTAAGGTGGTCATGCCACGCCAGACCGCATCGGGGCCACTCACACCTAAGATCTCAGGATTAATGCTGGAGATAATAAGCAACGCAATCGGCCCGCCAATCACGATACCAACGGTGCCGGTGAGAAACATCACAATGGCTTTAGGGCCTAAGCCTAAGATCGCTTTTAAATCGACGCTTAAGATCAATAATACTAAGCAGGCTGGCAGTAAATAACGTGAAGCCACATAATAGAGCTTAGAGGTATCGCCATCGACAATATTAAATGAATTAAGCAGTGATGGCAGGAAATAACACAGTAACAACGCCGGAATGTAACGATAAAATTTCACCCAAAATGGATGAGAACTGCTATTGGTATAAAACACCAAGCCTAAAATGGCTGCTAATAATCCCAGCCCAGTGGCATCATTGGTCACTAATGCGGTACCGCTCATATTTCCCCCTAATTCACATCTATTTTTAGTTTTATTTTTAATATCAATTTGTTGTTTTATTCGGCTTATCAAAGCACGTTTTTATTTGGCCTGTGATGCAGCCTATTGTAAATATTAATGATGGTATTGCTGATTAAATGGTGAGTCGTTTTTAGCCTGTTACTGCAGGCGGTTCAATATAAGACTGACAAGATTGCGAGCCGAGCAGCATAAAATAATTGATTGCCCTGCAAGGCGTCTATTGTCATGGCCGTCATCAAACCACATAAAAAAGCTGAAACCATAACGGCTTCAGCTTTTCTTTAATGGTATACCTCAAGATCTTCGCTTAGCTCTTTAATCTGCAGCTTAACTAATTCAGTCACAGGATCATGCGGGCTATTGTCGACAAAATGCTGTAAATCCGCGGCGGCAACACTGATACAGCCTAACTGCTGTGCAATAAAGGCTCGTTCACGATTGAGGTTGAGATCATCGCTATGCCATTGCAATAACAGGTTGCAACACTCCATCGCACTCTCAAACTGGTTCGATAAAATCGCGCCCGCTTTAAGCTCGTGGATCATGCGCGACAATAACCGCTTTAAACTTGCAGGCTTTAAGTAACGCGGTTTAAAGGCCGCCCCATTACCCAACTCGCCACGCACCAAAACATGTAACTGATGCTTGGTCAGTGACTGACCCGTTAATGGGTCAATATAACGCACCTGCTTATCGATTCGACTGCACAGCACTGTATTGCCCGGCAGTAGCAAAGGCTCAAGCACTAGGTCTAACTGTTTCGCCAGTAACATCAGTAACGTGGCCAAGGTTGTGCTATTGCCTTGGCGAGTGAGTATGCAGCTGCCTAAATCGGCAGCTTCAACACTAAAATAAGCATCTCGAGCGCAAAAACCTAAGTCGCCATAAAACCACTTAAGCAGAGCATTCAATCGATCTTCACGGTCAACCACATAGTGACTCAGCACTGAGCCTGCAAGTTCAAGCCAGGCCCAATTAGCACTCTTCTTATTGGAAAAACCTAAATGCTGAGTGATGTCAAACGCGCTCTCGGGTAACAAGAGCTCATCTTGTAGGATCATCTGTGTCATTAACTCAGTAATATCGCTTGTTTAAACATGGCGACCTTACCTGCATAGGCTACCCAAGCGATTGCACCAAGGGCTGCAAACACTTTAAACAGCTTGTTGCGATTGGCTTTTAGCGCGATAGTCGCTAAGAAAATATAAGCCAATAGTCCACCGATCTTTTCGGTCAGCCATGCATCTTGGAAAGGATATTGCTTGATGATAAAACACAGGGTTAAACCAGACAGCACCAACAAAGTGTCGATAACGTGCGGGGCTATCTTAACGAACTTCTTCTCCATAATAGGCGACTGCTTTAAGTGCAGCGCAAAACGCACAATAAAAAACAGTACACTGAGGGCAATAAACGTCAGGTGAATATGCTTTATAGCGGGGTATAAACTGTCCATTTTAAATTCTTTGGTTGCTGGCAAAGGCGCTAGTGTAACTGATCTGCTCCAGCCGCACCAATAGCATCAACCGATTATTGACGATAAATTCCCCCTCATTAGCGTCGCGACCATCAACCTAAGATAATCTAGGCAGCGTGATGAATTTACATAAGATAATGTCACTGATTCATGCCCTCTCCTATTATCAACCTCCAATGGCCCAATAAAAAACCACGCTAAGGCAGCAGCTTTAGCGTGGTGTTATATCGTACCGCCAATCAATTAAAACTGACTATCAGCGGTAAGAGTATCCAGACTTATTTGGCTGTGTCTGACAGTGTCCCAGGCAGCAGCTCAAACGCCATAGAGAACTCGACCAATGCGCCCATTAGCTCATCGATGGCACGGCGGTTGCCCTCAACCTTCACCTTGCCGGCTTTGATTTTTTCATCGAAACTCTGCGCGCCCATCATCACATCATTTAACTCGCTGCGATCTATCGTTAAGGTGAGATCCGCTTGCGGTGATTGTACCCCTTCGATATTGGTCAGCGCCGAATTACTCAACTCAACCAGATACTGCTCGCCGTTATCCGGAGTGACCAAGTTAATGACAAAGTGTTTATCTGCAGTCTTGCTGGTATCAAGGCGAACTCCGAGGTAGTCAAGCCATAACCCGGTAGACATACCACGGATAAGGTCAGGCCCTGTCGATTTAGGCGAAGCGCCTGTTGGCATGCCGTTACGTAATTCGTAAGCCGCCGCTAAAAAGCTATTACGCACACTAGGGCTCTCTTTTTGATAACCAATCTGCTCATATACATTAGCCAGTAGATCCTTACCCGCTTGATTTTGAGGCTCAGCAAACACCAGTTTATTGAGGATCTCTATGGCATGAAAATATTTTCCTTGCTCAAATAATTGCTGGCCTTTGGCGATAATGTTACTGCTGCCACCCATCATCTCAACGTATAGGGGCGCTGATTCTTCTGGTGATAGTGGCATTAAAGTGGCTGGGTTAGCATCCCAGTAACCTAGATAGCGATTCAACACCGCGCGGCTATTGTGCTCCTCAGAGCCATGGTAACTGTGGGCTGACCACTGCTGCTGCAAACTCTCGGGGAGCTTATATACATTGTGAATTTGATTAATTGTTACCCCTTGATTGGCCAGGTGCAGCACCTGATTATTGAGGTGAGCATAGGTATCACGCTGACTGCGCATCACCTCTTGAATACGCTCATTGCCCCAGCGCGGCCAAGAGTGGGAAGCAAACATCACCTCAGCCTGCTGACCAAATTTATACAGCGAAATATTAATTTGCTTAGACCATTCCAATGCATCGCGTACCAATGCGCCACGTAAGGTATAGATATTATGGATAGTGCCGGTAATATTCTCGGCGGCCCAAAAGGCTTTCAAGTCTGGGAACCAAGTGTTCATCTCTGCTGGCGCTTCAGTGCCTGGAGTATTTTGAAACACCATGTTGACACCATCTATGGTCATTTCAGTAAAGGCTTTATCGATAATCACGTTAGGCGCGATTAAGCCTAAATTACCCGCCGCGGTATTTTTACCGATAGATTGATCCACATGACCATAGGGACTTCTGGGAAGTAGTACACCGTATTGAAAAAACATCCTACGCGTCATGGCATTACCTGCCATCACATTTTCTGCGACCGCATGATGCATAAAGCCTTCTGGGGCAATGACTTTCACCTTACCACTTTGAACATCTTGCTCATCGACCACACCACGGACCCCACCAAAGTGGTCGGCATGAGAGTGTGAGTAGACCACGGCCACGACCGGACGCTCACCCAATTGCTGATTAATAAAGGCCAATGCCGCCGCCGCGGTCTCTTTGGCCGTTAAAGGATCAAATACAATCCAACCCGTCTTCCCTTTAATAAAACTGATATTAGCAAGATCATAGCCTCGTACCTGATAAATGTGGTCGGGCAACACTTCATACAAGCCATAAGCCATGTTGAGCACTGCTTGACGCTGCAACGAAGGGTTAATGGTATCGAAGGTTTGACCTTCATCGAGCAACCACTCGTAACTGCCCATATCCCAAGCAACGTTACCGGCTTCGGCCATAATTTGTTTATAGTCAGGCGCCGCAATAAAGCCTTTTTGGGCTTCTTCAAAGTCACGCTTATCATCAAACGGCAGGGTTTTACGCAAGCCATTTTGTAACGCTATGGTGTATTGCGATGGCTCTTGCCCTTTAGTATCAAAGTGCTGACCCGGTTCGCTTGTGACCACACCGCCACCACCTGCGGCGTTGGCAATCATATGAGTCGACATTGACACACTGATGATGGCTGATAGTAGCGCGACATTGGCTAACTTAACATTCATAGACCTAGCTCCTTGGTTATTAATAAACAACAAGTTACCCAACTGTTTCTGTAAGTATTGACTGACGTTACACCCATAACCTACTACGATGACTAACCTATCTAGAGGTGAATAAACATACAATAATTTACCCACCCAGAATGTTAAGGTAGTGTTGCAGATGAGTTTATACAAGCAATTGTTGCCTATATGAGCAGTCACCTTACCGAAGCTCATTTACTTTGCGCAGGTGTAAGAGGTAAGAAGGCTTGGCTTAGTACCACTGCCTTAACGATTGATCTATAAGCGGTGCTATGACCCTTGCCTAATAACTAAGCTCTTAAGAATTAAACCAGTCCAATGGGTTAACATCATTAATTAACGAGATTGCATTCATATTACGTTTGCCCACAATCTACAATAAAATCCATAGAGATAGCCCCTAGCTCAATATAGAGATAAGCAACATCCACAACGGTAAGATACACAAACAAAAACGCCATTAGCATAAGCCAATGGCGTTTAATCACGTTAGTCGCTGTCAAGCATCAGGCGTGTCAGTTAACCCTGCCTAGGCCAGCGACCTAAGGTACAACGGTCGTTACTGCCAAAGTCTCTCACGGTCGACACCGACTCATAACCTAGCTCAATCATCTTATTGCGCACCGTAATGGCTTGCTCAAAACCGTGTTCGAGTAGCAAATAGCCACCGGGCGCCAGATAATCACGCGCCGACTGCGCAATATGGAACAGATCAGCATAACCATGTTCGGCAGCGGTCAGCGCACTCTGTGGTTCAAAGCGTACATCGCCTTGAGACAAGTGCTCATCTTCTTCGTCGATATAAGGCGGGTTAGAGACAATAAGATTGAAATCGTACTGATTGACAGCATCAAACCAATCACTTTGTAGCACCTCGACTTGCGGTAACTTCAAGTTGTCACGATTCGCCTTAGCCAAAGCCACAGCTTCAATCACTTTGTCGACGGCCGTGATCTGCCATGTGCTGCGCTCAAAGGCTAACGACAGGGCTATTGCCCCCGTTCCCGTGCCTAAATCGAGCACCTTAGCATTTTGTGCTAACGGCAAGTTTAACGCGGTCTCAACCAAAATTTCGGTATCAGGACGCGGAATAAGCGTGGTGGGATTAACCATAAACGGCAATGACCAAAACTCACGTTCACCCACAATATGCGCAATCGGAGTGCCAATAGCACGCCTTGCGACCATCTGCTGAAACGCGGTGGACTGTTCACTGGTAATACGTTCATCGGGCCAAGTGTAGAGGTAGCTGCGCGGCTTATGGATGACATGCAGTAGCATCACTTCGGCATCTAGCTTGGCGGTATCAGAGATCTCAACAAGTTGAGAAGAAGCCCATTGAAGGGCTTCAGCTAACGTCTGGTACAAAAAAATATCCTTATTAACCTAGAGTCGCGATATTAGAGTATATTAATCGTCTGCTAAAGCAGCCAACATATCGGCTTGGTTTTCTTGCATTAGTGGTTCGATAATCGCATCTAAATCCCCTTCCATCACTTCATTTAAGCGATAAAGAGTCAAATTGATACGGTGCTCACTGACGCGTCCCTGAGGGAAGTTATAAGTACGGATACGCTCAGAGCGATCACCACTGGCCACTAATGTTCGGCGAGTCGATTCCTCTTCACTGCGGCGTTTTTCGTCTTCAACAGCTTGTATACGGGCCGTCAGTACACTCATCGCCTGAGCACGGTTTTTATGCTGCGAGCGCTGATCTTGACACTCTACGATGATGCCAGACGGAATGTGCGTAATACGGATAGCCGAATCGGTTTTGTTAACGTGCTGACCACCCGCGCCCGATGCACGGAAAGTATCCACTTTCAGATCGGCAGGATTAATTTGAATCGCTTCGGCTTCGGGGACTTCAGGCATAACCACCACAGTGCAAGCAGAGGTGTGCACTCGTCCTTGCGACTCGGTCTCTGGCACACGCTGTACACGGTGACCACCCGATTCAAATTTCAGTCGGCCATAAACCCCATCGCCAGACACTTTAATGATGATCTCTTTAAAGCCACCATGCTCGCCTTCGTTGGCGTTCATCACCTCGACCTGCCAACGTTTGGCTTCGCAGTAACGGCTATACATACGGTACAGATCACCGGCAAAGATGGCAGCTTCATCACCCCCTGCGCCGGCACGAATTTCTACGAAGGCATTGTTGTCGTCTTTAGGATCTTTAGGCAGCAGTAGGATCTGCAGTTCGTCTTCGAGCGTCTCAATCACTTGCTTGGCGGCTTTAATCTCTTCTTGCGCCATCTCTTTTAGCTCGGCATCGTCTTCGGCTAACATCTCTTGCGCCGACTCGAGATCGGCCTGCGCCTGTTGAAATGCCTTAAAGCTTCTTACCACGTCTTCGAGTTGTGAATACTCTTTGGACAGAGCGCGAAAACGCTCTTGGTCGGCAATCACGCTAGGATCGCTCAGTAGCGCCAATACTTCTTCATTACGCTCAAGCAAGCCTTCAAGCTTGCGAATCACACTGTCCTTCATTCCAACGCTAACCTTAGTCTTTATCTAATCCAAGCGCCGTTCTTAATTGTCCGATACTGTTAAAGTCACCGCGTCGACTCGCCTGAGTGAGGGCTTGAGTCGGCGCATGGATCAATTTATTGGTTAACTTATTGGCCAGTTCCAGTATTAGCTGTTCGCTATCACCGCCTTGGGCTAACTTATTGATCGCACGCTCCACCAGCTCATCTTTAATCGCCATACTTTGGGTACGGTATTCACGAATACTGTCGACCGACTCTAATGAGCGGATCCACTCCATGAAAAGATGAGATTCTTCTTCAACAATTAATTCGGCTTGCTCGGCAGCCTCACGTCTGGAGGCCATATTCTGTTCAATGATGCTTTGCAGGTCGTCAACCGTGTAGAGAAAGGCATCATCTAGATCCCCTACTTCGGCTTCAATATCTCTAGGAACTGCTATATCAACCAACAACATAGGTTGATGACGACGCTGTTTCAGCGCTTTTTCTACCATGCCTTTACCCAGTATAGGTAATGGGCTGGCGGTAGAGGATATCACGATATCGGCCTTAGGGAGAAAATCTGGTATCTGTTCTAGAGTAATAGCGGTCGCGCCGAACTCTTCGCACATGGCTTCGGCGCGTGAAATTGTGCGGTTAGCCACAATCATCGACTCGACGCCATTGTCTTTAAGATGCCGAGCAACCAACTCTATGGTCTCACCTGCGCCGATGAGTAACACCTTGGTGGCACTCAAAGCCGAGAAAATATGTTTAGCCATGCTCACGGCGGCAAACGCCACCGATACGGCCGCGGCGCCGATTTCAGTTTCGGTGCGCACTTTTTTAGCAACAGAGAAGGTATTTTGGAACAGTCGGTCCATGGTGACTGCCACCGTGCCAGCTTCTTTGGCCTTAACAAAAGATTGCTTAACTTGGCCTAAAATCTGTGGCTCACCTAAGATAAGCGAGTCGAGACCAGCAGAGACACGCATCAGGTGACGCACGGCCTCTTGGCCGCGATATTGGTACAGGCAAGGCAGCACGTCTTCATGGGACAGCTGATGGTAATCCTCTAACCACTTGATCACGTCCTGCACTTCACCGTTGTTACAGTAAAGTTCGGTGCGATTACAGGTCGAGATGATCACCGCTTCACCCGTCTTGGTTTGACTGGCAAGGCTTTTCATCGCGTCATGAATTTTATCGGGTGAAAACGCTACTTTTTCACGTAGGTCTACCGTCGCTGTTTTATGATTAATACCGATTGCTACAAGGCTCATCTGACTCTTTCTGGTCTCTAGGGTCTGTTTATCTTGCGAATTAGATTTGTTCTGGCTCAAAGCGGTGGTCAGAATACAAGCGAAAATGCGACTGGCTCATATTGCTCCACTAACGGCTTTGAGGCGAACGACTAGGGTTTAGCTTGCAGTTAAATTTTGCCAACAAAGTGCTGTAACCATTACACCATAAACCGACAACACTTAGGAGTAATGCAAGTCACATGACCTAATATCAACTGGCGGCAAAATCCTCATGCAAGGGCCATCGCCCTGATTAATCTCTCTTAGTGGCGGCCATTCTACTGAATTGAGCCAACTAAAAACAGAATACGCTTAACAAAACCGAATAATAATCTCGTTTGTAACGTATTTCTCACGTTAAAGCGGGACAAAAACGACCAAAAACAAGTGATTGAACCAAGAGGTTGTATCGCCTTTAAACCTAGAGTTAGCAGGAAATTTAACGATTGGCATTGGTATTTATATCCAGCGCTCGTATGATATGGGCTCGATATAACAGTAATAGATGAATAATTTGAACTACTTCACAAAAATCTTTATTAGCGCCCTATTACTGACCCCTTTATTGTTAGGGGGGTGTGCAAGCCACTCCGATATTGCTCTGCAGGCCGTCAATGTTGACCATGTAAAGCAGGCCAAAGCTTGGGAGATGCAGGGCAAGCTCGCGGCCAAAACCCGTGACGATAAATTTAGTACTAATTTATATTGGCTTCACACCCCTGACAGCGATCAATTACGCCTAACCACAATGTTAGGCACAACGATCATGCTGCTAGAGCGTGACGACAATGGCGCTCGTTTAATGATTGACGACAACACCTATGAGCATCATGATGCCGAGCAATTGCTCAAGCGGCTCACAGGCTGGTCTATCCCTGTCGAACATTTACCATTATGGATAACTGGCCAAGTGTCGCCTACAGATCAGATAGTCAGTTACGATAACAACCACAGACCTCAACGAGTGCAGTCAACCATGACTCAAGCCCCATGGCAGGTGGAGTTTAAAAGTTGGCAATCTCAAAGCGGCGCACAACTTCCTAGAACACTTGAACTAACCCGTGAAGATGTTCGATTAAAAATACAAATTAATCTATGGCAAGCACTTGCTAACAGCACAGAATTAACTGATTACGCCGGACTACCGCATGACCAATAAACGCTCTACCGCATGGCCTGCGCCAGCAAAACTTAACCTGTTTTTACACATCAATGGCCGTCGTCATGACGGTTACCATGAACTGCAAACTCTGTTTCAATTTATCGAGCAGGGTGATCTACTGGATTTTGCCATCAACCAGACTGGCGAACTCACCTTACACTCCAACATCAGTGATGTTGTCGCAAATACAGATAACTTAATTCTTAGAGCAGCAAAATCACTGCAAAAAAAAACCGCCACCACTTTAGGCGCAGAGATATGGCTCGATAAAAAATTACCCATGGGCGGTGGAATTGGCGGCGGCTCGTCAGATGCGGCTACAACATTGGTGGCGCTAAACCACTTATGGGACACCCAATTATCATTAACACAATTAGCAGAGATTGGCTTAAGTTTAGGTGCTGATGTGCCTGTTTTTATTAATGGTTTAGCCGCTTTTGCCGAAGGGGTAGGTGAAAAACTTATTGCGGTAGATTTACCAGAACCTTGGTATTTAGTAGTGACACCTGATGTTCATGTATCAACGGCAGAGGTATTTAACGACCCACAATTACCACGAGACACACCAAAGTTGTCTTTAGCCGATTTAATGACCAGCAACTGGCACAATGATTGCCAACAACTGGTCGCCAAACGTCACCCCCAAGTTGCCAAAGCATTGGCGTGGCTGATAGAATATGCGCCGTCTAGAATGACCGGAACAGGTGCATGTGTTTTCGGTACATTCACTACTCGCGAGCAAGCTGAGCAGGTATTTGCCAAAATGCCTGCCGATATGAGCGGTTTTATCGCGAAAGGGACAAATAAATCACCATTAATGCTGCGCTTAGCGCAGGATTAGAATCATGCGGGATAAGGCTACTTTATCCCGGTCATTAAAATGAAGCATACGCCTGAGGTTCATACAGTGCCTGACATTAAACTATTTGCCGGTAACGCAACACCCAGTCTCGCAAAGAAGATAGCAGATCGTCTATTTTGTAAACTCGGAGACGCAGAGGTTGGCGTTTTCAGCGACGGTGAAATCAGTGTCCAGATTAACGAAAATGTACGTGGTGCGGATGTATTTATCATTCAATCTACTTGTGCACCGACTAACGATAACTTGATGGAACTTATCGTGATGGTTGATGCGTTACGTCGCGCATCTGCTGGCCGTATTACAGCGGTTATTCCTTACTTTGGTTACGCACGTCAAGATCGTCGTGTTCGTAGCGCTCGTGTACCTATTACCGCTAAAGTGGTTGCCGATTTCTTATCAAGTGTAGGCGTTGACCGCGTACTGACTTGTGACTTACATGCCGAGCAGATCCAAGGTTTCTTCGATGTACCTGTTGATAACGTATTTGGTAGCCCAGTACTGTTAGAAGATATGTTAGCTAAGAAGTTAGATAACCCTGTCGTAGTGTCACCCGATATCGGCGGTGTAGTACGTGCTCGCGCGGTCGCCAAACTACTTGATGACTCAGATCTCGCCATTATCGATAAGCGTCGTCCACAGGCAAACGTCGCGCAGGTTATGCATATCATCGGTGACGTTCAAGGCCGTGACTGTATTATCGTTGACGATATGATTGATACCGGTGGCACACTGTGTAAAGCTGCTGAAGCATTAAAAGAACATGGTGCTAACCGAGTATTTGCTTATGCGACTCACCCAGTATTCTCTGGCAACGCTGCTAAGAACATTGCTGAATCAGTGATTGATGAAGTCATTGTGACCGATACCATTCCGCTAAGCCCTGAAATTGCAGCATTAGATAAGGTTACCCAGTTGACCATGTCGACTGTGATGGCTGAAGCGATCCGCCGTGTCAGTAACGAAGAGTCTATCTCTGCGATGTTCAAGCACTAATCAATTAGATTGTTTAAACAGAAAACGCACTCAATTGAGTGCGTTTTTTTATGCCTTTCAATGGCAGCCATCTGAGCGTCCCCTCCCACAACATGCCGCTCTACTCTTTATCTCCAGTCCTGCCTATAACATAGCCCTAAGTCCGCGCAGCTTATCATCCCGCGCTTGGCTTACATCATTTGTATGGCAACCAATAAAACGATGTACAAGTGCGATTAGAAGCGCCATCAGCCCAAACATCGCTATTCTTTACCTTCTTGCCCTCTATTCACTCAGTCGCTCTGACGACCTACTATGCCTTAGGTGGCAATATTACAGATGGCAATATCAACAACCGCGCGGATTTAGTCAGTATGTAGTGATTAAGGGTTAAGCCTCTAAAACTATAAAAATGACTGCTATGGGGTGATTAAGCCATGAGTGAGCATCGATTAGCACTAATGAACAATAAGGGGCGCAAGATAGCAGGAGCAGATTTCAGACACAAAAAAGCCCGTCAAAAAGACAGGCTTATTTGTTTTTAATAAATGGTACGGGAGGAGAGACTTGAACTCTCACACCTTACGGCACCAGAACCTAAATCTGGCGTGTCTACCAATTCCACCACTCCCGCACTGCATCAAGTTTTACATCCTGATTAAAGATGATGGGGCTAACCCATTCACTCAAGTCAATGACTTGGGTGGTTAATAATGGCTGGGGTACCAGGATTCGAACCTGGGAATGCCGAGATCAAAACCCGGTGCCTTACCGCTTGGCGATACCCCAAAAGCTTTCGCTTTTGTTACATCCTCGTAGACTACAAGGTTGCAACTTATAATAAATGGTACGGGAGGAGAGACTTGAACTCTCACACCTTACGGCACCAGAACCTAAATCTGGCGTGTCTACCAATTCCACCACTCCCGCACTGCATCTAGTTTTACATCTTGATTAAGATGGCATTATGGATCTGGCGTGTCTAACTATCAACATCCACTACTCTCACGCTGCACCTAGCTTTACATCTCGATTAAGATGGCAACTCACTCAAGTTGCGCCTTCATTTTACATCTGAATAAGATGGTAGCAATGGCGGGACTTGAACCTGCGACCCCAGCATTATGAGTGCTGTGCTCTAACCAGCTGAGCTACATTGCCACATATTATCATATAGATAATGGCTGGGGTACCAGGATTCGAACCTGGGGATGCCGAGATCAAAACCCGGTGCCTTACCGCTTGGCGATACCCCAAAACTGTGTGAAGCAAAAAGAAATGGCTGGGGTACCAGGATTCGAACCTGGGAATGCCGAGATCAAAACCCGGTGCCTTACCGCTTGGCGATACCCCAATCTTTTCTTGCTTCAAGTTAAAGACGTTACAATCTCTAACTTAAAATAAATGGTACGGGAAGAGAGACTTGAACTCTCACACCTTACGGCACCAGAACCTAAATCTGGCGTGTCTACCAATTCCACCACTCCCGCACTGCATCAGGTTTTACATCTAGATTAAGATGGCATTAAGATATGGCGAGTCTAACTATCAACATCCACCACTCTCACGCGGTACCTAGTTTTACATCTTGGTTAAGATGTTACCAACCCTATTTCTGCTGACAGATATAACATCAATCATCAACTAGTTGGCTTACCTCAAGTTTTACATCTTAGAGAAGATGGTAGCCATATTGCCGGGGCTTATACCGACTCGCTACGCATTCATTTTCCATCCGAATAAGATGGTAGCAATGGCGGGACTTGAACCTGCGACCCCAGCATTATGAGTGCTGTGCTCTAACCAGCTGAGCTACATTGCCATCGTTTTCTTACGCGTCCCTCTTGGTGAGGAACGGGGCGTATTATGCTTATTCAGCGTATTGAGGTCAACAGCTTTTTTTCGCTAATTTACACTTACCTCATCGTTCGCTTATAAACTCACCAAAGTGAGCAGCAGTTATCCAATAAAGCGGATAAAAGCGCCATATTAGGCCTTAGGCAGGGATTAAATAGCAGATCGATATAGGCCTTAAAATACAAAAACGGCTCAATAATGTATTGAGCCGTTTAGATTCTATGATGCCCCTTGCTATTTTATTAACAAGATTAGCCTCGTGCTTATACGTTAAATAGGAAGTGCATTACATCGCCATCTTTAACGATATAGGTTTTACCTTCGATACGCAGTTTACCCGCTTCTTTCGCGCCAGCTTCACCTTTATAGGTAATAAAGTCATCATAAGACATCACCTGGGCGCGAATAAAGCCGCGCTCAAAGTCCGTATGGATAACGCCAGCGGCTTGTGGTGCACTCGCCCCAACTTTAACGGTCCAAGCACGCACCTCTTTAACACCTGCGGTAAAGTAGGTGTGCAGATCGAGTAGCTCGTAACCAGCGCGGATCACACGATCCAATCCAGGTTCGGTTAAGCCAAGGTCGGCCATAAACTCTTCACGGTCTTCAGCGTCCATCTCAGCCAGCTCAGATTCAATGGCAGCACACACGGCAACCACCACGGCATTCTCTTTGGCCGCAATGTCGCGAACCGTATCCAGATGCGGATTATTTTCAAAGCCATCTTCAGCGACGTTCGCGATATACATGGTTGGCTTAAGTGTAAGGAAATTAAGGTAAGCGACTGCCGCCAACTCTTCCTTAGTTAAGTCCATTGAACGCAGCATTTGACCTTCGTCCAATACTGGGCGCATCTTTTCTAACACGCTGACTTCGAACTTAGCTTCTTGATCGCCACCTTTTGCACGCTTTTGCTGACGCGTAATAGCGCGCTCGCACGAGTCTAAGTCAGCTAAGGCTAATTCGGTATTGATCACTTCAATGTCACTGGCTGGCGACACTTTATTCGCCACATGCACGATATTGTCATCTTCAAAGCAACGCACAACATGACCAATCGCATCGGTTTCACGAATATTAGCAAGGAACTTATTTCCAAGCCCTTCACCTTTAGAAGCGCCCGCCACTAGGCCTGCGATGTCGACAAATTCCATCGTGGTCGGCAAAATACGCTCAGGCTTAACGATTTCAGCCAATGCCGCTAATCGTGGATCGGGCACAGGCACCACACCGGTGTTAGGTTCAATCGTACAAAACGGGAAGTTAGACGCTTCGATGCCCGCTTTAGTCAGTGCGTTGAACAATGTCGATTTACCTACGTTTGGTAGGCCAACGATGCCACATTTAAAACCCATATTTTTACCTTTATTCAATTAGTATTATCAGCACAACTAATAATAACGCTGCTCACACCTGATTGCTTCAGAATGTGATGGATTAACCCGCCTTGTAAGAATGCAGTCTATGCATCGCCTTACTCATATCTTCTTTAAATAACAGTTCGGTGGCCCGCACCGCTTCGTCAATCACGTCTTCGATTAACCTTTGCTCAACTTGCGGCGCCTTACCTAAAACATAATTGCTCACTAGGCTCTTATCACCTGGATGACCGATACCAATGCGCAAACGATAAAAGCCTTTATTATTGGCAAGCCTAGCAATGATATCTTTTAAACCGTTGTGACCACCATGACCGCCACCGAGTTTAAACTTGGCCACGCCGGGCGGCATATCCAGTTCATCATGGGCGACCAGGATCTCTTCGGGTTCGATGCGAAAGAAATTAGCCAAGGCACCAACCGATTTACCGCTGAGGTTCATAAACGTGGTTGGGATCAATAGGCGAACATCTTTACCGTATAGGGTCGCTCTCGCTGTAAGGCCGTAATATTTACTGTCTGCAACTAATGTTACGCCGCAAACGCGCGCCAGTTCATTAACATACCAAGCGCCCGCATTGTGGCGGGTTTGCTCGTACTTCTCACCTGGGTTTGCAAGCCCAACAATCAGCTTAATATTGCTCATTTAACCTATGTCCATCTCGCAAGGGCGCATAAAAACGCGGCATTTTAGCACTCTATCGCCCGAGCAACAAATTTGTTGTAGTGAAGACAGCGGAATTTAAGGAAGGTTAGCACTGCGCCATGCCCTAAGGCCTAAGCGATTAACCTCACCCGCTAAATCAATCGCCATGAGAGGTGAGGAGGCTGAACGGTGAGCGGCTCGATCCATTAGATGATAGGTAAAGCCAGCTCGTTTGAGTTGACGCTTAGAGGCCCATGGCGTATTTCAACACCTTATGTTTAATCGGCGAGTCAATATTGGCGATTTTAAGTGCACTATTACGCAGTAATTTCAGCGGCAAGTTATTGTTACTAAAGCCGGCATAAAAGAGATCCATGGTGCTCATCATCAACAAATTGTCGCCATAGCGGCGGCGCTGATATTGCGCCAACACATCTTGAGTCCACCAGCTGCGCTGAGCATCGATTGCCTCTTTAACCGATGCTATTAATGCAGCCACATCTTTAAAGCCAATATTCACCCCTTGACCAGCTAATGGATTGATCGTGTGGGCGGCGTCACCTAAAATCACCACATTATCCTGATAGTAGCGCTGCGCATGACGTCTGGTAAGCTTAAAGCTACCATGAGACACCACTTTAAATGCCCGATCGAGGCGCGCGGGGAAATGGGCGTTAATTTGATCGTACATCGCCTCAGAACTTAATCCGCTTAACTGCGCAATCCTATTTGCATCGTCGTACCACACTAAAGACGCGTTGCGACCCGGTAGCGGCAACAAAGAGCGTGGGCAATTCTGGGGAGTAAACTGTTGCCAAGTGACATCTTGCTCTTCCTGCTGGGTCTCAATATTAATCAACATCGCCGACTGGGCATAATCCCACCCCGTCAAACCGATCCCTGCCCACTGACGAACTTGAGAGTTAGCCCCATCGGCGCCGACTAACAAGCGAGTATCTATGCTTGTGTTATTACTTAATTGCAGCCTAACCCTCTGCTCGCTACGGTTAAGCTGGTCGACCTTCACCGGGCAGATAAGCTGCAAATTATCATATTGGTCAAATGCTTGCCATAAGGCTAGTTGCACCACACGATTTTCGACAATGTGCCCAAGATGAGTCGCCCCAACTTGATCGCTATGGAACTGTGTCTGGCACCCATCAAGCTCCCAGGTTTCCAGCCCTTTATAGGCAACTTGACGCATCGCGGCAATAGCCTCGAGCGCTCCTAGCTGTTGCAGCAACTGCTCAGAAGCGACGCTGATGGCTGAAACACGTAAATCCAATGGTTGCTCAGGGCTGTACGCTTTAGGCGCAAAAGATTCAATAACGGCAACCTTTAACCCTAGCTGAGCTAACCCAATTGCGGTCGCGGCTCCCACCATGCCACCGCCGAGGATCACGATATCTTGCTCTAGATGTTGGCTTTGATTCTGACTCACCTTGCGCTTTTCTCCCTGATGGATAACTTTCTAGTGCCCGATTATGACTAAACAAAGAGCTATTACCTATAGCGATAGCACTTTAGATCGCTGGACGGCCAATTTCTGTGTCTAAATATGTCAATTAGGCCTATTACGTATGCAAATATGACTGACACAGCACTCACTCACACTCAGTTACAAAGGCGGCTGAGCCCAAGCCCAGCTTGTCCTATAGTGGTTGTGGACGTTAGTCAGTATGGATACTCACTCATGCACCTACATTCACTATTTATTGCATTAGAGGTTCACTATGAAACGCTCAATAATTGCCAGTGTAATGATTTCCTCATCATTAATCGCCAATGTAGCGTTAGCCGAACAAACTGAGGTTATGGAAGTCATTACTGTAACCTACCGCGCACCGCTAGATTATGCCCTATATCAATATACGACAGAATGGCGCAGTCAATATAGAGTTGAAATCTATGACAGCATACAAGATCAAGCCAGAAGTAGCAGCCTTGCAATGGCCCGAGCCTTCGAAACGGCAGCCCTTGAACCTGCTTTCGACACAACGCCAACTTCAATGTTAACGGCAAAAACCTTTAGCCCGGAGTAATTTCTAATATATAACGCGCAAAAGGTAGCCAGAGTGATGCTCAAAGGGTAAAATGTCGCGCTATTTTTCCCAGTAATTGCAACCACGGCGCAAAACTGATGAGTAAGAAACTCCATATTAAAACTTGGGGCTGTCAGATGAATGAGTATGACTCATCAAAGATGGCCGACCTACTAGACGAATACCAAGGGTATACCTTAACGGATAATGCAGAAGAGGCGGATGTACTGCTGCTTAACACCTGCTCAATCCGTGAAAAAGCGCAAGAAAAGGTGTTTCACCAGCTTGGTCGCTGGAAAACCTTAAAAGATAAAAATCCAAGCCTTATCATTGGTGTTGGCGGCTGCGTTGCCTCGCAAGAAGGTAAGGCGATTAAAGACAGAGCCCAGTGTGTGGATCTGATCTTTGGGCCACAGACCTTGCACCGTTTGCCTGAAATGATTGACCAAATCCAGCAAGGCGGCAAAGCGGTTATCGATGTCAGTTTCCCTGAAATCGAGAAATTTGACCGCCTGCCAGAGCCACGTGCCGAAGGGCCAAGTGCCTTCGTATCGATTATGGAAGGCTGTAGCAAGTACTGCTCTTTCTGCGTAGTGCCATACACACGCGGTGAAGAGGTCAGCCGCCCGCTCGATGACGTCATTTTAGAGATCGCCCAATTAGCGGCTCAAGGAGTGCGTGAGGTCAATCTACTTGGCCAAAACGTGAATGCTTATCGTGGTGCTACTCACGACGATGACATTTGTACGTTTGCCGAACTGCTGCGCTATGTGGCAGCCATCGACGGTATTGACCGTATTCGTTTTACCACCAGCCATCCGATTGAATTTACTCAAGATATCATAGATGTATATGAAGATACCCCAGAATTGGTGAGCTTCCTGCACCTGCCTGTGCAGTCGGGCTCCGATCTGATTTTGACCCAGATGAAACGCGGTCATATGGCGATTGAATATAAATCTATCATTCGTCGTCTGCGCAAAGCACGTCCCGATATTCAGATAAGCTCTGACTTTATTATTGGCTTCCCCGGTGAGTCGAAACAAGATTTCGCTGACACCATGAAGTTGATAGAAGATGTGCAATTTGACCACAGCTTTAGCTTTATCTATAGCGCTCGTCCGGGCACGCCTGCGGCCGATCTGCCAGATGATGTCTCAATGGAAGAGAAAAAAGAGCGCTTAGCCATATTGCAAGACAGGATCACCCAGCAAGCGATGCGTTACAGTCGTCAAATGCTCGGGACCGTGCAGCGTATCTTAGTCGAAGGGCCATCGGTTAAAAACCCAATGGAGCTACGTGGACGCACCGAGAATAACCGCGTGGTGAACTTCGAGGGCGATCCTAAGCACATTGGCAGCTTTGTCGATGTTGAAATTGTCGACGTTTACACTAATTCATTACGCGGTATCTTTATCCGTGGTGAAGATGAGATGGATTTACGTCGCGATCTTCGTCCATCAGACATCTTAGCTAAGCACAAGAAAGATGATGAGCTAGGCGTCACCCAGTACATCCCTTAAACACTTGGGCGAGTGACAACCTAAGTTGAATCAAAGCGACTGTCATCACAGTCGCTTTTTTATTGCTCGCTCGACTTGCCAGTACACCTAGGCCACTACACCTGTGGTCCCCTTTGAATGGAATCGATCACTAAAATTAGCGTTAGCATTTCAACTTAATGCCTCGTAAACTGTCTGAATTAACCCTATTTGTGGATACAGACAAACATCATTTGGAGTTATTTTTGTCAAATAAATTAACCACCCTCAATTTGTATCTCGAACCCGCTGACAGCCGTAGGCTTGCATCGCTATGCGGCCCTTTTGATGACAACATCAAACAGTTAGAACGCCGCATCGGTGTTGAGATCAATTACCGCAACAACCATTTTCAAATTGTTGGCCTGCCACGCAACTGCTTAACCGCCAACAACTTACTCAAAGAGCTGTATGTTGAAACCCAGCCTGTACGAGGCAGTACTCCTGACTTAGAGCCAGATGCTGTTCATATGGCTATTCAAGCTGCCATCGCGCTAGAGGCCGACGCCCCCCGCGATGACAAAGAGCTGTATATAAAAACCAAACGCGGTGTCATTAAGCCAAGAAACCCCAACCAAAGTGATTATGTGGCCAATATCGTCCGCCATGACATCAGCTTTGGCGTTGGCCCTGCTGGTACGGGTAAAACCTACCTTGCGGTCGCCGCCGCAGTCGATGCCCTCGAGCGCCAAGAGGTAAGACGCATCTTACTGACGCGCCCTGCGGTTGAAGCCGGTGAGAAACTGGGCTTTCTGCCAGGTGATTTAAGCCAAAAGGTCGATCCGTATCTGCGCCCGCTATACGATGCACTATTTGAGATGATGGGCTTTGAAAAAGTCGAACGATTAATTGAACGCAGCGTTATCGAAGTGGCGCCACTTGCCTATATGCGCGGACGAACCCTAAACGATGCCTTTATCATCTTAGACGAAAGCCAAAATACCACCGTCGAGCAGATGAAGATGTTTTTAACCCGCATCGGTTTTAATTCGCGCGCCGTGATCACCGGCGATATTACTCAGATCGATCTGCCCAAGCACCAAAAATCAGGCTTGCGTCACGCCATTGAAGTCCTTAGTGATGTCGATGAGGTGAGCTTTAACTTTTTCCAAGCCAAAGATGTGGTGCGCCACCCCGTTGTGGCCCGAATTGTCGAAGCTTATGAAGCCCATGAGCAAAAAATGGCTAGCGAAAAAGCCAAGCGCGCAAGCCAATACCAAACCCAGGAACAAGCCCAACATGATGTCTGATCACCCTACTCTTGCATTGAGTCTCGACCTGCAAATTGCAACCGACAGCCAAGCGCTTCCGACTCAGGCACAATTTGAAACCTGGGTGCGCTTAGCACTGGGCAACACTATGGCCGAAGCTGAAATGACGATTCGACTGGTTGACATAGAAGAGAGCCAACGCTTAAATCATAGCTATCGCGGTAAAGACAAGCCGACAAATGTGCTATCATTCCCGTTTGAAGCGCCTCCAGAAGTGGAATTACCACTACTTGGCGATTTAGTGATCTGCGTACCCGTTGTCGAAGCTGAAGCAAAACAACAAGATAAAGCCTTAGAAGCCCACTGGGCTCATATGGTTGTACATGGTTGTCTGCATCTGCTAGGGTATGATCACATCGATGATAGCGAAGCAGAAGAGATGGAGTCCTTAGAGACTCAACTGATTGAAAGCCTAGGCTTTCCTAATCCTTACAAGGAGCAATAATTGGCTGTAATAGCCAGGAAATTACTATGAGCGATGACATCCCACCGAGTACCAACGCCCACAAGAAGGGCTGGTTTGAAAAAGTAAGTCAGTTATTCCAGGGCGAACCACAGAGTCGCGACGAGTTAGTGGAAGTGATCCACGATGCTGAGCTAAGAGAAGTGATTAGCGAAGACACTCGCGAGATGATAAAAGGTGTTTTAGAAGTTTCCGATCTGCGCGTGCGTGACATCATGATCCCACGAGCACAAATTGTGGCGCTAAAGATTGATAGTACAGTTGAAGAACTACTGTCGACAGTCATTGGTTCTGCACACTCTCGCTTTCCTGTCGTCAACGAAGATAAAGATCATATCGAAGGCATTTTACTTGCCAAAGATCTGCTTAAATACGGCTTTAAAAACAACGACGAACCTTTTTCTTTAGGGCAAGTGATCCGCCCTGCTGTTGTTGTGCCAGAGAGCAAGCGTGTTGATGTCTTATTAAAAGAGTTCCGTTCACAACGCTACCACATGGCGATTGTCGTCGATGAATATGGTGGCGTATCGGGCTTGGTGACGATTGAAGATATTCTCGAAGAGATTGTCGGTGAAATTGAAGATGAATTTGACCACGATTCGGCCGAAGAAACGGAAATCCGTCAAGTGGGCAAACAGCTTTATATGGTTAAAGCCTTAACGCCCATTGAAGACTTTAATGAAAAATTTGGTACTCACTTTAGTGACGAAGAATTTGATACTGTCGGTGGTTTGGTCTCCCATGCTTTTGGGCACCTGCCTGAACGTAATGAAAAGGTGATGATCGACGATATAGAATTTAAAGTCATTAGCGCCGATACCCGCAGACTGGTCCAACTCAGGGTTAAATTACCCGATAACCAAACTGACAACGATAACGACTAGTTTCGTATCCCCTTGATGAGGCTTAAATGCTGCTACCACTTAGGGCTATAGCCCATCAACCTTGGTTAAAACTGGTGCTCGCCTATCTGGCGGGTGCCAGCACTACCCTTGCGTTTGCTCCCTATGGCCTATGGCCTATCTATCTGGTTTCAATGGCCTTTGCCCTTAGTCAAAGCCAGCCACTCTCACCGAAGCTGACATTTTACTATTGGCTTAGCTTTGGCTTTGGCTGCTTCTCAGTAGGCATTAGCTGGGTGCACGTGAGCATGGACACCTTCGGCGGCCTGCCGCTGGCGGCCTCTATTGGATTAATGGCGTTATTGGCCCTGTATTTGGCACTGTATCCTGCGCTGGCAGGCTATTTACTGGCCAAGCTGACGCCGCAATCGCATTATCTGCGCAACCTATTACTCTTCCCTGCCCTTTGGATGCTCACCGAATGGTCTCGTGGCTGGGTATTGACGGGGTTTCCTTGGTTATGGGCCGGGTACAGCCAAACCAGCGGCCCGTTGAGTCCATTAGCCAGTGTGATCGGCGCACTCGGCCTCAGTTACCTAGTAGCACTGTTGGCTGGCGCGCTTGCGTTGCTGTTTAGCGCTCATAAAACATCATTGGCAAAGCGCGGCGCGCCTTTATTCATCATCGTATTAGTGGCCTGCTCAGCGAGCTACATGACTAAAGTACTGTCACCCATCACGCCTACCGGTAAACAGGTTAATGTCACCTTGGTGCAAGGCAATATTGCCCAAAGCATGAAATGGCAGCCCGAAGCCCTATGGCCCACCATGCTTAAATATATGGACTTGTCGCGACCTGAATTTGCTAATACCGATATTTTTATCTGGCCAGAGGCTGCAATTCCCGCTCCTGAAGATATGGTGAGTGATTTTCTCGACAATGCCAATCAGGTGGCCAATCTTAATAATAGCGCCATCATTACCGGCATTATCAGCCGTCAACAACAGCAGTTTTATAACTCGCTTATTGTCTTAGGCAATCACCAGGCGCCGATGCAAAGTAGCCCGGATTATCAAGCCAATGGAATTAATGAGTTTAGAAAGCATCACCTTCTCCCTATTGGTGAATTTGTGCCCTTTGAGTCCTTGCTACGCCCGCTAGCACCTTTTTTCAACTTACCCATGTCTTCATTTGCTCGCGGCGATTATCAGCAACCTAATCTCAATGCCCTAGGCCATCAAGTCGCGCCCGCTATCTGCTACGAAATAGCCTTTCCTGAGCAACTGCGCGCTAATGTGACCAACAACACCGAATTACTGCTGACGGTGTCTAACGACGCGTGGTTTGGCCGCTCAAATGGTCCTTTGCAGCATATGGAGATTGCCCAGATGCGCGCCATTGAGCTGGGTCGCCCCTTAGTCAGGGGCACCAATAATGGCGTCACCGCAGTGGTAAATGTTGATGGCGAGATCACCGCCAGCTTACCGCAATTTGAAACTGGGGTATTACACGCCAGTATCCCACTAATGACAGGGCAAACGCTGTTTAGCCGCTGGGGACAATGGCCAATATTGCTATTTAGTTGGGGCGTATTGGGGTATGTGATTGTGCGCCGATGGCTTGTGCGCTGAGCGATTATCAATTGCTCAGCGTACAGGTATGAAAATCAACTAAACACTAAGCTAAACATTAAGCTAACCACTTAGCCGTTTCGATAGTGATGGTAGCGCTAAGAACAAAGACTCATTAGCGCTACCGTGCCGCCGTTAAAGAGATTGATGACACTCATAAGCTAACCCTAAGGCGTTAGCGCCTCACGAGTAAACTGCCCGCAATCACACTCAGGGCAGTCGGGGATCACCCCTGGAAACTCAATGCGCATCTCATGGCCACAGGCGGTGCACACTAACGTCCCTTGCCCGATAATTTCACCACTCTGATACAGGCCATTATGTTTAAAGTCTTGCGTGACCTCATGCCACTCCACTTGGCTACGGTCAGTAATTTCACTTAACCAATGCCATAACGTATTTTCTACCGCGATAACTGTAGGGCTATGGCTTAAGTCGGTAGCATTTTTCTCTTGCAAGTAATCAGCGATATCACGTTTTAAAAATTGTTCGACTAAAGCTAACTCTTCCGCTTTAGCTTGTTGTTTGAGAGCCAAAAAGTCCTTACTGTTAGTGACAAGCTTATATAACTCCTTTACTGTCATAGAGTTATCGTCGGCAAAATCCAACTTAACCTGCGTGATCAGGGCCTGATAAAGCGATAGTAATTCGGCACTTCTTTGACTCATGTTCAATACTCCTTCATGCGAACCTTTTTAATGACTCACTTCTAGTTTATTCTATGCAGATCTCACTCGCGCACAACGTGCGCAAGATCAAATAATAGGCGACATGGCCGGGAATCATCAATGCAAGAGCAATATCTACCTTCAGAGATTGAAGCTAAGGTGCAGCAGCACTGGCAAGACACAAAAACATTTGAAGTAACCGAGGATGAAAGCAAGGAGAAGTTTTACTGCCTCTCGATGTTTCCATACCCTTCTGGCCGACTCCATATGGGCCATGTTCGCAACTACACCATAGGCGATGTAGTTGCACGTTACCAGCGTCTTCAGGGTAAAAATGTCCTACAACCTATCGGTTGGGACTCATTTGGCCTGCCAGCTGAAAATGCGGCAATCAATAACAAGACGGCGCCAGCTCCTTGGACTTACGAAAATATCGACTACATGAAAAACCAGCTGAAAATGCTGGGATTTGGCTACGACTGGAGCCGTGAAATCGCCACCTGTACCCCAGAGTACTACCGCTGGGAACAATGGTTCTTCACTAAGCTGTACGAAAAAGGCCTAGTCTATAAAAAGACCTCGGCGGTTAACTGGTGCCCCAACGATGAAACCGTACTCGCCAATGAGCAAGTACAAGACGGCTGCTGCTGGCGCTGTGACACCGAAGTGGTGCAAAAAGAGATCCCTCAGTGGTTTATTAAAATCACCGATTACGCCGAAGAGCTACTCAACGACATCGACCAACTCGATGAATGGCCTGAGCAAGTCAAGACCATGCAGCGCAACTGGATTGGTCGCAGTGAAGGCATAGAGATGACCTTCCAAGTAGCTGATAGCGAGCAGAGTTTCGATATCTATACCACGCGTCCCGATACAGTTATGGGTGTGACTTATGTGGCGATTGCCGCCGGTCACCCACTCGCTGAGCAAGCCGCGGCCAACAACCCTACACTTAAAGACTTTATCGAAGAGTGTAAAAATGCCGACACCACCGAGGCCGCTATGGCTGCGATGGAGAAAAAAGGCGTCGATACTGGTCTTAAAGCGACTCATCCACTCACGGGTAAGTTAGTGCCTATTTGGGCAGCTAACTTTGTGTTGATGAACTACGGTACTGGCGCGGTGATGTCGGTTCCAGGTCATGACCAACGCGACTATGAATTTGCCACTAAATATGGCCTGCCAATCGAGGGCGTGATTAAGCCAGTCGATGGTGAGCTTGATATTAGTAAAGAAGCTTATACCGAAAAAGGCATTGTGTTTAACTCTGGCGACGCATTCCCAGAGCTAGATGGTCTGGACTTCCAAGCGGCATTCGATGCCATCGATGCCAAGCTATCGAGCGAAGGAAAAGGTAAGCGCCAAGTTAACTTCCGTTTGCGCGACTGGGGAGTTTCTCGTCAGCGTTACTGGGGGGCTCCTATTCCTATGGTCACACTCGCCGATGGCACTGTAATGCCAACGCCAGAAGATCAACTGCCGGTCATCTTGCCAGAAGATGTGGTGATGGATGGTATTCAAAGCCCAATCAAGGCGGACAAAGAGTGGGCCAAGACTCAAGTTAATGGCCAAGAAGCATTCAGAGAGACCGACACCTTTGACACCTTTATGGAGTCATCTTGGTACTATGCTCGTTACTGCAGCCCACACGCAGACCAGATGTTAGATCCTGCGAAAGCCAACTACTGGTTGCCTGTGGATCAATATATCGGCGGTATTGAGCACGCATGTATGCACCTGCTTTACTTCCGTTTTTTCCACAAGTTGCTGCGTGATATGGACTTGGTCAACAGTAATGAACCAGCCAAACGCCTACTGACTCAAGGAATGGTGTTGGCCGATGCTTTCTACTACAACGACGAGAAAGGCGCCCGCGTTTGGGTTTCACCAAATGATGCCACCGTCACCGAAACGGACGACAAAGGCCGTATCGTTAAAGCGGTAGACAGCCAAGGCCATGAACTGGTTTATACCGGCATGAGCAAGATGTCTAAATCTAAAAATAACGGTATTGACCCACAAGAGATGGTCGATAAATACGGCGCCGATACCGTACGTTTGTTTATGATGTTCGCTGCGCCACCAGAGCTAACTCTGGAATGGCAAGAGTCGAGTGTTGAAGGCGCGCATCGCTTTATCAAGCGTTTATGGAAACTGGCACACGACCATGTGTCTCAAGGGCCGACCACGAGCTTAGATCTCACTGCGCTCAATCCAGCACAGAAAGAGCTGCGCCGCGAGCTGCACAAGACCATTGCTAAAGTGGGTGATGATATTGAGCGTCGTCAGATGTTTAATACCGCCATCGCCTCGGTAATGGAGTTGATGAACCGTCTGCAAAAAGCCCCAGCAGAGAGCGAGCAAGACCGCGCCTTAATGCAAGAAGCGCTTTGCGCTGTGGTACGTCTACTGTACCCAATCATTCCGCACACGTGTTTCAGCCTATGGCAAGCTTTAGGACACGAACAAGCGATTGAAGAGGTGTTGTGGCCTGAAGTCGATCAGGCGGCGCTAGTGGAAGACAGTAAACTTATCATAGTGCAAGTTAACGGCAAGCTACGTGCTAAAATCACGGTCGCGGCCGATGCCGATAAAGACGCAGTTGAAGCTTTGGGTATGGCGCAAGAAGGCGTGATTAAACACACCGAAGGCAAGACCATACGTAAAGTGATTTATGTCCCTGGTAAGCTACTCAATATCGTCGCAAGCTAACTGTCGCAAGCCCGGCACCTGAATAACCTTTGTGATTCAGGTGCTGCAATGCTCAGCCTATATTGTTAGGCTGAGCATCATTACTCTAGGAAGAACAGACTCACTTATGTTTATTAAACGCCTGTGTTTCGCCCTGTTAACCCTGACCCTTTTGGCCACCAGCGGTTGCGGCTTTAAACTGCAGCGCAGTTACTCTATTCCCGATGCGCTCAAATCACTGCATCTTAACAGTGAAGACCAATACAGCGAGCTCACCCGCTTGGTGCGTGAACGCTTACGTCTTAACAGCATCAATGTGGTTAACGCGAACGCGGCCTTACCCACGCTGAGTATCCTTAATGATTCGCTCGACAGAACGACACTCTCCTTGTACCCGACTGGAAATGTCGCCGAGTATGAGCTCAATTATCAAGTCTCATTTGCGGTGCAACTGCCTGAGCGTGATGCACAGCGTTTTGAAGTGGCAATTCATCGCGATTACCTCGATGACCCGCGCACTGCACTGGCCAAAAGCCGTGAAATGGAACTGCTGGTTAAAGAGATGCGCATCCAAGCGGCTGACCAAATCATTCAAATTTTGGCTTCAATCGAGACCAATTAATGCGGGTTTATCCAGATCAATTAGCCAAACAGCTCACGCCATTAGCCCAATGCTATTTAGTCTTTGGCGATGATCCTTGGCTGTGCGAAACCAGTAAATCCTTAATTTACGCCCAAGCCAAACGCGACGGTTTCGAAGAGCGAATTCAACTCACCCAAGAAACAGGGTTTAATTGGCAAGACTTGCTCGAAGAGTGGAACACCATGAGCCTGTTCGCGAGCCGCCGCATTATTGAGTTGTTTTTACCCCAAGCCAAACCTGGCAGTGACGGCAGCGCACAGTTGCAAGCGTTAATGCAACACGATAACCCCGATATCTTATTGCTGCTTACCGGGCCCAAATTAGCCAGCGAACAGACTAAATCTAAGTGGTTTAAAAGTCTCGACGCTAAAGGCGTTTATATTCCGTGTACCACGCCTGAAGGCGCGCAATTTCAGCGCTGGCTGCAAGGCAGAATCAGTCACTTTAAGTTACGGCTGACCCAAGATGCACAGCAGATGCTGTTTAACCTATATGAAGGTAACTTGCTCGCCGCCGATCAAGCGTTGCAACTGCTGCAGTTGCTCAACCCTAACGATCTGATCGACAGCCAACAACTTGAACAGTACTTTGAAGATCAATCTCGCTTCACCGTTTTCCAGCTAGCCGATGTACTGCTTAATAATCAGCAAGATAAGGCGCAACATATGTTGTCGCAACTGCAGGCCGAAGGCGTAGCTATGCCGATTTTATTATGGAGCCAATTTAAAGAGCTGACCACGCTATTACAGCTAAAGCAGGCACAAGAGCTGGGCGGCAATGTCAGTAGCTTATGGAGCAAACTGCGTATTTGGGATAAACGTAAAACGTTATACCAAGCGGCGCTGTCGCGTTTAAGCCTAACGCAAATCGAAGCCATGCTGGCGTTTGCATCCAAAACAGAGCTAAGACTCAAACAACAAGGCGTCGAAGATTGGACCGCTTTGAGCCACCTATGCCTGTTGTACGATCCCAGCGCTCACGAGCACTTGAGCCATATCGAATTAGCATAAAATGAATATCGGCTTGCTCGGCGGCACTTTTGACCCGATCCACTATGGTCACATCACACCGTTACTTGAGGTGCAGCAAGCACTTGGATTAGACCAAGTGTGGCTAATGCCAAATAATATTCCGCCGCACAAGCCTCAGCCTATGTGCAGCACTGCACACCGGCTGCAAATGGCGCGCTTAGTCTGCCAGCAATACCCACAAATGCAGGTATGTGATATTGAAATTAAACGTAGCAGCCCGTCATATTCAGTGGCCACGCTTAAACGTTTACGTACGGCGCACCCTAATGATCAACTGCTATTTATTATGGGCATGGACTCATTTATCAACCTCCCTAGCTGGCATCAATGGCAGCAATTACTCGAGCTGTGCCATTTGGTGGTATGCCAACGACCGGGCTGGCAACTAGCAAGCGACTCTCCCATGCAGCAGTTACTTGAACAGCGCCGCGGCGATAAAACCAGCCTCGCCATCGCCACAGAGCGGGGGCAATATGGCGGGCTTATTCTGCCAGTGGCCATTACAGAGCAACCTTACTCGTCGACGCAAATAAGAAAGCAACTGGCTAACAACACCTTGCCCGCTGACGCCATGCCCAAAGTCGTTAGCGACTATATCGCCGAGCACCAGCTGTACCGTTGATCGCGATACAGGCGTTGCTATTGGCGTTCTAATTTGCTAAAAAATCCCCTGCTGATGCCGCCTATAGGCGATTACTTTGGCAAGATAACCTGTTATACTGCCCCGCTGTCAAAAATGAATGAGGAAAACCGCGTGCAAAGCGCCGAGCTAAAACAATTTGTCATCGACAAAGTCGAAGATTTAAAAGCAAGAGATATCACAGTATTAGATGTGAGTGAGCAATCAAATATCACCGATTTTATGGTGGTGTGCTCAGGAACATCTAAGACTCACGTAAAAGCAATTGCTGAAAACGTGGTACTAGAAGCTAAACGTGCCAACCTACACATCAATGGTGTTGAAGGTCGTGATAGCAGCGAATGGGTTCTCGTCGACCTAGGCGATGTTATTGTGCATGTGATGCAAGACAAGACTCGTGATTTTTACCAGCTTGAAAAGCTGTGGTCTGAAAAGCCAGAGTAATGAAGTTACAGTTAGTTGCCGTTGGCACCCGTATGCCCAGTTGGGTCACCACAGGATTTGAAGAGTATCAGCGCCGTTTTCCACGGGATATGCCTTTCGAATTAACTGAGATCCCAGCGGGTAAACGTGGAAAAAATGCCGATATAGCTCGAATTCTTCATAAAGAAGGCGAGCTGATGCTAGCGGCGATACCGAAAGGTAATCATATCGTTAGCCTCGATCTCCCCGGCAAAAACTGGACAACACCAGAACTGGCAACCCAGCTTAGCCGGTGGCAACATGATGGACGCGACGTAAGCTTACTGATTGGTGGTCCAGAAGGACTTGCCCCCGCCTGTAAGCAAGCGGCGACCCAAAGCTGGTGCCTTTCAGCACTGACATTACCTCACCCCTTGGTTAGGGTATTGGTGGCTGAGAGCCTTTATCGGGCCTGGAGCGTCAACAATAACCATCCCTATCATCGAGAATAACCCTTGCGCTCCTATGCCCGTAGGACACCACAGGATAGGCTAATGATTACGAACACCAACTTACTGCTGGAGAGAGTATAATTGGCGCCACGTAAACGGATGGCGATGCATAACCATGCCGCCGAAGCCTCGCTGTTCAAGCGAAGAGCTATTTTTACTTTCGTATGTGTCGTGGTGTTATTGTGCATCCTGTTCACCAATCTCTATCAGTTACAGGTCCTCTCTTACACCGATTATGAAACCCGCTCCAATGACAATCGCATTCGAGTGGTTCCTGTTGCACCGAGTCGCGGCCTGATTTATGACCGCCATGGGCAACTGCTGGCAGAAAATCAGCCCTTCTTCTCACTTGAACTTATTCCTGAAAAAGTCACTGACGTAGCCTCGACCCTCGATGTGCTTAACGCGGTGATTGAGATCAGTAGCGATGAACGAGAAAATCTGCTGGAAGCCTTAAAATATCATCGCCGCTTTAAGCCTATTACGGTTAAAAACCGCCTGACAGAAGAGCAAGTCGCCGCCTTCAGTGTTAACCAACATCGCTTCCCCGGATTTTCTATCGATGCAGGCCTTAAACGTCACTACCCTTACAACGGTTTGATGACCCATGTACTTGGCTATGTCGGCCGGATCAACAACCGCGATCAAGCAGCCCTACAAAGCGCTGGCTTATGGAAAAATTATGCCGCCACCAAAGACATTGGTAAGCAGGGCATTGAAAAGTTTTATGAGAATTTGTTACACGGCACGCCAGGCCACCTAGAGGAAGAGGTCAATAATCGCGGCCGCACCATTAGGACCCTCAAGTCGGTCGCACCGATACCAGGCCAAGATATCCACCTCACCTTAGATCTGCAGCTGCAAAAAAAGGCCATGGAGCTATTAGACGGCAGACGCGGCTCTATAGTGGCTATCGATCCCCGCGATGGCGGAATATTAGCCATGGTATCTAGCCCAACTTACGATCCGAACCAATTTGTACACGGCATTAGCTCTAAAGCCTATGGCGAGCTGCTTAACTCGCGCTCACGCCCCTTAATTAACCGCGCCACCCAAGGGCAATATGCACCGGCCTCAACGGTGAAACCTCATATGGCGCTATTGGGCTTAGAAGATAAAGTCGTCACCGCCAAAACCCGCGTCTGGGACCCGGGCTTTTGGCAGATCCCCAATGTCGATCATAAGTATCGCGATTGGAAACGCTGGGGCCATGGCTGGGTTGATGTCAATGGTGCGCTCGTGCACTCCTGCGACACCTACTTCTATGATTTAGCTTATAAAACTGGCATCGATAAGATGAGCCACTTTATGCACCAATTTGGCTTTGGTGAACGTACCGGAGTGGATATTTTCGAGGAATCGGCCGGCATTATGCCCTCTCGCGAATGGAAGCGGGCTAAGTATAATCAGCCTTGGTATATAGGTGACACCATTTCAGTTGGGATAGGCCAAGGGTATTGGACCACCACCCCGCTACAGCTTGCTAATTCAACGGCTATCTTAGCCAATAATGGCCAGCGATTTGTGCCTCACCTGCTTAAATCGGTGGAAAACGACACGACCAAGGTCGATACCTTGATCGATAAAATGCCCCCACTGGAACTGAAAGATCCCCGCAATTGGGAGATCATCAACACCGCCATGAAGGACACGGCGCATAAATCGCGCTTTGTCGACGCCGGTTACACAGCCGCGATGAAAACCGGTACGGCACAGGTATTTACCGTGGCAGAAGATGAAAAATATGATGCCGACACCATTGATGAGCACCTGCGCGATAATGCGCTAATCATTGCTTATGCGCCCTATGAGTCACCCAAAATTGTATTAGCCGTGGTACTCGAAAATGCCGGCTGGGGTGGCGCTAATGCAGGCCCAGTCGCACGCGCCTTACTCGATGAATATATTCTCAGAGATGAGCCTGCCACCATCACCGCCGGAGCGCCGCACCATGACCGCCCATAGCCACCGCCCTAACATCTGGCAACGTTTACATATAGACCTGCCCCTGCTGTTGGGGATCTTGGCACTGATGTGCTTTGGCCTATTTGTTATCTATTCTGCTGGCGGTGAAGATATTGCCCTAATGGAACGTCAATTAGTGCGTATCGGCCTGTCACTGGCCATCATGCTATTTGTGGCACAAATCAACCCAGAAGTCTTCCGGCGTTGGGCATTTCCTATTTATATTACTGGGATAGTGCTGTTACTGGGGGTGCACTTTTTTGGTGAGATCAACAAGGGAGCTCAGCGCTGGTTAAACTTGGGCTTTATGGAATTTCAACCCTCAGAGCTGATTAAGCTGGCCTTCCCCATCACTATGGCCTGGTATATCAGTAAGTTTCCGCTACCACCAAAGAAGCGTTATCTAGCGGGAGCAGGGGTGTTACTGTTGATCCCGACGTTGTTGATTGCCAAACAACCAGACTTAGGCACCTCAATTTTAGTGGCCGCATCAGGGATATTTGTACTGTTTTTGTCAGGCATGAGTTGGGCGATTGTCGGCAGCTTTGTCGGCGGCGTACTCGCCATGTTACCCGTGCTGTGGTTTTTCTTAATGCACGACTATCAACGCACGCGGGTATTAACCTTACTCGATCCTGAAAAGGATCCCTTGGGCGCAGGCTACCATATTATTCAGTCGAAAATTGCTATTGGCTCAGGAGGCTTATGGGGCAAGGGCTGGCTAGAGGGGACTCAGTCACAACTAGAATTCTTACCCGAGCGCCATACCGATTTTATCTTCGCGGTCATTGGTGAAGAGTTTGGCTTAATCGGTAGCCTATTGTTATTGGCGCTCTATTTATATGTGATTGGCCGCGGCTTAGTAATTGCAGCGCGGGCACAAACCAGTTTTGCCCGTTTACTCGCTGGCAGTATTACTTTAACCTTCTTTGTGTATATTTTTGTCAACATAGGCATGGTGTCGGGTATTTTACCTGTAGTCGGTGTGCCATTACCCTTAATTAGTTACGGTGGTACCTCGATGCTGACGCTGATGACAGGCTTTGGTATCTTAATGAGCATCCATACCCATAGACGTTTTGTCGACCGATAACGGAGCACAGAGTGAAGCTAAGATTGCCCCTCATTGCCATTATGGCAGCCCTTACACTGGGCCTTGACTCGCCAACGACCCATGCTGCAACTGTGGTAGCAGCCGATGGTGATATTCGCACCGCTAAGCAAGCTTTTATTCAAACACAACTCGATGCAGGATTTACCCAGCAAGAGATTGAGCAGTTTCTTGCCAAGGCTAATTATAACCAAAAAGTGATTGATGCAATCACCACCCCATGGGAAGCCAAGCCTTGGCACCTTTATCAGCCTATCTTCCTGACCGAACAACGCCTAGCAAAGGGCCTCGAATTTTGGCAGCGTTATGCCGACACCATAACCAAGGCGGCCAATGAGTTTCAGGTTGAGCCCGAGATCATTGTGGCCATTATCGGTATCGAAACCTTTTACGGGGGCTACTTAGGTAATTACCCTGTAGTTGATGCTCTTTACACTTTAGGCTTTCACTACACTCCAAGAGCGAGCTTCTTTAGTAAAGAACTGGCTAATCTGCAAATGCTCGCCAAAGAGGAGCAGCTGGATATTGCCAACCTAAAGGGCTCGTATGCAGGCGCAATGGGGTTTGGTCAATTTATTCCCTCTAGCTATCGCCATTACGCAGTGGATTTTGATAATGATGGCCAGCGTGACTTAATTGGCAATCCCATCGACGCCATTGGCAGTGTTGCCAACTACTTTCATCAACATCATTGGCGTAAAGGTGACCCTGTGGCATTGCCATTGACCAATCATGCGCTGCCAGAACATTTAAATGTGTGGCAAGGTGAAAAGTTGCATTATCGAGTGGCCGATATACTCTCGCCACAGATAGCACTGGGGCAAAATACCGATTTAGATATCAGCCAACCGGCGATGATAGTAGAACTGGAGCAAGCCGAGCAAACCGATTATTGGTTAGGATTGCACAATTTTTATGTGATCACCCGTTATAATCGTAGCCCCTTGTACGCCATGGCTGTGTATCAATTCAGCCAACAACTTAAAGACGCTTATGCGAAATAATTACCGCTTTTATCACAATAGTCGCCAGCTGTATCATGCCAGCATAATTGCATTGATTTTACTGCTGACAGCATGTTCATCAAGCAGCGATCGGCGCTATAAAATGAACGATGATGCGGCGCCTAACAACACCCCAGATGTCACTAAGGTCGAAGATGCACATCCTAAATTTGAACCCTACAGCCGGGGTGGGAACAGTAAGAGTTATACGGTACGCGGCAAAACCTATCGCGTACTCGATACGGGGAAAGGCTACCAACAAGCAGGCATAGCGTCATGGTATGGTGCTAAGTTTCATGGCCACCTCACCTCTAATGGTGAAACCTATGATATGTATTCGATGTCGGCGGCTCACAAAACCTTGCCTATACCCAGTTACGCTAAAATCACTAACTTAGCCAACAACAAGAGCGTTGTTGTTCGGGTTAACGATCGCGGTCCGTTCCATGATGAGCGTTTGATTGATTTATCTTACGCCGCCGCTCATCGACTCGATATGCTTAAAACCGGTACGGCCAGGGTTAATGTAGAAGTGATTTATATCGAGAGCCCAGAATCAACCGCCCTTGCCGAACTAAAAAATACCGATTTACATTACGTGCAAGTGGTAGCGTCTTCAGACAAACAACGCATCACTCAGCTTGGAAACCAGTTAGCCAACCAATACCAGGTAAAGACGCGTATTTTGCAAGCGGGTAACTTGTATAAACTTCAACTAGGCCCCATTGGCCGCCAACAAATAGCCACAGAGTTACATCAAACCCTGCAGCAAAACGGTTTTCCTCAAAGCTATGTCGTTACAGAGTAGGTGAATAATCGACTCAATTGAATGAAGATTAATGAACCTTCACTGATTTACACGGTCGACTAATGTTATACTCGAGCAGATAGCAGCTTTCTTTTCGCATTCAACTAAAAGACGTGCCTTTTTAATATGAAATTGATCAATCAATACGCAAAATCACTGTTCCTTTTGACCTCACTCTCCTTTACCACAGCCAGCGCCGCACCAGTGGTGACACCTGATGCGCCTAAGGTCGCTGCTAAAGCCTATATTTTAATGGATTACCATTCTGGTCAAATCATTGCTGAAGAAAATGCCTATGAAAGCTTAAATCCAGCCAGCTTGACCAAAATGATGACCAGTTACGTCATCGGTCATGAGATCAAAGTGGGCAACATCTCACCCGACGATCAGGTCACTATTAGTAAAAAAGCGTGGTCTAAAAACTTTCCCGATTCGTCAAAGATGTTTATCGAGGTGGGTAAACAGGTGTCTGTAGACGATCTTAATCGCGGGATCATTATTCAATCGGGTAACGATGCTTGCGTTGCGATGGCTGAACATATTGCTGGTACAGAAGATGGCTTTGTCGACCTGATGAATTCATGGACCAAGCAGCTCGGCATGACCGACAGTTACTTTGAAAACTCCCACGGTCTCGACTCTGAAAATCATAAAACGACCGCTTATGATATGGCGATTCTTGGCGCAGCACTTATCCGTGATGTACCAGAAGAGTACCGCGTTTACTCAGAAAAATCATTTACCTACAATGGCATAAAACAATACAACCGTAACGGATTGTTGTGGGACAAAAGCTTAAATGTCGATGGCATCAAAACTGGCCATACTTCAGGCGCAGGCTACAATCTTGTCACTTCAGCAACTAAAGACGGTATGCGTCTTATTTCAGTTGTCATGGGCACCGCTAGCGAGTCAGCACGTAAAGCTGAAAGCAAAAAGCTACTCAATTATGGCTTCCGTTTCTTCGAAACAATTACCCCATACCAAGCTGGTGACAGTTTTGTGACCCAAAAAATTTGGTACGGTGATAGAGAAGCCGTTGATTTGGGCGTGACTACAGACACCCCAATTACCATCTACCGTGGCCAGGCACAAAACCTCCAAGCTAACTTTGAGCTCAATAAAGAACTTACCGCGCCACTCGCCAAAGGTGAAGTTGTCGGACGGCTCTATTTCCAGCTTGATGGTAAAGATGTCGCCCAATTCCCGCTGGTCACCTTACAAGAAGTTAAAGAAGGCAGCTGGTTCAGTAAGTTAATGGACTATTTCAAGCAGATGTTTGCCAGTTGGTTCAACTAACTTAATTGTACGAAACTAAGGTCACCTCTGGGTGGCCTTTTTGTTTTACCTTACTGGGGTTGAATTAGGTATAATGCGCCCCATTTATTACCTCATCTATTTCGGCAAGAGATTAAAACCAATGTTAGACACTAAGTTTCACGAGCTCATGGAGTTCCCAGCAGCATTTCCATTTAAAGTTGTCGGTGATGCAAGAGACACACTGGCCGATGATGTGGTTGCAGTAGTGCAACGCCATGTGCCTGGTGATTATATTCCGACCACTAAAGCGTCGAGCAAGGGCACTTATAACTCCATCACCATCAAAGTGACGGTTAGCAGTAAAGAGCAAATCGAGACGCTTTACGTTGAATTAGCCGCAATTGATGGTGTTAAGCGCGTACTCTAATCCAGCGCCATACAAGAAGAAGTGTGATCTATATTACATTTCTTAATTTCGCGCGTATAATAAGCGCACAAAATGCTAAGGGGAGAGGTTGCCCTTGAAGGATAAGGTTTTACACATTCGTCATCTTGGTCGTCAAGATTACGAATCGGTATGGCATGCCATGCAGCATTATACCGATACTCGCGATGAACACAGCCAAGATGAACTATGGGTAGTAGAGCACCCTGCCGTTTTTACCCAAGGTCAAGCCGGTAAGAGCGAGCACATACTTAACCCTGGTGACATCCCCGTTATTCAAGTCGACAGAGGTGGTCAAGTGACCTACCACGGGCCTGGACAACTGGTAGCGTATCCTTTACTGGATATCAAGCGTCTCAAAATTGGGGTGCGCCAACTGGTGACCGATATAGAGCAAAGCATCGTCAGTATGCTGGCGATGTATGATATCAAGGCGTATCCTAAAGCCGATGCGCCAGGTGTCTATGTCGATGAGCGTAAAATAGCCTCTCTCGGATTACGTATCCGCAAAGGATGCTCGTTTCATGGCCTTGCACTTAATGTCGATATGGATATGTCCCCATTTCAACGCATCAACCCCTGTGGGTATGCGGGTTTAGAGATGGCGCAATGCAAACCGTTAAACGGACCTCAAACTGTTATAGAAGCTGGTGAAAAACTTATCCAAACCTTTAGCCAAACACTGGGCTATCATCATTTAGAACATCATCAAGGGTTAGCAAAGTCATATGAATAGGCCTGAAAGACTACAACCGGGAGTTAAGTTACGTGACGCCGATAAGGTCTCACGCATTCCTGTTAAGATCGTGCCTTCAGAGCGCGAAACAATGTTACGTAAACCCGATTGGTTAAGGGTAAAATTACCCGCTTCTAATCAGCGTATTATCGACATCAAACAAGCACTGCGTAAAAACGGTTTGCACTCTGTCTGCGAAGAAGCATCTTGCCCTAACTTAGCAGAGTGCTTTAACCATGGGACAGCTACCTTCATGATTTTGGGTGCTATTTGTACTCGCCGCTGTCCATTTTGTGACGTAGCCCATGGCCGACCACTAAAGCCTGATGCCGAAGAGCCCGTCAAGCTTGCACAAACGATTCGCGATATGAAGCTCAAATATGTGGTGATCACTTCTGTCGATCGTGACGATCTTAGAGACGGTGGAGCACAACATTTTGCCGACTGCATTCGTGAAATTCGGATATTAAATCCAGAGATCAAAATTGAGATTCTCGTGCCTGACTTCAGAGGCCGTATTGATGCGGCGCTGGACATATTAGCCACTGAGCCACCTGATGTGTTTAACCACAACTTAGAAACGGCGCCTAAGCACTATCGTAAGGCCCGTCCTGGCGCCAACTATCAATGGTCACTGGATCTGCTGAAGAAATTTAAAGAGCGTCATCCATCAATACCAACGAAGTCTGGATTGATGATGGGACTTGGTGAAACCAACGAAGAGATCGCTGAAGTATTGCAAGATCTGCGCGCTCATAACGTCGAGATGCTCACGCTAGGGCAATATCTTCAGCCATCTAAGTTTCACCTACCTGTAGAACGTTATGTTCCGCCTGCGGAGTTTGACGAACTAAGAGAGTTTGCCGAAAAGATAGGCTTTACCCATGCAGCATGTGGCCCAATGGTTCGCTCTAGTTACCATGCCGATCTGCAAGCGCAAGGCAAAGAAGTTAAATAAGCGCTTCTTTTAACCACAACAAGTTTTAATCTAAAAATAGCGCCGCAAGGCTAATGCTGATCAGTTAAGCATATAAACGATCAGTTGACCGATCTTTAAAAGGCTTCAAAATCCAATATCAGAAATGATATTGGATTTTTTTATGTCTTTAGAACAAGCTTTCTGCACCGCTTTTGAATACCACCAAGAAGCCACAGCCTTTACCAATCTTAATCACTTATTGGATGAAAACATCATCCAGCAAGCCTTTGAAACTGCTGGGGTCGCCACAGTAAGAAAACGTCGCTTACCCCTTGATGCAGTTATGTGGTCTGTCATTGGTATGAGTTTTTACCGACAACAGTCTGTATGGGAGCTTGCGACTCATATGGAGTTGATGCTACCAGGTAAAAAGAAGCTCATTGCCCCCAGTGCTCTTGTTCAAGGGCGCCAGAGGTTAGGTGTGCAGAGTATGAAAAATGCCTTTCAAATGATGGCAAAACATTACTATAGCAACACTCAATTTGAGACGTGGTGTGGACTGAATTTATTAGCCGTTGATGGTGTAGTCTGGCGCACTCAGGACACCGCTGATAATCGTAATGCTTTTGGCTCACCATCAAATCAACATGGTGACACCTCATTTCCTCAGGTTCGTATGGTGTGTCATATGGAGCTCACTAGCCATCAACTGATAAATAGCGCGTTTGATGGTTATAAAACGAGTGAAATGAAGCTAGCAGAAGCGCTCATACAGTCAACTCCAGACCATAGTCTCACGATGTTCGATAAAGGTTTTTACTCCTTAAACTTGCTACATCAATGGCAACTAGGTGGTGAAGAGCGGCACTGGTTAATCCCTGCGAGAAAGGGGCTTCAATACGAGGTTTTACACTCAAATGGCCGGTTAGATAAACAGGTGAAATTGGCAATAACCGCCCAAGCCAGACAACAAAACCCAGCGCTACCGACGCATATAGAAGCGAGGCTGGTGACAAAATCAATAAAAGGTAAGACGCATCAGGTATTAACCTCAATGGTCGACCCATTACGCTTTCCAAGTGCTGACATCGTTGAGTTATATAATCATCGATGGGAAATAGAGCTTGGCTACAGAGAGATGAAACAAACCCTACTAAACAGCGAGTATACGCTAAGAAGTAAAAAATCAGAGATGGTAGAACAGGAACTTTGGGGCTTACTACTTGGCTACAACCTGATGCGTCAAGCAATGACTGAGGCCGCATCAAGAAAAGGAATATGGGCCAATCGCCTCAGCTTCAGTAACTGTGCGAGTACGATACTAAGTTACCTAGCAAGATTACCACTGATGAGCCCAGGAAATTTACCCAAACATTACGAGCAACTGATAGAAATGCTAGGTAACTTCGAGCTACCAACGAAACGAGAAGATAGGGTGTACCCAAGGGCTATAAAGTCAAAACCAAGCAAATATCCCCATAAAAAGAAAAATGCCAATCAGCTTAACTGACTGGCATTAGCCGCAAGGCGCTATTTTTATCACAATATTTGTTGCAAGCAAGCCTATAATAATCGCTCCATCAACACCGCATCTTCCTTGCCTAGCTCATGTTGATAATAGTTAACCCGTAAACCAGTACGAACAAAACCCGCCATTTCATACAAACGGATCACCGCAGAGCTCGATGCCCTGACCTCTAACATTATCCGCTCTGCACCACCAGAGGCCGCTAAATCGACAACAGCATCTAATAACACTCTACCAAGTCCTTTGCCTTGATTTTCTGGTGACACGCAGATATCCATCAAGGTGGCGTCCTCAAATAACAAGTGCAAAATGGCAAACCCTACGAGGTCGCCATCAACCTCAAGACCAATAACATGATAGAAACGCCCAAAGCAACTCTCAAGCGTTGCTATAGACATAGGAAATTGATGACAGCGTTGCTCAATTTCAGCAACGTTGGCCACATCTGCCAGCGATAAAGCCCTTAACTTATAATGCATGCTGTTGCTCGCATATCGATTGCCAAAGCGCTCGCTTAGCCTGAACGTCACGCTCAAGCTCATTCAAAGGGGCAGAGCTGATAACAGAGTTCACTTTAGGCAGCTTTAACTTACGCATATCCCAAAGAATATTTTGTTGTAATTTAGTGCTTAGTTGAACTTGTGCGGGTTCTACATCGACAAGCCTAAGCACAATTTGGATGATCGGATGACTGAGATCGAATTGCGCACCATGATCTAGCAGAATAATAGCCGTAGGCAATACATTATTAGCATCGGTCCAACGGGTTACCCCCATCGCGTCCAAATAATCGTCTCTATTCAAGTTCACTCCAACCAATCCAAATACGACCCAAGAATACCAGTTACACAGTTAGAATGTCACTGGAGTATAAAGCAAGTTGTTAAACACGAGGAAGATGGCAAACACTGTGACAGGTATTAACGCAGTAAACGTGTCAATCGACATCCACGTTTAATAAAAGCAGAAAAGCAAAAAGCCGTTCATTTCTGAACGGCTTCTTTAATTTGGCAGGGGTGGCAGGACTCGAACCCGCAACCATCGGTTTTGGAGACCGCCACAAGACCAAATGATGTTATTCTACGCCAGTTGAAACCTGAGGGTTTCATTGAATAATTATATTAATTACATATAGTTAAATCATTACGTTTAAAAATTCATTTTCAACGGATTTAAGTCATTTTTCAGCGATTTAGTGCCCACGGCGATTATTTTGGTCACCGATTTTGGTATAAAAATTCTATTTATTTTCACAAAGAGATACCGAAAAAGGAGCTTGGTTAGACCATATTCTAGAGTTGGATAGCACAAAATCATGCCTTTGCTAAACACATATACAACTGACCACTGTCGAACTTGGAGGTTTGCCCTTAAGCAAGCCTCCAATAGAGAATAATTATTGAGCTGTGTAGTAATGCTTTTTACCCAAGGGTCTATATTGATTAACTGTTCAAGGCTTTCGGGCCGAGTAACTGATCAAGTTGCGGGGTTGTATAGTGACTTTACCACGATGTTGGTTTACAGGTGGAATACCGGAGCAACGGCAGTAGTTGACTTTGCTAGCTCAGTGATGGGTGATCCTGAATTTATGCAAGGTGTCGCCGATAGCGTATCAATGGGGTCAACGAGTGCTTCAGCGGCTATTGGTAACATGCTGTACGCAATGAAAGAGCAAGTATACTCAACGATAAATAGCATGTTGCCTAAAGAACTTGGAAAGCTGTTGTTTAAAAAAGCGACTGAGGAAGAAGTAAAAAAAGAAGCGGCTCAAGAAGTAGGGACTGGTAAGCCCCTTGAACATCGTTATTGCTCGAAATTGAATCAAATGCTAAAATTTAAGGTAAGGACATCCTTATGAGTAACTATATAGTGTCACCTGAAACGTTTATTTTATATTCATTAGCTGTTTTTTCTGTTGCGACCTTAATGTTGGTTGCAGTAGGTTGGTTTGCCGCCGAGTTCGATAGAAGCAAGCAACCTAAGAAATAAATCAGTTAAAATATTTAACCCTAGAGGGACACTCCCTCAAGGGCTTGTGTTCCTCTAAATTGGAGAAACACATGAACAATCGAAAATCCTTATCTTCTCAAGCTGCCTACTTGCGCAGACGCAAACAGAAGATTCTAAAAAAACTTAAACAAATTCACGATACGAAACGAACTGACTCTGAAATGAGCCAGATGATGAATATGTCTATCGGAGACTGCAATGTATCGCTAAAAACAACTCATCAGCTCCAAGCTAAGCTTACGTGATCACAATGCACTGATCGGAGAAGCTTTGGCTGGTATAAAAGCGATGAACAAAGTCATAGAGCCAAGTATGCCTGTTAGACAGACAACTGCATAAACTCGGAAAACCTTAGTATAGCTGCATCTCAAGCAGTTATTTGATCAACAAGGCCGCTCAATGCATATCATTCACAGACTATCGACTCTCCATTTTCTACTATGCGAACGTTATCAAAATAGCTTGAAAACTTGTCACGGTTGAGAGTATGAATTGGTACTAAAACCTTGGGTGATATATTACCTGCGAAGCTCTGTAAGTGCTCTAGGTAAGCATGACCACTCGTATGAATGTATTGCCATGACTCCTGATATTTATTGGCTATCTCTGCAAACTTAGGCTGCTTACTTTGATAACCTAACCACATAGAGTAGATAAGTTTAGGTTTTACCCCTTTTTCTTTAAATGAGTCAAGGTAGGGGGTCATTGCATAGGGAGATAATCTGAATACGTAGTTAGTCCCCTTCAGCTTACTAAGATTCACATGGCGGTTGCTGTATCGCAGGAAATCATCACCAAATTCAGACTTAATGATAGCTAGTTGGGATTGAGGAAATATTACTTTTAGGTGATCATTTTTATGTGGTGGTAAGCTAGGGGAGTACTTCTTTAGCGCCTCAAGCAAGTAAAGTTGGTATAGATCGATAACTAGCTCTTTTCCTGTGCGTTTAGTTGCGTTATAGAGGCTTACAATTCGATCAATATTGCTACCTGAGGCTGAAACAAAAGCTGGTCCATCACCCTCATTAAGGGCCGAAACCATAGCATCTTCAACCGAAACTTCAGTAGGAAATTGTAGCGAGTGCCCTCCATTAAGGGTCGTTCCCTCAAGCAGCATTAAATCAGGCTGCTTCACATTTGCGTAGATGTAATCGCTAACCTGTGACTTTCTGCCATGCCCACGAAAATCCCCAGTGTAATATACCTGCTTACCATCAACCTCTATTAAAAGACTACATGCGCCAAAGGCTGAATGATCCATTAAAAATGCCGTTACTGTGAATGGACCAACTTGAAATGGTTTTCCAGGAGTGAACTGTCGACACTGCTCCAGTGAACTAAATCGCAATGCTTCAGGGTAAAACAAGTTGCCAATAGTCATCATAGAGTAACTACTATCTGACAGGTATATATTTGAGCTTTTAGGTAATGATCTCAGTAGACCATAATGGTCTGGATGTGCATGGGATAAGAGATAAGCCAAAGGAGGTCTAGTATCTTGCTGTTGAATATCAAGCAAAATACCATTTTCCATCGATGGGCTTGAAGCCAAGTCTGCATCAATCGATACTCCTGTGCTATCCATGAGAGGAGCACCGTAATCTAACACAATGCTATCTTCGCCATGGTTTATTTTTACGCAACTACCACCAATGGTATCTGCTCCACGCAATATAGTTACTGAGATCTGTGGCATTAAAACTGCTCCTTACTCTGAAGTTTGTAACAGCTGCCTTCAGTCATTATCTGCATGGTTACTTTATTTTCAATTAGCTTCTTTTCATAACGAGACCAGTTATTTTTCTTATCCTGTACCTCGTTATAATAAATCAGTAACCTTGGCTCACTATCGATAACTAGCCGTGGTATGTCCCCACTTTCATCTTCTTCCATATTAGCGACGTCTTCAATAATCGACGCCACAGATTTATTTGCTAGCTTGGTTATCTTGGTCAGTACTTGGCAAGCGTTAACAAATGCTACTTTTAACTGCTTTTGACGGTTGTCATCATTTAGAAAGACTCTATAACGCCCCAACTGTTCAAGTACTTTAGAAATATCACTATCAGCCCCCCAACGTGAGTCAGTCGTGAGTTTAGCCTCCCAAAAGACAAGACGAACTGAACCGTCGCGCTGCTCTAGCGCTACCAAATCAATTCGGTCAGCCCTACCAGGTAGCCCCATCTCCATATCGATAATATTGTCATTTATAGCGGTAACTTCTTCGACAAAGTTTTTTTCAATACCGTCATACTTCTTTGCACGATCCATCCACTTTTCTAACGTCTTGCTGCCTTGGTAACGTACACTGTCTTTTTCATTCTCAGGGTTAATTATTTCTGGATCGTTTCCAGTCAATTTGACATTTTTCTGCGACTTAGCATCTGGAAATACATATTTAATATGTAGCTTTGAGTACAACTCTTTTTTCCTGTTAAATCGAATATAGGCAATAGCTTGTCCTCGATGATAAAAATTGAGGTAGTTTTCACGTACAGCTAAGCGAAGACCAAAGTCACCTAACTCTTCGCCAGCTGGCATTAGTCGTTGCAGCAGATCCTGCCACCATTCTGGGTTTTCTTTAGGTAACTGATTAAGATCGAATTTTCTCGCAAAAGGTTTTGTCATACAGATTACTCACTCCCCACTAGAGTTATAGAGTTAAAGTTCGGCTTTTCAGCGCTAGGGTTACTACCTGGGTTAGAAATAATCCTGTTTTTAAATTTACTAAAGCGAGCATGGGGCTGATGAACATGGCCGCATAGAACATACTTTGCCTGCAACTCACCAAACTTGATAGCGGCTCGGATATCTTGGCAGCCCCAGTCTTCACCACCCTGCATAGCGACTTTGAGCTTAGATGGCGGGACGTGGTGTAGTAATACGTCACAATATCTAAACTTATGAAAGTTAAGACTTTCGTATGGTATACAGCCAAAGTAAAAACCACCTATCTCGACAATATTACCATCAAGGTAGAGATGATCTTTTTTCAACCTGCTAAGCCAACGTGCTGATGGCTGCTCATCATTTTCAAACTCTATTTGATCATGATTACCCGAGCAGATAAATGTAGGAATACTTAGTGTAAGCGTCCATTGCTTGATCCACTCAATTTGCTCCTCACTGCTTAAAGTCTGATTCAAGGAATCATCGAGCAGATCACCACTGATACACAACACATCATAATTGCACGATTGCTCTGTTACCCATTCAAATTGAGCTTGATTGAAATGCAGATCAGATACGTGCAGTACCTTCACCGAACAGCCAAGAGTAGGCTTAATAACATGAGTCATTTAAAGCTCCTCCGTATAAATTAATAGTCGTAGGAAAACAGGGTCAGGCAGATTTATACAATGCCGCAGCAGCTTGAACCCGTACAATCTCATTTTCGCTATCCAGTGCCTGAATTAGCGTGTTACGCACTTTATTTTGTAACTCTAATTCTGTTGTAACGGGCTCTTCGGATATATGTTCAGCAACTTTAAGGAACTCCTCCATTGCTGCCGCATGCTTGGAAAAATTACATACCGTTTTGCGTGCGCCTTTCAATGACCTCAAAACACCCGGTGGAAGGAGTGACTTCTTTACTGTCATGATATGTTCAACGGGCACACCATGAGGGTTCCCTTCTTTTGAGTTATCTCGATTCATATCATACTGTGAGGATTCGACGGTACGAAACAGATGCATACTTTCAATACTACTTTCTGATGGGCTCAAGACTATTGAACCAACCTCGATATGTAGAAACTGCTCCACTTGAGAAAGGTTATGTGCATTGATCTCTGGGTATTCTTGAGCCAGTGCTTGCTGTAAGCCATCTCTACTCAAGCCCCTTAGGTCCTGACCACACGGCCACCCAATTGAGACCCTTCCCTTGAGAAATTCAGACTCTCTATTAATTCCATGTGGTTTCGGTCTTATGTGATATACGGTCATACTGGCCCCTAAAGTCAAAATAGTCATGACAACTACTAATGACATTCAAGGTAGGACAACTAGAATATGTTGTCAACAGTCAAAATCACTTGAAATAACTTTTATGACCTTTATGACTTTTGCTTTGAGGGGGTTAGAGTATGCGGACAAACTCCGAATATATCTGACACTAATATTTTCAGAATCAAAAATTAAACCGAGGAACCAGGCCAATTGGCCAACACCCAGAGGTTTACAGTGTTAGCCTTAAAAACATCATTTAGTAACAATCAGTGCTTTTGCATCGAACTTCACAGAACGGATTTTATTTATTTTATATAAATATCATATGGATTCATGAAAACTGGTTGGCAATGGTTGTACTGTTATCGAAGAAAGAAGCGAAGCAAATTTCTGGCATCAAGGTCCATCTTGCTGCATATCCAGCATTCGAATTCGTAAAATCACTACGATTTCAATTTTCTGATGCGATAAAAAAAGGGTTGCTCAACGAAAAGTTGCTAAATGAAGCAGTCATTCTTCAATGGAAAATTATCGAAACCGAACTACATATTTTTGCAGGTTTCGAATCCATGATATTTGATTTTGCCAATCTCAACCTTCTTGATACCACAGTGCTCATACACCAAGATATCGCCGATGAGGATATAAAGCTATTTGCATGGAAAAATGTGCTGTACCAGACTTTACTAAGCTCAGTCTCAAGCGACTATCTAGACTTAATCCATTCGAATATCAATGCAAAAATTTCATCAGACGTTGCTAATAAGCTCTACTACCAATCACATCTAAGCGAAGAATTATTAGCCAAAATGACAGGCAAAGCTAAAAATACTATCGCCAAGCAAAAGTCTCGTCACAAGCCCCCTCAACAAGAAATGTCTATTTCACTTTTTGAACAAGTCGTCGGAGAGGCTGATGACCGTTGATTCTGAGCTGTCAAGATTTAATATTGAAACATTAAGAAATGCCTTAAATAATGCATTCCCTGAAGAATTAACTGATTATCACTCCTGTATTGCAGATGAAATAATTAACCTAATAGAAGTCTTAAGTCATCGCTACCAGAGAGGCTTCCCAGAGCTGACTACAATAAAATTTTTAGCTAAAAAAAAGGTAAAAAACACACAAACAGATCTTGAATCGCATAAAAATAACCTCTCATTTTTGTATCAAGTGCTAGTGAAGCAAAAGCAACTCGAGAAATATTATTTTAGCGCCTTTATAGCAAGCGTCATGCGTTCACCCTCTCAAGACCACCAACAATTTGAACAATATAAGGCGATAACGTTGTTGGTCTGTGCAAAGTTATACACTATGGGGAGACATGAATCGGCGATCAAATCTGTCTGCAATGAAATTAGGCAATGGTCTCTAGGGAAAAGAAATGAGCTATCCAATAATCTGCCTGATGTTATTGATAGTGAGATGAAAAAATTAATTGATGAACTAGATCTAAAAAGAAAGGAAAAACTAGAAGTTAACAAGGGTTCCAAAGTTGGACATCAAATATCAAACATCTATGTTCCTTATAATGACAGCTATAACCACAACAAAGGCATTTTACGAAGTATTACACTGCGAGATCCTGGAGCTCCCAGAACAAGGCTAATTATCAATCCTGTCGATAATGATGGCTCTGATACTGTGACTGAATTTATAGAGGTTCAAACGCATCAAGAAGGCTGGGCAACAGAAGAAGCCTCATCAGAGCGTAAGAAAAAAATGTTTTTGATATCGATGATGACGCCTAATAAAAATGGTTATGCAGTTCAGAAGTTACGCGCTCAAGCGATAAGTAATAAAATACTAAAAAACCACATGAGCCTTCCATGTGATATCCAGCAAGCAACAAAATTTGAAATTAGAACATTACTGTCATATTGCATGGATCCTGAAAAAGTTTGTGAGAAAACGCGCTCATTGCTGCTGGCATCTTTAACATTAGGCTCATCATTAGAACGTGTTAGCCAGCGAAAGTATGACGATGAAACCAACAGTTTAATACAAGAGCACAAGCTACCACCCCAGAACCAACGCAAGCCAATAATTAAGCTGATATCACCAACTCAGACAACATTTTTCATTAGGTTACCGTTCGATATAAAAACAATTTTGTTGAATGACTTAGACGATTTAACATTGAGGAAGACCTCTAAACTGCTGACTTATATCAATAAAAAGCACGGGATAACTTTAACCGAAAATAAAATATCATCCTACCTACGTCATACACTAAAACAGGAGTCAATTGATCCAACAATTATCGCGCTAATTGAAGGTAAAACGACTAAAACCGTACCCGAACTATCCTACACTCACTTATATGACCTAGATGTAAATCAGATATATTGTCGTTTTTTATTGTATTTAGAGAACTTATCAAGCAAGTCGCATAAATTTGAACCCAACAATCAACATGATCATCAAGAGAAACAGCCCATCGGCAGCCCGCTAGTTATGAATGATGAAATTTTGGGAAAGTTTTTCAGAACCTTAGAAAAAAATATATCTGATATTTCAGACCGATACTCTCAACAGCAACATAACTTCATCACTTACTATGTGTTATTTACTCTTGCAATATCCTCAGGCTATCGACCCGTTACAGGATGGTTTGGAAAAATCACTGACTATAATTTATTCAACTCGACATTTTGGATCTCTGACAAAGAGATGCATCAAGCACTATCGGGTCGAATGATCATTCTTCCTGAGATTACAGTGAGTATTTTGAAACACTACTTACGCTATTTAAAAGCTGGAAAAGTTGACTCTATGAGCCTCAAAATAGAAGTTTCAGAACGTTATCAGGATGCCATATCTGGCGAGAAACACCTGTTTTTCTTTATCAACGATGGCGCAATAGAAGAAGTGACGCCCAAAACCATGACCGCTCATTTTGATAGTGTACTTCCCTTACCTTTGAATTGGCATCGGCATTATGTGAGATCATTACTCGTTGAGGAAAATGTACCTCCAGAGCTAATTGCAGCTTGGATGGGGCATGCCGAACTAAATGAGCCTGCATTTACACGGTTTTGCTCATATTCAATCAATGAGTTAAAGATAATCAGTAACACGATTAACACAAAACTAGTTTCTGTTGATTGTAAGGAGATTACATTTGTCTAAGGACCCCCCTGTGTCAGGATTGTTGTCACCCCTTAAAATCATCCAATAATTAAATAAAGGGGGCGGTCAATGAGAGCTCAATGGCACGATATTCACCTGAACGTAAAGACGCTGTCTTAAAGAAATTATTACCTCCCCACAATATGACGGTCACGGAAGTGGCTCGCAGTGAGGGGATCTCCTACCAAACCCTGTATCATTGGCGAGATAAAGCCAAAAAAGAGGGTCGCCCTGTGCCAGGTAAAACATTAACCAGTAATGATTGGTCAGCTGAAGCTAAGTTTGCAGTTCTCATTGAAACAGCACCAATGTCAGAAACTGAAATCAGCCAATATTGCCGAGAAAAAGGCTTGTTTCGAGAACAAGTTCAGCAGTGGAAACAAGATTGTTTAGGTGGTTTTAAGACGAGTGAAGTTCAAGCTAAAACGATTAAGCAGCAAGCCAAATCAGACAAGGCAGAAATAAAATCCCTGCAACGAGAATTACGTTATAAGGAGAAGGCACTCGCTGAAGCTGCGGCTTTACTGGTGCTTAGAAAAAAGCTCAATGCGCTTTGGGAGGACGACAGCGAGGAGAGTTAACGCCTTTGCCTAAGCGCATAACACTGGTGGATTTAATACAAGAAGCTTATGCCCACGGTGCGCGTCTTTACAAAGCTTGCGCTGAAGCAGAGTTAAGTAAACGGACGTATCGCCGCTGGTATCGAGCAAGAAAAGTGCAGGCAGATTTAAGGCCTACGGCAGTAAGACGGGAGCCTGCTAACAAGCTTAATGATGATGAGCAAGAGCAGATATTGGCAACCTCTAATGAGGCAAGGTTTGCAAGCCTACCTCCGTCACAAATCGTGCCGACACTGCTTGATGAGGGGGTCTATATCGCTTCAGAGTCGAGTTTTTATCGAGTGTTAAAAGCCAATGAACAATTAAATCGGCGTGGGCGAAGCCAAGGCGTAACAAAAAGAAGCAAACCAGATGCTTACGTTGCAGATGGGCCAAACAAAGTATGGTCTTGGGATATTACTTATTTAGCCTCGGTCATCAAAGGACGCTTTTATTATCTGTATATGTTTGAGGATATTTATAGCCGTAAGATAGTGGGTTATGAAGTCCATGACCGAGAATGTGGTGAGCTAGCGGCCGAGTTAATGCAGCGCAATATGCTACGCGAGCAATGCTTCAAAAAACCGTTAGTACTGCACTCTGATAACGGTGCTCCGATGAAGTCATTGACGATGAAAGCCAAGCTTGAAGAGTTAGGTGTTACCGCTTCGTTAAGTAGACCAATCGTAAGCAATGACAATCCTTACTCCGAAGCATTATTCAGAACCTTAAAGTATCGGCCAGAATGGCCTAGCTCTGGCTTTAAAAACATCACCGAGGCACGGGAATGGGTAGAAGAGTTTGTGACTTGGTACAATACCAAACATAAGCACAGTAAGCTCAATTTTGTATCACCGAGTGAGCGACATGCGATGCAAGATAAAGCGATTTTATCTAAGCGTAAGGAGGTACTAGAAGAAGCAAGATCAAGAAATCCTAAACGCTGGCCAAACGGTATAAGGAACTGTGACGTTATCGGTGAGGTAGTGTTGAACCCAGAAAAAGAGTCTGAAACTGAAACAAGAAATGCAGCTTAAAATTTAAGTAAAGAGTGCCAACTACCTTGAAAAACACCGGGACTCGACGGAGATTGGTGTAGAAAAACGGCTACAACAACGAAAACGCCATCAACTTAAAGTAGTAAAAAAAGCTGAACAGCTCATAGATAAACATTTCCCGAGTGAAGCCAGTTTTCCTGCCTCACAAGATTTTAATACTCGTTGGCTTCAATTGGTAGAAGACATAGAACATGCGTATAACTCAAACTCGGATCTAAAACGAGCCTTTAATCACTGTGTCGGCGTTTTCAACAAGAGAGCAGAGTTACTCGGTATCGACTTAGACGTACCGTCTTTCATTGTTACACAAAAGGCTGAAAAAACGATATATAATCAAGCTTTGATGCAAGAAGGAGCTGCATTCCATCAGCTATATAGCAATTGGTTTGACAAGATATCGCAACATGGGCACAGCACTAATATATCAGATGCTTACCGCTCCATTATTATCTCATTTATTTGTTACTCAGGTTGCCTTAATCACCACTTAGTAAAAGCAATATCAGCGCAATTAAATGCCCAGTTAGATATTTCAACTGTCAATAATTTACCTTTTATATCACTGGAAATTGATGAACATGGCTACCATACAAATATCGTAAAATACGGCAAAAAGACAACCGAGTTCACTTGGTATTTATCCCCACTGACTATTAGCTGTATCGAGCATTTTTTAACACTCAAACGAACCCCGACAAATGCTAATTGGCAAGCGCCCATAGACAATAAAACGATTCATGCTTTAATCACTAATGACTATATCGGCAATGTGCCTTTGCCTAATAGTCTTGAGAAATTAGTAAAATCAGCTATCACGGTTATTCCATTTCTTCCAAACATGAGAATATCTCAATCAATGCTTGAGTATTCAATGGGCAGAAACATCGCGTATAGCTTACCTAAAGCGAATTTAGCTCGATTAGTTACAAGCCCCATTAAAGTACATCCTAGCCTTAATTTTTATAGCGCTCTGAGGAACGCTGCACCAACAAAAATAAAGCTTGCTAAACCGACTTTGCCATCATCAAAGTTCTTTTCAGCATTATCCAAAGAACTAAAAGAAAGCAACAACAAGAAGCTGACATCAGACTCGTTGGCAAAAAAATTACAAAAGCTTGTACGTGAAAGTCAACTGTCGACGCCCAAGAAGTGCTAATCGAATGGTTTATACATAAGCTCGACACATGTAAGCCTTCTACAATACGTACCTATCATTCTACCCTATCTAGAAAATGGCTTTATCAAACTGAATCAATAAATTTAAACGAGGGCGATGAACAAGATTTTCAAGATCTCTACACTGAATTGATTGAACTAACTAATGACGAGAAGGCAAAAACTCAACTAGCCGCTCGATTGAGTGATTTCCATGCCTTTGCCGTTCAACAATTTGGCTTCCCTTTACTACTTGAACCAATAAAAAAAGGCTCGAAATATAAAAACCATACTAGTGCTGGTTTTATTGATGAAACACTATTTAAAGCGCTATTAAAAACCACTGATAAAATAACAGATTTAGACTTTAATAATAAGCTGATTATAAAAAGTATATTGATAATTTCTTATCGATGCGGCTTACGCATTAGTGAGATCACTAAACTTAGACTAATAGATATAGAAAACTCACAAGAGGGCTGGCTAAAAATAAGAGAAAATAAATTTGAGAATAACAAAACCCCGTCTTCTCGTCGCAAAGTACCACTATACATTTTACTGCTTGAACATGAAAAAAAGATTATTACAACGTCCTTAAATCTGACAAGACAAGAAAACATCAATGCTGCAGAAACTCGTTTAGCCTTTACCATTGGACAAGATAACAGCAAGCCAATAGATAAATTTCTAATCTCAAATTTCACAACAACAACCCTAAGACAGCTGTCAGGGCTTGACCACTTGGTATTTCATCACTTAAGGCATAGTACAATATCTAGAGTACAGTTAATTTTTGAATTAGGTGATGACAGTGTTAATTATCCAGAAATTGTTCCTTATTCACTGAAGCAAATCAACAAGATAACCGACACAATAGCAGGTAAAAACCTACGTAATAAATATTATGCGATTGCCGCATTTGATGGACATTCATCCCCAGCAACATGCTTTAGTAACTACTTCCACTTTTGCGATTTAGTACTTTATTCCAACTTACTTAAAATGAAGCTAAAGGTAACGCAAAAGCAGTTACTGAATTTAGCCCTTGGTTCTCGCAGAAATCTAAGTCATTTGGCAAAATTAAATAAAACAGATGCCAGCTGGAGTATAGCGACCTTTCTTGGCTACACTGTGAAAAAATTAAAGTTCAAACCAATTAAGACGTCAAAGCTCAAAAATACAATAGCAATTCAACCGGAGTCAGATCCTAAACCCATTATAAATATCGACACTTGTTACAGAATCTTAAAGCAAATGGATCTTGGTATTGATCCGATTGAACTAGCTTTCAAATACCATATTGAATCGGGACCTTATCGATAAATGGCATATTAATGCTACCGCGCTAATGGCAATAAAGACTCATTATAACACTCCTAGATTACAATCTAAGCGCAGCTCTCAATCGCTTCTCCCCTCACAACCAAGCGCTTCATCTGAGTTAAAATGGCTTGACTCCATTATCACAAAAGTTAGACAGCAGTACCCACATACTCCCCAAGCAATCCAGTGGGCGCTAGCATATGCACTCAACAACAAAAGCAATAGCAAGTCAGGGATATACTTTTCAAAACCTGAAGATTTAGAACGCTTTATCGCGACATTTTCATTTGCAATACCTAAAAGTAAATGGCGAGTGCAAACACTATCAATTAACCACTCTATCCTGAAAGAGCATTGGAGAGACGCTTACAAAGGTATTCAGGCGCTCAGATCAAAGCCATCTTCACATAAAGGCCGCACAGGTAATGGTGCAGTGTGGTTAGAGCTAAGACATTCAGACGAAAAAGAGATCATTGGCCGCCGCAAGCAGAAAAAATACTCGTCTAACGCGCTAATGTTTCTCTTTCATATGATGGGAATAATGATGATGAACAACAAATAAGGCTTAGCTCTGCTAGTTCACCGCTGGCACATTACATGCTCAACTAGGTTCTTGAGAAAAAGAGCTATTGAGCGGTTGTTTTATACTCGACTAGAACGCGATTACACTTTTATGCGCGTAAAAATGAAAAATTCAGCACTTTTATGCGCATAAAAGTGTGAAGTAGGTTATAGTATAGGCGGTTAACAATCTTAATTGCCAGGAAACTACAATGCAGCGCAACTTACTCAACGCTCTAGTAGCATGGAAAAAACAACCTGTGCGCAAGCCACTATTGATTGATGGGGCTAGGCAAACGGGTAAAACCTATCTGCTGCAAGAGTTGTTTGGCAACACCTTTGCCAACATCCTGCGTATCGACTTTCTTGAAAATCCCGCCTACAAAGAAGCGTTCGATGGCTCACTGTCACCTGATGAGCTATTAATGAACATTGAGCTGTTGACCAATCAGGCGTTCAACCCAGAAACCGATCTACTGATATTAGATGAAATTGGCGAATGTGAACGTGCAGTTACTTCGCTTAAGTATTTTGCCGAAAAAGCACCGTCCTATTTTGTCGCAGCCAGCGGATCGAATATTGGTTTGCTCAACACCTTCCCCGTGGGTAAGGTAGAACAATACAATTTGCGACCACTGACCTTCCAAGAATTTATTTACGCATCAAACGAGCAAGCACTGATCAAAGCATTTGATAGTCAAGCAAGCACATCGGCAGTGCACGCGAAATTGATGGATAAACTAACAGACTACTTTTTTACCGGTGGTATGCCAGAAGCCGTTTCAGCTTGGTATCGGTTTAAAGATTCAAGCATTTTAGAGCGTGTTGAAAAAGTCACTAAAATTCATGCTGATTTAGTTGAAGGTTATCGCCGCGATTTTGGTAAGTACGCGGGCAAGGTCGATGCCACACTGATTGAATCTGTGTTTAATAGTATTCCAGCGCAGTTATCAATTGTCAGTGATGAATCCGTTAAGCGCTTTAAATTTAAACATGTGTATGAGCGTAAATCTCGTTATAGCGATTTTGAAACCGCGATCCATTGGCTTAACTGTTGCCGCTTAGCCTTGCCAAACTACCCTATTGAAGGATTGCCGAAATCACCTCTGGCGGCCTATAAAAAAGAAAATATGGTTAAACTGTTTATGTTTGATGTGGGCCTGCTCAATCATATGCTAGGCAGTAGTTATAAAGAGATTAAGCAACAAAACTACGAATACAAAGGCTATGTGGCTGAAAACTTTGTGCAACAAGAGCTCACAGCCATTGGCGTTGACCCAAGCTATTCATGGAATGACGCACGCGCTGAAATCGAATTTATTTTGGCAACCGATGAAGGAGATATCATCCCTGTTGAAGTTAAAAGTGGCAAACGTACACGGGCAAAATCGCTGGCATCCTACATTGAAAAATGCGCACCAAGTAAAACCTTTAAGTTAACTGGCACACAAGGCTCATCAGCGTTAGAACAAACCAATATCGTGATGCCTTTGTATTTCACACAGTATTTACCACAGAGATGGTAGAAAAACGTTAACTAGAATCCCGATGTCTACACAAAGTTACTTTATAGGTGACAATCTGTAGACCTTGATGCCTGCCATTCGACACTCAGGCTTATCAGTCGTGGATGCAATAACATCCATATTGAGCTGACCTAGTCAAATGAATTCGGTCACCCTAGTTAAGCTCGTTAAGGCACTTCTAATTAAGACAGACGATCATGGCTAGGCAATAATGCACCTAGATGCCGTCCATGATCTTTACTTTCGAACCTCATAAAATTGTACATCCGCCCAACTCAAAATAGAGACGACTAAAATACTTAGTGTCACACTCGAAGCGTCCATTGTGACACTAAGTAATAAAACTTATTAGGCAACAGTAAAAACCAGCGGTACAGTTACCTGATGATTAAACTGTCCAAAGCATTCATCACCACCTCAAACTCTTGTTCAGTGCCGTTGATAAGCACGTCTAGCGGCTTTTTACCATAAAATGGAGGGTTGCTGTTTTTCATATTCATGAAGCCATAAACATTATCAGGATTGCTAAAATAGCATTTCAGGCTTGTGTGAATATTCAGAATATAACTCAGCCTAATAACCTGAGCGTCACTCAAGCCTTTTGCCTCATAACATTGATTAGAGTCATAGTTTGACATTAACAGTAACTTGGCGACGTCTTGCGGAGCACAACCCCATTTATCTAGTATGGTTAGGACCGTTTTCAGACCAACATTGAGGCTGTGCTCATCAAATTCGTTAATATTTTTCATATACCCTCTCGATTTCAAGTATTCAATACAACGCGACGAGTCATCCATCAAGCCCCTTGGAGCCGCAACCAGCGTAAACAGTTGAATTGCTAGCGAATTGTTCTGATGATTTTCTTCACATAACAATGAGTGTGGCACTAACTCTCTGAATTTTAGCCCTACTTTATCCATTAAGTTAAATGCATTTAGCGAACATCACTAGGCAAAATACACCGCTCTGCTTTAGACGGTGTATTTTGCTTAGTGATGTTATAAAACCATAGCATTTGGGATCAATCCAGTAGAACCCCTTTCGCAGTAAGGTGCTTCCTCAGTTGACTCTCCCACCAATCAATATCAACCGTTTGATGCTTAATATAGTTCTTCCCTATCCAGTCAGCTATTGCATCAATGTTTTGTTGACCAGTTCCGTTACCAACCAACAAATTGAGTTCACGACCAGTCGGTAAACAATACAAACGCTGGCATAAATAGTAAGCTAAGTTCTTAACGATATTTGATTTCATTTGGTTATCCTCTTAGTTTTTGGTTCAAAAATGCTTCAAAGGCACTGCCATCTTTACGCGTTAAATTAGGCACATATCGAGAGTAGACAGTGAACAACATATTGGTATTGGCATGCCCCATTTGTTTCGCTATCCACTCGGGAGACTCCCCTGATGCCAACCAGAGCGTTGCCGCAGTATGTCTGGTTTGATAAGGATTTCTTCTTGAAATTCTTAAAATGTCGAGTGTCGGATACCAAACCCGATAAGACATATTCTTATTGTTCATAGGTTTTCCGCCAGAAGTCTGGAACACAAAGCCACTACGATCTGATAATTTATAGTGCTTAAATAAAGCGTCATAAACCAAGTCATTCATATCAATTTCGCGTAATGACGTTTTGGTTTTCACTGGCCCCAACTTATTGCGAACCCAAGACTGGCGCACTAGGATTTGACGACGTTCAAAATCAACGTTTTCCCACTGTAACCCATCAATCTCTCCTGTACGTAAACCCGTGAAAAAGCGCACCAAGAAATAGCAACGAAAGTCTGGTCTGACAAAGTCGATAAACTTAAGCACCTCATCTAATGTGAAGGGATGCACAGGCTTACGATTGACTGGTAGAGGCTTTATTGACTTCCAGGGACTAACAAATTCATATCGCTCCGCAGCATCATTAAGAATCACCCTAAGCGGTGACAGAATTTGATTTATCCGTGACGCAGAAAGCTCCTTTGCAAAAGCTTGTCCATCGACCAAATCCGCACGAAAAGCAAGAATATCAGTCTTAGTGATCGAATTGATTTCCCGCTCACCAAATCGAGGTAAGACGTATAAGGTTAAGATATCCTCGATAGTTCTTAACTGCGATGGGCGCCACTCCACCTTCTTTTCAAGCAACCACTGCTCTACAAAAATTGAGACTTGTACAGTACGAGAAGCATCTCTTAAAGCAGTCATTCGGTCGTAAGCTTCAAACTTCTCAACTTGCTTGCTGTTAGGGAAATGACGAGCATACTCAAATTGATTCAGCTGAATTTCCGCTTCAATTCGAGTAAGTACTGCTCTTGCTCTTTTTCGATTAGCTGTTGTATCTTCAAGCATGGTCATTTCTCTACAACGTATCCCCTTGAATCTAAAGTCGAGATACAGCTTATTATTTCGAGAGTTAATACTACCCATACAGCCTCCTACTTAGTTGGTAGAACATCTGAGTAGCCAAACAGCATCAATTGCTCGACGCTTTCCCAAATAAACAGAATTTTCCGGCCCCCAAATGGTCGAATGTAATGCACTCCCTCAAGTAGAATCGCATCCTTTAGTTGATCACGAATAGTTCGAGCATCATATTTGATGCGAAGAGACAGCTCTTCAGCTGTTAAATAGGTGTTAGACATAATATACTCCTAAAACTGACATAGTAGACTTAAATGAAACTTTATACCCACAGAAGGTACAATAACATCATTTAGGCCAAAATCAACAACAAAATACCTGCAGAAGGTAAAATATTTCGGTATGCATTATGATTAAGTGTCACTTTTCAAGGATTCTCGGAGAAAAAAAGCTTAAAGTTGCAGAGGTTGCAAGAGAAACAGGTATTAATAAAAATACTCTGCACCGCCTTTATAATGAGACGGCAACAAGAGTTGAACTAGATGTGATTGAAACACTGTGCAAGTATTTAAATGTGGAAATTGGCGAGTTGTTGGAAATCCAAGATTAGCTCGCTAACTAACTCAAACGTTAAGTATGAAGCTGCAAGCTAGTTAAGGATAAAGCGTGGACGCAACAAAATTTAACCAACTCGTTAGCTCAATCCCTTTAGGAAAGAAATTACCTGAAGCGATCTATCTACATAAAGACTGCTTTCCTGAATTAGATAACTCCCTAACTCAATTTATCCTAGCTGTTGGCAAAGCGCTGAAAATAGATCCCCGCGAATGGCATATAGTTAAGTTATCACGCAATGAGTTCAGGCTATCGCTACTCTCCTACCCGACCTTTCTCACAGAAGCTTATCCATCACTAACTCAAAGCGTAACTGTTGACCTCAATAAACTAAGCCATCGTATCGTAGACTACAAAGACGGTGACAATCCACCAATCCTGCACCGCAAAGAAACCATGCTTCCTACTCAACATGAATACTTTGATGAATTTAAAGCAATCACTGAAGAAGGAGAAAATGCCGGGCTTTTCCAAAATAGCCGCATGATTGGTTTCAAGCAAAGTTGGCTACGCACCATTGAGGCGCATGGCTACACACTGGTTGACGGCCGTTTATTTCGCAGCTCTGCAGTTATAGAACAAAGCAATACAACAGCAACTAGTATTGACCGCCATAAAACTTCGATAGTAAGACACGAACTCTCCGCACCAATGAAGCAACTCGCTAAGCAAGGCTACCTTAATGGCGAGCATACCATCTTTGATTATGGCTGCGGTCGCGGCGACGATTTAACAGAGTTAGAATCCCACGGATTAGATGCTCTAGGTTGGGACCCGAACTTTCGACCAGAAGCTGAAAAGGTAAATTCAGATCTCGTTAATATCGGTTTTGTCATTAATGTGATTGAAGATAAAGTTGAGCGAGATGAAGCACTCCTTGGCGCTTGGGAGCTTACAACAAAATTACTTGTCGTTTCTGCAATGTTAGCCAATGACAAATTCATCAGCCAGTTCACGCCCTATAAAGACGGTGTCATTACATCAATAAATACTTTTCAAAAGTATTATGCGCAATCAGAGCTCAAAGGCTATATAGAGCGCACACTTGATGAAAACGCAATCGCCATTGCCCCCGGTATTTTCTACATATTTAAAGATAAACTTGAAGAGCAACGTTTTCTTTCTGGTCGATTTAAGCGTCACCATTCATGGAATCAATTAACCACACCAACGCCAACAAGTGAAGAACAAGCAAGGCTGCTGTTTACAAAGCATCACCAGCTACTTAACCGCTTTTGGGACAAGTGTATAGAACTTGGACGCTTACCGGTTTTAGAAGAATTTACAGAAACGGCAGAGATAAACGCCGCGATAGGAAACGCCAAGAAAGCACTGAAACTGCTATTACAAGTCCAAGGTGAGCAAGCAACGAGGGTGTTCGAAGCAGCAATAGCAACTCGGCGAGAGGACTTATTGGTTTATTTTGCTTTATGCCAGTTTGAACAGCATAAAGGATATACCCACTTACCCAGTGAGTTGAAGCGAGATATAAAAGTATTCTTCGACAGTTATAAAGTTGCCCTAGCAGAAGCTAAGACCTTACTCTACCGGATCGCTAATACCGAAGAGATTGAGCAAGCGTGCATTGAAGCACATCAAACGCTACCAGCGAGTAAATTAAATGATGGCCACTCCCTTGAACTGCACAAACACTTTCTGCCGCTTCTACCTGCCTTGCTGAGAGTTTATGTTGGCGCGGCCGTTCAGCTATATGGTGAGTTAGATGAAATAGATACCGTAAAAATCCATATCACTTCCGGAAAAGTCAGCTTTATGGGCTACGATAATTTCGACACAAGCGCCTTGCCGACACTACGAGAGCGTATAAAAGTAAAGATGTGGCAACTTGATGTGGACTTTTTTGATTATGTTGATGAGCACGCAAGACCCCCTCTTATCAACAAACACTTGCTACTAGCATCTACTGACGATACTTATAAAAAGCAGTTAAGTTTTGATAAGAGGTTAGCGAAAATCATCGATTGTGATCATCACGTAGATGTACTTATCTCACAAGGCGAGCTTCAAACATTGCTCAATAAAAGCAGAAAAATAATCAAGGGTTATCAGCTACATAATACATAGCAAAAATAGGTGTATTGTTTACTCACCCATTATTCAAAAATAAGATCCGCATCAAAATCATATACTTCAACTAATTGCTTTTGTATTCCAATCCCCTTCTCTATCATGATTTCTGCTAACTGCTCCCCATCAATCAAGACGATGGGGACACAACCAGGCTTGAACGAAATGGCCATGGCTTCTTTAGTAAAACTACTTGTCGTAATGAAGATACCTTGCTCATACTCGCCAGTAACATCTCCTCTGAACTGCGATATATCAGGCCTCCCAACTTTCTTATGAGCTGCATACCTCTTACACTGAGCTGCAACTCTCATTTCTGCTATTCCGATTTTCAAAGCACCTTTAACATCTATGCCACCATCTCGGCTCAAAGATGATACTTGCATTTTATTAAAGCCATAACGAGTAAGAAAATGCTCACTGAACTCTTCAAACTCTTGAGGTGTTATTTGCCTTAGGTAAGCAAGAATTTCAGCCTTAGATTTTTTTCTTTGTATTGCTGCTAACTCTTGAATCGTTTCTAAGGCACTTATCAGCTAGAACCTCTTCTACTGTAGGTTCCTTTATTTCATGGATTAGCCCAAACTCTCGATACTCTTCTAATAGTTCATAACTGCCATCAGCGTGCTTATAGAAGTAACGAGTCGAATTCATCTTATTGAAACTTTTGTTTTTAGTATGCTTGTCCATCGTAACTCTAAGGACTTCAGCTGGTTTTTTTGCTCCGAAAATATACAAATCGGAAGCAACAATCACATCATAAATCTCATTAACTTTCGCTGGACGTTTCAAAATATTGAGTGACTTGACTGCAGCTTCAAAAATCTTCATAACTTTATAATAATTGCTTTATTCTTTCAGATACTTGCGCCAATGGTAACTCATCAGTCTGATGACACCAAGACATTCTTATAGAACCATTTATATCTTTCTCATTCATCCCCATAGCAACTAAAACATGACTTGGTGTATACGAGCTAGAGGTACAAGCTGAACCATTTGAAACCGCGATTACATCTTTAAAAGCGACCATCGCAGCCTCAGAATTTAAACCGGGAATAGAAAAGTTTATCACGTAATCCGACGTGTTCTCACCGTTCACTTTGGCCCCAAAATCTAGTAAAAACTCCGTTACCTTAGCTTTAATTGAGCAAGCATGGACCCTACGTGCTTCTGCACCTCTAAGAGCTAGTTCACTACTCAACCCTAAACCGGCAATTAAAGGCACAGCCAATGTACCGGGGCGTAATTTCCTTTCTTGGCCTCCACCGAATAAAATGGGGCTTAAAGGGGGTTTTATAAAGCCACGCTTTCTCATTACTAAAGCGCCAATACCTTTCGGTGCATATATTTTATGCCCACTAATACTGATCAAATCGATTCGCGAGTTTTGTAAAGGCGCAATATACTTCCCATACCCCTGCGCAGCGTCAACATGAAAATATGCATTGTGGTCATTCAACACTTCAGCAAAACGTTCAATAGGCTGAATGCATCCAGTTTCGTTATTCACGAACATAATTGACACTAATAAAGTATCATCACGTAACGACTCAACTAGCGCTTGAGCATCTACCAGCCCGTCTTTATTGGGTTTAAGACGAGTGACTTCAAAACCTCTTTCTTCCAACTCTAAAATGGGCTCTAAAACTGCTTTGTGCTCAATTTCAGTTGTAATGATATGCATTCTATTCGTTTCTCGGCCGTACTTCTCCAAACCGAGAATCGCAATATTATTGCTTTCTGTTGCACCACTAGTAAAAATAATTTCTGATTTATCAGCACAAACCACATCAGCAACCTGCTGTCTCGATTTTTCTACATATCGTTTTGCATCAACACCAAAGGTATGCGTTCGACTTCCCGCATTACCATATTCTTCAACCATCAACTTGTACACTAAATCGGCAACAGGCTTGATAACCTGAGTGGTAGCATTGCAGTCCAAATATAAAGCCATTTAAAAATCCTGTTTAAGTCAAAACTAGCAAGACAAGTCCGTCTTTTTCGGCTATTCTACCTCCCTGTTCGTACGAACACACGAACAATTTCTTACGAACATATAACCACCCATTAATAGTGATACAGTACAATGAACCCAATAATTTCTGGCACGTCATTTCCTGCTATTCGAGGCATCCAATCTGGTCACGAATATTATATCGTTATGTGTCCGCTCAAAAGACTTAAGAAAGTTTTTACTTTTGATGAGGGTGCGCTCCCGGTTGAAGCGAGAGCTCAACGAAGCCTAAATACAGAGCGTATACCTGAAATCACTAACTACATTCTTAACCAACGTGATAACTACGTGTTCTCTGCTATTACTGCCTGTATAGACGGTGAAAGCACATTCACCCCCATTGGGGAACAGCCTCATGAGCAAAAAATTGGTTCACTTATCATTGATGAGGATGCTGATGTTTACATAACCGATGGCCAACATCGAAATGCTGCAATATTAGAAGCCCTAAAACAAGATCCAACTTTGGCAGCAGAAACGATCTCGGTTGTTTTCTTTGCTCAAAAAACACTTGAAGACAGACAGAAAATTTTCAAAGACTTAAACTTATATCCAGTAAAAACAGATCGTTCCCTGAGTATCACCTATGACGATAAGCCCTCTTCAATCTTATCAAAAAACGTAATTTTCAAAAGCAAGAAGCTCTCAAAACTCGTACATATGGAAGAGAGCAATCTAGGTCCACGCTCAAAAAAATTGATTACTCATAGTGCGTTAAACAAAGCAACCAGTGAGCTCTTCGATGAGATAAACACAGATAACCATAAACAACTGTTATCTGTGGCATCAAAATTTTGGGATACCGTTGTTACTAATTTGCCTGTATGGATGTTTGTCTACAAAGATGAAATGTCAGCTCATGAAGTAAGAAAAGAATGCATAAATGCACACTCCGTGACTTTGCAAGCATTAGGCATGGTAGGTAACCAGTTGCTTAAAAATAATTGCGATATCAGCGCTGAGTTAAAAAAGCTAAAACAGATTAATTGGGACCGAAGTAATAAAGATGATTGGGAAGGAAGGTGCGTGATAAATGGCGCGATGCGTAATTCAAGTGTGGCAGCAAAACTCACTATGATCAGAATTAAGCATTACTTAGATTTACCTTTAACCCAAAAAGAAATGATAGAAGAAAATAAATTTTTAGAGGCCCGCAATGGGAACAAATGAAGTGCAAAACGTGAATACCCCATTCAATGGTAAAGGGTTACAAATCACAATAAATGACTCTATTAAGCATATAAAAATGCTTTATAAAAGTGACTCTATACCATGGGTTATCGGTTACAGTGGCGGCAAAGATTCGACTGCGATTTTACAGTTGATCTGGTACGCACTAAAAGAGCTAGCTCAAGAAGGTCAATGCAAGAAAAAAGTACATGTAATTAGCACTGACACTTTGGTTGAAAACCCTATTGTTGCGATGTGGGTTGGTAAGTCACTCGAAAGAATGGCTGAACAAGCCAAGGCGCAAAACCTACCTATTGTGCCACACAGATTAACTCCAGCTGTTAAAGATAGATTCTGGGTCAATTTAATTGGTAAAGGCTACCCAGCACCGCGATATAAGTTCCGTTGGTGTACAGACCGTTTAAAGATCTCACCGTCTAATACTTTTATCCAAAATATGGCAGACAAAAATGGCGAAGCGATTCTTGTCTTAGGAACACGTAAAGCAGAAAGTACAGCTCGTGCGGCAAGTATGGAGCGTTTTGAAAATTCTTCGACTAATACTCGTAAAGCACTCGGTGTAACCGAGAACGGCTCACTTGAGCGAGTATGGGTATATGCGCCAATTGCAAGTTGGAGTAATGATGACGTGTGGATTTATCTAAATAGCGTAGATAACCCGTGGAATTTTCCAAACCATGACTTAATGGGAATGTACCAAGGCGCAACAGATGGTGGAGAGTGTCCACTTGTAGTGGATAAATCGACTCAAAGCTGTGGTGACAGCCGTTTTGGTTGTTATGTTTGTACTATGGTTTCGGAAGATAAATCGATGAATGCCATGATTTCAAACGATGAAGAAAAAGAATGGATGTATCCACTTGTTTCGCTTCGTAATGAAATCGAGGTCAATGACGCTAACCGAGAAAAGAAAATTGCAAAATTAACTCGGGATAAAGCCAATAGAGACTTTAGACGCATGAATGGCACATTAACAGTGCATATTTCAAAACATGGCGCAGATTTAGTTCCCGGACCGTACATTCAATCTTTCCGTGAGCACCTACTAGGCAAAGTACTGGAGGCACAACAGGCTGTTCAGCAGCTTGGTCCCCCAGAAGTTAAAAATTTAGAATTATTATCAATAGATGATTTAGAAGAGATCCGACGCGTTTGGCTAGAAGAAAAACATGAAGCCGAAGACAGCGTACCTAAAATTTATCAAAGGGTACTCAATAAAGTCTATCCAGGAAAAAAACGCGCTCATCATCCTATTTTGAATGTTGATGTATTAGAGAAGCTCAAACAGCATTGTAAAGAGCAAGGCGATGAAGATGGACTGCTCTATCAACAAATGCGCTCAGTTATGAGTATTGCCAATAAGCATAAAAATCAACTTAGAAGAGCACACTTATCTGACGAGTTAACCAATAGTTTAGATAAAGGTGCTTTTAATACTTTATTTGAAGCTAAACAATTTGCACTGGAACGCGAACGACATCGCTTACAAATCCAACTCAATAATTCACCTAACTTAAGTGACGATGACAAAGACACCATCCAAGAAAAAATCATCATGGTAACTAAATCGATCAAAGAACAGGGTTATAGCTCATTGCTAATCGATTTCGAAGAGGTACAAGATGATAATTAAACAACTAATTTTAGAAAACTTTGGTATTTATCAAGGTCGTCATGACGTCGATTTATCAATTACTGAAGAACAACCTATCATCTTATTCGGTGGCTTAAATGGTGGTGGTAAAACAACGTTCTTAGATGCATTGCAGCTAGTGCTTTATGGCAAACATGCTAAATGTTCAAACCGCGGCCATCAAGCTTACGGTACTTATTTAGCCACGACTAAGAACCGTTATGCGGAAGCTGATGATATTGTTGAGCTATCACTCACATTTAGTCATACAACTGACACTACTACTAATGAATTCACAGTTGTGCGTTCATGGAATACTCATCTTAAAGAAGTAAAAGATAAAGTTGTTGTGTATTGCAACCTGCAAGAAGACCCGCACCTAAGTCAATATTGGGATGAATTCGTCAATGAATTTATCCCACTGAGTTTGTCTGACTTGTTTTTCTTTGATGGTGAGAAAATTGAGAATTTAGCCCATCCAGATCGTAGCTCTGAGCTCATCAGAACAGGTATTGAGAACCTACTCGGTCTAGATCTGTTAACTCAATTACAAATTGACTTATCTAATGTGGAACGTAAACGTAAAGGAGATAACTTAGATAGCACCGTTATCCATAAAGTTGCCGCGTTAGAGGTTGAGATTGCTGACCAGACAACATTAGTATCTGAACTTAAAAAAGACATTGCTGACCTTGAAAAACAAGCAAGCGATTGCAACCTAAACATCAATAAAGCAAGACAAAAAGTCCGCAATGCTGGCGCACACCTTATTGATGAGCGTGATAATATTAAGTTTGAGTTAGGTGCTATTGAAGAAAAATTAAAATCTAATCTTGCGGATCGTGTCAGACTCGATGCTGGAGCTGGTCCTCTTGGGCTTATCCCTCAGCTAATTAGTAATACTAAAAAGCAAATAATTAAAGAAGAGCAAGCTATTCAAGCTAATGTAGTTCAAAGTGCGATAAGCGAATATGAGAACATAATCAAACAAACATTAATCAAATCTAGCGTGCCTCAAAGCACGTTAAGTTCGCTTGAGAAAACGATGGCTGTTATGGCTGACGAGCGTCAAGCGTTAGCTGATACCCCTTGCTACTTAAATACAAACATTGCTGTTTTTAACGGACTTGATGAAAAAATAGCTGCAGATGCACAAACACGAGAAAACTTACTATCACTCAAAGGGAATTTATTAGAGCAACAAGCTTTGTTCGAGAAAAAACTAGAATCAATTCCTGATTATGAAACTGTAGAACACTTACTAAAAGAACTAGCGAGCTACGAAGTTGAACTAAAAAACCACTTAGTTCTAATTAAACAAAAACAGCTGTTATTGCAACAAAATCAAGCTAAAGATGAAGTGCTTAGTACTCGCTATACCAACCTTCTCACGCAGCAAAGTAAAGATACCTTTGAGCAAAAGCGCTCAATTCAAGTAGCTGAGCATATTGTTAAATTAAAAAATACAATGCAGTCATTTTCGCTGCAATTGATACAAGAAAATATTGAATCATTAGAAAAGCTGATAAAAAGCAATTTTTATGATTTAAACAGAAAACGTAATCTTGTTAGCAACATAAAAATTTGCCCGATAACGTTCTCCATCTCGCTTTTTGATTCAAATCATAATGAAATGCCAACAAACAGGCTTTCTGCTGGTGAGCGACAATTACTCGCCATTGCCATTTTGTGGGGGCTAGCAGAAGCATCGGGGAAAGAGATTCCAACGATTATTGATACTCCATTAGGGCGACTGGATGGAAAGCATCGTACAAAGTTAGTACACAATTATTTCCCTTATGCAGGGAAACAGGTCATTTTACTATCTACAGACGAAGAAATAGTCGGCAACTATTATGACCAATTAAAGCCTGCAGTATGCCGCGAATACCATATTAGTTACGATGAACAACATAAAACTTCAACATTTACAAAGGGGTATTTTTAATGTCGGATCACACTCCCCATACTATTGATTCAATTAAACTGTCAGAAAAACAAAAACAGCAATTGATCCGCTTAAAGAGGAAAACAGGCATAGAAAACTGGAATGTATTGTGCCGCTGGTCCTTTGCATGTCACTTTCTGAAGACAGCATACCTCCTGTTGAAAATATACCTTCAGATAGTAATGTCGAAATGAGTTGGAAGGTTTTCGCTGGAGAATACGCTGATGTCTATTTAGCAGTATTACGCGAAGCATACCAAAAGCAAAGTGCACACCTTGCTGGTGTGCACTTTAGTGATTTTGTTAAATTACATTTAAATAGAGGAATTTCATTTTTACTAAAAAATAATATTTAGTATCGTCTTAATATTATGAACTTTCTTGTTCAGAAGTTAGATTCGATTCCAACTCCTCTTGAGATAGTGAGTATGATGTATTCTTTACATCAGAAAATAGCTTCCTAGCTCTTTTTATTTGTTGCTTGCTGTGAGGTGCCAAATGCACAGCAAGCATATCATTTAACAGATTTGTATAATCACGGCCTGTTTGCATTTTTAGTTTCTCATCTGTGATTATACATACAGAATCCCACGGTGAAGCTTTCAATGACCAATTTAAACACTTGAGCCTAACAAGAATTTCTTCCCAAGATAACGTTTTTTGATTAAGTACTTTTCGTACAGAATCTACTACACAACGCTGAACAACACCTTTTAAAAATGCATGTTCCATACCTGGAGACTCTTTATCTTTTCTAAATTGTCTTAGATCACTATTCTTCTCAATTATTCCATACAACCCACCACAAGCTTTATACAACTCAGTGATACGCTGCTGAATTAATATATATGCTTCCTCTAAATCATCATCTGTTGGACGGTTTGATAAAGAAGCACCATCTAGAGGTGTATTAAATGAAAGACTTTTAACCATTTCATATAGTTGTCTTATAGAGGTAACTGCGACTTTATCAGTATCCCTAACGCTTGTAGCTAAGCTAAGTTCACCATTATCACCTTGCTTAGTAAATACGGATACTCGACCATCTTTACCTAGTAACTCATGCTCATTAATAATTCGCCTAGTTATAATAGCAAAACCATCATCTTCATCTAGTGCTAAGTTTTCACTTTTAGTAGTACTTTTTGCGTTTTTGTTGATATTGGTAAATAGTCTTCGAGTTTTTTCCTTTCCATCTTCTGTATCATAGTGGCTTACAAGGATCACACTAATTTCCTCTGACCCCAATTCAGGATTCTTTTTAATGGCATCCTTTATTGCTTTGAGGCGATGCTGTCCATCAAGCGCGAAATACTGCTGGCCCCCATCAAATGTTAATACGCCAAAACTATTATCCAACCCTCTCAGGTACTCCTCACTATCCTCCATTCTTACTGGCATATAGTGTGGATCACCGCCATAAGCAGCAACAATCAACGAGCCTAAAAAACGATGTTCAGAATTCAACAAATAATCTGTAATATCTTTTGTACGTTCAGAAATGCCCCTTTGTATCATCGAGTTTAGATCTTCGTTACCACCTAGTTCATAAGCAAAATTGACTTCTTTAGCTACCTGTGCATATTTCATGACACAAATATAGTATACCCAATCACCGACTTTAGCCTTTAGTGCTGGTATTAATGTTTTATTAGACACAATTCTATTCCTTAATTAAAATGCAGGTTCAAAAGCCGGTGCGGCTTTTCTAGATTCAACGGTCGCTCTTATTGGAGTCTTAAAATTACTATTACCTGGTGGGTTAAACATTTTTATTAAACGTTTTTCAATATCACAGATCTGCTCACGACTAGCATCATCCATTGCCATATACCAATATTCTAATCGACCTAAATTAAGTACCTTTTTTAACCTTGCTGTACGGTCTGATGGCATATTTGTCGTCCAGTGGATACTGGGGTCTGCATTAATAACATCTCTATATTCTGAGTTAAATCGCTTTAATATCGTACTATCTCCTGATGAAGCTGAACCAACGTATACTATGAACCTGGAAACAATTTCACAGCCATTAAGCGGTAGAGAAAAGTATGGCTTCCAAACAAAAATGTATATACCTCTGCAAGGAGGTATGGCTGATTGAGATGCAGCACAAACATTTTTAATAACTTCCCAACCAGTTCCACAACTTTTTAAGTCTTCATTAAGTGCATCACAAAAGTTCTCATCTTGCATAAATTCCATTGGAAAGTAGAGCTCCAATGGAACACTTTCACTTGTTTTATACCTAGCTAATGCTTTATCCATATTAAGCCCTTTTATCTAAAGCTATATCAGTAGAATTTATTTGGTTTGTTTTTGCACCTTTATAAGTAAACTTGCCTTCTAGTCGAGTTCCGGAAGATACGACATACATAAGCAAAGTACCAAAGGTCGACTTACTCTTTAACGAAGGAGTTAAACTTAGCATCAGCACACCATCCATTATTTGACCTCTACATTTAAATCTTCCATGAGAGTCGGTCTCCGCACACTTATGGTCTTGTGAAAACCAACCCGTAACTACATGACCAAACTGTTTTTCAATATTCAAGACATAGGTAATAGTCTCTGTTGCCTTCTCAATATCAGCAGTTACATCTCTATTCGCATCTAATAATATAACTGCGGACCATTGCCCCTGAACTTCAACGCCCCTATATATTTGCTTTCTTATCCAAGGGGTGAAAGTCGATGCCCAAGTTCTCATTGTCATCCAAACTATAAAAGCGGAAACAATACCGCTAGGTATACCTAAAAGAATAGTTTCATAATAACTCACCGCAGTATTCTCCATACCCATAATAACCGACTAAAAGCCATCAGCCTCTCCGTTAAAAATGTACAACTTAGTCTAAATTGGCTGTATCTTAAGTAAGGAAGTGCCTGAAAAATGCGTACAACCTTCTTAATATCTAATTTGTTAACTCCCAAAACGCCTTATCTTTGATCTTCTGTACTTTTTTATCGCCATCCACATATAAGCTGTAGTGCTTATCTAGCTCACGTATGCTCTTCATCAGGTTCTCTTGATCTGACTTATCATCCTTGTTGAAGATTGACTTAATGTCTTGATTTTTAATCTGCGATACCCGGTGCACAATCCAACTTAAGATGTAAGACGAATAATCATTTTCACTGGTTTTAAAATGAGTGATATCTTGCGTGGACAAAATGACCCCCACACCATATTCACGGCCCTCTTTTAGGACCTTGCGTAGGCTTGGGAAGTTTTGCGACATAAAGTTATCGGCTTCATCAACAAGTAACAGCTTAGTGACTTGTCTAAAGTCGCCCTGCACTTCTGGTTTGCCCTGCTTTTGCATCTGCGAATAGAACAAGTCCATCGTCAATGCCACAACTAGATTTTGAATTTCTGATGGGTAACCTGCTAATTCAACCACTGTTATGCCGTCCACTAGCTCATATAAGCTAGTGCACTTTTCATGGTTATCTTCGAAGATCTCTAGCTCATATAAGCTTTCTAGTGCTGCGTAGAGTGAGTCTTCAGTTGGCTCAGTCTCTTCAAACAGTGCCCAAATATCACTAATCGTTGGTGCAGGCTTGCTCCAAGTACTTTGATCGCCTTTTTTAATACCCGCAAGCTCATACGCTTCGCCAATAAGCTTTCGCAGTTTTAGTTGTTGCTTCTGCCCTAAACCAAATGCTTTGCCCATAGTCTCAGAGAAACCACGCGCCGTATGCACAGGCAACATAGGTGTGTCACCAAATAAACTGAGCGGATTGTAAGGCAGTTTATGCAGGTTAAACTTTTTACCGTTAGTGGCTGTTAAGAACTTCTCGTCGACATAATCTGATTTGTAATCGAAGATCAAAATACCAATTGGTTTACCATCCACGTTACGGTCTTGCTGACGATACAACTGAGTGACTACAGACTTGGTACACTGTGTTTTACCCGTACCCATGGTGCCAATAATACCTGAGTTGGTATTCATAAATTTGGCGGTATTAGTTGGCTCCCAATACACTTCGGCACTGTCACGCACGTCATGACCCACTAGAATCTTTATCGGCTCATTATCTAGCTCTGGTTGACTAACTAGAGTTTGTTCCACGGTACTGGAAGGTACATTCAAATCGCTAACGGCTGTGTCTGAATCCTTTTCTACAAGCTCGGCGTCTTTTATTGGATCTTTAGTCGGTAAAAAATCACTGAGCTCGATCGCGCGACTTGATGCCGCAGGAGTATCCACACTAGTGCTTTGTTGAGCAGTTGGTTGTGGCTCTGGTAAAACCTGTTCTGGTTGTTTTCTCGTTTCACTTGAATGATCAGCACTAAGCAAATATTTTTCTGGGATATGACAAAGTTGCTCGGGACGAACATCCGTCATTAACTCTTGCAGCGGTGTACTAACCAGTTGTTTCAAATAACTAATAGGCAGCTGAATTTTTAAGATGTCGTCGACTTCATTAAAATCTGCTTCAAAGAAAGTATCGTTTTCAACATGAGAAAGCATAAAACCGTCTGGATAGTTTGCGAGCTCAGCAATACTGTAGTCACCTTGCAACCACCATTCACGGTCAGCTAAGAATCCGTCAAAGTAAGTATCTGAATAGAGATTATATAGCTCATACTTGTCTATCTGCATCAGTACCTGTCTGATGAACAAGCCACGATATAACATGCCAGCAAAGCCATTACGGCCCAGTATGTCTTCACACAGATAGCGCTTAAGCTCTTTAGCTTGCTGCACACCTTTACTGTGGGTTTGTTTGATGCCGGTTTTCACTTCAAGTGGTAACACGTACATCTGTTTATCTTTAAAGCCAACAAACAGTACATCATCAGAGATGAGTCCAGACTTATAGCCTTGGACGTTACGCGAGAAGTCACTGTCAGACATCTTAAGACCGATGTTACCGGTTACACGGATCATCTCGGCAACCGAGAGCGGTACCCATGTAATGTCAGATTGCGACAATAAGCAGTTTACGAATTTATACGCGCCAATAATGCCCTTTTTCTCTTTACGCTCGTTGGCATTCGCGGTGATCATTTTAAGCAGCCACTCACCATTAAAGGCATTAAACTCTTCAGTTATCCCGCCTTCGTCCTGCTCAAGCACCTTCTTGTAAAGCTCGGTTTGGCGAGTAACGGTAATTGCGTCGTAATTCGCCGAGTTGGTGTAGTTATCCGAATAGTGGATCAACACCATGTCTTTCGCATTCTCGAAAAAGTCTAAGGTCACCTTGGGATCAATTATGGTGGTCCAGATTGAACTAACATATGAGCGCTCAAGCAGGGCTCTAAAGTTATCACTCACCACCAACGCCATTGACTTAGAGTTACCCGTCGGCTCACTTGATAGACGAGCAGGCTTGATGAGGCCGCCCAGCTTGTGGGCAATTTGTAGATGTGCTTGCCCTGTGGTGTCCACATTCTTGAGCCCAAATGCAGTAAAGTAGCTGTCTTGCTTATTGGCAGCGGCTTCACCCGCCATTAGACCATGACAAACCACTCCACTTAGCTGTTTATCAACATTGACATCTCTTGGCTCTACTTTGCTGTTATTTCTAAAGAAGCTAAGGTGTGAATAAGCTTGTTTTCCATCAACCTTGCCATTTTCAAACTTACTATAAGTGAGTCGAGTGCGTAGCAAATCGATAATCATATCCGCTTGCTCACGTACCGCGCCTTTATCTAGTTCATATAAGTTTTTAAGCTCATCGTAGCTCGCCGTCTCGGCGAAGCGATCGAATTCGCTATAGACAAGTTTATCGTCATACAGATTTACATGAACTTGGCAGACCTTGTCTTTATTGGCCTTAACAAAATCAACCAATCCCATAAAAATTTCGTGGTTTGATTTGTTATTAACTGAGTTAATAATCAATGTAGCTTTAGGGCCTGCATTAAACAGGGCCGAGAAGGCATTTTTAAATTCACCAACTTTATCTTTTACTAGCTTACGCACATAAGAAAAGCTCGTATCTTGTTGTGGTACGAGTTCTAACCAAAAGCTATTTTCTTTCTCTAACTGACTAAAGGCAAAACCATGAATAGGGTCGTAGATAAAGGGTAATAATCCACGGGCATTTAGCCTGTCAAGGGTCACTTTTGGCAGTGTCTTAAAACTATGGCTTTGATCGAGGGTTACATGCTCAGCTAATGATAAATAGTAAGCAATGACCATAGGGTGGAATGGCGTAATATATTCTTGGCCACTAAAGGTCGAAAATCCGATATTAATCAGCTGTTTTTGCTCAGCGGTAAGCAAAATATCATCACCAATTGCACCAATAGCATCATTGTATTGTTTTACAACTTGCCCGGCTAAAACACGATACTCCGGCCCCCAACTACAGAGGCTCGGTAATGTACGGTGTTCAACGTAATAGTCAAATAATGCTCGATAAGCAACAAACAACGACGGGTATGTTGCCTCAATATCGTTGAGAGATAACGGATTTTGTTGTTCATCGCGCCTTGTGAGTAGTAAGCCGTCAACAATTTCAGCTTCCCACTGCAATAGGGTTAAACGCTTGCCTTTGGGTGAAAGCTCTTTGTTGTCGAGTAAGACTTTATTTTTTGCGCGATTAAAACTACCAAGGTAGTCATCTTGGTATAGTCGCGTAAATCTGTCTTTATCTAAGATCAGTGGCAGAGTTAGTGAGTCAGTTGCGATTGCGCCCTCAACATTGAACGTTAGCCATGAGTCTTGGCCTTTAACCACAAAGTGCAGCTCGTCAGACTCGTTTGCTATCTGCTCGAAATTAATCTCGCTAGTCGTTTCATTGTCGAAAACCTGTCCAATCTCATCGAGTACCGCTTTAGCGCCCTCTTTGCCACCGTCTATGCCAATCACAAAACTGCTGTCTTCTGTTTGCAGTGTGATCCGCGCGGTCTTCTTAGATGAAGTTGGTGGTTCGATTAGGAAGTTGTTTCTAAAAGCATCGATATAGAAGTCGCCGCTTCTAATCACTAACACTTTGAACTTATAGCGTTCCGCTGTTTTCTCTCTTTTTAGATCAAGAGTGAAGAACATCGCTTTACCAGTATAGGCACCCGTAACCGTCACTCGGCTGCGTTTTCCGCCTGAGTTCACTGGATTTGCGATTTCAATTAAGTCTGTTTTATTGTGCAGAATTGAGCACTGCTTACGTTCGATTTTACCGCCAATAAACGTCAACTCGAAACCAAAATCCTGTTGGTCTTCTTCTATAACCAAAATCAAATGGCGTTCTCTGCGTCCCGCCTTTGTTTCGGCCTTGTTCTTTGCTATTAGCTCCCCTTGCAGGATCACCTCACTTTCGAGCTCTAATAGGTTTTTTCTGTTCGCTTCTTGCTCTTGCTTACATGCACTAAATTCTAAGTCGTTCTTCCAACTTTCAAGTCCTTCTCCGCCAAAATTTCGCTCAACAAACTTAGAACCGAAATCTTTTTCAGCAAGCTTTTCTTCCAATTCATTAGGGAAATGATGAGTAATACGTTCAATATCTTCATACAGCCGTTTGTTCTCATCGAGTCGTTTATTGATTTGCTCTGGCTTACCATCCCACGTCAGAATTGCAGGGTCATTTAATAGGCCCAGCTCGCTAAACTTTAGATCGCCATCGAGTAATGCATTGTAAAGTTTTTCAAAACCAAACATGGTTGCACCATCATCGACGATTTGATTAAACCTATGCTCAAGCAAACATTCTGAGACTTTGCGAGTCCCGTTAACGTCATCGATTAACTTGTACATTGCTTGTTTAATCTGCTCGGGATGCCAGATACTTGCAGGCTGCGCTACATTTTCAGCAGAGTTAATCAGGGTGTCTAGCATACTGTTGTGGATCACTAGCAATGCACAGTCTTCAAACTCACCGAATTGCCCTGCTACTTCATCGCGCAAGTGTGAGATGAAGTTCTCTGTAAAACCAGGTGCCGTATTCGAGTCTTCGCTATGTAATACCGGCAAAAGACGAGAGTGACCACATGTTACTATTGATAACTTCGTGCCTTTAACATCAATCGTGCCATCAGCTTTTGATATAATCGACTCAAACAGTTTCAAGCTATTTTCATTATCAGGAGACTGAAACTGATATCGATAACCAGGCTTAATGGAATGCTGCCCCCAGTTTAGAAATTGTTCAGCCAGAAAATCATTAAACTGTTTTAAAGACATATACTGCATCTCCACTGTCACTCATACGCTCAACATTGCCGATACGCTCGTAAAATTTTATTAAAGCCTGTTGGCTTTGTTTATCAAAAAAGACACCTCTTGCCTCGAAAGCTAAGATAAGCTCATGGAATCGCAGCTTTTCTTTTTCGCCCACAGCGATATTTGTTAATAAAATTAGGTAGTCCTGGTTAAACACCATTACACGCCCAGAGCGCCCCCGACTTTGAATAAAGTGAGAGCAAAGCTCAGCTTCTGCTGATTTGACGTATTGCAAATTGATATCGTATCGAGTTTCACCTCGACTGAATTGCGCAGCACCTAGCTTTAATAAATTATCGAGTTGATCTAGTGGGTCTTTAGAATCAGATAGGCTGGTATTAAGTTGTCTGGTTTCTTTAAACTCAGCAGCGTAGTTTTCAAGTGCATCAACACAAATAGGATTTTCAGCTAAGTTTTGTGCAAACGCCCAGATAGGCATAGTCTGATTTTTACTATCTTGTAAGTTTTCGTTCATGGCTAGGTATGGAAAGATGCTCCAAAGAGCTATAGACAATTGCTTATGCCCATAGTCCTTTACCAATGTGCGCTCATCACTTGCTTTTTCGGTATCTAAAATGAAGTAATGCAATTTAGGGCTTGGCTCACCTGAGCGCCAATCTTTTAAATTTAGTGCCAACTGCGCAGTATACAAGTGCGCGTATAGTCGAAGAAAATCTTTGAAAATAGATAGTAAATATTTGGGTCGTTTACTTAAAAAGGTGAGATCTTGTTGAAAATGGTTAGCCATGAACGGTAAATAAGGCGCCTCCTTAGTCACGACATCACCCTCTTCAGGATCCTGAGTTTTTAGGTGAAGGCTGAGTACGTCATATAGCTGCTGCTCGAGAAAGTTTAGCTTTGCATTCGGTTTTTCTGTAAAAGAAAAATCTTGTAATAAGCTAGCAAACATATTGCCTAATCGACCGTTTGGTGTATTGCCCACAGCCTTATTCGTTTTGAACAATAAAAATTCTGGCGCAATTTTAAACAGCTCATTACCTTCAAAATACATTTTATCTAGTATCGGCCAAAAATCAGCTTCATCTAACTTACGCAGAAATGTCTTTTGGCTAGCCTCTTTGAAATCTGTTAGTTCAAATTGCTTTTTCTTTTTACCGGTTAGATCTGTTGGATCTTTAAAGGAAATGAACTCTTTTCGATAAGCGTGTTTTACTACGTGGCCTAGTGCACTGTCCCAATCAAAAATGTCATACCTGTCTTTTGTTCGGATAGGAAAGTAACTGTTTAACGTATTGTTTTTTACCTGCAACTCAGATTTTAATAGCAACATAATTATAGGCCACTCACTTCAAATTCATCAAAATCGTCATTTGCAATTTTGTATCGGTCATTTCTGTAAAGTATGTGCAAAGTATTCGCTTCATTTGCCACTTCAGCTATCTCTTCAACAAGCTCATCTAAAAGCACAACGGTATTCTTATCATGCTTATTTGGGCGGTAGCCTTCGACAATACGTAACATCAGACTCATTAGGTTGATGTTTGTCGGTAATTTCACGATACGTTTACCCACTTTAAAATAGGTATTGAAGTGTGATGTTTTAATCTCTTTATCTTCGGATATTTGGGGTAGATGAACCTTAAGTTCTAAGTCTGCAGCTAACTGAAAACCGTTGTGTTCAGAGATAAAAAACTCACCTTTGCCTAACTTCGGTGCATTACGATTGTTGTATTTATGGATCGCAGCAATTGCAACATCTTTATAGTAGTGGCGTAGTGCCTGCTTATGTTCATCAGAACCATCAAAGTGGCAATGTAGGTGCCAAACCTCAGAATATTTCTTAATCAGGTCTTGTTGGAAGTCAGCACTAAATGAAAGGTGATAATTGTTAGCAAACTCTGAATTTTTTAACAGATAGAAAAGTCTTAGATAAGATTCGGGTGCTAGTGAGCGAGCAAAACCCTTTAATAACAGTGCCTCAACAAAGACCTCATAGCTATGTTCTGGTAAGCCTAAGCTTCTCGCTAAAATAAATTTATCTATATGCTGTGTTCGGGTATTTGCCGGATCAAAATCAACAATTTTACTCGCTAATTCGTTATCGGAACCGGTGAATAAGTTATCAAATAAGTAACCAGGTCCTGCTAATAAATGAAATACAAAATCAAGTAACGCACGTGCGGTAAGGAACTGGTCCTTAACTAATCTAGCTTTAAATAACAGCTCGATAATTGTTTGCTGCACCGATTCATCGCTTAAGAGCTCATAGTTGGCACACAGCTTTTTGTCCACAGCTTGTGTTAGGGCTTTCTCGTGCTCAAAATACTCTCGAATGATGTTATTAGTAGGGGCGGTAAGTTTTTGAAGTAGCTCCTGCACAAACTCGGCCGTATAGCCATTTTTCCCTAATATAAACTTGGGAAACTTCTCAAAGTCTAAAAACTGGTGATTGGCCCTAGTTGGTGAGTCATCAAGGAAGCTTTTTATTGATGATTTAATATCATCGTGCTGCTCTGCGCCCTCTTGAGCATAGTTTCCAAGCATACCGACGTTAATACCAACTACGAGCGTTTTAGTAGAAGTACGGTTTTCCTCAAATAAGGCATCAAGTGTTTGAATTGCATTAGACGTTGGTGAAAAGCTATGGGTCGCATCTAAATGAAATTTATAGCGTTCCTTAAACAGCGCCATTTCACAATAACGAGTTAAGATTTCAGACTTACCATCACCACTACTGCCACATAGGAAAATAATGTCATCTTGGCTCGCACTAATTAACGCTTCTTTAAAAGCTCGCTCAATATCGGTTGTTATAAAGAGATAATCCTTTATCCGATCCTCGATAGAGTTATCATTCTGGTTTAATGTGCGTACTGCATAAGGAGATGACTTTGACAGCACAGATAAAATGGACTTGAACCTTAACATAATGCTCCAATTGGAAATTCGATTACATCAACCCTTGCGACTATACGTAATTGAATAATAAACGCAGTGAGTTAAGTCTAGATCTTATTAGTTCGGGCAGAAGATTAGAGGAGTACCAATAATGGCTAGCTGTAGTGACATGAATACTTCCCTTTAACAAAAACTCCTTTAAGTAGATACAAGATACTAGTAACGACTAAAAAGGCAACTAATTTATGACGTTATATGCCTAAAGTTATGTTGATATGACTGTTTTGCATGAGCAATGCAAATCATAATTCACTGTCAAAATGCAGCTTATTTGATTAATCAGTTTTTCATCGAGCAGGTAAACTAAATCACCAGTGCCCCTTACGCTGCTAGGTTTAGTGACAACCGATGCGTTTGGTGCAATCTAAAAGTGAGACTGTTAATTATGACGAAAAGACGTCTTGTGAAGTTGTAGCAATTAGTAAGAGTAACCTATTTAGCCCCATCTCTCGACTTAACCCTATCTCTTATCCACTCTTGAACCTCATCCTCAACCCAAGCTACGGAGCGAGCCCCTAAAGAAACAGGCTTAGGAAATGAGCCATCCGAAACATTCTTATAAATTGTTGAGCGAGCCATACCTGTACAGTCGATAACATCTTTTAATCTAATCAGTCTCATAAATAACCTGCAAAAGTAAAATAATTCTTGATGTAGAAAAGCTAAAGCATAACTACATTATACTAACACGGTCACCGTTTGGTCACCGTTTGGTCACCGAGAGAAATTACTAGAAGTATAGAAAGCTGGATATGGCAGGTAGTTGATGACACAAAACATGAGGAAAGCCAGAAAAGACAAAGGCCTAGCATTTCTGCTAGGCCTTCTAAATTTGGCAGGGGTGGCAGGACTCGAACCCGCAACCATCGGTTTTGGAGACCGCTGTTCTACCAATTGGAACTACACCCCTGTTGACGTGGGGCATTATGCAAAAACACCTGCCAAAGGTAAAGGACTTTTTATACCAAAACCACTTAACTGCGGGTTTTTCATGCAAGAAGCTTAATATCATAAGTATTGGTGCATTTTTCAATGCAAAAAATAATATCAACAATGCGTTATTTTCAGTTTTGCGACTTTTCAAACCACACGTTACATGAGCCTTTTCTCCAAAGAATCGCTGAGTGTAATCAAAACCCTATAGTTGACGGCACAGAACGCCACAACAACTAGACATGGTCGAAGGTTTTGTAAAGGAAAGAAGTGCTTCTACTTATGGCGGACAACATTAAGCAAAAGACGTTGGTGAGTTTATACACACTCAATTTGGTGTTGAATATGAGGGCATAAATGTCTATAGACTGCTTCATCAATTAGCCTTTTCGTGGATAACAAGCCGCTCTAAACATCCTAAAAAAATGAAGAGGCTCAACGACTTTTTAAAAACCTTTCTCATGGAAACGATCCTTAACACCCCCTGGCCATTTACCGCTTATTCGGATCGATGTGTGTTCCAAGATGAGGCCAGATTTGACCAGCAAAACACGACGACTCGAGTTTGGGCACTAAAAGGCTCAAGACCAAGAGCAATTAAGCAACAACATGCAGCGAACGCTGCAAGCTAATCGATCTAGGCGACTGGGCATCAGAGAAACATGCCATTCCGGTTAAACCAGAATTCGATGCCGACTCCTTAGATGCACTCGGGTATGATGAAGCAGATCTTTTTCAAGGACAACTAACCAATGAAACGCGTACATGTCGCCGTAGGTGTTGTCATTAATGCCGCTAACCAAATACTGCTGGCCAAACGCCCAGAGCATCTACATCAGGGCGGAAAATGGGAGTTTCCCTGTGGTAAGGTTGAAAATAACGAAACCACCTCACAAGCACTAATCAGAGAGTTGCAGGGAGGGTTACAAAACCTTCTCAGGAGAGCCTCGCGGCCTTGAAGGCCAAGCAGTCACATGGGCAGAGTTCAATACATTAACAGAATATGACTTCCCCGCCGCTAATAGCCCTATCATAGAAAAACTTCTCTCTTTATAGTGCCATGTAGTCCAATATCTACAGATATTGGACTTTCTATGCCCTACGTGGATGTAGAGAATGCAGCAGCTATTCACTGCCTATCATATGAATTGCAGCATGCTTTGCACGCGCTACTTAGCGCCCATGTTCGAGTGGTCATTTCAACAGCGGTTAAACGAAAAGATCCCCAACATAAAGTGCTGGGGATTTATCGACTCTCTTTCGAGAAGTATTAGGCGCCTATTATGGTCAGCTTCGAGCTAACTCTCCGCGTTCAGCTCCAGCATCAAGCTACGCTTGATAAGCGCAGCCGCTTCACCCTACTCTACATGGGGTTGAGCCTCACTACGTTCGGACTTTTTATTTCCCCATGTTCGAGTGGTTATCTCCAGGCTAAAACGAAAAAAGCCCGTTGCATTAGCAACGGGCTTTATCGTATTAGGCGTCTGGAAATGACCTACTCTCACATGGGGAGACCCCACACTACCATCGGCGCGATTGCGTTTCACTTCTGAGTTCGGGATGGGATCAGGTGGTACCACAATGCTATGGTTTCCAGACAAAATTGGAAATTTAGAAAGCTGTTTTAAATTTGAGTACACTAAATCAAGTGTCTGTATTCTTTCGCTAAGTATTCACTTAGTTAGAAACCCTTTTGGGTTGTATGGTTAAGCCTCACGGGTCATTAGTACAAGTTAGCTCAACGCCTCACAACGCTTACACACCTTGCCTATCAACGTAGTAGTCTCCTACGGCCCTTTAGAGGACTTAAAGTCCTAGGGATGACTCATCTTAGGGCTCGCTTCCCGCTTAGATGCTTTCAGCGGTTATCGATTCCGAACGTAGCTACCGGGCAATGCCATTGGCATGACAACCCGAACACCAGCGGTTCGTCCACTCCGGTCCTCTCGTACTAGGAGCAGCTCCCTTCAATCATCCAACGCCCACGGCAGATAGGGACCGAACTGTCTCACGACGTTCTGAACCCAGCTCGCGTACCACTTTAAATGGCGAACAGCCATACCCTTGGGACCGACTTCAGCCCCAGGATGTGATGAGCCGACATCGAGGTGCCAAACACCGCCGTCGATATGAACTCTTGGGCGGTATCAGCCTGTTATCCCCGGAGTACCTTTTATCCGTTGAGCGATGGCCCTTCCATTCAGAACCACCGGATCACTATGACCTGCTTTCGCACCTGCTCGACGTGTATGTCTCGCAGTTAAGCTGGCTTATGCCATTGCACTAACCGTACGATGTCCGACCGTACTTAGCCAACCTTCGTGCTCCTCCGTTACTCTTTGGGAGGAGACCGCCCCAGTCAAACTACCCACCAGGCACTGTCCTCAACCCCGATTCAGGGGCCAGAGTTAGAACATCAACACTACAAGGGTGGTATTTCAAGGTTGACTCCACAAGAACTGGCGTTCCTGCTTCAAAGTCTCCCACCTATCCTACACATGTAGGGTCAATGTTCAGTGCCAAGCTATAGTAAAGGTTCACGGGGTCTTTCCGTCTAGCCGCGGGTATACGGCATCTTCACCGCAATTTCAACTTCACTGAGTCTCGGCTGGAGACAGCGTGGCCATCATTACGCCATTCGTGCAGGTCGGAACTTACCCGACAAGGAATTTCGCTACCTTAGGACCGTTATAGTTACGGCCGCCGTTTACCGGGGCTTCGATCATGAGCTTCTCCGAAGATAACCCAATCAATTAACCTTCCGGCACCGGGCAGGCGTCACACCGTATACTTCCTCTTGCGAGTTTGCACAGTGCTGTGTTTTTGATAAACAGTTGCAGCCACCTGGTATCTGCGACTCCCGTCAGCTTAGAGAGCAAGTCTCATCACCAACAGGAGCGTACCTTCTCCCGAAGTTACGGTACCATTTTGCCTAGTTCCTTCAGCCGAGTTCTCTCAAGCGCCTTGGTATTCTCTACCCAACCACCTGTGTCGGTTTGGGGTACGATTCCTGCTAACCTGAAGCTTAGAAGATTTTCCTGGAAGCATGGCATCAACTACTTCAGTTCCGTAGAACCTCGTCGTCAACTCTCAGTGTATGTGCACCCGGATTTGCCTAAGTGCACCACCTACAGCCTTAAACGCGGACAACCAACGCCGCGCTAGCCTAGCCTTCTCCGTCTCTCCATCGCAGTTAGCAGAAGTACAGGAATATTAACCTGTTTCCCATCGACTACGCCTTTCGGCCTCGCCTTAGGGGTCGACTCACCCTGCCCTGATTAACATTGGACAGGAACCCTTGGTCTTTCGGCGAGGGGGTTTTTCACCCCCTTTATCGTTACTCATGTCAGCATTCGCACTTCTGATACCTCCAGCGTGGGTTACCCCTTCACCTTCAACGGCTTACAGAACGCTCCTCTACCGCACTAGCGCAAGCGCTAGTACCCATAGCTTCGGTGTATTGCTTAGCCCCGTTAAATCTTCCGCGCAGGCCGACTCGACTAGTGAGCTATTACGCTTTCTTTAAATGATGGCTGCTTCTAAGCCAACATCCTAGCTGTCTAAGCCTTCCCACATCGTTTCCCACTTAGCAATAACTTTGGGACCTTAGCTGATGGTCTGGGTTGTTTCCCTTTTCACGACGGACGTTAGCACCCGCCGTGTGTCTCCCGAGTAGTACTCATTGGTATTCGGAGTTTGCAAAGGGTTGGTAAGTCGGGATGACCCCCTAGCCTTAACAGTGCTCTACCCCCAATGGTATTCGCTCGAGGCGCTACCTAAATAGCTTTCGAGGAGAACCAGATATCTCCCGGTTTGATTGGCCTTTCACCCCCAGCCACAAGTCATCACCGCATTTTTCAACATACGTGTGTTCGGTCCTCCAGTTGATGTTACTCAACCTTCAACCTGCCCATGGCTAGATCACCGGGTTTCGGGTCTACACCTTGCAACTAAACGCGCAGTTAACACTCGGTTTCCCTACGGCTCCGCTATTCGCTTAACCTCGCTACAAAATGTAAGTCGCTGACCCATTATACAAAAGGTACGCAGTCACGGTCTCAAGAACCGCTCCCACTGCTTGTACGTATACGGTTTCAGGTTCTATTTCACTCCCCTCACAGGGGTTCTTTTCGCCTTTCCCTCACGGTACTGGTTCACTATCGGTCAGTCAGGAGTATTTAGCCTTGGAGGATGGTCCCCCCATGTTCAGACAAGATGTCACGTGTCCCGTCCTACTCGTTTTCACGTAAAGTTAGTTTTCATGTACGGGGCTATCACCCTGTGCCGCTGTGCTTTCCAACACATTCCACTAACACCCTCTACGCTTAAGGGCTAATCCCCGTTCGCTCGCCGCTACTAGGGGAATCTCGGTTGATTTCTTTTCCTCCGGGTACTTAGATGTTTCAGTTCCCCGGGTTCGCCTCACAACACTATGTATTCATGTTGTGATACATGCTTATGCATGTGGGTTTCCCCATTCGGACATCGTTAGCTCAAATGCTTGTTACTAGCTCGCCAACGCTTTTCGCAAGTTACTACGTCCTTCATCGCCTCTGACTGCCAAGGCATCCACCGTATACGCTTAGTCACTTAACCATACAACCCAAATGAGTTTCACAAGGAAACAAACTTTATCAAGCGGGTAAGCTTGATGTTGTATCGCAACTAATGGTGTTTACTTTCGCCAAAAGAATACTCATGAATCATCATTACAATGATTCGGCACTTGATTTAAGTGTTTGAGAACTCAATTTTAATTTTCGCGTCAATGCTACAAATAATCACGTACAAGTACGTCACTATCCCTTTCACATTAACACTATCAGCTTTCCAAATTTTTAAAGAACAAGCATCGCCGTTAAGACGTGCCACCTGCTCTAACAAGAACAAGTTATCTGTGTGAACACTCAACAAACATTAAGTTAGTCGTATAGGTAAGGAGGTGATCCAGCCCCAGGTTCCCCTAGGGCTACCTTGTTACGACTTCACCCCAGTCATGAACCACACCGTGGTAAACGCCCTCCCCGAAAGGTTAAGCTATCTACTTCTGGTGCAGCCCACTCCCATGGTGTGACGGGCGGTGTGTACAAGGCCCGGGAACGTATTCACCGTGGCATTCTGATCCACGATTACTAGCGATTCCGACTTCATGGAGTCGAGTTGCAGACTCCAATCCGGACTACGACAAGCTTTGTGAGATTAGCTCCACCTCGCGGCTTTGCAACCCTCTGTACTTGCCATTGTAGCACGTGTGTAGCCCTACTCGTAAGGGCCATGATGACTTGACGTCGTCCCCACCTTCCTCCGGTTTATCACCGGCAGTCTCCCTAAAGTTCCCACCATTACGTGCTGGCAAATAAGGATAAGGGTTGCGCTCGTTGCGGGACTTAACCCAACATTTCACAACACGAGCTGACGACAGCCATGCAGCACCTGTCTCAGAGTTCCCGAAGGCACTAAGCTATCTCTAGCGAATTCTCTGGATGTCAAGAGTAGGTAAGGTTCTTCGCGTTGCATCGAATTAAACCACATGCTCCACCGCTTGTGCGGGCCCCCGTCAATTCATTTGAGTTTTAACCTTGCGGCCGTACTCCCCAGGCGGTCTACTTAATGCGTTAGCTTGGGAACCCAGTGTTCAAGACACCAAATTCCGAGTAGACATCGTTTACGGCGTGGACTACCAGGGTATCTAATCCTGTTTGCTCCCCACGCTTTCGTACCTGAGCGTCAGTCTTTGTCCAGGGGGCCGCCTTCGCCACCGGTATTCCTTCAGATCTCTACGCATTTCACCGCTACACCTGAAATTCTACCCCCCTCTACAAGACTCTAGTCTGCCAGTTCGAAATGCAATTCCCAGGTTGAGCCCGGGGCTTTCACATCTCGCTTAACAAACCGCCTGCGTACGCTTTACGCCCAGTAATTCCGATTAACGCTTGGACCCCTCGTATTACCGCGGCTGCTGGCACGAAGTTAGCCGGTCCTTCTTCTGCGAGTAACGTCACACCTAAACGCTATTAACGTTTAAGCTTTCCTCCTCGCTGAAAGTGCTTTACAACCCGAAGGCCTTCTTCACACACGCGGCATGGCTGCATCAGGCTTGCGCCCATTGTGCAATATTCCCCACTGCTGCCTCCCGTAGGAGTCTGGGCCGTGTCTCAGTCCCAGTGTGGCTGATCATCCTCTCAGAACAGCTAGGGATCGTCGCCTTGGTGAGCCATTACCTCACCAACTAGCTAATCCCACCTAGGTACATCCAATCGCAGAAGGCCCGAAGGTCCCCTCTTTTCCCCCGTAGGGCGTATGCGGTATTAGCAGTCGTTTCCAACTGTTATCCCCCTCGACTGGGCAGTTCCCTAGGCATTACTCACCCGTCCGCCGCTCGTCAGCAAAGAAAGCAAGCTTTCTTCCTGTTACCGCTCGACTTGCATGTGTTAGGCCTGCCGCCAGCGTTCAATCTGAGCCATGATCAAACTCTTCAATTAAAGTTTTGTTGAATCTTGCGATTCGGCTCAATGAATTCTGATTCCGTTTAAAAGACTCGGAAGAATCTTAAAAACGTTTGTACATATTGCTATGAACACTCATCGTTACATTGATTTAATTCTTTGATTGCCAACCCGAAGGTTAGGCAATTTCGATTAACTCAACACCTGTGAGTGTCCACACAGATTTCTTGTTTCATCTTGTTAAAGAGCGTTGCTAGCATGAGAGAATCAATCTTTCATTTAGCCGCCGTTGACGCTAGGTCGTTGGCTTAGGGATGCGTATTTTACACGTCCCGTTGTTGGCGTCAAGTGCTTATTTTAAGAAGCTTTCCAAGCGATGATTTCTTAAACAGAAGCCATCAGTCGAAGCCCTTAAAAGTGCTTATCACCTGAGTTATCTCCGAAGAGTTCAACTCGCTAACACCGCTGCAAGTCCCGTACTACCTAGGTAGTTGGCCTGCTGTGCCGTGTCAGTGGATGCGAATTATAGGCAGTTCTCGGATGGGCGCAAGGGCTTTTTGCGTATTAAATCACGCCCGCCCATTTTTTGAACAAAAACCGATGAAACCACTCTATAAATGCCACATCCCAACTCAAAATGCTCAATTATCATGCGATAAATAGTTCGTTATTTAACGAGGCATTGTTGAGCGGGAAAATAAGTCTGGCACAGATTGATTCATTTTGCAGAAAATATGTAAGAATTTGCCAAAGATTATTTAACGAGTCGATAGGTTAACGGGCACAGATGATCGGTGCGCCATAATTTATTATGCCTATCGTCTACATAACAAGCACTAAGAGCGATGATTGGGATATAAGTTTAACGTAATGCAGTTCTACAATGCGACTCCACATTAGTATGATTCGCCCACCGCCATCTTCATTAACATGCAAAAATAAGCCTAAGCCAAACGCCCTGTTAGCTTCCCCTCCCTCTTATTCGGCATCCCTTAGGGGCTTTTGCATACAGGCACAGAAAAAGGGAAGTGGATTTGTTCTATTGAACATGGTCCTACTAAACACTTTAAGTACTGGTTCATTTCCAGTGAATAGGTTGCGTCAACGAAGCGGTCACATTTGCTGTTTAACGTAATGTTGTTTAAGTTTTGCATATCCTTGATGGCGGCGTTATCTTGACACGATAGCAGCTAATTTTGCCTCACGTTGATAATCTGCTTAACTAGCAGGTAGCGCATATTTCGTTAGGAATATAAAATCAGGTAGCCACACTCGCTAATCTTATTATGGACAGCAAGATGATTAAAAATCGGTATTATGCACTATTACTTACACTAGCCTTGAGCCCTGCGGTATTGGCGACAACCATTTATAAGTGGGTTGATGAGAATGGGGTGACTAATTACAGTCAACAGGTCCCGCCAGAAAAGTCATCGGAAACATTGTACAGCGAAGAGATAGAACAACAGAAAGTGGGATTTATTGCGCCAAAAGTGACTGCGGCAAGTGCGCCAACTAAAAGCTCGGAGCAAACTGCAACACAAGCAATAGTGCTACAAGATAAAGCACAAGCAAAAGCGATTTGTAGCAATGCTAAACATCGACTCAACCTACTCAATACCCACACCAGACTGACACAAAAAAATGAACAAACGGGTGATATGGAAAAAATGACCGAAGAGCAGAGGCAAGCAGCGATTTCAATACAACAAGAGAGAATCAGGCTATTTTGTGTCAAATAGCCTGATTCGCATAAGCAAGTGCCTATCCTATAGCCCAAAACCGATTGTGAGTGTTGGTTAAGCATCAATCTATGATGATTTAACGCTATACATAGAGCGACTAATGCCATCCTCACAAGCGTTAACGCCCGAGCGCCAACCTTTATCAAATTCAGTTAATCCATCAAGAACGGGATCTTTCATTGATTCGACGTTCACATTATTAGTGGGGTCAACCTTCACGGCTACCGCGCTACGACAGCCTATATTGTAACCATAATGATATAAACTATCGTATTCGATATTACCGACACCTATATAGGTTGCACTTGTTAACGATTCGGGCGCGGTACTCGATGAGCTGCTACACCCAGTTAATGCAAGGGCTATTGCTGACAATATGGCTAGTTTGGCATTCATTCAGAACTCCTCCAATGCGATGACGTTCAACACGTAGTAACTGTAACTATAGCTGTGACAACACGATTAAACCTATTAACAACAAGTCGATATTGAAACTACAAGGCAAAACACTATTAGCAATAGTAGTTAATGTTTTTTATGATTACAAAGTCACTAGGTAAAGCCCCCCTCAACTCAATCATTACCTGATGGGGTCATATTTCATATCATAGCTACCTTGTTAATGATGGTAAATTATTGGACGATTAACCCAATAAAAAAGCCCGAACTCAATATAATAAGTTCGGGCTTTTCGGTTGGAGAGGCTAACAAGTCAAATTAGCGATGGTACTGACTATTGATTAACACCTCTTACGCATCGTTATTGAGTAAAGGTCAACTCACCACCGGCGCTGCCAATATGGATTGGCTTACCGGGGATTAACTCACCTCGTAATAGACGCTGCGCTAATGGGTTTTCAACCTCTTGCTGCAATGCACGTTTTAATGGGCGCGCACCATAGACAGGATCGAAACCAGCCTGAGCAATTAACGCCAATGCGTCATCACTTATCTCTAATTCAAAGTCCTTATCTGCAAGACGAGCACGAAGATTATCGATTTGAATCTTAGCAATATGTGCAATGTGTTCTGACTCTAACGGATGGAACACGACACTCTCATCAATACGGTTAAGGAACTCAGGCTAAAACTATGGGTCACGACATTCATGACTTCAGCTTTCATTTCGGCATAAGTCGCTACACCAAAACGCTCTTGAATAATGTCTGAACCTAAGTTCGATGTCATGATGACCACAGTATTACGGAAATCAACCGTACGACCTTGTCCATCGGTCAAACGACCATCATCAAGCACCTGTAACAGGATGTTGAATACATCAGGATGCGCTTTCTCAACCTCATCGAGTAAGATAACCGAGTAAGGCTTACGTCTCACCGCTTCGGTTAAGTAGCCACCCTCTTCATAACCCACATATCCTGGAGGCGCACCCACTAAACGTGATACTGAATGCTTCTCCATAAATTCCGACATGTCGATTCGCACCATCGCCGCTTCGGTATCAAACAAAAACTTCGCTAGCGATTTGCACAGCTCTGTCTTACCCACACCCGTTGGTCCAAGGAATAAGAATGAACCAATGGGGCGGTTAGGATCCGCAAGACCTGCGCGGCTACGACGGATAGCATTAGCAACGGCATTGACGGCTTCATTTTGACCAATTACCCGTTTATGCAACGCATCTTCCATCTGTAAGAGCTTCTCTTTCTCGCCTTCGAGCATCTTAGACACAGGAATACCTGTGGCCTTTGAGAGCACCTCAGCGATCTCGACATCGGTCACTTTGTTACGCAACAAGGTCATATCTTGCATTTCAGCTTGAGAAGCTAAATCAAGTTGCTTTTCAAGCTCAGGAATACGGCCATATTGTAGCTCTGACATTCGGGTTAAATCCCCCGCACGACGCGCCACTTCCATATCCATTCTAGCCTGTTCGAGTTCGGCTTTAATATGCTGAGTACCAGCCAAGGCTGCTTTCTCGGTATGCCAAATCTCAGTAAGCTCTGCAACTTTCTCTTCGACTTCTCGTAGCTCACTGCGCAGCGTACTTAGGCGACGTAAGCTCGCTTCATCGTTCTCTTTACTCAACGCTTGCTCTTCAAGCTTAAGCTGAATCGCCCGGCGCTCAAGTTTATCTAGCGGCTCAGGTTTTGAGTCGATCTGAATACGAATACTCGATGCCGCCTCGTCAATTAAGTCGATCGCCTTATCCGGTAATTTACGATCCGAGATATAACGGTGAGACATGCTCGCCGCCGCCACAATCGCCGGATCGGTGATCTCAACATGATGATGCAACTCGTAACGCTCTTTGAGTCCACGCAAAATCGCGATAGTGTCTTCCACGCTAGGCTCATCGACCAACACTTTTTGGAAACGACGCTCAAGCGCGGCATCTTTTTCAATATATTGACGATACTCATCTAACGTTGTTGCACCGACGCAGTGTAAATCACCACGGGCTAACGCAGGTTTTAACATGTTACCGGCATCCATGGCACCATCGCCTTTACCGGCGCCGACCATGGTGTGCAACTCATCGATAAACAGAATAACCTGGCCTTCTTCTTGTGCAAGCTCGTTGAGCACCGCCTTTAAGCGCTCTTCAAACTCACCACGATATTTAGCCCCCGCAATCAATGCGCCCATATCGAGCGACAATACCCGCTTATTTTTGATCCCTTCGGGCACTTCACCGTTAATGATACGTTGTGCCAAGCCTTCGACAATCGCCGTTTTACCCACACCAGGCTCACCAATCAAGACTGGGTTGTTTTTGCTACGACGCTGCAGCACTTGGATAGTACGACGGATCTCATCATCACGGCCAATAACAGGATCGAGCTTACCTTGCTCGGCGCGCTCAGTTAAATCTACAGTGAACTTTTTCAATGCCTGACGCTGATCTTCCGCATTAGGATCATCAATATTTTTACCAGAGCGAATTTGCAATATGGTTTGCTCCAACAACTCTTTGGTCGCACCAGACTTTTTAAGGCACTGTGCCAATGCATCACTGCCTTCGATGGCAGCCAACACAAAGAGTTCACTTGAAATAAATTTATCATTGCGCTTTTGCGCTAATTTATCGCATAGGTTTAACAAGCGAATTAACGCCTGCGATAACTGAATGTCTCCACCAGTACCTTCAACTTGAGGTAAACGCTCAAGCTCTTGGTTTAATGATGAGCGAAGTGTACTCACTGAGATCCCAGCTTGAGTCAGCAAAGGATGGATAGAGCCACTATCTTGATTAAGCAATGCCATCATTAAATGAATGGGTTCAATGAACTGATGGTCACGCCCCAACGCTAATGATTGAGCATCGGAGATGGCTATCTGAAATTTATTTGTCATACGATCAAGCCGCATACAACCTCCTAAACTAACGAATGAAGTCAACCTTCAGTATTTTGTTAATTTAAAGATGGGGGCATTTTTGCTTAATTCAAGTTTCAGCAGGCGTTAAAAGGCCAAAAAGCTGCTACTTTTCTAACCAAATTAAGGATGCCATTCGTCCGGTAACAGACTCGCGGCGATAGGAGAAATAACGTTGCTTCAAGGTATAAGTACAATCAGATAAGCAAAACAGGCGTGTAACACCCGCTTGCTCAATCCGATAGCGTGCGATCCCTTGTAGATCACCCATATACTTATGGCCATGAGGGCTAAAAAACAACGCTGTTTGCGGATGTTTAGCGATAAATTGCTGCCTGACGTCATCACCCACTTCAAAGGCTGTAGCACCAATACAGGGCCCTAGGTAAACCAATAGCTGATCGGCAGGCGCATCAAATTGCGCTATCGCAGCTTCAATAATGCCATCGCACAAGCCGCGCCAACCGGCATGAACAGCAGCCACTTGCGTAGCCTGTTTATCGCAAATAAGCACCGGAAGGCAATCTGCAGTCAGCACCACACAAACATGATTAGTACTTTGGCAAAAACTGCCGTCGGCAACTCGTTGTTGATCATTATCAAGATCGACCACTTTGACACCATGCACCTGCTCTAACCAAGCTGGCTCACATGGCAGTGCTAACGAGCTTCTAATAATAGCGCGATTTTGCATAACATCGGTGAACGAGTCACCCACGTGGGTACCGAGATTAAGACTATCGAAAGGCGGCTGGCTTACACCACCCTGTCTTTGGGTGAAGGCGAGCTTCACCCCTTTAGGTATAAGCCAGTCTGATGGTAGCATTAATAATCGGTCGGATGCGCTTTGGTATCTTCACGCAACGCTCGAGTCAATTGCACCATATCATCAGGCACTGGCGCCTGCCAGCTCATGATTTCACACGTGAATGGATGAGCTAGCTCAAGTCTGATCGCATGTAGCGCTTGGCGCTTAAAGCCCATGTAGATCTCGAAAAACTCAGGCGTCACCCCTTTAGGCGGACGCGGACGGCCAGCGTAAACCGGATCGCCCACTAATACGTGACCAATATGGGCCATATGCACGCGGATCTGATGCGTACGACCAGATTCAAGGCGCAATCTCAAGCGCGTATGGGCTCGAAACTTTTCTGCGACACGATAATGGGTAACCGCTGGCTTACCATTATGTACCACAGCCATATGAGTACGCTTAGTCGGATGACGATCGATAGGCTCATCCACAGTGCCACCCGAAATAAGGGTGCCCTGTACTATCGCTTCATATTCACGCACAATTTCACGTGCTTGCAATGCCGCCACTAAATGAGTTTGCGCTTCCACCGTCTTAGCCACCACCATTAATCCTGTGGTGTCTTTATCGAGACGATGCACGATACCCGCTCTTGGCACCAACTCGATTTCAGGGCAATAGTGCAATAACGCATTTAGCAAGGTACCGTCACTGTTACCTGCACCTGGATGCACCACTAAGCCAGCAGGCTTATTGATAACCAAAATATGGTCATCTTCATAGACAATGTTTAAGTCAATGGCTTGTGCTTCAGCTTTCGTTTCTTCGTGCAACGTAGCTTGCACTTCAATTTCTTGGCCTTCGAGTACTTTTTCTCGTGGCTTAGTTTGCACTACACCGTCGACATAGACAGCGCCTGCCTGTATCCACTCTTTAATGCGTGTACGCGAATAATCAGGGAACATTTCGGCCAAAGTTTGATCCAATCTTTGACCAGTTTGTGTTGCTGTTATCTCGCTTTTTAGATTAATCTCTTGTGTCATAGGAACCGTACCCGCGTTTTGGGGTCCAAAATAATGTGCTATCTGTTACAATCGGATTGTTTCTATTTTATCCTGAAATGGAAAAATTCTTAACTACAACTTAAAAAGAATCGAATTCAAGTATGCATAATTTTGCCAAAGGCGCAGCTGTCGCCTTGTTATCACTGGCCCTCGCGGCTTGCAGTAGTAGTCCAGAAGATGATATCGAACTCACTAAATCATCCCCTGAAGTGCTTTATTCACAAGCTAGAACGTCAATGGAGTTAGGAAACTACAGTAAAGCTGTGCGCTCATTGGAAGCGTTGGACTCTCGTTATCCGTTCGGTCCACACAAAACTCAAGTACAGTTAGACCTGATTTACGCATACTACAAACTTAACGATCCTGCTTCAGGTATCGCTAATATCGATCGCTTTATTCGCTTAAACCCCACCCATAAAGATATAGATTATGTCTATTATATGCGTGGACTCGTCAATATGCAGTCAGATAATTACATGTTTCATGACATGTTGAATATTGACAGGACAGATAGAGACCCAAAAGCGGCACAAGATGCCTTTAAAGATTTTGACCGTTTGATAAAGTCGTATCCTAACAGCAAATACGCTGCAGATGCGCAAAAACGTATGCAATTTTTAAAAAATCGTCTAGCAAAGTACTCAATTACCGTCGCCGAATACTATATCAAGATGAACGCTTGGAGTGCTGCGGCGGTGAGAGCGCAAACGGTAATGGAATCATATCCGGGTACGCCTCATACCGAACGAGCCTTAGAGATCATGGCCACCGCGTATGAAGAGCTTGGACAAGAGCAACTTAAAAAGCATGTATTATTGGTGATGCAGAGCAATTTTCCCAGCAATCCATTAGTAAAATAACGCATTAATTGTAATACTTAGGCTGATATTAACGACTAACAGGTTAATGTCAGCCTTAATACCCAGACTTGACTCCCTCTATTTTCATTTTTATCCCCAAAGCTTGTGCACATCACGACAGCGCGACCTCGCACAGCCTTGTCTGTGTCTCCACCAACTTACAACATAGCGTTGTGCCCGTGAACTTCACTCACTGGTACTATGGTCCCGACTGAGCACCTCGTTAAGTGCAGCCTCCTATTCAACATCTCCGCTTATCTTACGCGCCTGCTAAAACAATGTTGAATGACAATCTAAGTCGCAATACTAAGCCACTGAAATCACATCAATCCACTGAGACAACGTTGATTCTCTAACTTACATCTGCGACTAACCATACAAGCATTCACCTTGCTGTATACCGTACTCGTATTTAATAGGCCGAACACCTCTTCATCGTTTACCCCATAGGAGCATCCCGCAAAACATCACACTAACCTAAACACGGCTTTAAAATGATTATTGCTATAAAAAAGCACGTTTCGTGCAAAACTTATTCAAACGGAAGCTTTTGAAGCATATTTTTAATAAATGGGTTGACTCAAATCCCGAAAAGCTATTTAATGCACCCCGTCGCCCGAATAGCTCAGTCGGTAGAGCAGAGGATTGAAAATCCTCGTGTCCCTGGTTCGATTCCGGGTTCGGGCACCAAATTTAATTAGGTGCTGCGGCAACTAAACAAAAAAGCCTCGCAATGCGAGGCTTTTTTGTATCTGTAGATTTTAAAACTATCATTAATTGAGTGGTGAAAGAGTCGTGATGTAAACTTGTGGCGATTCACATCTCAGCCACCGCCTAAGCTACCTAAACCATCACTTAAACTATCTACACCACCAAACTATCTGCGCCCTCAACATTTAACTCATCCTTGTTAAGAGGATTAAAAACAACAGGGCCAAGGTGAAACACCCTGGCCCTGTTGTTTTGCTGCTAGGGTAAAAATTAAATCTTAAATAAGCTTACCGCCTGATGTAGCGCTTCAGTTCGCGCACGTACTTCATCAGAAGCATTAGCATTTTCTTGCGCAGCCGTTGCAGAGTCGGCTGCAATATCGCGAATGATCACCACGTTTTGATTCACCTCTGAGGCCACTGCGCTCTGCTCTTCGATAGCGGCCGCTATTTGTGTGCTCATATCCATAATATTGGTTACATCGGCATTAATTTGTTCTAGCAAAGCACCAGCGTTTGCCGCCTCTGCCGCACTTTCGCTGCCCTGCTTCTGGGTCGACTCCATTAACTCTACAATCGAGCGCGTGCGCGACTGTAAGGTTTCAATAATGCCAGAAATCTCCTCAGTCGACTCTTGGGTGCGCATAGCTAAACTTCTAACCTCATCAGCTACGACTGCAAAACCACGGCCTTGCTCACCGGCTCTAGCGGCCTCAATGGCTGCATTCAACGCCAGTAGGTTAGTTTGATCGGCAATACCTCTGATCACATCGAGCACACTGCCAATGGTTTCGCTGTCTTTTTCAAGATCAGCCACCACTTGCACCGAGCTATTAAGTTGCTCTGCCAATGCTTGAATTTTTTCGATTGTCTGCACCACACCCACTTGTCCCTGCTGCGCATTATTATGGGTATTACTGGCACGCTCTGCGGCCAACTCTGTATTATTGGCGATCTCATCAATGGTGGCGCCCATTTCGGTGATTGCGGTTGCAACCATATCGGTTTCATTCAGTTGGCGACTCACCCCTTCTGATGCACGAATGGAGTTTTCAGACAATTCTTTGCACGAACGATTAACCATATCGACAGAATCTAACACTTGCTTAATCAGCTGCTGCAGTGAATCGACCATGCTATTAAAATGAATACCTATCTGACTAATCTCATCATCTGCAGTGGTATCGCAGCGTAAGGTTAAATCTTTAGTTTCTTCGATTTTCGAAATTGCATCGCTGATCTTTTTAACGGGATCCATGATGCTGCGTATAATTGCTAAGGTGAAAGCGACTAAAATGATGGAGATCAAAATAAACACTACAAGCCTCTATGGTAGTCGCCCTGGTCTCTGCACTATCAATCGCTGTCAGTGACTGTTTTTTTAACATCACTAAATCGTCTTCAGCCTTAGCAATACTCTCTCTTAAAAGCTCCATTTGGCCATCATTTTTGGTCAAACCCAGTTCTGTTTCAGTATCGACTAACATCTTAAAACTGGCTTGATAACCATCAATAAATCCAATGAGTTGTGACTGGACACGACTCTCTAACATAGAATCGCTGACCTGTTGTTTTAATTTATCTAGGTTAGTATTGAATTTATCAACGTAACTTACGTCTCGACGCAGCATAAAATCTTTTTCATTGCGCCTTAACTGCAACATGGTCACCATCATTTCGGCTTCATTATATTGCGTAACGACTGATTCCACTTCATGTACCGACCTGCGCAGCGCGCCATACAAGCCATCTTTGGGGTGTAAGCCTATCTTTTGCTGCAAGCTTACAATATCAATAAACACGCTCTCGTAACGCTCTACGCTTTGTTTGAAACCATCTAATGTTGCGGAAGGGATACCATAGTGGTCGAACGTCTCGTTGAGCGCAGCCATGGTGCTGTCGAGTTCGCTGGCATTGATTTTATGTTGGTCTAGATAGCTCAACTCTAGACGCACAAAAAAATCTTTCTCATCTTTACGTAAACTCAGTACTTCTTTTTCCAGTTCAATCACTCTCTGCGCAGCATGAGAAAGATCATCGAGCGTATCGCCTGAATAAAGCTGTAAACCAAACATCGCAATGACCGAACAAATAGATACAGCGGCACTAACAAGCAATTTGTGGCGAATGAGCATAGAGAAGAGATCCTTAGAGTAAATTAGCTGGGCAATGTAAGCTTGATCGACTCTCAACACACTTGAATAAAAGACGATCACCCTTTAGCGATTATAGTTTATGTCGGCCGAGCCACGCTCTTTCTTAACACCAAGCCTATTAACCGCTGCAGATTTAGACAAATTACCCACAGGTAAGACCAGAAAATGGGAAAAACCCTCAAAATAGCTTGGGCATTGCCCCCATACTCATTTAACACTTCCTTAAGACATAAAGAGTAGATTGATAAAACAACTCAAAAGCGATGCCGCCTTGTAGCACAGCATTTCGCCCCATTATTGCCCTAGTCGCTAAGCCTACTGCAAGTCATCGCTACCATCACGATATTGATGACTCTGCGACACTTGAAAGCAATTGATGCACAAATCGACTCGTGACTGTGCAGTTTTGCTTTTTCAGCATCACAATACTAAAACACACATCCAAAGGGGGCATGTCTATGGGGCTCAAGGCGCACAGTGATGGCTTGGTTTGCCCCTCTATCACGCTAACTTGAGGCGCTAGCGCTACCATTTGAGAATGTTGTAGTGCAGCACTTATGGGTTGAAAGGTGTCATAACGAAGTAAGCCAGCAAAATCATCACGGTATGGCGAAAATAGATCAGCAAAAGACTCCATCACTCCAGTAGGCAAATTCCGCGGTATTGCCAAAGGATAATGACGTATGTCTGCTAAAGTCAGTTCAGGTTTCACTGCCAAAGGATGGTTTTTTCGTACACAAAATACCGCGTGGTAAGACGGTAAGTTAAATGTCTGCAGTAATGCATCATGGCCTAACGCCTCCCCTTTGATATCTGTGACCAATAACGACAACTTACCTTGAAGCAGTTGCTGTATATGCTGCTGCCATGTCGCGACCTTCAACTCTACATGCACATCGGGGTGCTGCTCAATAAAGCGCCCTATTGCTGGGCCAATAATGGTATTAGCTGGTACTGGGCTGGCGCCAATTAATAAGTGACCGCTACTTTTACCAAGTAAACAATGCAGCTCTTTACGTAAAGTATCGACACTGTCCAAGATAGTATCGCTATGACTTAACACTAATTCGCCCGATGCCGTCAGTGTCATCGATTGATGACCGCGATTGAGTAGCTCGGTGCCGAGCAAACTCTCCAGTCTTTGTATGCTTCTGGTCAATGATGGCTGAGCGAGATTAAGCCGTTTGGCAGCCTTTTGATAATTTTGCTCCTTAGCAAGGACGCTAAAATTTCGTAAATGTCTGAACTCAATCACGCCACTCTCACTCGCAACCAGATAACAAAAACACAACATACAGTTACAGCAAAAGATCAACAACCAAGTTGCTGTGACACTTTGTATCACCTTTAGTAATGCCCAACCAAAATGCAAAGAGTCAAACTACTGATAAAAAAGATTAAAAACCAAAACAGGTGAGCCTCATGGCTTTTAGCTATACCTTCATACGCATAACGCATTGGCGTCTCAACAATATAAACCGTAACAATCGAGCGGCGATGGTTAACAATGTCGCAACAATAAAAATAAACAAGGAATGAAGCATGAAACTTAAGAAGATCAGCATTATGACGCTAGCCGCGTTATATGCGACAGGATTAGGGGCGCTTGTTGCTGACCCCTTGTCCCCAGAACTGCGCCAAGCCAATAATTTGGTCGGTGTCAAAATTACGCCCGAACTGCTGGAAAAGTACAACAACAAATCTTCCCATTCAGCAGCAAGCAAAGCCACCCCCCCCGGACAAATCGGTCTCAATGTTCATCGCGCAGCAAAAGGCAGTAATCATCAAGCGCCTTTTGTGTGGGAAGACGAGATTCAAGGTCAGCATACCTATATCATTCAGTTAATGGATGCGCCAATCGCGCTATATCAAGGCGAGCGTCCAGATTATGCTGCGACCTCTCCACGCAGCCAGCAATCCAATATGCGCAGTAGTGGCCGTGGCACTTTAGATGTCAAAAGCCCTGCGGCTAAGAGCTACAAGAAGTTCTTAACACAAGCGCAAGATCGCGCGGTGAACCAAATTAGGATGGTCGCCCCCGATGTTCAAATTAAACAGCGCTTTAATGTTGCCTTAAACGGTATGACTCTAACTCTCACACAGCAGCAAGCCGCCGATGTGGCGAAAATGGCTGGTGTCAAGGCGGTCACCCGCGCTAAAGAGTACAAACTATTTACCGACGCAGGACCAAAGCACATTGGTGCAGACATGGTTTGGCAAGGCTCAAGCGCCCCCGATGGGGTTGAGCTACGTGGTGAAGGGATTATTGCCGGTATTATCGATACCGGAATTAACTCGGACCACCCCTCATTTGCCGCCGTTGCAGGTGACGGATATAAGCACACCAACCCATTGGGCGAAGGGAATTACATAGGTGATTGTCTCGAATACCCTATGATGTGTAACAGCAAACTGATAGGGGTTCGCTCGTACGAAGTCATTACAGATAGCTATAAAGACCCAGTTTATCAACCGGATGTTCCACGTTGGGATGTCGATTATAAGCGCCCACCTAACGGCGAAGATTATAGCGGTCACGGCTCACATACTGCTAGTACGGTTGCGGGTAACCTACTGTATAATGTGAACTTCCCACTTAATGGCATGACAGAATCTTCTGATGGTGTACCAACGCCATTAGTGTTCCCTGAAATATCGGGTGTTGCACCACGTGCCAACATTATCGCTTATCAAGCCTGTTATGCCGGAGATGGCTCTTACAGTGAAACCTATGGTGGTTGCCCTGGAGATGCACTTGTGGCCGCGATAGAAGATGCCATTATCGACGGCGTTGATGTCATTAACTTCTCCATTGGTGGTTTAGAGAGTTTACCTTGGTATGATGCCATCGAGATGGCATTTCTGGCCGCGCGTGAATCAGGCATTTCTGTCGCAGCTTCTGCAGGTAACTGGGGCCAATACGGCCCATCTTATATAGACCATGTATCACCTTGGTTAACCTCGGTTGCTGCTAGCACCCATGGCCGTAAAATCGACCAAATCCCTGGTAGGCTTACCGATTTTGTTGGTGCAAACGCACCAGAAGATATCACCGGTGCCGGCATTACGGGTGAGTTCAGCGGTACTCTGGTAGATGCAGCCCATTATGGCGATGCACTCTGTCTAACCCCGTTCCCAGCCAATACCTTTAACAGCAATGAGATTGTCTTGTGTAAACGTGGCGATATCGCCCGTGTCGACAAAGGCGTCAATGTTGCTGCAGGCGGTGCAGGTGCTGTCATACTCTACAATGCGATTAATTGGGACGATGGTACCGGCGGTAATAGCTTGAACTTAAATACGTTCCCCATTCCAGGGTTACATGTTGACTACAATGCGGGTAGAAAACTCACCGAATGGGTTGCCAACACACAGGATGCACAAGCCAGTATTTATCCATCTGAGATTGTGACCGCAGATCGTGAAGCCGATGTGTTAGCAAGCTTCTCATCACGCGGGCCTAGCCTGAGTAATCCTAATGTGATGGTACCTAACGTATCAGCGCCTGGGGTGGATATTTTTGCCGCTTACGCCGATGAAATGCCCTTCAGTATGTACCCAGCGCCAAGTGATTACGTGGCAATCAGTGGCACCTCTATGTCTGGCCCACACGTGGCGGGTGCATTAGCGCTATTGACTCAAGCCTACCCACAATGGACTCCAGCGATGATCCAATCGGCCTTGATGACCACGGCCCTACCAGGAAAGTCATATGGTAGAAGTTATCCACCCGAGCTCAAAGAAGCCACCTTCTATGAGATGGGTAGTGGTGTTATTAACGTAGCTCGAGCAATGAAAGCCGGCTTAGTAATGGATGAAACTGCCGATAACTACCGCGCCGCCAATCCAGAAGAAGGCGGTGATGTTACCGCACTGAACGTGCCTTACTTAGTCAATGCTGAATGTAAAAGCAGCTGTACTTGGATGCGTACCTTTACCGCTACAACGGATGGTGAATGGGAGATCAGCGCAACTGGACTCGAAGCCGAAGGCGCACCTTTCCTTGAGTTAGGTGTCTATCCAAACAGCTTTAGCCTTAAAGCGGGTGAGTCGCAAAGCATTATGGTTACCGCCAAAGTGCTGGATGTGTCATCGGTTAATGCGAACTCTTCGTCTAACGAAGTCTTTGGTAAGGTTGAAATCACCCCTAAAGATAGCAGCCTATCGAAACAGTACCTGCCTGTAATGGCACGTTATAGCGGCTCCAGCCTGCCAGAAATGGTATCGGGCATGATCCACCGTGACACGGGTACCGTGCTGACGCCTGAGTTGATGACCAAAGAGATTAGTGAGCTCAATGTAAAAGTCCATGGTTTAACCGCCGGGCAAATGACTGAGCATAAGCTCAGTGCATCAAAGCTCCCTGATTACACTCAGCCTGAAACGCTGAAGAGCAATCCAGGTATTGATATCCAATTCTTCGATGTTCCAGAAGGTACAAGTCGTATCGTATGGGAGATTACTGCTGAAGATAAAACCGCTGTAAGCAAGCTTGATATTGGTATTGATCTTAATGAAAACGGGCTAGTTGACTGGTATGACGAAGCGATTTGTTTCTCATCGACCGACATCCTCGACTTCTGCAACATTAATAATCCAGTACCAGGACGCTACTGGGCCCTGGTTAGCAATAACAAGAGCCTCTATGGCGATGTTAAAGATACCCAAGACAGTATCACGACTAGCTTAGCGGTTATTCCCAATGAAAGTAATCAACAGTTAGACGTCACAGGACCACAAAGCACTAATGGTCTTGACCCTTATCAACTGCAGATGCATTGGACATTGCCTGGCGCAGAAAAAGGCGATCGTTTCTATGGCTTAATTGAAGTGGGTAGCAGCGCTGACAATGTCGGTAACATTGGTAAAATGGCTGTCCATTTGGTTCACGGCGGTGACGATGTTGCTATTGTGACCAGTCAAGAACAAGCTAAAGAAGGCGATGTTGTCGATGTCACAGTGACACTGGCACCAAACACCCTTGGGCTAGAGCGAGATGTGAACATGCATCTTACGCTACCAGAAGGCTTGCAACTGTTGCCAGACACTGTCACAGCAATTAGCAACAACCAAAGCCTGCAAGATTCAATGAATATTGAAGGACAGCAGATCAGCCTAAGCACAGTTCAGATGGCAAGTAACGCTCAAAAACGTCAATATCACTACACCACCAGTGCTGTAGATGAGAGCTGTCGAGTCCCCATCGGCTCAAACCCATACTACTTAGATCTACTCAGCGAAGCGGGTATCACCGCAGAGCCAGCGATCCAAGGTCGTGTGAATGACACCGTGATATTACCATTAAACATCTTTGGTATTGACCGTATCCCACTGTATAACAATAACCCTGATTATATGGAGCCAGATACGCTTGCCATTTCACCCGGTGGCTTTATTCAACTCGATAGCATGCCGCTGTTCTGGCCAGCGCACTATCCTGTTGCTGCAGATTTCTTCCCTGACACGATTATTGCCCCACTATGGCGTGGCGACGGTTTTATTCTATCTGAATACAACATGGACACCGACAGCCTAGATGGTGTGAGTATGGCAAGCACGGTAAGCGGTGATTACCTGATTGTCGAATGGGATAATATGCGCCAAGAGTTTGCATGGGGTGTTAACTTCGAGCCAGACTACGACGCACGTTATAGCTTCGAAGTGATTGCCTCAAGCAAAATAGACTTCACCCCTGGTAAGCATGAATTTGTGTTCGCTTATGACAAAATTCAAGGCGCTAAATCACACTTAGGTTCAATTGGTCTGCATGGCTACTATGGTCCACGCGGCACCTACGGCCCAAGTTATGGTTATAGTGGTGATGGCTTTGCCTTTGACGATCTTGACTCAAAGATTGAAGAAGGACTTGTGGTCTGTGCTAACTATGCTGGCCCAGAGCAATCTGAAATTAAAGTGTCGTTTTCAGCTAGAGTCAGTGCCACAGCAGTTGGTCAAGCACTTAACCTAGCGGTAGACAGTGACTACACCGGCAGCGATAGCATCACAACTACCGCAGTCATTAACGTGCCATCGAATCTGTCTATTGGCGCGCTTAATGATATGTCTGTCGATGAAAATGACAGCATAAGCTTTGAGGTGCTAATACAAGATAAAGAAAATACCGCTAATGGCATTAAAGTCAGTGGCGAGCACGTTAGTGCCGTTATCGAAGGTAACTTGGTGACCTTAACACCAGAGCAAGATTGGCATGGCGAAACCACCGTTACGGTTACAGCCCATGACATCACCTTCCCTAACGATGCAGTACACACCAGCTTTACACTCGTGGTTATGTCTGACGGCGTAGAACCGACGCCACCAGCACCAGAGCCTGAAGCGCCAGCACCAGAAACTCCCGATGATGATGGTGGCAGCTTAGGTTTCTTGGCCGTTGGCTTATTAGCATTGGCAGCTGGACGTCGTAGAAAGTTTCACTAACACTGAAGCTTTAACAGAGTCGCTTAATACCTGGGCCTAAAACTGAATCATTCAGTCGAAGGCTCAATCTTAAGTTGACGCTAACAAGGTAATGCCAACAAAGGGTCCTCAACGAGGGCCCTTTTTTTAGTACTCCCCACCTAAGTGAGCTGTAACAACGATTCGGAATTTTGGTATTTGAGATAAGATTATTGGATGGCACCTTGGTGTGAAACATGCCATAAAAAAAGCCACCTTATAAATAAGATGGCTTTTATTACAACAATTTGGCTAGCCGATAATTACTTTTCTAAACCGTGGCAATCAGCGCACTCAGTAATCGTTAATTCAGGGGTATGCATTTCCATGTCGATCGCGTGAGCATCATTGATGCCATGACAATCACTACATGTAGCCAACGTTGCTTCGGCTTCTTGGTGTACCGTCAAATCGACTTTCTCATGGCATTCAGTGCAATCGAGTGCTGCAGCTGAACCAGCAAAGAGTAAGGCGGCAACAATAGCGAGATATTTCATAGTGGCTCCTAGAGTCAGCGGCTATAGCCAAACTGACAAAATAGTGAAATAAAGGTGACGCTCAATTTAGCTTTTACAGCGAACCTCAATTTTCGCTAAGGCTAAACACCTACTAAAAAAGCAAATTGCTGCGAACCGATAAACCTAGACTTACCGATCAGTATTAACTGAAACTTAAAAGTAACAACAATTGGCGTAAAATGCTAATAGCATCAAACGTTAAAGCTCAACTTTGTGATGACTGTCAATATGATTAACACAAGGTTAATCAGCCTAAGCACATCTAAATTCAGGTTAATTGTAGGCGAGTTCTAGATGAATCTACTGGCCTAGCGCATTTATCCACCATAAAGCCTAGCGATAGCAATAAGTACAGTGCAGTAAATGGATAATGAACTGATTAAGCAGCATTTATACTATCAAGTACCGCTTACAATAAACACCCAATAAAAAAGCTGCCCTTGGGCAGCTTTTTCACATTACAACAAGGTTGCTTAGAACGAGGTGCGCTTATAACGACGGTAATCGGCCGTCCAAAAGTTATCCTCAATCGCTTGTAACAACAACTCATCGCTGCAAGGCAGTGCATGGCCTTGCTCAACAGCAACCTTAGCCACCGCAAACGCAATATGCTTACTCACTTGGTGAATATTCTCCAATTTAGGCAGCAGTGAACCGTGTCCCTGTATCGCCAATGGTGAACATTCGGCTAACGCACGGCTCGAGGCCATCAACATTTCATTGCTGACGCGTTTAGCACCAGAAGCCAACACCCCAAGGCCAATACCAGGGAAGATATAACTGTTGTTGCACTGGGCAATTTCAAAGGTTTGTTCGTCAATGACCACAGGTTCAAATGGACTGCCTGTGGCAACCAATGCTTCCCCTTTGGTCCAATGCAAAATGTCTTTTGGCGTTGCCTCAACACGGCTGGTTGGATTTGACAACGGGAAAATGATAGGGCGCGCGCAATGACTGTGCATCGCTTTGATGATCTCTTCACTAAATAATCCCGGCGCCCCTGACACACCAATCAATACAGTCGGCTTGCCATTGTGCATCACGTCCAACAATGAAATGTTTTCACTCTCGGTCGTCCAGCTATCTACCAGCGCAGACTTCTGTGCCAAGGTTTGCTGGAACGGCAATAAGTTAGGCATGTTGTCTTGCAGCAAGCCCCAACGGTCAACCATAAACACCTGCTGACGAGCCAGCTCATCAGAAATACCTTCAGAGACCATTTGCGCCACAATCGCCTCGGCGATACCGCAGCCGGCGCTGCCAGCACCTAGAAACGCAATTCGCTGCTGGCTCAACTGGGTATTAGCAGCCTTACACGCAGCCAGTAATGAACCAACTGTTACTGCGGCTGTGCCTTGAATATCGTCATTAAAACAGCAGTATTGGTCTTTATAACGCTCAAGTAATGGCATGGCATTCTTTTGCGCAAAATCTTCAAACTGGATCAATGCATCTGGCCAGCGACGATGTACGGCTTGCATAAAGGCTTCAACAAATTCGGCATATTCTTCGCCACCAATACGCTGATTACGCCAGCCCATATACATAGGGTCTTCAAGCAAGTGCGGATTATCCGTGCCCACATCCAACGTAATAGGCAAGGTATATGCAGGGCTGATCCCGCCACAACTGGTATACAGAGAGAGTTTGCCGATAGGGATCCCCATACCACCAATGCCTTGGTCACCAAAGGCCTAAGATACGCTCGCCATCGGTGACCACTATGATCTTCACTTTTTGGCGAGTCGAGTTATTCAAAATATCATCGATACGGTCTTTATGAGGATAAGAGACAAACAGACCCCGGTTACGACGATAGTTTTTTGAAAAACGCTCACACGCCATCCCCACCGTAGGGGTGTAGATGATAGGCATCATCTCAGTAATGTGGTTTTGCACTAAACGATAAAATAGGGTTTCGTTGGTGTCTTGAATGTTTCTCAAATAGATATGTCTATCGAGATCATTGCTGAAGTTTTTATATTGGTCGTAGGCACGCGACGCTTGTTCTTCAATTGTTTCGATAACATGAGGCAGGAGGCCCTCAAGGTTAAAGAAAATACGCTCTTCTTCGGTAAACGCACTGCCTTTATTAATAAGAGGCGCCTCCAAAATGGCTGGGCCGGCAAAAGGAAGATATAGCGGGCGTTTATTATCGTCCATTGGTAACCTTTATTGTATGTGAAATAGTGGATTGACTGTCGTTCGAATGCGGCAAGATTACCACAAAGTGTGATCTTTGTTGTCTTTTTAGCGGTGGATTTTTGATTATTTTATCCTTGCCTTTGTTTTAAACATCCTACTTTGGCACACAAAAAAGCACAGCCTAGGCTGTGCTTTTGATATGACTTATTGAAGATCACTTACCACGATATTTAATCGATAACCCAGTAAGGAAGTTACGCAACACCTGATCGCCACACTCTTTAAAATGCTTATGGCCAGGCTTTCTAAACAAAGCACCTAACTCTGACTTGCTCATGCTGAAGTCTGCCAAGGCAAGCGTGTTGATGATATCTTCTTCACGCATCTCAAGTGCGACTCGAAGCTTCTTGAATATCAGGTTATTGTTTAACTGCGACACGGGCTCAGGGATCTCAGCGCCCTCTTTTAAACCGCGCTTCTCGATGATCAAGCCATCAAGGAACAGACAAAGGGTCTTATCGTTACACGGTTTATAGCCCTCTTCTGACTCTTTCTTAAGCATGTCGAGCAGTTCTTCTTGGGTTATCTCATGTTTTACCTTGGCAAAAATCTTAATCATTTTTGCATTTTGGTAGTCAAACACAAAACGTAAACGGCGTAATATATCGTTGTTAATCATAATCGAATGTCTTTACCTTTTGGATAGCGCGGCTGCGCGATCATCTTAGAGGCGTATTATAACTGAGTTTTACCGTTAACTAAGCGATTTTTTCACCATTTTTGGCTCATCACGCCGCCGATATTTCACCTGCGTATATACATTGGAGTCAAGCCCACAAGACAAACGATTACCCTAGCGTTTTCCAATAGATAAATAGGCCTGCAAAGCCCAGCAAATACCCCATGCCCAACCAAGATAGTAAGCGCATTTTAGTACCATAACGATCCGCCACGGCCAAGCGTTCACTGGTCATTAATCGGTAATTGAGCCACGCAAAAATAATGGTCGTCATAAACGCTAGCGTCATAACAAACTGTAATAATGGCAACAAGGCACCTTTGAAAAATAAGATGATCCCCAGCCCCAATAGACTCACCCCCACCATGATGGCCGTTAGCCAAGCACTACTTTTGTCGCTTGGCTGCTGCATCAATAATTGCCAACCTAACGCTAAGGTTCGGCTGTAACCATCAATCACAGTGACAGTGGTACTGAAAATACACAGCAGGGCCACAATGGCGATTAAATAACGACTTTCGCTGCCAAGTACTTGGCTATAAAGGGTAATGAGCTGGTCAGCAAATTGGGCTCCAGAGGCCGAGAAATGCTCACCGCTGCCATGCATCACCAAGGTTCCTAAGGATAAAAATACCACCGCCAATACCGCTGTAGTGGCATAACCTAAATTAAAATCGAACAAGGCTTGCGCTTGAGTCACTCTTTGCTGCTTTTGCTTTTCTAATAGCCATAATGAGTTCCAACAACTGACTTCAATAGGCGCGGGCATCCAGCCCATCATCGCCACCAAAAAGCCCACATGGGCCCAATCCCATGGCGAAGGTGACACAAATCCGTCAACTATAATGGGCTCGGCGTTAAACGCTAATGCTGCAGCCGTTAAGGTGGTAATGGTTAACACCAACATGACCACCTTAGTCACCTTATCAAGCAGTTGATAATGCCCCAGTATCAACATGAGTAAGCTCGACGCTAAGACGATGAACGCCAAGATATCGATAGACAAGGGAATAAACAAAGTGAGCATCGCCGCGGTTAACATCGCCACCCCCGCGGTGCTAGCGATGGCCGCAATGGTATTGAGCACGGTAAACAACAATAGGTAGCGCCTGCCCTGCTGCAAGTAACCGTGCAGCAAACTCTCGCCAGTGGCGGCGGTATAACGCGCTCCTGCCGCAAAAAACGGATACTTAAGTAAATTAACCGCCACGATCACCCAAGCGAGCTGCCAACCAAATTCGGCGCCAGCGCGGGTTGAAGCGACCAAATGCGATGCTCCAATGGCCGCTGCCGCCATTAACAACCCAGGCCCCGTGGCTTTGAGTACGCGATTGATTCGTTCAAGTGGGCCAATGGCCACCGTGGCATGCGTGCTATTCATAGTATATTTATCCGTTTATTCATATTTGGTAGGTTGCTGCCTGCAATATTGTATTAATCCCACATAATGGCACGCTAGGCTCGGGCTCTCCTCATGGAAGTTGTTAAACAACTTAATTAGAGAAAACATAGATAAAACAAATTCTATATGAAACTGTCTTTAAAATAGAGTCAATAGACATTCATTCAATGAATCACCAGATTAATGTCAGCCATTACAACACCCACTAAAAATAAAGAGTAAAAAGCAGCCATAAGGCTCATGCTCACCGGCTTCCCATCATTACCATTAACTGACCTAAGACGTTTCCAGAAAACGATGAAACCTTAATACTTAATAGAAGCACATTGCGACTTTGACGCTCAAGCATGCTGAAAATAGGCCGTCCCAAAGAGCGATGCGATCGACCTAGAGCAAGCCCGAGCAAAAACAAAAAATGCCAGTCAGCTTAACTGACTGGCATTAGTCTTCTGGCTACCTTTACGGTATTTGAGCGATCACTTAAAGCTGGGTGGCCGCCCACTTAGCACGGCTTTCACGGCTTTCTTTAAGCCCCTCTTTTTCGCGATAAGCTTTATAGGCTTCGACGTCCAGAGCGATTAGGGTCACATCGACCTCTAGCACTAACTTGCACTCTTTTTTGATACGCCATGCCGCGGTGTTGTACAGCTCAGTTAACGGCAATGCACTCAAAAACTCAGGGTTGTATTGGGTATAAATTACCTGCGTTGGGTACACCACAAAGCTTAAACGGCGCTTGGGTTCTTTTTTAAATAACTCTTCAATACCATCACAGGTATTAAGCACTTGCATCTCGATGGTTTCATCAAGCTCAAGTAATTTTTTTGCTGCAAGTCCTGATACGTCAGCCTCGCCCGCTTCCCAAGCCAGCACTTGCGCTTCGGTCGACTTTGATAGTTCAGCAACTTGCGCCGCACTTAAACCTAAAGAGTGGCGCAGGTAGGTAATTTCAATCGCATTTAACTCTGCATTTTTCGACATATTGATTTCCAAATTGAGTACGTAAACATCTATCGTTTTGCTAGGATAAATATCAGCTAAGGTAAAAAAAGCGCTGACAAGGTTAAGCGGCTAAGCTTGGATCCACACATCTTCGGCCCACTGCCAAAACGACTCCCAACCATCCTCATCGAGCTCACCATCACGCCACAACATCACCTGACCTTCTTGGTCGATACAGTAAAAGTCATCGCCCATCTGACAGATAGCGATGTACTCTCGAGGCAGGCCAATGGACCATGCATATGAGGTCACTTCGGGCAAATAGGTATGCGCATAAGGATCGCTGGCGGTCACGGGTTCTAGCGTACCGTGGATCACATCACTGGCATACAAGAGGTACTCTTTTAACTCTGCAGGCAGTGGGATCAAAATTTGCTCTTCCACCTCCACCAGCTGTTCAAAGGTGGGTAACTCTAACGGAACCGGTACGGTTTCACTTAATTCCTGTAGCTGTTCGATCAGATCATGCATGGTTTATTCGCTAGTTATGGGGCTAATGGCGGCAAGTATAATCGCTTTGGCGAGGATTTGTTAAGCCAATTTCAGTCGAAGGCTGATGGGTAAACGCAGCTCAATGGCGTAGCGGTGGATTATCTGTCGCCGCTACGCCATCGGCTGAGGACAATATGCCATTGCCACCTACGCAGCTTGGGCAATAAGGTTAGCACTGTCGATACGTTTATAGTGCAGCCATGCCTTGTGATAGCACTTATGAGACTGCTGACGTAACTGAGTGATTTTAGCCAGTTCCAATTGACTCAGTGCACGTTGCTGCTGTTTGGCGTTGGCTTCAATAGTTTGCACTGTTTGATAAATCTGATGCTCCTCACCACTTTTAATCTCAGCAATGGCTTTAAGGTGTAACTGAACCTCGGCAATCATGCCGCTTTGTGGCAGCTTGACTAACAGATTAAGATCGCGATAACCCGATGCTTTAGGCATGGCAAAGCGGTTTTTAACCTGCACAATCGTCGCCTTGTGTTGCAACGCTTCGAACGCATGCATCAGGCGATGAATATCGCTGGCAACAATACTGGCACGGGCTAAATCGGTAATTTGACTGGCATCACCATTAAACTTAACGGCGACCTTCTGCGCCGCGCGCTGATAACTTTTAATCGCCGGTACAATCAACTCGTAGTGCTCAGCCCCATCAATACTCTTGAGTATGTCTTGCAACTCTTGCTGAGCGCCATCGGCTTTGGCGTAAAGTTGCTCTAGATTACTGCTGGTTTGTCGAATGGGTTGTGACGACGTGGTGGGGATGGCGATAAGGCCAGCGAGGTTAGGATTAAATGATTGGCGGGAGATGAAGTTGCTGCGTGGGTCTTTTAGATTAACTTGGGGCTCATAACTGGCGGCTAAACCGCTACGGGTCGACAGCAATAACAGGAAAATAATAAAGGTGCGAAATAATCTATTCATAACCATCCTCGGTAACAATCCTAACCTCGAGCCTCTAATCTATCCTCCAATGGCTTAACCCTTGCTGAATGCAAAGTGAATATTGATTCATCTTAACGCACGATAAAAAACCAACAAAAAAGAGCGCGTAATGCGCTCTTTTTATTAACTAAAGTTAAATTTTAAAGCGTGAAATCTATCTGCATAGCAGCAGATAGCATAGCGCTTAATCTTGCCTTACAGACTTACCAAATTTTCACCTGCTTTTCAGGCGCAATATACATAGCGTCGCCCTCTTTAACGTTAAAGGTGGTGTAAAACTCGGGCATGTTTGACAGTGCTCCTATCGCACGGAATTTAGCGGGTGAATGAGGATCGGTAGCCACTCGATTACGCATCGCTTCCTCTTTCATCTTAGCGCGCCAAATTTGGCTAAAGCCGATAAAGAAGCGCTCATCACCACTCAAGCCGTCAATAACCGGCGCTTCTTTGCCATCGAGTGACATCTTGTAAGCCTTGTAGGCGATGGTCACTCCCGACAGATCGCCAATGTTCTCACCCAGCGTCAACTCACCGTTGACTTTAAGGTCGTCGAACACCGCATAGTTATTGTACTGTTCGACTAAGGCTTTACCGCGCGCGGCAAACTCTTTTAAGTCTTGCTCTGTCCACCAATCACGCATGTTGCCTTCACCATCAAACTTAGCCCCTTGGTCATCGAAACCATGGCCCATTTCATGGCCAATTACAGCGCCAATGCCACCATAGTTAACCGCATCATCGGCCGCCATGTTAAAAAATGGCGGTTGTAAGATAGCCGCAGGGAAGACAATTTCATTCATCGTTGGATTGTAGTAAGCGTTAACGGTTTGCGGCGTCATGTGCCACTCCCACTTCCGAATCGCTGAGCCGAGTTTTTCTAGCTCTTTATCATGGCTTAAGGTACTGGCGCGCATGGCGTTACCCACTAAGTCATCACTTTTAATGGTCAGCTTAGTGTAATCTTCCCAGCGATCGGGATAGCCGATTTTAGGGTCAAATTTAGCCAACTTATCTTTAGCCGCCACTTTGGTGTCTGGACTCATCCAGCTTAAGTTTTCGATACTTTCGCCGTAGGCGCCGCGTAAGTTTTCAACCAAACCTTGCATGCGCTCTTTAGCTTCAGGAGTAAAGTGACGCTTAACGTACACCTTGCCGACAACTTCACCTAAGACTGAATTCACCGCGCCCACGCCGCGCTTCCAACGAGGCTCTTGTTCGGCTTGGCCATTAAGGGTCTTCGCGAAAAACTCAAAATTCTCTTTGTCGAGATCTAAGCTTAAATTACCGGCAAAATGGGTGAGGGTTTGCCAAGTCATATAGGTCTGCCATGTGGCTAAATCATTAGCCTTAAGCACCTCATTGAAACCTTCAATAAAGCTAGGTTGGTTAATGATAATGTCTGCTTGCTGGTCGGCACCTAAGGTTTTGAGGTAACCGTCCCAGTTGATGTCTGGTGCTAAGCTAGAGAGCTCAGCCACTTGATACAGGTTATAGGTCTTAGTGCTATCACGCGTTTCGACCACATCCCAATGACGGCTAGCGATTGCGGTTTCTAGGGCTAACACCTGTTCAGCGCTAGCTTTAGGATTAGGTAAGCCTGCCAACGTGAACATTTTTTCAATGTGTTCGACAAACGCCTGACGGATCTTAACGAAGCGCTCTGCCTCGTTAAAATAGTAATCTTTTTCTGGCAAGCTTAAGCCATACTGCCAAATATGGGTGGCATAACGGCTAGAATCTTTGGCGTCGATGTTGATGTAAAATGCTAGGGGTGTGCCCCCGCCAATCACTTGGCTATGGGCAAAATACTCGACTAATTCATTTTTATTTTGCAGTGCGGCAATCTTATCTAGTTCAGCCTGAATAGGCTTTATCCCTAATGCGTTTAAGGTGTCTGTGTCCATAAATGAGCGATACAGATCGGCCACTTTTTGCTCGTCACTGCCCGCGGTAAGATTAGGCGTTGCAGCCACTTCTTCAATAATGGCTTTAACGTCATCACGAGACTTTTCACGTAAATCATAAAAGGCGCCCGTGCTGGTACGGTCGCTTGGGATCTCGGTGTTATTGATCCAGGTGCCATTCACATATGAATAAAAGTCGTCTTGCGGACGAACCGATTTATCAAAGTTGACAAAGTCGATACCCGACGTCAGCGCCTGCTCAACGGCAACCGCGGCTTCTGTTTTGGCCATCTCTGGCGCACTAACTTCGACGTTATTGTTATTACAGGCGCTAAGGCCCACGATTAATGAGGCGCAAAGTCCGCCTACGAGCACTTTCTTCATCTGAATTCCTTGGTATTTGCTGATTGAATTATTGTTTTGTTGCTATTTATTGTTATGTCGCCATGTTGAACTGTACTTAGGTGACTATCACACTAGTATCTTGCGGCGCTTATCATCGAGTTCAAATGGGTTACTTGCTGCAAACCATACATGTTAAATTGTTTGGGCCAATGTAAACAAGTTAATCTCCCATTCTACTGACGTCATTGCACCACAGATATGTAACTAAAGGTTTCATATCACAGGTGCCATATAACCCATAACCCTGCCGTTAAAGCTGTTTAATCTCTCTCGCTGGATTGCCGCCGACAAGGGTTTTAGCCGCCACATCTTTGCTCACCACAGCCCCCGCGGCAATCACCGCCTCATTACCAATCGTCACCCCAGGGAGAATAATCGCCCCACCGCCAATCCACACTCGCTCACCAATATCAATCGCCTTAGCGGTTTCCCATCCCTGTAGGCGGCGCTCGGCATCCAGTGGGTGGCTGGCGGTGTAACACTGCACATTGGGCCCTAGCATAGTATTACGACCAATATAGATGGGGGCATTGTCTTGCAAGGTGACATTGGCATTAATAAACACCTCGTCGCTTAGGTGCACATTGACCCCGTAGCTGATAAAGAATGGAGATTGAATATGGGCGCTGGGGACAATATTGGGCAGCAGTTGCCTGTCGAGTTGGCCTGTGCGATTAGCCACCTGATTAAGTTGTTGCTGCTGTTGCCAAAACGCTTGTAATTGCGGTTCTAAGCAATAATATTCCTCGCCATTAATCATCTGAGTAAATGGACTATCAGCCAAGTCTGTAAGTGTTATTGTCATGGGTTATCCTTGCAAGCGTTAAATCTCGACATCATCGTAATGGTGGCTAGTGACGTCGAGCGAATTACTACGCTACCCCTTTCCCTTTGACGGCGCTAGCCTCATAATGTCTGCCATTATGATTTTATTGCCGAGTAACCTGTGCGTTTAGACAAATTTATCTGCGAGTCCACCTCTTTAACCCGCTCACTGGCCAAAAAAGCCCTGCATCGAGGCGATGTGACCTGCGATGGCACCATAGTCAAAGACTCCGGCTTTAAAGTGACTCCACACCATCAAATTTGCCTTAATGGTGAAGTCATCTCAGTGATTGGTCCTCGCTTTATCATGCTCAACAAGCCAGTCAATACCATCTGCTCTACCATAGATGAAGAGTACCCGTCGGTGCTGAGCCTTATCGATGTCGCCAAACCAGAAGAGCTGCACATTGCTGGTCGCTTAGATGTCGATACCACAGGGCTGGTACTGATCACCAGCGATGGCCAATGGTCACATAAAATCACCTCACCAAAAAAAGAGTGCGGTAAGCGCTATCTGGTTCAGCTGGCCGATCCAATTGGTGAAGCGCTCATTGCCGAGTTTGCCCAAGGCATAGCACTGAAAAATGAAGATGGCCTAACTAAACCTGCCACCTTAGAGATTATTGACCCGCAACAGGTGCGACTAACAATCACCGAAGGTAAGTATCATCAAGTCAAACGCATGTTTGCCGCTGTGGGCAATAAAGTTGTGGGCTTGCACCGCGAATGTGTCGGCCATATCGAACTGGACGAGGCGCTCGCACCTGGCGAGTGGCGCTACTTAACCGCCGCCGAAATCGCCTCGGTTTAACCGCTTATCCCGCCCTAAAAAAACGCCCATCATTAACCGCGTTAATGATGGGCGTTCATTTTCTCTTAGTGGCACTCACATGTCGCATCGTCATGGCGACACCTTATCACTCGCCGCCAATCACACTCTTGATGCTGTTGAGCAAGGCTCTGTCGGTACGCGCTTTTTTAAGCTTTTTAGCACTTTCTTTTAATGACGCATCCGATAAACGCGTAAAAATATTGTTGTACTCTTTTTCATCAATCGCTTCATCACTGTCTGCCAGCTCGGCAATATCTTGCGCCACACGACTCAGTTGCAACCAAGCGTTAGCGATATAAAAACCATGAAAATCGGCTTGCGGCAATAATGCACTGGCACTGGCTGGTAGGCCATCCCACACGGCTGCAAATTTTTGGTCTTTATCTTCAATCAATTCCTGACAAAGATTGGCATAAGCTGCCATCAAATTAGCCGGCACCTTATCCATAGGGATAACGCTATTGCAGACGTTTAACGCCACCTGTTGTGCCCGCTGTTGATAGGCTTGGCTCTGATAATTCATATGTTTGTAAACCCTTTAGTTAAAATGTCCCGCTGATATAAATGCCATAGTTATCTTTACCGGCAATCGGGCTGATGGTGATACCTTTATAGGGATCGGTAAAATAGAGTCCCGACACTATGCCAATCGCTGCGCCCGCTAACACATCTTCCAGATAGTGTTTATCACTCGCCACCCGGGTATAACCAACATAACCGGCAGCCACATAAGCCGGGATCGCCCACTGCCAACCATAGCGTTGCTGCACAAAAGTAGCCGCGGCAAAGGTATCGGCGGTGTGTCCAGAGGGAAAAGAATCATCGCCCGATCCATCTGGACGCTGTTTATCGATGGCATATTTTAAGCCTTCGACCGCCACACGCGAGACCACGCCGCTTTTAATCAGCTGCCAACTGCCCTGATAATCATCTTCAACGGCAATAGAGGCCCCTAAAGTGACCGCAGGTAACAACAGATGCAATACATCCCCCGACTGTTCAAGGCTAGATGCGCTGCAGTAAGATGAACTTAGCAGCATGACAATACTTGCGCATAATCGTTTCACTATAACTCGCTTAAAATAGATATCGGGAAAAGGCTGACTTTATACCTGTCGCGCAGACGAAAAGCAAAACTGAGTGCCATAAACCCCATATGAGTTGCCTGCCACGCTTCATCGACGCCCCCAATCGGTCCCCCACTAAGCTGCACTCAGTCATTTGCGCCCAATGATTTGTACCCAGTCGTTTGTACTTAGTCATTTATAACTAGTCATTTGTAACGAGTCTGTACGCCCAGTGCTACGCTACGACCTCACGCTACTGCTGATACTAATTCTGATACTAATTGCTGATTAAGCTTGTGAGCCACTCAAGGTGTTGCCACTGCGGCTTAACTGGTATTATGTGGCAGTTAGCCATCATCACTATGTCGATACCATTACCATGCAAACACAGCCAACAGCGCTATCTCAACTCAATAGCAGCCAACTGCAACAACTTGCCATCAAGATAAAGCAGTGGGGCAAAGCGCTCGGATTTGCACAAATAGGCATTACCGATACCGACTTAACCCAAGAAGAGCCCAAGCTACAAGCATGGCTCGACAAGGGGTATCACGCACAGATGCACTACATGCAGGCCCACGGGATGATGCGAGCCCGCCCGCAAGAACTCCACCCCGGCACCTTAAGAGTTATCTCGGCGAGAATGGATTATCTGCCACCAGAAGCTGGCTTTGCTACCCATTTACGCGACCCGAATATGGCCTATATTTCTCGTTATGCCGGAGGCCGTGATTACCATAAGATGATCCGTAATCGGCTCAAAAAATTGGGTCAACAGATTGAGGCAGAATTAACCAGTTTAGGCATGGAAAAACCCAACTTTCGTCCTTTTGTCGATTCAGCCCCTATTCTTGAGCGACCATTAGCCGAGAAGGCGGGCATTGGTTGGACGGGAAAACACAGCTTATTGCTCAATCATCAGGCCGGCAGCTGGTTCTTCTTAGGCGAACTGCTTATTGATCTGCCGCTGCCGATAGATGTGCCCATTCAGGCCGATTGCCAAACCTGCGTCGCCTGTATCAAATCGTGCCCCACCAATGCCATAGTTGAACCCTATGTTGTCGATGGCGGGCGCTGTATCTCTTACCTAACCATCGAACTGCAGGGCGCGATCCCAATCGAATTTCGGCCGCTGATCGGCAACCGTATCTACGGCTGTGACGACTGCCAACTGGTGTGCCCCGTCAATGCGCAGGCACCATTGACCCAAGAGAGTGACTTTCACACTCGCGACCCACTTAAACACCCGCAATTGCTCACACTGTTTGCTTGGAGTGAAGCCGAGTTTTTACGTTACACCGAAGGCAGTGCCATTCGCCGTATTGGCCATAAGCGCTGGCTTCGTAACATTGCCGTGGCGCTGGGCAATGCGCCGCATTCGGATGCCATTATGGCCGCGCTGCAGCACAGACGTATAAGCGATGAGGTCGATGAGATGGTAATAGAACATATTGACTGGGCGTTAATGCAGCAGCAGACAAAAGCCAACCCACCCGCCGATGAGACCAGCACATTAGCGGTACAAATGGTCGCCGCGCAGCACCCTAACCGCAAGACCCAGCGTGTGGTCCGCACCATTGAAAAAGGCTTACCAAGAGATGCGTAAGCCTTAATATGAGCCTTGGCGCAAACCACCTATCGCCTGCTTTCCTTTATCTGTCAGTATCTAAGGTAAAACCCACCTTAACCGTGACTTGCCAATGGGCAATGAGCCCCTCCTCTAAATGGCCACGGGTCTCAACCACCTCAAACCAACGTAAATGATGTAACGACTGACTCGCTTCGGCGATGGCATTCTTTATCGCTTCATCGGAACTGATGGGTGAAGATCCGACAAGCTCGATGATCTTATAGGTGTGACTCATAATGATTCTCCCAAGTTAGTTGGTCGTCTACTTTGAGTATAGAAAGCTTTTTTACCTCTGCGCGTAAAAAGCCCACTATCGGCATTAATGGCAAAAATCTCCTAGACTGAAGGCAATCAAATCGCCGTAGTTCATCTGCATAGGAGCTCGAATGGACAAGCCAATTATTGCTGACAACAAACCCAAGAAGGTCGAATTAACCCAAGGTAAAGAATACTTTTTTTGTGTCTGTGGCCGCTCTAGCAACCAGCCATTTTGCGATGATTCCCACCAAGGCAGCGGCTTTGAGCCAAAAGCATTTACGGCAAAACAAGATGGCGACGCCTACCTTTGCGCCTGCAAGCACACAGGTAATGCCCCTTTTTGCGACGGCAGTCATAAGCAATTTACCCAAGAGCAAGTCGGCACAGAAGGCCCAGGCATCTCCGCGGCGCCCAGCAATGATGAGATGCCAAGCGCCATCGCCACAGCAGAAGAGCCCAGCGTCGCCCTCATCCACCAGCTAGCCAGAGAAGGACTAAGCACACTGGGACATCACGGCCCTATAGTCGCCATGGGGGTGCCGCGCCAACAGTTGCCCCATTGGGACGATATCCAAATAATGACCGCGCAGATGGCAACAAAACCGTTATTTGAAGATGAGAAGGTACACACAGAGCTTATCATCGGGCCCGAAGCACGTAAGCCGCTGCAACTCAGCATCCCCTTATTGGTCTCTGATATGAGTTTTGGCGCCCTATCTGAAGAGGCGAAAATCGCCTTAGCCAAAGGTGCAGAGCTTGCAGGAACAGGCATCTGCTCTGGTGAAGGGGGCATGTTACCTGCCGAGCAAGCGGCCAACTCACGTTATTTTTATGAATTGGCTAGCGCCAAATTTGGTTATAAAGAGGCGCTATTACACTCGATTCAGGCATTTCATTTTAAAGGGGGCCAAGGCGCTAAAACCGGTACTGGCGGCCACCTACCTGGCATCAAAAATCAGGGAAAGATTGCCGAAGTGCGAGGGATAAAAGCCGGTGAAGATGCCATCTCGCCACCGACTTTTCACGACCTGCGCACGGTCAGCGACTTCAAACGTTTTGCCGATCGCGTACGTGAGCTCAGTGGCGGCGTGCCTATCGGCTTTAAACTGAGCGCCAACCATATCGAGCAAGATATCCAGTTTGCCCTCGACGCCAGCGCCGACTACATCATCTTAGATGGTCGTGGTGGTGGCACAGGCGCCGCACCACAAATATTTCGCGACCACATCAGTGTCCCAACCATCCCGGCACTTGCTCGGGCGCGTCGCTATTTAGACAGCCAGGGCGCTAGCGGGCGCGTCACCTTGATTATCACTGGCGGCCTTCGATTGCCGATGGACTTTGTTAAAGCCATGGCCTTGGGCGCCGACGGCGTCGCTATCGCAAACAGCGCGATGCAATCCATTGGCTGCGTAGCCGCGCGAATTTGTAATACCAATAACTGCCCAGCAGGTATCGCCACCCAAAATGCCTCTCTACGCCAGCGGCTTAATATCGACACCTCAGCGCGGCAACTGGCCAACTTTCTTGCCGCCTCAACTGAGCTGATGCAGGTGATGGCGCGCGCCTGTGGTCATCATCACCTAAGTGATTTTAATCCTAATGACTTAGCCACATGGCATAGAGAGATGGCGCAGCTATCGGGCATCAACTACGCCGGTATCATGCCGATTAATGACAACTGAGCTAGGCTGAGTGATGGGCAAAAAAGAGGTGAGCCGCTTAACGACTCACCTTCATGCGGTATCTTATGTAAAGCATTGAATTAAAATACTAATACAGCAAATCCAACTCTAAAAAACTCATTCCAAACAATTAAGCCAGAAACAACAGAGCTCGAAAATTCAACCGACCTAGTTAACTGCCGCCAGCGCTTTTAAACCCGCTTCGGCGATGCGCACATCTTCACTGCCGTGGGCACCGCCCACGCCAATGCCGCCAACAACGACATCATTAATATAGATGGGGATGCCGCCGTCCATTGCTAAAATATTTTCATCCAAATACCTGATATCTTCAGGAATGGTGCCCTCTTTAATCCCTTTGGCAATCACAGCGGTCGGTCTTTTTTGCGAGTTAGCCGTGTAGGCCTTTTTATAACTGGCACGAATGGTGTGAACCCCAGCTTGATGATCTCTAAGCACGGCTAAGGTTTGTCCAGATCTATCGACCACAGTGATAGACACCGCCAATTGATCTTGTTGAGCTTGTAAAAATGCAAAATTAACTATCTCTTGCGCCATTTTTCCAGTTAAAACTGGCAGCATAGTAACTTGCTCGGGCTTATTTGCAGCACGTTCATCTTGGTGGGCTTGCGCCGAGTCAGCATGCCCAGTAAAGGAGACGGTTGAAGCCGCAAACGCAGCCGACACTAATAATTTGTTCATGTTTCACCCTACATTTGAATTGACGAATAACGATAGGAATATGGACGAAAGCCAAGTAATTAAGCGAAGTCTAACGCAATAAGATTTAATTTAATACCTTGATATAATTTGATTTAGTTCAGTATTAGATTTTAAATAAATTGCAATAGGTGCTGTGATGTGTGCTTTGATACGGTCATATCATTTAATGATCAAGCAACTGCTATACAACTTAAGCCGCTTTTATAAGCCAGCCAGATATCGCCATTTGCCAATCAAGCGAATGCTATGGCGCTAAACGATTTCCCTGCCGTGTTATTGTGTTATCGAGAAGCACTTATCGGGTCAATCCCTTTACAGCACACACAGATGATAGCCTCGGCAGATGGACGCTTTCATAAATAGCCCTTACTTCTTACTTCTTACTTCCTAACCTCTTAATCTCTTGCCCACCATGAATGACACTTGCTGCGCATCATTTTTGCAAAAAAATAGGTGGCTCACTTAAAGCCACCTATCTTACCCGGTCATTTATTGCACGAACATTGACATCCAAGACAACATCAAGCTCATCACATTAACCCAGTCTGCGTCTTAGCTCCTGCGTGGCCGTCACCATATTTTGCAACGCAGGTTCAACTTCATCCCAAGTGCGCGTCTTGAGCCCACAATCTGGATTAACCCACAATTGGCGAACAGGAATTTTAGTCACCGCCTTGTCAATAAGCGCAACCATCTGCTCGACGCTGGGGATATTCGGGCTATGGATATCATACACGCCTGGGCCTATCTCGTTGGGATAGTCGAAATCTTCGAAGGCATTGAGCAACTCCATATTTGAGCGCGAAGTTTCAATGGTGATCACATCGGCGTCCATGGCAGCAATCGATGCGATGGTGGCATTAAACTCGCTGTAACACATATGGGTGTGGATCTGGGTGTCATCCTTAACGCCGGCGGCGCTGAGTTTAAAGGCGTTTACAGCCCAATCTAAGTAGGTTTGCCACTGTGATTGTTTCAGCGGCAACCCTTCGCGAAATGCCGGCTCATCGATCTGGATAATCTTAATCCCCGCGTTTTGCAGATCAACCACTTCATCACGGATGGCCAAGGCCAGTTGGTTCGCGATCACCTCGCGGCTAATATCTTCGCGGGCAAATGACCAATGTAAGATGGTTACCGGGCCAGTCAGCATCCCTTTGACGGGTTTATCAGTCAGCGATTGGGCATAGGTGGCCCAGTCTAATGTCATCGGCTTAGGCCGTGAGACATCACCATAAATTAAGGGCGGTTTAACACAACGTGAGCCGTAACTTTGCACCCAGCCAAATTGGGTAAAACCGACGCCATCTAACTGTTCACCAAAATATTCCACCATGTCGTTACGTTCGGCTTCACCATGAACCAACACATCGATACCCAGTTTCAACTGCCTTTGTATGGTGTCGCGAGTAACACCTTGCAACTGGGCAATATACGCCGCTTCGGTCAACTCACCTTTACGCCAGCGACTGCGCAGTCCTCGTATGGCTGGGGTTTGTGGAAACGAGCCTATGGTCGTGGTCGGCAGTAAAGGCAAGCGCAGGCGCCGCTGTTGCAATACTTGCCGCTGGGCAAAACTGCTTTGGCGCTCAAAATCGCGAGTGGTTAATCCAGCGACGCGCTCATTCACCTGCGAATTAGCCGCCTGCTGTCTGGCCTCGCGGCGCGCGCGGCAGCGCTGGGCTGTAGCCAAAGCTGGCTCTGAGTCTGGCTCGAGTAATAGGGTACGCAGCTGGCTAAGCTCATTGAGTTTTTGTTTGGCAAAACTGAGCTGCTGACGCAGCGCTGTATCAAGCTCGGTTTCCACATCAAGATCCACCGGGCTATGCAGTAACGAGCAAGACGGCGCTAACCAGATCTGCTTGCCTAAATCGGCCACCACAGGGGCAATATCTGCGGCAATCTTATCTAACTCGGCCGCCCAGACATTACGACCGTTAATCACCCCTAGGCTCAATATTTGCTCGGGCTGTAAACTGCCCGCAAACAACGATAACTGCTCTGGCGCACTGACTAAATCCAGATGAATACCCGCCACCGCTAAATTCGCAATTAGCCCATGGTGATGTGCCACCGAGCCATAATAACTGGCCAGTAACAGCTTAACCTGCGCGCGGCTCAATGAGGCATAGGTTGCGGTGAAGGGCGCTTGCCACTCAGGCGTTAACTCTAATGCTAAGATGGGTTCATCAAGCTGCACCCATGTCACCCCTTGGGCTTTAAAGCGAGCAAGGATCGCCTGATAAACCTCAATCAATTGGGGTAACAAACTCAACTTATCAAATGCTTGCCCCTCGCATTTTGCCAAGTAGAGGTAAGACAGTGGCCCAAGCAACACAGGTTTCACCTGATGACCCAAGGCTTTGGCCTGCTCCACCTCATCAAACAACTGTTCATAGGCAATACTGAACGTTTGATTTTGACTCAGCTCGGGCACGATATAGTGATAATTACTATTAAAATACTTTTTCATTTGCGAGGCGCTGCTGGCTGTACCTGTTGGGGCGCGCCCTCGTGCCACTCTAAATAGGGTATCTAAATCCACCTTGTCGCCATCACGATGGCGAGCTGGAATAGCATTAATGGTGGCGCTTAAGGTAAGCACCTGATCGTAGTAGGCAAAGTCACCTACTGGCAGCAAACTCACTCCCGCATCGGCCTGCCACTGCCAATGAGTTTGCCGTAAAGTGCTGGCCACCTCATGCAGCGCCGCTGGCGTGATCTCTTGGCGCCAATATTGCTCTAACGCAAATTTAAGTTCACGCTGACGCCCAATTCTAGGAAAACCTAATGACGCGATATTGATAGTTTGCATACTGATACCCTTCTAAATGAGATAAGCCAACGAGTGATGACCCCTACACCGACATCACAACTCAAGCTTGATTAACCATAAATACGCCACAAGCAAAACAGGCGTCTGGACGTCTAGAAGTTTATTGTGTTAATCTGTTGGTTCGCAATGGAATTGATTTCAACCCCAACATGAGCAAGATTCATCTGAGGTAAAAATGATAGAGCTTAGGCATTTACGAACATTAGTTGCACTCAAGGAAAGTGGCAGTCTTGCTGGGGCTGCAGAGAAACGCTTTGTCACCCAATCGGCTTTATCCCATCAAATCAAAGAGCTGGAAACTCGGATTAACTCAACCATCTTTATCCGTAAGAGCAAGCCGCTGTCGTTTACTCAGGAGGGAGCGCGGCTACTGCACCTAGCCGAAGAGATATTGCCTAAGGTGACAGAGACCGAACTTGATCTTAAAAATGGTCTCAATAGTGACAATACCGATCTGTTTGTGGGGATTGAATGTCACAGCTGTTTTCGCTGGTTAATGCCGGTTATCACTGAGTTTAATGCCAGCTTTCCCCACAGTAATTTAGAGCTATCGAGCCGGCACCTATTTGATTCGCTAACGGCACTCAAGCGGGGGGAATTAGATGTGGTACTGACGTCAGATCCTATTCCAGATCATGATATTACCTATCAGCACTTATTTGATTTTGAAGTAAAACTTATTTGTGCCGCCGATCATCCCCTAGCAACGCAGCCCTTTGTCAGCCCAGCTCATTTAGCTCAGCAAACCTTGCTCACCTACCCTGTGCCGCCCGAACGTTTAGACATTTACCGCCACTTTATGGAGCCTGCGGGCGTACCTATCGCTAAACAAATTCGATGCGATCTCACCTCCATGCTACTGCAACGCATCGCCTGTAAAGATGGCGTCTCCGCCCTCCCCACATGGTCGATTAACCAAGCCCACGGCTTGTCACTTAGCGCGCTACCATTAGGCCGCGACGGCTTAAAACGCCCGCTATTTGGGGCCTATCGCCGAAGCAGTAGCAAAACTCGAGTGGCGCAACACTGGTTGCAGTTAGTGGCTAGCGAAGGGATGGTAAAACAAGAAGATGCAATAATGGCTTAGCTGATATGATGATGCCCATTTAGACACTAAAAACCTATTTTTTACTAAAAAAAACAGGTTTTTAGAGTTTATGATTAACAATCGATAATGATTAAAGTGGCTTGAGCAACTGATTACGCATCGCCAATACTCGGCGTAAAATCAGGCCGGGTGAGTCACTGTTACGTGTCTGACGTAAGTTGTGCGCGATCATAAACTCTTGACGTAATTCCTCATCTAAATCGAGTGACTCAAAAGCATCGAGGGTGAGGGTCTGTTTATGATTATCAATAATCGATTTAATGATAGACAGGGGTAGAGACTGTTCCGATTCAGCGTTTAAATACGCAAAGGCGGTTAAGGCGACAATTTCGCCAAACACGCTAAACAGCGCCAAGGTTTGCACTTCATCAGGGTCAATATTCACCCCTTCCATTTGGTGTAAACTGTCGACCGATTCTGCTGCAATGCTTTCGGTGAGTGTCCAGTAACCCGTCACCAACTTTTTATACAGCTGAGGCAACTCATCGAGTCGCTCTTTGAGATAGAAAGTAAATGCGTAACGATAAATGTTAATTTGGCCTAAACGAACCAAGGCATCTTTGAGGGAACGGTTTTTAACGGCGGCAGCACAGGGGGCGGCGGCCGCATTGCTGCGGTACAGCATGTGAGCTGCTAATGCAGGATCGGAGGAGACAATATCAATGACATTACGAATATCGCCGTCGGCAATAATGGCTTTTTTTAACGGGATAAGAATACCACGGCGACCAATGACCTGCTCTTCATTGCCGATAATCGCACGTACTTGAGTGAATACTTGATGCTCAAGATCTGTCATGAGAAGTTATTAACCTGATTAATCGTTGTGGCAAATCGCCAATTGTTACCATCGAATTTACCCATAAAACGCCCGCTGCGGTCAAGTCGATTTGCCACAAAACACTACTTTAACGCAAATAAATCGATAAAGCAGAGCACGTCAGCCATAAAATCCTATTATGCAGCGCGTCATAGCGCTACGAAGTTACAAGCCACTAACAAGCGTTACAATTTGGAACGCAAAATAACCTCAGTTCGAGGTAATAAAGGCATTTAAAATGGCTTTTTATCCCGCTAATTGCAGGGTATTGACGTGTAAGAGACTCCCTATATAGCGGTAAATAGCTTTTATGAGTAAAACTCATGATAAGTTTGAGATGAAATCATAATGAGTAATAAGCAATAAGCAAAATTGACTACTTACAATCTCAACATCACCCACTCAAATAGCTCCCGCCTGCTGTAAACGTTGATGCAGATGCTCAGCCAACTGACGATAACCGGCATTATTGAGATGAATCGCATCAGATTTTAGCTCGCTCGATTTAAGTAATTCTGCCAGTTTGTCTTCAATAAGGAGTAAGCCATATTGCTCACTTAAACGCTTGTAGAGACTAGCAGGTGTCAGCCAAATCCCTTTTTGAGGCACAGCAATTAAAACAATGGCAATATCACGCTGCTGGGCTTGCTCAATCATTTGCGCTAAATTTCGCTCAACTTGCTGCTCACTCATATTACGTAAAAAATCGTTGCCGCCTTCCAGCAATAACACTAAATGAGGTTGGGTGGCATCTAACACCTGTGCAAATCGCTGCGCCCCTTCGCCGCTGGTTTCGCCAGAAATGCCAGCATTGACCACCTCAAGGCCGGTTAAGTTAGCCAGAACACTGGGATAATCGGCTCCGGCACTGGCGCCTACGCCTTGGGTGAGGCTGTCGCCAAAGGCCAAAATACGCCCATGCTGCGGTAATGTTGCTAACGTCTCGCCCTTTTGAGGCAGTAGCCAGGCCAGCAACACGATGGCGATACCCAAGAGTAGCCATTTTAATTTCATCTTTTAACTCCTTGTTTATCGCTTTGCCACTCACAAGACTAACCTGTAATGATTAAGTCTGGCTTAATCAATTTAAGGAGCTGTTAAGCCTGAACCTCACGAGTAATGCTAGCGCTAGCATTACTTACGATAAAATTGCGGTCATAAAAAAGCCAATCAGCAAACCTGATTGGCCTTATCTTACTTTAAGTCACCTGGCGTGCACGCATTACCGCTTAAAAGCGGTAGCTCGCGGTTAAACGCAGCGCGCGGCCAGTCCCCGAGTAATAACCGTTGCCCCATGCACTGTAATAACCTGCGCTAACATACTCTTCATCAAGCAGATTATCGACTCGCAAGCTGGCTAACCACGAGCCGCGAGTATAGTTAAGCGCGACATTGGTGAGCAGGTAATCCGCTAGCTTAGGATCAACATTGGCGTTATCGCCCTCGATAAAGCGCTCCCCCGTATACAGACCTTCAACAAACAGTTGCACATGTTCACTGATATCGTAACTGATATAGCCACGACCCGAATGCTTCGCCACCCAAGAGAGTGACTTACCATCATTAACGCCATCGGTAAATTCGGCATCAATGTAGTTATATTCAAGCCCCAGCAGCACCTGCTGCATAACTTGCCAATCCCAATCTAAACTGACACCATAACGACGTGATGCATCGGCGTTCACGTTAGCACCAGGGAAACTGCCGCCAGTTGGGGTGTCGGCGCTAGGGTCGAATACGATTTCATCTTCTAGATCGAGGCGATAGGCACTCACTCGCAGTATTTGCTGCGCTAGCGTCCAGTCCCACCCCGCTTCATAAGAACGGCCAGTTTGCGGCTTAAGCCCCTTCACATTGGCCGGGGTATAGGCTTGCTCATCAACCTTGGCAAAGCGGAAATTGTCGTCGGCGCGCAGGTAAAAACGCTGAGCGTCCGTGGGGCGATAGTTAATCCCAAGTTCAAATGCGTGGGCATCCTGATCCAGCTCAATGCCGTTAGCATAGGCGCTGGGGTCACGCAGATCGTCGGTCACCTCAGCATAACGACCACCCACAATGTAACTCACACTTTGAGTCAGAGGCACTGTGGCTTGCACATAGGCACTGGCCTGCTTTTGCACGTTTTCACGGCCACTGCTAAACACTGACTCACCGCGGCTTAAATCGAGCCCGGTCACTAGGGTTAACGGGCCGTTTTCAGTAGTAAAGTTAGCAGTCGCCTTAGGGTTAAACTCTAGTAATGAGCGGGTATCGCGGCGGTTACTGCCCCAGTTATTGAGCCCTGTGATTAAGGTGTCGGCATAATTGATATCCGCCCCAAGCTCCCATTGCTGATTGAGTTGACGCTGGTAGCCCGAACGCAGCGCCGTGGTCATCTCATGCAGATAACTGTCATAGGCACCTAGTGCGCTGGCATCTGATTGGCGTGGATCTTGTTCAATCTGCTCGAGGGTTAATGCGCCAGCCAATTCTCGACGGTTGTCATAGTAACTGCTTTCGGCAAAAAAGTGCTGCGCATCGTCTTGATACTGCAAGCGCCCTAATAACGATGAGGTTTCATTCGCGTTATGGTCGCGATAGTTATCCCCTTGGTTATAACTGGCCGCACCATAAAAACGCCAATTAGCATTTATCGCCCCTGACACATCAACGTTACCTTCATAGGTATCAAAACTGCCCCCTGAAAGCTGCACGCTGCCACCACTGCCCTGTGGCGCTTTGGTGATGATGTTAATCACACCACCCACCGCCTGATCGCCATATAGCACCCCCGCACTCCCAGACATGATCTCGATACGCTCAACTTGATTAAGGGCAATGGCGCTAATGCTTGGGGCGGCAATGTCGATATTGTTTAGTCGACGTCCATCAATCAAAATCAAGGTATTACTCGCCGCTTGGCTAGCACTAAAGCCCCGCAGTGCAAATACGGCTCCGGTGTTTGAATCGGAAATCTGTATACCGCTTTGACCGCGTAACACTTCGGTTAAACTCGTTGCGCCACTCATCTCAATCGCGGCGGCATCAATCACATTGACGTTAGCGGCAATATTGAGAGGGGTACTGACATTGCGACCAATAACGGTAATGGTGTCGTCGATATTGATTTGCGCAGAGGTGGCATTTTGCGCCGTCACTGAAAACGCAGAAAAACTAAATAAACCGCCAATTAACAGGGCGATAGCTGTAGGTTGTGTACCCATTTACCTTTAACTCCTAAAAGGGAAACGGGGCAAGAGGTCACGACTTCACGCCGCCGAATAGGCGATATGAGGTCGCATTTCGAGATCTGCCCGCCGAAATCTCAAAATCACCTTAAGGGCCGGTCTCCGGACTGAGGATAGGTATAAACCCAAACTGCGGTTGATACGACAAGACTGAGTTTTTTTAACGCTTAGTTATAGCAAGCGCACCCAGCTTTCACCTTTCACCGTTGCGGGGGCAGTGCCAGATTTTCACAGGCTTCCCGATTATCCCATTGCGACTGACGCAACTGGGCACCACAAAAGATTGACTCGAATTTGGTTACCTATAATGGCAATGCACAACTGTTATTCCATACAAAGTGGCATCGCCGTCAAGACCGCGGGCATTATAGACGTCTAAACGGATAAAAGTCTAACAAAGCATGTTAAGTCAGTGTCATACAAATCACCGCTCACATCTGCATACGACAGTAAGTCGTTTCGCCATTGACGTTAGTAATGATAGTTTTTAACACAAATAAATCACCATACTGACAATAATCACTGTTAACCCTTTATCCTCCCTTGCTACAGACCCTATAATAAACAACCAGTAAGCGATTATTTACCCACCAGTCATTGTCGTCATCTAGCCTGGCGTTATCGACTACTCAAATGGAATCAACCTGTGCTAACAAAACTGCGCGCGATGCAAAGCTCCACCCAGATGATAGTGGCCATGTTTATAGGCTTTGGCGTGGGCTTGTTTTTTGGCGAGTCCGTCGGCTGGCTCAGTAATATTGGCACCAGCGTCATTCTGTTAATGCAGATGACGGTGCTGCCCTTTATTTTGGTTTCTCTCATTGGCGGTATCGGCAAACTTAAGCGCACCACCGCCAGTTTAATTTTTAGCCGCGCTGGCGTCATCATGTTACTGCTGTGGCTTATGGGCTTAGTGCTGGTGGCCCTCATGCCGCTGTCATTTCCTTTTGTTGAAACGGCCTCTTTTTTCAGCACCAGCATTGTCGAGCCCACGACTCCTATCGATTACTTTAAGCTGTATATTCCGGCCAACCCGTTTGAGTCGATGGCGGCGGGCTATGTGCCTGCTATGGTGGTATTCAGTATCGCCATGGGGCTGGCGCTCATTGGCATGGAGGGCGAAAACAAACAGCTTATCATCACCTTTATGCATACCTGTAGCGAGATATTCTCTAAGATCACTCAGGCGCTGGTACGGGTCTTGCCGATAGGCATTTTTGCCATGTCAGCCTCGGCGGCGGGCACTATGGGAGTCGATGAATTTGCCAGTATGCAGGTGTATCTCATCAGTTATTTTGTGCTTTGTTTACTGCTCACTTTCTGGCTGTTGCCGTGGATCATCGCCTCACTCACCCCAGTGACCTATACCCAGGCGCTGCGCATCGCGAAATCGAGCGTGGTCACCGCATTCGCGACCGGCAATATTTTTATCGTGATCCCTGTGATTGTCGACGAATGTAAGCAGATCATGCGCGAACATGAAAGTCTCAGCGATGACGCCGAAACCCTAATTGAAATTTTGGTGCCCATCGCCTTTACCTTTCCCAATATCGGTAAACTGACGGTCATTTTGTTTGTGCTGTTTGCCGGCTGGTTTAACGGCACTCCGGTGGACATTAGCGAGCTTCCGTCATTGTCGATTAGCGGTCTGCTCTCTTTGTTTGGTAGCGTCTATGTCGCCATTCCTTTTATGTTGGACTTACTGCATCTGCCGCAAGATCTGTTTCAACTGTTTGTGATGTCAGGCTTTATTACCGGAAAATTTAACTCTATAGCCGCCGTTATGTACCTATTTGCCTTAACACTACTCACGGTATCCCTGTTTGAGCGGCGTTTAAGACTGCGCCCACCACAACTGCTGAAATTAAGTATTGGCGTCGTCGTAGGAGTCGCCTTGACCTTAGTGGTGAGCCGAGTGGGTATGGGCATGTTGATCCACAGCCCTGATGTCACCAGCGGCGTGATTGCCAATATGCAGGTGGCCGATAAAGTGCCGACTATCGTTAAAAAACAGTTTCCTGTCCTAGGCAAAACGCCAAGCGCCCCAATCGCCAATGTGCAAACTATCCGCCAACGCGGAGTATTAAAGGTGGGTTACATCCCCAGCAATGTGCCTTTTAGCTACTATAATAATGCCGCCCAACTAGTGGGATTTGACAGCGCAATGGCCAGTAAACTCGCCGAAGACTTAGGGGTAAAAGTGGAGTTTATTCCTTTTCATAAAGATCACTTGGCCGAGTCACTCAAGGCGGGGTTTTTCGATATTGCCATGTCAGGCTTAGCCATGGATATCAACCAAATGGATGAGCTGAGTTATGTTGACCCTGTGCTCAAATTAAATTTAGCTATCGCCACCAAAGACCATAAGGTCAACAGTTTTAAACGCAAACAATCGATTTTAGCGCTGCAAAATACCACCATCGCCTATGTAGAGCACAGTGACATTATCGAAGAAGCCAAGGCCAACTACCCCAACCTCACCTTTGTTAAAATCGACGGTTATAAAACCTTTTTTAGGCAGAAATCCGATAAATATGATGCGGTAGTCATCAGCGCCGAAGCCGGTTCAGCTTGGACCTTATTCTTCCCCGGTTACGGCATTGCCTTGCTCGAAAGTAAGGTGCAATACCCGGTGGCTTATGCGGTAGCCCAAGACAATCAATCACTACTCAATTACGTCAATAACTGGCAGAAGCTACGCAAAGTCGATGGCCACCAGCAGCGGCTGTATAACTATTGGATGCTAGGCCAAGGCGCCATAGAAGATAAACCGCGCTGGTCTATCATTCGTGATGTCTTACATTGGGTCGAGTAATGAACGGCCTTATTGGCGCGCTAATGCTTCGCCTAGAGGTTCAAAATAGTTAAGCAATTGCTGAAAAATCTGCTCGCGGTGCACCAGATCAGGATAGCCTCCGCTGTTCGCGAGATCTGAATTTAAGGTTTCATCGACTAAGTAGGGGTTGTCGACCTCTGGATGGCTCTCAATACAGGCTTCAAAGGCCCGTGCCATCAACTCGGTTGGCTTAGCAAAATAGTAGCGCTGATACTGTTTATCTAAGGCAACGGCACGGGTCACAAAGTCGTGGCTGTCTTGGCCATCGGGACTTAATAAACAGGTTTGAAATACATGGGCTAAGCGCTGATTTAGCGGGTGGTTAATCGGCTCGACATCGGCTAACCAACAACTACTGGCAAAGGCGATACCAGCGGTGCGCACCTGATAGGCTTTCGGCGCAATATAATGGTCAAAGGCATGCCAAAACTCATGGGCAAGCGCCCCCGCGCCAGCATTTTTTGCCAGCGCTAACTCTCGGTGAGCTGGCATATAATGGGCTTGAACGCCCATTTGACCACCAGTGCCAAAGGCTAAGTTAAGGCTTTGGCGCAGCCCCATTGCGCAAGGCGGCAGCTTGAGCATAAAGGCCAGATCGGCAAAGGCATCAAAGATCAAATTGGCCGCCTTATGCTTTTCGTCGGTCTCAACCCAACTGCCAAGGCGAATATGATTAAGGCCAAAGACCTCTTTAATGTCATTAAAGCTGACCTGTTCACCACCGCGGTAATCGGGCCCTCGCCTTCGATAGGCTTTACGGCTTAACACTGAATATCCTTCAAATAAAAATCAAATTGTAACAGCGATAGCGCCCAGTAAAAAGCCGCCCTAGTGGCGGCTTGGTATTAATGGCATGACAGCTTATAACAAGCCATTAATTTGCTAATTTCAACTCGACTCTGTCATCGACTAGGTTCATGTTGAAATCAAACTCATCGACACGGATCGCGCGCTCACGCTTGAGGTTATAATCTTGCAGCTGCTTATGTTCACCCGGGGTGATAACACCGGCATCAAGCGCGGCATCTAAGGTTAAGGCAAACTTCACGCCGCTTTTAAAGGTGCGTTGTTTCAAGCCCTTTTTCACCTTAGCCAGTAGCGGCAAACAAGCAATCTTGGCTAAATAAGCCTGCTCGTTAATGTAGTTACCATCGCCCGCTACAGGTTTAACTAGATGGGTTAATTGACGCTTAAAGCCAGTATTTAACTGCGCCTGATGAGCCAACTCGCGCACGAGGTCATCATTGATTTTCCTCATCTTAGGTGAGTATGTCACTGTGATGAGTTTCATCAATTGACGCGTCGGCGCCGATGGGAAGTTATCGAGGAAATCCAGCAAGGCTTTTTCTGCATTGCACAAGGCCCAGCGGGTCGCGTAATGGAAATACGGCGCGGCCTCAGCGCGGCTCGCGGCAGACACCTTCTGCTCGTAATAACGGATAGCAGCCATTGCCGCATACAGGTAGCTCATGACATCGCCCAAACGGGCAGACAACATCTCAGCCTGCTTGAGCTTGCCACCCAATACCAGTAACGAGAAATCGGCATACACCGCCAGCTTAGAGGCGAGCTTATGAACCGACTTTTCATATTCAATCACCTCACCCAAACCGGATGTCGCATTAGCTGTAAAAGGCAGCAAACCAAGACGGAAGGCGCGCAAGCTATTGTTAACGCTATAACCCACCGTTTGTCTAAATATACGATTAAAGGTCTTATCGGCATCGGCGGCATCGCTATGAATCGACTCCACCATGCTTTGCAAATGGGGATGACAGCGCATCACACCTTGACCAAAAATCATCAAGTTACGAGTAAGAATATTGGCACCTTCAACCGTAATCGCGATAGGCTGCGCCACATAACCTGACGCTAGGGTATTTTGTGGGCCACGCTGAATCGCTTTACCCGCCTGAATATCCATCGCCGAGTTCAATACATCACGGCCGATCTCGGTCATATGGTATTTGGCTATAGCGGTAACAACCGATGGTTTTAGCCCAAGGCCTAGGCCTTCGGTGGTCAATACACGCATCGCCTCTTGCAGATAGGTTTTACCCGCGATATCGGCCAGCTTCTCTTGAATACCCTCAAACTGACCAATGGATAGACCAAACTGCTCACGCACCGCGGCGTATTCAGCCGACGACTTAAATGCCGCCTGACTGACTGACACCCCAAGTGCGGGTAATGAAATACCACGCCCAGCGCCCAAACACGCCACTAGCATCTGCCAACCACGGCCGATATTTTGTTGGCCACCGATGATAAATTCCATCGGAATAAATACGTTCTCGCCGCGAGTCGTGCCGTTATAAAAACGGCATCCCATAGGATCATGACGATTACCCAGCTGCACGCCCGGATGCGACTTAGGAATAAGCGCACAAGTGATCCCGAGCATCTCTTTACCGCCGAGTAACCCTTGGGGATCATGCACCTTAAACGCCAAGCCTAATACCGAGGCGATAGGTGCCAGGGTGATGTAGCGTTTATCCCAAGTAACCGACAAGCCTAAGACTTGCTCGCCTTGGTACTCGCCCATAGTGACAGTACCGACGTCCGGGATCCCGCCCGCATCCGATCCCGCTTCAGGGCTCGTTAAGGCAAAACAGGGGATCTCTTGACCATTAGCAAGGCGTGGCAACCAGTAATCGCGCTGCGCATCGGTGCCGTAATGCATTAATAATTCGCCAGGGCCTAATGAGTTAGGCACCATCACGGTAACCGCAACCGCAGAGCTTTTAGCGGCAATGGTGGCCACAATGGTCGAATTAGCATAAGGACTAAATTCCAGCCCGCCATAGGCCTTAGGAATGATTAGAGAGAAAAACTTATTCTCTTTTAAAAAGTTAAGAATATTATCTGGCAGGTGAGTGCTATTTTGCAGCGCGAAATCATCGACCATTTCGATCAACTGCTGCACAGGGCCATCGAGAAACGCTTGCTCATCGGCAGACAGGCTGACCGCAGGTACAGCGCGCAGGGCGTCGAAATCTGGCACACCTTGGTAGATAGACCCTTCTAGCCACACATCCCCCGCATCGAGCGCCTCTTGTTCTGTAGTAGAAATACTCGGCAGTACTTTTTTAAATTTTGTTCTTATACTCATCTTCAGACTCATCCGACCATTTAATTTGTGTGCATTACGTCACAAAATTCGAAGGAGATCAAACATTCTGAGAACAAAAAAAGCCTTTATTTAACAGTTACAAGCGACGACGACGATTAAATATATGCCTTTTCAAAAAGTTACAGCTGTACGCTTAAATAAAAAAATTTAAACAGTCGTTTTATATTGTCGTTTGAAAACACCATTTATTGACCTAGCACATAGAAATTTTACCAATAAAAACAGTCGAACATAGACTGTTTCATTTATGAAAAAATGCCGTTTTATATTTACTAAATTAGCACTACTTATTGTAAGGATATACGCTTAAATTATCGGCACGAACAATTCCTGCAAGATGGGAAAGATTCATTGCTTGTGTAACGGCAACTCGAGCATCTCCTTGCCAGTACATAGGTTCCCATGCAGTCACTGAATAAGAGAGCGCTTCATGAAGATAGCACTGTTTATACCCTGTCTGGTTAATCAAATGATGCCCCACGTTGGTATCGCCACCGTTGAACTATTGGAAAAACTAGGTCATCAGGTGATCTTACCTAAAGGGCAAACCTGCTGCGGCCAACCAATGACTAACTCGGGTTGCTTTGACGAGGCTAAAAAAACCACCCTCAAACTGCTTAACGCCTTTAAAGGCGTCGAGTGCGATGCCATCGTCTGCCCCGCCGCTTCCTGCTTAGTGGCCGCAAAAGAAAATTTCCACGAATTTGACAGCAGCCCAGAAGCCCAAGCTGTGATCAACAAACTGTATGAATTGACTGAGTTTCTTCACGATGTAGCGCCTATCGGTGCCTTTAACAAGCCGTTTAACCACAAGATCAGCCTACAACTGAGCTGCCACGGCATACGTATGCTCGACTTAGCCACTCCAAGTGAACAGATGGGGCCACGCATGAACAAAGTGGAAGCGGTACTTAAGGACATCCCTAATATTGAAATCGTCTACCCAGGCCGTCACGACGAATGCTGCGGCTTTGGTGGTACGTTTGCCGTCGATGAAGGCGCGGTATCAGCCAAGATGGGCAAAGATAAGGCGCAAGCACACGCTGAAACGGGGGCTAAATACGCAGTAGGATTCGATCCCTCATGCTTGTTACATCTAGATGGCATGATCAGGCGCCAACAGCTGCCAATCGAAACCTTACATATCGCCCAAGTTATTAACGCCGCGCTTTAGGAGTACATTATGTCTACGAGTCATACTACCGCCTCGCATGCGAAAAAAGCCGAAATATTTTGCCAAGATGAACCTCGCGTCGATTGGCACTCTAAAGCGTTATGGACACTGAGAGAAAAGCGCGATCGCGCCGCCGGTAGCCTACCCGAATGGGAACAACTGCGTCAGTTAGGGTCTGAGCTTAAGTTGCACACCCTTACCCATTTGGGCCAATACCTAGAAGAGTTTGAAAAAAACTGCCAAGCCAATGGCATTCAGGTGCACTGGGCTAAAGATGGTGTGGAACACAATCAGATAGTGCATAAGATTTTGGCCGAAAAGCAGGTCAAAAAACTAGTCAAATCAAAGTCGATGCTCACCGAAGAGTGTCACTTAAACCCCTACCTTGAAAGCCATGGCATTGAGGTGATCGACACCGACTTAGGCGAGCGCATTATTCAGCTTGCCAAGCAACCACCGTCACACATTGTGGTACCTGCTATCCACCTTAAAAAAGAGGAAGTGGGCGACCTATTTCATGACAAACTCGGCACCGATGCTGGCGCATCAGACCCACTTTACTTAACCCGAGCGGCCCGTGCTCACCTGCGTGAACAATTCCTGTCAGCCGATGCGGCCATGACAGGGGTGAACATGGCCATTGCCGATAAAGGCGCAGTGGTGGTGTGCACTAACGAAGGTAACGCCGATATGGGCGCTAACCTGCCGAAGTTGCAGCTGCACTCTATGGGTATCGATAAGGTGGTTCCCGATCTCGACAGCGCCGCCGTGCTACTACGCACCTTAGCACGCAATGCCACCGGCCAACCTGTCACCACCTACAGCTCATTCTACCGTGGACCACAGACTGACGGTGAGATGCACGTGATCATCGTCGACAACGGTCGCACCAAGATGCTGCAGGATAAAATTTTAGCCGAAGCACTAAAATGTATCCGTTGTGGTGGCTGCTTAAATACCTGTCCAGTGTATCGTCGCTCGGGTGGCTTTAGCTATAACTACACTATTCCCGGCCCTATTGGTATTGCCGTCGGCTCACAACATGACGCCACCAACTCTATGCCTTGGGCGTGTACCTTGTGTGGCAGCTGTACGTATGTCTGCCCCACTAAGGTGCCACTGGATAAGATTATTCACCACCATCGTCGCCTCAAAGCGCAAGCGAAGCAGCTGCCTTACGGCAAGAGCAGCTACATGCCACTTGTAGGTAACTTTATGGCCAGCGAAACCATGCTCAACTGTTCAATGAGCGTTGCTCGCACCGCACTGCGGATCTTACCTGGTGCCCTATTAAAGCCTTTCTCAGGGGCATGGGGTAAATACCGCGAATTACCGGTCGCGCCAAACTCCAGTTTCGAAGCCTGGTTTAACAAAAATAGAGGTCAGTAATATGTCAAGCAAACAATCTATCCTGCAGGCGCTCAAAACCGTTGCGGTTGAGCCACAAGCGATGCCGAATATCGATGTGAGCCCCCGTATTGACGACGTTATTGGCCAGTTTGAAACCAATCTTGCCACTGTAGCGGGCACACTGCATCGCCGCGCTGGACTCGAAGGCTTACAGGCTAAAGTGGATGAGCTGATAGCCCAAGGCTTACAGGTGATCTCGACGGTGGAGGGGATCAAAGGTAATCGCGCTGTCCCTGATACCGCCCACGAGCTCAAAGATATCGATTATGCGGTGATCCCAGGCGATCTGGCCGTCGCCGAAAATGGCGCTATTTGGGTTAATAACAAAAACCTAGGCCATCGCGTGACCCCCTTTATCTGCGAAAACCTGTTCTTAGTGGTCGAAGCCGACAAAGTGGTCGCCAATATGCACCAAGCCATCAAAAAGATTGGTTTAGATGCGGGTGAGTTTGGCGTGTTTATCGCGGGTCCATCGAAAACCGCCGATATTGAACAAGCCTTAGTGGTGGGTGCACATGGGGCATGCAGTTTGAATGTCTATCTAGTTTAAGACCGCGGCGCGATGCGCCTCTGGGCTTAAATTAACAATTATCGGGTCAGCAATTGACCTTCGAGCCAGCTGCCATCGACGCCTTGTCGGTGGCAGTTTTTTTATTTACTCGCGCTTTAATCAACTATCCATTTAATCAACTAGCCGTTTAATCAAACAGCTTGCTGGCCTTATCTTGCATAAATTCAATAAACAGTTTGACCTTTAATGGTTGCTGACTGCGTTGATGATACAGCAGGGAAATGCGCCGCTGCTCGCCACGCCAGTCGGGCAACACCCGCTGCAATGCTCCGCAGGCTAATTCGGGTTTCACAAATAGCGATGGACCATACAAGATGCCGCCATCATCCACAGCAGCCTTGACCGCCCCATGCAGATCGCCAAGGGTCAACTTAGCCGGGCCTTCATAGTAAAAATCCTCTCCCTCGATATGTTTAAGTGACCAGTTAAACAGCGGCCACACTTTTATCAAGCGATGTGCAGGCAATTGCACCGGATGAGTAATTCTAGGGGCTTGGTTCAAATAACCGCTTGAGGCAAACAAACCATAATCGAGCACTCCAAGCGATTTCGATACCCAAGAAGAGTCCGGCTGCGCGCCGCCAACAATAGCGACATCGACCCCTTCATCAATCAAATCTATGCTGCCGTTATCTTGGGTTATGTGCAGTTGAATATCGGGATAGGCTTTGGAAAACGCGTTAATCGTCTCGATAAAGATCATCGACACAATGGACACAGGCGCGGCGATACGTAAGGTGCCCTCGGGTTTATCTAGGCGCGCTTCGGCGCAGCTATCAAACTGGGCCACCACGTTTTGGTAGCGAGCAAATAGCGCGCTACCCTCTTCGGTCAAACGTAATTTACGCGTACTGCGCATAATGAGCTGAGTATCGAGCAGGGCCTCTAGCTTGGTCAGTTTACGACTGACGGTCGACACTGGCATGCCTAATTCTTTAGCCACTTGAGAAAAACCGCCTGCATTGACTAAATGCACAAACAGATGAATAAGTTGCAGCTCTGTACCAACACAACGCACCATCGAGGCCAACCTTACGCTATAACATCATAATGTGGCGCGCATTATAGCAAATTCACTCGCGCCACACAGCATTGCAACGTGTCTGTGACGAATGCACCTGCGGTCATATTCTCTACGGGTAATATTAAGGCGATGAATATCGCGGCGGTCATTGCTATAATTGCGCCACAAAACCGCAGCCAATTTGACTTTAAAGCCACAGTGGCTGGCGTTATCCTTTTGAATACAGATGAGTTTACATCATGGCAAGAACCGCAGCAGCGTTACACATTTTGGTCAAACACAAAGAGCAAGCCGAAGCGATCATGCAGCAACTGGCTAAAGGCGCTAAGTTTGATCTGCTGGCAAAGAAACACTCCACATGTCCGTCGGGCAAGAAAGGCGGCAGTTTAGGCGAGTTTAAACAAGGCCAAATGGTGCCTCCCTTCGATAAAGTCTGCTTCTCGGGTGAGCTTATTACGCCCCATCTGGTTAAAACCAAATTTGGTTGGCATGTAGTGAAAGTGCTATATAGGACATAAATTAACCAGCCAAATTGCTGGCAATGCTCACGTTACCAAGGTGCTTTCCCGTACTTAATCTCTGGTCACGCAGACTTCATCGCTCGGCAATCTCAACCCGCTGGCGACTATCAATGTGGCGTCAATTGTCCGTAAATCATGTTTGTCAGACATCTCTATGGGCGCTGGCGCGCCCATTAATCCAATATTAACGCTAGTAATCTCCCTCTGCTGATATTCACGCTAAAAATCACCGTCTAAGCCAAGGTGGCTGGGGCTTACAACCTCAACTTAATTGGCATAAAAACGAGCAATAGGGTATGGTATTTCAAATAATTAGCTTAACTACCTTGCTCAGCATTAGCCAGAGACACTCTTTCATCACAGCTATGTCCTGCGCGGCAACTCACGTGCGAGTCATAAATAGGTCACCATCTAGGTCAACACGATAAACGGTAACCATTACGCTATAGGTTACCCTTCAACTAGACTCACATAATGGCGACGGCACTAAACTCTGTAGCAAAGTAATTTTACCGACCTCGCAATGAAAACTGGATTTTAGCGCGACATTTACCCCCCACAGGAACAGGTCTCTATGACGCAAAAATTTCATCATCTGATCAACTCTCTCGATCAGGCTATGACGCAAAATGATAATGAAACAATACAGACCATATTAGCCAACGCATCGGCCGCCGAAGTGGCCCGCGTGATTGAATCCTTGCCACAAAAAGAACGTCTCACCTTGTGGCCCATGGTCCCCACTGCACTCTACGGCAAAATATTATTAGAGCTACACCCAGAGCTACGCCGTCCGTTGATTTCACAAACAGATGAAGATGAGCTTATCGCTAGCCTCAGCGCCATGCAGATGGATGAATTAGCCGATATCGACAGCGACTTACCCATCACAGTGATCTCGGCCATGGTGCAAGCCATGGACTCACAACGCCGCGAACGTTATGAGCAAGTCAAACACTATCCCGACGAAACCGCTGGCGGCTTAATGGATGTAGACATCACTGCCGTGCGCGCCGATGTCTCGATAAAAGCCGCCCTGCGATACCTGCGCCGCCTAAGGCAACGTGAAGGCACCTTACCCGATCACCTTGACAGTTTAATGGTGGTTGACCGTAACAACATATTGCTCGGTATCGTGCCGTTAAGTCAGCTAGTCTCTAACGAACTTGACCTTAGCGTGCGACAAGTGATGCTCACCGAAGTCACCAGCTTTACCCCATTTACCTCTGACACTGTTGTAGCGCAGGTGTTTAAAGATAAAGACCTTATTTCTGCCCCCGTGGTTGATGAGCAACATAAGCTTATCGGCCGTATTACCGTCGATGACGTCATTGATGTTATCCAAGAGGAGGCCGATAAAGAGGTCTTTTCACGCGCGGGCTTAAACAACCATCCCGATATGTTCGCTCCTGTGCTTCAAAGTTCGGCGCGGCGTGCTATCTGGTTAGGCATCAACTTGTTAACCGCCTTTTTAGCCGCTTGGGTCATCGGCCTATTTGAAGCGTCAATTGAAAAAATTGTCGCCCTCGCCGTGTTGATGCCCGTGGTCGCAAGCATGGGAGGAGTTGCTGGCAGTCAAACCCTCACCATGGTGACTCGCGGCTTGGCGCTCAATCAGGTTAACAGCAAAAATATGCTTAAACTGATTGGCCATGAGTTTAGTATCGGCCTATTAAACGGCATGCTGTGGGCTGCTATTGTCTCCATCATCGCCTTTCAATGGTTTGGCGATTGGCAGTTGGGCTTGGTCTTTGGTTCGGCGATGATTATCGTCTTGCTGGCTGGCGTTTTGGCGGGCACTACCATTCCGCCACTGCTTCGCAAAATGGGGGTTGACCCCGCACTCGCCGGCGGCGTGGTGTTAACCACAGTCACCGATGTTGTTGGCTTTTTTGCCTTCCTCGGATTAGCGACGATCGTGATATTGTAGGTGATGTCACCTCACCTTGGGATGAAGGTTTGGCATTTTTTAAAGTTTGCTTGAGCAGCGTTATACTGAATTTTCACTTATTGATTGGCTTTGAAAGCACACTTTCATGGCTGTTAATTGCCTGCCGCAGGTGCAGTGCATGGATGCGCAAATGTCGTGATCACATGGATGTGACGGAGCGACCTAATGTGTAATCGCTCTTTTGGCTCGGTGAGTGAAGCATAGCTTCGTGCTTATGAACGAGAGACAGGGATTGTCGAACTGGCTTTTAGATAGGGATATCGTTGTGAGCCGTCCATGGACGCTCCACGGCGGCATCTGACCTCCATGGATGGAGGGAATGCCAAAAAATGTAAGGAACATTTTTAGCCATGCCGCCAAGGGCCAAAACCGCGCTTACACCTATCTCTAACGCTTCTTCGATTGGACTTCATTTGATACGAATAGTCAGTTAAAGGCTAAGAAGCTTTTGCCCCAAAGTGTGCTGGTCTTGGAATGAAGAACGATGACATTTGTTTGAGTAGCGGCTGGCTGTATTTTCATTTATTGAAAGTGTTTGAAGGTCGAAACTTCACTGTTATTAATCGCCTGTCCGGCGGGGAATGTGCAAGCGCTCTTTTGGCTCGCCGCAAGCACGTCCGTGTGGGCTCTGCGAAATCATCCATGATTTCGAAGGCCAAAACCGCGCTTACACCTCTACCTAACGCCTCTTCGATTGGACTTCATTTGATACGACTAGTGAGTTAAAGGCTAACGTACTTTTGCCCCAAAGCGAGTTACATTCGGTAAGCTACTTAGGTAAATAACCTGTTAATTGGCCTAGCTTCACTAATCCATTTATAGGCACTAACGGCCTTGCTTTCTGCAAGGCCTTTGTATCAATGCGCATTTTTCGATTAAGTGTGCTCGTTTTTTCTTCGCCACCCTGATAGGGTGCTTATTAATCAATAGCTTTGCCAAATTGCGGCTTAGATAATAGGTTTATTAAATGTGCATGCGCGTTTTACCAAATATACGCGCATGCACACTATACAAACGTTATGTTTAAAGGGAGTATATATTGAGCATTTCTGAAAAATCACCTTCTCCACAAGAATTTCTTATTGAAACGCCACTATATGAAATTGTTTCATATGATGAAGTTGATTATGAAAAAGGGAGGAAACTATTTTATTTTGATGAGACGTTTGACTCTTATTGTCCTGAATGCAACTCTCATAGTATTTTTGAGCGCTATTGGCAATATTCTAAAAGCATAAACTACACCCCTGACAGTTGGGTTGACTATGGTGTTTTTTCAATAGAAATTCAGTGTTCAAGGGATAAAGAACATAGGCAGTTATTTCTTTTTAAAGCTATAAATGCCCGACAATTCAAAAAATTGGACAACTACCCTCAATAGCAGAATTGAACTTATTTGATGTGAAAAAATACTCTAAAGTTTTAGATAAACAGTACTTTAGTGAACTAACTAAAGCAATAGGTCTGGCTTCACATGGAGTTGGTGTTGGATCTTTTGTTTATCTAAGAAGAATTTTTGAGTTACTCATTGAAGAGTCTCACTTAAAAGTAAGTAAGCAAGAATCTTGGGATGAAGACGCTTACAAACGAGCAAGAATGAATGAAAAAATAGAAATGCTAAGTAGTGATCTCCCAACATTCTTAGTAGAAAATAAATCAATGTATTCAATTTTAAGCAAAGGTATTCACGAGTTAAGTGAAAATAACTGTCTTAAGGCATTCCCTGTAATTAAAATAGGGATAGAGATTGTTCTCGATGAGAAAATTGAAAAAATGAATAAACGAAAAAAGTTAGCTGAAGCCCAGAAAGCTCTAGCTGCATTGAGTAGTTCAATTTAAACATAAAAAACTGTTTAATAAGGATTACCTCTGCACGAAAGGCATGCTGCAGGCAATTGGTTGCTATAAAGGTTAACGCTACCATCAATAAATAAAAACCAACTCGACTAAATGCTACAAGCAAAAAATGCCTACACCTTCATTCGAAGACCAACACACTTTTGTCCAAAAATAATTTAGCTTTTAATACCCAGAATGAAACCTAGTGGGGAGTCGCTTAGATCACCACGCAAAACCTACTTATGGGTATCCGCAACAACTGCCGAGCGTTGCAAGCTAATGACTCCATCGAGGTGAATATCTCGCTGCGGATAGGCAATGACAATCTCATGCTCGTCAAACAGTTGATAAATTCGAAAGCGAATATCGCTGCGGATCTTACGAATATCGGCTTCAGAATTAGCACACAACCAAAATATACCATCGAAAATTAACGCATTATCACCAAAATCTTCAAATATGGCAATGGGCGCTGGAGACTTTAAAATATCATCACGTTCATCGAGTGCCTGCTTAATCAAGCGCGCCACTAGCGTCACATCGACGCCATAAGAGACCCCGACCCGCACCGTCGAGCGGGCGTTGTTGTCGATTAAGGTCCAATTGGTGACCGTGTTTTCCAGCAAGTGGCTATTGGGCACTAACATATGCACCCCGTCGCTGCGGCGGATAAGCGTTGAGCGGGTATTGATGCTCTCTACCACTCCTTTGGTTTCGCCTATCTCTAAAAAATCACCGATACGGATCGGCCGCTCCCACATTAAAATCCAACCGCTGATAAAGTTATTAATGATATTTTGCGCGCCAAAGCCCACACCAATCGCGACGGCGCCAGAGACAAAGGCAAAGGCTTTGATGGGGATATTAAGGATCTCGAGACTGGTGACTAAGATAACCGCGATGGCCAACACCAAATAGATGCGCGAAAACAGATGCACCGCATCGGGTGCCACCTTACGTGATAATAATGATCGCCGGATCAATTTACCAATACGGGTAACCACAAACCAGGCTAACAGCAGCAGCAATGGCACCTGTAGTACCTGCGAAACGGTAATGGGTGAGCCATCATAGGTAAATAACACAAAAGAGAGTAACTCGTTAATACTTTGCCAGCTCATCGGTGTCCCCAAGTAATGGTAATGAATACTTGAGTATAACAGCCTGATTTGAAACTGGTGTTTCAAATCAGGCTAACAAAGCGGAAACCATAAGCTGAGTGGCTGGCCCAATATATTCTTGCCGCTCACTGTGAGTTTATGTTGCGGTGAGCGGCTTAATCACCTTATGTTCAATCACCGTCGATAAGATAAACATCACGAGGTAACCGCTGCCCAGCGCGAGGATCACTGCCACCACATTGTCGGTTAAACGGGTGTAGCCATAGTAGCTGCCAATCAAGGCTAATATGCCGCTTATTCGAATGAATAAACTGTGTAAAAACAACCCGCGCGCCTTGATATAGGCCAGCTGATAGCCATTGAGCATCATAAAAATAAAGAACATTGAAAAGTGCATCAACACCGGGGCCGCCTTGCTATAGGATGCCGGAAACAGCGTATCGACCAGCCATTGGCCACATAGCAGCATCGACAAGAAAAAGCTCAGCGAGACCAGTATCGACACCTTATACACCCAGCGCTTGATCAGGCGCACTTGTTCAACTTGCTGCTGGCGAACACACACCGCCAGTTCGGGTAACACAAATCGATAAATAGGAAATACAAACAACAAGGTTAAATAGGCAATCACAGGCCGAACCACCACCTGAAAGTCGCCTAACTCATCGACACTAAAGTGGCCGATGGTGAGCAATACAGTAATGTAGATCATAAACAGGCTGGCGCCCGCCTCTAGCGCCGAGGTAAAACTTTTTTGCATAAAGTTTTTCAGGCTTGGGGTCATGCTAACCGACCCTAGTGGTGTAGTAGCAATAAGTTTGCGACGCCTAACAAACATATAGCCTGCCACCGCTAGCGATGACAACATCAAGCTGTAAAACAGCGAGGCGATGGCGCTCTGGCGCAGTAGGTAATAACAGATCATAAACGCCACCACCTGCCCTAAGGGCTCTAACCAGGTGACCTTATTTGAAATGTTGTACATACGGTACATGGCAATTTGATTGGTAAAATAGACCTTAAGGCCCATCCCTAAAATAATGCCCACCAGATGAAAATAGGCCACATCGATATGCAATTTATGCTTGATATAGGGCAGCACCACTCCCCAAGTCAGTAGTACCATCACTATTAAGCTGTATCGAAATAGGTTAGTGATATCTTTATCGTTTTGGGTTTGCGAGTAGCTCACCACCATAGAGGCGCGAAAACCTGTCATCAAAATTAACGACAGCGAAATAATATCAACCACAGTGTGGTACAACGCCAAATCGGCTTTAACCACCCATTGCGCTAACCAAATTTTAAATCCAAATCCAATCGCAATACTGACAAGTGTCGCCCAAATCCCAGCAACAAAAGCGCTTTTCACACGCTCAATGGGAGCTAACTGCATGATATCCTCTGACTATGGCGGCGCTGCAACGTTTGATGAATGGCTAACCATCTTGCCAAACCCACTTAAGTACAGCCAACTCAAAAAGGCCTGATGATGAGGCGACTCGCCAATCGGCTTGGCGAGAACATTAATTAAAAACAACGCATAAAAGTGACACAAAAAACATCCCAAAAAAGTCACGCGGTATTTTAGCAAACAACGACTTAGCAAAACGTGAGCTGGCTAAACCCTCGAAAAATAAGTTATCCCTAAAAGCACCAACCATACCGACCGACACAGCACCGCCACTAAATCAGCCCCCAAATTAATTACCATTCAAACAATGTAAAACCCTCTGAGTAAGTCCAAGCTGCTGAAAAATTAGCTCATAACTGGAATCTTTAACTTCAATAGTGTTAAGATAGTTAGACCACTAACTATTAGCACTCTAACTACTTGGCGTGCAGCTAGTGTTACTTAACCACACTATTTATGCTCAGGAGGGCACAATGTCGTCAGACAATGCAGCGGAAGAAAATCTCATTACCACCATTTGGCAGAAGGCAAAAACTACATTAAAGGAGGGAGTCGAATTGATGTGTTTGATCGCGATTTTAAGCACCTATCTCTTTGTCATGTTGAAACCTAACGGGATTCATAATAACAAAGCGTTAGGAGGCCAATAATCCATGCATTACCTCACTTATGTATCGCTGGCCATCTATTTTATTGCCATGCTCAGCATCGGGTTATTCGCGTATAAACGCTCTACCAGTGACGTTTCGGGCTACATTCTCGGTGGCCGAAAAGTCAGCCCTCAGGTAACCGCTCTTTCGGCGGGTGCCTCTGATATGAGTGGTTGGATGTTGATGGGTCTGCCAGGGGCGATGTTTTTGGTTGGTTTTGAAACTATTTACATTGCACTTGGACTCTTACTCGGTGCGCTTGTTAACTACTTAATTGTTGCACCTAAGCTTAGGGTTTACACCGAAGTGGCGGGCGATGCGTTAACCATCCCTGAGTTTTTTGCCAAGCGATTTCATGATCCCAGCAGTAATATTCGTATTATTGCTGCCATCATTATCGTGATCTTCTTTACCCTCTATACCTCAGCCGGTTTAGTGGCGGGCGGAAAACTGTTTGAGTCGGCCTTTGATGTTCAGTATGAGTTTGGCCTTATCATTACCTTAGGTGTGGTGGTCTCTTATACCCTGCTGGGGGGCTTTTTAGCCGTCAGTCTAACTGACTTTGTTCAGGGGTGTATCATGTTTGTCGCATTGATTTTGGTGCCCGTTGTGGCCTACCAAGAGTTCACCACTGCCGATAATATGATGAATTTTGCCTATGAATCGATCCCTCATTTTGGTGAAGCGATGCAAAATATCACCTTACTTGGGTTGATATCTAGCCTATCTTGGGGTTTGGGCTACTTCGGTCAACCACATATTATTGTGCGCTTTATGGCGATTCGCTCGGTATCAGACATTAAAGTCGCTAAGCGAATTGGTATGAGCTGGATGACAGTTACCATCATTGGTGCCTTAGCGACAGGCCTTATCGGTATTGCCTATGCGAACAAGTTTCAGTTAAAACTTACCGATCCTGAAACCATCTTTATTGTCTTTTCAGAGATCTTGTTCCATCCAATGATCAGTGGCTTCCTGTTAGCCGCTATCCTAGCCGCGATCATGAGTACCATCTCATCGCAGCTGTTGGTGTCATCAAGTTCACTTACGGAAGACATTTATCGTGTGGCATCAAAAAAAGAAGCAACCGAAGAAGAGATGGTCAAAATGGGCCGATTCGGTGTAGCCGGTGTTGCTATCGTCGCCAGCTTATTGGCCATGGATCGCTCTAACAGCATCTTGTCGTTAGTTAGTAATGCCTGGGCAGGGTTTGGTGCCGCCTTTGGTCCACTCATCCTGTTTAGCTTGCACAAAGAGGGCTTAACCTATAAAGCCGCCATTGCCGGTATCGTTTCGGGTGCCGCTACCGTACTGTTTTGGATTTATGCGCCAGTACTTGCCGATGGCCAAGCCTTAAGCAGCGTCATGTATGAAATGCTTCCAGGCTTTATAGTCAGTAGTTTGGTTATCTGGATCACTAGCATCTTCTCTAAAGATCCTTGCCATAAAACGGTGAAGACCTTCAATAAAGCCGGACGCGTGCTAGCAGAAGAAAGATAATTGGGAGAGGCAACATGGCAGATTTACACTGGAAACGCATTGTCGTTAAAGTGGGTAGTGCCTTAATTGCACCCCACAAACAAGGCTGTAGCAGCCACTATCTATTGGGTATCGCGCAGTTTATTGCAAACTGCCGCGCCAATGGATGCGAGGTGGTATTGGTTTCATCAGGTTCAGTCGCCGCAGGCTGGCATCGATTTAATGGCATAGATAAGCCGTCGGTATCGGTAAAAAAAGCGATGGCCGCTGCGGGGCAAGCAGACATGATGGCAACGTGGGATAAGTTATTCGACTTTCCCACCGCACAGCTGTTAGTGACCCATGGCGATTTACGTAATCGTGAGCGCTACATCAGCATTAAAAATACCATCTTTAGTTTATTGGATCATGGCTTGCTGCCTATCATCAACGAGAACGATGCAGTGACCACCGACAAGTTAAAAGTCGGTGATAACGACAACCTCTCGGCGATGGTGGCCGCCGCAGCCGACGCTGATGCGCTGATCATCTGTTCCGATGTAAAGGGCTTGTACACCAAAAACCCGAACATCCACGACGATGCCAAGCTGATAAAACAGGTCAGCGACATCAATGACAATATCTATTCGATGGCAGGCGGCGCCACCAGTGACGTAGGTACTGGTGGCATGCGCACCAAAATTGAAGCTGCAGAAAAGGCCATCTCTCACGGCATCGAAACCGTGATAGTTAATGGCTTTGACGGCGACACCTTTACCCAACTGCTTAAAGGGCAAAATCCCGGGACATTATTTACCCCGTTTGAACACCCAATGCAGGAACATCTGCACTGGATGACCCATACCTCGCAAGCACAAGGTGAACTAATCGTCGAAAATGATTTCGATGGAAACTTAGACCAACATACACCGCTGACCAGCGACGATGTAGTTGCCGTAACAGGTAACTTTTCCGTCGGGGATACGGTATTAGTGCGCAAAGGCGATGGCACTAAACTGGCGAAAGCCCGATCCAACTACAGCAGTTGTCTACTGAATTTTATTGCGGAACAAGAAGATCGCGAGTTTGCTAATGATGTCCAGCAAAAAACTGGCGCGATCATTTCCGACAAAAATATCGCCATATTGGAGTAAATATGAGCTTAATTAAAACCTTATCTCAAGATGCCGCGTTAGCAGCACAAACCCTTGCGGTGCTTGATGAACAGTTAAAAAATACCGTGCTATTGGATATGGCACGCGCTATTCGTGCCCACAGTTATGAGATCCTCAGCGCCAACATGATTGATCTGGCTAACGCCGATGCCGACAAACTTGGCGCCGCTATGATAGACAGATTAAGCCTCAACCCAGAGCGGGTGGAGGCCATGGCCGAAGGCATTGAAACCATTGCCTCACTGCCCGACCCTATCGGTGCTGAGCGCGACATGGGCAAGCGTCCCAATGGCTTAAATATCCGTAAAATGCGCGTGCCACTCGGGGTGGTTTGCATGATCTATGAGGCGCGTCCGAATGTGACTGCCGATGCCGGAGCCTTATGTTTTAAATCGGGCAATGCCGTTGTACTGCGTGGCGGTAAAGAGGCGCTGCAAACCAGTAAGGTGATCGCCTCAATTATGCAAACGGTATTGACTCATTATGGCTTGCCGCCTGCGTTGATTACCGTGGTGCCCGACCCCGATCGCGCCCTGATGTTAGAGTTGATGCAACAACGCGATTATATCGATGTCATTATCCCTCGGGGCGGCGAAGGCTTAATTAACTTTGTCACCGACAACAGTAAAATACCTGTCATTCAGCATTTTAAAGGTGTTTGTCATCTGTATGTCGATAAAGATGCCGACCTTGATAGTGCCTTAGCCTTACTGCTTAACGGTAAGACCCAGCGCACCGGGGTGTGCAACGCCTTAGAAGGCCTACTGGTCCACAAAGAGATTGCCGCCGAGTTTTTACCTAAAGTGGCCTCAGCCTTAGCAGAACATAAGGTAACCATTAATGCCTGTGAACATGCCAGCCCACACTTTGACGCGTGCCAAGTGATAGATGAGCAAGATTTTGGTCAAGAATACTTAGATCTTGAAATCGCCATTCGCCAGGTGAATGACTTCGAGCAGGCTATCGACCATATTAGACGTTTTGGTAGCCACCACACCGAGGTGATCAGCACCCAAAATGAGCTCACAGCCGCCCGTTTTCAGCGAACAGTCGATGCCTCTGTGGTTATGGTTAACGCCTCTTCTCGCTTCTCTGACGGCGGCGAACTCGGCTTGGGTGCCGAGATAGGCATTGCCACCACCAAGCTGCATGCCTATGGCCCCATGGGCATTGAATCATTGACCACTGAAAAGTATTTAGTCAGCGGTGACGGACAAATACGCGCATAACCCCTTCGACTCGGCAATCGCTCATCAATTAAAGATAGATTGCCGAGTCGCTATCACCGCATCGACATCCCAGCTACAAACATCAATAACATACCTCAAGGAGACCGTTATCTTTAATCAGGACTCACCCTTAGACCCACAATTGCGTATTGCCTTCATCGGTGGCGGTAATATGGCCAAAGCCATCATTGCCGGTCTACTCAAGCATGGTCACTCCAGTCAACACATCTTGGTATGCGCACCGACTCAGGCTACGCGCAGCGAAATGGTGGAGCAGTTTAATGTGCGCGTGCATCAAGACAACAGTACCGCTGCTGCATTCGCTGACGTGATTATCTTGGCGGTTAAACCCTTTATTGTGCCGCTAGTGTGCGAAGAGTTAGCCCCGGTAATTGCACAGCATAATGGCGATAAGCTCGTCATTTCGATTGCCGCAGGCGTGAAACAAAACACCATTAGCGCTAAGCTTGACGATCATCAACGGGTGATCTGCGCCATGCCAAACTTGCCCACCGCCATAGGTAAAGGGTTAACCGGCCTATACGCTCCTAAACCTAGCTTGCAAGCCGATCTCGATACCGCCGACCACCTGATGCGCGCCGTTGGTGACACCGTTTGGCTGCAAGAGGAAAGCCAAATGTCGACCATAGTGGCAACCGCTGGCAGTTCACCAGCGTACTTTTTTCTGTTTTTAGAAGCGATGGAAAAAGCCGCCATTAACCAAGGCTTACCTCAGGCGACAGCCACTAAAGCCGTGTTGCAAAGTGCCATGGGCGCCATTGCTATGGCGATGGACAGCCAATACGATTTTGCCACGCTGCGCCGCCAAGTGACCTCGCCAAAAGGCACCACAGAGCAAGCCATACTGGCGTTTCAGCACGGTGAGCTTGATGCATTAGTCGCTAATGCGATGGACTCTGCCGCCGATCGCGCTAAAGAGCTCTCTCTGGGGTAAACACCGAGAAAGGCTCACCGCTCATCTTATCGCGGCAAGATAATCGACGGGGCACAAGTGCTTAACGCTTATGCCCTTTTGCTATCACGCGGCGACCAACCTAAGCCCCTATTTCGCTGTTAAACAACTCTATTACGCAGTGAAACAGCAGTGCTCTGGACTCAATGCTTCCTTTATCACAGCCCGTTTATACACGGTTAATAACATCTATTTTCTCGCGGCGTGACCTCAGCGGGCCCAATTAACCGAATGTCAGCGACTAAACCACTAAGTCCTAAGTCCTAAATCCTTAAATCCTTAAGCCACGCTGATCATGCTACTAGGTTTGAAAGCCACCTAAGCTGCAACTATCTTAATAACTGACACTAGGTCGATAACGTGCTTAATCACTGATCTTAGAATTATTTCGAAAACGTAATGGTTAGCCACTATTTATCGCATCAACTGGATTGCCTAATAACAAAAGAGGAAGGGAAGCATAATGGCTCAGCAACCACTTAATCATATCCCCCAAGAAGCTTTCGATTGGTACGACGAATACGCCCATGGCGTGATTGATAGACGCACCTTTATGAAAAAACTGGCCACACTCGTTGCAGTAGGTTATTCAATGACCTTGCTCACCTCGGCATTATTACCCAATTATGCCTTAGCAGAGCAGGTCTCATTTAATGACCCGGACATTAAAGCCAGCTACCAAGAGTTTGACTCACCTAACGGCCATGGCAAAGGCCGCGGCTATTTAGCGGTGCCAACGCAGCTACAGGGGCCGCTGTCCGTGGTATTAGTGGTGCACGAAAACCGAGGCCTTAACCCCTATGTTAAAGATGTTGCGCGGCGCTTAGCCAAAGCAGGCTTTTTGGCCTTTGCCCCCGATGCACTATTTCCCCTTGGGGGTTACCCGGGTAACGACGATGAAGGTAGAACCATGCAAAGCACATTAGCTAAGGATAAGATTCAGCATGATTTTGTCGCTGCAGCGCGCTTCTTAAAATCTCATCCATTAAGCAATAGTCAACTCGGTGCGGTGGGCTTCTGTTTTGGTGGCTATATGGTCAATTATTTAGCGGCGGTGGACAGTCAATTATTGGCCGCCGGAGTGCCCTTTTATGGCACCCCTGCCACACCTGAGCTGCGCAGTAATATCAAGGCGCCCTTACTTATCCAACTGGCAGAACACGATGACAGGGTTAATCAAACTTGGCCTGAGTATGAGCAAGATTTAAAGCGTATTAACGCCAACTATCAGATGTTTACTTACCCCAATACCCAGCACGGCTTCCATAATGACTCGACTCAGCGTTACGATGAACAAAATGCCGAACTGGCATGGAGTCGCACCTTAAGCTTTTTTAAACAGCATCTCAGCTAAAGAGCACCTTTACTAAAAACGATGCTTATAAGATCAAAAAAGGCGAATGGTAAGCCATTCGCCTTTGTTTATCGCCACAATAGCAATCACTTCCCCCAAGGATTATTGGGATCTTGTGATGGCGCTGGGCGATTATGACCCGAACGCTTATTTTGTGCATAGGCATCTTGAGCGCGTGGTTTATCTTTACCGTATTGAGGCCGCGTCTTATTTTGCTTCATCGCCTCATAATCGGCAGTGGCTTTAACGCGCATTTCCTCAATTAACTCAATCGTTAACTCTTGTGGCTTACGAGGCACAATGCCATCGGCAAAGCCACGCTCTCTAGGCTTGAGTTCAAATTGCGCTGCATCACCTTTAGGCATGCGCTTAAAACGATACAGGTAAAAGCTTTCAACCCGCTCTCTGGCCCACTCAGTTTTTTTCAAAAACTTAAGGCAAGCCGCCATATTAGGATTGGTATTAAAACATTCTAAGCGCAACGCCGCGTATAAAATTTTCCAATCATAAAAATCGACGAGTTCAGTGACCATGGTTTCTAAACCTAGGCCATGTAATGGGTTGTTTTGCTGCTGTTCAATCATGGAATTTCCAACGACCGCCATTGCGGTGTCTACAGTATTTGCTGCCAAGCTTGTGCTCAAGCAGCAGTGAATTAGGGTGTTCGAGTACAGTCGATATGCATCGCCTTAAAACCGGCGCACGCCTATATAATTTACTCGCTATGATACCAATAAATCGTCCTGTAGACCCAACAAATATTACCGCTTAAGCCGTAACTAAAAATAATGCTTGTCTGAGTAGTCATATAACCATTGTGGGCGATACACCACCATCATGGTCACTGCCATACCATTGAGTAGCGCTTCAGGAAAACCCAGCAAGGGAATTAACAGCAAATAGTTATCTACCAAGTAATCCCATGGGTAATCACCACTTAACCATAGCCAAGCAGACCAAGCCCCCATATGAAACACCATAGAGAGCAAGCCATTAATAAAAGCCGCGCAAAAAATATAGATAAACAGATGATGCGGTAAATATTGATACACCATGCTGTAAACGGCATAGCAAAGAAACAGGGGCAAGGCGACGGCAACCAATGTATAAATTGCAAAATCAAAAGGTTGCTTTAAAATAAAGGTGGCAAAAAACAGTACAGGTAATAGTGCTATGACCGTTGCCAGACGCCAGCCAAACATTAGCATAAGGGTGACGAGACCTAAAAAATGCAGGTGGATGCCAGCGGTAATACTGGCATCGAGTAACCATAATCCATTAATGGCAAAGGTGGTTAATAACAACCGTGATTGCAACGCTTTATCGTTGATCAGCGTCTTTATATCGGCGCTGGGCCAAATCGCCCATAACCAAATGAGCAGTAGCGATAGCGAGAACAACTGGGCACCGCCTAAATGCCAATTGATATCGCTGAGTCGCTGCAGTAAAAACTCCGTCATGCTCTCTCCAATTAGCACTAGGCTTTATCTTAAATTGGTGTACGTAATCAATTAGCTCCTTGGCGCAATACTGCTCAGTATATTATGGCTGACATGGTTAAGCGCACACCTGATTACGGCCTTTTTTCTTGGCCTTATACAAGGCTTTATCGGCCTGCTTCATGCATTGCTCAAAATTTTGATCACCGAGGTGCTCGGCTAGCCCAATTGATACCGTGACACTGACAATACGCTGTTTATCGACCGCTTTTTTATTACGATTTTTGCTCGCATGGCTATTCTGATTAGCTTTTCGCTTAGTTTCTCTGAGCACAATGTCGTAATCTTCTATCGATTGCCTCACCGCATCGAGATGTTCAATTACCTGTTTAGCTTGCTTATTAGCAAACACAATAGTGAACTCTTCACCACCATAGCGAAATGCCTTACCGCCGCCAGTGACCTGCGACAGTTTTACCGCCACCAACTTAAGCACTTGATCGCCCACATCGTGGCCATAAGTATCGTTAAACTTCTTAAAGTGGTCTATGTCGACCATTGCGACTGTGTATTTTCGACCTAAAGACAAACTGAGATTAAACAGAGCTCGACGCGAAGGTAAGCCGGTGAGCTCATCGCGATACGCCAAAAAATAAGAGTCAAACAGTACAGTCAATAACAGGAACACGGCGATCATATTGAGCTGCACCGCCAACGACTGCCAATCAGCAGCGTAATAATGCATCAGCCATACAATAAACGTCAGCCCAAGACTCGTATGCACTAAGTTACTGTCTTTAATCAGCTTAAACAACATGACCGCGCCAGCTAAGAATACCGGTAATGTGGCTAAGCCATTGGCAGACAAGAAAGACAGATAGCGTTCACGCACCTGCTGCGCCATCTCTGGAGAATGCTCCAGTAGAGTTAACCATAAATAAGCCGCTAAAAAGCTTAATGTAATAATGCCAAGACGTACCAAAGTATGGATACTGAGCAAACCACGGTCTTTGATGAAACAGAATGCCGCAGTGATGACCCCGCCGCCAATAAACACCCATTGATAAGCCTCTCGACTGAGCAGTCCGTGCTGATTTATCCCATAAAACAGCAATAATAAGGTGGCAATATAACTGAGGCGGCTACGATTAAATTGCAGCGCGATCAGCGCCGCAATAGCAAGTAACCAATATGGCATCACCTGTATGGTATCGAGCCAGCCCACCCAGCGAGCACTAAAATAATCGATGGCGCCCAATAACAGGCCAGTAAGCAATAACGGGGCAAGCAGATAGCGGCAAGAGTGATAAAAATGACTCAAAATTTCTCCAATAATCACCATATTCAACATAGGTAATACAGGCAGGTCGTCAATAGATGCCTGTAAAAATGTTGCGGTCCAATCCAAGGCAGCAAAATAAACAAACTGAACGATGCAACTGACTCAAAGCGACCGTTTTGACGTGGCGCTAAAGTACTGCAGCCAGCATTTAATACAAATACCCGCGTGAAATGAGATAGCACACTAACGCAACTGACAATCTCATGGCTTAATAAAAATTGCGCCAAAATTTGAACCAGTATAATCAAAGAGTGAGATTTTTAATGCGTTTAGCCTCACCTCTTGAGCATTGCGAGGCGATTTGACAACCATTATCTCTGGATCACCTAGGGTATTTAATAGCCAAGTTCAGCGGAGTCGGAGAGGATTAAGATGCGAAGTAGGGCAATTAATAATTGCCTACTTCATTAGGCGTTAAAAAGCATTAATTGGCAAAGCGAAAAACAAAAAGGCCAGCAGTATCTGCCAGCCTCTATCCTACAATCGTTGCCAGTGACTAGGTGTCACGTGCACAACGCTAATACCATCTTGGTTACTTAATCTTGTCAAACATACCTTTGTTGGCTTTCTTCGCCAATTTATCGTTGCGTTTTTCTTTAGCCGTTTTTAAAGGTTGTTTCTTGTTCTCTTTACCGCTTTTATGTTCTTTACTCATTTTTAGCTCCAGTGTTTACTGGGGCATCTTAGCTAGGGCTAACCGTTCACAGCTTAGTCATTTTAACGAGCGTTTGATGTCCTGAAGTAAACGTAAGTTACTTGCTCAATATGCAATACACACTATTAATACAACGCATTAATTTAATTAGTTAAAATTGGTGTGATGTCAGCTTCCTACCTGTGCATTAAGACCCCTCCATACTAGCACTAAACTCAGCGATAAAAACCAGTGATTCATTAGAATAAGTTAAGCTAATCCTAGATGTTACAGTTCTAAGGACGATACCATTAAATCGCTTTCACGCCCTCTAGACTGTCGATTCCTCAGGTAGATAGTTAATCAAAAATGATAAGTTATCGATAGCTGAATGAAACGCTAGCCCCTTTACATACCTCTGGGGTTCAACCTAATCCTAGACCTTGTCATTTATCATTCAGCAAACTGCCGCTAAAAAATGGACCATACTCTTTATTTCAGCAGGTATTAATACTACTCATTAAACTTTTTTATTTATAACTATCATACTAATTGCTTAACAAAATAAAAAAACACACGATAAAATGATCAGGCTTGCTTTATTTTTTTAGTTGGCCTAATGTATAGGTCAGTTCATTAAAAACGAACGACCATTATAAAAATCGCTCTAAAACTTAGCTATTACACTAGGTGAAAATTGCAACTCGCAATTAATGAGTAGTGAGTAAATAGTTTTAGAATGGCATTTATCACAGAGGCTAACTTAGATAAATGCTAGTAACATTAAGCGTACAACCCCATTTATTAACAGCGACTGGAGATGTAAAACCTATGTTTACCGATACATTTTCATCACTATTCTCCCAGAAAAAGTGCGCCCCAATTCTAAGCTGCAACTTTTTCGTGCTAACGCGCTTCTCACTTATATTCCCAGTATAAGCCGGGCGCTGCTTGCGCTCGGCAAAATCACTAAATAAAAAATATTAATATCGATATAAGCTGACAAACTTACACCTCGAATTAATCTTTTCTCACTTTTAACCTACTAGAGGAAATATGATTACTTCATTTATTAAAAATGTATTTCAGACATTAACATTAAAAACTGAATCTTATTATTTACAGAATAGCTTTAATGCATCTTTGCGCCCCACAGCACTGGCTGGTGTTATTGCAAAATTAGATGATCTTCAAGATAACGCTTCAAGCGATAAAATTGGTGTCGGGTGCCAAGTCAGCCTTGTGAATATGCAAGACCAACAAGAATATCAAATAGAACTGGTCTACCCGCCCAAACACAAGCCCAGCGCAGGACGTTTTTCAGTTATTTCTGATTTAGGCGCCAGTTTACTGGGGCAGTCTAAAGGGGAGATGGCTCAAGTTAATATTTTAGGCAAACCAGTGCTCTTTATGATCACCCAGGTAAGTAGTAACAAGAAAACCCGCACGACTTTACACTAAAGCATGCTCAGCTCCGTGGCATCATGCTTATTTTACTCGCTGTTGGTGGCGGCTGGTGGCGAACGTCGATAACCCAAAGCACAAGGCTTAGGCTGACATGCTCATGTAGAAGGAGATGTTATTTTGAAGGCATTTATTGGCCGTGAAGATTAATCTAACTTGATAAATCATTAAGCCGTTAACCGCATTTTGGGGCGACATTTACTCAATAGCATGGCAGCGCTTTTAACGTAAGCGCCCAAAAATATCACCAGAAGCGATAGAAATTGTATGACGCTTCAGTGAGGTTAACTCTTAAATATCAAATGGATTAATGTATATAACGCCTCAATTTAAGCTGGAAATAATAATTGAGCCCAAGCGATCAAAATCGAATAACGGCGCGGTATTTGATGGCGAATTAAACGTTGGAGTCGATATCCATGAGTAAAGAAAAGGCAAAGAAAGCGCCACAACGCTCATTAAAAGAGAAACGTAAAGATAAACGCGAGCGCCAAAAATCGTCCGATTAGTTTATCGCTGCAAGCATGAAAGTCATGTTTAAGGCATACGCCTCTTTGAAATGATAAGTCATCGGAGCCTAACAGATCATTGAGCAGTGACCGTTAGGCTCCTTTTTAATGTTTGTACTATACCCGTTTTACCTTCAGCAACTCCCCTCACCTGTCACATTGAGTAAATAAGCAAAATAACCCAGATACGTCTTTTTAATGCATAGCCTCTGCGAATGTTAAGTTGTCTATACTCATTGAGGCTCATACAGCACAGGTTCGAATGAGCATGTAGATATCTTACTCACCGGAGCAAATAAAATGAAAAATCTGTTAATTATCTTATTGGGTACCTTATTGAGTGGCACGATTGTAGCTAAAGACAGGCTTGAAGTTTATCAGGATTATGAACTGGGCAGCGAGATCATTGCCATCACCACAGTGCGTATCGACCCTAATATGGGCGACGTCTACTTAGCGGGTCTGCGCGATAGCTGGGTGAAAGCGGCTAACATTCAAAAAGAACTGGGTTACATTAAAGACTGGAAAATTTATGGCAGCGATCTTCCCACCAGTGGTGATTTTAATATGTTGTTAGTGGTCACCTTCGAAAATGCCAGCGACTTGGAACCCAACAAACAAAAGTACGATGCTTTCATGAAAAAATGGACTAAAGCAGATAAAAAAATGTCTGAAGAGATCTCTGCAAAATACCCCGAGGTCAGAACCCTCACCGGCGAATATCGAATGCGAGAGATCATTCTCAAGTGATCCTACGCTCAGGACTTAAGCATGAAGATTATCAGGCTTAAGTTACCGTCTCAGACGATGGCAATCATATCGTTCACTCCTTCGCTTACTAATAATCCACTGCGGCTTATGACCGCAATACGTTAGCTGCAGTGGCGCGCCTTATAATTTGTGAACTCAACCGCACGACTTTACATTTATTTAATTGAACTTCTTGTTGAGAGTAATTATCATTCTCATAAATAATTTTAAGTTTACGTATTGGCTTAACCATAAAAGCAATCTTGCTTTTTATGATCGCCACGTAACATTAATCACGGAGAATCTGCCAGCAATATCGCTGCGTAGAGTGAGAAGATCAATATGAATCTAGTACCAGCATTAAAGTGGTTCCATAATTGGGTCGGTTTTTGTGTCAGCATCACCATGCTACTCGTATTAACCACTGGAGTGTATTTAGGCAGCGTCGATATCATTAAGCGGCTCGATAACCACGGGCAGACATTTATGCCCTTATCCACTGAGCAGAAAGCCGCTGCTCTGCAGTCGCTATTTGAACGTTACCCTGACATGACCACGGTACGCTTTCCTACCGAGTACAAACCCTATATTCAAGCATCGATGCGCGGCAAGTCTATCGCGTTCGATAATCAGCTCAATGAGCTGTCTGTCAGTGCCTCTGCCGACATTCCCTTTTACAGCACTATTTTTTGGTTACATCGTAACTTTTTACTCGGCGATGTAGGTAAGTACACTAACGCTTGGGCATCACTGCTGGGCGGCGCAATCACCTTGGTCGGTATTTATCTGTGGTGGCGTGTGCGCAAGTCGTTTCGACTCAAGCAGAGTATTCCGCGTAACACTCGCTCCAGCAGCTTGGTAAAAAGCCATATACAACTGGGATTATTTATTTCTGTCCCGCTATTTATTTTGTGCATTAGCGGCTTTTTAATTACTTACAAAGGGCTGTGGATCGATGCAGTAAAATCAGCGCCATCATCGGATATACCATATCCGGTTAGCCAACAAAGTGACTGGCTGAGCCAGCTGAATAACGCCCAGCAATTTTGGCCTGAATCTCAGTTGGTCGCCGTGAGTAAGCCGCGTAACAACAAGACACCCGAGCTCATCTACAGCATACGCTTTGATAGCCACAGCGATGTCTGGTTACGTGAAGCCGACCAAATCAGTATGAATTATCAGCAAGGTATCATTCAGACTGCACTCAAACACAGCGACAGACCACTTTCGGGTCAAATAGCAACGTTTGTTAGACCACTGCATGATGCGCTCAATATGCCACTGAGCTATGTGGTGCTGATCACCTTAGTATCCGGTGTCGGCACACTGATCTTATCGTTTAGTTTAGTAACCTTTTGTCGACGCACCTTTAAACGTAAGCGCAGTTACGCACTTAATCTCCAGCATTAATGGTTAGCCAGTAACCCCCTTAGGCTCAGATAGCCGCCCGCTATCTGAGCTTTATGCACGCCATATCCCACAATTATTTCACTGACGCAGCAAAATGGCCCATCAGGGGTATGAGTTTGGTATCGCCCACGGACATGAAGGTCTCTATCAATCTCTATCAATCTGCAAATCTTGTCTTGGCCAATAGCACGTTAAGGCTCAGTAGAATAATTCATAAGGTGAGGTAACATATCCCCTAAGCGCTCCAGCCCAGTTCCAACCCAAGAGTCCCTCTTAGCTTAACCTCCCAATAACCTCCTCAGCCCCCCCCTTGGCCCCGTGTTTTTGTCGGTTAAAACTTTGCTAACAATTATACGGTTGACATTTTTTGACAGTCTTACAAGATAAACAACATCAATCAACAAGCTACCACCAGCAAGGAAGAATATAAAACAATGAAAAAATCCTTAATAGCCATCGCATTGGCCAGCACTTTTCTTAGTGGCTGTGGCACATCTGATGTAAATACCAGCGATGTAAAAAGTGAAGTCACCACCCCAAGCAAGCAAGCCGAACTGGGCAGCTTTGGGGTCGATTTAACCGCGCGCAACTTAGCCGTTAAACCTGGCGATGACTTCTTTATGTATGCCAGCGGCACTTGGTACGACAACTACCAGATGCCAGCCGATAAGACTCGTTATGGTGCATTTACCGCATTAGCCGAGCGCAGCGAGAAACAGGTCAAAGAGATCATCGATGATATTGCCGCTCGCGATAACCTTAACGCCGAAGAGCAACTAATTGCCGATTTCTATAACGCCTATATGGATACCGATACCATCAACAAACGTGGCATCACCCCTATCCAGCCCACCTTAGATAGCATTGCGGCTATTGATTCTACCGACGATTTAACCACCCTATTTGGTCAGTCTTGGCTTATCGGCAGCACCTCACCCATTGGTGGTGGGATGTGGTTTAATCGCCTCGACCCTAACCAATATGAGATGTCCATTGGCGCTGGCGGCTTAGGTTTACCCGATCGCTCTTACTATTTAGAAGATAGCGAACGCTTCGTTAATATCCGCAAGGCCTATGTGACTCATATTGCCGACATGCTGGCTTTTGCTGGCATCAAAGATGGCCAAGCGCGCGCCGAGGCGATTTTAGCGTTAGAAACCAAGATGGCCGAAGGCCAATGGCCCAGAGAGAAGCGCCGCAACCGTGATTTGACCCTCAATCAAATTAAACGCGAGGATTTAAGTAAACAATATCCAGGTTTTAACTGGGATCGCTATTTTGCCCAAACCGGCTACCAAGTCCCGCAGCTGAATATTTCTCAGCCTGAGCCAGTTAACGCCATGATCGCCTTAATTAATAATGAGGATTTGGCTAGCTGGCGTGATTACCTCACCTTCCACACCATCAGTAACAATGCTGAATTATTGTCGGAAGATATCTACGCCACCAGTTTCGATTTTTATGGTAAAACCTTAAGCGGTCAGCAAGAGCCTCGCCCACGTTGGAAGCGCGCTGTAGAGCAGATGTCTGGCACACAGTCACTGGGCTTTGCTATCGGTAAAGTGTACGTGGCGCGCTACTTCCCTGAGTCATCGAAGCAACAGATGGCGCAATTAGTAGAGAACCTACGCACTGCTTTAGGTGAGCGCATCGATGGGCTCGACTGGATGGGCGACGAAACCAAAGTCAACGCCCACGCCAAACTCAAAGCCTTTACCCCCAAGATTGGCTATCCCGACGTATGGCAAGAGTTTGATGGTTTAATCCTAAGTCGCACCGACTTAGTCAGCAACATCACCAATCTCAGAGAGTTTTTTAGAGCCGATAGCGTCGCTAAAGAGCTAGAAAAAACTGACCGTAACCGCTGGGGCATGACACCACAACGCGTTAACGCCTACTACAATAGCTCGTTTAACGAAATTGTTTTCCCTGCGGCCATCTTACAGCCACCGTTTTTTGATCCTAACGCCGATCCTGCGGTTAACTATGGCGGTATTGGCGCCGTTATTGGTCACGAAATGGGACATGGCTTCGATGACCAAGGCTCAAAGTCTGATGCGAATGGCATTCAACGTAACTGGTGGACAGATCAAGACCGCGCCGCCTTTGATTCCAAAGCCGATCGTCTTGCTGAGCAATACAGTCAATACGAACCGCTTCCTGATAACTTCGTCAATGGCCGCAATAGCCTAGGGGAAAACATCGGCGACGTGGGCGGTTTATCCATGGCCTATCATGCTTATAAGCTCAGTCTCAACGGCAAAGAAGCTCCAATTATAGATGGTCTCACGGGCGATCAACGCTTCTTCTTGGCTTGGGCGCAGGTGTGGAAAGAAAAACGCACCGAGCAGAGCATGCTCAACCAACTGCGCGGTGGCACTCACGCCCCGGGCCGTTATCGCGCGCTCGCGCCACGTAACCATGATGCATGGTACAAGGCGTTCGACGTGCAACCTGGCGATGCGTTATACCTCAGCGAAGAAGAGCGCGTGCGCATTTGGTGATCCAAACAAGATAAGCGTGAACTAAGTGATAGCTAAGTAATTACCGAGCAATATCGCTTATTGACCACGCAACTAAACTAAAATGCCAGTCACTGTGACTGGCATTTTTATAGCTTACATGTCTATTCCTGCCCAACTTTACCCGCATCAACGCCTCACTGATCTCGAAAATAACCTTAACATCATCTGCACTACCGCACAGACTTTAGCCAGCCACAGCCCAGTAACTTGACATCAATCACGTATTAACTGACTATCAACAACACTAAAAACTCAAAAGCATTACCAATTAAAATACTTCTTGCAACAAAGAAGCAAAGTTATCGTCTAATATATTCACGCTGACAACCTTGGAGCATCAGGTGCGTGAACGACAGATAAGCTATCGTTGAACCAACAAATAAAACCACAAGAATAATATAACAATAAGATTTAAAACAATTTTATTGCAGTCACATTCACTGTTTGATAGAAAAAGGGAAACGACTATGATTAATCGCGTCTTAGCACTCGCTCTACTGCTTATGCTGCCAACGGCACTTCATGCCGAAAACTACTCCATCGGAACTGGCGGCCAAAGCGGTATTTACTATCCCTTTGGTGGCGCATTAGCCAAAGTATGGTCTGAACATGTTGACGATGTTAATGTGAAAGCCGAAGTCACCGCCGCCTCGGTAGAGAACACCATTAAAGTGGTTCGAGGCGATATGATTGCCGGCATCGCCATGGGCAATGTGGTTCTTGATGCCTACAAAGGTGAAGGTAAATTTAAGAGCGCTATGCCGGTCAATACCTTGTTTGCGCTGTATCCCAACCTAGTACATGCCATCAGCCTCAAAAAATCGGGCATCACCTCACTAAACCAATTAAAAGGTAAGCGTATCTCGTTAGGGGCGCCAGCCAGTGGCACCGCCGTAACCTCTGCAGCATTGCTCGAATCGATGGGCATTGATATCAAAAACGATATCGATGCGGTTTATCTTAACTACTCAGAAACCACTAACGCCTTAGCCAATGGTCAAATCGATGCTGGCTTTATTGTCGGCGGCCAAGGGGTGGGCGCGGTAACCCAAGTGGCTCTGACCCATGATATCAATCTTATCCCGATCACTGATGAGCAAAGTGCGGCTTTCATGGCGCAATACCCAGCCTACAGCAGCTACACTATCCCTGAAAGTGTCTACAACAAGGTAGGGGCCGTCCCCACATTAAGTGTGTGGAACGTATTGGTTGTGAGCGCTACGATGAGCGATGAAATGGCGTTTAACTTAACCAAAGCGGCATTCGAAAACATGGGCGAAGTACGTAAAGTGGTTAAAGTGGCCGAAGCGACTACACCTGAAAATGCATTTCGCCTAAAGGGAGTGCCACTGCACCCTGGCGCGCAGCAATATTTCGATTCAATTGCTAAGGATGCCAGCGCGAAGTAACCCGCAGGGCATCACTGAGCTGATGCACCGCGCATTTACCCCGCGAAACTGATGTATCTAACATTGGCATCACTAACAAAGGCAACTACACAGTTGCCTTTGTCAGCTTATATCAGTAGCCAGTAACATGATTTTCAGGCTAAGCCGCGGCGGAGCCGTCAACATTCCCGTTTGATAAAGGATTTTTTATGAGTGCAGTTGAACACAATGCATCTGCCGATCGAAGTAACTCACCTCTCGTGAACGATAGACAGATGCCATTTGAGCGCATTGTGACACTCTTTGGCTATGGGATCCTCGCCATTGCTGTCACACTCTCGGCATTTCAGATCTGGCAAGGCATTACCTCGACAATATCGGCCACCTACTTTCGCCCTATCCACCTCACCTGGGTGTTGGTGCTGATTTTTTTACATTACCCACTGATTGCTAACCGCTATAGCAAGCTCTATCTCCCAGGGCGTGCAATCGATCTCGTGCTGTGCGCTGCCACCGTCTTTGCCGGTTATCGTCTGTGGATATTTGATTACAACGATATCGATCATCTACTGTATGGCTTGGGCAGCGCCGATCTTATTGCGGGCTGCGCCTTGCTGGGATTATTGATGGAGGGCTGTCGCCGCACAGTAGGCCCTGTCATGGTATTGATAGCACTGCTCTTTCTCAGTTATAGCGCTTTTGGGGATATGCTACCTGGCGCGTTAGCGACTAAGGCCTATTCGTTACAAGAGCTGATCCAGTTTCAGATTTACTCCGCCAATGGCGTGTTCGGCTCCGCCTTAGGGATCGCCGCCACCACAGTGTTTATCTTTGTGTTGTTTGGCGCGTTTTTAGAGGTGACAGGCGCCGGTAAGTTTTTTATCGATCTGGCTTTTTCGATTGCCGGTAAATACCGCGGTGGCCCGGCAAAAGCCGCGGTGTTAGCATCAGCTGGATTAGGCTCCATTTCAGGTTCGGCCATCGCCAATACTGTTACCACAGGTTCGGTCACGATTCCCATGATGAAAAAACTCGGCTATACCCCGGAGCAATCGGCAGGGATTGAGGCCGCAGCCTCCACGGGTGGGCAAATCATGCCTCCTATCATGGGCGCTGGCGCCTTTGTTATGGCGCAGTTTACTGGCGTGCCTTACAGCGACATCATGTTAGCCTCGATAGCACCGGCTATCTTGTACTTTTTCTGTACCTTGCTCTATGTGCATCTGATGGCCTGTAAGCTCAACTTGCAGGCTCAAAGCCGCACCGAAGCGGTGATCACCGTCATGAAAGATGGCGCCCATCACCTTATCCCTTTAGTGCTGATCACAGTGCTGCTGATGCTGGCGTATTCACCGCTACTGGTGGGCGTGGCAGGTTGCGCGGCAATCTTATTAACCGCAGGGCTGCGTAAACATAGCCGCATCGGCTTACGAAAATTTATCTCAGGCATGAAAAACGGAGCGCTATTGGCGCTACCGATCTCGGTGGCTTGTGGCGCGGCGGGGATCATAGTAGGCGTTGTCGGCCAAACCGGTATTGGCTTGCAGTTTACCCAGTTTGTAATGGATTTTTCCGGTGGCTATATGTTGATAGCGCTAGGGCTGGTCAGCATTGTGGCCTTAGTGCTGGGGATGGGCTTACCGGTAACGGCGGCTTATATCGTACTGGCCGTGATGGCCGTGCCTATGCTGGGCGACTTTGGCTTACCGCTATTGACCGCCCATCTGATTGTATTTTGGCTGTCACAGACCTCCAATGTCACCCCACCTATCGCATTGGCGGCCTTCGCCGGGGCCGGGGTGGCAAACGCCAACCCAATGAAGTCGTCGGTAGAAGCGTTTAAGTTAGCCGGCGGCCTGTTTATCATCCCCATCATGATGGCTTATACCGATCTGCTTAATCCCGATGTTAGCTGGCTAGGCTTTCTATTTGCGATAGCACAAACCAGCACCATCATAGTCGCATTGGCTATCGCTATCGAAGGCTATATGCTGCGCAGGCTGACCCTAATAGAGCGATTAGTGGCCCTGTTTATCGTCCCCTTAGTGCTATTTAATCCATTTAATTTAGGCATAGCTGGTGTCGCAGCATTACTGGTATTGCTAGCCATACAGTGGCAAAGCCGCGATGTGATTGAGCGTTCAGATAATCACTAGGTGCCTATGCTTAGCGCGACAAGGCTGTCGTCAGCCAGCCTTGTCGCGATACCTACCTACGCCACAATAATCTGCTTCAATAGTTTTCCCATGATAAGTACCGATTTAGGTAGTCGGCTCATGATTAAGGCATCATACTGAAAGTTAACCTACTATCACCAATCATCCGCCACACTTAAGGGGTTTGCCATGTTGGTTACATTTAAGACAAAGTACTATTCAGATATCACCATGTTTGGCGATGTTGCGACCCGTTTATTACAAATGATGGGCCACAGCACCACAGTGCCCGGCGCGATTTTGGCCGCTGACGTGCCTGCTGCATTACAAAAATTATCGGCCGCCGTGACGGCACTGCCAGCCGCTACCGAAGCGACTCGCGCGCAGCACGATGCCGATAAGGAGCAAGATGAAGATGCCCCAGATGTCAGCCTGCGTCACCGCGCCTTGCCGCTTATCGAATTACTCAAGGCGGCGCAAGCATCCCAAGACAACGTCATGTGGGAGTAACACCTTAAATCGGCTCGCAACGGGCCAATTCGGTTAGCAGCATTTCACGCCCCTCACTCTGTACATGGGATAAAAAGGCCTGCGCTATCGCCGAGGGCCGTTTCGATTTTAGCCACAAAAAATACCAGTTGGAGTTGATAGGCAAAGATTTCACCCGCAACTGTGCCAGCCCCATATGGCCACCAAACGTGAGGGTGTGGGCCGATAAGATACTCACTCCTAAACCAGACATCACCGAATGTTTAATGGCTTCGTTACTCTCAATGGTCATCTTCACATTGAGCTTAACGCCCTGTTGATTCATGAAATTTTCAATAGCTAAACGGGTACCTGAGCCGTTCTCACGCATTAAAAAAGGCGCATCACATAATTGAGCTAACGACACCTCAGCCTGCTGCACCAGCGGGTGTTGCTCATGGGCTATGGCAACCAACGGGTTATTAAAAAACTCGATACTCTCGGTATTTAGATCGCCCGGAGGATGACTAAACACATAAAAATCATCAATACCTTGTTTAAGGCGTTCGATGATCTGCTGACGGTTGCCCACATTTAATTGCACGCTGACATTGGGGTAACGCTCACAGAAGGGGCCTAATAAGTGTGGAATAAAATATTTAGCCGTAGTCACCACCGCCAAACGAAGTGTTCCCGACTTTAACTCCCCCATGTCAGACAATGACATCTCTAAACGAGAAAAACTGTCTAATACCTCGGTGGCAGTTTTCACCACCTCTAACCCTGCTTCGGTAAACACCACTTTTCTGCCCACGATGTTATACAAGGCCAGCCCGATTACATCGGCCAGTTTTTTTAATTGCATCGAGATTGTCGGCTGAGTCAGGTGCAATTGCTGCGCGGCGCCACTGACGCTGCCGCTATCATATACCGCTAACAAAATTTCCATCTGCCGCAGCGTGCCCAAATGAGCTTGTAATCTGAGTGACATGATTGCCCCTTGTATAGATTCTTATCTATATATTAACCAATAAATATCTATTTTTATATATAACCTATTTTTGGCAAGATCACCGCATAAATTTAGTCGCCGAAATCTATCGGCTGCAAAACAAGCGAGGATAGGATGAAACAGATCATTGAGCAGATACGTCAGGACCGCGCGCTGTTATTTAGTTTACTCGTTGCCACAGGAGTGGGCGCACTTGGCGGTGTGGCTAGCATGCAGGGTCACAATGGTGGCGGACTGCTCCTGTCTGCAGGCGCGGTTTTCACCCTGTGCACTGTCACTCTTTTCAATCGACTCACTTCATCATCGCGCCTCCAACGTCAGCCTCTGACATCAACAACGCAGGTCAACATCACATCTGACTTAAGCAGACGCTAATATGCAACTCGACATTACTATCGCTTTTTTCATCTTAGGAGCGTTAGCCACATTGTTAAAATCCAATGTGCAATTTCCTAAGGCACTCTATCAAACTCTGACCCTGTTTTTATTAATCGCCATCGGCCTAAAAGGTGGCGTAGCGCTAGCCAAACATGGCTCTAGCGCACTATTACCCCAGTCGATGTGGGTCATCGCAATGGGATTAATATTACCCCTTATCGCCTTTCCCATTTTACGCTTTATCGGCCAGCTTAATCGCGCCGATAGCGCCTCGATTGCGGCCCATTATGGCTCGGTGAGCATTGGTACCTATGCGGTCGCGGTGGCATTTTTAGAATCGCAAAATATCAGTTATGAAGCCTATTTCCCGCTGTTTGTGGTGTTACTGGAGATCCCAGCGATTGCCGTCGGGATCGCCCTTGCCCAAGAAAAAGGCCAGCAGGTAAAGTGGCGCGTGTTACTGCATGAAGTGTTTTGTAATCAAAGCTTAATCCTACTTGTGGGGGCGCTGGTTATTGGCTACTGGGGCGCCGACCGAATAGGCTCTATCACGCCGCTGTTCTTTGACCTGTTCCATGGTGTCTTGGCGCTGTTCTTATTAGAGATGGGGATGATGGCGGCCAGTCGAATTCAGGCGCTAAAACAGATGGGCAGCTTTATTCTGGCATTTGGCGTGGCCATGCCCTTAATTGGCGGCTTTATCGGCTGTTTACTGGGGCTCTATTTAGGGCTGTCCAATGGCGGCGCTATCTTATTGGCCACCTTAGGCGCCAGCGCATCTTATATTGCGGTGCCTGCGGCGATGCGCGTTGCCATTCCCCAGGCCGACCATAGCCTGTCTGTCACCTACTCGTTAGCGATCACCTTCCCGTTCAACGTATTGGTTGGCATCCCCACTTACGCACTATTTACACATTGGTTAACAACTTAAGAGGCAGCAATGACACAAGCTAAAGTCGCCATAATTATGGGCTCACAGAGTGATTGGCCCACCATGAAAAATGCAACCTCAGTGCTCGATGCACTAAAGATAAGCTATCACACTCAAGTGGTATCGGCGCATCGTACCCCTGAGCGTCTGGTCGAATTTAGCCATAATGCGGCTAAAGAGGGCATAGAGGTGATCATTGCCGGCGCTGGCGGCGCCGCACATCTACCCGGCATGACTGCCGCGATGACCCACCTGCCCGTAATTGCGGTGCCGGTGTCGAGCAAATCCTTAAAAGGGATGGACAGTTTACTGTCTATCGTGCAAATGCCTAAAGGTGTTGCAGTGGCCACCCAAGCCATTGGCGAGTCGGGTGCCTTTAATGCCGGCCTGATGGCAGCGCAAATATTGGCATTAGGTGATAGCGCTTTAACTCAGCGGCTTATCGATTGGAGAGCCTCACAAACTGCCAGCGTGCCACTGGAGGTAGAATAATGCGTATTGGCATTATTGGCTGCGGTCAATTAGCCCGCATGCTGGCACTGGCTGGGCTCCCTCTGGGGCTCAAGTTTAGCTTTGTGGCCGATACAGGCAGCGATACCGATTTAAGCTGCGTTGAAGGTTTAGGACTGATTGCGCCATGGCAAGCGGGCGATAACCTTGCAGACCTTTATGATGCCTTAGGTCAGCCAGATGCTTTCACGGTAGAAAAGGAGCAGGTCGACCTTAACTTACTGCAAGGCTTAGCCGCTTTTTGCCGTATCGCGCCGAGCGTCAATAGCGTTGCCCATTGCAAAAGCCGTATCGAGGAAAAACAGCTGCTAGCCCGACTGCAGATCCCCAGTGCACCTTTTTGCTACGGTATCGACTTAGACCAAAGCGCTAAAGAGATTGGTCTGCCCATGGTGCTTAAATCCCTACATGACGGGTATGACGGCAAAAACCAGTGGCTAGTCAAAGAGGATAAACAACTAGCACAGCTTGTTGCCAGCCCACCCCAAACGGATTATCTGGCAGAGCAGTGGATAGCGTTTGACCGGGAAGTGTCGCTTATCGGTGTGCGCAGCACGACAGGCGAAACCCGGTTTTACCCGCTAACCGACAATGTGCACCATCAAGGGATCTTAGTGCGCTCCATCGCCCCAGCTCAGGGGATAACGCCTATGATGCAACAAACCGCCGAAGATTATATGCGGGCGATTTTTGACGCCCTGCCCTATGTGGGCGTGCTCGCCATGGAGTTATTTGTGGTGGGAGATAAACTACTGGTTAACGAGCTGGCGCCTAGAGTGCATAACAGCGGCCACTGGACACAGCTGGGCGCCATGACCTGTCAATTTGAAAACCACCTCAGGGCGATAGCCGGTCTGCCGCTAGGGGCTACGCAAGCTCAAGGCGCTACGGCAATGCTCAATTTACTGGGCACAGCTGCAGCGCCAAGGGAGGCGCTTACCGCCAATGCCAGTTTGCACTGGTATAACAAGACGCCGCAACCTCAACGCAAAGTGGGCCATATCAACATTAATGCCTACGACCATGCGCAATTACAGCAGCAGATCGCACAAGTTGAAGCTAGCCTACCCCGTTAGCGCCACTCGTCAGACAAAGGCGCTTTAGGGCTGTCGCTCAATCACACTTAATGCTGTGGTTGGGCGCCATTTCGGACAATATCTTTACCCGTATCAAACACCTCTTGGGTTACCCAACGGGCAAGCAATAACTTGTGGTTATTGCCAAACACCGCCACAAAGGGACGACCGTCGGCATTATTGGTCGCCATGCCAATCCCAACGACCCCTTCTAAACCTAACCCCCCCTGCTCAACAGCGGCAATAAAGCGGCGTAATTCGGCTAAATTATCGATCACATCGTGTTCATTATTCATCTATTCACTACTCTTGTCGTCACAACTGACCTGCATTGGCTCAAATGGAGCTGAGGTTCAGTCTGTATCTGTATCACTTTGAGCGGCGTACTTTACCGTAAAGTGGGGGACAATGTGAACTCTCAGTATTGCGCTATCATCATTGGCTAAGGCAGCAGATATTCTATTGCGGCCGTTTATCCGCCACTTATAACTAATACTTGGGATCGATAGCCAAGTGTTATAACTAAAAATAACCTTTAGGGGTTTAACTGAGATTAAACATCCCGATATTAAGCAGTATCACGCCAGTAAAACCAAGGAAATCACATGACACAAGAGTATACGCCCCCTAAAGTATGGACAATGGATAAAGAAAGTGGCGGCAAATGGGCCAGTATTAATCGCCCCGATTCTGGCGCCAGACACCAACAAGCTTTGCCAGTAGGCAAGCACCCTTTGCAACTGCATTCTCTAGCCACCCCTAACGGCCAAAAAGTCACTATCTTGTTAGAAGAACTCTTGGCTAAAGGTGTTAGCGCCGCCGAATACGATGCCTACACCATAGATATTGGCGAGGGCGAGCAATTCTCATCAGGCTTTGTCGCCATCAACCCCAATTCGAAAATTCCTGCCCTCGTCGATAACTCAGGTGATAAGCCGATAAGAGTGTTTGAGTCGGGCGCCATCTTGCTTTATTTAGCCGACAAATTTGGCCACTTTATCCCTAAAGATCACGCAGCCCGCACTGAAACACTCAATTGGTTATTTTGGCTACAAGGCTCGGCGCCTTACTTGGGTGGCGGGTTCGGCCATTTCTATGCCTATGCGCCTGAAGCGATTGAGTACCCCATCAATCGCTTCACCATGGAAGTGAAACGCCAATTAGACGTGCTAGATAAACAGTTAGCCAACAACACCTACATTGCAGGCGATGAATACAGCATTGCCGATATGGCCATTTGGACTTGGTACGGCAACTTAGTGCTTGGCCATTTATATGACGCCGCCGAATTCTTAGCGGTAGACTCTTATACTCATGTCGTTCGCTGGGCCAACAATATCGCCGCCAGATCCGCAGTGCAGCGCGGTCGTATCGTCAACCGCACATGGGGGGAAACGTGGGAGCAACTCCATGAGCGCCACAGCGCCAGCGATATAGACCAAGTACTAAGTCTGCGCCCTTAGGCTAACGTCGCGTGGTTACGCCATGAATCGGTGGCTCGTAAGTTAAAACACATCATTAAAAAAGCGAGCCTTAGGCTCGCTTTTTTGGGGTCAAGCATCAACATCTGTTAACGCAGTTAATAGCGCCGGCCCATGCATAGACTCGTGGTTAGGCCCATGATTAAAGTCCAGCTTTGGCTTTACGGGCTTGATGCAGTTTCTTATAACTTTCAATCAATCGCAGGTGTGGCTCTACGCCTTCAAGCTGCATACTGGTTTGGGTTAAACCAGAGAAACGTATGTCACCGTTGACCGAGCCAACCACTTGCTCCATCACGGCTTCACCAAACATTCTGTTGAAGTTCTGGATGAAATGTTCAAGCGCCAACGCTTCGTCTAAAGTCACTTCCAATACCGCATTAACCGCTTGATAGAACAAGCCACGCTCAACCGTATTATCGTTAAACTGCAAGAAGTCGCCTACCAGCTCCAGCGCCTCATCATGAGCACCGAGTGCAAGATAGATAAGGATTTTAAGCTCAATAATCGTTAGCTGGCCCCACACGGTATTTTCATCGAACACGATGCCAATCAGGGTGCGAATATCTGTGTAGTTATCGAGCTGACTCTCTTCAAAACGATTGACTAAATCAACCAGCTCATCATCACTCAAGGTATGCAGGTTTAAGATATCTTCACGGTAATCCAGCGCTTTGTTGGTATTATCCCAAATCAAATCTTCGACAGGATAAACCTCTGAGTAATCTGGCACTAAAATACGGCAAGCCGATGCGCCAAGTTGATCAAACTCAGCCACATACACCTCTTTACCTAAGGTGTCTAAGATGCCAAACAGCCCTTTGGCTTCCTCTTCGTTGGTGCCAGAGAAATCCCACTCGCAGAATTCAAAGTCATGCTTGCTGCTAAAGAAGCGCCACGAGATCACCCCAGTCGAGTCGATAAAGTGCTCGACAAAGTTTTCTGGCTCACTCACCGCCATGCTGTTAAAAGTCGGCTTAGGCACATCGTTAAGGCCTTCGAAGCTGCGACCTTGTAATAGCTCAGTTAAACTGCGCTCTAAGGCCACTTCGAAACTCGGATGCGCGCCGAATGACGCAAATACGCCGCCAGTTTTCGGGTTCATCAAGGTGACACACATCACCGGGAACTGACCGCCTAATGAGGCATCTTTCACCACCACAGGGAAGCCTTGCTCCTCTAGCCCCTTGATGCCAGCAAGGATACTTGGGTACTTTTCTAACACCTGCATAGGCACATCGGGTAGGACAATTTCTTGCTCGATAATTTGACGCTTAACCGCACGCTCAAAAATCTCTGATAAGCACTGCACTTCGGCTTCTTGCAGGTTGTTACCCGCGCTCATACCGTTACTTAAAAACAGGTTTTCGATTAAATTCGACGGGAAATAAACCGTCTCGCCATCGGAGCGACGCGTATAGGGAATGGTGCAGATGCCGCGTTCAATGTTGCCTGAGTTGGTATCGATAAGATGCGACCCACACAGCTCATCATCTGGATTGTAAATGTCTAAACAATAGTCATCGAGCAGGCCAGCAGGCAGCGCATCGTCATCGGTGAGCGCAAACCATTTCTCGTTGGGATAATGCACAAACTCGCTGTTGGCGATATCCAAACCGAAGAACTGGTCGTTATAGAAAAAGTTACAGTTTAGGCGCTCAATAAATTCACCCAATGCAGAGCATAATGCGCTCTCTTTGGTCGCCCCTTTACCATTGGTAAAGCACATGGGCGAGGCTGCATCACGAATATGCAACGACCACACATTGGGTACGATATTGCGCCATGATGAGATTTCAATCTTCATTCCAAGATCGGCCAACATGCCAGTCATATTGGCAATGGTTTGCTCAAGCGGCAGATCTTTACCCAAAATATAGGTACTCGCTTCGCCATCGGGCTGGCCCATCAACATGGCATTAGCATCGGCGTCGAGATTCTCAACCGTTTCGATTTTGAACTCGGGGCCGGTTTGCACCACTTTTTTCACGGTGCAACGATCGATTGAGCGTAAGATACCTTGGCGATCTTTGTCGGAGATATCATCTGGCAGCTCAACCTGAATTTGAAAAATTTGGTTGTAGCGATCTTCAGGATCCACAATATTGTTTTGTGACAGGCGAATATTGTCGGTGGGAATGTCACGCGCCTTACAATACACCTTAACGAAATAGGCCGCGCAAAGGGCTGACGAAGCTAAGAAATAATCAAAAGGACTAGGGGCAGAACCATCACCTTTGTAACGGATCGGTTGATCGGCGGTAACGGTAAAATCGTCAAACTTGGCTTCAAGTCTGAGATTGTCGAGAAAATTAACTTTGATTTCCATTGAATATATCCAGTGTCGTGCGCGGCCAAGCGGCCAAAAAACTTACATTGAGGTGAATTATCGGTGTTTTTGACCCATTAGTCTTGGGTTAATTACCAAAAAGCCCATTAAGTGAGTTAGCTCTCTGGCAATACAGCGGCTTGGGGCGTGGTTAAAGGTTACGCTCAGATTCGCGCTTCACCAGTAAAAAGGTGAGGTACATTTTGGTGGGCAGCGACAACACCATGCCGATAGCGACACATATCGCACTGATAATAATGCCATTAACGCCCATGGCCTCTATTGTCTCGCTAAAGTTATGTAAATAAACCCCTACACCAATAAGGCTAATGCCGAGCATAATGCAGCACTTGAGTAACAAGATAAGCTTCTCATCTGACATAACTTGTCCCTATTTTGAAGCAGATGCTCTTTTACGAAGGTTTTACCGCCCAGCATCACTTGCTTCTATATGGCGGGTCTGGCTTTCATCGCGTAATACCTAGACAGCTTAATATATAACAGTAGTGATAGAAAAATGAGGCTGCCACCTGCAAACTGCTGTAGCTGTAACTGCTCATCTAACATCAAAATACTCAGCAACATAGTCCAAATCGGCTCTAAAATCATCAGCAGTGCGGCCGTTTCCATAGTCACCTTGTACTGCCCTAGGGTTTGCAATAGGTAGCGTACCGATGTCGCTATCACCGTCGATATTATAAACCAGAATAGTAACTGCGCATTTAACTCAAAGGCGACAGGCTTAGTCAATGCCGCATAGACCAAGCCAACAACCCCAACGACAAACAGTTGAATACAAATCGAATCTAATGGTTTGATATTAAGGCTGATATTTTTATTTAATACAAAATGAACCGAAAGTAAGGCCGCGGCTAATAGAAAATACCACTGGCTCGGATCAACCTGCCAGCCCTTGGTGAGTATCAGTAACATCATGCCACAAATACTCACAGGCAAAGCCAGCCAAAAGGCACGATTGGGCCTGACTTGAAACAACAGCCAAGCGACCATGGGCGCAATAATCATCGCCAAACTCATGATAAAAGCCCCTTCCGACAAACTTTGGCTCATGGCAACGGCGTGAACCCAAACTTGCAGTGAGACCCCAAGAAAAATGCCGACACCGCCAGCGGACAACAACCGCTTAGCGTCCAATTTAACTAAATTTTTATAGCAAAAGGGTAATAGCAGCAGGCTGGCGAGTAAGAATCGCGCGCCGATAAACAGCTCTCCTGGCATATGAATCACTACCATTTTCGATGCAACCCAACCAACAGCAGCTAACAAGGTAGCAATAAATAGATACAACACTCCGCGCATAATGGGGACTCATATAAAGTAAGATTCAGCATCAATAGCAAGGCTGAAAGGGCGACGACATGAAACACCTAACACCATAATATGGCAAGTTTTTTAACCTGAACTTTGTTCATCTTTATTTGCGTAAATAGCAACCACATGGCTGTGGTTGCTATTTATTTCATCGCAGGTAACCCACCACCTTTATACTGGGTGCAAGGTAGCTGATGACACTTTAATGAGCATACTCAGGATAATCGATTAAGCCTTTTTCTGCCCCGCCAAACAAGGTCGCCGGATCGTGCTCAGCCCATGGGTAACCGTGCTTAATACGATAAGGTAGATCAGGGTTGGCCACAAAGGGGCGACCAAAACCTATCATATCGGCTAAACCGTCATTAAGGGTTTGCTCAGCTTTTTCAACATCATACTTACCAGCGTAAATTAATACTCCTTTAAAGGCTGCACGTACCGCCTGTTTAAATGACTGTGGCGTTTCTGGTGCATCGTCCCAATCCACCTCGGCAATGTGTAAATAGGCGATGTTATATTGATTAAGCAACGCTGCTGCCGCGGTATAGGTTTCAACGGGGTTCGCATCAACCGTGCCATTAAGTGATGTAAACGGCGCTAAACGTACCCCAACGCGATCGGCGCCAATGGCATCGACCACCGCCTCGACCACTTCGGCTAAAAAGCGCAGACGATTGTCGACACTGCCACCATATTCATCGGTGCGATGGTTGGCACCAGAGTCGATAAACTGGTTGATTAAGTAGCCATTGGCCGCATGCAGTTCAATACCATCAAACCCAGCTTCAATGGCATTGAGCGCTGCTTGACGGTACTCGCCAATCACCAGCTTAATGTCATCTTTGGTCATGGCCCGAGGCTCAACCACATCGACAAAGCCTGGCTCTGCCTTACCATTATCAACAAACACTTTAACGTTTTCAGCCTTAATGGCTGATGAAGAGATGGGCTGAGCCCCGCCGATATTATCGGGATGGGTGACGCGGCCCACATGCCACAGCTGGGCAAAAATCACTCCACCTTTATCATGCACTGCAGTGGTGGTTTTCTTCCAGCCATCAATTTGCGCCTGAGTGTAGATACCTGGGGTCCACGCATAACCTTGGCCCATGGCTGAGATCTGGGTGCCCTCGGCCACAATTAAGCCTGCCGAAGCACGCTGAGCATAGTAAGTGGCCATGATCTCATTAGCTTCATTACCCGGTTGGGTCGCACGTGAACGCGTCATGGGCGGCATCACAATTCGGTTAGCTAACGTGTAACGACCTAATTGCAAAGGTTGAAATAATGCCTGTTTCATCTTGCTGTTCCTCTGTAGTCTAGCCAGTGCGCTTGGCAATACCGTGCGCATTATCGACCTAGTTAATGGCTTTAGTGCACTTAATTAATGGCTTTAGTGCACTTAGTCGATGTGAATTGAGTCGCTTTGAATTTAGCCGAGCTGAATTAGCTCAATTTGATAACCATCAGGGTCGGTGATAAACGCAATATGAGTCTCGCCGCCTTTTACCGGCCCAGGTTCACGCGTGACTTTAGCGCCCAAGGCTTTTATCTTGTCACACGCCCCATAGATATCAGCAACGCCTAAGGCTAAATGACCAAAGGCATTGCCCATTTCATAGGTGTCAGTGTCCCAATTATGGGTTAATTCGATGCTAGTACCCTGCTCATCTGGATAGCCCACAAAAACCAAGGTATAGCGATACTCGGTATTGTCGGTTCTCTCCAGCACGCTCATCCCGAGCACCTTGGTGTAAAATTCAATTGATTTATCAAGGTCTTTCACCCTGATCATCGTGTGTAAAAATTTCATCGTTATACCCTATTCACGTGATAACCAATCTGATAGTCAGCCAAGCCATAAGCCTCTGCGCCTATGTGGCTGACTCATTGAATAGCGATATAGTACGACAAGAAAATAAGTTCGTATAATTATCAATATTTATATTAATCATCACGATTTGTTATCAATAAACGCGGGCAGTCTGGGTAGCTATAACCATGCTCCAAGTAGATCAACACAATACTCCTACAAACAAAGATTGCTGCAACGCCTGTTACCTAGCAAAGATATGGTGCGTATGGAATAACCAATTAGTTTGATTGCTGTGATCTAAAGTTGCGATTTGGCGTATAATGTCTGGCTGGCAAAAATGTAAGTGCTCCTTCCCTAAATTAAGTCCCAACAATTAAGGTATGAATTAGTGAATGTAATTAATCGTCTGTATTCTGGCTTCGCGCTACTCTTGTTGATCATGCTGGGCATCACCCTTTTTGGTTTATTCAAGATCAGTATCGCCGATAAAAACCTCACCCAACTGTCCGATCAAACGGCAGTAGAACAGCGCCATGCCATTAACTTTCGTGGCAGCGTGCACGACAGGGCCATTTCGATTCGAGATGTGGTGCTCGCCAAGAACGAGGCTAAGTCAAACGAACATAAAAATGACATTGGCCGCTTAAATAGCTTCTATCAGCAATCCGCCACCGTACTCGATGCCATGTACGCAGCAGTGCCCCACAGTGCTGAAGAGCAAAAGTTAATGCGCTTGATTAAAGAGATTGAGCGCTCGACCCTCTCCTTAACTGATAACTTATTGACCATGATGCGCGATGGGCGTAAAGCCGACGCCACCGATTACTTAATTACTACAGTTTCACCGGCATACACCGAATGGCTTAAACGGATCAACAACTTGATTGATTATCAAGAAATCGCGATACAACAACAGGTTGCCACAGCGCGTGAACAAACTAATAGCTTCCAATGGATCATGTTAGTCGTGACAGCGATGGCTATCATCATCGGCTCTATTGTGGCGGTCAGTACCGTTAACCGCTTAAAACGACTGATGGGTGGCGAGCCCGAATATGCCGCTTTGGTTATCAAAGAGATTGCATCAGGTGATTTAACCACTCAGGTTAAGTTTCATACCCCCAATAGTATTTTAAGTGCGTTACAAGACTTAACCGACCATATGTCGGGTTTCACCAAAAATTCGATAGCAGCGGCTAATGAGCTGCTCAGTGCCTCTAACGAATTATTGCTCACAGCAAAATATAACGAAGAGTTGATCGTTAACCAAAAAACAGCTACCGAACAAGGCGCAACCGCCATCAATCAGATGTCATCGACGGTATCAGAAGTCGCCAGCCACACCAGTGATGCCGCCAGCCTAGCGCAAACGGCCATGAACGAATTTACCGCCGGACAAAACGAAGTCAGTAAAACCCAGTCAAGCATCAATGCCCTTGCCGATAAAGTCAGTGAGGCCGCCGAGGTGATCAATAATCTGTCGCAAGACAGCCGCCAGATTGAGACTGTGTTAGAAGTGATTCAAGGCATTGCCGAGCAAACCAACTTATTGGCATTAAACGCAGCCATTGAAGCCGCCAGAGCAGGTGAGCAGGGGCGTGGTTTTGCCGTGGTGGCCGATGAAGTGCGCAATCTTGCTCGCCGCACTCAAGAGTCGACCGGCCAAATTCAAGCGGTCATTGAAAAGATGCAAGGCAACTCGATGAATGCGGTAGAGGTGATGAATCAAGGCACACAACAGGCAGAGGTAAGCGTCGAGCAAGCAAAGTCAGCTGGTGAATCACTGACGGCGATTAATCTTTCGGTCACCCAAATCAGCGACATGAACACCCAAATCGCCACGGCGGCAGAAGAGCAATCTGTGGTTGCCTCTGAAATCAACCGTAACTTTAGCCAGATAACCCACTCAGCGTTACTGGCTGAGGAGCAAGCCAGCAAAATCACGCTAGCAAGTCAGCAGCTTGAAGATCTGGCAAAAACATTGGAGCACAATGTTCGCCAGTTCAAAACCCTGTAGTTAGCAAGAGTCGCTCGTTGATGATGGTGGTGGGAATGACATCCCCACCACTGTTGTTGCACCGCAGTATTTAATCAACGGCGCTCTCATTAAGGGTCATTAACGGCACTGTCATTGAAGAAGTGCCGCTCATTTAATCAAAGTGCCGTTAAGCTCATCAGCTTAAAACAGCGTATCAAGAAAAGGGCAATAGCCCTTTTCTGATACTCAGGGCGCACTAAGCCGAATCCCCTTACCACGATTTACAGTTGCGATTGCACAAACTGCTTGGCATTGGCTTTTAATTGCTCAAGATCTTGTTGATTATAAAACTGATTGTGCGAAATCACCCCTTCGATTTTCAGGGTGTTGCGGATATCGGTTAACGGGTTATCGGTCAAGAAAATAATATCGGCGACCTTGCCGTGAGTTAACTCACCAAACTGCTCGCTTTTGCCTAAAAATTTCGGCCCAGCAAGGGTAGCCGATTGTAAGGTTTGCAGCGGCGTCAGTCCAAAATCATTATAGATAGCCAGCTCTTGATGTAGCGATAAACCCGGGTAGATATAGGAGTTTAAAAAACCTGCATCGGTACCCGCAATAATCGAGACGCCCGCCTGCTGCACTAGCGGTAATAGCTGCCCCGTTTTGATGTAACGCGCTTTACGCTGCTCAATTTGCGCTGCATTGTCCTTATTGGCTCGCTCCACCCGCCACTGATACGTTTGCTTTAGCCCCTTACCGATATAATTTAAAAACTCATCATCTTGATGATTATCTTCATCAATATAAGTGGTAATTTGGTTGCCGACTAATGTCGGCACCACAGCCGTATCGTTGCTGGCCAGCACCGCATATTTGCTTAACGCGGTTTGTTGGTCGAAATTTTGCGTCGCTATGGGCAGTGCCTTGCTATAAGTTAGCTCGCCAGAGGCGACTTTCGCCGAGATCTCAGCTTCATTTTTGGCCGCCGCCTTTAACAGATAGGTCATATGCTCGATGGCATCTAAACCTGCGTACGACACATCGGTCACCGATAGCGAAAAGGGAATATGCCCAGAGATTTGATAACCGCGCTTTTTCACCTCTTTCACCGCCTGTAAATAAAGCTCTGGGGTGAGTGCGCTGTCGGTGATCTTAATAAAATCAATGTCCATGGCATCAAGTTGATCAATGGCGGCATTCATCTCAGCCGTGGTTTCCACTTCCAGATCGCCGGGCCAAATCGAATCTTTACCCTCAAGTTTAGGGCCAGAGGTATAAATGGTGGGGCCAACGAGCTCTCTGGCATTAACCTGTGCACGCCAAGCTAACACCGACTCACTTAAGTCTGCAGCGGCGTCTCGCACTGTGGTTACCCCGTAAGCCAAATACAGAGGTAACAGCTGCTTATTTTCTTCAATCAACGCTTCGCCACCCCCAAAATGAACATGCATGTCCCACAGTCCGGGCATCAGGTATTGGTTTTTAGCATCGATATATTGCGCCGCGCTATAGCGGTTATTAAGGGGTGCGCTGCTGCGCTCAATAATAAGGCCATCACGAATCGCCAGCGACTGTGATGCGTCAACCAGACCGGTTTTCACATCAATGATATTAGCATTATCGATAACGATATCGGCTTGCTTTGCGGCGGGCGTGCTGCAGGCACTCAGTAACATAAGTGATGAAACTATAAGCGTTTTTTGCATCTGTTGACTCCATTTTTTTGGTGTCAGGCTAACACAGCACTCGCAGATTATCCTCCATTATTTATCCTGCCAGGATGAAGATGAAGAACCTTGTTTTTCACGGTATTGCCGCCCATAACGATGAGCAAGCGGCTGGGCACGCAAAAAAGGGGGGCCGTTATCTGCAGGGAAAATACCTGCTGGGAGAGATAAGGTTCAAGCTACCAAACGTCGGCGTCAAAGCGCGCCCGCCTGGCTTCAGTAAGAGAACATTGGGTGAGATGCATCAGCTCATTCAAGGTGATGCTAGGGTTGCCCTTAATGAGGCGAGTAAGCTTAACCTGTAAAGGTTCTAGCTTGTCAGCGTGTTGCTGTAAGGCTGTGGTAATTTTTTGCACCAGGTAAGATAACTCAGCACACTCAGATACCTGTAATTGCGATGCCAGCGATTGAATATCAATGGCATCGCCACGCAACTGCCAATGTCTGGAGCGGCGCACACGCTTTAGCTCGCAACCATATGGCTTAGCAACCGCTTGCGCCTTGTTGGCCGCTTCCCTGCCAATCCGATGGATGAGCGCCGGAAGCGGTATGCTGATCTGCTTATCCATGACGGCTTACCTGTTAATCAAGTAAAGGCACAGTTGACGCGAGCGGTTAAAGTGCAACATCAGATTACGCCCCCTTCAATTTACAACCCGTTTTGGTATTGCAGGAGTGTTGACTCAGGCACTAAGCGCGACAGCTTAGCGCTGGCTTCACTTTGGCCATCCAGCAGGGCTTGAAACTGTTTAATGAGCTCAACCTTGTCAGGAGAGACTCTGTCGCCTGCGCCAATATTGGTCAAATCAATCATAAAGCCATCAAACTTATCACTAAGGTCGTTAATGATGTCGGTATTTAAAAACTGATCTTGGTTATAAATGCTTGGGTAACCTGCTTTTTGCTTGTCGATGGCAAAAGAGTCACCTTTGAGGTTTTTAATACTGGTCGATTTATCGCACGACAACATACAACCGTTATCGATACGTGGCTTTTCACACCCCACACTCTGCTGGAAAAAACACTGACGGCTAGCCATCAACAAAATGGGATGATAAATGCTGTAAAGCAGCTTAAAGTCTTTCGGTCTGGCTATCTGCTTAATTTGCTGCCGGTTTATCTCGTTAGAAATAAAGGCGCCGCTGCAGGCTGCCCCTTGCTTAAGTGCCAGCAAGGCGTAAGAGTTGGTGGTATTTAAAAATGGCCCCGCAATCCATTGAATCCCCAACTGCTCGGCATGATACGCAATACCTGTATTGTTGGTGACAATCAGCTTAGGCTTCACTTGTTGCAAAATATTCAGCGCCACATCAAAATCTTTGCCGATTAACACGGGCGGAAACCAAGGAATAAGCCGTGGGTTTTGCAGCAAGAAGTCGACATACTTGGTGCAGCCACGCTTGTAAGCATCTGGCAGCTTAAAATAGATATCGCCATCGATCACATCGGCCAACGCCACATCGGCTTCATCACAGATAAGCATCGACAGCCCAAGCGGTCCATCGGCTTTAGGGTGGTGCTCAAGTTTAGGCGGCTGCACATGTGCAATCACCGCAACCCCTGCATTTAAGTAGCTAAGTAGCTCATTTTTTAACGTGGTTATCTCACGAAACGGAATGCTTAAGCCATCGGTTAGCTGCTGAGTGTCAAGCTCGACGAGTTCATAGTTAGCGTTATTAATGCTTTTGAAACGCTTTTCAATCGCTTGCCTATCAACGCTTAACTCCTCGCTGGGTGTCATTACACTGCTAGAAGTGAAAGTTTGACTTGCGGTTTTAGCAGTTTGCCCGGGCAACAGGCTATCACTTTGCTCAGTCACCACCGTTAACCGCAGCGGCTCATCTAGCTCACTGGTAAAGCGTAAGCTGAGCTTGATTTTTTCGATACTCAAATGCGCAATTTTGTCATCAACAGAGCTGGTGATCTGTTGTTTATCCACTTGCAACTGTTGCTGAGCCGAGTGAATTTGTACCACAGAGATCGACTCGCCTTTTTCGGCTTTGAGTTTATCCACTAAGTGATTGTTAGAGTTATCGCGGGGGTTATCAATAAACATCGACTGGTTTAAATCGCCCCGTAAAAACGCATTGGTAAAGTCGCGGTTAAACACCTTATATAAGCGCTCGCCATCTTGAGTCAGCTCGCCGGTTGCCACATAGCCGTCAATCTGCTTGCGAAAACTATCGATCACCGTATGCACATAGCTAGCGCCTTTAATGCGCCCTTCCACTTTAAAGGAGTACACACCCGCTTCAATCAGTGCCGGTAAGTCAAAAAACGCCGAATTATCTTTGATATTCAGTGGGAAGTTATGACCCGACTCGGTAGTTTCATACTCTTCACGGCACGCTTGGCTGCAACGGCCACGGTTACCCGAGTTACCCGCACTGGCCGAGGTTGAATAGCATAACCCCGAAAACGCCACACATAATGACCCATGCACAAACACCTCTAATAAGGTGTCATGCTCTTGGCCGACTTTGGCGAGCGCCGTTATCTCGCGTAAATTAAGCTCGCGCGATAAGTTCACCCGGCTGACACCGAGTTTTTTTAAAAACGGAATTTGCCCCGCATTATGGGTGGTTAGCTGAGTCGATGCATGGATATCAAGGGTCGGAAAGTAGTGACGCAACACATAAAGCAAGCCCATGTCTTGCACTATCACCCCATCTAAGGTGGTGTTGACTAACTTATTCAATAAGTTAAATAAGGTTTTAAATTCTTGCTCTAAGATAACAATATTGAGGGTTAAGAAAATTTGGCAATCGTATTGATGGGCAAGTCTGATGATCCCCACAAGTTGATCGAATGAAATATTAGCGGCGCGATTACGGGCGTTAAAGGTATCTAGGCCGCAATACACAGCATCAGCACCGGCAATAATGGCCGCTTTTATGGCCTGCACATCACCACCTGGGGCTAATAATTCAATCTTGGGTTTCATCACTTTAGCGAGTCTCAGTTAACGTTAAAAGGGGGAATGGTACGCGTATATTTTGCCGATGAATATGGTTAAAGTAGATCAAGTATTAGTAAATCCGTAAATAAGTGATCAAGAGATAGCGTTTAAAATGAATAAAAATAGTAACTTACCTATTATCTATTCGCTAAGAAATTGCCCCTTCGCCATGCGGGCGAGAATCGCGATTTATAAATCCCAGCTGCCAGTTTTGCTGCGAGACATTATATTAAAAGATAAACCCGCTGAAATGTTAGCGGCATCGCCTAAGGGCACAGTGCCAGTGTTAATCACCCCAAACGGCACTGTGATAGAAGAAAGCCTTGAGGTGATGTTGTGGGCACTGAGCATGAATGACCCAGACGATCTGCTGTTCACAGGGGATGATGAGATGCTCGCTGACATGCAAACTTTAATCTATCGCTTTGATAACAAGTTTAAGCCCTGCCTAGAGAACTACAAATGTGCTAAGCGTTACAGCGAAACCAATATCATCGCGTGCCGCGAAGCCTGTGAAGTCTACATCAGTCAGTTAGAGCAACTATTAACCCAGCATCAATACCTGATGGCCGACAGAGAAAGCCTAGCCGACATCGCCTTGCTGCCGTTTATTCGCCAATTTGCCCGCGTCGAGCGCCAATGGTATCTGCAGTCGCCCTACCCACACGTTCGCCAATGGTTAACTGATTATCTACAAAGCAACATGTTCAGCAAGGTGATGACCAAGCATGAGTTGTGGCTAACTAACCGCTGTGATGTGCGGCTCAACCCCTAGGTAAAATCCACCGCGGTGCCCTTAACGCTAAGCCCTATGACGTCACGGATCACACATTTAACCCTAATATTGCTAGGTTAATTTCTTGAGCAAAGGGCCAGTATTGCCTACAATAGCGCACGTTTTATCCATTACAGACAGCGACCATGAACGACACTAATACACCAGCAGCACAACCCGCCTTACCGGATCGCCTTTCAGTTAATCCTCGTAGCCCACACCATGTGGCAGAGATCTTCGAACACGACATCGGCATTCGTGTTAACGGTAAAGAACGTTTCGATGTAGAAGAGTATTGTATCAGCGAAGGGTGGGTAAAAATCCCGTCAAAATCCTTAGACCGTCGCGGCCAACCACTGTTGTTGACCGTAAAAGGCACAGTTGAAGCCTTTTATCGTTAATACGATTACGCTCCAACATAAAAGCCAGCGATTAACCGCTGGCTTTTTTCATTGTATAACAATGCGCTTGTCCCCCATCAACCCACTCACTGATCCTGTCTGAATGAGTGTGCCGCACAAGGCTATTACCTCTGCTTAAGCACGGCTTAATTGCACAGTTTAATTCGCATCCTAACAGCCAACGCCCCACCTTAAATAGCAGGCGTGAATCGACACAAGTTACTCAATATCAATCCTTTACTGTAAACTGCTAAATAAATCATCAATATCTATTTTGCCCCATATCTTTAAGCTAACAGCTTTGTTACATTGATCCTCAAAAATCAACATCCGCATTAAGCCAACCATCTCATCATTGCTAGGAGCAAATGTGGCAAGAGCCGTTGTCCTATTTATTGCGTTAACCCTATTACCCAGCTTTTGTGTGAGCGCAAAAGCCTTAAGGTTTGCTGTTGTCCCCAAATTTTACAGCGCTTTTTTTGATCGAAGTGGCCATGGCTGTAAAGACGCCGCCGCTCAAATAGAAGGCGTTGAATGCATATATCGTGGGCCTGAAATCGCCAGCGTAAGAGTACAAAATCGAATCATAGAGCAACTGATCGATGAGGGCATTGATGGTATTGCCGTATCGGTGACGCAATCTAAATTTCTCGCCGAAAATAGCTTACAAAAAGCCAAAGAGGCCGGCATCCCTGTTATCACCTATGACTCTGATGTTGATATCTCCCCCCAAAACAACTACCAAAGCTTGCGTTTAGCTTACATCGGAACCGACAATGTTGAACTTGGTAAGGCGTTAGGAGAAGGGTTGAAAAAGCTTCGCCCCGAGGGTGGAACATTGGTTATTCAAACCGGACGGCCAGACTCGCCCAATTTGAACCAGAGAATTATGGGTATTCGCTCCGCGTTATCAGGCAAAAAATATGGTACCGCTCCCGGGTTGCAACTGAAAAACGAGCGTGGATGGACCGAAGCGCGCGAGCCTTTTTTAAATTTTGACAAGTTAACACAGGCCGTGAAACAGATGGAGTCAGTCATGAAAGGTAGGCCCATAAAGGCCGATTCCTTTATTGCTGTTGGAGGCTGGCCGCAAAATAATGTCGACCTTTATCGCAGCATGATCACTCCCTTCAAAGATAAAATTGATAACAAGGAGGTGGTCGTTATTATGACTGACGCAGCGCCCCGCCAATTAACCATGTTACAAGAGCATTTGGCACATATAAATATTGGCCAAAATCCCTATGAAATGGGACGAGAAGCGATATTGACCCTGCATAAAATTGTGACCAAACAACAATATGACGAAGTAATCCACACTCCGATCAAGTTTTGCACCCCAGATAACCATGACTCCTGTGCCAAGATTGCCGCACCGGAACCCGTTGGGAATTAGCGATACAAGGCCGAACGGCAGCCATAACGTTGGTTAAACTTAAACGAACTCATGGTCAGGGTTCTCATCGCATCAACCCAGCCAACAATCATCGGCACTAACGTCCAGCAAAAGACTAAGTACAAACTGCCTCTTACGTAATGCCCTAAATAGAACTGGTGTAAGCCGAACACACCAAACAACAAGCCGAACCAAATGGTGAGGGTTTGGTTTTTGATTTGTACGTTCGGGTCGATGCCAGCAAGTGCTTCCAACCCTTGGCCAGCATGACATTGCGGGCAGATTGCCACATTGAGACCTATCTTCTGCCTGCACTGCGAACATTGCACGTCGATATACGACGAAAAAGGGGCGTGATTGTTGGGCATTGCAAACTCCATTGTCATACGCAAGTAAAACGATGGTCAAAACACGGCTCAAAAACTTTAACCATAACGTTGACCAAATACTGAGCCACACATTATGCGTACAAGTGTTCGCTGAAATATAGGTGTGCAGTTCACAAAATTTAAATAAAGCCGCGTAAAAAAGGCACAAGCATGAAGTGAGGACAGGGAGGAAGCGAGACACGTCATCACGGCGCTAATTGAAGGTTGCTTTATCATTGTTCTCCATAGAAAATAGCGCCTAGACCAACTCAGCCATACACCATAGGAGCTCCAACTCGATGATGACAAAATGGGCAATACGTTTTTTACAGATGGCCGAGCTCGTAGCATCTTGGAGTAAAGATCCCTCCACCCAAGTGGGCGCAGTGATCACCGAAAACAATCGCATCGTCTCTTTAGGTTTTAACGGCTATCCCCACGGCATATCTGATAGCGCCGAAACCGACAACCGTGAGATGAAACTGCTTAAAACTCTGCACGCCGAAGAGAACGCCATTCTCCACGCCAAGCGCGACCTTAGCAGCTGCGAGATCTGGGTGACCCACTTCCCCTGCCCTAACTGCGCCGCCAAAATCATCCAAACAGGTTTACGTGCCGTACATAGCCCACAACCCAGCGAAGACTTTCTCTCGCGCTGGGGCGACAAAATTAAAGTCAGCCAAGATATGTTTGAGCAAGCCGGCGTCACCGTCGATTGGATGCAGGTAGATTCAGCAAACCAGACGGCTATGTGAAAGTAAGAGTAAGACAAATACGATGTGAGGCAGCGTAAATCGATAGCGTGTTTACACTGGTTCACTTTCCGCTTTATCTACTACCCGCGCCACCATTGCCCCCGCACAACTAAAGTCTCTTAGCTAAGTCTTATCACAGTAAGGTTTAACCGCCAGCATTTAGATATTGATACAAGCCATTATTTTTAATGAGAAAAAATTAGTGGTAATTTGACGTAAATAATGGCGTTATTGCCGATGACAAGGCCAGTCTAAGGCTCTAAGCAGGAGTTGACTGGTATCAAACTCTTTACGAAAAGTGCTGCATAAAACGAGGTTTAAGGCAGTATTATCGAGGTTAAGTAGCCATTACTCAGACAAAGCAATGAGGCCATGATGATGTGCAACAGCATTAGCCACCGCAATTAATCTGGCCTTTATCCCCTGCTCGATACCAACGCCGTCCTCAAGCAGATCATCTACGGCAATAAAAGCCGTGGTCGTTAGCTTGCTACTGTCATACTGGTAGGCATAACCCGATTCGACTCTCCAACGCTTTTCAAGATCGGCCGCTGGGCTTTCTTCACCCTTTTCATTCTCTGCCTGTATGCTCGCTTGTGTGTCCGCCTGTGCGCTTGTCAAATGCTCGGCTTTCTCTGCTAAGGATCTCACTAAGGTAAAATCGAAAGACAAGATGAAATCTTCATTACTGTACCAATCCGCTTTTAGCGCCTGAAAATTTAACCACATCTCCAGCTGGGTCAACAAGGGGTTAAGCGAACTGGAAAATTGGCCATCGGCCGCTACCGTAATGGGAAATCCTTGCTGCATATTTATATTTGCCCTTTTACCTTTTTTGCCTTTGTTGTTAGCGCTAATTTTGCTTTTCCATAGGCGGTTAGCCTTGGGTCACGCTGGCGATAAGTGTCGATTTTGCTGGCTAACCATCCTAGATGCAACCCCGACCAAGCATAAGCTGGCAGATTCATTACCGTGCTGCACTGCTATCAAAAGCAGACCAAAAAAGGCAGGGCAGCCATATTTTTTGGCTTTTTATGTTCACTAAGCAGCAGCATTAAATTAGTCCATAAAAACAACCCAGCCTAAGCTGGGTTGTTGTTCGTTGCGACTAACCTGACTGCTGGGCGCTACGCCATAAGGTTAAATAGGGTTTACTGCACCTAAAAAACTTATACCAGAGACATAAATAAACCGGCGATGGTGGCAGCCATTAGATTTGACAAAATACCCGCGACCAGCGCCTTTAAGCCGAGACTGACAATTTCAGAGCGACGCTCAGGCACCAGACTACCAATCCCTGCGATGGCGATGGCGATAGTGCCAAAATTGGCAAAACCGCACAGCGCAAATGACAAGATCACTTGTGTGCGCTCAGACATTGGTTGTCCGGTAGCTGCAACTAATGTGTCACCGGTCAGGTAGGGAGCCAAATTGATATAAGCAAAAAATTCGTTGATCACAATTTTTTGGCCAATAAAAGAACCCGCTAACATGGCTTCGTTCCAAGGCACCCCCATTAACCACGCCACTGGAGCAAACAAATAGCCTAAGATCATTTGCAGGCTTAAAGATTCAATGCCAAACCAGCCACCTATGCCACCAATCATACCGTTCATCAAGGCAACCAAACTGACGAATGAGAACAGCATAGCCCCTACCGCCAAGGCTAATGACAGACCACTCATGGTGCCCGACGTCGCGGCATCTATGACATTACGAGGCTTATCTTCTTCAGTAACCTCAAGCTCGTTATCGGTAACGTTTTCTGTTTGTGGGATCAGCAACTTGGCAAATAGTAGGCCACCAGGAGCTGCCATAAAAGAAGCCGCCAACAGATATTCCATCTTAATACCTAGCTGGGCATAGCCAGCCAACATGGTACCGGCAATCGAGGCGAGTCCGCCGCACATAACGGCAAACAGTTCAGAACGGGTCATTTGAGGGATATAAGGCTTAATTAAGAGTGGCGCCTCGGTTACCCCCAAAAAGATGTTAGCTCCGGCCGACATTGATTCGGCTTTACTGGTGTTAAGCAGCTTTTGTAGCGCGCCTCCGACCCATTTAACGACTAACTGCATTATCCCTAAATGATAGAGAACGGCTGAAATCGCTGAGAAAAACACCATGATTGGCAGTACTCTAAAGGCAATGACAAAACCTCCTGAACCAAACAGTTCATACATTTTGTCACTGACTAGGCCACCGAAAATAAATGACATGCCCTCATTACTATAACCAATAACATTTGAGACAGCCTCCGCCATATTTAAAATTACAGACTGACCAACAGATGAGTACATAACAAATGCACCCAAGGTTAATTGCAGCAAAAACGCTACACCGACTGTTCGATAATTAATTTTTTTACGGTTTTCAGAGGCAATATATGCCACAAGCAGTAGTGAAACAATGCCTAAAATACTAACTAAGGTTTGCATTAATTTAATCCGGAATTTATAAACAAACAAAACTGGACTTTATTATCAAATAAAGTCCACAAATAAATAGTTATAAACATGCTCAGTGCTAATTCAGTTCTAAATAGCACATTAATTAGCCACATAATTTGATTTGTTTAATGCATTAATTATATTTAGCACAAAACATTGGCAATCAACGGCCGTTTGAGGCTCAAAATCTTGACCATGCTGATCGGTATTAGACAATACACGAATACTGACAAATGGGATTTTATAGGCTTCGGCAACCATAGCGGCTGCTGACGTCTCCATCTCTTCAATGGCCGTATTAAAATGTTGATGGAACCAGTTTATCCGGTCTACCTCTCGGTTCCACTCATCACCCGTACCAATCACACCTGTGACCACTTGCCCTTTGTCATAGGTGTGAGCCAAGGACATTGCCAGCTCAACCAAGGCTGAGTCCGCCTTAAAGTGATTGTGTTTAACTACTTGGCCGTTTTCGCGCAAATACATTGTCATATCAAAGTTTTGCCAGTTGGCAGGGTGCATCCCCTGACCTTTCTCTGTGTACTCAGTCTTGTAAGAGCCCATGTTAAAACTACTGGTGCCAACCACTATATCGCCACGAAATAACTTAGGATCATGTCCACCTGCTGTGCCTTGGTTGATGATGAGCCTTGGCTGATAATGCTCGATAGCCAAAGTCGTCGCCGCAGCAGCATTAGCTAAACCAATTTCGGTTCGAGAAACCACCACTGACTGACCATTAATTTGGCCTTGCCAGAAAGTCCATGACCCAAACGTTTTTACTGACACTTGATCGAGAGCTTCAACCAACGTTTCAATTTCTACGTCCATCGCCCCTTGAACCAAAATAGGACGTTGGGAGGAGATATAATCATGATTTTTCATATAAATGTATTCAAAGCAGAAAGTGCGCGGATATTATCAACGCTTAACAGAGGGAGCAACGAAACAAAGCGTGAGCAACTTGTTATGAAAGTTTACTAAAAAATAGTTAATTAGCGTTACCGAATGTAACCATCAAAATATCGACTCTTGTTTTATAAGGAATTTAATTACCATCGATTTAATATTAAGCTAAAGGTAATTTTACAAATCAACAATTACAAAACACAGTGTTCGCTATAACACCTAATGCATGGCGCCAAGTATTAAATTAATCCTACAAAAATACCAATAAAGAAAAGTAACAGCTTACCAAGGCCCTCGATCACGATAACTTATTGGTGATAGGTTCTGGATTTTCATTTCATAATATGGGAGTTTTTCGCGCCAAATACTGAGTGCTACTGCCTAGCTAGGTGCGCCGTTGATAAACATCAAAACGTCACCATTTTAATGAGGCTAAAAATCGTCTAGTAAAGTAGTGGCGATTCAATGCGTGTAAAGTTGCGTAGTAAGAATACTGGCATAGGTCCAGAATTTCTTGGATGTGTCGAAGGTCAGCTCAATTATCCAACATAGTTGTTGCTGTATTGTTGCTGTATTGTGGCGGTATAGATGGCACGCGCCACTGCGGTCAACCCCCCCCCGCTAATTTCACGTACTGTGATGCCATGTCAGACAATTTACCCGGAACATAGCGTTTGCCATTTTTAGCCAGAAATAATGCCTTTCCAGAGCCAATGAATGCAAACATTGGTCTGATCTTACCAATGTAGAAAGCTAACCACTCACATCCTCGCAGACTAATTGGCACCAAACGTTCTTTTTACCTTTGTCGTGAACGCGAACCAACTATATTGAAGTAAAGAATAATATACCTGGTCGTCAAAACAAAAAAGGTGAGCAAAATGCTCACCTTTTGAAAGTTGTGTTAACCCACTTAATTACTCGGTAACACAAGTTGATCACAACAGATCTAGTTGGAAACTAAGAACCTTTATTTTTCAATAATTTACGAAAAGGCTTGTTACAAACCTAGTTGGAAACTTTGCCCCTTTCTTGTTGCCGAAAACTTACTGATAAAGCAATAGTAGTTGGAAACTAGGCTAAAGGGCTTTATATATCGGGGTTTACCGCCCGAATTACCAAAGAGAAAATAATGGTGCGAGAACACCTAATTCATTAACCAATCACAATAATGCTTTTTTCCACTGTAGTATCGTGTTTATGTCATTAATAATGGAAAAAAGCACTATTAAGAAATCGTTAGCTCCACCTCATTAATGACACCATATCAGCGGGAGATTTTTTATAAACTTCTTTTAGACTAGTAATTTCTATTTCTATTCCTTTTTTAATGTTTTCACTGCTATCCATAGATGATTAAGTTAAATATTTAAACCTTCCTCATTTCCTAACCAATAATTAACAATTTTGAGGCTCACTACTCTATTTTAAAAGAAACAACATATTCTCTGTTTTCTAGATGGAACCGTTCTTTATCATCAAAGTCTATATGTTCAATTCTAAGAATCTCATTAGAAACTAAAAAAATTTCATAATTCCCAATATTCTTCCTAGCAAATTCAAGCTCATTCGTGCTCAAATGAAATCTATCACCAGAGTACGTTTTAACTTCAACATACTTCGTTACGTCAAGTTCATTAATATATTTAATATCGTAACCATCACCATCACTAGTTTTAGATACCCAAGTAACTTTTTCTTTACCAAATTGTTTAACAAGAGAATTATAAACGTCTTCTTCAGATCTTTTACCGCTGATTCTATTGTTATCCGATAATGATTTTGAGTGTTTAAATGGTTTCTTCGATTTACTTTGGTTGTTTTTGATATTTCCAGGTTTACTAAGAGATGCACTCTTTATTCGTTTGGTTTGTCGAACAGAACCCTCAACACCGTGAGGTTTCTTTGTAACATTCTCAGACTCAAGTTTTTCATTAATACGAGTTGTAACTTCTTCCCACTTATGAGAAAAAAACATTAGACTCATTAGTTCTTGATCACCTTCAACCCTATCAACATCAATTAATTCAGTATGTTTATCGTACAAATCTTCAAAATCAATTTGTGTTTCTTCGATAGGTTCATGCCCTAAAATATCTGAGATATAGTTAGTGACATACTCTTCGTAGTCCATGTCAAAAGTTTGTTTATTTTGTCTAGCTGACAAAATAATGAAATTGTCGTTATTCTCGTATTGCGATACGTAATGAGTAAATTGGGGTTCTTTAGAGTTTACTATGCACCATTGATATAATTTCCTTTTGAATAAATGTAGATATCTCTCAAACGCCTGCTTGAGCTCATTAATATGATACTTTGATAGATCTATCTTATAATACGCAAATTCTGAACGATTGAAGTCAGCAACACTTACTCCCTTCTGAGCAAAAAGCTCTTTAATTACACTACAACTTTCAAGACTGTCCAACTGCTTAAAATTTATCCTTCTAACATCAATTTGCAATTCAAGCTCAGTCGACACACTTTCAAGCAAATGATCATTAGATTCAAACCTATAAGTTTTATCCAATAAGGAATACACTGTTTTCCAGAATGAATACAGTTCATCAGAAATCCCTAGTAATTCTCTTGTCCTAATTAACTCTTCTTCACCAATATCATTCTTAATAGTTTTTTCTAGATAAGAAGCATTTTCCTTAACAACATCTCGGAATACTCTTGTGTCCTGAATATCGAAAATTAACCCTATTATGTCTGCAAAGGTTTCTTGGAAATCAAAATCATATCTAAGATCCTCTACCGTAGACTCAGGTCTAACCTTTATGACAAAGTCGTTTTCATGTTTAATGTAATCATTATTTTCGAGCCGATAGCTTTCCTTACTAATCTGATATTTAACGTCCTCGCACAGGACTATTCTATACCGTCTCAACTTTGCTAATTCTGCTTTTGCAGACTGATCCTTATCAATATCTTGAATACGATAAACCAGAATATAGGGGGCAATTTCCTCTAAAAATGATGAGAAGTTACGAGTTAACGCAGGTAAAGAAGATATACTCGTAACTTTGACATCCAATTCATTTAAGTTCTGCACTCCAAAAAACTCGATTATATTTTGAGTATTTTGTCTTCTTGGGTAATACAACACTGGTACACTTGCAGCAATCTTCCGAGGAAGTTTTATATTACCATTATAAAAAACTCTATCAGCGGCGTGATAAGAACGAGTTTGTCCTTTTAAAGCAAAAAGTTTCGCGTCTTGGTTTCCCAAAGGTTGTCTATTAACTTCAAAGTGTTTGATTGCCAACTTATAAATCGCCTGTAGATCTGTCGTCCATCAGAAGACTTTTCCGGAAGTTCATTAATAATTCTCTGTACGGCTCCCAAAGATAGCTTTTCAAATTTATCAGTCGCACCAATTTTTAATAACAAACTTTCTACATCAGCACGACTAATATCGTAAAATTCAAATTTTTCATGACTAAAGTCGAATTTTATCTTATTTATTAATGAGCTTAACTTTTCATTAGAAAAAAATAAGTCTCTAACCAGCCCTAGAGATTTTACTTGGTACTTAATAAACGAAGGCTTACATGAAATTACATGACCATAATAGTTATAACCCTCTCTATCCTTGTTATAGGTAAACCTATCAGTATTTGTTGAATCATCTAACTGATTATAGATATCTTTATCCTGGATAAACCAAATGACTAACTTTTCTAGAGATATTTTTTGAGCTATAAAGTTAAAATTTTCGATTTCTCTGTAAAAAAACGAACCTACTCGATAACCAACAGGGCGGCTAACACACTGAAAAACAAATTTTTCATACTCTAAGTTTCTCTTACCTTTAACTTCATTAAACTTGCTGTGTTTGTTAACACCTAACCATAAAAAAAACTCTTCTACTCTATTGGGGTCTTCTTGACCCAGCCCATATTTTGAAGGCGCTGATAAAAAGACACTATCTTCAAATATACCTTCGAATAAGAACTCGTTTAAAGTTCCAGAAGGATAGTATTTAGATAAAAATAAATCCCTTGCATCAGCTAAAGTGTTACCTTTATCGTAAAGTCGGATTTTTGAATCAGGTATTTGTTGAGGGGAGTTCAACTTAATGAAGTTTTCATACAGAGAACGAACCATACTGGTTATGATTTCTTCTGCTCTACTCTCATCTTCTTTAATTAAACGATTGGCATTTGAAACGATTTTCTGAAGTACTGGTGTGGGCTGATATTGTTGAATATTAGTGATTAGTTTCAAAGTTCTCTGTAATTCACGAGCTTTTTCATTCGAATCAATCTCAAATTTTTTGATCAATAATTCAAACAAATCAGTATGAATAAACTTGATACTGACATAATCAGGTACACTAATATCTACAGATGAAGGCGTATATACTTCATCATCAAGAGAGATCAACGCACCACTTGAGTCAATCAAAAACTCTAATTTCTCCTCAAGTTTAAAAGTGTGGTAAATCATATGAATCATAGAAGCTCTATCTTCTATATCATCTATATTTTTACTTAATACTTTTAAACTTTCAGTATCTACGCTTCTATTTAAATTAAAATTCGAAAGGTCAACAGTACCATCTAATGGAATTAACAGATTTTCAAATATGAACTCTTGGTTAATAGAGCGGACAAAATTAGCAAGCTCATCTATAAATATAACCTCTGATCTTTTTCTATAAGTTCTGTCAACACAAGGAAACACCTCTAATGAATTGATCGCATCGTCAATCGCATCGTAGAACCCTAACCCCATCAAAATGTTATTAGGACTGTTATATGATAAAAGTTCTATAGCTTTATAACTAATGTTGCCTTCCGTCAAGGATTTCGCTGTATCAATAATTAACTTTACTAGCTCTTTTAAAATGAATCTGTTTTTCTCACTGTCATTAATCTCATTTCTGGAACTGTTTAATTCGAAAGAACCATGAATAACAAAAGGAAAATCAACAACTAATTTAGTAGGAAAGTAAGCAAACACTTCTCTAATATCGCAAGACAAGTTATCTTGAAGGGCTATTTTTAAATCAAAAAACTCTTCTACATTTTCTTTATCCCACAATTCATCAGGGATGCTGCCCTTACGTTCAAAAACAATCCACTTTTTGCTTAGTTCTTCTTTATTTATCGACTTAACGCATTTCCCATCAATAACAACAGTAAGAGTTTGGATTGAATTTAGAAAAAGTAAGATCTCATTTTTTAGCTCACCTATCTGCTTTTTAATATCACTTAAAAAACCGACTTTATAATATATATCAATTGAAGTATTCCAATCCTGATTATTATCATCGCTGATTTTTGGAACGGATAAAAATGGGATTGGACAAACAGACTCAGGTAAGTTTTGTGCCTTTCTAATAGCGGCTCTTTCTTCCAAAGAGAATAACCCGTTGAAGATTTCATTTACGACTTCTTTTGAAAAGTCTAGTTTCAAGTCGTTACTTCTAATAGAGACCTTTTTACTCCAATTAATTATCGAACGAAAACCAAGCCCTTTGTTTCCTATGAACTTTTTCGATATTTTGGTGCTTAAGTTTGAAATCATTAGAGATCGAACACCTTCAGCACTAAACGAAGTACAATTGATACCACGATTATTGATACTTAAAACACCTCTTTCAGTATCAAGCTCGATATAAACCTCTTCTGAGTTTTCATCATCTGCATTTTGAAGAAGTTCTAATAATTGCCTGCCGTTATACTCCTTTTCAGTTTCTATTTCGCGATTAAATGCAGACACCATATCAGCGGGAGATTTCTTATAAACTTCTTTTCGACGTGTAATTTCTGCTACTATTTCTTCTTTAATGTTTTCACTGCTATCCATAGATGATTTAACTGCCGTAAAGTTGTTCAAGATAAAGCCTCTTCATATTCCTTTTGAACCCTAGCTCTTAAACTCAATTCGTAATTAGTGCCATTCCCTTTTCGATAGGTGAGCCAATCAAAACTAAGTGTAAGATCCTCTCTGTCCGCATCAATTGTGAACTTAACCTGGGTTAGCTCGTATTTTCCGTCTGGTCTAAGGGCAATAACATCATCTAAACTAGTTACCTTTGCGTCAGGCAATGAGGTACTTTCTACTTTTACCCACTCATATTTATCCCTATCGTGGTACCAATTAACCAATATCCTTATACATACTAGGTCCTGATACTCATACCCAAGACGAGTTAACTGAGTGCTTTTGATTGGAGAGTTCATGTGAGTTGGTATTCCTTGATTCTTATTATCTGTTACTGATGACACCATTTACAGTAAGGAAAAAGTTTCCTATAAAATCTGATATTCCTTTACGTAATGAAGCTCAACAATGAAGACCATTACCTCTTTATGAAAAACTGTAGTTAATTTTTAAGATACTCTTTTTAAGACTATACAGGTTTATATCCTGAAATAAAAACAATCAAGTATTAACGCAGAAAGAATTACCTTATAAATTTAGCAGCGAATACATTGTGGTAGTTCACGAATAATTACCCAATAAAAAGGCGAACCATCAGGTTCGCCTTCTATACTTAGTTAGTTTCCAACTTCAATTGCAGTTTCCAACTTCGATTACGCGGTTTCCAACTTCAATTGTCGTTATCACAAGTAGCCATTTTATTTGTAATCGTCAATCGGTGCACAAGAACACATTAGATTACGGTCGCCGTAAACATCGTCGATACGGTTAACCGTTGGCCAGAACTTGTTCGCCTTAACTGCAGCACTTGGGAATACCGCCAGTTCACGGCTATAAGGACGTGAGTCAAACTCGCTATCCATGATGTCAGCCATGGTATGCGGCGCGTTGTGCAGTGGGTTGTTGTCCACTGGCCACTCGCCAGCTTCGACTCGAGCGATTTCGCCGCGAATTGAGATCATCGCATCGATGAATCTGTCTAGCTCGACTTTAGACTCTGATTCCGTTGGCTCAATCATTAAGGTGCCTGCAACCGGGAAGCTCATGGTTGGCGCGTGGAAACCATAGTCATTTAGACGCTTAGCGATATCCATTTCGGTCACGCCAGAAGCTTCTTTAAGCGGACGCAGATCTATGATGCATTCGTGAGCCACACGGTCATTACGGCCTGTGTACAGCACAGGGTAATGGGCAGATAGCTTCTTCATCATGTAGTTAGCATTAAGCAGGGCCACTTGGGTCGATTGTCTTAAGCCTTGGAAACCCAGTAACTTAATGTACATCCAAGTAATAGGCAAAATGCTGGCGCTACCGTATGGTGCAGCCGATACTGCGCCGTTGTTGTCTGATTCGCGGCCATGTTTAACCACTGTGTGACCCGCAACAAAAGGCGCAAGGTGAGCCTTAACACCAATAGGGCCCATACCGGGTCCGCCGCCGCCATGCGGGATCGCGAAGGTTTTATGTAGGTTAAGGTGCGATACATCGGCGCCGATGAAGCCAGGAGTCGTTAAGCCCACTTGCGCGTTCATGTTAGCTCCGTCTAGGTAGACTTGGCCGCCATGGCTGTGAATGACGTCGCAGATCTCGCGCACTGTCTCTTCATACACACCGTGGGTCGATGGGTAGGTGATCATGATGCAAGAAAGGTTATCGGCCACTTCGGCGGCTTTGGCTTTCAAGTCTTCCATGTCGACGTTACCCGCTTTATCGCACGCGGTCACCACCACTTTCATGCCGGCAAGCTGGGCTGAAGCTGGGTTAGTACCGTGAGCCGATTGTGGGATAAGACAGATATTTCGGTGCGCATCGCCGCGGGATTCATGGTACTTCTTAATGGCTAATAGACCCGCGTATTCGCCCTGCGCGCCTGAGTTAGGCTGTAGGCAAACGGCGTCATAACCTGTGATATCAACAAGCCATGCAGACAACTGTTCGAGCAACTCGTCATAACCTTGAGCTTGGTCCTGTGGGCAGAATGGGTGCATATTGCCAAACTCGGCCCAACTGACTGGCATCATCTCGGTGGCGGCGTTTAGCTTCATGGTGCATGAGCCTAGCGAGATCATCGAGTGGTTTAGGGCTAAGTCTTTGTTTTCGAGACGCTTGATATAACGCATCATCTCGGTTTCGCTGTGGTAGCGATTAAAAGTTGGATGAGTCAAGATAGCGTCGGTGCGCACCAACTCAGCTGGTATTGAACTATTGCCATTGGCGACGATGTCGGCATCCATTGCAGCAACGTCTAAGCCATGACCTTCACCTAAAATCACATCAAATAGCTGAGCGATATCGGCACGAGTGGTAGGCTCAGCGATGCTGACCCCAAGAATGCCATCACTATCGACACGCAAGTTAAGCTCTGCCGCGACCGAACGCGCTATCACAGCGGCGCTGTCGGCAACCTTAAATGACAGGGTATCGAACCAAGTGTTGTTAACCAGCTCGACGCCTTTGGTTTTAAGGCCTGCGGCTAAGATATCAGTTAAGCGGTTGATACGCTGTGCAATCGTTTTTAGCCCTTGTGGGCCATGGTATACGGCGTAGAACGAAGCCATGTTGGCCAAGAGTACCTGTGCTGTACAGATGTTTGAGTTGGCTTTTTCGCGGCGAATATGTTGCTCACGGGTTTGCATCGCCATACGCAGCGCGCGGTTACCGCGTGCATCTTGCGACACCCCAATAATACGACCCGGCAGTGACCGCTTGTACTCGTCACGCGAGACGAAGAATGCGGCGTGTGGGCCGCCAAAGCCCATGGGCACGCCAAAACGCTGGGCGCTACCAAAAACCACATCGGCACCCATGGTTCCTGGTGATTTAAGCATCACTAGCGACATGATGTCGGCGGCGACGGTCACGACCGCTTTTTTCTCTTTTAGTGCAGCAAAAAGCGCAGTGAAATCGCGAATTTGACCGTGACGGTTAGTGTATTGGAATAGTGCGCCAAACAGATCGTAGTTAACGGCATCTTCGGCAGGACCGGTGACAATTTCAAAGCCAAAACACTCGGCGCGGGTTTTCACCACATCGAGGGTTTGCGGGAACACATCATCGGCAACGAAGAAGATATTGGCTTTCTTGGCCTTAGAGACACGTTTCGCCAGCGCCATGGCTTCGGCTGCTGCGGTGGCTTCGTCTAGCAATGAAGCAGAGGCTAAATCAAGACCGGTTAGGTCCATCGACACCTGCTGGAAGTTTAAAATGGCTTCTAGACGACCTTGAGCGATCTCTGGCTGATATGGAGTGTACGCGGTGTACCAACCTGGGTTTTCAAACACATTACGCTGGATAACACTTGGCACTAGCGTGCCGTGGTAACCCATACCTATGTAACTTTTAAACACCTTGTTTTTATCGGCAATGGCGCGAATCGCCGCCATACCTTCGGCTTCGCCACATGCTGGGCTAACAGCAAGGTCGCGGCCTAGACGAATCGACTCAGGTACGATCTGCTGTGTTAAATCTTCTAAAGATTCTGCACCAACGAAGTTCAACATCTCTTGCTGTTCTGCGCTGTCCGGTCCTATGTGGCGACGGATAAAGAGTTCGTGCTGCTCTAACTGAGTGAGAGTTTCTGTGGTCATGATAAACCTAGTTCCATATTTGCCAGTATCCTGCCTGTAGGGGGGCGGTGTTACCGGTCTCATTTTTAATGTAGGGCGGTATAACAAAAAACCCCATGTCATTTAGGCATGGGGCTTTAGGGGCTCGACGCTTACTCTTCGTCGATAACTTCTTGATACCCTTCGGCATCAAGTAGGCTGTCAACTTCAGACTCGTCAGATGGCATCACGCGGAAGAACCAACCGTCGCCGTATGCGTCGCTGTTAACTAGCTCTGGAGAATCTTCTAATGATTCGTTAACGGCAATCACTTCGCCAGAAATTGGTGCGTAGATATCAGAGGCAGCTTTAACCGACTCGGCCACGGCGCAGTCTTCACCGGCGGTGACTGTGTCACCCACTTCTGGTAGCTCAACAAATACCATGTCACCTAGCAGCTCTTGGGCGTGCTCACTGATGCCGACAGTGTATGAACCGTCTGCTTCTTTGCGGATCCATTCGTGTGAAGAAGCGTACTTTAGTTCAGCTGGAATATTGCTCATTATTTTTAATCCTTTTTCCGTAATACTCAATTTTGACTAATCAGACAATGTGTAAGTTAAGCTAAAAAATTAGAATACTTGTTTACCGTTACGCACAAAGCCAGGGGCTATGACTTTAACAGGCACGCGCTTTTTACGCATCTCTACTTCTGCGACATCGCCAACAGAATTGGGCAAGCGTGCCATGGCAATAGAATAGCCCAAGGTCGGTGAGAATGTCCCGCTGGTGATAACCCCTTGCAGCTCTTCGCCGTTCGCGTCGGTAAAGAACACATCCATACCTGGGCGAATCACCCCTTTGGCTTCCATCACTAGGCCCACTTGCTTATGGGTACCCGCCGCTTTGATGGCGGTTAACGCTTCACGGCCAATAAAGTCACGATCGCTTGGCTCCCAGGCAATGGTCCATGCCATGTTGGCTTCGAGCGGGTTAACGCTTTCGTCCATATCTAGGCCATATAAGTTCATGCCTGCTTCTAAACGCAGGGTGTCACGCGCGCCTAAACCACATGGCTTAACGCCATTGTCGAGTAGTGCTTGCCAAAGGGCGGCCGCTTCATCTTCAGGCACAATGATCTCGTAACCCGCTTCACCGGTATAACCAGTAGTGGCAATAAACAAAGAACCTGATTGCACACCAAAGAAAGGTTTCATCCCCTCTACGGCGGCGTTTTGCTCGGCAGTAAACACGCTGGCAGCTTTCGCCTTGGCGTTAGGGCCTTGTACGGCAATCATCGCCATTTCTGGACGTTCGGTAATGGTGACATCAAAGCCCTTCACTTGCTCAGCAATCCAAGCGAGGTCTTTTTCACGGGTCGCAGAGTTAACCACAATACGGTAATGGGTGTCGTCGAGATAATAGGTGATGAGGTCGTCGATAAGGCCAGCATTGTGGTCTAGCATACCGCAGTAAAGCGCTTTACCCGGTACGGTGAGTTTGGCAACGTCGTTTGCCAACAGTTTACGCAGAAATTCACAGGCTTGAGTGCCGGTTACGTCAACCACTGTCATATGAGAGACGTCAAACATACCTGCGTCTTGACGTACAGCATGGTGTTCTTCGATTTGAGAGCCGTAGTTAATCGGCATTTCCCAACCGTGGAAGTCGACCATCTTGGCATTAGATTCCAAGTGCTTGTTAAAGAGTACAGTTTTATTAGCCATTATTATCTCTTCTTTAATGCCCTTTTCGGGTCTTACCTGACGGTGACAACATGGCTGAAATACATTGATAACGGGACTAACCGAAAGGCTCGGATAAGATCCCGTTTCCACCTGTGGTTTGAGCTATGCGACACCTAGGTGTGCTTTATTTATAGACACACCTGAACGTAGGGTACGTTGGGTCAGGATGTGATTGCAAAGATGAATTTTTGCATCAATTGCGTCGAATATGATGCATCGACAATGTCGCCTGCTAAGACGGGTCAATGGTATCAAAATGCGGCGAAATTATACCTTGCGTCACAGTTTTGTATACAAGATATTTTTCTAATCCGAGCGTATTTAACATTACTTTTTCTTATGCGTTAATCGTAGCTTTTTTACAGCGCAAAAAAACAACACCACAGCAACCTTTCAAGCCACTGTATTTAAAGGTAAAGTTGGCCAAACTCATTTTCAATGATACTTATTTACACAGGGCTGGCAGACGGCTTTTATTGCCCATCGCCTGTTGCATAAACAGTGTTTTCACAGGAGAAAAATTATCAACCAAATTAAGCCCTAAATCTCGCAGTGCTTGTTTCACTGGGTTCGCCCCATCGAAGAGGCGCTTAAAGCCTTCCATTGCGGCTATCATCTCCAGCGCATCGGCTTTACGCCAACGTTCAAGGGCGCGCAAATTGGCATAGTCGCCCAAATCTTTACCCGTACGTCTCAGTTCACTCAGGGTTTCGATAATGGCCGCGGCATCAAGAAACCCAAGGTTAACCCCCTGCCCCGCCAATGGATGTATGGTATGGGCCGCGTCGCCTGCCAGCAATAAGCGGTGGCGGGCAAAGTGGCGCGCATAACGCATGCGCAGTGGAAAAGCCTGTGGCTCACTTTCGAGCTTGCACATGCCTAGCTTGCCGTCGAAAGCGGCGGTAAGGCTACGCTCAAACTGCACCGCATCGCCGTCGAGTAAGGCTTGTGCCTTTGTTGGCGGCACCGACCAGACGATAGAGCAGAGGTTAGCTTCAAACAGGGGCAAAAAGGCTAATGGACCATCTTGTAAAAACACCTGCCGTGCGGTGTCATTGTGAGGCAGTTCGGTGCGCACCGTGGCGACGATGGCGTGGTGGCCATAATCCCAGAAGGTCATCGGGATTTTGCACTGTTCACGCACCCAAGAATTGGCCCCATCGGCACCGATCACGAGGGCCGCCGACAGGTTGTCACCATTGTCTAAGGTGAGCCATGCTTCGCGCTCGCCAAAGGCAATTTTGTCTAGGCGGCGATTTTCAAGATGGGTTATCTCATCAAGCTCGGCCGCACGGCTAGCCAGTGCGTGGCTGATGTTGTCATTTTCAATGATGCTGCCTAAGGTTTGCTCGCTGATACTGTGGGCATCGAAAGCAATTTTACCTAGGCCGTCTTTGTCCCACACCGCCATTTTTTGGTATGGCCCCATGCGCGCCTCATCGACATAGGCCCAAGCACCAAGGTGAGTGAGTAAACGTTGACTGGCCTTGTTAATCGCACTGACGCGCATACGCGCCTCGCCCGACACGGCTTGGGTTTCACCGGCATCGATAACCACCACCCGCAGCGACTCCATCGCCAAACCGATGGCAGTTGCCAGTCCTACCATACCACCGCCAACAATGGCTACATCATAGGTTTGAGTGCTGAACATAGGGGTATCCTTTATCGCTACGAGGCTGAAGTTGTAGGGGATTTCCATCCCATGGCTTGGCGGGCAATGGGGGTTTTTAGCGGCGGACACCACGACAAGAGGCGTAGCCCAATATTACGTCCGGCCACCAGCGGCCAGTGTTGATTGGAGAAGCCGCGCACCAAAAACTCGACATTGTTAATGGTCGATGCCCTGTCTTGACTGCGCTGAGCTAAATAGTGATGGGTCAGCTTAGCGCCGCCAAGATCGTCTCCTGCTAATAGCGCGCCGCGCACCGCATCGATAACGCAGACTAAATCACGCAGCCCAAGGTTAAACCCTTGACCGGCAATGGGGTGTAAGGTTTGGGCGGCGTTACCAATAAATAGGGTGCGCTGATAGATAGGCCGCGGCATTGACGACAACTTAAGCGGATAAGCGTGGCGCTCTCCAACCTCGATAAATTGCCCTGCTCGATAGCCAAAGGCCTGCTGCAAACTGGCTAAGAAGGTCGATTTAGAGCAGGTTAACATTTGCTGCGCCATGGCGGGCGACAATGCCCACACTAAAGACATGCGAGCCTGACCATCAACATTGGCCATCGGCAGCAAGGCTAATGGGCCTGAGTCGGTAAAGCGCTCATAAGCCCATTGCCCATGGGGCTTGTCGATGCCGATATTCGCCACCACCGCCACCTGCTCGAAATCCACTTGCTCAAGGGGCAAGGTAAAGTCACGCCTGACGACCGAGTTAACCCCATCGGCAGCCACTACCAGCTTAGCGCTGAGTTCACGACCATCATCAAGCAGCAAATAATTAGCGGCGATATCGGCGCGAATGCTGGCTAACTTAGCCGGGCAATACAGGCTAATCTGCTGTTTCTCTAAGAGTTCAAATAACGCGGCGCCTACACGCTCTAGCTCGACCACTTGCCCTAAGTAAGGCAGGTGAAAGTCGCTAGCATTGAGGGTGGTCATGCCGAAATGGCCGCGATCGGACACGTGAATGTTGTCGATTGGGGTGCCCAAATGGGCCAATTTAGGCCAGATGCCTAATCGGGTCAGCTCGAAAATAGAGCCTTGCGCTATGGCGATTGAGCGGGCGTCAAAACCGGGATGCAGACCACCGGGACGGCTGGCTTCAATCAAAGCGACCTTTAAGGGACGCTTGAGCTCCTGCGCCAGCTTGGCTAGCCCTAAGGCTAACGTGGCACCGGCCATGGCGCCGCCAACAATGGCGATATCAAAATCAACTGTGGTCTGAGACGCGGTCATTCAATTTCTCTATTTAGGCAGATACTTAGCGGCACCTGCCGTGACTTTTGCTGTTGGCAATCTTAATGAATTTTGGGGTCTTGATCTGTGATCTCACTCGGCTGTGGGCCAAATTCGGCGTAGCACAGCAGTGCCGCCATGCGCGAAAACTCCATCAGTTCTATGTAGGCCGCTTCAGACTCATCATCGTCGGCCACGTCAAATTCTACCTGCGCGATTTCGGCCAGATCATTGATCACCTCTTTGACATCTTTAGAGGCGCGATTGAGTTTAGGCTGCACAATCGCCAGACCCGTTAAGAAGCTTTGTACCCATAACGAGAGTGCTTCAACCCGCTTATTAAGCGGCTCTTCCTCTTCGGGGGCCATTGGCGTAAAGCCAAAATCGGCATCGGTGATCCGCGCGACAGTATCTTGGTAGAGCTCTTCGAGCAGTTGAGTCAGCGATGGCGGCGGTAATTGGCCATCATTAATTAACTCTAACAGTGACTTTAACCATTCGCTTTTTGCTTGGCCCACACCACCGCAAATAAGCCCCACGAGTGAGCCATGTACTTCTACCGGATGTTGAGCGATTTCAGCACCATTGAGCTCGGCCAATAGGCTATCAATACTTAAAGAGGGAGGCGTTGCCATAACTAATATCCAATCATATTTTATCTGTGCACATGCTAGCAGAATTGACCACATCGACCAAGATTAAAAACGTGTGCCACTGCCAAACATTATGCCCACTAAGACGACTGATAGGTGGTGAAAAATCCCCCGCATAGGCCAGGGCCTGTTGGCGAGGTTTTCACCAAAAGCGATGCGATTTACCGCCATTTATCGCGCAAGGCGCCTGTGATTGGTTATCTAAACAACATTTAATCTAACAAAGTGTTATTAGCACCCAAGTGTTATTGCACTTTAAGATACAGACCGATATAGTCCGCTCAATAACACGATAAAAGGATCTACATCAGCAAATGAGTAGCCATGCTATAGAGATTAGCTTATTAGGCCGGACCTACTCCATCGCTTGCCCTATTGGTCAAGAAGATGCTTTGCGTCATGTAGCGGCAAAACTGGAAAAACAGTTAAGCACCCTTCGTGCCCGCACCAATAATTTGAGTCGGGAAGAGATTGCCATCATGGCCGCATTGAATATCGGCTATGAACTGTTAGAAGAACAGAAGAAAAATCAAGATTATATAAAGCAGATGGATGATAAAATTGGTCTGCTACAGTCGACCTTAGAAAGTGCGCTAGTTGAGCGCTCGACTAAAGAAGACTAAGCTAATTGAAGCATCAATTAGCTGATACTCACTGAGTATCGATGCAACGTTTTTGCTCCCTGTGGTGTGCGTGAGTCGGTTATGTCCCTGTGCCGATATTTACAAACCCAGGGTGAATGCTTTAATGACATTGCGCAAGCTCGGCTCGAACCGAGAAGCCTTAGGAGTTAATCATTTACCCGCCTTGAACCTACGGTTCAAGGGCTACACCGGTAACGGCACCTTGGGGAGCAATTCAAATAATTAAGCCATCGCTTTAACCAGCGGTGGCTTTTTTACATCTGTTGCAAATGAAACAAATTACCCACCTTGAAACACTTATGGGTTCAAAGGCTACACAGGTAACAACACCTTGGGGAGCAATTCAAATAATTAAGCCATCGCTTTAACCAGCGGTGGCTTTTTTACATCTGTTGCAAATGAAACAAATTACCCACCTTGAAACACTTATGGGTTCAAAGGCTACACAGGTAACAACGCCTTGGGGGCGCAATTCAAATAATTAAGCCATCGCTTTAACCAGCGGTGGCTTTTTTACATCTGTTGCAAATGAAACAAATTACCCACCTTGAAACGCTTATGGGTTCAAAGGCTACACAGGTAACAACGCCTTGGGGGAGCAATTCAAATAATTAAGCCATCGCTTTAACCAGCGGTGGCTTTTTTACACCTGTTGCAAATGAAACAAATTACCCACCTTGCAACACTTATGGGTTCAAGGGCTACACAGGTAACAACGCCTTGGGGAGCAATTCAAATAATTAAGCCATCGCTTTAACCAGCGGTGGCTTTTTTACACCGGTTGCAAATGAAACAAATTACCCACCTTGCAACACTTATGGGTTGATAATATTTTACCCATTGAATCGATAGCCTGCCTAACGCTACACTGAGCGCTCAGCCTAACGGTAACCTTTACAGAGCAGCGGTTAATCAGACGTTTTACAGGAAGTATGCCATTGAGACCCCTATTATCATCCACCACACCTATGCTTATTACGCGTCAAATGTTGCGCGAACAGGTGCGAACGGCCCGTAACGCATTATCTAGCAAGCAGCAGCGTCAGTTTGCCAACCAAGCATGCCAACACGCCCTGCAGTTAATCACCGAGCGCGGCGTAAAACGAGTGGCACTGTATTTAGCTAACGATGGTGAACTCGATACCCAGCCCTTAATTTACGCGCTGTGGCAACGAGGGATTGAGGTATACCTGCCTCGGCTGCATCCCTTTTCGCCAGGTAACCTTATCTTTCTCGCCTACCGAGCCGATTCTCCATTAATTAAAAATCGCCTCGGTATATTTGAGCCCAAGCTGGCGATCACGCAGATGCGTCTGCCTCATCAACTGGATATGGTGATAGCGCCATTAGTGGCATTTGATGCCAATGGCAATCGCATGGGGATGGGCGGGGGTTATTATGACCGCACCCTTGCCCATTGGCCGCTAACGGGTAAACCTTTACCTGTAGGTTATGCCCATGACTGTCAGCAAGTCCGTCACTTACCGTGCGAACATTGGGATGTGCCCTTGCCTGTTATTATTACCCCAACGCGCATAGTGTATGGTTCGTAACTAGGATTAAAGAAGAGGGTAGCCATCTGTTGAATTCAATAAATACCGCACAAATCTAATGCATAACAATATTTACCCATAAGGAGTTTTTATGAAGCCACTGCTTATCTTATTAGGCGCGCTAACCCTAACAGCTTGTCATACGCCAACATCTACCACAGCAACACCGACAACCGCTACACCACCTGCTATAGCCACTGCTGTGAGCGAGCCTACGACATCAATCGGCGACAATAGCCAAAATGCCTTAGATTGGCCGGGAGAATACTCGGGCGTACTGCCTTGTGCCAGCTGTGAAGGGATAGAGACGCACTTGGTGATCAACGCCGATCTTAGTTATCGTTTAACGCAGCGTTATCTAGGAGAGTCTGGCGAGCTAATTATCAAGGAAGGCAACTTTACTTGGAACGAACGCGGCAGCGCGATTAGCCTAGCTAATGATGCAACTCCTATGCAGTTTCAAGTCGGCGAGAACCAATTATTTATGCTAGATCAAGAGGGCAAACGGATCTCTGGTGCGTTAGCCGACGATTACCGCCTAGCTAAGGTGTTCTAATTGGCTGAAACCAACAAACTTACATCTTACACCAGAGTTTTTCACAGGGCATATCACCGACCTTCTTTTCAAAACCTGGGCAGTGCTGCACAAAGTATTGCGCCTCTTGGCACGAGGTCATCTGTAAACACTGCTTGCGGGAATCACAACTAAAATCCGTATTGGGCAGTATTTGCTTGCCTATATAGTGCTCTGAGCCTGCAGGAAACAACCCTTCAGGCGGTTGAGTCCCATCAGCACCAAGCTCGTAATTGATCATCAATAGATAAAGCAAACTGGCTAATCCTAGGGCGAATACCACCAGTCCAACCTTAAATTGCCAGCTGATCGCGTCGATGCCAATCGCGCTATTAGGACTATCGAAAGGTGAGGTTAATTTGATGGGGTTACCAAGGTCTATCTCTCCCTTGATCACTTTGATACCGCGAAGCCTATCTTTCCACTGGCGATAAACTACGGTCTGCCCTTCTTGAGGCATATGCTCATAAGGTAATAAGTTAGCCCCGAGTATGCGTAGTTCACCTGACCCATCGTCTGGGGCGATAATCCCAACTCGTTGCTCTTTATTCCAACGAACAAGCGTTCCTCGCTTCATCCTGATATCCATATTCACGCCTATCTAAGCCATCTTGGCTTATACAAATGACTGCAGTTAATAAAAACACAACAATTTTAAATATAATAACCTATTGGCCCGACAGCAAGTATGAATTCAATCCGTTGTCGCGAACGCATTAGACTTGCCAGTCGATAATGGGCTGCTGGTGTCGTAAAAGTAATTCATTGATTTTAGAGAAATGAGCACAGCCAAAAAAACCACGATAGGCCGATAATGGCGAAGGATGTGGCCCAGTCAGCTTTTGGTGATGTGGCTGAATGATCAACTTCGCCTTTTTAATCGCATGCGCCCCCCATAACACAAAAATAATCGGCTGCGACTGCGCATTAAGCAGTGCCAAGGCGTTATCGGTAAAAGTTTCCCAGCCCGCTTTGGCGTGAGAGTGCGCTTTCCCCTGTTCAACCGTTAATACCGTATTTAACATCAGTACACCTTGGGCTGCCCATTGACGTAAATCACCGTGATTTGGAGGGGTAAATTTGGGGATATCCGTCGCTAATTCTTTGTAGATATTAACCAATGAGGGGGGCACCTTAACGCCTGGTTTAACCGAAAAGCATAAGCCATGAGCTTGCCCAGCACCATGATAGGGATCTTGCCCAATCAACACCACGCGCACCTTGTCGAGCGGCGTTAAGGTAAAGGCATTAAATACCTCCTCCTCACTAGGATAAATGGCTTTACCCGCGGTGCGCTCGGCAGCGACAAAATGTTGCAGCTGAATAAAATAGTCTAATTGTGACTGCTGCTCAATAAAGTCATCCCAGTTTGCGATATGCTCCATACACTTCTCTTTAGATTAAAAAACGATTAAAATTAATTACTAATACACTACTCGTTATAACTGTCATGAGCATAAACGCTCATTAAACCGCTTGGCTTATCCCCGGCTGCAACGTTATTTTTATAAGGACATATTTACCATGATATCTCAACAGCAACAGCGTGGTTTTACCCTTATTGAGCTTGTCGTGGTGATTATCGTGCTAGGCCTACTGGCTGTGACCGCCTTGCCTAAATTTGTCAATGTCTCTCAAGATGCTCAAATTGCCAGTGTAAAAGCCACAGGCGGCGCATTTAAAGCGGGGATTAACCTTGCCCATGCGGTTTGGGCCACTCGAGTAGGCTCAGGCCCAGCTGAAAACCTGCCCACCTTTGGTGAAGATGAAACGGGTGAGATGGATTTTAATGCCGCAGGGTGGCCAGCTCAACACTATTTCACCGATAACGAGCCCTCTCCGTCACTCGACAATGTCGAAGATTGTATTTCCGTATGGCAAACCCTGTACCAAGGTGAAGAACCTAGCGTGTCACGCTTTGATAGTAGTGATGAGACGGATTATAAGGCCAATTATATTGCGATTAATCAATGCCGTTATGAGTTCAATAATAATAAAAACTTAAGCATCTATTACGACTCTCGTAATGGCCAAGTCGTTGTCGACAGCGATCCAAATAGCTAAATACCTCTTAACTTGGGAGGATAAGCTAAAAATTGAAGCAAGCAATGAATCGAGGCAATTTGCCAATTTGATCTCATAAAGCCACATTCAATGATTCACTGTTGGCTAATTTAAGTTAATATCCGCCTATTACATTCACTCAATTGTGAGCCAAAAGCATGTCAGAACAGCAAAAAGAAACCACTATTTTTGAATTAGCCGATCAATTCATTGCCCTTGCCAACGAGCTGAGCGCCCAAGAGCAAGATGTCGGTAAAGTCGGCACGGCGCTGCGTTTTGCGGCAGCCCGTTTTAATGCATTTGAAGCATCAATCAAATCATCTGATTTGGCTGCTGAAAAAGACAATGCGCTAGAGTGGTTTAGCAAAGAGTACCGCGATATGTTAAATGACAATCTCGATGACCACATAAATAATCCATCACCAGCCCAAAGCGAGCCGGTGAAAGATGAAGCAGTACAGGTGTTTAAAGGTTAATCACCCGATGTAACCTTGTATGCCATCGCCTTACAGCTCAGGTAAGCCGATGGCATAATTACCCCATAACCTCACAACGATATCCCCCTAGCACTTTGTCCATTACTCACTATTTGTGTATTTCTAATAATGTGCGCTTCCAAAGCAATCTGCTTGAGAGTCTTAAATCGTAACGAGAACCCTGATGGCCAATAAAATTAGCACCACGCCAGAGAGCCTATCTATCATGCGCGCATTTTCCCGCAACTTGGGTAATACAGAGCGATGTGACAGCAATGATGCTATCAAGGTATACCACAGGCCATCGACCACCAGAGGCGTTAACACAATTAAAGACTGCCCCCAAAGGTTGTCGGCTGCCAACACAAATTGACTAAATAGCGCCAAAAAAAACAGCATGATTTTAGGGTTAAACAGTGAAATAGCCAGGCCGTCACGCGCGGCGGTAAGCGTGCTACTGGCTTTACCTGCCGCAAGCTTGTCCGACATACCGCCTTTAGAGCGTAGCGCCTGCAGGCCAATATAGGCTAAATAGAGCGCGCCTAGAATGGCAATGCCATTAAAGACCAGTGGCGCTTGCTTAAGTAACACCCCTAGGCCAAGCAAGGTCACTAAAGCGTACACCCCAATGCCAATAGAGTGCGCCCACGCGCAGACAATCCCCTTAGCGCGGCCGCCACCTAAGGTATGCCGCACCACCATAGCTAAACTTGGCCCGGGCGACATGGCGCCCAAACAACAGATGGCCAGCAAACCTAGCCAAGCACTCACACTCATCCTGCTTCCTCTTACACGACCCGATTATTGTTGTTATATCATTTGGTTAATCCGATGGCGCTTGGTAATACTCGCCAGCTTATACGCTTTGCCATCGCACCGGGCAGCTTACAAACATTCAGCCATAGGTGCAAAAGATCTGTGATGTACTGATTATTTCAATTCAGGCGTTGATGTTTGCTAGACTAGCATCATCAATCACCTTCAATGGTTATCATGCACACAATCCTCACTATCAGCGCACTCACACTAAGCTTGCTTATTGGCTTGATTATTTTTCTTAGCGTTAAAAAAGCACGCGGCACCCAGATCCCAATGGCAGTACTGCTATTACTGCTCTGTTTTACCGCGATCAACGCCGCCGTAACCTATTTTATTTACCCGCGCGAAGACATTACCGCCTATAAAAACTTAGTTTGGCAGCCGTTAGCCCAAGAGAAGATCGCCGCCTTAGTTGCCCAAGATAAAACAGTATTTGTCGATGTCAGCGCCGATTGGTGCATCATTTGCAAAGGCAATAAAGATCGCGTGTTGCATCGTGAGGCAGTGGTTAAGCTACTCAAGCGCGATCATATGGTATTGATGTTGGGCGATTTAACCCGCAGCGACCCCGTGGTAGAGGCTTTTTTAGCCCAACATAATGCCTATGGTATTCCCTTTACGATACTGTTCAGTTCTCAATATCCCCAAGGCATAGCGTTATCGCGCGTACTCGATTACCACGAGGTGCTCACCCTATTACGGGCACATTGATACGAGGCGACTAACTAATAGCAAGGTAGCAGTCTTGCAAGATACTTGTAAGATAGAAGTCGCGATATATCGTGAGCTAAAGTACACTGGATCTCTAGTTCATTTCTGCTGCGAGTATCTTTATGTGTTCATCCCCTTTAGCGCCCACGGGCGAGACTCATGTGGACTTTCTGCCCGAAAATAAATTATTGCTTAATGCCGTGGGCGAAGGGATCTACGGCTTTGACTTGGCAGGCAATGCGGTGTTTATCAATCCTGCCGCCGAGCGCATGACCGGCTGGACAGCACAAGAGCTGCTGGGTAAAAATATTCACAATCACCATCATCACAGTCATGCCGATGGTAGCCATTATCCCCAAGAAGATTGCCCCATTTACAACACCATGCACGACGGCATTGCGCGCGAGATCAGTCATGAACTGTTTTGGCGTAAAGATGGCAGCAGTTTTCCGGTGCATTACACCACAACCCCAGTCTATAAGCAGCAACAGCTGATCGGTGTAGTCGCGATATTTCGCGATATCAGCATGCAGAAACAAACCGAAGACTCACTGCGTCAGGCATTAGAGCAAGTGCAAGCCTTGTCGGAAAAGCTGGCCAGCGAAAACGATTACCTGCAAACGGAACTGGCCAGCCACACAGGTGATGTGAGTATCTCTGGTGAAAGCGAGCCGATTTTACGCCTTATTCAACAAATTAAGCTGGTCGCCAACACCAATAGTACAGTGCTGATCAGTGGCGAAAATGGCACAGGTAAAGAGCTGGTCGCGCGCAATATTCATAAACTCAGTGAGCGCAGCGATAAACCTCTGGTGAGCGTCAACTGCGCGGCATTTTCGCCCACCTTGCTTGAAAGCGAACTGTTTGGCCATGAAAAAGGGGCGTTTACCGGTGCGACCACTCGGCGCAAGGGGCGATTCGAATTAGCCCACCAAGGCACCTTGTTTCTCGATGAGGTCGCCGAATTGTCCCTCGAGGCCCAATCGAAGTTGTTAAGAGTGCTACAAGAGCAAGAGTTTGAGCGGGTCGGCAGCAGCACGACCATCAAGGTGGATATTCGTCTGGTGACCGCGACCCACCACGACTTACTAAAACGTGTGCAGCAAGGGCTATTTAGGATGGATCTCTATTATCGCCTCAATGTGTTTCCGCTGCATGTGCCGCCTTTGCGTGAGCGTTTACAGGATATCCCCACCTTAGTGAGCCATATCGTCGCCAACCTCAATAAAAAACTCGGCAAAAAAATCAAAGGGGTAAGTAATAAAGGCTTAAGTCATCTAATGGCCTACAGCTGGCCTGGGAATGTACGAGAGCTGCAAAATGTGATTGAGCGTCAGAGTATTTTGTCTCAAGGGCAGGTATTGCAAATCCCCGCCCTACAACTCGATACCGCCAACGCGCCGCCGACACACGGGCAAACCTTAGAGCAAGTGGAAGCCGCCCATATTCGCCGTACCCTACAACAGTTAGGTTGGCGCATATCGGGCGCGCAGGGCGCCGCTCAAGTGTTAGGATTACCCGCCAGTACCTTACGCTCACGTATGAAAAAGCTCAATATTCATCGACCAAGCTAGGATTAATGCCTATCTATTTTTCGCGATATATCGACAAAGCACGATATATCGCGAGGCGATTTATCTCAAGATAACAATAATCTTTTATAATCAATGCATTAAATAACTCGCAAGTTGGTGCTGAACTTGCAGATACCGCGATACTTTTTTCAATGTGTATAGCGCGGAACCTTAATCATGACACAAAGTGTGAACTCACGGTCCACCTCAACCCCGGCCAATTCGGCCATGGCATCAAACGGCAAACCACCTAGCGCCCAGGGCGAGCCGATAGCGGTGACCTTTATCCCCAGCGAAAAGGGCAAGATTCATATCAAAGAGCAAAAAGGTGACTTCCAACGACTGCGAACCGGCCTTAACAGCCTGCTTATCTTATGTTTCTTTTTGGTGCCTTTCATCCGTTACCATGGCCAGCAAGCTATTTTATTTGATATAGAAAACCAGCAGTTTAATTTTTTTGGTACGACACTGTGGCCGCAGGATTTCACCCTGATGGCATGGGTGCTTATTATTGCCGCATTTTTACTGTTTTTTATTACCGTGTTTTGGGGGCGGGTCTGGTGTGGCTATCTGTGCCCGCAAACCAGCTGGAGCTTTATGTTTGTCTGGGTTGAAAAGCAGATAGAAGGCAACAGCAATAAACGTTACGCCTTAGACAAAGCCCCTTGGAGTCTCAATAAGCTCACCAAGCGTGTTAGCAAACACCTATTATGGGGTCTCATGGCACTGCTTACCGGCTGTGGATTTATCGCCTATTTTGTGCCCGCAAGCAGCTTATACCCACAAATATTCACCCTCAATGGCAGTTTTTGGATAACGGCCTGGGTATGGTTTTTTGCCCTGTGTACTTACCTGAATGCCGGCTTTATGCGCGAGCTCATGTGCTTGCACTGCTGCCCCTATGCACGTTTTCAATCGGCCATGTTCGACAGTAACACCCTGACGGTGACCTATAATACCCAGCGTGGTGAGTCTCGCGGTCCCAGAAAACGCAAACAAGCCACAGATCTTGGCGATTGTGTCGATTGCAACTTGTGCGTCGATGTGTGCCCAACGGGAATCGATATTCGTAATGGCTTGCAGTATGAATGCATTAACTGCGGTGCCTGCGTTGACGCCTGCAATCAAACCATGGATAAGTTCGGCTATGAGCGTAACTTGATAAGCTATAGCAGTGAAAACGAGCTCAAAGGCTTACCTGTACAGCGGCTCAACTCTTGGCGGTTTATTGGTTATGGCATGGCGGTAGTGATTATGCTGAGCGTATTTGCCTTTGATCTATACCAACGCGAGGCGATCCAGCTTAATGTGATAAGAGACAGACAAAACCTGTATCGCATCGCGCCCGATAACCGTATCGAAAATAGCTATACGCTCAAGATCCGCAATAAAACCCAGCAATCACAACAATACCTTATCTATCTTGAAAGCGATCAAAGTCACTTTATCAATAAAGAGGTCGAGGTAGAGATTACCGTTCAGCCCGGAGAACAGCTCAGTTACCCGCTGACCGTGTACCAACAACGCAGTAAAGATGCCCCAATCGATGGCGCATTACGTCAGCAGCCCATTACCTTTAAAGTAATGAATCTGGCCGATCCACTCGACAGTGTAGCGCAACAAAGCCAATTTTTTACCCTGACTTCAGCGTAATCATCCCACCCAGACTTTATCGCGTCTGACAGCAACAGACGCGATAAAGGTCTGACCAGCACCAAAGCCCAGCCTAGATATAAAATTCTATATATACATAAGCTTAATAAATTTAAGTCCCAAGACTCATCGGCTATTTACGGTTGACCTTAGCGCGCTTTTAGCACAATCTAAACACTTGTTTAATTTTTAACAAATTAATAATAATGAGAGGCACGCTATGGCATATGATGTTGATACCCACGTCAACCTTACCCAGTACCAATCGATAATCGACCTGATTGAAACGTCGGCGCAGCGCTATAGCGATCACACTGCCTATGTCTGTTTAGGCCAATCGAGCACCTTTGCCGATATCGAACGTGACTCGCGCTATTTTGCCGCTTATCTGCAACACCATACTTCGCTTAGCGTTGGCGATCGCATCGCTATTCAGCTGCCCAACATTACCCAATTTGTTATTGCTGCCTATGGGGCATTGCGTGCAGGCTTAGTGTTAGTCAATACCAACCCGCTATACACAGAACGTGAACTCATTCATCAATATAATAATTCGGGCGCGAAGGCCCTAGTGGTGCTGAGCGACCTACTGCCGACGCTAACCAATGTCATCGCTAACACCGCCATTGAAACCGTTATCGCAACCCACGCATTGGATTTAATTGCCGAGCAGGAACAACCAGCCACGCCCTTTACGACCACCCGCTTTAATGAGGTGTTAGCCAAAGGCAGCCAGCTCAGCTTTACCCCCGTAAAAGCTAACTTGGGCGACTTAGCGGCGCTGCAATACACTGGCGGCACCACTGGGCTCTCTAAAGGCGCCATGTTGAGCCACAGCAATTTGATTGCTAATGCCCTGCAGGTTAAATCTCGCCTTGGCGATAAACTCATTCAAGGCGAAGAGATATTTGTCGCGCCGCTACCCATCTATCATATCTACGCCTTTATGGTGAACCTTATGGTGTATTTTGAAAGTGGTGGTTGCTCGGTACTTATTCCAAACCCTAGAGATATCTCATCGTTAATCAAAACCTTGAGTGAACATCCTTTTACTGGCTTTGCCGGGATCAACACCTTGTTTGTTGGCCTTTGTCACCAACCTGAGTTTAAAGCTCTCGACTTTAGCCACCTAAGAGTCACTATCTCTGGCGGCACGGCGCTCACTCAAGCCGCCGCCGCGGCCTGGCAATCCACCACTGGCTGCACCATATCCGAAGGTTATGGCTTGTCAGAAACCTCACCAGTTGTCTCACTTAATGCTCCAGGATTGGAGCAACTGGGGAGTATAGGTAAGCCGGTTATCGACACCCAAGTGAAGATCCTCGATCTCGATGATAACGAAGTGCCCTTTGGTGCCACAGGGGAGTTGGCAGTAAAAGGCCCACAAGTGATGAGCGGCTACTGGCAGATGCCAGCGGAAACCGCCAAGGTGATGACAAGTGACGGCTTCTTTAAAACGGGGGATATTGCCCTTGCGATTGACTTAGGCATGCACAAAATTGTCGACCGTAAAAAAGATATGATCATCGTCTCGGGCTTTAACGTTTACCCCAATGAGGTTGAAGAGGTGCTGAGCGCCCATGCAGCCGTACTCGAATGCGCCGTGATTGGCGTAGAGGATGCGCGCAGTGGTGAGGCGGTAAAGGCGGCAATTGTGCTAAGCAGCCCAAGCGATGATATCTCGGCCACCCAAGCCAGTATCCTAGCCCATTGCCGCGAGCAACTGACCGCTTATAAAGTGCCTAAAATAGTTGAGTTTATGAGCGCCCTGCCGAAATCCACCGTGGGTAAAATATTGCGTCGTGAACTGCGTAAATAACCAAGGCTAGGATTAATGAAAGGGGCCTATTGGCTCTAGTTAGTGTTAATGTTCCCGCTTACCGCTAACTGCTTGCAACTAAACACTTATAAACACTGACTCCGCTATACACTGACCAAGAAGGGAGCCTAATGGCTCCCTGCTTGTCGTACCTTCTTATCTATATGAGTTAAGCACTTTGTATCAACTTTTCATGCCCTTTATTGTTGCACCCAAATAATCTCATCAACCGCAAACCCCATCTGCTTAGCCTGCGCCACAAACTGCTGCTTTAACGCGTCACTCACCTTGGGCGTACGCGATAAAAACCATAAATAGTCACGCTTATAGCTGGTGATAAAGGCATATTGATAATCGGCTTTATCCAGTTCATAAATCACATAAGCGCCATAGAAAGGGCCAAAAAAGGAGACCTTAAGGTGACCAATATCGGGGCTTTCGACAAAATAGGCTTTACCTTCGGCTTCATCCCAACTTTGATCTGCCACTGAAAAACCACGATTAATCACCTCAACGCCACCATCGGCTTGCATACTGTAGGTGGCCGTGACTTGCGTTAAGCCGCGCTCAAAGCTGTGATCTAATCTGGCGATCTCATACCAAGTGCCTAAATAACGTGGCAGTTCAAACTGCTCAACAGGCTTAATACCACTGGGCACACTGGTGCACCCATTGAGCAGTAGCAAACATAACAAAACAATTTTTTTCACGTTGACTCCAAAATATAGATAGATCAAAGGTAAAGGATAACCCAGTGAACATTCATTACGTTAAAAACCAAGAGAATGTTCACTCAGCTTAACAGCGGTTAACACCTCCCTAGCGCACTTTATCTTAGATAACAAAAAAAGATCGATAAACTCATGGTTCAATCACAATGGTTAAATTCAAGCCAATACATCCCTCAAAATACACTTAAAATAAGCTAATAATGAACCTCTATTAGCAAAAGTAATCAATTAGCTTTAAGGCGAATAACATGCGTAAATTAATCTCGCTTCTTATCCCCACAATAGTCCTTGGAGCTTGCGGCGGCTCCGATGATTCACCTACGCCCACGACTGATCTCGCCGTCGGTATGGTCAATATTGCCATTTCCGATTCTCCGATGAGCCAAGTCAGTAACGTCGAGTTAGTACTCGATAAGCTAGTAATGACCGATGCCCATGGCACAGTTCATCAACACGACTTGGGGCAACACAGATTCAATCTTCTCGACTTCCAAGGAACAAAGAGTCATGAGGTTATTCGTAACCTTGAGCTACCAACGGGTCACTACCACGATGTACACTTTACCTTAATTAATGGTGATCAGTCCGATGGCTGTGCGATTGAAAATGGTCAAGGACGATTACCATTGATAGTCGAAAACAACCATCTTCCGTTACATGACTTTGTATTAAATCAGCACGAGAACCTATTTCTGACCATGGAGATAGATCTATACCAATCGATGCACCTTTACGATAACCAATATCATCTTAACCACGACGGTATCTACTCTATTGATAATCGAAAAATGGGACACCTCATTGGCGAGATGGATCCTCAATGGATAGCAAACTGCGAAATAACGCACTCAGATAATGCTCCGCTTGGCGGTCAGTTTTATCACATGGCCTATCTTTATCAAAATAGCGTCACAGGTCTTACGCAAATGGCGGATATAAGTCCAGCTAGAAACGATGGTAAATTCTCGCCAGTAGCCATCGCTCCTATACATCAAGATATGAGTGGTGATTGGTCCTTTGCCATGGGTTACCTCCCCGCTGGTGATTATCGCGTTGCCTATACTTGCCTTGGTCACTTAGACGACCCAGCTATCGATGATATGTCTCAGGACACCTTTAGTCTGTTTGAAGATGCAGGCTCTGTCACTGTGGGAGAGGGTGGCCAAGAGACAACACATCAATGTGGCAACGGCCATGGTAATCATGGTGGACACGGCTAAATGATGTCATTAAGCGAGTATGGAAACTCGCTTAGCTTTAGCGCAAAACACTACATCTCCTCATTTAATAACTGCAAACTGGCAAATTCACGATACAGCTCGCAGCTTTGCATCAATTGTGAATGGGTGCCACTGGCGACTAACGCCCCTTTTTGCATCACTAAGATGCGATCGGCATTAAGCACTGTGGCTAATCGATGGGCAATGATCAATGTGGTGCGCCCCTGCATTAAGGCATCTAATGCCAATTTAACCTTATGCTCGCTAACCGCATCCAGCGCACTGGTGGCCTCATCGAGCAGTAAAATGGGCCGCTCGGCTAATATGGCCCGCGCAATCGCGATGCGCTGCTTTTGTCCACCAGAGAGCCGCACCCCGCGCTCACCTAAATAGGTGTGGTATCCCATGGGGAAATCGACAATAAACTCATTGGCATGTGCGGCAATACAGGCATCAATCACTTGCTGCTCGCTAGCATCAGGGCGGCCATAACGAACATTTTCTAACACGCTGCTGGCAAAGATCACCGACTCTTGCGGCACCAGCGCAAACTGCTGCCTAAGCGCTTGCGGCATCAGATTAGCGATATCGATACCGTCTAATAAGATACTGCCGCTGTTAAGGGGATAAAAGCGCTGTAATAATTCAAATAAAGTGCTCTTGCCGGCACCACTTTCGCCCACCAGCGCCACCCGTTCGCCGCTGTGGATCTGCAGGCTAAGGTTACGGATAACCCATTGATTATCTAGCGGGTCATCGCACTGGGCATCGCTAGCATTTTCACTACTATTATCGGTGTTGGGATAGGTAAAACAGACTCGATTCAGTTGCAGGTCGCCGCGCACCTTAGTCGGCAGCATTTGCGGATGCCGGGGTAGCGGTATATCGATGGGGGTTTCAGCCAACTCGATAAGGCGCTCGGTGGCGCCAGCGGCGCGCTGGATCTCACCAATCACTTCACTAATGGTCGCCACGGCACCAGCTACCATCACCGCATAAAACATAAAGGCCGATAGTTCACCGGCGGTGATAACCCCTTGCATCACATCATGGGCGCCGACCCAAGTGACCAGCGCAATGGCTAAAATACTTAAAAACATCACCAGCGAAATTAATATCGAGCGATATTTTATCCGCCCCTTAGCTGCGTCCATGACCGCTTCGACACGCTCATTAAATAGCTCACGATCTCTGTGTTCATGACAATAGGCTTGCACCGTATGAATTTCGTGAAGGGTTTCATCCACATAAGCACCAAGATCGCCGACCCTGTCTTGGCTCTTGCGTGACAAATCGCGCACCTTGCGACCTAAGAAAAAGATAGGCCCAAGCACCATAGGCACCGCAAGCAGTACTAAAGCGGTCATCTTCAGGCTAGTGATTGTCATCATCACTATGCCGCCAATCACGGTAACACTGGCCCTAAGGGCCATCGAGAGGCTTGAGCCCACCACAGATTGCAATAGGGTAGAGTCGGCGGTAAAACGCGAGATCACTTCACCGGTTCTGAGTTTGGCGTAAAAGCCCGGCGACAGCTTAAGCAGATGATCGTACACCTTAAGGCGAATATCGGCGCTGACTCGCTCGCCGAGCCAAGTCATTAGGTAAAAACGACAAAAAATCGCCGAACTACTGAGCGCGGTAATGCCAATCACCAAGAGGATGATCTCGTTGAGTCGCTCGCTGTTATCTTGCAAAAACCCTTCATCGACCATCAGACGAACGCCTTGCCCTAATGACAGCCAGGCCAAGGAACCGATAAACAAAAAGACGATAGCGGCAATGACTCGAGCGCGATAAGGTTTTAAAAAGCCAGCAATCCAGGGCAATACCGCCCGGCGACTGGCCGAGGAGGCTGCCGCCGCTGATATGGCTTGTGTGTTTACCGCCGAGGCGGCCAATTTATTATCGCGCATAGGTCGCTAAACAAAATGGGAGATAGTGACAAGAATATCAAAAATAAAGCCAGATAATTGAATTTGTTTATCTATTGCAGACAATCAACAATGAGCCCGCCGCTCATCGCCAAGTCCTCTTTGTGATATAGTGCCGTCATAACAAAAGGGAGCGATAACCTGTGGTAAAAAATATTTCGAACGAAACCAAAAATGAGGCGCTAAGAGTCGCTAAAGCGACCCAAAAGCCGGGGCAAACCAAAGAGCAAACTAAGCTGATTGCACAGGGGATTGAAAAAGGCATTGCTGAATATAAAAAGCAGCAAAAGAGTAAGGCCCGTGACAAAGATAAAGCCCGTAAACAGGAGCTAAAAGCGAAAAACCGCGATTCAGCACAAACCGATGCCCCCCACATTAGTGACTCGAACAGCAACTCATCCAAGCTCCCATGGGCGCTACTGCTGCTGAGTTGGGCTGGATTTGCCGCTTACCTGTTAATGGGCTAATGCCTCAAGCCAGTAAGTCTAGGGGCACCTGCGATGTGCATAACGCTAACTGCATAAAACTAGTGCATTAAGCTAATGCATTAAGTTATCGAGGCGCTGGGCCAAATGGATCGCGATACGCTTTTGAAGGCTCGATGGGCTCGCTTGCAAACATAAGCGCTCCTCCCAGCTAAACACTTTATTGATGAGATGATAGCTTAACCAACGACATGGCTCAGGCTCCCATGGGGTTAATACCTGGCTAACCTCACTCACATGGGCCCAAGGCATTTGGGTTAATTCGGTGTCACGCTCAAGGATCAGGTCGGTTAAGGTTCTGGCAAACAGATTGGACGCCCCGACACCTTCGCCGCCATAGCCACCAGCCAAGCCGATGCCATTGCGCTTATCGAATATGGCATGGGGCGCAAATGTTCTCGCCATCGCCAGCGTTCCGCCCCAGCCATGGCTAACCTTGACCCCTTTGAGTACCGGAAAAAGATCGACCATAAGCTCAGCCCGCCAGCGAAAAGCCTCGCTATTACGGTCAAATTGAGTCTGCGTCTTAGCACCAAATCGATAGCCCCCTCGCGCGCCAAACACCAAACGATTATCCAAACTGCGCTGACCATAAGTCACCTGCCGAGAGGCATCGCTAAAGGTCGGCCTATCGGCCAAGCCCAGCTGTTGCCATAACGCCTCACTTAAAGGTTCGGTGGCAATCAACATGCTTTGCACAGGTAAAGTATAACCCCCAAGCTGACTCACCTCGCCTTGATACCCTTCAAGGGCAGGCACAATCACCTCGGCGCGAACTCGGCCAGAGTGACACCGCACCACGCCCTGACCAAAGCCGCTCACTCGGGTGTTGTCATATAGGGTCACTCCCATACTTTCGACCACGCGGGCTAGGCCGCGCACCAACTTGAGAGGCTGAATCGTGGCGCAATGGGGAGTATAAATCGCCGCGCAGCCCAGACGCATACTGACAGCCTGAGTTAACGCATCCCCCTCTACCCAGCGATAATCTTGCTCGGTAAACCCTTGTTGATGTAGCTCGGTTAGTTCGCCGCTCAGGGTATTAAGCTGCTCAGGATAACGCGCGGCCACTCGGTAATTACCACTGTGGCTAAAATCACAATCAATACCATGCTCAGCTATGACGCTGGCTACTGCATTGATGGGACTTTGGATCAACTGCTTGGCTTGCTCAAAGGCCTCGCCCGATAATCCTGCAAGGTAATGGCTATCGCCAACAAAACTGCCCATCAACCAGCCGCCATTACGCCCAGATGCGCCCTCTCCAGCGCATGTAGCATCGAGCACCACTATCTTTAATTGGGGAGATTGCTGCTTAAGATAATAAGCGGTCCACAGCCCAGTGTAACCGGCACCGATAATGGCCACATCCGCATCGATATCACCAGCTAATGGGGGGCGATAGACGAGCGCTTCGCCCAAGGTGCTGGCCCACAGGGTTTGATGCAGTGAATGGCTCATTATGATTGCAACTGAGCTAACAGCCCGTTGAGGTGGTCCTTAATCCATAACGGATTAATCGGCCCCCAACTGCGTAATTGATAATAACCTGCGTTATGACGCGCGCCATCTTGCACAAACTCACACTCGATACCCACATCGCCCAATGTGGCAATGGCATCTTGCAAGGTCCGCCGAGGCATGGCCGTAAGCTTACTCAGCGACAGTAAGTTATGGCGCTCGTTATCGATAAGATGGGCTAAATAGAGTTTTCTAAGAAAGGCCTTTTTCTGTTTTGATATTTGACTGTCTGTAACGCCCACAGCGCACTCCATATTGAGGTTGATTTTAGTTCTTTTGTAAACATAACAGATAATTACAAATTAGTGCTATGGCACACTCTGGTTAAATTGGGCATGATGCTGATATAGTCTAAATAAACCACAGCATGGCAATCTTGCTTAGGATAATCAATGGCAGACGATCTGAAAGACCCAACACTTAGCCTAGGCGAGCGACAACGACTGGCGCCCCATGAATGGCTAAGCTTCGATCAAGTGCCTCTCACTCCAGTTGAAACCACTTATATCAAGCAAGTCCATATCGAAAACCTGCTGTTGTTTGTGCCAATCATTATCGCCATTGCGGTAATAAGCCTATTGGCTAACCTGCCCATTTTAGCGCTATTGGGACTAGTGACGGCCGCACTCGTGCTCGCTGCGGTCATCAGTTATGGCCGCTATAAGTTTGCCACGTCGCTGGCTTATGGGGTATTTGACCATGAGTTTGTTATGCAACAAGGGGTTATTTGGCACCAGAAAATCGCCCTGCCCTACAGCCGTTTACAACATGTTAGCTTGTCGCAAGGGCCGCTGGAGCGCCGTTTTGGTCAGCACACCTTAAAATGTTTTAGCGCTGGCAGTGGCAGCGCCGAAATTACCCTGCCAGGGCTAAGTAGCTCGGTCGCAGAATCCCTTCGGCAACACTTATTGGCCAAAGCGGCGCTCGTTCGTCAAGCCGGCTCGGCGCCTGCCGACATCGCAGCGAAGCCCCCCTTGACCAGCATGAATAGCGATGATGCCGATACGGCAAAAATCGCCTCTCAGCCTAACGCGCCCAGTGATACCGCCACGCCGAGCGATAAACATGAGTAGTCGCTTTACCCAATGGGCGAGCCTATCGCCATGGTCCATCATCAGTTTTAGCTTACATGCACTCAAGGTGATGCTTAGTAACGGTTATGCGCTGATACCTGTCATCTATACCGGTTGGCAGCAGGGTTTTAATTCACCTTGGGTGATATTGGTGATGGTCACTGTGGTGTTAGCCATTGCTACCTTTGCCATTGTGCAGTGGAGCCAATATCGCTTTCGCGTACAAGACCATAAATTGGGCATCAAACAGGGATTGTTATTTAAACGCACTCACGAAATTCCGCTGAATAAAATTCAAAATGTGCGCCTCGAACAGCCGCTCTATTTCCGCCCATTGGGGCTGTTCAGTTTGGTGGTGGAAACCGCAGGTTCTAAGCAAGATGAAGCCGTGCTGTCGGCGGTTAACTATCGCCAAGCCATGCAGCTTAAACAGCGGTTATTTATCCATGCGCCCACTACGGCTGCAACCGACCCAGCGGGAACAGCACCTGTCGATGGCACCGCAGCAGCCCCTTCAACGAGCGGCCTTGTGGTGCAAAAACAGCTTAAGGATCTGCTGATTTTTGGTTTATACCAAAACAATCTTTTTTGGTTATCGATCATTTCTGGCTCGATATTGGGGCAACTCAATTGGGAGCAGATCGGTGATAGCGTGTTTGCCCAAGCGTTGTGGCAATGGTATCAAGTGACTATCGCTACCAGCTTGATGAATGAGCTGCTATTTGGATTATCGCTATTACTCTTGCTGTATCTGTTATTGGCGCTAGTCTCTATCGCCTCGGCGGTCTTAAAGTTTCACCCTTATAGGTTAAGCCTACGGGATAACACCTTGCATCGCACCGGCGGTTTACTGGCCAAACAACACGATGTATTGGCGTTAGCCAGAGTGCAGTTAATTCGTTTTAATCAGCCCGTTTTAGGCCGGCTGTTTAAGCGTTGGACCGCCAATTTTAAGCAAGTAAAAGGCAGTGAAGTCGAACAGCAATCCAAACGCCATATGCTGATCCCAAGCATGACCTCTGTCGAGATAACCCAAGTACTCTCTAGGCTTAACGGCCTTGAGAGCCACGCCACAGAGCTACCCACTCATTACCAAGGGATCGATATCGGCTGGTTTTGGCGCCGCGCCTTTTTACCACCATTAGTGACCTTGCTGGCCTCTTTTATACTTGGCCTTAACGGGTTAACCGAGCTGATGTGGCTTGGCGCAGCCCTTGTGGTGATAGCACTCTACTTAAGGTATCGCCAATGGGGGTATCAGTTGCAAGGCCATGATCTGTGGATCCATACCGGAGTGCTAGGGCAAAGCTGGCAACTGCTGTCACTCACCAAGGTGCAGCATGTCTGCATAAGCCAAACAGTAGGGCAGCGACGCAAACACTTAGCCACATTGCACTTAGGCATGGCCAGCGGCGAGCAAACCATACCTTACCTTAGTATCACAGACGCCAGAGTGATCGCCGAAACGGCGCTAAGCTTAACCAAGTATGACCATACTAACTGGATATAAGGAGCCCTTGATGCCAAAGACTATGACAAAGACCCTGCATACCCCAGATGATATTATCCATTTCTGGTTTACCGAGATTGAGCCCAAAGCTTGGTTCGATAAAGACAGCGCCTTTGACGCGCTGATTAAGCAACGGTTTGAGCCTTTATTGAGCCAAGCAAAACAGGGAGAGCTTTATCATTGGCGCGCCACGCCACAAGGTCGCTTAGCTGAGATCCTTATCCTTGACCAATTTAGCCGTAATATTTATCGTGATACTCCGCAGGCGTTTGCCGCCGATGCAATGGCACTGACCTTGGCCCAAGAAGCGGTAGCGGCGGGGATCGATCAACAGCTGAATATCAACTATGTACCGTTTATCTATATGCCTTATATGCACAGTGAATCACGCGCAATCCATGAAGTGGCGCTGATCCTCTTTAGCCGTGAGGCAGCGGCTGCCAACTTGCCGTTTGAGCTGCGTCATAAGGCGATCATCGACCAATTTGGCCGCTACCCTCATCGCAACCAGATCTTAGGGCGCCAATCGACGCCTGAAGAGTTAGCCTTTTTACAACAACCTGGGTCAGGTTTCTAACGCCCCTATTATTAATTTATAACCAGCTTAAAGGACAAAAAATGGATGTCACCCTTACCCACGGTCTATTGCTATTGGTCACCGGATTTCTCGCAGGGATCATTAACACCTTGGCCGGTGGCGGCTCTAATTTAACCTTGCCCGCCTTAATGGTGATGGGGATGCCAGCAGAGGTCGCCAATGCCACCAATCGAGTGGGCGTGGTGGTGCAATCGTTAACGGCAATCGTGGGGTTTAAAAAACACGGTAAATTAGACAGCGGTGATACCGGCCCCATTTTATTGCCCACCATTATCGGGGGTTTTATTGGCGCGGCAGCCGCGGCCTACGCCCCATCGAGTATCATCAAACCCTTATTGTTGGGGACTATGCTGACAATGGCACTGATCATTTTGGTTAAGCCCGCCATGATTTCGCCCGCGCTAGGCACAGAGGTGAAGAAAGTCAGCCAAACGCCGAGCTCTTGGGTCTGGCTCACCATTGCAGGGATCTATGGCGGCTTTGTGCAAGCTGGGGTCGGCTTTGTCCTGTTAGCAGCTCTGGCGGGCAGCTTACGTTACGACTTAGTCAGAGCTAACGCCTTAAAAGTCTTATGTACTTTAGTATTTACCTTAGCCTCGTTAGTCGTCTTTATCGCCGAAGATCTCATCCTCTGGCTGCCCGGCTTAATCTTGGCTGCGGGCACCTTAGTAGGCGCTCACATCGCCGTCAAAATGGCGATAAAAGTCAGCCCTAATGCCTTAAAGTGGTTCCTATTTATCATGACATTGTGCGGCAGCGCCGCGGCGATGCTCAGCGAGTAGACCTATTACGTACTATGCGTATAAAAACGTAAAAAGCCAGCAATTGACTCTGGGACAATTGCTGGCTGAAAAGTGTAAAGTCTGACTTATTTAAATGAGGCTGGCTAACATTTCATCTGAATACTCAACCAAAGGCTGGTTATCGCGCACTCGCTCAACATAATCTGGGTTAGCGATAAATGGGCGGCCAATGGCCAGTAGATCAAACTTACCCTCATCGATAGCGGCGGCGCCCGTTTGCGCTGTGTAGCTACCGACCCCGACTAAGGTTTTACTGTAATTTGCTCGGGTGTAACTAGATGCGCGGCCGCCAAGGTAATCAAATTCCAAGGCATCATCGAAAATACCTATGTGCAAATAAGCCAACTCACGTTGCGCTAACTGTTTAAGAAAATAGTCGAATACTTGACGATCTCGCGCATCACCTTGCATGTTGACATAGGCACCAGGGGTGACGCGTAGCGCCGTGCGCTCGTGACCAATACGCGCACAAACGGCATCGACAACGGCCAGCGGGAAACGCGCCATGTTCTCAGGAGTTCCGCCATAGCCGTCGGTGCGGCGGTTACTGTCGTGATGTAAAAACTGATCGATAAGATAAGCATTAGCACCGTGAATTTCGACGCCATCGAAACCAGCATCAATGGCATTGGCTGCCGCTTGTGAATAATCGGCAATCAGCTGCTCGATCTCTTCGTGGGTGACCGCTTTAGGCGTTTCGTAGGTTAATTCACGGCGCCTTGGCACGCTACCTTCGATAGCAATAGCCGATGGTGCAATGGTTTGCCCACCAAAAAAGTGAGAATGAGCAACCCGGCCAGTATGCCAAAGCTGAGCGAAAATTTTGCCATCGTTAGCGTGCACCGCATCGGTCACCCGACGCCAACCGTCGATTTGCGCAGGGGTAAACAGGCCAGGTGTATTGGGATAACCTTGACCGTCAGGGCGAATGATCACCGCCTCAGAAATAATCAATCCGGCCGCGGCTCGGCGGGCATAATACTCGGCCATGGCTTGAGTTGGCACCAACTCATCATCGGCCATACAACGGGTTAGCGGCGCCATCAAAATTTTGTTGTTAAGCGTAATACTGTCATTGAGCTTAAACGGTTGAAATAGGTTAGCGGTCATGTAGAACTCTCTTGCTGTAACGCTTTCTTGAATGTCCGCTCAAGATAAACCGAGTTGCATACGCATTCAAGATCTTTTTTGAACAAGCATTCAAGATTGAGTACAATGGCAACACATATGCCGACCACAGACAGAGAAATATGCGCAACGCCGAATTTGATCGAGAGCAGGTATTAAGGCACGCCATGACCGCCTTTATGGCCAAAGGCTATGCCAAAACCAGCATGCAAGATTTAACCAAGGCTACTGGCTTGCACCCTGGCTCTATCTATTGCGCCTTTAGCAATAAGCGCGGTTTGCTGTTAGCAGCATTAGGCCAATATCGCCACGATCGCAGCGTGGAGTTTGATGGATTCTTTCAGGCCGACGCGCCCATCGTCAGCCAGCTCAAGTCCTATTTAGATCATATAGTGCTGGAGTGCCTTAGCTGCGATGCCGCTCGGGCCTGTTTACTCACCAAAGCCCTGAATGAACTGGCCGAGCAAGATGATGAGATACGCGCGATAATCAACCAACATTTGGCCAACTGGCTTGACGCATTAACCGATAAGTTTCAGCAAGCTATTGATGCAGGAGAGATCCCTGCTCATCGCTCCAGCAGGGATTTAGCCCACTATTTTGTGATGGGCATTTATGGATTACGCACCTTTGCCCATACGCATCCCCAAGCGCAGGTGCTGCAATCGTTAGCCGATAAACTGCATCACGACACTTGTATTAGGCCGTAACCATTTCTCCGTAACGATTGTTATATCAGTCACTCGTCGGTTGTTACACGGCATCAGCGCACACATCTATTTGATCACTAATACCGGGCATTTGGCTTTATTAGCCAATGACTCGGCGATATTGGGGTTCAGTAGGTGCGATAACCCTTGATGACCGTGACTGGCAATGACCAACATGCCAATGTCGTTTTCTTCCACTTCCGCCAGCAGTTGCCCCAGTACATCACCGGCCCTAATTTTACTGTAAACCGTCAGTCCATCGGGCATCTCTAATTGGGCGTCTCGCACAATTTTCCCTAGTTTGCCACTGGCGTAGGCATGCAAATGTTGCTCTAACTCTTCATTACTATCGATCATAATACCGTAATTATGAGCACCATAGGGCTGACTTACCACATGCACTATTCGTAAATCGACACCATAAAGGCATGCCATTTCAATGGCATAACCTAAAGCATGCGAAGCCGTTTCTGAAAAATCGGTCGGGCACAAAATTTGATGAGTACGCATCACTCACCTCCTCAATAATGGTGTCAGCCAAGGCAATCACAACGTCTGTGGTTCACACCTTTATTTCACGACCAATACCGGACACTTAGCCCCATTGGCTACGGCCTCGGCCACATTGGTGTGTAAAAAATGGGAAAAACCCGTGCGGCCATGACTAGCAATCACAATCATACCGGCACCGTTCTCTTCGGCTTCGGCTAAGATCTCGGCCACCGCATCTCCCCGACGTATAATCGTTTCAACCGCTAGGTTACTGTCGAGATTAGCTAATAATGACTTCATTTTTTCAGCAGCGGCATCTTCCATCGTCTTAGCTAATTCCTCGGGAGTAATAGCCAAGATTTGGTAATTTTCATCACCTATGGGCTGCTCGACGACATGTAAAAGTCGAAAGCCCACCTGATAAAGGTTGGCCATCTCGATAGCATAAGACAGCGCATGGGACGCTGTTTCGGAAAAGTCGGTTGGACATAAAATTTGACCTTTTCTCATCATGAACTCCTTAGCGGTAAGGCTAGATGTAAGCGGTAGTATCATTGAGCCGTTTTAGAGCAAGCTTAGATAAATATCATCCACAGCTTACCGTCATTAAGCTTAGCGGATAACCCAGTAACCGTTAAGTAACCGTAATCAGATGACACAGTTTTATCAACTTAAGCTTCATCAACTTAAGTCTCATTAAGTACTAGCTCACGTCTGCCGACATGCTCGCTCGGCTCACATCAACCAATCTATCGCCTTAGCTCGACTGTCGAAAAATTTAAACTCTCCAGGGCTAAACCAGCCGGCAATGCGGCTCATCCACTGCTGGAAATCGCCTCGTCCAACAATTGCCACCTTACGAAACGCTTTACCATGTTTAAGCCCCAGTTGCAGATCGTCCCACGCGGCATGCAGCGAGATCCCCTCTAATTGGGTAATATCCACTAACGCAACCACCTCTGGCTGCTTGAGTCCAGCTAAGGCCGACTCCAGGATAGGGGTCATCAACTCATAATCGGCGTGGGTTAAACTGCCGATGGCCGTCATCATTAAGTAAACATTGTCATCATTACGTTCGATACCAATGGAAATACCATGCTGTAATTCACTCATATGCCCCTCCCATGACTCAATCATCACTTAAACGCTCATCTTTAAGTGTAGTTTTCGGTGCCATAAACACTGTTGATCTAGATCACACTTTGTAGTGAGCCTGATGTTTATTTGACCACAAGAAAAAGTTCATCTATTATCAGACCGACTAATCAGTCGGTTACTTTATTGAATGCCAAGGTAGAGAAGCTTATCTTGAGCGCACCCGTTCGAGCGGTAACCACTCATCCACGCGCTAGCGAATAAGGACAGGTGTAATGAATATGCCACTGCAAACCGATATTGCCACTCAACTGCAACAGAGATTAAGCGCGCAAAAATCTGCTTATCTGCGCCAACCGACTCCGGATCTCGATGCGCGAAAAGCACAACTCAAGGCCTTAAAAAAAGCCCTGCTCGCGCAGCAAAACCGCATTATTGAGGCCCTGTCCCAAGACTATGGCCACCGTTCGGCTGACGACAGCCTGATTTCCGACATCATGCCCTGCATTAACAATATTAATTACACTCTTAAACATTTAAAAAACTGGATGAAGCCCAGTCGTCGTCATGCCGGTATGCTACTGGCGCCAGCAAACATTACCGTACATTATCAACCTGTGGGAGTCGTTGGTATTATCGTGCCGTGGAACTTCCCGGTGATGTTATCTATAGGGCCGTTAATTACCGCGCTGGCGGCTGGTAACCGCGCCATGATCAAGCTGTCTGAATTCACGCCGCACACCAATGCTGTATTAAAGAAGATGCTCGCTGAGCTATTTGATGACACTGTGGTCGCCGTCGTTGAAGGTGAGGCCGATGTCGCGGCGGCTTTTTCGGCGCAGCCCTTCGATCATCTATTGTTTACCGGCTCAACCACTGTCGGGCGTCACGTGATGCGCGCCGCCGCCGATAACCTTACTCCAGTCACCTTAGAGCTGGGGGGGAAATCGCCGGTGATCATTGCCGATGATATGCCACTTGAGACAGCGGTCGAGAGGATGATTTATGGTAAGTGCTTAAATGCCGGCCAAATCTGTGTCGCTCCCGATTATGTGTTACTGCCCAAGGGAAAAACCGACGCCTTTAAGCAAGCGTTCGCACAACAGTTTAATGCCATGTATGGTCAAATCGCCAACAACCCAGATTATGGCGCCATTATTAATCAACGTCAGTTTGACAGAATAATCACTGTGCTCGACGATGCCCGCAGCAAAGGCGCGCTCATCACCTCGGCCAATGGTGAAGCTATCGACAGCAAGACGCGTAAGATCCCCACCCAACTGCTAAGCCAAGTCAATGATGAGATGCTGGTGATGCAAGAGGAGATCTTTGGCCCGCTGCTGCCTATCATAGAATATGATGATCTAACGCAAGCGATAAACTACATCAATCAGCGGCCACGCCCGTTAGCCTTATATATCATGAGCTTCGATACCACGGCTCAGCAACGCATTTTAAGCCACACCCACTCTGGCGGTGTGTGTATTAACGAAACCGTGTTTCATGTGGCGGCCGATGACGCGCCCTTTGGCGGAATTGGCCCCTCGGGCATGGGGCATTATCATGGTAAAGAGGGCTTCTTAACCATGAGCCACGCTAAAACTGTGCTCAGTCGCGGAAAGTTGAATACCGGCAAGTTAGTCCACCCCCCTTATGGTGGCCTAATACAAAAGCTGCTGATGAAAGTGTTTTTACGCTAACGCCCACGACGAGCTTGCACGCTGTAGATTGCACGCAATAGAACGCCGCTGCGGGCCATGTGCCCGCAGCCTGTGAGGAACGCCGTAAGGAACACCATGAGTATTACCGACAAAAAACAAGCCATCTTAGACACAGCACTCAGCCTGTTTGTTGCCCAAGGCTTTCATGCCACCAGCACCGCAGCGATAGCCCGCCAAGCTGGCGTGGCCACAGGCACCTTGTTTCACCACTTTCCCTCTAAAGATGCACTCATGCAGCACCTTTTTTTATCGATTAAGCAAGAGTTTGCCGATGCGATTATCGCTAGCGCTCAACCATCGGGGGAGCTTAAGCAAGATGCTAAACACCTCTGGTTTAGCGCCCTCAATTGGGCGATTGACAATCCGCTCAAGCAGGCCTTTTTTCAGCAGTACTCTATGTCGCCAACAGTTGAGCAGGCGGTGCGTATGCAGGCGATGAACACCATTTTAGGCTTTATTGGTGACTTAATTAAACAAGGCCAAATCCAAGGGGTTATCGCCCCCTACCCGGTAGCGCTGATGCAAGACAATTGCCACGGCCAATTCCTTGCCGCCACCCGTTATTTTATTGATAACCCCCAAACATGGCTGCAGGCCAGCCACAAAGAAGCCAGCTTCAAGCTGTTTTGGCATGCCATGGCAAGCCTACCCGCGTAACCTTTAGCTACTCCTGCCAGTCGGCAAAATGCGCTAATAGGTGATCTATCGCCATACGGGCACGCAGCGGCAGAAAGCGCCGATTTTGATATACAATCCAACTGGTTAATCCACTCGTCCAAAATGGCGCTAATACGGGTGTTAAGGTGCCTTTTTCGAGAGAGGTAATAAAACTACTCTTAGGCAGATAGGCTATGCCTAGCCCTTGTTCGGCAGCCGCGATCACCGCAGGTACATTATTGCTACGCCAACGGCCTTCAACCTTGATGTTGAGCCCGCTGGCGCTGTCGGGGTGATGAAATAGCCAATGTTCATTATTAGAAATAATGCAGCTATGACGCTTAAGTTCACTAGGGTGATGCGGCTCACCATGCTCGGCTAAATATTGCGGACTCGCCACCGCCATCATGTCACGATTAGCCAGCTTACGCGCCACCAAGCCGGAGTCTTTTAACGCGCCAAACCGAATGGCAAAATCGATACCGTCTTCAACAAAATTAACCATGCGACTGTTAAAGTCCATATCGATGGTGAGCTCTGGATGCTGGCCAGCAAACTGAATTAATACCGGCGCAATATACTGCTCGGCAAAGGCGCCAGCGGCGCTGACCCTTAAGGTACCATTAAGCTGTAACTGCTGCTGGCTGACCTCTTCGTTGGCCTGCTTTAAGCCCACCAACAAGTTTTTACACTGCTGATAGTAGCTCTGACCCGCCTGAGTCAAGCTAACGCTGCGAGTCGTTCGGGCAAATAAGGCGCAGCCAAGGCGCGTTTCTAAGCGGGCAATTTGGCGGCTAACATGGCTAGTCGAACTCCCCAACTGGCGCGCCGCCGCCGAAAAGCCATTTGATTCTGCCACCGCAATAAATTCAACAATGCCGTCAAAACTGTCCATCACCCATCCTCATTCTGCGTCATTATTGCTGTACAACAATAGTAATTTGCACTTTAAGCCGATTATCATATTTGATGACAACAATTACAATGACATCACTTTCAACAAACCGAGTGTTCTATCATGAAAAAAGTGCTTATCCTGCTAACGAATCACGCAACCCTTGGCACCACAGATGAAGCCAATGGCACCTTTGCCCCCGAGCTGACTCACGCACTGCATGAGATGCTTGATGCCGGTCTTGAATATGATTTAGTGTCTATTAAAGGCGGTAAAGCACCACTTTATGGTACCGACCTTGAAGATGATGCCATTAATGATGCCATACTGGCCGATGAGTCATTCCAGACTCGCGTCAATAACACCATTCCTGCATCACAAATTAATATCGATGATTATGCTGCTATCTACTACCCAGGTGGCTTTGGCTTGTTGTCTGATCTTGCCAGCGACGAAAATGTGGCTAAGCTCAGCGCGGCTCATTACGAGCAGGGCGGCGTCATCGGCGCGGTCTGCCATGGCCCAGCAGGTCTATTGCCCATCACCTTAAGTAATGGCCAAAAGCTGATTGCCGATAAATCGGTCACAGGCTTTACCCGCGAAGAGGAAGTGGATTACGGCACAATAGACAAAATTCCTTTCTTGCTCGAAGAAGCCCTCACCCGCAGCGCCGCACGTTACACTAAGGTGCAGCCGTGGAATGAGTTTGTTATCGAAGACAACCGCCTAATCACCGGCCAAAACCCCGCCAGTGCTGGCGCCGTGGGTAAAGCTATCGTTAAGCATTTAGCCTAAATCGGACTAAGTGGCTATTCGCTTAAGTGGCTATCCGACTCAGTGAGTTAGCGACTATTTGATTTAGCGATAAAAAACGCCAGATGAAGAGATTCATCTGGCGTTTTTTTGCCTTGTTATTTACCGTTAAGTGCCCTGACTCAGAGTCGCCACTTCATCCATCAACGCACCACTACCCCCCTACTTTGGCCACATTTTTGATGTTATTATCACTATTTGATAACACTAAGAAAACAATCATCACAAGGAATGCTAGATGGCAATCGAAGTCAGCAGACGTCAACTTATCAAAGCACTCGCCGCAGCAGGCGCACTGAGTCAATTTGCTCAACTCAGCGCTGTTGCGCAGCCAATGGCTAAACCGCTCTATATTGATGGTCTTTCCTTTCTACCTGATGATTTAGCCGATCTTAGCGCCTCGAAACTCGATGCTTACTTGTGTGATATCTCAGCCATCGAAGCCATTGAACAAGCCGATGGCACTACCAATTACAAGCGCACCTATAACGCCTGCGTTAACAGCATTAGTGAGGCATTAACACGGGTGAATGCCAACCCAGACAAACTATTACTGGGCAAAAGTGCCAGCGACATAGCCCTCGCCCACGACACTGGACGCACTGCGGTGATATTTCAGATCCAAGGCGCCGATTGCGTCGAAGAGAGTATCGATAGCGATCTTAATCAGGTGGATGAGTTTTATCAGCGCGGCCTGCGGGTACTGCAACTGACCCATCACTACGGCAATCAATTTAGCGGCGGCGCATTAGATAACGATGGCAAGCAAGGGCTCAATTTACCCTTAACCGCCGCAGGTCATCAGTTAATCGACAAGCTTAATCACAACAAGATGCTCATCGATGTCAGTCACTCTAGCCCACAATCGGCGCTTGATAGCGCCAAAGCAAGCCGAGTGCCCATAGTGCAAAGTCATGGCGCCGTGCGCGCTATCGTCAATCATGCTCGCTGCTCTCCCGATGAGGTGATTAAAGCCATTGCCGATACTGGCGGCCTGTTTGGGGTGTTTATGATGACTTTCTGGCTGACAACCGATAAGACGCCAACCACAGAGCACTATGTAGCGCACCTTAAACATGTGGCCAATATCGGCGGTATCGACGCCGTCGCGATCGCCAATGACTACCCCCTTCGCGGCCATGAAAACCTGATTAAACTGGGTAACAATAATGCCGAGGGCGTAAAACAGTACATCGAATGGTGGCATAGCCTACGGGCGCGCGGCGTATTAGGCTTTGATATCGAGCCCGAGCATGTGGTGATCCCAGAGCTTAATCATATCGATCGCATGGAGCATATCGATGATGCGTTATCTGCCGCCGGTTTTAGTAGCAACGATCGCAGCAAGATCATGGGCGGTAACTGGCAACGCGTGTTGACGCAGGTATTGAGTTAATACCGGTTAACCTAGGCGGGTTAGCGATCAGCCTACAGCTCGCAGTTCGTCTTGGTCTCGACATACAACCTCCTTGTTAAATGCTCTTTCAAAGCATAGTTGGAGGTCGTGAGTGATGCCATTAACTATGGCTGTCTATATATCTTTTAATCTCCCCCTAAATTAACCATGTAAAAACGCTCGTTCAGCGTCAAGGTTTGATACCAGGAAGTAATCTCTGATTATTTTGACAAATAGCGCCCACAAAGCCAGTCAATAGAGTTAATGCTATTCGGTTAAGCATTATTGCTTATATTTTAGTGGGTAACGGCTAGGTATATAGAGCACTGAACGTGGATATGTTCGGTGCTTTCTTTTATCTGGAAGGATAAAGTGTTTTATATCGGCTCACATTTGCTTCAGCTTAGCCGGCAATTTCCCATCCGGCGATAAAGCAAGCCACATCAATTGTGTGTCTATCAAGCTTATTGCTGCGGTAAAACTGATACGCGTTGGAGCAACTTCAGCTTCCTTTGCTATCGCTACCATTTCTAAACGAACCAGATTGTAAGCGATAAGTACGCCCCATAGTTCTTGTCTGACCCCTTCAGTAACTTGACTTCGTAACGTCACCTTACTTTGCAGTTGAGTTTGCTGAAGCTCGCCATATCCTTCTTCAATTTCCCAGTGTTACCAGTAGATATTAAGTAGCTTATCCAGTGGATACCGAGTGGGGTCAACCAGCGAGGTAACGAAGCCTTTAATCTCACCCTTTGGCTTTTGATTAGCAATAAAACGCGCGCGCCATGTTTCAGGTAAATTTGGGTTCTTCTTTCTCGCTTGCGGTGATACAGGCATATCAATAAGCAAATCATTATCAGAAAACGCTTCAACGACTTCATAACGCATTTTCGATTTGACTGGCGTTAACCAGTGTCGCAGTTTTCCTGAGCCTTCCCATCTAAAAAATTAGGGGCTTACCACAGCCTATAGCTATGCAACTTTCATTTTACTTATGTTGTATCGGCATATTTCCAATAGCACCAAATAAAACCCCATAGTATTCGCCATTATCCTCCACAATTTTCAAGCTCCCCCCCTTTAGCTTTTCTTTTACAATAGGCTTAGATGTAATTAAATCTAAGAAAGAATCAACATTAGAACGATTTTCAGAGGAAATGACAATGCCACAAAGTTTGTCTGAACAAGATACCGTCTTGAGATTCATATCTTCATATTCCACTAAATCTTTTCCAATTCCCTCATTAATGTTTTCCATAATAATTAGTGACTCGGGGTTGGTGATAGTAAGTGGTAAACTAGCTATAAAATCGAAAGTTTCGTTTAAGGATAGCTCTTTTAGGTAATATTCATCGAATACTAATTTCCCATTTTCTTCAAAAACAACATTATTATCTTGAAGCTCAGTCGAAATTACATCTTCATTTTTTTTATCATCTCCATTAGTCAAACTATCATGACTGATTAGTTTATCTGCATTGTTAACTGTCAAATCAGAATGCACCAAAATAGCCGCGTCATCTGGGCTTAAGCCATCCGCGTTTGCTATATCGGAAACGATATTGCCCTCATTTTGATTAAATTCATTTTCTTTTTCGTTATTAATAAACTCTATGTATCCCCATGTGGCGATTGATATTGCCAGAATAGAAAAAATATACGGTTGTAGTTTCATAACATTCCTTGATAAAAGTCCTTGATTAAAAAGGTATCTTTTCAGCTAAACTTTAAAATAATCGTAAAAAGTTGAGCGCACTTCAGCTCAACTATCAGTTAATATATTATACATCTGAAAAATTTTGCCTTAGACGGGATCTTCGGTTTCTTTTCTCCAGACCGATCCTCCGCAGCAATCCGTAACATTTCCGTGACTGTCGACAACACAAACATTATCACATTTATATGTACCTTTAGGTGTTACAACAATACTATCAGCCAGAACGCCAAATGTTGCGACTACTAACAATGAAGAAAATAGTACCAGATTAGTTTTCTTAATATTAAATGTCATTAAAATTCCTTTTATATTACATGTTGACTTTAAAATTACTAAAGCCTTGTTATGCCATAACAAAGCTTCAATTAAAATCTGACACACTTTTTTTTAAAATTACAAGAGTTTAACAACCCCTAGGTTTCAGCCTAGAGAATCCCCAGATAATTTCTTTAAATAAGCCGAAAAGAAAATACCCCCCCATTATAAAACAATAACATAATACGCTTTCGGTTTATGTTCAATCGCCGTGATGTGATTTGGTCATTTTAGGTCGAAACAATATGGCCTGAATATCGATGTATGACGACATTAAGCCTGCTGACTTAAAAATGGCGTATTTCAGCTGCACTAAACCAACCTATTGCACCAGAAGAACAACAGGTTTTGTGATGCAATAAAGCGTTAATATCAGTCTATTTTGAAATGCTGGCAGCTCGTTACAAAGTGCCGGCGCCGCTTCTCTAAGTGCTCGCAGTAATGGGTGAGTGCTTGTAATGTGCCCACTGGGCCATGAAACAATTGACCAAATTCGCTAACGAGCTTAACCCAATTTTCATGCGGGATATTCAATCTTGTCAGTACGTTGGCACTGTTTTCGTTGATAGCGCCACGTTTATCGTCACGAATAATACGTCCAGTTTGGCTTGAGCAGTACAGTCAATAGTCTCGTCACTGTTCTGTACTGCTTATCGCCTGTAACTCACAAAGGAGCAGAACCTAGTTAGCTTTTGAACTAGCAACCCACATCAAATACGGCTAAATCGAAGAGACGTTAGAGATAAGTGTAAACGCGGCTGCGGCCTTCGGTTTCAGGGATGAAACCGTAGAGCGGCCATGGATGGCGCACAGCGTGCCGCAGAAGTGTTTACACATTAGCCTGCTGCAAGCAATTTCAAACAGCGAAGGTTCGACCTTCAAACACTTTCAATAAATGAAAATACAGCCAGCCGCTACTCAAAAAAATGCCAAGCCTTCATTCCAAAACCAGCACACTTTGGGGCAAAAGCTTCTTAGCCTTTAACTCACTAGTCGTATCAAATGAAGTCCAATCGAAGAAGCGTTAGAGAGAGGTGTAAGCGCGGTTTTGGCCCTTGGCAGCAGGGATGCCGCCGTGGAGCGTATAGGGATATATTCACAGCGAGCCAAAAGAGCGCTTGCACATAAAGCCTGCGGCAGGCTATTAATTGCCATTAAGGTGCGTTTTCATAGCACATCAATAAATGAAAATTCAGCATAACGCTGCTCAAGTAAACTTAAAAAAATGCCAAGCCTTCATTCGAAGGCCTAATCACTTAGGCTCTATCTGCTCCACCATAAACTGCAGACTCTCATTGCCCCTAAACTCATTGATGTCGAGCTTATAAGCTACCTGCGCAAATTGAATGGTCGCATCAGGCCACGTTTTTAAATCGACATTAAAGGCAATGGCATCGACCATGGTTTGGCCGCATTCGGTTTCCAGTACGAGCTTAAGGTGACGTTCGCCAACAATGCGCTGCTGCACCACTCTGAAGTAACCGTCAAATAACGGCTCTGGGAAATTCTGTCCCCAAGGGCCGGCATTACGCAATTCTTGGGCTAACGCCATCGTCATTTGATGGGGCAATAGCTCACCATCACTAACAATTTCACCGGTCAGTTGCGCGGGGGCCAGTAACTCTCGCACCGCTTCATCATACGCCTTGGCAAAACGGTCAAATTGGCCAGCGTTAAGCGATAAGCCTGCCGCCATGGCATGGCCACCAAATTTGATGATCATGCCTGGATGTCTGCTATTGATTAGCTCGAGTAAATCCCGCATATGCAGGCCTTTAATCGAGCGCGCCGAGCCTTTTATCTCGCCTTCATTAGCCTCGGCAAAGGCGATCACCGGGCGATGATATTTATCTTTAATGCGCGAAGCCAAGATACCTATCACCCCTTGGTGCCAATCGCTCTGGTAAAGCGCGATTCCCCAAGGTAAGTCAGCTTCATCTAAACTCAGCGCCTCAAGGCTTTTTAGCGCCTCTTGCTGCATATCGGCTTCAAGATCGCGCCGTTCGGCGTTTAAGCTATCGAGCTCACTGGCCATACGCCGAGCTTGCATGATGTCATCACATAGTAAGGTTTCAACCCCTAGAGCCATCTCGTCGAGCCGCCCGGCAGCGTTGAGTCTGGGGCCAACCGCAAAACCAAAATCAGAGGCCACAATACGTGAAGTATTGCGTTTAGCGACTTCCAATAAGGCGGTGATCCCGGGGCGACAACGGCCGGCTCTGACTCGCTTTAAACCGGCATCGACTAAGATACGGTTATTGGTATCGAGCGAGACCACATCGGCAACCGTGCCCAGCGCCACAATATCCAGTAAGCTGGCTAAATTTGGCTCGGCAATGGCGCGCTGTTGATACCAGCCACGGGTTCTTAATTCGGCTCTTAATGCCGACATTAAATAAAAGGCGACGCCAACGCCCGCAATCGACTTGCTGGCAAATGGGCAATCGAGTTGGTTAGGGTTCACTATGGCATCGGCAGCCGGCACCGTTTGGCCTGGCAGATGATGGTCGGTGATCACCACAGTCATGCCTAGCGCCTTGGCGGCGGCAACGCCCTCGATAGATGAGATGCCATTGTCGACAGTGATCAGCAGCTGCGCCTCTTTACGGTAAGCCACAGCAACAATCTCAGGGCTGAGGCCGTAGCCATAATCAAAGCGGTTTGGAATGAGGTAATCCACCTGCTGCGCGCCCATCATCTTCAGCGCTAACAAACAGACACAGGTAGAGGTGGCGCCATCGGCATCAAAGTCGCCCATGATAAGGATTTTACGATTATCAGCCATGGCATCGGCAATCAGCCGCGCGGCCACATCGAGGCCTTTCATGGTATTAGGCCGTAGCAAGTTAGCAAGCGCCAACTCACAGTCTGCATCACTGCAACCTCGGCTGGCGTAAACTTGCTTTAAAATAGGCGAGAGATGGGCAGGAAGATGATTATCATCCACCTTAGGGCGACGAACTATCTTATGGATCACAGCGTAAATAACCTCAACAAACAATGGCGCTAGCATAACAAAGGCGGCGGCAGAACACACAGCAAAAGTATCGATTGCTACTATCTATCAGCGCTAGATAGAAGCAGATACCAGCCACTCAATACCTGCGCGGCGAGAACCATTGCAAGTAGGCACAAAAAAGGTGAGCGTAAGCTCACCTTTCAATCACACGATTTAGCCAATTTAAAGCTTATTGTACGCGCTCAAGCGCTTGCAATAATTGCCCTGGAGGTTGATAACCTGGGATCATAGTGCCATCTTCTAATACGATAGCCGGCGTGCCATTAACGCCCAGTGTTTGGCCTAAATTGTATTGCTGCGAGATGTTGGCATCGCAGTTTTTAGCCGTGTCGACCAACTTACCGCCCTTGGCATCGGTCATCGCTTTTAGCGGATCGGCCGAGCACCAAATGGCCGCCATATCGTTAGCGTTTTTCGATGGTACGCCTTGGCGTGGGAAGGCTAAATAACGTACGGTAATGCCTAAGTCGTTGTATTCATCCATTTGATTATGTAGCTTACGGCAGTAACCACAGGTGATGTCGGTAAAGACGGTCACAATGTGCTTTTCATCTTTAGCCTTATAGACCAGCATATTAGGCTCAAACTGCTTGATCATTTCGACACGAGGGCCAGCCAGCGCCGCTTCGGTGAGGTTTTTCATGCCGTTATCAAGATCGTATAAGCTACCGTGGAATAACTTACTACCATCTTGGCTAATATAAAGCACGCCACGATCGGTGATGGCTTCATAAAGGCCTGGAATTTGCGACATATTAAGGCTTTGCACTTCCACACTCAAAGTGCTGGCCAGTTTTTGCTTTAATTGCTCAGTGTTATCGACAGTGCTGTTAGCTGCTATGACAAACGGCGCGGCCACAAGGGCACATAGCAAAGTTAGAGTGCGGGTAAAGTTCATTAGATATCCTGTATTGTATTTGGACTACAACCATTAAACCAAAACAAGGTCGTGTTTATATCACTTAACACCACTCAAACTTGCGGCTACATCGACAGCGAATTAAGCAGCGATTGCATCAAATTACATAAGTGGTCTGCTATATAGACCCGACTAAAGGCTGAAAAGTTACATGTTCAAAGCACGGAAAGCAAATTATTCCACCGCCTACCCTCTTGGATGGTGCGCTTGATGCAATTTAGCTAATCTGGCCTTGGCCACATGGGTATAAATTTGGGTGGTCGACAGGTCGCTATGGCCAAGCAACAACTGTACAACCCGCAAGTCGGCGCCATGATTAAGCAGATGAGTAGCAAAGGCGTGGCGGAGTGTATGAGGTGATAGGTGCACCGCAATGCCGGCCCGTAATGCATAGAGTTTAATGCGATGCCAAAAGGTTTGCCGCGTCATCATGGTGCCCCGTTTCGAGGGAAATACCACATCGCTGCTGTTGCCTTTTAACAGTTCAAAACGCGCCGACGCCAGATACTGCTCAATCTCTGTCACCGCCATCTCCCCCAGTGGCACTAATCGCTCTTTACTGCCCTTACCGACAATACGTACCACCCCTTGACGCAGGCTGAGTTGATCCAGCGTCAGCCCAACCAATTCCGACACCCGCAAACCGCTGGCATACAGTAACTCTAACATTGCCCGATCGCGACACTCGATTGGCTCATCGACATTGGGCTCACTCAGTAATCGGTCAACATCGGCTTCGCTGAGCGAATCGGGTAAGGTGCGCGCCAATTTAGGCGGTTTGATCATCGCCATGGGGTCGATAACGATGCGCTTTTTAGCCACCAAATACTGATAAAATCGCCGTAAACTACTGACGAGTCTGGCGCTGCTGGATTTAGCAAACCCAGTATCGAAGCGCTGACTGAGATACTCTCTCACCAGCACAGCGTCAACCTCGATAAGCGCTGCATGCTGGCTTTGGACAAAGCGATCAAAATGGCACAAATCGCTTCGATACGCTTGCAGTGTGTTATCGCTTAGCCCCTTCATCGACCATAGATCATCGAGAAACGGCTCGATTAAGGGGTCCATTTGATACTCTTGTTGGCTTGAAGTCACGCGGTGTCCTTATACAAAAACGGTGTTAACTCAACTGAATTAACACCGTTATCTTACGCGATAGGCCAAGATTGTCGCAAACAACAAACGCACTATCTGGCTTATGACTTATCTACTGTGCGAACTAGATGAGCCGTGCAAACGACCAAAGGTTAGCTCGCAGCGGTTTAAGCTAGTTAATAGATGATGAGCGCGGTTCACCTTAATTGAGAACCGCCTGCGCCTTTGGGCGTTTGAGCATCAAGCAAGCAATAATCGCCAGCCCTGTAGGCAACAACCAAGCCATGCCTTCATTGTGCATCGGCATCGCATCAAACACACTCATGTCGAGCCCCGCCGCCTTTAGGCCATCGATAACGCCAAAGAACAGGGCCACGCTTAACACTAAGCGGTGAGCCAGTGCTGGGCGATCGAAATATTCAGTCAGGTAGGTCACAGCAACCAGCGCAATCGCCACCGGATAAACCGTCACAAGCACTGGAATACTGATACTGATTAACTGAGCTAAACCAACGTTGGCCACAGTGACACACGCTAGGCTCATGATCACGACCAATAACTTATAGGACAAGCTAGGCAGCAACTCATTAAAGTATTCGGCACAAGCTGATACCAGCCCCACCACAGTGGTTAAACAGGCTAAGGTAACAACCGCTGCTAACAAGAGCTGGCCCGCGGCACCAAATTGAACATTAACATAATTGGTCAAAATCACGCCGCCGTTATCAGCACCCTCTGCCAAATCGCCCGCGCTGGCACCAAGGTAAAATAATGAGATATACACAAACGCCAAGCCTGCGGCAGCAATAAATGCCGCGCGCACTAAATACTTAGTTTGCTCCTTGGGTGCTTCAACCCCCTTCTTACGCAAAATATCGATAATCAACATACCGAAAATAAGCGACGCCAGGGTATCCATGGTGTTGTAGCCTTCTAAAATCCCCTTCGACAGCGGACTATGTTGATACTCACCCACCGCTTGGCCGATATCGCCGCTGGGCAGCACTATGACTGAAACCGCTAAGCCAAGTAACAATAGCAACATGATGGGGGTCAGTACCTTGCCGACACTATCGAGTAATTTACCCGGAAACAGTGACAGCAGCATAGCGATACCAAAGAAGATCAGGGTATACAGCAGCTGCGAACCGTTAAGCACGAGCCCCAGCAGCGTAAAGGTGTCATCACCAAAATCAATAAAGGGCTTAAATCCCATCTCATAGGCCACCAAGCCAGCACGCGGCGCGGCAAATGCAGGGCCGATGATGATATAAATAGCCACAGCCAACATGGTCGCGGCGACGGGAGGTAACAACCCCATGATTTTGCCGTTGGCTTTAGCCACTGCAATCAAGGTAATAAGGGGTAAGGTTACCGCTGTCAGTAAAAAGCCAATCATGGCTAGTGACATATTTTCACCGGCTAAAAAGCCAGCCAATGGCGGGAAGATTAAGTTTCCCGCACCAAGAAAAAAAGCAAAGGTCATAAAACCTAAGCTTAATGTATCGGTCATACTCATTTTATTATTCTGCACACAACGCCCCGTTAAACTGCTTTTATAATGATCTCAATCACTTGTGGAAAATAAGCCGATAATCTTCACGACATTCATTGCGTGTAAACATTTAATTACACGACCTTACGGTAAATCTAGCCGCTTAAGACTACTTTTTGAACAACAGCAGAATCAACTAACGCCAACAATGCATTCAAACTGGATTACCTAAACCAATTTACGGGCTTTCGCCGCAAACTGGGGGACTACTATTAGCAAAATAGCTATCGATTAACAAGCAAACAGCGGCCACAAACGACGATTAACACCAAAAGTTTAACAAGCCTAAAACAGACACACCCCATTCATTACATCAGGCTACATTTCATCATAGTTAGATCCACTGCATTTATCCGGTGAGGCCCAGCTTTGCCCGACATTCACTATGCAGTACAATGACGCCATAGTTTGTATTACCGATATTCTTATGCCTTTTAGTTTTAAGCAGTTTCACATTGATGATCGCCATTGCGGCATGCCTGTGAGCACCGACGGCGTGCTCTTAGGCGCTTGGGCGCCCTTGACTGAGGCAAGCAAGATTCTCGATATCGGTGCAGGCAGTGGACTCTTATCTTTGATGGCCGCCCAGCGTAGCAAGGCAAACATCACCTCTATCGAACTGGATAATGATGCCGTCATCGACTGTAGCAACAACATTAATCACAGCCCGTGGGTCTGTAGAATCACCTTAATACCACAGTGCATCAATCAATGGCTGAGCCAGCTTACGCAGCCAAATTTATTTGATCATATAGTGTGTAATCCGCCCTATTTTGACAACGGGCCGCGGGCCGCCACTGACCGCCGCGCGCTGGCTCGCCATACCCAAGGCTTAAGTTTTCCTCAGCTATTAGATGCGATAAAAACACTACTGCACCCTGAGGGACGCGCCAGTCTCATTTTGCCTACCCAAAGCCTTACGGCGTTTTTATCTCTGCTCAGTGCACATCAGCTCACCCTGCTCAAACGCGTCGATGTGGCCAGTGTCGAAGGAAAAATCCCCCATCGCCATCTATTATTACTGGGCCATCAAGGGCAAACACAGCCAACAGCATTTCTCTCAGATAAACCTGAGTCCTTGTGCATTCGAGATAGCAGCGGCAATTACACTAAAGAGATGGTGGCACTGACTCAGGCGTTTTACCTCAAGCTCTAAGCATTAATCAGTGCCAATAGCGACTGATGGCTGTCGATAAAGCCCCCAAAGTGGCTTATTGATTATCCACCAGTCGCTGATGACTATCCTCGCACTTGAGTCTAATTTCGGTGTATAATGCCGCGCTATTATTCACTGAGACGCAGCGCATGCAATTTGAAGATTTCCACCTTGACGAGACTTTACTGAGGTCACTCAAGGCGATGGGCCACAATACGCCCACCACCATCCAGCAACAGACCATCCCACTCGGGCTTGAGCAGCGAGACATTCTTGCGCGCGCCCCAACCGGAACCGGTAAAACGGCGAGTTTTTTGCTGCCCGCGCTGCAGCATCTTATCGATTTCCCACGCCGTTTTTCTGGCCAAGCTCGGGTACTGATTTTAACCCCGACTCGTGAGCTTGCGAGCCAGATCCACCGCTATGCGTCTCACCTGGCTACCGACTTAGATTTAGATATCGCCATTATTACTGGCGGCGTGCCTTATGCACCGCAAGAAAAGGCGCTGAGTGAGAATGTCGACATTCTTGTGGCCACGCCTGGCCGTTTGATGGAATACCTCGACAAGGGGCAGTTTGATGCTCAAGAAGTTGAGATCTTAGTCATAGATGAAGCCGACCGCATGTTGGACATGGGCTTTACCTCTATCGTACAGGCCATCGCTATCGAAGCGCAGGGCCGCAAACAGAACATGTTATTCTCGGCCACACTCGAAGGTGGCGGTGTTAGCCGTTTCGCTCAAGAGCTGCTGACCAATCCTGTCACTATCGAAACCAAGCCGCCGCGCAGCGAAAAAGCCAAAATCCATCAGTGGATCCATTTAGCCGACGATAAAGAGCATAAATTTGCCTTGCTGTGCAGCATCTTGCAACGTGAAGATGTGACCCGCGCCATCGTATTCGTTAAAACCCGTGAAGTGGTTGCCAGCCTCGAAGGCCAGCTTAAGCGCGTAGGCATTGATTGCGCCTTTATGCGCGGTGATATGGAGCAAAAAGCACGCTTTCAAGCCCTAGGGCGTTTCACCAAAGGTGAAGTCAGAGTGCTACTGGCTACCGATGTTGCCGCGCGTGGTATTGATGTTGACGATATCAGCCACGTGATTAACTTCGATATGCCACGTTCGGCCGATACCTATGTGCACCGTATCGGACGCACAGGCCGCGCCGGTAACAAAGGCACCGCCATTTCACTGGCCGAAGCCCATGATATGCGCATTGTCGCTAAGATTGAGCGCTATATTGAACAACCGTTAAAACGCCGCGTTATTGAAGGCTTACGCCCAAAACATAAAGAGGCTCGTCCACCGTCTAAGAAAAAAGGCAAAGCGGTCGATAAAAAGGTCAGTAAAAAATTTAAAGCCAGCAAAAAGAAAAAGTAACTCACTCGGTTACACTTTGCTGACAACTTAAAAAGCGCCCATCACGGGCGCTTTTTTGTATCGTTAATTTAGCGTTTAGCCGTTGCGTAATCATCAAGATCAACATGTTAACGCCATTTTGACACATTTTAGTTACAAAAAGACGTTTGCCCTAAGTGCAGACTCTGGTAATTTAACAGCCAACGCAATGCAGCATGGAACCGCATCAAGGCAATGATAAAAATAATTCTTCGTAGAACGCTTCCGCCTATTCTAATTCTGGCACTCTTTGGTGGATTAGCCGCGCTGCTCATAAGCACCAAAGAGGCCCCTGAGCAAAAGCCCGATGAGATCCCTATTCCGATTGTCGATGTGATGACGGTGACCCAGCAAACCGTATCGCTAAATCTGCCCTCATATGGCGTAGTCAATCCCAAATACCGCACCCAACTGGTGACCGAAGTTCAGGGGCGTATGCTGACCATTTCCGAGCAATTTGTTGCCGGTGGCATAGTTAAAAGTGGCGATATACTGGCCGAGATTGAACCTTCGGACTATCAAGCCGACCTGATCCAAGCGCAGGCCACACTCGCTCAGGCCAAAGCCCTACTCGATGAAGAGATCGCCCGCGGTCAGGTGGCTAAAAAAGATTGGGAAGACTATGACAGCGGCGCCGCCCCCGAATTGGGACTGCGTTTACCGCAACTGAAAAAAGAGCAAGCTAACGTCAAATTTGCCGAGGCGGCTTTAGCCCGCGCCCAGCGAAACTTAGCCCGAACCGTCATTCGCGCGCCTTTCGATGGCATCATCAAGGTGAGACATGTCGACCTTGGCCAATACGTTACCTTAGGCACTAACCTTGGTGAACTTTACGATACTCGCACCGCCGAAATACGTCTGCCACTGGCCAACAGTGAGATGGCCTATCTCGAATCGGTGGACGACCCCGATACCGAAGTGACCTTAAGCGCCGAACTCGCAGGTCGCACTGTCTATTGGACGGGGAAAATTGTCCGTAGCGAAGGGGTGATCGACGCCGATAATCGCATGGTGTATTTAGTCGCCGAAATTAAAGATCCCTACCTCAGAGACAGCAAGCAAGCTGGACAACTGCCGTTAAAATTTGGCAGCTTTGTCACCGCCGTGATTAAAGGTCGCACCGTTGATGGCATAGTCAAACTGCCGCGCCATATCGTGCGTAACAATCAGGTGGCCATAGTGCGAGATGACAATACCCTTGAGATGCGCAGCGTCAATGTGGTTCGCAGCGATATCGACAATGTCTATATCAAAGACAGCCTAGTGGATGGCGAGCGCATTTCACTGACCACCATCAACAATATGACCACCGGCCAGCTAGTTAAGGTGATAGGCGAGCAAGCTGATGACAACTCGAAGCACGATAGCGAGCCTGCCCCCACCACGTTAATGGCAACAGGTGAACAGTAATGGATACCAAAAAAGGCATTATCGCTTGGTTTGCCCGCAACAGTGTTGCCGCCAACTTATTGATGATTATTTTATTGATTGGCGGGCTCTTTAGTACCGTGTTGATCAATAAAGAGGTGTTTCCCTCATTCGAACTCAACTACTTGCAAGTCTCGGTCGCCTACCCTGGCGCCGCGCCGCAAGAGATTGAAGAAGGGATAAACATTAAAATTGAAGAAGCAATTCAAGATATTAGCGGCATTAAAAAAGTCACCTCCGTCGCCAGTGAAGGCTTTGGCAATGTGACCATTGAGGTTGCCGATGGCTTCGATCCGCAAGATATTCTCGATGAAGCTAAATTGAATATCGATGCTATCTCCACCTTTCCCGACAATATCGAAAAACCCAATATTTTTCGCATTAAGCCTGAAAACAATGTGATTTGGGTGTCGGTCTATGGCGAGATGGAACTGCACCAGATGAAAGAGCTGGCCAAGAGCATTCGCGACGAGCTGACCATGCTGCCCGCCGTCACTCGCGCACAGGTCACTGGCGTACGTGAATACGAGATCAGTATCGAACTGTCAGAAGACAAACTGCGGGAATACAATTTAAGTTTTGCCCAAGTCGCTCAAGCGGTGCGTAACTCCTCTATCGATCTGCCCGGCGGCTCCATTCGCGCCGAAGATGGTGACATACTCCTGCGCACCAAAGGCCAAGCCTATACCGGTGATGATTTTGCCCAAATTGTGGTGAGCACTCGCCCAGACGGCAGCCGCGTCATGCTCCCTCAAGTGGCGACCATTCGTGATGGCTTCGAAGACCGTCTAGAATACACCCGCTTTAATGGCAAACCGGCGGCGATTATCGAAGTGTTGAGTGTCGATGACCAAAATGCGCTGGATATCTCATCGCAAGTTAAAGAGTACATTGAGCAGCGCCGCGCCAGTCTGCCAGCCAATGCCCAATTAGATACCTGGGGCGACCTGACCCATTACCTCAAGGGTCGCTTAAACATGATGATATCAAACATGTTTTATGGCGCCCTATTGGTGTTTATCATTTTGGCCCTGTTCCTCGAGTTGAAATTGGCCTTTTGGGTGATGATGGGCCTGCCTGTGTGTTTTCTGGGGGCGATGTTTATTATGCCGCTAGAGCCCTTCTCTTTATCCATCAACATGTTGACCCTATTTGCCTTTATCTTGGTACTGGGGATAGTGGTCGACGATGCCATTGTCATCGGCGAGAGCGCCTATACCGAAATTGAGCGCCATGGTCACTCGCTGGACAATGTGGTTCGAGGTGCACAAAAAGTGGCCATGCCGGCCACCTTTGGGGTACTGACGACTATCGCCGCTTTTATGCCTATGGTGATGGTATCTGGACCGATGGCGATTATTTGGAAGTCGATAGGCCTGGTGGTGATCCTCTGTTTAGCCTTCTCCTTGGTGGAGTCAAAACTGATTTTACCCGCCCATTTAGCCCACATGAAACCGAGTCGCCCTAACCCTAACCCCAATGCGTTTGTGCGCTTTAAGCTGGCACTCAACCATAAGGTTCAACACTTTATTCACCATAAATATCGAGTGTTTATCGAGCGTTGTATCAAGCATAGATACAATGTGGTCGCCACCTTTGTTGGAGTGTTGATCCTCTCCATCGCCTTGGTGGAAAGTGGTAAAGTGCGCTGGGTCTTCTTTCCCGATATTCCCTCTGATTTTATTCAGGTACGACTGGAAATGGATGTGGGCAGCTCTGAAGCCAACACCTTAAAAGTGGTTAAAGAGATTGAAAGCGCTCTGTATCGCATGAACGATGAGATGGAAGCCGAATATGGCTACCCCGTAGTTAAACATAGCTTTATCAATATGAGCTCGCGTACCTCGGCCTTTATCTTTGCCGAGCTGACCAAAGGGGAAGACAGAGAAGTTGATGGCGTGACCATCGCGTCCGCTTGGCGTGAGGCATTGCCAGAGCTGATTTCGGTTAAAAAGCTCAACATTAACGCCAGCACCAACGACGCCGGCGGTGATATCTCCTTTAGGTTGACCTCTAGCGATCTTGAGCAACTCGCCTTGGCCGCCAATGACTTAAAACAGAAGCTGCGCACCTATGAAGGGGTGTATGACATTTCGGATAACTACTCGTCGGGCAGCCATGAAATTCGTTTGTCGATAAAACCGGCCGCCGAGGCGCTAGGCTTAACCCTGGCCGATCTGGCTAGCCAAGTGCGTTACGGCTTCTACGGCTTTGAGGCGCAGCGGATCTTGCGCAATAAAGAAGAAGTCAAAGTGATGGTGCGCTACCCACTTGAGCAGCGCCGCACCGTGGGCCATCTTGAAAATATGATGATCCGCACACCTCAAGGCACCTCGGTGCCCTTCTCTAGCGTGGCCAATATAGAGCTAGGTGATTCCTACTCCTCCATCACGCGGGTCGACGGTCGCCGGGCGATTACCGTAAGCGCCAACGCCAATACCACGATTGTCGAACCCGCCAAAGTGGTGGCCGAGATCCAAGAGGAGTTTTTACCGCAACTGCAGAGTAAATACCCGCATATCTCCAGCACCTTAGATGGCGGTAGCGCCGACGAACAAAGTGCGATGGTGGGCCTGATCCAAGGCTTCTTCTTTGCCATGTTTACCATCTATGCCTTGATGGCGATTCCGCTTAAATCCTACAGCCAACCTTTGATCATCATGTCGGTTATCCCTTTTGGGATAATTGGCGCGCTGTTTGGTCACTTTATTTTGGGATTATCCATGAGCGTGCTCAGCCTCTGTGGCATCGTCGCGTTGGCGGGCGTGGTGGTGAATGACTCGTTGATCTTGGTCGATTTTGTTAATCGCTCACGCCAGCAAGGCTTATCTTTGGTGCAATCGGCCATTGATGCCGGTTGCTATCGCTTTAGGGCGATTATCTTAACCTCGCTGACCACCTTTGTCGGCTTAGTGCCCATCATCATGGAAAAGAGCTTACAAGCTAAGATAGTGATCCCTATGGCCACCTCATTGGCCTTTGGTATTTTATTCTCGACCGTGGTGACGCTAATTTTAGTCCCAGTGCTCTATATTATTCTCGATGATATTAAGCGCACAGCACGCCGTCTCTTCCAGTGGTGGTGGCAGCCTAAAACCGATGAGGTGATTGAGCCTTAAACCGCTGGCAAACAGGGAGGCATTGCCTCCCTTTTTGATCTAATCGCCATTTTCAATCGCTCAAAGTCGCTACACTGTCCTCTTTACCCCATCAGCTCGGGCAACGTCACCTATCATGAGTCAATCAACCCTAGTCTACGATATTCGTAACAGCCGCTACCTTAACATCACCGGGCGTTGCACCTTACGTTGCCAATTTTGCCCAAAACACAATGGCAGCAAGCAGATCCACGACTATCAGTTAGCCTTAGACCATCAACCTAAGGCACAGGAGCTTATCCCTCTGCTAGGGGAGGTTAGCCACTTCGATGAATATGTGTTTTGCGGCTATGGCGAGCCCACCTTAAATCTGACCACCCTGCTCGAGGTTGCCGGCGCAATCAAAAGCCAAGGCGGCAAAGTTAGAGTCAATACCGATGGCTTAGGCAATCTGTTTCACCGGCGCAATATTTTGCCTGAGTTAGCCCCTGTCGTTGACGCGCTATCGATTTCACTTAATGCCGATACTGAAGCGGCGTATCTACGCCACTGCCAGCCTAAACTCAAAGGCGCCTATCACGCCGTAAATGAGTTTATAAAACTGGCGCCGCAGTATATCGCCAAGGTGCAAGTGTCGGCCATTGATGGCTTAGAAGGTGTCGATATTGCGCGCTGTAAACAGATAGTGCTGGCCGCCAATGCCGAATTTAAACACCGACATTTAGGCGTAGTCGGCTAGCGGCCTTAAGCAGACAATAAGGCATTAGCGAGGCGCATTTGCGCCGAAAAGGTAACCCAATCTAACACCGACTAAACCATGGATATCGTCACGGGTGTTAGTCAATTGTAAGTCACTGTGTTAAGCCGTGAGAATCTGCTAATATAGCCGCAAAAGTAATTAGACAATGACACTCGATGCTGACGCAAAAACTTCCACTATTGATCACAGGGCAAGGACTTCACTGGTCACCGCAACGGATTTTCTCCGTGGCAACACAGATCATTATTTTGCTGATCAGTTCGATTCTATTGACCAATGTGATCGTTACCCTAGGCGAACGTCGCCTGCAGGAAGATTGGGCCGCACAACGATATAGCGAGCTGCAATCGGTTGGCAGCCTGATTGCCGATAGAGTGACATTTCAAAAGTTTAGAACTCAGATGTTTGCTAACTCTGAGCTGCTCAAAAACTATCTCACCAACCCAAGCGAAGCCGGCCAGCAACAGCTGCAACAAAACTGGCAGTTAATGACAGGTAATATTCCTGAGCTGTTCGATATCGCCTTGTTCGATCCTCAAGGTACCTTTAAATTTTCAGCGGCCAGCGAAATCGCCTATCAGGCATTACCCTCCTCATTATTAGGCGGGGCTAGCAGCATGGGCGGTGGTGAAGTTTACACCTCACCACTGGATTTTACTCAGGTCGATGGCAAGATAGAACCCTATCTGTATCAACTGGCATGGCTCGAAAATCCTGATCTGAGTGTGCGAGGCTACCTCGTTACCTACCAATCCATGACGCGCATGCTCAAAAGCATTAAACCCGCATATTCTAGCGAAGAGTCGCCGCTGTTGATGGTCGATACCCAAGGTTTACTCTATGCTGGTGTTAAAAATAAACCCACTATCAATCGTATCCCCGAGACATTGGGCGCCAGTTTACGCCTAAGCTATCCGGCGTTATGGCGAAAAATGGCCACCAGCAATTTTGGCCAGTTTCATGGTGATGATGCCACCTTTGTTTACTTAAAAATTGAGCTAACAACCCAATATGAAACCCGCCGGGAGTATTACTTAGTCTCCTATGTGCGCAACGATGCGATTGCCGCCGATTTTTATGAATGGCGTAATATTGTCATTATTGGCTCAGTAGTATTGACCTTACTGTCGCTGGGATTGATCTTGCTGGTGCATGCCTATCGCATTGCGCAGCGTTCACGGGAATTTAGTATCGATCTCGCCAATCGGCTGTTTCATCAAGATACTGGCTGCATCATCATCAATGACCATAATCGGGTTGTTACCGCCAACGAACAAGCCGCCAGATTATTAAATATCCCCCTAGATGAGCTGTCGGACCGTAATTTACAGCGCATCTTGCAAATGGAAGATGAGGACTATGCGGCGATATTAGTGCAGCTTAATGAACATAAAAAATGGCACGATGTTATCGATTTTGAAGAGCAATGTGGTCACTGTCTTGCCGTCACCATAACCAGTGCACAGCGCCCAGCTAAAAAAGGCAACTACCTGCTAGTGACCTTTAGCGATGTGACCGAGTTAAAACAAGCACAAAAGCAAGCCAACCTTAATCGGCTACTTAATGATAATGCGGTGGCGAGCGCCTTAGTGTTAGTCAATGGCGATCTTACCCTCGCCAACGAAGCGTTTATGCAGTTGCTGTCTATTCACGACATCAACAATAAAAACCTTACCGACCTGCTTAATAACGATTTGAGTTCACAGTGGCCGCGCATCACCCAGCAAATTTTGCTGCAAGGCAGCTGGAAAGGGCAAATCTTATGCGATCCCAACAATCATGAAAACACCTGCCTGCAAGCCACCTTAAAAGGCCATTTAGATAGCGCTGGTGAGATTGAATATATCGTCTGTACCTTAGAGCAGGCACAAACACGCACATTATTACACGACCGGGGCGATTTTATTCCTCATCGCAGCACCATCTTAGTTAACCTGCGGGATTTAGATGATTACTTTAAATCGCTGTCCCCTAAGAGTCGCGATAACTCCAGCCTACTGCTAATCGACATTACCGCCGAAAGCATGCTCAGCCACATGAGTGATATTGGTCAGTTAGAGAGCCGTCAGCGCGAAGTGGAGATCCACTTATTAAAGTCACTGCCAGTGGGCTATCAGATGTCCCATTGGCAACTGGGCAAAGTGATTATTATCTTGCCAGATACCAGCTCGGATGCGGCGCATCATTTTGCGGCCAAGTCACTCAACAGCCTTAATAATATCGGTCTTGGTACTGGTATTTGCATGGGCATAGCCAGCTATCAAGCGGGACAAAATCTAGAGCAATACTTAAGTAATGCCGAAGTGGCCCTGCAGCGCGCAAAACAGATAGGTGAGCAAAGTATTTGCCAAGCCTATACGCGTCACAACGCTGCCGATAAAAAATAGCGCGTATAACGGCTATTGATGCGCCTTGATGATGTAATCCTCTAGGCAACGCTGTAACCAAAACGGCGTGGTCACTTTGCCACTGGCATCTAACTTCAGCCATAGATAAACCGTAGGGTGGCTGAAGTTTTCTAACAGCAACTGATCTTGCTGATAATCAATTTGTTGTGCATGCAATCCATTGATGTTTCTTAAAAAATCAACCGCACCTTGCACCCCTATAATAATAATGGCATCGGAGCTCAACAGGCTGTTTGCGGCGCTGCCCAGATCGGGCGCCGTAGCATATAACTGCAGTTGTTTGCCCACCCGTTTGGCATAACTGCCAAGGGGCGACTTATTGGCAGGAAAAGGCATGGTGATCAGCTTCACCAACGGATAATCAATCATATTATCGATATTGGGGGCTTGCCAAATAGGGTGCTCTTTACGTGCCACAAGATAACCACCGCGATGTTGAATAATCGATTTTGACAAGATAGCGCGGTTATCAGCACGCTCGAAACTGATGGCCGCATCAAGCTCATCATTTAATAATTGCTGCGCCGTGCCCTCGCCCCACGGCGTGGTCGCCACCATCATATCGTCATCACTCACCGCCAGCGCCGCCTGCTTGATACTTTGGGTTAAATTGATCTCCAGTTGCGGCACGGTAGCCACCTCGACATTAGCCGCCATCACCCCTTTGCCGCCTCTCACCAGATGGTCGACCTCTTGGCTACAGGCCATCATTTGGCAAAAAATGGGGTAGAGATTATGCGCCGTTTCGGTCGCCTGAAATTGACTCTCGCGGCGAATAAACAAGGGATCATCAAATACCGCCCTAAGGGCCGCCAATGCTCGGCTCACTTTGGGCTGCGACAGATCTAGATGATTTGCCACCTCGATAGCATTTTTTCTCACATAGACTAGGCAAAAAATCTCTAAGGTGGCTAACGAAATATCGAGTAATTTATCTTTTGGCATCAATGGCTCCATCACAATGTAGGATCACATTGCCTTGAATGTAAGACGCTATCTCAGCCTCAACCCACAGGTTCGCTTGATTGCCCTGCCTCAGTTTGGTCAGGTAATGACGATGGCCGTCTGCGCGTAAATTAAGCAGTCGATTTTGGTCTTCAGGCAAGGCGACCGCATGCAGCTTGGCTTTGGCACATAAAAACGCAACCGCATCGCGATAACAGATCAAGGCTAAGGCATCGCTACGCTCAAGCTGGATCATCAAATCTGCCAACAGACACACCTTGGCCACCATGTTAATTGACCGCCCTTTATCTAAGGCATACATCGCCAGCGGATCGTGCCCTTGCTCAAACTCATGGCCATTAAAACTGATATAAGGGTACTTGAGCATAGTATCGACATCGATACGGCTATCGCCCTTAAAAATAGGATGTTGTTGATTACCCACCACCACATAGGCATTGGCTTTAGCGACAAATGCCGACGACAAACGCTCGGAATTATGGGCTTCAAAGGTCACCGCTAAATCCACCTCTAAGCGGTTTAACAGCTTATCGATATCATTGCTACAGGTCTTAATATTAAAGCAGTATTGCAGCTTTAATTGCGACGCTTTATCTTGCAGATAACTGAGTAAATTAAGCGATAATGGCGGCGGGCAGGTAATGGTCATCTGCTGGGTCACCTGTGTATTTACCGGTTGCGACAAGGCCAAACTGGTCTCAGATAGGGTGAGCAACTGTTTTAAGTGAGGATAAATCGTCTTTGCGAATGGGGTATGCTCAAAACCATGTTGCTTACGAATAAACAAAGGCTCATCGAACGAGTGGCGTAAGGCTTTTAAACTGCGACTAATTTTTGATGTCGCCACCCCTAATTGTTGCGCGACTTCGGTAGAGCTTAATGTTTCAAACAATAATACAAAGACTTTAATATTAAATAGACTATTGGTATTAACTCGACTCATGCCTCTCCTTTTTCAGGATCCATGTCACCTATATTGACTAATCGCTTAGTTTACTGAGCGCTAATTTAAGGTAAATTGCCTCGCAATACGATTACGCAGAGTAAAGAGTGATACCCAATGCAAAGATTTTGTTAAATATGTGACACAGATAAAACCCATCTCAACTCATCAGCTTCTAATTATCCCCCTAGGTCTCACCCCCGCCCTTAACCCCTACCAAGCAAGATTCACAATTGTGATTTGCGCAATATGAATATTAGAGTTCCCCTGCGTGAATTTTGAACTAAAACGCCACCAATAATAAAAATACCAGTGAATTACACCAATATTAACGCAGCAAACAGGCCATTAAATCCAATTTGTGACGCAATAAATAGCATATTCACCATTTATCACTGCAGTCGTTAAAGTGATGCGCTTCATATCGAACATCGCTACCAATCTTTAACATTTCAAGCAGCTACACCCAGTGGTTAATCTTGGAGATAAATGATGATAAAAACAAAAACAACCACACTGGCGCTACTCATTGCTTCGTCAATGATGTTGGCAGCTTGTGGAGATGGAAATGATGGTAAAAACGGTGTTGATGGTGAAAACGGCCAGCCTGGCGTGCCAGGACAACCCGGCGGTAACGGCCTCAATATCGACATGGCTGACGAAGCCATCGCCAATATCAGCAGTGCGCGTTACGAAAATGGTATTATTACCGTCGACTTTAGCCTTGAAAATAGCCAAGGCGTTGGACTAATAGGATTAAATGGCACGAATCCCTTTCACGATTTTCGCTTCTCATTAGCCCAGTTGCAGACCAAAGATGGCACCGAGCTCAAGCAGTGGTTTTCACTTCTCAATGAAACCACCAATGATGCCGGCACCACCTTTGAGCAGGGCTTTGAAAAGATAAACGACTGCCCAGAGTGCTTAACCGATCATCACGACGGTACTTATACCTATACCTTTAACACCAATCTGACCACGGCCGACGATCCTGCTGGCGTCAGTTTCGACCCACAACTCACCCAACGCATCGCCATTGAGATGCAGTTTGAATATGACTCAGGCCATGAACTGGCAGAAAATGCCCATTTCGATTGGATCCCATCGACTAATGCCAGTGAAGGCATAGAGACGCGCGATCTGGTCACTATGCAAACCTGTTACACCTGCCACCAACCAGACAGCCTAAAAGCCCATGGCGGCCGTCGACTCGATATGGAAAATTGCCAGTCTTGTCACAATGGCATAGTCACCGATCCTAACGCTATTTCTGTCGAGTTAGGCCATATGGTGCACGCCATCCATATGGGGCCACACCGTGAAGGTAAAGACAGCGAAGGTAATGTGGTACCCATGCCCTACACCATCGCAGGTTATGGTGGCGCTCACGCCTTTGACTACCCGGCTTTCCCAACTAAACCCTTTATGGATTGCGCCGCCTGTCACGTTGAAGATGACAGCTTAGCCGATAAAGATCTCTGGCTCGCTAATGCCAATGCCAACGCTTGTACCGGTTGTCATACCGACTCTCCTGTGCAGCATAAGTCAGATAAAAACCCAGAGCTGACCTGTACAGATTGTCACAGCGCTGCGGTGCATAACGACCATGCTAAGCCTTACCAAGCGGCAAAAGCCTATGACGCCGTCGTCACAAATGTTGCCATCAGCGTCGCCAATGAAATTAGCTTCGATCTGAAGATAATGGATGAAGCGGGTACGCTTGTCAGCCAAAATGAAGTCTATAAACAGGGTTACAGCAAGCCTTATGTTGTGGTCAGCTGGGATGTTGAGAAAGATTATCCAGATTTTGATCAATCCCCCTACAGCCAGCGCCGTATCGACATTAAAGATCCAACGAAAGCAACTTGGAATAGCGACAACAGTGTTAGCGTTAAGGTCGCGATGAACTTCCCAGCCGATATCGCTTCACGCTCACTAGAAGTACTGCCAGTGCTTAAAGTGTGTTTCGAAGAGAGCAGCACTAACCGTACTAGTTGTGATGCGACCAATGCATATCCTGCCTATGTCCAAACAGAGGCGTATCGCACCATCCTTAACGACACCGCTGCGGTTGTTGCACAGCGCCGCGCGATTATTGATGAGCAAACCTGCTACGATTGCCATAGCTATGAGTTTTACCATGACTCAAATGGCGTCAATTGTATCGCTTGCCACACCAACGATAAGAAACTCGGTGCGGTCGAAGATGCTAATGGCGACGCACTTGCTTCGGGCGAAATGAAGTCCACCAGCTTTATGTATAAAGCCCATAAGGCACAAGGTCATGATAATGGCCATGGCGGTAGTGGTACCCTACTGAAGACTGACTGCACCACTTGTCATGCTGAAGTCGAAGGTTGGAGTGGTAAAGATTATGGTTTCGAGCTCGGTCGTAATGCAGGCCAAGCCCATGCTGTACCTAGCTTTATTCCAGGTAAAAACAACGATCCCGCGCTAACGCCAGTTGCCACTTGGTATGCTTCATCTGATGCGGCTTCGTGCATTAGTTGTCACCAGAAGTATCTGTCAGATGCCGCTATGGCACACATGCAAAATAACGGCGCCTACTTTGGCCCAGATAAGCAAGAAGCCAAAGACGCTAAAGAAGCCTGTGCGACTTGTCATAGCCCAGAGAAAATTATGGAGCACCACGGACACCAGCTATAACTCACAAGTGATACCCCATTAGGTGCTTGGTGATACCAAGCACCTACACTAACCCTGCAAAGTTAGTCCCTGCAAAGTCAAAAGCGCCCTCGGGCGCTTTTTTATTCACTCGACATTATCAATTTAGCGTCTAGCAGTTGGATAAGCTGTGCGGCTGAACCGTGTTCGAGGGGGCAGATTACTAATCGCGATTTTGAAGAACATTAGCGTCTGACGAAGTGGATATTGGGGCAGAGGCTTGAAGGTCGATGATATTTTCTTGAGTAGCGGCTGGCTGCATTTTCATTTATTGAAAGTGTTTGAAGGTGTACCTTCATGACAATCTATCACCTGCAGTGGTAATCCTCCCATTTTTAACTGCCAATTCGATATCCCTATCTCTCCCTTGGAGAGTGTCACTTCGTGATACCTCGCCATGCCATCAACGTCCGCAGCTGCATCTACACAGGGTTATTTCATCTCTTCGATTTGACTGCATTTGCTGTGAGCTGCTAGTTCAAAAGCTAACTAGATTCTGCCCCAAAGTTTGGTGACCTTGAAATGAAGGCTTGGCATTTTTTTAAGTTTACTTGAGTAGCGTTATGCTGAATTTTCATTTATTGATGTGCTATGAAAACGCACCTTAATGGCAATTAATAGCCTGCCACAGGCTTTATGTGCAAGCGCTCTTTTGGCTCGCTGTGAATATATCCCTATACGCTCCGCGGCGGCATCCATGCCTCTCGTTCGTAAGCATAAAGCTGGGCTTCACTCACCGTGTCACAGAAGCACCTGTACGAAAGGCCTGCGGCAGGCAATTGATACACCATGCTGTCATGGTTCAAAATACCCCCCTCTAAACACCTAAAACGGGTAGAAGCGATGCTTCACTCACCGAGTCGAGGAAGCACCTGCACAGGCAATGGATAACAGTGAAGACACGAGCTTCAAACACAGATAATTGATACTCCATCAAGCACAGCTTCGCTGCCAGCGAAGTGCCACCTTAGTCTTCGCTGTCTTGCTCCCCACCTATTGGCGTCATGCCATCGGGTAACTGGCTTTCGGTCACCTCGACTATGGTCGAACGGTTCATGGTAATCTTATAACGCGCATATTGCGGCGGATTACGTCCTTCTCGCAACCTTAAAATAAGGTTGACTTGGTAGCGCCGCTCAACAGAGTCATAACTGACTTGGCCAGCAGATTCTTTATAAATTTTGGCTCTGCCGCGCTCCAAATAACGCGCAAACGGCACCAAACTAAAGTTTACTTGCTCTTGAATGGTCGAGTAACCGGCTAAAAAGTCTTTCTGGGCGATGCGTGAGTATATACCGTAGTGCAAGATCTCCGAATCGACCTTATTTTGGCTATGACGGCGCTTTAATATCTCTTCAATCTGTTCAGGCAAGTCTTTGTACTTAATAAAATCTAGCCAGACTAACTGACGCCCAATGACCGCTTGCGTGGTGGTATCACGCAGAATGCGGCTCCAACGCGGCCGCCCCTTTTGGATAACCCGCCATAAGGCATTGCGAATATCTTCTTTAAAAATTTCACGAAAGCCATAGATCACCGCCAAGGTTAACACCAGTGACAGGGTCAGGCCGTTAAACACACCTTGGGCTTTAATAATCAAGGCCGACACGACCAGCATCACCCCACCGGTGGCTACGCCGGTGGTGAGTTTCTTTAAGCCCACACCTAAGGTTTTAAGCTCCTCTTTGAGCACGACCCCTTGTTGGATCAAACGTCTTAATAACAACATCTTATTTGAGATGCGGTTAGGATCGTCTTTGGTTTGCGCAGAATTATACTTTTTAACTTCACGATAGGTCCGCTCATTACGACACAGCGACAACACCTCTTCAGTCAATTCATTGTAATCACTGCTGCGCGGCGCATGGGAGATCAGTTGTAATAGGCGCTGTTCACAAAACCACGACAGGTAATTATCGGAGTTTTCGAAATAATGTTTCCATTTAGGGTCGCTCGGTTCATTACGGCGAAACTTCTTCAGTAGCTGGGCGACAATGTCACTGAGCTCATGCAGTGAGGTGTAAAATTGCTCAACATCTTCCACCTGGGCCAACTCTTTACTGTCGGTCTCAATCGCCACCGCAAACTGGTAAGCAAACAGGTTTAAATAGAGCCTAAACTCTTCGACGGTGCGCTTATTTTGACTAATAAAGCGCCCTTGCACTAAAGGCAGATGTAGACCTGAGGAGTAATAGGAGCGGCGCCCAGCGATGGCCGAGTAATAATATTCTTCTGCATCGAGGCTTTGAGAGTTAATTCCCATCTCTTTGGGTAAAAAGAAATAAAGGTCTAACCGCCTTTGATCACCCACTTTCATCTGGTGGGTAAACTTTATCGACAGTGACTCTTCCTGCTTAACATAAACCTTAGACACACGACCTCAAAATAATAAAATATATCATAAACTTATAGGTTGTTATTTAGTATAACCCAAGATGTGTCAATGAACTAAGCGACAACCACATACGGTATTGCTGGGCTGAAACAACACTACAGCGTAATCACGATGGGGGTCTAAGTCTAATGATTCAATAGACAGATTATGCATACCTTGACTGTCTAAATTAAACGAACTGACATAGGAAAGATACTGCATATGTTGCGGACGACTGTCGGGGCGTTCATCTAGGCTTTCTTCTTTGGTGTAGACCGAAAAATCAAACCGATTGGCCGCTTCATCATAGTCGTTAAGTTGTCCCTGCATACGAATGGTGCCAGCCGAGGTCCCGTCTAAATTAAAATAACGATAATTAATCTGCGCCTGCTGCGCTTTGGCCATAATGTCGACCAACAAGTAATGACGTCCACCGCCTAAGGGGTCGCGACTATCATACAGCTCAGAGCTGCAACTGAGCATAATACTTTTTGCCGGATACAGATAACGGTAACTAATGGTGGCACTTGTCGCGAGCAGCAGCAAGATAGTGAGATTAATGGCCCAGAGTAGTTTTCTATTCACACAAAGATACCTCTGCCAGCCAAGCCTCGGAAAGAAATGCTTTGCGCTGCCTAAAGTCAGTTAGTTTAAGGTTACGTACCACAGACTGGCCCAGCTTTTCGCCGCTTAGGGTGATATTAAATACTTGCTTATCATGTGATAAGGATAAAAAGACTTTGCGCCAAGGGGAGGATTCACACTGTTTAATTTCTGCCGCTAAGCGCTCGGTTAAGGCGATAAGCGAAGTGTTGTTGGTCTTAGAGGTGGCAAAACTGCTTAGGGTGACTTGCTGGCCAGACTCCAGCGCCACCGTTTGCTGGGCAAAGGGGGCCGTTGTTTGCGTCTCAAGGTTGGCCTCACTTAGCCACTGCCCCACGACAAATACCATGCAGAGTGTGACAGCTAATGCGACAATTAATGCGACAATCATGTTAGCTAACGCCCTAATATCTAAGCGTTGTAACCTTTCTCTAGGGTGATGAATCCACGCCTTTACTTCCTGCTGTTGCGCCAGTGACGATGCAAGCTTCAATCGATAACCTTTGCCTTTAACGGTTTCAATCAAATGTTCATCGACCGGCCCCAAAAAAGAGCGCAGCATAAAGATAGCACGGGTCACCGACGAGTCGCTCAGCGGCGGGTGCTCAGCATCGGCGGCGCCCAGTATCTGCTTAGGCACCACTTGATCCTGATGTTCTGCCAAAATGCGCAGCACTTGCCATTCAGCCCGAGGCAATTGCCACTGTTCTTGCGTGCCTTGATGGGTCAATAGCCCTTTTTGAGCATCAAACAGGCAGTCACCTAGTTGCATTAATCACTTTATCCTTCACTTTGCCTTACCTCACACTTTGTATATAGAAAAAGAGTATCGATAACGCAGCCATGCACTCGTTGCGCACTTAATTGACTGGGTCATTGGTCTGCACCACCTATCCGTGCTCATCATTGATGCTGAGCAAATGTTAATACAGGCGATAAGCCAACAAAGCGTAATAAGTTAATAGGCCTATAGCATAAGCAATGCGATTCATTATTTCTGTGATCGCCATTATCTCGTTGCAATCTATATGGAAGTCATCGCCAAATCGAGAGGTTCACTTGTTGTTACGCGAAGCCTGTCACACTATTCAGCCCATAAATACCGAGCCCCCCGCTAGCTTCAATCAGCACAAATTAACATGAATACAACAAATAAGACGTTACAGCTCACATCTTAATCTTTACCCCTAATCGATCCAGGCATCCATTAAGAATAAAACCGATTAAGACTGCCCACCCAATGTCACATTGCGGCCTAGTAGGCCTGTCTTTTTGCCGCAGCTATCTTCATCCATCAGCCGTCACACTATTTACAAGATTCTCGCGCCAAACTGGCTTCAAGTTCGGCGGGATAGATAACACTTCCCCTCAACAATCATTGCAGTAACAACCCACTATTTTATTAATAACGAACGAATGCTATCTCAATGAGGATATTTTTATGACCATTAATAGACGCCAAGCACTGACCAAAATTATTGGTATTAGCACCGCCGCAGCCGGAGCGACCCTAATGGGCACTTCCGCTTTTGCCGCTACAGATGACCAAGGTAATTTTCATTTAGCCTTAGGGGATAAACTCAAGTATGTGCCACTCGATGCTATGGCAACCGCTAAGCTTGCTTATGAAACTCCCGGTGGCTGTATGCATCAGGTGTTCCACGCCATGGTAGCTATGCTCGCGCAATCATCTAGTGCTGATGCGGCCAAATTTGCCACTATCCCAACAGCATTAGCGGCCTATGGCGGAGCGGGGATAAGCGGTCAAGGCACAGTCTGTGGTAACAACAATGCTACGGGGATGCTAGTTAACATCCTTGATGATATTAACGGCCAAAATTCCGCAGTGATCGGCGCCTCTTTTCGCTACTATGAAACCCAAGAGCTTCCATATTCTAGCGATGAGTTCGTTGCAGGTATCGGCTCAACAGCAGAAAAAACCGCGCTAGTAGGTAAATCATCAATAGCCAACAGTATTCTGTGTCACTCTTCTATCAGTAACTGGTCTAAAGCTTCTGGCTTTACCTTTAGCCAAAAAAGCGAGCGTTGCAAGCGCCTATCTGCCTCTGTCGCTTATCACTTAGTTGAGCTACTCAACCGCGCTTATGCGGGAGAAGACTTGTCTGCACTGCCAGAGTCTAAGCCATCGAGCGAGGCTCAAGCCTGTCAAAGCTGTCATGGCGTAACCGACACTATGGGCAGTGCTGCCAGTGTTAAAACCGATATGGAGTGCACCACTTGCCATACCGGTCACTTTAATTAAGGGAGGCTGATATGAATGATAAATTAGTAACTGGCCTACTGGCGACACTGTTACTGTGCGGCGGTTGCGGCAGTGATAATGCTGATACCATCGAGCCACCAGTTGAGGTGCTGCCTCCAGTAGCGGACGGTATCGATATAAATGAAGCCGCAGCGATTAACCTCACATTGGCGCAGTTCGATGGCGTTAGCGGGGCATTAAGCTTCACCTTGGCAGATGATGGCGAGCAAGCGATCACCAACGTCAAAGACTATCGCATTACCTATTTTGGCTTTCCTGACGATGAAACACCGTCACGTAACGCTAAAGCATGGAAACGCTGGCATGTCACCCAAGCCTTTGCCTGTGATAGTGCTGCGGCGCAATGTGATGGTGTATTAGTCGAGTCAGACAAGGGCCACTACAGCTTCGAAGCCATCGGGCTCAATTGGGATGAAAATAGTGCACCCGGTGCGGTACAACGCTATCAAGTAGCCATTGAAATTAACGGCGCGCTTGCCAGTAACGAGCTAATCTTACACTCAGCCATACCCGCCTCATAATATCTTCACCTTACGGGCATAGACCACACGGACTATGCCCGTTTATCTGCCATATTGGTCAGCATCCCCTCCCCATACATCAGCGACTTTATGCTAATACTAAAATCTAAGCGTTAAGTTAAATTTTGTGCGATACGCTCAGCAGGGTATGGCGGCGCTAACATGGGCTATCGATTCTTAGGGATAGTTCGCCTTAACAAGGCGTTGATGGTTTAGCAGCGATAAAGTGAGACGGCTATAGTGGCGTAGCATCACGACTAAAAGAGCGAACATCATTAAGCGAACCGAGCCGCAGCGGGCCATTTTTCACTTAGACACTCACCTAGACACTCATCTAGACAATCATCGGGTCGGCCAGGGGGGAAACACACTCGAAGCGGGCTCAAATAATGAGTAAATCAGTAATAGCAACAACACAATCTGGGCGATCAAAATCGAATACTGTTTCAGCGACATACTCTTACCCGGACGCAAGGCCCAAAAACGCGCCGCACGCGTCGATTTGCTGTGCAGAATATACCCTTGCCCATCAACGGCTTCAATAAACAGCGCCGACTTACCTAAAAAGAAGCGCACACGTTTAATTGCCGCCTCAAGGCTGGCGAGCGAGCGAGCCTGCTCTGGCAGGCACGCTAACAGCTGCTCGTTTGATAGCACTTTATCTCGATGCTGCACCAATAAGTTAAGCACAGCGAACTCAGCTGGCGGCATACTCCAACTGGTATCATTATCTTGATTTGACAGCTGTGCTTGAGCAATATCAAACCAGCAGTGACCGATTTGCATAAGCGTTCTCACATCAAAAACTATGAGTAATTGTACTCACAACCCTGGCTGACTGCTGTGATAATGCGGCTATCAGCGAAAGCAATGTTGATTTCCGTGATAACGGACACAAAACGGCTTTTGTTGATGGAGAAAATGACTCAACACCCGGCGCAAAAATGAAAAAAAGCGCCCTATGGGCGCTTTTATGTCCGAAAGTTCAATGCATTACCATGGCAAGCAAAGCAGCAAGTTTAATCGCGTGCATCAAACGCTGTCTATGGCGTGAGTACTGGTTTAGAAAGAATACAGCAAGGTCATATTGGTTTCGGTGTCGGTACTCTTTTTATCATCCAAGGGTTCGCTGTTATAACGTACGACCACGGCAAATTTCATCGCCAGAGCGCCAGCAATATTGGCAGTAATAGAGGTTTCAGAGCGGCCTTCTAAGCTCTCACCGTAATCGGCGGTAAACAACTGCTTAAAGGTAGCGCTGTCTGAAACTTCTGTCTCAAAATTCATCACGCCGTGAGCAACCCAGCTTTTCTCGCTGTCATAACCCGCGGCTAAGCGGCTCTCCTCATCTAGGCGCTTGTACTGGTAACCAGGACCCACTTCGATAGCAAACAAGGTCTTAGGGGTGTCGATAAACTTATGACCATAACCGACAGAAACGGTTGATTTAGAATCGAAACCAGTAAAAGGGTCAATCTCGTGATTGGCATTGGCAAACATATAATTGACGTCATCAAACTTATAGTTGCCCTGCACTAAACCGTAGTAACGCTTACCCGTCTCTTCACCGGTATCTTCTTTATACAGCGCCTCAAGTAGGTATTGGTTCTCCCAATTACCCAGCTCATGTTTCATGTCTAAACGCCCTTTTAGAGACGTGGTTTCGGTATTACCTGTGGTCACCGTGGCTCCTAGCTCGGCATCGGCCGCAAAGGTTTTATCACCCTTAACAAAATCAGCGCCGGCATGGGCGGCAAAGGGTGTTGCTAGCAAAATTGCAGTCGTTGTCAGCAGTTTGTTAATTGTCACGTTACCCATTTTCACGTTACCTATGTTGTCGAAGTCCCTTAAAATTGGCGCAATCTTAACATTCACCATACAAAAATGAAAATGCAGCTTGCATCAGCTCATTTATCGACTAGCAGATGGCTAGCATTGCTTGACTTGTGGTGGGGACGTTATTTGTAGGCATAAAAAAACCACCTTACGGTGGTTTTTTACAGGCAAACTTAACTTAGTTTACTTTTGGATCTAACTCGCCAGATTGATACGCCTTGTACATCGCTTGTAGTGATTTAGGCTTAATCTTAGACCCCATACCCGCACAGCCAAAGGCTTCATAGCGCGTAGTACAGATATCGGCCATAGCTTCCATCGACGCTTTAAGGAATTTACGCGGGTCAAATTCGCTTGGGTTTTCAGCCAAGAACTTACGTACCGCGCCTGTCGATGCCAAACGTAAATCGGTATCGATATTCACTTTACGTACGCCGTGCTTGATACCTTCAACGATCTCCTCAAGCGGTACACCGTAAGTTTCCGGAATAGCACCGCCATACTGGTTGATGATCTCAAGCCACTCTTGTGGCACTGAAGATGAACCGTGCATCACTAAGTGAGTGTTAGGAATACGCGCGTGGATCTCTTTGATGCGATCAATGCGTAGCACATCACCGGTAGGCTTACGGCTAAACTTGTAAGCACCATGGCTGGTACCAATGGCGATGGCGAGTGCATCGACATGGGTGTCACGTACAAAGCGCGCCGCTTCTTCTGGTGTGGTTAGCAGTTGGTCATGGCTAAGCACGCCTTCGGCGCCCACACCATCTTCTTCACCGGCCATGCCCGTTTCTAGGCTACCTAGACAACCAATTTCACCTTCAACCGACACACCACAAGCATGAGCAAAGGCAACGGTTTTACGGGTCACATCGACGTTATACTCATATGATGCTGGCGTCTTACCGTCGGCCATCAATGAGCCATCCATCATCACAGATGACATGCCAAGCTGAATAGAGCGCTGACAGATATCAGGATCAGTACCATGATCTTGGTGAATACACACAGGGATATCTGGGTACTGCTCAAGCGCCGCTGCCATCAAGTACTTAAGGAACTGAGGACGGGCGTACTTACGCGCACCTGCCGATGCCTGTACGATCACAGGGCTGTCGGTTGCTTCAGCGGCCTGCATAATGGCACGCATCTGCTCAAGGTTGTTAACGTTAAACGCAGGCACACCATAGTTATGTTCAGCGGCATGGTCTAACAGTTGACGTAGGGAAATTAAGGCCATTTTTTTACTCCAATAATAGGGTGTAAGTTAACGTGTTAATTAACCATTAACTTAGTCACCGAGGTCACTATCGTTTGGACAGATTTTTATACTAACGATGGCAGCCACATCCTGCAGCTGCACATCGTCAGCGGTTTTTTTTATAATATGAATGATTCGTGTTACTTATTCTGTAACCCTTATTCGCCGCGGCTCTCTAACATCGCCACAGCAGGCAGCTCTTTACCTTCGAGAAACTCTAAGAAGGCGCCGCCACCGGTTGAGATATAAGATACTTTATCGGCAATACCGTACTTGTCGACCGCAGCAAGCGTGTCACCACCGCCCGCAATAGAGAAAGCAGATGACTCGGCAATCGCCTGTGCAATTCGCTTAGTGCCTTCGCCAAATTGGTCAAATTCAAATACGCCTACCGGGCCATTCCAGACGATGGTACCGGCATTTTTTAGGATCTCAGCTAGGGCTTCGGCGCTGTCGGGGCCGATATCAAAGATCATGTCATCACTGGTGACCGCATCCACCGCTTTGAGTGTGGCCGTCGCTGTTGGGCTAAACTCGCTAGCCACCACCACATCCGTGGGCACAGGGATATCAGCGCCGCGACTTTGTGCATTAGCAACAAGGCGCTTGGCTTCATCGATAAGGTCCGCCTCATACAGTGACTTGCCCACTTCATGACCGGCCGCTGCGATAAAGGTATTGGCAATACCGCCACCTACCACTAACTGATCAACTATGCCTGATAGGCTTTCAAGCACTGTCAGCTTGGTTGACACTTTAGAGCCACCGACAATCGCTACCAATGGGCGCGCAGGGTTGTCCATCGCCTTACCTAATGCTTCTAACTCTCCTGCTAATAGCGGACCTGCGCAGGCAATAGGCGCATAAAGACCGACACCATGGGTAGACGCTTGGGCGCGATGAGCTGTGCCAAAAGCATCCATCACATAGACGTCACACAGGGCGGCAAGCTTTTTAGATAGTGCTTCATCATTTTTCTTTTCGCCAAGGTTAAAGCGCACGTTTTCAAAAACGACCACTTCACCCACGTTAGCTTCGACACCGTCAAGGTAGTCGGTCGCTAGGCGCACAGGGCAATCGAGTGCTTTAGCAAGGTAATCGACCACAGGCTGCAGAGAGAACTCGCTGTTGTACTCGCCTTCTGTTGGGCGCCCTAGGTGAGACATCACCATGACCGCCGCACCTTTTGCTAATGCCAACTTGATGGTTGGCAGTGAAGCACGCAAACGCGCATCACTGGTCACCACGCCATTACTGACCGGAACATTTAAATCTTCACGGATCAGCACGCGCTTCCCTTGCAGATCCAACGCTGACATATTGATAATCGTCATTTTACGTTTCCTTAAGTTCAAAAGTTAAAAGATAAAAGTTAATACAAAACCGGTTCATGCTGTGGCTAATTAGGGACGTTCCACCTAGATTAACACTCAGCGGCTAAGCCTACTGTAGGCTTATTTACTGCGCCCTTACGGCGTTAATCATCTCTAAACTGGTGTCGAGCATACGGTTGGCAAAACCCCACTCATTATCACACCACAATAATAGTTTGACTAAATGGCCATCACTCACCCGAGTTTGGGTGCCATCGACAATCGATGAGCGCGGATCATGGTTAAAATCACATGACACCAATGGCGCATTAGTATAGCCCACCACTCCTTGATAGGAGCCATTAGCCGCTTGTGCCAGCACTTGGTTAACTGTGTCGATATCGACGCGCTTGTCTATGGTCACCGATAAATCGATGGCGGTGACATTGATAGTGGGCACGCGCACCGATATGGCCTCAAATTTATCTTTCATTTGTGGCAAGATGCGCTCGATACCCCGTGCCAGTTTAGTATCGACCGGAATGATCGACTGCCCCGCCGCGCGGGTTCGTCTTAAGTCGTCGTGATAGGCGTCGATCACCTGCTGATCGTTCATCGCCGAATGGATAGTGGTTATCGCGCCACTCTTAACCTTAAAGGCTCTATCGAGCACCTCAATAATGGGCACTAGGCAGTTGGTGGTACAAGACGCATTAGAGATGATGGAGTGATGGGCCTGTAGCGTATCGTGGTTAACCCCATAAACTATGGTGGCATCGACATCACTCGATGATGGATGGCTAATCAGCACTTGTTTGGCCCCTGCTTGCAGGTGCGCCTCACAGGCTTGCCTATCGATTAAGGCACCAGTGGCCTCATACACGATATCGATATCCAGCTCAGCCCAAGGCAATTGGCTGGCATCGCGTTGATGCAATAACTGAATACGGTCATCACCCACCGTCATAATATTATCGACCAATGACGTCGGGGTTTGAAAGCGACCATGAGTGGTATCGTATTGGGTTAAGTGAAGCATGGCTTCAGGTTTAGCCAGTTCATTAATGGCGACAATTTGAATGCGGTCGCGCTTGCCCGACTCGTACAGGGCACGAAGAATTGAACGACCAATACGGCCATATCCATTGATAGCAACTTTGATCATTAAGCGCCTTGACTCCTCACTCTATCCCTGCTCGCATACTGTTGATGCGACAACGGCTTACCTGATATCAACACCAGATAAGCCGTCCCATCTGGCGTGAGCCACTAAGCTGCTCACGCCTCGACTCACACTAACGCTTAAAACAAGTCGTTAACGGTCGCCACTACGTTATCAACGGTGAAGCCGAAGTATTTCATGAGTTCGCCGCCTGGCGCTGACTCACCGAAGGTGGTCATGCCCACGACTGCGCCGTCGAAACCAACATACTTATGCCAGAAATCAACGTGAGCCGCTTCGATAGCAACACGCTTAGTTACAGCGCGTGGCAATACCGACTCTTTGTAGGCCGCATCTTGTGCATCAAACGCATTGGTCGATGGCATAGAAACCACACGAACCTGCTTACCTTGCTCAGTTAATGCAGCGGCAGAGTCCAGTGCCAATTGCACTTCGCTACCTGTAGCAATCAAAATGACATCAGGTGTACCAGCACAATCACGCAGTACATAACCACCTTTCACCACGTTAGCCAACTGCTCATCGGTACGGGCTTGAGCGGGTAGGTTTTGACGGCTAAAGATAAGCGATGTTGGTGCATCACGGCGCTCGATAGCATTCTTCCATGAGACTGCCGTTTCGGCCGCATCACATGGACGCCATACCATCATGTTAGGAGTCATGCGCAGGTTAGCGAGTTGCTCAACAGGTTGGTGAGTTGGGCCATCTTCACCTTGGCCGATAGAGTCATGGGTGTAAACGAAGATGTTTTGAATACCCATCAGCGCCGACATACGTACCGCATTACGGGCGTATTCCATAAACATCATGAAGGTTGCGCCGTAGTTGATGAAACCACCATGCAGAGACACACCGTTCATGATGCCGCTCATACCAAATTCACGTACACCATAATAGATGTAGTTACCGGCTGCATCGTCTTGAATGCCTTTAGAACCAGACCAAAGCGTCAAGTTAGAACCGGCAAGGTCAGCTGAGCCACCAAGGAGTTCTGGCAACATAGCGCCAAAAGCACCAATGGCATTTTGTGACGCTTTACGGCTAGCAATGCCTTCGCCTTTCTCTTGGCATTCTTTAATGAAGGCTTGTGCTTTCGCTTCGAAATCGGCTGGCAATTCACCATCGATCACGCGGCGCTTATATTCGGCAGCCAATTCTGGGAACGCAGCTTCATACGCGGCCAGTTTTTCATTCCAAGCCGATTCGTTGCTGGCGCCCACGTCTTTAGCATCCCAACCCGCATAAACGTTTTCAGGGATATCGAATGGCGCGTGTTCCCAACCAAGGAACTCACGGGCAGCAGCGATTTCAGCATCGCCTAGTGGCGCGCCATGACAGTCGTGGCTGCCAGACTTGTTAGGAGAACCAAAGCCAATAACGGTTTTACAGCAGATCATGGTTGGCTTGTCAGTGACTGACTTAGCTTCTTCTATTGCGCTGCGAATCGCTTCGCTGTCATGGCCGTCCACATCGGCAATCACATGCCAGCCATAGGCTTCAAAACGCTTAGGTGTATCGTCGGTGAACCAGCCTTCAACATGACCGTCGATAGAGATACCGTTGTCATCCCAAAATGCAATCAGCTTGCCTAGACCTAAGGTGCCCGCCAATGAACAAGCTTCGTGTGAGATGCCTTCCATCAAACAACCATCACCTAAGAAACAGTAGGTAAAGTGGTCGACAATATCGTGACCTGGACGGTTAAACTGCGCCGCCAGGGTTTTTTCCGCAATCGCCATACCAACCGCGTTACTGATACCCGCGCCTAGTGGCCCTGTGGTGGTTTCAACACCTGGGGTGTATCCGTATTCTGGGTGACCAGGGGTTTTAGAGTGAAGCTGGCGGAAGTTTTGCAGTTCTTCGATGGGAAGTGCGTAACCAGTAAGGTGCAGCAGAGAGTAAATCAGCATCGAGCCATGACCGTTAGATAAGATGAAACGGTCGCGGTCAACCCAGTTTGGGTTAGTCGGGTTGTGCTTAAGGAAGTCATTCCAAAGCACTTCAGCGATATCTGCCATTCCCATTGGGGCACCTGGGTGACCTGAGTTGGCTTTTTGAACGGCATCCATACTTAACACACGGATAGCGTTTGCGAGTTCTTTACGAGATGACATGCTCTCTCCTGCTTATTATTGGGGATTTTGCGGGCAATTGTGGACGCATATTTTCCCCTACTAGGCGGTGGGACGCAAATAAAATTCGCCAAATTGCCCAGATTAACCCGATCTAAGCAGTAGAACCCGTATATGTAGGCTTAAGGAGTCGTGACCATGTGTCAACTTAAGCCCATTGCTCCATGATATTAACCTAGTAATAACACCTCACCGCCACATTGAGATCAAATGGCTAACGCCGCCTCATCACTCTTAGGGTCTTATGTGGTAATTGAGTGGCAATATGACAAAAAATCATCCCCAGAGACTCGGAGATTAAATCATCACTAAAAGATAATTAGGTGATGAATTACAATTTGTTAGCTACATTTAGGCACCCGTGTCGGTCTGGGAATGCTGCGATTTACTGCGCTTTACCCCACAATTTTTATCGAAAGGGGTGTTATCTAGCGTGATTTCCACTAAAATAGCCGTCTAGATGTAGATACTTCTACAGAATCAAATTGTTTACAGACGAGATTTTCCATTATGGCAAAGCACTTGTTTACCTCTGAGTCGGTCTCAGAAGGTCATCCAGATAAAATCGCCGATCAAATTTCTGATGCGGTACTCGACGCGATCTTAGAGCAAGATCCTAAGGCGCGCGTGGCATGTGAAACTTACGTTAAAACCGGCATGGTATTGGTAGGCGGTGAAGTGACCACCTCGGCTTGGGTTGATATCGAAGAGATCACCCGTAAGACCGTGCGTGAAATTGGCTATACCCACTCAGATATGGGCTTTGATGCCGATTCTTGTGCCGTACTTAATGCCATCGGTAAACAGTCGCCCGATATCAATCAAGGTGTTGATCGCGCCGATCCTAAAGAGCAAGGCGCTGGCGACCAAGGATTAATGTTTGGTTACGCCAACAACGAAACCGACGTATTGATGCCAGCCCCGATCACTTACTCGCATAAGTTGGTTAAGCGTCAATCGGAAGTGCGTAAAGACAATACCCTACCTTGGTTACGTCCAGATGCGAAAAGTCAGGTCACTTTTGCCTATAACAGCGATGGCAGCATTGCTGGTATCGATGCGGTAGTCCTGTCTACTCAACACTGTGACAGCGTAAGCCAGCCAGATCTGATTGAAGGCGTGATGGAAACCATCATTAAGCCTGTGCTGCCCGCTAAGTGGTTAACCAAAGATACTAAGTACTTCATCAACCCAACAGGCCGTTTTGTGATTGGTGGTCCTGTCGGCGATTGTGGTCTAACGGGTCGTAAAATTATCGTCGATACTTACGGCGGAATGGCGCGTCACGGTGGTGGGGCTTTCTCTGGTAAGGATCCATCGAAAGTTGACCGCAGTGCAGCATACGCGGCGCGTTATGTGGCCAAGAACATCGTTGCCGCTGGCCTTGCCGATCGCTGTGAGATCCAAGTGTCTTACGCTATCGGTGTCGCTGAGCCTACCTCTATCAGTGTTGAAACTTTCGGTACCGGTAAAGTGTCTGAAGAGGTGTTGATTAAGCTGGTTCGTCAGCATTTCGACCTGCGCCCATACGGCCTAACCGAAATGTTAGATTTGGCTCGCCCAATCTATCAAGCCACTGCGGCTTACGGTCACTTTGGTCGTAACGAGTTCCCTTGGGAGCGCACCGATAAAGCCGACGCCCTTCGCGCCGACGCTAAGCTATAATCGCAGCAAGCTTATAAAAAAACCGCCAATATGGCGGTTTTTTTGTGGCTGTTTTTGGTAGCAGTCTTTGTGACTGAATCTTGTCACAGCCTGCGCACATTAATCGATGATAACCGATGGTTTATCTGGCTTAGCATAGCTCAGCCGCCCCAACCGCTCGGTCGTATGATAGCAATCGAGACCCGATACGCAGACGGTATTTAAGCTTTCAATGTCAATACTGCCGTCGGGCTTAAGCGCCACATCATCGAGCCAAATATCGGTAATTCGGCCTATCACTAACAGAGTTTGGTTTAGTTCGATAGTTTGATAACTTTCTAACTTCACGGCATATTTTAATCGACTCTCGGTCACAAAGGGCGCCACCACTTGTGGTTGATGCATTGGGGTCAGCCCCACCGCGCTAAATTCACACTGACCACTGTCGTAGCGCGCCGAAGTTTGATGTGCCTGCTGCCAAATATCGCTATTCACCTGATTAATGGTGTAACTGCCGGTGGCAATAATATTGGCTAAGGTGTCTCGCTGCACTGTGTCTGGACGACTAATAAACCCCACCAGCGCGGGATCGGCGCCTAAATGAAATACTGAACTAATGATGGCCAAATTAGTGCGCCCCAAAGTGTCTTGGGTACCTATCAGGTTAGCACTTTTAAACCCCGACAAACTATTGATTAACTGCGCGCGATAACGGCGTTCTAATTGGCTTAATGAGTCATGACTAATATGCATTACAGAATATCTTCCTTGGCTATTTAGATTGGTGGTTTAGCTTGATGAACGACAAAAATGGGGGGCAATACAACCCTATGCAATGACAGACTCACCATGATATCGCCTTGCCATCCCAATCGATAAAATAGGCGTGCGACGATGGCGCAAGCCCAGTGCTAACCTTAAGCAGACGCTGGCTGACAAATTCGGTGGTAAAGAGTTTCTCTTTAGCGACATTGTGTTGAAATGGTTTGGATAGTTCGGTGTCGGTTGTCCCTGGGTGAAACGCCAACAAGGCAACATTTTTAGCCCGTCTGGCATACTCCACCGCCGCCGTTTGCAGCAACATATTCAGCGCGGCTTTTGAGGCGCGGTAGCTATACCAACCGCCTAAACGATTGTCGCTAATACTCGCGATGCGGGCGCTCAGCACAGTCACCACGCAGGGCGTTTGACCTTTCACCAACGGCAATAAATGCTTGAGCCAAAGCATGGGGATAACACTATTAATATGAAACAGAGTTTGCATCGACTCGGCGCTTATCTCCTCTAGACGTTTCTCTGGACTCAGGCCCGCTTGATGCAGCACGCCGTTAAAAATGTACACCCGAGTGACCCGCACCTGACGGCTCATCAGAGTTGCAATTATCCCAGCGATGGCACTATCGCTATTGTCACAGCGGTAATACTCAAGGCTATGATGACCGCTGTGGTGACGGCTTGGGGAGTGAATCGCCTCGCCACGGCCATGATGCTTAGGGTCGACATCATGCCCAAGGCGGCGACTGATAGCGATAACCGGACATTCATGGCGCAACTGGGTTATTAGCGCTTTGGCAATACCACTGCTGGCACCGATCACTAATGCACAGTCTTTGATTAATTCGCTCTGTGTCATTAACGAATTGCCATGCACTTGATCCGCGCCGCTCATGATATGCCGCAGCGGCCACTGTCGCAGCGTTTTTTACCAGTCAGCAGATAAGACACCTTATGTCTGTGCTTGGCAAATTTAAGGTAGAGAAAATCGGCCACTGGCCTAACCATTGGCCAGTGTAACGGTGCCACATAATGCTTTTTTCCCACCAGCGACCAGGCCAGATAAGTGACATCCAGTCCTTGCAATATTTCGCCCTTGTCGGTTTCCCCCTGTAATATCTGATTGGCATATTGGGCGTCGATATGTGGATATTGCTCGGCAAAATTAACGTCGGCTAAATCGGCAAGTTCAATTAACCCCGCCTTGTCGCAGCGACTCAGTTTAGCCATTTCGGCGGCGCACAGCGGACATTGGCTATCATAAAAAATACGCAGTTTCATCTACTCCCCCACCACAATAATAATTAAATGGCACGTCAGTGCGACCCCGGTTAATCGCGTCCTTAGCGCCATATAGTCATCGGCAATCACCTTCTGCTCACATTGACGCTTATCTTTTAGGTACATCACCACATAGCCGTACATTAAGATCAGCAAGGAGACATATAACTGGTTAATGATGATCGCCAGCCAAGCCAACACGCTAATCACATTACTGGTGAGCAGCTGTTTATCATCGCTGATACCGTTGGCTTGATGAGTCTGTCGCCCCCATAAGCTGCCCGCCAAAAAAGAGAGGATGACCGCACTGTAACTGACAAACAGCATAAAGGGATCTAGGGTCAGCAACGGCATCCCCATCAAGATAAAGACGGTGGCGATAATAAAAGGCAATAACCCCGCGTAGCCCAACATAGAATAGGTGGTAGACATACAGACGCCCTGCTGACAGTAAATAGAGATATTACGTGTCTGGTAGGCGCAGCGATCACCGCCGCCCCGTTATTAATAGCAACTTAAAAGGGGGGCCTTAACATCGCCGCTTAGCTAGGGGGATTTTCTGGGAAGGTAGCAGAGCGTTCATGCACTCGCTTAACAATGGTCAAAGTGGCTGTATTGCATACACATAAAAGAGACCTGTTGCAGCGTTAAGGTGGGCGCTGATACCGTTTTGGCTAAAGCCAGTTGCTCGGCACTTGGCGTTTCGGCGGCGGTAATGACTGCGCTGTAATCGTTACTCCAACCACAATCAAACCAATACTGCTGATAACACACCAAATAACGCTCTCGAGCCTGAGCGCTCTCCCACCTAAAAGGCACTAGCCAACAGTCACACCGCTTACCTTGCTCGGCGAGCAGGGCGCGAATGAGCTTCACATTATCATAAGCGCTCAGTCGCAACTCAGCATAGGGTTGCAATAAGCCTTGCACAAAAGGGGGCAGCGATACGGGTGCCATGGTCACTTCCTCGAACGATAGATCATGCAACTAGGGGGGGCTATCCTAGCATATGGCTTACTTAGCATCACTTAGGTTATGTTTGGGTGGCACAGGCAAGCAAGTAATAGTCTCGGCCATCAAAACCAAAAAAGTCGACCACTTGCATCGCCGCCTTATGGGTGTGGGCATTAAATGAGTGTTCATTATCTTCGGCAATAAAGGTCAACATGAAGGGATAGTGCGAGCACACCTCTTGCTTTAACTGCAAAACCATAGCGCTAAACAGCCCCTGACCTCGATGGTTGGGATGGATCCAAATGGGGCCATACTGGCAACAATTGTGCAGACTCAAGCGGGTATTGCCCACACAGTGCTCACCTAAGCGGCTTAATAAACGACGATAAATAGGCCACGATTCAAAAAACGACCATTTACCAGCAATCACATAACCGATGAGCTCCCCTTGCTGCTCGGCAACCACTATCCAATGTTGCTCGATTAATACCCTAATGTCGGCGGCCGAAAAGGCTTGCCCCGTCATGACGCCACCACGCTGGCTGGGATCCAATTCGGCTTCTATTTGCTCACGTTCTAATAAGGCAATCGCTGCAGCGTCGGCCAGTTGAGCCCGTCTTACTAACATGGTTTTCTCGTTAACTTATCGACTAAAAAGTACCCTCGGCACCCTAGGCGGAGGATTTGCTAAATACCGCTTCCACGACCACACTTAGACGACTATTACCTTAATGGTTCAGTTGCCTCATGCTGCCAGAAAATATCGATACCGGCGCCAGTATACTTGAAAATTACAACGCACAGATAAACTTAGTCCGCTGGATGCATCAGTGCGAGTTAATGAAGCGTTACTACCAAGCGGAAGTCGCCTTTGTAGTGCAGCAAACCGACCTTGGGTTCGAGGTCATAGTCAGCTCGATTAATGACACTCCAAAATACCTTGCAGGTACGGTTTACTCCGCTGATTTAGGGCTATTTAATCGCTTATCTAACAGCCAACCAGAAGGCATTAATCTTGACTTTAGTCGCCAAAACATCCCACTTCCTGACGATTTAGCCTCGGCGCGCAATATGTTATCTCGGCCCCTACATTGGCCTGACGGCACGGTATTTGGTTGCCTATGTGTCCTTAATACTCAAGGCGATGAGATCCCCAGCATCAAGTCATTTATGCTAGAGCCCTTCCAAGTATTATTACAGCAAGATTTGGCCTTGCTGTGCCAAAGCCAAAGGCTCGAATCCTTATCGATGCGTGACCGCGAAACCGGCATGCTCAATCATTATGGCTTTATAATGATGGCCCCCAGACAATTGAATTTGGGCCGCCGCTTCGGCGTCCACGCCGGAATATTACTATTCGAGTTATCGCCAACCCCCATGTTAAACGTCATCGAAGGCAAACATATACGACTGCTTGGCAACATTATTCAAGACACTATTCGTATCGCCGATATTGCCGCTCACTATAATCAGACGCAATTTGTGGTATTGGTGTTTGTCGACTCTGAGCGCGATCTCAACCACATTGTCATGCGAGTCAAAAAAAGCCTTAAACAGCAAAGTGGGTTATTACGACTCGATTCGGGCAGCGCCTTTTTTACCCCCGAGTCCTCCGCAAAGCTCGCGCCGATGATCGAGCTGGCGAAGAGCCAATTGCGCGCTGAACAAACGGTAAAAGCAAATGTTTTTAGCCTAAAATAACACCGAGCACCAAGTGCTAGCATTACTCTTGTTTTTCTTGCTTTTGCCCCCATTGAATAAACAGCACTACCGGAAATGGCGACATCAATACTAGACCTAGGCCTATCAGGCTTGACACCAGTAATATGCCGTCTATCTGCTGGGCCAGAGAGGTTAAGCCATAAATCGTCAACCCGCTCAGCAACATTAACACGCCAACCCAATGGGCGACTTTAAGTGCTAGCATCATATTTATATTCCTTATGTCACTGGAGGGTAATTTAATTTGGCTATAGTCAAGTAAAATCTGTATAAATAAAAAATCATCTTAAAAACTGTTAATCACCCTTTTTTAATCTGGTTAACGTTGTCAGAATAGTCAGTTCAATTTTTATGGATTCTATCATGTCAAAGAAGCTTTTATTTATTGCCAGTGCCTTACTTGGCCTATCCGCTTGTCAAACAAGTACATCCGTTGACGCTCCCGCTATTGCTATTGAGGGGACGTGGCATATCGAAGCGGCTCAAGGACAAAGCGTGATCGACTATAGTCCGGCCCAGTTGATCTTTGCCGCCGATGGCACCTTGAGTGGTAACAACAGCTGTAATCAGTTTTTTGGCCAATATAAACTTGAAGGTACGCAGCTAACGCTATCGCCAGCAGGTAGCACCATGAAAGCGTGTATCGAAGCCCTGATGAGCCAAGAGCAGCGCGTGATGCAAGCAATGAGCAAAATCACTACCGCCGAATCAGCAAACGGCAAATTGGTCCTTAAAGATGCCGAAGGTGAAGCACAACTGGTGCTAAGCAAGCAATAAGCGTGAGCGCCCCCTTTTGCGTCATCAAGGCCCATAAAAAAACCGCCATCTCGGCGGTTTTTTATGCAGCAGTTGTTGATGCATGAGTGCTAGCTTAAGCGACTGTGCACCTCAAGAATCACAGCCCCTAGCTGGCTTTTTCCAGTGCCGCCTGCTCAACCTTATCGGCCATGATCTGACTTTGCTCGGCATCGGCATTGTAATGTTCAATATCCAGCTCATTTTCAGACTTAGCGATAACGGTTGTGGCCACTAAATCACCCGAGACATTGACAACCGTACGCGCCATATCCAACACACGGTCGATACCAGCAATGATCGCAACGCCCTCTAGTGGTAAGCCGACAGTGGTTAATACTAAGGTCAGCATCACTAGTCCCGCACCAGGTACACCTGCGGTGCCGATTGAGGCTAACGTCGCGGTTAAAATAATGGTGATGTAATCCACCCACGTTAAATCAATGCCAAAAGCCTGAGCCACAAACAGCGCTGTCACCCCTTGGTATAAGGCGGTGCCATCCATATTAATGGTGGTACCCAATGGCAGCACAAAACTGGAGATCTTCTTATTAATGCCAAGAGATTCGCTGGCGCACTTCATACTGGCAGGTAAGGTGCCCGCCGAGCTTGATGTGGTATAGGCAACGGCCAAGGCGCTGCGAATGCCTTTAAAGAACTGCAATGGATTAAGCTTAGCCACCGTGGTCAGCACTATGCTGTAAAAACCGATAATATGCAGCGCGCAGCCTAAGTAAACAGCCACAATCACCTTAATAAGCGGCATCAGCATATCGACGCCGTATTGGCCAGCAACCCACGCCATTAAGCCAAACACCCCATAGGGTGCCAGTTTCATGATCATATCGGTAAGCTTGTACATGGCCTCAGCCAATGACTCAAACACCTTAATCGCAGGCTTTCCATGGTCACCAATCAGCACCAAGGCGATACCCAGCGCCACCGCAAACACGATCACCTGTAAAATTTGGCCACTGGCTAACGCCGCCACGGGATTGGTTGGCACAATATTGATCAAGGTTTGCATCACCGATGGCACCTCTTTCGCCACCGCGACGCCCGCATCGGGCGTCATATTTAAGCCCGCTCCCGGTTGTAAAAGGTAACCTACCGCCAGCCCGACTGTGATCGCAATCGATGTGGTGCCGAGATAAAAGGCAAACGACTTAAAGCCAATTCGGCCCATCTTGGCGGTGTCTTGCATTGAGGTGACGCCGACAATTAACGAACAGAAGACTAACGGCACGATAAGCATTTTAATGGTGTTAACAAACAGAGTGCCTATGGGCTTTAACACCACAGCCTGTTCACCTAAACCGATACCGACCGAGATCCCAAGTAGCATACCGATAAGAATTTGCAGCCACAAAGGCACAGACATCCAGCCAGACCAGGCTCGGCCTAGCCAAGATGAGGTTTTTTGAGACATGTTATTAACCTTGAGTGTAGAGAGATTAAGCCTGAGACTATGCTAACGCAATACGCCGAAGCGGTTAGCCATCAAAGCACAATTAGGCCGGCGATATTAGCACATAATACTTTGGTTGTACCCCCACTCACATCACAGCCAGCTAAGCATCGAATTGTGCGCGCGGCGGCTGTTGGTCAAAGTGTAATTGATGCAACGCGGCGGGCGGTTGCTCGCGCTCAATCAAGTGGCTCCAATAGGCATCGTCAAAGCCATAAAAAAACTGCCCTTGCCGACCTTGAGACTTTAATATCAGTTGCCACCATATTATGCCCCACAAGCCAAAGCTTAACAGGGTTAGCATAAAGTGCAGCCGATGATGGATAATGTTACTTTGATAAGATTGATTGGTTAATAATCTGATTTTATGATGTTTTATGGCTAGCTGCCCCGCCGGCTTAACGCCATAGTAATGACCACTATTGGGTTTACGTTGCTGCATGTCTTCACCTATAACAATAGAGTAAAACGTCATTATTAAAGTTTAGCAGAATTAGACTTTAGTCGTAGGCGCGTTCGAGGATATTGCACTCAATTTCACTAGCAAAGCATGCTAAAGTAGCGCCCTTATTAACAGGAGAGAAGCATGCAAATTAGACAAGGCCAATTATCAGATCTGAATGCCTTAGTGCAGTTTAATCAGGCGATGGCCCATGAAACCGAGGGCTTAAGCCTCGATGAACAGGTATTGTCAGAGGGCGTAAAAACCCTACTCAAGCAACCAGAAAAAGGCTTTTATCTGGTGGCAGAAGTGGAGGGCGAGATTGTCGGGTCGCTGATGGTCACTTTTGAGTGGAGCGATTGGCGCGCCAAAGATTATTACTGGATCCAGAGCGTCTATATTCGCCCGCAAAATCGACGCCAAGGGATCTACGCCAAACTCTATCAGGCGGTGAAAGATCTTGCCGCGCAAAATGGCGGCGCTGCGAGCTTTAGGTTGTATGTCGAGCAGGAAAATACTCAGGCGCAGCTAACCTATCAAGCCTTGGGGATGGAGCAAAGCTACTACTTGATGTACGAAGAGAAATAGTCTCGCTGCACCAACAAAAACGCCCCAGTCAACTTATCGTCTCAGGGGCGTTTGTTCTTCTGCGTTAGTCATTATCTAACGGCTAGAAATTAATGATTAGGCACAAATACTGGTGACCTTAATCGCCAATCCACCTTGGCTGGTTTCACGGTATTTAACATGCATATCTTTGCCAGTTTCGTACATGGTGGCAATCACCTTATCTAAGCTGACTCTAGGTTCGCTGTTACGGCGCATCGCCATGCGAGTCGCGTTAATCGCCTTAACTGCAGCAATCGCATTACGCTCGATACAAGGTACCTGCACTTGGCCTGCAACCGGATCACAAGTTAAACCTAAGTTGTGCTCCATACCAATCTCGGCAGCAATACACACCTGAGAAGGATTAGCGCCCATCAACTCGGCAAGCCCAGCGGCCGCCATCGAGCAAGCAACCCCCACTTCACCCTGACAACCAACTTCGGCACCCGAAATCGAGGCGTTACGCTTGTACAAGCCACCAACGGCTCCGGCAGCAAGATAAAAGCGGCTATACTCTTTCTCGCCCACCGGCTGAATAAACTTATCGTAATAGGCCAGCACCGCCGGAATGATCCCCGCCGCACCATTGGTGGGCGATGTCACTACGCGGCCACCAGCGGCATTTTCTTCGCTCACCGCTAAGGCAAACATGTTGATCCAATCAACAATCACCATAGGATCCGATGATAAACGCTCGTTAGTCACTAACTGGCGAAACAGCGCCGGCGCACGACGTGGCACGCGCAGTGGCCCTGCCAACACCCCTTCGTTCTGACAACCGCGCTCAATGCCCTCTTTCATGGTGCGCCAAATCGCGCCAAATCCGTCGAGTATGCTCCGCTCACTGCGCAGCACCTTCTCGTTGGCCATCATAATGGCACTGATGCTCATGCCGGTCTCATCGCACAATTTCAGCAGGTCGCTGGCATACGCAAAAGGATAAGGCACGACAATCTCATTGGCCGCGGCTAAACCAAAATGGGCTTCATCGACAATAAAGCCGCCGCCAATCGAATAATAGGTTTGGCTGTAGGTGCAGGTGTCACCTATCCAAGCACTGAGCGTCATGCCGTTTTCATGCAGGGGTAAGGCGTGTTGATGAAACACCACCGCGTCCTTGGGAAAGTCGACTCGGTGGCCTTCGGCCCCCAGTGGCAATGCTGATGTCAGCTCCACTTGGCGAATAAACTCAGGCATTAAATCAATATCGACCGTTTCAGGTAAGTTACCTGCCAGCCCCATGATGATGGCACTATCAGTATGGTGTCCCTTACCCGTTAACGATAAGGAACCGTAAATATCTACGGTCACTCGTGTGAGCTGAGTCAGCTCGCCTCGTTGACGCAAGTCGTCAATAAACCCTTTGGCGGCCTTCATCGGCCCGACAGTGTGTGAGCTCGAGGGACCCACACCTATCTTAAAAATATCAAATGCGCTAACCATAATAGACCTTACACTTATGAGGCCGACCAGCCATAACTGAGCTGGCGGCCTTCAATCAGTAGCTTAAGACAGCATGCCAAAGAGAATGGCTGTCATTGCCAACAAGCCCGCAATGATCACAAACACATTGCTAATGCGGCCACGATAGGCTTTCAAGCTTGGCACCTTGTATACGGCGTACATAGGCATTAGGTATAAGATAGCCGCAATAATTGGCCCGCCTAACGCTTCAATCATGCCAAGAATACTTGGGTTGATAATCGCCACGCCCCAGATGGTGAGGAACATAAATGCCAAGATAAACTTATCAATCTTACTGTCACTGACTTTTTTATCTGCGCTACGAAGCTGTTGAGTGATGATGCCGCGCATCCCCTCTGTCGCTCCCATATAGTGACCAAAGAATGAAGAAACAATCGCGATAACCGCAATGATAGGACCAAAGTAGCTGACAAAACCGCTCGCATGCACGTTGGCCAAGTACGATAGGATAGGTAAGTTTTGCGCTTTGGCTTCGCCAAGTTGCGCAGGGCTGAGTGATAGCACACAAGAGAACACAAACAACATCACAAATCCCACCAACATCATGCTGGTGTTACGCAAGATCACGTCGGCTTTTTTCGCCGCGTTCTGACCATGCTCGCGCTTAAGCGATACTGAGAACTGTGAAATAGCAGGTGAATGGTTAAAGGCAAACACTAATACCGGAATGGTTAACCACACAGTGCCTAAGAAGTCAGCGGTAGCTGGCACTTGCATCAAGGCATCGGTTTTCCAGCTTGGGATGAGGTACAAAGACATGAAGGCCAAGATGCCCACTAATGGATACACCAATAGCTGGGTCACTTTAAGCATAAATTTCTCGCCAGACACCATCACCGCCATCATGGCTAAGATCAACACACCTGACAAAATAAAGCGTGGTGGCGATGCCATGCCTAACTGATTGACGATAAAGCTGTCGACAGTATTGGTGATACCAACGCCATAAATCAGTACGATAGGATAAATCGCAAAGAAGTACAGCACAGTGATCGCTTTACCTGCGCCGGCCCCAAAATACTCCTCAACCACATGAGTAATGTCGCTGCCCTGCTTTTGTGACGAACATACAAAGCGTGACAAACCGCGGTGGGCTAAATAGGTCATAGGACCGATGATCAACGCCATCATCACGAGAGGCCAAAAACCGCCCATACCGGCATTAATCGGTAAGAACAAAATACCAGCACCAACCGCAGTGCCAAACAGGCTTAACATCCAAGTTGTATCGGTACGGGTCCACTTCGACGGAGCCGGGGTTAACACTTGAGAAACTGTCGCTTCATTTTGCATAAATGTGACCTTTATTGATGCTCAAGGCATCTTATGTTTTGCTACGACTGACTAGGATTTTCCTAGCAGTACGACTAAATTCGGTCACAGAATATAGGATAAAGTGCACTAAAAATTGATCTGACACGGTATTTTGTAATGAAATTTCATAATCAGCTAATATTGTGATCGGTGTTCAATTAAAGCTGTAGTAATTTTTCATATTGGTAATGCAGGATTAACTTATATACACCTAGCGTTAACAGTTGCGCTACCGCAAAGCCAGCCTGGCTGGGCAACACAGTAATTGCGTAAAAGCTAAATAACGATATTTGTCACGCCACAAGCAAAAGCGAGACACGCACCAGCAAAAGCAACGCCAACCCCAACCAAGATCACATTGTATTGACCGTGCAACTTAGGTCGCCACTCTGCCGAAAATGTTACAATCGTGACAAAATCTAGCCAAGCTCATGCACTATGGTCGCGGCTATGGCAAAATAGTGGCTAAAACACAGTTAATTCGAGATGAGTTCATGCCCCCGCTTGTGACAGAGAGTCCTATTCGTATTACCGTCGGTTCGACGAATCCAGTAAAAATTACCGCGGCGCACAATGCCATCGCCTTGCTCTTTCCGCAGGCGCAGATCATCAGCCAAGGTATCCACGCCCCTTCTGGCGTGGCTGCGCAGCCCATGACAGATAGCGAGACTCGCGCAGGCGCTATCAACCGAGCGCGCTACTGTGAGCAACAAGCAGAGCTACAACCCCACTTAAGCGCCGAACTCTACATCGCCATGGAAGGCGGTGTTGACTGTTTCGAGCATGGCGCTGCCACTTATGCTTACATGGCCATTATCCATCAAGGCAAACTGTCTGTCGGTCGTAGCGCCCAACTGCCCCTTCCCACTGCCGTGTATCAAGCTTTAGTCGACGGCGAAGAGTTAGGTGATGTCATGGATAGGCTGTTTAACACAGTCAACATTAAGCAAAAAGGCGGTGCCATAGGCCTACTGACGGATGGTAAAGCCAGTCGCGAAAGCGTTTACACCCAAGCGATTGTGTTGGCAATGGCCCCCATTTTAAATCCACAGGTTTATGTTTAAGGCTCAAACTTAGCCGCCCCATGGTCATGGCGGCTATATATTAGCAAAGGCTTGCATTTAAAAAATAAGCCGTCTAAATTAGGTATCCATTGCAACTAAATAGGATACGCACGTTATCGGTAGCATGCTTATGATAACCTCAATCGCTTGCTAGGCGACGATTCGCGCAACCCACCTATGAATGACAACGGATAGCCAATGACTGACAATAGCATCACTTCTCTTGATAATGTCTCACAACTAACGGAGACAGGGTTACCGCAAACCTGCTCCTCGTTACGAAAAATATCACGCCGCTTAGTCAGGCAATTGGGAATGCTCAACACCGATGGTATGCCGTTAAACTTATCACCTGTGCTAGCCCATGCATTAATCGAGCTCAGTAACCAAGAATTATCGGTCAATCAACTGGCACAGCTGCTTAATATCAACAAGTCCAATGCCAGTCGCGCCGTCAGCCAACTGTGTGAAAAAGGACTCGCACAAAGCCGCACTAACCCCAGAGACAGCCGCAGTTCATTATGCAAGTTGACACCCCAAGGTAAACGCCAGCTCAAAAACCTTAATCAGCAACAAAATACCTTATATCAGCAGATCCTCGCCCAGCTCTCTGCGGCACAAGTGAGTCAGCTCACCGACTCGTTAAACCTGTATTCGCGGGCTATCGCCTATGCCGAGCAGCAACAAGACTTTGCGATCCGCAGTATAACTCCAAACGATAACCCTCACATCGCCCAGGTAATCCGCTGTGTGTCGGCCGAATATGGCCTCACACCAGATAAAGGCTATGGGGTTGCCGACCCCACTCTCGACAGCTTGTATCAGGTCTATGAGATGAGTGATGCCCACTACTGGGTCATCACTCACAATGGACAAGTATTAGGTGGGGCGGGGATCGCGCCATTAGCCGACCATGATGGAATTTGTGAACTGCAAAAAATGTATTTTTTGCCCAGCTTACGCGGCAAAGGCTTTGCGCGGCGTTTAGCCTTGCAAGCGCTAGAGTTTGCCCGCAAGCAAGGTTATCAAGCCTGTTACTTAGAGACCACGGCCTGCCTCAAAGAAGCCTTGGTATTATATGAAAAACTGGGCTTCGAACACCTAAATCAGCCCTTAGGCGACACTGGCCATGATGCCTGTGAACTCCCTATGCTGCTCAAACTTTGACCGCACAATTAACATTAAAATCATTGAGATACATTATTGAATTGTGGGGCAACAAATTAACTAGTGTTTTACAATAAAGATTGATAGGGTCTAGTGGTATTTACAGATGAGTTTTTTCCGATTCATGCTGTTAAGCCCAAGGGGCGCGATTCTTGGCCATGGTAGGGCCGCTAGGTAAGACAACAATGATGACCTTAAAGCCTCATCTTACCCGCAAAGCCAATCCCCCTACAACAGCCACTGCCCCCTAGTTTTAAACATTATTGTTGTGCATTTCGGAGACTTTCATGGACTATAGACGACTCCCGCATTCTAACCTCAACGTCAGCCAACTTTGCCTGGGCACCATGACGTGGGGCGAGCAAAATACCCAAAGTGAGGCGTTTGCTCAACTCGATTACGCCATCGGCGAAGGCATCAACTTTATCGATACCGCCGAGATGTATCCGGTGCCCCCCAAGGCCGAAACTCAAGGGGAGACCGAGCGCATATTAGGCCAATACCTCAAGGCGCGTGGCAATCGCGACAACCTAGTGATCGCCACTAAAGTGTCGGCTCCCGGTGGCAAGAGCGATTATATTCGTCCCAATATGGCATTGGACTGGCGTAATATTCACCAAGCGGTCGATGACTCTTTGAGTCGCTTACAGGTTGAGACCATCGACCTGTACCAACTGCATTGGCCTGACAGAAACACCAACTTCTTTGGTGAACTGTGTTACGAGCAGCAAGAGCAAGAAAAACTCACGCCGATCATCGATACCCTAGAAGCCTTAGCCTCGCTGATCAGCGCCGGTAAAATTCGCTACATTGGCGTCTCTAACGAAACCCCTTGGGGCTTGATGAAATATCTGCAACTGGCAGAAAAACATGGCTTACCACGCATCATTAGCGTGCAAAACCCCTATAACTTACTCAACCGTAGCTTTGAAGTGGGCATGGCCGAAATCGCCCACCGCGAAGAGTTGCCGCTGCTGGCCTATTCACCACTGGCTTTTGGTGCCCTAAGTGGCAAGTACCTCGACGGCCAATGGCCCGAAGGCGCGCGCATGACGCTGTTTAAGCGCTTTGCCCGTTATAACGGTACCCAATTAGCGCTCGAAGCGACGCAAGCCTATGTGGAATTGGCGCGCGAATTTAAGCTAAGTCCAGCGCAAATGGCCTTGGCCTTCGTCAACAGCCGAAAATTTGTCGGCTCTAACATCATTGGCGCCACCAACCTTGAGCAGCTCAAAGAGAATATCGACAGTCTCAATGTCACTCTGAGCGAGCCGTTACTGGCCAGACTCAACGAACTAGCCGATCGCTATCGCCTGCCCTGCCCCTAACGGGCAAGGGATGTGACAAAAGCTTGCAATAGGCGCTAAGATCTCCCAAGATCCTAGCGCCTGTTTATTTATTGCTGCCGGAACCACCAATGGACTTAACTCAACTGCGCGCGCAGTTTCCCGCCCTTGCTCAAACTCTAGGGGATTACCCGCTGTGTTACCTCGATACCGCCGCCACCAGCCAAAAGCCATTAGCGGTGATAGAGGCGATGACTCAGTATTATCAACACGATAATGCCAATGTACACCGCGCTGCGCACCAGTTATCGAGCCGAGCCACCGCCAGTTATGAAGCGGTGCGCGACAGCGTGCAGCGCTTTATTCATGCCAAGCGCCGCGAAGAGATCATCTTTACCCATGGCACCACCGAAGGCATCAACATGATTGCCCACGGATTGAGTGAGCAGGTACGCAAAGGCGATACTATTTTAATCGACAGCGCCGCCCATCACGCCAACATAGTGCCATGGCAGATGCTCGCTCAGCGCACTGGCGCAAGGATTGTCCCTATTCCGCTCAATGCACAACAGCGCCTCGACCAAGACGCCTACGCGCGGCTACTGGCCGATAAGCCTGCCATCGTCGCCCTTGGACATGTGTCTAATGTGCTTGGTACGGTCAATCCTGTGCAGCAGATGGTTAAACAAGCAAAACAAGCAGGGGCGATCACAGTGATCGACGGCGCGCAGGCCATTGCGCATTTGTCGGTGGATGTGCAGGCACTCGACTGCGATTTTTACCTGTTTTCGGCGCATAAAATGTATGGCCCAACTGGCGTTGGCATTCTCTATGGCCGCTTTGAACGCCTCGATAGCCTCAGCCCACTGCTCACGGGCGGTGAGATGATTAAACAGGTTAGTTTTGAAACAACCCAATTTAATTCGTTACCTAACCGACTGGAAGCCGGCACGCCTGCGATCAGCGCCGTTATCGGCCTGGGGGCTGCGATACGCTTTATTGCAGGCTTAGATAAAGTGCAGACACAACAACGTGAAACTGAGTTGCTGCTGTACCTGCAACGCAGGCTGAGTGATGTAGGCGATATCACCTTATACGGTGCCCATGAGGATAATATTGGCGCGGTGGCCTTTAACCTTGCTGGCGAGCACCATCAAGATGTGGGGATTTTACTGGATCAACAAGGTATTGCGGTGCGCTGCGGCCACCACTGCGCCATGCCGCTGATGCACGCCTTACAGCTTAACGGCTGCTGCCGCGCCTCTATTGGGGTGTATACCAGTAAGCAAGATATCGACCGTTTTATCGAGGCGCTTGCCTCAGTCAAAGACCTGCTGCTGTAAAGCGCGGCCCATTGCATAATTTAAGGACTTCCATGACGCAAGCCACTCCACAACCGGCCGAGGCCCTCTTTTTAGCCCAGCATTTCGATAGCGAGGCGATCATAAAGCGTTTTAATGCCGCCGCCAACTGGCAAGAGCGTTATCGTGAGATCATGTTACTGGGTAAAACCTTACCGACACTCGATGAGAGCCTGCGCACTGAGACAGCTAAGGTTGAAGGTTGCGAAAGTAACGCGTGGCTGTATCACATCGGTATCGACAACAAACACTATTATGTGGCCGACAGCGATGCCCGTATCGTTAAAGGCTTAGTCGCCTTACTGCTTGCCGTCACCCATGGCCAAGACAGTGCAACCATCGCAGCGCTGGATATTAATGCCTATTTTGACCAGTTAGGCCTCACCGGTCAGCTGAGCCCATCTCGTACTAACGGCCTGTATGCTCTGGCGTTAGCCATAAAAGCCGCCGCTCAATAAGCTCGCCCCGATAGGCCCTGTTCCAATAGACAACAAGCCTCCGTTAGGAGGCTTTTTACTGCTGTTGATAAGCAACACTACTGGCGACTGCTGGCCGTCAGTGGCAGGGTTCGATTCATCTGCCGGCCAATATAGGCCCCGACGATCATCGCCACAACAAATAACACCATAGGCAGGTCCAGATGGGCTAAATTAACAATCGATGGCCCAGGACAGATACCTATCATGCCCCAGCCTAAACCAAACAAGGCAGCCCCAATGACCAAGGGCGCATCAATAGCGCGCTTGGTGGGCAGGTGGTAACACTTATCAAATACGGGGCCAAGCTTAGCCTGCACACGAGGCTTAACCACCAGCAGATACAAGGGTAAATAAACTGCCAAACCGCCAGACATCACAAACAGCAAGGTCGGGTCCCACTCGCCGCTCAGCAGTAGACTCACATTTAAAAAGCCAATCACTTTAGCGGGATCGGCCAGCCCAGAGAGCATTAAACCTGTACCAAATAATACACCACAAAATAGTGCAACAATCTTTTTCATCTCAACACCTTAGTGGAAAAATACCGCAGAAATAACACCCATCAGCATAAACACCAGTGTCGCCACCATCGAGCGGGGCGATAAGCGGCCAACGCCACAAATGCCGTGGCCACTCGTACAGCCACTGCCAATCGCGCAGCCTAATCCCACTAAAACACCCGAGATAAGCAGTAACGGAGTCGACTGCGACACCGAGCTTAACTCGATAGGCGCAAGGCCAAATATCGCCTCAAGCGGTGCGCCCATGATGGCACCACTGAGCAATAACCCGCCCAGAAAATACCATTGCCAGCCCAAGCCTTTGGCTTGGGTCTTGCTGTCATCGCTGCCCCATAGCGCGCCCGATAAAATGCCACTAATGCCGGCAATGCGGCCATTGAGCAGGAGCAGTAAAATCGCCCCTAGCCCCACTAATACGCCACCGCATAATGCAATAACATAGGATGAAAACATCGAATACTCCTTTCACCTTCAATAACTTATAAAATTTAATAAGCTCAATCAATTTAAGTCGAATGAGCCTAGATACGCGCCTTAATAACGTGCATTGGCCATTAAGTACGTTTTGTAACCCCCGGTTAAGTTTTTGGCTTTAAAGCCATGATTAACCAACATACGGTATGCCACGTGACCGCGTAGGCCAACATAGCAAAATACTAAGATCTCTTTATCTTTAGGCAGTTCATCTAACCGATCGCGCAATTGATCTAACGGAATATTGACCGCCCCTTCAATGGCGCCCATCTTGGTTAATTCACCTGGATTACGAATATCAAGCAGCCACTGCGCAGGGTTGCGAGCATCAATTTCTTCACTATGACACACTCGGCTGTCGCCCTTTAAGATATTGGCGGCCACGAAACCCGCCTGATTGAGCACATCTTTAGCCGAGCCAAAAGGCGGCGCATAAGTCAGCTCCATATCTTGCATATCATAAACCGTCAGCCCAGCTCTAATCGCGACGGCCAGCACATCGATGCGCTTATCGATCCCATCTTTACCCACGGCCTGCGCGCCTAGAATCTTGCCATCTTCAGTGCTGTAAAGCAGCTTCAATGACACCGGATGCGCCCCAGGAAAATAGCTGGCATGGCTAGCACCATGTACATAAATTTTATCAAAGCCGATGGCTAATTTTTGCAGGCGTTTTTCATTCAGGCCGGTATTGGCTACCGCCAGATCGAACACGCGGCAAATCGCCGTGCCTTGGGTTTTGTTGTAGCTATCATCAGCACCGAAAATATTATTGGCGGCTATGCGTCCCTGACGATTTGCAGGGCCTGCCAGTGGGATTAATGCCTTCTCACCTGTGAGTAAATCAAACTCCTCAACAGCATCCCCAACCGCAAAAATAGCGCTGTCGCTGGTACGCATCTTATCGTCGACTAAAATGCCGCCCAACTCGCCAATCGCCAATCCGGCTTCGACCGCAAGACGTGTCTCAGGCTTGACCCCAATCGCGGTAATTAACATGCCCGTTGTTAATGTGTCACCTGTGCTCAGCGAAAGCTGTAAACCACCTTCGATTTGCTCAACAGCGCTAAGGCCGCAGTTCAAACGTAAATCTACGCCATGCTCAACAATTTCTTGATGGAGCAGATTAGCCATTTCAAGATCCACTGGCATCATCACCTGATTAGACAACTCCAACAGCGTGACCTCGATATTCAGATGGCGCAGTGCCTCCATCATCTCTAGGCCAATAAAGCCGCCGCCCACCACTGTCACATGTTGCGGTTGCTGCTGTTTCAATGCCGCTAAAATGCGATCCATGTCTGGGATATTACGCAGCGAAAACGTCAGCGGATTATTAAGCCCTGGGATCGGCGGCGTAATAGGCGCTGCGCCCGGTGACAACACTAAGGCGTCAAAGTGCTCGGTATACTGCTCGCCAGTGCGTAAATTGTTAACCGTCACTGTTTTAGCCGTCTTATCGATAGCAAGCACTTCATGCTGCACCCGTACATCCACATTAAAGCGCGCCTTAAAACTCTCTGGAGTTTGCAACACTAAGGCACTACGTTCACTGATTTCACCACTGATATGATAAGGCAAGCCACAGTTGGCAAAAGAGACATATTCGCCGCGCTCAAACATAATAATTTCAGCATCTTCACTTAATCGTCTGGCGCGAGCCGCAGCCGATGCCCCACCGGCAACACCACCAATAATCAATAACTTGTTCATTTACTGTCTCCTGACTTGCGATTCAAATTCACCTTGGCCTATGTCGCGGTGCCCCGGGTGCTTCGGCTTTTCGAGTAACTGAGCCCTTAGCTTGATTGGCCTGCCTCAATCGACTAACAGCGGTTGTGCAAGGCAACGAGCTCAGTTTTTATGAGCCGACGAGTGTATTACATCTATAGGTACATGCAAAATCCTTTTATTAGAAAAATCTAAGAGATCAAATTTTCATTATTCATATTGGAGTAACACAGTTAATGGGTTAATGATGTGAAACCGTCGTAATTATGACTAAAGAAGGAGATAAACAGATGATTTATCGCCGATTGAGCGTCAATAAGTGCCCTTTTGGCTCTTTACAGCGCTCGCTTAGCCACATAAGATCCAGCCACTCTACGCCAAAGAAAGATACCTCAATGACCACAATAACCATTACTCGCCCCGACGACTGGCATGTTCACCTACGCGATGGCGACGTGCTTGCCGATACCGTTAGAGACACTGGCCGCTATATGGGCCGCGCGATCATCATGCCAAACCTAGTGCCACCCGCCACTAACCTTGACAGCGCCATGGCCTACTATGAGCGTATCAAAGCGGTCACCACCACCAACTTTGAGCCGTTAATGGTGCTGTATTTAACCGACAACACCACGGCCGAGGATATTCGCGCCGCCAAAGCCTCTGGCAAAGTGGTTGCCGCTAAGTTGTACCCTGCGGGCGCCACCACCAACTCAGATTCTGGCGTGACCGATGTGAACAACATCTACCCAGTGCTTGAGGCGATGCAAGAGGTGGGGATGCTGTTTTTGGTCCATGGTGAAGTCACCGACTCATCAATCGATATCTTCGACAGAGAAGCCATTTTCATCGAGAACACCTTAAAGCAAGTGGTGCAGGATTTTCCCAAGCTGAAAATTGTGCTTGAACATATCACCACCAAGGATGCGGTCGACTTTGTGATGAGCGCGCCAGACAATGTGGCCGCAACCATCACCGCCCATCACTTGCTGTATAACCGTAACCATATGTTAGCCGGTGGTATTCGTCCGCATTTTTACTGCTTGCCCATTTTAAAGCGCAACACTCACCAGCAGGCACTGCTGGCTGCGGCGGCCAGTGGCAGCAAAAAGTTCTTCTTAGGCACAGATTCGGCGCCTCATGCCAAAGATCGTAAAGAAGCCGCCTGTGGCTGCGCCGGCTCATATACCGCTCATGCGGCTATCGAGCTGTACGCCGAGGCATTTGAGTCGGTTAATGCACTCGATAAGCTGGAAGGATTTGCCAGCTTCAACGGCCCTGACTTTTACGGCCTAGCGCGCAACAGCGACACCATCACCCTAGTAAAACGCAGCTGGGATGTGCCAGCCACTTATCCACTGGGTGAGACAGGTGTGGTGCCGATTCGCGCAGGCGAGCGCATCGAGTGGCAAGTCGAAGACTAAGCCAAACAGCCTATAGGCTTGCGTGACTGTCGATATGCCAGAGCTTACTCACTGGGCGATGAAAATCGCACACCACGTTAGGGCTTGGGCTAATGGCCAAGCTAGATAACAAAACACCGCCATCACGGCGGTGTTTTTTATGGGCACGATACGCTTATGCTCACGCCAAGCTAATCTTAACTAAGCCAAGCTAATCTGAGCCAAGCGCCGATAGCAGCGGCAATCGGCCGATGAAAGACCATTAAAAGGCTTGAGCAAAAATGGCAAAGCTGCAGCCGATGGCAACCGACCAAGCGAGCGAGCGTAAGGTGCTTTTATCCAGCAGATACAAAATATGGTAAGCGACCCGCGCAATAATATGCCCCACAGCAAGTAACGCCACAGTGTCATTCACCTTATCTAGCGCGATCACGCTCAACACCGACAAGCCAAAAATCAGTAGCGATTCAAAGGCATTTTGATGCCCAGCGACCGCTCGCGCGCCAAAGCCAGTTAACTGCGCTTGCTGGGCTCTAGGTTGATGATTGTCATAGCCCCCCAACTTTGCCATAGCTACCGCCACCGGCCCCTTGGCCAAATAAGGCAGTAACATGGCTAACAATAAACACGTTAATAAAATGGTCATGATGCATATTCCTTTTAGCAAATAACGGGCAAGGGGTTAATCACCGCACTTTATGAGCGCGCCTTATCTAGCGCTTGGCACAGCGCCTGGATACCTAAGATAGCGCGCGGCGCAGCGCGATGTAATAAATCGGCATTAAGTTGATAAATGTGCTGCTGTTTTACCGCCGGGATCTCCTGCCAACTCGACCAGTCTACCCCATTGACATTGCCTTTATCTTGGCTTTGCAAAATCACCTGTGGCATCTTCAATAGCACGGCTTCGAGGCTCACCTGCGGATAGGCGCTGGCTGCATCGGCAAACACATTCTCGCCATGACACACCTCGATGATCTGCTCTATCCAACTGCCTTTGGCCACCGTCATTAGCGGCGTCGACCATAACTGATAAAACACCTTCACCTGTGGCTTATCTTGGTTTTGCTGTCGCAATTGTTGCAACTGCTGCTGATACTGGCTGGCCACCTTTTGCGCCTGCGCCTCATGGCCGGTGAGCTGTCCCAATGCCAGTAAATCCTCTGCCACTGCGGTCAACGATTTAGGGTCGCTGTTATAAATGGGGTAGCCTAATTGGCTTAGACGCTCAATCTCTTCGGCCTTATTGCCACTGCCCCACACCACAATTAAGTCTGGGTTGAGCTCAATCACCCGCTCAATTTGAATCCCATAATAGCCACCGATGCGGGGGATCTGCTTTGCCGCCTCGGGAAAATCGGCGTGATCTGTGGTGGCGACAATATTATCACCCGCGCCAATGGCATAAAGCATCTCAACGCCATGGGGCGACAGGGCGATAATCCTGCTCGCGGGGGCGGCCAATGCCACTACAGGCCAGCTTAATAGCAGGGCTAACATCCATTTTTTTATCATTTTATTCTTATCCTTTAATCGCATCTCGCGCTGCTTACCTCAATCCTCGGCCGCTAGCTAGAAGCTGCTGATGGTGCAGCAATCCAAGCCAGACATAAGCAATAGCATAGGTTCTTTTTCTGGGTCAGGAGTATATCGCTATACGCTCGGTGGTGGAAACAGACCTGCATAAGCTGGGGATGTGCAGATACTTCTGAACGAAGCCGCTGCCGACTTAGTCGAATAAAACTTCCTTAAAATGGGGGTTATCAACGACAATCGTTAGCTTTGCCATCGAGTCTAAAACAACCAATAAATTATCGTGTTCAATCTTGAGTTTTATGCACTCTTCACCTTGATGATTTTTTGCGGTATCAATAGCTTTTCCTGTGATGGCCTCACCCGATTTTAATGTGATTTCGACAGGATAATTAAACAAGCAAACTATCTCTATGTAGTCATAATTAGCGCAACTGATCATAAACCGCGTCCTGTTCACTTGGATAGAGTAGGCAGAATAACATCACTTTCAGGTACCGGTCCCCATCCCCAATGTTAACCTTAGAGGCAATGGCCAAATGAAATTGCCCTTAAAAGAGCCAAACGGTGGACTTCAATGTTAAGCCAAACAAGATTGAGCCCATGGATGGCGTCCACTTAACTTTTATCAGCTTTGATTAATTAGTGAATAGATCGAAAATATTACCTAAGGCACTCGTCTTACCGCGATAAAATTCGGTATAAGTACAGTTAGTGCAAATTACAGCAGTAAATTTTCGGTTTTGCATATCAAATATTTTAGACCAACCACTTCCCGTCGTTGCAATAGTATCCGTATCATAATCACAACAATCACATTTGGGGCATTTCCAATTTTTAGACATATTAATTCCTTTGTTATAAATATTACCCAATAGATATCCAGCCGTTATTAATCAACAACATAACTAAGTTCCTAACCAATATCAATACACATTGTCATGCCCTACATCGGCAAATACACTTTCAACGCCTACTGTTATTTATGAATAAGAAAAACGGTTTATTTGAGTCGAATAGTGAGTTTTATGATGCGGATGGCAAACTCTTTTGGCTAGAGCATTAACTATGCCTGTCTATGTATTCGCTACTTTTAAAAGCGTTGTTTAAAGCGAAAGAGTCAATCAATAAGCACTGAACGAGAGCCCAGAACAAATAGAAACTAAGGCAAAACCGCCTCGGTTAGCGAAGTACAGCCTTGACTAACCGGGGGCGTCCATATATGTCTATTTATTTCTCTATCTATTTATTTATTTTCTATAACTATGAATGATTTTTACCACTTTCATACGACTTAGCTTTAACAATCGTAAAATAAAATACAAGGAAGCCTAACCAAGAAAAAAACAAAGTCAGAAAGAACCAAGCCAGTTTATGATAACCGGATACAGCTTTTGACTTTAAAGATAAGATTAACGGCATAATAAAAATAATAAGGGCAATTATTTGACCTAGTGAAGTAGCATTAATATCCATTTGTAGCTCCTGACTTTTGATTTACTTATAACGCCGCGTTAAGCGGACAAAAATTGTGGGTTAAAATGTGTAGCGAAGCGAAACGTAACCCACTGTTTTTGTTCCGTTTAAATACCTTGCCATGCCTTAACACCCAATGCTACCATGAATTTTTTTGCATTTTCACAATCAGGGTTAATGTACGCTTTTGATTCTTCGACAAATGGTAACCATTGCCAATCTTCAGCTCCAACACAGCCTAAACGACTAGATAGGAACAGAAACTCTTTAAAGTTTTTTGCTATTTCTATTCCATGGCCATCACCATCGTCGTGACTCAGATACACAACAGGCTCCTTTCCGTCTTGGGAAGTATCAATGGCTAAGTAATCACCATTACCTACTTCCTGAAACGCAAACTTGCCATGCCAAACAGCATCATATGGATCTTCAATGTTTGAAAACACTTCATCTTTCCAACCATTTTTTTCTTCGTTAAATTGAATTAACCACTCTAAAGACCAATGTCTGTCACCAGAAAATATTTCTGAAAGCGGGTTCTCAAATTCATAATCATCTGGCATGAACCATCTAAACTCTACTTTTTTAGAAAAGTTAATTAAAACTTCCTTTAAAGAAGGCGGTATTTGGCAACCAATCTTGTTTTCTACAATTGTGAGTTCTGCTTCTGTAGCAGGTTCATGAATCGACAACACGCTAGCTTCACCACCGAGCTTTTTTACTGCGTCGGCAAAGAGCTTCCAATTCTCAACAACTTTGCAATATTCCATAGTTGACACCTTAGGCATAACGCCGCGCTTTGCGGCTGGTTTGAAGCGCAGCGGAAAACCAGTCCGACAACAGCGCCTTGTTAGCAATTGTGGCTACCATCGTTCTCCTAGCTCTCCATCTCTGAGGTAGTATTTTTTTCCGTCAAGAATACTTTTTAGTATTGCCTGAATATGAATTGGTTGATTTTCAATATCTATTTCCTTGGCTCGATCTCTAAGCGCCTCTAAATCAATGACATCGCTAAAGTTTTTCTCATCAATCTGAACGTAAGGCCCGTTAGTAGAGTCACTGCCTGAGTTGCCAATAATTTCAGCCGCTCTAATTACGCCATTATCATTTCTCAATATTTCTGACATAAAACCAGAAGTCTTTTCATTTGAGGATCTTTTCAATTCGTAGAAAATGTGTGATTCAAGATGGTTGTTGATGAACGCCCTTTCAGTAAGAGCTTTAATTGCCACCTCCTGATAATTACCTTCAAGCTCTTCTAGCTGTTGTTCAGTGATCCATTTTTCATCATGGTTTTTCCCGTGCAGCTGATCTCTAATTTTATACAGAACGTCGGCTGCTAAAGGGGCGCTTTTTTCCCTACCTACCAAATATTTGATTAATGTATATTTATTGCCACTCTCAGATATAACCTTATTTGTCAGCCAATTCATTTGGCGATATAGATCCTTGGACATAAAGCCATAATTACTTTCTAGAGACGATATTAGCTTGTCAGAATTAAGAAGTGCATCGTAAATACTGGCCAGAATATCAGAGCTATTGTCACCGCATTCTTTCGCATAATTCGTCATCATCTCAAAGAATCGATCTTCGGCGTCTTCAGAAATCACTTTTTCAAGAAATTCTGCTCTGTCAATTTCTCCAGAGATAAAGTCAAGAATCTCCTGATCTGAAAGGTATCCTATTGGTGTTTTGTAGTGAAATGCAACATGAAGCCTTTGAAGGGCAGACACTCGACCGGCGGAATCTGTATCGGAAACACCATAATGAGAATATCCTCCCGAATCCAGAAGCGGGAAGGTATCACCAAGAAGGTCCTCTAGTAATTTACGATCTCTTTCGCTAAATACTTTGAGGATACAAGCTCGTTCATCCTTAAATGACTCAACTACTTCTTCTGGCTTATCCATCATAAGACCGTCATTGGAAAATCTTTTTCCGATGTAAGCTTCTGGCGAGTTCTTGATATGCTCGTATACAGAATTGGCTTTAGTAGCAATTATCGATAACGAGAAAAGGTCTGAAAAACAAACCTGGCCTTCAACCTGCTCCAGAACAAACCTCAAGTGATTAAAGAATCTTTTTAGCTCCCTGGGGTTTTTGATTACATGTTTGAAATAATTATGATAGATCCAGCTTAACCTCTCTTGGTCACTTTCAAATCTATCAGTTAGGTTTTTATCGCTTAAGTTTTCCAGCTCAACATTTGCAAGCTCATTCATACCTCGTTCTGAGATTACAGGTAGAGGCACCCTAAGCTGTATTACCTTGTTGATGTATTCAGAGGCATTTACTATGTCGTTCTTATCTAAAACAGAGATAAGATAGTTTGAATCAAACGCCAACAGAAAAGATGTTCCAGAAAAGTCTGCTACAGCCTTAACAAGACGTAGGACTTGAAATGTTTCAGATGGTGTCAACCTATCAATATCATCTATAACAACAACTATTGGTGTTTTTATTTTCTCTATCGCAGATACAACCTTCTTCTTTTTTCCCAGTAAATCAAGTTTTTTCAGCTCTGCAATCTTCTTGGTTGAATTTCCAAACTTAGAAAATACTTTTTCAACAATTGACGCCCAAGGCTCCGCACCAGGAACTAGCTTAGCGACGCTAAAAAGGCTTGAATATGCAATTAATTCCTTGGCAGCTTTTAGGGCTACCTCAGAGTTATCTTTAATATTTAGCTGTGATGAAAATTGAAGCAAGAAATCCTGAATTAACGATTCTGGCTTGCCAGCCAGCCAAGGGTTATATTCAATAATAATTGGTGCAGATTCTTTTTCATTTAAAGCGCCTTTGACAAGGTTTATTACTGACGTTTTTCCATAACCCCATTCCCCTTCCAAAGAAACAGTTAAACAATCATCATCATGATTCAATAGAAGTACATTTGCTAAATGGTTGGCAAAGTCGAGTCTATTTAGTAAATCAGGGTCATTGGGACCACCCTGTATCGGTTGGTCGTTATGGTACTTTCCCATTCATAGATCCATTATTTGTGAAGATTGCTAACGCCGCCAGCATGCGCGGCTACGAAATGGAGGCGCAGCCGCAATGTAGTAGACGTCGCGATGCCTGGCTTTGTTAAACGTTTTTTGACTTTGCGTCTTTAGCTTCTGCACTTTTTCGCGGACCTTCGGGGGTCATTGAGTACAATGCCTCAAGCTCCCTCGGCTCAGTTATGCCCTTCTTTACAATAAAGTTCAGCAAATCAAACATTTTCTCAGCGATATGGTCGAAGTCTTGGTCAGACATCTCCCCGGGATGAACTGCATTATTTCCTGTAAGACGCACAGTATCCGCAACTTTTACAACAAGCGGAGGAACGGTATTTTTCGCAGCTAAAGCCCTAATATCATCGTTGATGTTCTTACCTTCTTCGCCAAGATGTTTGCATAATTTTTGAAGACCCAACCTCAGAAGTGCTGCTGCACCACGGGGTGATTTGGAAAAGATACGGGCTGCCTCTAAGTAATCAGTGGCAACATCTTCCGGCATATCCTGTTCGGGAAGTGGTGCAAGACCAAAGTCCGGAAAGAGCATCTCCCCAATTTTTGCCGCCGGGTAAAAGCCAGCCATTTCCACTTCAGTTGCCCGCCAAAGGCTGCTGTCATGGCAATGAGCACACTTCGCCTCGAGATAATCGGTGCGTTTTTCGTGAGTCGACAACCAGGACCAATTCATGTGTGAATATGTTCCACAGTACGGGCAGTGAAACGCTTCCAAAGAAATTTGTGGAGCAACGTACTTCATTCCTGACTTACTCCTATTGTTTAACGCTTCAAGCATAGGTTGCAAATAGCTTGAAGCTCGGTACGAGCGCAGCTATTTGCAATCCTGATGCCTTGACTTGTTAAATGCTGATTATTCATAAATTTTTCCGCAGTATAGAAAAACTGCAAATTGCTTCCATTTATTTGTCTTTAATTCAGAGTCTTGATTAATACCGAAATCAGCATCCTCAGCCCAAGCCACTGAAGATTCCAAAAAGTCACTAATGGAGTTATTCTCCCAATCCCCAGGAGACTCCCGATCCTTTATCAGAGATTTCACGAAGAGCAGAAAGCTTTTCTCATCCTTCACCTCTTCCAATAAATCATAAGGTTCGCTCATATCAGCCTTTGCCATTTAACGCCCGCATAAACTGCGGAGTAAATTTGGCGACTTTTTTGCGTCCCTTAGCAAAAAAGACGACAAGTTTACGGAGTCAGATTTAATGCGCTTGTTAAGTGTGAACATATTCGTAAAAGCTGGCTAAACATTTATGTACTTTAAGTTTTTGTACTTTAGCTTTTTCACGATAGATTTCAATTTCATCATGCCGAGGAAACAAGTTTTCAAAAACTATAGGATCTCTGATTTCTTTTTCTAGCGCTTTACAAGCAGTTAACTCTTCTGCAGCCTCAGTTGCATTAATGAGCCTTAATTTTGCGATAGCCTTTTCTCTTAGTGACCATGCAGCAATCAATTCTTTATTCCTAGTAGACATGGCCTTCTTTTGAGCTTCCGTTATTTCTTCATCTTCCTTTTCAGTCAAAGACCTTTTTCGTGCAATACCTGATGCTTGTGAAACATATAAATCCCAAAATGAAAAATACTCTTCTATGTTTCCTGAGAGCTCTTCTAATAATTTTGTCTTATGCTCAATAGAAAATTTATTCATTTCAGATTTTTTAGTAAACTTAATGCCAACATAAGTAAAAAAACCAGTTATCAACGCACCTAATCCAATTTTGACGGCTGTATCAACAACATCAATCCATTCTTTAGCCAATTAAATTCTCCATAGTAAAATTATTACGATTAACACTTAACGCCGCGCTCTGCGGAAAATTTGGAGCGCAGCGGAAAATTTGTCCGACAGCAGCGCCTTGTTAGGGCTGCCGAAATGATATGTTAGGGATATCACTTCTTTCTCCTGTTTTTCTTACGGGATTGTTTTGCAATTTTATTCTTATTCTTTCTTTTGCTGTTCTTGCTTTTAGTACTGATATTTTTTTTAGAGTTATTCTTTCGGCCAAATATCCCCTCTCTAGCATCCATTAGGACCGGCCTTGTTACATCTATTTTTACCTTTTCACCGGATTTCTCTGAAAGATATATTTCGTCAAAAATGTCTGAGTAATCTGGAGAAAGAAAGATTAGATCCGCATCTTTTTCAATAACATCTTTAAGCCCACCATGTTTTAGTCCAAATCCAACATATTCCAATTCATCTGTGCCAAAAAGCTTGCCATGAAGCTGAATCCTTTCGTTCAAATATGTAACCAAGTGCTCTTCTTTTAACTCTAGATGCTTATATCCTTGAACTAATGACTCCAGATCAAACTGATTTATCACCCATGGATAAGGAGCCTCAGCGCTTTTTTCCAATAATAAGTTTAGGTTTGTTGCTAACGGGCCGTAATCGTCCCTTGTTAAACAGATGGAAAAAACATTGTCAAAATCATCAGGGTTGAGAGTTAACACAAGATTCGAGTCACCATCATAGAGGCTGACCTCGCTCCCTTTCGCTAATTGTCCCCTTATTCTCTCTGCTTGCTCAAACCCTTTCTGGATGCCTCTATTGCTGCGGAAGTGCCGTTTTATCCTCGTGTACGCCTTCTCAGGATCTCTAAAGGGCTCTATTGGTGGAGATGCCTTAGCTTCTACTAAAAAAAGGTTTCTACCACTCACGATTATGGAGTCATGTTCGTGATGTAAATCCGCTGTTTCGTATAATCCGCTGTAAGCTATAGCCTCTTCTTTTAATAAGTCGAGAAAAAGACCCTCACCACTTTTCTCCAAAAGCATATCTCTGTGATGCAGAAATCTATCTCGCTTTTCGCTATTTAGGACAATCGTTTCAAGCTGATTTAAAAGCGAAGTGAATAGAGCATTTATAGATGGACAAAAGTAGTTGCTATCATTTGATTCTATAATCGGTCTTGATTCGGCAGGGTTTTCCTCTGTTATATAGGTAAATTCAATTCCCGCGCCTCGTTTTAAAGAGAAATAAGTTAAAAACTTTCCTATTTCCTCTTGGCTATGATCTAGTTCGTCAGTTTTAAATGAAAACAGATTATTCATGTGCTCTAAGAATCTAGGTATAAAGCTAGAATATTCTGACTTGGCTGTTTCTTCTTTTAGACGTTGCTCACTCCAGCCTTCACTAGCTGCTGCATCAAGAAGCCCCAACCTAAGCTCCTTTTCCTTTTCAGCGTCCAGGTATAATTGATCCAGTTTATTTTGTTGGAGTTTGGCTATTAAGTTGCAAATATCAAGACAACTGGATATCGATAAGCCAATATGATCAGTTATATCCTGATCAAAACGTAATAAACCTTCATTGATGCGATTTGCAACTTGCTCAACTGACGCCATCAGAGATGTATTGAAATAGTGTAGGAATGCTGGCATAGCAACCTCTCTACACCTGTGCCACTCCTCCGAGAGGTCGTCCTTTTCTTCTTCAGAAGGCCAGAAGATTAAAGCATATAGTTGAAATACTTCGTTCAAACTGTCTATTAATTTGGAGGTGGACTTTTCATCGAGTGTTTGTGGTTCGCACGGTTCTTCTGTCTGCTGCATTATTCCCATCAGATAGAAGCACTGCTTAGCTGGGGATACAAGCCTTGAGTTTTCTTGGTCAGGAAAGGAATGTTTGCGTAACTCCATTGCAACAGTATTAAGAAGAGAAGAGGTCGAAAATCTCTTAACTAAGCCCTTTAGCTCTTCGATTTTCTCAATTAATTCTGTGTGGAGCTTTTCTTCCATCTGTGCTTCCTTGTTGCCCTAACAGCTTATTGATTAGCAGCAGGATAACTTCCTGCTTTCTTGTAAGTCTCTTCGTCAAAATATCACTTGTAAGTGTTTGTTGTAAATATATTTTCTAACAAAAAAAATACAGGTTAAACATGACAATTTAGCAGATAAAAAAGATGCATAGGTGTTTACGAGGTCTGCATAACACTTTTATATATATTACAAACTATTGATAATAATGAGTTAATGTTTAAAAGTTAGTATTATCGATGCGCCAATCAAACGATTTATGCATCTTTTTCATAGTAATTATCTTAACTTCAACTATAACTGTATATACATACAGTATGCTAGTAAGGTAACGGTTATGGGGCAATTAACATTTTTGGAGGCTATACGGACAGAGATCAGGGTACGCCATTACAGCTATCAAACAGAAAAATCCTACCTCTATTGGAACCGTTATTTCATTCGACATTGCAATATTCGTCATGGCGCTGATATAACCCCCGCTTTGATTGAACAATTTCTCTGCTTTTTAGCTGTGGAGTGTGAAGTGTCGGCGAGCCCCCAGAAACAGGCCCTATGTGCCATTGTATTTGCTTGTCGCCATGTGTTAAAAGTTGAGCCCAATGAGTTACAATTTCCCTATGCAAAAGCCCCTAAACGAATACCGCAGGTATTGTCTAACGAAGAAGCAAAACTGATCATCAGCAATTTGTCAGGCTACCACTATTTAATTGGTGCCATCCTATTTGGCTCAGGCCTAAGATTAAAGGAAGCCCTAAAACTTAGGGTAAAAGATATTGATCTAACCACTAAATCTATCTTTGTGTACCGAGGTAAAGGGCAAAAAGATCGAGTTTGTATGCTACCTAACGGATTGATTGATGCTCTAAAGTCACAAATAAAACAGGTAAAAAAGCTCCACGAGACGGATTTGTCTGATGGCTTTGGACTTGCTTCATTGCCCATCTCTCTCATCAGAAAATACCGCAGTAACGCCTCTAAGTTTCATTGGCAATATATCTTTCCTGCTAGCCGCCGTTGTATGCACCCAAGTGACAACTACGTGTGCAGACACCATATTCATCCAACGGCTTTTTCACGTGCATTAAGGCAAGCTACCACTAACAGTGGTATAGATAAGCGCGTTACCGCCCATACTTTTCGCCATTCATTTGCAACATCTTTATTACTCAAAGGGCATGACATTCGTACCATCCAAGAGTTATTGGGACACAGTGATGTCAAAACAACCGAGATATATACCCATGTGATTGGTGGCCATCATACTGGGGTCATAAGCCCTCTTGATAGTCTTTAAGGCATACTACAAGACAAGTTACTAGGGCCTTATCTTTTGCTTTCCGCATTATTAAATATAAGGTAAACACAGAAACACAAAGTTCGAATGAGTAATTGTTCTAGATCATAATGGGGCAAAAGCACGTTAGCTTTTAACTCTGAATTCACACCAAATGCAGCCAAATCGAAGAAACGTTCGATACCAAGTGTAAACGCGGCTGCGGCCTTTGCCAGCAGGGATGCTGGCGTAGAGCCCACAGGGATTGTGCTTGAACAACGTCCATGTCTAAAAGCCAGTTCGGCGTCCATGCCTCTCGTTCGTTAGCGCGAAGCTACGCTTCACTCACCGTGTCGCAGAAGTGTTTGCACATAAGCTCACCGCAGGTGATAGATTGCCATTAAGGTGCGTCTTCAAAGCACATCAATAAATAAAAATGCAGCCAGCCGCTACTCAAACAAATGTCATCGTTCTTCATTCCAAGACCAGCACACTTTGGGGCAAAAGTACCTTAGCCTTTAATTCACTAGTCCAAACATCTCTCTAACTTAATAATCAAATCCGATTTGCGCTTTTACTCCGGCCTCAAAGGCATGTTTTATCGGCTGCACTTCGCTCACAGTATCGGCTAACTCAATAATGGCGCGATGGCACGCCCTGCCAGTGATGATCACATGCTGCATCGGCGGCCTATTTTTAAGTGCCTCAAGGACGCGCTCGAGCTCAATATAGTGATAGCTCACCATGTAGGTCAGCTCATCGAGTAAAATAATGTCGATACTGTCGTCTTTAAGCAAGGTTTCGGCCGCTTCCCAAGCGCTTTGCGCCGCGGCGGTGTCTTTGGCTTTATCTTGTGTCTCCCAGGTAAAGCCTGTGCCCATAACATGAAACGCAACCCCGACTTTTTCTAATACGGCGCGTTCACCACAAGGCCAATTGCCCTTGATAAACTGCACCACGGCGGCTTTTTTGCCGTGACCCACTGCGCGGGTAATATTGCCAAAGCCGCCTGTTGACTTGCCTTTGCCGTTACCGGTTAACACTAACAGCACGCCCTTTTCCGTTTGCGCCTGAGCAATTTTGGCATCGACCGCCGCCTTCACTTTTTGTTGGCGCGCCTTATGACGCTCGGCTTTATCCTGCTCTCTGCTGTCGTGATCGCGCTCAGGGCTGTTATCAGTGCTGCTCTGGTGATTGTTTTCACCCTTGTTAATATCCGTCATCATCTTTGTCTCTTGTGTGGTATCGCCGTGATGTAACGGCTTGTAATTGGGTTAATTTTTAAAGCTAATGCTCAGCTCACCTTACTTATATTGGGCTCATTTTATACTGGGCTTAGACGCCAGCGATGAGCTGATGCAGCTTATCCATGTCCATATTTTCGGCCAACATATCGGCTAAGCGATCTAACTGTTGCTGCCTAAGCTCATCGATATCGATGGCGGGGGCGTGGGTCATTCCCGCCCAGCGCAGCAGTAGCTGGCACGCCTTGGGCTGATCAAAAATGCCATGCAGATAAGTGCCCAATATCTGCCCATCGGCGGATAAATAGCCATCTTCGATATCAACCCCATGATTGCCATCATCGGCGCGCAGACGCAGTAGGCTTTGCCCCTGGCCTAAATGTTGGGATTGACCACAGTGGATCTCATACCCACTCACCTTGGCTTGTTCGCCTAGCAAATTCAATACGCCCGATACCTGCGCCAAACGCTTAGTGGCGGTTAATTCGGTGACCAGCGGCAAAAGCCCCAGCCCCTCACTCTCGCCAGCCTCGCCCTCGACACCTAACGAATCGTCAATGGCCAGCCCCAGCATCTGATAGCCGCCGCAGATCCCAATGATCTTGCCGCCATACCTAAGATGAGTTTGCAGCAATGTGTCCCAGCCATTACCCAGCATAGTCGCTAAATCTTGGCGCACGCTCTTGCTGCCGGGCAAAATAATCAGGTCCGCTTGGGGCGCCGTGCCATCAAACGCAGATGTGACGGTTAAATAACTAAACTCAATATCAGGGTGTAAGCGCAAGGCATCGAAATCGGTATGATTGCTAATGCGCGGCCACACCAATACCAACACCTTAAACTTAGGGTGAGTAGATTTTTGCGGTGCGACCATTAGGGCATCTTCGGCGTCCAGATAAAGGTCATTTAGATAAGGCAGTACCCCTAATACAGGTTTATTGATCTCAGCTTCTAGCCAATCTAATCCTGATTGCAGCAGGCTAATGTCGCCGCGAAAACGGTTAATCACCACCCCTTTAATTCGCGCACGCTCAGAGTCGGACAACAAGGCCAAGGTACCAACGATATGGGCAAACACGCCGCCTTTATCGATATCGGCGATCAAGATAACCGGGCAATCGACCGCTTCGGCAAAACCCATGTTGGCAATGTCGCCCTCACGTAGATTGATCTCTGCTGGGCTCCCCGCCCCCTCGACCATGACAAGCTCATACTGCGCCGTTAACCTTGATAGCGAGTCGAGCACAGCTGCCATCGCCTTGGTGCGATACCCTGCGGCATTTTTGCCAAAATAGGCTTGACCGTCCATATGGGAAAGGGCTTTACCTTGCACTATCACCTGCGAGCTGGTGTCGGAACTTGGCTTTAATAAAATAGGATTAAAATCGGTGTGCGGTGCTAAGCCACAGGCCACCGCTTGCAACGCCTGCGCGCGGCCAATCTCACCACCATCGGCGGTCACCGCGCTGTTTAGCGCCATATTTTGCGGCTTAAAGGGCGCCACCTTGACCCCGTTACGGGCAAAGTAACGACACAGGCCAGCCACTAAGGTGCTCTTGCCCGCATCTGATGTGGTGCCCTGCACCATCAAGACGTTGGCCACGGCTTTATTTTGCATAGCATTGTTATTGGATTGACTCATCGTCTCATCATCTTATTGCTTATCCCTTTAAGCGCATCGGCAGGCCAGCGGTGACTAAGGTTACCTCATCGGCAAGGGCCGCTATCGCCTGATGCAACCAACCGGCTTCATCGACAAAGCGCCGGCTCAAGGGATCGGCTGGGACTATGCCGCTGCCCACCTCATTGGAGATTAAAATAACATCGCCCGGGAGCGCCGTAAGGGTTGCCAGCAACTGCGCCTTCACCTGCGGCCAGTCGTGCTCGTCGCTGAGCAACTGATTGGTCAGCCACAAAGTAAGACAATCGACTAAGATCACCTGCTTAACGTGAGCCTGCTGAGCCAAACATTCACTTAAATCCAGTGGACACTCAAGCATGCGCCACGCAATCTCATCGCCCGCACGCTCGGCTTGATGACGTGCAATCCGCGCCGTCATCTCATCGTCAAAGGCCTGGGCAGTGGCGATAAATAACGCCTCGGCGCCGCGGGCAACATAGTGCGATACCAACGCCACACCATGGCTGGATTTACCACTGCGCGCACCACCTAATACCAAATGGATCATAGGGTGATGGCCAAGATAAACAGGTAACAGGTAAGCTCTGCCACCTGCTGTGCCGCGCCTAAGGTATCGCCCGTGTAGCCACCAATTTGACGCCTAAAACCGCGGATAAGCAGATAACGCACCAGCAACAGCAAGGCGCACAAACTCAGCGCATTGGCGATGCCCGCCACCCATAAGGTGATCACTCCGCTGGCCAGCAATATCAGCAACTCATTGACGGTTTGCGATTGTGCCAGCGGCTTACTCTTACTGCTGGCATCTTCACGCACATAAGGCTCAGAAAAAATCAGCGACGCCGCCACGACTCGGCTAAGGCAATGGGCCACTATCAGCGCCGCCGCCACTAAATCGGCCTGATACAGGGCGATTTCGCTGAGCAGCACAAACTTAAACAACAGCGCAAACACTAAGGCCAACACGCCATAGGTGCCGACCCGCGAGTCTTTCATGATGTTGAGCTTATCTGCCAGCGTCCAGCCACCGCCAAAACCGTCGGCGGTATCGGCGAGGCCATCTTCATGAAAGCCGCCAGTCACCAGCACACTGGTTACCATCGCCAAGATGATGGCAACGCTGCTGGGCAGCACCATGCTGGCCAGCGTATAAACCAGCGCGCTTATCGCCCCTACCAGCACGCCCACCAAGCCAAAGTAACGGCTCGCCTGATTGAGCCGCTGGCCGTTAACCTCGACCCAGCGAGGCATAGGAATGCGGGTAAAAAAGCCCATGGCAATCAAAAATAGGCTTAACTCTTTATGCAGCATCTGCTTCACTCCCGTCTGCTTGCCCTGTTTAGTGCAATGTTCTAAATCGCTGGTTAAATGGATTAAATCGCGATGCCAACATCTTGCAGGCTCGCCATCTCGTTATAAAACGCCGCAGCAGCGCGCACTAATGGTAAGGCCAGCGCCGCCCCCGTGCCTTCACCTAAACGCATCTCTAACTGTAATAGCGGCTTAGCTTGCAGATGTTGCAGCATCAACTGATGTCCAGCCTCATCTGATTGATGGGCAAAAATCATGTAATCACGCGCCGCAGGGGCGATGGTCACCGCCAGTAATGCGGCTGTGGTGGCAATAAAGCCATCGACCAAGATCAGCATTTTCAGCTCGGCCGCCGCCAACATGGCACCGGTCATCTGCACAATTTCAAAGCCGCCCAGCGCCGCCAATATCTGCTGTGGTGTGTTTAATTGCCCTTGATGCAGCTGTATGGCTTGAGTGATTAAGGCCTGTTTACGCTGCAAGGTTTCGCTGTCGATACCAGTGCCGCGCCCAACACAAGCGGCGACATCCACAGGTAAGAGCGCCGCCATAATCGCCGCCGCCGAGGAGGTATTGCCAATGCCCATCTCGCCAAAAGCAATGAGATTAGTGCCATTGTCATGATGCAAGGCCACCCGCGCCTTCGCCATAGCAAAGCCTTGCTCAACACAGGAAGCTGACATGGCCGCCTCGAGATGAAACGCGCGCGTGCCGGCGCCAAGGCGCTGATCGATAAGCGCCTCATGGCCTGTAACTGGATGGGCTATACCACAATCGATCACCTCCATCTCAAAGCCTGCTTGGGCACAAAACACATTGATGGCCGCGCCGCCATGCAGAAAATTAAGCACCATCTGAGTGGTCACTTCGCTAGGGGCAATCGACACGCCCGCGCTGGCAATACCGTGATCGCCGGCAAACACCAGCAGCTTAGGCTGCTTAATAGTCGGGTACGTTGCCCCCAGCACCTGCGCCACTTGCAGCGCCAAGGGTTCGAGTCGGCCCAATGCGCCTAATGGCTTGGTTTTACAATCGATTTTTTGCTGAATCTCGCCATCAAATTGGTGGTTCACCGGCGTTACGCTAAACATGGGTTATATCCTTAACGGGTCTGCAGCTGGCCTCGCCTTTAGCCGCGGCGCTTGCTGCCTAAAATAAACAAGAAAAACACACTGCCGATCACCGCGGTAATAATGCCGATAGGCAGCTCTTGGTAACTCAGCAAGCAACGGGCTAATACATCGACCCAGATCATAAACAGCCCGCCCACCAACCCTGTGGTCAACAAGGCGAAGCGACCAGGCAGCAACAGGCGCACCATATGCGGGATCATCAAACCCACAAAGCCGATTCCGCCACAGTTAGCCACCAGCACGGCTGTGATTAACGAGCACAAAAGCAACATGGCTAGGCGCAGGCGCTGCACATCGATCCCTAAAGTGTGGGCGGTTTCATCACCGGCTTTCATGGCAACTATCTGGCGTTTAAACAGCAAGATGATCACAGTTGCGCCTGCCACCACCAACAAGGGCAGCCCCAAGCCAGACCAACTGGCCTTGGCAAAACTGCCCAAGCTCCAAAACAGCACAGAGGCGGCCGCCTGAGGGCCCGAAAAATAGAGTAATAAACTGGTAAGCGCACCAAACATAAAGGAGATCGCCACCCCAGAAAGCAGCATGCGCTCGATTTGAGTGCTCATGGCGCGGCCGCACAAGGCCAATACCATCAGCACTGCGAGACTGGCGCCAATAAAGGCGCCCATCGGCAGGCTGACGCTGCCAAGCCATGATATGGATAAGGCGTTCGATAGCGCGCCCGCACCGCCAAACAGGGTAAGCACCACTACGGCACCAAAGGAGGCGCCAGAAGATATGCCAAAAAGATAAGGGTCGGCCAGTGGATTGCGGGTCACAGTTTGCAGCACGGCGCCGGCGATGGCTAAACCAAAACCGGCGATAAACGCCAGCACGATGCGCGGCATCCGCAGCTCCATCACAATGCGGGCGGTGACGCTGCTTGGACGCTCACCGCCAACGGTGGCCAGCACCACATCGACCACTTGGTTAAAGTCGATGTGCGCCGCACCAAAACTGGCGGCTAACAGCGGCGTCATTAGGCTTAATACCCCAAACCCTGTGACCAATAGCAGGCCGCGCCAAAGGCGCTCGCTGGCCGATAATCCGGACGAGCGCATCATGGCCTCTCCCCTTGGGTGACATTATGGTAGCCATAAAAGTAATTAATTTGCGGATTACCGTGTTGGGGGTGCGGGCTCACTTGGCAGCACACCTCAAAGACCTCTGCAATACGCTGCTCGGTCAACACCTCATTGGGGCGGCCTTGGGCAACTGCGTGGCCTTGGTCGAGCAGCAGCAATTGGTCACACAGGGCGCTGGCTAAATTAAGATCATGGATCGAGATAACCACCGTCATCTCTAAGCTACGCAGTAGCTCTAAGATCTGTATTTGATAACGGATATCTAAATGATTAGTGGGCTCATCGAGGATCAACAGCTTGGGCTTTTGCACTATGGCGCGGGCGATTAACGCCCGTTGTTTCTCGCCGCCAGAAAGTTGCTCATACCCTTGGTCGGCCAACGCGGTTAAACCTACTGTGGCTAAGGCGCGGCGCACATCGTGCTTGTCTTGGTCGCTGGTGAGCGAAAACGCCCCCTTATGGGGCGTCAACCCTAGCGCCACCAGCTGCGCCGTGGTCATGTCAAAATGGTGCGGCGTGTCTTGCAGCACCACCGCCACTTGCTGGGCAAAGGATCGCGCCGAAAAGTCGCCCACCGCTCGGCCAAATAAGGTGATATCCCCTTGGCTTGGGGTCAAATAACGATATAGACAGCGCAGTAAGGTGGATTTACCGGCGCCATTAGGGCCGATGATCCCCAGCATTTGGCCTTGGGGCAGTTCGACACTGACATCAGCCAAAATGGCGCGCTCGCCCGCGTGCCAACTAAGGTGTTGGGCAGATAACGCCATAGGGATTGACGTCACAGGCTCATCATCCAAGCCGCAAAGTAATAGGGTAAAGTGTGTTGCGACCGCGCAGGTGTCGACCTGCCGCTGCCAAGCGGGGCTAACGCCCCAAGTCGGTTGTTCATCTTTAGCTCCCTCAAGTCACCCGCTTGAGTCATTAGGCTATAGCGTAAGGCAGGTATCCTGACTTGTGGTTGCAGACAAGGCCAATTGCCTTACTCAACACACTCACAGTTGCGGGCACAGTTTGGGCTGATGACCTTAGGTCACTCCCCAATTCCCTATTAAGTTTGAGTTACTCGACCCACGTTAAGTGAGTCGCTGCTCAACACCTTACGCTCGGCGTCATCTGTATGCTAGACACCTAAAATTGTTGGCTATTATGCGGTATTTCCCCTAAGAGGCAAACCACCTTTTGTATTTGCCGCGCTGGTTGACGACAAACGCTGATAACTAACGCCCCAACATTGAGCTTAACCATTAACTCCAATGCAAGCGCCAATAGCCTTTACCATCGTTATCGACCAAGTGGCTTAACTTAACCACACTGGCATAATCGAGACTTAACTGGGTATAGAAGCCGACTTCGCCGCGGATCCCCAGCGCCAGCCCCATCAAATGGCGGATAACTCCACCATGGGTGATAAGCAGCAGGGTATTGCCACTGTGCCTATGTAACACTTGCTCGATACAGGTCTCGATACGCTGCTCAAAGGCATCTAGCGGCTCACTGCCTGGCAATGGTGCGCGCCAAGGATCTTGCCAGTAGGCGTTAAGCGCCTCTCTATGCTCAGCAAACAAGGTGTCAAGCGCCTCACCGTCCCAGCGGCCAAAATCAATCTCCATCAAACCCGCTTCAACTGAGTAAGGTAACTGCTGTTTATTGGCATAATACTCGGCAAACACTTGGCAGCGGCTTAGGGGGGAGGTCACCAGCGCATCTATCGTCTCGGGTAATTTAGTCGCACAGGCCAGTTGCATCTGGGCAAATCCCAGCTCACTCAAAGGCAGGTCGCTTCGGCCTCGCAGCACATTACCGCCCTCGCACTGACCATGGCGCATTAAATAAAAAATCGTTTGTGTCATTGGCTTACCTTGATATTTGTCATGCCGTGGCAGCATACGCCGAGACGGCGCGCCAATGCAATATGGGTCACACTGCCCCGCGGGCTGCAATTGCGCCAAAACAAACATCACCCACAGGCTAAGCGGCAGCCTATAAGCCACTGGGCTAACGAGGGGGAAAACTGATACTCTTTTGACTTGCCCTAAGCCTAATAAGTCGCTTACTATAGCAATTACTATAGACGTCTATACGTTTATACATCTAAAAATAATAGCAGGGTGATCACACCCTCGTCGCACTGCATCAGCAGTCGTGAACATGCATCGAGTAGGATATAGGTAGAATTTTATGGCGACCCGACCCCCTGTTACCCCAATAAGACAGATAACAGCGCAGATCAGCGAGCAGCTCGAATCACGTATTTTAATCCTCGACGGTGCCATGGGCACCATGATCCAAGATCATAAGCTTGAGGAAGCCGCCTTTCGCGGCGAGCGTTTTAAAGACTGGCCCTGCGATGTCAAAGGTAATAACGATCTGCTGGTTCTGACTCAGCCAGCCATTATCAAAGATATCCATAAACAGTACCTACTCGCTGGCGCCGATATCATCGAGACCAATACCTTTAACGCCACTCGTATCGCCATGGCCGACTACGAGATGCAAGATCTGTCTGTTGAAATTAACCTTGAAGGCGCGCGTCTTGCCCGCGCCGCGGCCGATGAAGTCAGCGCAGAAACGGGGCGTGCGTGTTATGTTGCCGGGGTACTAGGCCCCACCAACCGCACCTGCTCGATTAGCCCAGATGTTAACGATCCCGGTTACCGTAATGTCAGCTTCGATGAGCTGGTCGATGCCTATATTGAGTCGATTGAGGCGCTGCTTAAAGGCGGCGCCGATATCATCATGGTGGAAACCATCTTCGATACCCTCAACGCCAAAGCCGCGTTGTTTGCTATAGAAACGGTATTTGAACAGCTTGAGCTGCGCGTGCCCATCATGATCTCAGGCACCATCACCGATGCCTCGGGCCGCACCCTCACAGGGCAAACCACCGAAGCCTTTTACAACTCGCTGCGCCACGTTAAGCCACTGTCGATTGGCCTTAACTGCGCCCTTGGCCCGCAAGAGCTACGCCCCTACGTGCAAGAGTTGTCAAAAATTGCCGAATGTTATGTGTCGGCGCACCCCAATGCGGGGCTGCCTAATGAGTTTGGTGGCTATGATGAAAGCCCCGAAGAGATGGCAAGCGTTATCGGTGAGTGGGCACAAGAGGGCTTTTTAAACATTATTGGCGGCTGCTGTGGTAGTACACCGGCCCATATTAGCGCCATTCGCGAGGCGGTAATCTCCCATGCGCCGCGAGCGCTGCCAGACATCCCAGTGGCTTGCCGCTTGTCGGGGCTTGAGCCACTGACCATAGATGCCAACTCGCTGTTTGTGAACGTGGGCGAGCGCACCAATGTCACCGGCTCGGCTGCCTTTTTACGGCTGATCAAAAATGGCGAATATGAAACCGCCCTCAGCGTCGCACGTGAGCAGGTAGAAAACGGCGCCCAGATCATCGACATCAACATGGATGAAGGCATGCTCGACGGCGTCGAGGTGATGCAGAAATTCCTTAACCTTATCGCCTCTGAGCCCGATATCAGCCGGGTGCCGATTATGATCGACTCCTCTAAATGGGAGGTGATAGAGGCAGGCCTTAAGTGCATTCAAGGCAAAGGCATAGTCAACTCCATCTCGTTGAAAGAGGGCGAAGCGCAATTTATTCACCACGCCAAATTGGTTAAACGTTATGGCGCCGCGGCCATCATCATGGCGTTCGATGAGCAAGGTCAGGCAGACACCAAGGCACGTAAGATCGAGATCTGTACCCGCGCCTATCGGGTGTTAGTCGATAAGGTGGGCTTCCCGCCAGAAGATATTATTTTCGACCCCAACATCTTCGCCATTGCTACCGGTATTGACGAGCATGACAACTACGCTGTCGACTTTATTGAAGCCACTCGTGAGATCAAACGCACCCTACCCCACGCGATGATCTCGGGCGGGGTATCGAACGTGTCGTTCTCATTCCGTGGTAACAACCCGGTGCGTGAGGCGATTCATGCCGTGTTCCTCTATCATGCGATTCAAGCGGGAATGGACATGGGTATCGTCAACGCAGGTCAGCTGGCGATTTATGACGATATCGACAGCGAGTTAAAAGCGCGCGTTGAAGCGGTAGTGCAAAACCTGCCCTGCCCAGTGGCAGATTCAAATAACACCGAGCAACTACTTGAGGTCGCCGAGAAGTTTCGCGGTGATGGCAGCCAAGTGGCTAAGAAAGAAGATTTAGAGTGGCGCAGCTGGGAGGTGAGCAAACGTCTTGCCCATGCCCTAGTGAAAGGCATTACCGACTTTATCGATGAAGACACCGAAGAAGCAAGACAGCAGGCGACTCGGCCACTGGATGTGATTGAAGGGCCGCTCATGGATGGCATGAACGTGGTCGGCGATCTCTTTGGTTCGGGCAAGATGTTTTTGCCCCAAGTGGTCAAATCGGCGCGAGTAATGAAAAAAGCGGTCGCCTACTTAAACCCCTATATCGAACTGGAAAAAGTCGAAGGTCAGTCTAACGGTAAAATCTTGATGGTCACTGTTAAAGGTGACGTGCACGATATCGGTAAGAACATCGTCGGCGTGGTGCTGGCCTGTAATGGCTATGAGGTGATCGATCTTGGGGTGATGGTCCCCGTTGAGAAGATCATCGAGGTCGCCAAGGCGGAAAATGTCGATATCATCGGCATGTCAGGCTTAATCACCCCGAGTCTCGATGAGATGGTGCACAACGTTAAAGCCTTCCATAAGGCGGGGCTTACTATCCCGTCGATCATTGGCGGCGCGACCTGCTCGAAAATTCATACCGCGGTTAAAATCGCGCCCCACGCACCAACGGGCGCCATCTATATTGCCGACGCATCACGCGCCGTGCCTATGGTATCGAAACTTATCAGCAATGAGACGCGTCAAGCCACCATCGATGCCACCTATGATGAATATCAGATGATGCGCGACAAGCGTAACTCACAAGAAAAACGCAAACAGATCATCCCCATTGCCGCCGCGCGCGACAACCGCTGCCAGCACGATTGGGCCAATTACACCCCATTTGTCCCTAATCAACTAGGGCGTCAGGTGTTCGATGACTACCCATTGGAAGACTTAGTCGAGCGTATCGACTGGACCCCGTTTTTCCGTAGCTGGGAACTGCATGGCCATTTCCCGAAAATCTTGGACGACAAGGTGGTCGGTGAAGAAGCCCGTAAGCTATTCGCCGATGGCAAAGCCATGCTTAAGCAGATCATCGACGAAAAATGGCTCACCGCCAAGGCGGTTATCGGCCTGTTCCCTGCCAATACCGTTAACCACGATGATATTGAGCTCTACACCGACGAAACCCGCACAACAGTGGAGATGACGACCCACCACCTGCGGATGCAGATAGAGCGCGTAGGCAATGATAACTTTTGTTTGGCTGATTTTGTCGCCCCTAAAGACTCAGGCGTGGCCGACTACATGGGCGGTTTTGCCGTCACCGCAGGTCATGGTATCGACGAGCATATTGCCCGTTTCGAAGCCAACCACGATGACTACAACGCCATCATGCTCAAATGTTTAGCCGACCGTCTGGCCGAAGCCTTCGCCGAGCGCATGCATGAGCGAGTGCGTAAAGAGTTTTGGGGCTACGCCGCCGATGAAGATCTCGATAACACGGCACTCATTCGCGAAAAATACAAAGGTATTCGCCCAGCGCCGGGTTACCCCGCCTGTCCAGATCACACCGAAAAGGGCTTGTTATGGGACTTACTAAAGCCAGATGAAACCATTGGGCTTGATATTACCGAAAGCTACGCCATGTTCCCCACCGCCGCGGTATCGGGTTGGTATTTTGCTCACCCGCAATCACGCTACTTTGGCGTGACCAATATTGGCCGCGATCAGGTGGAAGATTACGCCGTGCGTAAGGGCATGAGCATAGAAGAAACCGAGCGCTGGCTAGCACCAGTATTGGATTATGATGTTTAACGGGTAGAGATGTGGAGTCATCACCTTGACTCCTTTGATTACCCAAACTTCGTTTGAACATTAGTACTGAGGCTTCGCCTCACTAACCCATACGGCCTTACGGCCGAGGTAAGTCGTGGGTCTTCAACCCACACCCGAGCAAGAAGGGGATCAACAGCAATCCCCCTCTTGCATCTCCCCTTGCCGCCCCAGACGAAGTTACATGCATTAGTTAGGCGCCTCATACTCCAATAAAAATCGCCTAACGGCTCAGATCGGGCATCCATGCCCTCCGAGCCTTAGCCATCATCCATGATGGCTATACGGCATTTTTATCTACTTATTTCGGCAACTTCGATGGCGAATCTTGTAGCTTCTGACTAATTACTTAAAAAGCATGGGGGTGGGTATAATGCCATCTTTAAGTCCCATTATTCTTTAGACTCAAATTCTTTTTCGGCTTCTTCCCACGACTTCTCGAGATCTTTATAAGCATCCGAGAACCCTTGCTTAATTTCTTCCCATGCATCAGCAGAGCTGGATTTCATGCTGCCATACCACTGGGCAACTTTATTCTGTTGCTTACGAAGTGCTTTGAGTTTTTCGCGGGCATCTTGGCGCGCGGTTGCACTCATTTCATCCCAATTTTTATCTGTCTTCGCCTCTAACGCATCGATGCGCTTATCTAACTTATCAAGGCTCGCTTTGACTTCTTCCACCGCTTTATCTCGCTTATCGGCACTGTATGCACCAATCGTTTTAAGCATCTCTTCGGTTTCTTTTTTAACATCTTCTATTGAGGTCTTTTCCTCAGCTTTATCACTATCGGTTTGTGCATAACTCATCTGTACATAACCTAGCGGGACAATACCTATTATGGTCAGGGCGAGATCGCGAACATAATTTGAGCTATTAGGGTGATATTCGCTCAAATAGCTGGACGGGCCATATTGGCTGTGATCTTATACTCTCTTTTGTGGAGAGCCCTATGAACTCCGGTGCATTTCAACAGTTCTTTAGTTCCTTAGAAGATCCTCGTCAGTCAGCCAAAGTCGAGCATCTATTTACTGATATTTTATTCCTCGTGGTTTGTGCCTCAATAGCTGGGGCACAAGGTTGGGAAGATATCGAAGATTTTGGCGATCTCCACTTTAACTGGTTTGCCAAAAAAGGACTTTTTAAGAATGGGTTACCTGTTCATGACACTATTGCTCGAGTCATATCGAGAATAGATAGCGAGCAGTTTCAGTATTGCTTTATCGACTGGATGAAGTCTGTTGCTGAGTTATCCGACGGTCAGCTTATTGCGATAGATGGTAAACGGCTATGTGGTTCATATAATCGCGAGAACAGACTGTCAGCCATCCACATGGTAAATGCCTTCGCAACAGAAAATAACGTCGTGCTTGGGCAAGTTAAAACCGAAAGTAAGTCGAATGAAATTACCGCCATTCCCGCATTACTGGCGCTGTTGGATATAAAAGGTTGTCTGATATCAATAGATGCCATGGGATGTCAGACAGATATCGCCGAACAAATTATTGAGCGGGGTGGAGATTATTTACTTGCCGTAAAAGGTAATCAAAAAACACTGCATAATGCCGTTCGTAAGGCGCTTGGCAGCGAGATTGACGAAGAAGTGCTTTGCTTAGAGAAGCAGCACGGACGTAACGAAGCTAGAGCCTATTGTGTAATGGACGCAGGCAGCTTAGCCGACGCTTTCCCTGAATGGAAAGGGCTTAAAAGTATTGGTGTTGCGTTAAGCTATCGTCGAACGAAAAGCGGCAATGAATCCCTTGAGTACCGTTATTACATCAGTTCAGCCAAACTGAGTAAGGCTCGTTTTGCCAATGCAGTACGCAGCCACTGGGCGGTTGAAAATAGCCTGCATTGGGTATTGGACGCGTCGATGAAGGAAGACCAATGTCAAATATATAGAGGCAATGCGGCGGAGGTATTGTCCGGAGCAAGGAAGATAGCGTTGAATATGCTCCGAGCGGAAACAACTCGAAAAATCAGTATCCCACGCAAACAGAAGCGTGCACACGGCAGCACTGATTATCTGGAGCAGGTACTAACAGCAGGCTTAAAGACGTTGGGTGATATTTAAGCATTCATGCTCTCACCCTGCTATTATGGTGGCTAACAAAAATGCATTAATAAATGATTTCACAAGCAACCTCCTTAATACTTTGTCATTGTTTAGACTAATATTTACCTAATATTAGTTGAACTATTACTTGAACCTCTGCACTGCTGATTTCAATGCTTTGTCGAGCGAGTCCCACGCATTGTTGATACCCGCCTTAATATCTTCCCAAGCATCATCGCTAGACTCTTCAAGTTCAATTAATTGATTAGCGACATCCCTTTGCATTGTCCGCAGTTCTTCAATTTTTTTATAATATTCAAGTTGAGCGTCGGCTTCGGCCTTTTATCTGCTTTGGCTTTAAGCTTATCTATCTCTGCGCTCCACTCATCCAATTGAGCCCGTAATTTCTTTTCATATGCTTGCTTCATACTCATATCGTTCTCCTTTTACAAAAAAAACAATAAAAACAAAGATAAGCGCAACACCTTGCTTCATGTTACGTTTATAAACTCGGTAATATCGTTGATTTTTACTAACAGATAAATTAGAAAATACTAACTTTTACAGATGACAGGAAAGTCGTAAATGATCTTATAGATGGGATAAAAAAGGGAGCATTTAAATACATTGCGTCTCCTTTGAAATTCATTAAATGAGCGATTAATACTAGCCTATAAAGCTAAAGAAATCAAATTACCAAACAAAAGTTAACATAGAGCTCAATAATAATAAAACCAAATAACTGAAAAACAATAAGTCATTTAAAAAAGTTAACACCAATATCAAACTCAAGGATAAAAAATAGAATAAAACAATACAAAAAATAAGCCTACTCAATGTATTTAGCAGGCTTATTTCAACTGTCTTATTCTTGCGACACTATATAGAGATAGAGTATGGCTTTAAAACGGCGCAGGGCGCGGTGTATTAGCATTCGATGGCGGCAATATCGGCAGGACAATTTGTGGCTGCTCGCCAGTTAATGTCTTTAAAAACGCGACCATCTGGTTAATTTCATCTTCACTTAATTTTTGCCCCAACTGAATATCAGCCATGGTGTCGACCGCCTCTTCAAGCGTCCACACACTGCCATCGTGGAAGTAGGGATAGGTCAGTTCGATATTACGCAACGTTGGCACTTTAAAGACATATTTGTCGGCTTCATTACCTGTCACCGCTTTGCGACCCTGTGCAGGGTTGTCGGTATGAAATGGCTTTACCAATCCCATCTTCATGTACATGGTGCCGCCAACGGCCGGGCCGTTATGACAGCTAACACAGCCTTTATCTTTAAATAGCTGGTAACCCGTTTTCGCCTCAGCACTAATTGCATCGGCATTCCCGGTCAAATACTGATCAAATGGGCTATTGGGGGTCACCAAGGTTTTTTCAAACGCGGCGATGGCATCGGTAATACGGTCGATATTCACCTCATCTGAGGCGTAAACATGATTAAAACGCGCCACATAAGCCGGCATTGAGGCGATGGTATCTATCGCCAGTTCGTGGCTGTAAGCCATCTCTTTAGGGTTGGCAATAGGGCCTGCAGCTTGAGCTTTTAGGTCGGCCGCGCGGCCATCCCAAAACTGCGCCAGCATATAGTCAGCATTGAGCACCGTTGGCGAATTTATTGGTCCCTCTTGCCAATGGTGACCTATCGAGGTCGGCAGGGCATCGACGCCACCCGTCGAGAGGTTATGGCATGAGTTGCAAGAGATAAAACCCGACTTAGAAAGCCTAGGCTCAAAAAACAACATTTTGCCGAGTTCCACTTTGTCAGGGTTAGTGATCACCGCAGGTTTTATCGGTTCAATTGGTTCACTGGCCGAAGCGGCTGACATTGACAACATAGAAGCCAACATAATGGCGACAGGAATTAACTTAATCATGGAAATACACTTAATAATAATATGGTGATGGCCGCCATAATAGGCCAAGCTCCACCGTTGATATAACGGTAATTTTCGATTAAGCCTATCGCTGCCGCTGATGTTAAATATGAGGCTCAAGTCACTGTTTAATCTGAAAAATAGCTAATAATAACCACCGCACACCGGCTATCAACACAGGAATAAAACACTCCATAAACAGCTTAGTAAACTGATACCTACATCCCATACCTTAAACTTACTTATGCTTATATTTACGCCACTGTCCGCCAGCAAATAAGTTATGCCTTTTACATCGTCATGGCGAGGTAGATGCTCACCGCCTCCGTAATGTGCATAATAGCCCAGAGAACGTGGCAACCTAATGGCTTAAAAAGTGGAGTAAACTGATGATATTAATAACCGGCGCCAGTAGTGGCTTGGGCGCGGCATTAGCAAAACAATATGCCCTTGATGGACGTGCTGTGACCATTAGTGGTCGATCGACCGCTCGCCTACACGCACTGAGTCAGCAACATCTCAATATCAGTCCTATCGCGGCCGACTTAGCCAATGAAGCCAGTATTGTCGCCCTATTTGATAGCCTCAGTCTCAGCCCGCCAAGCACCGTCATTCATTGCGCCGGCAGCGGCTATTTTGGTGCTATTGAAACCCAACAAGCCGCTGAAATAAACACCTTGTTAGAGAACAATGTCACCTCCACCATACTGTTAATACGTGAGATCGTGAAACGCTACAAAGATCAGCCGATCAATGTAGTGATAGTGATGTCTACGGCAGCGCTCGCCGCTAAAGCCGGCGAATCAACTTATTGTGCGGTAAAATGGGCGGTGCGCGGCTTTATTGAATCGATACGTTTAGAGCTTAAAAACAACCCGATGAAATTGATTGCGGTCTACCCTGGTGGAATGGATACCGACTTTTGGCCAACTAGTGGTCAAAGGCTCGATACCTCAAGTTTTATGTCGGCCGAGGAGGCGGCGGGGATGCTAAAGCAGGCATTAGTATCCAGTGAGCATGGCTATATCTCAGATATCACCATTCAACGGGGTTAACCGCTCAACCCATGGCGAGCCTTGCCATCGCTCATTTGGCAAGGCGAATTTTAGGGAGCAGCTTAGGTGCCGCAATAGCTGACAAAGGGGCCAAAACTGGCGGGCGCGGGCTTGGCATAGTCCTCTGCCCCTGCTTGCGGCGTATAAGGCGTAGTTAACACCTCGACTAAACGCTCAAAGGGTTGGTAATCACCGTGACGCTGCGCCGCTTCAATGGCCTGCTCAACTTGATGATTGCGAGCAATATAAAGCGGATTCACGCTATCCATCAATGCCACGCTCTGCTCAATCGTTAACGGATCTTGCGTAATACGCGCCAGCCACTGCGTACGCCAGGCGTTAAACTTATCGGCATTATTAAATAACTTTTGGCTATCGTTACCTTGCTGGCTTAAATCGATCGCGAGTTGGCGAAATAGATTAGTAAAATCGACTTTCTCTCCGGTCATAGCCTCGAGCAGTTCCTCGCCCAGCGCCTGATCGCCAGCCTCCTCGGTAGATAAACCAAGCTTGGCGCGCATGCCATTAACCCAATGATATTTAAATACATCCCAAAATTCAGTTACCGCCTGTGTCGCCAGCTCAATAGCCACAGGTTGTGACTCATCGATAAGCGGGAGCAAGGTTTCCGCTAAGCGTGCTAAATTCCACTGACCTATGGCTGCCTGATTGCTGTACGCGTAACGTCCTTCTCTGTCGATGGAACTAAACACACTATCGGCATCGTAATGGTCGATAAACGCACAGGGGCCATAATCGATAGTCTCGCCACTGATGGTCATATTATCAGTGTTCATCACCCCATGGACAAACCCCACTAGCAGCCACTGGGCTATGAGACGAGCTTGTTTATTACGCACCGCACGTAAAAAGTCTAAATAGGGATGTTCGCTGAGGCAGAGCTCGGGATAATGGCGCGCTATCGCATAATCGGCCAACTGCTTAACTTTATCTTCTTCGCCGTGAGCGGCAAAAAACTGAAAACTGCCGACACGCAGATGGCTTGATGCGATACGGGTCAACACGGCGCCGGGCAATAACATATCACGTCTCACCGACTCGCCCGTGGCGACAACCGCTAAGGCGCGGGTGGTGGGAATATTAAGCGCATGCATCGCTTCACTGAGGATATATTCACGCAGCACAGCCCCCATCACCGCTTTACCATCGCCGCCGCGAGAAAACTGGGTTGGCCCAGAGCCTTTTAGCTGCAGATCGAGGCGCTGCCCCTCTGTATCTAACACTTCGCCCAATAACAAGGCGCGGCCATCACCCAGTTGCGGAGTAAAGCCGCCAAACTGATGTCCTGCATAGACTTGCGCTAAAGGGAGCGCCCCAAGCGGACAGGTACTGCCCGATAACACTTGGGCTAACTGCGTGGGGTCCTCATTGGTTAAACCAATGCGTTTGGCTAGCGCAGTATTTAATTTCACCAACTGAGGCGCTGGTGCAACATCGCCCTCGCAGGCGACATAAAAGCCACCAAGCTGTTTAGCGAAACTGTTATCGAAGTTTAATCCTAAGTCTATGGCGAGCTTTTTCATGGTCTATATATCCATATGCTAGAACCAATCTGAATCAATATTCAATTTAAGACTGTGTTCAATTCAAGGCTGTATTTAACTTAAGGCACTGTAATATCACAATAACAAGCAACACCAGCATAGATTTATGCCACCTGTTAGTCAAACATGACAATCTGTAGCCCGCCGACAGCGTGCCCCATTGTGCTTAACTTGTATTATTAAGTCGGCTTCTGCGCCATTAAGTTGAGATCAATCTGTCGAAATTACCCCTTATTTTAGCGCAAACCGTTTGATAAAGAGAACGAAACATCACTTTAAGTCGCCTTCATCTCTGGCGGATTCATCAGCGCCACTAATGAATGGTGTTGCCTCAGCTTAGACTTCTGGCACGCATCTATGGCGAGCCCCGAATCAACGCCCGCCATCAGCACCCAATAGGCCGCGCGCTCGCTTTTAACATCGTCCCTTAAACGATATCGCTCAGCACGGCTTAATCCTGCACACCACGACGGATGCTCAAACTTTTATATTCGATAAATTAGAATGGAATAAGCATTATTTAGCAATTTTTATTCTACATCTTAGTTGTTAATCTCTACAGCTAACCATTTTAACCACTCAATTTAACACATAGCCAAGCCCCTACAACTATCATCAATAGTGATGTTCGTTGGCCACCCATTTGGAGATGATGATGAAAGTATTAAGCCAATATCGCGCTATACCGGCCATGGACGGTGATGGTGTCAACATTCGTCGCGTCGCCGACTTTACCCGCACCAAGTTCGACCCATTCTTGATGTTCGATGAGATAAAATCCGATGACAAGCAAGATTTTATCGGCGGCTTTCCGCCTCACCCCCACCGTGGAATTGAAACCTTTACCTATATTCGCAAAGGCGGCTTCGAGCACAGAGACCAATTAGGTAACGTCAAGGCAATACGTGCCAGTGACGTGCAATGGATGAGCACTGGCAGCGGAGTGGTACATTCAGAAATGCCGTTGGCCGATGCGAACGATGGCCTGCATGGTTTTCAAATTTGGCTCAATATGCCCGCCAAAGATAAGATGCGTCCAGCCATCTATCGAGACAGCAGCGATACCCACAATCCAGAAGTCACCAATTCCCACGGCGCAACACTGCGGGCACTGGCTGGTGATTGGCAATTTGCCAACATGGATACTCACATCAGCGCCCCAGTGCAAGGCTTGGCAGGCCAAGGTATGGTGGCCGATTTAATGCTCACCGCAGGCGCACAGGCCCAACTCGACTTGAGTCATCGCCAATATGCTGGGCTTTATCTGTATCAAGGCAATATCAGTAGCACGCAGCAAGATACGCAGGTGCGTTTTCAGCAAGGGCAGTATTTAATTGTCGACAGCCAACGCTTATTGTCGCTGCAGACAGGCGATGAGGGGGCGGGACTCTTAGTGTTTGCTGGCAATCCTATTCGCGAAAAAATCGTTCATATGGGGCCATTTGTCATGAATAGCCAAGCCGAGATTGAGCAGGCCATTGCCGATTATCAACAAGGACGCTTCGGCGAAATTGCTAGCCAGTAATGCTCAATCGCGTTTATTAGCCGATCTAGCTTGATTCAGTTAAGTTGGCGATTACAGATAAAAAAGAGGTGTTGGATAGACTCCAACACCTCTTTTTACTTAGTTAGCGACTCATCATCAGCCAACCACATTTTAGTTTAGGCTAACCATAAGAAGCCCATAAACGTTAGCGCAGCAGCGATAAGCGCGTAAGGTAGCTGAGTAACCGCATGACTCACCAAGTTACAGCCTGAGCCTTGGGCTGCCAGTACCGTCGAGTCGGAATAGAAGCAGGCTTGACTACCAAAAGAGGAAGCCGATAGCAACGCGCCAATTACCAAGGGAATATTAGCATCTACCGCTTGGGCTAATGGCATCACAATAGGGATAGATACCGCAAAAATCCCCCAGCTTGAGCCCGTCGCAAACGCCAATATCGACATGGTTAAAAACACCACAGCAGGCAAGAGTTGTGGCGTCATAAAGGCACTGAGATTACCAATCACATATTGTGGCAACATCATCTTGTCACACACATCTTTAAACACAAAGGCGGCGATAACGGTACCAATGGCTGGCAGCATCGACTTAAAACCATCGATCATCTGATCCATCATCTCAGACAACGGCATCAAACGTTGCAGGCCGTAATAGGGCAAAGTCACCGCTAACGTGGCAATTAACCCTTTAAGCACATCAATATCGAAGTACACGGTAAAGGCAACCAGCAGTATGATAGGCACAAAAAAGTTGTGCAGCTTACCTAGATTGTCGGCGTGTTTGAACTCCTCTTCAATGGCTTTAACCCCATAATCGTCGGAAGTTTGCACCTCTTCTAAATCCATCTGCTTTAGCGCTGGTTCACCTTGTGCTGTGGCCTGCTGCGCCTTTTTCATCGGCCCAAATGCGGGCACGATACCCAAAATGACCAACAGCACCATGGCGACCGCAAGCCAAGCGTACAGCATGTATGGGATGGCTGACATGTAGACGGCAATGCCTTGGCCTTCACCAGCTACACCGTTGTCGACTAACAAACCACCAAAAAAGACCGCCCAGGTCGATAGTGGTACTAGCACACAAATCGGCGCTGCGGTTGAATCAACCACATAGGCCAGCATCTCACGTGACACCTTAAACTTATCGGTGACGCGCTTCATGGTCGAGCCAACCGTTAACGCATTGAGATAGTCATCGATAAAAATCACTACGCCTAAGATAAAGGTCATAAACAGTGATGACTTTGGTCCCTTAGCAAACTTAAGCGCATGGCGGCCAAATGCCATCGAGCCGCCGGTTTTCACCAGCAAACTGATTAAGGCACCAAATCCACCGCACACCAGAATCAACCAGCCTATGGTTTCATCTGCCATCACAGAAAGGGAGATCGTCGAAATATTATTGAGTACATCGCTCGGCTGGTACATAGCCAGCCCCACTAAGGACCCGATAATTAATGAGAGAATTGGACGGCGTAACCAAATAGCTAACACCAAAACCACCACTGGTGGGATAAGACTTAAGGCTGTCGCTTCAGACATGCGTTAAGGTCCTTCTTAAATTGAGCCAATACGGCAAACTAATTTCACTAGGCGAGATTGGTTATAATTCCAACAACGCTTAATTGCTGCTTTATTATGGACATACCACTAACCATTAGATTTTGGTTAATGCCATTTTTGCACCTGAGTTAAAACATCGGCGGCAAAATAATCCGCAATGGCCGGTGAGTCAATAACAAATAGTTATTTGCGTAAAAAAATAATCCATCTCCTGCTCAAAAATAAGTTAACCAACTGATAAATATAGACATAAATAAAACATAACCTCAATAAGGTTATTGGTTAATTGCAGTGGAATATTCAACTAAGATGCGTATTTAGATATATATGCCGTCAATAGGTTCAGTCACACCATAACCAGCAAGGTGGCTCACCTTGCACAAACGAGACGAGTTTAGAGCAATCACAAATTTTACCCATCGCGGGTGACAAGTTTTATTGGCATGCTACCCTGCACAAGCTGTCAATATAAGGAGTATGACAATGACTCAATCAAAACCAATAACAAACCCTATCGACATTGCTAGCGTGACTATCACCCCTAACGCTAACGCGCGACCGATCATTCTCGACTGCGATCCCGGCCATGACGATGCAATTTCTCTTGTATTAGCCCTCAGTAGTGAGCTGCTCAATCCGTTGGCCGTCACCACCAGCGCCGGCAATCAAACGCCAGAGAAAACCCTTCACAACGCGCTGCGCATGCTGACACTGCTTAATCGTTCAGACATTCCCGTTGCGGGTGGCGCCATTAAGCCATTAGCTCGAGAGCTGATCATTGCCGACAACGTGCACGGTGAAAGTGGTCTCGATGGCCCACAACTGCCCGAACCTAGTTTTGCCGCCGTTGAACAAAACGCCCTAGAGTTGATGGCCGAAAAAGTCCGCCAAAGCCAAGAGCCTGTGACCTTAATTCCGTCGGGACCATTAACCAACATTGCCCTGTTTTTAGCTAATTACCCTGAGCTGCACAGCAAAATTGAACGTATCGTTCTGATGGGCGGCGCTGCGGGTGTGGGGAACTGGACCCCTGCTGCAGAATTTAATATTTTTGTTGACCCAGAAGCGGCCGACATGGTGTTTAAGTCAGGTATTCCCATCACCATGTGTGGTCTGGATGTAACCCATAACGCCCAGATCATGGATGAAGATGTTGAGCGTATTCGCCAAATACCCAATCCGGTGGCCCAGTGTGTCGCCGAGCTACTCGATTTCTTTATGATCTACCACAGAGATCCTAAGTGGGGCTTTATCGGCGCACCGCTGCATGATCCCTGCACCATCGCCTGGTTACTAAAACCCGAGCTGTTTACTGGCCACGAATGTTGGGTTGGTATTGAAACTCAAGGTGAATATACTCAAGGCATGACAGTTGTTGACCGCTACCAATTAACGGGTAAGCCCGCCAATGCCACCGTACTATTTGATCTGGACCGACAAGGCTTTGTTGATCTTATCGTGGAGTGCTTATCTGCGTACAATCAATAGGTCGTTTACACTTAAGGGGCGCTATGCCCCTTAAGTATTGGGAAGTAACTTGTTATTAGGACAATAATCATGACCAGACTCCTTATCTTAGGCAGCGCCAATGTTGATCACGTGATGAAATTTGACTACCTACCCGAGTCTGGACAAACCTTAATGAGTCGCGATTATCGCCTCGAATATGGTGGCAAAGGAGCCAACCAAGCAGTCACCTGCGCCCGCCTGTCTCAGCCTGGTACTCGCGTCGATTTTATCTGCCATGTGGGAGACGATGTAGCTGGTCAGCAGTTGTGTAATGCTTGGCTTAGTGACGGTATTTATCCTGATGGCGTGCACCAAATCGTCAACACCTCAACAGGTAATGCGATGATTTTTATCGATGGAAATGGCGAAAACATGATCGGTGTTTCTCCCGGAGCCAATGCCTCGCTCACCCCTGATGTCCTGTTACGCCATACGCCGCTTATCGAGGTAGCCGATTGGTTATTGGTGCAGTTAGAAACCCCTGTACTCAGCGTTTTAACCGCTCTTAAACTGGCCAAACAGCTGGGCACCTACACCATACTCAATCCCGCCCCAGCGAGGACTATAAGTAAAGAGATGTTTCAATTAGTGGATATTATCACCCCAAATGAAACCGAGGCCGAGGCGATAACGGGCATAGAAGTGAACAATGAAGTCAGCGCCAAACTGGCCGCACAGTTTATCCACCAGCTTGGACCTAAAACAGTGATCATCACCTTAGGCAAGCAAGGCGCCTACGTTAGCAGTGATGACTTTAGTGGTTTGATTGCAGGCTGTGAAGTCGATGCAACCGACACCGTCGCTGCCGGAGACACCTTCAATGGCGCCTTAATGGTAGCGTTAAGCGAAGGTTGTAGCATAAAAGCGGCAGTGGAATTTGCCCACCGAGCCGCAGCTATCACAGTCACACGACCCGGCGCCCAAAGATCTATCCCTTATCGTCATGAATTAGAAACAGGCATACGGCGCTGCACGTAGCGATCGACCCAATCTCTTAGCGTCGTGAATTAGAAATAACCATGAGTTAGCCTTGCTGGCACTCCTGTAGTAACCGCTGAAAATGCGCACCTAAATCTTGGCTGGCAAATTCACCACCCGAGCGCGCCAACTGCTCAACCGTTTGCAGTGCCTGCTCTAGTCCTTGCTGATCAACCAATGCCGATGCATAAGCGGCGAAGTCGGCCCCTTGCAACAACAGATCAAATAGCTGCGAAAAACTCACCTCCTGCTCCATGGCCGCTTGTAACTGTGTCATTAACTCAGCTATTTTTGCCTGCTCCACCAGCGCTCCGTCGACGCTCACTAACTGACCCAGTGGATCCTTTGACAGCTGGCTCGCCACGCACTGTGCTACCGAACCCGCCGCCGCACCTTGAGCAACAGTTTCAATACCTTGAGCGCGGATCTGCTCTACTACGGTTTTTAATTGCTGATCTTGCGCTAACCATGCTTGCTCAATTTGCGCCTTATCATCGCCCACAAACCCGCAGGCCGATAGTGACAACGCCGATACAGCAAGCACTAGATTCAATACGTTATTCATAAATCACTACCCCCTCGATAAGTGCCAATTGGTGAAACTGCTACACACTATACGAGCTTTTATTTAAGCGAGAATTAATTTAGTCATAATTAAGCTAAAAGCCCTATCAATGGCTCGAAAGTCAGTTGTACTGCTATGGCCGCTATTCATATGTCACCGCAAGCAAATTCAGCGGTAAGTGCTAGGTTACCGCTGATTGCTCACACGGTGGCGCACTGGCGATCTCGCAGCGACCCGTGTTACTGCCGCTCGCCTTACACCACTTTAGGCAATCAAACTGATCGGGGTGGCCAGTATCGTTACTGTGCGCATGAACCACCCCTTTACCAGGGTTTGACGCCACTAATACCACATCTGTTAGGCAGGCCTTGCCAACTCTGCGCCCGTTGGCATTTCCTTCAATAATGGGTCATCAGACACGCTCAACGGTATAAGTGTAGTGGCACTGTGAACCCGCGCCACATATGACATTAAGGTGATAAAATAACGGCTTAAAATTACTATATATGGGCTTTACATTAGTTAAAAAATAGGCGTAATATTGCGCAGCTTAGTCAAGAGGCATAAACACAGCTTGACCATCATCCTTTGGTAGCCAAAGCAATGGCGGCTTGATAAGCACACATGAATCCCGAATATTGCTCAGTATCTGTGATTTAGTATTTGTGAATCAGTAATAAATCCTGCATTAGGATAAAGAGGAGACAAGATGAGTAAAAAAAATCATCGCCGCACGATACCCCATGATAGTGGTCGTGGCGTCATCAAAGACAACGCCTTAAAAGCTATCGTCACCAGTGAGCTATTTAGAATGCGCACTGAGAAGCCTAAAAAAGGCAAAGGATCATACAACCGCAAACAACAGAAGGGGCAAATGCTAAAGGGCGTTGCCCCTTTTGACTTTTTCGGCCACCTTATTGCAATGACTTAATCCTCCACTGCAACGCAACTGAGCGTAAATCTACCCCCCCCTGATCACATGCTGCAACCCTAATACTTCTGTGACTGACTCACCCCATGAATTGATACAGTCCATAGGTTGATTAAGGCTTATCAAAAAAAATACAACTGTAATCACAATGTTAATATATGTAAGCGGTTACAATGTTACACATAATATTTTATGTTACCTTTAATGTGAATAAATAGTTACACAACTGCTTACCGGAGGCCTTAATGGTTGCTCGAACCGTTTTAAATAATAAGTGGTGCCTACCCCTTATTAGTGTCTGGCTATTAAGTGCCTGTGGCGAAGCACCGACCCCCAAACAAACCATGTTACCCAGTGTCATCGTCAATACCGCTCATACCGAAGTGATCACCCAACAAACTGAAGTTGTGGGCCGCACTCGGGCATCGGAAGATGTGATTATCAAATCACAAATTCAAGGACAGTTACTCAAGCGCGCCTTTATCGAAGGCGATAATGTCACCGCCGGCGACCTGTTATTTGAAATTGATCCCGCAAGTTTTGATGCCGAATTGGCACAAAGAAATGCCGTACTTGAACAAGCGATAGCCTCACGAGATGTGGCTTTAATGAACTGGAAACGTGGACGTGTATTACTGCCCGACGGCATGATTAGTGCCCAAGATATGGATGAGTTAACCAGTCGAAAACTCACCACCTCCGCAGGAGTCGTACAAGCTGAAGCAGCAGTTCAAGCTGCCAAGTTACAACTGAGCTATACCAAAATTTACGCCCCTATCTCTGGACGTATCAGTCAGGCTAATGTCAGTACTGGTGACATCATCAGCCCCCAATCTGAAATGGCTACCCTCGTTCAGCTTCAGCCTATGTGGGTCACGTTTCAAGTGGCAGAGAAAAAATTGATATCAGTGCAGCAAGATATCTCTAAAGCACTAAATAAAGAGTTAAATATTGCTGATATTGTCGTCCGCCTTCGTCTACCCAACAACACTATGTTTAATGAAACCGGCCATATTGATTTTGTCGGTAATCGAGTTGACGCAGCGACAGGGACTCTGCCCATGCGCGCCACCTTTAACAATAGCGAAAGCATAATGTTACCAGGCATGTTTGTGACCTTGGTGATTGAGTCACCCTTGACGGAAAAAGCCTTACTTATCCCCCAAGCGGCGGTCCAAGAAGATCAACAAGGCCGTTTTGTGATGGTGCTCAATGAGCTCGACGAGGTACAGAAACGCTTAGTCGAACTCGGTGATCGCTTCGGTGTCGACTGGCAAGTGAAAAGTGGCTTAACAGAGGGAGAGCGTATTGTGGTTGAAGGGTTACAGAAAATACGCCCTGGCATCAAAGTCAAAGCCGTTGAACAGGAGCTCGTGCCTTTTAAGGAAAGCACGGCATCTTAAAGCTTGGCCATAATTAACGCCGCGCCAACTTCATCCGCCAAGGGGCCAATTTGATTCTGGTCGATGGCAGCTGTGGCTATAAAGGTAATCAGATATCATGATGGATAAGTTGTTTATTCAACAACCTGATATTGAACTGTATTTGTTAGATTTAACTGTCACAGATGACAGACGGAGACTGCAATGATTAGCGAGTTCTTTATCCATAGGCCCAAATTTGCCTTTGTCATATCAACGGTATTAACCTTGGTGGGACTGATCGCCATTCCCGTTTTATCTGTGTCTGAATTTCCTGAAATTGCACCACCACAGGTTAGCGTTTCCACAAGTTACTCTGGAGCCAGCGCCGATATTGTTAAAGATACCATCGCCCAGCCACTGGAAGCGGAAGTGAACGGGGTCGAAGGCATGCTCTATATGGAGTCAAAGAGTGCTAACGACGGGAGTTACTCGTTAAATGTCACGTTCGAAGTGGGCACCGATGCCGATATGGCACAGGTAAAAGTACAAAACCGAGTTCAGCAGGCGATGCCACGTCTACCCGAAGAAGTGAAACGTCAAGGGGTTAAAGTCGAAAAGCAAAGCCCGAATATGTTAATGGTCGTCAATCTCGTTTCACCTAATGAAACCTTCGATTCCCTATTTATTACCAATTACGCTGGCCTTAATATAAAAGATGCGCTGGCGCGTCAAACTGGCGTATCTAAGGTACAAGTAATTGGTGCTCTCGATTATGCGATCCGTATCTGGCTCGAGCCCGATCAAATGGCGAGCCTTGGCGTGACCGCATCCGATGTCATTACAGCACTACAAGAACAAAATATTCAGGTTGCCGCTGGTCGTATTGGTGCAGCCCCAGTTGATCCCGACCAGCAATTTCAATATACCTTACAAACAAAAGGCCGCCTTAAAGATCCGCAAGAGTTTGCCAATGTGACCATTCGCGCCAACAACGACGGTTCTAAAGTGGTCGTCGGTGACGTAGCCAGAGTCGAATTAGGATCTCAAACCTATGATGCACAAGGTAAACTTAATAATAAGCCATCGGCAGTGATCGCTATTTATCAATCTCCCGATGCCAACGCCTTAGAAGTGGGTAAGGCTATTAAGGCTGAAATGGCGACATTATCCGAGCGCTTTCCGGATGATTTGGAATATCAGGTCCTCTATGACACCACTGAGTTTGTCGAAACCTCGATTAGAGAGGTGGTAACCACCCTATTTATCTCAATTGCATTGGTTATTTTTGTCGTCTTTATCTTCTTACAAGATGTTCGCTCCACTCTAGTACCAGCCATTGCGATTCCCGTTTCACTTATTGGTACTTTCGCCTTCTTACTTGCCTTTGGGATGAGCATCAACACGGTTTCGCTATTCGCCTTGATCTTGGCCATCGGTATTGTGGTCGATGATGCCATTGTAGTTGTAGAAAATGTCACCCGTTTAATGCAAGACGAGGGGCTATCATCAAAAGAGGCCACCTCGAAAGCGATGAAAGAGGTGACCGGCCCTATTATTGCCACCACACTGGTATTGCTAGCCGTATTTGCCCCGACAGCAGTGATGCCAGGGATCACTGGGCAAATGTATGCCCAGTTTTCAGTGACTATCTGTATTTCGGTCTTAATCTCCTCTGTCAACGCCTTAACCTTAAGCCCGGCGCTGTGCGCCTCTTTATTACGCCCACCTCAAACGCATACCAAAGGGTTTCATGCTGCGTTTAATAAGCAGTTTGCACGTGTGACGGGGCGATATACCAAGCTAGTCGGGTCCTTAATGCGCAAACTCACCTTAGTCGGTGTGGTATACCTTTGCTTAATAGGCCTCACAGGAGGGATTGCGAAAATATTGCCATCAGGCTTTGTGCCTATGGAAGATAAAAAAGCCTTTATGGTTGATATTCAGCTCCCCGATGGGGCATCGCTGAACCGCACTGAAGAGGTAATGAGTCAGCTGGTCACACTCACCTTAGCGGAGCCGGGGGTTGAAAATGTTATTCACGCCAGTGGCTTTAGTATTTTGACGGGCTCAGTCTCCTCAAATGGGGGCTTAATGATTGTGACGCTTTCAACGTGGGAGGAGCGAGACACGCCAAATATGGTCGAATCGGCCATTGTGGCCAGATTGCAAGCCAAGTACGCCGCCAACCCTGCCGTAAAAGCGATGGCCTTCTCACTGCCTCCCATTCCTGGTGTTGGCAGTGTCGGCGGGTTCGAGTTTGTATTACAAGATACCCAAGGACGCTCTCCTCAAGAGCTGGCGGCGGTAATGCGTGGGCTGGTGATGAAAGCTAATGAGCAGCCAGAAATCGCCATGGCCTTTAGTAATTTTCGTGCCGATGTGCCGCAGATGTATGTAAATGTCGATAGGGATAAGGCTAAGGTGCTCGGGATCTCTCTCAATGAGATATTTTCAACGATGCAGACCATGTTAGGGTCAATGTATGTCAACGATTTTAATCGGTTTGGTAAGGTCTTTAGGGTTATTCTTCAAGCCGAGGGCGAGTTCCGTGATTCGGAGAAAGATATCTCTCGATTTTATGTGCGCTCAAACACCGGCGATATGGTGCCATTAAGCACCTTAGTGACGGTGACGCCTATCTTAGGCCCAGATGTCATGAACTCCTACAACATGTTCAACTCGACTACGATCAACGGTTTTCCTGCGCCAGGATTTAGCTCTGGCGATGCGATTACAGCCATGGAACGTGCAGCGAGTGAAGCATTACCAACCGGTTACGCCTTTGAGTGGACCGGGCAGACCTTCCAAGAGATTAAAGCGGGCAACCTTGCACCATTGATCTTTGCCTTAGCATTGGTATTTACCTACTTGTTTTTAGTGGCGCAGTACGAAAGTTGGACCATTCCATTTGCCGTTATCCTCGCGGTCCCTATTGCGGTCTTAGGTGCGTTCTTGAATATCTTATTAGTGGGTTCCGACCTCAACCTCTACGCCCAGATAGGCCTGGTTCTGTTAATTGGTCTGGCGTGTAAGAACGCCATCTTAATTGTGGAATTTGCTAAGCAATTACGGGAAGAGGGCATGAGCATTCTCGAGGCGAGTGAGACGGCAGCCAAATTACGTTTTCGCGCCGTCTTAATGACCGCCTTCTCTTTTTTGTTAGGTGTATTGCCATTAGTCTTGGCCAGCGGCGCAGGCTCAGGTAGTCGCCGTGCATTAGGGTATTCGGTCTTTGGTGGAATGTTAGCGGCCACCATTGTTGGCACCGTACTCGTACCTGTGTTTTACGTGATAATGCAAACCATGCGTGAGAAGTTTAAGACCCGTAAGAGTCATAAGGCCTAGGCTTTTGTTATAAATGAATATGCTTAACGACTCACTATGCCTTAGAGGATGTTTTTTCCACCAGAACATAATATGAAATACACAATATGAAGCCCAATTTACTCTCAATCGTTACGCTTAACCTATTGTTGTTATCGCCTATTGGTTCACTAAAAGCGGATGAGCCTCACCAGGCTCAAACAACACACACTCAAGAGCTAGCTTCAGTCGCACAATGGCAAGATAATTGGGGGATTGGTATAGGGGTTCGCCGCGGTGATATCCCTTACGCCACAGAAGATGATGAGGTGTACGATACCTTGCCGCTGATTTACTATCAAAATGAGTACCTTTTTCTCAATGGGATGGAAGCGGGTGGCCATCTTTGGAAAAATAATCAACATCAAATCAATCTATACACTCGATTTCGTTTCGTCGATATTCCTAAAGCACTGCAAAATAATACCCAATCACAAGCCTTTGACTTTGGTTTACAATATCGCTTTGTTAAGGATGAATGGGACGTCGATTTCGCTATTTTATCCGATTCACATAAACGTGTTTATGGCTACAGCCGTACCCAATATCATTGGGCGTCGGGTGATTGGAAGGTTAACCCTTATGCCGAGTTCCAATGGAAAACGGCTGACTTTAATGACCATTACTATGGTTTAGACCAATACGATGTAGGCCATGGGCTCAGTTTTACCTCTGGAGTTAAGGCACGCTATCACCTCATCAGTAACTTGTATCTACTCGGTCAGTTTGGGTTAAGTCGCCTCGAAGATGAGGTTTATCATCTTCCCACCATCGACAACCGCTTTCAATATGAGTCATTTTTGGGTTTTGGTTTTTTCCCTGAGCCTAAAACCCCCCAATATTCGGCTGTGTCTGCGCCAAAAACACTTAAAAAAAGCAGCGAATATATTCGAATCGCCCACGGGTGGGCGACGCCATCCAACTTAAACGCCATTTTGAAATGGCAAACGGCAACCGATCCATATAATAACCAAATGACATCGGCATTTTACGGCACTCAGCTAACAGATAAGCTATTTACTTTACCGATAGATCTTTACCTAACCCCTGGTTTGGTATGGCATCACGACTCACAAGTGCAGGATAATCTGGCAGAAATGGTCATTGCACTAAAGGCCTTTTACACCTTTGAGCTAGGGCCACGTTTTCGACTTGGTATCGCCGAAGGCCTGTCGTATGTCAGCAATATCACCTATATCGAAGGTACAGAGCTTGAAGCCAAAGATTACAAACCGTCTAAGCTATTAAACTATTTAGATTTTTCGTTAGATGTGAATATTGGCGATCTGGTGAACTCTCATCAAATGGATAACCTTTGGCTAGGTTATAGCATTCACCACAGGTCGGGGATCTTTGAAACAAGCTCAGCCTTTGGCCGCATTGGTGGTGGCAGTAATTACCAAAGCATTTACGTGCAGTGGCACTTTTAATCTGGCGATCGCGCCGAAAAATAGCCCGAGATGATCAAACGGAGAGACTCATTCCTCTTCGGCGAGCGAGATGTGCATTCGGCTGATATCACGATTCCATAGCTGAATGATCTTGCGGGTTTTATCTTTATTCCAAAAGCACTTACCAAATAAGATGATCCCAGCCCCTTCGAGATCGCGGCGATGTTCAATACCGAAACGCTGTTGTAATTCCTCTTTAAAACCATCCATTGGGATCCCTACATCTTTACAGTCGGCAGGGTTAAGCCAGAGCATCGCCTTATCGGTATGAGAAATCGTGCCCCAATACATACGCGGCGCCCCATTGTCTGTGGGGCTAGCCTGACTAAAATTAACAAACAGATTTTTAGCGCGCCAACGATACTTGTCATCGGTATACACCCACAAATCTGAGCTGGCCAGCTCGCTGCCACGCAATAAACTGTGTAACAGTTTCTCTAACCCTTCGCGGGCGATGCGTTTATCGGGCGTGGATGCGCTAGCCTCATTGGGCGTTGGCGTACTCTTTTGAACTGGTGATGTGATGGGCGAATGAGCCGTTTGGGGCATTGGTGCTGCTGGCTCAGAAACCCTGTTATCTGCCGCCGTCGTTGGCGTTGCTGCGGTTTTTGCCTTAGTGCTATGACTTGATGCGCGTTTCGAGAAGTCGATTCGCAGCGCATCGCTGTCGACAATAAGCTGGTTAACCTCGCTGGCATCTTGCTCTTCACGTTGGCGGCTGGCGCTGGGCTTAAATTCGCGGCAATCTAGTTGATGATAACGCGAGCCAAAGCAGGCCGCTTTACCATCTTTAGAGGCTTTACGAAAATACGCCTTACCAGCACAGGCAGGGCAATATAGGTGCTGACGCAAGCGTTCAACCTCCGCCTCATCGAGGCGTTGAAACTGAAATACCGAATAGACGGTTTGCGATAACTTATCCATACGACAAATAGCGTCAAGCATTCTCTGTATCCTTTATCTCGCCATGCGCCAGCATTATGCCCCAGTCAATAGGCTCAAACTATCCTATAACCTGTAAGATGACAAACGAGTTTACTGCCTGATCTTTAAGGTGATCATGACAGGTGCATGATCTGTGCTATGACTGTCGCGGGCATACTCAGGGTTAAGCAAGTGCCTATCATAGGTGTGGTAGTGCTCAACTTCTGCCAGGCATTGATCGTTATGGGGGTCAAACTCATTAGACAGTAAGATGTAATCTATCACCGCCCCTTGGGTTAAATGGTAGTGAGTGGCAGGCCGCGCAACGGCTGTCACGCTGTAATGGGATTGCTCAAATAACTGATAGGCATCGTGCAAGCGGTAATCGTCAAAGCCCTGCTCGCCATAACTGGCAATTAAGCGGGTATCCGTGCTGACCAGGCTAGATAGCACGCCGCTATGCAAGGTATCGTTAAAATCACCCATCAAGATCACCGGGTAAGCCGTGACGGCGCGCCGCTCGGCAATCACATAACGCAGCAGGCTCGCCTCGCTCCCGCGCACGATAGCGGCGCTCCATTTGGCTGCAGCATCGATGGCAAAACTGGCTTGCATCGCGCTAGGGGCAACACCTAGCAGCTCTTGAGCTTGTTCCACACTGAACTGGCCGCGCTTAGATTTAAAATGCACCACATAACAATCGCATGGCCCCAGAGCAGGCAGCACCACAGTCGCCCGCACCGGTGTGCGACTGAATGCAAATTCGGCGCTGAGCCCCAATAACGCAGCAAATTCAGGGGCGGCACTACAGGCGTGAATGGCGCTTATCGGGTATTTAGAGGCCAAGGCCACCACAGGGCTGCGATAGATAAACTCATCTTCGACCTCTGGGGTATCGACCACAGCAAAATAGGGATACCCGGCAGCGTTTAACAACGCCTTTAACGCATCAGTTGAAAACACCTCTTGAAAACCAATCACATCGGGACGGTATTGATCAACATAAGCCGTTATCCAGTCACACTTTTGCTGCCATTGCTGCTCGGTATAGATGTTATTGAAATCGTAATAGGCATCTGGCGGCGCAATAAAATTGAACAGATTAACACTGGCTATTTTTAGCTGCGATTGAGCTGCAGATTCAGTAGACAAAAATACCTCTTAACCTAAATAACGATTCATAAGCTGGCAGCATAACATGACAAAAAGTGAACCACACTTGCAGCGCTTATCGACAAGCTGCCAATCAGCCCATCGATGACACTCTGCCATGCGTTACATATCATGCCTATCATCAATATAATTTTGCCAATATTTGTGATTTTACACCATGTTCATTGCATGATGACTGACGTAGAATCGCCACATCGTTCATTGCTCGCACATAGGATAACCTGCATGCAGCCAATCAGTTTTTTTGCCAACAAACGCTATACCACTAAGGTGTTTGACCCCACTAAAAAGATCGCCGATGAGAAAATTGATGAGTTAAAACAGTTGCTCAGACTCAGCCCATCGTCGACCAACTCGCAACCTTGGCACTTTGTGTTAGCCGCCAGCGAGCAAGGCAAGGCGACCATTGCCCAAGCCACCAGTGATTTTGGTTTTAACACAGATAAAATCCTCAATGCGTCGCATGTATTAGTGCTGTGCACCAAAACCAGCATGGATGAAGCGCACTTGCAAAGGCTACTGGAGCAAGAAGCGAGCGATGGCCGCTTTGCAAACGACCAGGCGAAACAAGCACAACATGCTGGGCGCTCCTTTTTTGCCAATATGCACAGAATCGAACTCAAAGATGCCCAGCATTGGATGGAAAAGCAGGTGTATCTGTCGCTAGGCACCCTGCTGCTGGGCGCCAGTTTGCTCGATATCGACGCCTGCCCAATCGAAGGGTTTAATGTGACTAAACTTAACCAACTGCTGGACTTACCCGCCCAAGGTTATTGCGCTTCGGTAGTGGTCGCACTTGGCCATCACAGCGAAGAGGACTTTAACGCTAAGTTGCCTAAGTCACGCTTACCGTTAAGTGAACTGTTCACCGAGATTTAAGCCTGAGCCATGGCGCGCCTGCACACAGTGGGCGCGCCATTAAAGGCTTGCGTTCCATCTTTGCTATTGCCATAGTAAAAATTATCATTGGTTATGGATGATCCCTATGTTGCTAGCGCCCCCCCCCCAAGACCCAGCATCACTCGATGCCAATGCCGAAGCGAACTCTGAAGCCAAGCACGCTGTGGCAACGACCGCTTCGATTAAAGGTGATAATCCGCTTATCTGGCCGCTGCTCTCACTACTGCAAAGCACGCCACACAGCTGGAAAGTGCATCATCTCGCGGCCAAATTGCAACAACAGGGCCTGATGCAAGATCTCGACAGCGACCCACAAAAAGCCCTGTTTAAACAAAACTTCCTACTCATGAATGCCCTGTTTCAACTGCAGCAACTATTACTGCCTGACAGCTGGCTGCAGGTGAAATCGATGCAAATCCAAATATTTAGGCGAGTGCCAAGCGATCTCAAGCAGCAATTATGTGAAGACGACTCACTGCGTGATTACTACATGGATTGGCACAACTATGATACCAGTGCCAATGTGATCCAGCAGATCCTCGAATCATTTTGGCACCGCTATGAGCAATATATTGGTGCCAACCCCAACGCAATGCACAAGCGCCAAGCCTTAAGCGTATTCGAGCTCGATGACAACGCCACCAGCAAGATGATACGCAAACAATGGCGTCGCTTAGCCCTGCAATGGCATCCGGATCGTCAAGGTGGCGATGCCGCCAAATTTCGGCAAGTTTGTGAGGCTTGGCAAACTTTACGTGAAAAGTGGTAAAACTCTGCCTCAATATACAAGCTAAGTCACATTGTAGGCACTGTTTCTTAAGCGCCGTTAAGTCATACTTAAGCTTTCGCTATTATGCTAAAAATATTACATTTTTTATGTTAATTACTATTAAGCAGCACGCTGTCATTTGAGGACACTATGATCAAACATATCGCATTAGCACTGACTCTAGCCATTGCTCCATTAAGCAGTTTTGCCGCACAGTTTATCGAAGGTAAGCATTTCACTGTCGTATCAGACAAGGCACCAAGCACCGAGCCAAAGTTAACCGAGTTTTACTCTTTTTACTGCCATAACTGTTTCAATATGGAAACCCAGTACCTAGGCGACATCAAGGCGAACCTTAAACCTGGCGTCAGCTTCGACAGTAAGCATGTAGACTTTATGAATAGCGATATTGGCACCGAAGTGATGCGCTCTCTGGCGGTTATCCAAGAGCTTAACGTTGAAGACAAGATGATCCACGCTATGTTTGCCGCCATTCAAGGTGAAGAAGGTGCCAACGGCCACAGCCATGACCATGATCACAGCGCTCACGACAAGCCAGAAATCAATACCCGTGATGATATCAAAAAGGTGTTTAGCGCCAACGGCATCGACGTCAGCAACTATGATAGCCTTGCCGATAGCCAAGCGGTGACCGATAAAATTAACCTGTGGCGTGCGCAGCAACGTGAGTTTCGCATTCAAAGCGTACCGACCTTTATCGTTAATGATAAATATGCGGTCAATTTAGGCCAAGTACGTACCCTAGGTGAGTTGATTGACCTTATTAACTATCTGGCGGTTGAACATAAATAAGCCTTAGCTTAATGAATTTCCTCTAAAAAAGGCTTCTTAGGAAGCCTTTTTTGTACTCTGGCTCACTCAGATAATGTTTGCGCTTTGCCGCTCCTTTTAGGCTTGGCGGTAATGGCCTAAATTGAGTGGCTTATCTTATATTGAGTCGCTAATAGTTAATGGCTTTGCATCGCCTGTAGTTTAGCTTGATAACGACCTTGATTAGCCGCATCGGTTGACAAGGAGAGGGCTTTTTCTAAATTTTTCCGTGCATTACGTGTATCGCCTGTCACCCAATAGACACGTGATAATCCAAAATAAAATTCATGACGATAATCGGCTTTCTCAACGGCGCGTTTATACCAAGTTAATGCCCTTTGGTACTCATGCTCGATATAGGCCTGCTGACCCATATCATAGTAATAATAGGGATTGCCGATGCGGGCCAACTCGAGAATTTTATGCAGCTTCGCCCACTCGGCTAAACGCTGCTGGCTCTCCAGCAACAAGGCATAATTGTACAGGGCGTTCATGTCGTCTTCATTAAGGCTTAACGCCAACTTGTATAGGGTTTCAGCGGCATCATCTAACCCTTTATAGCGATATAAAATCGCCAAGGTATTAAGTGCCGGGGTAAAGTCGGCGCGCAAACGCAAGCTCTGCTTACTGTATTGGTAAGCTAAATCATAATCTCCGGCCACTAAAGATTCGGCCGCGATATTGTTATAAAACATGGCCATCACAGTGATTTTGTCGATACGGGTTTTGCCATAACTGCGCATGGTTCGTTCGGGTAAAAAGTCGACCTGTATCTCCTGACTGGCCACCAGCACGGTATCCTCGGTAGCTTGTGGCAATAAGCGTAAATTGATGTGGCCATTAATGAGATAAAACTGGCCTTGCTTGTCCCACACGGGTGGCACTGCTATCTGCTGAAATTCAACCGCCACGCCTAGGGCATCAGCCATTGCGGCGGTGAGCAACACCAGCGACATACAATTTCCCGCTCTGTCATCAAAGGTCTGCTGGGGAATGCGCGTTATATTATCTTGATAGCTAAAACCGCCTTGGCTGGCACTGATATAGTTGGCTAACCAACGATGGGGCATGATTGCAGTGCGTGAGGTTTGACTGCTTTGGTAGGCCTGCTGCAACACTTGAATGGTCTGGGGAGATAAGGCAAACAGCTGGGCTGGCAACACAGGCAAAGCAACAGGCTTAAATTGGCTGTCTAAAAAGTATTGCTCAATGTTATCAACCGAGCGAGTTGTGGGGGCTGAGGCACATCCTTGCAGTAACATCATCATCGACGCAAGCCAAAGTAACTGTCGCATAAAACCCGTCTCAATCAGTACGCCATATCATTTAGCATAAGTGAGAGCATGCCCTTTTGCCGCGCCAAAGCGTTACAAAATATTAGTTTGGAGTGGGCTCTGGTGGATCAATCTCAATATAAAGCTCATCATTGGACTCGCCATCACGATAAGGCCGATAGAAATGGGCGCCGCAATGAAAGTAGCGATAAGGCGTTGGCACCAGTATGCAGTCCAGTGGCAAAGCGCGTAAAATCGTAAGCTGTTGCTGCATTCGCAGCGCCTCTCGCCATTGATGGTCTTGCAATACTTGGTCTCGCACCGCAAATGCATCGAAAGGCTCACTGGACTTACGCACGACGACTTCGCCAGCGTGACTAGCACTGATAGACACGTAGCCGATAGACAGCAGACTTAGGTAGAGGCCGTAGAGACTGACTCGCACAATGTTCATGGTGTTCCTCGCAATTAACTCGCCATGGCCATAGACAGTATGACGCAATAGACACCTAGAGTGTGTTCACATCATACAAAAAATCGGGGCCGTTGCACTACTGCAACGGCCCCCCGTAAGCTCATCTTCTGTGCTGATGAAGATTAGTTAGCACTCTTGAGCGAGACAAACTCAGGATAGGCATCGATACCACAATCTGATGCATCCATACCATTGTACTCTTCCTCTTCAGTCACTCGGATCCCCATGGTCACTTTGAGTACGTACCAGACCACAAACGAGCTACTAAATACCCAAGCGAAAATCACTGCTGCCCCAAGTAACTGGCCTGTGATGGTCGCATCGGCATTCGATAGCGGCACCAAGAGTAAACCAAATAAGCCAGCCACACCGTGCACCGAGATTGCGCCCACTGGATCGTCTATCTTAATGCGATCAAACATCACAATAGAGAAGACCACTATGCCACCGGCAAACATACCGATAGCACCGGCTAATAGCAACGAAGGCGATAAGGGATCGGCGGTGATGGCAACTAGGCCGGCCAAGGCGCCGTTAAGGATCATGGTTAAATCGGCCTTACCCCACACCATCTTACACACGATGAGCGCAGCAACGGCACCGCTCGCGGCAGCCGAGTTGGTGTTCACAAAAATCTTGGCCACCGCCGAGGCGTTCTCCATGTCCGATACCAATAACTGTGAGCCGCCATTAAAACCAAACCAGCCCATCCACAACACAAACATACCTAAGGTTGCCATGGGTAAGTTAGATCCAGGGATTGGGTTAACCTGACCGTTAGGGCCATATTTACCTTTACGTGCACCGAGCAGTAACACCCCAGAAATAGCTGCCGTCGCGCCAGCCATATGCACAATACCGCTGCCAGCAAAGTCGACAAAGCCCGCTTCAGACAGGAAGCCACCGCCCCATGTCCAGTAACCTTCGATGGGATAGATAACCGCCGTCATCACCACAGAGAAGAGTAAAAAAGACCAAAGCTTCATCCGCTCAGCGACCGCCCCCGAGACGATAGACATGGCTGTCGCCACAAACACCACTTGGAAGAAGAAATCTGATTCTAAGGCATGGTCTGCATCGCCCGCTTGTACGCCAATGAGTCCACCTAACGAGGGCAGCCAGCCGCCTTCAGTGTTATCGACGTACATAATGTTGTAACCCACAATTAAGTACATGATGCAGGCTATAGAGTACAAACAGACGTTTTTGGTTAATATCTCGGTGGTATTTTTAGAGCGCACTAAACCCGCTTCTAGCATGGCAAAACCGGCCGCCATCCACATCACCAGTGCACCCGAAATCAGAAAGTAAAATGTGTCTAGTGCGAATCGCAACTCGGTCACAGTGGTACCTAATGCCTTTAGTTCTTCCATTGTCTTATCCCCTTACAGTGCTTCGTTATCGAGTTCGCCCGTACGAATACGGATAACCTGATCTAGATCTGTCACAAAAATTTTGCCGTCACCTATCTTGCCCGTTCGCGCTGCCGCCACGATAGATTCAATCAAGTGGTCTACATTTTCCGACTTAGTGGCGATATCGAGTCTAACCTTAGGTAAAAAATCGACTTGATATTCGGCGCCACGATAGAGTTCGGTATGGCCTTTTTGGCGCCCAAACCCTTTCACCTCGGTGACTGTCATGCCCTCTATCCCCATACCAGCGATAGCTTCTCGCACATCATCCAATTTAAAGGGTTTGATAATTGCACTGATTAGTTTCATTCCAGCCTCCGGCTCGTGATTGTAATGTGGTGATACAATAAACAATTCAAGCATCAGGCCAACAATAAAAATCACTTATAATCAGTAATTTAAACTTTACGGATTGATACAGCCTACCCGCTATCGCACCATTTTGGTGCGCGCACCCCACCAGTGCACAAAAAACAAGCGTTCAGGTATTCGACTTATGACCGATTGGTTATGGCGTTATCCTAGGTATGATAGAAAACCAACCATGGGAGGAGATGACTATGTTAGAACCACAGGAGTGTGTGTTATTGATTGTCGATGTGCAGGGCAAGCTTGCCCAGATGATGCATCAAGCCGATACCTTAGAGCACAAGCTGACCACCTTGATCAAAGCGGCAGAGCTGTTTGACATCCCCATTGTCTGGCTAGAGCAGCTACCCGAGAAACTCGGCAGCACGAGTCCAGCATTACAGGCCCTGCTGGCCCCGCACCACCAGCCAATCGTCAAAGCCCATTTTAGTGCTTGGTATACCGAGGCCTTTCGCCACGCAATGGAAGGCACCAAGCGCAAACAAGTGCTGATGGCGGGCATTGAAACCCATATCTGTGTCTATCAAACCTGTCGCAGTCTGCTCGATAATGGTTATCAGGTGAACGTTGTTGCCGATGCGGTATCGTCACGCAGTGCTGAAAATAAGCAGCTGGGCATTCAGATGATGACTCAGTATGGCGCGAAGGTGACCAACTGTGAGTCTTTACTGTTTGAACTGCAGCGCGAAGCCAGCGGCGAGCGCTTTAGGGCCCTACTAAAGATGATTAAATAGTTTGTACTCAAGGGACAGGCCTATCTTGGCAACGGACAGAATATGACAAAAAGCCCTGGTTAAATACCAGGGCTTTTTAGTGTGATGACTTAAAACAAACCGTTAGAGAAGCACTGCTGGCTTACTGACGCAAAGGCTCACTCACGGCTTGGCTATATCACTTGCTTAGTACGTTGCTTCACGCTGCTTAGCTTCGGCGTCCCACTTAGGCAGTACGGTTTTCTTGAACTCTTCCTTGTCGGCGTTCATCTTTTTCATGTCCATACCTAGCGCCGCTTGGGCTTTGGCTTTAGTCGATACATCAGGGATCGCAATCGGCTGCTTAACCCCTTTCACCGCTAATAACTGTGCCAGTTTAATACGGGCATCGGCGGCTTTATCAACTGCGGTACCTAATACACGTAAGGCTTCATCCGGTGCATGAGCCGCCACCCCATGAGAGGCTGTGGCATAATCCCAGCGCCACTGTGAATGACGGATATCCATTAAGATAGGCTTCATTTCAGTCTCGCTAGCACCAGCGTCCCACGCCGCTTTGGCTTCAAAGTGAGCTCTAACCAACTGAGCTTCAGCACGCGCCTTTAAATCGGCCACTTTCACCTTACGTTCTTCGGTTAGGTTAACCATGAACTCTTTGCTTTGGCTATGACAGGTGCCACAGGTTTCTTCGAAGCGATCAAATGGATTACCCACTTTATGGTCGGTAAACTTACGGCCTTCGGCATTGGTAACCTTAGGCATGTGACAATCGGTACAGGTCACATTGTTTTTGCCGTGTACACCAAGCTGCCAAGTTTCATAACCTGGGTGCTGGGCTTTAAGCATAGGAGTTTTCGATAGGGCATGGGTCCAATCGGTAAAGTCCATACTGTCGTAGTAGACTTCCATCTGCTCAACTGTGGTGCCCATATCCCATGGGAACTTAACAAAGCCTTTGCGATCTTGTGTTTTTTCGAAGTAGTACTCTACGTGGCACTGACCACACACCATAGATTGCTTATCTTTTTTAGACGCTTTATCGAACGGGGTGCCTAGGGTGTTCATGGCACGTTCGGCAAACGGACGAGACAGGCGTAACTTAGCCGAGCCTTTCTCATGACAATCGGAACAACCGATAGTATTGACTATCTCTGCACCACCTTTGTACCACTTACCGGCGAAATAGCCATCTTCGCCTTGCTCTTCAATCATACGAGGCACATCAGGGCTCTTACATGACCAACACGCCATCGGCATTGGACCATCTTCAGCAGACTTAGGCGCACCGGTACGTAAGGTATTACGCACATCGGTTACCGCATACATATGACCACGAGGTGCATTGTAATCTTTGGCAAAGCCATAACCCGCCCACAATACCACTAAACTGGGCACTTGCTCTAACATATCGACAACATCTTTGCTTTCAGCGGTCTCATGCCAGCTGTTATATTGCTTCGCAAATTTGTCTTTATACACTTCATTACGTGGCTCAGTTTTGTCACTGGCCATCACGCCACTTGTCATTAAGCTCGCTGCAACTAACGCGCTTAGTGCAAAGGTTTTTTTTGTTAAATTTTTCACCATCTCATCTCCGTATTATTCATAGTTATCTGCAATAACCACAATATCTCCATGGCCAAAGTTAGCCTTTAAGCTGATTTTTAAATATACCTCTTATGGGGTAACTGGGATGAATCTTGAGCTAGATCATAATGTAAATGTGTTGTATCTCACACTTTAGCCAATATGTTAACTTTTATGCTGATGACTCATTAATAATACTCGCCTTACTAGTCATCCTCTTCTTCGATTTTAAGCGACGGTTCCCTGATGAAAAAAGGCAGTCTCACCGCCACCATTTTTGCACTTATGCTGACCTTTATTTTACTGTCGAGCGGCTTGGCCACCTTTGCTATTGCCAATTTAGCCTACAGCTTAGGCGATGCGCGGGCGATTAACGCCTCCGGCTCGCTACGAATGCAAAGCTATCGGCTGATGTTTTATGCTAACTCTGGCAGTGAAGATGCCGATGAGAAAGTGGCCGAGTTTGAAGCCACCCTCTATTCAGATGCGTTAAAACGCTCCCTAAGTTGGATAAGTCCTGCTGCCTTGGGTGAGCAATACCAACTGGTTATCCAAAAGTGGCAGGTGATGAAACGTTTTATCGAAACCGAAAATTCACGCCAATATGCCGCCGCACTCAGTGATTTTGTCGACACCATAGATTTGCTGGTACTGGAAACCGAAAAACACGCCGCCTTTAAATTACGCCTGCTGGCCGCAAGCCAAATTATCGGCTTAAGCCTGATGTTATTAATCGCATTTTTTGCGGTGCGTTTTACTCAACGTAAAGTGGTAAAGCCACTGCATCAATTAATGGAATCGGCTAACACCATCTCTAAAGGCGACTTTAATGTTGCCGTGCCGCAGAGTGAATATGTTGAACTTAATGCCCTGAGTAATGCACTGGCCAGCACAGCCAAAGAGTTATCTTCGCTCTATGCTAACCTCGAAAATCAGGTCAAACAAAAAACCTTAGCGCTCACTCGCGCCAACAATGAGTTGAAACTCTTGTACGACAATCTGGTCATGTTGCACTCAGGCACGCTGGAGGTAAGCACCCTTAAGCAGGCCTTAGATCAGCTCAAGGCCCATGAGCCAAATACCAACTTGCGATTAGTGATCGCCCAAGAGGGCGAAGCGCCGCTGTGTATCGAAGCCGATGGCGGGTGGTCACTGGCAGCACCAGAGACCACCCGCTTTGCCCTCAAGTTTGCCGATAACGAACTGGGCCATTTAGAAGTACGCAGCGATAGCGAGATTAATTACGCACTATTTGACAATTTTGCCATCATGCTGGCGCGCTCTATTGTGATTCACAATACTGGTGAGCAACGTCAACAACTGGCCCTGATGGAGGAGCGCGCCGTTATTGCCCGGGAGTTGCATGACTCACTCGGGCAACTGTTGGCCTTTCTAAAAATTCAGGTCAATTTGTTATCAAAAAGCCTCGATACCGATTGCCGTAGCCCACAAGTTGACAGCCAATTAAGTGAGATTAATGAAGGCGTCAATACCGCCTACGTGCAACTACGAGAGCTATTATCGACCTTCCGCTTAACCATCAATGACCCTAATCTACATAACGCCATGGAGGCGATGTTAGCGCAGCTGCGCAGCCAATCAGAGGCTAAAATCAGCCTCAACTACCAGCTACCAATGCAGCTATTAGGTGTCTATCAACATATTCACGTATTACAGCTCACTCGAGAAGCTACGCTCAATGCCATTAAACATGCCCAAGCGAGCCATATCCATATCGATTGCACTGCCCAAGGCGACAAAGTAGTGATAAGCATTAGTGATGATGGTGTCGGTGTCGATAAATTAATCGAGCGGGATCAACATTTTGGCATTGGGATCATGCATGAACGCGCCAGTCGATTAGCGGGTGTGCTAGAGTTCAGCGGTAACACTCAAGGCGGCACCACGGTCACGCTACAATTTCCACCTAAGACAGAGCCAGAATAATTTGGCTGCAATAACGGCATACAACGCCTGGAGACAAAACCATGGGTAAGCCCTATTCCGTATTAGTTGTCGATGATCACCCTTTATTACGTCGAGGCATCTGTCAGCTGATCGCTTCCGATGCCGATTTCACCCTATTTGGGGAAGCTGGCTGCGGCTTAGATGCACTGGCGCTGGTGGCCGACAACGAGCCTGATATCGTATTGCTCGACCTCAATATGAAAGGGATGACTGGGCTTGATACCCTCAATGCCTTGCGTCAAGAGGAGATCACTAGCCGCATCGTGATTTTAACAGTCTCTGATGCCAAACAAGATGTGGTGCGCCTGATCCGCGCCGGAGCCGACGGTTATCTATTAAAAGACACCGAGCCGGATCTGCTGCTTGAGCAACTGAAACAAGCCATGTCGGGGCACCAAGTTATTTCAGCCTCTGTGGCAGCCCATTTACAGATCCTACAAGAGGGACAAGATGAGCAAGAATGGATCAGTAACCTAACACCACGAGAGTTACAGATTTTACAGCAGCTAGCAGAAGGTAAAAGTAATCGAGTGATCGCCGAGCAACTGCATATCAGTGAAGGTACGGTAAAAGTGCATGTCAAAAACCTGCTGCGCAAGGCCGATGCAAAATCACGCACCGAGATGGCGGTGCGCTACCTCAATCACTAAGCTTAACTTGGCCAAAGCCCTGTTTAGGCTTAACTTATGTTACGCACAACTATGGTTAAGTTGAGCGTAACTAAGGTTAATTCTTATTAAGGGGGTAATTCTAATAAGGGGCTAATTTTAAAAATGAGTTATGTTTAAGAATGGCAAAATAATCAATAAAAATGCGACCAAAAGTGCTGCAAATAGTTAGTGCACTAGCGTTAGGCTAACGACTCTCAAGAATAAAGATACGCCAGCTGGTTAAGGCTTGCTCAAAATCTTCTAAACCACAAAATGCCTCAGACTCACCATTATAGAGTGACATAGACTCATCGAGCTCATAGTCATCTTCCATCTCTAACACATTCGCAAACACCCGCACCTGCTCGGTGTCTAAGTCGATTGATATCGCTTTACCCAGGATACGCTTTTCACTGAGCGTGCCTTGCTGCAACTGCAAAATCACTTGTTTAATTTGCTCATACAGCGAATTATCTTCGCCCAGCTCATCGACAAACCACAGCCCCATGATCTCATGATCCATGGTGAAATTAGCCACTAAGGTACCCGTTAATGTATTGCGGCGAAATTCATATTCCATCACTAAACCCTAAAATTGTTATGCCACTCTCAAGGATAAATTCTACCCCAAGCCTGCAAGCAATGCGCTGTTATCTTGTCATGCCTGCGCCGCTTGTTGACAAAACCAACGTTTAAACCTGTTTAAGCCAACCGAAAAGATGCTCACCTATATGAATCACCTCTGTATAAGCCAAATTATAGCCACAAAAAAGGGCGCTTAGCGCCCTTTATTCAATATCGAGTCAGCGACTATTTTTCGCTGGCTTCAGCCGCTGCAACGGCTTTTTCGATAGAGAGTAATTCAACTTCAAAAATCAGCGTTGAATTAGCTGGAATAGTACCAGTGTCACGATTGCCATAGGCTAATTCAGCTGGAATAACAAACTTGTACTTGGCGCCTACAGGCATTAGTTGAACACCCTCGGTCCAACCAGGGATAACCCGGTTCAGTGGGAACTTAGCAGGTTCGCCGCGAGCAACTGAGCTATCAAATTCGGTACCGTCAATCAGAGTGCCGACATAGTGCACCTCTACTGTGTCTTCCGCTGCTGGCTTATCGCCACTACCTGCAACAAGTACTTCATATTGCAGGCCAGACTCTGTAGTCGTCACCCCTTCTTTGGCTTTGTTTTCAGCTAAGAATGCCGCACTTTCTGCCAAGGCTTTTTCAGCCATGGCGGTCGCCTGTGCCTGACGCTTCTCATTTAAGGTTTCGTCTAAGCTTTGCAATACGGTTTGCATCTCTTCTTCGGTCAGCTTGAGCTCATCGTTCAAACCATTGCTGAACCCTGTGATGATGAGGCTACGGTCAACAGCTAAGCCTAACTCTTCTTGCTCTTTAATATGGCCTGACATGTATTTACCAATAGAAGCACCAACACTATACGCTTGTTTTTGCTGCGTGGTTTCTAATTTAACCTCTGCTGCGGTTGTTGATTGTTGCTCTTGGTTACAAGCGGTTAAACCAACCACTGCTAGCGCGACCAGTGACATTTTATAAATCGACTTCATTAAAAGCTTCCTCAGCATTTTCTTGTGGTTACAATAACCTTACTTTTCTAAGACGAACCACTTTATACTAGTTAATTAACATATACCAATTACATTATCGATGTTAAGCCAGCGCCATCACAGTGGTCAATTCGCTCTACAGAACCTGTGCAGTGACAAGCAGCATCAATGTAATCGCCTTGAGCTAAAGACAATATATTGCGGAGCAAGTTCATGAAAAGTTTCACTGTGCTGCTAATTTGTGCATTATTTATCACCGCCTGCCAACCACAGCCTGAAACGACCGTTATTATCAATCAACCCAGTTATAGCGCGACCCTGTCTGACGATGCGCATTATCTGTTGATCAGCACCGCCAATAGCGATTTACAATTGTGGGATTTAACCACGCACACCCAGAAATATCGCTGGTTTCACGGTGAGCAAAAAAGCCAAGCCATCGACACCGCAATTTCTGCCAATCAGCAATACGCCGCCTCACTGAGTCGCGACTCAGTGGCGCTGTGGAGCATCGAAGATGGTCGCTCACTTGGATGGTGGTCTTTACCTGCTAACGGACAAACTGTAGCGATTGCCGATAGCGGCGCCCTGTTAATCGGCCTCACCGATGGTAGCGTGATGTCATTGGCGCCCAGCCAAAATCGATTGATCAAATTTCTGGGCCACAGTGAAAAAGTCAACAGCGTGGCCATCTCACGCAATGGTGAACTTGCCCTCTCGGGAGCCAATGATAACCAAGTGATCCTCTGGCATGCGACAACAGGCCAACCGATACATACTTGGTCGCTGCCCAGCCGGGTGATTAATGTCAGTTTGAGTCTGCAAGGTGAGCTGGCTTTTGCCTCCGACAGCACCAATCAAGCCATCATTTGGAACACCCAAGATGGCAGCCAACACAGCCAACTCAATATTCATCGGCGCACCCATAATTTTTCCAATGCACGCTTTACTCGTGACAACAGCAAGTTACTAACGGGCACTCCGGCTAGAGAAGTGAGTGTCTGGCGAGTTTTAGATGGAAAAATGCTGGTTAATTGGCGAGTCAGTCGCACAGAGCATGCCCAAATCAAAGGAGCCGTTGTATACTCAGTAGCTGAAGATAACCATCATCAGGTCAGTAGCATTAGTAGCAATGGTCTACTGGAAACTTGGCCTATGCCGCCCTTATAGAGGAAATTATTGGTGCCACTAGAACAACGAATTGAAGAACTTGAAATGAAACTTGCGTTTCAAGAGAGTACTATCGAAGCACTGGATCAACAGGTCATTAAGCTTAATGCCATTGTCGATGAACAGCAGGAAAAGCTGCGTATATTGGTCGATAAGGTGCAGCAATCTGAGCCAAGTAATATGGCTAATCCCGCGGATGAAACGCCGCCACCGCACTACTAAATCGATGCTCTGAGTGGCGATTACCCGCCACTCCGGTAAGTTATCGCGATAGACGCTAGCGCAAGGGAGCGAGACTGACATGCTGTTAACCCTATACATTCATCATCTTAAGGTAATAACCTGATGAAACGACTCGTTATGATTATGCTCGTCAGTCTCAGTGTATCGGGTTGCGCCTTTAACAGCGTATTCATTAGCTACCCGTCGCAAATCGCCCCGATAAAAGCTGCATTAAATCGACCCACCACCAGCCCTATCTACCACCAGCTGGATGATAAAATAAACGGCGCAGATAAATTGTTATACGCCCAAGAAGCTGGCAGAGTAGCGCAAATAGGGGGCGACTTCAGCGCCAGTAAAGGCTATTACGATAAGGCGATTGACGCTTATCAAGCCTTTGATGAGCAAGCTACCCTCAGCATCTCGGATACCGGCGCCAAAGCCTCTAGCCTGTTGATTAACGACAATGTGATCCCTTATCGTGGGCCTGGGTTTGAGCGCATCATGCTGCATCAGTACCAAGCACTGAACTACCTGTTCAGTGGCGACAGCGAAGCCGCCTTAGTGGAAGTTCGGCGCAGTAATCAACTGCAAAGCTCAGAACAAGCCCGTTATCAAAAGTCGATGCAAGCAGTGCAGTCGATGGCCAACGGCACCATAGATGCCGAGGTCAACAAACTGGGACAAGCAGCGGGCAGCACCACCAGCTCGTTTTTAAACGCCTACAGTTATTACACCACAGGGTTACTGTACGAGTTATTGGGCGAGGCTAACGATGCCTTTATCGATTATCGCAAAGCGGCGCAAATTACCCCAGACAACCCTTATCTGCAACAAGATTTAGTCCGATTAGCCAAGCAACTGTCAATGCCGCAAGCGGATGATTTTGTTCGCCGCTGGGGCGATGCTAACCCCGCCAGCGCAGGGCAAGGACAAGTGGTGTTATTAGTCGAGCGCGACTTTGTCCCAGAAAAGCAAAGTTTTACCGTGCCTTTTTCTATCCATGGCAATTGGCAAACGGCATCATTAGCCACCTATTACCCCGACCGCTCTCCTGTGCGGCCCGCACAGATTAATGGCCTTGAGCGCCGCTTAACCGCCGCGCCACTCGCCAACATCGACGCCTTAGCCATCACAGCATTAAAAGAGGAGTTGCCCGCCGCGCTGTTTCGCCAAGCGGCTCGCATTTACGCTAAATCAGAAATGGCAAGACGGGTACGAAGCGACTCAAAAAAGGCTAACAATCAATTCGATGCGGCGGCGCTTGCCATACAAATTTTTAATGTCGTCACCGAACAACCCGACCGACGCAGCTGGCTAACCCTGCCCAAACAAGCACAAATCGCCCGCGATTATGTGGATGCTGGCCGTTATGCTATCCAACTCGACCAAGGTCAGGCGCAGACGATAGATGTACAAAGTGGCAGAACAACATTAATTTGGATAATTGATACTGGTAATTACACCCGCTTTTATTCAATAATCATTTAACCTCATTACAGGAATCGGTATGTTTATGAAAAAATTCAAGCTCATTTTTATCATTGCTGTGGCCATTGGCCTAGCGGGCTGTCAATCGCGGGTTCAATACGGTGATGCTACTGAAGTCGAAACCGTAAATGAAAACTTCGGTTCCACCGATCTGCAAGCGATCACCGCCAAAATGGTCGACAGCATGTTGACTTTCCCGCCCGTAGTGGCAATGACAGCCAACGATCGTCCCATTATTTTTGTCGACAAGATCAAAAATAAAACCTCTGAGCATATTGATACCGAATCGGTAACCGATTCGATCAGCAACAAGTTACTGCGCTCAGGTAAGTTCCGCTTTATCGACATGACGAAGGTAGACAGTGTGCGTAAGCAACTGGATTACCAAAATAACTCTGGCATGGTTGACCCTTCAACTGCCATTAATTTTGGTCGCCAAATCGGCGCGCAGTTTATGCTGTATGGCAACTTGTCGAGCATAGTTAAACAAGACGGTAGCACCACCGATGTGTACTACAAGATGACCATGCGTTTAATGGATCTCGAAACGGGCCTCATTGAATGGTCTGATGAAAAAGAGATCCGTAAGACGCGTTCTAAGTCGTTCCTCGGTTTGTGATCTTTTCCTGCCTTAAAAAACCAGCAACGTGCTGGTTTTTTTATGGCAGGTGATACATCGCCTTCCGATCACATCAGCCCAAATTGCTAATGACAACTTAATAATGGCTCACAACATTCTCGCGTTGCGACATCGCAAACCGGCTCAACAGAAAAAGCCTCTGTTGAGCTTGTGTATCATGGCCGCCGTGGCGCTATTGCTCAGCGCATGTCAAAGTACACCCACGACGCAGCCTGCTCGCCAAGCACAAGATAACGCCACCATCAGCGCCGAGCAGGCACGCTCGCGAGCCAATCGCATCAGTGATATTCACTATCAATTGGCGCTAGATCTCAGTGATAATCAGCACTTTCGTGGTGAGGCCACCATCAGCTTTAACTTAAATGACAACGACGCGCCCTTATTATTGGATTTACATCAGGCGCGGCTGCACCAGCTAACGATTAATGGCCAGCGCCTCTATCCCAATTACGACAGTCAGCATCTAAGCCTTTCGCCCTCGCTGCTTAATCGTGGGAGTAATCAAGTCAGTCTCAGTTATAGCCACCCATACAGCATAGGCGATCAGGGACTGATCCAAGCTATCGATGCCGTTGACGGTCGCCGATACCTCTATAGCCACCTGCTGCCGGCCAGCGCCCAGCGCATGATGCCGGTGTTCGATCAGCCCAACTTAAAAGCGGTGTTTCAACTCTCGGTTACTGCCCCCAGCGACTGGCGAGTGTTCAGCGCGGCCGCGGAGCAAGAACAACGCCACGGTACTGACCTTAGCCAATGGTTCTTTGCGCCGAGCCCCCCGCTGAGCCCGCATACATTTTCGCTTATCGCGGGCCCATATCATCAATGGCAGTCGGATGAAGCATCGCTGACGCTGCGATTGCTGGCGCGGCAATCGATTGCCCACCAGATAGACGCCGACACTTGGCTGGCGCAAACCCAGCGAGGACTCACTTTCTACCGTCAACAGTTTGGTGTCGACTATCCCTTTAATCATTACAACCAAATTCTGGTGCCACACCTGCCGACGCAGGCGATGGCCAATGCCGCCAACGCCACCTTTGCTGAAACGGGTATTGATGTGACGCCTTCCTTGTCACTCAATTTACGCACCTTAGCCCAGCAATGGGTGGGTAATTTGGTGACCTTAAACTGGTGGGACAGCTTTTGGCTCAGTCAGAGCCTAGCTATTTTACTGGCCAACAAGGCGATGATTGCAGACGCTTCCACCCCCGCTTGGTATCAAGACATACACAATGTTTACCAGCTCGATGACAAGTACAGTCTAACCCCGCTAGAACAAGCGGTTATAAGTACCGCAGAGATTGAGCCAAGCGTCAATCCAGCCACGCTCAGCAAAGGCGTTGCTCTGTTAACCCAGCTCAATTACTTGGTGGGCGACACCGCTTTCAAGCAAGGCCTGCAGCACTACCTTGATCAACACCGCTTTGGCAATGCCAACCTTAACGATTTTATCGTGAGCCTGAGCCTGACGGCAAAACGCCCGTTAGCAACATGGGCCGAGCAGTGGCTCTACCAGGCTGGCGTTAACCGTATCGAGGCGCAGTTCCAGTGCAGCAACGGCCGCATCAGCCACTTTAATCTACACCAGAGTGCCAGCGAGCAATACCCCACCTTACGGCAACAAAAGGTTAAACTGGGGCTGTTTACCTTGGGCCGTGACGCATTGCATCGCAATTTGGTCGTGGCAACCACCTACAGCGGTAGCGACACCGAGATTAAGCGGCTGCAAGGGGTGCGCTGTCCCGATTTGGTGTTTCCCAACTACCAAGATTGGGGATATGTGCAGGTACAACTTGACCCACAATCCTTAACGACGGCGCTATTGCATCTGAGTAAAATCGACGAGCCCAAGCTGCGCATCATGCTGTGGCAAACCCTGTGGCACAGCGTCACTCGGGGCGAGCTCACACTCGACAGGTTTCTTGGTAGTGTATTTATCAACGCGCCGCAAGAGAATGCCCCTCAGGTATTACAACCTCTGTTAAGTCAGTTGAGGCAAGCCAAGGCGCAGCTTGAGCAGATGAGTCCCAATCGGCAGCATTACAGCCAACGTGCGCTAAGGGCATTGGAGCAGATGAGTCTGCGCCTGACCATGACCACTCAAGCTACGCCTGAAATCCAACGCTTGTGGCTTGAGGCCTATATTGATTTTGCGCTCAGCCATCAGGCTAAGCAGCACCTAAGTGCACTGCTTAACGGCACCGAGCAGCTCACTGGGGTTGAGCTGACGCCTTCCCTGCGCTGGGCCATGGTGATCCACCTTAATCGTTACGATGCCATAGGCGCCCAGCGACTATTACAGCAAGAAAAGCTGCGCGACACTTCGCCGCAAGCGGAAATCCTAGCCCTGAGCGCCGAAGTTGCGCAGCCCATTGCAGCGCAAAAACGCCAATGGTTTGAGCGCATACAGCAGCATAACGCCGATGCCGATAGCCTGATGTTGGCTAAACTGCTGCGCATCATGCCCTACCTTTACCCTAGCGAGCAAAAAGCCCTTAGCCAAGCAACCGCCGAGCAACGCTTAAATGAGCTTGCGCAGCTAGATAAACGTAATAGCGCCCGCTTTATGCAGGCCTACAACCAATTTTTACTGCCGCGAGAATGCTCTTACGCTAGCGTGGCGCGCTTGTCGCGTTTGCTTAATAACGAGCCCAACTTGAGCCCGGTCACTCGGCGTGGCGTGAAGCAGGCTATCGAGGATGAACAAGCTTGTATCACGATCCAGCAGCCCTTGCGTCAATAACATAAAAAATGCCACCCTAAAAAGGTGGCATTTTTAATCGCTTCAGCACACTTAACATCAAGCTATATCGGCTACCGACAGAATTATCAAGTGACGGACTAGACCGACACGATAGGGTAACCCCGATACGGTAAACCTTATGTGGTAAACCTAAGGGGCTTAAAGGGCTTACATAAACAGCTCTTTAATGTTTTTCAGATCGCTCTTGCCCTCTAGCAACTCTTGCTGTGACAAGCCTGACACTTCATGTGGGAACACCAACCAATCATCAGACTCATGGATAAAGTAATCCGGCTTTAGCTCAACTGCGGTGTTTTTAGGTTTGTAATAAGGGCAAGCAATACGCACATCGGTTGGCATATTAAGGCGCATCAGCTCTTGGAGCTTGGTTTTAAGCGCATGAATGCTGCGGCCAGAATCGAACACATCATCGACAATCAATAATCCCCCATCGGCATTGGCATTTTCAACAATGTAATGCAAACCATGCACCTTGATCTTTTTGCTCTGCTGGTTAATACCATAGTAAGAGGAGGTTCTAACGGCAATATGATCGGTATCGACCTTTTTAAAATCAAAATATTCCTGTACCGCAATGCCTATTGGAGCACCACCACGCCAGATCCCAACAATAAATTGTGGCCTGAAACCACTGTCAAAAACTTGTGCTGCTAAACGAAAGGAATCTTCAAGCAACTCCTGTGCAGTAATAAAGCGTTTCTCTGACATCTGACCGTCCCCATCTTGTTATATTTAGTATTCGACTGGGTAAAGTGTAATCTAAAAAGATTAGCCTTTGCCCAAATTCAACGTAGCACAAGAATATCGAATTGAGACTCAAAACGATTAAAAAATGGCTACGGGATTTTGGAGCTGGATTTTATACTAAAAACCCCGCTCCTGCAGGACTAAATCACTAAAACTGCAGGGCAGGTTCACTTTTATAAACAGTAAAGCCAACAAGTAACGACTAAGATGCGCTTATCAAGCGAGGGGCTTACACCAGCGTGATGCTCACCTCACCCACTTGAGTGATGGCGCTCGCCTGTTTATCGCTAGCTTCACTAAAGTCTGGCGACATTAAGGTGTCGACATAATGCCAGTCACTTCGAACCTGATAGTGATCGAAGCTGAGCACCATAAAACCGCGATCGCGCAGATTGGTGTATTTCAGCCCCTCGACCAGATCAACAATGCCCGCCTCGGTAACACTTTGCTGATCGGCCTCAATACCTAAATAGTACTCCAATCCTGGAGATGAGACCGAACTGGTGGCAAACTCTACACCCACACTGTCGCCATGGCTGTCGGTTAACTCGTTCGCCCAGGCATTATGGGTGTCACCGGCTATCACCACTAAGTTAGCGCCTTTGGCTTTTGCCGTGGCTAAAATCACCTCTCGCTCATAGGCATAACCATCCCAAGCATCTAAGTTATAGGGAATAGCGGGCAGTTGTAACAACGCCATCACTTCGGGCGTCAGCTTATGCTGATTACCAATCAAATAACTATACTCTTGCGCTGTTAAAGTGGGGTCGCCAGCCTGTGCCCGCGCGGCAAGTTGCGCTAAGGCCCCCAACTCGGCGTATTGGTACACAGACAATTTTTGGGTGGCGATAGCCGCTGGCAACAGCATACTGCCCATCAACACTTGCTGGCCCAGTACCTGCCACTTGCCTGTGGCATTAAGCAGCGAAGCTTGCAGCCATTGCAACTGTTCAGCCCCCAACATAGTGCGGGTATCACTGGTGACATCGGCCATAAAGCGCGCGCTGTCGATAGTATTGCTGGCATCATCGATATAGTCGGCATAATCGAGCTGCTTATCACGCGCTAATTGGCGGGTATCGAGCATATGTAAATCGACCAAGTCGCCAAAGCTAAATGAGCGATAGATCTCTTGATGATTGCCCTCTGACCATGGACGAATAGGCAGCCACTCAAAATAGGCTTGCAGCGCGGCGGTTTTGCGCGCTGCAAAATCCCCTTCATCAGCATTGTGGTTTTCTGCGCCATCAGCCCAACTATCGTTGGCCACTTCATGGTCATCCCACACCGTAATAAAGGGGACTTTGGCATGTAGGGCATTTAACGCGGCATCACTGCGGTACTGAGCGTAGCGCGTACGGTAATCGCTAAGGGTTAACAGCTCACCGGCGGGTAACACTTCCCGGCCAAGCTCGGCGGCATTTTCACTGGCATAACCCCCTCGGCCATATTCGTAGATATAATCGCCTAGGTGGATCACCGCATCGAGCCCCGCTATTTCACTGGCCAGTTGATACACATTAAAATAGCCTGCAGGAAAGTTAGCACACGACATTACCGCTAATTTAACTTGCTCCACTGCGCCCTCGGGTAAGGTCTTGGTCATCGCGACCTCGGAATAAACCTCGCCGCATTTAAAACGGTAATAATACGCTGTGCCCGACATCAGGCCGATGGCATCGACTTTCACCGTATAATCGCGCGCGGCAGATGTGGTGGTTTCGCCGTTGCCAATAATATTGCTAAAGCCTTCATCGGTAGCGATTTCCCAACTGACATTAAGCTCCCCCTCAACCTCTGGCGTGACTCGGGTCCACAGGATCACCGCCTCGTGAGTGGGATCGCCACTGGCAACCCCATTGAGAAATTCCCCCCGGGCAGCGTTAGCTTGCTCATCATCGTCACTGCTTGAGCAGCCCATTAAGCCATAGGAGATGACCGCGGCGCCCACTCCTTTAGCCGACATGGCTAAAAAATCCCGGCGTGAATAGTGTATTTTCATTGTTATCCCTTTCATGGTTATTCTTATATTGATGCCGATTATCCTGGCGAAACACACTTCACGTCATAGGAGTACAGCTTAAGCATGGCAAAGCAATAACCTTAAGTTATGCTCGGCGCTTGGTAAGAGGTCTAATGACGATAAGTATTTATTAACAATATTGCAACGTTATTACAGGGGGGCATTGGGGATTAATTAATCTAAAACGTTTTACCCCATCACACATTAGCGCTCAAGATTAAGTATCAAAAATGAAATTATAATTTAATAAACAGACATTTAATGAATAAGGCATTACTGTTATCATCAAAAAAATAGAATGACAGCAGCAGGAAAACACCATGCGTGTTAGCGATATTATGAGCACCGACCTAGTCTGTATCAGCGATCAGGCGACCGCCAAAGATGCTCATCTATTGATGCAGAGTCGTGGGGTTCGCCACTTACCCGTCGTCAGTGAGCATGACGGGCGATTGGTGGGCATATTGACTCACAAGAAGATGATCTCCACCGTCATCCACATGCTTAGCGCCTATGGTCCCGACGGGCTCGATCGCAAGGAACGTAAAACCTTAGTGGCAGACATTATGGAGAAACAGCTTCAACAGCTCAGCGCCGATGAGCCGCTAGCCGAGGTGGTCGATTATTTTATTGATAATAAATTAGGATGTTTACCCGTTGTGAACGACAGTAATAAGATTGAGGGGATCATCACCTCATCGGACTTTGTGAAACTGTGCGCCACACTACTGAAAGTGTAAGCCTTTATGACAACTGAACAAGCAATAAGGTAAATGAACCGCCGCCCAACATAAAACCAAACGCCGCCATGAGGGCGGCGTTGATAAACATGGCCGGGTCACCAGCGTATATGACGAGTACGCAGTTACGAGCGCAGCTTACTGAGCCCAGACATAAGCAATACCGCAATGGCACCTGCGACAACCCCAAACAAGGCATTAAGCACACTTGGGGTGATAAAGCTCAATACCGGCCCGACCATCGCCCACTGCTCCACCACAACTGCCCACTGGTTAAACAGTTCACTCAGGCTATGAATACCGTGAGTTAAAATGCCGCCCCCCACCATGAACATCGCGATGGTGCCAACCACGGTTAAGCCGCGCATCAAATAAGGCGCTGCATTAACCAAACTGTGGCCAAAACGTCGCCCTAAGCGTGTCAGTAGGCTTTCGCCCTGACGCTGGCTTAAGTACAGGCCAGCATCATCAAGTTTCACAATTCCCGCCACTAAACCATAAACCCCTATGGTCATCAGCACTGCAATAACGCTTAAGGTCACCACCTGGGTCATAAAGCTAGTGTGGGCTACCACGCCCAATGTGATGGCAATGATCTCGGCTGACAGCACAAAGTCGGTACGAATCGCGCCACTGATTTTCTGTTTTTCATAGGCTTGCAGATCGAGCGCGGCAATATCGACATGAGGCTCGCTGCTCGGCTCATGGAGCTGAGTTGCGCTGTGATAAACCTTCTCAAACCCTTCATAACAGAGAAACAGGCCACCAAACATCAATAATGGGGTCACCGCCCAAGGAATAAAAGCACTGATCAACAAGGCCGCCGGCACAAGAATCGCTTTATTACGCAATGAGCCTTTAGCCACCGCCCAAACCACAGGCAGTTCACGATCGGCGTTAATGCCTGAAACCTGCTGGGCATTGAGCGCTAAATCATCGCCCAATACCCCTGCGGTTTTACGTGCAGCCATCTTACTCATGGCCGCGACGTCATCTAAAATGGTGGTAATATCATCGAGCAAGGTTAACAAACTTGCACCAGCCATAGATTCTCCTTTAATTTGAGTTGTTACGATGCCGTCTTTCGCCATATCACTAAGGCATCGATATAGTGTTAAATTACGCCCCAGTTAAAGCCGTTACCAGCAAAAAACACCGTAATGCGCAGTTGCTGAGATCTAACTTAAGTTAAGTTACACAAACAGCAGCATTTCACATACCTCTACTAACAACTATGAGTATAATAGTGACAAAAGATTCGTTTATCCTTACAGGAACTCCTTATGACTCAAGATGAAATGAAAAAGGCAGCTGGTTGGGCAGCCCTACAATACGTTGAGAAAGACACCATAGTCGGCGTCGGTACAGGCTCAACCGTCAACCATTTTATTGATGCCTTAGCCACCATCAAAGGCCGATATCGAAGGCGCAGTATCGAGCTCTGAAGCCTCGACTGAAAAAATGAAAGCCTTGGGTATTCCTGTATTCGATCTTAATGCCGTTGACGATGTAGCCGTATATGTGGACGGCGCCGACGAAATCAATGGTCATATGGATATGATTAAAGGCGGTGGTGCAGCGTTAACACGTGAGAAGATTGTTGCGGCAGTGGCGAAAAAGTTTGTCTGTATCGTCGACAACACTAAGCAGGTAGATGTATTGGGTGAGTTTCCACTGCCTGTGGAAGTGATCCCTATGGCGCGCTCTTATGTGGCACGTGAATTGGTTAAGCTTGGTGGCGATCCTGTGTATCGTGAAGGTGTGGTGACCGACAACGGTAACGTGATCTTAGATGTTTATAATATGAAGATCGTTAACCCCAAAGAGCTAGAAGAGAAGATTAACCAGATAGTCGGCGTGGTCACTAACGGCTTATTCGCTCAGCGCGGCGCCGATGTGCTCTTGGTCGGCACCCCTGATGGCGTCAACACCATCAAGCAAGACTAACCATTTGAGTGGTAGTCTGCTGTATACCGTCCCATGCAATAACCCAGCGGTGTATTGATGATTAACCAGTAAAAAGTCACCATTAAAAAGCCACCCCATGTTCATGGCGTGGCTTTTTTAATATCACTATCTTGTGCTAAAGGGGTGTTAACTTAAGTTAGCTAACATCCGTCATTAAATAGGCTTATTGGCCACTTAATCTTTTACCAAAAGAAATAGCATAAGCGGTTGAGCGCAAACGTAAAATACGGTCATCACTTGACTCAACCCCTTGAGCCAACGCATTTGGGTCGAAGTTAATCAAGTCGCAGCTGTTATCGCCGCTGCTGGTAATACTCAATGTGCCCAAGGTGATCACTTCACGATCTTCTGGCCACGCTTGTGATGGATTATTGGTGACATCATCGGCCTGACCGATAACCGCTTGCAGCTCAAAATTGGCCGGACCTTGGCTTAGCTCCTCTTTCAATTTGTCGGCTAAAAAGGTGTTTGGCAACTGCTTCATCTGCGCTTCGGTTAATAGTTGCTGCCCCTCGGTCGGCACTAAACGCCATTTAAACTTAGTTTTCTTACCTTGGTCATCGACAAAGTAGAAGGCATGAATACCGTGATAATTGACCGATGCATAAGAGCTTGGCGGATTATTGGCTTGCAGCCAATTAAACTGCGGCAAGGTACTTGGGTGATCCTGACGGTACTGCGCCACTTGGCTAAAATCGACTTTACCTTGTTCGTTAGGCACTAAGGTTTCAAGTAAACCTAAAAAGACTTCGGGTGACTTACCCGGAAAGACTGGTGTGGTTAAGCCTGCAATGTAGTGCACGCTACCATCGGCCATGGTGAACTTAACTCCCACTCCACGCGGGCTTCGCTCGGTTTCATTGGCCGCAGGGTTGCCGCCCGCCATTGAAAAACGAATGTTAGCCGTGGATTTTTCACCATTAAATAGGGCACTACTAGAATAGCGACCACCCGCATCAGTAGGGGTAAACTCACCTACGGCGCACACCCCTTTGGCATGGCCTTTACGCACACCCGGCTGTTTACCCGCAAGTTTTTCAAATACATTAATAAAGTCCAAGCCAGAGGCTTCTGCGTGAACCGCGCCGCTTGCTGCCATGGTTGAAACTAAACATGCTGATAGTGATAGTGCTTTAAAATTCACGATGAACTCCGCTAAACGTTATCAATTAAATACGATGGACAGTAAGACCGCGCTTGATCACCTTTTATTTCACAAGAGGTTAAATAAGCGCGTTTAATTACCAGCAGCTAGTCAGTACCACTTTGTATTAAGCCTGTCCCTGTTGAGCTTGAAGGTTGAAGACTTAAGCCTTAAGCCTTAAGCCTTAAGCCTTAAAAAAAGATAATCGCTGCCGCGCCATGGCGTAGAAAAAAAACGCCTAAAGCATATCAATGCCTTAGGCGTTTTAGTGGGGCGCACTCACTAGAGGCGCGCGGTCACACTAGAGCGAAAAGTTCGCTATGGTCTTTTGGATCCCTACCACATCGGTGCCTTTTTTTAGCTCTTTAACCAGCGGCTCTTTTTGCCCTGAGATCCACAGCTTTAATTCGGCGTCCATATCAAAAGTTCCGGCAGTTTCCACTTGAAAGTGAGTAATGGCCTTATAAGGCACAGAGTGATAACTGACCTTTTTCCCCGTTACCCCTTGTTTATCTATCAAAATGAGGCGCTTATTGGTAAATACAAACATATCGCGCACCACGCGATAGGCCAAAGCCAGCTGCTCATTGTCGCCCATAATGGGGCCTAGCTCGGCCGCCAACTCCTGTAAATCAACCTCTGAAGCATTGCCCATTAGCGCATCTAACAGTCCCATGATCTTTTCCTTAAGTCAGTGAATGTGGCGCTTAGAGACGCCTATACTTGCCGATTGGCACCGACCACCATCATTTCACACTTAGGGCAGTCAAATACCAGTTTTAGCACATCCTTGCCGATCTCCAAAATCATAGGGTCGGCCTTAATGCCAGGCACCTCTTTGGGGCAAAGGTTAAAGTTAAAGCGTAAGCAATGTTTAGTCACCATCAAGGGCGCATCATCGCTGATACCATTTTTCTCGTAGGTGTCTTCAATCTCAATCACCCCGTGACGGGTATAAAACGCCTTGGCTTGCTCATTAGCCACATTGCCCATAAAGCTTAAGTGTTTTACTGGGTAAACCGCATCTTGGTTATATTTCCACGCTTTAGGACGCTGATAACCGTCGATACGAGCCTGCTCAAGGGCGACCACCGTGTCACGGCGCAGACCATTTAATACCGAGGCTGGCATAAACCAAGGGCTGGCGGTGTCGATAGTGATTTGACGTGCATTAAAGTCGGTGCTGCCGAGCTTTGATAGCTGTTTACGCACATTTTGCAGCGCCTTATCGTGATCGCTAGCCGGCGTCTTATCCATGGGCAATGTTACACTGGCGCTAATACCATATTGATCCGTCATGGTTAAGGCTACGCCATCATGGGTGTCGGCTAACGTCATATCGACGTTAATAATGCGCTTAGACGACTCTTTAGCCAGCAGCGTTTCGAACGCCTGATCATGGTTTCGATATAAGGTTGCGCCCACTTTAAGGTCACCCGGTACGGCAATCACATACAGTTTATCGCCGTCGGCGCGATTGACTCGCAGCCCTTGTAGTTTATCGTCTGACTGTTTGGCTTTTTCATAATTGGGCGGGAAATAACACAGGCCGTCGCCATTATTAAACCCATGGGTCGAGCCCACTTGGATATAGTCTTTACCCAGCGCCACCACGCTACCGACCTCTTCACCAATATATTTAGGCGAACGGAAATCACTCACCCCTTGGCTGCGGTCATTAACAAAGTAGTCGGTTCTGCCGCGGTTAAAGGTTTTTTCGGTATTAGGGGTAAAGCTATGTTCACAGCGGCCATGGCTTGAGGCAACAAACTCGGGGCGACGCGCGATAATTTTATCGAGTTCTTGGCGATAATGGGCGGTAACGTTTTTAACGTAACTTAAGTCTTTTAAGCGCCCTTCGATTTTAAATGAGCGAATACCGGCATCGATAAGCGCTTCTAAATTATCGGTTTGGTTATTATCTTTTAAAGACAATAGGTGTTCATTTTGTGCCAGCACCTCACCTTGACGGGTCTTAAGATCGCCAGGCAAACGACACATCTGAGAACATTCGCCTCGGTTAGCGCTGCGATTACTAAAGGCATGACTTAAATTACACAGGCCGCTATAGGCCACGCATAAGGCGCCGTGAATAAAAAATTCCAGCTGCATATTGGTATTGGCGGCCACCTCGCGGATTTGGCTTAATCCTAGTTCTCGCGCTAACACCACCTGCGAAAAACCCACCTGCTCAAGAAACGCCACTTTCTCTGGATTACGGTTATCCATTTGCGTGCTGGCATGCAGGGCGATAGGCGGAATGTCGAGCTGCAATATGCCCATATCTTGCACGATAAGTGCATCGGCGCCGGCTTCATACACCTGCCATATCAGCTTTTCGGCCGCTTTTAGCTCATCATCCATCAAGATGGTATTGATGGCGACAAACACCTGCGCATGATATTGGTGAGCAAACTGGCACAAACGGGCAATATCTTCGACGCTATTACCCGCGGTTGCACGCGCCCCAAAGGCTGGGCCACCGATATACACCGCATCGGCACCATGGCGAATGGCTTCAATACCAAAGTCAGCATTTTTGGCGGGGGCCAATAACTCTAGGCGGTTTGAGCGGGTCACAACTGACGCAGGTGACGGGCTATCGGGGGTAAAAATCTCAGGCTTATCCATGGGGCGTTACTCAATCAGGTAGCAGCTTCATAAAAATTAGGCCGCGATTATAACAGACACGGCTAACATAGCACGGTCAAGCGTAGTCGATTTTAGGCGTTTTTTGCACTGTCCGCTCAAGCCGCAGATGCCCAGTACCCTAGTAACAAGCCGTTAGAGCTTATCTGTCAAAGTAAAAAAGGGCTTCAATGTGAGTGACCTTGCGGCCGTCAGTCTTAACCGCTGATGGGCAATAACACGCTGATAGCCGATAAAAAGTGCGCAGGCTGTAGACCCGGCACCTTAAAGATGATGAATACCATTAAGTTAAAGGAGTGCTGGAAGCTTAAATAACCCCAAAGAGACCTTAACCCTGCAGCCCAGAGTCTGTTAGCCCTTGGCTAATCTTACCTGTAGTTTTTGATTTTCCGCTTCAATATGTTTATAGAAATCACAATCGTCCAATTGAGAGGCCGCCGCTTCATCGAGCACTAACATGGCATTACGGTGCAGTTGCAGGGCCGAAGCCGGACACGATGCACTCAGCGCACCCTCTACCGTTGCCTTAATCGCCGCAGCTTTATTGACGCCCGTCGCGAGCAACAATACTTTTTTCGCGTCTAATATGGTGCCTATCCCCATGGTGATCGACAGATGGGGCTGATATTCATCGGCTGAGAAAAATCGGGCATTATCTTCAATCGTCGCCTTGGTGAGGGTTTTCACTCGCGTGCGCGACATTAAGCCCGATGACGGCTCATTAAAGCCGATATGACCATTACGCCCTATGCCGAGCAGCTGGATATCGATGCCACCCGCTTGGGCTATTTGGCATTCATAGCGCTCGCAGGCCTCAATCGGATCGCTAGCATCACCCGGCGGCACAAAGGTACGCTGCTTATCAATATCGATATGCTCAAACAACTGCTGATCCATAAAGTAGCGATAGCTTTGTTTATGCTGACCATCGAGGCCTAAATACTCATCTAAGTTAAAGCTGGTCGCCTGGGCAAACGAGACATCGCCAGCTTGATTAGCACCAATCAATAAATGGTATAAGGCCAGCGGCGTCGAGCCCGTAGCCAAACCCAACACAGAGCTTGGCTTGCGTCGCAGTTGCTGAATAAAAATATTGGCGCCATATGACGCGACATCGTCACTGCTGTTTAAAATCACAATTTGCATAATCTCGACTCGCCTAAACCAAACTTGACCTGTAAAAATGACTGACTCCGCCACACCTACCTACTACTAACCCAAAAAACCAATTAGCCAGCCTTCGCGCGCAACATCAACCACCACCTTTTGATAACATGACTATAACCAACAATGACAGCGTTGTCATTAGTAATCCCCTTACAGAACGAGTATCATCGTCTCCGTCCATCAAACAGCGCCTCTAGCACCTCAGGATGACTTAATAACGTCGTCATCATTAGGACGATATTAATCCGCTAATATGTTGTAAATGTTAGCTATATAATCTTAATTTGGGTTATATAAGCTCAGCTTCCTTATACAGGTTATTTATGTCCAAGCCTCACTATCCCAGCATATCGGCAAGCGATACCGCCGATTTTGCATCAGCGCAAGACTTTAAAATTTTCAAACCTTATGGCTACCTGAGCCAATTTGTACCCGAGCGGCGCAAAAGCAAAAAACTTCTCGGTGAGTTAGCCGATTTTCCCGACGGGATCATGGCGATTGGTCGGTTAGATCACGACTCGGAAGGCTTGCTGCTACTCACCACCGACGGCATGAGTAGCCACTTGGTGCGCAGTAAACAGATTGAAAAAGAGTATTACGTTCAGGTAGATGGCGAGATAAATGCCAAGGCTGTTGCTGAGTTATGCCAAGGGGTCAGCATAGGTATTAAAGGTGAGCAATATCAGACTCTGCCCTGCAAGGTTAAACTGCTCGATACGCCGCCGGCGTTACCAGAGCGAGGCAAAAAAATTCGCGATCCGCGCCATGGGCCAACGAGCTGGTTATCCATCACCTTGACCGAAGGCAAGAATCGCCAAATCCGAAAAATGACCGCCGCTGTGGGATTTCCCACCTTACGTCTGGTGCGAGTACGTATTGGTTCAATTTATCTGGGCGACATGCAAGTCGGTGAAGTGCGAGTCCTTGGTCGATTAGGCTCACAACTGAGTGAAAGCTAACAGCAAAGCCAAAGCGTGGAAAGCTTGGAGCCACCTGCTGTTAGCCAAACAACATTAAGGTGCCAACATCAAAAAACGGTCTAGTTCACTGGCAGGCAAAGGTTTACTGTATAGGTAGCCTTGCGCCTCATGGCACCCAGCTTTAGACAAAAATTCCGCCTGCTCTTGAGTTTCAACTCCTTCGGCAATAACGGTTAAGTTGAGCGCATCGCCAAGAGCAATGATCGCCTTAGCGATTGCGGTATTGTTGGCGTCATGCGGGATATCATGCACAAAAGATTGATCGATCTTCAGCTTATGTATAGGGAGCCTTTTCAGATAATTAAGCGATGAGTAACCCGTGCCAAAATCGTCAACCGACAGTTCAATGCCTAAATCGCCTAACTTTTTAAGCACCTCAATCACAGCCTTTGGATCTGACATCATGCAGCTTTCGGTCACCTCCAGCTCGACATAGTGCGCCGGGAGCCCTGTCTGCTCGAGGATCCGTTTTACATCATCAAAGAAGCTGGCTTGTTGTAATTGCGGGCCCGCGACGTTAACTGCGATACGACCAAAATCCTGCCCCTGTGCTAACCATTTCACCCCTTGGGAGGCCGCCGTTTTTAACACCCATAAGCCAATATCATAGATAAGACCAATTTTTTCGGCCACCGGAATAAAGACCGCCGGCGATATTGCCCCTAACAGGGGGTCATGCCAGCGTAGCAAGGCTTCAAAACCCACTAAGTGTAAGCCATTAAAACTCAACTTTGGCTGGTAAACCAATTGAAACGCTTCATTTGCCAGCGCATCGTGCAGGGCATTTTGCAGCTTGAGGTGTTCAACTGAGGCTAAGGTCAGCGCTTGGGTGTAAAAAGCATAGTTGTTACGCCCATTGAGCTTAGCTCTGTGCATGGCGGTGTCGGCATTGCGCAGCAAAGTATCTGAGCTTAGGCCATCTTCTGGATACTGCGCGATCCCCATGCTCGCCGTTAATCTAACGGTCTCATCGTTGGGTAAGGCATAAGGCAGATCAAACACTTCCCGTAAACGACTGACCATAAGGGACACGGCGTCTTGGCTATCGATATGGGGTAATAACACCACAAACTCGTCACTGCCCACACGTGCCAAGGTACCTTGTTCGGCCAATTTGTAAGAGAGTCGCTTAGCCAACTCAACCAAAATACTGTCGCCGGCAATGTGGCCAAAACTGTCATTAATATGTTTAAACAGATCAACATCGATAAAGATTAACGCTAATTGACTCTGCTCACGCTTGGCATGACGCACCTCTTGTTCGAGCTGCGCCGACAAGGTGATACGGTTAGGCATCTGAGTTAAGGGATCGTGATAAACCAAGCGCGCTAACTCATTTTCACTTTGCTTTTTAGCCGAAATATCAGAAAACACCGCGACAAAATAACGAATATTATTATCATCATCGCACATTGAACTAATGCTTAATTGCTCAGGGAAAATAGCGCCACTCTTGCGGCGGTTCCAAATTTCGCCGTGCCAACATCCCTCGGATAACAGTGAGTCCCATAATTGGGCAAAAAAGGCTTTATCATGTCGACCAGAGTTAAACAGGCGGGGGTTTTTACCGATAACCTCGTCGCGCCGATAACCTGTGATATCGGTAAAAGCGCCGTGAACCTCGACGATATTGCCATCGGGATCTGTGATCACGACCCCTTCTACCGAATTTGCAAACACACTGGCAGCCATCTCTAACTGCTCTTGCGCCGCCTTATGTGACGAGATATTACGTGAAATACCGATCACCCCTTTTAACTCACCTTCGGCGCTCACCACTGGCATTTTTGTCGTCTCAAGCCAACTCAGTTGCTTGTCATGGTCACGAGCCAAACACTCATCGACTGTGACTTGTATCCCCCGCAAAATCGACTCATTGTCTGCTGCAATAAACCGTTTAGCCAGACGAGGCTCAAACAGTTCATCGTCGGTATGGTAGAGGATCTGCTCGCGGCTTTTATTGAAGGAGAGTTCAGCCCCATAGTTCACCAAAATGTAGCGCCCATCGCTATCTTTCATCCAGATATGATCTTTAATACTGTCGATAAACAACTGTAAATCTATCGATTCAGCTGCTGCGGGCGTTGCCCTCCCCCGCATAGGTTGCTGATGTGCCTGATAGCACTTAAGTAAACTCAACTCGATACTGTCACGACCTAACGGCAATAACCTAGAGCATTTAGACTTTACGCCTGAGGAAAGCCCTATGGCATCGGCTTTCGCTGGTTGCCAAAATAAGCCACCATAAAGGGCTTTAGATGGCCAAAAAAGCGGCAGCACTTGTATACCATCGATGACGATAGGCGATGAATAATCAGCATGAACCGAAGTGGTAGACAACTGGGCTAGGCTTTGATCGGCCGCCGCCTGCACAGGTAACAGGTCGACAGTGTCGCTGCTGCTAGATTGCAGTAATAACTGCAGCTGAGCCGCTGAATTAAGGTAAAAAAGAAAAAAATCACCACCACATGACGAGCACAAGGTCTCAATCGTTAATTGCCACTGCGCTAACTGCGTATCTGACACTGTTATATCAATCACTGCAACTATCCTTTATGTCATCCACACAGATGTGCAATCAAATCACCTGTTAGGCTGCTATGTTAACCGACTAAAACCAAGATGCTAGCGCAAAATGTTAACTGTGTGATCCAACCATTTACGATCATACTGTTAACATAACATGGGACTTGTTGGCGCCATCGACGGTCAATATGACTTTATACAATTTAAAAACAACGGTTTGATTAATAAGACAATAAAACCAAAATAATCACAATCAACACATTTTACACTACGTAGCACAACTAAAATAAGACTTTATATCAAGATCATGAGTTAAGCACATCATAAAATGCGCCTCGGTTTGTCTCAATAGCAGCACACGCATTATTAGTATTAACTTAAACATTACCGACTAAAATACCTTAAAGCAAAGCAACCTTGGCGCTGTTCGCCTTAAGCCTTAAATGGCTACTTCATACTCAGGTATTACAGCCGCCCAACTGCGGATTTTCTGTGTCGGTTAAAGTGAATATTAGTCGAAAAAAAACCAGCCAAGCGGCTGGTTTTATCTGTACCTTGCAATTAGCCTTGAGGGCGCATCGCTGGGAATAAGATCACATCACGAATCGTGTGTGTGTTGGTAAACAGCATCACCAAACGGTCGATACCAATACCTTGACCTGCCGTTGGTGGCAAACCGTGCTCTAGCGCGGTGATGTAATCGGCATCATAGAACATGGCCTCATCATCGCCAGCATCTTTAGCGTCAACCTGAGCCTTAAAGCGGCTATCTTGATCTTCGGCATCATTAAGCTCTGAGAAGCCATTAGCCACTTCGCGGCCACCGATGAAGAATTCAAAACGGTCGGTGATGAAATGATTGTCATCGTTACGACGCGCCAGAGGTGAGATATCCGCTGGGTAACCGGTAATAAAGGTCGGTTGCATCAGCTTAGGCTCTGCGGTTTCACCGAAAATTTCTTCCAGTAGTTGACCACAAGTCCAGAACTTCTCAATCGTCATGCCTAGGCTCTTAGCGAGGTTACGCATAAACTCAAGATCTTTGACCTCTTCATAGGTCATCGACTGAATAGTGGCGTTGTCTGGATTGTACTTTTTAATCGCATCTAGCATGCTAAGGCGCTCGTAAGGGCCACCAAAGTCAACAGTGTGCTCACCGTAAGGCAGTTTAGCTGAACCACAAAGTTCAACCGCAATCGAGCTCAACATCTCTTCGGTCAGATCCATCAGATCGTTATAATCGGCATACGCCATATAGAATTCCATCATGGTGAATTCTGGGTTATGACGTGGCGACAGACCTTCGTTACGGAAGTTACGGTTGATTTCGAACACTCGCTCAAAGCCACCGACCACTAAACGCTTAAGGTAAAGTTCTGGTGCGATACGCAAATACATTTCGATATCGAGCGCATTATGATGAGTCACAAATGGACGCGCCGACGCACCACCAGGGATGCTGTGCATCATTGGGGTTTCAACTTCCATAAACTCTTTTTTCACCATGAAGTTACGAATAGCGGTAACCACTTTCGAGCGCATGATAAAGGCATTACGAGAGTCTTCGTTAACGATAAGGTCAACATAACGTTGACGGTAACGCGTTTCTTGGTCTGTCAGACCATGAAACTTCTCAGGTAGTGGACGCAGTGCCTTAGTCAGCAGTTGGTACTGCTCCATATTGACATACAGATCGCCTTTACCCGACAGGTGCAACTGGCCCGTGACACCGATAATGTCGCCGATATCCAGCCCTTGATACTTAGCTTTCAGCTCTTTTTGGACATCTTTACCGGCGTAAGCCTGAATGCGACCGCTGACATCTTGGATCACCAAGAATGGACCACGCTTGGCCATGATACGCCCAGCAATCGAGCGCTGCACATTCATGCCCTCAAGCTCTTCTTTGCTATAGTGACCATATTCGGCCTGAATATCTGCCGCTTTATGTTTACGATCGAAGTTATTTGGGTGACCGTTAGCAGGGCAAGTTGCGCGGATGTGCTCTAACTTGGCACGGCGCTCTGCAATTAACTTGTTTTCGTCTTGGGTTTGTTCAGTCATCTTCTTCTCTCGTTAAAGGCCAGATTTAAGGCTAGCTTCAATAAACTTATCCAGATCGCCATCAAGGACGCTCTGAGTATTTCGATTTTCTACACCGGTACGCAGATCTTTAATACGTGCATCATCGAGCACGTAAGAGCGGATCTGGCTACCCCAGCCGATATCCGATTTAGCATCTTCGGCGGCTTGTTTATCGGCATTCTGCTTAAGCATCTCTAGCTCATACAGTTTTGCTTTTAACTGTTTCATCGCCGCATCACGGTTTTTATGTTGCGAGCGATCATTTTGACATTGCACCACGGTATTGGTGGGCAAGTGGGTAATACGAATCGCCGACTCGGTCTTGTTAACGTGCTGACCACCCGCACCCGAGGCGCGGTAGGTGTCGATACGCAAGTCCGACGGATTGATGTCAATTTCAATGGAATCATCAATTTCTGGGTACACAAACACAGAACAGAATGAAGTGTGACGCTTACCCGACGAATCGAATGGCGACTTACGCACTAAACGGTGTACGCCCGTTTCGGTCCGCAGTGAACCAAAGGCGTATTCACCGGTAAATTTAATGGTGGCGCCCTTAATGCCGGCCACATCGCCGTCGGTCACTTCTATCAGCTCAGGCTTATAGCCCTTAGCTTCGCCCCAACGCAAATACATGCGCAGCACCATATTGGCCCAATCTTGTGCCTCGGTGCCGCCCGAACCCGATTGAATATCCAAGTAACAATTTGACGCATCGTTTGGACCAGAGAACATGCGACGGAACTCAAGCTCTTCTAACCGTTTCTCAAGTTGTTGTAATTCCGTGGTTGCATCGTTGAAGGTCTCTTCATCATTCTCTTCAACGGCCAACTCAACCAAACCTTCGATATCTTCTAAGCCACTGTCCATATCGTCGATCGTTTTGACGACCGCTTCTAGGGAGGCGCGCTCTTTACCTAAGGCTTGGGCATTCTCAGGATCGTTCCATACTTCAGAGCTCTCAAGCTCTCGACTGACTTCTTCTAGACGCTCACACTTAGCATCGTAGTCAAAGATACCTCCGAAGAAGGTCGGTACGGTCAGCGAGTTCCTTGATTTTGAATTTTACTGGATTTACTTCAAACATGATTTAATCAACTTTTAGTCGGATTTATACACGGATAGAAAACCCGCTATTTTAACTGAATCACCCGCGTTAGCCTAGGGGCGAATCCGATAGATTTGCGCTTATTTAATCCCTAAAGGACATTAGCCCCAAAATGCAACGCTACACTCTGTGGCACTTTTGCTTAACGCCTATCTGCTGATCGATAGACCAAGTAACAGGGCGACGACTGCTCCCTGAACAACCACGACTAAAACTAGGCTGATGGTATAGCCTAAACACCTAAACAAACCATAGGGCAAACAGTGATCCAATCTTGCAAAACCGCTCACTTTGCTAACTATGTCACACCAAGTTTTAATACAAACAGCATCGGAGCACACTCTTAAAAGCAATTGCGATCTCACTGGCAGAACTAGCATAAATAGTCACTTCTAAGACCTGTCGACAAAATCCCTCTGGGTATACTCAAGCAAAACCTTATTCTCAAAAACGCGCTGACACACGGCATTCATCTCGCGACGCACTGCCGAGCATAGTCAACGATTCTAAAAAAGGTCCCTATATGATAACGCTCAGTTTCGACGGTAAAACCGCTCACGCCTCTGTAGATGAAACCTTACTGAGCTGTGCCCTCAATGCGGGCATTGCCATTCCCCATTTATGTTATCAAGGCGCTGGCCTCCAGTGATGAGCATGCCTTGAAGCAACAAAGTTGTCACCTGTGTTATGTCGAAACGCTCGACTCGCATGGCAATCGCAGCACAGTCAAAGCCTGCGACACAAAAGTGAGCCACAACCTCAAGGTCATCACTCACTCCGCCGCCCTGAGCAAGATACGTCAAGCCTCACTGAAACAGCTACTGAGCGATCATTATGCCGACTGCCAAGCACCCTGCCAGCAAGCCTGTCCTGCGGGCGTGGATGTACAGTCTTACTTACTGCATATCGCTCAGGGCAATCATCGCCAAGCGGTAAAAATTATTAAAGATACCTTGCCACTGCCCTTGTCCATTGGCCGTGTCTGCCCCGCATTTTGTGAATCCGCTTGCCGCCGAGGTGAGTTAGACGAGCCGCTGGCCATTCGACAACTTAAACGCCACGCCGCCGATATTGACCTGCAAGGCGATAGCTATGTGCCCAGCAGATTAGCACCAACGGGCAAAAAGGTCGCCATCGTCGGCAGTGGTCCAGCGGGGATCAGTGCCGGCTTTTATCTGTCCAACGCCGGCCATGATGTCACCCTGTTTGAAGCTATGCCCAAGGCGGGCGGCTGGCTAAGATACGGTATTCCCGAATACCGCCTGCCCAAAGCCATACTGGATCAAGAGATAGCCTTGCTGTGTCAAAATGGCATGAAAATTCAAACCAATACCCGCTTAGGCCATGAGATCCACCTCAATGATTTACTCGCCACATTCGATGGCGTTTGCCTAGCCATTGGCGCGCAAAAAGCGGTGCCGATGCACTACCCAGGTAGCGAGCTTGATGGCTGTTATCTTGGGGTCGATTACCTTAAAGATCATTGCACCGATAAGCGCTACACCACAGGACAAAAAGTGGCAGTCATTGGGGGTGGCAACACCGCTATCGACTGCGCCCGCACCGCACTGCGTGAAGGCGCCGATGTCACTTTAGTGTATCGCCGTACTCGCGATGAGATGCCCGCAGAAGCCTATGAGATAGCCGAGGCCGAACATGAAGGTGTGCGCTTCTATTTTCTCACTAACCCCATTGAAAACCATGGCGATAGCCAAGGGCGCGTCAATGCCGTGACCTTTGAGAAAATGGCTCTAGGCGACGCCGATGCCTCTGGGCGACGCTCACCTAAAGCCACGGGTGAAACCTTTACTGAAGCATTCGATACCGTGATCCCCGCCGTTTCGCAAACCCCAGACATGGCTTTTTTACAACACCCACAGAGTCAACTGAGCGTGGGCGAAGTGGCATTAACCCGCTGGAATACCTTCTCTGGCTGCGAGCACACCATGTCGGCAGGTATCGATAAATTATTTGTGCTCGGTGACTCCCGCACCGGCCCTGCAACGGCCGTGGCCGCGGTCGCCGATGGAAAAAAGGCCGCGATGGCCATTCAAAAACTGCTGGATGGTGAACTCGCCTGCGAGCTAAACCCCAAGACGTTTAACTCACAAAAACGCAGCAAAGCGGCATTAGACTGGCGCCACTTTCCTCAGCAATTACAGCAAAATAAAGCCCAGATGCCCGAGCTCGCCTTAAGCGACAGAACTGATAACTTTGCAGAGATTGAATTGGGCTTTAGCAATGACGCCGCCATGGCCGAAGCGGCTCGCTGCCTCGAATGTGGCTGCCAAGCCAATACCGATTGCCGCCTAAGAGACTATGCCAGCGAGTATCGCGTCAGCAACCAAGACCTTGGCAATCAGCCCCGCGCTTTTGTCGCCGATAACAGCAGCCCATTTATCCATTTCGATCCCAACCGCTGCATCAGTTGCGGCGCCTGCGTGACCATGTGTCACCAGCAAGCGGGGCATCACGCCATCAGCTTTGAGCCTGACAGTTATCTGGCTATACCCCAAGGCAGCCAAACCCCATTGCGCCAAGCCCCCAGAGCCGGCTTTAGCGTCAGCATGGCCGACAGCGATTGCGTGCAGTGCGGCAATTGTGTTTCAGTATGCCCCACCGGCGCACTCACAGATGCACGCGACAAACGCCAAGGGCGCAACCTTAGCCACTCACAAACCTCGACGGTTTGTACCTATTGCGGCATAGGGTGCCGCATCACCCTGCATACCGACCCGCAAAGCCATACCATCACCGGGGTCAGCGGTGACACTAGCTCTCCTGTTAATGAGGGAATGCTCTGCGTGAAAGGGCGATTTGGCTTCGATTTTGTTAACAGCCCTGAGCGCCTAACCAACCCACTACTGCGCAAGGCGGGCGTTTTGGTCGAGGTGAGCTGGGAGGAGGCCATCGGCTTTATTGCCGATAAGCTTCAGCAGATAAAAACCCAACACGGCAGCGATGCCATAGCAGGGCTTGCGTCCGCTAAAGCGACTAACGAAGACAACTACCTGTTTCAAAAGTTGTTTAGAAGCGTGATTGGCACCAATAATATCGATCACTGTGCCCGCCTGTGCCATGCCTCAACGGTAACCGCCTTGCAAGACTCGCTGGGGAGCGGCGCAATGACCAATGATATCGCCTCCATTAAAGAGTCCGATCTGATTGTGATTTTGGGCTCAGACACCGAATCGGCCCATCCCATCATCGCTTCAAAAATTAAGCAGGCCATACAACAGCATGGCGCACGTCTTGTGGTTATCGACCCCAAACGGGTCAGCATAGCCGATCACGCTCAGCTCTATCTTTGCCATCGCCCCGGCACCGATGTCATGCTATTAAATGCCCTGATGCAGCAGATAATCACCCACAATTGGCACGACAGAGACTATATCGACCAACGGGTCGATGGCTTTGACGCTCTGCAAGCAGAGGTAATGAAGCCAGACTATAGCCTTGAAAATGCAGCACGGATCACTGGCGTCAGTGCAGCCGAAATACAGCAACTGGCTAAGATGATAGGTACGGCGAGCAAAACCGCCCTCTATTACGCCATGGGCGTGACCCAGCACACATCGGGCCATGATAACGTCACCGCCATCGCCAATTTACAGCTATTGTGCGGCAACATAGGCATGGCGGGCGCGGGGATCAATCCCCTGCGCGGACAGAGCAATGTGCAAGGCGCCTGCGATATGGGCGCGCTGCCCAACTATATTACCGGCTATCAAAGGGTCGATGATCCCAAGGTGCAGCAACTCTTTACACAGGCGTGGCAACAGCCACAGTTGCCAAGCACTGTCGGTATCGCCGCGACTGAGATGATGCATGCGCTGGCACATGGCGAGCTAAAAGCCCTGTATGTGATGGGGGAAAACCCAGTACTGAGCGATCCAGATCAAGCCCATGTATTACAAGGGCTGGCCGCTGCCGAGTTGCTAGTGGTGCAAGATATCTTTATGACCGAAACCGCTCAACTTGCCGATGTGGTACTGCCAGCGGCGAGTTTCGCCGAAAAACAAGGCCACTTTACCAATACCGAGCGCCGAGTTCAGCAACTGCAAGCGGCGGTGAACCCGCCTGGGCAAGCACGCCTAGACTGGCAGATAGTGCAGACTATCGCCAATCAACTTGGCGCCCACTGGAATTATCAAGATGAGCGCCAAGTTTGGCATGAGATAACCCAAGTTACGCCGCAGTATCGCGGCATGCGTTGGCAAGATACCGCGGTTAACGGCCATGCTGGCCGCCACGGCATTCAGTGGCCTTGTCCGAGCGAAGGTCATCCAGGTACGCCGATTTTACACACAGAACAATTTACCCGAGGTAGGGCTGCTATGAAGCCGGTTAGCTATCGCTTACCCGCCGAAATGCCCTGTGACACCTATCCTTTTATTCTCTCGACTGGGCGCTTGCTCGAGCAGTTTCATACCGGCACCTTGACCCGTAAAACAGCCGGACTCAATGAACTCGGCAGCCCTAAGGTGATGATCTCCGCCTTCGATGCCGATAGGCTCCAGATAGCCAACGGCGACATGCTGATGCTATCGACTCGACGTGGCAGTATTCGTATTGCCGCCTTCGTCACTAAGCGGGCGCAAGCGGGAGTGTTATTTTTACCGTTTCACTTTGCCGAGGCGGCGGCCAACAAACTGACCAATAATGTGTTAGACCCTGTGGCTAAAATCCCCGAGTTTAAGATCTGCGCGGTTAAGGTAGAAAAGGTGGCGGCTGAGTTAGCCTTGGATTGATGAGGCTTAGCCACAAGCGAGCACCGATTCACATTGGCGCAATGTTCAAGACGCTATAAATAACAGCAAAAAGGCCACCCATTTATGGGGGACCTTTTATGATTGCGCTGTCAGTAAACCATATTTGGCATGGGGCAAACTTATGACCCCCAAACCGACACGAATAGGAATTACACCCGAAACTGCCCCACTAATGTATCCAAGTTACGCCCTTCATTAGCCAACTCTTGGCTAGTCTCCGAGGCGCTATTGCTCGACTGGAGCAGCTCGTTGACAATATCTTGGATAGCAAACACGTTACGGTTAATCTCTTCGGTTACTGAGCTTTGCTCGGTGGCCGCAGTGGCAATTTGGGTGCTCATATCATTGATGGTAGTAACCGCAGAGGTAACGGCGCCTAAGCTGTCGGAAATCGCCCGCGATGAGCTAACAGCGCGATGACAGCCTTGCTGGCTTGACTCCATGCTGTTAACAGCCAACGAAACTAAATTATGCAGCTCTAATAGCATTTCGTTGATCTCTAAAGTACTCGCTTGAGTGCGACTGGCTAGACTGCGTACTTCATCGGCAACCACGGCAAAGCCTCGTCCCTGCTCACCCGCTCTTGCTGCCTCAATCGCCGCATTAAGCGCCAATAGATTGGTCTGCTCGGCAATACCGCCAATCACACTCAGAACACTATTAATCTTTTGTGATTGCTCATTAAGTGAGGTGATGTGCGTGGCGGCAGTATCGATTTCGGCCATTAATGACGACACTTCGCTCAGTGAAGTATCGACACACTGCTGGGCATTACCCACATCTTGAGTCGCGGCTTGTGTCGCCTCGGCGACCTGAGTTGTGCTCATCGCCACTTCAGATGCGGTCGCCGACATTTCGGTGATCGCGGTGACAACCTGATCCGTCTCATTATTGTGGCTTTGCAACTGCTGTGACATGGTATGCGTTTGAGCTAAAATGTTGTCAGCACCGCCTTTAACCGCATGGGTTGCCTGCGCAACCTGTTGGATAATACCCTGCAGCTTTTCGACAAACTGGTTGAAGGAGCGTCCTAACATGGCGATTTCATCTTGACCATGAACCTCAAGCCGCTTGGTCAGATCGCCCTCGCCTTTGGCGATATCTTCAAGGTTGCGCACCATATTGTGAATCGGATTAACCATGCGCTGCGCCGCAAACAGCATCACCACGGTCGTGATACCAATGAGCACTAAGACGATAACAACAATCGTCATCGCCTTGCTCTGCATATTTTGCGTCATCAATGCGCGATAGTCTGCGATGATCACATCTAGATCATCGGCATAAGCCCCAGTCCCTATCACCCAATTAGTACCTGGAACTTCTGCGTTATAGCTTAGTTTGGGAATAATTTGGCTGGTACCCGGTTTGGCATATTCATACTCAAAATGACCATCGGCGTTACGCGCGGCATCAATAGGCCCACCACAATTTTTTTACCGTTAGGGTCGGTCATGCCAATCTGGTTAGTGCCCTCAAGAGCGGGAACTACTGCATGAAATATGGCCTTACCGCTAAAGTCATAGATATAGAAATAGCCTGCGCTGCCAAACCGAACATTACGCAACGCAGCGCTGACATCGCCTTTATCGCCGAGACTTAGCTGATATTTAACAATCTCAACGCCGATTTCCACCTCTTCCTCCAATAGACTTTTACGCTCACTGTAGAGGGAGTCTTGAAAGGTGTTTATATTTTCTTCAAGGGCGTTCGATTCTAATATGTAGGTGATCGCCACCAGCAACAAAAAGCTGATGATTAACGGCAATAAAGCAAACACCAGTAGCTTATTTTTCATTTTGAGCTGCCACATTTTCACGCTCCATAACAGGTTGATACATTGGTTAAAAAGAGAGCCATCATTTTGTTGGACGCCACTATGGATAAACTATAGCCAATGTCACCTCATCGACTGCACAAAAAAATATCAAGCGTGTACGCAAGGAATTTTATTGTGACGCGTATCAGATATGCCATGTCCCATGGGCGTAAGAATACTTGCTACAACTCATCAGCACGCCACAAAACCGCGACGCAAAAAATAAAAGGCATTTAAAATTAATGACTAAAATAGCATCAATGGAAAGCTGAGATGTCGCTCCACTTAAACAAAACCTCCCGCTAAAAGGAGTTACGTTGGCAACATCTATCACTACATCGAACTAAGATTTCAGCAGTAAAATCGATCCCTATGGCTAATAGTGCGACAGTCTAGCAACAAAGATGAAATGTAACCGATACCTATTTAGCTAAATTAATCAGGTCATACCACACTTGCTACTAAACGCAGCAATGGTACTAGCTATCCCTAACAAGCATGGTTAACACTTCGAAGTGATCGGTATGGGGAAACATATCAAAAAGTTGAACTTTGGTGATGTGATAGCCTTTTATCTGGCGTAGATCGCTGGCTAAGGTATGCGGGTTACAACTGGAGTAGAGTATCGCTTTTGGGGCGAATTCACTCAAGGAATGGCACAGAGATTGACCTATGCCGCGTCTGGGAGGGTTCACAATAATCAGGTCGGGCTTATCTTGAGCCTGCTTACCACTGGCAAACTCGGTCGAATCAAGGGCGGTAAATTGTACGTTACCTAACCCCATCGCCGCTGCTGACTGTTTGGCACATGCAATCGCCTCGGGCTCGATTTCGATACCCGTTAACGCTATCTCGCCAGAGGCGCAGTGCAAGCCAAAGCCGCCCACACCGCAAAACAGATCCCAAATCGATTGCGGCGCAAGTTCAGCTGTCCACTCGCGAGCGGTTTGATACAGCTTTTCGGCCACGATGGGATGGGTCTGAAAAAAGCTCTTAGGCCGAATAGACAGTGGCACATCATTAAAACGTTCTTCTAAACGGGTCGCCTCGGTGAGGAACATTTCCGTTTCGCCTTCAAGAATCGCCATATGTACTGGCTGCAAGTTAACCGACACCACCTTAATTTGTGGATATTCGGATAATAATGCAGGCAGTTCGCGCTCGATACGAGTAATGGCGTCGGTGGATCGCAACACAAACCTGAGCATATATTCACCGCGAACTTGGCTGCGGGTGAGCAAAATAAACTTCAATTCGCCTTTTTGTTTATCAACCCGGTAAGGTGGGATACCTGCTTGGCGCACAAAAAGCTGTAAGCGGTGCAGTAGCTGCTGCATATCATCAGGGTAGAGCTGGCAATCACACAGACTGACGGGCTCGCCACTGGGGCTCACTATGCCTAAAATGGGCTGATGAGCAGCGCCCAGCACCACCATTTTGGCCTTGTTACGAAATCCACTTTCAGGCCCAAACACCGGGGCCAGCCACTCTTGCACCGATAATCCCTGCAGCAACTGGCGTAATACTGCCGATTTAACCGTTAACTGCTCGGCTAAAGACGTCTGAATATGACGACAAGATAAACACTGCTTAGCATCGAAATGGGCACACTTCACGGGTGATAGGCTCTGAGATAAATAGAAAAGGCGGCCCATTTTAGCGTCTTTCAGCTAAAGAATCACCTGCTGAGCAAGGATCTTTCTACCCCGCTAAATCAAGGCTCAATACCTAAATCCGTGATGACACTCCATTTAACCTAAGGGCAAATGATCAACATCGGCTTTTATCGGTCTGACACCTATTTGCTCACGCAGCCATAGCATCGCATCGGCGGCGGTATGCCTAAAGGTGGTGAGCTTCCCCCCATAAATGGTCAACAAGTGTGGATGACTCGGCTGCGCATCCATAATGGTGTCTCTAGGGGTATCGAACGCTGTGCCCGTCGGTTTCGGCAAGACTCGTACACCGCAATAGTGGCCAACGACCTTGCTCTCGAGTGCATCACTCGCCATATGGGGAAAGTAATTACGATAAATTCCCAGTAAATATTGCGTTTCAGCAACCGTGACCTTGGCATCTTGCGGCGTCGCAATCGTCGTTTCAGTGGTGCCTATCATGGTTTTACCATGCCAAGGCATCACAAATACTACCCGCTTATCGTAAATAGACTCGAGATACAAAATGCCAGCTGGCGCGGCAATATCGAGCACCAGATGACTGCCCTGCACCAGTTCGATAGCCAGTTTACCCACCTTGGGTATAACAAGATCTAAGGTATCGTTGACCCAGGGCCCTGTGGCATTAATCACGCAGCGCGCGTGCAGACTCGTAGCCCCGTGGTTGTGACGGTAATTGACCACGCAGCCGTCGCCGTCATGGCTGATCTGCTCTATCTGCGCCTGGGTGATAATGCTCGCGCCAAGTTGCTCGGCACTGGCGGCAACTGCGCGGGTCAGCGCCAAATCGTCGGTTTGCGCGTCCCAATAACGAAACACGGCCCTAAGCCCTTTGAGGGTAATACCAAGTGAGCTCCACTCTTTTGCCTCCAGCGACTTAAATTGCCCTAACGGGTCAAACTCACTGAGCAAGGCATAAAGGCTGAGGCCTGCGCGTATAGCCAATGGCCCGCGCTGGCTATCTTGGTAAACGGGGATATAAAAAGGCACAGGTTTGACTAAGGTGGGGGCTAAGGATAACAGCGCTTTGCGCTGGGCTAACGACTCTCGCACCAATCCCAGTTGGCCAGTTTCTAGGTAGCGCAAGCCACCATGGATAAGCTTGCTGGAATTGGATGAGGTTTGCTCGCCAACACCGTATTTTTCAAGCACGGTAACGCGATAACCCGCCGCTTGTGCTCGCTGCGCGATACCCACTCCTGTTATTCCAGCGCCAATGACGATTAAATCGACAGCGTCCATAGCACTCTCTCCCCTTAAACACCCGAAAATCATCACAAGTTTAAATCAGCTCAAACCTAACACCGGTGCGCCATCCACTGGCGAATACCACAACCGCCGCGCACTTCCCCTACATCAACTTAAATAGGCGTAGGCTTTATCGCACAGCTGTTTTAACTGGGCAAATTCGACATCTTCGCCACCTAACTTACAGCGCATTTGCATGGGCACTTGCTGAGCTTGCGTTTCAAGCTGCAAGCCTTTGTCGGTAAGATGTAATACTCTGACGCGCTCATCGGTTTCACTGCGCCCCCGGGTCACCAGCCCTTTTGTTTCGAGACGCTTTAATAAGGGCGTTAAGGTGCCAGAGTCGAGATGTAACTTTTTACCTAAGGTTTTAACGCTGATCCCCTGATGTTGCCACAGCACCATCATGGCTAAATATTGCAAATAGGTAAGATCTAACGCCTCTAACAAAGGGCGATAAGCCCTAATCATGGCATTGGTGGCACTATATAAAGAAAAACAGATCTGGTTTTCTAATATCAGTGGATTATGGCGGTTATCTTGGCTCATTTAGGGCGCTTCCAGTATTCAATTGCACACAACTTTTAATCAGTCTACTGCAATCTTCATCCAACTGACAATGACAAAAAGATCACTAAGCGATGCTTAGGTCGGCGATAAGAACTAAGCAATAAAACACTCGATTAGCGTAATTACTCAGTTATTTTCACTAAAAACGTATTTTATTAACCAATGCGATTGATTTACCGTCACTTTACCCCTAAATTACCCATCCTTGTTATTGACCAACATACCGATAGCGAGCCTTGCCTGCGGTGTTATGCCTCAGTCAACCCAGCTCAGCCCCTGGCGGCTAAAACAGATTGATACAACAACACATTGGAGGTGTTCACGATGAAGCAGCAAATTCTCGCTCTGCTATCGTTACTATCGATAGGTAATGCATCAGCCCACTGCCTAAATGAAGTGGATTTATTTGATATTCAGTTTGAACTCAACAGCTCATATTTTGGCAAACAGCAAGCCAAGCAACTGCAGCAACTCCCTACAGACCCCCAAGTGGGAAACGGCTACTTATTACTCGAGTTTCCTATCTATAAAGGCCAAACCGATAAAAAGCTGCGTCAATATGACCGCTGGTTAGCATATCGCCGTATTGCGCGGGTAAAAGACTACCTTACCAAATCCGATTATCAGGCGCCTATTATGACTCGCATTCTCACGGCCAGTAACGATGATAGCCGCACCTTGAGTTTACATTGGTGCCAAGACGCTCATCCAGAAGCGATCGCAGCCACGACTGGTGCAAACCGATAAACATGCGCTATCCCCCGATAATTACAGCAGTAAAATCTGCCCCAGTTAACACTTACAAGGTATTTCACGATTTGCATTGCAAATATGACAGATAAACTTAATCTCCCTTTGGCTGCGCAGTAAACTATTGATAACAAGGTTGTCATCCTTGCCACCGTGATCTTGAGTAGGCGAGCGCTTCCCGAGGAGGGAACATGTTAAGAATTGTCATTTTAAGCTTATTATTTCTATTGAGTCTCACCCCCTTGTCCAGTCAAGCCGTCGATACTGGCGCTCACACGGATCCCACCTGGCACTATGTCGATGACCAAGGGCAATTAAAGGTCAAGCTATACTTTTTCTGGTCTAAAACCTGCCCGCATTGCGCCGAGGCTCACCCTTTTATCGATTCACTGCCACAACAATATCCTTGGATAGAGCTAGAGTCGCATATGATTACGGCCGATGGCACCATGGAAAAATGGCAACAGATAGCCCAAAAGACCCAAGTGCCAGCCCGCTCGGTGCCCTATATTGCCGCCTGTGACAAAGCCACCGTGGGCTATAGCAGCGAAGCCGTTACCGGTCAGTATATTGTACAAAATCTTAAAGCCTGTTACCGCGCCTTAGGAGGTCAAGTCAGCGATGACGAGCACCCAATCCCTTCGGCCACAGCCAACACTAGCGATGCCTCGCCCCTCTTTGGTACCTGTAGCGAAAGTGAACAAGCCGGCACCTGCGATTTAGGCCTCGGTGACACAGCTAATACCGCCCCAGTAAGCCAAGTGCAACCGGTAGAGCTACCTCTCATTGGCGTTATCGCCCCTGAAACCCTGTCGCTGCCGGTACTGACAGTGGTATTGGCAGGAGTCGACGCATTTAACCCCTGCGCCTTTTTCGTACTGTTATTCCTATTATCCATCATGGTTAACGCTAAAAGCCGTAGTAGAATGTTGATTGTGGGCGGTATTTTTGTCTTTTTCTCCGGCTTTATTTACTTCCTATTTATGATTGCATGGCTCAATATTTTCGAACTGCTCGGTGCGGGCAGTGATGGTGGCTGGATTATATTAGGCGCCGGATTGATGGCCTTAGTCGCGGGCGTTATCAATATCAAAGACTACTTCTTTACCAAAGGAGAGGTGACGTTGTCGATGTCGGCAGAAAACCGCACCGGACTGATTAAGCGCATGGGTAAACTCACCAGCGCCAGTAGCATGGCGGCGATGATAGCGGGCACTGTGGTACTCGCCATTTTAGCCAACGCCTACGAGCTGCTTTGCACCGCTGGTTTTCCGATGATTTACACCAGTGTACTGTCGATGCATGAACTCCCCGCATTTGATCGTTACCTGTATCTGGCCTTTTACAATATTGTTTATGTGATCCCGCTGGCCATCATTGTTATCGCCTTTAGTGCCACCTTAGGTAAACGCAAGTTAACCGAGAAAGAGGGGCAAACTCTCAAGCTAATGTCGGGCATCATGATGATTGGACTGGGCGGCACCTTAGCGGTCGATCCTACGGCATTGCAAAATGTTACGTTAGCCATCGCCTTAATTGCAGCCTCTATTGGCTTAACCTTGGTTATCACCTTAAGCCGTAAATTGATAGCGCGCCAAGCCTAGCCTAGCCTGATGTATGGCGTGTAGAGAAGTGGTATGGTGATGCCAAGGTGCATCACCAAGCTTACCTCACACAAAGCGCATTAAAGTTGCAAAGAAGTTGGCCGATAATACGTTAGTTAAGTTAAATGGGGGCTACACAGTGCTGCCCAGTTTAACACCGCTTAGCGTTAATGATGCGAAAGCTTAGCTTATATATTGAGCTAGCATTAACATCAAACAGCAATCAATTTAAGGTAGTCCTTATGGCAGTAACGATTGGCACCAGTAATCTTCAACCCAACATGAGCAATGGCAGTGTTGGCGTAAAAGTGGCTCAGCTTGCTAAGGAGCAACAACAGGCTGAAGGAGAAATTGCATTGCAATTGATCAATGCCGCGATGCCCGCCCCAAGCGCCGCACCTGTGGGCAACATTGGCCACAATATCAATACCACGGCATAAGTTACATTTAACACTAATAAAAAAGCCTACGCTAAGTAGGCTTTTTTACATCACTAATATTATGCAAAGAAGCCATATTATGACTAGTGGAGGGTATCGCCATGCCAACCTTAAAGGTATTGCGCCCCGCTTTTTTAGCCTCGTAAAGTAATTTGTCGGCGCTACACATAAAGGCGTCGGCATCGACCCCCTCCTGCCACTGACACACCCCTTGCGATACTGTGACATAAGGCGCGATGTCGGAATCTGCATGTGGAATTCGCGTATGTTCGATAACTGATTTTAACTTCTGGGCGATGACCTCTGCGCCCTTTAAATCGGTTTCAGGTAAGATAAGGGCAAACTCTTCGCCACCGTAACGGGTCGCCAAGTCGCGTGGGCGATGGGCAATTTCCGACAAGATAGCCGCCAGCTGTACCAAGCAGAGATCTCCAGCCAGATGGCCTTGACTGTCATTAAGGCGCTTAAAATAATCCACATCCAATAGTATCAAACTCAGCGGACGACCGTTACGTGTCGATGCTCTTATCTCTTGATGTAAAACTTGGTCAAAATGGCGCCGATTGCTTAAATTAGTTAATACATCAATCAAGGCCATACGCTGAAACTGCTTCACCAACATCTGTTTTTCCACATCGCGTAAAATAGCCATATCAAACCATTGAGCCAACACCTTACGGCCGGTAAAAATGATCACAAAAAAACAGCCGAACTTAGTAAAGGCAAACACTGGACTGTCGGGCAGACCCGTTAGGCGAATAGTCAACCCCATCAACATCAAAGGAATAATAAAAGCTAGCATCCAGTTACGCTTTGGAAACAGGGCGATGGCAAAGGTCACCACCAAAATATCGACTAAGGCTTCATCCCCTGCTAATACTGAATATTTTGTCATTCCCGTCAAGGGCTCTGTTTGTAAAAACAAACTGATGATCAGATACAACCATGCCGCTTCTAGCAACAAAAAGAAGCCCATCACCATGCGCAGAGTTACCGCTTCTCGCTTGATTAGCACCTTCATAGCCAGCCCTAACAGCGATACCAGTATGACAGGCAATACCATTAGCGAAAAAAGATCAAAGCGTGCAGCCGACATGGCTCTGATATAAGCACTGAAAGAGATGGCCACGATTAGAAACAATGACAGTAGTGAAGCCCACTTAATGCTAGCGAGCATATAACGTAGGCTTTCCAGCTCATGTTGTTGTTCAAAGTGAATAATTTGCGTTGCCATAGGCGTGAGGGTGAGTAACCCGATCATTCCCCAATAAAATCTTCTTGTTAAATCAGTATATAAGCAGATACAAAAACAGCCAGCTAAGCTGGCTGTTTTATCAAGGTATTAGGCTAACATTACGCAGCTTGGACGCTGCTCTCTTCACTATGACGGATCAGATAATCAAAAGCGCCTAATGAAGCGGTGGCTCCGCTGCCCATGGCAATGATGATCTGCTTGTAGGCCGAATTGGTCACATCACCTGCGGCGAATACACCCGCAAGCGAGGTTTCCCCTTTCACATCGACAATGATCTCACCACGGTTAGTCAGCTCGAGAGTGCCTCTTAACCATTCGGCATTCGGCACTAAACCTATCTGCACAAATATTCCCGCCAAGGCGATATGGTGGCTCTCGCCTGTGGCTCTGTCGGTATAATTAAGGCCGTTAACACGTTGACCATCGCCAGTCACCTCTGTGGTCATTGCCTGAGTAATAATATCAATATTGCCCATAGACGCGGCCTTGCGTTGCAGCACATCATCGGCTCTAAGCTTGCTATCAAACTCCAATACCGTGACATGTTCAACGATATTGGCTAAATCGATTGCCGCCTCAATACCTGAGTTACCGCCACCAATTACAGCAACCCGTTTGCCTTTAAACAATGGGCCATCGCAATGTGGGCAGTACGCGACCCCTTTACCACGGTATTCTTGCTCACCAGGGACATTCATCTCGCGCCAGCGGGCACCAGTCGCGATTAAGACCGTTTTGCTGCGCAGCACTGCGCCGCTTTCCAACTCGAGTTCAAATAGCTCGCCAGATTTAAGGCTCAATGCACGCTGATTATCCATGATATCAACATCATATTCGTGCACATGGGCTTCAAGGTTAGCCACCAGCTTTGGCCCTTCGGTGGCTTTCACTGAGATAAAGTTTTCAATGCCCACAGTTTCGGCGACTTGACCACCAAACTTGTCGGCGACGATTCCGGTACGCAACCCCTTTCTGGCTGCATATATGGCCGCCGATGCACCCGCGGGGCCGCCGCCCACAACCAACACATCAAACGCTTGTTTCTGATTTAACTGCTCAGCCTTACGGCCAGCGGCATTGACGTCTAGCTTATTTAGGATCTCAACCACACTAATACCGCCCACAGAGAAAGGCTCACCGTTGAGGTAAACAGAGGGCACCGCCATGATGTTGCGTTGATTCACTTCTTCTTGGAATAGTGAGCCGTCGATCATCACATTACTAATATTGGGGTTAATGGCCGCCATCATATTCAGTGCCTGCACCACTTCTGGGCAGGTTTGGCAGCTTAACGATACATAGGTTTCAAACCGATACTCGCCGGGAAGTGCACGGATCTGCTCTATTAGTTCCGCATCGAGTTTAATCGGGTGCCCACCGGTGTGCAGCAAAGCTAACACCAATGAGGTAAATTCATGGCCCATTGGCAAACCAGCAAAGCTGATACGGCTATGGGTTTCGTTGTTGGTTACTGTCATTGACGGGGTGCGTTCACCCGCGGACTCGGTCAATGACACTAAGCTTGAAGCGTCAGCAATATCGGCTGCTAACGACTTTAATTCTAACGCTTTAGGACTGTTATCTGCTGATACGACAAGTTCAACTGGGCGCTTGAGGTTTTGCAGGTAAGTAGTCAGCTGATTTTTTACATTCGCATCTAACATAAAAGCTCCTAAATATAGGCGACTCAAAAATGAGTAAGGAAAAATAGCGATAAAGTGCCAGCTCAGGCATTGCAGGGGGAACCTGAGCCGGCATTTAGATAATGGGGCTAAGTGATGAGCTTAGCCGGTAGCGAATAAGCCAGATGTGGCTCTGTCCGCTAGGGGTGAGGCAGTGTTAGATTTTACCCACTAGGTCTAAAGAAGGCGCTAGGGTTGCTTCACCTGGCTGCCATGCAGCAGGACAAACTTCACCGTCGTGCGTTGCAACATACTGAGCAGCTTGGATCTTACGAACCAACTCAGTAGCGCTACGACCAATACCTAGGTCATGAACTTCAGCCACTTTAATCACACCTTCTGGGTTGATAACAAAAGTACCGCGAAGCGCTAAGCCATCTTCTTCAATCATCACACCAAAGTTACGTGTGATAGTACCGGTTGGGTCACCGATCATTGGGTATTGGATTTTGCCAATAGTGTCTGAGCTATCGTGCCATGCTTTGTGCGTAAAGTGAGTGTCAGTTGATACTGAGTACACTTCAACGCCCATTGACTGAAGCTTCTCGTAGTGATCAGCCATGTCACCTAGTTCTGTAGGGCACACAAACGTGAAATCAGCTGGGTAGAAGAACACTACTGACCACTTGCCTAAAAGATCTTGCTCGGTTACCGAGACGAAATCACCATTGTGGTATGCAGTTGCAGAAAAAGGCTTGATTTCAGTGTTGATGATAGATTGTGTCATGTCATGCTCCATTTAGGGTTATTAACAGATTAACGCTGGGGTAGCAGCCGTTTGCTGCAACCCGTTGTTTGTTTCGATGGAGAGATAATAACGAGGAGTGACAATTAAATATAACGGATAAAAACTATCATGCTAATCGATTTTTATAATTGAACTTTGATTGCAACGAAAAAATCGATTAGCCCTAAGCAACAAGTGTAAAAGTGACTATTCTAAAAATGACGAATTTAAAAGGTAATCGTAAACAATCATTCCCATAACTCGAATCGCGTTAAGCTGCGGCCCAAGGGAAAGTCCAATTGTAAGGATAACTGCTGCGCATCAGCTTTTAAGCCACTACTACTGACTGACTTGGCCACTTTACCCGCAATCACCACCCAATTACCGCCACCGGTTAAACAGGCTCTGACCTCGGCAAAATGGATCTGCAGTAAAGCTAATAGCTCTCGATTTTGGCTATGTTCTTTCCAGCAATTGAGCACTAAATACCCCTCACTCTTAAGCAGGCTTGCCGCATTGGCAATAAAGGTTTCTGATAGCTGATTTTCATCGACGCCGTCGGCACCATAAATATCGGCAAAAATCACATCGGCCTTTTTATGCTCCCGCGCCACCAAAAACTCGGTGGCATCTTGATGAATAAGAGTGAGCTTTTTGCCCGTAGGCAGCTGAAAGTAACGTTTAGCAATATCAATTACTTCGGCGCGCAGCTCGACGGCGGTAATATTAATGGCGCGATCGTAATTACGTAAGGCATGGATTAAGCCCCCGCCACCTAGGCCTAACACTATGACTCGCTTAGGCTTAATAAACAGCAGCACCAGTAACATGGCTTGTAAATAGGTATGCTGCGGAATGTGCGGAGATGACTTAAGCAGTTTGCTTTGTTCATCGCTATCGCCAAACGAAAGCAGGCGCACTTGACCATCTTCGTTAACGATTAAAGGGCCATACTCATCCTCGCTGCGATACAAGGTTTGAAAATCTGTCATCTGGACTCCGACAATAAGCATAATGAAACACTGAGCCTATCGCGACCAGCCAGCGAATGGCGGCGTCATTTAAGCCAAGTAACAAAGGGCGATAGTATGACTGAATCGGCGCGTTATCACAGCCACTACGAGGTGATTTATCCCCCACTTCACGCCAGCTACACCACTAAAGCCGTCTATTTGTTCGATTCCTCGTCAAAGCAGCTGCGTCTTGGCACAAAAATCAATAGAGAGATGGTCATCATCAGCCTTGCCCAGCCTATGCCTCACATTAACCCGTCAGCCTATTTGTTGATGCGCAACAAGAGTCATTGCATAAGCTTGCATGATGTAGTAAATGTTAAAAGTCTTTTATTTATAAGCCATTGCTAATGACCTACTCACTACTGATCGCCACCCTGTTTGTCGTACTGTTTATTTTTGGCCAGCGCCTATTAACTAATTGGGTCAGTAAATTGGCCCAACACAAACAGGTATCAACGACTCGCGCAAAAATGGTGATCCAATACATCAGTTATCTCTATTTTACCCTGATGGCATGCCTTATGGTGGTCTCGCTTGGGATTGAATATCAGCAAGTGTCACTGTTTATCTCATCCATCTTTGCCGTACTGGGCGTCGCTCTTGTCGCACAATGGTCGATACTGAGTAATATTACCGCGGGCATTTTAATCTTCTTCGTCTTTCCCTATCGCATTGGCGACAAGATTAAGGTGATTGATAAAGATGAAGATGTCACTGGGATCATCGCCGACATCTGCCTATTTCATGTATTGATCCAACGCGACGATGAGGTGCTTATCACCTACCCTAATAATTTAATGTTGCAAAAAGGGGTGCTTAAGATATCCAGCCATAAGCCAACACTGATTAATGAGCAAGATGATAAAGATAATATCCAGACCCAAAGTGATTAAGGCGTTATCTAACTAGAGGCAAGACTATGCTGACCACCCTTCTCTACAGCCCACAAGATAATTCGCTGCTTCAGGGCGACGAGTCCAATATCGCTAAGTGGCAACAGAGCGATGACGCCATTTTATGGCTCAATATTGATGGCGAGTTAACCGAGCCACTGCAAGCCATGTTAAAGCAAACTTTTAACCTGCATCAGTTGGCACTGCAAGATGCGTCACGCGATCGACATCCCCCCAAGATTGAAGATTTTGGCGATCATACCTTTATTTTGCTGCGCGGCTTGTCGGCAGATTCTGAATCCATTAATTGTGATAATATTCTCTTGGCGATGTTTATCAGCCAGCGCTTTATTGTCACTCGCCACTCGGCTCGTTCGCTCAGTATCGAGCGCACCATGGCGGCGCTACGCGCGGGCGATATCTCCCTCGCCACTGGGACTGGGGCATTAAGCCTTAAGATCAGCCGCTTTGTGGTGAAGCGTTATCATAAAATTCTGTTTGATTTAGAAACCCGCCTCGAGCAACTGGAGTCGGTCATGCTGACCACTGCCGATGATAAGGTACTGGCCGAAGTGGTACTGTATAAAACCGATCTCACTCGTCTGCGGCGTAACTTTCACTACCATGTGGAGCTGTTTAACAACCTGCGCGATGAGCCATCTGCCCCATTTGATAGCACTCTGGCGCATGAGATCAACGATGTGTGTGAGCACCAACATCGCGCTGCGAGTCTGGCAGACTTGTTTTATCAGGTCGCTAGCGACTTAATTGACGGCTATATCTCTATTAGCGCCCATCGCTTAAACAACATCATGAAAGTACTAACGATTATTACCGCCATATTTGTACCTTTGACCTTTATTGCCGGTATTTATGGTATGAATTTCGAGTACATTCCTGAATTAAAAAACCCTAACGGTTACTTTATTGTCTGGGGCGTTATGCTCAGCATCACCGCGGTATTGATTTGGCTGTTTCGACGCCGAAAATGGATTTAACCACTTCAATACAAGATTACCGCTCGGCGAAGCATAGACAGTAGCCTAGCAGCGCCATCACAAAGGGCTAATCGTTGGTAACGATTAGCCCTTTGAATTTAATGCTATTATTTAAAAAAAGAACCAGTCAGTCGACAGTGACTAACGCAGCACCCGCTGAAAAAAAGCCACCGCCTGGCCATACATCTGTAAGGCTAATGCCGGATCATATCGCTCACCTTCATCACGCATAAAGGCATGCTGGGCATTGACCTCAAGCCAGCTAAAGCAACGCTTGCTTTCGCTGAGTTTGGCGTAGATTAGTTGCCGTCCAGCGGCGTCCACATGCGGGTCTTGCTTACCAAACACTAAGGCCAACTCGCCTTGAATATCACCAGTACGACTCAACGAGTCATTGCCCTTATTACAGGGTAAGGTATTAGAATGAATATCGGTTGGATACAGGCAAAAAGCCCCGACCACATCGCTATTGAGCGCGGCGCGATAGGCCAAGTGGCCGCCAATGCACACGCCCATGGTCCCCACTAGGCTGCTGCAAAACGGTTGGCGCTGCGCAAACTCCACCAAAGCCTGGGTGTCGCTATCGTGATGCTCTAACCCTTTGGTAAATTTGTCTTGGTTGCCCTTATCTTTGCCCGCCTCATCGTAAGCCAGTACTGTGCCTAGCGGATTAAGCTCGTGAAACACTTCGGGCACCAGCACCACAAAACCGTGACCAGCCATGATCGCCGCGGCGCGCGCGATAGGCGCCGTTTGCTGGAAAATTTCAGAATAGAAGATGATGGTCGAAAACGGCCCTTCGGCATCGGGACGGTAGAGATAGCACCTCATGGGGCCTGTGGGGGTATCGATATCGTGAACAGCCTGTTTAACCATCATACTCATGCCCTCGGGCTAATAAATGTATTTATAACTTATCAGCCTAATGGGAGAATGTCAGGTAAAACTCGCCGTTAACCATAGCGTTACTAGTAGGGTATTAACGCCATGGTCAATCGCGGCTTGTTAAGGTTAATAAAGCTGGTTAGGGCAATCCTCACCATTAAGCAGTTGCTTAATATTGGTTAAACTGGTCAGGGCAATCGCGCCGAGCGCCTCTTCGGTTAAAAAGGCTTGGTGACCGGTAAAAATCACGTTGTGGCAGGCTGACAAACGTCTGAACACATCGTCTTGAATGATCTCATTAGACTTATCTTCGAAAAAGAGCTCTTTCTCGTTCTCATAGACGTCTAAGCCCAGTGACCCAATTTTGCCCTCTTTTAATGCTTCCATGGCATCCATCGCATTGAGCAGGCCGCCACGGCTGGTGTTGATCACCATGACTTTGGGTTTCATCTTGGCAAAACTCTCTTGGTTTAACAGATGGTGATTATCTTGAGTCAGGGGGCAATGCAAGCTGATAATATCGCATTGGGGGTAGAGCTCATCGAGAGATAGATAGGGCACGCCTAAATCGATAACAGCTTGATTAGGGTATGGGTCGTACGCGACCACCTTACAACCAAAGCCTAACAGCACCTTAATGGTGGCTAAGCCGATGTTACCCGTGCCAATAACGCCCACGGTGCGGCCATGCATATTAAAGCCCACTAACCCTTCGAGCGAGAAGTTTGCATCTCGAGTACGTTGATAGGCTTTATGCACCTTGCGGTTAAGCGTCAGCATCAGCGCAACCGTATGCTCGGCCACCGATTCTGGCGAGTAGGCAGGTACGTTAACCACTTTTAACCCTAACCGCTGTGCTGCCACTAAATCAACGTTGTTAAAACCAGCGCAGCGCATGGCGATAATCTTGGTGCCGTTTTTAGCCAGTTCAACCAACACCTCTTCGCATAGAGAGTCGTTAACAAAGGCGCAAATCACCTCAAATCCAAAGGCCAGCTTTACTGTTTTCATGCACAGACGAGAATCAAAATACTCGATGCGGGCGCCAAAAGCTTTGTTGGTGCGATTGAAATGCTCCATGTCGTAGTGCTTAGCACTGAAAAAACCGATTTTCATATTTGATTCCCAATTGTGTGCGTGACCATAGGTCACAGAAAAATACCGTTCACAGCGTTAATGCTAACCCTAGCAAACTGTTACGCTCTGGATACTCGGGCAGCTCCCTGCCCATTTAAGGCTGTAACCATATAGCCTTATGTCCACAACCTATTCGAGATAAGTCAATGTAAGACATCATTATAACCTAGCCGTTACACTTGGATCATGAACACTGACCATGGCAAGTCAATATAATTACCCAACCCCATGATAAAACCGCAAGCCTCATCACGAAAACTCTCTCGCAACAGGGCGCCAATGTGCTTTGCGATGATTTCCTGATAAGCTCAAGACAAACTTATTGATGCCATTGATCTTATGGGACGACAATCGATTTCTGAAAAACAGTTTTGGTTACAACGCCTGAGTAAAACCAGTTTACGCGCCTTACATATTTTAGGCATTACGGGGGCCGGTGGGGGGATTTTATTAGGGGTAGCCAAAGCCGACTGGAGCCTATACTGGCTACTTGCGATGGGATCGGGCAGCCTATTAATGCTGTGGGAGATCATTCGTGACTGGCGCTGGCTTATCCAACTAAAGGGTGTTCTCACTCTAGTAAAACTAGGATTATTAAGTTTATTTATTCCGCTGGCCGATTATAAACCCGAACTGCTCATCATCATTGTATTATTGTCGGTTGTGGTCTCCCATGGGCCAGCAGGATTACGCCACTACTCTATTATTCACAGGCGACGTATCGATGGAAAAAAAGAAATTAAAGGCTAAGGTAGCGCCCTTAATCAGCCACTATTTACCAAACTTAGCTCAGCCTGCACAGCTGCAGGTATTAGATCTGGCCTGCGGTAGTGGCCGTAATGGGTTATGGTTCGCGCAGCAAGGGGCAAATGTCACCTTCATCGACAAGGATATCAGCAGCTTACCCAAGCTGCCTCCACACTGCCACGCCTTAGCATATGATCTTGAAGATGGCTCGGCGCCCGCTTTACCTGAAGGCGAGTTTGATCTGGTACTGGTGTTTAACTACCTACACAGACCGCTGTTTGAACAAATAAAACACAGTATTAAACCAGAGGGACTGTTAATTTACGAGACCTTTACCACAGAGCAAGCCAAGGTAGGTCGGCCTAAAAATCCGGCTTTTTTACTGCAAACCAATGAGCTACTCACTCAATTCAATAAGTTTGAGATATTGCACTATTTTGAAGGTAATGTAGGCTGTGAGGATGAGCCCATCTATAAAGCCCAATTTATCGGGCGAAAACGCGCTTAGCCTCATCAACATAGCATAAGGACGTTACATGTTTCCCTATCCCCAGCAATACCGCCTAGCGGCGCCGCCGCTCATCACCATGCTTATGGTTGTTTGGTCGTTATTGTCTAGGGCATTACTGGGAGACGCTAGCCCAGTGGGCTTCTACCCACTGTTTATGCTGTTTCCGCTCAATATCCTGCTGCATGCTCAACTGCTTTGGCAGGCCAAAGGGATGGAGCGACTCGATCAAGCCCTGTACGCCTTTATTCATCTGTCGCTGGCTTTTGTGGTTTGGACCTTTGCCATCATGCATGTTAATGGTCATAGCCTTTAAGCAACGTCCAATTTGTACCGCTGCTGGTGAGTTTTGCTTGCGAGCCATGACGCTAAACGGTATCTTGACTGCCGCTTAAAAATACCGAACCGACTATGAAAGATTTTGTGTACGCTCCGCCCACCACACCTTGGCTAGATGTGGTGCATCAAGATAAAGACATCATCGTGATCAATAAACCCTCTGGGCTGCTCTCAGTCCCGGGGCGCGATCCCGCCTATCATGACAGCATCTTTGCCCGCGTACTCAGCCAACACCCTAACGCCCAGATAGTACATCGACTCGATATGGCGACCTCTGGCATTATCGTCGTTGCCCTGCGCCGCAGCGCCGAGCGTGAATTGAAACGCCAATTTAGGGACAGAGAAACTCATAAAATCTACTACGCGCGCGTCGCAGGCCATGTTAAAGCCCAAAGCGGCACCGTTGAACTGCCACTGATCTGCGATTGGCCAAATCGCCCCAAGCAGAAAGTCGATCACCGATTAGGTAAGCCCTCGACCACCCATTTCGAGGTGATAAGCCGCGCGAAACGCTCAACCTTGGTTAAGCTCACTCCTATTACTGGCCGCTCTCACCAATTGCGAGTACATATGATGGCCTTGGGACACCCCATTCTTGGCGACAATTTTTATGCCGATGCATTAGCCAAACGACTCGCTCCCAGATTACTGCTGCATGCCCAATCGCTAACCATTAACCACCCTTACAGCGGTGAGCCGATGACCTTTAGCACTGACATCCCTTTTGCAACGCCTAGCGAACAGCAATAGTGACTCATGGCACCCTAACTAGGCTGTTGTTAACTATTGAAATTGGCATTAATTGAGCTAAAAAGTTAGCCGTTACGCAAAAAATATCGTAGATTAGCAAACAATATTAATCATAGAGCGGTATTGACTAGTGGATAGTTCATTTCAACGTGATCAATTAGATAATCAAATTCTGTCGGCATTAATGCAAGAGGCTCGCACCCCTTTTGCCGAGCTTGCTAAGCGATTTGGTGTCAGTGCTGGCACCATTCATGTGCGAGTAGAGAAGATGAAGCAAGCGGGCATCATCACTGGCGCACAGATCACCGTCAACCCTAAGGCGCTCGGCTACGATGTGTGCTGTTTTATCGGCATTAACCTAAAGAGCGCCGGTGACTACCCTGCCGCCATCGCTAAGCTTAATGCGTTAGAAGAGGTGACCGAAGCCTATTACACCACAGGCAACTACAGTATTTTTGTCAAAGTGATGTGTCAGTCTATCGATGGTTTGCAGCATGTGCTGATTAACCGCATTCAATCTATTGATGAAATCCAATCCACCGAAACCTTAATTAGCCTACAAAACCCGATTATTCGCGCCGTTAAGCCATAAGGCTTACCAACAACGTAGCAGCGATGCCCACGATACCTAGTACCAACATCTGGCATCGCTAGCGCCTAAAACCCATGACGCTTTATACCTCAAATTCCTATGATTCAAAAGCCTAAGACCTATGCGTTACAGCTCAAATACATGGGTCATCACTTTATACAGCTCGGTGCCTTGATAAACCGAGGCCGAAGCAAAATGCAAAATCGGCACGCAGGCTTGCGATAAGCATAAAGGGGTTAATGCAGAGCTATTGCCATACTGATCCACCCGCAAAATAGTCGCTAAAGGCGAACCTGCGGCTAATGGCTCGCCTAACTTGGCCGTATACTCCACCATGCCACCCATGGGGGAATGGTATTTTTTATAGTCACGAAGATAACAGCCATATCGCGCCATTTTAGCGGGCATAATGGGGTCGGCAACCACACCGCGATGACTCAAATACGCCATGATCCCATCGGCATCGAGGCGTGCATCGGCGAGATCGATATGCTCTTGCGAGCCCAGCTCCAAGGTAAACGCAGAGACAGGTACCACTAATTCTCGCCCCTGCGCTGCTAGGTACTGACACAATTGCCACCATGGATAAAATATTGATTCATCCATTGCCCCACCAAACTCATTAGGCATAAATAGCGTGTGGGCTATCGAAAATAGCCTCGCGGCCTCACTATCATATTCGGGACAATACAGATGTTTGCAGGCCTTGGGCCCAGTGTGCAGATCCAACACGATATCCGCTTGATGCCCTAAATGTTGCAGAGTGACCGCTTGGCGATGCCCCGTCGTCACGCCCCACTCATGCTGTAGACGCTGCTGACAGCTATCAATCAACATGGCGCGATAAGCCGCCACCAAGGCGCTATCGTCTAACTCGGCATGCTGTCGATACCAAGCGGCCATATCGATATGATGATGTAAGTATTCGCGATTCCAATTCACCCCGGTTATCGGGTCAAAACGCCCAAGGGTAAACTCACCACTTTTTTGGTTAATCCCCAAAGGATTGGCGAGTGGCACCAAGGTGACACTGCCAAGCAACTCGCAGTTTTCCAGTTGCTGCATTAACTGGTAAATCACCGCATTGCCTTGTACCTCGGCGCCATGCACATTCGCCTGAATATAGACACTCGGCCCACGAATAACGGCTGGCGTAAACTGAAAAATGGGCAACTCGAGATCTTGCCCTGTCGCCAATTCGCCAATTTTCAACGTGCTACGGCTCGGTTTCATCGTTCGCCTTCAAACAGATTTTCATGTAGCGAGCGTACCACCTGCGCCGCCTCACTTTCGGCGACCAATACACATAAGTTGTGTGGGCTGGCCCCTTGGCAGATCATGCGCACATTATGTGGCTCTAGCACCTCAAACACTCGGCGGCACACCCCTGGTGTAGAGGCAATTTTATTACCCACTATCGCCACTAAGGCTAAATTATCTTCCACACGCACCCGGCAATGCTGCGACAGTTCTTGTAATAGCGCTTCGCTGAGCAAATGATTGCCAGCCGAATCTGAGCCCGTTTTATCTAAGGTCAGCGATACGTTAACTTCCGATGTTGTGATCAAATCGACACTTATTTTGTGCCTTGCTAGCGTAGCAAAGGTCTCCGCCAAGAAACCTTGCGCATGCAGCATCTGCAAACTGTGTAGATTCAGTAAGGTTTGATCGCGGCGCACGGCCACGGCGCGGTAAATAGGCTCATCACTCACTTGATGACGGATCCAAGTACCGCCACGTTCAGGCGCTTTGCTCGAACCCACAAACACCTGAATTTTTTGCCTTACCGCAGGTAAAATGGTCGCAGGATGTAGCACCTTAGCGCCAAACGTCGCCATTTCAGCAGCTTCATTAAAACTAATTTCAGCGATGGGCTGTGCATTGGGGGCCAAGCGCGGATCGGTAGTGTAAATCCCGGCCACATCGGTCCAAATTTCGACCGCTGATGCCCTAAGCGCCTCGGCCAATAACGCCGCCGAGTAATCGCTACCGCCGCGCCCTAAGGTCGTGGTGGCACCCTGCGCATCGGCACCAATAAAACCTTGAGTCACAATACGCTGCTCGGCCAGCAGCGGGGCTAAATGCGCCGCACATAAGGCTTCAACCTGCTCAACTTGAGGCTCGGCACGGCCAAAATGACTGTCGGTGCGCATCACTTGGCGCACATCAAAGGCTGACGCCACCTCACCTTTTTCACGCAGCACAGCAGCAAATAGCGCCGCAGAACATTGCTCTCCTTGCGCTAACAACTCGTCCATGGTCGCTTTGCAACGTTCACGGCTCAGTGACTCACTTAACATATCAATACGACTGAGCACGCTATCGAGGTGAGCGGCAACCTCAGCTGGACGACCGAGTCGGTCAAGGATTTGATATTGGATTGAGGCAATCTGCTTGAGCAGTTGTTGACGCTGCTCATCATCGAGTTGCGCTTGAGTCAACGCCACCAATAGGTTGGTGACGCCGCTTGAGGCACTCACGACCACAATACGTGTATTAGGATTGGCAATAATGATGTCGGCACAACGACTCATTGCTGGATAATCAGCAACGGATGTACCACCGAATTTAGCGACAACAATCGACATTAGCCCACCTCAACGAGATTGAAGCGGTTACAAGACACGACAAGAATAGATAACATGATAAACCTCCGAACTGACTTCGTTCGAAGAGCCTGGTGCAAAGATTACGCACCCCAAGACGGGAAATAGCGATCACCACCAGAAGCTCTCCACCAAAAAACAGGTGACAATCGACAGGATTCAGCCATATCGACCGATAAACAAACGAAACCAAACACTTGTCTATCTCGGCGTTAATCTCCATCATAAGCAATCGTCAGAGTTTGGCCTCTTCATGCTTACTACCTAGTTAACGCTCCTCTTCTGTATCTCAAGCGTATTGACGCAGTAAGATGGTTGAAAATTAGCAAATACCCGCCTAATAAGTCAACGATATTTATTCAATATGAGTAAATATTATTTCAAGGTCACTGCCACCTTAGTAAAACAAGATTAAGATTGAATATCGGGTAACTCATTGACTAGGCGCACCCGCGCCGAAAAAGCGCCTATGGTCAGCTCGGGATAACTAAGCAGGCAAGGCACCAATTGTAACTGGTCGCCCTCGACAAAATAGATCGCATTTTGGTTAAACTGTGTGCCCAATGCCACCGCTAATGGCTTTTCTATCGGGACAGCCCAGCTTTTTTCCATATGACGGCGATCATAAGAGGCCCCGATGATGGCGCGATAAGGACGCTTAAGTTCGATGATATGTCGCTGTAATTGACTATCTAACAGACGATTTTGAGGCGCTGACAACAGTTCGCCCCTGGGGTTGTACGCCGTAAGAATGGCAAAGGATAAAGCCGGAGAAAACCCTTGGGTCAATAGAAATTGGGTATGCTGATAACTGTGCCAAAAATGGTCATCTATACTACTCATTCGCCGAACATTCCTAAATTAGCGTACGATAATTATAGCTAAATCATCTTATCTGCCTAGAACAAACAGATTATATCTCTGTTAAATTATAATTAATGACCATAAAATCAAAAGATTAGCCATAAAAAATTGATTAACATCAAATCTAAGCGTAAATTTGTTAACATTTCATTTGTTAACAAATGACTAAAACGAGTACAATACGTCGGTTGATTCACTTCCACTCGTCAAGCATGAACAACTTTTGTTACGCCATGTCTAAATCACTGTAATGAAAAGTTGTCAATTTCCTATAGATATGAGCGATTTTGTCGCTTTTAATATTGAAACTTGAAAATTTCAATAGTTAAAGGAACTATTTCCTACTATTGTTAATCGTAGTGGATACAATTAGCGCATCTTTTTCAATAAAGAGATACGCATACTTTACTAATCATGAAGTGCGTTGCGGTTTCAGTCGTTTTAGTGAAAGCACCTACGTGACTCGGTAATTTTCAACACGACAAGTCAGGGCGCAACCCGCACAGCGCGCCTATGGTTAGCACAGATGTAAACAAATATTAGGTAGATAAATATGCAAAATCCGCACATTCTGATCGTAGAAGATGAAGCCGTTACCCGGAACACGCTAAGAAGTATTTTCGAGGCTGAAGGATATGTGGTAACTGAAGCCAATGACGGCGCAGAAATGCATAAAGCAATGCAAGAAAACAAGATCAATCTCGTCGTTATGGATATTAATCTTCCTGGCAAGAATGGTCTTTTGTTGGCTCGTGAACTTCGTGAAATAAACAATATCGGCTTAATCTTCCTAACGGGCCGTGATAACGAAGTTGACAAGATCTTGGGACTTGAAATTGGTGCAGATGATTATATCACTAAGCCATTCAACCCACGTGAGCTAACAATTCGTGCACGTAATTTGTTAACCCGTGTGAATAGCACAGGTGTAGAAACAGAAGAAAAGAGCGCGGTAGAATATTACCGTTTCAACGGCTGGAGCTTAGAAATTAACAGCCGTTCATTGGTTAGCCCACAGGGCGAGTCATACAAGCTTCCACGCAGTGAATTCCGTGCGATGCTTCACTTCGTTGAAAACCCAGGTAAGATCCTGACTCGTGCAGACTTACTGATGAAGATGACCGGCCGTGAGCTTAAGCCACATGACCGTACGGTTGACGTCACGATTCGTCGTATCCGTAAGCACTTTGAGAGCTTACCAGATACGCCAGAAATCATCGCGACAATCCACGGTGAAGGTTATCGCTTCTGTGGTAATTTAGAAGACGCATAAGCCTACGCTTATGTTATTCAATGAAAAAGCCAGTCTCACGACTGGCTTTTTTTGTGCTCGGAACACTTATGCCGCTGTGGGCTAGACTTCGAATCCAGCTCGATATCATTTCAATCCGGCCGAGTGGCTTTTGGATATGCTGATTTGAAGCTAAAACTTCATGGTTATCCATCGCCTGCCCTGCGATATCTGCAGCACATTTTTGGTTAGATCAGCGAAATCTAACTTAGTATTTATAGACGAAAAACAGGGATTATGAGTACGGTTGACCCTGTCCCAATATTTGCGATTAGCGTCATATTGCAGACCAAGTTACTCCGTAACTACGGTTTGCAACCAGTCCTGTAGCTGCTGTAATTCTTGGTTATTAAACATCACTAGACCAGCATGTGTCCTCCTCTGGGAAAAATGTAACTGCAGGTTTGGCGATTGTAAATGGCTAAAGTAACTTGCTGGAGCTATCGAATCTTGCTCTGATGCTATCAATAAAGTGGGTGTATTTGAACGGGTCAATAAAGGGGCTATTGCCGTATCTTGAAGAGTTATATTGCGTTGCTGCAAAACGGTATCTGTGATCTGGCGTAATTGCTGTTCGCCCAATATTCGGTAATACCATGAATATTCCTGTGCGACGTAATTCTTTAACCCGGTACTAAAGTCATGCATAGGCGCAATTAATACTTGTCCAGTAATGTTCTGTCGTCTTGCGCTAATTTGCGCAGCGACATTGGCGCCAAGTGAATGCCCCAATAAATACACAGGCCCAATTATTTGCTGCTCAGCAAGCAGTAGTTCGATTAACTGGCTAATAATTTTTGCGTCAAGCTTACCATCAATAGCGACCGGTCCTGTCGCTGCACCATGACCCTGTAAGTCTGGTACTATCACCTGAAAACCTAAACTGCGTAGAGCAAAAGCATTGATGATCATTGCACTTTTGTCAGCAGAAAAACCATGCAGTAATACCCAAGTGCCTTTGAAACGTTGCTGTGGAGGGTTTAGGTCTAGTCTGACCTCTTCTCGTTTTGATGAGACAACATGAAGATTAAAATAAGCTTTACTATAGAGGTTAACCCCCGGTGGCTCTGTCGTAGGATCGCCCTCAACAAATATCGGATCTGCAATAAGGTACTCGGTGCAAAAGGAGTGCTGAGGTAAACAAAAATTATCGATGGCAAAATCAAGTGCACTTACGAAGTTGTCCGTCCCATTTTCACGTAGAGAATACTGTTTATCTAACGCATTGTTTATTTTTGACTCTGCCAAAGTGGCACATCCTTGTAACAGTGCTAAACATAGTAACACTGTGGCTTTGATATAAAACATCCTGTTTTCCACGAGTAAGGTGAATATCGGCTGGAATAAGTGAATAATCAAACCAACCATTACAAAACAATAACATAATGTGGTTATGGCCTCGACTCAACCAATATATCGAATTTGGTGCCTTTGTTGGTGGCGCAGGGCTCTAACTCACAGAAGAAAAAGGAAAACAAGAAATTAAAAAGCTAAAACTGGCTAAAAAGGGCATCTGCAGTAAATAAGAATTAGTGATTCCTTTCCCCAAATAGCCCTGTTACTTATATCAAGCAACAGGGCTTGTTGTTCCAACGCAGCGCTAAAAATTACAGTTTATTGTTCATCTTACTGTTTCAGTTGTTTATCCAAGAAATCGGCCAGCGAGCGGTATAGATGCGTTCTCACTTTCTCGCCGCGCATCGAGTGCTTAGAGCCGGGATAGTCGATCATCTGAAACAGCTTGCCCTCATCTTGCAGCGCCTTATAAACCCGCGTGCTGTTTTCAAACAACACATTGTCATCGGCCATGCCATGATACATCAACAATCCCGACTGATAATCTTTGACATAAGGCAGTACACTGCTGGCTTCATAACCTTCGGCATTGCTGCCTGGGTGCGACAAATAACGCTCGGTATAGTGGGTATCATACAAGGCCCAGTCAGTTACCGGCGCTCCCGCAATCGCGGCTTTAAAATGTGTGGGCGCTTTAAATAGGCTCATTAAGGCCATATAACCGCCGTAGCTATGACCATAAATCGCAATATTGTCACCATCGACATAATTTAAACTACGCAAATAATCGACGCCCGCCTTTTGATCGTCAACTTCCGCTTGCCCAAGTTGCTTGTAGATCACATGTTCAAACTGAGTGCCCCTATGGGCCGAGCCACGATTATCGAGCTGAAACACGATAAAGCCTTGTTGTAGCAGGTACTGGGTAAAGTAGTCTTGTTCACTCCAACTATTGACTACCAACTGAGCGTGAGGGCCACCGTACACACGCACCACAACCGGATACTGCTGGGTGGCATCAAAGCCTGTGGGTTTAAAGAGACGATACTGCAAGGCTTGACCATCTTGCGCTTTTATCTGACCAAATTCAGGTAATTGCCATTGACCAAAGAAGGGATATAAGGGATGAGATTCATCGACGTTATTTTGCTCGACCCAAGCCAAGCGCTCCCCTTTAGCACCATGCAGACTCACCTGCGGCGGCTGCACTAGACTATTAAAGTAATCGAGGTAAATAGGCTGATTGTCGGCAAAAACTGGCCCATGCATACCCGCTCGGCGGCTAATTTGCTCTATTTCGCCTCCGGCTAAGGGCACGCGGTATAGGTGCTTTTCGATGACACTGCTTTTGCGGCCCGTAAAGTAGACCCAGCCAGCCTGCTCATCGACATATTCCACCTCATCGACTGCCCAAGCTCCTTTGGTAAGTTGCTTAATAAGCTTACCTTGCAGATCAAATAGGTACAGATGATTAAAGCCATCACGCTCCGAGGCCCAAACCAGTTGTGGCTGCTGTTTCAAGAAATGCAGATCATTGTTTAAATTAACCCAAGCCTTACTGCGATCTTTGATAACCGTTGTAGGTGCCGCGGTACCGTTTAAAGCGGCAATGCGTAGGTCTAAGGTCTGTTGATCGCGGCTTTGCCACTGAAATGACACATGCTGACTATCTGGCAGCCACTTAACTCGAGGCAGGTAACTATCTGGGGTTTGGCCGATATCAATCCAGCGTACGTTTTTATCTTCAATATTGACCACACCCAGCTCAATACTGACATTATTTTTGCCCGCATAAGGGTAACGTTGCTCGGTAAGCTTAATGCCATCGGCATAAATTTCGTTGCGAGTCACTAACTCGACAGCCGACTCGTCGATACGGGTAAAGGCAATAGCCGACTCATCGGGCGCCCACCAATAACCAGTCATGCGGTCCATCTCTTCTTGCGCAACAAACTCGGCCATCGCATTTTTAATCGCGCCACCACCATCTTGGGTTAATGCGGTTAATTGGCGAGTCTCGAGGTTAAGCACATACAAGTTTTGCTCGCGCACAAACGACACAAAATGCCCCTTAGGCGACAATCTGGCGTCGGTAATAAAGCCCTCACCGGTTGGCAACACTTCCACTTTGGCATCGGCAAGCGAGTAGTAATACAAAGCACCAGACGCTGGGATCAATATGGCTTGGCTGTCATCGGCCCAGAAATACTCCATGATCCCTTGACCATAAATGCGTTGACGCTCGCGGCGGGCCTTTTCTTCGTCCGACAGCTCGCCCCTTTTAAGGCGATCGGCATTGAGCAAGATATCTTGCTCGCCGGTGGCCACATCCATCTGCCATAGGTCATATAAGTATTGGTCGTCGACCCGCCCTGCAAGGTAAGTCACCCGTTGACCGTCGGGAGACAAGGTTAACCCCCGCGGACTACTGCCAGCCAATGCCGGCGAGGCATACAAGCGCTCGACCGTTAATGCTGCCTTACCACCTTGGGGTTGATTAAGCTCGGCTTGCGCCGCAGATACACTGTGAGATAAAAGCATAGGCACCACCATTAGCGCAGAACTAATCCATTTTTTTGTCATTATTATGTCCTGGATATAAAACGAGTTTGATTAACTAAGCTGTGATGCATTGTGCCTCAAAGTTGCACAAAATAAAAACGCTGCCACTTGGCCTCCGGCGTAATTAGCCGCTGAAAAAACGATTCATCTACGGTAGAATAGCCGCCAGAATTAAACCCTATAAAAACATGCTGACCTCAAATGTGAGCCTAGCTCGCTATGTCATAGGAAATAACATGCAAACTCTGGCGCAAAACCTCAGTTCACAAGGGATTGAAGCTCCTTTGTCTCAACTCATTCTGACCCTAGCTGACACCTCTAAAGCGATAAGCCATGCCGTGCGTCATGGCGCACTGGCCGGTGTACTCGGTGCCACCGAGCAAGAAAACGTCCAAGGCGAAACCCAAAAGAAGCTCGATGTGATCACCAATGACATGCTTAAAGACGCGCTAAAAGCCGATAGCACGGTACGCGGCTTAGCATCAGAAGAGGAAGATCATATTGTTGAGGTCGGCCAAAGTGGCGATTTTTTAGTGTGTTTCGACCCACTAGATGGCTCATCGAATATCGATATTAACTCACTGGTCGGCACCATTTTTTCGGTGCTACCCGCGCCAAAAGGTGAACTGAGTCAGCAAAGCTTCTTACAAAGTGGTCGCCATCAAGTGGCCGCAGGTTATGTATTGTATGGCCCATCGACCATGCTGGCCTTAACCACAGGTAAAGGGGTGCAGCTATTTACCCTCAACCCAGATACCAACGAATACTTGCTCACCAATGATGCCATGGCCATTAGCAAAGATACTGGCGAGTTTGCCATTAATATGTCAAACCAACGCTTCTGGGAAGCGCCAATGCAAACCTATATTAGCGATCTACTGCTAGGGGAAATCGGCCCACGTGAAAAGTCATTCAACATGCGCTGGATTGCCGCCATGGTGGGCGATGTGCACCGCGTATTGTGTCGCGGCGGACTCTTTACCTACCCAACTGACAATAAAAACCCAGACAAACCTTATAAACTGCGCTTGATGTATGAAGCCAACCCCATGTCATTTTTGGTCGAACAGGCAGGCGGTAAAGCCTCAACCGGCTATGAAAACATCATGGATATTGAGCCCAGCGACATTCATCAACGTGTCGCAGTGATTTTAGGCTCGGCTAACGAGGTCGATGCCTGCCTCGAATATCATGGCGTCGATTACAGCCAAGAGCCAAGCCTGTAGCCAATCAGCTAGCAGCACTCGCAACAAAAAAGTCGCCAAGGGCGACTTTTTTATTGCTTCTAACCATGACCTTTTGATGTAACGATGACTTGCTGAAAATATGTGCCAGCCATTATTAATCAACCTCAGATCGGTTTAACGTAACACTGAAATCACGTTGAATTCTGCTGATGTAATATTGAGTTGTGGCTTATTCTCTTTGAGTTGATAAGCCACTAAACCTCCTATCACATTAAGCATGAAACCATGTACGCTGCGGTGCCGCGTATGCTCTATTTGTGAGATGTTTTTTAGCTGGTCATTGATTGTTTCGATAATAAATCGTCTAGAAAGCATGGCTCTATCCCATAATGATAAAGCCTTTGCTTTCATGTTTTTACGCACGTTATTAACGATAGTTACCCCACGTTCTAATAGGTCGCCTGCTAACGCTTTGCCGATATACCCCTTATCAGCATAGAGTTTATCCATTGATTCAACGACCATACCTTTTACGGGTTTCGTGTCATGCACATTCGCAGGTGTTATTTTGGCTGCAACGATGCCGCCTCGATGGTTCACAATAAGATGAAGTTTAAAACCATAGAACCAGCCCATCGTGCCTTTTCCTCGGCTGGCGAGACCTGCTAGCGTTTTATGCCTTGGAATTCGTAAATTATGACAAACCTTAATGCTCGTTGAGTCAACGAATTCGATGCCTGTTGGGGCGCTTTTTAAAGAGGAAAAATAACTGCACATTGGAATGACTGTACTCGGCATGACTTCAAGAAATCGAGTGTAGCTGAGTAAGTTTGGAAAATCAGATTTGTAGAAACGAGCCAGATATCCTGTGTAAAAATTCTTGAAGTCACGATGATTAGACATATGGAAGGCAATGATAATTGTCATAATTTCACTCATCGTCATTCTGCCAGCGCGCTTACGCTTGCGGGTTCCATCAGTTAGACACTGTTGTTCCCATTGAGGAATAAAAGCATTACAAAAATCATCGACATCACAAAATACATCCACTAAATTATTCATATGCCCTCTGCGTGATTGATTAATCTTGGTCGAGAGATCTGATCACAAAGAGGGCTATTAGTTCAATTTCTTATCCCGAGTTCAGGTTAATCAGTCTCGGTATCAATACGTAGCACCACATGAAGGTGATTCGACATTACGGCAAATGCTGCCACATCAATGGCAAAAGCCGCTGCAAGCTCAAACAACAGCGATTCAATCCAACTGCGGCGATGATCATAATTTTTCCCCGAATAGGCATCATCACCACATAAAAGGCGCGCCTCACTACACGGCTACAACAATGATAATAGGGTGTGTCTTCAAGACTAATTTGGGTACGGCGAGGGCGTGGCATAACAACCTCCTTGTCTAATGCTCCTTCAAAGCTTAGTAGAAGGTCGTTTCTGATGCACATTAACTATGGGTGATGAGATGGACGCTCCCTAAATACGGCGTCAATGCGCCAAACTGATTTTGAACCATACAGTTACTTAAGGAGCGTCCACCATGAAAGTTAGCACTATTTCGATTGATTTGGCAAAGAATGTATTTCAACTATTGGGGATGGATAAACACGCCAAGCAAGTGTTCAGTAAGCGCTTAAATCGAAAACAGCTGAGCGAGTTTATGTCACAGCAACCTGCCTGCGATGTGGTCTTTGAGGCGTGTTTTTCTTCCCATTACTGGGGGCGTAAGTTTCTTGCCATGGGGCATAACGTTAAGCTCATCCCAGCGCAGCATGTCACCCCGTTTGTACGCGGTAGCAAGAATGACAAGAACGATGCCATGACGATTTATGAGGCAAGCCTCAGGCCTAACATTCGCTTTGTGCCGATTAAAACCGAAGCGCAGCAAGAGGTACTGATGCTGCACCGCGTCAGAGAGCGCTTAGTAAAACAAAGAACCGCCTGTACCAATCACATTCGTGGCGTGTTAGTCGATTTCGGTATTTGTTTTTCGCAAGGTCACAGTGCTTTTGAGCGAGCCATGTGGGATATCATCTGTGACGAAGCGCAACGACCACTGATAAAATTAATGGCCAATGATTTTTGGGAAGAATATCAAGCACTCACTAAGCGCCTTGAACGAATTAACTCATTATTAAAGCAGCTGGTCGAGCAAGACCCTAATGGTAAAATCCTATTGAGTATTCCAGGTGTTGGCCCGATTATCGCTTCAGCATTTGCTGCTGCCATTGGCGCAGACCAAGCCTTTAATAGCCCTAAAGAATTAGCGGTCTGGCTAGGGTTAACCCCAACACAATTCGCCTCAGGAAATAAGAGCGTCAATGGCAGCATCACCAAGCGCGGCGACGGCTACTTACGCAAACAACTTATTCATGGCGCCAGAACCGTAGTCAGCCATGCCAGCAAGAAAAGTGATGATTTAAATCAGTGGATAACCCAATTAAGAAGCCGTAAGAGCATTTGTACAACCGTAGTGGCTACTGCTCACAGACTTGCCAGGCTGATATGGATTTTATTGCACAAGCAAGTGCCTATGCGCCGCAATACGGCACTTATCAAGGCATAAGCCATGATGAAAATTAATCCCGTTGTCGCTATCTTGCAAAGCTCGGTCTGGCCAAGGGTAGTTAACCCGACTGGGTGATAAGAGCCGCAAGGTAGCACATTAAACACTCACCAAGGTTGTTGTTAACGATGAAGAAATGGCTCAGTCCAACCAGTGTAAGCCCGAACAGGCCAAGGATAGGATAAACCTAATCCGCATGGGTGTTTCACATTTTTAGGCGCAGTGGTACGGATTTCATTAGGGGCGGCACATTCAAAAGGATGCATGCACAGCCCGTATATATGGCAGTACAACCGCTTCTAGCAGTAAATGAGTCGCATCAAAAACAACGATAAAAGTGAGAATGTTGTACAAAAAACTAAGGCCAAAAAGCCTTCGGTGAGCAGAGTCTTGTCTTGACTCACCGGGAGCGTCCATATATGGCTATTTACTTACCCTACCTTTGGTGAGATAAAGCCTACCACTTTCAGCAGTTGGCTTCTTCTACGCCTCAATTAAGAGTGTCGCAGTTATTATCTGAAATCGGGAGTAATAATCTTTATTTACTTTACTATTTACTTGGCTCACCCTCAAGTGTTAACGTGAAACCAGCATCTCGGCAACATAAAAATGTCGCAATGATAATTTTACGTTAACCCAAAACAGATTATAAGGGAGAGTATATATGAAATGGTTAGCTATTATTTTGATGTTGACATCTTTTAATGCTATTAGCGCAATATCACCACCCGTCACAAATCCAGATATTACAGATGAATTTATTGAGCGGTGCACATCAACTTTCAAGCCGAGTAACACATTATGTTATAAATACTTTAATTATAAAAAAGAAAGTATTTATTTCGGCCAAAACAAAAAAAACTCCGTAACATTAAAATCAGTCACCCAAAATGTTGGAATTGGTGTAGTACTAAAAAGCTTGGGAATTGAATCGATTACTATTTCAAATAGAAATTACTCCGGTTCTTCGACCGACATCATTGAAAAAGAAGCCTATGAAAATATAATATCGTTACTAAACGCTCTAAATGACAATAACGTTTTCAATAGCAGCGGAATCTCTTTTACCCCAAAAACCATGACATCGTTTGGTGCTAGTAAAATAGTACTTGATTTAATTGGGTTAGCCTCTGACCTTACAACATTATCAACGTTTTTACCTGAGTTTGGTTTATTCGCTGACTCTCCCACTTATATCGCCATAGCATGTGATAATAATGACAGGGAATGTTTTTTAGTCGTTGAAACATCAGATGGAGAACCAACAAAAGTAATTACTGAGTCATCTCCTTATTCATCAAATGAGCCTTTTTTAGTTATCGGTGAAGAAGCACGAAAAGAAATTATGTCTTCAATTCTGAAACTTGCAGGTCCGAGCTGCACAGTATCTTCAGAGTCTAGTGAGGTACCCTGCCCAGCTGGAGCACCTAGCGATAGAGTATGTTATGTAATATCAGCTACCATGAATTGCGGTTAATAATTTAAACATTAACAAAAAAGCTCTGGCCAAATGCCAGTCAATTTAACTGACTGGCATTTTCCTTCAGGGTAACTGGTTTGAAATTCATCCAGATGCGACCACGAAAGAGCATTGCTCTATCTCTTTCCAACTCTCATTACCTAGTACAATCAAGCATTGATTAACCGTAGCTCGCTGACCTTCTGGATTGATGAGGAAGCCATCTCCACTTGGAATATCGTGAAAACGAGCCCCCCATTATAAAACAACAACATAATACGCTTTGGGTTCATGTTCAATCGCCGTGCTGTGATTTGGTTATTCTAGGTCAATACGATATGGCCGGAATATCGAGATATGACGACATCAAGCCCGTGAAAACAAGCAGCCCACTCGCTGAAAATATGTGCCAGCCATTATTAACGCCAGTAACCGTAGGCCGTTCCGGCGAGTGAAACGAGCAGCCTGATTACTCTTGTTATATACGCTCTTTCTTAATCAATGTTAACGCTTCTTCTTTTGTAATAACTTCATAAGGGCTATTAGGATGAGCATATAAGAACTGCGGTCCATCTTCCCGAGTAGTCAATTTAGCTTCAATTTTAATAAATGAGCCGATCGGGGTATTTTTACGCATACTAGATGAACATGAAACCCTCATATTCGTGTCCAAGCCTTGACCTTCTATCGGGTTTGCACGGACTGACTTGGATGAACCACCACCAACTCGTTTATGAGTTTGGATTACAAAAGTACGATAAGAACTCATATTACATCCTTTTATGTATAACGTCTTAGTATTTATACGTTGCGCTGTCTGCAAGGCATAAATAGCTTGTTGGACTTGGCCGCTGCCACATCCATGTATTTGGTATGCATGATGCTATAGGAGTTTGCTTTTCTGTGGTAGTCGTTTTTTTGAGCTTAGGTAAGGTAATCAATTGGTCTTCTTTAGTATTTTTATATTTCATTAACGCCTCTTCACGGCAAATACTCGTGATTCACCGTGCTTTTTAAACCATTCATGCCACTCAGGCCACAGGTCTTTGCCTCATTGATTTTCATAGCAAGGTCTTACTGAATCTACGGAGATTGATCGTGCTTTAAATTTGTGTTTTTCGTTCTGTTCTCTCGCAAACATTGGACGCAGCAAAAGCTTGTTAATTTGCAACTCATATCAAATGAAGTTAAATCGAAGAGGCGTTAGAGATAAGTGTAAACGCGGCTGCGGCCTTCGGTTTCAGGGATGAAACCGCAGAGCGGCCATGGATGGCGCACAGCGTGCCGCAGAAGTGTTTACACATTAGGTCGTTCCGTCACATCCATGTGATCACGACATTTGCGCATCCATGCACTGCACCTGCTGCAAGCAATTTCAAACAGTGAAGGTTCGCCCTTCAAACACTTTCAATAAATAAAAATGCAGCCAGCCGCTACTCAAGCAAACTAAAAAAAATGCCACACCTTCATTTCAAGGCCACCAAACTTTGGTATAAATCCCATGTTGAGCAGCCCCGCTCCATCAAGGATGGATATAAAAAAGCCACAGCGGGAGGGCTGTGGCTTTTAGCGGTGATATCCATACCACCTTTAGGTCAAACTGGAACGACGTTATTAACGATAAGTTTAGCTATTAGTTAATGTTTAACGGTTAATTTTTCTTTGAGTATTTCGCAGCTTCTTCACCTGCTAGACGACCAAAGGTGATGATGTCAGAGATGGCGTTACCACCTAAACGGTTAGCACCATGTACGCCGCCAGTCACTTCACCCGCACCGTATAGGCCTGGGATCACTTGCTTTTTAGCGTTCATCACTTCCGCTTTAGTATCAATCATCACGCCGCCCATGGTGTGGTGAACACCAGGGGTCACTTCGATTGCGTAGTAGTTACCTTCGTTGAGCGCACGAGGTAGGTTTGGACGCTCGAAATCAGCATCTTTGCCGCTAGTGACAAAGCTGTTGTAGCGCGCAACGGTTTCGGTCAATGCTTTACCATCGATGCCGACACCTTTGATATCGCCAAGTTTCACTAAGGTATCTGCCGTTGGTGCGACACCTAAACCAATATACTTATCGATTTTGCTCAGTGACTTACGTACAGAGTCATCGAAAATCAAGAACGCTGATTTACCGGTTTGAGCTAAGATAGCCGCCGATGCTTTATCACGAGTGGTGATTTCGTTGACGAAACGTTTACCTTCACGGTTAACTAAAATCGCGCCATTACCACGTACCGCTTCAGTCACCATCACGCCGCCTTTGACTGACAATGTTGGGTGAGCTTGGATATATTCGAGATCTTTCATCGCTGCGCCAGCATTACCGGCAACATCGATACCGTCACCGGTAGCGCCCGGTTGGTTAGTCGAGATAAAGCCTTTTAGCTTAGGATCTAGCTTAGATACGCGATCGTTATTTTTGGCAAAACCACCGGTTGCTAAAATCACCGCATCGGCTTTCACCCAGTAGTAACCCTTGTACATCCCTTTAACTAAGATGCCTTTGACCTTACCGCTATCATCTTTAAGAATTTCGATACCACGGGTGTTCATGCGTAAGTCGATATTACGCTCAACGGCGTTATCATAAAGCACTTGTACCACGTGAGCGCCCACGCCAGCACCGCCAGTAGGACGATGTGAACGGTTAACCGATGCGCCGCCCATACGGCCAACATCGCTAAGATCAGCGCCCATGGCGGTCATCCAATCGACAGAGCCTTTAGAGTGTGAACTTAAGATTTCCACCAACGCGGGATCGTTAATATCACGACCGCCTTTCATGGTGTCTTTGTACATCAGCTCAGGGCTGTCAACAATGTCTTTGGCTTTTTGTTGATCCGTCCATGCGGCGTTCATACCACCGGCGGCCAATTTGGCATTACCACCAATAACGGGCTCTTTTTCGATAAGAATGACTTTCGCGCCATTGTCGTGCGCCGATACCGCCGCAGAGAAACCTGCACCACCAGTCCCCACAACCACTACGTCAACGGTATCGCGAGGTGCGCTAGCAAGTGCCGCTTGACGATCAGATTTATCTTTAGCGAGTTCGGCAATAGTCGGTTCATCACGTTGCCATTTTTTCGCATAAGGCATGTCAAAGTCGAAGCTGTGGCAAGAGTCACAGTAGACCATAGATTTTTCATGCGCGCTGTGACAAGAGGTACAAGCAACATCGCCAGGGAAATGAGAGTCGTGAGCATTATAGTGCTCATGCTTAGTGGTTTCAGCCACTTCAGCCATGGTGCCGTGACACGCGACACACTGTTGGTTTTCATAGGTTAAGCTATCATTTGAAAGCTCACCATCTGGGGTATGGCAGCTGTCACACTCTTGGTTTTGAACATGGAACTCAGCTAGGTTATCTGCGGCAAGCGCATTACCCATAAATCCAGCAGTGCCCATAATGGTAGCCAAACAGGCTGCAAGTTGTAGTTTTTTCATCTTTACTCTCCTTTCCACACTCAACAGCGGTGACGCAGTCAGTCCAGAAACCTTTCATTATAATAATGATCCACGTGTCGCCCAATCGCATTGCGTGGTGGCCGACACTTATGTTGCTCCTAATCATCTTTGTCGATAAATCCAGCGACAGCAAGGTAGACACTCAGGTCTCCACAAGAAATGCCGCCTTAATCACAACACCTAAAATGCACTATGCAAAGTTGCATAACTTGCAAGTGAGATATGCAATTTTGCATAACTCATACAGAGCGAGATCACTCGGGCGATTGCCGCCAGTAAAAGGCGGCTAACGCTAATAGTTCACCGTTTACTAATTCGCGCAGTGCAGCACAGTTTATTAAGGCGTTATTCTCTACACTCAAGCCCATGAGACTGATACTACTTTGCCTAATATGCGCCTCGCTGCCGGTGCTCTCCCAAGAGAGCATAGTGTTTGGCGTACACTCTAATACCGCCCCTTTAGAATGGCGTAACAATGGCGTTGACCAAGGGTTTAACCTTGAGCTCATGGACAGAATTGGCCAGCTTACAGGCAAGCGCATCATAGTGCGGCGCAAAAGCTTCCAGCAGTTGGTCGCGGATGTGCACAACCCAGATAGTGATATCGATGTGATAGCCGTGGTCAGTCCGGTGAACTTTAGCCGTGAGCTAAATCAATCGGATCCTATCTATTCCACCCACGCCAAGGCTTATACCTTGCAAGGCAAAGCGTTTATCAATAACTGGAGCGATCTTGCTGGCAAGCGAGTCGCCATTAAAAAAGGCGCTTTTATCGATGTGTATCTGTCAGATCACCTGCAACAGTTTGAGCGTATTGATGTCGATCTGTATGAAACCGGTTTTCAACAATTGATGGATGATCAAGTCGATGTGGTGTTAGCCGAAAACTTTGTCGCCCGCCGACTACTGCCCTTTTACCCCTCGGTGAGAAGCTCCAGCGATGCACTGATCTACGGCGCCTTTAACTTTGTCTGTAATGGCAAAAAAACCGCGTTAATGCAGCAGATAAATGACGCTCTGCGTCAGCTTAAACTCTCGGGAGAATATGACACATTAGTCAACAAATGGTTTGGCACCGGGCGGGAAAAGGTCGATTTAACCTCGACCCAAAAACGCATGTTTTCTGTGGCCATTTTAGTGGCGCTTATCTCGGCAATCGGAATGGTTTACACCGGGTTTATCAGCGCGAGCCTACGCCGCCAAAAGAGGGCGCTTAAAGAAGAGTTAGAACAGCGCCGGCGCGCCGAAGCCGAGATATCGGTTATTTCAACTCAGTTTCAGTCGGTGCTCGATGGCATTCCCCATGGCGTCACCATCATAGATCAACACCTTAAGCGCCTGTGGAGTAACGATAACAATATCGAGCTGCTGGTTAATCAGCAATTTCACTACCTCGATGGCCAACCCTTTGACCTTAAACAGGCGATCAATAGCGTGCTGACCCAGCAGCGGTCACAAACGGCTGACATGCAGTACCAGCAAGAGTTTTGGCAATTGCAGATCCACCCGATCGCCAGCGATCAGGTGGTGATATTGCTCGAAGAGTCCACCGAGCAACATCGGTTGCGTCAGGCCAACGAAGAGGCCAGCCGCCTAGCCTCCCTAGGTGAGCTTTCAGCCGGCATTGCCCACGAAATCAATAACCCCACAGGGCTGATTGTGCATGCAATTTCACTGCTGAGCGCGGCAATAAAGGATCTAACACCTGCTGCAAGCCACTACCAAAAACACAACCCGTTTTGGCGCATTGCCGGACTGGCACCAAGCGATGCCATAGCCGAGTTGGGCCATAGCTGTCAAACGGTTGAAGAGGCCGCTACGCGCATCAGCCGTATTGTTAACGATCTTAAATGCTACGCCCTGCCAAACTTAGCCCAAGCACATCTGCCTATCGCCCTTAACGATGTGGTGCAGGTGGCGCTGCGCTTAACCAATAATCAGTGTAAGAGCTATCAAATCACCACCAACCTTTGTCCAGCAGATCCACTCATTAACGGCGATGCCCAGCAGCTGCACCAAGTGTTGATTAACCTTATTCAAAATGCCTGTCACGCCTGCGACCCTTACACTGGCGCTATCAGTATCGCCACCGAGGTTGATGCAGACCAAGTGCTGCTCACCGTGAGCGATAACGGCTGCGGCATGGACCGCGCCACCTTAAAACGCATCACAGAACCTTTCTTTACCACGCGCAGAAATAACGGCGGTTGCGGCCTAGGCTTGTCGGTCAGCAGCAGGATAATCAAACAACATCATGCGCAAATGCAGATCCAATCGAGTGTCGACCAAGGCACAAGCATCCGCTTAACGTTTGCGTTAGTACAACAGGATTAACCCCATGAAATTGGCCAGAAACATACTCTTAGTCGACGATGAAGCCTCATGGCTACGCACCTTAGCCGTCACCCTTAACCGCTTAGTGCCCGAAGCTGAAATCGACACCTGTGTCGATAGTCGTCAGGTGATCAATCGCCTACAGGTGGGCGATTACGCCTTAGTCTTACTGGACTTAACCATGCCTTTCGATTGTGGCGAAACGCTACTGGCGATGATCCGCAGCGAGTTTCCTAACACCCGGGTGATCATCGTCACCGGCGTCAATGAGGTCGATACTGCGGTGCGCTGCATTAAAAATGGCGCTTACGATTACTTTATCAAAACCGATAAGGTGGAAGAGTTGGCTCAATCGGTGCGCCGCGCGCTAGAAGTGGTGGGGCTGGAGCGTAACTACCTGCACATTAAAGAGCGTTTCTTAAGTCGCACCTTAGACAATCCACAGGCGTTTAATAATATTTTGACCTGCGAGCCGCAGATGCTCGATCAATTTCGCTATTTAGAGGCGGTCGCGTTTAGTCCTGAGCCTTTACTTATCTTTGGTCAAAGCGGTACCGGCAAGTGTGAATTTGCCCGCGCCTGCCACAGCCTCTACAGCCCACAAGCGCCATTTTTAACCATTAATCTGGCGGGGATCAGCGGTGAGGTATTCGCTCAAAAGATGTGTGGTCAACTGCACCACAATAGCGATGGCCAAATCGATGCCGTAGCCGGTTTGCTGCATCAAGTGGGCGATGGCGTACTCTACCTTAACGAGGTGGGCGCCCTGCCACTGGCGGCACAAATCACCTTATTGGATCTGCTTGAAACCAAGCAATATTATCCATTGGGCAGCGACAGTGCCTATCCGGTGCGATGCAAGTTTGTCGCCTCGACCCAAGATGATTTACTGAAATTACACCAAGCTGGGCAATTTCGTAGCGATCTGCTGTATCGTTTACGCGCCCATAAAATCAAGCTGCCGCCACTGGCCAACAGGCCGCTGGATATTTCGATGCTGATCAACCACTTTATTGCTCAGGCGGCCAGTGAAATGGCGCTGCCAATGCCGCAACAACCGGCCGACTTGGCCGCTAAACTGGCGAATTACAACTTTCCGGGCAATTTGCATGAACTTAAGGGGATGGTATTTGATGCGGTCAGCCGCAGTGATGGCGTCGCGCTGAATATCTCCCCCTTTATGGAGGCGATTAACGAGCATAAATCGCTGACACAAGCGCCATTAGATACGCTGGTTTTTCCTAAGGTGTTGCCTAGTTTAGCCCAGATGAATCAGGCGTTAATTGATGAAGCCATGAGCCGCACCGCCAATAATCAAACCGCGGCGGCGCAGTTACTGGGCATTAGCCAAAGCGCCCTCAGTCGGCGCTTAAAAGGCCATTAAGTCTCCATCATCATGAGTGGCTTGGCACCACTCATGATGATGTATCGCGACTTAAGCGGACTGACTTAAGCAGGCTTGAGCTGCGCCTCTTGCGCCTTAAGCTCCTCGGCTTGATGTTCTTTCTCTGTGGCATCGACTATGGTTAACACCGCCGCATCACCCACTACATTGCACGAGGTCAACACCATATCGATCACCCTGTCGAGCGCCGCTACTATCACAAAGGCTTCGAGTGGTAATCCCATCTGATGGATCAACACGCCAATCATCACCATGCCACCACCAGGTACACCGCCAGCGCCGACCGATAACAAAAAGATACTGAATAACAATGATGGCAACTGCTCCATCATGATGGGGGCACCAAAGGCATTAGCGACAAAGAAAATCGCAATGGTGACATAAATCGACACACCGGTCATATTCATGGTCGCCCCCAGGGGCACGCCAAAACCAGCGACTGCGGGCTTAACCCCCAGCTTTTCTGTTAAGGTGCGCATGGTCACCGGAATGGTGGCATTAGAGCTTGCGGTAGATAAGGAAAACAAAATTTGCTCTTGTGTCTTAGCCCGAAACGCCTTGGCCGACACCGAGGTAAACAGACTAACGGCAATAGGATAGACGGCAAAAATCCAGATCAAGAGCAGGGTAATGATCACCACCATATATTCCATCACGCTGACAAATAAGCTGGCCTCTAACGTGGCGCCTAACTTCAGCATCAAGGCAAACACCCCATAAGGTGCCAGCTTCATCACGACGCTAATCAGCTTCATCATCAACTTGTTGCCCTCTTGAAACCCTTGGTTTAACAAGGGAACGCCATCGCCCATCGACTTAATCACCCCACCGACTAATAGCGCCATAAAGATCACCTGTAGCATATTGCCCGAGGAAAACGCGCTAACGGGATTACTGGGGACGATATCGACAATCAGTTGCATCAAGTTAGGCAGCTCAGTCGTGGCTATCACAGCCTCAGTGCCTGAGGTCATATCGATGCCGGCACCGGGCTCAACAATCAAGGCCACCGCCAGTGCAGTAGAGATGGCGAGCAGCGTATTAATAATATAAAACCCAAAGGTTTTACCACCGAGGCGGCCAAAACTCTTCAGGTCGTCTAGCTCCAGTACACCACAAACAATGCTGACAAACACCAAAGGCACAACCATCAACATGATCATATTGACAAACATGGTACCGACACCGCTGGCGATGTTGACCACCCATGCGGTTAATTGGCTGGCATCAGCCAAACCGTATTGCAAAATAGTGCCGAGTATGACACCCGAAAAGAGCCCGATAAAGATGCGGGTAGAAAGTGATTTTGTCATCTGTTTGCCTATTAAATTTAGCGTATCTACTGCACGCTTTTATCTGTGTATCTCATCGATGGAGATTAAGATGTGAGGCGGGTACTCCCCTGCTTGTGCAGAGATAGTGGATCATGCTAGCAAGCTTTTCAATGGGCTTGGAAAAAAACCTCAAAAACAACAAGCGCATAACAAGATAAAATATAAATACTTAGCCCAATATTAACAAAGAGATATAGAGACTCAGCACCGACACGCGCAACCCAAACTTTTACATTGACCCATAAAAATAAACCTAACCACTTGATTTACAACTGGCAACACCAGTTTTTACCACTAAAAAATAAAACCGAAAAGGCGTATATATCTACAAAAGCAACACCAGGCAAACTAAACCACTACTAGCACAGCGTCACTAGTGAAATACACTAGCCAACGTCGCTGAAAAAAGCGCCGCCCCGTGCTGATAATAAGCAATAAAAAAACCATTAAATCAAAGTGTAAACACTTGATTTAATGGTTTTAAGGACGATTACTTTACTTAAAGGTTATAACTTTTTTGGTCAATAGCGGCTTAGACCCAAGGCGTTATCCTCAGCAGGCTAGGCCAACCAAAGCTCCACATCACGAATAATAAAGTTACCACTGTAAGTGGGGTGCGGCTCACCAATGGGCTCTAATTCAAAATAGCGTCTGTGCTCTTCTGGCAATCCTTCGTAACCGCAGATCACCTGATACAGCCAGCTCTCAGGATCCCACTCCAGCGTTTGCTGTTGATGGTATTGCAATGCCGATTGCCTTAAGCCTGAGTCGATCACCGCACAAAAATAATCATCGACCGCCAACTTGAGGGGGTTAGCGGCAATTTCAAAATCTTCAGCATCAACCAAGGCAAACGCCACATCATGCTCGCGCACTAAGGTGTCACGCTCGACACGGCTAATGGCTTTCACTTGCGCCACCAGCTGTAACAGCTCAGCCTCATAGCCGGTATTACTCACATCAACCGCTGCGGGGGCTAAGAGTGCTTCGGCGCGATTAAACAGAACTGGCAACTGCTTGTGGCTGACATGATCTGCCACCTGATAATCGGGATGTTGATCTGTGTATAACAACCAGCCCTTAAGTAAGCGTGTACGCCCTTGGATCTGCCTAAAACGTCCAAGCAACTCCAATAACCGCCCCTGCACCACACTGAGTTCTTGGGTGCAATCACTCAAGGTTTCTTGCAAGGTGGTGACCAGCAATTTACGCAGCTCACGAATATCACCGGCCAGCTCGCCAAGCTCGCTAAATTGGAACATCTCTAAGCCATTGAGCAGCTCACTGACTTGGCTTTGGGCCAATTCGTTTTCACGAATTTTGGCATTGATGGTGCCGACATAACCAAACTCATTATTAATCCGGCTCCACAATACCCGTATCGAATAACGCAACCCTTCGGCAAAGCTGTAAACGTGCTCACTCAGATCGGCTAAATAGGCTTCACTGGCGCTATAATCTACCGCATGGCGCGCCTCTTTATAGTGGCTCGCCAAGGTTTTGATGGTGGCAAGACCCGAGCCGACATTGGCATCGATTTGCCGATTACGCTCATCACTTAAAGTCTCTTCTAATAGCGCGCGCACTGACCGTTTGAGGCGTAAATCTTGCCCGGGTTCTGGTCGCCACAGGATCTCGGCTTTACGTAGCTTATCGATTGCTGCCGCGTTATCGCCCCCTTCGGCCACTGAGCCCGATAGGTACACGTCCATGATAAGTTCGCTATGCCGCCCCAGTAGCTTAAGTAGCGTTACCCCGGATTGGTGTAAGTTACTACTCATATCAGATTAAGTCCCTTTGGGTGGCAGTTTCGGCCTGAGCTTCAAGGCTTAAGCCTTCAGTCTCGTCGATAAAACGAATAACTTCATAGAGATAATCTAGTTTACCCGTGGCGATGTAGATCTGCTTTTCCACGTTAGGACGCAGCAGATACCCCAGCTCCACCAAGCGTTTAAATACCAACTTAATTTGTGCATCCACCTGAGTACTGCTAGAGCCAAATAAACGGTAGTGGCTGATCTTAGCCAGCTGCTCACGAAACGCGGGGGTATCTTCGATGCGCATCTGCAGTTCGCTTAAACGCACCGCCGCCCCTTCGCAAAGCGGCGCATCTTGACCACTGGCTTCTTGCACCAGCACCAGCCATTCGACCAAAGGGATCAATGCATTACAGATATCGCGAAACTGAGACGATATCACCTTGCGCTCAGTGTCACCGAGCTGCAAGTAACCACAGAAAAACACCTCGCCTTCACCGGCCGATGCCACTGTACGGTTAATGCGGTTAAGGTACTGCTCGACACTGTCGCGGGTTGTCGATGACTTTAACGCACGCCACGCTTCTTCGTTACTGGTGCGGCAGATAAATTCACCGCGCAGCAAACTTTCAATCAATGCGCCTTGGCCGACTAATACGGTTTGTGTGCTATTACTCATTTATCCCGTCTCCTTGGCAAAACGCTGGCTTAACTTGTCGGCAATAGGATTTAATTGCGGCTTCACGACCTGTAATTTCTTGGTCTGTTTATTGATGATATAGCGGTTAACAAATAGATTTAGCACCTCTGACTCAGGGTTAGGAAATGCCCCTAACACGCTGATATTGTTGTTTTCACAGGCATCAAAAATCTTTTTCACGTTACCGTGGTGTAAGGTGCCTAACTCATCGATAGGCCAATGGATGGTCACATCGGCACGGCCACGCAGTAAGCGGGTAAAAGCCAGCAAGAACTTACATAAAATCAGGTAGGCCATACCATGGCTCGACGACTCATTAAGCTGTCGGTCGGTGCGGATGATGAGGTCGCTGTTACCCTCTTTTAGGCGCAGCTCAATCTCTAATAACTTGGCGATGCCACCCGTTAATGCCGCGCGGCCAATAATGTCTAAGGCGCGGCGCATGCTGTTGGTGTAGTGCTCGTCGGGCAATTCGGCAAAGCCGTCGGCTTTCCATTGACGGAACGCCTTAACAAACACCTCAAGCTCTGGCCAAAACTCCAGCTCGCTGATGCGCGAGCGGATACGCACCGCCGACTCGCTCACCCCATCGAGGAACAGCTCTTCACCCACTTCGCGGGTAATACGCGCACTTTGCGAGGCAATACGGCGGTCGATATCGGCTAACACATCGTAAAAGGCGGTCAAATCGATACCAAAATTACGCCCTTGCTCACGCAGGCCCATCACGGCTTGGGGCACCATCACATTGAGCAGCTGCTCAAGTTGTGGCACGAGCTTACGATAATCGAGTAGGCGAATGCCTTTATCGTTAATAAAGCTCGACTCTTCGCGCGCACGATCCCAGATCTCCGACAGACTCGACCCGGACTTACTGGCGATCACCGAATCAAAATGTTCAATATATTGCTTCACCGATCCCAGCAATTGATCGCGGCGCAGTAACTGATCTTCACCTTGACGCAGGCGCTCAGCCAAGCTGCCTTGCAGTTCATCATTGCTTGCGGGCAATTTTAGCTCGGCCAGTTTACGCATCACGCTGCGCAATTTAGTGAGGTTTTCAGACGCTTCCACTTGAATCGCATCCGATTGCTTACGCTGGCTGTCGAGCTCCTGACGTCGCTGCTTGATCTCGTTGGCTTTGCGAGTCAACTGCTGCTCTAGCTCAGCGACCGCCATCTTGACCTTACTCAGCTCAGTTTGCAGCTTAGGCTTACGTGACAACCAGGTGTGCTGGTACCAGTCATCGAAGCGCAGCACTTCACTGCGACGCTGTTCGGCTTTGCTGATGTCACTTTCAAGCTGACGTATCTCCTGCTTGAGCTTAACAATTTTGCCTTCATCGACGCCGCGAGATTTAAGCTCATCTTTGTACCACTGCTCACAGGCTTTTTGCTCTGCTTTGGCGTCTTGACGGCGCTGGGCGATATTGTTTTTCACCTGGGCTAACTGGTTGTCTAAAACGCCGACCACCTCTTGCCAGTAGGCGTTTTTCTCCATGCGGGCTTCGAGCTCTAGCTCTTTTTGCGCCGCTATCCACTCTTGATGCCGGGCATTGAGCTGCTTAATCTCGCTGTCGATACGGCTAAGGCGTTTTTGTGCCTCGGCTTTACGGCCGCTCAACGCTTGATTGATTTTCTCTTGCTCGCTGCGTTTATCATCAAACAGGCGACGCAGATCGTCACGGCTATTCTTATAGGCAGTCTTGGCAAAGGTCAGCTCCCGGTTGAGCTCATCGAGTTCGGCGTTACACGCCACCAGATGCGCTTCGGCCTCGGTTTGCAGCGCCTTGGCCGCCGCCAAGGTCTCTTCGGCCTCACTGTAGCGGCTACGCAGCTCCTGCTCTGACGCGGCATAGTCAGGAATATCAATGGCTTTAAGATCTAGAGCGATACCACAAAAGCTCTCTTGCGGCTCGGTTATGGTTGGGTGTAAGTCGCTGCGATGCAGTAACTCAGGGTTAATCAGCTTACCAATATTGGCTTCCCACCCGTTGACCTCTTTGCGCAGGTATTCAAGCAGGGTGTGAGATTGGGGAAACAACACATGGTGCAACTCGTCGAGGGCAGTTTGACGCTCAATGACCCTCAGTCCCGCTTGGCGCAGGGCTTCGTTGGCTTGATCGCGTTTGGCTCTGAGCTTGCGCTCATGGCTGCTTAGGCGTTCGACCTTGGCATTGCACACCTCTTGTTCTTCGTCAGCTTGGGCGATCCGCTCATCGAACACGGCCAAGCTGAGCTTTTCCGCTTCGCTGTAGGTGACATTGTTAACCTGCATGGTCAACTCGGCGGCCGAGAGCTTTAACTGATAGGCTTGTTCGCTGTGTTTCGCGCGCCCCGCTTCCAGCTGCTCGCGCCATTGTTGCTCTAGTGCCGCTAACTCGTTACGGCCCTGCTCTTGCTGCTTGTCGCGGGCTTCGCGATGCTTATCTTGCTCTTTATCGAGCTGCTCTAATTCGCGGTTAAGGTTGTCACCAATTTTACTGCGACGGGCATTGTAAGCCGCCTCGACATCTTGGTGTTTTTCGGTTTGCAGCTTATGGCGCTCGGTTAAGTTATCTAAACTGGCGCGCCAGCTTGGCAGCTGGTCGAGATCCAATTTAGCCTGCTCTATATCGGCATCGAGAAAGGCACCGTGCTGATCTTCGATTGCGTCTAGCTCGGCTTCAAACTTAGTCACATCGCCCTTGGCGGCGGACAAGTCTTGATTGAGCTCGTCGCGCTGCTCGCGCCACTCCTCGTCGAGTTGGCGCAGCTGCTCCCCTAACGCCTTGGAGCGTTGCTGATTAAGCTCTTGGCGCTCAACCTCGGCGGTTTCATCTTTACTGTAACCACGCTTAAGGCCGCTCAGGCGCTGCTCGGCGCTGAGTAACTGATTAAACTCCTGTTCGAGCTTGTCGTACTCGGGGCGGATCTGCTCAAATCCTTGGATCAACTGGCTTTCACGGATCCAGGCTTCCACGCGCTGTGGATTGAGGCGCGAGCTGGGCGGATTGACCCCATCTTCCTCTAAGATGGCGGCGATCATCGATTTGATGGTCTCCATCTTGCCTTCTTTCGAGTGCACCGCTTTGGCCAGTTTTTCGATATGGCGCAGCGAGTGTTCCTGCTGACATAAGGAAAACTGCCGCGCATAGGCGCGCAGCTCACTGCGGTTACTGCCCGTGCTCAATAAGGTGCGATCGTTTTGTATGATGGCGCGATATTCTCGGGTGTTGAGTAAATTACTCACCGACACGCCGCTGCGTTTCATCTCGCGGCCCAGCTCTGCCATGTTGTGGCACAAAATCGAGTCGCCTTGCTGGGACTTCACATAGTCTGCCAGTTCAAATGCTTTGGCGATAAAACGGTAATTAACCCCTTTGCCATCACCCGCCGATGCCAGCACTGCTTGGCTGTAAAGGCCATCGTCACGCACATATTCATAGATGATGTAACTGGAATCGTGCGGCAGATACCAACGCTCGAAACTATCACGGGTTGAGGGCACGACTCGGCTCGGATATTCGCCATAAAATACTGGCACCAAACGCTGCAAGGTGGTTTTACCCGAGGCGTTGGTCCCACAAATATTGGTGTGTCCGTCGAGGGCGAGTTCAACAACGCCAGGTAGGTGCGTGTTTATCAGCACTATTCGATTCAAACTAGGCATCTTTTTCCTTAATGCAAACGGCGCTAGGGCGGTCATAGCGCGCATAAAAACCTCCCCACGCCAAGGCGTAACGGCAGGCAGCAACAATCTAATGGTCACTAAAGTAAATCAAAGCGACAGGCTTGGCAATCGAGCGGCGCTCGAGGCGCTTTTGGACGTTTAAAAAGCACGCTTACATCGCAAAACCAGCTTAATAATGCGTCAATAAGATGCAGTGAGACGACTTAACCGCGCCCACAAAAAAGCTCGCACTTGGCGAGCCCTTAATATAAAGCTAAAGCGGGTTACTTAACCGTTAAGCACCTTGGTAATCGATGCGCCGCGCTTCATAACGCGCCACCATGGCGTCCATATCTTGCTCTTCAATGGCGCGCAGGCCACTCAGCACTAAAGTTTTAACGCCGGTGCCCACTAACTTATCACCGCAGCGCAGCTCAAATTTAAGGGTAACATCGCCGCGCTTACCGTCTATCACTAAGGTTTGCTCCACCAGCGACAGTTCAATATGGTTAAAGTCCAATGTGACTAAGTCAAAGGCCATGCTTTCGTAGATCACTAATGGACGAGCGGGATTGATCATCACCCCTTGCTCGCGCATTAACGGCACTAATACATGGGTAAAGTTCAGCCCTGAGAAGGCCACATAGCTGCGAATAAAAGATTCGGTTTGCACATCACACAAGGTGCTGTCGCCGCTACGCTCGACGCTTAGATATTGTTTATCTTTATGGTCACGAATAGCAAAACGCTCGCCCACCTGAGGTGGAAACACCAAGGACACCCCATCGCCCACCATGCCTTCGAACTGAAAACGCATCTTTTGGCTCAAGCCATATTGACCAAGTACTAAGGCAAACAAGAGATCGCCAGGCACGCAAAAGCGTTTGGCTGCCACATCATGGATGGGGTTAAAGTCTTGTGCGACCTCTTTGGCAAAATCACTGGCTTGCTGGGCCGATACTGAAACACTTTGCTGTTCTTTTTTAAAATAAGGGCTTAGAAACATATGGGCTCGTTCAATCAGGGTTATCCAAAATGGGGGGCGCTAGTATATACCTGTTTACAAAAAACACTCACCCGATGACTTGAGCGGTGATAAACACGAGTCAACACCGAAGCTCTCAAACAAACTAACCGACTGTTATTAAATAAAAATAAATACCCCCTATTTAAAAAAATGCTTTGCGTCAGCCTTTTCGAGTGCGTAATTTATTGACTCGGACCAAAATCTTAATGATAACTATTTGCATTATCATGATTGATATGTAAAATTGCCCGCATTAAAACAACCCCAATACAACAACTGGGAAAATGATGATGAAGAAAACACTAATCGCAGCAACCTTATTTGGTATTTTTGCAAGCCAAGGTGCTAATGCATCGCAGGACACTCAAGAGCTACGCAAGATTATCGAGCAGCAACAAAAAGTGCTACAAGAATTAGAAAGCCGCTTAGAGCAGACAGAAAAGCGTGTAGAGCAAACTGCTGATGTCGTTGAAGAATCAAGCTCAGCTAAAAGCGCGACCACCATTGGGGGTTACGGTGAGCTGCATTACAACAACATCACTGACAATCAGTCGGGCAAAGATAAAAAAGAGTTCGACTTTCACCGCTTCGTACTGTTTGTCGGCCATGAATTTAATGCAAGCACTCGCTTTTTCTCTGAGCTAGAAGTGGAGCACTCTATCTCAGGTGACGGCCAAAAGGGTGAAGTTGAGCTAGAGCAAGCCTATATCGAACACGATTTCAGTGACGCGCTTACGGGTAAAGCGGGTTTATTCTTGATGCCTGTTGGTATCATCAACGAAACCCATGAGCCACCAGCCTTCTACGGTGTTGAGCGCAATCCGGTAGAAAAAGACATTTTACCCGCCACGTGGTGGGAAGCGGGTCTAAATCTCAACATTAAAGCCGCACCGGGCCTCGCATTTGATGCAGCCGTGACTTCGGGCCTTAATGTGGGTGACGACTATAAGATCCGTGGTGGACGCCAAAAGGTGTCGAAAGCCAAAGCAGAAGATCTGGCTTATACGGGTCGCGTGAAATACACCGCTATTCCTGGTCTTGAACTGGCGGCGACGGTGCAATATCAATCCGATCTAACCCAAGGTAAAGCGGATGTCGATACAGCATCAGCCACTTTGCTTACCGCTCATGCGATCTACAGCATCGACAAATTCACCGTTAAAGCACTGTACGCTCAGTGGGATATTGACGGACAAGAAGCCAAACTACTAGGACGTGACGAGCAGAAGGGTTACTACATCGAGCCTTCATACCGTATCAACGAAAGCTTTGGTGTGTTTGCTCGCTACAATGCATGGGACAACAATGCGGGTAACGGTGATGATACTGAAATCACCCAAACCAATATCGGTGTGAACTATTGGTTACACGAGAACGTGGTATTCAAGGCTGACTATGAAAAAGTGGGCGGCGCTAAAGACGCTGACGGCTTTAACTTAGGCGTTGGCTACCAGTTCTAAGCTACACCTACGTCATAAAACGGTGCGCATGCTGGGTTTGCGCACCGCTTTCCATTAAGGTCGTCACTTGCTGAGCTCAGCGAGTAAGACATTTGTCATAAGCGATGTTACATCAGGGCACCACATGATCACTTTTCGCATTATCGTCACACTACTATTTACCGCGCTATTACTGACGGCAAGCCATGGCGTACTAGCGAATAGTGTCTACCAAAGTAATGATGAATTTATCAGCCAAGCCCTTAATACACCGACGCCAAAAGCAAAAGTCTATTGGTTACAAGATGACGATAAACAGGTTATCGAGCAGATCTTAGCCCACAGATACAATAAAATGCGGGTACGCTACTGGCAGCAAGCCGATGAAACAGTCTGGATTTTAGATGAAATAGGCAAAGAGTCTCCCATTACTGTGGGTATCCATATTAAGCAGCAGGCTATCGCCAAAACAAAGGTGTTGGTATACCGTGAAAGTCGCGGTGACGAAGTAAGGCACGACTTTTTTACGAATCAATTTACCCAAGCCACGCTCAATGCAGATCATCAACTTGACCGTCATATCGATGGTATTACTGGCGCAACCCTATCGGTCAGGGCATTAACTAAATTATCCCGTATCGCCCTGTATCTCGATAGCAAGATCAACAGCTAATTTGACATGCATCTGGCAAATCGTAGGCCCCGAGCTCATTTACAGCGATATTTTTGTAGCGCCATTGTGTATTATGCTGCCTCAATGACATCACCTATAGCCATTTACCGCTAAGTTAGATAAAGATACTCCTTAATGACTCATAAGCCCCCTAAGCGCCGCCACACCTCAAGACTTCACCGGTTAGTCAAATTTTGTCGTCCTTGGCATCGACGCTTAGGCTGTGTTAGCGCGCTACTGGTTATCTTAGTGTCATTAACTGGCATATTAATCAACCATAGCCATCAACTCTCACTCGACAAGCACGGGGTTGAACAACAGTGGCTACTCGATCATTACGGCATAAAAGCGCCATCAAACAGCGAGGTTTTTTCACTCTCGCCATCACTTGCCAGTACCGATAACCTCTTATGGCTCGCAGGTGAACAAGTGTTAGAAGCTAACGGCCCCATTATCAGCGCCCTTGCATACCAAGGCATGCTCGTCGCCATCGATAGCGATACTCTCTACCTAGTATCAATGCAGGGTGAGCTGTTAGAAAAACAAGGCAGCGCAACGGGCTTGCCTGCCAATCTATCTGCCTTGGCTATCTCCCCAGGTACAGAACATAGCCAACTATGGCTTAACAGCAGTCACGGTCAATTTGTGGCTGATGCCGAGCTTATCTCATGGCAATCGGCGACGCCAACGCAGCCCCTGGCTTGGTCAAACACCCTTAATACAGCACAGAGCCACAATCTCATTGAGACCCTCACACTGCGCGCCCGCGCCAGCCACCTCTCTTGGGAGAGGGTACTGCTCGATATCCACAGTGGTCGCATTATTGGTATATCTGGGCCATGGTTAATGGATTTGGTGGCACTTAGCTTAATTTTTATGACCCTCTCGGGCCTTTACCTCTGGCAACAAGCCAAACCCAAAAAACGTCAGTCACATCGCTCGCACTAATGCACCAATAATCTTTCATTTTTCGCTCATGATTTGGTAGCTAAAATCCCTAAGCTGAGTTAGCTTTAGCGGCAGACAAATTCTGCACGGCAATTGGACCCTCTTGGCCTGCACTCTAGGTCTAGGCGATGCCGATTATCGGCATCTATCACCCTCTTTATGAGATTGAACATTCTATGTCTAATGTGGCGCCTACCCTGTCGGCTATCGACACTCAGTTGCATCAGCTTGTTAAAGATATTGATATTTTAGAAGCCGTTAAGCCGCTTAACTACCTGCAACAAAAACAGGCCTTCTTTGATAACCACTTCTCCATTGAGCCTCGCTTTATCTACGCCGACACCTCAATCGATCCGTTTAAACTCAAACGCGATCTGTTTAACCTGCCATTAGAGTCACTCGATGATCCCGATATCTACACCTTATATCTGGACATTGTTGACTCGTATGTGGATAAAATCGATCAGTTTAAATCTATCGGCAGCAGTGAGTTTTTGTATGACTCGCTGCGTTACTATGGCGAGCCCAGCGAAAAAGACTTGCGCAATGCCCAGTTCATTTTGCATCTGCCCGATCTTCAACAAGATGGCGATGAGCCGCAGCTCGACGCGCAGGCAATCGGCGAGTTGTTGCAACAGATGGCGCAGCAAGAAGACTACCAATGGCAGCTGCAGTTTGACGAGACCATGGTAGCCAACGCCTTAGTGTCTGGCACCACAGTGCGCATTAACAGCCATGCCCGCTTGAGTAAAACCGATGCACGAGCCTTAGCGCATCATGAGTTAGGGGTGCATTTAGTCACCTCCCTCAATGGTAAACATCAGCCACTGAAAATTTTGTCGCTGGGCTGTCCACTCAATACCATGACTCAGGAAGGCTTGGCGATTTTAAGCGAATACCTGTCAGGCAATCTTAGCGTTAAGCGCTTAAAAACCTTGGCGCTCAGAGTGATTGCGGTGCGGTCGATGATCGAAGATAAAAACTTTCGCACCACCTTCTTAATGCTTAAAGAAGATTACGGTGTCGAGCCCAACTTGGCTTACACCATTACCGCGCGAGTGTATCGAGGCGGCGGCTATACCAAAGATCACCTCTATCTCAAAGGCTTTAGCATGATCTTAAACGCCTATGAAAATGAGCCGCAGTTTAATCACCTATTGATGGGCAAAACCTCATTGGCTTATCTGCCCATGTTGTCGCGTTTAATTGCAAAAGGCATTTTATCGGCGCCAAAGTACATTACCCCCGCCTATAAAAATCCGGTGGCAAACAGCGCCGTGAACACCTTTATCACCCACGCCATTCGCTAATATTTGCCGCGTGCCATGCAGCTCATGCCCATACAAGAGTAAGGCCCATAAAAAAGGAGGACGCGAGTCCTCCTTTTTTATCATCGATACACGCTGTAACCCTTATCTGCCAGTCAATTTTTGCCACCAAGACAAGGGCTGACCACAGTTACGTATGGGGCGATAACTCTCACGCAGCGCAGGTAAGCCAACCACATTGGCGCAATCGGCCTCTTGTGCCACCCCGGTATCACGATCGAAATAGCCTTGTACCACGCCCTCAACGGGGGTGCGCCTTAAACTGATGGGCGCACGCTGGCGTAAAAACTCCTGATACACCGCCATAGCACCGCTGCTGCCATAGAGTCCAGTTTTACCATTATCGTCACGCCCAACCCAAACAGAGGCGACATTTCGCTCATCGAAACCGGCAAACCAAGAGTCACGAGAATCATTACTGGTACCGGTTTTACCCGCCAGTGTCACCCCAGGAAATGCACGCCCTAAGCGGCTGGCCGTCCCCGACTGCACCACTTGTGTCATGGCGTGTTGCACCAAGAAATCGCTGGCCACCGGGATAGCTTGATGGGTCTTAATGGGGCTGCCCGCTAAGGCCTGATTGTCCATATCGAGCACATGGGTCACCGCACTGAGCTGACGGTAACGCCCATTATCGGCCAAGGTTTGATACACCTGCGCCACCATCAAGGGCGAGCCATTAACCGCGCCCAATAACATTGAGGGATACTCAGATATTTTATCTGGCCAGCCCGCCTTATCTAAGGTGGTGGCCACCGCATCGGTACCGATAGCCATACCCAAGTTAACCGTGGGCACATTCATCGACTTTTTAAAAGCCGTTAACAAAGGCACCTGACCCGAAAACTGTTTATCGACGTTTTGCGGTGACCAGGTTTGGCCATGCTGGTTTGTTAGGGTGATCGGCTCATCTTTTAACGGCGTCGCCAAGGTGTACTTATCAGCTTGAGTCAAGGCGCTGGCGTATACGAAAGGCTTAATCAATGAGCCTATGGGGCGACGTATCTCGACCGCACGGTTAAAGCCATAATAACTTGGCACTTTATCACCTACCATGGCAGCAATACCTGCCGAATACTTATCGGTGACCACCATGCCCACTTGCAAGGCTTTGTCGCGTTTAGCCAGCTGCTTCATGGTCGACTCCACCGCCGTTTCGGCGGCTTCTTGCGCCATAGGATCTAACGTGGTGTACACCTTAATGCCCGATTGCTGCAACAGAGCATCGCCATAACGCTCGCTCAACTCATGGCGCACCACGGCAAAAAATGCCGGTAACTTTTGTTGCACCGATTTATCAAACTGGCGTAATCCCAGCGGCGAGTCGACCGCGACCTTATATTGCGCCACAGACAACTGCTGCGCCTCCATCAACAGCCGCAGCACCAGATCGCGCCGAGCTTGCGCCCGCTCAGGATAGCGCCACGGATTGTAATAAGATGGCCCTTTGATCACCGCCACTAAAAAGGCTTGCTGCGGCAGAGTCAGCTCGGCGATGGGCCGACCAAAATAGAACTGCGACGCCAGCCCCATGCCATGCACGGCTCGGGCCTTATCTTGCCCCATATACACTTCGTTAAGGTAGGCTTCTAAGATCTCATCCTTGTCATACCGAAAGTCGATAATGATCGCCATTAACGCCTCGCGCAGCTTACGCACAATTGAGCGCTCGCTTGACAGAAAGAAATTTTTCGCCAGCTGCTGGGTTAAGGTCGAGCCGCCTTGTACCGTGCGTCCCGCGCTCAGGTTAACTAATGCGGCACGTACAATCGCAAAGGGATTGACGCCGTGGTGCTCATAAAAACTGCGATCTTCCACCAAAATTAACGCATCGACAATCGCCTTAGGCATCTGCTCTGCATCAACAAAGAGGCGATCTTCGCCGTCTCCGGCGATCATTCTGTCCAGTAACACAGGTTCAAGGTGGAACACCGCCAGTTGACGATTATCGCTTTGACGCGCGACCGATTCGACCCCTAGGCTATCAAACGTTATCATCACTCGCTGCTCGGCCTGCGAGCCTTGTGGGTGCAGGAAAGGCCGGCGCCACAGATCGACCCGCGTGCTAGAGGCGGAAAACTCCCCCACCTGGCGCGGATTAGCCACCTTGCGGTAACCGAGTAACTTGAGCTCGGCGATCAATTGGCTATGGCTCACCGCCGCCCCAGGGTAGATCGCCATAGAGCGACTAAACACCTGCGCTGGCAGATGCCATTTTTGCCCTTCAAATTTACGCGCGATAATTTGATCTAAATAGATACTGTAAATAATCAACGCCGCCAGCAGTGCCAAGGATAGCTTCCACACGATGGACCAGATTTTTCGTCCCCAACCGGACGTGGTGCGCGGGGCTGACTTTGACGTATTGCGCGCCTTAGTTTTGGGGCTCGCCTTGGTCGAAGATCGAGCAGGCTTGGCGGCGCGCGGTTTCTTGGGTGTCTCTTTGCTTGTCATCTTAATCCCATAAAAAATAGCTAACGGTGGGTCATTAACCGTTACTTAATGTTTTTTTCTTGGTGAATTTGGTCGGCACCGTATTGGCCGGATCGTCAGGCCACAGGTGCTTAGGGTAACGCCCCTTCATCTCTTTTTTCACCTCAAGATAGGGGCCAGCCCAAAAATTGGCTAAATCGGCAGTCAGCGCCAACGGCCGCTGAGCAGGTGATAACAACGCCATGGTCACCACCAATTTACCTTGCGCCAAGGTCGGGCTTTGCGCCATGCCTAGCGCCTCTTGTAGACGTACGCTCAGTAGCGCGCGCCCCGACGGCTCATATTCTATATTGGCACGGGTGCCCGTAGCCATGGGCCAGTGTGTCGGTAAGTGCTGCGCCAAGGTTTGCTGCAGCTCCCAAGGTAAGAGGTTATGCAACAGGCTATAAAAGTCGAGCGCTTGCAGCTGCGTCAAGCGGCGCACATTATCCAGATAAGGCCCTAGCCAAGTGGGTAAGTCGGCTAACAATGCCTCATCATCCATCGCGGGCCAGTCGCCAGCAAGCTGATACTGGCGTGCCAAGGCCACCCGCTGACGCAGCTGAGTGACTTTGGCATCCAAGTTAAGCACTGCTAGCCCTTTGGCGCGGATTAAACCATAAATGGCCTGTTTAATCTGCGCCGCGTCCAACTGCGCTATCGGCTGCTGCTCAACCACAATCGCCCCAACTCGGCGCTGGCGAAGTGCATAAAAGCGCGCTTGGTTATCATCCCAGCCACAATCAATATGCTCTGTGACGAGCGACTTTAGGCTGTCGTTAAAGCTGGCAGGATCGAGCCGGCTGGCCAGATATACCCGGCCACTACTTTGGCCTTGTGACTCTTGAAAATCGGCCACCACCAGCCAAGGCGCACCACTGAGGCTGTCATCAGTATTGAGCGTCACCCCAACGCCTGCGGCTAATTGATAGCCGCTAACGCCTCTGGCTTTGGCGATTCGGTCTGGAAACGCCAAGGCCAGCAACACGCTAATATCATCGGGATGAGCCTGGCTGATGGCCTGAGCAAGATCCACTTTCCCCCGCCCTTGCCCATCAATACGCGCCAAATAACTGCGGGCTAACTGCGCACTCTCACCATGACGCGCATCGCCCAGATAGCCACTGATATCGGCGCCGCGACGAGCGCGGCTGCGTGACTCAATCACGCCCGCCAGCACTGCCGCTAAGGCCAGCAAAGGTGTACCGCTATTGGCCTGCTGCCACTGCTGCGCTGTTAACAACATATGCGCCAAACGCGGATGGCAACCTAACTGATACGCGGCGCGGCCATGAGCGGTGATTTTACGTTTTTCATCCACCAGCTGCAGTTGTGTTAATAGCGACCAAGCGACCGCTTCATTGGCAGCCGATGGCGGGCTGAGTAATGGCAATTGCGTTAACGCACTCACCCCCCAATAAGCACCGTCGAGCACCATGGAGGTCAAATCGCCGAGTACGATTTCAGGTTCATCGGCTTGCAGCAAGCGCCCTTGCTCCTCTTGGCCCCATAGCCGAATACAATGACCGGGGCACAATCGCCCAGCACGACCGGCGCGCTGGGCCGATGACGACTGGCTGATCCGCTTTAATGACAGCCGAGTCACGCCAGTCTTAGGATTAAAACTGGCTTGGCGTTTATAACCGCTATCCACCACCACGGTGATGCCCTCGATAGTTAAACTCGATTCGGCCACATTGGTCGACAGCACCACTTTACGCCGCCCATCCGTAGCCGGAGCGATGGCGCTATCTTGCTGCGCTGCAGGCAAACTGCCGTAGAGCGGCGCGATATGATACGCCTTAGAGTCGAGGCGGGTCGCCAGCTGCTGGGCTAAGCGATTAATTTCACCTTGGCCGGGTAAAAATGCCAGCAGCGATCCTTGTGGGTGTTGCTGCAAGGCGGTCACTATCACTTGTGCCATATGCACCAACCACTCTTGCTGAGCCCCCACCGCGCGGTATTCGATGCTCACAGGGTAGCTGCGCCCTTCACTTTCGAGGGTCACCGCATTGGGCATCAACTCATGCAATGGCAAACCCGCTAAGGTGGCCGACATTGCCATGATCTTAAGATCGTCACGAAACGAGGATTGTAACTCTAACGCCAAGGCTAAGCCTAAATCTGTGGTGAGGTGCCGCTCATGGATCTCATCAAAAATAATCAGTTCATAGCCACTCAGCTCAGGATCCTGCTGGATCATGCGAGTGAGCACCCCTTCGGTCACCACCTCAAGCCGAGTATTGGTGCTCACCTTAGATTCGCCGCGCACCCGAAAGCCGACGGTATTGCCTATGGTTTCACCGCGCTGCTGGGCAATAAAATGGGCCACATTACGCGCCGCCATTCGTCTTGGCTCTAACATCAATATCTTACCGCTAATTTGCGGCCAATCGAGCAGTGCCAACGGCAAGGCCGTCGACTTACCCGCGCCCGTGGGCGCTTGTAAAATCAGCTGCGATGAGCTGGCCAATGCGCTTTGCAAGGCAGGAAAAAGATGTTGAATGGGTAGTGAGTTCACAAGGGGCTATCTGTCGGCAAAAACTGCGGCAAGTGTACCCGTTATGGGCAAAAAAACAAAATGTACTAGCCCAAGATCAGGCTAGGTCACCATAGTGCAACGCTCGGTGCCAGCCCAGAGCTTCACCTGAGGTCAGCTTCATTAAGGGCGTTGGCTTACCAATGGCATACCCTTGGCCATAATCGACCCCCAGCTTGGCTAAATGCTTGCCTATCTCGATGGACTCGACAAATTCGGCGATCACCTCAAACTGCATGTCGCGCCCCAACTGGCATATGGCCGCCACAATGGCTTGGTCGGCTTTATCCTGACACAGATGACGGACAAACTGGCCATCAATTTTAACGTAATCAACATCGAGTAATTTGAGGTAGGCGAAACTGGAAAAGCCTGAGCCGAAATCATCCAGTGCCAATTTACAGCCCATGGGTTTGAGTAGGTTAATTAATTCGGTAGCCAAATCGAGCTGCTTTACCGCGGCGGTTTCGGTAATTTCAAAACAGAGTTTACGGGCTAATTCAGGCTCGGCTAACAAGCGCATCTCTAGCCAATGCATAAACTCGCGATCGCCAATGGAGAGGGCCGACAGGTTAACCGATACCATAGATAATTCATGCCATAAGGCTAGATGGTTCGCCCCCCAACGCAGCACATTGTCGATCACCCAGCGGTCAACTTTGGCGGCGAGGCTAAATCGTTCGGCGGCGGGTAAAAAGATAGCCGGTGACATCAGCTCACCGTTTTCACAGCGCATGCGCAGCAATATTTCAAAATGTAAACCGCTATTGTTTGCCTGTAGCATCTCAATGGGTTGGTAATATAGCTCAAATCTGTCGTTGGCCAGTGCGCCAATAATATCGACCGAGGCGCTCATGTCGGTATTGAGACGTTCCACCATAGGATCATCGCTGGCATACACATACCACCCGTTACGGCCACTCTCTTTCACGACCCGGCACGCCGCATTGGCACTGCGAAGTAAGTCTGAAATGTTCGCTTGAGCATCTTGGCTTTGTGCCAAACCAATACTGACACTGATGCTGTGTTTGCGCCCTTCCCAGCTAAACTCATGTTGGTTTAACGCCTGACAGATCCGCTCGGCCACTTGCTCGGCAATGTTGCGATCGATATTAGGCATAAAGATGCCAAACTCATCTCCACTGAGCCGCGCAACCACATCGCCTTTGCGCACGAGGCGGGTCAGTCTGGACGACACCTCGCACAGCAGTCTGTCGCCAGCCTGGTAGCCACTGACATTATTGACCACTTGAAAACGGTCGAGATTGATGAATGCAACAAAAGTACTGCGCTTGGGCGCACATGGCTCAGACTCGATATAGAGGGTTTCAAAATAGGCGCGATTGGGTAACCCCGTCAGGCCATCAAAATTGAATACTGCCTCCTGTTGCGGGGCTAACGTCTGCGACACGTCAATGGGTTCGACCATCATCAACAAGGTGCCATCTTCTGCCGATAAGGAGAGAAAGGTCACCTGCGCTTTGCCCTGACAGTGACTATTTTTCATCTGCAGTTCACAACTAGCCTGGGCTAATAAGCCATCGCGCACCAAGGCTAGGGTGGCATAACATTGGCTAACTTCTTGGGGCAATATTAGGCTGGTGATATCTTGCAGCATCTCAACCTTGAGCTCATTGGCGGCGCAACGATTAAAGCGGATCACCCGGTTATCAATACCAACATGCACGCAACAGATCGGCATACGGTACAAGTGCTCAAGGCATTGGAGCTCACTGCTCTTTACCGCTTGGTGTAAGCGGCACGCCTCTTTGGCATAACCCAGCATATTGCCCGCCATAGTGAGCGCATCGAGACTCGATTCACACCAGTGACCATCACTATGGTAGCGATAAGCCACAAAAATATAGTGATTACCCAGCACGGGGATCAGCAACACACTCCCCAGGCGCGATGCGATAAACTGCAGGCTATCGCGCTGTTCAATTTCACTGGATACATCTTGGATAATGGTCGGCTGAGAAAGGGATGCACAGGAGTGCAAGCGGCGGCGATTCGCGACTCGGTTTAGCAGTTTTTGCGCATCACGTTGGCTAAATAAGGTGTCATCATCTTGATGCATCGCCTCAATCTGCACGCTCAAACGGGCCGGAGTGAGTCGCAGCAGCAATAAGCCGTTGCAGCCAGTGATATGGGCAAGCTCCAACAGCGCCGCATCTAATTCATCGAGTAGATCATAATCCGACAGGGCTGTAGCAACCAGCTGCAGCAGTCGGTCTGACGATGTGAGACTCAACTGAGATTGACTTTGTAACATAGTAAGGTCGCTTCCTTATGACCGTTTAGTAAGCACACATAGTTTGAACATCAATATACTCCGAGCCATAAACAATAGGCTTACCGTAGCACAAACCGATATGTTACAACTGACTCGACTTCATTGTTTTGCATATCTGCATCACAGAAAATGAAATTAACTATTACAATTTAAATTCATGAGCTTAAAAAAGAACAGCCGCATTTTAAAGAGAATTTAAGACAGCTGAACTTGGAGTATTTCATTGGCATTGACAGGTCGTCAATGGTTAAACCACAGCTCAAACCAGTGCCATGTATTGGCTAGCAGTATTGGGTAAGATGATGAATTAAGATTCTTTGATACATAAGGAGCTAAATCATGCTCAGCAGACTGTTTATCGGCGTAAGCCCGGCCCCTAAGGACATTCAGCGATTAACATCACTGCAGCAACAGCTGCTAACCGATGGGCAAGCTGTGCCTCGCGCCAACCTGCATATGACCTTGGCCTTTCTCGGCCAAGTCCCCCCAGCGGCCACCACTCAATTAATTGATAAGCTCGACCAGTTAAGTGCGCAGCAAAAACTTCACTCATTTAGCGTCTGCCTGAATGCGCTCACCTTATGGCAAAAAGCTAAAGCCCTGTGCTTAGTGGGTCCGCTTGATGACCCTCATTTAGCCGCGCTGCAACAAGAGTGTCAACAGGTCGCCACAAGCCTTGGTCTGCATCACCAACAGCATCCCTTTACGCCGCACATCACCTTGTTTCGCAAAGCCAAACAATTTACCCCGCTGGCCGTCGAGCCCATCACACTTAATGCCAATACCCTGCATCTGTACCAGTCGGTGAGCGATAACGCCGGCGTGCACTACCCTATAATACAATCATGGCCGTTAGTGGAGCCTCAACCCTAACGACTACAAACGCGCACAAAAAAACGCGCCCATAGGGCGCGTTGTTATTTCATCAGCAAGTCAGAACATTAATCTTCTAATAACGCTGCAATGGTGAGCATGCCGTGGGTCGTCGCGCCCGCCGCCCATAGCTCATTGGCGCTATCGGCAAAGGCCGCAGCCAAATCCACATGCAACCATTTGGCCTCTGGCGATACAAATCGCCACAAGAAACCCGCCGCATTGGATGCACCGCCAGCGCCCCCCCCTTTCATAGGACGGCTGTTAGCAGTATCGGCATAGGCAGATGGACACATCTCTTTATGCCAGGGATCTAACGGTAGCGGCCACACTCGCTCCGCCACTGTCGATGCCTTAGTTTGCGTCTGTGCCAACAGATCACTATTAGGGGAGAAAATCGCATTGTAGTTGCTGCCGACCGCCATGACCGCTGCGCCCGTAAGCGTGGCGGCATCGATAATTAGAGGCGCGCCGGTTTCACTGGCCGCTTGCAGGCCGTCAGCCAGCACCAAACGCCCCTCGGCATCGGTGTTGACCACTTCTACCGAGACGCCATTTTTGTACGTCAAAATATCGCCTAACTTGTAGGCGTGACCGCTGATCAAATTCTCGGCGCAGCAGAGAAACAATTTTACCCGCTTATTCAGCCCAGATTTAATCGCCAGCCCCAATGCTGCCGTAACCGTGGCCGCGCCGCCCATATCGCACTTCATGCCCAGCATCCCTTCTGAGGCTTTAATACTGTAGCCCCCTGAATCGAAGGTGATCCCTTTACCCACTAATGCTGCCGACACTGGGGCATCGGCATCCAAGGGATTAAAGTCCAGCTCAAGTAAGGCGGGCGGGCGCTCACTGCCCCGGCCCACGGCATGAATACCTATCCACTTGTGTTGCAAAAGTGCTTCACCTTCGATGATGCGGTAACTCACCTTATCGCCGCCTACCTGGGTTAACCATTGAGCCGCTTCAGTTGCTAGCGTCACTGGTGCTAAGTTTTCTGGGGTTTCATTAATTAAATAGCGGGCAAAACTAGCGCTATCACGGCGATCATGTAGCGCCGCTTGCATGGTTGCATCGCCACTCCAGAGGATCTCACCCGCCCCTTTGGCGGTGGCAAACCCTTGCGCGAACGCCCACTGACTATTGAGATCCCAGTCGTCGCCACACAACTGCACCGCCGCTACCCCTTGGCCACGTAGTTTTCGGGCCGCTTGCTGTACTTGGCGCAGCTGATCGCCCGCCTGCAGATGGATATGGGCTTGCCCTTGGCTAAAGGTGACATCGGCGCTGCCCCAATGGGCTGCTGGGGCATCGTTGGTCAGGTAGATCTTCATCGTATCGCTCATTATTATTCCTTGTTACGACTGGGTTTATCGACGAGATGTTATGTTCACCGCCGTCATTTTCGCCCAGTATAACCACAAATGGCATCGGGTTTCTAATACCGATATCGGCCTTCATCGATTATGCAATATGTGACATTTCTGACGTTAATGCCAAGCCACGATAAAAATAAAAGCCATAGTCGCCATCGACCTGCTTTGATAGACTTTGCGCCCCGATGCTTAATGGATAAGGTCAGATAATGCTTTTTAGCCCCCCGCTTCAACAGGGCACCTTAATCAAACGTTATAAACGCTTCTTGGCCGACATTGAGCTGTGCGATGGCTCACAGATCACCATCCATTGTCCTAACACGGGCTCGATGCGCAACTGTCTGTTTCCTGGCGAAAAGGTGTGGTTTTCCACCTCAGATAACCCTAAACGTAAATACCCTAATACTTGGGAATTGGCGCAAACCGATGCCGGCCACCTTATTGGCATTAACACCGGCCGTGCCAACGCACTGGCCGCCGAGGCGATAAATGACGGGGTTATCACTGAGCTGCAAGGCTATGGCGAGTTACGCCGTGAAGTCAAATATGGCAGTGAAAACAGCCGCATCGATCTGCTGCTTGAGGACACCAACTTAGGCCGCTGCTATATAGAAGTCAAAAGTTGTACATTACTAGAGCAGCAACAAGGTTATTTTCCTGATGCCGTCAGTATTCGTGGCCAAAAACACCTGCGCGAGTTAATCGAGATGGTTCGTTTAGGTCATCGCGCCGTACTGCTATTTGTGGTGCAACACAGCGGCATTGATAGGGTCAGCGCGGCCCAGCATATCGACCCCGATTACGCCCAGCTGCTGAGTCAGGCTCATCAGGCAGGGGTTGAAATCTTGGCCTATTGCACCGAGATGTCCACCGAAGGACTGCACTTGGCTAAATCCTGCCCTGTTAGCGTATAAATCACCGTTAAAAGTTGAATAAAAAGCAAATAGAGGACATAGTCGAAAAATATCGAACTTTACGGCACAAAAAATTTGCGTGGCAAATAGGTTTCTGATATAGATATCGGCCTTTAAATGACAGCCGCCCTACAACGCAAATGATTAACAGGAGATGCGTTATGCCTGAAGGCACTAAAAAACTTGGCGTACTCGCTATCGCAGGAGTCGATCCTTACCAGGAGAAACCCGGTGAGGAGTACATGAATGACGCTCAACTGAATCACTTCAAAAAAATTCTCGATGCGTGGCGTGGCCAACTTCGTGAAGAAGTGGATCGCACCCTGACTCATATGCAAGACGAAGCCGCGAACTTCCCAGATCCTGTCGATCGTGCAGCTCAGGAAGAAGAGTTCAGCTTAGAGCTTCGTGCACGTGATAGAGAGCGCAAGCTGATTAAGAAGATTGAAAAGACGTTACAAAAAATCGAAGAAGATGATTTCGGTTTCTGTGACTCTTGCGGTATCGAAATTGGTATCCGCCGACTCGAAGCGCGTCCAACAGCCGATCAGTGCATCGACTGTAAGACGCTCGCCGAGATCAAAGAAAAGCAGATGGCAGGTTAATCTGACTTAAGATGAGCGGGGATTATCCCCGCTTTTTTGTCTCTTTCTTAAGTTAAATTGACTCAGTGCAAAGGCTGCATAGTGCATCTTAACACCTACATAGGTCGATTCGCCCCCTCCCCCTCTGGTCCACTTCATTTTGGCTCGCTGATTGCCGCACTTGGCAGTTATTTGCGCGCTCGTACTCAGCAGGGTCAATGGTTGGTGCGCATTGAAGATATCGATCCCCCACGAGAAGTGCCCGGCGCGAGCCAACAGATCTTACATACCCTTGAAGCTTACGGCTTACACTGGGATGGCAGCGTGCTGTATCAAAGTTCACGACTGGACGCCTACGAGGCGCAGTTACAGCAACTGTTGAGCCACAAAAAAGCCTATTACTGTCAATGTACTCGCAAGCAAATTCAAGCCATGGGTGCAGCCTATGATGGCCGCTGCGCGCGGCGCACACCGCGTCATGACCAAGGCGCTATCCGCATTTGTAATACTCACCCCGTGACGCAGTTTTATGATCAGTTACTTGGCGATATCCATGTCGACGCTGACTTTGCTGGCGAAGACTTTATTATTAAACGCCGCGATGGCCTGATGGCCTATCAGTTAGCCGTAGTGATGGACGATGCCTTACAAGGCATTACCGAGGTGGTTCGCGGCAGCGATCTATTAACCTCTAGTGCGCGCCAAAGTACCCTGTACAGCTTATTAGATCACCCCACACCCGACTGGCTGCATCTGCCACTGGCCTGCGCCGAACCGGGGCGAAAACTGTCAAAGCAAAATCATGCCCCCGCCATCGACACCCGCGCGCCTCAGGCCAGTATCAATGCGGCGCTGGTGTTTTTAGGCCAAGCGCAATGTGAAGTGGACGATGTGGATAAGATGCTCGCCCAAGCGGTGAGCCAATTCGATATGACACGGATCCCCAAACAAACTGAGATTTTACTGCCGGGCGCTCAAGGTGGGTAAACCTGACGCGCGACATCACACCGGCAATACGCCGCAAACGCCGCGGGTATACTCTTTAAGCCATAATTAAGTTATGATAGCGGCCTTATTTTAACCCTGATATCCAGATGCATGTTGAGGTGTCCTATTTTTCGCCGTATTAGTCAATTCTGTAAACAGCTTTTTGACGACAATCAAAACACCACAGAAACCACACAAGCGGGACTAAGCTTGGAGATCGTTGCGAGAAAGCACCACGCTATTTCACGCAAGCAGATTAGCGAAAACGCTATAAAGGTACTCTACCGATTGCACAAGGCAGGCTTTAAGGCCTACTTGGTGGGCGGCGGCGTGCGCGACATTTTATTAGGCTTAGAGCCGAAAGACTTTGATGTCGTCACCAATGCCACCCCTGAAGAGATTAAAAAGCTGTTTCGTAACTGCCGCTTAGTCGGCCGCAGATTCCGTCTAGCCCATATCGTGTTTGGCCGCGATGTCATTGAAGTCGCCACCTTACGTGGCCACCATGTCGACAGTACCGAACAGATCTCCAAAACCAATGCTGAAGGTCGTCTGCTGCGTGATAACGTCTATGGCAGCATAGATGAAGATGCCGAGCGCCGTGATTTTACCGTCAACGCCCTCTATTACGATATCAGTGACTTCTCTATTCACAGTTATGGCGGCGGCTTGCAAGACTTGCAATCGCGCACCCTACGCCTGATTGGCGACCCGCAAAAGCGCTACCGTGAAGATCCGGTGCGCATGCTGCGCGCAGTGCGTTTTGCCACCAAGCTGGGCATGACGATCGACAGCGCCGCAGCCGACCCTATCTATGAATTGGCCCCGCTACTGAAAGATATTCCCGCGGCGCGCATGTATGAAGAAGTACTGAAACTCTTCTTCCACGGTCACGCCCAAGATAACTATCACATGATGCGCGAATTTGGTTTATTTAAGCCGTTATTCCCCTTAGTTGAACAGATTCTGGTGGAAGATCCACAAGGGCCTGCCACTAAGATGATAGAAGCCATCATGCGAAACACAGATGATAGGGTCAACGCCGACAAGTCGGTGACCCCAGCCTTCTTCTACGCGGCCATGCTCTGGTATCCGCTGAGTCAGCGCGCCGATGATATCGCTTTAGAAAGCGGTCTCACCACCTATGATGCCTTTTATGCCGCCATGGGCGATGTGATGGAGCAGCAATGCCGCACCATTAGTATTCCGCGCCGCTTTAGCACCCCAGCGAAAGACATTTGGCAGCTGCAACTGCGTTTCGATCGTAATCAAGGCACTCGTGCCTTTAAGTTTATCGAACATCCTAAGTTCCGCGCCGCTTATGACTTACTGCTGCTGCGTGCTGAAGCCGAAGGTGGCAGCATCGCTAAATCGGCAGCCTGGTGGAAAAGCTTTGTTGAAGGCAGCGAAGAACAACGTAGTGTGATTGCGCGCAGCACCCATAAAGGTGGCAAGCATCGCAACACTAATCGTCGTCGCCGTAGCCCAAAGAAACCGGTTAAACCAGCAGAATAATGACTCGCGTCTATATCGCCTTGGGGGCCAACTTAGCGTCCCCTAAAGCTCAACTTGACCAAGCTTGCATCGCCCTTAAAGCCCTAGCAAGTGACGGTCAAGTGGCGGTTTCGCCCTATTACGCTAGCGCCGCCATGGGGGATATCCCCCAGCCCGATTACCTTAACGCCGTAGCGTGCTTCAACACCGCTTTGAGCCCTATCGCGCTTCTTGATGCCTTACAGGCTATCGAACAACAGCAGGGGCGAGTCCGTCATATCCGCTGGGGCGCACGCACCTTAGACTTAGATCTGCTGCTCTATGGCGAGCAACAGATTGACCTACCACGACTGACGGTACCCCACTACGGCATGAAACAACGCAGCTTTGTGTTAGTCCCGTTACACGATCTTGCGCCTGAGTTGGTGCTGCCTTGTGGTACCGCCGTGGCCAGCTTAATTGATGACACCCTCTTAGCTGAAGTGCAACAACTCGGCCCAGATCATTGAACTTAAGCCACAGTTAGCATATAAAGCACACTACTGTGGATATTGAATCCTTTTATTCATTAGATTTAAGACCATCATTATGTCCAAAATAACGAGCGCTACCTTGCTGAAATTTAAGCAAGAAGGAAAAAAATTCACCGCATTAACCGCCTACGATGCCAGCTTTGCGGCGGCTTTCGACAGTGAAGGGATCGATGTATTACTGGTCGGCGACTCCATGGGAATGGTGTTGCAAGGTCATGATGATACCCTGCCCGTGAGTGTTGAAGATATTGCCTACCACACACGCTGTGTGCGCCGCGGTATTAAGCGCGCGTTATTGATCGCCGACATGCCTTTTATGAGCTATGCCACTCCAGAACAAGCCATGACTAACGCCACGACGCTGATGCAGGCAGGTGCCAACATGGTCAAGGTTGAGGGTGGCCATTGGCTGCTAGAAACCGTGACTAAGCTGACCGAGCGCGGTATTCCTGTTTGTGCTCACTTAGGCCTTACACCACAGTCGGTGCACGTCTTTGGCGGCTTTAAGGTACAAGGACGCGATGCCAGTAACGCCCAGCGCATCTTAGATGAAGCCAAAGCACTACAAGCTGCTGGTGCCCAGCTACTGGTATTAGAATGCATTCCTGTTGCATTGGCGAAAACGATTACCGAAGCACTGACCATTCCCGTTATTGGTATTGGCGCAGGTGCTGACACCGATGGACAAATATTGGTGATGCACGATGTACTGGGGATCTCCAGCGGCTATATTCCACGCTTTTCGAAGAACTATTTGGCACAAACGGGCGAAATTCGTAGCGCTATTCGCACCTATATCGACGAAGTGGCTAACGGCACTTTCCCTAGCAGCGAACATACCTTTAGCTAACTCTAAAGGCATTAATACAGGTAGTCGTTAGATGTTTACCACCCAAGATATCGCTCAAGTCAGAGAGCAAATTCGTCTTTGGAAACGCCAAGGCGAAACCGTGGCCTTTGTGCCTACCATGGGCAATTTGCACTTAGGTCATATGACCTTAGTAAAGGAAGCGGCTCAGCGCGCCGACCATGTTGTGGTCTCTATCTTTGTTAACCCGCTGCAATTTGGCCAAAACGAAGATCTCGATGCCTATCCTCGCACCTTAGCCGCCGATCAGGCTGCCTTAGTAGAGGCTGGCGCCGAACTGTTGTTTACCCCCACACCTGCCATCATCTATCCCAAGGGAATGGAGTTGCAGACCTTTGTCGAAGTCCCCAAGATCTCTGATGAACTGTGTGGTGCCAGTCGTCCCGGCCATTTTCGCGGCGTCGCCACCATAGTGTGCAAGCTGTTTAATATCGTTCAGCCCGATATCGCCGTCTTTGGCAATAAAGACTTTCAACAGTTGATGGTGATAAAAACCATGGTTGAAGATCTGTCACTGCCCATTGAGATCGTCGGTATCGACACCATACGCGAGCCATCGGGATTGGCCATGAGCTCACGCAATGGCTATTTAAGCGCTGAACAAAAACAGCAAGCCGCTGCATTAAAACGGACAATGGACGCCATGGCTGAGGCCATATCCCAAGGACAAGCTGTGGAACAGGCAGCGAATGAGGCGACTCTGCAACTGACTCAAGCTGGCTTTAAGATCGATTACTTAAGCGTACGTAATGCAACCAATCTACATCCCATTGGCGCTGATGATAAGCAGTTGGTGATCTTAGCCGCGGCGTATATGGGCAGCACTCGCCTTATCGACAACCTCTGTTTCACGCGCAATTAATTCACAGCCTCCTGCGCCGGTAACAAAAGCTTAGGGTGCGGCGATAACGCCTCACCCTAACGTCACCCTGACGTCCAACCGTCTAATAAACCATCAAAACAGAGCGATAGAACATCGCTTTATTACCGATTGATATGATAAAAAATACCATCTCATCATAAATAACCGGATGACACTTGCAGGCTAAGCTGAGAAATTAAATCACCTGATTGCTCACTTTTCATCGCTAACGCCAGTCTTCAGTAGAGCCTGCTTTGATAATGTCATCATCACTAGTTACAGATGATTTATAGGCTAATGTGTTGAATTAAAATAAAATTAAATACAACAATCTAAAAACAATTGACAACAAAAAAACCACAGTGTGACCCAGATCACCACACGCCGATATTGCTTTATTCCTCGAATCATCCAAAAATGAAATTATTGGATCAGATATTTGCATTTATACGACACATTTCGCTTAAAAAACCAGCTCAAACACTATTTACCGCTAATAAAATGCCATTAACCGCTAATTTGTTATAAACAAGCCCCTACTAAATGTGATATTAATCACAGCCTAATTTAGGCGCGTCGGATGTATCTCACAGCCATCTAACCTAGACTAAAGTAATCGACACAATATGATCTAGATCATATTGGCTTTTATTGAATTAGCGTTTAGTACGCACCTAAGATTAATCGAGTGAGCTAAAATCACTGATGATCCACAAGGCAGCGCTGCACCTTTAGAAGTCAGCTCTAATATATCTAATATAAAAGTTAGCAATAACACAGTTACGACAGTAAGAGGCAATCATGACCCTACTTCAGCTACTCGCCAGTTTAACGCCTGTGATCAGCGTTATGCTATTTTTGGTACTTCTACGGATGCCAGCTTCACGCGCCATGCCCATCTCCATGGTCATGACAGGTTTAGCCGCCGTCTTTATTTGGCAAATGGATACCACCATTCTTGGTGCATCAGTCGTCGAAGGCTTGTTATCGGCGCTGACCCCACTGAGTATTATTTTCGGTGCGGTGTTCCTGCTTAACACCTTAAAATATTCCGGCGCGATGGATACCATTCGTGCCGGTTTTACTAATATCAGCGGCGATGCGCGAGTACAGGTGATCATCATCTGCTGGCTATTTGGCTCGTTTATTGAAGGTTCAGCGGGTTTCGGTACACCTGCGGCTATCGGTGCTCCCTTGCTAGTATTACTGGGCGTGCCACCGATTGCTTCGGCGGTAGTTGCGCTAATTGCCGACTCCACCAGTGTGTCGTTTGGTGCTATCGGCTTACCTGTACTGTTTGGTATGGAACAAGGCTTAATGTCAGGCGGGGTCAGTATGGCAGCTGAACAGATTGCCGAACATGGCGGTCACTTCGCAGACTATGCCCAGTTCATCGCCATGCACATGATCACTATCGATTTGATCACTGGTACCCTCATCCCATTAGTGTTGGTTTCGGTACTCACTGGCTTCTTTGGTCGTAACAAGTCATTTAAAGAAGGGCTGCAGATTTGGAAGTTTGCCCTATTTGCTGGCTTCGCGTTTACCATTCCAGCTTGGTTAATTAACTTCTTCGCTGGTCCTGAGTTCCCATCGGTTATCGGTGCGCTTGTGGGTATGGCACTGGTTATTCCGGTGGCGCGTAAAGGCTACTTACTGCCAAAAACGCCATGGAACGACTTTGCTGAAAATGACAGTCAAGACACCAACAAAGTTGAAACTAAGGTGCAGTTCTCACAAGTTGCAGCTTGGACGCCGTACATCATTATGGCGGCTCTGCTGGTTGTATCGCGTACTGTCGCACCAGTTAAAGCTTGGCTGGTCAGCTATAACATCAGCTGGACGGGTCTCATGGGCACCGAGCTTAAAGCTGGCTTCGCCACTTTATACGCCCCTGGCGCGTTTTTTATCTTGGTGTGCCTATTAGGCTTCGTGCTGTTTAAGATGAAGTCCTCTGCCATTAAGCAATCGATCACTGTGTCGTGCAGCTCTATGTTACCGACGATCATTTCACTCGGCGCCTCTGTGCCTATGGTGAAAATCTTCCTTAACTCTGGCGCCAACGACTCAGGTCTAGAATCTATGCCAGTAGCACTGGCCGATATGCTAGCAGGCTCAATGGGTGCGGTATGGGCTTGGATGTCACCTATCGTGGGTATTTTTGGTGCCTTCCTGTCTGGTTCTGCCACCTTCTCTAACATGATGTTCTCTGGCTTGCAGTACAGCGTCGCCGATAACATTGGCATGAACCATGCGATGGTACTGGCCCTACAAGGCATAGGGGCTAACGCAGGCAACATGATGTGTGTGATGAACGTGGTCGCGGCAGCAACCGTTGTTGGTATGGCTGGTAGAGAGTCGGAAATCATTCGTAAAACCATGCCTATCGCACTGGGTTATGCCTTAGTCGCTGGTACGATTGCGACCCTTTGGGGTGGTTTCTAAACATCAATTATCAGGTGGGCGAGCAAGTGATTGCTCGCCTTTTACCCGTTATAAATAAAGAGTAATGTTATGTCGATTAACTATTCAGCTGTTGTCGCAGACTTAAGAGCCAAGCTTGGCCAAGATGCCGTTACCGACGATGCTGTGCGTCGTTTTGCTTGGTCAACAGACGCGAGTTACTTCCGTATTGTGCCTGAAGTGGTTGTTCATGCCGAAACATTAGCAGATGCCAAACTCACTTTAGAAGTTGCTCGCCAGCATCAAGCCCCAGTCACCTTTCGCGCCGCGGGCACCAGCCTATCGGGCCAAGCTATCGGCGAAGGTATTTTATTGATCTTGGGCCACGATGGTTTTCGCAAAATTGAAGTCAGTGCCGACAGTAAACAGGTTTCACTTGGGGTGGCCGTTGTCGGCGCCGATGCCAACTTGGCGCTCAAGCCATTTAGCAAGAAGATTGGCCCAGATCCTGCGACACTGACCTCATGTAAAATTGGCGGTATCGTGGCAAATAATGCCTCTGGTATGTGTTGCGGCACTGCGCAGAACAGTTACCAAACGATTGCATCGGCCAAGCTGCTGTTTGCCGACGGCTCAGAGCTCGATACCGGTTGTGAAAAGTCCAAGGCCGCCTTTAGTGAAAACAATAAAGCGCTGCTTGATGCGCTCGTTGAGCTGGGCACCATGACCCGCAGCAACGAAGTGCTCGCTAATCGTATTCGTAAAAAATTCTCAATTAAAAACACTACCGGTTACAGCATCAATGCCTTAGTCGACTTTAGCGATCCATTCGATCTGATCAATCACTTGATTGTTGGTTCTGAAGGTACACTCGCGTTCGTTGAAGAGGTCACCTATAACACGGTTGATGAAGCGAAGTTTAAAGCCTCAGCCATGGCGGTCTTCTTCAATATGGAAGATGCAGCCAGTGCGATCCCACCGATCAATGGCGAAAGCGTTGCCGCGGCTGAACTGTTAGACTGGGCATCGATTAAAGCGGTCACCGGAAAAACCGGTATGCCCGAATGGCTCAGCGATCTGCCAGAAAATGCGGCGATTTTGCTTATCGAGTGTCGCTCGAATGATAAACAGACCCTTGAGCACTATACCAAAGATGTGATCGGCAAACTGGCGCACATTGAAACTGAACGCCCAATCACCTTCACCGACGATCCTGCCGTGTTTGGTCAATACTGGGCGATGCGTTCAGGACTGTTCCCCATTATTGGCGGTGAACGTCCTAAAGGCACGTCGGTTATCATCGAAGATATCGCTGTTGAGGTAGAGCACCTCGCGAATGTTGCTAAAGATCTGACCGAGCTGTTTCACAAGCATAATTACCCTGAAGGGGTGATCTATGGTCACGCGCTAGCGGGTAACTTCCACTTCATCATTACGCCTACCTTTGCTTCACAAGAGGATATCAATCGCTTCCACGCCTTTATGCAAGATGTGGCCGAGATGGTTATCGACAAATACGACGGTTCGATGAAAGCCGAGCACGGTACAGGTCGTGCGGTCGCCCCCTTTGTTGAGATGGAATGGGGCGCCGACGCTTACACCTTGATGAAGCGCATCAAGCACATTTTCGATCCACAAGGGCTACTTAACCCAGGTGTGATCCTCAATGATGATGCCAATGTGCACGTTAAAAACATCAAGCCTTGCCCTGTGGTCGATGATTTTGTCGATAAGTGTATCGAGTGTGGTTTCTGTGAAAAAACCTGCCCCACCTCGGCACTTAACTTTACGCCGCGTCAGCGTATCGCCACCTTGCGTGAAATTGCTCGCCTTGAACAATCTGGCGATAAACAAGCGGCCGAGGAGATGCGTGCTGCGGCCAAGTATGACGTAGTTGATACCTGCGCCGCTTGTCAGCTGTGTACCATTGCCTGCCCCGTTGATAACAGTATGGGCAACCTAGTGCGTAAGCTGCGTACGCCTTATATCACCACTACCGAGCAGAAGGTACTGGACTTCCAAGCCAAACATTTTGGCGTGGTTAACCAAGCGATCAGCACCGGCTTCAATGTACTCAACATCATCCACAAAGTGGCGGGTGACAACGTGACCAACGGCCTGATGAAGATGGGTCGTATGGTGTCTAAAGAGGTACCTTACTGGAACCCAGACTTTGCTAAGGGCGCCAATCTGCCTACGCCATCGCCTGCATCGCCAGATAAAGAAACTATTGTCTACTTCCCCGCTTGTGGCGGTCGCACCTTTGGCCCAACGCCGCTCGATCCTGACAATCGCACCCTACCGGATGTCGTCGTCACTCTGCTTGAGCGCGCCGGCTATAACGTGGTCACTCCAGACAATACCCGTCACCTGTGCTGCGGCCAGATGTGGGAGTCAAAAGGTGACTTTAAAAATGCCGATGCCAAACGCGATGAGCTGATCGATGCCCTGAGCGCATTGAGTGATAACGGTAAAGTGCCCGTGGTGGTTGATGCACTCTCTTGTACTTACCGCACCTTAACGGGTAACCCAAAAGTGGAGATCACCGATCTCGTCGAATTTATGCACGACAAGATCTTGCCTAAGCTCACCTTCACCAAGAAGGTTAACATCGCCCTGCACTTTGGCTGTAGCGCACGTAAGATGAAGCTTGAGCCTAAGATGCAAGCCTTGGCCGACGCCTGTAGCATGGGAGTTAAGTTGCCCGAAGGTATCGAGTGTTGTGGTTATGCCGGTGAGAAAGGCTTATACAAGCCAGAGATGAACGCCAGTGCGCTGCGCAACATCAAAAAGCTGATCCCTGTCGATATTAAAGAGGGCTACTACGCCAACCGTATGTGTGAAGTGGGTCTGTCACATCACAGCGGGATCTCTTATCGTCACTTGGCCTATCTGCTAGAAGAGTGTAGCCGTTAATCATAACGACTCAAGACGGTTTAGGTTTTAGATAACCACACCCAAGCAAACTCCGCGATGTAAGTCTTTACATCGCGGTTTTTTATGTCTGCCAAACAAGGGGCACATTGCCCTATCACCATCATTCATAATAAGTCGCGCGAACATCGCCACAATATCAACTTCATAACTTATTAACAGATGAAACACTGGTTTTCGACGCTAACTTACGCCATAGTGTGAGGGTTAAATGCTTGAATTGAGATGTGGCAGCGCTTAGATCATGCATGAGAGGCATGGCAAGCTACATTTGATCGGTGGCAGATAGAGGATATATCGCCAAATGGGAAAATTGTTATTTGTGGCAGCATTACTGGTTCTTGCCCAGCCTGCACACGCCACCAGTATTTATAAATGTATAAAAGACGATAAGATCGTCTTTAGTCAAATCTCCTGCCCAAAAGACTTTAATCAACATAAGCTGACCTATCAGCTAGGTGTCATTACAGAAACCAGCTCAGACACCAGGCATAAAACCCTCGATCCGCTACAGGCGTTACTCAAACAAAACACCATTTCTAAAGATAAGCTATTACAACTTATCGATAGCGAACTCTATCGCCTTAAACAGGAAAACAGCTACTACGATATCTTGCGCGCCAGTGAACGACAAAAAATCGATCGTAAACGCTACTGGCAAAAACAGGCCAAAGACGACCCTGAATTTTTAGCCCAGCTACAAGAGATGAACGCCCATTTTGATGGGTTGATCGACATGAATTTAGCCTCAATCAAGTTACTGACCCAGCACCAAACCAAAATCGAAGCCCAATCGACAGAGAATAAGGCGACGCAAACGGTCACTCATCCCCTGAACGCCAACCCTTAAGTGACAACATTATGCATCGGCTCACAGCAAGTGACGCCATTGAGAGCGCCCTCTCCACTCACCTCAGCCCAAAAAGGTAAACCATGCTCCATTGGCCCATATTGGTTAAACACCCAGACGATAATCAAATTCAACTAATTGAAGATATAGAGCAATGGCACGATGAGCTGCCCTTGCTCGATGCGACGTCGGTGGTGATTATCGACAGCCAAGGCCAGAGTTATCGCTGGCAAGCCCAGCCCTTAACGGCTGCGGGGGAATTTCATTTGAGTACGCCCCACAGCTTAGCGAGCATTGTCGACTGGGTGCGCTTGCATGCCAGCCAAAATGGTCACTGCTGCACCGCCAAGCTGGGGGCAAATAATATTAGCCGTGTGTTTGAGATACTGAAGTATTTAGAAGAGCGCTAGTGCCTCGGCAACTCACCAAGGCACTGCTATTTGATGCATTAGCTTCTTAAGCCAATACCACGGCTGATCAGGTAGTAAGCAACGGCCCATAGGGCACTACAGAACCCCACCATAATCGCAATCGACAGGGGAATGCTGATATCGGCATAACCCAAGAAACCATAGCGGAAGACGTTGATCATATAGACTACAGGGTTGAGCTGCGACACCCCCTGCCAAAAGTCAGGAAGCAAGGTCAAAGAGTAGAACACGCCGCCCAGATAGGTCAGCGGAGTCAGCACAAACGTGGGCACTATGCTAATGTCGTCGTAGGTCTTAGCAAAGACCGCGTTTATCAGCCCACCTAGCGCGAACAAGATGGCCGTTAGCAACACTGTCACCGCCACTAGCCCAGCATGGTGCAGGCTAATGTCGACAAAGAACATCGCCACTAAGGTGACAATCGTGCCCACACATAAACCGCGTGCCACGCCACCGCCCACGTAACCGGCAATCATCACATAATGGGGTACGGGCGCCACTATCAACTCTTCGAGGTTACGCTGAAATTTAGCGCTAAAAAACGATGAGGCCACATTAGAATAAGATGCGGTAATGACCGACATCATGATCAACCCTGGCGCGATAAACTCCATATAAGAGACACCGCCCATCTCACCGATGCGCTTACCGACTAAGTTACCAAAAATAAGGAAGTACAGAGTCATAGAGATCGCCGGCGGCACTAAGGTTTGTACCCAGATGCGAGTAAAACGGGTGATCTCTTTAATCAAGATACTCTTAAAGGCGGTAAAGTAGACCTGTTTCATGCTTAATCCTGCACTCATTTTGCCGCTCCTTTACCTTGTTCAACCAACTCCACAAATAACTCCTCTAAGCGATTGGCCTTATTACGCATCGACAACACTTGGATTTGCTGCGCGCTTAATTGCGCAAACACACTATTGATACTGTGCGCCTTCTCCACGTCCACCTCTAGGGTATGCGGGTCGACTAAGCGACAATTGATGCCGTCAAGCTGCGGCAAGGTGTCGAGGTTGTCGCGCAGATCAAACACAAAGGTTTCCATGTTTAAGCGGCTCAGCAAGGACTTCATGCTGGTGCACTCCACCAACACCCCTTTGTCGATAATGCCGATATTGCGGCACAGCATTTCCGCCTCTTCAAGGTAATGCGTGGTTAAAATAATGGTCACGCCTTGCTGATTAAGCTCAGTCAAAAAAGTCCACATCGAGCGACGTAGCTCAATATCAACCCCAGCGGTCGGCTCATCGAGGATCAACAATTTAGGCTCATGCATTAGGGCGCGCGCAATCATCAAGCGGCGCTTCATGCCACCCGACAAGGCGCGGGCTGGGCTGTTGCGCTTTTCCCACAGATCCAACTGACTAAGGTACTTCTTGGCACGCTCAAGCGCCACTTCACGTGACACGCCAAAATAACCGGCCTGATTGATCACAATCTGCTGCACGGTTTCAAACTGGTTAAAGTTAAACTCCTGAGGCACTAAGCCTATCGACATCTTGGCTAATTCAAGCTGAGTATCGATATCATGCTCAAACACCTTTACCTTACCCGAGCTTTTTTGCACTAAAGAACAGATAATGCCGATGGTGGTCGACTTACCCGCCCCGTTGGGGCCCAGTAGCGCAAAAAAGTCCCCCGCCTTTACCTTAAGGCTTATCCCTTTTACTGCTTCGACGCCGCCCTTGTAGGTTTTTCTCAGCGAGTCGATAACTAACGCATATGGCTCATTGCTCATGAGTAACTTCCGTAATGTTGCATTAAACACCAAACAAAAACTCCCGCACAGGGCAGGAGTTTGCAATCGTATCCGTTCGTGCGATTAATCGAGCGGCACCACTTTAGCAATATAAGGCAGATTACGATATTGCTCAGCGTAATCGATACCATAACCGACAATAAACTCATCAGGAATGGTAAAGCCGATAAAGTCGACCGGCACTTCCACTTCGCGGCGCTCTGGCTTATCCAGTAGGGTACAAAGTGCTAGGCTCTTAGGTGCGCGCAGCAGTAACAATTCGCGGACCTTATTTAAGGTATTACCAGAGTCGATAAGATCTTCGACGATCAATACATCGCGACCTTCGATATCCGACTGCACATCTTTAAGGATCTTCACATCCCGTGAACTGGTCATGGCATTGCCATAGCTAGATACCGACATAAAATCGATCTCCACATGACCCTTAATACGGCGACACAGATCCGCCATAAAGACCACAGACCCTTTTAGCAAACCCACCATTAATAGACGCTCACTGTCGGCGTAATGGGCATTAATTTGGTCTGCAAGGATATCCAGTTGTTGCTCAATCTCATCAGCCGAGATCATCACTTCGGTGGTGTGTTTCATACTACTCTCAAAATTGTCTTAATTGTCGCTATTGCTGGCACTGTGCTTATCATAGCCCCAACGCTTAGTTAACGCGTGGTCTACGCCCAGATGGTCTAAGATCCGGGCGACCATGAAGTCTACCAGATCTTGTACCGATTTGGGATCATGATAAAAGCCCGGCGCCGCAGGCATGATGGTCGCCCCCAGCTTAGACAGCGATAACATATGCTCTAAGTGTATGCTGCTAAAAGGAGTTTCCCTTGGCACTAAGAGCAACTGACCACGCTCTTTTATTACCACATCGGCAGCACGCTCGAGCAAACTGTTGCTCATCCCCGTTGCCACGGCCGCTAAAGTGCCCGTACTGCAAGGGCAGATCACCATCTGCTTAGGCGCAGCCGAGCCAGATGCCGGCGGCGAAAACCACTCCTCTTTGCCCAGCACATGCAGTTCACCATGAATATCAACGCCATTTTCCGCAAACAACGCCAGCAACTGCGCCTTGGCTTTATCGCCATTGGCACTGAGCTGCAAGCCATGTTCGGTCGCCAGCACCACCCGCGCCGCACTGGAGATCATCAAAAACACTTGGTAGTCGGCCACCAGCAAACATTCGAGTAACTTAAGCCCATAGGGCGCACCCGAGGCGCCCGTCCACGCTAAACTGATCGCCTTGGCCTTTCTTGGATAATTCATAACACTCTCTTTAACAGCGGTAACTCGAATAGTCGTCGGCGGTGATCGAACTCAGCACTCAAACGCCACTAGCGTTACGTATCGCTTAACTTAACTCTTCAAGTAACTTGCCATGCAGGCCGCCGAAGCCGCCGTTGCTCATCACTATAATGGTGTCACCGGATTTGGCTTCACTCGCCACCGCCTCGACCACATCCTCTATTTGATACAGTACCGCCACAGGCAATGTCGCCTTAGCCATCGCCGCCTCAACATCCCAATCGATATTATCGGCCTGATATAAAAACGCCGCATCGGCCAGCGCCATCGACGTCGCTAAGGTGTCTTTATGTACGCCACGTTTCATGGTGTTCGAACGTGGCTCTAACACCACTAGGATACGTCCCTCGCCCACTTTCGCCCGGCAACCTTGCAAGGTGGTGGCGATCGCCGTGGGATGATGGGCAAAATCATCAAAGATGTCTATGTCATTCACCCTGCCAATCAGCTCCATACGGCGCTTAGGCGGAGCGAACTTTTCAAGCGCCTCGATAGCCGCTTGCGGTTTTACGCCCACATGGCGCGCCGCCGCAATCGCCATGGTGGCGTTTTCAACATTATGCTGCCCAATCAACTGCCAATCTAAGATGCCTTGGGATTCTCCCTCGAAAAACAGCTCGAATCGGTGACCATCATCGCGTTGCAGCTCGGTATGCCAACCGGTATCGACCGAATTAACACTGTAGGTTTCCTGCTCACTCCAGCAGCCCATATCGATCACCTCACGCACCGCGGCGCTGTCGCTTGGCCAGATGATTTTGCCTTGGCCCGGCACGGTACGTATTACGTGATTAAACTGACGCTGGATCGCTTTTAAGTCATCAAAAATATCGGCGTGATCAAATTCAAGATTATTGATCACTAAGGTGCGCGGTTGGTAGTGGACAAACTTAGAGCGCTTATCGAAAAAGGCGCTGTCATATTCATCGGCTTCGACCACAAAAAAAGGCGAGCCACCCAAACGCGCCGATACACCAAAGTTTTGCGGCACGCCGCCAATTAAGAAGCCCGGCTCGTAGCCACACTCTTGTAAGATCCACGCCAGCATACTAGCGGTCGAGGTTTTACCATGGGTGCCCGATACCGCCAATACCCAACGCCCCGGCAAAATATGTTCGGCTAAAAACTGCGGCCCCGAGGTGTATTTCAAACCGCGATTAAGCACCGCCTCCACACACGGATTGCCCCGGCTCATGGCATTGCCAATCACCACGATATCGGGTGCATCATCTTCACTGTGCCCAAGCTGACTAGGATCAAAACCTTGGATAAGTTCAATGCCCTGCTCTTCGAGCTGAGTGCTCATAGGCGGATAGACGTTGGCATCGCTGCCGGTAACCTTATGGCCATTGGCTCTGGCAAGGAGTGCGAGGCCACCCATAAAGGTGCCGCAAATGCCTAAGATGTGTACATGCATGGGGTTGGCTCTGATGAGGAATAATCAGCTGGTATTCTAACGATTTGGGATGCCATTGTCAGTTAACAATGGTTTAAATTTAGGGCGTGTGGTCTTGCGACCAAGAGAGTTGTTTCAAACTGCGTTTGAATGGCTAGCGCCGAGAGTGCGGCCTTACGGCCGCATAACCACATCAACAATAAATCCATATTAAATTTTGATATCACCAAACTCGGGTTGTGGCTACAAAATTCCCCATCGAAGTTGCCGAAAGGCGTTGGAATAAATGGCGTAAGTCTGGGCTTGGATACCCGGCTAGCTTTCGGCTTTCCCTTAAAAAGAATGGATGTACCATCGGAAGCGTCAGTTATTTTCAAATAGCCGCGTAGGAAGAACAACTTCGTCTGGGGCGGCATGGGGAGATGCAAGAGGGGGATTACAGTTGATCCCCCCTCTTGCCCGGGTGTGGGTAGGAAACCCACGACTTACCTCGGTCGTAAGACCGCAAATTAATGTACTTCCTGATTAATCAGGGCAACCACTGTCCGCTTAAGCCAATCCATATGGGTACTAGGGTGATGTTTGGCAGTGAGCAGGTATAATCTTGGCCGAGACTGAGCAACATACAGTTGCTCGGTGTCAACGGCCGACAAACAGCACACATGCAATCCCGGTAGTAGGTGGCTTTGCTCATACACCCTGTTGTAAGGCACTATGCTGAGGGTTTTGTTATCGGCTAAATAACGGTAGAGATCATGAAACCCTAGGCTGGTTTGCATATTGTCACGTGGTGCAAGATGACACGCGCGTTTATGCTGACGGCAATAGGCCTCAAAAGGATCAAGCTCAGCCTTATCTATCTGATTAAATGCGCTTAAATAAGGGTAACTTGCAATATTGGCCAGGCTGATCTCCTGCTGTAATATGGGGTGATCTAGGCCGCATAAAAGATACAGGTGGGATAATGGTTTCAGCGGCATAACACTAAGTCGTTGATCTTGTTGTAGCGCACTGGCATTAGACTCACTCACAATCGCCATATCGATAAGGCCGTTGGCGGTGTCATCTAATACCGATTCTGAGCCACTGCGCAGTTCAAAACTTATCGGCAGGTGCTCTTCATTAATGGCCGCGCTCAGCTGCTGGGGAAAATGGGCAATTAAGAGATCGCTAACATAGATCACCATGGCCACCTGTGATTCAGCCGCATTAATCTGATTCAATTGATAAAGATGCTCAGAGCATTGCACCAACTCTTTCACAATAGGATATAACTGGCGGGTAAATTCGTTGGGCTCGAGACCATGTTTTTTTCTAATAAAAAGCGGATCATTAAACATCATCCGTGCATGCTGCAAACAACGACTGACCTTAGGGGCAGGTATATTCATATCGATGGCTACTGACGAGGCAGAATGCTTTTCATACAAATTAACTAATATATTGGCGCTGAGCATATCTAAACTATCTAGAGTTATATTTTTCATTTTAAAAATACCTCTACCGATTTAAAATACACCAAATTAAAGTATAGTTAATAACCTACATTCGACAATAACATTATGGGTAATTCATACATTAATTAAATCAGACATAGATCATATTTTTATATTTCATGCATTTACAATGAAAACGTAAGGCGCTAATTTTAAAAGACTAAAAATCAACGCCACCGCTAAACAATAGATATGCACTAATTGAGATTGGCATATCCACCTCACGATAATCTATAAGTTGAAATAATAGAAATTAACTATCAGATCATGCGCTAACTTTTAATAATTTGATTTCAATAATTATTGTAAATATTGTTCATAGGGTAATAATTAAATGGAAAGTTAAAAAGCTAAGCACCCTTGGAGGTTTATCATGAACGCCACCGCTACCGTTATTTTAAGTTATGCATTTATGTACTTTGTTTTATTTATTATTGTGCCTCTCGTTATCGTGACCTTCGTAATGACGTGCATTAAATTCTTTAGATCAAGTGATGTACAGATGGTTGATGCGGCCGTTAGCATTAAACCTCATCTGCTTGACCAAGAGTCTATGCAGTTTCTCAAAAGCTTAAAATCGATCGCGAGCAATCGCTACGATGTGCTGTACGGGGCGTCTCTGGTTAACGTGGTTGATATTGATGATTCAGTCAGAAACCACGAAGAGGTGCAAGACTTTATGGAACATTGCCACCTAGATTATGTGGTCGTCGACAACGAGTCTTCGGCGGTTAAACTGGTGATGAGCGATCCTAATAGCAGCTCACCAGAACAGATTAAGTTTATCGAAAAATGTTTAGATTACATTGGTGTGCAATTTATCAAGTTAGATAAACATAAGCAGTGTGATGAAATACTGCTGCGCAATGCGCTTGCCGCCTAATGGTTAACGTTATCTTAGCTATTATTGCCCAACCGAGCGTCAACCCGATACTTTGGCGCTCTCTCCTCCGCCCGAGGTCATGCTCACCCTAAGGTGTAAGGATACGGTATGTGCCACATCAGCCGTTACATCTCGATACTGCTTACATTTAGCGCCGCCGCATTAATTTGCTGTGTCCTGCCCATTACCAGCGTTAGTGCCGATACCGCCCAGGCCAACACGACCACGACCAACAGCGATACCTGCCTCAAATGCCATAAACGTAATGGCCAAATGCTCGGCCTGCATGGCAATTCTGGCCTAGCCATCCAGTGCCAAGACTGCCACGGTGAAAAAGGCAGTCATCCTAAAAAAGGCTCTATCATCAACCAATTTGGCATCGACAGCCCACAATCAGCCCAGCAACAAGCGACGATGTGTCTTACCTGTCATGATAATGAAACCTTGGCGGCTGCCGACTGGACTCACAACGTCCATGCTGTGCGGGTCAGTTGCGCTCAATGCCACCAGCTTCACCCAGAATCAGATCCTATGTTGTCGTTAAACCGTCAGCAACATAGCCAGTTATGTGTCACCTGCCATAAGGTCAATCCATAGGAGGCATGTTATGCAACGTTCAAAACGCCAGTTTCTTAAAGGATGTGGGGCACTGCTGGCCGGCGCCTCTGTTTATGGCATCACTCAATCTCCGTTAGCCGAGCATAGCGGCGATTCCCCTGAGGCCGATATTAAATACGCCATGGTGCACGATGAAAATGCCTGTATCGGCTGCAACGCTTGCGTTGAAGCCTGCCGTGAGGTCAATCAGGTGCCGGAGGGGGTTACCCGAGTCAAAATTGAGCGCCGTGGTCCTTTTGGTGAATATCCCAACCAGAGTTACCGCTTTAGCCGAGTCTCTTGCCAGCACTGCGAAGCCGCGCCTTGCGTCAGAGTATGCCCCACAGGTGCAGCTTATATCGACCAGCACACCGGCATTGTGGCAGTACATGAAGAGCGCTGCGTCGGTTGCCAGTACTGCATTGCCGCTTGCCCTTATCAGGTACGCTTTATTAACCCTGAGACACGCACCGCCGATAAGTGTGATTTTTGCCAGCAAACCCAGTTAAAGCAAGGGTTGCAACCCGCTTGCGTAATGGCGTGTCCCACCAAGGCATTGACCTTTGGCAACCTTAAGGAAGCCGATTCGGCCTTAGTTCAGCTGCTTAAAAGTAAACCCACCTACCGCGCCAAAGTGGACTTGGGCACCCGGCCTAAGTTGTTCCATATTCAAACCATCGATGGGGAGATAATGCTATGAGTGCTTTTCATTTCGAAGGCCTAGTATGGCATTGGCCTATTGCCATCTATCTGTTTTTAGCTGGCTTATCTGCTGGCGCTGTGTTTTTTGCCATCATGCTCAAACATTTTAAGTTAGCGGGCGAAGCCTACCATTCACCCTTTGTGCAAGCAGCGGCGATCATCGCTCCCTTGGCCGTGTTTGGCGGCTTGGGGATCTTGGTTATCGATTTAACCAAGCCACTGGATTTTTGGAAGATTTTGGTGTTTTACAATATCACCTCTGTGATGTCGATGGGGGTGCTGGTACTCATGGCCTATCAGGTCGTGCTGTTTGCTTGGATAGGCTGCATCTTTAACAAAGCAATCTTGCAATTATTGGGGGCTAGGTTGATGTGGCTGCAGCGCGGACTTCGCTGGCTAGTAGACAAAGAGGCGGCCATTACAGGTATCTTAGTGATCTTGTCGATATCCTTGGGCGCCTATACCGGCTTCTTGTTGTCGGCGCTAATAGGGTTCCCGCTACTGAATAATCCGGTATTACCCTTACTGTTTTTAATCTCGGGACTCTCCTCGGGTGCAGCGGCCACCTTACTGGGCGGCGTATTGCTGCGCGGTAATCCCAATGGGGTTGAGGTGCGCTTTATTCATGGTATTGAGATCCCGATGATCTTGGTGGAAATTGGCCTACTATTCACCTTCTTTGTCGGGCTGATTTTGTCGGGCGGTCAAAGCCAAGTGGCGGCGCTGAACGCTATCGGTTATGGCTTCTGGGGTTGGGTATTTTGGGCCGGGGTTATCGGTATCGGTTTAACCTTGCCACTGGCCTTTAATTTGTGGATGAAGGTATCGGCCGACCGTAAATTTACTTATGTGGCAGTCACGGCCAGCTTTAGTTTAATAGGCGTATTTTTACTGCGTAACTTTATTCTCTATACCGGGCAGATGACCATCGCCTAGGTGATACCATCAGCACTTGGCATAATCCTTATCTCGCCAGTACGCACCATGAGCAGATGCGTACTGGCGCTCATCTTTACCAAACAAGCATTGAACCCCAGTGCGCCGAGCACGTATACTGCTAACGAATAACACCTATGCTTAATGCGTTGATAAATGAACAAATATCATACTATTGCTGGCTTTTTTTTGCTGTATTGCTGCAATGCATTGAGCCTAGATCTGAGCCAATATGAGACCGATGTTGCCGCGTTACTGCGCGAGTATCAACACAACACTCCCCACTTAGCGCCATCGGTATTGGTGCTTAATCAGGCCGAGCAAGAGCACACCTACGTCGACTTTGAACGTGGGCTGATTGTGGTAGAAAGCGTGAATAAGGCCTCACTTAAACAGGCGGTGATTCAGGTGCTGCTGACTCAGATCGATCCCGAGGTGATCGACGCCAAAACCGCAAACGATTTTGGCCTCATCAATAGTAAGCAGAAGCCCTTTTTCTGGGGGCAGGTCCACGATCACGACGGTCAACCCATCGCCTTTCATTGGCGTGCGGCGCGCTTTGCCGACTATCTTATAAACCAGAATCTTAATCAGCAAGGCACTCGCTTGCGGGTGACCATTCGCATGGTTAACAATCACACCCAAATTGCTGGCGGTAAGTATATTGAGTTTGTGCGTCAGTCGGCGCGCACCTACGGGGTTAAGCCCGATCTGATCATGGCGATCATGGAGACCGAAAGCGCCTTTAATCCATTAGCCAAATCACGCTCCAACGCACTGGGGTTAATGCAGATAAAGGCGGCTACCGCTGGGCGGGATTATTTCAACTTAATCAAAGGCTACGCCCATACGCCGTCCGCGGCCTATTTATACCAACCACAAAAAAATATTGAGGTGGCGACGGGCTATTTACACCTGCTCTCTAGCCGTTACCTTAAAGGCATTGACGATCCACAGAAGCGCGAATACGCGGTGATATCAAGCTATAACGGTGGCACAGGTAATTTATGGAAGAGCCTTAATCCTCGCGGCGATCGGCGCCAAGCCTTAGCCCGCATCAATAACATGACTCGCAGCGAGTTTTATTGGTTTTTAACCCAGCGCCATATTCGACAAGAAAGCCGTAACTACCTAAAAAAAGTCACCAGCAAACGCCATAAATATCGCTTATAAGTGCTTAGGTTCGAGCGGTTTGGTTTACTATAGTTGATGCAATTGTGACCACTGGCGCAGTTTTATTTGCTCGCCAGTGGTATAACCAGTGCATTATGGAGGGGTTTAAGCGCATCGATTAGCGAACCGTGAACCTTTCGGTGACCTAAAGCTATCCTCAGGCACCGACAACACAAGGAGCCAAGCTATGAACAAACGGATCAGCCGCTTAGATTATTTTACCTTACAGGTCTTTATCGGCTTGGTTGAGCTTAAGAATGGCATTGCGGTTGCCGAAAAACTGCTGACGACTCAATCTAAAGTCAGTCGTTCATTGATGTGCATGCGTGAGGTGTTAGAAAACGAGCTCTTTATCCGTCAGCAGTATGGCTTCGAGCCCAACCATATTGCGCTGCGCCTCTACCCTATGGTGCAGACGATTCTTGAGCAATACGACAAAATTATTGCGACCACCATAGGCAAAACCTTAGAGCCATTTCAGTTGACGATAGCCACCTATGAGCAGTGGTCATTAATGGTGATGAACAACCTAAAGCACACCTGTCACTGCATTGAAGGTGGGGTCAATATTAATGTAGTGCCTTGGTCCGAAAACATCAGCCAGCGCTTGTGTCAGGGTAAAATTGATTGCACCATCTCCACCGAACCTATCCACCATCCCATGGTGAATAATATAAAGCTTGGCGATATCGATCATTTCTTTATGGTGACCAGAAGCGACCACCCGATCTTGAGCTCGACGCAACCTCTGATCGATCTATTCGACTACAACATCACCCTAGTCAACGCCAACCTACATGAGCAACAGCTGCATGCGATAGAGCAATATGCTCAGGCGCACAATATCGATGTTAATATTGTGCTGCGAAGCCCAAGCTTACGTATGTTAGTCGACCATACCAGCAGAAGTGATGATATCTGCTTGCTGTCATCAGTGATGTCACTGCCCTACTTTGAGCATCGCAGCGACGTGGGATTTATCGATGTCTCCCAGCTGTGGATGTCCACCAGCGGCCTACCTTGCGACAGTTATTATCTCCATTGTCATCAGAGGATCATCGAGCCGTTAGCTAACTGTTTAAAGACTATGCTTATCAATAAACTACACGATATGCAGGCGCGCTACCATCACAGTCATTCACAGCTCAATTACACCAACTTGACACCAGTGTGCAGCGATGGCTGTGGTTGTAGTAGTGGCTCCAGTGATGCGACCGGCGTGCTACCTTCATTTAAAACAGCTGCATTTACACCCGATGAGTCTATGTGAGCAGGCGTAAAGCCCCGATGAGCCTAAGGCGGTGTCAGGTGCATAAAATGCAACCAACAAAAAGGCAAGCTAGAAAGCTTGCCTTTTTATTACACGTCCACTAAAAGCCGTATTATCAGCACTTACATCAAGATATTGATAATCCTCCCATTAGCGCAACACCTTGCTTAAAAAGGCCTGTGTACGCGCCTCTTTAGGGGCACTAAACAGCGCCTGCGGTGAACTGTCTTCCACCACATAGCCACCGTCCATAAAAATAACCCTGTCGGATACATCTCGTGCAAAACCCATCTCATGGGTAACAATCACCATGGTCATCCCCGCTAATGCCAAGGACTTCATCACATCGAGCACATCGCCGACCATTTCAGGGTCGAGCGCCGAGGTGGGCTCATCAAATAGCATTAATTCTGGCTTCATCGCCAAGGCGCGAGCAATGGCCACCCGTTGCTTTTGGCCACCCGATAAGCTCGCTGGATAGGCATTGGCCTTATCTTGCAAGCCCACTTGTGCCAGCAACTCAAGCGCCTGACGGTCGGCCTCGGCTTGTTTCATCAAGCCGAGTTTTACCGGGGCTAGGGTAATGTTTTGCATCACGGTTTTATGGGGAAACAGATTAAAATTTTGAAACACCATCCCCACTTTTTGACGTAGCTTATCGATGCAGGCGCCTTTAGCCGTGATCGACTGACCATCGATAGCGATATCACCTTCGGTCGGCTGCTCCAGCAAGTTGATACAGCGTAAAAAAGTACTCTTACCACTGCCGCTTGGGCCAATGACGCTCACCACTTCGCCACGAGCGACATGCTGATTAATCCCTTTAAGCACCTGATTATCACCGAAGCTTTTATGTAAATTGCTTATTTTAATCACTTTGCTTTAGCCTCTTTTCAAATTTCGACAGCATAAAGGTGAAGCTGTACGTCAGTAGCAGATAGATTAATGCACAGGTAAATAGCGGCACGCTGTCTTCAAAGGTACGGCTACGAATGATCTCTCCGGCGCGCATCAAATCAACCCCGCCAATAAACCCTATGACCGCCGTCTCCTTCAATAGCACGATAAACTCATTGCCAAGGGCGGGTAAAATCTTCTTCACCGCCTGCGGCATAATCACCTCTTTCATGGTCATCCCTTGAGATAAGCCTAAGGAGCGCGCCGCCTCAGTTTGGCCTTTATCCACCGCTTCGATACCGGCGCGGATAATCTCAGAAATATAGGCGCCACTGTTAAGGCCAAAGGCGATAATGGCGGCGGTGACCTTGTCGACATCTAAAGAGGACAATACGATGAAGTAAAGGATCACTAACTGCACAACTACCGGTGTACCTCGAATAACGCCCACATATAGATCGGCAGGCCAACGCAGGTACCACTTTGATGACATCTTCATCATGGTGGTGGTGATACCCAATATTGCCCCTAAGATCATGGCGAAAAAGGTGACAATGAGGGTAACTTTTAGACCATTTAAAATCAGCAAGATACCGATTAAACCATCGTCGCCAATGGGCGTAAACAATGAAGCGTTAATTGCATCAATCATAGGGTGCTCACTTCATATGCTGGGCGATCAGAGCATCATACTGGCCATTGGCTTTCATATTGGCCAAGGTGGTGTTAATGCTGTTAAGGAGTTCAGGTTGCCCCTTGGCCACGGCAAACCCATAGAACTCAGGCTCGAAGTCGAGTGTGATCTGTTTTAGGTCTGGGTTTTTGGCGAGGTAATTGGCCGCTGGCTCACTGTCAAATAGCACCAGATCCACCTTACCGTTTTTAAGCTCCATAATGGCTTCAAAACCGGTATTAAAGGCGGTCACTTGTTGGGTATATTGCTTTGCCATAATGTCGGCAGTTGAACCCAATTGCACCGCAAAATGTTTATCTTGTAAGTCAGCGATACTATTGATGCCCATTTGATTTTTATTCACTAATACCACTTGGGTTGCTTCGTAGTAGGGCTGAGAAAAATTAACGCTTTGTTGCCGCTCAGGGGTGATGGTCATCCCCGAGGCGATAAAATCAATTTTACCTGAGTTTAAGGCCACAATTAGCGAATCAAACTTCATGTTTTCGACCTTTAAGGTCTTACCGGCGTCTTTAGCTATCTGACGTGCTAAATCAATATCAAACCCCTTGATTTCATCGCCACTAGTACCACCCACATATTCAAAAGGGGGGAAGGCTGCATTGGTACCAACCACTAATACATCATCACTTTTACCACATCCAGTTAACAACAAGGCTACAACCAAGCTAAAACTGCCTAATAACACGGATTTGCTCATTTTAAACTCTCTTTTTCGATAAAAACTGCACTGGCACAGACTATAAGCCCCCCCCCCTTTAAGTGTCAATAATTATGCCGTTTATTTGACTATAAATTCACTTTGGTACTATTGGCGCGATGCTTTACTCAATCCCTACAGCACCAACTAGCCCTATCGGCACGATTTTTAGCGATCCCAAGTGCAGGTGAATGTGATAGCATTTACGCTTACTGCGCCCTGCAATTGGCGCCCATAACTCGGAACGCGAAAAGCGCTCCTCTTTTCAAAGGAAGCCATTGTGAGCGAAGCTGGGATCCGTCTTAACAAGTACATCAGTGAAAGTGGTATTTGTTCTCGCCGAGAAGCCGATCGTTTTATCGAGCAAGGTAATGTTTTTATTAATGGCAAACGTGCTCAAATAGGCGATCAAGTCTCATTTGGCGATAAAGTGAAGGTTAATGGCCGTGATATTGAACCAAGAGACGCCGACGACTTGGTGTTTATCGCCTTAAATAAACCTGTCGGCATCGTCAGCACCACCGAAAGCACCGAGCGCGATAACATCGTCGACTTCGTTAACCATAGCGAGCGGGTATTTCCCATTGGCCGCTTAGATAAAGACTCTCAAGGGCTGATATTCCTAACCAACAATGGCGATCTGGTCAATAAGATTTTGCGTGCCGGCAACAATCACGACAAAGAATATGTGGTGACAGTGAACAAACCGATCACTGAGGCGTTTTTAACAGGTATGCGCGCTGGCGTGCCCATGCTTGGGGTGATAACCAAGAAGTGCAAGGTAGAGCAGATCTCTACTTTTGTATTTAAAATCGTATTGGTACAAGGCCTTAACCGCCAAATCCGCAGAATGTGTGAACATTTCAACTTTGAAGTAACCAAGCTTGAACGCCAAAGCATAATGAACGTTACGCTCAAAGGCTTACCTTTAGGCGAGTGGCGTGACTTAGATGAGGAGGAGCTGTCAACCCTGTTTAAGCTTATCGAACACTCCTCTTCTGAAGACAAAAAAGCACCTAAAAAAGCGGTCAAAAAGCCTGCCAAGAAACCCAATAAATCGCTACGGGACAAGATTGAAGGCCCTGAGCACTTTATGCAAAATCATGGTAAAAAGAAAAAACCAGCTGGCGCCAGTAAAGGTAAGCCATCGCACTCTAGACGCCCTAAGCGATAATATCATCTGCCAGTCTTAGTGTCTTTTACGCTGAAATCCCACCAGCCCTGTTACCCTCCAGCAGGGCTTTTTACTGCCATTGTTATCAAACTCATGACGCTAACGATCTGCTAATGGCATAAAATATAAATTAAATTAACCCCTTTTCAATTTTGCTCCGTGTATACCAGCAACCGGACTCAATAACAGTCCATCATAGTGTATTAAGCGTATCTTCACTTGGAGTTAAGTATGACAAAATTACCTTTAGCAAGGCTCATTACCAGCAGCATATTGGCCACAGCCCTTGGTTTTGCCAGCGCCACTGCCATGGCGAGCGGCATCGACTTTCCCCATATCGAAACCGTCGGCACCAGCCAAGTGATGATCAAGGCCGATATGGCCGAACTGGTAGTAGAAGTGGTCAGCGAAGCTAAGACTCCGGCAGAGGCTAAGGCGAATTCAGATAAGGCGGTCGCCGATTTTCTTGCCCGCCTGGCCGAAGCAGGCGTCGAGCGCCAGCATATCCACAGCGCCAACCTTTCGCTGCAAGCTAAACAGCAATATGACAGTGACACCCGCACCACCACCGAGGTGGGTTATCGCGCCAGTCGCCAAGTGACCGTGACCGTAGTTGAGCTCGCAAAGCTAAATAACCTTTTAGATACCGCACTTGAGCAGGGCATCAATCGGATTAATCACATTGCTTTTACGTCGAGTAAAACCGCCGAACTTATCGCACAAGCACGCCAGCAAGCGATAGCCGATGCCGAGCAAAAGGCCAAAGCCTTAGCCGCCGGATTCGGTGCAGAGTTAGATAGAGTGTGGCAGATCCGCTATATTGAGCAACGCCCAGTGCAGCCGGTGATGTATCGCATGGACGCTGCGCCAAAAGCCAGCATAGCCGAGAGTTACCAGCAGGCGCAAACCACTGTGAGCGACAGAGTCGAAGTGATCTATCGCTTAAAGTAAGCACGATTGACTAAATTGGCCGCCTCATCAAACACCGTTAAACCACCTCAGATGACGCGGCCAACGACTTTACTTTATCAACTCGAACCCAAAAAATATCACTCTACAAATCGATTAATCGTCTCGATTAAGCTTGAGCTTTTTTGCTAGCGGCTCAATGGCAGCCCCCTGCAGTACAATAGAAAACAGCACCATAAAGAACACCATATGCACCAACTCTATCGCGCCATCCACGCCAGCGGCCGCCGGAATTAATGCAAACACGATAGGAGTTGCTCCTTTGAGCCCAATCGATGAGATAAACAATCGTTTTTGCCAACTGGCCTGCCTAAAGGGCAAGTAACACAACTGCACCGCCAGTGGCCGTGCCACAAACATCAACAATGCCGCCGGCAGCAGTGACAAAGTAAATACCGACACTAAGGTTTGCGGGAACATCTGCAAGCCTAGGATGATAAACATCAGTGACTGGGCTAACCACGACATGCTGTTAAAGAAGTGACGCGTCACTTCGCCGCCGCGTTTGATGCCGTTGCCCATCACCACCCCTGCGACGTAGGACGCGATCAAAATATTGCCGCCCGCCAAATCACTGCCATAGGCAGCAATCACAAAGCAAGCCAAGACAAATACTGGGATCAGGCCATACTCTTGCAGCTGAATATGGTTAAGCGCCCACACCCCCAACTTAGCCACCACAAAGGCGATTAAGATCCCCAACAGAATTTGCAGCACTAACGTTTGGCCTATCTCCCATGCCGATATCGCCTCATTAGGCGCGAGGGCAATACCGGTTAAAATCATCACCATCACCAGTGCGACAGGATCGTTGGTGGCCGATTCGAACTCCAAAATACGATCGGTCTGCTGCTTTAATTTAAGTTTTTTCGCCTCAAGGATAGAAAACACCGCCGCCGCATCGGTAGATGACACCATAGCTGCAAACAACAGGCAGATAACAGGGCTCCAACTGGTGAGCGGATAGAGCATTAATGCCAACAATAAGGTCGTCAACACCACACCGCAGGTTGCTAATACACCGCCCTCTTTGTAGGCCAGCTTAATGCTATCGGTGGAAGTATTAATGCCGCCAACAAACACGATCACATTAAGTGCGATCGCACCAACCGTCGAGGTCACGGCCAAATTATCATACACAAAATTAAATTCGCCATTGCCCAAGGCTAAGCCCACCACCATAAAAATTAACAGGCTAGGTAAGCCTAAGGTTTTAGACGGGTGGTGTAATAAAATGCCGATGGCTATTAGCGCCGCAATGCCCAGTAGGATAATTTCGTAAGACATCGACATCCTTTTTTAATGGTTAGCAGGGTAACGTTAGTCGGCCGAGAGACCAATAATAGCTTTGTATAGGGGGAATGAGGTCACCTGGCTGATACAGCTCATGAGTATCAGCCAAGTGGAGGTTTATTGGCGATTAAGCCTGACGCCGTGATAAATAAGCCCGCGCTAATAAGACCACACCCACAATCAGAAAGGGCACGCTCAACATCTGGCCTGCACTAATGACCCAGTCTTGGGCATAGGCCGCCTGCTTTACCTTGATCTCTTCGATGATAAACCGCGCGCTAAACACCAGCACTAAAAATAGCCCAAAAATCGCCCCCTGCTTTTGCTTCATCTGGGTGGTGCGATAGATGAACCACAAGGTGATAAAGATGGTTAAATAAGCCAATGCTTCATATAGTTGCGCCGGATGGCGTGGCAGGCGATCGATACGCTCGAAAATAATGCCCCAAGGCTTATCGGTGACCACTCCTAAGATCTCTGAGTTAGCAAAATTAGCCATGCGCACAAAGAAGCCAAAGATGGCGGTGGCGATCGCTAAGCGATCGAGTAAAAACAGAAACGGCATTTTAGTCTTAGTATGGTAATAATACAGGGCTAAGATGGCGCCTAAGCCGCCGCCGTGACTGGCGAGGCCGCCTTCCCAAATCGCTAAAATTTTCTGCGGATGGGCAAAATAATAGCCCGGGTCGTAAAACAATACATGGGCGAGGCGAGCACCAACAATGATGCCTACAACACAGTAAATCAGCAGATTATCTAACGACTCTACATCTAAACCTTCACGCACATAAATGCGTTTCATCACCTGAAAACCACTGGCGATCGCCACGGCAAACAGCACGCCATACCAATGTATTTTGAGTCCCATGAACGAGATCATCACAGGATCGATATTCCAAACTATGTGCTCCAAACGCTTTACTCCATAAGGTGCAGGCCAAGTGACCCGCTTAAATAATCTGCCAGTAGGCATTTTCACGCGCTTGGCGCGCTTATTCAAGCTCATACTATGGATTAATCACGATAAATTAGCTAGATAACCTGAGTCTTACCAGCATAAAAAAGGGCTTAGTCACGAGTGCGACTAAACCCTTGATACCATGCGTTGCTGTGCTTGCAATCGCATTCGTTATCGGCTCACGCTTGAAGGGTAAGATACCGGCTAGTTATGGTCACGCCAGCTCCACTTATGCCTCAAACAAGCCCATTTTAATCATGGTCATTTGACTGGTATTATTTTGCCACAGCAGCAAACAACTGATTAAATTTCTCCAGTCCTTCAAGCATAATCTCATCGCTAATGGTTAATGCGGGCAAGAAACGGATCACGTTACCGTAAAAACCACAGGCCAGTAGCACTAAGCCATGCTCGGCGGCATTGGCGATAATGGCTTGAGTCAGAGCCGTATTGGGTTGCTCTTTATCACCATCGACAAACAGCTCCATGGCGATCATCGCGCCTTGATTGCGCACCTCGCCAATCAACTGCGGATAACGCTGTTGCAACGCACTCAAATGCTCGTTAAATGTCGCGCCAATGTGCGCCGCACGTTCAACTAAGTGTTCTTCGGCGATCACCTCTAGCACAGCCAGCGCCGCCACGCAGCCCACGGGCGAGCCACCATAAGTGCCACCAAGACCACCGGGAAGTGGCGCATCCATAATGTCACTCTTACCCACCACGGCCGCCAGAGGGAAGCCGCCGGCAATGCCTTTCGCCATGGTGATAAGATCCGGCTCCACCTGGGCATGCTCGAAGCTAAACATCTTGCCGGTGCGGCCAAAACCACTTTGAATTTCATCGGCAATTAATACAATGCCATGTTTATCACACAGCGCGCGCAGTGCCTGTAAAAATTCAGGTGGCGCAATATAAAACCCGCCCTCGCCCTGCACTGGCTCAACAATAATCGCTGCCACATCGCAAGGGGCGATATCGACCTTAAACAGGTTTTCAATCGCCTTAAGTGAATCTTTCACGCTCACATCATGCAGCGCCATTGGATAAGGCGCGTGGAAGATATCGCCGGCAAAGGGACCAAACTGATGCTTATACGGGCTGATTTTACCCGTTAACGCCATGGTTAAATTGGTGCGGCCATGAAAACCACCATTAAAGGCGATAACGCCGCGACGCCCCGTGTGCGCACGGGCGATTTTGACGCAGTTTTCCACGGCTTCGGCGCCAGTGGTCACAAAAATCGCTTTCTTATCACTCGGCCCCGGGGCGATAGCGGTCAGCTTTTCGGCCAGTTCAACCGCCGATTCATAAGGATTAACCATCACGCAGGTGTGGCTAAATTTATCCAGCTGCGCCTTAACGGCTTCGACTATTTTTGGATGGCTGTGGCCGGTATTACACACGGCGATGCCTGTGCCAAAATCGATATAACGTTTGCCTTCCACATCCCACAGCTCAGCATTGCTGGCACGTTCAACATAGGCGGCATAAGCGTTGCCCTGACCACGGGCGATGGCGTTCACTTTACGTGCTTGTAAATCTGCGTTGCTCATTTTGAAATCCTTTAATCTTATTGAGTTACTTATCCAGTCCGCCAAGGCACAGGTACTTAATTTCTAAATAATCATCGAGTCCATATTTTGACCCTTCACGGCCATTACCCGATTGTTTTACGCCGCCAAAAGGCGCAGCCGCATTAGAGATAATGCCTTCGTTGACGCCAACCATGCCATACTCAAGTCCCTCGGCGATGCGGAAAATACGGCCAATATCGCGGGCATAGAAATAAGCCGCTAAACCATATTCGGTATCGTTAGCCAGCGCCAAGGCTTGCGCTTCATCGTCGAAACTAATGATAGGTGTGACAGGGCCAAAAATTTCGTTACGCGCCAGCGCCATCTCATTAGTGACGCCGGTGACTATCATAGGCGCGAGAAAGCTTTCGCCTAACTCGCTGCGCCCACCGCCAGCAATCACTGTCGCGCCACTGGCCACAGTGTCGTCCACCAGCTTTAGCACATCATCGACCGCGGTTTTAGAGATCATCGGACCAACGGTGACCCCGTCGCTCAAGCCATCTCCGACCTGCAAACTCGCCACGGCGGCGCTGAATTTTTCGGTAAACTCGGCGGCCACCTTGCTTTGCACTAAGATGCGGTTGGTACATACACAGGTTTGACCCGCGTTGCGGTATTTCGACACTAAAGCGCCCTGCACGGCGGCGTCGATATCGGCATCATCGAATACGATAAAGGGCGCATTGCCACCCAGCTCCATCGACACTTTTTTCACACTGGTGGCGCACTGGGCCAGTAAAATTTTGCCCACCGCAGTGGAGCCGGTAAAGGTAAACTTAGCCACGTCGGGATGCTGGGTAAGTACCTTACCCATACCCGCAGCATCTTCACCCACCACAATATTAAACACCCCGGCTGGGATCCCGGCGCGCTCGGCCAGCTCAGCCATGGCGAGTGCCGACAAGGGAGTAGACGGCGAAGGGCGCGCCACAAAAGTACAGCCTGCCGCTAAGGCCGCTGCAGCCTTACGGGCGATCATCGCGTTGGGGAAGTTCCAGGGAGTGATCGAGGCCACCACACCAACTGGCTGCTTGATCACAATAATACGCTTGTCACTGGCTGGCGCCGGAATGGTGTCGCCGTAGACACGCTTGCCCTCTTCGGCAAACCAATCGATAAAGGCGGCGCCATAGGCAATTTCACCCTTGGCTTCTGCCAACGGCTTACCCTGCTCTAGGGTTAATATGCGCCCCAAATCGTCTTGATGTTGCATCATCAAGTTAAACCATTTACGCATCAGTGCGGCGCGCTCATTGGCGCTCTTTTTTGACCACGCTGGCAGGGCTTTTTTAGCGGCCACTATCGCCGCTTGGGTTTCATCACAGCCAGCATTAGCCACCTCGGCCACCACCTGTTGATTGGCGGGATTGACCACCGCAAAACGGTCGGCGCTATCGACCCAGTTACCGTCGATATATGAGGCGAGCTTGATTAACTGGCTATCTTTAATTCCCTGCATAAATACTCCAAATCAAAAGGGCTGAGCTTTTAGTCACTAATTTGTCTATTGAATAGCAAAAGCAACTCAGGTTAAATACAAAATAATCAACACAATGTTTTATGGCGGCAAAACTTATGAGCAAGCAATCGATCATCCCTAAGGCTGTCACCGAATATGACCTACGCTTGCTGCGCATTTTTCGCACCGTAGTGGAGAATGGCGGCTTTGCCGCAGCCGAAGCCGAACTGGGTGTCACCCGCTCGACCATTAGCGTGCATATGGCCAACCTTGAAAGCCGCATGAAACTGAAATTGTGCAGCCGAGGGCGTGGCGGATTTGCCCTGACCGAGGCGGGACAAGCCGTGTATCACGCCTGCATCGAACTGTTTGACTCACTCAATGATTTCTCTATGTTTGTCAATAATCTAGGCGAGGAGTTGATCGGCGAACTGGTGATCTTATGTGCCGATCAGTTAGATCACACCATGCAACAGAAACTGGCGCAGGTGGTGGCTTACATCCATGCGCGCCAACCCCAGCTACACCTGATTTTAGACGGCGAAGCGCTGCATCATATCGAGAAGTCGTTACTGCAAGATAAGGCCCATGTGGGCTTACTGCCCAGCTATCAGCAGATTGAAGGATTACACTACCGCACACTGTTTAGCGAGCCCATCTATCTGTGCTGCAGCGCTCAGCACCCCTACTTTGAACTCAGCGATAGCGAGATCAGCGCCGAAATGCTGTCAAAGACCGCCTCTATCCACCCTGGCGTCGATATTGACCCCGATGGGCGCGAACAATTAAAGCGCTTAAACTTGTCGGCAAAAGCGTATCAGTTTGATACTCGTAAAACCTTAATTCTATCGGGCTGCTATATTGGATACCTGCCGCTAAGCTATATCCAGCAAGAGCTAGAGACGGGGCAGATGAAGATAATTCACGGCGATGCCGCCAGTTATCCGTTTAATTTGTCGATGGTGTATAAGCACTCGGCGCGAGAAACGGCCAAGGTCGAGCTGTTGATGGCGGCGTTTAATGAAGTGTTTGGCCTAGATATGCCCAGTTAGAGCCTATCAAGTGGCAAACCCAGTGACGAGCGTGAGGCGATCGCCACTGGGTTGCGCTTAATCGGTCTCTTAATCGGTATGATGCATCCCCATCACATTAAACAGGCTCTTTAATGAGATGGGGAGTATAGGTGCAGATTAACTATTGCCCAGTACAAAGCTGTACTTAAGATAGAGGCGTAAATCATTGAGATCTTCGCCGTTATCCATATCGACTAAGGCATAGCGCGCACGGCAACTTAAACCCGGTAGCCACTTATCTAAACCATAGCTCACCGAAAAATCGGTCTGGTTAAAGTCACTACCAGCGCCTTCTGGTACATCATATTCACCATAATGGACATAGGCAGATAAGCCAGTCACCATCTTAGAAAAATCGTAACCCACCTTAAGGGCATATACCTCTTCATTGGCTCGACCCGCCTGATACACCTGCTGGATCACCGCCTTTTCATCACCCCAAGGGGCGAGTAAGGCATCATCACCGGTTTTGGCGTACATCAGGGTGACATCAAGCCCGGCATATTTTGCCCCAGCGTGCAAACCATATTGATAGGTATCTAGTGCACCAGCGGTTTCATCGCCCGATGACGCTTGGGTTAAATAGGTAGGTTTAAGGTACAACTTTCCCTCGCCAACAGGCGTAGACAGGTACAACCTTGCGTAAGTCTGATTAAACACATCCTCCATGTTGTAATGCCACACATCGGCCACGGCATTAACTTGTTCAAACGGTAGCTGATATTTAGCGCCTATGATGTACATAGGATTATCGGCCACATCAGAGGTGATCCCCTCACCAGCGCGCTTAGCCTGCAGCACATCATCGAGTGAGACAAATCCATTATCAGACCAGTTCATCGAATCGGTCACATAAAAAGCCGACAAAGTCAGATTATCGATACTGTTATTAATGGCTGAAAAACCGCGGTAAGTGCGCGGGATAGCGCGAATATCATGACGATTCAACCAAGGGGTATCCATCTCTTGCGCGCCTAGTTTAAAGCGGGTATTCCACCACTGGCCCTGCACAAAGTATTCCTGTAGACGGTTAACATCAGCATGATCGCCATTGGCATCGCGGGCCACTAAGCCATACACATTATTGTTATCGTTGATCCAAATCGGATTCGCCGAGGCAAAACTGGTGCCAAAGCTAATGCCATTAACGGCAGCGGTTTGGTAGTAAAATAATCCACCGATAGAGGTATCGTGCTTAGTGGTGGTGGCGTCATCAAAATCACGCGTAAAATCAAACAAGCGTAACTCGGCTTTCATTTGACCTTGACTAAACATCTGCTCGACGCTGCTATCGGCCATCGCCGGAATCGACATGGCAGTAAGAACTAAGAGTGATAGGTAGGATTTTTTCATTATTATACTTCCCATGATCCGTGGCGAGTAAGCGTGGTAGCTGTGAGCACCACGGCTGTTAGGGTGAGAGTTGCTCTTTTCATATTGACCTCAGGCTAAATTGCTCAAAACTGACGATGTAACAACATCGAAGTGGCGCTATTTCATACTGGCCGCAACTTTACGGTCATCAAGGCTGAAATAGCCGACCTTTTCGAACTTGTTGTTGCCATCCCCATATGCGAGATCACTAGCAAGATGGTTAAGTGGATCGCCTCAGTTAGATTTGAGGAAAATGCGATTTGAGAAAAAAGCGCCATAACCACATGGCGCTAAAAGGCTCAACTCACATGAAATCACTTAACCATGCTATCGATTGGGGCTTCCCCCTCACAACAACAAGCATACGTTAAATGTATGACATATGATTTTTGCTGTACATTTGCGTTAATCACATTTGTATAAAAGGTCACACAATTGTTTTTCCTGCAGACAGGCTCACGCTTTTACACAATAAACCCGCATTTTTGCCGATAGACTATTGCCTCACACTGCAAGGTAAATTAGGGAGATTCACACCGAAAATTAATGAGTTGGCTAAGATACTAAAGAGTTGCTATGGTATGATTTTTGGACTCGTCTGCACACGGAATTTATCTTGAACACTTTCAAACCAATCAAACAGATTAAGGTGTCTAACGAAGTTTTTCAGCAACTCAGAGATGCTATTTTTGATGGCCAATATCTGGCGGGCGCCAAACTCCCCTCGGAGCGAGAATTAATTGAAACCTTTCAAGTTAGCCGAACCGTGGTACGAGAGGCATTAAAAGGGTTAGAAGCGCGCGGGTTGGTCGATATAAAGCAGGGCGCTACCGGCGGTGCATTTGTCAAAAAGCAGACCTATGAACGCCTGAGTAATGACTGCAAAGACTTGTTTTTATTAGGACAGATGTCTTATGCCGAGATCTGCCAAGCCCGCTTAGCCATTGCCCCCATAGTGGCAGGATTAGCAGCGCAACATGGCACGGATGAGGCGCGCCAGCAACTGCAGCAATTGTCCCAACATTGCGAGCCCAGCGACCGAGTCAGCCAGGTGTACCATCAACTGGCCATGATGTGTAATAACCGATTTTTAACCGCTATTGATCAAGCGCTTATCCAGCTGATCGCCGATGTCGATAATCCAACCTCGATAAATAATTCGACAAGCCATCCTGACATGGGGGTGGCAGATGAGATACACACTTTAGTCGATGCGGTGCTAAGCTGTGATCCGTCAAGCGCCGAACAAGCAATGCGCGCCCATCTACAGGCTCATCTCAGCTGTCGGCAACCCGCTCCTCAATCAGACAGGGATAGATCGAGTGAATAACCCTGCTTAATAGCGTCGGTTCAACGCGCGGCTGCGCTTCTATTGAGTCCCGCCAGCAGGGGCAAAAGCGGTTAAGCTCAGTCGTCCCCTAAAAGTGCGCTAATAACTCGGCGCTAAAATCTTGCGCCCCAACCGTTAGCCCTAAACGCTCAATCTGTTGATTAATGCGGTTTAGCTCAGTCTCCACCTCGCCTAAGGTCAAGGTATTATCATCTAACAGATAGACAAGTTTTAAGCTGGTGTAATAAAAACTTAAAATAATCAGTGCATTGACATCATCCTTCTCTGCCGCGAGTTTAATGGCTTTGAGTTTTCGATAGATGCGATTATGTAGCGCCTTTAAACGCGACACATAATAGATCTCTTTAAAATAGGCATGGTGCCGCTGTCGATACAAGACCCCAGCGCACACAGCAAACCCAAACAGTACGCCTAAAAAATTAAGGTGGAAATTACCCGTCGATTCGCCTGTCGCCACTTCGACTTGGCCCCACAAACTGATCAACACCTGACCAATGAGTAACGACAAGATCGCAAGACAAGCAATAAACACTATGATCACGCGGTTTAAATGTTCACGGTAGGTGATCTTATCTATCTCGATTAGCTTCATCTGATTTCTCTGTAAATGCCCCTAGGTTATGAGAGTGCAAGATTACCACGGCACGGGCGCAAAATCGCACCATGACGCTATATTTAAAGGCCATTGATGCAGCCCACTCACTTACCCAGTAACACCCGAGTGCAATAGCGGCGCTAACAGATTTAACAGAAACAAAACAAATAGCAGTAAAAACATCTAGACGTCTAAATTGACAGACGTCTTTCAATCTCATATCCTCTTGCTAATTGAGATGACCCCTGTCGCATAACTGCGGTAGGTTCCAGCAAGGAGGGCATGGGAACTTGGGTCTGCATCCTGTTTTAACGACACGTACTCGCGAGCGAGACGTAAGAAGTGAGAGAAGCACATTGACTAGACCAACACATGAGCAACATGCCACCGCCTCTAATGAGCCACAGGCATCCTTTATTGCCCTACTGCCCCTGCTGGTATTTTTGGCGCTATTTATTGGCGCTGGCGTCTACTTTCAAAACCAAGGGGTAGACTTTGCCTTTTATCAAGTTCCCAGCGTCATTGCGATTTTACCCGCCATCATACTGGCGCTGCTGATCTCTAAGCAGAAGCTCAACCAAGGGATAGAGACCTTTATCGCCGGTATTGGTCACTCCAATATTATTGCCATGTGTTTAATCTATTTACTGGCGGGCGCATTTGCCTCAGTTGCCAAGGCCACTGGCGGCGTCGATGCCACCGTTGCTTTAGGGCTATCGTTAGTGCCCTCTAACCTATTACTACCAGGGTTTTTTGTGATTGCCGCCTTTATTGCTACCGCCATGGGCACCTCAATGGGCACCATCGCTGCAGTGGCTCCGATTGCGCTCGGCGTAGCAAATGAAGCTCAAATCGAGCTAGCGGTAATGGCGGGGGCGGTGATCTCCGGCGCGTTATTTGGTGATAACTTGTCGATTATTTCTGACACCACTATCGCCTCGACCCGCACCCAAGGCTGTCACATGAAAGACAAATTCAGAGAAAACCTGATTTTTGCCATTCCGGCGGCCATCATTACCATGATCTTATTTACCCTAGCTGGCCAAGGCCAAGCGGATGTTGCCCCACAAGAAATTGATGTTATTAATGTGATCCCTTACTTAACCATTTTAGTCTTGGCAGTCTCAGGGCTTAACGTGTTTGTGGTGTTAACCGTGGGCATACTGCTGGCAGGCGCGGTGGGCTTAGTCACTAGCGACTATGACTTCATCATCTTTGGTAAAGATATCTATGCCGGTTTCACCAACATGCAGGAGATCTTTATTCTGTCGATGTTAGTGGGTGGGCTTGCGGCCTTAATGCAGCAACAAGGCGGCTTAGCGTTTGTTAATAAACAGATTGAAAAATTGATCGCCCGTTTTTCCAAGCATAAAGGTGAAGCATCGACCCGCGCCTCTGAGCTGGGTATTGCGGGCATGGTTGCTCTGACCAACACCTGTGTGGCCAATAACACGGTTTCGATTGTGGTAACGGGTAATATCGCCAAAGACTTAGCCGAGAAACATCAAGTTACGCCTAAACGTGCGGCCAGTATCTTAGATATCTTTTCCTGCATAGTGCAGGGACTGATCCCTTATGGTGCACAGGCATTATTGATCGCCTCTATCTTTACCATCAGCCCCATTGAGGCTGTGAGTCACGCATGGTACTGCATGGTGCTGGCCGTGGTTGCTATCGCGATTGTGATTTTACGAAAACGCCACTAAGCCTAAGCTTGATACAAGCTGAATCAGGTGTTACAAACTTGATTAGAGTCGTGTATTAATAGTTAATTATGGTTTAGACTGTCGCCATAGGAATATAAGGCACATGCAAGCTATATCGTTGAGTAACCACTAATATTGACGATATCAAACATGCTTAGGCATGCGCCGAATGAATCAAAGGAGTGCAGCTACACTGCGCTCCTTTTTTATTTATCGCACTCCTAACTGGCGATGTTATGACGACATACAACCCAATTAATTACGATTTTCACCGCCTGGTGGTGTTTACTATTTTGGCTGGCACTGTTATCGCTATTCTAGGTATCTCGATCACCTTACTCGCTCAGTATCAACAAATTGGCAATTTAATTTTTAGCCAACTCCCCAGCAATCTCGGCAACTATATTCGCTCGCCACTGGCTTATATTTTTAATATGGGGCTGATCCTCACCGGCATCTGCATGTTACTGGCGATGTATGGTTTACAGCAGCTAGCGCTGAATCGATTTAGTTACGCCATCGCACTGGCTGGGTCAGCGGTAGGTATTAGCATCATACTTATGGGGATCTATCCGATTAATTACCTATTTGAACACAGGTTATTTTCGACCGTTTTTTTAATCAGTACCCTAAGCCTCTACTGCATTAGCCTACTGGGTCACATTCATCATAAAAACATCTGCCCAACCCCCTTGGTTATTGTCAGTCTGCTTGGGGTCTGTTGCGCGTCCGTACTGGCGGGCATGCTCAACTGGACTGACTTAAGTTTTGCTCCTTGCCCCCATGGCGAACAAGCCCCCTGTTTACTGACCTACTTGCTGTGGTGCCAAATCCACTTGGTACTCATCTGGTGCATCATACTGGCACTCAGCATCAAAACGCTGGCGAAAAAAAGCTATTACGAGTCAATATCGGCCAAATTGGCGATCACCTACTAGGCACTGGCTATTGAGTCGATTGCAGGATAAATAATATAGTTCGTTAATCTATTGAAGTATCTGACTATAATACCTTCTCCAATCCCGATTTAGATTAATCAGAGTCCGTCATGCGCTTAGCTCAATATATTGCCCTCACCGGTTTATGTTCTCGTCGCGGTGCAACCCGGCTTATCCGTGATAGCCAAATTACCATCGATGGCCGTTTAGCTAACCATATCGACAGCGTCACTCTTATCGACACTCCACAAGGCCAAACGGCGCAGCAACAAGTTTGTTATCAAGGCAAGCCTTTGCCAGCGGTGGAGCACAAGCAATATTGGATGCTCAACAAACAGGTCGGTACCGACTGCCGCCTGCTACCCCACGACCCATCTAGCCTATGGCATCTGCTGCCCAAGCAGCCACGCCTCTATCCTGTGGGGCGGCTAGATAAAGATTCGCGCGGCTTATTACTGCTGACCAACGATGGTGAATTGACGCAGCGATTAATGCACCCCGACTTTCACCATCGCAAACGTTATCAAGTGCGACTCAATAAAGCGTTCGATGAGCAATTTATCACCCAAATGGCAGCCGGGGTCAGCTATAAAAACCTCACTAGCTTGCCCTGCCAAGTGCGGCGTTTAGATGACACTCAGTTTGAGATAGTGCTTACCCAAGGGTTAAACCGCCAGATACGTCGTATGAGTCAGGCGCTCGGTTATCGGGTCATCGACCTTGAGCGTGTGGCCATTGAGTCTTTATCTCTTGGCGCCTTGCCGCCCGGGCAATTGCGCCCACTAACCAATGATGAATTAACCGCCTTGCAAGCCAGTATTGCATAAGCGGTTGGCCTTAGAATCAAGGGGTGGCATTTTTGAGTTTTGTGTGAGTCGCGTTTGGCAAGCCGAAATGGATTAATTAGGTTTGAGGGTCGTACATTCATGGTTGTTAATTGCCTGCCGCAGGCTTATGTGAAAGCACTCTTTTACTTCGATGAGTGCAGCATCAATTGACATTTTTGAGCAACAAAGTAATTTAACGTGTGTCCATTTTTATCGAGGTTGTATATGCACAAAGAACCACTAAGTCTGTTGATAGAAGAGGGACACCCTGCATACGAATGGGCTAAAAAACAATCGGACTCTGTTAGCGCTTTTGGTCATATAGGGACGCATATTGATTGCTACGAATCAGAACCAGCAGAAGCCAAATATGAGGTTGAAGCAGAGATTCTAGACTGTACGAATGGAATGCCTTCAACTAGCGATATTGAGCATCTAGATATTTCAAGTAAAGCATTAGTGCTGTTTACTGGGAATATCGAAAAAAATAGTTATGGAACACCCGACTATGGTGCTATGGATACTTCGGTCACAGCTAAAGTGCTTGATGCACTCCTAGAAAAATCCCCAGCATTTATCGTTATTGACAGCTACGGAATAGGCACACACGGTGATGAGCATATCAGGTTTGATAAAAGGTGTGAGTCAAAAGGCTGCTTCGTAATAGAGAATGTGAACTTATCTAAAATCACCGTTAGTACAATTAAAAAATTACAGATCGAGTTTGATAAATCATCACAATCAACGGGTAAAAGATGCGAAGTTATAGCACTTTGCGCCTAAAAATATGTCCCCATCTCAAAACCTCACTTTTTTGCTTTGCGTTGACTACGTGTTTGTGCCGCTGAGCCCTTCTATTTCAGGGATGAAATCGCATGTTTAACAAAAAAGCAGTGTGCCGAAGAAGTACCTGCACGAAGGCATGCAGCAAACCATTGGTTGCCAAGCGGGTTAACGCTACCATCAATAAATAAAACCCATTCAGCTAAACCCTACAAGCCAAAAAATGCCGATACTTTCATTCGAAGGCTAACGCTACTGGGTAACCAACAGCGTCACCTTAAAATAAATCAGCAAACGATTTCAGTTATACGCCAATTGGGTCGTATTAACATGCAAAAATGGGTTTATTTTAAGGAACGGTAATGCATTCAAGCATGACAAAATTTGCTATCGATGATGGCTCGACTAATGTGAAAATCAGCTGGATTGAAAACGGCGTAGTGCGCAGCGTGACTTCCCCCAACTCTTTTCGTAAAGACTGGAAAAGTGCCGCTTTGCTGAATGACCGCAAGGTCTTTAACTATCAAATCGCCTCGACCAAGTACACCTATGACGCCACATCAGATAAGGCGCTGTCGACCACTCACGTTGCCTTCCAATATGACGACTTAAACCTGCTATCGGTCCACCATGCGCTGCTGCAAACTGGCGTGAAACCGGGCCCAGTAAGCATTCTGGTCACACTGCCCATCACCGAGTACTACAAGGCCGATGACTGCCAGAAAAACGAAGAGAATATCGCCCGCAAGAAAGCTAACTTGATGCGAGAAATCAGCCTCAATAAAGGCGAGTTATTCACTATCGTCGATGTTGAAGTGCTACCTGAGAGCCTACCTGCCGTGCTAACCACTCTGATGGACTCAGGCGTCAATGAGTTTGCCAAATCCTTGGTGATTGATTGCGGCGGCACTACCTTAGATATGGGCGTCATTGTCGGCGAGTTCGACGATGTGTCGGCCGTGTATGGCAATGCCGAAATTGGTGTTTCTATGGTGACCAACGCGGCAAGAAAAGCGCTGTCAGCTGCAGACAGCGATGCCAGCTACTTGGTCGCCAATGAATTGATTAAGCGTCGCCATAACCGTGAATTTGTGGAAGAGGTGATTAACGACATCAGCAAAGTCGATTGGGTATTAGCGCGAATTGAGGACAAAATTGCCGAGCTCGGCGCCGCGGTTGCCTATGAGGCAAAAACCTTTACCCGTAATCCAAACCGGATCTATTTAGTCGGTGGCGGCGCTATGCTGATTGAAAGCGCGATCCGCAATGCCTACCCTTCGCTGGGCGATAAGATTGTGATGGTCAAAGATCCTCAAGAAGCATTATCGAGAGAGATCTGTTGCTACCACGCCGCTGAGCCTGCTGAAGCGGGTTAAAGGACCATTATGCGCATTCGATTCAATGTAGGACTTGAGCCTGAGATCCACGACGCCCACAGCTATGCCATAAAAGCCCTAAGGCGTTGGCAACAGCAGGAAAAAGCGCGTAATGATGAACCAGATATCGTGCAGCAGCGCCGCACCCAGTTTCATCGAGACCTGTATCTGTCAGGATTATTCCTGCATGAATTGGCGCCACAACTGCCATCGATGCTGAGCCAAACCCTGCTACAAGACAAGGTGAACTGTCACACCTTAGCCTGCCAACTTCACTCAGCTGGCCTCGCGTTAGACGCCAGCGAAGATAAGGGGCTATCTGAGCAGCAGTGGCAAAAGTTAACCGCAATGGTTGAGCGCGCAAACGTGCCACAGCCAACAAGCAACGTGGACTTTAGCGCTATTGAGCAGCAACTTGAGCAGTTACAACAGGGGCAAGAACAGTTAAGTCACCAGCTCAGTCAACTACCCGCGGTAGCAGAAACCGCGCAGCCACACGCCGAGTTGGCCACTCAGTTCAGTCAGCTTAAGCAAGGGCAAGAGCAGTTGATGGCACAGATAAAGGCGCTGCGCAGTCAATTAGCGCAAACGCCAGCGACACCCGCTGCCCCCGATGACGCACCGAGTCTCACGACTCAGCTTGAACGTGCCAGCCGAGTGAAATCAAAAGGGCTGTGGTAGGCCGTTTTATCACCCCACCTATGCGTAAAACTATCTATGCGTAAAAAGGGGCTTAAGTGATAACTTAAGCCCCTTTTTTAGTGGCGGCACATATTAACCACGCAGGGTTAATCGCCGGTGATTAATGCACAATTTCCATCTCTTCTAGCAGGTTATCGGCATTATCTAAGTATTTCATGACCCACAGCATATAACGGCTATCGACCTGGATAGAACGGTTGGTGTCAGGATCGTAGCCCCAATCACCAATGATGCTCTCATACACACCATCAAACAGCAGACCCACAAGCTCGGCGCGACCATTTAAGGTTGGCGAGCCAGAGTTGCCGCCAGTGGTGTCTAAGGTCGACAGGAAGTTAACCGGCACTGAGTCGATAGACTTCATATAGAAATCACCATACTGCTTTTGCTTAATTAGCTCTAACTGCTTCTTAGGGGCATCAAATGGTGACACGCCAGTGTCTTTAGCCAAAATGCCTTCGAGACGAGTAAAAGGCACCGCCTGTAAACCATCTTGTGGTGAATAGCCCTTCACATGGCCCACGGTAACACGCAAGCTTGAGTTGGCATCGGCGTAAACTGGCTTACCTAACTGCTTGTTATAAGCGATGATGGCGTCCATATATTGTGGCCGCACCTTCATCAGCTTACCAGCCAGCTGCTTCGATTTTTGCTCTTCAGCCATATCGGTGTCATACATAGCCACCGCAAGCTGAATAAAGGGATCGTTGGAGGCTTTAAAGTCGCTTACCGATTTGTCCATCCAGGCCAAACGCGTGGCTTGGTCGTCCAGTTGCGTGTTGGCGTACATCTTGTCTAACGTCTTGCTGAGCTTGGCGGCATCAAAGTTTTTATCGATACCAAAGGCTTTATCGAGTGCGGCAATATGCTCACTTTCTGGCAGCGCGGCGTAACGTTTAAGCAGGTCAAAGACCACGGCTTTATCGACACTGGCAGCGTAACGTCTGTCGATACGCTCCATGCCTGACTTAAAGCGGGTCATATCACGCTCTTGGTAACCTGGCTCACGTGCCATATCGTCAAGCTGCTTCTCATTGGCTAGGCGATAAAGTTGGCGCGCGGTGGGTAACATAGTGGTGTAACCTAAGTAACCCAAGATGATGTTACGCGCTTGGTGCTCTTGGCTTTGGGCGATCAGGCTGTCGAGCTCGGCAAGGGTCTTACCGTATTTGGCCTTACGCTCGCTATCTTGCGCAATCCACTTCCCGAGTTCGGCCTCACCGGCTTGACGATCGGCCAGCATGGTCGACTTACCGTAAAACTCGATCATTGAGGTGAAGTTTTTCGCGTAGTTGGCCAATCCAGCAATCAAGCTTTCATACTTGATGCGCTCATCGCTGCCCTCTGGCGCAGTCTCTTTGATGATCTCGATAAAGCGCTCACGCAGCATTTTGCCTTCAGGGTATGCCCATTCAAACTGATTTTGGACTTCGTTGGCAGTGCGGTAGCGATTGGTGCGACCCGGATAACCGGCCACCATCACAAAATCACCGTCACTGACGCCTTTGGCCGACACTTTCAAGAAGCTCTTTGGCTCGTAAGGCACGTTGTCTTGGCTAAAATCGGCAGGCTTGCCATCTTTAGCCACATAACCACGGTAAAAAGAGAAATCACCCGTGTGGCGTGGCCACATCCAGTTGTCGATATCGCCGCCATACTTACCCACGCTTGCCGCTGGGTTATAGACTAAGCGTACGTCGCGGATCTCCAATTGCTTAACCAGATAATATTCTAGCCCGCCATGAAAACTGTATACCTGACAGCGATAGCCCCCTTCGGCCTCACACTCGGCCACTAAGGCTTTTTCTTTGGCTTCAATCCCTTGATAGAAGGCGTTCCCCTCTTTCTCCGCCAAGCCCGCTTTAACCTTGTCAGTCACATCGGTCACCGCTTCAGTGACATAGATGCGTGAGCCGGGTGTGGCCGGTAATTCATCGGCAAAGGTTTTGGCTAAAAAGCCATCTTCGAGGAGGTTGTTCTCAGGGGTTGAGTTGTACTGAATTGAGCCATAGGCACAGTGATGGTTAGTCACGACCAGCCCTTTAGGAGAGACAAATGACGCCGTACAACCACCAAGACTTATCACGGCATTCATCGGAAATTCGGTCAGTTTAGAGATTGATTTGGCATCAATCTCAAGCCCTTTGGCTTTTAACTCATCCGCCATCGCGGGCAGCTGATGTGGCTGCCACATGCCCTCATCGGCTTGCGCGCCAAAGGCAGCGGCAAACGCCACTGTCATTAATAGTTTTTTCATTTTTTAAGTCCATTTTATCGTTATAGATATCGAGTGATTCAATTGTTGAGCAATACCCAGACAATAAAAAAGTCGGGCAATTACCCGACTTTATCACAAATGGCTAGTATACAAATAGCTTAGAAAATGACTAAAAAAGTAACGAGGTGTGTCGCTAAATAGGTCGTATAACACCCTTAAAAATAACCCACTTGGGCGGCGTCTAAGACTCATTTACCATGAGTTAAGTTATGCCGCCTTAAAGTGATGCTACAAGGTCACCCATAATTGCGAAGCAATGATCATCACCCCTAGCGCGCCCGCCACATATAAGGCTGGCGTACCGCCCATCACTTGGTAACCTCCCAATGCTAGCTTACGCTGACGCATGGCCATCAAGATGGGTAAAATAATGATCATCATCACCAATGGGATAGCCGCAAAGCCCAGTACTTTGACGAAGCCGTCGGGGTAGAAGATCGCACACAACAAAGGCGGAATAAAAGTTAATAACCAAGTCTGTAAGCGGCCACTCGCATTGCTTTTGGCCCGAGTTAACTCGGCAATAAAATCAAACAGGCTCATGGTGACCCCAAGGAACGAGGTGATCAGCGCCAAGTCGGCAAAGAAGGCGATGCTTTGGCTGACAATCGATGATTGCGCCAAGGCTTGCAGCGCATTGATCAGCTGAGGTAACGAGCCATCAAACCCACTAATTCTATCGCCACCCACGGTACCTAAGGTAACCGTCAGCCAAAATATATAGCAGGCCAGTGGAATGGTTGAGCCAATCAACAATACCTTACGCAGTTTAACGCTGTCGCCATCAAGGTAACCCACTAAAGTGGCAATACAGACGTGGAAACCAAACGAGGTAAACACCACAGGCACCGCCGCCATTAAGTAACCAGAAAAACTGCCCTGCTCGACGCCTTCAATAACGGCTGTTGCCGCCATGCTCGACAACGACACATCGGGCAACAAAAACAACACCACCAGCACTAATAACAGCACCATGGCAGAAAAAAGTACCCGCGAGATCTTATCGATCCAGGCGATCCCCACCGCAATCAGACCACCAAAAAACAGGGTAAACAGCATAATCGCAGTGTGTGAGTCGAGCTGTACGCCGAACAAACCATCGAGCTTAGAGACTAATAAGGAGGAGCCACCGAGCAAATAGACCATGGTCAACGCATAAAGCAGGCTTAAAAATGAGCCCCCTTGAACAAGTTGACCCACTTTACCTAAGGTTTTACCTGTGATGGCATGCACATTGTCACCCACCCCAGAGCGAAGATTAATTTCTAACATCAACAGCGATGTATAAGCCGATACGCCCCAAATCACCACCAATAAAGCCATGGCAGCCACGCTACCTAACGCCGCCGTCGCCAGAGGCAAAGCCAACATTCCCCCACCGATTGCCGTCCCTGCAACAATGGCTATAGAACCAAGCATTTTTGAATTCACAAGATTGTCCTGTTTTTAATTTTTATAAGAGTTGGAAGGTCAGATTTGAACGACAATTGAAAGAGGATTTTTAGCAACATGTAGCACCCACTGTAAGCCTCCCCATCGTCTAGTGCATCTGCACCTTACTGCGATATGGTTGGGCCCCAACAACTTAGCTAACATGATCATTTTTACCAGTATCTATTTAACTAAGCCGCTGAGGCGGTATAAATCGGTAAAAATATCGATAGGCTTTTTTCATCACTACCTTTATACAATTTTAATATGACTGCTAGCGACCATATCAGAGCCTAACCCAGCGCACAAGCCAACTTCAGCAACAAAAGCAAGTTTATACACCTAGGCAACATCCTTTAAACAACTGTAACGCAGCACCATTACAACAATACGACTTTTGGCAAAAAAACTGCCTGCCTGACTTGCCTAATCAACCTGGATCCGTATAATCTGCCGCCACTGCTTTAGGGGAGTAGCTAACGTGACTCGATAATGGGTCATGGGTGAGTATCAACATACTTGGCCTTATGCCATGGTGCTCACAGTAATAGGCATAGCCGATATCGGCTGGCATATTGCCCGGCAAGACCTAAGCACGGTTACCGCTCAAATTTAGGGGGCGGCGGACTGTGCTTGGATTTTTTGCCCCCTAAGGAACCCTCATGGAAGCTCTACTTGCGTCAACCTTCACCGTGGCAATTGCCGAAATTGGTGATAAAACTCAACTGCTAGCATTAATACTAGCCGCCCGCTTTAGAAATAAAACCGCCATCATTTTAGGCATCTTACTCGCGACTCTTGCCAATCACTTTGCTGCCGCGTGGCTGGGCCAATGGGCCATCAACTGGATCAGTCCAGATCTGGCGCGCTATATTGTCGCAGGCTCCTTTTTTGCCATCGCGCTGTGGGTATTAGTGCCCGATAAAGTCGACGCCGAAGAGAGCCGCTTCTATAAGATGGGTCCCTTTATTGCCACCTTTGTGCTGTTTTTCTTAGCCGAGATGGGCGATAAGACTCAGATAGCCACCATCGTACTGTCGGCTAAATATGACGCCCTCGCCTTGGTGGTTGTCGGCACCACGCTCGGCATGATGATTGCCAATGTGCCAGTGGTGATTGCCGGCCACTTTAGCGCCGACAAGCTGCCTATGGTCTGGATCCACCGTGGCTGCGCCGCACTCTTTGCCCTGTTGGGATTAGCCACTTTGCTATTTTAAGCGGTGAGCCAACAACATAATGAAAAAGCCAGTGGTATGGTATACGCCACTGGCTTTTTCATGCACTAAAACTTATAACCCTAAGGCCTGTTGCACTTGCTGACCATAACCACTGTCGGCTTGAGTAAAGTGCTGCACCATACGTTGCTGCACATCATCACTGGCCTGACTTAACGTAGCGGCAATATTGGCTACTAACCGCGCTTGTTCCGCCTCGGAGAAGATGCGATATAAGTTACCGGCCTGAGTATAATCGTCTTGATCATAACGACTATAACGTGCTGCCTCTCCTTCGAGTCGCAGTGGTGGCTCGGCGACTATCTTAGGCTCAGCTAAGCCTGCGGCCCTGCTATTAGGCCCATAGTTAACACTCGCATCGCCGCCAGTTTGACTGCCGCTAAAGGGACATCGAGTTCCTGCCATTGCACCACCACGTTGGTGATGATTGGCTTGCGTGGCATGGGGGCAGTTAACCGGCAACTGGTTATAGTTGGCGCCAATGCGATAACGCTGTGCATCTGCATAGGCAAACAAACGTGCTTGCAGCATCTTATCTGGCGATGCGCCCACACCTGGCACTAAGTTACTTGGAGCCAGTGCTACCTGCTCTACTTCGGCAAAGTAATTTTGAGGTAAACGATTAAGCTCTAATACGCCCACTTCAATAAGTGGGTAGTCACTATGTGGCCACACTTTAGTCAAATCAAACGGGTTAATGTGATAAGTGTTAGCATCGGCTTCAGGCATGATTTGTACATTAACAGTCCAGCGGGGGAAGTTGCCATCATTGATTGCCGCCACCATATCGCGTTGAGATGAATCGGGATCGATCCCCTTTAATATATCGGCTTGCTCAGTTGTGAGGTTGACCACCCCTTGTTGCGATTTAAAGTGGAACTTCACCCAAAAACGCTCGCCTTTAGCATTCCAAAACGAGAAGGTGTGCGAGCCATAACCGTGCATCTGGCGGTAGTTAGCAGGAATACCACGATCAGACATTAATATCGTTACCTGATGCATCGCCTCAGGGTTGAGTGACCAGAAGTCCCACATCGCCTGCGGATCTTTCAAATTGGTTTGTGGGTTGCGCTTTTGCGTGTGAATGAAATCGGGAAACTTAATGCCATCACGCAAGAAGAAGGTCGGTGTATTGTTGCCCACAATGTCATGGTTACCGCGCGTCGTATAAAAGCGCAGCCCAAATCCACGCGGGTCACGCTCAGCATCCGCCGATCCCATCTCACCACCAACGGTGGAGAAACGCATAAAAGTCTCGGTTTGTTTGCCCACACCATTAAAATGGTCGGCAATGGTGAAATCACTTAAATCTTTTGTCAGTGTAAAAGTGCCATACACTCCCGTCCCCTTAGCATGCACGATACGCTCAGGAATGCGTTCACGATTAAAGTGAGCTAACTTCTCGATTAAGTGCCAGTCTTGCAGTAACAGTGGGCCACGTTCACCTGCCGATAATGAGTTTTGGTCGTCTGTAACCGGGGCGCCATTTTGGCTAGTAAGCATGGCTGGTGTGTGAGCTGTCATCGCTTGGTTTATCATCTGTTTACTCCATTAAAATTAATATTATTTTTGCATCACTATCGGCTTTATGGCGCGACAAGTGGCTGCTGTACTATTGTTTGCATGCTGGCGACCATCACTATGAAGTGTGATTAACCCACTGTTCGATAAGATCGAAAATAGTTGTCATAGCTAATGCTCCTATATATTTGCCACTGCAATTACGATGTCGTCATCATAGGTTGACGACCAATTCAAATAAAGCGATTAAAATTGATAGTTGCAATCTGTTTATTGAATTAACAAGGCCGTATTAAGATTAACTAGAGGAGGTAGTCAGATTAAACAGGCTTAATTGAGACTAACTCAGCCTGTTTATCGCCAAGGGGAAAAACTAAAAAATCAGAGGAAAAATAAGCGTAAAATACGTAGCGGTTAAGTTGCTAGCGATAGCCATTTATCTGACTAATACAGGCCGCTACGTTACAGCTAATAAAGAAACAAGATGGGAGATCACTGGCGCTGCACAGGGCTCGGTGGCTTACGATAGAGCTTAACCAGATAATAAGCGTCAATCAGCACAATAAAGAAGTTCACTAAGGCGACGGGGTAAGCCTCAATGGCCACACCGTAGGCGACAAATAAGGCGGCGCCAATGAGATTCCACCAGCGTAGCTTTTTAATGTTCGCCATCATCAATGAGATGGCGACCACCACAGAGGCTAAGTAGCCAACCCATTCCCATATCGTTGCATTATCCATACGCACTCCATTGAGGTAACAGTCAATATCCTTATTATGGACACCATAAGCGTAAAGCGACAGCCATGATCCCTTGTCCTAGCAACACCTAGGCGAAGCTGGTGTAACCCACAACGGAACGACTACGCCTAAGCATAACAAGATCGGGCTAACGTTTAACCACCGCCGCCGTCATGCGTGAAATACAACAGAGTTCACCGGCGCTGTTATGGATCAGAATTTCCCACACCGAACTGCGTTTGCCCAAATGCACTGGCTTAGTGGTCGCGGTGAGAATCCCATTACGAGAGGCCTTAAGGTGGTTGGCATTGATCTCTTGCCCGACGCAGTAATACTGCTCAAAATCGACGGCAAAATTGGCTGCGTAACTGGCGACGGTTTCGGCTAAGGCGACATTGGCCCCGCCGTGCACTATCCCCAGCGGGTTATGAATTGCGGGGGTCGCAGCCATGGTGGCAATCATGTAGTCATCGCCTATCTCAGTAATGCTAATGCCCATAGTCTGCATCAAGGTGCCTTTGCCATGCATGCCGGCATCTAATTTGGCGCAATCTTCTAGGGTAATGGGTCTAAACCAAATGCTCATCTGATATTCCATTTCAATGATAATAAACGCTAGTCTACTGCGTCATTGCTAAAGTTTAAACCGCTAACCGAGCGGCTTATCATGTAAAAACTGCGCTTATCTCAAATACTTTGGCCTATTAAATAATGAACACCAACGGCAAGCCAGTAATCTCTGGGCACAAAAAAAGGCCTTGTCATAAGGCCTTTTTATGTTTGATAAGCTTAAGTGCTTAGCAGACGTCACTCGCAACTCAGTCTAAGTGACTAACCGCTTCTAGCGTCAGCTTAATCATCTCATTAAGGGTTTCTTGACGCTCTTCAGCGGTCAGGTGCAACCCTTGGCGAATATGATCGGTCACTGTCATCATCGCCAGTGCTTTAGCGCCATATTCGGTCGCAACGCCGTATAGACCCGCCGCTTCCATCTCGACACCTAAGATGCCATATTTTTCCATCAAGTCGTAACGTGACTCATCGCTGCTATAAAACAGATCAGACGAATATAAGTTGCCAACATGATAGTTAGCGCCTTGTTTTTTCGCGGCATCGACGGCAAGGCTCAACAAGTTGAAATCGGCAATCATGGCAAAATCTGTATTGGCAAAACGGCTACGATTGACAGCCGAGTCAGTGCTCGCCCCCATCGCCATGACCACATCCATCAGCTTAATATTGTCGCTGATAGCGCCACAAGAGCCGATACGAATGATATTTTCGACACCATATTCGGTGATCAGCTCTTTGGCATAGATAGAGATAGAAGGAATGCCCATGCCTGAGCCCATCACAGAAATTGGCTTGCCTTGATACTCGCCGGTATAACCCAACATGTTGCGTACATCGGTCACAAGCTTAGGGTTTTCGAGAAAGTTATCGGCAATGTATTTCGCACGTAGCGGATCGCCAGGCATTAATACCGTTTTCGCAAAAGCACCTGCTGGTGCGTTAATATGTGGGGTCATTTGTCTCTCCAATCAAAAAATGGCCTGCCGCGCAGCGGCAAGCACTCTGTTTTATTAACCCGCTAGACTATACAGAAGACCGGCAATCGTGCCGCTCATTAGGTTAGCAAGAGCCGCGGCGATAAGCGCCTTCATGCCCATAGCGCTGATATCGTGACGACGCTCAGGGCATAAGGCTGCCAAGCCACCAATCACCATGGCTAGCGAGCCAATGTTAGCGAAACCACATAGGGCAAAGCTGATAATAATTTGGGTTTTAACTGATAGGTCATCGGCTACTTTCAAGAAGTCGATGTAAGCAACAAACTCATTGATCACCATTTTTTGGCCGATAAATGATGCTGCTTGGATCGCCTCGCTCCAAGGCACCCCCATGATCCAGGCTAAAGGCGATAACACATAACCCAAGATAGCTTGCATGGTAAGATCATCATAACCAAACCAGCCGCCCATACCGCCAATCAAGCCATTGAGCAGCGCAATTAATCCAACAAACGCCATCAATAAGGCTGCAACGTTAAGTACCTGTTGCATCCCCATTGCCGCGCCACCAGCAGCGGCATCAAGCACGTTTGCAGGCTTATCTTCCTGGTCATCCATCACTTTTTTGATGTCGTTGATGGGCGTTTCTGTTTCTGGCCACATCAATTTGGCAAACAATAGGCCAGCAGGCGCCGTCATAAAGGCAGCAGTGAGCACATATTTGACATCAACCCCCATTTGGATATAACCAATCATGGTGCCACCAGCGACAGAAGCAAGGCCACCGGTCATCACAGCAAACAGCTCTGAGCGAGTCATACGCTTCACAAATGGACGCACCATAGAAGGCGCTTCAATGGGGCCGACGAAGATATTGGCGGTAGCCGACAACGACTCGGCGCGACTGCTGCCCAGCAGCTTAGATAAACCACCACCAATGAGGCCAATCACCAACTGCATGATGCCGAGATAGTAGAGCACGGCAATCAGTGAGCTGATAAACACCACAATGCAGAGCACATTAATAACGAAGATAAAGCCCACACCGAATTTGGCCAGATCGCCAAACACAAAGGTTAAGCCTTCGTTACCATAGTTAATCACGTGCATCACGCCATTTGAGGCGCTATCGAGTATGCTTTGACCAATAGGGGCGTACATCACAAACGCGCCAAAAGCGACTTGGAACGCTAGCGCACCCAGTACGGTACGAGGGTTAATGGCACGGCGGTGTTCTGAAAATAATACCGCCAAGCCCATTAAGGCGAGCATCCCCAACAAACTGATGAAAACTTCCATACATTTTTTACCAATAATTTTATTATGTGGTAGCAGTGTATCGAGCTATTTCAGTGTGACAAGCACCCTTCACCATAGAAAAAAACATTATCAAAAATAGGCGGCATTGATAACTAAAGACCGCGAAAAATGCGACCTTTCACCAGCAAACTTAAAACAAGCTGAAAACCAAACCAACACAAAGAAAACAAAAAAGGATCAGGTGAAACTCAAAAACAAACAATTACGCAGCAAGCTACGCTACGTTAACGCGGCTCTACGCCTCAGTAATTAGCGTCAAATGACGATCTAAAAACTCCATTTTGGTAAATTTATTACGTTACTTAGCTGCTTTTTAGACCACACACGACTAACATGCTTAACAGAGTAATAAGCAAGGCAGCAATTATCACTGATCAACACAACTCAAAATAGGCGGCGTTCACCTGCAACCAACGCAATAATTCGACCCGATTACGCGACTGGGTCTTACGAAAAATCGATGAAATATGGGCTTTCACTGTGTGTTCGCTGATAAATAGGTGGGTAGCGATCTCTTTATTGCGGGCTCCGCTGGAGACCAGTTCGATGATGGTGCGTTCACGCCCAGTGAGTTGTTGCAAAACGCTAATCGCCTCTTGCTGTAAAGATGGTTGGCCATGTTGAGGAGGAATAAAACGCCGCAATACTTTTGCCAGTAGCCCCTTGTCATACCACAACTGATGTTGCAGTAATTCATGTAGGCCGCTAAGTTGCACTTCTTGGCTATCGTCGCTAAACAGTAGCCCTTGTACGCCTAGTAACAAGGCCGCTTCGGTATTTATCCTGTTACGATTTACCCGATACAATGCCAGCGGCACATAAGGCAGTAAGCGCGGCACGATAAGAGGGATGCCCTGCTTATCGACCGCCGCACCTTGCTGGGCAATAAAATAGAAACTCTGGCATTGCGGATCCGGTTCAAGCTCATCGACCTGACGTGCAATACGTACTCTTAACCCCAGAGACTGTGCCCAAATGGCCAGCTCGCATGGGCTAGATAACTGATGCCAAAAGACTAGCTCGTCAATGTTGCTCATCAAATCCTCCTTGATTTAAATTGCGCCAATTCATACCGAGCAAACAATCATCTATTGCATGCATCGATGAAGTACAGCGGTTAACCACCACAGTTTTCGCTACCTTAGTGCAGCCCCGACCTAATGGCTCACTTCGGCTTAACCTGTGGTTTTAAGCTGTTGCAGCAGGCGATTATGCCAAGATGACAACAGTAACACACTGACTATCGCGCCTAATAGCGCCATCGCCATATCTGACTGGGTATCCCACACATAACCCTGAGTTCCAAGGAAGGCTTCGGCGTTTTCACCCGACAAGACCGCCACCCACCATTCGATAAGCTCATAAAATGCCGATAAGGCCAACGCAAAACAGCAGACTAAGAAGCCACACCAAGCCCCGGGCTTTAATACTTGATTACGCAGCAACACTTCTCTGGCCAACAAGGCTGGAATAAACCCTTGGGCAAAATGGCCGACTTTGTCATAATTATTGCGTTCACTTCCCATCAACTCGGCAACCCAGTCGAACAGCGGAACTTCGGCATAAGTGTAATGGCCGCCCACCATTAAAATCACCGCATGGATCAGAATCAAACCGTAAGCCAATGATGTTAATGGGAAGCGCTTACGCGTAAAATACAATACCGGCAGCGCGATCAGTGCTGGCAACACTTCTAAAAACCAGGTAAAGGTATCTTTGGGCTCAATCGCCGACCAGATGAAGACGGCGAAAAAAATCGTGAGCCAGATAATACTTTTATGCAAAATTGGAACTCCTTAGATGATATTGTTTTAATATCGAAATAATGACTTTAGCCATCTAGCCCTCCACACTGATTAAAAATAGTGCTATTTTGAGAGAGCTTTAGCTGTCAACAATCAAATAATTACCAAATATATAGCAACAACCGATAAAGAGGGTACTCAAATCATGGCGAAACACTCGCTAGACAAGGATAAAATTAAGATCCTACTGTTGGAAGGCGTCCATCAATCTGCGGTAGATGTGTTCAAACGCGCCGGCTACAGCAACATTGAATACCATAAGGCATCATTAGGAGAAGAGGAGTTATTGGCCTCGATTAAAGATGCGCATTTCGTCGGTATTCGCTCCCGTACCCAACTGACCGAAACCGTACTGAAGCACGCTGATAAATTAGTCAGCATTGGTTGCTTCTGTATCGGAACCAATCAAGTTGATCTCGCCACAGCCGAAAAACTGGGGATCCCGGTTTTTAACGCGCCTTTCTCTAACACGCGCAGCGTCGCGGAGTTGGTACTGGGTGAGATCATCATGCTATTACGTGGCATTCCACAGCGTAATGCGATTGCCCACCGTGGCGGCTGGCTTAAAAGCGCCGCGGGCAGCTATGAAGCCCGTGGTAAAACCTTAGGCGTTATCGGCTACGGCCACATTGGTACTCAGCTGGGCATTTTGGCCGAGACCTTAGGTATGCGCGTGGTATTCTTCGATATCGAAGATAAATTGCCACTGGGTAATGCACAGCAAATCCACTCACTTGAGCAGCTATTAGCCCTAGCCGATGTAGTGAGCCTGCATGTGCCAGAAACCCCACAGACCAAAGATATGATCGCCGAAGCAGAGCTTGCTTGTATGCGCCAAGGCAGCATATTGATCAACGCCTCGCGCGGCACGGTTGTCGATATTGATGCCCTAGCTCAAGCAATTCGTAGCGAGCGCCTTGCGGGAGCGGCTATCGACGTGTTCCCGGTTGAACCTAAATCGAATGATGATGAGTTTATCAGCCCACTGCGCGGTTTAGACAATGTGTTGTTAACCCCACACGTTGGCGGTAGCACCCAAGAAGCGCAAGAGAATATCGGCATCGAAGTGGCTGGCAAACTGGCCAAGTACTCAGATAACGGTTCAACCATGACCGCAGTTAACTTCCCTGAAGTATCGCTGGCTCAGCACAAAGATGCATCACGTCTGCTGCACATTCACCATAACCGTCCTGGTATCTTAATCAAGATTAACCAAGCGTTTGCAGAAAAAGGCATCAACATCGCCGCCCAGTACCTGCAAACCACGGCTGAAATTGGTTACGTGGTAATGGAAGTGAACTCAGATCAAGCCGACGAAGCACTCGAAGAGATGAAGGCGATTGAAGGCACCATCAGAGCACGCTTACTGCACTGATAGCCTTGAGTAACGCACTTAAATGAATAAAGCCCTATGATCAACATCATGGGGCTTTATTGTTTGCTGTAAGTTTCGCTTAACCACCTTTGCGCCAACGATGATTAACGGTACAATCGTGGCTCTTATTCGTTTATTTCTTGGACTATCTCATGACAGTGTCAACTTCTCAGCCAACCTGGCCTTTAAACGGACAATCCCCAGAGCTGTTTTTTTCGCATCTTAATCACCTAGGCTTAATTGCCGTTACGGGTGAGCAAGGCCGCAGCTTTATCCACGGCCAAGTCACCACAGATATTAGCTCGCTGGGCGCTGAACAATGGCGCTGGGGAGCTCACTGCGATCCAAAAGGTAAGATGCTGGCCAGCTTCAGAACCTTCACCATGGGTGATACCTTGATCATGATGATGCCTCGCGATACCTTGGCATTGGATCTGCCGCAACTGCAAAAATATGCGGTTTTTAGTAAGGCGGAGCTGAGTGATGCTAGTGCAGACTGGCTACTGCTTGGTGTCAGCGGCGAGCAAGCCACTGACTGGTTAAGCCAGCAATTTGGCGCGTTAAATAGCGAACTGACCCCAATCGATAATGGCGTGATTTTACATGATGCAGGCCGTCATATTGTCGTGCTAAAGCAGAGCGTAGCCGACACATTGCTAAGCCAGTTGCCGCAAGCCGTGTATGATGCCAGTGCATGGCAAGCGCTCGAAATCGCCGCGGGTTACCCCAACCTTGGCGCCGCACATCAAGGGCAATTTGTGCCACAAATGTGTAATCTGCAGGCCATCGACGGCATCAGCTTTAATAAAGGCTGTTACATGGGGCAAGAAACCATCGCCCGCATGAAATACCGTGGCGGTAATAAGCGTGCCTTGTATATTGTCAGTGGCACGGTATCTAGCCCATTAACGGCCGATAGCCAGCTTGAAATCGCCCTTGAAGATGCGCTTTATCGCCGCGCCGGCACCATTATTGAGTGGGTACAACGCGGCCAAGAGGTGCTAATGACGGCGGTATTGGCTAACGATACCCAGCTCGATGCCAAGTTACGTATCGCAGGCGATGAAGCCTCACAACTGATCTTGCAAGCACTTCCTTATTCGCTAGAAGAAGCCGAATAATTGCGAATGTCACTCAGTATAAAGATCAAAAAGGCGCATTAAGCGCCTTTTTTGTATCGGTTAAATCCAAGCGCTCTCTGCCGCTGGCCTTAAAGCTCCCACTCTCGCCACTGTGGAGCCATGGGCATTAGCCCATAACACAACATAGTGAATATCAACGCCCAAATGATAAAGCGCCGCCTTAGTGTTAGCTCTGTCACATTCGGTGCAAAAAGTTGGGCGAGAGTAATACGCCTCTACTACAATCCGCGGCCATGATGACAGTGACAGCCCTTGACGACTCACTCTCATTTAACCTCAGTGAGTGGAGTCTGTACATCATGCGTATCAGTGATATTAAGGCCGTTGCCGCAGCACTTAGCTTATGGACAGCATCAGTCTCTGCCGATACGCCGCTATCATTAGCCACCTTGAGTATGCCGCCGCTTGAATACCAAGAGGACGGTGTGGTTAAAGGGATCGCTAGCGACATAGTTAACACAGTCTTTGCCCGCATGGGGATCACCACCGACACCCAGCTCTACCCGTTTGCACGCGCCATGAAAATGGTCGAGCAGCAAAAAGTCGATGCCATTTTTTCTATCGTCAGTACACCGCAACGACAAACCCTGCTGACCTTTAGTGGCGAAAGTCTTATCGACGATGTGACGAGCTTATTTGTGAGGCATGATGCCGACATTGAGTTTAATGGCGACCTCAGCAGCCTCACTCACTACCGTTTTGGCGTACTGCGCGCTGCGCACTATGGCAAACGCTGGCAACAAGCCCTACACAGCGGTGTGATTACCAAGGTCGAGCGGGTGTCCGATCAGCGGCAAAATATCTTAAAACTCACCCATCATCGCATCGATATTATCATCGGGCCGCGGCTGTCGATATTGCATGAGCTTAATGTGTTGGGATTACAGCAGCAGGTGAAGATACTGCCTGTGCCAATAGAGGTGGTACCAACCTATCTCGCCTTTGCCAAAGGCAGAGTGCCATTGGCGATTCAATTGCAATTTACTGAGCAGCTGCGTCAACTCAAACAAGAAGACCAGTACCAGCGGATCATCGATAGCTATATCATAACTGCCCCAGCGCGCTAACCCCATCAGCACCTCGCATCGCCCATTAGATGCGCCATTCAATGCTCGCTCTCAAGCCAATGACTCAATTGACGCCAGAGTAAAAAATCCGTTGTGAAAGCTTCATTCAATGGCACTATAGACGGCCGATGGCATATCAAGGAGCGAACGTGTTAACAGACCCATTATTTTGGCTCGTTGCGATACCCGCCGTATTAATGACCGGCATCTCAAAATCTGGCTTTGCCGGCGGCGCGGGCGGACTGACGGTGCCGTTAATGGCCTTGGTAGTGAGCCCAGTGGCGGCCACGGCGGTGATGCTGCCACTGTTAATCTATATGGATATTTTAAGCGTTCGTTCGTGGTGGGGTAAACATAATGCTCGGCAGCTATCCATTTTACTGCCCGCGGCTATTGTCGGCATTGTCGTTGGCTATCTGCTGTTTGACCATTTAAACGAGCAATACCTGCGCCGTATTTTAGGCGGTATATCGCTGGGGTTTGGGCTGTATGGCTTGCTGCTCAGCGGCCGTTTTGCGCATAAACCGTCTGCCTTTATTGGTCGAATCTGTGGCACCATCGCCGGCTTTACCAGCTTTGTCGCCCACGCTGGCGGGCCACCGTTAAACGCCTATCTGCTGCCGCAGCGCTTAGTGAAAAACCAATACCTCGCCACGGCGGTAATGTTTTTTGCCGTGGTCAATGGGGTCAAGTTAATCCCTTATAGCCTGCTTGGACAAATCAACTTAACGAATTTGTGGGTGTCTATGCTGCTAGCTCCTATTGCTTGGCTAGGGGTGAAATTGGGATTACGCCTGCAACACAAGATCAGTGAACACCTATTTAAACAGATCATTTTAACCTTGATGGTGTTAGTCGGTGTGCGCCTGCTGTGGAGCACCTTGTAGGGCTAACCCACGGTGAACATCAGCATAGGCAAGTTAACGGCCCAACCCACGCATTAACGCAGAGGTTAATCGCCCAATAGATCCCGCAGTTGCTGCTCGGCAAGCTCAACGGCGCTCATTGGCTTATCTTCAGGCTTATCTTTAAGTTGCTCTTTAGGACGATCTTCTGACTTAGTGGGGATGGTCAACTCATCATTTAACAGCGCATCCAGTTGTGCCTGCGCCCGCGCCTTGGCGTTATCACTATCACTCTGGGCTGCACTTTGCTCAGCGGCGCAGGCCGTTATCGGCTTAAAATAATCGCAAAAATTGGCCCGCTCACGATCCGACAACCACTCGGCGCGCTCCTCACTGCACTCGCCTCGGCCGGCATCGCGAAAGAACACGCACATCTTACACACGTGCTGATCGGCATGACACGCCAAACACTCTTCACGCCGCGACATAGGTAGAATCACCGCCGTTAACGGCTGCTTGCATCGCCAACAGATAAATTGCTCAGACATGGTTACACCTTACTCATGCTACAGATTGAAAACATCACCCACTGCCAGCATAGAATCGACGCCGCAGCATTGCAACCTAAGCCTTAGGCTCCTTGCCCTATTCCACTATGCCTGCCGATATGTGATAAAATTAGCGCCTGTTTATTTTTACACTTACACAAAGGCAGCAGCATGAACCCAATTATTGCCATTTTAAAAGAACACAATGTTAGTGACGAAAAGATCAATGAGCTGTTTCAGACCTTGACCGAAAACCCACTCATGGCGATGGGCACCATAGGTCAGCTAGGTATCGCCCCCGAAAAGCTACAGCAGTTGATGGCGCTGGTGATGCAAAATCCCGCCTTGATCAAAGAAGCCGTAGACGAGCTAGGGCTCGACTTCACTAAAGTTGAAGCGGCCCAAAGCCCAGCTACAACAATAAGTCATTATCGGTTGCGCTTAACACTCAGCTTAAGCGCCAATGATGCCAAAAGGCTGCCTAGTTAGGCAGCCTTTGTTGTATAAATCAAAGTAACATCACTTGCAGCGCGCTAGCGAAGCAAGCCTATTTATCCTATTACTTAGCCCCGGGCTCGGCAAAACGAGTCATCCAGTCTTGTACTTGGTTGTACCAATAGATGGAGTTATTGGGTTTCATGATCCAGTGATTCTCATCGGGAAAATAGATCATCCGCGACTCAACGCCGCGGGTCTGCAGCGTTCTAAACAACTCGAAACCTTGCCCCACGGGTACGCGGTAATCGAGCTGACCATGGATAACCAAGGTGGGAGTGTTAAAGTTGGCTGCGCCATAATGAGGTGAAATCGCCTTGTATAGTTCTGGGTTATCCCAGTAATTGCCAAAACGAGGACTATGTACCGCAAAATCTGCCGCCAATTGCGAATACATGTTGTACACCGCGGCGTGGATTAACAAGGCCTTAAATGGATGCTCTTGCCCCAAAATAATCGACGTTAAATAACCGCCATAACTGGCGCCACCCGCCACTAACCGCTCATCATCTATCCACGGCTGCTGCTTAAACCACTCGGTTGCCTTGAGCACATCTTCGAGTGATTTGTTTTTCCAATCGGGATTAATACTGTCGGCAAAGTCTTGCCCAAAGCTGCTAGAGCCGTGGAAGTTAGGCCACGCGGTAACATAGCCCCAAGAGGCGAAGGTTTGCGCATTCCAGCGGTAATGAAAGCCATCAGAAATCGCATTATGAGGCCCACCATGAATTAACATCATCAGTGGATATTTTTTACTGCGATCAAACCCAGGTGGGTAATGCACCCACATCTGAATATCTTGATTATCATAGCCTTTATAAGTCACTGACTCATAGGTGCCCATATCGACATCGGCTAAGATGTCATCATTGAAATGATCCAGTCGGGTGCGGTGACCATTTTTAGGGTTGATGCTGACCAACTGCGCCGGAAACAGGAAGCTGTCGTTGGCCGCAACTAAGGTGCCGTCATTGGCAATCGCAGGCTGGCTAAAATTGGTGGCATCGGTAATGGCGTTAACCTTGCCATTGCTGGCATTGATGTAAAAAATGCGCCGCGTCGCCGCATCATCGATGGCAGCATAAAACCCTTTACTGTTTGGCGTCCAGACAAAGCGCGCCACCGAGCGATCCCAGTTCTCGGCTAACACTTTTTCCTTGCGCTGCTTAAGATCCAGCAAGATCAGCTTGGCAGTATCGGCATAAAACCCATTAATAGACTGGCGAGTAAACGCGAGCGTTTTGCCATCTGGGCTGAAGGTTGGATTGGTGTCGGGCGCTTGATTAGTAGCGGTAATATTGTCAGCTTTACCACTGCCAATTTTCGCGAGGAAAATATCGGTTTTAGGATCAACTTGGTTGTCCCAGCCATTGGCGTTAAAGGCTATCCAAGCTTCACTCACGTCAATATCGTAACTCGCCGCGCTTTGTGAGGAGCGTGGTAGTTGCTTATTTAACGGTTGAGTCACCGCCTCGACGCTACCGCCCTTGACGGCTATCCGAAAAACATGTGCCTCGCGGTCTTCATCAATCCAATGATCGAAGCTGGAATAGGGCAGCGCATTCCATTGCTGTGCAGAGACTTTATTCTCTTTATCTGCGGTTAATTGCTCAGCCATCTCTTGCCAGTTTTTACCGGGAAACACTGAGCTAATAAAGTAAAGGTGTTCGCCGACCCATTTAAGGCCATACACTCCCGTCGGCACCTCGGTCAAGCGCTGGGCTTCACCTGGGCCATCGAGTGGCAGCAAGTAGACTTGGCCTGCTTCATCTTTATCACGCTGACTGATGAAGGCGAGCGTGCTGCTGTCAGGCGAAAATACCGGCTCACTCACGCGCAGCCCTTTAGCCGTAATGGCACGCTGACTTTTACCGTCTTGATTAAACAACCACAGCTGAGTTGAGCCCTTATCTTCGGGCACATCGTACTGGGTCACTGGCGCAATAATGTATTGGCCATTTGGTGAAATCGTCGGGTTACCGATGCGGCTCAGTTGCCACAACACATCGACCGACAGGGGTTTGCTGGGCTCAGCAAACGCACTTACCACCGGCATCAAGATGCACAGTAGTAACATGGTGATTTTTTTCACGCATTATCTCCTTCAATTTGTTTTAATTTTATTGCTTGCGATCGATAACAAGATAGCAAAAATCACAAGCTTTTATCATTATGCTTATCACCTTGCATGATCGGGCTTAACGCTTAAGCCAAGCTTAAACGACCAACGTCGCCATTGAGAGGGGATAACGGCAACATGGCAGCCACGAGAACGAGGGCAAGGAAATCGCCAAAAACAATAACGCCCTAGCAAACATGCTAAGGCGTTATGCGATTAGGCGATCAACAACGCGCCGCCCCTGATATAACCTAAGCGGCCTTCCCCCTATGGGCCGACGCTCATCTGTTGATAATTAAAACGACCGTTATCTAGTGGCAGTTGTAACTCCTGCTTGGCAGAGAAATTCAGCTGGTTTAAGTCCACCTGCTTAATCGTGCTGTCATGCATGGTTTTATAAAACAGTAAGCCATTACTTTGATCGATTACCGAAGTCCACTGGGTGGCACTGGGTAAGTCTGGGATATGTGCAGGATCGTTAAACTCGCTACCAATTGGAATATCGAAGTTATTCAAAATATGAAAAGCCTGCGACACCGCGTGCTCGGCGCTGTTTAATCTGGGCACGCTATTAACGTAAAACGCCGCACGCACAAACCGCGATGGTGGAGAGACATCCCCAGGTAACCCCACAAAATTGGAGCCCACCCCAAAAGATTGCGCCGTGACATCATTAATTTTTTGCGCCGGGCTGCTACCAGGATGAAGGTTGATATAATTATTAAGATTAGTCACCTGCCAAGGATAATCGGGCGAGTTCGTCAGCACCTTAGCGATGTTTTTATGAATATTGATTTTGCCGTGATCCATGATTTCAATCACTATGCTATTGCCCTGCTTATCGGATACTCGCCAATGCGCGGTGGGAGATGGGTTGCCTTGCTCATCAAAATAGACGGTCACTATTTTTATATTAGCCAATGCCGCCTCGACCTCGGCCACGGTCTCAAATTGACTCAACATCCAGCGCACAAAATCCATGTCGGTGATGTTGTTTGCTGTCTGCTTGGGATCGAACTTGGCTAGTGAGCCATAATTTGGAAAATAGAATAATCCGGCCGCTAAGCCTTTTTCATTAACTCCTTCAGCGATAAAGCGGTCATCACTGACCGATATGCCCGCAAAGCCATATTGGCTCTGCCAACTTAAGCCCGTTGTTTGATTAGGCATCGTCGAGGTATAAAGGTGATTGCGCGGCGATACAATAAGCTTACTATTGAGATCGCTTTCGCCCCATTCGATGGTGCGAGCCTGTATGTGCTCATTGTTTGCGGTGGATAAGGTGATGCCCGTACACGCCCCCGCCTGATAACTCCATAGGGCGCTTAGCACTAAAGCAACTAATGATTTGTTCATAATGTGATCCCGTCAATTTGTTAAGCCAAAGATAAATTCCCTCAATCAAGCCCCATCGCGAGCCCACCTATGACGATGCCAATAAGCGCCAAAGCCGCTGCTCATGCAGCCTTAGCATAGCCCAAGACAAAAAAAGAGCCACTAGGCTCTTTAATTTACACGTGGTGACTAATGAACTCGGTCAATAAACCCCTTGTGCCTTCATGGCATCAGCCACTTTAACAAAACCAGCAACATTGGCGCCCAGTTCATAGTTAATATGGTCATCTTCACGACCGTAGCGCTCACAGGTATCGTGAATAGCGTACATAATGTCACACAGACGCATTTCGACCTCTTCACGGGTCCAACTCAATCGCAGCGCGTTTTGGCTCATCTCTAAGCCCGAGGTGGCAACCCCTCCCGCATTGGCCGCCTTGCCGGGAGCAAATAACACTTTGGCGTCGTGCAGCAAGGCGATGGCTTCAGCGGTGCTCGGCATATTGGCTCCTTCGGCCACCAGTTGCACACCGTTATCGATTAACAGTTGGGCATGCTCTGCGTTGAGTTCGTTTTGCGTTGCACAAGGCAGTGCGATCTCCGCAGCAAACTTCCATGGGCTGCCGCCAGTGACATATTCTAGCTCCATCTCATGGGCGTAATCTGCCAGCCGACCACGGCGCTGGTTTTTAACGTCCATCAACTTGGCGAGTTTCTCTGGGGTAAAACCATCGGGATCGACAACTACGCCACCGGAGTCAGACGCAGTGATCACCTTAGCCCCCATCTCCATTGCCTTTTCAATGGCGTACTGCGCCACGTTACCCGAGCCCGATACCAACACGGTTTTGCCTTCGAGTGTGGTCCCTTTGACTCTAAGCATGGCTTCGACAAAGTAAAGTAGGCCGTAACCCGTGGCCTCGGGACGGATAAGGCTGCCACCAAAAGACAACCCTTTGCCAGTAAACACACACTCTGCACTATTGGTCAGCTTTTTCATCATGCCGTTCATATAGCCCACTTCACGTGCACCGACGCCAATATCACCAGCGGGGACATCTGTGTCTGCCCCCAAGTAACGATGTAACTCAAGCATTAATGCCTGACAAAAACGCATGACTTCGGCTTCACTCTTGCCTTTGGGGTCAAAGTCGCTACCGCCCTTCCCCCCCCCCATGGGCAATGTAGTGAGGGCGTTTTTGAAGGTTTGCTCAAAAGCCAAAAACTTAAGCACTGACGGAGTGACAGAGGGATGAAAACGCATGCCGCCTTTAAAAGGGCCAATAGCCGAGCTGTGCTGCACCCTATAGGCACGGTTAATCTGTACCTTGCCTTGATCATCGACCCACGCAACCCGAAACTGGATCACCCGCTCGGGCTCAACCAAACGCTCTACAATTCCGGCATCTAAATATTCTGGGTGCGCCGCCAAAAAAGGCCAGATGGAGGTTAACACCTCTGTTACCGCCTGCAAAAACTCAGGTTGATTAGGGTTACGCTCGGCAACGGTTGACAGAAAATGTTCAAGAGTGATGTCAGCGCTCATTTTGGTGCTCCAAGGTACACAAAAAATTAAGATTGCAACGGCTTGGAATACCAACCCAAACCTACAGATTGTAGTGGCTAATATTTATAACAGGAATTGATGGTTAATAAATACAACACACTACTTATCCTGCGACTTTCCTCAAAAAAGTCGCACGCTCTGTCGCTTTACTAATAATTCTTCAATTAACTCCTGATAAAAATGATAAATCGCTAATCACCTCTACTTAATTAGCACTTTATTATCGCATCCACTGCATTAATTCGTTCGCGCTAACCACCCCAAATTGTCTTTTGACCAAGTTGCCCGAAGCATCAAACAGCAACAACTCAGCCTGGCCTGCGCGATGTTTGGCGATCAGTTGCTCGCCCTCTGGGGTTCCCGTTCTAGCCAAAAGAAACAATACGTTATCACCAAGATGAGCACGCGCTTCATTCATCTGCTCAGTCTGGCTATTGCTCGATGCAAGATTGGGATCATAGACAAACACCAATGCTGGCTTGCCTGTGCCTATCTGCTCATGGGTCGTCTTAAACCCTTTAGGCATAATGGTTAACAACAGCCAAAGCAGTGCCACGATAGAGGCGATAACCCCAATGACAACCCAAGGCTTACGGCTGGTCGATGGTAAATTCTGTGTATCCATGCTGGTCATGTCCTCTGTAAACGGTCAAATAGATAATTGAGCCATTAAGTGTAATCACACAACCTGAGGTGGAGATTAAAAGTGTGCAGCCTGGCAACCTCGCCCCCTTAAAAACAATAAAGCCCCGCTACCGTGGTTGCGGGGCTTTATACAAAAGGTTAGAAACTCAATTAACTCGCTTAACTTACCTTTGCAGGAACAAGAGCTGCTTTACCAAATTGCTGTTCCGCCATCGCTTTAGCCATCTTGGGCGCTTGCCATAGTGAAGGTAACAACACGAATGACACTGGCACAGCGGTGATCACGATAAAGGATTGTAAGGCGGAGATCCCACCTGAGCCCATTGAGATCAATGCGATAGCAACCAGCCCCATTAACATTCCCCAAAACGCACGCATGGCCCCACTCGGCTCGGTAGAGCCCGTCACTACCACACTAATGGTATAAGTCATCGAATCACCCGTAGTGACGATAAAAGTGGTGGTAAGGATCAAAAACAGTATCGCAGTGACTGATGGCATCGGCAGTTGTGAGGTTATCGCCAGCAAGGCCCCGGGTAAATTGCCGCCCTCAAATGCCGCAGAGATAATACCGGGCTCAGCCAATTCAAACGCCAGCCCCGAGCCCCCGACAATGCTAAACCAAAAGCAGGTGATCAACGGGGCAATAATCGAGATGGATAAGATCATTTGGCGAATGGTACGCCCACGAGAAATACGCGCAATGAAGATCGCCATCATAGGGCCATAACCAATAAACCAGCCCCAGAAAAACACCGTCCACCAACTAAGCCAGTTGCTATCACCTCGATAAAGCGACATAGGAACAAAGTTATTGACCATTCTGGCCACGCCCTGCATATAGCCATCAATAATAAAGCTGGTAGGGCCAAATAATAGAATAAAAATAATAAGCGCGGCGGCCAGCAAAATATTGTAACGGCTCACCAGTTGAATACCGCGGCTAAGACCACTTAACGCCGACAAGGTATACATAGCAATGGCAAACAGCACCACCAAACTTTGAGTGATGAGCGTATCTTGCACACCAAACAGCGCATTAAGGGCGTAACTAATTTGCAAGCCAAGAAAACCAATAGGGCCAATGGTGCCTGCCGCTACCGCAATAATACAAAAGGTGTCGGTTAAGGTGCCAATCCAACCATTAAGGGCTTTATCGCCAAAAATGGGATACAGCAAAGTACGCGGTTGCAGTGGCAAGCCCTTGTCATAATGCAGGTGCATCAAAACGATAGCCCCTAAGCTACCGAGGATCGCCCAAGCCAGGAACCCCCAATGAAGGAAGGATTGCGACAAGGCATTGATCGCCAGTCTGCGCCCTTGCGCTTCACCGTAAAAAGGCGGCGCGGAAACAAAATGAGCGATAGGCTCGGCGGCCGCCCAAAAAACGCCACCACCGGCTAATAGGGTGCATAGCACAATCGACAACCATTTAAAGGTATCCATTTCAGGCGTCGTGCGATTACCCAGCTTAACGTCGCCAGTTCGGGCAAACGCTAAATAGAGACCAATAATAAAGTTAGCCAGCAACAGCACTTGCCAAAAGGGGCCAAACCATTGAGTGACTTTTGAAAAGCCAGTTTGAACGACGCTGGACAGGGTCGGAGTATCGAAAACAGCAAGCAGAACGAAGAGTACAAGAAAGCCGCCACTTAACCAGAGTACAGGGCTGGAGAAGGCGTTTAGCGTAGTTGGTGTATCAGTTCGTTCGGGGGGATGGGCCGCAAGGTAGTTTTCATCTGTTGATTTACGGGCAACAGATTGTGTCAAATTTGACATTAAGAGTTCACTTTTATCATCGTCAGCTATTTAATGAGCCTGTTAAGCGCCACATAGTTTGAGCTGAGCCGGTGTGTTTTCCTCGTCTTTTGCAAAGCCAAGTTAATGACGTTGTAAAGGCTGAGGCTGCAAAAAAGGGCGGTATTCTAACACATTTCAGCGTGAAATAAAACCAAGGTGAGTAATAAGACAACAGCCCAACTCCATGTGCAGCAAGGGTTACAGCCTTGTTAACGGTTAGATGAAATCAAAATGCACAACGCCTTGGCTTTCTCCCAGTTATCGAGCGACTCACTTATTTTAGATACGATGATTTATGTTAGATGAGAGAGAAACCGATTAATTTACAGTAGCTTTTTTATACTAAGGCTATGTATTATAAAGCTCATTTTTATCAGACTGCTAGCTCTTACCTAACGAAAGAGTTAAGCAGAGAATGGATGCTATTGATAAATGATTCTAAAAACCAAATCACGGCAAAACGCGCAATCCCCCCAAGCGATTGCTGGCCAACAGCAAGAATACGCGAGTGCACAAAAGACAAGAAACCAACACATTACACGGCCAAGAATTCAGCTTCAGCCAGAAGATGATCTAAGGAACAGAACTTGAATAGCATGGAAAAAGGAACTCTCGTTCGCTGGAACAGTGAAAAAGGCTTCGGGTTTATCAAGCCAGATACAGCCAATGCTCAAGATGTGTTTATTCATATCTCGGCATTAAAGCAGATGGCGAGAAAGCCCGGTGTTGGCGACCAAATCAACTATTTCTCTGAGTTGCAGAGTGACGGCAAGATCAAGGCAATAAAAGCCAATATTGAAGGTGTGGCAATTGTCGCCGCCAGTCCAAACCTCCGCGATAACAAACGTAATGGCCACCACAATGACCAGTACAATAGCCAGCACAAACGTAAATCATCAAGCGGATTGCTGCTCCCGCTTTTAGTCGTACTCGGCCTTGGCATATTTGGCTTTAAAAAATACGAAGAGCTGACCGCAACGCCAGTACTCACCAACCAAGATGTCGAACAGATGCAGTTCAACCCAGTACAGAACTTCCGCTGTGAAGCAGGCAAAACCCATTGCAGCCACATGCGATCCTGTGATGAAGCGATGTTTTACAACAAGTACTGCCCCAATACCCAGATGGACGGCAACAATGATGGCGTCCCCTGCGAAAGGCAATGGTGTAATTAGTGGTGGTTAAAAACCACCCGTATTTTTTTACACAGAAAGCTTTACAGACTCGATGGTAGCAAAGCAATTTGCCTAACCATCATTTGCTAGCAGTCGTAAGCACAGGTCGGTGCTAATTTAGTACTTCTATCTTTACCATGCTCTAATTGACGTTCAGCATCTTGTACTGAAATCTTTTGGAAAAACACTTCCATAATTAGATTTAATCTTGCTTCTGCATTTCCAAATTTATCAATACCACCATACCTTACTGAATCGAAATCAAGTTCAGCCACTTTCCTTCCTTTACTATCAGTAACATCTAAGTTTACGTAACGCATGTAAGTTGCCATGTCCCACCACCAGTTAGCATTGAATTCAAACATCACTTGATCATCGTCTAACTGAGCATTTGGGCTTGCTGTTACCTTAGATACATTGTAACCATTATCGACCATCCAATTAGTAACAATGCTCCTAACTTTTGCGGTTTGATCAGGATCGTTTGTCATCACGATTTCTTTGTCAAAGTTAGGATCCATTTGCTTCAGCGTTGTTAGACCATTGCTTGAACACCCTGTAACAGCAATCAAAACCAAAGCCAGTATTATTTTTCTCATGTGAATGTCTCTTTAGGTTACGAGGGGGTTTACACCACCAAGTATATAATTATTCATCTATTTAGGTAGTTACAATGATAACCTGACTTCAACAATATACAAACGATTAGCTATCCCCATACAGGTATGGTCAAACTGTGTGTCGTGGCCAACTAAAATTGCCCACCACCTTAAAGTTTAACCAGAACAAAGGTTCTAGCTCATTGGGCGTCAACCCACCTTTATACCAATAGAGAGCGAAGCGCCACAACTTTTCATCAAACGAAGTTTGCAATAAGCACATAAAACAAAACCCCGATACGGTTAAAAGTATCGGGGTTTCTTTTTAGGTGTAATTCTTAGCGAACTAAGAACTCAGGCCTATGGAACAGATGTTCTAGCGCAGGAAAAATCGTTTTAGAGCAAGGCTTCTTGCCACGACGTTTAGTTCTCTTAAACGAGTGGCAAGATAACGCCGCTATAGACGATTTTAACCAGCTAGGATCACATCATGCCGCCCATACCGCCCATTCCACCCATTCCACCCATGCCGCCCATGTCAGCACCAGCGTCTTGTGGCAATTCGCCAACCATAGCTTCGGTGGTGATCATTAGGCCTGCGATAGATGACGCAAACTGTAGCGCACTACGAGTTACTTTAGTTGGGTCAAGAATACCCATCTCTAGCATGTCACCGTAAGTGTCGTTACCTGCGTTGTAACCGTAGTTACCAGTACCGTTTTTCACGTTGTTAGCCACAACTGACGCTTCTTCACCTGCGTTAGTCGCGATTTGACGTAGTGGCGCTTCCATAGCACGTAGGGCGATAACCACACCGTGTTTTTGGTCTTCGTTAGCCACTTCTACGTCGCCAATCTTGCTAGCAACACGTACTAGTGCAACACCACCACCTGCAACTACGCCTTCTTCAACAGCGGCGCGAGTCGCGTGTAGGGCATCTTCTACGCGGGCTTTTTTCTCTTTCATTTCAACTTCAGTGGCTGCGCCCACTTTGATCACTGCAACACCGCCGGCCAATTTAGCCATGCGCTCTTGTAGTTTCTCTTTGTCGTAGTCAGAAGTTGATTCTTCAGCTTGAACTTTAATTTGTGCTACGCGAGCTTGGATCTGCTCTTGCTCACCGTTACCGTCGATAATGGTGGTGTCATCTTTAGTGATAACAACGCGCTTAGCTGTACCTAGGTCTTCTAGGGTGGCTTTTTCAAGCTCTAGGCCAATCTCTTCAGCAATCACAGTACCGCCAGTTAGGATAGCGATATCTTGTAGCATTGCTTTACGACGGTCGCCAAAGCCTGGTGCTTTAACCGCAGCCACTTTAACGATACCGCGCATGTTGTTTACAACTAGTGTGGCTAGTGCTTCGCCTTCAACATCTTCTGCAACGATAAGCAGAGGCTTACCCGTTTTAGCTAGACCTTCAAGGATAGGTAGCAATTCACGGATGTTAGAGATCTTCTTATCAACCAACAAGATGTATGGGCTTTCTAGCTCTACACTGCCAGTTTCTGGCTTGTTGATGAAGTATGGAGATAGGTAGCCACGGTCGAACTGCATACCCTCAACGACGTCAAGTTCGTTTTCGAGTGCTTGACCTTCTTCAACAGTGATAACGCCTTCTTTACCTACGCGCTCCATCGCTGTTGCGATGATTTCACCGATTGACTCGTCAGAGTTAGCAGAGATGGTACCTACTTGTGCAATCGCTTTAGTGTCGCTGCACTCTTGAGATAGGTTTTTAAGCTCGGCAACGGCAGCGATAACTGCTTTGTCGATACCACGCTTAAGATCCATTGGGTTCATGCCCGCTGCAACGGCTTTTAGGCCTTCAGTGACAATCGCTTGCGCTAGTACTGTTGCAGTGGTGGTACCGTCACCGGCAGCATCGTTGGCTTTAGAAGCAACTTCTTTCACCATTTGTGCGCCCATGTTTTCGAACTTGTCTTCAAGTTCAATCTCTTTTGCTACTGACACACCGTCTTTAGTGATAAGTGGTGAACCGAAGCTCTTATCTAAAACAACGTTACGACCTTTAGGGCCTAGGGTAACTTTAACTGCGTTAGCTAGTACGTTTACGCCGGCTAGCATTTTTACGCGCGCGTCATTACCAAAAAGTACTTCTTTAGCTGCCATGTTAATATCCTTTAATAAAATTTTTGTTTAACTGGGATAGTGAGTAACTTAGTGGATTATTCCACTACAGCCATTAAATCTGCTTCAGATAGGATCAAGACTTCTTCGCCGTCGATCTTCTCTTTTTTCACGCCATAACCTTCGTTGAAAATAACTGTGTCGCCGACTTTTACGTCAAGTGGCTGAACAGTACCGTTTTCAAGAATTCGGCCATTGCCTACTGCAAGGACTACACCGCGAGTTGATTGCTCGGCTGCACTACCTGTGAGTACGATGCCACCGGCGGATTTTGCTTCAACTTCTGAACGCTTAACGATGACACGGTCATGTAATGGACGAATATTCATCTATGGACTCTCCTAATGATTTTCTTGCCCAACAAACGTTGGCGGTTTACAAATAAAGACGACACAAAGTAGTTATGCCGAGTGATGATTGGTTATATGGGGGTAGGTGTGACAAGATCCAAGGGCTTTACAAAAAAAAATCTGATTTTTTTAACTGGGTTTTATTAAAAATCGGTCAATCCTGCTAGAATTGCCCTCCTTCTGTAATCTAGGCAATCCACCGTAATGAGAGACAGACACGGGCTGCTCAGCCAGCCTATCGGTCGTGTACTGCTAAATATGAGCCTCCCGAACCTGATTGGTATCTTAACCATTCTGGGGTTTAGTCTGGTGGACACCTTTTTTATCAGCCAGTTAGGCACAGAAGCCCTAGCGGCGATCAGTTTTACCTTTCCGGTCACCTTAGTCATTTCCAGTATCGCCATCGGCATTGGTGCTGGGGTGTCGACCAATTTAGGCCGCCTAATTGGCAGCGGTAACAGCCATAAAGCCAAGGTGTTTTTGCACGATGCCTTAATGCTTACTTTCTGGTTAATCGCCGCGGTATCCTTAGTGGGCAGCCTGTGTATCGGGCCGCTGTTTACCTTGCTTGGCGCTAATGACTCCAGCCTACCGCTTATTCGCGACTATATGTTTTTGTGGTACTTAGGCGCACCACTGCTAGTGCTATTAATGGTGGGCAATCAAGGACTGCGCGCCACAGGTGATACCAAATCTCCGGCTAAAATAATGGCGCTGGCGGCATTAATCAACCTGATCCTCGATCCGCTGCTGATCTTCGGCCTAGGGCCATTTCCACGCTTAGAAATACAAGGCGCGGCGATTGCGACCTTAGTGTCGTGGATAGTGGCGCTGTCGCTATCGGGCTATCTACTTATCATCAAACGTAATTTGGTTGAATTTGCCGAGTTAAACATAGCTCGCATGCGCCTAAACTGGAAACAACTGGCGCATATTGCTCAGCCAGCGGCGCTGATGAACCTGCTTAACCCGGTCGCCAATGCGCTGATTATGGCGATGCTAGCGCGTATCGACCATAGCGCCGTGGCCGCCTTTGGCGCGGGCACGCGATTAGAGTCGGTACTGTTAATTGCGGTAATGGCACTGTCATCGAGCCTAGTACCGTTTGTGGCGCAAAACTTAGGCGCTGGCCAACGGGAGCGGGCACGTGAAGCGCTACTGTTATCGCTTAAATTTGTGCTGGTGTTTCAAACCTTACTCTATTTACCGCTGCTGTTTTTGGCCACTCCCATTGCGCAGTTGTTTAGCAGCGACCCACAAGTTATTGAATGGCTGACTTTTTATATTATCGCCCTGCCCGCCGCCTATGGCCCGCTGGGAATGGTCATTTTAACCGCCACCACGCTCAATGCCTACCACAGACCGATGAGCTCGCTGTTGCTTAACCTGTGCCGCCTATTTGTGTTGCTGCTACCCTTTGCGGCAGTAGGCTCTTATTTAGGTGGCGTAAAAGGGTTATTGCTGGCATTACCCATTACCAATGCCATCATGGGGATCGCCTGTTATATTTTGGCGCGCCAGATCACCGAACCCGTTAAAAGTCAGGCGAAAAATATTCCCACCCCAAATTAATGCTCAGTCAGCCTACTGGCTAGGAGATACAATGACGACAATCTGCGAGCAATGGTTTATCGAGCACGATTTTAGCGGCGAAGATTTACAAGCACAGCACTATCAAGATTGCCACTTCTATCGCTGCCGCTTTAACCATGCTGATCTTAGCGATTGCCTGTTTGAGCGCTGTCAGTTTGTGGAAAGTGGCGACCTACTTGGCTGTGATTTTAGTTACGCCACCCTGACCAATGCCAATTTTAAACAATGCAACTTAAGCATGAGTCTGTTTAGAGGCAGCCGCTGTTTTGGCGCTGAGTATCGTGACAGTAACCTGCAGGGAGCCGACTTTCATCGCGCCAGTTTTACCAATTACATCACCCAGAAAAGCTACTTCTGCAGTGGCTATATCACGGGCTGCAATCTGGCCTATAGCAATTTTGATGGTGTACTGCTCGAAGAGTGTGAGCTATTTGATAACCGCTGGCGCGGCGCGAATTTAAACGGCGCCTCGATGCGCGGCGCCGATTTGAGCGGTGGTGAGTTTTCTGCCGAGCAATGGGGCAGCTTTGATCTGCGCGGCGCTAATCTTACCCGCGTGGAGCTGGATGGCCTCGACCCCAGAATAGTGCCGCTAGAAGGGGTGATCATCAACCCATGCCAGCAAGAACAGTTGCTTGCGCCCTTTGGCCTGATCGTGACGGCTGATTAACAATGCTATATCCAAGATCATGTTTTAGATCAGAGGCTTGATGGCACCTTTGGTTTTGGCTTCGCGATCGCAGGCACCATTTGAATACACGCTTCTAACGCCGCCTCTAAACAGGTGTCCAAACTGTTCACACACAAGTTGCCGGTCACCGATAGGGTTTTCTCTTTACTAAACGGCACCTCGTTAAAAATGCGACCATTGGGGTAGCGAAACAGAATTGAATTGTGCTTGGGTAACTCTTCTGGCGATCAGTCGTGTCAGACCCGTATTGATGGCGGCTATCACTACGATGCTGGGGATGATACCTCTATTATCGCACGCCTTCTTCGGTTCGATGGCGATCACCATTATCTTTGGTCTTGGCTTTGCGTCTGTGTTAACACTAATCGTATTACCAGTGACCTACACCTTGTTATTTGGCATCGTCTACCCAGAAAATAACGGGAGGTCGCTAACACAAAATTAATCCTAACAACCCTTCCCAGCGCGCCCAGTTCGATAGGAACTGGGCTTCCTATAACGGCAAGCAAAATTTACGATGACGATACACAACTCACGAGTGTCATTCATTAACCCCACTCCAGCTTCAGAGAGCTATACTTAAAACGTATCGTTACCAAGGCTACTGGAGGATGTTATGTGTAGTGATCGCCCCCTCAAATTTCGCCTAGCACTCACCGCTGTCGTATCTGTGTTCGTATTAGGCTGTGAACGTCCTGTCAGTTTTTCATCTCAGGTTCAACCTATTTTGAACAACGCTTGTATTAGCTGCCACTCAGGCTCAGGTGAAGGCGTAACCCAAACTAAGCTGGCACTAGACAACTATGAATCAGTCATGCAAGGCACAAAGCTTGGCCCTGTTGTCGTGCCTGGAAGTGCCGTATCCAGTTCGCTCTATTTAGTCATTAACCACCTTGTCGATACTAAAATCCAGATGCCACCCCACCATGACAACAAGTTGGCCCAAGGAGAAGGTAGAGCATTAACAACGGAGCAAATTGAGGTTATTAAAAATTGGATAGATCAAGGAGCCAATAACAACTAACTTCAAATCTAGGCCACTGATAACACCTAATACCTATTCGTATCAAGTGGCCTATCTTCGCTCGACAATACTGCACTATCTTCAGCTCTTGCTTTAGGGTAGATTCGGCATGTCCGCGCCAATAAGGAATCATGATGAAATCTGTATTACTCCTGATATTAACCTTAAGCATTAATGTGGCGTGGGGGTGTGAAGGTAGCTTGCAGCACCAACAACAGACACAACAACAGCTTGGGATCATGGTGCAATCGATTGCGAACGCAATAGACTCGCCCTCTTTGACATCGGTTGAAACCCTTGTTCGCTATGGTACAGATTCGCGCTATTATGTGATGATCCGCGGCTGGATAGTACAAGAGCTAACGGGTGTAGAAAGCCAACTGGCGGCGCAGGGTGACAATGCCGATCCTATGCTAGTGAACAAAGCCAAACACTTAAAAATCAGCCTTAGACGTATCGACTTAGAATAGTTAACCTGAGCTCGGGTTAGTTAATCCCCCCAAAAAAGAGAACAACATGAATAACGCTGTTATTGCCGCCCTAATGTCAGCCTTTGTCTGCCCTGGCAGTGGCCACTTTTATTTAAAGCGCTATAACACAGGCACACTGCTGTCCGTTGTGAGCTTATCTGGGCTGGTGTATCTGCTTTACCGCGCCGTTGAGCGGGCACAAGCCATAAGTGATCGCATTTTATCGGGAGAACTACCGCTGGATTTTGGGGTGATTTTTCAAGAGATAAATCAAGCCGGTGCCCATGGTGACGATATAGCTATTACCTTGGCGACCCTCGCCTTTGTCATAAGCTGGTTTATAGGCGTGATTGACGCATATCGCATCGGAAAAAACCTGCCCCAAGCTAAATAAGTCGCTAACGAGCAAGTAATAGCATTCAATCACCAACACTCGTTGGGTGCCCCTCTTTAGATGAGGTGATCACCCAACACATTATGTGAATAGTGGTTTATTTGGTCGCTTCAGTCTTAGAAAAATCATGAGGGGTTGAGATACTCGGCGCATCGCAATCTTTACAGGGCTGGTTATCGGCAAAGTCATAATCGGCGTACGCGGCGGTGGTCTTCGAAAAATCATGCCGACTGGTGCGCTTAAGAGAAAAGCTAACCTTTGCCGGCGAATTTTTAGCAAAGTCATAATCAGGCTTTGCCGCTGTGGTTGCAAATTCGGGGCGCTGCGCTAACGCACAACAAGAGAATAACGACGCCGCAATGACAAGTCCTTTAGCCAGTGGTAATCGCATGACACGCTCCATTTTTGATTAACAAAAAGTAAATGAAGTCAACATGCTACCAGCAAACCCAAAAACAAACAAATAATCAACAAATCAGCAAAATCTGTCCACTTAACCACCGTCACGCCAAGGCGATGAGTATCAAGGTATCCAGACTAACTTGGGCAAGGCGCTCAGATCGAGGCAATTCGCATACGCGGCAATGGCCGACTCGATAGGCGCCGACTCACCCAGCTGTTGCAGGGTAGCGAGCAACACTTTTTGCGCCTCTGATTCACCGTGTACCAGCACCACAGATGGCGACCCCGAAAAGTGGCGATACCAGTTAAGCAGTTCGGCTTGATCCGCATGGGCCGATAAGCCGCCGATGGTATGTAACTTGGCTTTAACGGGCACGGGATTGCCGTGTATCGTCAGGCTATCGGCACCATCGACCAACAAACGCCCTGGCGTACCCATGGCTTGATAACCACAGATGATCACATCACACAGGCTGTTAGCTAAATTATGGGCTAGATGACAGCGAATACGCCCACCATTACACATGCCACTGCCGGCAATAATAATTAAGCCTTCGTGGATCTCATTTAGCTCCATCGACTCCTCGGTGCTGTCGATAAAATCGACATTAGACAACAGGGGATGCTGCCCCGGAGAAAGGCGAGTAAAACGTTTAAAGTCCTCATCCATTAAGTTGTAGTTTTCGACATAGACTCGAGTCGCCTTTATAGCCATCGGGCTGTCTAAGCAGATACGCCAGCGTGATAGATCCCATTCTTTAGCGTACAAATGGAACAGATATAGCAGCTCTTGCGCACGCCCCACCGAAAACGCAGGCAGTAAAATATTGCCACGACTACGCCTAATGGTGCTGGCAAATATCGCCTTGAGTTCCTCTAGAGTATCAGGCCAACTCCGGTGTAGGCGATCACCATAGGTGCTTTCCATTAAGACTAAATCGGCGCTGTCGATAAAGCTGGGATCATGCAAAATAGGCATGCCGGCGCGACCTAAATCGCCACTGAATACCAGTTTTTTTTCCTCAGCTGCCTGCCCTACCCACAGCTCGACAATGGCTGAGCCTAAAATATGGCCTGCATCAGCTAAACTGATGCGCACATGGGGTGCCACCTCACAAGGCTCGCCATAATCTAGCGCCACAAATTGCTGCATCACCAAGGCGACATCCTCCTCGGTAAACAAGGGCTCAATGGGATCGAGTTGATTTTTAGCACGGCGTTTATTAATGCGCTCGGCATCGCGAAATTGCAGCATCGCCGCATCTCTGAGCATGATGTCACACAGCTCTACCGTGGCCTTGTGGGTAAAGATAGGGCCTTTGAAGCCGGACTTAACTAATAAAGGCAGGCGACCAGAATGGTCAATATGGGCGTGGCTTAATACGACGGCGTGGATCTGGCTGGCATCGAAGGCAAAGGGGTCATGGTTACGCAGCGAATCTTGCTTGCCCCCTTGGATCATACCGCAATCGAGTAACACTTGGCGTCCATCGATGGTGAGTAGGTGGCAAGAGCCGGTTACCTCTTGGGTCGCACCTAAAAACTCTAGTGTCATCTGCATAACAATCCCTTAAATAGCGAGTACTTAGGAAGAAGTGAGGCGGTGACACGCTATGTTGCCGCCCTTATTGATATGCTTAAAGTATAGCTGGCAAGCGGCACAATAATGTATGCAGCATAGTTAAAATAACAGGCTTTGGCATAGCTGGGCCCATACCGGTTTTAAGGAGCAGTCAGCCAAGACAAAGCCCTGAATTGCATATACGGCTCGAACATAAGAGATCGCAAGTGAGTCACTAAGGCTCAAACTGAGTCAACCACTGCTTAAAAAGCAGGTTCAATGCGGTACGTTCTTGGGGAGATAAACCTTGCATCAATTGCTGCTGCAGTGCCACATGGGCCTCTATGGCAATATCGATGAGATTGAGCCCCGCATCGGTAAGCGCCACCGTCACACTGCGGCGATCTTGCTGGCTATGAACTCGGCTGATCAGCCCTTTGCGCTCAAGCTTATCGAGTCGATTTGTCATGGCACCAGAGGTGAGCATCATGGAGTCTAATAATGCCGACGGCGTGAGGCTAAAAGGTGCCCCGCTGCGACGCAAGGTAGCCAGCACATCAAACTCGCCTTGGGTTAAGCCAAAGCCTTTGTGACAGGCGGTTATCTGTGCCTCTAGGTGTTTATATAAGCGCATCATACGCCCTATAATGGCCATGGGCATGGTCTCTAACTGCGGTTTTTCACAGGCCCATTGTGCTACGACTTTGTCGACGCCGTCGGTAACAATATTATTCATCTTTGGCTCCCAAGGTATTGCTTATTATCAGGGTTCGCACGGCAGCAGTGGAGGCAAAATCAGCCGTAACGATAGCGATTGTTGCCAAGATAACCACAAAACTAACTTAACGCAAAGATATTTAACGGTAAGGTACTTTACAAGCGAACCGTTTAGTCGCACACTAATATCTTAACGTAAAGATACTTTAACTGGAGATAATGATGAATGTGCTGCTTGCGATGATCCCAGCGTTTTTCTGGGGCACCACTTATGCGGTTACCCAATTTAGCCTGCCAGATTGGCCGCCGCTATTATTGGGTGCGATACGTGCATTGCCAGCGGGGCTTATCTTACTGGCGATAAAACCTAGCCTACCGCAAAGGCAAGATTGGATTATTTTGTTCAAGCTGGGTCTGATCAATATTGCGCTGTTTTTCAGCTTAATCTTCGTGATGGCACTCACTTTGCCTTCGGCCATTTCAGGGGTGGGCATGGTCAGTGTTCCGGTATTTGCCATGCTGTTTCACTGGGTGGTCAATAAACACCGTCCCAGTAAAATACAGGCCTTGTTTGGCTCAATCTTAATTGGCTTAGCCTGGCTGCTATTTGACCCTAACGCCATTAACTTAAACCCTATCGGCCTTGGGGCTATGCTCGCGGCAATTAGCTGTATTGTGGTGGGGAGCACCATCACTAAGGCGCTGGGCGGACGCATTCATTGGTGGACCATTTTAACCTGGCAACTACTATTGGGCGGCGTAATACTCTCTTTGATCACCGCGGTGCATGCGTTTATGGTGCCCCAAAGCTATGTCTTAGCGCTGAGCCAACTGACCAGCAATAATGTGCTGGGACTCGTTTGGATAGTGTTACTCAATACCGTACTGGGTTACAGCATGTATGTCTGGTTGCTGCAACGCATGAGCGTAGTCGATTTTACCTTTGGCGGCATTGCCAATCCGATAGCGGGGATTGTGGCGGGTATGTTTTTGCTGGGCGAGCGCTTTACCCCGTACCAATATCTATTGATGCTGGGGATGATTGTGGCCTCTTTGATGCCGCAGATCATCTATTTGGTGCGTAGTCGAGTGAAGGCTAAACCTGATAAAAGTTAAATTTTACCAATATTTAGGTATGTTTTGCGGTTAACAACACTCGTTAAACACGTTAGAATCTGCCTCTTTCGTATGAGTTAAAGGAATAATAATTAATGAAAATCAGTGCACGCAACACACTCTCAGGCAAAATCAAATCGATCGATGTAGGCTCTGTTAACAATGAAGTGGTGATCGAGTTGGCACCGGGTGTTGAGATCACATCTGTGGTCACTAAGCGATCTTGCGAGCAATTGGGCCTAATCGTTGGCGGTGAGGCTTATGCCGTGATCAAGGCGAGCAACGTTATGGTTGCTGTTGACTAACGCTTTAGTCGATCACGCTTCAGTCAGTGATGTTGGTGAATAAACCTTAAGCTTATTCACTAACATCAACCACAGCGGCAGACTCAAGTTATGCCACTGTTTTGACCGTAAGTCGCCAAAGCTCCTGATATAGCAGTACAAATATGCCAGCACCTGCATAGCAGCGCGGGTTAATTGTAACCCAGGACGAAACACACCTCCTCTTCGTTGTCACCCTCATGCCCTTCTGGCATCGCAGGTAAAAACTGACACTGCTGCGCACTAAAGCCCTCTGTTTGCGTGTCTAGCGGGTAAAATCTGTTATTACGTTCATTTTCCATGATGCATACCAATATTGTCATAACTCAATTAGAAGATGCCTAACGCTAATTAAGCATTTGGCAGCACAATAAAACCAACAGGGCGTTTTATTTATCAAACACCTTAAGTCGATTAAAGGCGTGTTCAGTTCGACTGTCAAGCCTATTTATTGGTCATATCAATAGACCGCAAATAATTACCCACCAGCAAAAATCCAACCCAAAATACTGATTAACAACAATATACCGTAAGCATGCTGACATAAAATCGATAAACCACAGCCATAAATCCGGCGTAAAAAAGTCAAAATTAATATCACTTTCTGCTAAATAACATCGACAGCAGGCGCTCAATAAAACAAACAGTCGTTTGAATCGCTGAGTTCATCACCTGCGCATACCCCATAAGACAAGCACTGGTGCAGCACATAATTAAGCGGACCCTTCCCTGCATCCACGCTAACTGCGACACCTTGTCGCACTCTGGCCATTTCCCTTTGTCAGCCTCTATGCCCACTGACACAATGCCGCCACAACGATAAATAACCAGTGAATATCAACATTATATGATCACCTTACGACACTCTTATTTAGCCCTCGCCATTAGCAGTTTGTTGGCAACTCCGGTAGCGGCAAACCAAGCGGCGTTTGAGATTATTGAAGTCAGTGGCCGTCACCTACAAGATGACAGCACCATCTCCCGTGAAGCTAACGTGCCAGTTGCCGACATTAGTAGTTTGTTGAGCAAGCTGCCCGGCGCGGCCGTCAATGGCAACGGGCCATTGACAGGTATTGCCCAGTATCGCGGCCTATTTGGCGATAGGGTCAATACCCAGGTTAACGGCGTCACACTGGCAGGAGCTGGGCCTAACGCCATGGATACCCCTTTGAGCTATGCGAGCCTAGTCAATAGTGAACGGCTGGAGATGAGTCGTGGTATTGCCCCGGTGTCGGCTGGTACCAATACCCTTGGGGGCAGCGTTAAGGTAATTGAATCACAGGCGCGCTTCGATGAGTTCAGCGGTAAAGTCGCCGCCCGATATCAACATAATGGTGAACAAGCGCACCTTGGGGCGAAAACCAACTTCGGCGCTGAGCAGCAGGCGCTACTGCTGTATGGCGATGTTATGCAAGCCAATGCTAATCAACAAACCGGCGCGGGTATCGATATCGCCCCAACCACCTACGATAAGGCGATTGTGGGCGGCCAATATCGCTTTAACCTTAGCGATAAGGGCTTTGACGATGAGTCGATAGCCATCGGCTATCAACATCTCGAAACCACCAATGCCGGAACCCCAGCCTTGCCTATGGATATCGATTTTATCCGCACCGACAGGGTCAAACTGGAAGGGCAACACCTAATCAAGGATTGGCACATCAACTGGCATCTCGCTTACAGCGATGCGCGTCATGGCATGGACAACTTTAGCGAGCGGGTGAAAAATGACACCGCCAGTGCCCGCTATAACAATGCCGACAGCAAAAGTATCGACAGCTCAGTGTCGATGGCCACAGCCGCTTGGCTATTCGGCCTCGATACGCAATGGAGCCAGCATGACTCGGTGATCACCGATCCCACCAAGCCGATGTTTAAGGTCGATAACTTCAATGGCGTTACCGATAACACCATCAGCGCCTTTGCCCAGTGGCAACAAGATATCGAGCAGTGGAACTGGCAACTGGGATTACGAGTCAAGCACTACCAAACCGATGCCGATGAGGTTGATCACTCTATGGCGGCGAATATGCCTGCCATCAAGGTGTTGATGGACAGATACAATGCAGCCGATCGCTCTCACGCGCAAACCGGTGTCGATCTAGTGGTTAATGGCCGCTATCAAGTGGATGAGTCGCTGAGCTGGATTGTTGCAACGGCGCGTAAGCAAGACAGTGCCAGCTATCAGCAGCGTTATTTATGGGTGCCGATGCAATCAACAGGTGGACTCGCCGATGGGCGTACCTATGTCGGCCAGATGGATTTATCCTTAGAAACCGCCTATCAATTGGAGCTTGGCGCCGACTATCAAGACAACCGTCTGCAACTGAGTCCAAGGCTATTTTGGCAACGTATCGATGATTATATTCAAGGGGTTAATGCCACCGATAAGGCGGTGATCATGGCCGCGCAGATGATGGGTGACAGCCACCCATTGCAATTTGCCAACGTCGATGCCCAGCTCTACGGTATGGACATTAGCGCCCGCTACCAGCTCAATGACCAGCTTCAGCTCGATATGTTAGCCAGCTATGTTAGGGGTGAGCGCCGCGATATCGACGATAACCTGTATCGCATCGCCCCGCCAACCATCACGGTTGGCCTAAACTACCAACGAGGAGCATGGTTGGCTCGCGTTGAGGCGCAAGGAGTAAGCGCGCAACATAAGGTGTCTAGCACCCAGCAGGAGCTGCAAACCTCTGGTTATGGTTTAGTCAACTTATCGCTGGCTTATGATGCCGATCTCTGGCTGGTTAAAGCGGGCGTAAACAACCTGTTTGACACCGAGTACCAAGAACACCTTGGTGGCTATAACCGAGTAGCCAACAGTCAGTTGGCACTGGGTGAACGCATGCCCGGCACAGGGATCAACGCTTGGCTGATAGGTGAATATCGCTTCTAAGAGGCCAATGCTAGCGACCAGTAATCGCTAGAGCCTGCACTTTTTTAACATCGTTATTATCATTTTAGGGACCATTCCACTGCACTTCCCTTCCCCGACATCGCAAGATGAAGGGGATTATTTTGCGTGAGGACAAATCACCAACTTCAGCCAGCCTTACAAGATGCCGCGCACCAGCGGGGAGAGGATCAGCTGTTCACCGGCTTTTTGAGTAACTTACGTTGCAAGGTACGTCGATGCATGCCTAGCTGTCTCGCCGTGGCCGACACATTGCCCTTGTTGGCCGTGAGCACCTGCTGAATATGTTCCCACTCCACCCGTTTCGTGCTCAAAGGCGCTTCATCGACCCCCTCATCGGTGAGCAATGACGCGCAATTATTGAGTACATTCAGTAAGGTTTGGGTGTCCGTTGGCTTGGCTAAATAGTTATCGGCGCCTAAGCGAATAGCTTCCACTGCGGTAGCGATACTGGCGTACCCCGTTAACAACACCATCACCACATCGGGTAAGGAGCGCCTTAACGGCAAGATTAAGGCCAAACCATTGTCTTCGGCCAATTTCATATCGAGCAAGATATGACTAGGTTTAAACTCGCGGGCACACAACAGGGCCTCGGTCGCATCATGAGACTGGCGACATTCAAACTCATGCTTACTCATGCGCCGTGCTAAAATGGCCGCCAAGCTGCGGTCATCTTCGATAATTAATAAGCGTTTCATTGCGCCTCCGGTAGCGGAAGATACACCTGAGCGACAGCCCCGCCATCAAGATGGCTGCCAAAAATCAAGCGGCCACCGAGGCGCTCAAAACTGGCATGACTGAGCAGCAAAGCCACGCCCATCCCTTTGGGTTTATCGATAATCTTATGCCCTAATTGGGTGAGCAACGAGCTGGGGATCCCGGGGCCAAAGTCACGTACCGCCACCACAAGTTCATCACATTGGTATTGCAGTGATAGCGCAACGCGCGCTGGGCCACCTACCTCTTCGCTGGCTCGCGCGCCATTTTCTATTAATGCCAGCAGCGCTGGCAGCAAGCTGGCATCGGCGCGCAGTTGCTCGTCGCCGCGACAATCTAAGGTTGAGATGCTCAGTTCGATACTGGGTAACAGTAAGCGCACTTGTTGTTGTAAGCTTTCAATTAACGTATTGATTGAGATGTAGTTAAATTCACCAGCACGTATCGACTCGGTCGCCAAACGAAGCTCGGCTAGGGTGGTATCACACACATTAAGCGCCGCTTGCATCTCATCAAGTGTCACCTGGCTGCCAGTGGATTCTTCATCTAATTCGTCGACCAACAGCCGCAGACTCGCCAGAGGTGTGGCGAGCTGGTGCGCCATTTGCGCCGAGGCGGTACCCAGTGCCAGCAGCCGCTCTTGGCGCAGCTGCGCCTCTCGCATATAGGCCAGCTCGGCATCTTGGCGCCGCAAACGTTTAGCCAAAAATGCCACACTGGTGGTGAGTACCAGTGAAGAGATCACAAAATTAAACCACATCCCCAAGTAGTGTGAGCTCATGTCCATACCATGGTGCTGCATCTCCCCCTGAGGCAGAGTGAATAACATGGCGCTATACGCTAAGGTCGATAATAAGGCCAGCGCCCAAGGCGCCCATTTGGGTAATAAGACCGCGGCTATCGCGATGGGGAGCAGCAATAGCGAGATAAAGGCATTGGTCGCACCACCGGAAAAATAGAGCCAAGTGATCCACAGTAAGGTGTCGATAAGTAAAGCGATAAACAGCCCTGCATCACTATTAAACAATTGTTTTCTTAGGTAGAAGGTAAAGCCGAGGTAGAGCCCCTCAATGATCAACGCCAAATTAAGCGCCGGACTGTGCAGCGATAATCCAAAGGTGTCGGCCAAAGCGAAGGTTAAACATAGTTTGAGTACGAGACCCATCAGTCGCAGCAGCGCCAGTTGATCGGCGGCGCGGTATCGTGAACTGGCTAGAGAGGGCACTTGAGTTCCTTAGCTGAGGTGGCCGCTGCGCGGCGACATTGCATCAATCCGTAAGGGCTATTTTAACGCGTTTAGGCCACTTATCGCACCGTTTATCCTCAAAGATGTGAGCTTAACAGCCCCCTTCACGGCCAAAAAACACCTCATATCAGCGAGCCGCATCAAGCGGGCTAGGCATTCACCCGTTAAAGCTAACTTAAGCGGGCTCACTACCGGGTTTAAGCATAGGGCAGTCGGCGCCGAGCACCATTTTGATGGCATTAGGCACTACCTCAAAACGAATGTCAGTGGTGGTGATCGGCTCGCCATCGAGGTTAATTGGCATAGGTGACTTTGCGCGCCAACGGGCCGCCGTGTTTTGAGCATATATTGCATATTGATTATCGTCTTTGGGTTGACGAAACTCATCAATCACCTGTGATAAGGCCTCTAGCGGAAAATCATGCAGGGCGACTAAATCGAGTAAACCATCGTTAATATAGGCATTGGGCGCTAACACCTGCCCGCCGCCCGCCTGACGGCCGTTACACACGGCGCCCAGTAACAACTGCTGTGAAGCGCTCTGACCATCAATAATAAATTCACCTTCATAGGGTTTAAAACTCAGCGCTTGGATCAGCCCAGATAAGGTATAGGCTCCGCCACCGAGAAAGTTTTTTAACGCCGCTGGCGTCGTCGAAGTCACCTGCGCACCAAAACCACCACTGGCGATATTGATCAAATGGGTATCGTTAGCTTTAATCGCATCGATCCAAAAGGCATCGGCGCTTAATGCCAGTTGCAGCGCGGCCTCTGGTTCATCAGGAATGGCGCAGGCGGCGGCAAAATCATTGGCGGTGCCTAAAGGCAAAATCGCCAGTGCTGGACGTGAGGTTTTAGGGTGGGTTAACAGCGCATCGACCACCTCATTGACCGTGCCATCACCACCGGCAGCCACCAGTCGCTGGCAATTATCACCAATGGCGTCATCGACTAAGCGTGCCATATCGCCGGCCTCATAAGTCACGCGCACCTCAATATCATGCTGCTTGCGTAAGTTATCTATCGCCAATCGCAATGGCGCTAACTGGGCTTTTTTACCATTTAATAAGATACGGATCTTCACTTTGGCCTCCACCACTTACCTATAAGCACTCATAGTATGATGCCCAATTTAACGAAAAGATAAAACACGCCAGCTAAACATGTACGGTGAAACAAGGTTAATGTTAAACATTTGCTGGGTTGCTACTGACGCGATATTCTCAAGCCTCTATCCGATATTAGGCCCGCCCTGAAATAAGGAGCCACTAATGCAAGTGCTGACACAATTCGATATTAAGCCGCTGAGTTACGCCCTATTATTAGCCTTACTTAGCGGGTGCGCCACCGTCCCAGTTGAATCTAGCGGGCCAGTCGCATCAAGTGAGCCAATTGAACCGAGTGAGCTAAGCCAAAACAAGAATACTGGCCCCAGCTACGATTGCACCAGCCCTTCATTAAGCAGCATCGAGAACCTGATCTGCCACGATGCCACGCTGGCAGCGATGGATAGACAATTGGCCCGCATTTACGCTCAGGCATTAGCTAAAGCGCAAAATCAACACCCTCCGGTGCTCAAAGCCGAGCAACGCGGCTTTATCAAAGGTCGTAATGATTGCTGGAAAGGCACCGATAAAAAACAATGTGTTATCGACAACTACCAGACTCGCATGGTAGAACTACAGGCAAGATATCGCCTAGTTGAGTCTACCGGACCGGTATTTTATCGCTGTGATAATATCCCAGCCAAAGAGGTGGTGATCACCTATTTTGACACCGAGCCCAATAGTTTAATTGCCGAGTTTGGTGACAGCACCTCCTTGATGACGATTCAGCCCAGCGGCAGCGGGACTCGCTACCAAGGCCGTAATGAACAATTTTGGGAGCATCATGGTCAAGCCAGCATCACATGGGGCTACAAAGCCACCCCGATGCAGTGCACCCTGATAAAATAATGCGATTAACGAAACAACACCCTAACCCCCATAAGAGGTGAAATGCACACATCTAAAGGTCATAATCGATTGAGGCCAGCTTAACATGGCTGTCACGCTCCCCTTACTCTTGGCCGGTCCGATGCTGCGCCACTGCGATAGTGATAATGTTTGTTTACTGTTTGTGGCCAGCAAGCCCTTATCCGCACTGACGCTGACATTGGCTGAGGTGGAATATCCACTTGGGGCCGACGAGGTTACTCAATTTAAGTTGGGCGAACACGCCTATCAATATGTTATCCACCTCTGCAGACCTGAGCTCAATCCCAGCGAACAGCTGATTGAATATGGGGTTTCCACCCCTGCCGATGGCAACCTATTTGGTGCGGTTGAGCAGCTATATTATCCGCAGCAGCAGGCGCCGCAATTTGTGGTAAAACCTACAATAGATAAGCTATTACACGGCTCTTGTCGCAACCCCCATCACCATAGTGGTGACAGCTTAGTGGCTGCCGATACTTTGATGGCCGCAGACAACAGCGTGACCTCGCGACCCGCACTGTTGATGCTCAGTGGCGATCAAGTCTATCTCGATGATATCGCAGGCCCCATGTTATATGCCATCGGCAAGACCATCGAGCTGCTGGGGCTGCGCGATGAGCAGTTCCAGCAAGCTTCGCTGACTGACAGCAAGCACATAAGCTACCAGCCGGCGTCTATGTATCAACGCCACAAAAACATATTACCGCGCACCGAATATCCTGCGGCGACCGCCATCAGCCGTTGGTATATTAATCACCCCATTTTCACCTCGTCGATCGCCGAAAATCACCTCACAAGTTTGGCCGAAGTGATCGCTATCTATCTGCTGTCTTGGTCACCCGAACTGTGGGCGTTAATGGATATTCCTAAGCAGGTTAACGGCTTGTCGCCAGCCAATAGCGCTAGATGGCAACGAGAATGGCTTCACCTACTCGAGTTTAAAGCCGGCTTGACTCAGGTCAGGCGCTTGCTGGCACACCTGCCCACTTATATGATCTTCGATGACCATGACATTACCGACGACTGGAACCTCACCGCCAAATGGGAGCAAGCAGCCTATGGCCACCCCTTCTCTAAGCGGATCATCGGCAACGGCTTAATTGGCTACACCCTGTTTCAGGGAATAGGCAATCAACCGGATAAATTTAAAGCCAACATCGTGCCTCAATTGAGTGCATTTTTAGCCTCTCCCACAGAGAGTCAACACGATGCGCTCATCGATACACTACTGCACTTTGACCAATGGCATTACCACCTCAATACCAGCCCTAAACTCATGGTACTCGATACCCGTACCCAACGCTGGCGCAGCGAATCAAACCTAGCCAAGCCTTCAGGCTTAATGGACTGGGAAGCCCTGATGGAGATGCAGCAGCAACTGGTGGGGCAAGACAAGGTGATTATCGTCTCGGCGGCACCGATCTTCGGGGTTAAATTGATTGAAGCCGTACAACGCAGCGCCACCTGGATAGGTGCGTCGCTGCTGGTCGATGCCGAAAACTGGATGGCCCACCCAGGCACTGCCAACACCTTGCTGAGCATCTTTTTGCACCGTAAAACACCCGAGCAGTTTGTGATCTTATCGGGCGATGTGCACTACTCTTTTGCCTACGATATTGGCATTCGCTTTCGCTCTATGAGCCCTAATATTTATCAAATCACCTGCAGCGGCATTAAAAATCAGTTTCCTGAGAAGCTATTGCCCCTGTTTGATAAATTAAATGGTTGGTTGTATGGCCACTTTTCACCTTTAAACTGGTTGACGAAACGCAAACGCATGTCGATTCGCGGTAGGCGTCCTAATGGCGTTAACAGCCAACGACTGGTGAATAAAAGCGGCATAGGCATAGTGACATTTACTGATAATGGCGCACCAGAGCGTATTAGCGTGTTGCATGCCGACATGAGCGAAACCGAATTTAAACCACCACGGCAGACAAAATAAACCGATTGCCGCGCCGCACCTAACAGCCCTGTGACCTTGTTATCACCCTCTGATAATGGGTTCACTAAAGGGTAAATCGGCCAATTGAATATCGATATGCCGACCACTAATAGGATCGCTAAATTGCAGCCGCTGGGCCAACAACTTTAACGGCTGAGCAAAGTTATCCGCCGCCTTGGGCAATAAAGTGGGGTAACATCTGTCATTACAAATGGCCATGCCTAAGCTGTGCATATGCACTCTAAGCTGATGGGTTTTGCCCGTAATGGGCGACAGTTCAAATCGACCCATCCCCTTTTGCACCTCAACTAAGGCCACTTCTGAATGGCTATTGGCCTCGCCATCAGTCACCTGCATCATAAATGACGGCTCACTTTTCTCCAGACGATTTTTTACCGTCCAGCGCAAGGGGCTCGCTAACTTACCATCGCAATATTGGCGTGCCAATGCTGGGGTTAAGGGCGCTAAGGCTTGATAGGTTTTAGTGATCGCGCCATCACGGAATAGGCCATGGTAGGCGTCGCGATACTCTGGCTGCTTAATCAACAGCACTATGCCTGCCGTAGCCCTATCGAGCCGGTGAGCTGGGACTAACTGCGGCACATGGGTAGCGATGCGCAGCCGATTGACTAGACATTCATTAATAAACTGCCCACTGGGATGCAACGCTAAAAAGTGCGGTTTATGGGCGATGATAATACGTTCATCTTGATACAGTATCGACTCGCTAAAGGGGATACGGGGCTCTTGGGCCACCTCGCGATAATAATACACACGTTGCTTGGGGCGATAGACGCTATCGAGTTCGATAGGTTGACCATCTTGCCAATGCACCTTCCCTTGACGCACCCGTGATTGCCATTCTTGTGGGGAAACTTGCGAAAAACGCGCGATTAAGAACGCCACCACAGTAGCGGGCGCCAAAGGATGATCAGGAAGTACGATATATGAGGCTTGGGATGCGCGAACCATGATGCTGGCCAATAAATCAAAATGGGCGTCATAATAACAAAGATAGCGCCAAGGGGCGCTATCTAAGCCAAGTAGCGATTAAAAGTTATGGTTGGCATGAGATTTAATCAGCTCAAGCACAAAGTCCATGGTTTTATGGCAATCGGGCTGATTAACGAGCACTTGCTTGTCACGGTTATACAGAGGCAGTACCTCTAACCAACGCTGACTCACCCAGCTGGCGTCTTCGAGATGCAGATCTGAGTACAGTTCAAACAAAGTTGGATTGACGCGATAAAACTGCTCTAATGCCGCGCTGATCAACTCAAATTCACCTTCAATAGGCTCCTGCTGCCAATTATGGCAGCCTAAGGTACGCGCTATCCAGTTGCCGTCTTTGCGCTGGCTGGCCGATAAAATTTTTACTCTTTGTTGGCCTTCTAGCACCACACCTAAACTGCCATCATCGAGAAGATTAAAGTCGATGATCTCACATTGTGTGGCGATGGTGTAACAAGGGGGGGTACTATCGATTTTCGCCATACCAAAGACTAAGGGATAGTGACCTTTGAGTACCTCAGCTATCAGACTTAATCCAGATGGGCCAGCCACTCGGATCTCGACTCTGCCAGCGGGTAATAACAGTTCATCACGGATGATAAGTGCCATTTCTTGCGTTAACATAGCAGCCTCCTTCCCCTTGGTCGACATTTGCAAAACCGAGCATAATGAAGGCAGCAAGCTATTGACTAGGAGCAATAATAATAAAGTGTAGCAGCTGTTTTCATTACTGCTTTATACGTCATTATTGCATTGGCTAGACCATGCCAATCTCACTATTTCTTCCGTTAATAATTAGACCTGACTTGTCCATATTTGGTTTCATCCCCCCTTCAAACTAATCATTAAAATGGCTCAAGATACTGCATAATATCACCACTTTTCAAAATCTTATCAAAGTCATCGGCTAACACGTCACTGGCCGCTAAAACCTGCTGCCAATACCGAATTCGCTCATCACTGGGCAGGCGAGCAAAGTCATTTCTGTCGGGCAATTTACCATAGGGTAGTTGACGAATGTAAGACTCACTCGGCACTAAGATCAGCGCATTATGGTAGTTTTGCCGAGCACGGCGCCAAGGCAAAGATTTGTCAAACCACCCTGGTAATATCTGGCTATAAAAATGGGGGTACAAGGTTAATCCCTCACCATCTTCTATCGCCAAATCAAAATGATAATCTGTGATGCCGCCATCATAATAATGTCCTTGCGGCGCGCCGTCGATTTGAGTTACTGGCGCCAATACCCAGGGAATCGACCCTGTGGCCTGCAGCACTTGTGCTAAGTTGGTCGCGGTCAATGCGAGGTGCTCAGTGGGAAGATCGGTTAAGTGTAAAAAGGGCGATCGCGCCGCCGCGTTACCAAAGATCATGCGCTGAAAATGCAGCCCTAAGGTCTTGCGACTAACCAGATTACTCAGCGCCGTGGTCGCAAGACCAGTCCCTAGGGCCAATCGACTGGGCAGGCGATTTAAATGCCGCGCCTTACAGGCGATAACATGGCTTTTTATCATCGGATTATCGACAATATCTTGCCCGGCCTTATCGCCTAAAATCGCTTTGATAATGGTTTGTATCTGGCGGGATACCTCAACAGGCGTCGGCTTAACATCATAACGCTGCTCAATATAATGTTGTTCGAGCCGAGCATAGGCCGCGAGCGGGTCCTGCTGCGCCATGCAGGCCAGACGCCACGCCCCCGACGAAGCGCCTAGGGTGTATAGCGGTGTCTGTCTGGTCTTAAAAAATTGCGTGAACAGGGTTTTGTCTAGCCCTGCAATCCCAATCCATTTGGGGCCGCCAGACGCCGCTAGCACACGAGTAAACAGCGCGGGATCAAGCCCATGTTCGGCAATCGTGCTATAGGCGCTGGGCCCGGCTAAAAACCGTAATTGAGACAAGTTATTTTCCTTGTTTAATGTCATCAACTCACTCCTTATCCTAAGGAGCCTATGAAGTTGGCTATGATAATAAAATATCGCGGCAGTGGGCAGCCAGCATTTATCTAAAATGGCCTGTAAATAAGAGATAGAATATAGGCGACTATTAACAGCCCATAAGCTAAGCCTTATGCTAACCACTTGCAAAACAAGAGATTATCGTTACGAGTAAACCCTTTGTGCTAAGGGGACGTATTACCATGGCATGATAAACCATCAGCGCAGCAACAAAAAAGGAAGCGACCCAAGTGACAGCCAAGCACGAGCCCACAACCTCATTCACCGCCGGCCTAAACAGATGTTGTTTTTAACCCAGCGCGTCAGTATGCCCGCCAGAATCACAGGCTTACTGGCGTTACTTAGTCTGTTCACTCTGGGCTGCCAGCCCAGGCAAGATGCCGATGCCATATGGCAAGATTACAGCAAGCGGCTCGAGACCGTGCTCAATCAGCCCTACCCAAGCGCACCATTGACTCTCATGGCCTTACCCAAGACTGCTGCTTATCAAGCAGACCCCAAAACCCTCTCTATTTTACAAACACTTAAGCTTAATCACTGCGCGCTTGGCCAACTGATTGCCGAGCGCAATAGCGCTTTAGGTAAAGTGGCACCGGCGAGTCAGCAGCTGATCTACCATATTCGTTTTATCCAACTTGCCCCCAAGTGCATTGAAACATTAAGCGATGTTGACCTCATCGACACACTGACATTAGGGCTTGAACAAAAACAGCAACAGGCACTCACAGTGTTTAGGCAGATGCTAACGCGCGATATCAGCGTTAAGAAAAGGCTGTTTATCGGTTACGACTCACTGACCCTAAATAAAATGCATAGCGGACGAGTGGAGTTTGAAAGTGCACTGAGCCAGCTCAACAACATCAAAGAGCAGATCATCGCTCACTCGTGGCAACAGATCGAGATAGATAATTTAGAGCAAACACTTGCGATTTTTCATCGCCAACCACTGCTCAACCAATATCTGCGCTCACTTGCATTGAGCGTATCTCAACTAACCGCAATCAATGACTACCTATTTAACTATCAAACGCTCGCCGCCTGCCGCCTTGGCCACGCCAATCGGCAACAAGAGATATTGCAAAACTTGTTTCATAAATATTACCTAGGGCAAACCCAGGCTTATCTATCCCAATTAAACCAACTGCATTACCGCTTAAGTCAGCCGATGCAACGCCTGTTTGATGGCAGTGTTTATCAAGGCTACATCGAGCATCATTTCTCCGAACAGCGCCATGCCCTGCCCGCACAACTCAAGCAGCAGATGCGCCGACATGTGCAGTGGTGGCAAGATTTTAGGGCCTCGTGCGATATCCCACCGCCCGAGCCACAACAAACGCTATCCCACTAATAGCCAAGCTTGCTAAACTAGCGCTTCAATTAACTTGTTTGCGTAACCGTCATGATAGTAGATAGCCTAAATAACATTGCCCTGTACGCCTCACTGAGCCCAAGATTGGCCAAAGCGCTGCAACACTTAGTCGAGACCGACTTTACTCAAGCCGAGGTGGGCACCTATGAGCTCGAGGGCAAAGATCTGTTTGTCATCGTTAATGACTATGAAACGACCCCTAGAGAACAAGAATCTTTTGAGGTGCACCGCCGTTACATCGACGTGCAGTATGTGGTCAGTGGTGAAGAGGAGTTTGGCTATCTACCACTGGCGGATCAGACTCCATCAAAACCCTACTTCGACAAACATGATTACGCCCAGTTTGATTATGAGTCCAATAAAGCTAATGCTGCCTTTATCCCCTTAAAAGCGGGGATGTTTGCGCTGTTTTTTCCGCAAGATATTCATATGCCGGGCACGCTAGCCACACCTAAAGCGGTAAGGAAAGTGGTTATAAAAGTCGGTATTTAATCTCGCCGCGACAGGCATAAACAGGGGCAAGCATTGCCCGCTGACCTAAAATAAAGCCACAAAAAAGGGCACAGATGATGCGATCCTGTGCCCTTATTATCGAGATCCCATAAGGCTGATTATGAGTCTTCGGGTAAGCCTATATGCATATGGCCCGACTTATAGTCTATGGTTAACACAAAGTGTTTCAGTACATCATAGCCCACCAACCCCTTGATGTTTTTACCCTTGATACGAGACGATCCACTGTTGCTGCGACCCGAGACCGATTCTGTTTGCCCTTCTCCTGGTACTGTCACTAAGACATTTTCAACTGTGTATGGACCAAACTTCATCTTAGGCAACCGAAAGCTATCGACCAGAGCAACGCTATTGGCACCACCTGTGACCCCCGACTGAGAACCGTAAAGTTCAAGCCAGTTATTGTCCGTTACTAACATGCGCTTTAAAAATAGTCCGCCTGCATTACCGGTATCGAGGACAAGCCAAGGGTTTTCATCGGCATCACCATTAAGCTCAACTCGAACAATGGGTTGCCCCGCGCCTCTGTCGATCTGCATCGGAATATTTTCGAGTTTAGCTAAATCCACACTGCCTCTTTCGAATAATCTCATCCGGCTATTGGGGTAATCAATCTGAAAGATAAACTTATCTAACAGACCCGCACCGAGTAACAACTGCACCTCATGATGGCCAATGCGCAGGCTCGCTAACTGATCAAACTCGATGGTTGCCCCAAACAAGGTCACAGGGACATTATTATAAAGTTGGCGTTTCTCAGTGCTGAACACCCCTTGAATATTAATCTTGCCGCCTTTATCGAACTCAAAACCATGGCGATTAATAAAGCTTGTGTTAATCGCATTGACTTGAGCACCACTATCCAAAATGGCGCGACCTTCTATGCCATTAATGCTCACTGGCAAATTGATATGACCATTGATAAGTTCAAAATCAACCCATTCGGTGACGGCAAAGATATTAAAAGAGGCGGTAAAACAGAAAATACAAAATAGTCGTCGAAGTGAGACGTACATCAATCATCCTTAATTTAGTATAGTTATTAACCAGACAACCTATTCAATAATCCTAGATATGTCAATGCTATAACTCATAGAGACTATCCCTATGCTTAGCTTTGTAAACTCCTAGATTATTCGGACTTAAACTTCACCACTTTAGCTTCACGCCTAAATTCCTCCCTTAGTGGAAACAGTAGATATCATTAGCCGCTATCAGAAAATTTAAATACTTTAGTAGACTTGTCACGTTTAACATCACACCGGATACAATCAAAAGGTCACCCTTTTTAAAATAAACTGAATTCGTATTTATAACGACAAAAATGGTCTGACACAATTCAATTCAGCACTACCAAAAAGAAACCCAATTAAAAAACCTTATTAATAAAAATAAAAATAAAAATCTCAAGCAGACAAATTAAAATCCAAAATCCATATCGAATATAGTGATAACATAAAAATGTAAATATGACCGATATAAAACCCACTTATTTCTCGTCAAACAAATCCAATGTTCATCTAAGCCACAGACTAACTAATAGACTAAAATCAAGTTAAACTAAAAATACAGAAAAATACAAACAACCATTAATGTATCCCTCCACTGCAACCCTTAAATATGTAACCCAAAATATCAATCACTTATAGTATCCATCTGGGGGGGGGAATGCAGGCACTAAAAGATGCCTCACTAGATCATGTTCTTTAAGCTGCAAATTGGGTTCACGCAGGTAGACTTAAGATCTACGGAAAATGGATCTTAGATATTCAATCATCAACTATCTTGCGTTGAGTCTTAGTTCTCATAAATACACTATGAAATATATCACACGGTGTAACGGCTCGTATTGAACCCGATGATTTTACAGTTATGTTATTAGCACATGGCGAATATTTAAAACGTGACTTATGAATAAATTCAATTTCTGCTCATTGCTCTATTTTTTAATTATGGTTATATCATCAAGTGCAATAGCGAGTGATATAGGATTTAAGACATATAACATATATGGCAAAACCATGGGAAATAATTATCGGATAACTTGGGATTCCGATAACACCACACCAGAACAAGTCTATCTCCTGCGAAAAAAGATAGAGTTACGACTAGAAGAAATTAACGCTTCTATGTCCACGTGGCGACAAGATTCTGAAATATCAAAAATTAATGCCTACTCAGGCAATGATGCAATACAGATATCTCCACCACTAGCTGAAGTACTAGCAAAAGCTATTGCTATCGCAAAAATGACTGACGGTGCGCTTGATATCACCATCGCGCCTCTAGTTGAACTTTGGGGGTTTGGACCATCAAGCCACCCTCGCCAAATACCAAGCGCTAACGAAATAAAGCAAGTGTTGCAATATACAGGCCTGGATAACATCACATTAGCCAGCACAACGCTGACAAAACGCGATCCACGCACTCGACTGGATCTCTCTTCGATAGCTAAAGGTTACGGCGTCGACGAAATAGCAAGACTATTGCGCCAAGAGGGGATTGAGCACTTTTTAGTGGATATCGGCGGTGAGCTGGTGACTAATGGAAAACGTTTCGATGGCCAATTGTGGCAAGTTGCAGTGGATAAGCCTGAATTAAACAGTCGTGATCAGGTTGCCACCCTTTCTATTAGTGATAAAGCCATTGCGACCTCTGGCGACTATCGCAATTTTTTTGAACAAAACAACATTCAATTTTCTCACATTATTAACCCCAAAACAGGTCGTTCTGTGCAACGGCAAGTAATATCGGCCACCGTCATCGCTGACGACTGTGCCACCGCTGATGCACTTGCTACTGCGACGGTTGTCATGGGAGTTAAGCCTGCATTAGCCATGGCAGAAAGGTTCGGGCTTCCCCTGATGTTAATTGAAAATCATGCTGGCGAAATCACATTTCATCACAGTAAAGCGTTCCAAGCATATCTCAACTAAAACTTAATATTTTAAATAAAAACAATGTAGTAGGTGGTAACAATGAAAAAGAAACTATTAGCGACATTAATCTGTTCATCTTTGGTTCTAATGACGGGTTGTAATGACGATACTGTCGAAAAAACAAGCCAAGATGTATTAGATAAATTAGCACAACTAGAAGCAACGAATAGCGAATTAACCACTCAAAATGATCAGCTTAACGATGCCCAAATCAAGCTAGCCAAAGAGAAAGCCGATCTACAATTAGCGATAGGCGAACTCAAAGATAATATGTTACAACCCTATGATTTTTCTACTCAATGCGCAGAGATTGACGTAGCATTCGATTATATAGACCCTAATACTAAAGAAGCCGAACTGGTGCTAAAAGCCAACGTCGGTGTTGCAGGTGATGAATGCCTTTCTTGCCATACCTATGACGGCACTGGTGAGTCAGGGGTCACGCCGCCTCATAGCGACTATGGCGATTGTGCTGGCTGCCACGCGCCACATTCAGCCCCTCCAGCAGACTTAGTAGGCAACCCAACGGATCCCACCTACACACAGCCCATATTTAAACCTGGCGCTATCGATGGCAAAACCGGCGCTTCAGGCCTTTCATATTACACAACTGGTTCCTTCCTAAACGCTAAATGGTTAGAAGATGCGGTGAACACCAAAATACATAATTACCGCTGGACCGAGGCGACAGAAGCGAACACCGGGGCAACCACATTAGCGCAAGCCTGTGTGATGGAAAACCGTGAACATATGAAAGAGATGTACCCGAATGACGGTAAGGCTTATGTAATTGAAACTGCAGATAATTACTTAGGTTCTAAACTCGTTGCTACGGTAAACAAATATGTTGAAAATGGTGTAACCATTGAAACGCCTAATGTGGCGACATTTGGGTGGGGATTGAAAAATATTAATGGCGATTATTTCAGCTCTGTATTTATCGGTAAAAACAACACCTGTTACAACGCCATCATGAATGGTAATGCCCGCTTATCCTACTACCAATATGATGAGACTCAATTTGCCAAAACAGGCTTTGACGAAGATAGCCGTAATCGCGGCGCCCGCTTAATCGTTACAACAGATTATACTCGTACCGGTTTATTTGCTGCCGATTGGGCTACACCTGTTCCGGGTGCCGGTATCGGCGAAACCTTTGATCCAAAAGATATAGATTGGAACCAAGTCGGTGCTTGTAACATTACATTCAAGGTCGAAAAAATCATTCCTCTGGGCTAAAAATTAGCGTTTAGCACTCAAATAAGGGGCTTACTACTGGGTAAGCCCTTTTACCATCTAACCTAAGTCGCGCACCTTTAAACAGCACTTATTTTCAACCGTTATGTGAGTTGCATCCTCGAAATAAACTGAGGGTACATTAGAATTGGCTAAGGATTTCTTATATGGCTTTTATTACATAATGATTAATGAGATAAGCCGGTTAGACTACTTCACTTTAAACGTTTTGGTCGCGTTATGTGACCATAAAAGTGTCACTGTTGCGGCGGTCAGGCTAAACGTATCTCAATCTAAAGTGAGTCGTTCGTTAACTTGTTTGCGCGAAATTTTTGGCGATCCTCTGTTTGTCAGACAACGCTATGGCATGGAGCCAAACCATCTTGCAGAAACCATCTATCCCTTGGCGAAATCAGTAGTCTCACAATATCAAACTCTTGCTCGCACGGCTCAGAATAACCGCTTGTGTAAACGTGAAATTAATATCGCAGTACAGGAACACCTAAGCTCTATGGTGATGGATTGCCTTCATCATAGCCGCGCCGCAACTCAAGCAAACCTGACGTTTAATCTTCACCCTTGGACTGGCGATGTACAACACCAGATTAACCAATCTAAGCTAGATTACTCGATTGCAATTAACCCAACTCATAACGATAAAGTAGAGCTTCATCAAATTGGTCAAATACACAACTTTTACCTAGTCGCTAAGAAAGGTCACCCCATCTTTGAGCACCCTTTAAGCATTGAGATATTATTTTCCCACCCTGTTGCACTATTTTATTACTCCATGAATGGCCCTAAAAACCATAAATTGGAAACCCTCTCGAGCGAATTAAAGCTCCCCTTATCTGTATCAATGAAAACCACAAGCCTTAACCTGTTACTAGAGCATATTGAAAAAACCGAATGCATCGGTTTACTGGCATCATTTATGGTCACGGAGGCAATAGAGAAAAGAGGCACCATAGACTATGTCGATTTAACCGATTTTTGGAAAGATAAAGTCAACCACTCAGCCAAACGTCCTCAATACAATATTTATCTGCAGAGCCAAAAGGATGCAGATCCCGCCTTTACTAATGCATTGGTCGATAACTTGAGAACCCATATTTAATTAAAAGCAAGGACATAATCCTAGCCAGCTATAATCACCTTAACCATATCTAGCAAAGAGATTAATTAAACTTACACACCAAAAACATTAACACTAGCTAATATTTGTTGAGGTATTTTTCTAGCAAGCTAAATAATGACTCTTTATATAAACGTAATAATGAAGTGCTGAAGTTCAAATGGGGGTCTGCAATCACTTCATTAATAGAGTCTTCAACATAAAACATATAAGCCGCAATGTCTCGCCACTCTTGTTGGTTCCCTTTTGCCTTATAACGTTTAAAATGCTTCAGAACGAAAAGAGTATGAAATTCAAGTTGATGATGCTCTAACTCTTCAAATTCTGGATAAGTCCGCCAAACCGCTTGTAAGGCAGATAATTTTGAGCTCTGATCGGGAAGATTCCAGTCAGTTAATAAACGGGAAAAAAAATCACGCCAAGGCAATGCTAATAATTCAGGTTCTGAATCGAACCGCTCATAAACTGCGGTATATTCCTCCATCCAATTTCGGGCAATATAGTACAAAATGGATTCTTTATTAGGAAAAAACTGATAAATCGACGATACGTCTATGCCAGCTTCAATAGCGATTAAATTGGTGTTGAGATGACGTATCCCTTTCTTATTGATAACAGCCAGTGTCGTCGCACATATTTTTTGTACTAGTTTCTTTGAGCGCAATTGTTTGGGCTCTTTTTTGAGCTGGAACGGCTCGGGTATGGGCATCATAAGCTGAGAATTCGACAATGACAGTTCACAAAATAATACCACGTGAACAAAATAGAATGAATAAAACCCGCCGTTGTTATTTTACAGTAATTACTGTAGCTTAAAATATCAGTAATTACTGTAAAAAATGGAGTTTATATGTACATAGGTAGAAAAATCCTAGGAGTAGGCGCGTTGTTAAGCATGGTTAGTGCTTGTAGCTCTTTCCAAGAACAGAGCCCAGCGACACTATTTCATAACGGTACGATTTATACCTCAAATGCTAAGCAAGAGACCGTCGAAGCCATGGTCGTACGCGGAAACGAAATTGTTTTTGTTGGTGAGTACGAAGAGGCGAAAAGGGTTGCCACGGGTAATACGAATACCGTTAACTTAGAAGGGCAGATGATTTTGCCTGGACTGCATGATACACACTTGCACCCACTATTAGCTTTAGAAGCAGAAACATGCGCATTGCCAGAGAAAAATGAATATAAATTGGCACAAGTTATCAGCGATATAAAGAGTTGCTTAAGTAACCTAGGGGATAATGCTCCAGCCGCAGGAGAATGGATAACGGTCACCCAGTTCAATGGTTACGGAGCTGACAAGGCAAGTTATTTAGGTGGTTTTCCAGATATAGCTACAGGTCTAGACAGTATTTCAAATTCACATAAACTGATTTTGATTGGTGCTGATGGACACGCTTACGCCGTTAATCATTACGCCTTAAAAAATGCAGCCGAACTTGACGGCGTTCACTACGCTGTCACCGAAGAAACACTGTCATCGAGCCTGAAAGACTACGCCAATCTTATTCCGTTAAATGAACAAGGCAAACCTGTTGGGCAGTTAAAAAGTCAGGCAGCATGGGACTTATTCGCCTACGAGACCACGACAGCGGCAGAATTTCTGCAACGACAAGATGAAATTAATAATTATTTTGTTGCTAATGGTATTACGTCAGGCATGGAAGCTTGGGCACATCAGCGTGATGTGACGGTTTACAGTGCGATGGCGCAACAAAATACTTTATTACCACGTATTAGCTTGAGTATGGTAGTACAAAAAGGCAGACATAAGGGGGCTGATGGCAAGGTCGATCTTACTAAGGTAATGAGCGATGTAGCCGATGCTAGAGCTAAAGCAAAAGGTTCTAGTCGTCTCAAGGTTGACTCTGTCAAGCTTATGGTTGATGGCGTAATTGAAGCCCCAACACAAACGGCAGCGGTATTTAAACCGTACCTAAATGTAGATATCGCGAAGAACGGTGATACCCATTATTACGATGCAGCCCATGATAAAATTAATCGTGGCTTGCTAGAAATGGAGGCTGATGAAATCAATCGTCTGGTGATGGAGATTGATAAAGCCGGTTATAACGCACATTTTCACGCAATAGGTGATCGTGCGGTAGATATTGCGCTAACAGCAGTTGAAAATGCCCGAGCAGCCAACCCAACATCAACTGCTCCACACAATATTGCACACCTACAGTTAGTCCGTCCTGAAGATGTTGCACGCTTCGGTCAATCTGGCGTATTTGCCACCCCTACACCGGCATGGTTTGCGCCATGGCACTCCTATGATGTTTCTGTCATACCTTACATGGACAAAATCAAGAATACCTATGATTTAGAGGATTTTTATCGCCAAGACAGCGCTTTTATTAATAAGTTTTACCCTGTGGAAAGCATTCGTAAAAACGGTGGCATCATCTCAATTGGTAGTGATGCACCTATCGACTTTAAGGGTCCGCGTCCGTTTACCAATATTATGTACGGTTTGCTTCGTGGAGAATGGATTCCCGATCCGGCAAATGTGCCAGAAGAAATGTTAGGCGAGGATGATTATCGATGGGTCGTCATGAACAAAGAAGAGCGCATGAGTATTCGTGATTTAATTGATGCATACACCATTAATGGCGCCAAGGCATTACAGCAGGATAAATTAGTTGGCTCATTGGAAATTGGAAAGCTTGCTGATTTTATTATTATTAATCAAGATATTATAGCAATGGCAGAATCCATTACCCTTGATGAAAAAGGTAATGAGGATACTGAAACCGCTTATTTAATTTGTGATATTGCCTATGATGAAGAGTTTTGTGGTACAGAAGTGGTTGCCACATATATCGATGGAACAATGGTTTATCACAAAGATTGATAAAAATAACTGAATAACCATGATGAAGGGTGAATCATATTCCCCCTTCATCATGATTCCATTGCTCGTTGACTTAGGCTTAATCCAAGGCTTCTAACTCCTATTGCCCTTTAGCGCGCTATTTTGATACAACCAGCGATACAGGGTCGGCAACACCAGCAGTGTCAGGGCGGTCGAGCTAAATAGGCCGCCAATGATCACTACGGCCAGCGGCTGTTGAATTTCGCTGCCTACGCCGCTAGAGAGCAGAATAGGAATGAGGCCTAACGCGGATGTCAGCGCCGTCATCAGTACCGGACGAAGCCGCCCGACAGTGCCTTCGTACACGCAGGCATAAAGCGGCTCACCCGCTGCGCGGCGCTGATTAATCGCATCCACCAATACCACACCATTAAGCACCGCCACCCCAAACAGGGTAATAAACCCAATCGAGCTTGGCACCGACAGATAAGTGCCGCTGAGATAGAGCGCGACAATACCGCCAATCAAGGCCAGGGGGACATTGGCCATAATCAGCGCGACCTGCTTAATAGAGCCAAATGAGAAGTAGAGCAGCAAGGCGATCAACCCAATAGAGATAGGCACCACCAGCATCAACTTTTGCTGCGCGCGCTGCTGGTTTTCATACTGCCCACCCACCACGACGGTGTAGCCTGGTGGCAACTCGGCTTGGGGCACGATGGCATAAATATCATCGACCACAGACCCCATATCGCGTCCCGATATGTTAGCTTGTACCACGACGCGGCGCTGCACATCATCGCGGCGGATATTGGGCGGCGCCATCTCAACCAACACATCGGCCACTTCGCCAAGTCGCACGGTCGCACCATTCGCCCCATTAAGCAGCAGATCCCGCAGCGCATCAGGCGCACTACGGTACTCGGCGGCCAAACGCACATTGATATCATATCTGGCGTTACCATCGATCACCTGCCCAGCACTCGCGCCGCCCACTCCTTGGCTCACTAGGCTCATCACCTCATCGACACTGATGCCATAACGGGCTAACACGTCACGCTTAGGACGCACCACCAACTGCGCCTCACCAGAGACTTGCTCCAGCGACACATCGACCGCGCCGGGGATCTGCATCACCAAATCACTCAGTTGCTGCCCTTTTTGCGACAATACCGCTAAATCTGGGCCGAATAGCTTGATAGCAAGTTGCGCCTTCACCCCAGACAACAACTCATCTACGCGAGTGGCAATAGGCTGTGAGAAGGTAAACAGCAGACCCGGATAGACACTCAACTTTTGCTCCATTAGCCGCTGTAGGGCAAAGCGATCGCTCGCCGATTGCCACTCCTCCAGCGGCTTGAGACCAATATAGATCTCAATATTACTCACAGGCTCAGGGTCGCCGCCGAGCTCCGCCGCGCCAATGCGGCTTAGCGCATATTCCACCTCAGGAAATTGCATTAAGATTTTTTCAAGCTTAGGCGCGACCTCAAGCGAAGTGCCAAGGCTGGCGGTGGGTGCTAAGGTAACGCGCAGATTGATGGTGCCCTCCTCTAATTCGGGCACAAACTCTGTGCCTAGCCTAGGCAGCAGCGCCATGCTTAAGGCAAACATCAGTATCGCGGTTAATCCCACCACTTTAGGGCGCGCCATGGTGACGGTGAGCAGCTTGCGATAGAGGGATTCAATCGGTTTAAGCAACACGCTTTGTCTCAGTTTCACCCCCCGTTTGAACACTCCCGGTTGAAACAAGATTACTGCCAGTGCTGGCACCACAATCAAGGCCACCAACAAGGCCGATATCATCGCTAAGATGATGCTGACCGCCATCGGCTGAAACAGCTTGCCCTCAACCCCTTCTAAGGCAAACAGCGGCGCAAACACCACAATAATAATGGCGGTCGCAAAAAAGATAGGCCGACACACCTCTTTTGCCGCCAACATGACTCTAATGGCAATACCGCTACCCGCGCCTTCACTATCCCGGCCTTTACTAAGATCGTCTTGATTGGCATGGTACGGATCACGCTCACCTCCTGCTCTAGCCTGTGCTTTAGCTAAATGACCTCTATCTGGCTGGGTAAGATGTTTAAAGATGTTTTCCACCATCACCACCGAGCCATCGACCAGCATACCAATCGCCACGGCGAGGCCGCCTAGCGACATTAAATTGGCCGACATGCCAAAGTAAGCCATCACCATCAGCGCCAGACCAATCGACACAGGAATAGACAACAACACCAGCAAGGTAGCGCGCAGATTGACCAGAAACAGCGCTAAAATCACCACAATAAACACGAAGGCCATTAGCAGGGCATCGCGCACTGTGGTGACCGCTTGCGCCACTAAATCTGCCTGATCGTAAAACACCTCAAACGACACGCCATCGGGCAAAGCTTGCTCGATTAGCGCGCGTCGCGAGGCAATATCATCTATGGTCGCCTTGGTATTGGCTCCCATGCGTTTTAACACCACGCCAGCCACCACTTCGCCTAAGTGTTGCGCTTGCCCAGCGTCATCGCGGCGCGTCATGGTGACCGCCCCCACCCGTATTTCACTGCCGTAATCCACTTTGGCAATATCACTTACTCGAACTGGGGTTCCCGCCACTTCGGTCAGGGGGATTTGCGCAATGGCTTTGAGACCCGCATCGCCCGCGGGCAACATACCGTAACCGCGCACCACCAGTTGCTCTTGGCCTTGTGCCATAAACCAGCCACCGGCATTGCGGTTGTTGCTCTCAAGCGCAGCGGTTACCTGTGCCATATCAAGGCCGTAACTGCGCAGTTTGTTGGGCTCTATCTGCACTTGATATTGCCGCACTTCACCGCCAAAGGAGAGCACATCGGTCACCCCAGCCACGGGCATCATCAGCAGCTTCACTAAGTAATCATTCAGGCTTCTCAGCTCATAGGCATCGATGCCAGAACCGGGTTCGGCGCGTAAAATATATTGATAAATTTGCCCTAATCCCGAGGTGTTGGGGCCAATTTCGGGCACTCCGACTCCGCTAGGGATCATCTCTCTGGCCGCTTGCAACTGCTCAAACACTTGCTGGCGAGCAAAATAGATATCCGTGCCTTCATCAAACACCACAGTCACAATAGACAAGCCCGTACGCGACAATGAGCGCACCTCTGTGACCGCAGGCAAGGCGTACATCGCCGACTCGACGGGGTAACTTATTAGCTTTTCCACCTCTTCGGCGGCTAAGCCTTCAGCTGCGGTATTGACCGTCACCTGCACATTGGTCACATCGGGAAAGGCGTCGAGATTGAGCTTAGGCAGTACCACCACACTGGCGACAATGGTCCCTAGCAGGGCCAACACCACCAGCAGACGATTGGCTATCGCCGTATCGATTAATTTTTGTAGCATAGCGAGGATCCCTTAATGATTGTGGATATCAAAGCCCGACTTGGCCTGTTCGGACGCTAAGAAAAAGGCCCCCGAAATCACCACCTGAGTCTCAGGACTTAAGCCACGCACTAAGTTCATGCCCCGTTGACGCTCAACCACCTCAACTTCTCGCGCCTCGAACCCCTCATCAGTGGCGACAAACACTTGCCAGTCACCATCACCGCCCCGGGTCAACGCTGCATCGGGCAGCACCACGCCGGTAACGCTATTGTCGGCCAGATAAATTTCGGCAAATTGCCCGGCATGCAGTACATGACCAGGATTATCGAACGCCACCAAAATTTGCTCGGTGCGCGTGACGCTATTGAGCTCATGGGAGCGGCCGATGATCTGCGCCTCTATGCTATGGGGGCCCACTTTCACCAGCACACTGCTGCCCACCGTCACTTTTTCAGCCTGAGTCGGTGTCACTTGAGCCTCAACCCAGAGGTGTGACTCATCGGTAAGCTGCATCAAGGCGGTGCCGCCAGCAAAAACTTGACCTAACATGGCCACATCTTGCTGTACTCGCCCCGCTATTGGCGCTAACAGTTGGTAGCGGCCAATGGTGTCTGGACGAGATGCAAGCGCCTTAATTTGACCATCCGTCATTTTTAACGCTTCAAGGGTCGCCCGCTTAAGCTCGGCGTCCACCTGCGCCTGCAAGCGACGGCTGGCACTGACGGCGCTTGGGCTCATGCGCTGTACCCGGCTCCACTCAGCGGCGGCATTGATATACTCCGCCTGCGCCTTGGCCACGGCGGCGCCGCCTAGGGTCAAAATGGGCTGCCCTTGCTGCACTTCTTGCCCTGGCACTACATGCCGCTTAAGCACCCGCACCTCAAGTTGTGGCGCCAAGGTGATAGTGCGATTACGGTCCACCACTAAGGTGGCCGTTGCCACCGCCTCTAAACTAAAACTTTGTTTAGAGAGCGATACCACCTTAATGCCGGCAAGCTCTCGCTGGGCGGCGCTAAGCACAATCCCATCGCTATGCTCGGCTTCATCCTCATCATGACCATGGGCGTTATCGGCCTCGCGATGCTCTGGCAGCTCGCTTTGGTGGTCGTGCCCCACTTCGCGGGCGTCATGTGGGCGCTCGAGGTCGCTGGCTGCGCCGTGATCATGGCTGTCACTGGCAAACCCGCTGGCTGACAAGCCTAATAGTGTGGTAATTGATAGTAACTGTGCGGCCTTTATTAGCCTTGCGCTTAGCGTCACGCCTTGGATCGTATTGATTTGCTTATTCATGTTATGTCGTCCTAAATTCACTTAGATGCTTGGGCGTGCGCGGGCAGACTCAACTGCGCAGTTAAATAGTGCTCTAACTGGCCGCTAGCCCCCATCCAATCTAGCCAAGATTGATACAAGGCCGACTCCAATGACAAACCAGCCAGATAACTACTGGCCAGTTGACGCTGGCTCTGCAGGTAATCACTGGTGCTAATGTCACCGGCCTGCCATTGCTGACCTAACGCATCGGCAATACCGGCACTGGAGCTCAGCACCAATTGGCGCCACTGCTGATAACGTTGTTGTAATCGCGCAAAGCTGAGTTGAAATAGCTGCTGCTGTTGGCTAATGACACGCACTTTAGCCAGGTAATTTTGCTCCGCCACAACGACCTCACTGCTGGCAACAGCATGGGTGTCGCGGTAGTTATTGCGCAGGCGCAATGGCACCGACAGGCCCAAAGTAAACTTATTGTCGTCACCTTCGCGTTCGGCGCCAAAGCTGATGGTGGGATCGGCGGCGGTATCGGCCTTCACTTGCTCTGCCGCCCATTTGGCGAGCATCACTTGTTGATATGCCCCCTTGAGTGCTGGCAGCTCGGGCGTGACCTCTGAGCGGATGACATAAGGCGTGTCATCGACGCTGAGCGCAGTAATAAAGTCATTAAAGGCAACTGAGGTGGTGCCCACGAGCATCAACACCTTAGCGTCGGCCGCTATGGCATCTTGCTCTACCATGGCATGCTCTGCGGCGCGGCTCGCCAGTTCAAGCTGAATAAGTTGATGTTCAGCTTGTGACAACAAGCCTGCCTGCAACTGCTGCTTGGCAATAGTGAGTTGCCGCTTAGCCGCATCGAGCTGCTGCAGTTGAAAGTGCAAGATCTTGCTCTGCCGTCTTTGCTCCACAATCGCCAAGAGCAGTTCGGCTAACATCTGACTGCGACTTAGTGCAACGTCAGAGCGCAATATTTCAGCTTGCAACATGGCGGTGCGCGTTGCGGCGCCGCGTTTATCGCCCCAATCTAAGGTTTGGCTTACCCCTATGCCATAGGTCTGATCTACGCCGTCTTCATAGCTGACATCTAACGCGGGGTTATAAACAGCGTTGTCGGCCGCCAACATCATTAACTCAGCCTGCTTGAGCTTGGCTTGCTGCGCCTTGATCTGTGGCAGTTGATTAAATTGTTGTAACAACTCTGGTAACCAAGCCTGAAAAGGGGGTGTACTGCTATTGATTTGCGCCAACGCGGGCGCAAAACTTGGTGCCCCACTGGACAGGGCATGCACGACTGGGCCACTACAGCTGGCCAAAAGTAGCGCCGCGATAATACTTTTTTGCATCGCAATTCCTAGTATTGAACATTCGATCCAGCCACCGCGCCATATGGCGTCCATCCACGCAAGGTCAAAGCGGGGCAGCTAAATAGGGTGTCAATCTCCATCACATTAAGCGTCACAGCGTTAATGAGTTGAATATGATCCGATAAAACGCCATAGCATAAGCCGCGGCCTTATTGCTAAGACGGCCATGAGCTACAGAAGAATATGGGCTAACAGAATTACACTATGGGGGGGCGGTAAGCGGCTTGTTGCTCGGGTGGGAAGTAATGGTGAGCTAAGTTCTTTGGCGCATCAGACACAGGCAGCGATGGCACAATAATCACTTGCGACAATAAGGTCGCATGACCACCGTGGCACTGGCAATCTAGGCAGAGGTCGAAAGTTTGGGTCTCGGTTTTGCTGATCTGATGTTGATGGTGGGCCGTGGATTGATGCTTGTCTAGCTCAGGTGAATCGAACGCACATTGGCAATCGACACATTGGGATAGGCTGATCACCTGGGCAGTAAACTGCAGATGGGGGTGGTTTTCACTCTCCTCCTGATGATCCCCTAAGTGCAACTGATGGACGCCAAAGTTAGCCACTGCAAACTGCAGCGCCACGATAGCGATCATCATTAATGCGATCTTTTGGATAACGAGGTGGAAGAAACGACTCACAGACACCCTTAAAAAATAAAGCTAAAAAATCAAATGAATAGCTATTTGACAGGCATTGTAATGATTTGTTCAACGCTGACAATACCTCACATAACTAAAGTATTGTCGGCGTCACATTTGCTATGGATAACGCGGTATTAAGCGATTATTTAAAGACGCAGTGCTTGGCGTAATCGGCAGCTTCATTAGCGGTCCAATCGCCTTTGGGCTTATCTTCCATCTGCTTACACCATTTTTCGCTACCCACTTCTGGCGCGCAGCCTGACAATAGTGTCAGAGTAAACAGCGCTAATGTTGCGCACTTAAGGACTGGAGATTTAATGGCTAACATAGGATTTCCTTCAATATTCGCTATAACGCTGTGTTGCGCTCGGGCTTATTTCCAACAGCCAGTGTAGCCTAAATTGTTTATTGGGTTAATGGGCAACTTAATTTGGCTGTTATCCATTCAATAGCCAATGGCTTTTGCTCGAGCGGATACCACGCGACCTCGCCTTGCATAAATGGCCCCATTAGACGCACGGCATTACCAAACCAATCAGGGCCGCCCACTAAAACTAGCGCATCGAACCTAGGTAGTTGAACCTCACCGACACCTGATAATGACTGGCTCTCCCAGCCTTCGAGCAGTACGTCGGCTTCGATATACAGACAGACTTTACCTGACTCGGCTTGGTATTTTTCAATGATGGGGGCGATTAACTGGCAATAATCTTTTGTCGATAACCGACCGCTAGCAAATAAACTGATCACCCCATTGGTGATATCAGCGATTTGACATAACATATTGGGACTCCGCGACGGTGCAAGAATGAGTTGACCATTTTGCCTTATTTGGTCAGTGCAATGATACCTGTCTATATCAAATAATCACCATTAAAGAGCCTGCATGATAAAAATCAGCAATCGAATTGAACTACAAGACCATGAACTTGAGTGGCAATTTATCCGCTCCAGTGGCGCTGGAGGCCAACATCTCAATAAAGTCTCTACCGCTGCCCAGCTTATTTTCGATATTCGCCAATCCTCGCTCCCCGAACTGTATCAGCAACGCTTACTGGCTAAAGCTGATCATCGTATTACCAAAAGCGGCAAAATCATCATTAAGTGTCAAGCTAGCCGCAGCCAAGATGCTAATCGTCAAACCGCACTGGAACAATTTATCAGCTTGGTCGCCAGCGTTGGACATACCGCTAAAAAGCGTATCGCCACCAAGCCCACCAAAGGCAGCCAGAAACGGCGTATCGAGGCCAAAAAACAGCGCGGTGCCACCAAGGCCCTGCGCCAAGAGAAGCCTCGAGATTAAGCGTACGCTTGCCGTTGACGGCGCTTTACCAAGTCACAATGTGATCGCAAATCGCTTCGAGTAGGTAGGGATCGTGGGAGATCACCAACACGCCTAAGTTACGCTTATTTGCCGTAGCTAATAAGTGCTGCCAAAACTCGGCTTGGGTGATGGTATCCAGATGTGCCGTTACCTCATCACAGATAATAAACTGCGTGGTGGGCACTAATACCCGGATCAAATTAAAACGTTGTAGCTGACCACCGGATAACTGATTTGGCCGTCTTGTTAACCAAGAGGGCTCCAGACCATAATCCTTAAGCAGTGGCAGGTAATCGTCACATTGCCAGCTCTCATCTAACGCGGTTTTAAGGGTTAATCTGGGATTAAACGCAAACTCCCCCTGCTGGATAAGCCACTGCACCGGATTAGGTTTACCCCGCGCGCGCCTTGGCAATGAGTGCAGCTCAGCTTGCATAGGTATTATCCCCGCAAGCATGCTCGCTAAAGTGGATTTGCCCACACCACTGGGGCCTGATACCCCCACTATTTCGCCGCGCTTAAGCTCGATGTCTGGAAATGTGATTAACTGCTCGCCTCGACGCACATAGCCTTTATGCAACCGCAACACGTTCAGGCTCCCAATGTTCTGGCAGTGACGTCCAAAAGCGGTGCGTATACTCATCACACGCCCCTGCACGAATATGCGCTGGGGTGGTCATTTCCACGGCGCACCCATCGCGCAGCACTAACACTCTGTCGGCAATAGGCAATAATTGCCTCAAATTATGGCTAATCACCATGACGCCCAGTTGTTCATCGCGAGCAAGCATCGCTAAATGTTGATATATCGCCTTTGCCGCTTCGACGTCGAGTCCGCAGCAGGGCTCATCGGCAATCATAATCTCGCTCGATTGCCAGCAAGCCTGCGCCATTAAGGCACGCTTTGCCATACCGCCAGAGAGCTGGTGCCGATAACACTCAGTAATATTGCCGCCAAGCTTAAAATAGTGTCGACGCGTCGAGGCGCGTTTGCCTAATCGCTGCGCGGCATAACGCAATTGTGACCCGATTAATCGCAACGGATCTAACACAGAGGCCGACTGCGCCGCCAATGCGCGCCGAGCGCCTTGCTGACTGGTAACCTTGCCACCTAATTTAAAGCCGGGCGGAACCTGCCCCATCAACGCCTGTGCCAATAAACTTTTACCGCTACCGCTCGCGCCTATCACGCCAAGCACCTCACCTTGCTTGAGCGAAAAGCTTAACGGCGACAATAGAGAGACAGCATCGGATTGAATACTAAGCCCTTCGACAGTTAACATTTAACCCCTCCTTCAAGGTGAGTTTGCGGCCCCTGACGTAAACCGAGCAGCAGACGCTGCGCAACATAAGACAAGAGCAGCAAGCAACTGAGCAAGAGTAAACCGGGGCACAGGGCAAACCACCAATGTCCGGTTAACGCATATTGCGATGCCTGAGCTAACAAGGCGCCCATGGATGGCGAGTCAGGATTAAGACCAAAACCTAAAAAGGTCAACGCCGCCATATGGGTGAGCGCATGAGGAAACAGCAGCAAGCCGCCTATCCACCACTGAGGCAAGATATGCGGCAACATGTGACGCCGTAATCTTTGCCAAGGTGAAGTACCAAACTGTTTCGCTAACTGATAATAGGGGGCTGACTGCACCTGTTTCATTTCAAAACGCAGTAATCGCGTGAGTTTAGGCCAGTGACTTAATGCAACCGCCACCACTAAGCCGAACTCTGCACCGCCAAAGGCTAACGATAAGAGAATTAATAGCAAGAGGTGGGGGAGTGACATAAACAGATCCACCAGCAGATCGACCATCCACGCGGCGGCGCGATGTAACATGGCAAGCATCGCCATCATCAACGACAACACACTGCTCAGCAATACCGCAAGCCCGCCCACATACAGGCTCTGCACCAGCGCCTGTTGACTGCGACTAAACAGATCTCTGCCGAGCCAGTCGGTGCCAAACAGATGTTGTAGTGAAGGCGCTTGATATTTATTGAGTAAATCGAGCTCTGCCCCCTGCCAAGGCCAAAGCAAGGCCAGCCCAACTAACCCGCATAGTAAGGCAAGCGCGGCCATAAAACTGGGCTGACGCAGTAGATCACGCATCCCCAGCCTCCTGAATAAAGTAGCGTGATAACACAGTGGCAATAAGGTTACCGCTAAAGACCATCAATGCCGAAATTAAGGTGCAGCCCATGAGTAAGTCGGTGTCACTGGCTAAACCTGCCTTCACAATACTGGCGCCTAATCCGGGAAAACTAAACACAGTTTCGGCGATCAGCGAGCCACCAAACAGCTCTGCAAAGGTCGCAAATTGCAACACGATTGCCGGTAATAGACTGTTACGGATCACATGAAAGCGCACCACCTTAAACAGGCTATCCCCATGCGCCAGAGAATACTGCACATAATCAGACTGCAGCACGTCAATCACCTTCTCTCGGGTGTGCAACACTATTGGCGCCATGCTCACCACCGTCAGGGTAGCGACAGGCAATAGCAGATGATGCAACATACTGAACACAGATTGCTCAGAAAAAGTCATACCAATTGGCGCAGCACAGCACACGGGGGTGAGCTGTAAGGCAATTGAAAATAGGCTGATAAACAGCATGGCTAACCAAAAAGAGGGCATGCATACCATCAACCATGAAAACCGCTGCACCGCCTTATCGAGCCAACTGTCTTGATAAATACCCGCAACTAACCCCAGCAGATAACCGAGTACCAATGATCCTACCCAGCTAAGACCAATGAGCAGTAGCGATAGGGGTAAATGGGTGGCGATAACGCTTGATACGGGCTGCTGATAAAGGGTAGAAAAGCCGAGATAGCCTCGCGCTAACCCAGATAACCAATGCAGTAGACGCTGCCCCACACTTTGATCCAGTGACAACTGCTGGGCGAGCAAGGTCTTTTGTGGCTCAGAAATGCCAAAGACATTGCCGCCTAAATAGGCGTTCAGCGGATCTATCGGTGTCCAGCTCAGCAGAAGATAGGCCAGTAATACCACCAAAATCAGCAGTAATACCAGCCGAAAACCAGCACTTAAGATGGCATAGCTATGGGTGGGCATCAGTTGGGGCATTGCCAGCGCCAATGTTCGATATTATTGGCTAATGGCCAGCCGTGACCATGGGCCTCAATCCCGGGCGAATCCAGATCAAGACAGACATTGGCCGCATAAAGATGTTTAAGGTTAACCAGCCAAGTCCAAGGTTTATCTTGGGCAATGAATTGCTGCGCGCTTTGCCAATACGGCAATGAGGCTTGCCACGAAGGGGCATGCTGGGCCTCATCTAATGCGTTATCCACTTCAGGATTACTGTAATAGCCTGAATTAAAATAGCCTTGGCCTCGATATTGACTGTGATGCACGCCCCTCACTTCGGTTGCCGAGTGGCTTCCAAAACCAAATAACACCGGCTGTTGATGCATCTGTTTATAGATGGCCTCCCAACTTTTACCGACGGGAGTGATTTGGATGCCGAGCGGTTTGACCATTTGCGCCACCGCCAAGGCTAATTGTTGGCGCACGGTGTCGCCTGCCAAATAATAAAGCGTCATCGACGCCTTAACGCCATCGCGCTGGCGTATACCACCTTGTAATTGCCATCCACTTTTCTCAAGCAGTGCAACGGCTGCCTCGCGATCGACTTGAGGTTCGTGGGCTTGAGCAACTGGCCCCCAAGGCAAGCCATCGGCAATCGAATAAGCCGGCGTCGCATGGCCCTCTAGCAGTTGCTCAACTAACACCTGACGATCAATGACTAAGTCGATAGCGGTGCGGATTGCCAGATCTGAGCTAACATCATTGCCTATGTTATTGCCCTGCTTAGGCAGCATAGGCCAAGCAATGCCGCGGTTATCGACACTGTCAATACGCCATAGCCGATATGTCGGCGGCAGTAACTGCGCATAGCGCGGCGCTATCGCGCCAAGGTCTAGCTGACCGACGCGCAGCCGAGAGTAGCGGCTATCTTCATCACTAAAAATGACCACCACTTTTTTAAATTGCAGCTTTTGGCCGTAATAATATGGATTGGGAACCATGATGAGCTGTTGATTGCGATCCCAGCGAACAAACTTAAGCGGCCCCGAGCCAACAGGTGCTAAACCATATTGGGGACCATAACTTGCTTTAGGCACAATCGCTAAACTGACAAAGTTATCGATAAAAGTGATGTCGGCCTGCTGCAGGTGAAACCTGAGCTCTCCATCTGATACCACCTCAACCATCTCTAGATTAGTGAGATCGTGTATTGAGGCAATTTGCTTAGCAGTATCGAAGGTAAACTTAATATCTTCAGCCGTAAGCTTTGTGCCATCGCTAAAGTTAACCCCTTTTCGTAGCGAGACTTGCCAGGTTAAGCGATCGGCTGATAAGGTCCACGATGTCGCTAAGTCGCCCACCAGCTCAAGTTGTTTATTGCGCCGCAACAGTGTCGACTGAAACAGCGGCCGGTTATATTTACCCCAGCCTAAGATAGGATCGAATCCCGCGTCGGGCTCGGCCCCTAAGGCGAGTGTCAATACCCTCTCAGTGGCAGCCACTTCCCTATCCGTCGCGGCCACTGACTGGCAAGCGAAGCAACCACACAACAGCAGCAAAATTAACCGTCTCATAAACATTCAGCTCAAGCGCGTAATACTATTAAAATATTCGTCATACTAGCCGGTATTTGTCTAAAAATCAGCCTAAAAACAGCTCTTTAATACTATCGTTGACTTAGATCAATTTTATATTTTTGCTTCCTTTTTATATCTGTAGGATACTCACTGTAATTAAGCTTAATAGAATTTAACTTATGCCTAACGACACGATCCGCTTTACCGTTTCCATGCCTAAATCTCAATTTGAAGAAATTGAAGAAGATCAATTAGAGCGCGGATATCTTTCTCGTTCTGAATATATAAGAGATCTATTTCGCGATAGGCTGGTTGATAAACAGTGGAATAATAGCAAAGAAGATGTGGTGGGCGTGCTCACCCTCGTATTTGATCATCACCAAAGAGGACTAACTGAAAAACTGCTTGAGATACAGCACAATAATTTAATTCATGTTTTATGTAGTACTCATGTTCATATTGACCACCATAACTGCCTAGAAACCATTATTATCAAAGGACAAGCCAGTGAACTCAATAGCATAGTGAATCGAATCGCTGTGCTTAAAGGCGTCAAGGTGGCACGCTTAAGCCGCACGGGTATCGTTTAACCCGCCTTATATTTAAGCCTAAAGTATTACATTCCCATTAATACCTTAGCCATCTTTAAATGGCTAAGTATGACTAATACAACCCACCTTTAATGCCCATCGACCAAGCTTAGCCAGTGGTAACCACTATAATTCATCAAGCATATTCAAGCCTAATATCAATCCCTTTTCACCCATTAATAAATGATTCAGCCATTTAATTAAGCGCATTATATTGCCAGCGATATTCACACCGCACGAGTAATACTTTTATAATATTTTTCATACTATCGCCGATATAATTGATCTAGCTCGCAAAATTATCCCCACTCAAACATATAATACACACCGTTAACTTAGGTCACAAAAACATAACCGCGTACCCAAAAGGAATGAGTAATGTATTTGAAAACATGGGGATTAGCTTTAACGTTATTAGCTGTAAACAACGCCGCTTTCGCTGATGATATCGAAAAAATCACCGTTCACGGTGTGCAATATCAAGATGACGGCACCTACCAAAATGTTACCCTGGGTAGCGATGTCACCATTATCAGTAGTGAGATGATCCAAGCCGCTGGGGCGGTCGATATCAACAAGGTCCTCAGCCAGTTTGTACCGGGTTTATTCGCTAACGGCCCAGCGGGTCGCCATACCGATACCGACTATGCATTGCAAGGCAGTCGCCCGCAAGACATCCTCTGGTTACTTGACGGTAATCGACTCAATAATCGGCTTTATGGCTCAACCTATACCGACAGTATTAACCCCATGATGATTGAGCGCATCGAAGTGATTAAGGGGGCCCAAAGCGTGATCCACGGCTCGGAAGCCATTGCGGGGATCATCAATATCATCACCAAAAGCTATCAACATGATGATCGCGGTGAAGTTAGCTTAGTGGCTGATACGCTGCCCAGTTATGATCTATCAGCGTTCGTCAGCAGCGAAATCAATAATCTCCAAATTAGCTTAGCCGCCAGTTCAAGCCAGTCAGAAGGCTACGCACTTTGGCCCGATGAGGAATACTCACCAACGGCGGCCTTAGACAAAGAGCGGGGTTATCGTATGAATAACCTCAATGCAAAAATTAAATGGTCTATCAGCGATGCCCAGCAACTGACTATTTTTGCTCAATATAATGACGGCTTACTCGAACGTCCTTTAGCTTACAACGCTATTTTGAGTGAAAATGATCGCAAACAGACGCTCGCCTATGCCGATTGGCAACTCCAAGTGTCAGACCAATTGCTATTACAAACCAAGTTAAGCTACCAACACTGGGACTCTCACTATAGTGAAATCACCAAAGAGGCTGACGGCAAGGTCGATGTTCCCTACTGGGATCAATATTGGGGCTTTAAAGATTACGGCGCGATCGTCTCCGCTAACTATCACACCCAAGATGGGAGTCAGTGGATTATGGGAGGTCAGTATGAACAATTTGAAGGCGCTGACGAGGTTATGCACTTCACCACGCCAACTGACCGTACCTATGCACTATTTGGCCAATACCAACCTAAGTTAAGCAGCCTGCCCGATACCCAACTATCACTGGGAGCACGAGTCAATAAACTGGTCAATGACGAATCTATCTGGGTTGGCAGTATCGCATTAACTCACGATATAACGTCACAATTACAACTGAAGGCCAATCTTGGCAATGGTTATCGCCAGCCAACCGCTTCAGAACTCTATCAACAGCTGGGTACCTTGGGGAATCCTGACTTAGTAGCAGAAACCAGTGAAAGTATTAATATTGGGGTTAATTATCAAGGTGATATCTCATTAACCGTCGATAGTTTTTGGCGCAATATTGATAACCTCATAGAGCAACGCGCGCTCAGTGACACCCAGTTTACCTACAGCAACCTTAATGGCCGTGTCGAAAGCTATGGGATAGATATTCACTTGGTCAAAGCCTTTTCAGCGAAATGGTTAATGGAACTCAGCGGTGGCTATGCCCATGCCGAGCGCAAAGATAATGGCCAGCAAATTGAACGCGTGCCTAAATACACCGGGTTTGCCAAGCTAAACTACGAGATGAACGATGATGTGACGCTGTGGGTGAGCGGCCAATATGTCGGAGAGTTCTTAGATTATGGCCTCACTGCCGGTGACTATATGCTTACCAATATTGGCCTGCAAACCTGGTTATCAGCCAAACAAAACCAGCAATTGCAGTTCACCATTGACAACCTATTTGATAGCGAAGTGCCGCAGAGTATTTTTAAACACGGCCACCGAGCAGAATACCCCATTGAAACCATGGGCGCACCGCGCACATTGCAGCTGCAATATAAATACTTTTTTTAACATAGCGCGGCGCTATATTTAGCCGACGCACCAAATACCTAAGACAGAGAAGCCCATCGTTTCTCTGTCTTATTTCTCTGTCTTATCAGTTAATCACGAGTCATTGCCAGCCTCGTTGTTCGCCTCGACTAAATAAGGGGGAGATAAGGGTTACCCCTCCACAACCAATAGCAGTAACCGCTACTCTTTGTCGCAGCATAGGCGATAATGCTTGATGCAAACATCGGCCTCTACCCAGGCTGATGATGAAATTTAAATTGCGGCGACAAAATAGCGCTAAATTATGCTAACTTGCAGTTATCTATTAAAAATGAGCATCTGCGCGCCGCGCTGCAGCTCACTCCTAAAGGTATGTTGCATGAGTAGTCAGGCGAAAATATTGTTAGTCAATGGCCCTAATCTAAACCTGTTAGGTCGTCGAGAACCCGGCCATTATGGTCATCACACTTTAAGCCAGATTGTCGAACAGTTAACCCAAATGGCCCAAGCGGAAGCGGTGGAACTGCAACATATTCAATCCAATGCCGAACATGAACTGATCGATGCCATTCATGCCAGCGATGCCCAGTTCATTATTATCAATCCGGCGGCCTTTACCCACACCAGTGTCGCGCTTAGAGACGCACTACTGGGAGTGGCTATCCCCTTTATCGAGGTGCACCTGTCGAATGTGCATGCCCGCGAACCGTTTCGACATCACTCCTACTTTTCAGATAAAGCCGTTGGGGTGATCTGTGGCTTAGGTGAAATGGGTTATCAATTTGCACTGCGCTCGGCCATCAGCCGTATCAAAGCAGCTCACTAATGCTCAAGAGACAAGCGTATGGATATTCGTAAAATTAAAAAACTGATCGCCTTGGTGCAAGCCTCTGATATCTCGGAGCTGGAAATTAAAAATGCCGAAGAGTCAATTCGTATTTGCCGCGACCTGAGCTACACCAATACCGTAGCGGCCAAAGCATTTGGCCAAACCGCCGATGACTCTGAAGATATAACCAACCCAGAGTCGACTAAGTCACTCGACTATGCCGAGGAAGATCTGCTGGTGTCCCCTATGGTAGGCACCTTCTATTTATCGCCTTCGCCAGACGCCAAGCCTTTAGTCAAAGTGGGACAAAGGGTCGAGCAAGGTGACGCCGTCTGCATTATTGAGGCAATGAAAATGATGAACCAAATACAAGCCCAACATGCTGGCGTAGTGAAGGCAATTTTATGCAACAGCGGTGACGCCGTTGAGTTTGATCAACCCTTAATGGTTATCGAGTAAGCTCTGCCATGGCAGCATCGCGCCCGTTTAACAAAGTGCTTATCGCCAATCGCGGTGAAATCGCCGTAAGGATCATCCGCGCCTGCCAGCAATTGGGTATCGCCACAGTGAGCGTTCACTCACGCGCCGACAAAGACGCCTTGCATGTCACCCTTGCCGATGAAAGCCTGTGTATTGGCGCCGCACCATCGAGCCAAAGTTATCTAAGCAGCCAAGCAATACTGGTCGCTGCCGCACTCACCCATGCCGATGCTATCCATCCTGGTTATGGCTTCTTATCCGAAAGCGCCACCTTTGCCGAGCAAGTGACCGCCAGTGGCTTTGTGTTTATCGGCCCACGCAGTGACACTATCCGCCTAATGGGGGATAAGGTCAGTGCCATTGCCGCCATGAAAGCGGCAGGATTACCGACGATTCCCGGCTCTGATGGCCTGTTGGGCGATGATGCGTCCGCCAATTTGGCTCTGGCCTACGCTATTGGCTATCCGGTTATGGTCAAAGCCACCGCCGGTGGTGGCGGAAAAGGGATGCGCATCGTTAACGATGCCAGCGCGCTGCTAAGCACCATAGCCTTAACTCAAGGTGAGGCCGAAGCCACGTTTGGCAATGCCGGCGTCTACCTAGAGAAATACTTAAGCCAGCCGCGCCATATCGAGGTGCAAGTCATATGCGATAAGCAGGGCAATGCGCTGTTTTTAGGCGAACGTGACTGCTCGATGCAACGTGCCCAGCAAAAGGTGATAGAGGAAGCGCCGGCATTAGGGTTAACCGATGAGCAGCGCGATATTATCGGTCAACGCTGTATTAAGGCTTGCCAAGCCATAGGCTATGAGGGCGTTGGCACCATAGAGTTTCTTTACCAAGAGGGTGAGTTTTTCTTTATGGAGATGAATACCCGCTTGCAGGTAGAACATACGGTAACAGAGATGGTGACTCATCTCGACTTGGTCGCCGAGCAGCTGCGTATCGCCGCAGATCAGCCTCTTTGCATGCGCCAAGCACAAATACAATGCCATGGTCATGCTATTGAGTGTCGTATTAACGCCGAAGATCCTGTTAACTTTATCCCATCACCCGGCACCATCACAGCACTGACCCTTCCTGGCGGCCTTGGGGTTCGTTGGGACTCGCACCTTTATCAAGGCTATCAAGTGCCACCCTATTACGATGCCATGATAGGTAAGCTCATCACTTGGGGGAGCTCACGCAACTGCGCCATTGCCCGTATGCGCGTTGCCTTAAATGAACTGATTATCCAAGGGATTAACACGAATATCCCCTTGCTCAAGCGGATACTGGCCGACGATGGCTTTGCCCAAGGCGCGCAGCCCATCGATTATTTAGAGCACTCACTGCTGGCGACTCTGCCGACCAATAAAGCCGACCGCTAGGGGCGATATATAGCTCTTTTCCCCGACCATATTTACGCCGTTCGATTAAGGTACTGCTCAATATCCACCGTATCGATTTGACTCGGGTCGAGAAATTTATTCGCGTAGTCAAGGTAAACACCACTGGTTAAAAACAGCTCAAATAGGTCTCTGTCGACATGATCATCCAACACCATTTTATGCAAAATATCGATGGCCACACTGAGGGGTTTAGCCTTTTTATAGGGTCTATCGGCGGCCGTTAAGGCTTCAAAAATATCGGCTAACACTAAAATGCGCTCAGGGGTGGATAGCTGCTCAGCCGTCAACTTGCGCGGATAGCCAGTGCCTTTAAGTGTTTCGTGGTGAGTCGAGGCATAGCGCGGCACCCGCGCCAGTTCAGGAGGAAAAGGTAAGTTCTCTAACATCTTAATGGTACTGGTAATGTGCTCATTAATCTTGAAGCGATCTTCAGCAGTTAAGGTACCTCGTGAAATGGCTAAATTGTGTAACTCACCTTGGTTATACAGATGCTCAGGGATCGTCATCTTTATGCCAAATTTTTCATCGAAGTGCACCGGAAAATCGCGGCGAATAATATGCTGCGGTTTATCACTTAATAGTTGCTCAGTTGCAGGCAGAGAGGCTGGCAAGTCGGGATAGTTAAGCTCTTCTATGGGGGACAGCCCCAGCCTGTCGTCGAAATGGCGTACCCAAGTAATTTTGGCCAGTTGCAGTAATCTATCGATATGAGCTTGGTCCATGAATTCGCCCCCTACATTGGCATTGGCGATAAACTCAAAATCTTGGCTGAGTGTTTGCCACTTGCTATCTAATTCTGCCTGCAGGTGCTCTTTGTGCTCAGGTTGCTGCGCTAGCTGTTGGTGGTAACTGATTTGAGCATCACGCCACAATACCTCAAAGCGCATGCGCACCTCGTGAATACGGTTATAGATCACCTCTAACTTACTGCCCTTATCGACAATATGCTCTGGTGTGGTGATCTTGCCGCAATCATGTAACCAAGCCGCTATTCTAAACTCAATGTGCTCATCTTCATTCTTAAACCCAAACGTCTTAAAAGGCGGCAGTGTCGAGGCAGAAGCCTGCTCTGCCAGCATTAACCCAAGTTCAGGTACTCGATTACAATGCCCGGCGGTATAGGGAGATTTATCATCAATAGCCTGCGCGATAAGCTTAATAAATGATTCCATTAAGTGCTTTTGATTATATTCATGCAACTTAATCGACTCAGACATATCCACCATAGAGCTGGCCAACTCATCAATTTCAACAATATAACTATTAACCTTAGTGACCTCACTGTATTGGCGGTTTTTCACTTTGAGGTTTTCAAGTTCTAACTGTTTAATGGGATTGATAATGGGAGAAGCAAAGAGCCATGATAATGGCAGCACTAACAGCATGCATATGCCGGTGATCAGAATAGACTTTTTCACCCGTTCATGACTCGTCGATAGCAACACGGGTTTAGGCACCACGATAGCAAAATATTCCGTTGCTGCGCCGCGGTTATTCATTGGGGTTACATAAACATACTTGTTTTCGCCATTGAGCGAATACTGGGTTAACTGCCGATGTGCGTCTGGATTATTAGCAATATCTATCAAAACCTTATAAGGAACAACCCCCTGAGATAATAAGGGTGAAAGCCGTGGCCCTTCACCGAACCATTTTTGCCGTAACGCGTTTACCTGCTCAGGCGTAATATTTGCCAATGCTAAGTTGATTATACCCAGCAACATCTCTTTACCTGGGTGCACCACAATACTTAAGCCGGTATCAACCCTCGCCGGCGAAAAATCGAGTTGCTCATGAAATTGGATGCCATCAATAAAGAAAAGCTTAGCGGTATAATGCAGTACTATGCTGTTATCTAATGCGGCAAACACCTCCCCTTGGGCTACGGCCTGCAAGACCGCCCGAGTTGAGTCATACTCAACCACCTCAAGCTGAGGAAAATGACGCGTTATAATAGGGATAATTGACCAACCACGGGGAATCGCGACCTTACGCCCTTCGAGTTGACTAATGTGATGAATCACCTTGGATTCGGGACGAGTCACGACGGCAAAAGGTAAGGGCAAAAACGATTGACTAAATAACCCTAAATCATGATTTTCTGGAGTATTTAATACCGAGTGCAATAGATCGAGTTCACCCTGTTTGAATTTTTCAGCAAACTCAGTCCAGCTAAATCCATTAGTGTACTCAATTCGCAGCCCAGTCATTTGTGCCACTAAGTTGAGCATATCTATGCTGTATCCTCGCGGCTCACCCGCAAGTGCAAAATCGATTGGCGGCCAATCAGTTTCATTCGATGCTCTCAATACTGGCGAGCGCGCAATAAAGGCTTTTTGCTCCTCAGAGAGGACTAATGGCGGCGCTGCTGGGAGTTTAAATTCGGCTACAGAAGTTTGGTTAGAGGCGATAAGCTCGCCACTGCCTTGATAAACAAACACCTCTTGTTTTTTGTCTAGCCCATGGCTCTGCCCTTGAAGGACAAGATGATCTTCTAGGCTAGATAACGCAATATCCACCCCTAAGACAGCATCACTCCCCGCTAACTTAATGGAATAACTCACCCCTGGAGCTTGCAAATTTTGAAATAAGTACGGCTCAGTTTTATATACCTGCTTATGGTCGGCGTTGATATACCAAGGGCGATTGGTCGCATCATAATCACTCACATCCCTATGGCTGACTCTAAGGTTAAACTCGGCATCGAAATAAGCGATTTCACGCACGCGCGTGCCATCATCACCAGCTTCAATCTTGATTAAAGCCCAACGATCGGAGTGACCCGCGTTTAACTGTTTGCCAACAATAGGATGCGCATTAAGATTGATAAGCTCGTATAAATTACCGTTTTCTAATCCAATGTAGATAGCACAGATAAAGGACGAGGTTTGCATCACTTGAGAAAATACGTTGAGTGCCTCGGCAGACAAGCCATCGTCTGCCTGCAACGGCGAGAAATTTGACAAGAGCTTAGTCGTATTGACCATCCTGCGGTCTAAATACGCCAAGTGGTCACTGGTGCTACTCGCACTGCTATTGTAGAGTTTAAGCGCCGACTCAGTAGCCAGACGCTCACTAAAATAGTACTGCAATCCAATCGCAATCACGGCGGTAAATAGGGTCGCTAATACAAAAATGCCGACGACGGTTACACGTATAGTAAATCGATAAGGTTTTGTGCCCTGCGCTGCCATGAGCGAATCCTTTTTCTTCGGGGAGGCTAAACGTCGAATGCATTTAGGATAGTATAACAAACCAGTAACAAGTCAATTTGTTATCTGTACTGCGCACATGCAATTTAACCCCGTGCCTCACGAAGAAATACAGCAAAAATAACAGTAATAACTGGGGCTATAGCACATAGCTGTTATCAGCATAAACGCTGATAACTCGGTGACAAACTATAAGTAAAAGTCTGCGCCAGCAGATTGCCGTGGGTATAGGCGAAACATCGACTCACCTCAGTAAGTCATCAGCTCAGGCACACATTCGATGGGGAGGACGAGGAGTCAGGCAGAGCCACCAACCCGAGAGCAGACTCAGGTTGGCACACACCACAGTCAGGCGCTTTTTATGTCGTTTAACTGCGATTTACTACGGGCAATTTTAACTAAATGATAGATATTAATGCAGGCAACAAAGGCATTCATACCTGCAACCGGCCATGCCGATATGTAAGTGCCGTAGATCACAAACAGCGAACAGCCAGCAAAATTAAGCGTTCTTAGCCAAACAATGTCTTTCATCATTAAGGATATTGCCACCATTAATGATGCAGAATAGCCAATTAATTCAATTGTGTTTGATACTTCCATAAGGCACCTTCTTAAGGCCCTATACCATCCGTAAGCGAACTGGGGGATCCATGCCCCTAAAGCAAGTTAAATTAACGTTATCAATTACTGCAGCTATATTAGCAAAACCATTCGCAATGTGTAATAAAAATACGTTATTTAATGAGGTGGGTCATGTTTTCAGTATATTTTGCCACCAATGATAGAAACATTACACCAACTGACATGAAAGCTGGTTTTATCGGCAATTGCGTGATTGATAACGCTTTTCTTTTTAAGAATCCCTTATATACTGGCTGGTACTAATATCTTGCTGATTTATCCTAGCAAAATGCCTTCCTACAGGAGTATGACTTATGGAATACAACACCTCAGAACTTTGTGACACTTACATTGATATGGTCGATGTCGTCGAACCCATGTTCAGCAACTACGGTGGTTGTAGCTCTTTTGGTGGTTCAATTAGCACCATCAAATGCTTCGAAGACAATGGTTTGATTGCAGAAGTATTGCAGCAAGATGGGGAAGGTAAAGTGCTGCTGGTTGATGGTGGTGGTTCATTACGCCGCGCACTGCTCGATGCTTCAATTGCAGAAATTGCGGTCGCCAATAACTGGGAAGGTATTGTTATTTACGGTTCGGTGCGTGATGTTGATGCGCTGGAAGATCTCGATATCGGCATCCAAGCTATCGCCTCAATACCCGTTGGCGCCGATGGTCATGGTGTGGGCGAGCTCGAAGTGCCGGTTAACTTTGGTGGCGTGACCTTCTTACCAGCCGATCACCTGTATGCTGACAACACGGGGATTATTTTGTCGCCAGAGCCATTAGATATCGATTAACGCTCTTACAGACAAATTCAATGCCCCATTCGCAATGGCGATATACTTAAGATCAGCGCAAGCAAAATAGCCAGTAACCGCACTGATGCTAACAATAAAAAAGGATGATGACCGACTAGGCCATCATCCTTTTTTGATTTAATTATTAATATACTTAGTCACAACCACCATATGGGTTAACGCGATAGGTTAACCCATATAACATGACCATTAACTAATGTAGCTTTGCCCCGCGTAGACCACGAAATGCCGTAAGGCCAACACCCCCAGAATCGTGCTACAAGATACGGTAATTAAAAATGCCTTGCTGTGTCGCCACGCCTTAGGGGCGAAGGTGCTGGCAAGCACGGGCACACCCAGCCCTAAACCGACTACCCCAACCCAAAAAACGCTTGCCCAAGTCCCAGTGGTGATTGCCGCCGTCGCCGCCTGTGCGGCAGGACCGGAAAAGTTAAGCCCGACAAACAGTAGCACTAAACAAAGTGCCTCATTAAACGCCACGGGATACTCGATACGGTGCACCTGCTCGATACAGTCAGACTCTTTCTTACTGAAAAACAGCGTGGCCACCAAGATATTACCAGCCGAACCGACCGAGAGCGCCGAAGCTAAGAACAGCGCTGGTAACACGGCGGTGTTGAGGATCGGATAGCTGATCATCGCCGACAGTAAAAATCCGGTGTAGACCCCGACACCGAGTGCCAGCGCAAAAATCAGCTTATTCAAACTGCCTTCAACCTGACGGCAGACCGACAAGATGCCCGCTAACCAAGGAGCGTAATGCAGCACCTGCTTTTCAAACACTAACGCGGCAAACACAAACACCAAAGGAATGTAAATCAGCAGGGCGATAACCCCCCATGCCATCACAGACGTTAAGTTGTAATTGAGTAAGATATGATAAAATTCAAACGGTTTCGTCAAATCCAGCACCAATAACGCCATGCCCAAACAGATAGCCACTGGCCCTATCACCGCCGCGGCCTTGATCACAGGCAAGCCATCAGTGGGGAGCCCTCGGCTCTGCTTGTACCATTTAAGCCCTATCGCCACCAACATAGAACCTGCCGATAAGCCTGCCATAAACAGGTAGACCGCGATTATCCAGTTCCAGACGACTGGATCATATTGCTCCATGGAGCCCCAAATATTGTTCATGCTTTAATCCCCCCTTTACGGCTAGGAATGCGATAGACCCTTGGCTCTGTGCCAAGATTCACCTTTTGCTGATAATGCGGCTTAGTGTCTAACACCTTGCGAACCTCTGAGTTCAGATCATTGGCATCGCCAAACACTAAGGCTTGGGTTGGGCAAACACTGACACAGGCAGGGTCTTCACCACGAGCAAGGCGCGTCTCCTTACAAAAATCACACTTGTCTGGCACCCGAGTTTCCGGATTAATAAAGCGCACCTTGTAGGGGCAAGCGGCAACACAATAGAGGCAGCCGACACACTTGTTTTCATTTATCGAGACAATGCCATCGGCGTTAACGTAGGCCGCGCCCGTAGGACACACCTTGACGCATGGCGCGTTTTCACACTGCTCACAAGAGACGCGATTGTATTTAAAATGCAGGTGAGGAAAGTTACCGTAAGGCCCCTCGATGCGCACCTGAAGCCGGGTCACCGACTCAGGCACATTATTTTCACTGCGGCAGGCCACATTACAGGCTTGGCAGCCAATGCACTTATTTTCATCGTGCACAAGAACATAACGTTTAGTCATAATGAACTCCGATTACAGCTTGGCAATTTTGACCCCGGTGGTATGCAAATTCATACCTGTAACCGGAGAAGTAACGTGAGGAAGTAGGTTGCCACAATGCACACCTTTACCTGTGGCGCGGGCCAGTTCTTTGTTTTTAGAACCACAACCCATATAGGCAAACACGGTATCGGGACGAATACCCGGCGTGACCAAGGCATGCCCCTCTTCGCTACCGGTCGCGTTATAGATGCGAATCGCGTCACCATTGGCAATGTTCAATAAGCCCGCCGTGATGGGATGGATCCATACCGCATTATCCGACATTAGATTAGCCAGCATAGGGACATTTTGCGTGCCCGCATTGGTGTGCACCGCGACTTTTCCTTGGATGAAAAACAGCTCGTCGGCCTTCTTCATGGTCACTTCGCGGTAGCGGATAACCCCCCTCCCTGGCGCCATTTGCTCCACTTTATCTGAGCTCAATTCAATCTTGCCAGACGGGGTTTTAAAGCTTAGCTGGCTGGCATAAGTGCCATCATCATCGACCGCTTTAGCATTGGGGTAGGTATCGGTAAAGGTCTTGATCATCTCCCGCTCACGCAGCATCAACGGCTTACCATAGCTGACCCAGCCATCACGTTTAATGGTGTTGAGCAGCGCCGCATCTTTATCGACTTGAAACAGCTGCAAGGTTTCCATGTTATCCCAAGGGAAGTACTGCCCTTGCCCGAGTTGATTGGCTAACTCCTTCCAAATCATCCAGCTGGGTTTAGTGTCGCCTATGGTGTCGACCACACGTTGACGCACATAGTAAGCAGGGTTTTTACCCGACTTATCGACAATCTCCTCATCACGCTCAAGGTAGGTCGATTCAGGCAGGAAGATATCGGCATAAGCGGCGCTTTCACTGATATAGATATCGCAGGCGACGATAAAATCGAGCTTTTGCATGGTCTCAACAATGCGTGCTCTGTCTGTCATGGTCTGCATCGGATTGGTACGGCTCATCACCCAGCCATGCAACTGATAAGGCTTGGCCTCTAATGTTGCATCTAAAATCGTTTGGTAGATCCCCCCCGATGACCACAACAAGGCATATTGTTCATCGACCATATCGATACGCTTGGCATCGATTGAGGGCATACCCTCTACCCCAGGTTTCGCTAAGGTCGGCGCCACTTTTTCACCGGCAAACTTATTGTACTTAGAGGCTTTCTTCCCAAAATAAAGCCCCCCTTTACGCTCGATATTACCGATTAACACGTTGGCGGCATAAAGGGCGCGGCGCATCTCAAACTCTTCGGTGGTAAATGAAGAGCGGTGGCCAAAGTCCACCACGGCATGAGGTGCTGCGGCGGCGTATTCGTGAGTGATACGGCGAATATCTTCAGCGGGCACATCACTGACCGATTCGGCCCACTCAGGCGTGTAGGCTTTAACTTCTTGCGCAAACGCGTCGAAACCAGCAACGTACTGGGCGACAAAAGCCTTATCATACAGCTCATCTTCGATAAGGGTGTGGCAAATCGCCAACGCTACCGCAACGTCGGTGCCAGGTTTAATGGCGTACCACTCATCGGCTTTATCGGCCACTATCGAGAAGCGAGGCTCAAACACCACCAGCTTAGCGCCCTTCTCCATTTGTGCATTCATCATGCCCCGCGTTTCAGACATATTGATGCCTTCATACAGGTTATGACCAAAGTTAATGATGTATTTAGAGTTACTTAAATCACGTTTGACTTTGCCACCAAAAATCGCCTTGGCAGCCACCACATAACCGGCCGGACACGTAGAGGCGTGAGTAAAGGTGTTTGGGCTACCGAAAGCCTTAGCCAGATGGAAAAGGTGACCCGAAAGTGAGCCAGATTTAGAGGAAAATGCCACCGATTCGGCGCCGTGCTGGGCTTTTATCTTATTGAGATTTTCGGCAATGATGGCATAAGCTTCATCCCATTCGATTTCGGCCCATTTGCCTTCGCCGCGCTCACCTACCCGCTTGAGCGGTTTAACGATACGTTGCTTGTCGTACAGCTGACTATGGCCTGCGCCGCCACGAGCACAGACTGCGCCACCAAAGGATTTGGCTTTCTTGTTGCCCAATATGGAGACGTTTTTACCATTCACGACTCGCGCCGAAATGGGGCATCTTGTCGAGCACATCTCACAGATACTGGCGACCGATTCTGCACTGCCGCTTAACCCCGTTTGCCCTAGCGCTGCTAATGAGCCCGGCAACGTCGCAAATACGCAACCTGCGGTCCCAGCACCAGCCCCTTTAATAAAGGTACGCCGATCAAGTTTCATGATTTTTCTCCCAATTAACAATGATACCGACAGACCTGAGCTGGTAGCTCATCCCGATTAATTACGTGGGACAACACCATCAAATGTCACTCGGTTTTCACCATTGTTACCAAGGGAGGAGTGGTTGCACATTGTGGTATACCACATATCGATCCACTGACAGGTCAGTTTGTGATCGACTTCATGGTCGATAATTTCACCAACACACAGCACTGATTTTGTATAGTGTGGTAAACCACATATCGAATCGCACTCGTGCAACTCATACATATAAAAGTAATATAAAACAATTAATTACTATGTTTTCTTTTTATCTAAAGCAGATGAGTCACTAACCGTTAAATCTGCACCGCTTGTTGGCACCCTCTACGCTTTAGTGCAATTTTAGCCACGCAGCCGCTATGGCCGTCGTCGCGATTTTCTAATGTAAAGCCACCGTTATGCTCTTTTATCACCTCACTGCAGATGGCTAACCCCAAGCCTAATCCTTCGGTTTTGGTGGTAAAGAACGTTGCCATCACGGTGGCGGCATTTTGCGCCAGTCCAGGGCCATTGTCGGTCACTAGCACATCCACTTGATGTTCATGAAATTGCAGCTTAATCATGATGTGGCCCCGCTCAGTCTGATCTGGGCGCTCGGCAATGGCATCGATACTGTTTTTAATCAGGTTAATCAATACTTGCAGCAGACCGACGCGATCGGCGCTAATAAAAAACGGCTCACCGCTGGTCTCTTTGACCACCTCGATATCGCGGCGCATCAACTCTAAACGCAGCAGAGACAGGCTCTCATCCACCAGAGTGAGAATATTCACATCATCCATTACCGCCTCTTTGCGTTTGAGTAGACCCCGGATCCGGTGCACCACTTCCCCTGCACGAGTGGACTGCTTATGAATTTTTTGCAGCAAGTCTATGGTGGCTTCCGCCTCCGTCAATTGCCCGCCTTGCATGCGCATGATGCCGCCCTCGCTATAACTGGTGATGGCGGCAATAGGTTGGTTGATCTCATGGGCCAGCCCCGCGCCAATTTCGCCAATCATCGAGGCGCTTTGCAGCCGCTCTAACGCAATAGCTTGCTGCTTTAACTGCCGCTCGGTGCTGACCAATGACTCACTTTTTTGGTGAAAGCGGTACTCGATCCACAAGTGATATACCGTTGCCACTAAAAAAATGACCACAGCTAAGATGCCCCAATGGCGATTTTCATTGAGCCAAGTTTGCAGGGCGTTTAAACGGCTTTTTTCCTGCGAGATCACATGTAAGTCACCATACAGTTGGATAACGGTTAGCTGACTAATGGGCGACGTCCAGCCCATGAGTTGGCCGCTAACGGCGGCTGGATGATCGGCAGGCAATGCCATTAATGCCTGACTAATTTGTTGGCTAAGATTAATGTCGACACTTTCATTGGCCGCAAACGACCAGTTAGGATAAAGCTTAGTGCTGCACTGGCAGTCATACCCTTCGGGGCGACTCGGGTTAAGCACTCTAAAATCGGCAGGATTTAACAAGCCGCGCGCCACCATATCCTCAAGCGTACACAAGGGGGTAATGGCGGCATCGACATGACCGTCTCTCACTTGATACAACAAGGGATCGAGCGGAAAGCCAACAAACTTAACTTGGCCAAAATAGTGGTCAGCATCCATGCCCAATTTATGCATTAATCCCGCGGTCGCCTGATAACCGCCTAATGCATGGGGATCGCTGGCTGCAATGATTTTATCTTTTAAATCATACAAGGTGCGGTAATCACTTTCGGCTTTCACCACGATGGCCGAGCCGATAGCCGTGGTGCTACCGTTATGCCGCCGAGAACGCATGGTGGCTAACCAAGACAGCGGATACTGGTTCGACAGATACAGATATTGCCCTGGGTTGGTGATAATAAACTGGATCTGCCCTAGCTCCATAGCAAGATTTAAGGCTTCAAAATTACCCGGAAATACATGAAATTGCGTGCCGGGTACCTGTTGATTTAAATAGGTCATCATGGGCGTCCAGCGCTCCATGGCTTGTTGATGCCCCCAGTTAGCCAACACGCCGACATATAGCTGTTGTGGCTGGGCAACAACACGAGCTGAATAACACAATAAACCACTCAATAAACAACACACAGCCAATGCATGCAGTAGGTGTTTATACACACAATGCTCCTCAATCGATACGCTTAGCACAGCTTACGGTATCGATAACGGATCGCCACGTGATGCGCCTCATGCTTTACCTAAAATAGTTGGCTAAATGGCCGCATCTGCGATATCAATCATAGTCATCGCCGCCAAATAGTTATCAAAGCTCAATAAAGGAACCGCCGTGCCAACATCTCCCTTGAATCCAGTGTATCTTGTCGACGATGATGAGGCGGTCATCGATGCGATCAGCTTTTTAATGGTGGGTTATGGCTATGAGATAACCAGCTTTAACGCTGGCGATGACTTTCTGTCCAGTGTCGATCTGACCCAGCCCGGCTGCGTGATTTTAGATGCCAAAATGCCCTCAATGAGCGGGCCACAGGTGCAGCGTTTATTGCACCAAGCTAAAAGCCCACTGGCAGTGATCTTTCTCACCGGCCATGGTGATGTGCCGATGGCGGTCGATGCTTTTAAAAATGGGGCGTTTGACTTTTTCCAAAAGCCCGTCCAAGGCGCAGCGTTATCCGAGTCTATCGCTAAAGGGTTACACTACAGTGAGCGCCAACATTGGAAGCTTCGCCACCAAAAGCTTATCGACACTTTGTCTGAGCGAGAAACCCAAATTTTCAAATTAGTTATCGCCGGCCACACCAATAAACAGATGGCCAACCAGCTGTGCGTCGCACTGCGAACCATCGAAGTGCACCGAGCAAAAATGATGAGCAAATTGGGGGCCAATAATGTTGCCGAGCTGCTCAAATTGGCGCCGCTCCTCAATAGCCCTAGCGACAACGACTAAGTCCAACGCTCCAAGCCACTAGCCTCACGACAATAAACCATGACACCGCCAATAAACGATGACGCCAAGGTCTACAGCCACTCTGGGGTTTTCTCCTGCATTTATGCACAATTGCCAGCCGCTAGGTTTGTGGGCCACAATAGGCCAATTGAGTCATTAATAATGAGATAGGCCCATGCCAACACTGCTCCCCTTTACCCACCAAATATGCAGCGTCTTCACCCATGTTCGTGAAGGCGAAACCAAGCTGGGACAAGCCTTACATTGCTACGATGGCAACACACCATTAAACACCGCATTAGCCGATGCTAAACAACAAGGCGTGCGATTTGTCATCTTAGGGATAGGTGAAGATATTGGCCCGCGGGCCAACCTTGGTCGTGGCGGTGCGGTTGATGCGTTTGAAGCAACCATGAGCCAATGGTGTAATCTGCAATCAAATCAATTTTTCGACGCTAAGCAGTGCATGGTGCTTGGGCAAGTTAATACTCACGATTTGCAACTGCCCGCGAGCGCAACCACCCAAACATTAAGAGCCCATGTCGAGCGCCTCGATGAACGGGTTATCCATATCGTCAGCAGCATCATTGCCGCCGGATTAGAGCCTATCGTGATTGGTGGCGGCCATAACAACGCCTACGGGCTTTTAATGGCAAGCAAACAAGTGATGAAGCGCCCTATCGCCGCCGTCAACCTCGACCCTCATGCTGACTTTCGCCCCAGAGAAGGCCGCCACAGCGGTAATGGTTTCAGTTACGCCGCAGCCAGTGGTGCGCTGGGTTACTACCATGTACTGGGCATGCATGAGCTCAAAAATAGCCAACAAACCTTAGACCAACTCAGCGCCTTTGGCGGCAAGTGGCATACCCTGCAAGCCATCTGGGTGCGACAAGAGCTGAGCCTCAAACAGGCCATCGATGAGATAGTCACTCAACTTAACGACAGTGGTTCACCGGTGGCGGTTGAGTTAGATATGGATGCCATCATTAATATGCCCAGCAGCGCCTCAACCGCGGCGGGAATTCCGTTACTGGACGCCCTCTATTACGTTAATCAAATAGGGCTGCGCACCAACGCCTGTTACTTGCATTTGGCCGAAGCCGCCCCTAGTTGTCATAGCGCGGGCAGCGATGCGGGACGCAGAGAAACTGGTCAGAGTATTAGCGAACTGATCTATGCCTACATGCAAGGACGTATAGCTAGACAACCCATAGGGTAATTGGCTCAGGGGAATTTGGCTTATCGCTAATATTATGATGTAATGCGGCGTCCAATTTTTCAAACTCTGCGCCAACGCGCATTTTTATTAAATCGGCACATGGATTATTAACCTCGATCACAGAGTCGCAGATGAATGATTCTGCAATGAGCATCATTCACTTACACTCGCCATAACAGTAGCGAAGCACAGGAATACAATAAATGTCAGAGGGCTCACCCAACAATACCCATTTCGGTTATAAGACGGTAGAAGCAGAGAAAAAAGCGGATTTAGTGGCCGATGTTTTTCACTCAGTTGCAGCCAAATACGACATTATGAATGATGTCATGTCCTTTGGTATTCATCGTCTTTGGAAACGTTTAACCATAGAGAGTGCGGGTGCACGTCCGGGTATGAAAGTGTTGGATCTTGCTGGGGGCACGGGCGATCTTACCGCCAAGTTCTCCCACATTGTGGGTAATAAAGGCCAGGTTATCCTTGCCGATATTAACGAGTCAATGCTCAAGGTCGGCCGTGACAAGCTACGTAATCGTGGCGTTGTGGGTAACGTAAACTACGTGCAAGCCAATGCCGAAGCATTACCGTTTCCTGACAACCATTTTGATATTATTACCATCGCTTTTGGCCTACGTAATGTAACCGATAAAGATGCGGCCATCCGTTCTATGCTGCGGGTATTAAAACCAGGTGGAAAACTGTTAGTTCTTGAGTTTTCTAAACCTAAACATGATGTTATGCGTAAGATATATGATCTGTATAGCTTTAAAATTTTACCTAAGATGGGCGATTTGATCACTAAAGATGCGGGTAGCTATGAGTACTTAGCCGAGTCAATCCGTATGCACCCAGCTCAAGAAACCCTAAAGGCCATGATGATCGACGCCGGTTTCGAACAGGTTGAATACACCAACATGACCGACGGTATTGTGGCGCTGCACAAGGGCTATAAGTTTTAATCTTTCCCCTTTTGCTTCAGCCGACTAGGTAACGCATGAAACGTGACATTGTATTGCTGCTTAGCGCTGCAATTGAAACCGCACTACAGCAAACCGTTAAACAGTCCCCGCAAGCGTATGCCAAACAGCATACGCTGCATGGCAAGGTGCTGTGCATACAGTTGACCCAACTGAGCTGGCCCATTTACCTGCTATTTGCCAAAGAGATCCAAGTCTTTAGTCAATATGATGGTGAGATCACCACTCAGGTTGAAGTTGATATCACCACCCTGTATCGCCTCACCGAAGGGGCTAATCTCACCGAACTGATTAAACAAGATAAACTCAAACTCGAAGGCGATCTCAATCTACTGCAGAGCTTTAGCCACTTTATGCAACAAGTGGAGTTTGATTTTGCTGAGCCCCTATCAAAATGGATTGGCGATGCGCCCACCCATATGCTGCAACAAGGCGCCAAACAACTCAAACAAGGGTTAGAGGAGGTATTTAATAAGAGCCGCGACCATGTCGGCGAGCTCGTTGTCGAAGAGTATCGCCTCAGTCCACACAAAATCGAATTTATCCATTTTAGTGATAGAATCGATGAACTTAAAGACGATACAGACGCCTTAAGTCAAAGGATCGAACGACTCATAACCAGGACTCACAAGACAAAATGACAGTCAAAAGCATTCGGCGCGCATACCAAGTCATTAACATTGCACTCAATTACGGCCTAGATGAGCTTATCCCATCAAAGCTAAAGCCTTGGTATTTTAGACTGCTGCGCGGCAGCTTTTTCTGGTTACGCAACAAACATAAAGACAAGGTCGGTGGTGAACGCCTCAAACTGGCTATGCAAGAGCTGGGGCCGGTTTACATTAAATTTGGCCAGATGCTGTCAACTCGACGCGATCTGCTTAGCGACGAGTGGGCCGAAGAGCTGGCGATGCTGCAAGATCGCGTGCCGCCGTTTGACTCAGCTATCGCTAAAGCCCAAATAGAGACAGAACTGGGCGTTCCCATTGACACCTACTTTGACGATTTTGATGATGTGCCTTTGGCATCGGCGTCGATTTCTCAGGTACACACCGCCAAATTAAAATCCAGCGGCGCCGAAGTGGTACTCAAGGTACTCAGGCCCAATGTGGAAACGCAAGTGCATGCGGATCTTCAATTAATGAGCCAGTGCGCTCAGTTTTTAGAAGCCCTGTTAGGCCAAGGTAATCGCTTACGGCCGGCCGAAGTAGTAGAGGATTATCACACCACAATTGAAGGCGAATTAAATCTAAAACTTGAAGCACTTAACGCCATAAAGCTACGCAATAACTTTCTCAATTCTGGTTCACTGTATGTGCCCTTTATGTATGAAGAGTTTTGCTTTACCCGCTTAATCGTGATGGAACGCATCTATGGTATTCCGGTATCAGACAAGGCCGCATTAGAAGCCCAAGGCACCAACCTTAAGTTACTGGCCGAACGCGGCGTTGAGCTGTTTTTTACCCAAGTGTTTCGCGATAACTTTTTCCACGCCGATATGCATCCTGGCAATATATTTATCAGCACAGAGCACCCGGAAGATCCTTTCTATATCGGGCTTGACTGCGGCATCATGGGCACCCTGACCGAGCAAGATAAACGTTATTTAGCCGAGAACTTTCTCGCCTTCTTTAACCGCGATTACACCCGGATTGCCCAACTCTATATCGAATCAGGCTGGGTATCAGCCGACACAGATATCGTCGCCTTTGAGCAAGCGATTAAAGTGGTGTGTGAGCCGATGTTTAATAAGCCACTGGATGAGATCTCCTTTGGCCATGTGCTGCTGGAGCTATTTAGAACCGCCCGTCGCTTCGACATGGTGGTACAGCCACAACTAGTACTGCTTGAAAAAACTTTACTGTATATTGAAGGGCTTGGGCGCCAACTCTATCCGCAATTGGATTTATGGAAAACCGCTAAGCCGTTTCTTGAAGGCTGGATGGCCGAGCAGATTGGTCCCATTGGCATGGCGAAAAAAATCAAGAAAGAGTTCCCCTACTGGGCTGATAAATTACCTGAACTGCCTGAGCTGATTTACGACAACCTAAAAATGGGTAAAAACTTCGTTAACAGCCAAAATTTACTGCTAGAACGCTATTTAAAACAGCAGCAAAAAGTCCATAAAAGTAACTACCTTTTAGTGACATCGGCAATTTTAGTGATCTGCGGCACTATTTTGTTTGCACAAAACGCTACACTATGGGCCTCTTATGGGTCTGTCGGGATCGGTGCCATACTATGGTTATTCGGATGGCGATCTAGACCAAAGAATCGCAAATTTTAGCTAGCACTAAATAACCAAAGGTTCATAATAGAACCCGTCTTACAAAAGCGTTAAATTAAAGAGGAAAGTTACATGGGTGGCATTAGTATTTGGCAACTCCTTATCATTGCTTTAATCGTAGTTTTGCTGTTCGGCACTAAGAAATTACGCTCACTAGGTGGTGACTTAGGTGGCGCAGTGAAAGGCTTCAAGAACGCCATGTCTTCTGAAGAAGAAAAGAAAGCACTCGAAGACAAAGCAACTGCAGAAAAAACCGCTCAGGCTGACGAAAAAAAGACTGAGTCCAAGGACAAAGAACAGGCGTAATTCCTTATGTTCGACGGTATCGGCTTTATGGAGTTACTGTTGATCGGTATTTTGGGGCTAGTGGTTCTTGGCCCTGAAAGACTCCCGGTTGCAGTACGTTCAATTAGTGGCTGGATCCGTGCCATGAAACGCATGGCCAATTCAGTAAAAGATGAGCTTGAGCAAGAGCTTAAAATAGAGCAATTGCATTCAGACTTGAAAAAGGCTGAAAGCCAAGGGCTAAAAAATCTTTCGCCTGAATTACAGGATTCAATCGATCAATTAAAAGAAGCAGCCCAATCTGTTAATCGTCCTTATAAGGTAGAAGAGACACCGAGCAGCACCGACAGTGCTAACAGTGACTCAACCCCGAAGACGACAGGTACAGCCAAAGGCAGCACTTCAACAGATAAATCTGACGGGTAGTCCATGTCGCAACAGCAGCCGTTAATTAGCCACTTGCTTGAGTTACGTAACAAGTTACTTAAAGCCATTGGTAGTGTGCTTTTTGTGTTTATTTGCCTAGTCTACTGGGCAAACGATATTTATCATTATATGGCAACCCCGCTGATGGATGTGCTACCAGACACCAGTAGCATGATCGCAACAGATGTGGCCGCGCCCTTCTTCGCCCCTTTTAAACTAACTTTAGTGTTGGCATTCTTTATCGCCATTCCCTATGTGCTATTTCAGATCTGGTCATTTATTGCCCCAGGCTTGTACAAGCACGAAAAACGGCTAATGGTGCCGCTGCTCACCAGCAGTACATTATTGTTTTATTTAGGCATAGCATTTACCTATTACGTTGTATTCCCAGTGGTATTTGGTTTCTTTACCAGCGTTGCCCCTGAGGGTGTACAAGTCGCTACCGATATCAGTAGCTATCTGAGTTTTGTACTTAAGCTATTTTTTGCCTTTGGTTTAGCATTTGAAATTCCTATTGCGGTGATCTTACTCTGTTGGGCTGGGGTGACCACACCAGAAGAGCTCAAAACCAAACGTCCCTACATTGTGGTGGGTGCCTTTATCATAGGTATGTTACTGACACCACCCGACATTATTTCGCAAACCATGTTAGCGATTCCGATGTTAATATTGTTTGAAGGGGGATTGCTTGCGGCCCGTTTCTACAGTAAAAAGGACACTGAAGAAGACGATGAGCAAACACAAACGGATTAATCTAGCCATAGCCCTTAGTTAATGGCTTACACGAACAGCTATCCAATTCGGGTAGCTGTTCGTTTTTGAGAGACTCGTTTACTTAACACCAATAATAAAAAGGAGTTTTTCATGACCTCTTGCTTTACTAAAGGTTTACGCTGGATAACGCTTTCAAGCCTACTGCTTTCTCTTCACGCCGTTGCTGGTATCGAACAACAGCTCGCTCAATGCGCTGTCAAAACCGATAAACTTGAGCGACTCATGTGTTATGACGCTCTTGCTGCAACAGCGATGAATCGCAATGCGCAACAAGTCACCACGGATCTAAGCGCAGCCACTCCCCCTATCGTAGCGGCAGCCCCTCTGGTTGCTTCGTCTACCACGGAATCGGCACAAGCTAAAGAGTCAACCCAAGAAAACTTTGGTAAAATCGTCAAACAAGAGCAGATAGATGCCATGTGGCTTACGGTCACACAGGTCGATAAAGACCCCTATGGCGCCTTGAGACTGAGCTTCGAAAATGGCCAACAATGGAAGCAGATCGACAGCCGGCGCTTTCGAATATCTAGCGGCGATAAAGTACAAATTGAACGCGCGGCACTGGGATCCTTTTTGCTTGGCAAAGAGGGCAGCAATACCACTATTAGGGTTAAACGTATTAACTAATGCCAAGTCATATAGATATCGCTGTTAACTTAGTTGGCAGTGCATTACAAAATGATATCGATAACGTGATACACGCTGCGGCCGCCCAAGGGGTGTCGCCGCTCATTGTCATTGGTAGTAGTCTAGATGAAAGCCAGCAAGCCATTGATTGCGCGCAGCGCTACCCTGAGGCGCTATTTGCTACGGCTGGGGTGCATCCACACCATGCTAGCGAGTGGGACGCTAACAGCTCTGCTCGCTTAGGCCAGCTTGCGCAACATCCGGCCGTCGTGGCCATCGGTGAGTGTGGTTTAGACTATAATCGCGATTTCTCGCCGCGCCCAATGCAACGCAGCGCCTTTGCCCAGCAATTGGCGATGGCAGTTGATCTCAATATGCCAGTATTAATGCATGAACGCGATGCCCACCAAGATTTTGTCACCATCCTTAAAGAGTATCGTCCTCAGCTCAAAGGCGCCTTATTGCACTGCTTTACGGGTGATAGGCATAGCCTAGAACGCTATATTGAACTCGACCTGCATCTTGGTATCACGGGTTGGGTTTGTGATGAACGACGCGGCGCAGAGTTGGCCTCCTTGGTTGGCGATATTCCAGCAGATCGTATCATGGTCGAAACCGACAGCCCTTACCTGCTGCCACGCAGTATGCGCCCCAAACCTAAGTCGAGTAAAAATAAGCCGCAGTATCTGCCCTATATTAGTCAATATATTGCTCAACTTAGAGGCCAAACCGCCAATGAGTTCGCGGCCCAAGCCTACGCTAATAGTTGTGCATTTTTTGCTTTACAGGCGAACTATGAAGCATTTTAGTTCGTTGTTCATCATCTTCATTTTATCCAGCCTCTCAAGTAGCAGCTTCGCCCACCAACTGCTGCCCGTCGAGAATGACGATGTCATCGACCTATCGCCATGCATCTATTACATGCAAGAGGACAATCACACTAAAATCGATGACATCAAAGAGCTAAACTCAACATCCTGGGGGAGAATAGCTCCACTTTTAAATCAGGCACTCACCAACAAACCTTTTTGGATTAAGTTCAGTTTATACAATGCCACAGGTGAAAAAATCCAGCGTTACTTAACCCTAGGTAATCCGCATTTAGATAAGATTCGTCTGTATCATCAGCCTCACGGCGAGCAGATGCTCCTACTAGAAATGGGTGATGCTTACCCCTTTTCTTTACGCCCTATGGTGCATAACCAGTTTATTTATCCGTTTGATTTGCTCCCCAACCAAGTGCATACCTTTTACCTACGCATCGAGACTCAAGGCAGCGCGAGTATCCCGCTCGCTCTTAAATCCCCCAACGGCATGATCAGAACCACCGAAAGCCAGTCCTTGTATCAGGGGTTACAGCTTGGCGCCTTGCTTGCCATTGGCCTGCTTAGCCTATTTATTGCCGTTATATCACGCTCGCCCAGTTACAGCCTCTATGCGGGTTATGTATTGACAGCGACACTTCTGGTCGCAACGCTGCATGGTCTGCCTGCACGTTATATGTGGCCCGACTGGCCAACGATACAAGAGGAGCTCATCCCGCTACTAATCCCTATCGGCCTGACCTTTATTTTGCTTTTTTCAGAAAGAGTGCTGCAACTGAAAAACAATAATTTATTAATGCTAAAGCTATGTCGCTACAGTGCCACTGGCGCAGTGCTACTGACGTTACTGGTGCCCTTTATCAGTTACCCGTTCGCCTTAACACTGGATATTATCGCTGTGCTTACCATAAGCCTGTTACTAATGGTGATAGCCGTTAAGCTCAGTCTGCAAGGCCATAAATTGGCCAAGCTCTACACCTTTGCGTGGTCGGGCACCTTAATCGGATCATTCGTTACTGCCATGATGTATTTAGGATTGGTGAATCTGCCTGTCTTGCCGCAAACGCCAATGATGATAGGGCTTAACTTTGAAATCCTCTTTATGACCGCGGTCCTAGCGCTGCGCTACAATGATGAGCGAAAGACTAAGCTCAAAATACAACAACAAGCATTACAACAATCCAAGCGCATTCGCCAAGCTAGGGAAGAAGCCATTCAAATGGAGGCTAATAGCCATGAAAAACTCGAGCAGATGGTACAAGAGCGCACCTTAGAGCTGGAAATTGCCCTACGCGAGCTTAATGAAGCTAATCAAAAGTTGACCGAGCAAAACACCGTCGACAGCCTCACTGGGGTGAAGAATCGCGCCACATTTGAAAAGCGTTTACAAGCTGAGGGGCGCCTGAGTCGTCGCCAGCAAACGCCGCTCACCATCTTAATGATCGATATCGACCGCTTTAAAGCCATTAACGACACTTATGGCCACCTTGTTGGCGACCAAGCGCTGAAGCAAATAGCCCAAGCGTTAAAGCAAAAATTAAGGCGTCCAAGTGATCTGGTATCACGTTTTGGCGGTGAAGAGTTTGCTATGATACTGCCCAACACCTCTATTGAAGGCGCCGAAAAAGTCGCTGAATCAATAAGAGAAACCGTATTTCAACTGCCACTGAGTTGGGGGACCAATGCAATTCCGCTAACCATTAGTATTGGTGTTTATGCCGAGGTGATTGTCGATGACCAACAGATCAACACCTTGGTCGAACGAGCCGATAAGGCACTTTACCATGCTAAAAATAGCGGCCGTAATCGCGTCTGTGTCTATACGGTAGATATCGAACAGTAGAAAATACTTAGCTTTATCGGTGACGACTTGGCACAATCGCCAACTCAAATCCTACAATTCATTTAAGTCTGTAACCCTAAATTAGGAGTCGAATGTGAACATCATTACCAGTGCTTTTCCTCAGCGCAGAATGCGCCGCATGCGTAAACATGATTTTAGTCGCCGTTTAATGGCCGAAAACCAACTTTCGGTTAACGACTTAATCTACCCAATGTTCGTACTCGAGGGCAATAACCGCACCGAAAAAGTAGAATCCATGCCAGGTGTTGAGCGCTACTCCATTGATTTGCTACTTAAAGAAGCTGAAGAACTGGTTAAGCTAGGCATTCCACTTGTGGCGCTGTTCCCTGTGACACCCGCTGAGAAAAAAACCTTAATGGCGGAAGAAGCCTATAACGCCGATGCGCTAGCCCAACGCGCCGTACGTGCACTAAAAGAAGCGTTTCCACAATTGGGTGTGATGACCGACGTTGCCCTCGACCCATTTACCACCCACGGACAAGACGGCATCATAGATGATGAAGGTTATATTCTTAACGATATCACCACCGAGATCTTAGTTAAGCAGGCACTTTCACATGCCGAAGCTGGTGCAGATATCGTTGCGCCATCGGATATGATGGATGGCCGCATTGGCGCTATCCGTAAGGCACTTGAAGAAGCCGGTCACGTTAATACCCAAATCATGGCCTACTCGGCTAAATACTCATCAAACTACTATGGCCCATTCCGTGACGCCGTTGGCTCGGCAGGCAACCTAAAGGGTGGCAACAAACACAGCTACCAGATGGATCCCGCTAACAGTGATGAAGCGCTTCATGAAGTCGCCCTCGATATTCAAGAAGGTGCCGATATGGTGATGGTTAAACCTGGCATGCCATACCTTGATATCGTCACTCGCGTTAAGCGTGAGCTCGCAGTGCCGACCTTCGCTTACCAAGTGAGTGGTGAATATGCCATGCATATGGCAGCCATTGAAAATGGTTGGTTAGCCGAAAAAGCCATCGTGATGGAATCACTACTTTGCTTTAAACGCGCAGGCGCCGATGGCATTTTAACTTATTTCGCTAAACGTGCCGCTCAGTGGCTAAAAGAAGGCGATAACAGCTGATAAGCTCAGTGTCGATAATGTAAAAAGCCAGTTGCTTATACCAACTGGCTTTTTTGTGCCTGCTCGAATTCAGATTATTTTAGTGGATTGATCTATGGCGGGAAATATCGGCTGCAGTGTTAATTGCTCGCCACAGTCAGCCGAGCCTCATCATGTAACTGCTCGACTTTCAAGATGCAGGGTGCCCTGAGAGTGTAATCTTGCTGACGGTACTTGTATGGGGTATCAAACCAATGAATATAGAGACGCACATTACTGTGGGTGTTGAGGCGATTATGGCTATATAAGCCACGATAGCAACGAGTGCTAGGTAGATGGCCTGAGTGATACAGTTTGATGGTACGTTTATCGAGATGAATTTCGCGGTAATCTATTTCATGTTTCGCCAAATATGGAAAATGATACTCGCCGTAATTTAGCTCTCCATTGACCACTTCAATTTGCTGCCCTTGCAGCAAAAGCTGTTGTAACGCCATCGCATCTGAGCGGCTAAAATAGCATAGTGTGATCAAGCCACTGCTAAGAGATAGCACCACAACCCAAGACCCCACTCCGCGGCGTTTAAATAAAGAGATCCCCAACCAAAACAGCACTAGCCCTACAGCCGAAAGGAGCAACGCTAGCTCATAGGTTTGCCACTGCCCCACCTCAAATGCAACGTCGGTGTTAAGCATGAAAATCTCCTGCATAACCTCATCGTCACTATCACATCCAACAACAATTTATACTCATGTGTAGCTGATGATTTCAACAAATATCTCTTCACCTAAGCTTAGACCACCCCGTTGCGACTGCCGCTGCACATGCTATTTTTTTTCTGCGAACCACTCTTAAAATGAATCATTACACGCATAACTACTTCTTATACCAATCAAATACCGCCCCATAAAAAAAAGCCATTACAGGTATCCCTATAATGACTCATTCAGTTATGTCGGCGGTCGTCAGCACCATGTATTTAAATCAAATAATCGACACCCAATGCCATAAACAGGCTTAACCCAGCCCAATTGTTATTTAAAAAGGCTTTAAAACAGGGGGCGCGCTCGCGACCATAAATTAACTTTTGCTGGTACAGACTAAAGCCAACAAAGGTGATGATGCCTAAGCCAAAAACCAAACCACGCTGGGCACTTAAGCCCGCCATAATAAAACAACCAAGGGCGGCTAATTGAAATAAACCAATCATCTGACGATCGAAACGGCCAAATAAAATCGCCGTCGATTTAATACCGACTTTCAAATCATCATCACGATCGACCATGGCATACATGGTGTCGTAGGCAACGGTCCAACACCAATTGGCCGCAAATAACCACCAGGCTTCTGCTGGCACCTCGCCGGTTTGCGCCGCATAGGCCATGGGAATTGACCAACTCCACACAATACCAAGGAACATCTGCGGCATGTTGGTAAAGCGCTTGGTAAAGGGGTAGATGATGGTCAAAATAATCCCTACCACCGACAGTTGCACCACTAATGGATTAAGCATCAGCACTAGCCCAAACGCCAACAAGCCTGATGCCACAAATAGCCACAGCGCTTCTTTTACCGACACCTCACCACTGACTAAAGGTCGTGATTTAGTGCGCTCGACATAAGAGTCGACATGACGATCAGCATAATCATTGATGATGCAGCCACACGCACGCATCACTACCACGCCAATAATAAAAATAATCAGTACTTTAGTATCTGGCATACCACCAGCCGCCAGTACAAGGGCCATTAAACAAGGCCATAGCAGCAACAAGGTACCGATGGGCCGATCCATGCGTGCAAGACGCAAATAGGCGTTAATTTTATCCCGTAAGTTCATCTGATGAGGCTCCCTTAAACACCGCTTGGCCTGTGATCTGAGGTCAATATGGCTGACATTATGACTGACATACGACCACTTTCAAGCCATTTGTACCACCCATGGCTATACCTTTTCTAAGCGAGCAAAGGCAATTTTAAGCCGTTTACGGCCGACATCGTCAAAGTTCACTTCAATAACCGCTTGCTCGCCGTTGCCCTCAAGATCAATAACCTTGCCTTCACCAAACTTAAAATGCACCACCCGTTGACCAATACTAAAACCAGATTCATGGCCAGCAACGGCTCTTACAGGGCGGTTGCGACTCTCGCTAATGGCATTATTAATCCGGTTACTAAACCGATTAGTCGGCGCAGTTACCTGTGCCTTTAAGCGAATTTCTTGCACATATTCACTGGGGATCTCTTTGATAAACCGTGATGGTCTGGCAAAGTTTTCTCGGCCATAGATGCGCCGCGATTCGGCATAGGTAATATAGAGCTGCTTCATGGCGCGGGTCATGCCCACATAACAGAGGCGGCGCTCTTCATCGAGCCTGTCACCCTCATCCATCGCCATTTGGCTAGGGAAAATCCCCTCTTCAACGCCCGCCATAAACACCAGTGGAAACTCAAGCCCTTTGGCCGAATGCAGCGTCATTAATTGCACCGCATCGGTAAAGGCATCGGCTTGGCCTTCGCCCGCTTCGAGCGCCGCATGGGACAAGAAGGCGTTGAGTTCGCCCATATCTTCCAGATCTTCTGGCATCACAAAGGTGCGCGCCGCAGTTACCAACTCATCCAAGTTTTCCACTCGAGCACGAGCCTTCTCACCCTTTTCGGCTTCATACATGGCTTTGAGGCCAGACGCTTGGATCACATGATCTGTCATACGGTGCAAAGATTGCGACTCGGTATCTTGTTGCAAGTTAACGATAAGATCCATAAAGCCACGCACCGCATTCGCCGCTCGGCCACTGAGCAACTTTTCGTCGAGCACCGACAAGCAGGTCTGCCATAGGGTTAACTCTTGCTGGCGCGCCGTTGAGCGTAAAATATCCAGAGTGCGCCCGCCGATGCCACGAGTGGGCGTGTTAATGACACGTTCAAAAGCGGCATCATCATTTTTGTTACTGATGAGGCGCAGATACCCCATGGCATCTTTAATCTCTTGGCGTTCGAAGAAGCGCAAACCGCCATAAATACGGTAAGCCATGCCTTTATGCAGCAAGGCTTCCTCAAGCACCCGTGATTGGGCGTTAGAGCGATAAAGGATCGCGCAATCGCTTAAATTGCCGCCCATATCTTGCCAGTCCATGATACGGCCCACAATAAAACGCGCCTCATCCATTTCGTTAAAGGCGCAGTAAAGCCCAATTTGCTCACCGGCTTTATCTTCGGTCCACAGCTTTTTACCGAGTCTATCGGGGTTGTTGGCGATCAGCTCGTTCGAGGCGTTCAAAATATTGGCGCTGGAGCGGTAGTTCTGCTCTAGGCGTATGGTTTTCGCGTCGGGAAAATCGTCTAAGAACTTATGCAGATTTTCGACCTGCGCGCCGCGCCAGCCATAAATGGACTGATCATCATCACCAACAATCATCACATTGGCGCTGTTACCCGCCAGCACGCGGATCCACGCATATTGGATAGCGTTGGTATCTTGGAATTCGTCCACAAGAATATTTTTAAAACGCGCTTGATAGTGCTCTAAAATATGCGGTTTATTGAGCCACAGCTCATGAGCTCGCAGCAAGATCTCGGCAAAATCCACCAGCCCAGCGCGGTCGCAAGACTCTTGGTATACCTGATAGATCTTCAGCAGATTTTGCTCGATAGGAAAACCTGTGGTATCGATATGCTTAGGGCGTAAACCTTGATCTTTTTTACCATTGATATAGCCCTGGGCTTGACGCGGAGGGTACTGTTTTTCATCAAGGTTAAGGCTTTTCAAAATACGTTTAATCAAGCGCAACTGATCGTCAGAATCAAGAATTTGGAAGCTTTGAGGCAAGTTAGCGTCTTGATAATGGGTGCGCAGCAAACGATGCGCTAGGCCGTGGAAGGTGCCTATCCACATGCGGCCCATATTACTGCCACTCACCTTCTCTACCCGCTCACGCATCTCGGCGGCGGCTTTGTTGGTAAAGGTGACCGCAAGAATAGAATAGGGGCTCTGCTGCTCATGATGCATCAACCAAGCGATGCGGTGGGTCAATACGCGTGTTTTACCACTGCCCGCGCCCGCTAACACCAACATGCTAGATTGTGGTGCGCTAACGGCTTCGCGCTGCTTATCGTTTAAGCCGTCAAGTAAAGAAGATACGTCCATTCTTGCCTCCAAAAAATCAAGCAGGCAGTATAACAGGAGCCAGCGCCTAGGTCATACGCTGCGTGGCTTTTAACGCACCCTAGTGTGGACATAAAAAAACCGGCGCAATGGCACCGGTTTTGCCGTTCAATGGGCTACTTAATCTTTACTCTCTTCCAGCCCCATGCTGTCCATCCAATGCTCAAAGTCCATCATATTGCCCGGCAGCACTATCTTGCTAGCATTCTGGCTTAAACCATCAAACTGCTGCAGATACTGAGCACCAAGCTGCATACGCACCACGTTTTTCCCCCCGGGCGCTGAGATCACCTGGGCGATACGCTCAATCGACTCGGCAGTTGCCTTGGCGATGGCTAAGATCTCTTCTGCTTTACCCTCGGCTTCATTTATGCGGCGCTGCATTTCACCTTCTGAATGGTTAATGGTTTCCGCTTTAATCCCCTCAGAGCGATTAATTTTACTCTGTTTATCACCTTCACTTTTTGCCAACAGGGCACGGCGCTCACGCTCGGCGTTGACCTGCATCTCCATGGCATTCTTCACGGTTTCTGGCGGGGTAATATTTTTGATCTCATAGCGGTGCACCCGAATTCCCCATGTAGCGCCCGCTTGATCTAACACCTCGACCACTTTAGCGCTAATCACATCACGCTCTTCAAAAGTGCGGTCTAAATCTAAGGTACCTATCACAGAACGCGTGGTGGTTTGCGCAAGCTGAATGGCGGCGTAGCGATAATCTGTCACCCCATAACTGGCCTTTACCGGATCGATTACCGAGATATAGATAACCCCATCGACTTCCACATTGACTTCATCGCTAGAGAAACACTCTTGCGGCGGTACATCTATGGTCTCCTCCTTAAGATCATGGACATACGCCACCTTATCGACAAAGGGCACTAAGGCATGAAAGCCGGCATCCAGCGTCGAGTGATACTTACCTAAGCGTTCAACCACACATGCCGACTTTGTCGGCACCAAGCGAATAGATTGAAATAACTTGATCACGAAAATCGCAAAAATTAATCCCCAAATCCCCATGACAATTAAGTCTGTATCGATACCTGCAATCATGAGCGTTCTCCTTTTGCTTGCCCAACTGCTTGGGTCACTTGTTCCATCCCTTCGAAGAAACCTTCCAGTTTCGCCAGCTCGGCGGGCACCACTGAGATATCGGCTTTATTAAGTATTTTGCCAACCTGCACAATAAATTGCTCTTTAAGCTGCATATTCATCGCTTCGTTGCCTCCCTCTAACGCAAGGGCTTGAGACACCTGGGTCATGGCCTCGGCTTTGGCTCTGGCAATAATGGCTATCTCTTGCGCCGTGCCTTGGGCTTCATTGATGCGTTTCTGTTTTTGACCTTCAGAAATATTAATCGCTTCTTGACGCTCACCTTGAGACAGATTAATCATCGCGGCTTTTTCGGCATTGGCTAAGGTTATCTCGGCGCGCTTACGGCGCTCGGCTTCCATCTGTTTTTCGAGGGTGTGGATCACTTTAAAGGAGGGGGTGATATTTTTAATTTCATAACGCAGCACCTTGATCCCCCAAGGATCGGACGCCTTATCTATCTCTCGCACGATTGATTCATTGAGGCTGTCACGCTCAGAAAAAGTCTGACTTAAACTTAACTTACCGATCTCTGAACGCATGGTGGTCTGGGCTAAGTTGACTGCGGCGCGGCGATAATCTTCGATGCCATAACTGGCCAGTTTCCCGTCCATCACCTTGAGATACACCAGCCCATCGACTTCTAGCTGGGTATTATCTTTTGAAATACAGCTTTGCGGTGGTACATCGAGCACTTGTTCGCGGGTGTCATGCTTGTATGCGACTCGATCGAAGAAAGGAATTAGAAAATGAAAGCCGGGTTGCAACACCACCCTAAATTTGCCCAAACGTTCAATCACATTGACTTCACGCATCGGCACGATCAACAGTAATTTGTATAAAATAAAAAAAACAAATAACACCACTAAGGTAAATACAAACATAGATTCCATCCTTTTACATAGCGTATCGCTATTATTCTGATATTGGTTCAACTACCAAGGCGATATTATCACGACATATCACTCTCACTTTTGCGCCGACAGGGATCTCGCTACCATCGCCTAGCGCTGGCCATTCACTCCCCTGAAATACAACTCTCCCGCGGTTCTGTGCCGGGCCAATCACCGTTTTAACTACCGCGGTTTGATTATATAAATCCATCTCCTCATCGGTATTATCAATATGTGAATCACCGCCGACCAACTTTTGCGTGACGTGGCGAAAGCCTAACAGCAACACCATGGAGGCAATAAACCACAAGGTCAGCGCTTGCACTAGCCCTTCTACCCAGCCAATGGCTAACGCTCCGGCCACCACTACACAGGCTGCCCCCAGTAAAATAACAATGCCACCGGGCAAAACAATCTCAGCTAACATCAGCACTATGCCAATCATTAGCCATACCATTATCGGATTTGACAACACCATATTTCCCCCTGAAATAAGCGCATTAAATATTGACTATAACAGCTCTTATCACCGCGCGCGACATATTATGTCACGCATCTGGTCTGTAAATCGTGGCCTTAACCACAGAGTCCATAATTATTAGCCTTGCGCATTGTTTAGTGTTTTGGCCACATCGATAAATCATTTATACTTGCCGCCGCTGTGGGGTTGTGACCATTTAACCTAACCACCACAACTCAAATAATATAACGACTGTTTTAAATTACGTCCGAATAAAAACTCAAAATAAGGTGAAGATTGATGAAAAAGAATTGGCTTGCCCTTGCTCTCTTAGTAGCACAACCCGCTATGGCTGATGAGCTAGTACAGTGGTGGGATCTGAGTGTAACGGCATTGCACGGTAATGACTATGATCTTGCTGCATCGGACAAACAAACAACCGTGACTGTCGAAACCGCAGGCGCTTGGATCTATGGTGATTGGTTTGCATTCCAAGATATCACCTACTTTCACGGCTCAAACCTGTCTGAAGACGACACCACGTATGGTGAAATTTCAACACGTTTAAGTGCAAGTAAGATCAGCGGTCAAGCAATTGGCTTTGGTCCAATAACCGATCTATCTTGGGCATTTATGCTTGAAGAAGGTAAAGGCCCAGTTACCAGTTTCTTGTATGGTATCGGTATGGACCTTAATGTGCCTTACTTTAGTTATTTCAACATTAACACCTACCGTCGTGACGCGATCAGCAGCGGTAACCTAAGCGATGGTTGGCAAGTGACTCCCACCTTTAGAATGGATTTCCCAGTAGGTAACAGCAACATCGTATTCGACGGTTATATCGATTGGGTCTTTTCTGCCGATAACCAAGGTTATGAAGAGAACTTCCACTTTAACCCACAGGTTAAATACGACCTTGGCGCCGCGATCTTCGGCGAACACAAGAAAAACCAACTATTTGTCGGTGTTGAGTATGACTACTGGCAAAATAAATATGGCGTTAAAGGCGTAGATCAAAATACCTATTCAGTGATCGCCAAATATCACTTCTAAGCCTAAGATGAGGTAAGCCTTGTGCGGTTAACCTACCGCTAACGAGCTGACCAAACAGTACATAGCAAAAAGGCGCTACTCAGCGCCTTTTATATACCTGTGAAACCATGAATCGCTAGTAAAAATGCATGCCAGCTATCACGCCACAACTAATATCAGCCGTTATGCCAACAACTTCTTCGCTGTAGCAACCACAATCGACACTGCACTGGTTTCAGTCCTCTTCATAGTGATTTCATCAGGGATTTCTTGCTGAGTGCGGTTAACAATAACACCCGCAATACAGCCTGCTCGCCACCCTTGGCTGGCGCACATGGTAAATAGTGTCGCCGACTCCATCTCATAGTTGAGTACGCCCATCGCTTGCCACTCTTTCATTGAGCCCGCAAAACGACTGGTAACGCGGCCACTGACAGTGTCATAACGCTCTTGACCTGGATAGAAAGTATCGGAAGAAGCCGTTATACCTATGTGTGGCTCGATGCCCGCTTCACGCGTAGCTGCAACCAACGCAGTAGTGCATTCGAAATCAGCTACCGCAGGAAACTCCATGGGGGCAAAGTGTAAGCTCGCGCCGTCAAGACGAACCGAAGCTTGGGTAACAATCACATCACCAACATTAACATGGGACTGGATAGCACCTGTAGTACCGACACGTAGGAAGGTATCAACGCCGAGTTGCGCCAGCTCTTCTACCGCAATAGAGGTTGATGGGCCACCAATACCCGTTGAACAAATAACGACTGGCTTACCATCGATATAAGCGAGATAACTGGTATATTCACGGTGGCTAGCAAGAAATGTAGGTTGGTCCATTAGCTCAGCAATTCGCTTAACACGCTCAGGATCGCCCGGGACGATGGCAAGTGTTGCACCTTGCAACATCTCTTTGGTCAGGCCTAAATGAAATACATCTGACATTATGAAAACCTCTTTCAGTTTTGATTATAAAATTCTGCTAAATCGGACTTTAACCTAGTATGCATGCCAGTAAGGTTAACTTGATCACACTTTGCTTGCTAGCAGTTCGATCTTTTGCCGTAATCGATTTACCAAACAACTTACCTTGGAGCAACAGCAAATATAGCAGTTGGCAGCCACCTTTCCAGCATTCTTGCAGATTTAACCACCAGTGAATGAATGGGTTGGAAAACTACAACTACAACAACTAAGCTATTAATTTAAAATGAAAAATGTACCAATAAAAAACAGTACCGATAAATATCAATCAAAGATGATAGTGCCGCTTGCGGTAATAAGATGGGGAGCAGTGGCTAACGGTAGGAGGCAGTGGCTTGTACATAACAAGGCAAAGTGATTGATTCAGCATACACTACCAAGGACGCTAAAGAACCGTGACGGTTTACTGATTAGGCCAATCAATGCCTTAGTTGCTAATGGTTTGGCGAGCATTAACACGTAAGGCTCGCCACTGTTTCTGTATCGCTAACATTGAGGGATTATCAATCGCAACACCTATAAATAATAGTCTTTTAGCGGGGGGAAACCGTTAAAACACACCGCCGAATAGGTGGTGGTATAGGCGCCAGCGCTGAGCCAATAGAGACGATCGCCAATGGCTAAATCACTGGGCAAGCCATAATGGTAATGCTCATACATGATATCGGCACTGTCACAGGTTGGCCCTGCAATCACACACTTATCCAGTTCGCCCTGACGCTCACAATAGATAGGAAATTTTATCGCCTCATCCATGGTTTCAATCAAGCCAGAAAATTTGCCAACATCGGTAAAGACCCAACGCTCTAATGCGGTATGCGACTTCTTACTGATCAACACCACCTCCGACACTAATACCCCTGCATTAGACAACAGAGAGCGGCCGGGCTCTAAGATGATTTCAGGCAAGTTATTGCCAAAATCTTCCTGCAGAAAGTGGGTTATCTGCTCGGCATAAGTTTCCAACGGATTGGTCTTATCGATATAGTTAGCCGGGAAGCCACCACCAAGATTAATCATCTTGAGGATAATACCGTGCTCCTCACTGAGGCGATCGAAGATGCTTTTGACTTTACCAATCGCCGAATCCCATGCGCCAATGTCACGTTGCTGCGACCCCACATGAAACGAGATCCCGTAGGGGTCAAGCCCCAATGCCTTAGCCAGCACGAGCAGATCATAGGCCATCTCATTTTGACAACCAAATTTACGTGATAAAGGCCAGTCGGCGGTATGAGTGCCCTCAGTTAAAATTCGCACATAAACGCGCGCCCCCGGCGCCTCTTCGGCTAACATCCGTAGATCGGCTTCTGAGTCTGAGGCAAACATACGTACACCACGAGCAAAAAACGCCCGCACATCGGCGCGCTTCTTGATGGTATTGCCATAGCTGACCCTATCGCAGCCCACACCAAGCTCAGTGACCATATCGAGCTCGTAAATTGAGGCAATATCAAAATTGGCTCCTTGGTCACGCAGCAGGGTTAACACTTGCGGCGCGGGATTGGCCTTAACGGCATAGTAAATACTGGCGTAGGGAAAGTTATCCACCATCGCCTGATATTGCTTGGCAACAATCTGAGTATCAATGACCACAAATGGTGTGGGCTTATCTTGGGCAAACGATTTAATACGCTCAAATGTCTCAGAGTCATAATAATCATTAACATCAATAGATTGAAATTGGCTCATGGCGCCAGTATCTCCATAGCAGCATAAAATAGTGTGAGTTAAGCTGATTAAAAATCATCCGCAGTAAACGCTATTTTACCCGTAATAGCAATGAGTTTTAATGCCAAAAAGATAACTTTTTATGCAGCAAGAGATGGTAATAAATGAGGAGATAAAACTCAGGCTAATAACGCCATGGGCAAACGAGCAGCAGCGCCAAACAGGCCATGATGGAGATATGAGCGGCGCAGCGTTAGTCTTATCCAACGCTGCGCGCAACATCAAGATAACCGAGGCAAGATGTGATGAACTATTTTATCGCAGCCACTAGCGCTTCAGGCGTATCCACCTGAGTCATGGCAACAATCTTGAGCTGTTGCAGATGCATAACCGTGGCAGTGTCTTTATTACCCAGCCATTGCTGCGTGACTTGCCCCTCTCGGTCTAAGGCGATTTGAAAAGGCAGCTCCTGCATTTGTGGTATGGCGACAAACTTGGCGATAAGTGATGGCATGCCACTAATATCGGCGACATAAACTAAGCCTTCTGGTTGCTCCGCCTGTGGTAGCGACTCTAGCGCCGCCTTAATGATGTCACCCCCCTTCATGCCTCGGCTAAACAGCACGATGCGAGTGCTTTGATCTACCATCAAGGTTTGCTCGTGCTGATCTTGTAGCTCCACCGCCTTAAGGTTGTCTCCCACCACAAGAGTCACCGCTTGGGCACTCATCGATGCCAGCAAGGTTAACGCTAATAGCAACGCTTTCATATCACTCCTTAATTAAACTATTTATCAATTTGTCCTCGTTGAACTATAACTTAACCCAATCCCCAACTTAGAAAATGATGCCCATAGCTTGAGCTCAATCACGCATTAAGCCGATTGAGTGATTTAAGCAGATAGTGATTATCAAACTCTTGAAAATTAAGTAACCTTAACGATTATTTGTTGCCACAGTGTCAGGAACAACCTTATGAATGAGAATGGTTTAGAGCAGGAGCTTGCTCAGCTGCAGAATGTCTACAACATGTTGACCGAATTTCTGGTCAAATACAGTTTTCAACTCGTTGGTGCACTGCTGGTCTTTCTGATTGGGCTGTGGGTGGCTAACAAGGTATCTAACTTAGTCGCTAAGCAATTTGAAAAACATCATATCGATATCACCCTAAGCAACTTTGTCTCTAACTTAGTGCGGATCATCATAGTGGTGATGGTGGGGATCATTGCACTGGGCAAGCTAGGGATCAGTATCACCCCCATGGTCGCCGCCATCGGCGCGGCATCCTTAGGCGCTGGGCTGGCCTTGCAAGGCATGCTCGCCAATTACGCTGCTGGCGTCACTATTATTGTGACTCGCCCTTTTGTGGTAGGTAATACGATTGAAATTAAAGGGGTCAGTGGTGTCGTCAAGAGCATCCATCTTGGCTTAACCCTGCTGACCAATGAAGAGGGTGAGGTGATCAGTATTCCCAACAAACATATTGTCGGTGAAATACTGCATAACTCGTTTGAAAACAAATTGGTTAATAACCACTTTAATATCAACTACAACAGTGACGTAGACCAAGTCATTGCCATCATACGTCAGGTGTTAGAGCGCAGCGAACATGTTAGCCAGCAGGCCGCACCACAAATCGGCATCAATGGTTTTAATAGCATAGGGCTAGAGATCGGTGTGCGTTATTGGGTTCCAACTGCCCATTACCACCAAAAGAAATACCAAGTAAATCTGGCTTTAATTCATGCTCTGCAGCAGGCCGGTATTGAAATTCCCTGCCCGGTTCGTGAGATCCATATAGAAAAGTAAACCAAGCCCTAGCATTGCCTGTACGCTAATCGCTGGCCTTACAGGCCTCGCTGCCATTCATGCCGCAGTGGTATAGCCCTGTAATGCCTGTTCGACCTGAGCGAGTAGCATGGCTTTATCTTTGCCTAATACCCCTTTGAGCACCACATCATTTGAGGTGACCTTTATCCATAATTATCCATCAAATTCGGGCAGCCCTGACCGTAAGCTTAAGCTAATTTGATACTGAACGTTGCACCCATGCAGAACAAAACCGCAGTAAAAAGTGTTGTTGCGAAGATATAGATGTGCGAATCCATAAACCGGTTTCATAGCAAGATCCTCACTCCTAAACTGTGGTACAGCACTCTGATTTGAGCTGAAAAATATTTCAGAATATTAATGAAACATGGTGCCAAAAAGCGAAAGCCAGTAGCAGGCGAGATAATTTAAAGTAAGAGGTGATAAATGGAAAATGGGAAGTGTAAAATCAGACAACTACTTGTATAACAATTAGTTGCCTTCATTTAAAAAGGCCTTCATTCAAAAAAATAGCCAACACGTTAATTTACAGACAAATATTAACCTTTTATGTAAAGTAACATATTGTTTGTCAGAGTTTTCAAGGACCTCATCAGTGCGATTAGTAAGCACTCAACATCACGTCGTTATAACGTTAAAAAACCTATAACAGCTATAAGCCATTATAGGTTTTTTTAAATATGAATGCTAATAATTACCTTAATAATTAATTACAAAAAGTATTTAACCGTTAATCCAACAGAGCTAATATCATGCTGTTCTAGACCATAGTATATGTAACCCAGTCCTGCACTCATATTATCAGAGAGCTGATAACCTAGCTCAATACCGAAGTAGAGATCAGTACCATTCTCTTCACGGTTAATCGTTGCCAAGCCTTGGCTATGAGTCTTGTTGTCGCTTTTCCACACCAATAAGCCTGAGCTAGCACCTAAATACCACTGGTCGTTAATAAAGTACTGATACCCAACAGCCGCAGAGATACCAGCTGCGGCTATGGGTTGGACTTTTGAAACAGCGTGCTGAAATGCATTTCCATCCAATGTCATACCATCAATACTGGCAGAGAAATCACCTAGGTTTTGATAACTAACATCCACAAACCAATTTTTATTGACCTGATAAACAACGCCCAGTTTCCAGCTAATATCAGAGTCATCTAAAGCTGTTACTTGTGCATCAAGCGAGCCCAAGGCTTTATTCAACTCACCTTTAGATACATGTGCAGTTGCTTGGCCAACACTCGCCGTTAGCCCCCACTCAGCCTTAGCGGGCAGAACCATAAGGCTAGCCATTAGTATAGTTGTACCTAATAACTTGATAGATTTCATCCGTCTTACGAGTGCTAAAGGCAATAGCAATAAGGTGAATAACGGCATACTACCACCACTTGATTTTGATTCATTAACGACAGTAACGCTTTCAAAGGCATCAACACTCACACTAACCTTGGCACTAGCTTCGCCTCCTTTATTATCAGAAATGGTATAAGTGACGGTATCTGTGCCATCAAATCCTATTGCCGGCGTATATTGAATAGAGTTATTCACAATCGCAGTACTGCCGTGTATCGCTGACGCAGACGTAATCGTTAACGTGTCGCCGTCTTCATCGGTATCATTTTTCAGTACATCAATCGTGATAGCGGTTCTATCATCCGTCGAGGCAATGTCATCATTAGCAACTGGGATCCGATTAGCAATAACGTTAACACTCACCTGCGCACTTGTTGTGCCACCGTTACCGTCTGAAATTACATAGGTAATGGTTTCCATACCTGCATAGTCTCGTTTTGGCATGTAGCTAAGTGATGAATTCGCTAACACCACTACCGTACCAAAGTTTGCACTTGCACTTAGCACGAGCAGTTCATCACCATCAATGTCACTGTCATTGGCTAATACGTCAATATCAACCGCTTCGTTCCACAGCATCGTAATTGCATCGTTTTCAGCAACGGGTGTGGTATTAGTGCTTAAGTAAACGGCTACACCACCTGGGTCAGCAATGCTGCTGTTGGCAACACCGTCGTTATCATTCGGGCCACCATCAACAATTTGTAACTGCACACACCAGTGACCTTCCGTTAAGCCTTCTTGCCACTGCTCACTCCCTGGAGGTGGACAAAATCCAGGCTCACCAAGGGTTGAATACAGTATGTTGTCAGCGTCTTCAACAAAATTCCCCCAGCCAGCTGCATCAGTGTACTTACGATAGATGGCATTGAGTGGAATCGGCTGGCGCTGTGGTAATACAAGTTTGTATTCTTGTCCTGGTTTTTCTAAACCAACAACAATGTAATCAAAGATACCACCAACTATTTTAGCTTCCCCATCTTCACCGACAGCTTGAACGGTTTCTTCATGGGTTAACAATAAGCTGCCGCTTTGCGTTGCAGGTGCGGCCGAGCCTTTACGTAAACATACACCTGATTCACCTTCGACTAAGAAGGTGACTTGCGTGCTGATCATCTCAGGCATCACATTACACACACTGATAGCATCTAAGTAATCAGCAATTCCGTCACCGTCACTGTCAGCAAAGCCTTCTTGTGAATCAGGAATTAAATCACCATCTGTATCAATTTCAGTTAATACAGGTAGCGCGCTTACCACGTTTAGATAGATGTCAGCCTGTGTCGTTAATCCTGGCTCACCCGAGTCTTCAACCAGTGCTGTTAACTTATGAATACCAACCGATAAGTCTGCCGCATCAAACGATATAGTCTCAGACACTGTCCCATTAATTAGCGCACTTAACTCATCTGACGTACTTGACCATAGGAGTGTATGGCTATCTGCAATGTTGTTATCGCTAATGGCTGCACTAACGGTTACCTCACCATCAGATCGCGACAATAACATACGGTTTTCGTTTTGCTGTTTAGCCGTGAGCATCACCTCTGGTGCAATATTGCCTTCAGATAATGTGATCTTTTGTACAGAATCTGGAGAAATGTTCACGGTATCAGACAGGCTAATCACTATGGTTTCACCGCTATCGGCGACGCCATCGCCATAGGTCTCAAAAGTAATACTCGCTGTGTTGGTTTCGCCAATTTCGACTTCACCAGATATTAAGCTATGGTCAGCACCTTCAACCGCGTCACCTGACACAGTAAACGGTACCACCACTGGGTAAGTCGGTGACGTGCCGTTTAAGTAAAAGTTCACCGTTACCGTGCTACCTTCCACAACGGTTTGGTCTTTACCAATAGAAATCAGCGGATGGACCTGAACACCTTGTGCTGAAATTGACTGATTACCGTCAGCATCGGTAGCCTGCCAGTAAGCTTTACTTATACCAGGAGAAAACATTACACGATTATCGACCAGCGATACTGGTAATGGGTTACCGTTCGCATCAAGCGCGGTTGCTACGCCTAAATCAACTTTAGTATATAACGCCGTGGCATTAACGACTCGATCTTCCGGTAGGGTAAGCGTTGGCGCGATGTCATCAAACAAGCCATTAATGATAAGCGTGACTGTTGCGGTACTAGTGCCATCATTACCATCAGATATGAGGTAAGTTAAGGTGAGTGACCCTATAAAACCTGGGGGGGCAGTAAAGACAAGCTGGCCATTTTCAACCACCACGCTACCAATATCAGCATTGCCCGATACAACACTTAACGTATCACCATCAATGTCACTGTCATTGGCTAAAACATCTAGGACATATCTGTTCTGACCGTTTTTATCAAACTCAATGGCGTCATCTTCAGCCAATGGCGCATCGTTTACTGCATCAATGGTGATACCGACTGTTACAGGCTCTGACTCGCCACCTTCTTTATCAATTACAGAAAAGGTAAAGCTATCGCTACCATTAAAGTCAGCAGTGGGGGTATAGGTTAAGTTAGGTGCAGTACCCGATAGGCTACCATGTGAAGGTGTACCGACAAGATAACGGGCAATGGTGCCGTCACGGTCAGAGCCTGACAAGGTCATACCCACACTGCCATCTTCTTCAAGCGATACAGATTGTGCGCTCGCCGTCGGTAAGTCATTTACCGACGATACCGTAATCGATACCGTTGCAGCAGAAGAGACGCCGCCATCATTATCTATCACTCTAAAGGTAAAGCTATCGTCACCATTATAATCAGCTTTCGGGGTGTAGGTTAAATTAGGTACATTACCCGATAGGCTACCATGTGAAGCTGTACCGACAACATAAAGGGCAATAGTGCCGTCGCTATCAGTCCCCTTTAAGGTCATCGCTTTCGCCGTATCTTCAACTAAAGAAACAGTCTGAGATATCGCCGTTGGCAGCACATTAACGTTTTGTATGATGACATTGACAGTAATTGTATCAATACCACCATCACCATCACTGACTCTCACGTTAAAGCGGTCACTACCATCGTGATTGGTATTTGGAGTATAGCTAATCGCTTTTGAAGTACCTGTACCAGAAACACTAGCGGTACCATTGGTAGCATTTGAGCTAATTGACCAAGTTAATGTATCGTTGTTTCGATCGGTAGCGTTTAGCGTTAACACAAAGGCTGTTGGGTTTGCGTTTTCACTCATAGTTACCGACACTGAGGTTCCTTCGGTAATAACGGGTGCAAATTTAGGAGCTTCGGTGATAGTGACTTCAACAGGCATAATCACATTTGCCTTTCCGTCGCTAACATTTACACTAAAGTTATAGGTACGATCCTTACCATCGTCGTCTGGGATATCATAATCAGGTGCATTTTGAAAAGTAAGAGCACCATTACTTGAGTTTATATTAAACTTCGCTGAATCTACCCCACCAGAAATACTATAGGTTAAAGTGTCGCTATCCATATCTACGGCATTAACACTGCCTACTACAGTGTTCTTTTCTTCGACACTAAAATCAGCTTTACTCTTTAACCAAAAAACACCACCGCCAACTCTGTCGACTACCGCAATATCTAGGCGCTTATCACCATCAAAGTCAACAGCATCGACAGCATTTATTAGCTCAAAAGCTGAGCTTACACGCTGTTTTGTAAAACTGCCTGAACCGTTATTTTCATACCAAATGACATCGCCATCTGAACCCACTAAAATATCGATATCGCCGTCGCCATCGATATCAGCCACATTCCCCTGCGAACCATTATCGATAATAGGATCACCTGGGTTGATCAAATGCTCGGTGAACGAACCCGCACCATTATTTTCAAACCAATATAATTCAGTTTTAGAAATAGCAAATATATCGTTGGTACTATCACCATTAAAGTCAGCAGTTTGAAGTGAAGGTAAATCAAATGCTTCTGTGGTATAAGGATTTAATCCCGCTTGAAACGTGCCATCGCCATTACCCTTTAACCAGAAATTACGCCCAGCTGTCTCACCTATGTCACCAGCAATAATATCAGGTATATCATCGCCAGAAACATCAGCAACCGTTATCTCAAATAACGCATAATTAAGGCCATTATAGACTCGACTTTGGGTGAAATTACCAGCACCATCATTTAGATAAACATATATACGGTCGCCATTATTTTGAGACGCTAAAACAATATCCAAACCATTGATACCATCTAGATCACTGAGACTGATAGACTGAGCACCATTTGGTAATTCGATATCTGTTGGCAGTGTCGTACGTGTAAAAGCGGGGGTCGGCGTCGCGCCATTGTTGGTGTATAAATACACAGCGTCGTTCTTAAAATCTGCCACAACAAAGTCGAGACCTGGTTTACCGTCTAATTCACCAGCGGCGACTTCCCGTAAATCAGCATCACTTACGCCTAATGGAGACACGACTGTTGCAAATTTACCATTGCCATCATTTAGATATACATTAACAGCATTGCCATACAATGACGTTACAATAAAATCAGGGAGATCATCTTGGTTAAAGTCTGCGAGATCGCTACGGTAACCGTTTGCAAATGAAGCAATTTTATCTTCACTCCAATGCTGCCACACTGGGTTGTTATTGGCGTATGCCATACTGGTAACGGCAAATAAAAGTAAAGCAAAGGCATTATATGCAAGCAATTTAACACCGGATTTCAACCTGAATTTTCCCAGATTAAATAAGGAGCTGATTGCCGAAATATGCTTAATACAAACCGAAGGTTTAATATTAGCAATGGTTTGAGCGGTGGTTCTCATAAAAATTATTACCTATCAATACGTAGAAGTACTATATGTAATCCGTTAATAAGTCGCGATACGCGACATATTGCCAACCATTTGCCTACAAGAGGAACATCCACTGTTAACCATTTATTTGCAATAAAACAACAGGCCATTAACAACACACATAAATAGGTGATGAGTATAATTAAATAAAAAAGAAAATGAGAGATATAATATCTTTTTTTTAACTTATTTAGTTAAATCAACACTAAATTAAACCACACTCCTACAGACCCACAGCAAGTAGTGGTCAAAAAACAAACATCAATTCCATTATTCACTACCACAGGTGTTCCCGAATAGATAATTGAGTGCTTTGGCAAGCATCTAAAAATCGGTTTCCGCTCTTATCTAAATTACAGAGCCCGCAAAACAAAAAACTGCTTTGTTACTTTTAAATACATCCTAAATTTACGCTAAATAAAGTTAATAAAGTTATCCATTTTAAATTTATCATTTGCCTAAATTTACAGCTATATTGTTCATCTTTGCTTCTCAACTTACGATAACAACCTGACTGAAAATATTCGATATATTAGATATATTTAAGTAGTAGCGGTAGAGAAAACGACTGAACGTCACTTACACAATATTAAATGAGATAAGACTGTTACCGATAAATCTAGCGGACTTGCTGATCAAATCAGAGTTAGGTCATAGCTTACCACTGCCACGATGAGAGCTAGATTGGCCAGCTTACTCATCGCTATTAGTACCACCATTATAAGTTCGCAAGCTCACTGACTGCTCAACAGTTGTTTTAAAGCAATACATCGCTGTTTCAGTAATAGAAGATTGAGGGGTGACCTTTTAGCCATATGCTTACACTTTTTGAGATGGGCTAATCGCTGTAGCCTCAAAAACGGGATAAAATGTGAGCGATTTCATAATTACTCAACCTAGTCGCATGATCTTGCACCGACTTTGATCTCGTGCAATTTTTACACAGCCAATTCACTTTAGACTGCTCAAATCGACCCATTGGTCGATAGTGATAACCGCCATGATAAGGGGTTGCACGGGATTAATTGGCTGCATCAGCCTTCATACGTAAAGATAATAACATGCAAATAGCACAACAACTGCAAGACAGGCGAAGGACTAGCCTGCATCATGATGAGCATTGGAACTCTATGAGCGCAGAGCAAAAAATGGCCCTTTATAACCTGCTTCGGTTTGGTTATCGACTGTTGTTTGTTCGCCATTTGCCTTCGGGTCCGTTAGCGATTATCGCGCAGCAGCACCAACTATCGACCATAGATAGCCGCGGTGAAGTTGACGACAATCCAAGGATCCGACTTCGAGACTAAGGCTTATTATTCAATATGCCTTTAGCGCCTATGGCGTTTATCTCAAAAAAAGGAGCACCATCAAGGTGCTCCTTTTTTATGGCTGGCCATTATGCTGGCGGCTTAGCTTAATAGCATATCGACATGTGGTATACCGTCTTCGAGATACACATCCGAGACAGGGGTGAATCCCATGCGTTGATAAAAACCACTGAGATACTGCTGCGCACCGATTTGGATATTGGCCTGCGGCCATTGCGCTTGGGCAATGGCTATCGCCCTGTGCATTAGTGACTCGGCAAGCCCGGCTCCACGCGCGCTACTTGCGACCACCACTCGGCCAATACTGCTATCGGCATAACTCACGCCCGGCGCTAAAATACGGGCATAAGCCACCAGCGCGCCATGTTCATCAACCCCTAACAGATGGCGAGTCTGGGCCAGTGTGTCTTTGCCATCGAGCTCGGGATAAGGGCAATGCTGCTCTACCACAAACACATCGACCCTGAGCTTAATTAGCTCATATAACTGCGTAACATTGAGCTGTGAAAACCCATAATCTTGCCACTGCACCACTGACTCCAACCACTTGATTAAATGATTAGACAGTCTACCCATTATCAACCTAATGGAGCAATCATATTTATCGCGTCATCGACTCGAAGATAGTCGTTACTAAGGCTCAACTTGGTTTTTTTAGGGGGGTTATCATCGCCAACCCCCAGCCACCATTCATCATGCCGCCAAGAGCAAACAACCTAGCAATAGTGATACTTAGCGCTGTTTTGATAAATTCATTATCCAAGTCTGCAAAAATGCCAATAAAACTGCTAACATTGGGCCAATTTTTTTAGCTTAAAGAGATAGATCAAGATGGGAAGAGCATACCAAAATCGCAAAGAATCTATGGCCAAAACGGCTGGGCAAAAAACTAGACTCTACTCTCGCTACGGCAAAGAGCTCTATGTTTGCGCAAAAAATGGTGGTTTCGATCCAGATGGCAACTTAGCACTGCGTCAAATGATCGCTAAGGCTAAAAAAGATCAGGTTCCGGCTCACGTGATAGATCGTGCCATCGAAAAAGCCCGTGGCGGCGGCGGTGAGGACTATGAAACAGCTCGCTATGAAGGCTTCGGCCCGGGTGGTGCCATGGTCATCGTCGACTGTTTAACCGATAACGGCAAACGTACCTTCACCGAGGTGAGACAAGCCTTTGTTAAAAATGACGCCAAGTTAGGCGGCCCTGGCACGGTTGGTCATATGTTTGATCACCAAGCGGTATTTGTCTTTAAAGGTGACGATGAAGAAGCCATTTTAGAGCTGCTGATGATGGCAGATGTGGATGTGAGCGATATTGAAGTCGAAGACGGCATGGTCAGTGTTTTTGCTCCGCATACCGAATTTTTCAAGGCCAAAACCGCCTTAAACGAAGCACTACCCGATATCGAATTTGAAGTGGAAGAGATCACTTTCGTGCCGCAAACCATGACCGAGGTGACCGATCCTGAAGTGATCGCGCAATTCGAGAAGTTTCTAGCGGCGCTAGAAGATTGTGACGACGTGCAAAACGTCTACCACAATGCGGAATTTGCAAACTAACTGGTTGATTTATTAAATAGCGACGGCGGCTTTAATTTGAGCAACTCAATTCAAAGCCGCTTGATTTTTTCACCACCTACAGTAGTTAACCCACAAGCTGTTTTCAGCAAAGACTCATCACTCTTAATGGGTAAATAATCTATCCATATTACCCCTAACTAAATTAATTCTGGTTCATATCTCCCTATTGTTAATGTCTCAGACTTAAGACTGACAACGAAGTGTGTCTATAATGTATCTATATACGTCGTTCACTTCGCCTAGCGGCGTGAATTAACTCTTTTACACTCACTCTACACATGATGAACAGGTGATCTATGAAGTATTCTACATCGTTAATGGCCATCGCACTGACCAGCGTCCTCACCGCTTGTGGCGGCAGCGATAGCAATGACACCCCTGATGCACCCCTGTCAGGCAGCTTCAGTCTAGGGGTATCGGATAATCCTGCCGATGCCCAAATTGTCAATATCGCCTTTAAACAGGTCGTGCTCAAAGGTAATGGGCAGTCACTGTCGTTTGATGTATCAGATAACGGCGACCTCAAAATGGTCGACTTACTTACCGTTCAAGGCCAAGAGATGGCCACATTAGTCAGTGGCCAATCGGTTCCCGTCGGTGAATACCAAATGTGTATTTACATGAAAAACAGTCAAGTCGCCGATACCAATAGCTCCTACGTGAAAACCATGGACGGGACTGACGCAGGGCTAGTCACCAATAGTAATGGTAGTTGCGGTGGCGTAGGTGCCGATGACCCCGATACTGGCCGACTGTTTTTTAATAAGGCTTTTACTATCGCCGCCGGTAATAATCTGTTTGTTGCCGAGTTTAACTTAGCTAAAGGCATACAAGCTCCTCATGGCAATAAGGCATACTGGACACTCAAACCTACCTCGGTGCAACTGGTTAATAATGCCGAGGTGGGCGCCATTAGCGGTCAAATTAGTCTCGATACTGTGACAGCATGTGAAACCGATGCTGGGGGCTCAGAGTTTAGCCAAGCAGTCTATCTATACCCAGCAGAAACTGCACTGACTGACATGGTCGATTTCCGCCCAGATGCCGATATCACGCCACCTCAAGTGGCACCAATTGCCTCCTCACGAGTGCAACCAATACTGGATGACACCGAAACGCTTATCGGTTACCAATATGAGTTTGGCTTTGTCGCTGCAGACACTTACAGCTTGGGTTACACCTGTTTAGCCCAACATGATGATCCAGAATCAAGCAACGACGCAGACGACCCACAAGCTCCTTTCGTAATTCATGCCGATGAACAGAATGTCAGCGTTACCAAGGCTGCGGTAACCGAACGCAATATCCCTATGGATTTTGTCCCAGCCAACTAATTTAAGCGCTCAGCTTTACCCCACAAAAAAGGCACTCATTGAGTGCCTTTTTAATTATCTCCTGCGAGTAAGATTCAGGTGAAGCTTTAAATTAAGTTCTATGAGCAACAATCACGGCGCCACCAATTTTTAGGCAACTTTTCCAGCAACACCTTCAACATTAAGATTGCTAGCACAACGCCAGAGGTATAGACAATAGGCGCTGGCAACAGGCTGTGCTGCTCACCCACTTGCGGCATCACCTCAAAGCCAAAGGTATCGACAAGATAATTTACTATCACCCCAGAGACTAAGGCGACACCGAGTACGCCGCCCAAATAACCATACAAGGCGCGCTTACCCAGCTCTTTAGTGACCACGCCCAAGGTGGCGATATTCGTCGCAGGGCCTGCGAGCATAAACACCAATACCGCGCCGGGTGACACCCCGGCAAGTAATAGTCCTGCAGCAATCGGCGTCGATGCCGTAGCGCAGATATACATAGGCACAGAGATCAGTACCATCACCAGCATGGCAAGCAGGCCATCACCCCATTTCGCCATAAAATCGCCAGGGACATAAGTTTGTACCAAGGCCGCAAAGAACAAGCCAACCAGCAGCCAGATGGTGGTATCACGCACTAAGTCGGTTGCGGCATAATGCAGCCCTTTGCCCATTCTGGCGATCACCGAGGTGCCTTTTAGGTCACTGGCCATATCTTGGGTCGATTCGCAGCAACTGTCAGCTTCAGGGGCTTTGTTTGCCGTGCTGCAACAGCTCGATGCAGACTCGACTTTAACGGTAGCCTTATCACGACAACAGCTGGCGCTGGCAGCGACTGGCTTAAGGCGAGCCACTTGCGTCGTGCCTTGAGGCGACATTGCCATCATGCGCCTACTTTCACCTAATGGGCGCATGACGAGCGACTTATCCCCTTGGCTAGCACCACCGCCACTTTTTACGGGCGTTGCGGCTTTGCTACTGCAACAAGACGCCACCACGACCTCGGCTTTATTACTGCTACAGCAGCTCGCGGTTGCCGCGTCCTTGTCTGACACTGAGGTTGCAGGCGCTACTTGGTCATCATCGCGGCCAACTAACAAGCCTGCCACAATGGCGCTGGCAATAGCGGCAATCGGTCTGACAATCGCCATAAATGGCCCAAGCAAGACATAAGATACGCTGACAGAATCGATACCCGTTTCTGGGGTCGAGACTAAAAATGAGGTGGTCGCCGCTTTTGACGCGCCAGAGCGACGCAGCCCTACTGCGGCAGGGATCACGCCACAAGAACATAAGGGTAAAGGCGCGCCCAGCACCGCCGCCTTAACGGTGGTTTTAAAGCCATGGCCACCGAGCTGCTGTTGCATCCACGCCATGGGCACAAACATCTTTAACATACCCGCCAACACTAATCCCAGTAGCAACCAAGGGGCTGACTCTAAAAACAGATCGATAAAATGACTTAATAACATAACTAGCCCTTACGCTTACAGCTTGCTTTATTTGGGTTATCTTGATGCTGATGAGTATGGTTTTCAGGCTTTACTTCAGCAGAGTTTGATTCTAGCGCTTCTAATATTGAACAATGTTCGGCACTTTCAGGGCCGCCACAACAGGCATCGGACAAGCGCTTAAGCGACACCTGAAAATGATTAAGCTCGGCGATTTTTGCGCTCACCTGAGCTAACTTGATATCCACCATCCCTTTGACATCGGCGCACGCCCAATTGGACTTATCCAAGTCAATCGACAACAGCTCAGCGATTTCCGCCAGCGTGAACCCCACCGCTTTGGCCCGCAAGATAAAACGTAACCGCTCAGCGTCTTGTTCGGTGTACATGCGATAACCCGCTTCGGTTCGCATCGAAGGCGATAACAAACCATGTTTTTCATAAAACCGCAGGGTGTCGGCCTTCACCTCACACTGCTTTGCTAGTTCACCTATTCGATACATGCTTCATCCAAATCGCTTGGGATCATAGTCAATACCCCTGAGTATAAACCTTAGAGTTAAATCTAAGGTCAAGGGTTATTATGCGTATTTACAATCAAGATGCTTGTTCGCTTACGCGTATTGTGAAATCGTGCAGAAAAAAACAGCATGGCACACCATTTTACGATAAAATACGCGCGCCGCGATGGACAGTAACAATAGATTGAGGGACTTTTGGAAAGCAGAGCAAGGCACTAACTAAAGCCTTGTATTGTTTTCCGAAAGATCCTTAAAAATAACTACTGGACCCTGTACCCAAAATGAATAATGCCAGACCTATTCGTCGCGCGCTGTTAAGCGTTTCTGATAAAACCGGAATCCTCGAGTTTGCCAAAGCCTTGCATGCTCAAGGTGTTGAGCTGCTCTCTACTGGCGGCACCGCTGCCCTACTTGCAGACAACGGTGTGCCTGTCATTGAAGTCTCTGACTACACAGGTCATGCAGAGATCATGGACGGGCGCGTAAAAACCTTGCACCCCAAAGTGCACGGCGGCATCTTAGCACGCCGTGGTATCGATGAGCTGGTCATGGAACAAAATGCCATCAAGCCCATCGACTTAGTTGCCGTTAACCTCTACCCCTTTGCCAATACCGTTGCCCAAGAAGGCTGCACCCTAGCCGATGCGGTAGAAAATATCGATATTGGCGGCCCCACCATGGTGCGCTCGACCGCTAAAAACCACAAAGACACCACGATTGTTGTCAACGCGTGCGACTACGACCGCGTGATTGCCGAGATGCAAGTCAATAACGGTAGCACCACGCTTGAAACCCGTTTCGATTTAGCCATCGCCGCATTTGAGCACACCGCGGCCTATGACGGCATGATTGCCAACTACTTCGGTACTATGGTGCCAGCCCACAGCACCGATGAGTGCCACGCTGATTCTAAGTTCCCGCGCACTTACAACACCCAACTGGTGAAGAAACAAGATCTTCGCTATGGCGAGAACAGCCATCAGAGCGCGGCGTTCTATGTGGATCTGAATATCGACGAAGCTTCAGTCGCTAGCGCAGTACAGCTACAAGGTAAGGCGCTGTCCTACAACAATATCGCCGACACCGACGCGGCTCTTGAGTGCGTTAAAGAGTTTGACGAACCCGCCTGCGTTATCGTTAAGCACGCTAACCCATGCGGCGTGGCGATTGGTAGCGATCTGCTCGATGCTTATAACCGCGCGTATCAAACCGACCCAACCTCAGCCTTTGGTGGCATTATCGCCTTTAATGGCGAGCTCGACGCCGCCACCGCGAGCGCGATTGTTGAACGTCAGTTTGTGGAAGTGATCATCGCCCCAAGCGTGAGCCAAGCCGCACGTGAGGTGGTTGCCGCTAAAGCCAATGTGCGCCTGCTAGAGTGCGGCCAGTGGAACACTAAGACCACCAGCCTAGACTACAAGCGTGTCAACGGTGGTTTGCTGCTGCAAGACCGTGACCAAGGCATGGTGAGCCAAGCCGATGTTAAGGTTGTTTCGAAGCGTCAGCCGACCGAAGCGGAAATGAAAGATCTGATGTTCTGCTGGAAAGTGGCTAAGTTTGTTAAATCGAACGCCATTGTCTATGCCAAAAACAGCATGACCATTGGTGTAGGCGCCGGCCAAATGAGCCGCGTCTACAGCGCTAAAGTGGCGGGTATTAAAGCCGCCGACGAAAACCTCGAAGTGGTAGGCTCTGTCATGGCATCGGATGCGTTTTTCCCCTTCCGCGATGGTATTGATGCCGCAGCAGCCGCAGGGATCAGCTGTATCATCCAGCCAGGCGGGTCGATTCGTGATGAAGAGATCATCAACGCTGCCGATGAGCACGGCATGGCGATGGTGTTTACAGGTATGCGTCACTTCCGTCATTAATTTGTTGGCGCGAATTAAGTTAAAAACGACTTAATTCGCGGATTAACCACATTCATTTTTAACGTTTAGCGCAAGCCATTTTCTCTAGGTCAAAGCAAGCAGGCGCACTGTTATAGGTAAGGATATACCCATACACAGGCATGCTTGATACAGAGAGAGGAAATGGCGCAGCTATAAAAGGTAAAGACATGAAAGTATTGATTATTGGTGGCGGCGGACGTGAACATGCATTAGCGTGGAAAGCCGCTCAATCAGCACACGTTGACACCGTCTTCGTTGCACCAGGTAACGCAGGCACGGCTTTAGAGCCTAAACTAGAAAACGTCGCCATTAACGTTGAAGAGATTAGCGCACTAGTCGAGTTTGCTCAGTCCAATAACATTGAGCTCACCATCGTTGGCCCAGAAGTCCCCTTGTCTTTGGGGGTTGTCGATGCCTTTAACGAAGCGGGTTTAGCGATTTTTGGCCCCACGAAAGGCGCAGCGCAGCTCGAATCCTCTAAAGCCTTCACGAAAGATTTCTTAGCCCGCCACAACATTCCAACTGCGGCCTATGCCAACTTTACCGAGATTGAACCCGCCAAAGCGTATGTGGCTAACGTCACCGCCAATACTGGCTACCCAATCGTCATCAAGGCCGATGGTTTAGCGGCAGGTAAAGGGGTGATTATCGCCCAAGACCAAAACGAAGCCGATGCCGCCATTGAAGATATGCTCGCAGGCAATATGTTTGGTGAAGCAGGCTCACGTGTCGTTATCGAAGAGTTTTTAAAGGGGGAAGAAGCCAGCTTTATCGTGATGGTCGATGGGCAAAACATTCTGGCTATGGCCACCAGCCAAGATCATAAGGCCCGTGACAATGGCGATTATGGCCCGAACACTGGCGGTATGGGTGCCTATTCTCCCGCGCCGGTGGTGACCCAAGCGGTGCACGACTGGACCATCGCTAATGTTATCCGTCCAACCGTCGATGGCATGGCCGCTGAAGGCAATGTCTACACAGGTTTCCTTTATGCAGGCCTAATGATCTCACCCGATGGCAGCGCTAAGGTGCTTGAATACAACTGCCGTTTTGGCGATCCAGAAACTCAACCTATCATGATGCGCCTTAAATCAGATTTAGTTGAGCTTTGCTTAGCCGCTACCCGTGGTGAACTAAACCAAGTGACTGCCGAGTTTGATGCGCGCGCCGCCGTTGGCGTAGTCATGGCTGCCGGTGGTTACCCCGATGCGTACCGTAAGCATGATGTCATTGAAGGCTTAAGCCTTGGTGATAATAACGCCAAAGTGTTCCATGCCGGCACTTGTATGCAAGAGGGAAAAGTGGTCACCAATGGGGGGCGCGTGCTATGCGCTACCGCACTGGGCAATACCGTTACCGAGGCACAACGTGCTGCATACGCCTTAGTGGATACCATCCATTGGGACGATGTGTATTTTCGTACCGATATTGCTTATCGCGCCATTGCTCGCGAAAGCTAACCCTAAGCTAGCATAATAAAAAACCGGCCATGGCCGGTTTTTTATTATCCACTCGCTCGCTGATAAACAATTAACAAACGTGAACTAGTTCACACATGAATATTGTTACTAAGTGCACTATATTCACTTGAGCGTTTTCAACTAAATCAGGGAAGCATGATGACATATACAATTGGCGATCTTATCTATAATGGCGAAAGAGCTGGCGTACATCACTGGAACACCCTTGCTGGTACGGCCTTTTATTGGCATCCTGACTGGCTACATATTGCAGAAGACATGACAGGCTTAAGGTCGACCACACCAGTGGTCGCGAGCGATGATGATGCGGCCACCCAAGCCGATGCCGAGCGCGCCATCATCAAACATTTAAACGAGCAGGAGTAAATCCCTCTCTCACGTGAGCGATAAAAAGGTTAATGGCCCGCGGCGATCGCTTTTTTGGCAATCTTATCGATAAGCTTAGGCGCGAATAGACGCAGCCAACGACCGACTCGCCCGCGCATTGAGGTGATCATCATACGTCTACGCTGAGCAATGGCAGGTAACATCATCTGCGCACATTGCTCGGCGCTAATAATTTTAGACTCCTGCATTGGGCTACGCCCCAGTGGCGCGCCTTGGCCATCGAGTGCCCGCTTATGGATTTCTGACACCACAAAATCGGGACAAATCACAGTCACCGCCACATTGTCATCGGCTAACTCAATACGCAGTGAGTCAAAAAAGCCCATCACCGCATGCTTAGATGCACTGTAACCACTGCGGGTTGGCACGCCCGTCAAGCCTGCCACAGAAGAGATCACCACCACTTGCCCTTGGCTGGCTTTTAAATGGGGTAACGCACTGTGGGTTAAATAGGCGGGGCCGAGATAATTGACCGTCATCACCTTGGCAAGAATGGTCAAATTCTCTAACTCATCGAAGCGTGACCACATAGTCATGCCCGCATTGTTAACCACAATATCGAGATGACCAAAATGGCTAATGGCACTATCGACGATATGTTGGCAACGGTCGGGTGAGCTAATATCGGCGCTGATCACCAAGGGGGTGTGATGACTCATCTGGGCTAACTCTTGTGCCAGTGAATCAAGCCGGGCTTGATTGCGGGCGGTTAATACTAATTTACACCCCAATGGCGCCATGGCTTTGGCCAATGCACGCCCTATTCCTTCAGAGGCGCCGGTAATGATCACCACTTTATCTGTCAATCCTTGCATCTTTGCTCTCCCTACCCGTTAACCACTTAAGCGACATAGACTTAAGCTCACACAGATAGCAGCAAAGCACAAGCATCACACCTTAACGCCCCTGTGCTGCGGCCTCTTGGATTAGCTGTAATTGTGGGTGCGAATCAAGATAGGTCTCTAGGCTCTGAGGCCGGCCAATGGCATAACCTTGCGCATAGTTAATGCCGATAGACTCTAGCCTGTCGATGATCGCTTCATTTTCGACAAACTCGGCGACCGTCTCTATGCCCATGACTCGGCACACATCATGAATCGATTTGACGATGGCATAATCTTTGGCATTTGTGGCCAACGTTTTGATAAAGCAGCCGTCGATTTTCACATAGTTCACCGGCAGCTCGCGCAGATAACCATAGGAGGCGAAGCCGGTACCAAAATCGTCGAGCGCAAATGCAAAGCCTTGTTTGCGTAGGCGGTTCAGCATTTCCATCGCCCGATCGCGATTTTGAATCGCGCTGGTTTCAGTGATCTCAAAGCAGATGCAACGGCTCGGTATAGCAAAATGCTGCAGCTGCGCGATGATATAATCGACCATGCCTTCGGCGCCTAAACTGTTGCCCGATAGATTGATAGATAAACAGTGATCATGCCATAGCGCTTCGTGGGAAGATAACCACAAGAAGGTTTTGCGGATCACCTCTTTATCAACCTCAGTCATCAACTTAAAGCGCTCTGCGGCCTCAATAAACTGCGCTGGCGGCAAGATCCGCCCACAAGGCTCTTGGATCCGCAGCAGGATCTCCATGCGTTTATGTTGGCCGTTGCCATTAATGCCTTTAATCGGCTGATAATAGAGAATTAACTCATTATGTTCGATCGCCTGGGCTATTCTTACCGCCCACTTGGGTGCATTACGCTGGTAGGTTAATTCTTTATCTTTGTTGTCATAAAAATGCACCTGATTACTGCCTTTACGTTTAGCCGCAATGCAGGCAATATCGGCATCTTTGAGCAACTCAAGCGGTAAAATATAGGGCGAGTGTGCCACCGCGACCCCAGCACTTATCCCCACGCGATATTGGCATCCTTGATGCTCCATCACCTGTTTGGCCACATTATCCATAATGCGCTTCACTTGCTGGGCCACATGCAGAAGGGTGTTATCTTTAAGGGCCAAGCCAAATTCATCGCCGCCCAGTCGCGCCAGTAAGGCATGGCCAGTCAGACTCGATTGTATTGCCTTGGCAACCATCTTAAGCATGACATCGCCTTGGTTATGACCACAGGAATCGTTGATCAACTTAAATTGCTCAAGATCGAAATAGCACATTGCCAGTACCTTGGCATCATCGGCAAAGTTCACTAAGCGTTCTTCAAAGGCGCTACGATTTAATAACGCGGTCACACCATCAAAGTTAGCTCTGCGCCTTAATTGATGTTTCAGCAACTCCTCTTGGGTGATGTCCCTCAGCACAATCACTGTGCCAATCACCTGATTTTGCGGATCGCGCAAAGTGTTAATGCTACGCTCCATAATCTTGCTCTTGTCATTACAAGATTTAACCTTGCTCAGTAAGGGTTGACTCACACCACTTTGCATTAATTTAAACAAGGTATTACTAATCTGTTTATCCGACTTAAACAGCTGCTCGATGCTCACCCCGACAGCGGCGCTAGACTCACACTGCAGTAAGCGCTCAGCCTGTGGATTAAGATAAATCGCCTTGGCCGACACGTCGGTTAAAATCACCGCCTCGGCAATCGCCTCTAAGGTGGTTTTTGAGCGCTCTTTTTGCTGAAAAATACGGGCCATCAAATGATTGACCTGCTCGGCGATCCCCGTCAACTCCTCGCAGCCATCACCTCGCAGCGGCACATAAGCCTTAGCAGCAGGATCGATACTGGCTAATTCGGTTAACAGGCGCCGAAAAGGGCTCACTAAGCCGATCCTAAGCCATAAAAATCCCACCAAGAATAGTAGACCGCTCAAGCCGATGACACCATAAAGCAACAGGGTCGGTTGTTGAGGAATATCGGTAAATACGCCCTCGGAAAGGGTTATTGATAAATGCAGAGAGTCATCATCAAGTAGGCCGGGCACGTCCAGTTGGTGTGACAGGGTGGCATAGTTTGGTATAAGACCAGTGGCTTTGCCACGCCCAAGTTGCAGGTGACTCAAGCCATCGTTAACTTGATAGCGGTTTAACAGACTAACATCAACCCCTCTCACAAAGACGATAGATAAGCTCGGATCAACCGGAGCCACACTGACAATAAAGCCCTTATCCGCTTGTAAATAAAACCCCGTCTTCGCCTGAGTTAGCTCAAACAATGAGGCGGGTAATATACTGGAGTCGAAATGCGATATCGCAGCCACGCTCGCGGCAAAGGCAGTTGCTTTATCCTGCTCTAAATAAAACAGACTACGATGCTCGGCTAGTCCACTATTAAGCCAAGCTTGCTCAAAACGCTGGCGACTAGCATGATCCAATGCCGAAATGGGTACACCATAAATCTGGGTAAATAATGCTAAACGCTTAAGCTCAGTATCGATAAGTCTGGCGATGTTGTTAAATTCAGCATCGATGGAGGCACGCTTAAGTTGCTCGACACGATTATCAAACCATAAATTAAGAGAAAAAGTGATGGCGATGATGGCGGGTAAGCAAAATCCTACAACAAAAACCACTAATTTTTTGCTAATACGCATCGGTCTACAACCATCCTGTGTTTATTCATCATCGCATCAATACCAATGCGGCAGGCAAAATACCCTATTTAGCCAATGGATTAAATAGCTTTTCGCACTGCCAATCCAAAAGTATTCATAACGACAGTATTGGTATAAAACTGTTGCCTTAAAGCATAGAACTCATCTCAACACACATAGGCAAAGAGTGATGCTGTTTACGCTAACGTATTGATGCTTGCCATCTCTCCTGACTAAGACGGGATAACCAAGCTCAATGAGCCTGTTAAAATTAAAAAAGCCCGTTAAACGGGCTTTTTTAATTAGACTCACCTCAAGTACAGACTACTTATGGTATTGAGGAGACAGTGCATGCACCGACTTGATGAACGAACCCGCATGCTCTGGATCGACATGCTGGTGAATACCATGTCCTAGGTTAAATACATGGCCAGTGCCTTCGCCGTAAGAGGCCAAGATTTGATCCACTTCTTGATGGATACGCTCAGGAGTACCATACAGCACAGAAGGATCCATGTTGCCTTGCAGGGCAACTTTATCACCCACGCGGCGACGTGCATCACCGATATCCACAGTCCAGTCGAGACCTAATGCGTCACAGCCAGTTTCAGCCATCGCTTCTAGCCACAAACCACCGCCCTTGGTGAATAGGGTCACAGGCACTTGACGACCATCAGCATGACGCGTTAGTCCGTCAACAATCTTTTGCATATAGCGCAGTGAGAATTCACGGTAAGCATGATGTGATAATGCGCCGCCCCACGAATCGAAAATCATTAATGACTGAGCACCATTAGCCACTTGCGCATTCAGGTATAAGGTAACTGAATCGGCAAGCTTATCGAGCAGCATATGCAGTGTGGCAGGCTCTTCGTAGGCCATTTTTTTGATTTTTTCGAACGCCTTGCTTGAACCACCTTCAACCATATAAGTCGCTAGGGTCCAAGGCGAACCAGCAAAACCAATCAACGGCACTTCACCTTTAAGCTCACGACGAATCGTGCTTACGGCATTCATCACATAACCCAGTTCATCTTCTGGATCGGGAATGCACAGCTTTTTAATGGCATCTATGGTATCGGTAGGACGTTCGAAACGTGGGCCTTCGCCCGCTTCAAAATAGAGACCAAGCCCCATAGCATCAGGCACAGTCAAAATATCAGAGAACAAGATCGCGGCATCTAAGTCGTAACGACGAAGCGGCTGAAGAGTGACCTCGCAGGCCAAATCTTGGTTCTTGCAAAGAGACATAAAGTCACCAGCTTCGGCGCGGGTCGCTTTATATTCTGGAAGATAACGACCAGCTTGACGCATCATCCAAACAGGAGTTCTATCAACAGGTTGTTTTAGTAAGGCACGTAAATAACGATCATTTTTTAATTCTGCCATGAGGCTCTATTCCTACGCTTATTGATTTCCGCTGGGACAGTAGTTTAGCATTTACGTGAATAAAGTAACCTCCATCAGTACATTTATGTGACAAACGCCGCTTGATTATAATTTTATCGTCTACCTGTTTGTTTTTACGACAGACTATTAATGGATAATGAGGCAAAGGTTCCTAATTCGTTAGAAAAACGTTGCACCACATCAAAGCCTTTGATATAAAAAGTCTGCGCTAGCAAGAACAATCAAGAAGCTCGTCGCATCGAGCCCGCAATACCTTTACTCGCCCAGCGATAGGATTCTATCGCTGGGCATTTTATTTTCAGCACCACAGTGGCTCACCCATTCGTTTTACATATACAACCAGCAGATTAGACCAGACGTACCTTGGCTCTGTTTACACCAAAAAAGAGTTGATCAAAGCAGTGGTTGTCACCTACATTAGAAGTTACAGGACAATGTGGATGGGGAACGTCATGCTAAAGCAATTGGAAAGAGCCGAACAAAAATGGAGAGGCTCCAACACACTGATTGACCAATGGCTCAATCATCGACGTAAGTTACTGATCCAATACTGCCAAGTTGCGGGGTTGCCTCCCTATGAATCTCACGATAAGTCACTTCCTAGCTTTCAATCAGTAAAAGACTTTTGCGATCTTTTAGTCGATTATGTTTCCGAAGGTCACTTTGAGGTTTACGATCGCCTTGTTAGCGCCTGTGACAACAATGGGCAATCGAGCCAAAGCCTAACTCATGAGGTGATGCCAAAGATCAGTGAGACGACCGATCTAGCGCTCGACTTTAGTGACAAATACACCGAAGCCGATGATGACAAAATTCTGTATCAACTCGACCATGATTTATCATCCCTTGGTGACGCTATGGAAACCCGTTTTCAACTAGAAGACCAACTATTAGAAGCACTGCATCGCAAATCTGCATAAGCAGGCATTTAAGTGATAAGTCACATTTAAACAGCATTTTACTCACATTAAAAAAGGCCAGCTAATTAGCTGGCCTTTTTGCTGTTTACCTAATCGAATCGATTAACTTAAACCGCAGATTGGAAGATCACTTCGCCTGCTTTCTGAGTGTAAGATTCAATCTTATCGAAATTCAAGTAACGATAAGTATCTGATGCTGTCGCATCGAGCTCTTTAGCATAATCTTGATATTCAGTGACGCTTGGTAGACGACCCAGTAATGCCGCCACCGCCGCTAGCTCAGCCGAGGCTAAGTAAACGTTAGCCCCCGTACCTAAACGGTTAGGGAAGTTACGCGTAGAGGTTGAAACCACAGTTGCGCCTTCGGCTACACGTGCCTGGTTACCCATACACAATGAACAGCCAGGGATCTCGATACGCGCACCGACACGACCGAAGATAGCGTAGTAACCTTCTTCAGTGAGCTGGTCTCTGTCCATCTTAGTTGGCGGCGCGATCCATAGACGTGTTGGCAAGGTCGTTGCAAACTTGTCTAGCATCTTACCGGTTGCGCGGAAGTGACCAATGTTAGTCATACAAGAACCAACGAAGACTTCGTCAATCTTAGTATCGGCAACCGATGACAATAGCACTGCGTCATCTGGATCGTTTGGCGCACACAAAATAGGCTCTTTGATCTCATTCAAATCGATTTCGATCACTTCAGCGTATTCAGCGTCGCTGTCGGCTTCCATCAACTCTGGGTTCGCAATCCACTCTTGCATCGCAGTAATACGGCGCTCGATAGTACGACGGTCACCATAGCCTTCGGCGATCATCCACTTTAACATGACGATGTTAGAGTTGAGATATTCGATGATAGGCTCTTTATCTAGCTTGATGGTACACCCTGCAGCACTACGCTCGGCTGAGGCATCAGATAGCTCAAACGCTTGCTCAACTTTCAGCTTTTCAAGGCCTTCAATCTCCAGTACTCGACCAGAGAAAGCATTAATTTTACCTTTCTTCTCAACGGTCAGTAAGCCCATTTCGATAGCTTTGAGCGGAATAGCATGTACCAAGTCACGCAATGTGATACCGGGCTGCATCTCACCTTTAAAGCGTACCAATACAGATTCAGGCATATCCAGCGGCATAACACCTGTCGCGGCAGCAAACGCCACTAGACCGGAACCTGCTGGGAATGAGATACCGATTGGGAAACGCGTATGCGAGTCACCACCCGTACCAACCGTATCAGGCAGTAGCATGCGGTTTAACCACGAATGGATAACCCCGTCACCTGGACGCAGTGACACACCGCCACGGTTCATGATGAAATCAGGTAGCGTGTGATGCGTGTTCACGTCAACTGGCTTTGGATAAGCCGCGGTGTGACAGAAAGACTGCATGGTCAAATCGGCGCTAAAGCCAAGACAAGCCAAATCTTTTAGCTCATCACGGGTCATAGGGCCGGTCGTGTCTTGAGAACCGACAGAGGTCATCTTAGGTTCGCAGTATTGGTTTGGACGCACACCAGCAACACCACACGCCTTACCGACCATCTTCTGCGCTAGGGTGTAACCCTTGCCAGAATCAACCACATCTTGTGGACGAACAAAAATATCTGATGCAGGTAACCCTAGTGTTTCACGTGCACGATCAGTCAGGCCACGGCCGATGATCAATGGAATACGTCCACCAGCACGCACTTCATCTAACAAGACTTCGGTTTTCAGTTTGAATTCTGAAATCACTTCGTCAGTGCCGTGACGCTTAACCACACCTTGATATGGGTAGATATCAATCACATCACCCATGTTCATTTCGTTAACATCAAGCTCGATAGGCAAAGCGCCAGCATCTTCCATGGTGTTAAAGAAAATTGGGGCAATTTTACCGCCTAGACAGAAACCGCCAGCGCGTTTGTTAGGCACATAAGGAATATCATCGCCCATAAACCACAATACTGAGTTAGTAGCTGATTTACGTGAAGAGCCGGTACCGACAACATCACCCACGTACACGAGTGGATGACCTTTCTCTTTAAGGCTTGCGATCTCTTTGATTGGACCCACAACACCTGGCTCATCGGGTACGATACCGTCACGGGCATTTTTTAGCATAGCTAAAGCGTGCAATGGAATATCAGGACGAGACCAGGCATCTGGCGCGGGAGACAAGTCGTCGGTGTTGGTTTCACCGGTCACTTTGAATACGGTCAGGGTCACTTTTTCAGCTAGCTTCGGACGGTTCAAGAACCACTCGGCATTCGCCCAAGACTCAACCACTTGCTTAGCATGAGCGTTACCCGCTTGCATCTTCTCAACGACATCGTGATACGCATCAAACATCAGTAGGGTATTTGATAAGGCTTTCGCCGCTAACGGTGCCTGGGCATCGTTGTCCAGCTGAGCAATCAGTGGCTCAATGTTGTAGCCGCCTTGCATAGTGCCAAGCAGTTCAACAGCGCGCGCTGAAGATAGGATAGGTGAAGTCACCTCACCTTTGGCAAGTGCATCAAGAAAGCCTGCTTTGACGTATGCAGCTTCATCGACACCGGGTGGAATTCGATTTTCTAGCAGGTCAAGAATAAATTCTTGCTCACCCGCTGGCGGATTTTTGACTAATTCGATTAACTCGGCCACTTGATGGGCATCTAGTGGCTTAGGGACTACGCCCTCTGCAGCACGTTCTGCGACGTGTTTACGATATGCTTCTAGCACGGCAACATTCCTCTTTGTTTGGCGTTCTAACAGCGAAACTGCACGTCTTCAATTTTGAAGTAACATTTTGAAGTTAACAGTCAAGCAGGCTTAACCCGTATTTCCGGCCGCATTATACTACAGCTTTGCAAAAGTATGAATCAGATCACACTCTTAGAAGTGAGAAATTACCGGGATTCTCTAGGGCGCAAGGCAATTTATCTCAGTGATAAAACAAATGAAATTAGACAATAGTTTGAAACAAGCAATAACTAGTTGATAAACATTAATTTTGGTGCTTAACAATAATTTATTATAAACGCACTAAAAAGCGCATTTATGCGCAAAAATATTTTAAAAAACTTCACCTTATCGGTCGTATTTACCCCAGAAATACGCATAATATTCCATCGACAATGCGTAAATAACCATCAGGAATGGCTCAATGACCCACAAAAGAGTAGCTGCGGTGATCTTCGACATGGACGGGGTATTAATCGACTCTGAACCCAGCTGGCAAGCGGCTGAAATCAATGTATTTAGCCAATTAGGGTTGCCAATTTGCCTACAAGATACGCTACAAACCACCGGATTGCGTATCGACCAAGTGGTCGACTATTGGTATCGACGCCACCCTTGGCCAAATTATGATAATCAAGCCACGGCCAACGCCATTGTGCAGCAAGTCGCGGCAGAAATATTGCGCAGCGGTGAGGCCATGTGTGGCGCCATATCGGCACTGCAAGCCTGCCAAGATAAGCAATTAAAAATTGGCTTAGCCACCTCTTCATCATCGCCACTCATCGAAGCCGTACTGCAAAAACTGGATATAGGCCATTATTTTAATGCCATCTGCAGCGCCGAGTCGCTCACCTTTGGTAAACCGCATCCCGAGGTCTATCTTAATTGCGCAGCCGCTTTACAGGTCACACCCCAAGCGTGTATCGCCATTGAGGATTCCTTTAATGGCCTTATCGCCGCCAGAGCGGCCAATATGCATACTGTGGTGGTTCCGGCAAGCCATGAGGCCGAGCACGCTAAGTGGGCTGCAGCGCACCGTAAACTGGATGACTTAACTCAGTTAAATCACTATTTAACCCAGCTCATGTTTACCCAATAGCGCTAATCACCAGTGAATAAACGTAATGCCTGCTGCCGATTCAGCCATGAAGTAAAAAAGCCGACATCCAGTGATGTCGGCTTTTACTCGTAATCCAATCACTCGGCTTACATAGGTGGTTGCAATCAAGGCCCAGTGAATATGCTTTAATTCAGGGTTACCAATTTTTACCTAAAAAGAGAAATACCGATTTTTCACCGTCATCGGCCCAACCAAAACCAAAGGCCGCCGGCCCCATCGAGGTATCGGTACCAAAGTACAGACTGCCGCCATAGATTAACTCATTCATATTAACATCATCACGTACTAGCCACACATTACCGGCTTCAATACTGGTCCCTAAATAGAGCGGGTAATCCGTCATCCCCAACATATCGCGGCCCAGATCGTATTGGTAAACAAAGGCGCCAAACACCTTATGTGGGCCAACCAACGCATTTTTATGATAGCCAGATAAATTAAGGAAGCCCCCTAACTCTGAAACGTGCACACTAAATTGATCATCATTATCGACCGTTGCAAACGAAGCCATCCCCACCACGGCATGATTATTAAAACTTAAAGCGCCGCGCCAGCTGCCCTCAAATTGAAAAGAAATATCGGATGGATTGGTCGCAATCTCCTGCGGGCTCTCATCTTTACGATAATAGAAATCAAGCGTTATACGATTGCCCGAGGTGGGAAAGTTAATACTGTTAAGATCATCGAAGCCAAACTTAAGGTAAGCCCCATAGGACTGATAATCTAAATCCCCCGGTAAGAATCCATTTTCCAAATAGCCATTCTGCGCAGTCAAGCCTAACTCTACCGCTCCATGATTGACATAATTAAAACCAAGCCCTAGATCGGCAGCATAATTTGTTTGCCCTAAACGCAACACTCGATTGTTTTCTTCGTAAAAATCCCAATCTTTGCGCTGATAAGAGAGTTCGGTGCGGGCAAAAAAACGTTGATCAGAATCGAGCGGCAAATAAAATTCGGTGGAGAGTAGCTTCTCAAACCCGAGACGTAATTCGTTACGCCACTCACCGCCATATTGAGTAAGATCGGTTATGGTGTAAGCCACATCCAATGACACCACTGAATCGAGACTGAAATCATCTTCCCAACTGAAACCGAGCTGAAAATAATTGGGTCCCCAAGATTTAGCTTGAGTGTTGAGCACGAGTATCCTACCAGCATCAGTATCAATAAATTCGGCATTGACTCGCTCAAATTTATCTAATGCATAAATATTTTTAATTCCTTGTTCTAGCGTATTTTTATCAACAACATCCCCTATCTCAACCCCTAAGGTTTCCCGCAATAGTTTGGCACTGACTTTAGAGTTATTTTCAAAGCGCAATTCAACTACAGGTTGCAGCATATTATTGTTCCAACTTAATCGCTGGACATCTTTTTTTGCTTGATAATCAAGGTAGGATGCTTGACTGACAGATAAGGCTTTGAGTCTATCGAGTTGCGCCAATACTGCCGCATCACCTAAGCTATAAGCTTCAGGCATGATAGTGAAATCTGTGGTACTCAACTCACCCACATCTGGGCGTATCAAAATATCTTGCTCAGTCAGCAGCTGCTTTTGACGTTCGGTGCTGGCGTTGGTCAACATGGTCGATAGCTGATTCAATACCGCGACCGTGCTAGCCAACTGATCGCGCTTAACCAAAGAAGAGCCAATATCAACCGCAATCACAATATCGGCCCCCATCGCCTTAACCACATCGACAGGCATATTGTTGGCGATACCGCCATCAACCACCATCTTGCCATTGTATTGCGCCGCTTGCAGTGCACCGGGCACCGTTGCCGAGGCTTGCATCGCATCAACCAGGCTACCGTGATCCATCACCACGGGCAGGCTAGTTTCTAAATCGGTTGCAACCGCACGATACGGGATCGCCAGCTGATCAAAACTACTAAATTGATGAACTAAATCGGTAGAGCGTTGCAGTAATATCGACATGGTTTGGCCGCGGAGCAAACCATTAGGCGTTTTTATCTCTTTGTCGCTGTATCCCACATTAATAGGAATATTAAACCTGTCTCTGTGTTGCTTATCACGGTAACTCAACGCCTCTCGCGGAATAGTATCAGAATAGCCATCACTCCAATTTTCGCCCATCATGATGGCTTCAATCTCGTTAGCACTGTAGCCCAGCGCATACATACCGCCGACATAGGCTCCAATACTGGTACCGGCGATAAAATCAACAGGGATCCGCTGCTCTTCCAGCACTTTAAGCACCGCCACGTGAGCAGCACCTTTGGCACCGCCGCCACTAAGCACTAGGCCCACCTTGGGGCGAACATCGTCAGCAAGGGCACTAACGCCATAAAACAATGTTATAGATAGCAGCAAAAAACGCATCATATGAGGTCTTTATTTAAGTGATTGATACAAAGAAATACAGTCTAGCAAACATCTTAACAAACTAAAAAGTTTGCTTTTTATTCAATCACATTACTGGCCGACATCGGTATGCTGTTGCGCATTGAGATACGCCTCAAACTCTGGCACCGCCATGGGTTTGGCAAAATAGTAGCCTTGAATAATGTAACAACCTCGACTGAAGACCTGCTCAAGCTGCGCCTTAGTCTCAACGCCCTCGGCCACAACCGTTAACTTAAGGTTGCGCGCCAACTCAATAATACTACTAGCAATGGCCTGATCGGCCTCATTATTGGCGATATCGATTAAGAAACAGCGGTCGATTTTTAAGGTGCTAACATCGAAACTACGTAAATAAGCCAGCGATGAGTAACCCGTACCAAAGTCGTCAATGGCCACATCAATGCCTAAAATACGCAAGGCTTGTAGGTGCTCTTTGGCGATATGAAGCTCTTTCATCAACACCCCTTCGGTGATCTCCAACCCTAACATTTGCGCTGGCATCCCAGATGTTTGCAATGCCTGTTCAATCCCTTGAATGAAGTCTGGCTGCCTAAAATGCACCGCAGAAATATTGACTGACAGTTGCAATGCATCGCCGTAACGTTTGGCCCATTGAGCCCCTTGCATACAGGCCTGCTTTAGCACCCAGCGATCGATATCAATAATCAAACCACAAGACTCGGCGACCTTAATAAAGATATCGGGACTAATATACCCCTCCTGCGGATGACGCCAACGCAGCAGTGCCTCCATGCCAACCACTGTATCATCTTTTAACATATCGATTTGCGGTTGGTAGTGCAGCTCAAACTCCTCTCGAGCAATAGCTTTATGCAGGTCCGCCTCAAGCTTAAGATGGTATAAGGATTCTGCATTGCGCTTTGCAGAGTAATATTGGAAATTGCCCCGCCCCACCTCTTTAGCATGGTACATCGCCTGATCGGCATTTTTAATCAAGGTCTCCGCCTGCTTGGCATCATCGGGCCAGAGACTCACGCCGATGCTGGTGGAGATAAAAAACTCACGACCAAAGAGTTCAAACGGCAGCTCAATTTGACGGATTAACGATTCGCATAGATGGTTTATCGCATCTATATCGTTAATGTTACGCAATAAAATCAGGAACTCATCACCACCAAAACGACACAAAATATGCTCATCAGACACACAAGATTGCAGTCGCTTAGCCGCCTCAACCAGAAGAGCATCGCCCATGCTATGACCATAGGAGTCATTCACACTTTTAAAACGATCGAGATCGAGAAAGATCAGCGCCAACGTCTGGTTATTGGCTTCGGCGCGCTGAATACTTTTATCCAATCGAGTGGAAAATAACGAGCGATTGGGCAGCCCAGTCAACACATCATAGTTAGCTAACTGTCGCAGTGACGCCTCTGTCTGCTTGCGCTCTGAGATGTCGGAGAACACGGCCACATAATGGGTAATCCCTCCATCTTCATTGGTCATCGTCGATAAATTTAACCATACCGGGCACATTTTTTCAGCGGGGGTACAGAAACTATGCTCGCCAGTCCAGGTGTGGTCATGCTCAAGTAAAAGACGAATATCATTATTAGCAGCGTCCATATTTGCAGTTGAGCCATGATGGTGCAGCAATTGAGAGAAGGCACAATCAATCAACTCCTCTGCGCTCATCTGTAATATGGTTTGTGCCGCCTTATTTGATACCTTAACCTGTTCATCAGCATCGAGGATCAGTACCCCTTCTGAGGTGTTACTAAAGGCCTGAGCCAGCAACTTAACGTCATCCTCTAAGCGCCGCTGGGTGGTGATGTCAGTATAAATTCCAGCCACTTTCTTAATCGCACCACTAACAGGGTCAAATTCAAGCGGCTTGCCACTGACACGGGTCCAACCCCAAGTGCCATCGAGACGCCAATATCGATAGTCAACATCTAAACGGTCATCTTGTTGAGTAATTAAGCGTTGCCAGGCTTTAACCACTTTTGCGCGATCATCGTCATGAACAGGAAACTCCTTGATGCTGAGTAACAGCTGCTGTTCATGACTGGGGAAATTGCCACCGTGATTCTCCAAATTGAATAAACCATTATCACTGTGCCATTCCCATAATTCAGAGTCGCTGCCACGCAACGACTGCCGTAGACGGTCTTCACTTTCTCGCAGCGCGCGATTGACTCGTTTAAAGGCCGATAATTGCTTTTGCCTCACCATTAAAAAGCAGAATCCAATGGCGATCGCAGTCATAATAATCAAGGCTTTAAACCAGTCACTGGTCCACCAATAGTCTTGCACACTAAAAGAGTAAGAAAATGGCCTTGGTGACCAGATACCATTTTGCTCACTGAGAATATCTAGGGTGTAATGACCTTCGGGTAAGCCCGCAATATTGACCTGGGACTGCCCTTGCAACAACACATAGTTAGCGGGAGATTGGCCATTATCGCGCCGTAGGCGATACTGCAACTGCAAGGGTAAGTCTGTAAGATAATTTAAACTGGTGAGTTGAAAACTGATCATGTGAGCACCGGGCGCAACAACACTGTTGGGCTCAGGTAAAAGTGACCTTTCGGTGGTTTCATCAAAAAATACCGACATCGACTCCAGCATAATGCCATCAGCAGCCAAACGGTTGCTCAATTTGGAGACATCAATAAGTTCAACCCCATCAGGGCTGCCAATATACAAGCCAATTCCAGGCTCATAAAACGAGGCGCCATCGTTAAGCTCTTCGCTCAAAAGCCCATCTTGCTGCTCGATAACCAAGAGTTTTCCACTGGCTAAATCTTGGCGGATCAATGAAGTGTTGCAGCCCAACACCCGATAATCGGCTAGTTGCTCAATAAAATACACCGAGCCGCATTCAAGTTGCCAATCTTGGGTTAACGTATAATGCTGCCCTGTTTTAGGATAATATTCGACCAACCCATTAGGCGAGGTTCCCAGCCACAATACGTCCGAATCCACTTCACTGATATAACTAATATCGACCGCTCGCTCACCATCATCAATCACATCGCTGCGCGAATAGTAGATCCCCCGATTATCAACATAGCCAAAATGATCACCACCGCCCAACCAGAGCTTACCGTCACTGGCACGAAAAATAGCACGCAGGGGGCTTTGATATTGCTTTCCGTCTATATCTTGTAATGAAAAAGCGTACAGAGCTTGGCTACCTTGATCCCAGTAAAATAATCCTGTCGCCGTGACAAACCACCAACGATGGGTCAACAAGGGATCGTGGTACACCAAATAAATAATCTTATTTTCTAGCGACGATTGACCTCCAGTCCACTGCGCAAAACGTAACATCTGGTTATCATCGCGGTTATAGACAAACAAGCCATTGGTGGTGCCTAGCAAGAGGTGCGCCTCATCAAGTGGCTTAATGCTATATACACTATCACTGACCTCCATCGCATCAATGGAGATCAACTGGCTGCGGCGTTGCTCACGGTTGATTTCAATCAAGCCTTGATCTGTGCCTAGCCATAACCACTCTTGCTGAGCAAAAATACTCCACACCATATCATCGACAAGTTGGTAGGGGGGCTTACGCGTATAGCTCTCTATGACAAACTCGGCGGTATCGGCTAGGATAGCCAGCTCACTTCCTGAGCCACCGACCCAGACAAGATCGTTGCTATCAACCGCGATTTCATGCACATAGTTGAGATCGGCTACTAACTTAATCTGATCATCAAACAGCTTAAATAGCGCGGTATCGGGATGCCATTTTGCCAGTTCATCTCGACCCGCAAGCCACAAAAACCCACTTTTATCTTGGTCAATATCTGAGATATGAAATGAAGCCTGACTCATTTTTTCGACCGTTAACGAATCAGGATGCACACGATATAACCCGTTCGTCGACCCCAACCACACTCGCTGCTGGCTGTCTTCAAATAGGGTATTTATCTGCCCCATCGCTTCGGTCCAGGTAAATACTCCCTTTAGCATGCCTAAGCTGTCTCTTAGTTGCAGTTCTCTTTTCTTGGCAAAAATAAATTGGTTGTTAGCACTGGCCGATAACGTTAACCATCTTGAATCCGGATCGTGAGGAAGAGCGTTGACAAAGGTCAATGTCATGGCTTGATAATCAAAACGATACAGCTCTGCAACGTTATTAAGCAGCAGATAATTGCCGTCGCTTAATAAAGATAGACCACGTAAACCACTGCGACGTACATCGCTAAATAATGCGTCGCTACCAAATAGGCTAAACTCATCGGTGACCATATTGTACAGATAGGTGTTGGCATAGGTACTGACCAACAAGTGGGTGTCACTCAACGACTCTGTCAAAGTGATAAATTCGTCTGACAGGCGGATACCATCGATATTCTTATCGATTCTTCGTGCCTTGATATCGCTAATTCGATAAAGACCCTCTTCGGTCGACAGCCAGGTGTAACCATGCTTATCGAAAGTAATGTCATTAACCTTCGCATTTTGTAAACCATCACGGGCACTAAACACCCGCTGCACCAACTGATCACCATAAGCAGGCAATAGCAAGCCAACCCATAGAATAGGCAGTAAAAGTAGACGCAAGAGTAACGTCATATTCATAAAAAATGCAGCTCAGCCAGACGAACGGTGAACCATAATAGAGGTGTTGTTATCGCACTCAACCTTTTGTAAAAGAAATGATAAAAATAAAGGTGGAATTAGATTAACAAAAAAAAAGCGCTCAATGAGCGCTTTTTTTAATAACTTGAGGTTATTTTTTCTTCTTTGCCTTAGGATTAGGCAAATCAGTGATTGAACCTTCGTAGATTTCAGCGGCAAGACCCACTGACTCATGTAGGGTTGGGTGAGCATGGATCGTTAAGGCTAAATCTTCTGCGTCACAACCCATTTCGATTGCAAGACCAATTTCACCCAGTAGTTCGCCACCGTTAACACCCACGATAGCACCACCAATAACGCGATGAGTCTCTTTATCGAAAATCAGCTTAGTCATGCCGTCAGCGCAGTCTGAAGCGATTGCACGTCCACTGGCCGCCCATGGGAAAGTTGCCGTTTCGTAAGCAATGCCTTGCTCTTTAGCTTCTTTCTCGGTAACACCTACCCAAGCCACTTCTGGGTCTGTGTACGCAATTGATGGGATCACTTTTGGATCGAAGTAGTGCTTCATGCCCGCAATCACTTCAGCGGCAACATGGCCTTCATGCACACCTTTGTGAGCCAGCATTGGTTGACCCACGATATCGCCAATAGCGAAGATGTGCGGCACGTTAGTGCGTAGCTGCTTATCTACATTGATGAAACCACGCTCATCGATGTTAACACCCGCTTTATCAGCGTCGATTAACTTACCGTTTGGCGTACGACCAATGGCAACCAATACTGCGTCATAACGCACAGGCTCAGCCGGGGCTTTTTTGCCTTCCATTGACACATAGATACCATCTTCTTTGGCTTCTACTGCGGTCACTTTAGTTTCAAGAATAAGGTTAAACTTCTTCTTAATCTTCTTCGTGTACACGCGCACGATATCTTTATCGGCAGCAGGGATCACTTGGTCGAACATCTCAACCACGTCAATGTCACTACCCAGTGAAGAGTACACAGTACCCATCTCTAAACCGATGATACCGCCGCCCATAACCAGCAGCTTACCAGGAACTTCTTTCAGCTCTAGCGCGTCAGTTGAGTCCCAAATGCGTGGATCTTCATGAGGAATAAACGGTAACTGGATTGGACGAGAACCCGCAGCGATAATGGCTTTTTCAAAGTGGATCACTTTAACACCATCTTCACCGGCCACTTCAAGCGTGTTAGGACCAGTAAACTTACCTAGGCCATTAACGACGTCGACTTTACGCATCTTAGACATGCCGCCAAGACCGCCAGTCAACTGGCTAATGACGCTTTGCTTAAACTCACGTAGTTTATCAAGATCAATCTGTGGCTCGCCAAAGACCACACCGTGATGAGAAATCGCTTTCGCTTCTTCAATCACTTTAGATACATGCAACAGCGCTTTTGACGGGATACAGCCGACGTTTAGACATACACCACCAAGGGTGCTAAAACGCTCAACGATCACAGTCTCTAGCCCTAAGTCGGCAGCACGAAATGCCGCTGAATAGCCCGCAGGACCCGCCCCTAATACCACTACCTGAGTTTTGATTTCGTTACTCATGTTTTCCTCTATTCTTTTTCATTCCGTTGGGAGGAATCCCGGCCCAACGCTGTATGACGCCAGCTTTTGAACGTATGTTCTTGTAAGGTGGCCGCATTTTAACCTTTCAACGAGTTAAACAAAAGGCTACTCAACCTGAGTAGCCTTAATCATTACAAAATAAGTGTGCGTATGTCGGACAGCATACTTGACAGCGTCACACTGAAGCGTGCGGCCATAGCGCCATCGATAACGCGGTGATCATAAGATAAAGACAGCGGCAACATTAACTTAGGCTCGAAATCTTTACCATTCCACTTAGGTTTAATCTCTGACTTAGACACACCAAGAATCGCCACATCAGGGTAATTCACAATCGGTGTAAATGCTGTGCCACCAATACCGCCAAGGCTAGAGATGGTGAAACAGCTGCCCTGCATGTCGGTCGCTTTTAGCTTACCGTCACGGGCCTTGATAGAGATCTCCATCAGCTCGGCAGATAATTCAAGAATGCCTTTCTTATCGACATCACGTACAACCGGCACGACCAAACCGTTAGGCGTATCGACCGCCACACCGATGTGGTAGTACTTCTTCTTGATCAGCGACTCGCCATCAGGGCTCAAGCTAGCGTTGAACACTGGGAACTGTTGCAGTGTCTTAGCAACGGCTTTCATCATAAACACCAATGGGGTGATCTTGATGCCGCTCTTCTGCTTAGCCGCCAGCTCATTTTGCTGCTTACGGAACGCTTCCATCTCAGTGATATCGGCCTCATCAAACTGTGTCACATGCGGGATCGTGACCCAGTTACGGTGAAGGTTTGGACCCGAGATCTTCTGAATACGGCTCAGTGGTACTTCTTCCACTTCACCAAACTTAGCAAAATCAACCTTAGGTGCGGCAATCACATTCAGCCCACCAGCGCCACCCGCAACGGCTGTCGCCGCAGTGGCTTTTGGACGGCTTAGCTCATACTTGATAAACGCCTGAACGTCTTCCTTAAGAATACGTCCTTTACGTCCAGTACCAGTAACTAGGTTTAAGTCGGCACCAAATTCGCGTGCTAAACGGCGCACTGCAGGTGAGGCATGAACCGCGCCTGTCTTAGGCGTGCTACCGGCACTTGGGTGATGCGGTACTGGCGGCTTACTGGCCGCTGGAGCCTGTACAGGCGCAGCAGGAGCAACTGGCGCGGGCGCTGCGGCTGGTGTAGGTGCTGCAGCTGGCGCAGCAGACTGAGTTTCAACCGTAGCAATCACACTACCTTGAGACACTTTATCGCCCACCTTCACCGTTAACGACACCAGTTTACCGGCAAATGGCGCTGGCACTTCCATGGTCGCTTTATCGGTTTCAAGCGTGATAAGGCCTTGGTCGGCTTCAATCATATCGCCGACAGCCACCAACACTTCAATCACATCGACATCAGATGCATCGCCAATATCTGGCACGGCAATCTCTTTCACTTCAACCCTAGTTGTTGCTTGCGCGGCTGCAGGAGCTGGAGCAGCCTCTGCAACGGGTGCAGGCGCAGCGGCTTCACCACCAGCAACTTGCAGCATCAATACTAGCGAGCCTTGAGACACCTTATCACCCACAGCGACTTTCAGTTCAGTCACCACGCCTGCAGCAGGTGCAGGCACCTCCATGGTAGCTTTATCGGTTTCAAGGGTAATAAGCCCTGTATCCACGTCGATACTGTCGCCCACAGCCACTAATATTTCAATCACATCAACATCTGACGCATCACCGATATCAGGCACGGTCACTTCAATGATTTGTGACGCCGATGGCGCTGCAGCAGCTGGTGCGGCTACAGGAGTAGGCTCAGCAACCGGCGCGGCTGGTGCTGGCGTTTCCGCTGCTGGCGCAGGCGCTGCAGTCTCTGCCCCCGCGGCACTCATCATCGCAATCAAGGTGCCTTCTGACACGGTGTCGCCCACGGCCACTTTCAGCTCAGCAAGGGTACCCGCGAAAGGCGCAGGAATATCCATGGTCGCCTTATCGCTTTCTACTGTAATGATCGACTCTTCTGCTTCGATGCTGTCACCGACAGCAACGCAGATCTCGATAACTTGTACTTCATCCCCACCAATATCGGGGACTAACACTTCTTTTAATTCAGCCATTATCTGTCCCCTTACGCGTACTGTGGGTTGATCTTGTCAACGTCGATGCCATATTCAGCAATCGCTTTAGTCAACACATCCACTGGCAATTCATTGCGGTCAACAAGTGACTTAAGTGCAGCGATAACAATAAACTTAGCGTCCACTTCAAAGTGATGACGTAAGTTTTCGCGGCTGTCACTGCGGCCGAAACCGTCAGTACCGAGTACTTTGTAATCGGTTGGCACATACGCGCGCAGTTGCTCGCCGTATATCTTCATATAGTCGGTGGCCACAATCGCAGGAGCATCACTCGATAGCACTTGGCTAATGTAAGCCTGCTTTGGCGTTTCAGTTGGGTGCAGCATGTTGTAACGCTCGGCAGCCTGACCATCGCGAGTTAGCTCGTTAAAGCTAGTGACGCTAAAGACATCTGACGAAATACCGAAATCTTTTGCCAGCGCTTGCGCCGCTTTACGCACTTGCTCAAGGATGGTGCCACAGCCCATAAGCTGTACCTTACCCTTGCCGCTGCCCGAAACAGACTCAAGCTTGTAGATACCTTTAACGATACCTTCTTCGGCGCCTTCAGGCATTTCTGGCTGAACGTAGTTTTCGTTCATTGTGGTCAAGTAGTAGAAGATATCTTCTTGGTTTTCGCCATACATACGACGGATACCATCTTGAACCACAACCGCAATCTCATAACCGTAAGTTGGATCATAAGAGATACAGTTTGGAATTGTGTTGGCTAATACATGGCTGTGACCATCTTGATGCTGCAGACCTTCGCCGTTAAGCGTGGTACGCCCTGAGGTGCCACCGACCATAAAGCCGCGCGCACGCATATCGCCAGCCGCCCATGCCATATCGCCAATACGTTGGAAACCAAACATAGAGTAATAGATATAGAAAGGGATCGTTGGCATGTCGTTAACCGAATAACTGGTTGCCGCCGCGACCCAAGATGACATAGCACCTAGCTCGTTAATCCCTTCTTGCAGTACTTGGCCCGACTTATCTTCGCGGTAGTAAGCCACTTGATCAGAGTCTTGTGGGATATACTTCTGCCCTTCGTGAGCGTAAATACCCACTTGACGGAACAGGCCTTCCATACCGAAAGTACGTGCTTCATCAGGAATAATTGGCACGATCCGCTTACCGATCTTCTTGTCTTTGAGCAGTGCAGTCAAAATACGCACAAACGCCATGGTGCTTGAAATTTCACGCCCGTTTGAGCCTTTAAGCACTGAATCAAAAATCTTCAGTGATGGCACTTCTAGATCTTCTGAGAATTTAGAGCGACGCGCAGGCATTGCCCCATGCAGCTCTTCACGACGCGCTTTAAGGTACTTAACTTCTTCAGAATCAGCACCGGGATGATAGAAAGGAATCTCTTCTAATTGGTCATCGCTAATCGGAATATTGAAACGATCGCGGAAGTATTTAAGTGATTCAACACCCATCTTCTTCACGTTGTGAGCGATGTTTTTACCTTCACCCGCATCACCCATACCATAACCTTTTACGGTTTTGGCTAGGATAACCGTTGGACGACCTTTGGTGTTTTTAGCATGCTGCAGCGCAGCAAAAATCTTAACAGGATCATGACCACCACGGTTTAGACGCCAAATGTCATCGTCAGACATGTTAGCCACCATCTCGGCAGTCTCTGGGTACTTACCGAAGAAGTGCTCACGCGTGTACGCGCCGCCTTTGGCTTTACAGTTTTGGTATTCACCATCAACGGTTTCTTCCATCAACTGCAGTAGCTTACCGCTAGTATCACGCGCTAATAGTGGATCCCAGTAACGACCCCAAATCACTTTAACCGCTTCCCAGCCGGCGCCGCGGAACTCGCCTTCAAGCTCTTGGATGATCTTACCGTTACCACGCACAGGGCCATCGAGACGCTGTAAGTTACAGTTAACAATAAACACCAAGTTATCCAACTCTTCACGAGCAGCAAGGCCGATAGCACCTAATGTTTCTGGCTCATCACACTCACCATCACCCAAGAAGCAGTATACGGTTTGCTCAGAGCAATCTTTCAGACCACGGTCGGTAAGATACTTAAGGTAACGGGCTTGGTAAATCGCCTGGATAGGACCAAGACCCATAGAAACTGTAGGGAACTGCCAGTAGTCAGGCATTAACTTAGGGTGTGGGTATGAAGAGAGACCTTTACCATCAACTTCTTGACGGAAGTTGTTCATCTGATCTTCGGTAATACGCCCTTCAAGGAATGAACGCGAGTAGATACCCGGTGCAATATGACCTTGGAAATACACCAAATCGCCGCCATCTTTTTCATTAGGCGCACGGAAAAAGTGGTTAAAACACACATCGTAAATCGTGGCACTAGAGGCAAAACTGGAAATGTGACCACCTAGCTCAAGATCTTTTTTCGATCCGCGCAGTACCATAGCCAAGGCATTCCAACGTACGATAGCGCGGATACGACGCTCCATCTCTTGGTTGCCTGGCATGTGTGGCTCTTGGCCAGCAGGAATCGTATTTAAATACGCAGTCGTCGCTTTATAAGGTAGATGGGTGCCGTTACGACGCGCCTTATCGATTAGCTTTTCTAACAGATAGTGCGCGCGCTCTGGGCCTTCCTGCTCTAATACAGCTTGCAGTGAATCTACCCACTCTTGAGTCTCTAACGGATCTAAATCTTGTAGCATATGTTCAGACATTTCGCAGTCCTTCCCTATATACATGAATAATATGAATTAAGTGATAAAAAATGTTGCTAAGGACCTTTGCCTAAACACCACTCTTTAAGCGGCGCAGACTACGCTGCAACCGACTGTCTTCTTCCCGCACAGACAACATCACTTCCTCGATATAACTTAAATGTTCATTCGAGGCTTCTCTTGCTGCGTCGGGATCGCGGCGCACGATAGCGGCGAGTAGATCTCGCCGATGCTCATTTGCCATCTTAGAGGCGTCAGCTCTGCGCTTAAGCAACTCTAAGTTTTGCGCCACATTCTTATGCAGCACGGGAGATAAACTTAATACCAAGTGTAGCATCGCCACATTATGTGATGCCTCGGCAACCGCGCGATAAAAACACACGATTGCTTCAGCCTGCTCCTCAATATTAGGAGCGGCTTCTACCGCTTGGATTTTTTGTTTGATGTTTTGCATATCCGCATCGGTACCCCGAAGCGCCGCAAAATAAGCCATCATGCCTTCAGTGGCGTGACGAAACTCGAGTAGGTCGTATTGACTCTCAGAATCGCTGTGCATCAGCTCCACAATAGGATCTGCCAGGCTCTGCCAAAGTTGTTCTTTGACATAAGTGCCACCGCCTTGACGACGGAGCAACAATCCTTTTGCTTCTAACTTTTGAATGGCTTCACGAAGAGAGGGTCGAGAGACTTCAAATTGCAGTGCCAATTCACGCTCTGGCGGTAATTTTTGTCCCGGTTGCAGACTCCCTTCGAGGATCATCTGCTCCAACTGACCCATGATCACGTCAGAGATTTTTGGCTGGTTGATTTTGCTATAAGCCATATGGGCCTCAGCTCCTATTGTAAATTGGTCTTACCAATTTAATTGACTGAGCGCACTTTATCAAATCACATTTCAGATGTCTAGTTCGTGATCTGCTTCATACTGCCTCAGAATTTGTGAGGATAGCGGAAATTTTACGGCAAGGGGTCAGACCATTTACCACTCACAAGGCCGACCTTCATCCCCCTTTACCTTTCGACGACTATGCCACGACACCAAATATCGTTAACAAAGAAAGGCCCGTGACCAAGAGGATAAAATTACGCTTACTCAACTGTAGCAAAGAGATAGTCGATTGCACGCATATCGGTGTGGTCGATGAAGGCTCGATAGTTTCTGCCGCTAGGGCCACTTCGGTCAGTAGGGTTTTAGCTGGCATTTGCCACTGCAACGCCAAGCGACGCCAGCGACTAAAAGCAGCCGAAAAATGACCGCTCAAAACATAACCAAACGCGATCAAGCGACTCGGTAACCAATCAAGCACAGTCAACGCCGAGCCAACCAGCGGTAAGTGGATTTTTTGGCTAGCGGCCTCATCATAAAAATAACGCACGGTACAATAAAGCACGGCGCCAGCTGGCCCAAAGAAAATCAAATACAGCGCCACAGCGCCATAAAAACGGTAGTTAAGCCAAGCCACAGTCTGGCCGACTTTGGCGCCTAAGTCGGTTTCCGATATCGCATCGAGGCTAACACTGGGATCAAGCGCCTCGGCAAAGTGATAACATGCTTGCGCATCCCCTCGGCAGGCCGCTTGAATATATTGCTTAAAGACTTGCCGCTGCTTGAGATGACTAAAGCATAAAATGGCCACCACAGACCATAATAGTAAACTCACCACGCCCCAAAACACCCCAGTAACCAACCAGCTTAATACCAGCACACTCACTGCAGGCAATAACAGCGCAAGCAGCATCATTGGCTCACTTTTCAGCGATTTAGCTCCAAAGAAAGTTTTACTATATAAAGCCAACAACGTCTCTAGCTGCCAAGCTTGTGGCAACAGCTTTAACCGCTCAATCATAATCGCTATCAATAACGAAAACAGCGCCATCTCAGTCTCCTTACCCTGTCATTAATCGTCTTATTCGGCTTATCCGAGTAAACCCTTTTTATACCTAGACCAGTCAAAACTCGCGCCTCGCATCTGGTTCCGTTTTACGCCCAGGCGCTATATCACCTAAATAACAATACCTTGCCAATCAATCGGCTTATCCGAGTAGCCCCTGCTTATACCTAGACCAGTCAAAACTCGCACCAGGGTCGGTTTTACGCCCAGGCGCGATATCACTTAAATAACAATACCTTGCCAATCAATCGGCTTACCGGCTTACCCGAGTAAACCCTTTTTATACCTAGACCAGTCAAAACTTTCACCAGGGTCGGTTTTACGCCCTGGCGCGATATCACAGTGTCCTACTATTCGCTCGCCATTGAGCATAGGGTAGGCGTCAAACAAAGCTAAGGTTAATTGTTGTAATGTTGCATATTGGGCATCGGTGTAAGCAATATCATCTGTACCCTCTAACTCAATCCCAATGGCAAAATCATTACACCCTTCACGCCCCTGATAACACGACACCCCCGCATGCCAAGCTCTGTCATCACAGCTGACATACTGCACTAATTCCCCATCGCGGCGAATTAAAAAGTGGGCCGATACGGTTAATTGGGCCAACTCACAAAAACTGTCGTCGGCGCTCACATCAATACAGCCCTGAAACAGCTGATCAATATAGGGCAAACCGAATTGTCCTGCCGGTAAGCTAATGTTATGGATCACCAATAAACTCACCTCACCATAAGGACGCAGGTTAAAGTGCGGCGATACACATCGCCTTGCGTGGCTAACCCAGCCATCGCCTTGCATTGTTAGTTTACTCATCTTGCCTCGAATGGGGCTAGTTTGCCTCTCACGACTGTTATCTAAGTTGGCTACCGGCTTATGTCGCCATGGCGCATGCTAAACCAAGCTTAAGCCTAATCTATTAACCCAGCTCTATTAACCACAGGGCTGTATTAACCAAGAGCTCTATTAACTCAGGGCTATTCTCTAAGGACTATTAATTCAGAGCTATTAACACAGAGCTATAAGCGCCGATTAACCGCGCTCAACATAGCAAAAATAAACGCGAAATTCACTTTACCTGCATTTGCCTCACCTCGCTAGTTAAGCCGTCAGCGGAGTGCGGTAAACCCGGTATTAATCACCTCCAACGCTTCCGTTACCCTGCGCCCGCCGCTAGCGAGTCAGTTATTAGCATGATTCTTGATGACAAATCGCTCTTTTAGCGGCCATAAGCACTAAAATTCAATCTACAATTTACGCTGCTTTTTCAGATTCAGATTTGATATCATCGAGATACACAACAAGAGTGCTAGCAACGACTATACGAGTAACGAGTACGAGCCACAGGCATAACATCGCTAGGCATTGACGCCACCCGAATGATTCATCAACGGCACAAATGAGCCTAAGGCCGACAACCGTCACCCAAGACTGCTGCTCACAGAGGACAGAAACATGTTGGAAAATGATATAAGACTCGCGGTTAAAATCGCCCTCGAAGAAGATTTAGGCTACCAAGCGGACAGTAATTTGAGTGCCCAAGAGAAGCTAAGCGCCGACATTACCGCCCAACTGATCCCCAGCGATCGCTACGCACAGGCAACACTGATCACCCGTGAAGAGGGGGTATTTTGCGGTAAGGCGTGGGCAGAACAGGTCTTTAATCAGCTCGGTAGCGAAGTCGCCCTGCATTGGCATGTCGATGACGGCGATCTACTCGTGCCCAATCAAGTATTGTGTGAACTCTCCGGTCCGGCGCGCGCCATCTTAACCGGTGAGCGCACCGCCATGAACTTTATCCAAACCTTATCGGGCGTGGCCACCCTAACGAAACATTATGTCGATAGGATCGCTGGCACTCACTGTAAACTGCTCGATACCCGCAAAACCATCCCAGGGCTGCGCACCGCGCAAAAATACGCGGTCACCTGTGGTGGCGGACAAAATCATCGTATCGGCTTATACGATGCCTTTTTAATCAAAGAAAATCACATCATGGCCTGTGGCTCAATTGCCAACGCCATCAGCGCCGCCCGCCAACTGGCCAGCGATAAACTGGTCGAAGTTGAGGTCGAAAGCCTCGACGAGTTAATCCAAGCCTTAGACGCCCAAAGCGATATCGTGATGCTGGACAATTTCGACGTCACCATGATGTTACAGGCGGTCGAGCTTAATAACCGCTACCCCGAGGCCCTGCGCGCTAAGCTTGAGGTATCGGGTAACGTCACCTTAGACACCATCGGCGACTTTGCCAGCACAGGTGTCGATTACATCTCTGTCGGGGCGCTCACCAAACACCTCAAAGCACTGGATCTCTCCTTAAGATTAAAAGAGTAATCCTCCTTGCCTCGCTCCTAGGCCAAAAACCTAGGAGCAGCTAAAAGCTAAAATCAAGTAGCAAGCAGCTCAAGCCTAGCCCCCAACCCTTAGCCTTAGTACCGTCTCCCCCTTAGTACCAGTGTACGACTTACGACCGACAACAATTTGACTGACCTTTGCATCTGCGCAACAGACCCGCTCATTTAAGCAACACCATTTTTTTGACGGATCTTACCTAAGTGTCATTTCTTTAGGTAACGACAAAAAAATGTTAGAACTATTTTGACAAAACCATCGCCCTATTAGACAAATTTATCGCTAAATTAGTACTTTGTTGTCATAGGGAGTTCCATTTAGATTAACTTTGTAATAACGTTGACAGCAGGCGAGATGGCCATTTCGGCCAGCTCACCGCCAAGCTAGACTAATTACTCAGTCGAAAGTCGTAATTCGGCTAAGATAACGGCTAGCGACAGTGGTGTAGTTTGCCGAAACGACATACGATACACCCATGCAGTACAACTTATTAACATGCTAACTTTCACAAGGTGAACGCTGCAACACAGCAGTTATCGCTCAAGTTAACGGCAGTTAATTTAGGTGCGCTAGCTACCAACTAGTTATAAATAGCTATAAATAGTAAACAATAAGATAAAATTATCGTCCGACGGAGAGCGTAACAATGAAAGGTATCCAATTGAACAAACAAATGAACAACGCCAAGGGTTTCACCCTGATTGAATTGATGATCGTAGTCGCAATCATCGGTATTCTAGCCGCCATCGCACTGCCTGCTTATCAGAAATACACTCAAAAAGCTCAGTTTGCAAATATGAGAACAGCTGCTGGTGCTGCAAAAACTGCAGTAGAATTATGTGCACATAGTCTGAGCACCATTACAGGTTGTACTCAAAACACCAATGGTATACCAGCAACAATAACCGCCGGTGCAAAACTGTACGGCGTTACCACTGCAGATGGGGTTATCGATGTAGTTCCCGCGACAGATAACACCACATTAACTGCTATCAAAGCAACCTACAAATTAACGCCTGTAATAGATGCTTCTGGTGTTATAAAGTGGACACAAGCTTGTGTTCCCACAGACATGTGTCAATAATATTGAATAATAAATTTGAGGGGGCTATGCAACATAGTCCTCTTTATTTTACATCAATAATATAGGTCCAAATACGTGCCTACTTCAGGTCTTCACTTAGGATTATCCACCCTCTTTATTCGCAAGCACCTCCTAAGCGAAGCCCAAATTGCATCCGCAATCACCCGCTCGCGCCAAGCGAAACAATCCTTAGTCTCCACCATAGTCGCCGATAAGCTGATCTCCGCCCGTGAAATAGCCGAGCTCTGTTATGAAGAGTATGGCACGCCACTACTGGACCTGAATGAATTTGACCTAAGCAGCATCCCCGAAGACTTTCTCAATCGTAAACTCATCGAGAAACACCGCTGCCTGCCGCTGTTTAAGCGCGGTAACCGCCTCTATATTGGCACCTCTGATCCCACCAATATTGCCGCCTTAGAGGACTTTCAGTTTAGCGCCGGCCTGCACGCCGAGGCGATATTAGTCGAAGATGACAAACTCAGCAAAGCACTGGATAAAGTGCTCGAAGAGGATATCTCGGCGCTGGATTTAGACGGCATAGATGAAGACTCGCTCTCGGGTATCGAAATTACCGATACCGACAAGCGCCACGATGAGCCCACGGGGGACACCAGTGACGATGCCCCCATTGTTATCTACATCAATAAAATTTTGACCGATGCCATCCGTAAAGGGGCGTCGGACTTACACTTTGAGCCTTACGAGAAGCGCTATCGCATCCGTTTTCGCGTCGATGGCATATTGCATCAAGTCTCCGAGCCGCCGGTGAATCTCTCCGGTCGCATCTCCGCTCGCCTCAAGGTGATGTCAAAGCTGGATATTGCCGAGCGCCGCGTGCCCCAAGATGGCCGCATTAAGATGAAGCTGTCACGCACTAAATCTATCGATTTTCGGGTGAGCACCCTGCCCACCATCTGGGGCGAAAAAATCGTAATGCGTATCCTAGACTCCTCCTCGGCGCAGCTGGGCATCGAAAAGCTCGGCTATGAAGACGATCAGCGCGAGCTGTATGAGCAGATGCTCGCCAAACCCCAAGGCATGATCTTAGTCACCGGCCCCACTGGCTCGGGCAAAACCGTCTCCCTCTATACCGGGTTGAATATTCTCAACACCGAAGAGCGCAATATCTCCACCGCCGAAGATCCGGTCGAGATTAATCTTGAGGGCGTTAATCAGGTTCACATTAATTTAAAAGCCGGTCTCACCTTCGCCTCGGCGCTGCGCTCATTTTTACGCCAAGACCCCGACGTGGTAATGGTAGGGGAGATTCGCGATCTGGAAACCGCCGAAATCGCCATCAAGGCGGCGCAAACCGGTCACTTAGTGCTCTCGACCCTGCACACTAACTCGGCGGCCGAAACCTTAACCCGCTTGATCAATATGGGCGTACCCGGCTATAACATTGCCAGCTCGGTCAACTTGATTATTGCCCAGCGCCTTGCCAGACGCCTGTGCACCGAGTGCCGCGAGCCAGAAGCGGTGCCCGAACACGAGCTATTAAAACTTGGCTTTACCCAGCTGCAAATCGATGAGGGCTTTACCGTGTATAAGCCAGTGGGCTGCGAGCACTGCTCTGGTGGCTATAAAGGCCGCGTCGGTATTTATGAGGTGATGAAGATGTCAGATGAAATTGCCCGCACCATCATGGAAGGCGGTAATTCGCTGCAAATAGCCAGCCAAGCCAAGGAGCAAGGCATGCGTGACCTGCGCGGTTCTGGCCTGCGCAAGGTGATTGCCGGCGTCACCAGCATTGCCGAAATTAACCGTGTAACCAGCTTCTAGTGCCTATTCTCTAGCGCCTAGAAACTTAATCTAACAAGGATAACCCATGGCCAGCCCATCACTTGCCAAGTCAAAAAGCCCATCAAAAAGCAAAAAGAGCAAAACGGCTAAGGCGCAGCCCAAGGTCGTCACCTTCGAGTGGAAAGGCACCAATCGCGATGGAAAAAAAACCGGTGGCGAGCTGCGCGGCACCTCGGCTGCCGAAATTAAAGCCCAGCTAAAGTCCCAAGGGGTCAATCCTAAAGTCGTTAAGAAAAAAGCCGAATCGCTATTTAAGCGCGATCCTAAGATCACCGCCATGGATATCGCCATGATGACCCGCCAGATTGCCACCATGTTGGCTGCTGGCGTGCCCATTGTGACTACCTTGGAGATGCTCGGCCGCGGTCATGAAAAACCTAAAATGCGTGAACTGCTCGCCACCATTGTAGGCGATGTGCAGTCGGGCATCCCGCTGTCGGACTCACTCAGACCCCACCGCACATATTTCGACGACCTGTATGTCGACCTTGTGGCTGCGGGCGAGCACTCAGGCTCCCTCGATGCGGTGTTTGACAGAATCGCCACGTACCGCGAGAAAGCCGAGGCGCTCAAGTCTAAAATCAAAAAAGCGATGTTTTATCCGGCCGCCGTAGTGATAGTGGCAATTTTGGTTACCGCCTTACTGCTACTCTTTGTAGTGCCCCAGTTTGAAGATATCTTTAACGGTTTTGGCGCCGAGCTGCCCGCCTTTACTCAATTAATTATTGGCCTGTCTCGTTGGCTGCAAGGCTCATGGTATTTCTTTGTCATCGCCATCATTGTTGGGGTATGGGCATTCAAACGCGCCCACTTAACTTCAGAAACCTTTCGTAATCGCGTCGACGAGGCAGTATTAAAAATTCCAGCCATTGGTGACATTTTGCATAAAGGCGCCATGGCGCGTTTTGCCAGGACCTTAGCCACCACCTTCGCCGCGGGTGTGCCATTGATCGACGGTTTAGAATCGGCCGCCGGCGCATCGGGCAACTATGTGTATCGCAAGGCCCTGCTGAATGTGCGCCAAGAGGTGATGTCTGGCATGCAGATGAACGTTGCCATGCGCACTACTGGTTTATTTCCCGATATGCTGACCCAGATGGTGATGATTGGTGAAGAGTCTGGCGGCCTCGATGAGATGCTTAATAAGGTGGCTAATATTTACGAGATGCAGGTAGATGATGCCGTCGATGGCTTATCTAGCCTTATCGAACCCGTCATGATGGTAGTGATAGGTACCGTAGTGGGTGGCTTGATTGTCGGCATGTATTTACCCATCTTCGAAATGGGTAACGTGGTTGGCTGATATCATTGACTAAATCATAGGCTGACGACTGAGCATCATAGATGCCATTGGTCGTAACCATTTAATAGCAAGCAGAAATAGCAAGCAGATAAGTATAATAATGACTCAATTTATCGATTTAATGGCGCAGCACCCTTGGCTGTTTGCCGCCCTCAGTTTTGTGTTTGCCGCCAATATTGGCAGCTTTCTCAATGTGGTGATCCACCGTTTACCGGTGATGATGAAACGCGAGTGGCAGCAGGAATGCAACCACTACCTCAAGGAATACCATCAGCCCTTAATTGCCCCCATCGCCGAGAAACTCGATGCACCTATCGATGCCTTTCCGGCCAAATACAATTTGATTGTCCCTGGCTCATCTTGCCCTAAGTGCAATGCCGCCATCAAACCTTGGCATAATCTTCCCATAGTAGGTTGGTTAATGCTTAAAGGTCGCTGCGCCAGCTGCAGCATGCCAATTTCGGCCCGCTACCCGATAATTGAAGCGATAACCGGCCTTGCCGTGGCGTATTTAGCCCTGCACTTTGGTCCCACTTGGCAATTTGCCTTGGCAACATTGCTTACCTTCGCCCTGTTGGCATTGACCTTTATCGATCTCGACGAAATGCTACTGCCCGATCAAATCACCTTACCGCTACTCTGGTTAGGTTTACTCATTAACCTCAACGGTACCTTTGCCACAAGCACCGACGCCCTTATTGGCGCCGCGGCGGGTTATATGAGCCTATGGAGCGTCTTTTGGGGCTTTAAATTACTCACAGGCAAGGAAGGCATGGGCTACGGCGATTTTAAGCTGCTAGCCGTTTTTGGTGCCTGGTTAGGTTGGCAGATGCTGCCCTTGATCATATTGTTATCATCGGTAGTCGGTGCTTTAGTGGGCATAGCGATGATCGTCAATAAGAAAATTAACTCGGGTAACCCTATTCCGTTTGGCCCTTATATCGCTATTGCAGGTTGGATTGCCATGCTGTGGGGCGAACAAATAGTCAGCGCCTACTTGGCCACCCTTTAATCACGTACCTTTGTCTTTTACACTTCGTTGAGGGTTTACAGCCATGGCTAATTTTGTTGTCGGATTAACAGGTGGAATAGGCAGTGGCAAGACGACCGTGGCTAACCTGTTTGCCGAGCTAGGTGTCACCTTGGTTGATGCCGATATTGTCAGCCGAGACGTGGTCGCCAAAGGCAGTGAAGGATTAACTAAAATTGTCGAACACTTTGGCGAAACCATCTTACTCGATAATGGCGAACTTAACCGAGCAGCATTAAGACAACGTATTTTTAGTAACGCTGCCGAACGTGAATGGCTTAACGCACTGTTACACCCGCGAATTAGAGCAGAAATGCTAGCCCAATTAAAAAAAGCCAATTCACCCTACGCTATTTTAGTTGTGCCCTTGCTATTTGAGAACGGTTTAGATAGCTTAGTCAATTGCACCTTAGTGGTTGATATTTCGCCGGAACTACAAACCAAGCGAACCGTCGAGCGCGATGCAGTGAGTGCAGAGCAAGTGCAAAATATAATAAACAGTCAGGCCAGTAGAGCCGAAAAACTGTCAAAAGCTGATGATGTCATCGACAATCATGGAACGATATCAGCATTAAAAGGCAAGGTAGCTGTATTACATAATAAATACCTAACACTAGCCGGCCACACTTGATAATGTCATGAATGAATTGATCTATGAACAGCCACTCAACGAGAAGACTCGCAGCTATTTGCGACTCGAATTTCTTGCCAATCAGCTGCAAAGTAATCTAGATCAAGATCATCAACATCGATGTTTTTACCCATTGTTTTCCTTGTGTGCACTCACCGAGCGTTGTGACTATCGCGGTGAAATCATCAAAGATATCGATAAACAGCTGCAACATTTAAAACAGTGGCAAACGCAAAGCGATATAGATAAACAGCAGCTCACAGACTTTATCGATAGATTACAAGATGCCAGAAAATGTTTAATCCACTGTCAGCGCCCTGGACAAGCACTCAAACAAGACCGCTTTTTATCCGCACTGAGGCAACGATTTGGTATGCCGGGTGCGTGTTGTAACTTTGACCTGCCCCAACTGCATTTTTGGTTAGCAAAACCCTTCGAAACCCGTCAGCAAGAATATCGAGCCTGGATAGCACACTTCGACTGCTTACTGACTCCAATTAAACTACTGCTTGAGTTAACCCGTAAAACCACCCATTACACCACCACCACCGCAGTCGCAGGATTTTATCAAGGCAGTAGCGACCAAGCCCTATCATTGATTAGAGTGAAACTGGACGCCTCGCAAGGGTGCTACCCCACCATTAGCGGTAATCGCAACCGTTACGCTATCCACTTCGTCGGGTTTGAGCAACAAAAACATTCAGACCAAACCATCGACTTTATGTTGGCAACCTGCCGCTAAACTGATTACCATTGGCCTAATGCTAATCGACTGAACAGGATCGATTGGTATATTCAACGAGCGTCAATGGGAGCCTTTATGCCAACTGTAGTAAACTGTCCAACCTGCAAAACCGAGGTAGAATGGACTGCCACATCTAAATTTAAACCCTTCTGCAGCGAACGCTGCAAGTTAATCGATCTAGGCGACTGGGCATCAGAGAAACATGCCATTCCGGTTAAACCAGAATTCGATGCCGACTCCTTAGATGCACTCGGGTATGATGAAGCAGATTTTTTCAAGGACAACTAACCAATGAAACGCGTACATGTCGCCGTAGGTGTTGTCATTAATGCCGCCAACCAAGTATTGCTGGCCAAACGCCCAGACCATCTACATCAGGGCGGAAAATGGGAGTTTCCCGGTGGTAAGGTTGAAAATAACGAAACCACCTCACAAGCACTAATCAGAGAGTTGCAGGAAGAGGTTAACATTACAGTTAGCGATACAACGCCTCTAATGACAATTGCTCACGATTATCCCGACAAACAAGTCCTACTCGACATTCATCTAGTAAAAGCCTTCTCAGGAGAGCCTCGCGGCCTTGAAGGACAAGCTGTCACATGGGCAGAGTTCAATACATTAACAGAATATGACTTCCCCGCCGCTAACAGCCCTATCATAGAAAAACTTCTCTCTTTATAGTGCCATGTAGTCCAATATCTACAGATATTGGACTTTTCAAAGCCCCTACGTGGATGTAGAGAATGCAGCAGCTATTCACTGCCTATCACATGAATTGCAGCATGCTTTGCATGCGCTACTTAACGCCCATGTTCGAGTGGTCATTTCAATAGCGGTTAAACGAAAAAATCCCCAACACAAAATGCTGGGGATTTATCGATTCTCTTACGAGAAGTATTAGGCGCCTGTTATGGCCAGCTACGCTAAAGCTTCGCGCTCATATGCACATCGCTTACTATCACATGGGTTACACCTCACTACGTTCGGACTTTTTATTTCCCCATGTTCGAGTGGTTAGCTCCAGGCTAAAACGAAAAAAGCCCGTTGCATTAGCAACGGGCTTTATCGTATTAGGCGCCTGGAAATGACCTACTCTCACATGGGGAGACCCCACACTACCATCGGCGCGATTGCGTTTCACTTCTGAGTTCGGGATGGGATCAGGTGGTACCACAATGCTATGGTTTCCAGACAAATTTGGAAATTTGAAAAGCTGCTCTCAATCCTGTATTTCAAGAAGCAAGAGAGTTTAAAATTGAGTCACACTAAATCAAGTGGCGGTATTCTTTTACTAAAGTTAACCATTAACTGGAAACCCTTTTGGGTTGTATGGTTAAGCCTCACGGGTCATTAGTACAAGTTAGCTCAACGCCTCACAACGCTTACACACCTTGCCTATCAACGTAGTAGTCTCCTACGGCCCTTTAGAGGACTTAAAGTCCTAGGGATGACTCATCTTAGGGCTCGCTTCCCGCTTAGATGCTTTCAGCGGTTATCGATTCCGAACGTAGCTACCGGGCAATGCCATTGGCATGACAACCCGAACACCAGCGGTTCGTCCACTCCGGTCCTCTCGTACTAGGAGCAGCTCCCTTCAATCATCCAACGCCCACGGCAGATAGGGACCGAACTGTCTCACGACGTTCTGAACCCAGCTCGCGTACCACTTTAAATGGCGAACAGCCATACCCTTGGGACCGACTTCAGCCCCAGGATGTGATGAGCCGACATCGAGGTGCCAAACACCGCCGTCGATATGAACTCTTGGGCGGTATCAGCCTGTTATCCCCGGAGTACCTTTTATCCGTTGAGCGATGGCCCTTCCATTCAGAACCACCGGATCACTATGACCTGCTTTCGCACCTGCTCGACGTGTATGTCTCGCAGTTAAGCTGGCTTATGCCATTGCACTAACCGTACGATGTCCGACCGTACTTAGCCAACCTTCGTGCTCCTCCGTTACTCTTTGGGAGGAGACCGCCCCAGTCAAACTACCCACCAGGCACTGTCCTCAACCCCGATTCAGGGGCCAGAGTTAGAACATCAACACTACAAGGGTGGTATTTCAAGGTTGACTCCACAAGAACTGGCGTTCCTGCTTCAAAGTCTCCCACCTATCCTACACATGTAGGGTCAATGTTCAGTGCCAAGCTATAGTAAAGGTTCACGGGGTCTTTCCGTCTAGCCGCGGGTATACGGCATCTTCACCGCAATTTCAACTTCACTGAGTCTCGGCTGGAGACAGCGTGGCCATCATTACGCCATTCGTGCAGGTCGGAACTTACCCGACAAGGAATTTCGCTACCTTAGGACCGTTATAGTTACGGCCGCCGTTTACCGGGGCTTCGATCATGAGCTTCTCCGAAGATAACCCAATCAATTAACCTTCCGGCACCGGGCAGGCGTCACACCGTATACTTCCTCTTGCGAGTTTGCACAGTGCTGTGTTTTTGATAAACAGTTGCAGCCACCTGGTATCTGCGACTCCCGTCAGCTTAGAGAGCAAGTCTCATCACCAACAGGAGCGTACCTTCTCCCGAAGTTACGGTACCATTTTGCCTAGTTCCTTCAGCCGAGTTCTCTCAAGCGCCTTGGTATTCTCTACCCAACCACCTGTGTCGGTTTGGGGTACGATTCCTGCTAACCTGAAGCTTAGAAGATTTTCCTGGAAGCATGGCATCAACTACTTCAGTTCCGTAGAACCTCGTCGTCAACTCTCAGTGTATGTGCACCCGGATTTGCCTAAGTGCACCACCTACAGCCTTAAACGCGGACAACCAACGCCGCGCTAGCCTAGCCTTCTCCGTCTCTCCATCGCAGTTAGCAGAAGTACAGGAATATTAACCTGTTTCCCATCGACTACGCCTTTCGGCCTCGCCTTAGGGGTCGACTCACCCTGCCCTGATTAACATTGGACAGGAACCCTTGGTCTTTCGGCGAGGGGGTTTTTCACCCCCTTTATCGTTACTCATGTCAGCATTCGCACTTCTGATACCTCCAGCGTGGGTTACCCCTTCACCTTCAACGGCTTACAGAACGCTCCTCTACCGCACTAGCGCAAGCGCTAGTACCCATAGCTTCGGTGTATTGCTTAGCCCCGTTAAATCTTCCGCGCAGGCCGACTCGACTAGTGAGCTATTACGCTTTCTTTAAATGATGGCTGCTTCTAAGCCAACATCCTAGCTGTCTAAGCCTTCCCACATCGTTTCCCACTTAGCAATAACTTTGGGACCTTAGCTGATGGTCTGGGTTGTTTCCCTTTTCACGACGGACGTTAGCACCCGCCGTGTGTCTCCCGAGTAGTACTCATTGGTATTCGGAGTTTGCAAAGGGTTGGTAAGTCGGGATGACCCCCTAGCCTTAACAGTGCTCTACCCCCAATGGTATTCGCTCGAGGCGCTACCTAAATAGCTTTCGAGGAGAACCAGATATCTCCCGGTTTGATTGGCCTTTCACCCCCAGCCACAAGTCATCACCGCATTTTTCAACATACGTGTGTTCGGTCCTCCAGTTGATGTTACTCAACCTTCAACCTGCCCATGGCTAGATCACCGGGTTTCGGGTCTACACCTTGCAACTAAACGCGCAGTTAACACTCGGTTTCCCTACGGCTCCGCTATTCGCTTAACCTCGCTACAAAATGTAAGTCGCTGACCCATTATACAAAAGGTACGCAGTCACGGTCTCAAGAACCGCTCCCACTGCTTGTACGTATACGGTTTCAGGTTCTATTTCACTCCCCTCACAGGGGTTCTTTTCGCCTTTCCCTCACGGTACTGGTTCACTATCGGTCAGTCAGGAGTATTTAGCCTTGGAGGATGGTCCCCCCATGTTCAGACAAGATGTCACGTGTCCCGTCCTACTCGTTTTCACGTAAAGTTAGTTTTCATGTACGGGGCTATCACCCTGTGCCGCTGTGCTTTCCAACACATTCCACTAACACCCTCTACGCTTAAGGGCTAATCCCCGTTCGCTCGCCGCTACTAGGGGAATCTCGGTTGATTTCTTTTCCTCCGGGTACTTAGATGTTTCAGTTCCCCGGGTTCGCCTCACAACACTATGTATTCATGTTGTGATACATGCTTATGCATGTGGGTTTCCCCATTCGGACATCGTTAGCTCAAATGCTTGTTACTAGCTCGCCAACGCTTTTCGCAAGTTACTACGTCCTTCATCGCCTCTGACTGCCAAGGCATCCACCGTATACGCTTAGTCACTTAACCATACAACCCAAATGAGTTTCACAAGGAAACAAACTTTATCAAGCGGGTAAGCTTGATGTTGTATCGCAACTAATGGTGTTTACTTTCGCCAAAAGAATACTCATGAATCATCATTACAATGATTCGGCACTTGATTTAAGTGTTTGAGAACTCAATTTTAATTTTCGCGTCAATGCTACAAATAATCACGTACAAGTACGTCACTATCCCTTTCACATTAACACTATCAGCTTTCCAAATTTTTAAAGAACAAGCATCGCCGTTAAGACGTGCCACCTGCTCTAACAAGAACAAGTTATCTGTGTGAACACTCAACAAACATTAAGTTAGTCGTATAGGTAAGGAGGTGATCCAGCCCCAGGTTCCCCTAGGGCTACCTTGTTACGACTTCACCCCAGTCATGAACCACACCGTGGTAAACGCCCTCCCCGAAAGGTTAAGCTATCTACTTCTGGTGCAGCCCACTCCCATGGTGTGACGGGCGGTGTGTACAAGGCCCGGGAACGTATTCACCGTGGCATTCTGATCCACGATTACTAGCGATTCCGACTTCATGGAGTCGAGTTGCAGACTCCAATCCGGACTACGACAAGCTTTGTGAGATTAGCTCCACCTCGCGGCTTTGCAACCCTCTGTACTTGCCATTGTAGCACGTGTGTAGCCCTACTCGTAAGGGCCATGATGACTTGACGTCGTCCCCACCTTCCTCCGGTTTATCACCGGCAGTCTCCCTAAAGTTCCCACCATTACGTGCTGGCAAATAAGGATAAGGGTTGCGCTCGTTGCGGGACTTAACCCAACATTTCACAACACGAGCTGACGACAGCCATGCAGCACCTGTCTCAGAGTTCCCGAAGGCACTAAGCTATCTCTAGCGAATTCTCTGGATGTCAAGAGTAGGTAAGGTTCTTCGCGTTGCATCGAATTAAACCACATGCTCCACCGCTTGTGCGGGCCCCCGTCAATTCATTTGAGTTTTAACCTTGCGGCCGTACTCCCCAGGCGGTCTACTTAATGCGTTAGCTTGGGAACCCAGTGTTCAAGACACCAAATTCCGAGTAGACATCGTTTACGGCGTGGACTACCAGGGTATCTAATCCTGTTTGCTCCCCACGCTTTCGTACCTGAGCGTCAGTCTTTGTCCAGGGGGCCGCCTTCGCCACCGGTATTCCTTCAGATCTCTACGCATTTCACCGCTACACCTGAAATTCTACCCCCCTCTACAAGACTCTAGTCTGCCAGTTCGAAATGCAATTCCCAGGTTGAGCCCGGGGCTTTCACATCTCGCTTAACAAACCGCCTGCGTACGCTTTACGCCCAGTAATTCCGATTAACGCTTGGACCCCTCGTATTACCGCGGCTGCTGGCACGAAGTTAGCCGGTCCTTCTTCTGCGAGTAACGTCACACCTAAACGCTATTAACGTTTAAGCTTTCCTCCTCGCTGAAAGTGCTTTACAACCCGAAGGCCTTCTTCACACACGCGGCATGGCTGCATCAGGCTTGCGCCCATTGTGCAATATTCCCCACTGCTGCCTCCCGTAGGAGTCTGGGCCGTGTCTCAGTCCCAGTGTGGCTGATCATCCTCTCAGAACAGCTAGGGATCGTAGCCTTGGTGAGCCATTACCTCACCAACTAGCTAATCCCACCTAGGTACATCCAATCGCAGAAGGCCCGAAGGTCCCCTCTTTTCCCCCGTAGGGCGTATGCGGTATTAGCAGTCGTTTCCAACTGTTATCCCCCTCGACTGGGCAGTTCCCTAGGCATTACTCACCCGTCCGCCGCTCGTCAGCAAAGAAAGCAAGCTTTCTTCCTGTTACCGCTCGACTTGCATGTGTTAGGCCTGCCGCCAGCGTTCAATCTGAGCCATGATCAAACTCTTCAATTAAAGTTTTGGTGTTTGACTTACGTCAAACGGCTCAACGAATTCTGTTCGAACTAATCTTGCGATTAATTCTTTGTACATATTGCTATGAACACTCATCACCTCTCCTGAGAGAAAGTGAAAGAATAGGTTGATTTAATTCTTTGATTGCCAACCCGAAAGTTAGGCAATTTCGATTAACTCAACACCTGTGAGTGTCCACACAGATTTCTTGTTTCATCTTGTTAAAGAGCGTTGCTAGCATGAGAGAATCAATCTTTCATTTAGCCGCCGTTGACGCTAGGTCGTTGGCTTAGGGATGCGTATTTTACACTTCCCGTTGTTGGCGTCAAGTGCTTATTTTAAGAAGTTTTCCAAGCGATGTTTTCTTGAACAGAAGTCATCAATCGAAGCCCTTAAAAGCGCTTATCACCTGAGTTAATCTCCGAAGAGTTTAACTCGCCTCTCTTTGTTAAAAGAGAGGCTGACTTAGCTGCAAGTCCCGTACTACCTAGGTAGTTGGCCTGCTGTGCCGTGTCAGTGGATGCGCATTATAGGCAGTTCTCGGATGGGCGCAAGGGCTTTTTTCACTAAAAAAGCAATTAGTTTTTATACCTCACTTAAGCACATAGACCACACTGGTTATGCACAGACTTACCCACAAAATAACAACCTAACGCATAAACTAATCAAACTTATCACTGCTTCACGACGAAACTATCACAGCGAATAAGGTTCGCTTGGAACAACAAAATTACATAATCCCCCTATGGTCTAAACCTTTACGGGCTAACGAAGGTATTTAAAACAGCAGCAGCTTAAATATAGTTACTTATCGGTGCTGTACGAACATGTACAAAATAAAGTGAAGCCATAACATTCCTTTATAAATAATGCAGCAATGACACTTCGCTAATAGCACTTCACTTTAGGCAGATTTCACAAGCATCGCCCAACTGGACGTGACTCACTTGTCAGTACAGACGTACTTACTGGCATATAAGGCGACTCCAGCCCTTTAATCATTTCTCATTGCTCAAGCTTCCGCCCTACCCAGCATAACTAAACCTTAATTGCACAGTGTTGGCAGTGTCTTAACCAGAGTTCCTTATCTAGTAAGGTATTCTAAAATTTTGCTAACAGATTTGAGCAAATATCTGATGTAGAACACTGATATTTCTGTTCGAAATAGAGTCAGCAGCCACCTGTAATTGTCTTAAGCAATGTAGGTAAGTATAAAAACAATAAAGCCCTAGCCACTTCTTTCCATTCGAGATTTGCTAGGGCTTTTTCGAATCTCTTTCGAAAATAATTAGGTATCTGGAAATGGCAGGCTACGAGTAACCTCTTCGCGTTGACTCACATGGATGTGAGCAATGTCATAAACGCATGGATGTAGTTTCTGATCAAGCTCAGCCAGGTGGCGACCATCACTGATGGCGGAAGTGTCGATATTGAACGACGATAAGGATATAGGAAGTAACGTAACGCATGCAGTTGTTACCGAGGAGCTGCTATCGACCGACCTAGGGGTAGTGATTCATGCTTAGTTCGAGGCGGAGAGTTAAACATCTTACACATCCCCAAACGCAAAAAAGCCACCTTATTCAGGTGGCTTCTCTACTACTCTTTACGAGTAAAATAGGCGTCTGTCATGGTCAGCTTCGAGCTAGCTCTCCGCGTTCAGCTCCAGCATCAAGCTGCGCTTGATAAGCGCAGACGCTTCACCCTACTCTACATGGGTTTGAGCCTCACTACGTTCGGACTATTTACTTCCCCATGTTCGAGTGGTCATTTCAAAAACGGTTAAACGAAAAAATCCCCAACACGAAGTGCTGAGGATTTATCGTTTATTAGGCGTCTGGAAATGACCTACTCTCACATGGGGAGACCCCACACTACCATCGGCGCGATTGCGTTTCACTTCTGAGTTCGGGATGGGATCAGGTGGTACCACAATGCTATGGTTTCCAGACAAATTTTGTTGATACTGTGTATTTAAACTCAATATCTAAATAATGGTGCTGATACCCAGAATCGAACTGGGGACCTCATCCTTACCAAGGATGCGCTCTACCGACTGAGCCATATCAGCACAAAACTCTACGTGAATCAGATGTCTTACATAAAATTGCATCTTTCACTTAACTATTTCATTTTCATATCGAAAACAAATTAGGCGTCTGGAAATGACCTACTCTCACATGGGGAGACCCCACACTACCATCGGCGCGATTGCGTTTCACTTCTGAGTTCGGGATGGGATCAGGTGGGACCACAATGCTATGGTTTCCAGACAAATTTGGAAATTTAGAAAGCTGTTTTAAATTTGAGTACACTAAATCAAGTGTCGGTATTCTTTCGCTAAGTATTCACTTAGTTAGAAACCCTTTTGGGTTGTATGGTTAAGCCTCACGGGTCATTAGTACAAGTTAGCTCAACGCCTCACAACGCTTACACACCTTGCCTATCAACGTAGTAGTCTCCTACGGCCCTTTAGAGGACTTAAAGTCCTAGGGATGACTCATCTTAGGGCTCGCTTCCCGCTTAGATGCTTTCAGCGGTTATCGATTCCGAACGTAGCTACCGGGCAATGCCATTGGCATGACAACCCGAACACCAGCGGTTCGTCCACTCCGGTCCTCTCGTACTAGGAGCAGCTCCCTTCAATCATCCAACGCCCACGGCAGATAGGGACCGAACTGTCTCACGACGTTCTGAACCCAGCTCGCGTACCACTTTAAATGGCGAACAGCCATACCCTTGGGACCGACTTCAGCCCCAGGATGTGATGAGCCGACATCGAGGTGCCAAACACCGCCGTCGATATGAACTCTTGGGCGGTATCAGCCTGTTATCCCCGGAGTACCTTTTATCCGTTGAGCGATGGCCCTTCCATTCAGAACCACCGGATCACTATGACCTGCTTTCGCACCTGCTCGACGTGTATGTCTCGCAGTTAAGCTGGCTTATGCCATTGCACTAACCGTACGATGTCCGACCGTACTTAGCCAACCTTCGTGCTCCTCCGTTACTCTTTGGGAGGAGACCGCCCCAGTCAAACTACCCACCAGGCACTGTCCTCAACCCCGATTCAGGGGCCAGAGTTAGAACATCAACACTACAAGGGTGGTATTTCAAGGTTGACTCCACAAGAACTGGCGTTCCTGCTTCAAAGTCTCCCACCTATCCTACACATGTAGGGTCAATGTTCAGTGCCAAGCTATAGTAAAGGTTCACGGGGTCTTTCCGTCTAGCCGCGGGTATACGGCATCTTCACCGCAATTTCAACTTCACTGAGTCTCGGCTGGAGACAGCGTGGCCATCATTACGCCATTCGTGCAGGTCGGAACTTACCCGACAAGGAATTTCGCTACCTTAGGACCGTTATAGTTACGGCCGCCGTTTACCGGGGCTTCGATCATGAGCTTCTCCGAAGATAACCCAATCAATTAACCTTCCGGCACCGGGCAGGCGTCACACCGTATACTTCCTCTTGCGAGTTTGCACAGTGCTGTGTTTTTGATAAACAGTTGCAGCCACCTGGTATCTGCGACTCCCGTCAGCTTAGAGAGCAAGTCTCATCACCAACAGGAGCGTACCTTCTCCCGAAGTTACGGTACCATTTTGCCTAGTTCCTTCAGCCGAGTTCTCTCAAGCGCCTTGGTATTCTCTACCCAACCACCTGTGTCGGTTTGGGGTACGATTCCTGCTAACCTGAAGCTTAGAAGATTTTCCTGGAAGCATGGCATCAACTACTTCAGTTCCGTAGAACCTCGTCATCAACTCTCAGTGTATGTGCACCCGGATTTGCCTAAGTGCACCACCTACAGCCTTAAACGCGGACAACCAACGCCGCGCTAGCCTAGCCTTCTCCGTCTCTCCATCGCAGTTAGCAGAAGTACAGGAATATTAACCTGTTTCCCATCGACTACGCCTTTCGGCCTCGCCTTAGGGGTCGACTCACCCTGCCCTGATTAACATTGGACAGGAACCCTTGGTCTTTCGGCGAGGGGGTTTTTCACCCCCTTTATCGTTACTCATGTCAGCATTCGCACTTCTGATACCTCCAGCGTGGGTTACCCCTTCACCTTCAACGGCTTACAGAACGCTCCTCTACCGCACTAGCGCAAGCGCTAGTACCCATAGCTTCGGTGTATTGCTTAGCCCCGTTAAATCTTCCGCGCAGGCCGACTCGACTAGTGAGCTATTACGCTTTCTTTAAATGATGGCTGCTTCTAAGCCAACATCCTAGCTGTCTAAGCCTTCCCACATCGTTTCCCACTTAGCAATAACTTTGGGACCTTAGCTGATGGTCTGGGTTGTTTCCCTTTTCACGACGGACGTTAGCACCCGCCGTGTGTCTCCCGAGTAGTACTCATTGGTATTCGGAGTTTGCAAAGGGTTGGTAAGTCGGGATGACCCCCTAGCCTTAACAGTGCTCTACCCCCAATGGTATTCGCTCGAGGCGCTACCTAAATAGCTTTCGAGGAGAACCAGATATCTCCCGGTTTGATTGGCCTTTCACCCCCAGCCACAAGTCATCACCGCATTTTTCAACATACGTGTGTTCGGTCCTCCAGTTGATGTTACTCAACCTTCAACCTGCCCATGGCTAGATCACCGGGTTTCGGGTCTACACCTTGCAACTAAACGCGCAGTTAACACTCGGTTTCCCTACGGCTCCGCTATTCGCTTAACCTCGCTACAAAATGTAAGTCGCTGACCCATTATACAAAAGGTACGCAGTCACGGTCTCAAGAACCGCTCCCACTGCTTGTACGTATACGGTTTCAGGTTCTATTTCACTCCCCTCACAGGGGTTCTTTTCGCCTTTCCCTCACGGTACTGGTTCACTATCGGTCAGTCAGGAGTATTTAGCCTTGGAGGATGGTCCCCCCATGTTCAGACAAGATGTCACGTGTCCCGTCCTACTCGTTTTCACGTAAAGTTAGTTTTCATGTACGGGGCTATCACCCTGTGCCGCTGTGCTTTCCAACACATTCCACTAACACCCTCTACGCTTAAGGGCTAATCCCCGTTCGCTCGCCGCTACTAGGGGAATCTCGGTTGATTTCTTTTCCTCCGGGTACTTAGATGTTTCAGTTCCCCGGGTTCGCCTCACAACACTATGTATTCATGTTGTGATACATGCTTATGCATGTGGGTTTCCCCATTCGGACATCGTTAGCTCAAATGCTTGTTACTAGCTCGCCAACGCTTTTCGCAAGTTACTACGTCCTTCATCGCCTCTGACTGCCAAGGCATCCACCGTATACGCTTAGTCACTTAACCATACAACCCAAATGAGTTTCACAAGGAAACAAACTTTATCAAGCGGGTAAGCTTGATGTTGTATCGCAACTAATGGTGTTTACTTTCGCCAAAAGAATACTCATGAATCATCATTACAATGATTCGGCACTTGATTTAAGTGTTTGAGAACTCAATTTTAATTTTCGCGTCAATGCTACAAATAATCACGTACAAGTACGTCACTATCCCTTTCACATTAACACTATCAGCTTTCCAAATTTTTAAAGAGCGGGCTTAAAAAAGCCAAAGATAAATTTTGCATTTATCTTTGGCATCTCTATCCATGTGCAAGTAAATGGTGGAGCTATGCGGGATCGAACCGCAGACCTCCTGCGTGCAAGGCAGGCGCTCTCCCAGCTGAGCTATAGCCCCATTTACATGCAGTCAAACAAATATATCGAATGCCAAATAATTTTGGCGAAGCCAAATCGAGTTTAGTCAAGGTAACTTGTTGCGACGTTTAGTTCACTAAACGAGTAATAAGTTAACATAGAATAAACGAAGATTTGGTGGGTCAGAGTGGACTTGAACCACCGACCTCACCCTTATCAGGGGTGCGCTCTAACCAGCTGAGCTACAGACCCATTCTTTTTGGTTATTTAATTCTAACTGAATCAAATCCCTCAAAAATTATCTTTCGATATTTTGCTCTTTCTTTCTATCAAGTAATCTGTGTGAACACTCAACAAACATTAAGTTAGTCGTATAGGTAAGGAGGTGATCCAGCCCCAGGTTCCCCTAGGGCTACCTTGTTACGACTTCACCCCAGTCATGAACCACACCGTGGTAAACGCCCTCCTCGAAAGGTTAAGCTATCTACTTCTGGTGCAGCCCACTCCCATGGTGTGACGGGCGGTGTGTACAAGGCCCGGGAACGTATTCACCGTGGCATTCTGATCCACGATTACTAGCGATTCCGACTTCATGGAGTCGAGTTGCAGACTCCAATCCGGACTACGACAAGCTTTGTGAGATTAGCTCCACCTCGCGGCTTTGCAACCCTCTGTACTTGCCATTGTAGCACGTGTGTAGCCCTACTCGTAAGGGCCATGATGACTTGACGTCGTCCCCACCTTCCTCCGGTTTATCACCGGCAGTCTCCCTAAAGTTCCCACCATTACGTGCTGGCAAATAAGGATAAGGGTTGCGCTCGTTGCGGGACTTAACCCAACATTTCACAACACGAGCTGACGACAGCCATGCAGCACCTGTCTCAGAGTTCCCGAAGGCACTAAGCTATCTCTAGCGAATTCTCTGGATGTCAAGAGTAGGTAAGGTTCTTCGCGTTGCATCGAATTAAACCACATGCTCCACCGCTTGTGCGGGCCCCCGTCAATTCATTTGAGTTTTAACCTTGCGGCCGTACTCCCCAGGCGGTCTACTTAATGCGTTAGCTTGGGAACCCAGTGTTCAAGACACCAAATTCCGAGTAGACATCGTTTACGGCGTGGACTACCAGGGTATCTAATCCTGTTTGCTCCCCACGCTTTCGTACCTGAGCGTCAGTCTTTGTCCAGGGGGCCGCCTTCGCCACCGGTATTCCTTCAGATCTCTACGCATTTCACCGCTACACCTGAAATTCTACCCCCCTCTACAAGACTCTAGTCTGCCAGTTCGAAATGCAATTCCCAGGTTGAGCCCGGGGCTTTCACATCTCGCTTAACAAACCGCCTGCGTACGCTTTACGCCCAGTAATTCCGATTAACGCTTGGACCCCTCGTATTACCGCGGCTGCTGGCACGAAGTTAGCCGGTCCTTCTTCTGCGAGTAACGTCACACCTAAACGCTATTAACGTTTAAGCTTTCCTCCTCGCTGAAAGTGCTTTACAACCCGAAGGCCTTCTTCACACACGCGGCATGGCTGCATCAGGCTTGCGCCCATTGTGCAATATTCCCCACTGCTGCCTCCCGTAGGAGTCTGGGCCGTGTCTCAGTCCCAGTGTGGCTGATCATCCTCTCAGAACAGCTAGGGATCGTCGCCTTGGTGAGCCATTACCTCACCAACTAGCTAATCCCACCTAGGTACATCCAATCGCAGAAGGCCCGAAGGTCCCCTCTTTTCCCCCGTAGGGCGTATGCGGTATTAGCAGTCGTTTCCAACTGTTATCCCCCTCGACTGGGCAGTTCCCTAGGCATTACTCACCCGTCCGCCGCTCGTCAGCAAAGAAAGCAAGCTTTCTCCCTGTTACCGCTCGACTTGCATGTGTTAGGCCTGCCGCCAGCGTTCAATCTGAGCCATGATCAAACTCTTCAATTAAAGTTTTGTTGAATCTTGCGATTCGGCTCAATGAATTCTGATTCCGTTTAAAAGACTCGGAAGAATCTTAAAAACGTTTGTACATATTGCTATGAACACTCATCGTTACATTGATTTAATTCTTTGATTGCCAACCCGAAGGTTAGGCAATTTCGATTAACTCAACACCTGTGAGTGTCCACACAGATTACTTGATAAATTGTTAAAGAGCGTTAGCACATCTCGGTAGTTCCAAGTGGCTAGGGCTGCGTATTCTACGCAATCCGTGGTTCGCGTCAAGCAGTTTTTGAAAACTTTTTGATGCGGCACTTTTCAGTGCCTGACCACGCTGTAAGCTAGGTGTTTAACCAAGTTACTTAGTGCTTTACGACTTATCTCTGCGAGCTTCGCCGTGTCAGTGGTTGCGCATTATAGGGAGATATCTGGGGGGCGCAAGTTGTTTTTGAAGAAAAATGGCACTTTTTGCGATCTTTTTAGATAGCCACACAATACACACCCCTTACCCCCAACCTTATCCACAGAGCGAAGTTGAGCGAGTAAAAAACACACGATACATTGCACTTCTTTTAGCTATTACTGATTAGCTATTGCTGGCTCGGCCACTTAATAGAACTAACTTATTAGTGGCTCATTGTGCTTACTAGGTTTATAAAGTGATTAATTGCCGATTCTTTATATTGATAGGACTACATAGGGAAGCAATATCGATTTAGACGTTTTATACGTTTATAGAGTTTGGCTAATGCACACTATTGATTAATGCATGCTAAGTGATGCGCTATTGGGCCCCACTTAATGTAAAGCATCATAATCAACGTAAAATACCATTATTCCCACGGCGCAAGTGGAGTAAGATCAAAAAAGCCATCCTCAGGGATGGCTTTTTAATTAGACTGGCAAAATTAGCTTAATTTGCCATGGCACTGTTTATATTTACGACCTGATCCACATGGACAGGGATCGTTACGCCCCACCTTTTCACCTTCGCGCACAACAGGCTGAGTCGCTGCAAGTGCTTGGGCCTCTTCGGCACCAACTAATGCCTCTGCTTCTGCATGTTGATAATCGCGACGGATCTTAGCTTCTTCTTGACGACGACGCTCTTCCATCTCTTCGACATCGGACTGCGCTTGCACTTGTACCTTTGACAACACACTGATCACATCATGCTTTAAGGTATCTAGCATCTGCTGAAACAGCTCAAACGATTCACGCTTGTACTCTTGCTTTGGATTCTTCTGCGCATAACCACGTAAGTGGATACCTTGACGTAGATGATCCATTGCCGCTAGGTGTTCCTTCCACAGGCCATCGAGTGTCTGCAACATGACCGCTTTCTCGAATTGACGTAGCACCTGAGCACCGACCATCTCTTCTTTAGCTTGATAAGCTTTTACCCACGTATCGACGATACGCTCGCGTAACGTTTCTTCGTGTAGATCATCTTCTTTATCTAACCACTCTTGCACAGGCATCTTTAAGCCATACTCTTGCTCAAGACGGGTTTCAAGACCTGGAACATCCCATAACTCTTCTACCGACTGAGGTGGAATGTATTGATCGATAAGTGCATTAACCACATCGCCTTGGATGTTGACGATAGTATCTTGAATACTGTCGGCATCCATCAATTCATTACGCTGTGCGTAAACCACCTGGCGTTGATCGTTGGCCACATCATCGAACTCGAGTAGTTGTTTACGGATATCGAAGTTACGCGCTTCTACTTTACGCTGCGCATTTTCAATCGCACGAGACACCCATGGATGCTCAATCGCTTCGCCTTTCTCCATACCCAATTTCTTCATCATTGAAGAAACACGCTCTGAAGCGAAGATACGCATTAAGCTATCTTCCATCGACAAGTAGAAACGTGAAGAACCGGCGTCGCCCTGACGACCAGAACGACCACGCAACTGATTATCGATACGACGCGATTCATGGCGTTCGGTACCAAGAATATGTAAACCGCCAGCGGTAACTACTTCATCGTGTCTAATTTGCCAATCGGCTTTAATTTTGGCTTTTTGCTCTGGTGTTGGATTATCGAGTGCTTCGATCTCCATATTCCAGTTGCCACCTAACACGATATCGGTACCACGACCTGCCATGTTAGTGGCAATCGTGACGGCACCTTTACGGCCAGCCTGCGCCACAATATCAGCTTCACGTTCATGGAACTTAGCGTTAAGTACTTCGTGAGGGATCTTGGCTTTCTTTAACAAGCTATGCAGCAGTTCAGATTGCTCAATCGAAACGGTACCAACTAATACAGGCTGACCGCGCTCACGGCAATCTATGATGTCTTTGATGATCGCTTCATATTTTTCGGCCGCTGTTAAGTAAACTAAATCGGGATGATCTTTACGCACCATAGGGCGGTTGGTTGGGATCACTACGGTATCGAGACCATAAATATGCTGGAACTCAAACGCCTCGGTATCGGCAGTACCCGTCATACCAGCCAGTTTTTCATACTGACGGAAGAAGTTCTGGAAGGTGATCGATGCCAGCGTTTGGTTTTCATTTTGAATATGCACGCCTTCTTTAGCTTCGACAGCCTGATGCAGACCTTCAGACCAACGACGCCCCGGCATAGTACGACCCGTATGCTCATCGACAATGATCACTTCATTGTCTTGCACGATATAGTCGACATCTTTTTCAAATAATGTGTGTGCACGCAATGCGGCATTCACATGGTGCAATAAAGAAATATTAGCAGCAGAGTAGAGTGAATCACCTTCGGCAAGCATACCGCGCTCGGTAAGCAGTACTTCCACTTTCTCTTGGCCACGCTCGGTCAAATGAACCTGCTTGGCTTTTTCATCGACAGAGTAATCGCCCTCGCCCACTTCCTCTTCGGTATCTTCTTTCTCTTGACGAATAAGATGAGGAATTAGGGTGTTAATCTTTTTATACAGTTCAGAGCTGTCTTCAGCAGCGCCAGAGATGATCAATGGCGTACGCGCTTCGTCGATAAGGATCGAGTCAACTTCATCGATCAATGCATAATGCAGCGGACGCTGTACACGCTCGGCTGGTGAAAACGCCATATTATCGCGCAAGTAATCGAAGCCAAACTCGTTGTTGGTACCGTAGGTAATATCAGCATCGTAAGCCATCTTCTTCTCAACTTGACCTAAGCCGGCAACGTTAATGCCAACAGTCATGCCAAGGAATTCAAAAAGAGGGCGGTTATTTTCGGCATCGCGGCGGCCAAGTAATCGTTTACTGTGATCACGTGAACCCCTTTGCCCGTAAGTGCGTTCAGATAAGCTGGCAGGGTGGCTGTTAAGGTTTTACCTTCACCAGTGCGCATCTCTGCAATACGGTTACTGTCAAGCACCATACCACCGAGCAATTGCACATCGAAATGACGCATATCGAAAACACGTTTCGAGGCTTCTCGCACGACGGCGAACGCTTCAGGCAACACATCATCGAGTGTCTCTCCTGCAGCTAAGCGCGCCTTAAATTCAGCGGTTTTTGCCTTTAATTCTTCATCCGAGAGCTTCTCGAAATCAGCCTCAAGCGCATTAATTTTAATGACAACCTTACTAAGGGCTTTAAGGGTGCGATCGTTACGACTACCAAATATTTTTGTCAGTAATTTACCAAACATCTGAACCACTTTTATGTTATTGGCTTAGTCTCTATGGAAACTGAAAGCCTATTTTTAATTTAACCTGCCTTGCGGTAGACATATTTTTTAGGATCTATCTGCTGCCCATTTCGCAACACTTCATAATGCACATGGGGACCCGTCGAACGACCCGTACTGCCCATTTGGGCAATACTGTCGCCTTTGGCGACCACATCACCTACAGCTACTGACAAAGACTTATTATGTCCATAGCGAGTACGCAGACCATTACCATGGTCAATTTCGACTAACTCACCATAACCAAACATACTGCCTGACCAGGTTACGACACCGCCAGCGGTTGCCACAACATCGGCCCCCTCTTTACCAGCAAAGTCGATACCTTTATGCATCGTTCTTCTGCCATTAAAAGGGTCATTACGTAAACCGTAGTGGGATGATAACCAACCTTTTTGGATCGGACGTCCCGAGATATAACGCTCATCATCTATATGGAGATTAGATGTCACTGTTTCAAGTAGTGCTAATTGAACATTATTGTTATCTATGCGAGAGACTAGCCTATCCATATCTTGGATAAGCTGATCGAGTTCGATGTTGCTGCCTAGTTCACTCAGGCCGCCGACACCGACTTCTGAAGAGAAATCGAATTGATCTTCGAGTTTGTAATCTTTGGCAACTTGTTGCCCCAGCGCCTCTAAACGAGTCACTTTGGCCTGCATGCGGGCGACATGAGTCACCAGCATCGCCAACTGCGATTCTGTGGCACCTTTTAACTCGATGAGTTGATGCAGCTGTTCTTCTCGAGCAACACGTTCGTTATCAACGTTGTTTTGTTGCTGCACAATTTGTTTAGCGTGATGCTGGTATAGCCCGGTACCTGCTGCAATGAGCAAAATAGGGAGTAATAGCCAACGTTTGCCTGGTTGCCAGCGCGTGGCACCATTTCGACCTTGAATAAAAACTGTTACACTCATAGCCTCATTAAGCCATTTTATTATGTGATGAAATGAAAAAGCCCCCGCAGGATCTAAGCCAGTTACTACATCAACAAGGTCAGTTACCTTCACTTGCTGAAAAAGCAGAACTGTTACTTCACTTGGATCACTATGTGAAACAGGTGATGACAGGTCCTGTCACGGAGCAACTTAAAGTTGCCAATTTCCGTCAAGGTGTTCTTGTTATCGAAACCACAACTGCTGCATGGGCCGCTAGAATTAACTTTCAAAAACCCAAAATGTTACAGCAGTTACAAGCCGAAACGCTCCCCATGCTGTCCGCTATCGAGGTTAAAGTCAACCCAGGCTTGAACTTGTATGAAACAAAATCAAAGCCAGCTCACAACCAGATTAGCGAAACTGCAGCGGCCCATATACAGGCCCTAGCTGATCATACCGAAGGTTCACTAGGCGTAAAACTAAAACGGCTGGCTGCTTTAGCCAGCCGTTCAAGGCAATCTTAATATCGAGTTAGGCGAAGGTGGCGCCGCTTGGCACCGCAAAGCTCACAGGAGCCTCTTCTTCTTTCTCGAAACTCACAAGCTCCCAAGCATCTTGTTCAGCCAGCAGCGCACGCACTAATTGATTGTTAAGTGCATGGCCTGTCTTGTAGGCGCAAAACTCACCCACAATCGCATGACCGGCTACATAGAGATCGCCAAACGCATCGAGTATCTTGTGCTTAACAAACTCATCCTCATAACGCAGACCATCGGGGTTGAGGACGCGATATTCATCAAGCACAACGGCGTTCTCCATACTGCCACCTAATGCTAGGTTGTTCGCCCGCAGATATTCAATATCACGCATAAACCCAAAGGTTCTTGCACGACTAATATCACGAACGAAAGCTGATGAAGAAAAATCCATCACCATATGTTGCTGACTTCTGGCGATTTCAGGGTGATCAAAATCGATAGCAAAATCGACTCTAAAACCTTTATATGGACGTAACTCGGCCCACTTATCACCATCTTCAACACGTATGGGACGCTTGATCCTTAAATATTTCTTTGCTGCTGTCTGTTCTTGTATTCCTACTGATTGCAGCAGGAAAACCCATGGACTGGCACTGCCATCCATGATCGGAATCTCGGGCGCATCGACTTCAATGATAGCGTTGTCGATCCCAAGTCCCGCTAATGCGGCAAACAGATGCTCTATCGTTGAAATACGAACACCATCATCATTGACCAGCGCAGTACACATGGTCGTTTCACGCACTTGATCCGCCTTGGCTGCTATCGCAACGTTCGGGGTTAAGTCGGTACGTACCAAGACGATTCCGGTATTGACTGGTGCGGGCTTGATCGTCAAAGTCACCTTATTACCGGAATGCAATCCGACACCGGTGGTTTTAACCATCTCTTTAACAGTTCTTTGAAAAATCATGTAGTTACCCGTTATATCTCAACCAAAGCAATGTATTTTTGCACAACAAAACAGCGCGCATAAGCGCAGCAGGTCGGACATGCTAGCATATGTTTGCCATTTCACCAAAATATACTGGTTAAATCAACTCACCAGTTATCTTGATAATAACCGCAATCCACCCTGCTATACACAGCCGATTAATCAGCTTGCTTGCGCAAAAACGCCGGAATATCTAAGTAATCAAGATCGTTTTTAGGCTGAATTGTCGGCTCAACTTTGTGCACCGGCATGACATTACCACCGACCATAGGTTGCATCGCCTCTTCAACAGGTAACTCAACCTTAACCTCGGTGGCAGCCACTTGCTCTTGACGTGGAGCAGGCTTAGACACCAACTGAATGTCAGGCTTTTTCTCGGCGCCAATACCTGTTGCAACAACCGTTACACGTAGCTCATCGCTCATTTCTGGGTCGATAACCGCGCCCACTACCACAGTCGCGTTGTCAGATGCATAAGCCTTAACATGGTTACCCACGGTTTCGAACTCTTCGATGCTCATGTCCATACCGGCGGTGATGTTAACCAATACACCACGCGCACCAGCAAGATCGATATCTTCTAGCAGCGGACTGGCTACAGCAGCTTCGGCCGCTTCTTCTGCACGGTCTTCGCCACTGGCCACGCCAGTCCCCATCATGGCATTACCCATCTCTGACATGACGGTTTTCACATCCGCGAAATCCACGTTGATAAGACCTGGGCGAGTGATAAGCTCGGCAATACCTTGCACCGCACCAAGCAATACGTTGTTTGCGGCGGCGAATGCGTCGAGTAAAGAGGTGCCACGGCCTAATACTTTAAGCAGCTTCTCGTTGGGAATCGTGATCAAAGAGTCAACATGCTTCGCGAGCAGTTCGATACCTTGGTCCGCATAAGCCATGCGCTTTTTACCTTCGAAAGGAAACGGCTTAGTCACCACTGCAACGGTGAGAATGCCCTCTTCACGGGCGATCTCGGCAACCACTGGCGCAGCGCCAGTACCTGTACCACCGCCCATACCTGCTGCAATAAAGATCATATCTGAGCCTTTAATTGCATTGCGGATATTTTCTCTATCTTCTTCTGCCGCTAAACGACCGATTTCAGGGTTTGCCCCGGCGCCGAGCCCTTTAGTAACATCACGACCCAGTTGGATCGTTGTGCCAGCCGCAGACTTACGTAACGCCTGAGCATCTGTATTTGTGGCAACAAACTCAACACCTTCGATGTTGTGCTTGACCATATGTTCGACAGCGTTGCCGCCACCTCCACCGACGCCGATAACTTTAATCACCGCCTCGTCTGAATGACTATCCATGATCTCAAACATGGTATTATCTCCGTTTAGTCTGCGTTATTAAATTAAAACTCGCCCTTAAACCAGCTCTGGACTCGATTCCAAAGACTGGTGACCCCTTGACGCTCTGGGCGCTCAAACTGACGTTCGATCACCCTTCTTGCGCCGTAATGCAACAACCCAACTCCCGTGGAGTAGATGGGTTGGTTTACATATTCAAATAAGCCTTTTACCGCTAATGGCTCAGCTACACGCACTGGCATACCAAAGGTGGCTTCTGCCACATCTACCGCACCTTCAATCGATGCCGTGCCGCCTGTCAATACAATGCCCGCGGCGACTTGATCTTCCATGCCGCAGTCTCGTAATTCTTTACGGACTAATTCAAACAGCTCTTGGTATCTAGGCTCGACCACTTCAGCCAAGGTGTGGCGCGACATAGTACGCGACGGACGCCCACCGACCGATGGCACTTCGATACTGTCTTCACGGCTGACCATGGAACTACGCGCACTGGCATACTGCACCTTTATCTGCTCAGCATGAGACAAAGGCGTACGGAATATTTTGGCAATATCATTAGTCACTTGATTACCTGCCACTGGTACTACGGCACAATGACGTAGCGCGCCATTGGTATAGATAGTGATATCGGTTGTACCGCCGCCCATATCGACCAGACATACACCTAAATCTTTCTCGTCGTCAGTTAATACCGAATCCGCCGAAGCAATGGCAGAAAACACCAGATCATCAACCTTTAACCCGCAACGCTCGACACTCTTAGTGATATTTTTAGCCATGTCGTTAGCACAAGTAACGATATGCACCTTGGCTTCCATACGCATGCCCGACATACCGATAGGGCTCTTAATACCATCTTGCACATCAATCGCATATTCTTGCGGCAACACATGCAAAATACGGCGCTCAGTTGGGATCTTAACCGAACGAGCAGTGTGGATAACGTTATCGACATCTTCTTGAGTGACTTCTTCGTCGTTAATCGAGACCATGCCATTTTCGTTTTGGCATTGGATATGCTTACCCGAAATGCCTAAATAGACCGAGGCCACTTGGCAGTCGGCCATCAACTCGGCCTGATCCAATGCACGTTGAACACTGCGCACCACAGAGTCGAGATCGTTAACACCGCCTTTATCCATGCCGCGAGAAGGATGACTGCCTAAGCCAACGACACTGATCTCTCCATCAGGTAACACCTCGCCAATGATCACTGCGACCTTCGATGTCCCTATGTCCAATCCAACGATCAGATTTCTATCTTGATTCTTGGTCATTACTTAATGGCTCTCATCTTGTGCATTATCCCAACCTACGGCCAACCCGGTATCGTAGCGCAAATCCACTCTGGCGACAGGTTTGCCTTGCGCAACCAATGTGGGGTACACATCGATAAACCGTTGAACCCGTGCCATTTTATCTTCTCGTCCTAAATTTAACTCTATGCCGCTGTCTAAAACACCCAGCCATGCATGTCGAGGACTCAACTCTAAATGGGTTAATTTAAATCCATTTATGGTGAGTAACTCACCGATCTGGCGATAGTGGGTTAACACCGACATCGCCTGATCGTTTGGGCCAACTAAACTCGGTAATTCATCTATTCCAGGTTTCATTGGTGCCTCAAATACTTGCCCTTGCTCATTAACCCAATCGACTTCATTCCAATGGGCAACAGCTTTTTGCTCTACCAGATAGACCTTAAGCTTTGCCGGCCACTCACGTCGCACCGACGCTTGATACACCCAAGGCAAACTTTCTAGTGCCTCTTGTACCTGATTCACGTCAGCCGAAAAAAAACTACGCTGCATCAAATCTTTCAGTGCCGCTTGGATCTCTGCGTCACTGGTAAATTGTCTATCGCCCTTTACCGCCACCGCCTCAATAGGCAAGGCATCGGCATCGTTGAGCACTAGGTTTAACTTCCACGCTCCCATAAGCAGCGCACTGAATACCAGAAACAGAAAGATCAATCCAAGGCACAGATACCAATCGACCTGTAATAGTCGCTCTCGCCCACGTTTAAACCGTTCGTTCCAGGACACGAATTACCGCCCTAACGCACTTGATTTAGGATGAAAAACAACCACACAACTACACGTGTAACTTATTAAATAACCTGGCATTATAACGACCTCAACCATAGCGTCAAAAGCTTCATCCTCGGCCTACCTTAACCTTGGTAAGACCGTCACACTTCCACAGGTTCAAATAACAAATTGGCATCGGCCAATTGGCGGCTAATTGCCCCAATGTTGCCAGCACCTTGAGTCAGTAATAGGTCACCCTCTTGTAACACCCCAGGTAAAATCGTTTCTAATTGCTGTGGATCGGCGACAAAAATAGGGTCAAGTTGCCCACGTTGACGAATTGAGCGACACAAGGCACGACTATCGGCGCCCGGCACTGGTGCTTCACCAGCGCTATATACATCGAGTAACAACAAGCAGTCGACCTGAGCCAGCACATCGACAAAATCATCATACAAATCGCGAGTACGGCTGTAACGATGGGGCTGATACAGCATCACCAGACGCTTATCCGGCCAGCCAGAGCGAGCCGCCCTAATGGTTGCCGCGACTTCACTGGGGTGATGCCCATAGTCATCGACTAACATCACGCTACCCGCTTGAGTGTTAAATTCACCCAACTGCTGAAAACGACGGCCAATACCCTGAAATTCAGCCAAGGCTTTAACAATGGCATCATCTTCAATTTCATCTTCGGTTGCCACGGCAATAGCCGCCAAGGCATTAAGCACATTGTGTTGCCCAGGTAAGTTAACGCTTAAGTCCAGATCGGCCATCGCCTCACGGCGCACGGTAAAGCTACAACGATAACCTTGCTGTACAAAATTGAGCGCCTGCACATCGGCATCTTCGCTAAAGCCGTAAGTCACCACCTTGCGACTGATGCGAGGCAACAACTCTCTTACCACTGGGTCGTCAATACAGGCCACCGCCACCCCGTAAAAAGGCAGATTGTGCAAAAAGTCGATAAAGGTGGCTTTGAGCTTCTCAAAATCACCGCCATAGGTGTCCATGTGATCGGCTTCAATATTGGTGATCACACTCACCATAGGTTGCAGGTGCAGGAAGCTCGCATCACTCTCGTCCGCTTCGGCTATCAAATAACGGCTCTTACCTAAACGTGCATTGGTGCCGGCGCTATTAAGCAAACCGCCAATGACGAAAGTAGGATCGCGCTCAGCCTGACCATAAATACTGGCAATTAAACTGGTGGTGGTGGTTTTACCATGAGTACCGGCAACGGCAATGCCGTGACGATAGCGCATCAATTCGGCCAGCATTTCTGCCCGGCGAACAATGGGAATGCGCAGATCTTTAGCCGCCAAAATTTCAGGATTAGTGGCATCAATCGCGGTGGACACCACTACCACATCGGCGCCTTGCACTTGTGCAGCCTTATGGCCGATATATACAGTGGCGCCTAAACGACGTAAACGAGTGGTCACAGCATTATCGGCGATATCCGATCCACTTAGACGGTAGCCCTCATTGAGCAACACTTCGGCAATACCCCCCATACCCGCACCACCGATGCCAACAAAATAGATCTGTTTAACCCGGCGCATCTCAGGGATAATGCTTCTTAAAGGGGCGTATTTTTCTTCGGTTTTACTCATCTGAATCCTTATTTGCCAGCGCGGTGCACACGGCCGCCACTCGCTCTGTTGCATCTAACACTGCGACACTTCTCGCCAATTCGCCCATCTCTCTCAGGGCGTTGCGATCACTCGCCAGCATCTGCAGTTTACTGATCAATTTGTCACTATCTAATACGGCTTGCGGCAATAAAAAGGCGCCGCCTGCCTCAACTAATACTTGAGCATTTTTGGTTTGATGATCATCTACCGCATGGGGATAAGGCACCAACATACTCGGTAAGCCAACCGCCGCCACTTCTGACACCGTCAGCGCGCCAGCGCGGCACAACACCACATCGGCCCAGCGATACGCAGCTTCCATATCATCTATAAATTCAGCCACTTTGACTATGCCTGACTGGCCACGTTGTAAATAGTCGTTTTCAACACTCGCCAGGTTGCCTTTGCCCACCTGATGCCACACAGTGATCGAATGATGCTGACTCACCTCAGCCACCACTGCCGGCATTAAGTCGTTAAAGACCTTAGCGCCCAAACTGCCGCCCACCACTAACACACGCAAGGCGTCATCGGTGCTGACTGCGCGGCGCTGGCCTAAGTTAATCAGCTCGCGGCGTATGGGGTTACCCACCACTTCGGCGCCACTCTCAAAGGTGTTATAGAAAGCACACAGCACACGGCTGGCGATACGCGACAACAGTTTATTGGTCATGCCGGGAATTGCATTTTGCTCATGCAACACCAGCGGAATACCACTAAGCCTTGCGGCTATGCCACCAGGACCACTGGCAAAACCGCCCATGCCTAATACCACATCAGGCTTAAATTCGTTAATCACCTCACGGGCTTGCATAATTGAGCGCACAATTTTAAACGGCGCCGCCAACTTACGCAGCACACCATTACCACGCACCCCCTTGATATCGATAAAGTCGATATCAAAGCCATGCTGAGGCACAAGGCGCGCCTCCATCCGCTCTGCGGTGCCCAACCAACGCACCTGCCAGCCTCGTTTGGCTAAATGCTTGGCCACCGCTAACGCCGGGAATACATGCCCTCCCGTGCCGCCAGCCATGATCAAAATACGTTTTTGTAAGACCATTATTTCACCTTGCCTTGCACTGCCTGTATCAGGCTTAATCGCCGTTCATGGTCAATTCTAATTAATATCATCGCGGCCGCGGTCATCACCCAAAGGCTACTGCCGCCATAGCTAATAAAAGGCAGAGTTAACCCTTTTGTCGGCAACATGCCAATGCTAGCCCCCACATTAACCACGGTTTGAAAGCAAAACCAGATGCCAATTGAATAGGCTAAATAGCCTTCAAAAGCCCTGTCTCTGAGTAAGCATAAATTGCCCAGCTTAATCGCCCGAAGCGCCACAAATAATAAAGCCGACAACACAAAAATGATGCCGACAAAACCCAACTCTTCCCCAATCACCGCAAAAATAAAGTCGGTATGAGCCTCGGGGAGGTATTCCAACTTTTGAATACTGTTACCCAATCCTTGACCAAACCAGTCGCCACGACCATAAGCCATTAACGATTGCGTCAATTGGTAGCCGCTACCAAAAGGGTCCTGCCAGGGATCCCTAAACGAAGTGACTCGTGCCATCCGATAAGGCTCTAACATCACCAAGACAACAAATGCCACCGCACCGGTTAAGATCAACGCAAAGAAGTCGAGCAATCTCGCCCCGGCTAAAAACAATAACCCGACCGTGCCCACAAACAGCACCACCACAGTACCTAAGTCCGGTTGCAGTAAGATCAAGAAGGCATAAAGCGCAAATACTGCGATCGGTTTATAGAAGCCTTTAGCGTTCTCACGCACCTCTTGATGTCGCCTGACCAAATACCCCGCCATGTAGATCGCAAAGGCAAACTTAGCGAGCTCAGCCACCTGAATGCGCACCGGCCCAACGGCTAACCAGCGTGTGGCACCATTAACCGTGGTACCGATAAGGGGCACCAAGACCAACATAATGCCAACCAACAACAATAATATCGGACTAAACTGTTGCCAACGGTACATCTCAACTCGCAATACCGCGGCGGCGATAATCACACACCCGCAGATATAGGCGACATGACGCCACACAAAATGAAATGGATTACCGGTTAATGTCTGTGCCTCTGGCATAGAAGCCGACATCACCATAATAAAACCGAAACAAATTAAACCGATAATGGCAAACAGTAACGAGCGATCGTATAGCTGCATGCCCGGCGCATCACGCTGACTAAACAGATTAGGTAGCGACCAATGAAGGCCGCTTCCAAATAGGTTGAGTTGGCGCTCATGGCTACGCATGCCCAGCCTCGGTATCGAGCGCAATGACTTGCGCACGAAAATCGTCGCCACGTTCCATAAAGTTACGATACATGTCGAGGCTAGCGCACGCCGGTGATAGCAGCACTATGTCGCCATCGTTCGCTAAGCGAGCCGCTTGCTCAACCGCTGCGGCCATAGAGTCGACCTTTATTGCGCCGTCAAACAATGCCGCAATATTATCGCCATCTTTGCCTAAGGTGATTAGCTGGCTGACGCCCTGCAGTGCATCTTTAAGCGGCGAAAAGTCTGCGCCTTTATCGTCACCACCTGCGATAAGGACTATCTCGCCTGCATGGCTAGCCAATCCTTGTAATGCCGCCAGGGTAGCGCCCACATTGGTCGCCTTAGAGTCATTAACAAACATCACGCCATTGCGTTTAGTCACTAACTCACAACGGTGAGGTAATCCGGTAAACTGCTGCGCCACTTGCACCATAGCCGCCTTAGGAATACCGGCACTGTCTGCCAGCGCCATCGCGGCTAACAAGTTAGCGTGGTTGTGGCTACCGACAAGGGCAAGCTCGCTTACAGCCACATATGCTGTGGTGCCATGCACCAACATGCCATGTTCAATGCCCCATTCATCACCTTTAGGTGCCGATAAACCAAAGCTTTGCAGGTTCATTGGCTCGCCAGGCATGGTTTGAGCGTCATCGCGATTCACAATCACCAATTTAGCCTGACCATATAGACTCAGCTTGGCCTGACGATACGCCTCTAAATCGGCGTAGCGATCCATATGATCTTCACTGATATTGAGACATGTTGCGCTAATACATTTAAGGCTGTGCGTGGTCTCTAATTGGAAACTAGACAGCTCCAGCACGTACAAGGCAGATTGCTGGTCAAGCAGATCTAAGACCGGCACACCAATATTGCCGCCCAGCACATAATCAAGCCCAGCACTCGCGGCCATCTCTCCCACCAATGTCGTGACGGTTGACTTGCCGTTTGAGCCAGTGATACCAATCACGCAGGCTGAGCGATCGGCTATCGCACGAGCAAACAGCTCCACATCACCGACCACATCAATCCCCATATCGATAGCAACCCTAATTTCCGGGGTATCGAGCGGGATGCCTGGACTAATCACAATTTGGCTCGCTTGCACTAAATAGCGGCAATCAAATCCACCGGTAAGCAACTCGACCTGCGGGAAATCACAGCTCAGAGCTTCACGGCCAGGCGGATGCTCGCGGCTGTCCATCACCAGTGGCGTGATCCCTTGTTTCGTTAAATAACGCACCACCGACAGCCCTGTGGCTCCCAGTCCTAATACTATGTGCGTATAACTACTCGTCATGAGTGTTTACCTTAACTTTAAGGTTGCTAAGCCTAGCAACACTAAAAACAGTGAAATAATCCAGAAACGAACAATCACCCGTGGTTCTGGCCAGCCTTTTAATTCGTAGTGGTGATGGATGGGTGCCATTCTAAAAATGCGTTGGCCGCGCAGCTTGTATGATCCCACCTGCAAGATGACCGACACGGTTTCCATTACAAATACGCCGCCCATGATCACCAGTAAAATCTCTTGGCGTACTAGCACGGCTATGGTTCCGAGCGCCGCGCCTAATGACAAAGAGCCCACATCGCCCATAAAGACTTGTGCTGGGTAAGTGTTAAACCACAAGAAACCCAAGCCTGCGCCCACAATTGCGGTGCAGACAATCACCAACTCACCTGAACCTGGCAGATAGGGAATGTGTAAATAGCTAGCAAACTGCACGTGCCCTGAAAGATAGGCAATCAGAGCAAACGCCGCCGCCACCATCACCGTTGGCATAATCGCCAAGCCATCGAGACCGTCGGTCAAGTTAACCGCGTTACTTGACCCGACAATGGTGAAGTAAGCCAAGACGATAAAGAGCCCACCCAACTGCGGCATCACATCTTTAAAGAACGGGACCACCAACTGGGTTTCGCCCACAGTTTGCGCCGAAGCGTACAAGTAAAAAGCGATGGCCAGTGCTGCTAATGATTGCAAGATATACTTCCAGCGAGCAATCAAGCCCTTGGTATCTTTACGCACCACCTTACGGTAGTCATCAATAAAACCAATCAGACCAAAAGCCGCCAGTACAAACAACATCACCCACACATAACGGCTGCCCAAATCTCCCCACAGCAGCACACTAATAAACACGCCGGCTAAGATCAGCAATCCCCCCATGGTAGGGGTTCCGCGCTTACTAAAGTGTGATTCAGGGCCATCGTTACGCACCACTTGGCCAATTTGCAATAACTGCAAACGTTCAATCATCTTAGGCCCCCACCACAGGCTAAATAGCATGGCAGTTAACAGACCAAGGATCGCCCTAAATGTCACATAAGAAAAAACGTTAAACCCTGAATAATACTGGGTTAAATACTCAGCCAGATAAACCAGCATTAACACAACTCCTTGCGCTCGAAGGCGGCAATTAGGGCTTCGACCACGCGCTCCATTTTGGCACTGCGAGAGCCTTTGACTAACACAGTCACATCTCCATCTAACTGGTTAAAATAATTAATTAAATCGACTACTAACTCATCTAAATGGGTAAAGTGTTGCCCCGAAAATGCGTCACTGCTGTTTCGGCTAAGCTCTCCGAGTGAGAACAGGGCATCGATCCCTTGCAACTTGGCCTTTTCACCGAGCTGCCAATGTAAAAGGGACGCATTGTCACCTAATTCGCCTAAATCGCCCAGCACTAAACAGCGATTTCCGTTAATTTCTTGAAGCCAGTCAATTGCCGCCCCTACCGAGGCAGGATTGGCGTTGTAACTGTCATCGACTAACAAAATTCGTCCCAGCTGTGTGGGCAACATACGGCCTTTTACCGGCATCAATTTGTGTAAGCCATCGACAATCTCGTGCAGCGACAGCCCTAAGGCTAAACAACATGCGGTGGCTGCTAAGGCATTACTCACCTGATGGCGCCCCGACAACGGCAAACTCACCGGATAGCACTGCTGCTGATAGTGCAGGTTAAAGCGATAGCGTCCCACTACATCGGCCTGTAAGTCGCAAGCGACGACATCGGCCCGCTTAGCAAGCTCTGGCTCAGCTTCAGTGCTCTCTTGTATCGAAAAGGTCAGCTGTGCAATGCCTGCGGCCGCAGCATGCATCACATCGGCAAAAGCGTCATCGGCATTGATCACCGCAACGCCTGCTTTTGCCAGATGGTTGAAAATTTCAGACTTGGCCTTAGCCACACCGTCCAGTGAACCAAAACCCTCTAGGTGCGCCGAGGCGACATTATTAACCAGAGCCACATCCGGTTGCACTAAAGATGAAGTGTAATTAATCTCGCCGATATGATTAGCGCCTAATTCGAACACGCCAAATTGATGTTGCGGCTCTACACGCAGCAGGGTTAAGGGCACGCCAATCTCATTATTGAAGTTACCCGCGGTGTAAAGTACCTGATGCCGCTGAGACAAAATCGTCGCGACCATCTCTTTAACACTGGTCTTGCCATTAGAGCCGGTCAGCGCCAGCGACTTAGGCGCAACTTGTTGTTTTACAAAGGCACCTATTTGGCCCATCGCCAGCTGACTATTGCCTACGACCAACTGCGGTACGGGTAATGGCAACACACGCTCGACTAACAAGGCCACGGCTCCGTTATCAACCGCTGTGGCGGCAAAGTCATGGCCGTCGAAACGCTCCCCTTTTAGGGCGACAAATAAGGTCTGCGCATCGACGGCGCGGCTATCGCTAGCCACTTTGCTTACCGTTAAGTCATCACCGACTAATCTGCCACCGAGTTGAGTGGCTAACTGCGTTAAGGTTAAGGGGATCATACGGCTCTCCCAGCAATCGCGGCCGCTAAGGCGCGTTCATCATAATCGATACGGCGCCCAGCTATCTCTTGATAAGCCTCATGGCCTTTACCTGCCAGTAAAATTAGATCGCCTGGGGCTGCATTGGCCACCACTTGCTCAATCGCTTGCTGACGGTCAACACTTGTCAGCGCCATCTCAGGTTGAGCAAGTCCGGCGATAATATCGGCAATAATAGCTTCGGGAATTTCGCTACGGGCATTATCACTGGTGACCATTAGACGATCGGCATGCGCCTCGCCAGCTCGTGCCATCAATGGGCGTTTGCCTTTATCCCTATCGCCACCACAGCCAAACAAACACCACAGCTGCCCTTGACAATGGCCTCTAAGCGCCGTTAATGCTTGGGCGAGTGCATCTGGCGTGTGGGCATAATCCACCACTAACGTCACGCCATTTTGGGTCGTAAAACGCTCCATGCGCCCAGCGACAGGTTGTAACCTTGCCACATGCTTAAGCAGCTCTGTCATGGAGTAACCACACAGATACAAAGCTCCTAATGCGGCGACCAAATTGGCCAGGTTAAATATGCCCAATAATGGGCTATCCACTTGGGCTTGTCCCTCTGGCCAAACTAATGTGGCACTGACGCCATTAGCATGTTGCTTTACCTCTGTGGTGTAAATGGCAGCACGAGGATGAGCGTTAACGCTGTAACCGACAAGGGGTTGGCCATGGCTATCATCGAGCCACTGCTCACCAACAGGATCGTCGATATTAAGTAGCCCATGAGACAAGGAGGCAAAACGAAATAACCGCTGCTTTGCAGCGCCATAGGCGTCCATCGTGCCGTGATAATCGAGGTGATCACGGCTTAAATTAGTAAATATCGCCACATCAAAGGGCACCGCATCGACACGCCCCTGTACCAGCCCATGACTCGATACTTCCATGGCACACACCTGCGCGCCTTGGTGATTAAACTCATGCAGCTGACGCATCACAGTAATAGGATCGGCAGTGGTATTACCGCTATCGACTAACTGCCCCCAAATCCCATTACCTAGGGTGCCCATAACCGCACTGCGACATGCCATGCTCTCACACAACTGGGCAATTAATTGGGTAACCGACGTTTTGCCGTTAGTGCCAGTCACGCCGATGATTTTACAACGCTCGACGCCCAAGTGATAAACTTGCGCCGATAAGGCTGACAACTGACGTGATAGCTGAAAGAAAAAAATCTGTAAGCCACCTTCATGGCTCACTTGCCCATGCAACTCTGGCGAGTCGGTATGCACAATGGCGGCATTCGCACCATTTGCAAAGGCGGTTGCAATATATTGCCGACCATCGACCTGGTGGCCAGGCACGGCAATGAAGACACAGCCAGGCGAAATATCGCGGCTATCTAAACTTAAATGTGTCATCGCTTCTGGGCCCGCATAATGAAACCAGGGCGCCAGTACATCACGCAGTAACATTATTCACCTCTCCTAACATTACCGGCTAATCTCACTTTTTCTGGAGCACTAATAGGCTCAACATTCAACATCTGTAACGCCCCTGACATCACTTTGGCAAACACTGGAGCTGCAATATCACCGCCATAATAACGATCGCCTTTGGGTTCGTTGACCACGACGACAATCGCCAACTTAGGATTATGTACCGGAGCCACACCAGCGAATAACGCCACGTAGTCGTCACCATAGCCACCAGCTACCGCCTTACGTGCTGTGCCCGTTTTACCCGCAACCGGGTAACCATCAATATGGGCTTTCTTGGCGGTGCCACCGGGCTCGGTCACCCCGATCAGCATCTGCATTACGTTTTCGGCCACCTCGGTCGATACCACGCGCTGCCCTTCAGGTGGCTGATTTAATTTAAGAATGGATGAAGGATACAAGATGCCACCACTGCCGAGCATGGCGTACATTCTGGCTATCTGCAGCGGCGTTACTGTTAAGGCATAACCAAAAGAGAGGGTCGCACGTTCAAAATCAGACCAGCGGCGGCGATCATGAATGAGCCCGGCGCTTTCACCCGGAAGGTTAATGCCTGAATAGCTGCCCAGCCCCATCGCTTGGTAATAACCTAATAGCTCTTGCACCGGCATAGAGAGCGCAATTTGGGTCATGCCCACGTTGCTTGAATGCACCAATACATCGGCAAGGCTCATGTCACCGTAGTTACGTCCATCACGCACAATTTTGCCGCCGATGCGAATGCGCCCCGGATGAGTCTTAAAAATCTGATTGGCTTCAATGGTGCCCGCTTCCAATGCCGCCGCGACCACAAACGGCTTAATGGTTGAGCCCGGTTCATAGGCATCAGTAAGGGCACGATTACGCATGCGGTAACTCTGCAAATTTTCGCGAGAGTTAGGGTTGTAAGAGGGTGTATTCGCCATCGCTAGCACTTCACCGGTATGCACATCGAGCACCACAATCGATGCAGACGTGGCTTGGTTAATTTCCGTGGTACGCTTAATCTCGCGGTAGGCTAACTGCTGAATGCGCTGATCGATACTGAGCACTAAATCATTAGAGTTTTCACCCGCTTGCACCATGTCTAACCGTTCAACCACATGACCATCGCGAGACTTACGTACCTGTTGCTTAGTCGGCGTGCCCGTCAGCCAGTCGTTATAGGTATTTTCAATGCCTTCAATACCGATATCATCAATATTGGTCAGCCCCACCAGCTGCGCCGAAATTTCACTGGTTGGATAGTAGCGCCGTGACTCGGCTTTTAGGTACACGCCGGGTAACTTAAGCTGCTTAATGTAATCGGCAACGGCGGGCGTGACTTGGCGCTTAAGGTAGGTAAAGCGTCGCTTAGGGTTTGATTGCACCCGCGCCAGAATCTCGCTTTTAGGTTCGTGCAATACGTCGGCCAACGCTTGCCAGCGACGCATATCGGCAAAACCGTCTTTATCATGCACCACTTTAGGATCGGCATAAACCGCCTTAACCGGCACACTTACGGCAAGCATTTCGCCGTTGCGGTCGGTGATCAAGCCTCGATGTACTTCGCGGCTCGTGGTACGTAACGTGCGCATATCACTCTCGTGACGCAGTCTTTCGGGCTCAATAATCTGAATATACGCCGCGCGTCCCACTAAGCTGGTAAACAACAGACACACAAACGCCACGACGACGTATAGACGCCAGTGGATAAGTTGTGGTTTTTGCTTACGTTTAGCCTGCTTTTTCACGGTATTCTTATCACCACTTCTTCGTTAGGCAAGGGCCTAATCATCTCTAATTCTTTGGTCGCTATACGAGTCACACGGCTGTGCTCAGATTGCGACTGCTCTTCTAACAGCAAATTACGCCACTCAATATCGAGGCGGTCACGCTCTTGCAATAACTCTTCCCACTGACTGGTGTATTTGCGACTGGCATGGCTGGTGTACACCACCAACACGGCATTAGCTAACACGGCCACCGCGAGCAACAGCACCCACTTGTGATGCCATAAATCCAATAACACGATGCGGGTCAAGTTGAGCTGTGTTTTACTCACTAGCGCCCCTTATCTCAAAACGCAACGCGAAGTTAATAATCGAGCCGCTCAGCGATGCGTAATACCGAACTTCGGGCTCTGGCGTTGCGCTCAATCTCTTCTGCTGACGGCTTAATCGCCTTACCTATCGGCTTGAGTAATTTAGTTTTATTGATTTCAGCTTCGGTAATAGGTAAACCGTGAGGCACAGACTCTCCCTGACTGTGGCGGCGAATAAAACGCTTTACCATACGATCTTCTAACGAATGAAAACTGATGACCGATAAGCGCCCTTGTGGTGCAAGCACACTTAAAGCGCCTTCAAGCGCTTGATCTATCTGTTCTAATTCGCTGTTAATGTAGATACGAATCGCTTGAAACACTCGAGTTGCAGGGTGTTTGTTACGCTCTTTACTCTTACTGATACGCGCGATCAAATCCGCTAACTCTTTGGTGCGTAAAAAGGGGGTTTTATCACGATCGGCCGCGATGCAGCGGGCAATATGACGGGCGTTTTTCTCCTCGCCATAGGTTTTAAATACCCAAGCCATATCTTCAATTTCGGCGCGAGCTAGCCATTGTGCTGCGGTTTCGCCTTGTGAGTTATCCATGCGCATATCGAGCGGACCATCGCGCAGAAAGCTAAAGCCACGTTCGGCATCATCAAGTTGCGGAGACGAAACACCAAAATCAAATAAGATGCCGTCTATCTTACCTTTGAGGTTAAGCTCGTTAACATATTGCGCTAACTGACCAAACCCACCATGCACGATAGTAAAACGTTTATCATCAGCAAACTGCTCCGCTGCGGCAATCGCCTGCGGATCGCGATCGATAGCGATGAGGCGACCAGTGGAGCCTAACTGCTTGAGCACTTCTCTAGAGTGCCCACCACGTCCAAAGGTGCCATCAATATAGATGCCATCAGGCTTAATGTTGAGGCCTGCTACTGTTTCGTTTAACAGTACTGATAAGTGCGCAAATTCTTGAGTCATCGCTCTCTTCTATCTATTAGGTTAATCTCTTTATTACAAAGAGAAGTCAGCCAAACGTTCGCTATCCGCAAACGCTTCGCTTTGAATCATTTCATGGCTAAGTTGGATCTGTTGCTGCCATTGCGCTTCATCCCACAGCTCAAATTTATTCAGTTGGCCCACCAACATCGCACGCTTGTCTAAGTTGGCGTACTGACGCAGAGGAGGGGGCAATAGCAGGCGCCCATTGGTGTCTAATTCACATTCGTGGGCATAGCCGAGTAACATTCGTTTCAACGAACGCTCTGACTTTTGGGTGTCTGATAACCGCAATAACTTGGCTTCGATCTTCTGCCAAGCTTCTAGCGGATATAGCAGTAAACAGGGGTCGTCAAAATCGACAGTAATGACCAACTGACGATTAAATTCGGCGTGCAACGTCTCCCGGTATCGCTTTGGAATGGCGATCCGTCCTTTAGTATCAAGGTTTATAGCGCTCGCACCACGAAACACGTCAATTCATCCTTGTTAAAATTAATAGATCCACAAATATCCACAATTTCCCACAGATGCTAAGTTTAGAGATACTATGCAAGTATTGTCAAGGAATGAAACTATTTATAAAGCCAGTATTCAAGCGGCTTAGCGGCATGTTTGTAAATATTTAATAACAGGGATAATTCACTACCTAAAAGTAGTATAGAGGGATTGCTATCCCATTGTTACAGTACAAAATATCATCAAAACTACCTGAATAAGCCATAAAGTGGATCGGCCACCCTTATATTGATCGATCAGGTATTGGTTTATAGCGCTCGGGAGCATGTCCGAGAGTCAACAACTCGCTACTAGGCGAGTAGCACAAGCTTTAGGGCTCAATACCCGCGTTAGCCGTTATTTCGACTTATATAGCTAGCCACACGATTGTACTGGCACTGCATTCGTTAGTTGGCAGCTTCTCGTATCCTTACGGCTTGAGCAAACAAGATTGGTAAAAATAATAAAAACAAAATAGACTAAAAATTAACCACACTTAGCCGATATAGGTTAGGACAAGGAAGATAAAGTGAATACTTAGGCCGGGGGAAACAACATGATTAGTTTAGACAGTGTATACGCCATGCTGGCAAGACCTGTGATTCAAGTCTCCAAACGTAAGCGGATCGTTGAGCAAACTGAACATATTGAGGCTATTCATGCCGACAGCCATGAGGCGCCTCAAGCTCAATTGCCGCCGCATTTAGAGCGACGGAAACAAAAAGAGCGACGCGCTAACCCGCGCGGCGATAGGCGCGGCCGTGCACATCGTAAAGCCCAAGAACAGCGCGCTCAAGATGAGGCCCTGTCATCCCCTTTACCCCGTATTGATATCGAAGTATAGGTTTAGCTTAGCGTAACCAGACAAGCCACAATAACTAGTGTTCAGTCACTTGTGCAACCGCCTGCTTCCACCCCAGATATAACGCTTGGCGCGTATCACAACTGATTGACGGACGAAAACACCTATCTACTCCCGCCTTATGCTTTAACTCTGCTGTAGATTGCCAAAACCCTACAGCAAGCCCCGCCAGAAATGCCGCGCCCATGGCGGTCGTTTCAGTCACTGCCGGACGCTGCACTTCAACATTGGTTATATCAGCTTGAAACTGCATCAAGAAATCATTTGCCACCGCGCCGCCATCGACTTTTATCTGCTTTAATTGCACGCCACTATCTTTAAGCATGGCATCGAGTAGATCCTTACTTTGGTAGGCGATAGCCTCAAGCGCGGCACGGATAATATGATTACGATTAGCCCCACGAGACAGACCCACCAGCGCGCCACGGGCATTGGCATCCCAATAAGGGGCGCCTAATCCCACAAACGCAGGCACCAGATAGACGCCATTAGTGTCACTCACTTTTGAGGCGAAATATTCGGTATCTTGGGCATCACGAATAAGCCCTAATTCATCACGCAGCCATTGGATTGTCGCCCCGCCCATAAATACCGAGCCTTCTAAAGCGTAATTCACTTCACATTCGGCACCAATGGCAATAGTGGTCAATAGCCCATGACGAGATTGCACTGCCTGCAGGCCAGTATTCATCAGTAAGAAACAACCTGTGCCATAGGTATTTTTAGCCATACCTTCATCTATACATAACTGACCAAAAAGCGCCGACTGCTGATCGCCCGCCATGCCTGCAACAGGGATCTCACCGCCCTCGCCGGCAATACGAGTATTACCATAGATGGCACATGAGGGTTTAACCTCGGGTAACATGGATGCGGGGATATCGAGCTCATCAAGCAACAGTGGATCCCACTGTTGCTTGTGAATATCAAACAACATGGTACGCGAAGCATTAGTGGGATCGGTCACATGGACCTTGCCCTCCGTCAGTTTCCAGACTAACCAAGTATCGATAGTACCAAACAGCAAATCGCCTGCTTGGGCCTTCTCCCTCGCTCCTACAACATTGTCTAAAATCCAGCGGATCTTAGTGGCTGAAAAATAGGGATCGAGCAATAAGCCAGTGGTCTGCTGAATATATTCGGTTAGGCCACGCTGCTTAAGTTCCTCACACAGAGGCTGACTGCGACGGCATTGCCACACAATCGCATTGTAAATGGGCTTACCCGTGGTTTTGTCCCACACAACGGTGGTTTCACGCTGATTAGTAATACCAATTGCGGCGACCTCATCGCCATGGATGCCCGCACGTGCTAAAGCTTCGATTAAGGTCGAACTTTGCGATGACCAGATCTCCATCGGATCATGTTCAACCCATCCCGCCTTGGGGTATATCTGTGCAAATTCTCGCTGCGAAACGGCAACAATATTGGCATCATGATCAAAAATCATCGCTCGAGAACTGGTTGTGCCCTGATCCAGTGCGATGACATAACGCTTATCCACTATAACAACTCCATACTCTGACTTAATAGATTAACGCGCTTCATCGGCAGAGTTAACATCTGGCACATCATCACAGGCATGAGCCGGCAAATACCAAAACTCGGCAATTTTGCCCTCTTGCACTCTAAAATTACCAATACTGCATTGACTCAGCTCTTCGCCTTCGTGAGTCCAACTGACTCGCTCGACCGTGCTGACATAATGCGATGAATCGATCATCTGTAAAATAGTGGCCTTGGGATGGGTTAAGGTTTCGAAGTAATCTGTCATCGCCGCACCAAACTGACTCTTATTAGCCGTTTCAATATCGACTTGGCTGCCCGTAATGTGCATCCAGCGTACATCATCGGTCACATACTGCATCATCTGCTCGACACTGTGTTGGTTATAGGCGTCAATAAAGCCTTTAACTACTTCTGTTGACTGGGGGTTGGCAATAGCCGACATCGGCAGTAGCGCTATGCTTGCGGCTAGGAGTAAGGGTTTCATTTTGCACCTCTTATATGAATTAAAGTCAAACCAATAACACCATAACGGCCGACGCAGTAATACGGCAACAATCAAGGATAGTGAATAATAGTTTGATATTGAGAAGAATATAATCGCCTAAGATCCATTTTGCGAATAAAAGTTACTCACCACCTCATACCAAAAGCACCATTGCCCCAATAACTTGCATAAAAAAAGGGTCGAAGCATAACGCTTCAACCCTTTTTAAATTCTGTTAGCCCTTAAAAACGATAGCTGGCCTGAACACCGAATAACATGATGTTACCGCTGGTTGTGCCGCTAAATGTGCCACCAAAAGGAGCTGAAGCAAGATCAGATGCGATACCCGGACGCGGCTCGTTCACTGCTGACTCGTCGGCAAAGATGTAGGTAACGCCGACATCTAGATCCAACTGCTTGCTCATCTTATAACTGTAACCAGCGCTCACCCAAACACGGTCCATTTCAGGGATCGTAAGGGTACGGTTGTCATCCGATACTGCCGATTTGTCATAAGCGATACCAGCACGCAGTGTCGATAACGCCGACAGGTCATAGGTCGCACCTAAAGCGAAGCGATAGCTATCTTGCCAGTTTTCTTGCTTCACCAATTGTGTTGGCTTAGTTAGCGCTGGGATCACGGCTTCTAGCTTTTCAAATGAACTCCAGTCAGTCCAATTGATGCTCGCGTGCACCGCAATATCATTACTTAACTGGTGAAAAGAGGCGATCTCAGCCGTTGCCGGCAACGACAACTCCATAGAGCCAGCTAGCTGCTTGTTTGGATCGAGTGGGTTGAAGGCAAAACCATTGGCTTCACCTTCAAGATTGAAATCGACTGCCGAGCGGTAGTTAACACCGATACGATGCGCATCGTTTAACTGCCAAGTCGCGCCTAACTGCCAACCCCAGGCGACATCATCACCTTCCATATACTTAAGGGTTGTACCTTTAGGCACCGTAAGACTGCCCATTTGCGGCGGCAATGTAACGTCAGCAGAACTTTTAGCACCAATGCTACCTTCACCTAAGACTAAACGCACACCAGCACCAACACTGAACTGGTCATTAATACGGTAAGCCACATTTGGGTTGATTTCCACAGTGGTCACCGAGGCTTCGCTACCAAACTGGGTGCCGCGGAAACTATCATCTAACTCGGTCGCCATACCGAAGTTACTGCCAATACCTAGGCCTACAAACCACTGGTCATTCAACTGATGCGACAGGTAAAAGTTAGGCACTACCGCGTCATCAGCAATATCTTGTGCAGAAGTGGCATTAATACCATCGGTATAAGTGACTTCGCCATTGATATCGATATTTGGCATCACCAAAATCGCACCTGCGGTCATTTGCGTGCCCGCTAAATAGGTCAGCATGGCTGGGTTGCGGTTTTGCACGGCCGCGTTATCCGCTATCGCCGCTTCACCGGCATAGGCGCGGCCTAAACCTGTGGCTGAATATTCTGCAAGCTGAAAACCTGCTGCTTGAACTTGAGTTAAAGGTGCAGTCATGGCTGCAAGTACCGCTAAAGATAAAATACGCTTATTCATCGTGGCTCTCTTATTGTTATCATCTGACTTAGAGTTATCACTCCAGTCTTTTAGTGAGCCGCAGTCTACTTACGCAGAATATCTTTACAAGCAAAGAAATCATTTTAGTGAATTATGCTAAAAGTGACTCTCTATAGCAGTTAAATACACAGTAAGTTGCCGATAAAAGGGGTGCGTAACGGGCTAAAAGTGTGATCAATGTTCACTTAATCAACCTTAAAAACACACTATAAAAACAAAAAGAACACATTAATCAGAAACTTAAAATCATAAGATTAATAATACAAGTGTTCACTATAATCATTGAAAAATAGCAGCATAAATCACTACCCTTGCTTATACAGTATATAAAACCATCACTCAAAAAGAGTAAGCTATTGTAAAGAAAGGTTATTACTGTATTTGCAAGCGACTAATAGCACAAAGCCAGCACAACATAATGTTGAACTGGCTCAAATTTAAACAGGTGTAGTACAACTGTACGCTAAAAATTTAAGGTAACATTAAGCTCGCCAAGCGGGACTCTGCGCCTCATAAGCAGCAATAGCCTCGCTGTAGGTTAAACTAATGCCGATGGCATCTAATCCATTGAGTAGGTTGTGCCTCGCCGATTCGGCAATCGTAAAGGCAAACTCGGCACCTGAGGGCGCAATAACTTGCTGGCGTTGCAGATCAACCGTCACCTGGGCACCTTGCTGTGCGCTGACCTCATCCATCAACTGTTGTACTTGCGCCTCAGTCAAACAGACAGGCAACAGGCCATTGTTGATTGAATTGCCATAAAAGATATCGGCAAAACTTGGGGCGATTATCACCTTAAAGCCAAAATCGGCTAAGGCCCATGGCGCATGCTCGCGGCTTGAGCCACAACCAAAATTCTCTTTGGCGAGCAACACTGATGCGCCGGCATAGCGCGCTTGGTTTAAGCTAAATGCAGGATTAGGTGTATCCCCAGCGTTATCGAGATAACGCCAGTCATGAAAAAGATGCACTCCAAAACCATCACGAGTCACCTTAGATAGAAACTGCTTAGGAATGATTTGATCGGTATCGATATTAGCGCTATCAATCATGGTTGCTAGGCCAGTATGAGTGGTAAATGCTTGCATAATGCTCTCCTAATAGGCTTTGCGAATATCGACGAAACGACCAGCAACAGCTGCTGCAGCCGCCATCGCCGGACTCACCAAATGGGTGCGACTGCCGCGCCCTTGGCGCCCTTCAAAATTACGGTTACTGGTGGAGGCGCAGCGATCGCCCGCTTCTAACCTGTCGTCATTCATCGCCAAACACATAGAGCAACCGGGCAAGCGCCACTCGAAACCTGCATCAATAAAGATTTTATCTAACCCTTCGGCCTCGGCCTGTTCTTTCACTAGGCCTGAGCCTGGTACCACTATGGCGGTAACGCCCGCAGCCACCTTGCGCCCTTTGGCCTGATGTGCCGCTGAGCGCAGATCTTCGATACGCGAATTGGTGCACGAGCCGATAAACACTTTATTAATTGAGACGTCAGTCATGCGGGTGCCTGCTGTAAGCGCTACATACTCAAGGGCTTTTTCGATACTGCTGCGGGAGGTAGGATTGGTTTCATCCAGCGGATTAGGTACCGGCTGATCGATAGCCACCACTTGACCAGGATTGGTGCCCCAAGTCAGTTGCGGTGCGATGTCCGCAGCCTGTAACACCACATAAGCATCAAAAACAGCATCATCATCGCTGCGTAATTCACGCCATGCAGCAACGGCACTCTCCCAATCGGCCCCTTTTGGCGCAAATTCACGCCCTTTGACATAATCGATAGTCGTCGCATCGGGCGCCACCATCCCCGCCTTGGCGCCCATTTCAATCGCCATGTTACACACAGTCATACGGCCTTCCATCGACAGGGCTTCAATCGCCTCACCACAGAACTCAACCACATAACCCGTACCGCCATCCATGCCGATTTTACCGATAATGGCCAGCACGATATCTTTAGCGGTAATGCCATCGGCAACGTGACCACGCACCTCAATCTTCATGGTTTTGGCTTTAAGCTGGCGCAAAGTCTGCGTCGCCATCACATGCTCAACCTCAGAGGTACCAATACCAAATGCCAGTGCGCCAAAAGCGCCATGGGTCGCGGTATGGGAATCACCACACACAATGACAGTGCCGGGCAAGGTGATCCCCAGCTCTGGGCCCATCACATGCACTATGCCTTGGTTTTTATGGTGAATGTCATAAAGACGAATACCAAACTCTTCGCAGTTTTGCGCCAAGGTTTCTACTTGGATGCGAGCCATTGGGCTTAGGGCATCTAAGCTGGCACTCTTGGTGGAGGTATTGTGATCCATGGTGGCAAAGGTTTTTTCAGGGGCGCGCAATTTACGACCCGCCACCTTTAAGCCACTAAACGCTTGAGGTGATGTCACCTCGTGCACCAAATGTCGGTCAACATAGATCAGTGGCGCTTCGCCTTGGGGTGCGGCAACAATATGGCTGTCCCATACTTTTTCATAGAGTGTCTTCGCCATTAGTTTGCCTCTCTGACTGCTTGAGCGATGTAGTCGCCCATTTCACGGGTTGATTTGGCATTACCGCGCTTGCTAGCGGGCAATAATTCTGCGGTTAAATAACCGTCGCTAAGCGCCTTAGCCACAGCGACCTCGATAGCCTCTGCGGCCTGTTCTAACTTAAGACTGTGGCGCAATAATAAGGCGGCAGAAAGGATTTGAGCTACGGGATTGGCAATGCCTTGGCCTGCAATATCCGGTGCACTGCCACCAGCGGGTTCATACAAACCAAAGCCATCACTATTAAGGCTGACCGATGATAGCAAGCCCATTGAGCCAGTTAACATGGCGATTTCATCGGAGATAATGTCGCCAAATAGGTTGGAACACAGCATCACGTCAAAATCGAACGGACGACGTAGCAGCTGCATGGTGGCGTTATCGATATAGATATGTTCAAGCTCAACATCGGGAAAATCGGCAGCCACCTCTTCAACCACTTCACGCCATAACACCGAGCAGGCTAACACATTGGCCTTATCGACCGAGGTCACTTTTTTGCGGCGCCCTTGGGCGGCTTGGAAGGCGATTTTGGCAATGCGGCGGATCTCTTTGCGGCTGTAACGCATAGTGTCGAAGGCTTCTTCGTTTTCGCCTTCACCTTGGCGCCCTTTAGGTTTACCAAAGTAAATACCACCAGTGAGCTCTCGTACACATAACACATCAAAACCTTGTGCTGATATGTCGCTGCGCAGCGGCGACATGTGCTCTAAACCTAGGTGTAATTTGGCTGGGCGGATATTACAAAATAGCTCAAAGTGGCCTCTAAGTGGCAGTAACGCGCCGCGCTCGGGTTGCTCATTAGGAGGCAAGTGTTCCCATTTTGGCCCTCCCACAGAGCCAAATAATATGGCATCGGCAGTTTCACACCCCTTGAGTGTCGCCTTAGGTAATGGACAACCGTGATTGTCGATGGCCGCGCCGCCCACATCGTATTCGCTGTATTCGATATCTAAGTTAAACCGCTCTTCAACGGCGCTCAGTACCTTGCGTGCTTCGGCCATAACTTCTGGCCCAATACCATCTCCGGCGAGCACTGCTATTTGATAACTCATTAATCACCCACTCCCTGCTTATTTACTCAATTATGGTCAAAAAGGTCCGCTCATGTTGGCGTTACACACCACCCAATACCGCCCGGCCTTGTTGAATTTTAGTTTTATTCTCAGCGACCTTATCGGCACGCCATGTTAGGTTCATCACATGGATAAGGGCTTGTACAGAGGCCTCAACCACATCGGTTGCCAGCCCCACCCCATGGAAATTCTGCTCATGGTACTTAGCGGTAATGTCGACTTGGCCTAGGGCATCTTGGCCTTCGCCTTTGGCGCTTAATTTATAGCTAGAGATATTGATTTGGCAGTCACTGGCGCGGGTAATGGCGTTGTACGCAGCATCGACCGGACCATTGCCCGTAGCGGCTTCGGTGACCACTTGCTCGCCCACCTCTAACGTCACCGTCGCGGTGGCCTGTCCTTGGGTGGAGTCAGAATGCACCACTAACTGTTGCAATTTATATTGATTTTCATCATCGGCCTGCGCCTCTATAAAGACCAAGGCTTCAAGATCATAATCGAACACTTGGCCTTTTTTGTCCGCCAGCTTTAAGAAAGCCTCATAGAGGGTATCCATATCATAATCGTGCTCGGCATAACCCATCTCTTGCATGCGATGCTTAATCACATGACGGCCTGAACGCGAGGTCATATTTAAATTATTACGATTTAGCCCTATGCTCTCGGGTGTCATGATCTCATAGGTATTTTGCGCCTTAAGCATGCCATCTTGATGGATACCCGAAGAGTGAGTAAACGCATTCGCCCCCACAATCGCCTTATTGGCTTGCACTGGCATATTACAAAGCTGACTGACGAGGTTAGAGGTGCGGTGGATCTCTTTGGCATTAATGCCCGTTTCTAACCCTAATGCCGCTTTTCGAGTGGCTAAGATCATGGCGATCTCCTCTAGCGAGCAGTTGCCGGCACGCTCGCCGATACCATTGACGGTACATTCAATCTGCCTAGCACCATGCTGCACTGCGGTAATTGAGTTAGCCACAGATAGCCCTAAGTCATCGTGGCAATGTACAGAGATCACCGCTTGATCGATATTGGGGACACGGTTGAACAGGGTTTCGATGATGCCGCCAAACTCGCTGGGAATGGTATAACCCACAGTATCAGGAATATTGATGGTCTTAGCGCCCGCCTTAATGGCTTCTTCCACCATTCGGCAAAGATTATCGATTGGCGTGCGCCCTGCATCTTCGCAGGAAAACTCGACATCATCGGTAAAACGACGGGCGTATTTGACTGCCGCCACCGCCATCTCAAGCACTTGGTCGAAAGAGCGTTTTAACTTACTTTCTACATGGATGGTCGAGGTAGAGATAAAGGTGTGAATACGAAATTGCTCCGCGACCGATAACGACTGAGCAGCGGCGTCAATGTCTTTCTCTAGCGCACGGGCTAAGGCGCAGACTCGACTATTTTTAATCGTGCGAGCAATGGTTTGCACCGAGTCAAAATCTCCTGGAGAAGAGACAGGAAAGCCCACCTCCATCACATCTACACCGAGTCGTTCCAGTGATAGTGCTATCTGTAATTTTTCCTTCACGGTTAAACTGGCCGCCAGCGCTTGCTCGCCGTCACGTAAGGTTGTATCAAATATTATCACTCGGTTAGACATCTCGTTTCTCCGTGAACGACTAGGTTCTTTGTTGCGTGTTTATCCAATCCATATACAAAAAAACCCCGCGGTGTTGAGCGCGGGGTTTATGAATGCTGTTGGTGTTATTAAGCGTGCAACACTACATTCTCCGCGCAGGTTCTGCGAGAAGGAGAATAATGAGGCTGAGTAATGCACGGTTAGTAATCATCTTCTATCTATTCAAAAAAAATAAGTATTTATTCGATATTTTCGAGGTAACACTTAACTTTTTAACGTGTGCAGCCTAAATAGTCAACCCCATATTTTTCACATTTAATGAAACATAACCATAACAACGTCGATTTACCGTACAGATCGTGGCGATAAAACAGCATATTCGGCCAACAAGCGGCCTCCTTACAATATGATAAATGTAAACCCAGCGAGATCACGCTTTACAAGTGAAGGCGTTAATTTTTATGCAATCACTGATGAAAACTCAGTATAATGCGACCAATGGAGTATTTTTAACGGTTTGGTCTCGGAGTTTTAAAAATGGATTTTCGTCTCATAGTGTTCAGCTTCAGCCTATGGCTGTTGCCCTCTTGGGCAGACACTGTGACAGAGTTAGATGAACTCTCCGCCATTGTTTATCAATACCCTAGTGACGCGCTGTCGAATATTGCCATCTTAGAGCAGCGCCTAAATGACAAGAATAGTACGCCTGTACCACAGCTAAGATTGTCACTGCTTAAATGCCATGCCTTAGTGCAGTTAGGCGACAATGAAGCCGCCATCAACTTAGCACGCATGGGCGATGCCCAAGCAAAATCACTGGATATACCACAAGCCAGCCCCTATTTTTTAAACTGCATGGCAGAAGCTTATATTGATTACGGCGATCTACGCCAAGCCCTCACCTTACTCGATACGGCTATCTATCAATCTCGAGAATTTGAACAGCCTCAATCCTTAGTCAATGGTCTATTGCTGCGTGGACAAATCGATACCCACATTGAAAGTGACAGCAGTGCATTAGAAGACTTTCGTTTGGCACAAGATATCTATCCAGCAGCCTTACGCCAACCCATCCAGTGGATCACCCCACCACAGGCTTACCTGCAATTGGCAAGGGCCAAATTATTTAGAAAAAAGGGACAGCTGAATCTGGCTTTTACAATGGCAAAACAGGCGTTAACTTACCCGCAAACCATAGGTAAAGTTAGGCTTAACACATTACTAACAATTGCTAGAATCGCGCATGAAAATCAAGAGGTAAAGTTTAGGGATGATATGATTTTAGAAGCAAAAATCTTAATGCCTGAACTCGCCACCGCTACCGAACTTGCCGAAAGCTATACTGAGCTCGCCGAGGTGGAGTTTTTAAGAAACAATGACAAGAATGCCATTCAGCTACTCAACATCGCCCTTAACACCTTCGATAAACACAAAAAAATCAACGATAGCTTGCGCGCTAGTCGTTTATTGGCGCAAATTTACTTAACCAAAGGCGACGAGCAACAAGGGTTAGACTTGATGCAACAAGCCATCGCAATAGGCCAACGCACTAATCAATATGATGAATTGGTGTACTGCTATCAATTATTAAGTGAATACTTCGCAGGGATGCGCGACTATCGCCAAGCTTATAACTACCAACTACAGCGCGTCGATAACATTAAAAACAGCTATGAGTTCTTAAAAAATACCCGCCTATTACAAATGAAGGCCCAGCTTGGGCACTATCAAAAACTGGCCCAAGGCCACAAGCCCAAACCTATCGAACTCGACACGCGTATCGATGATAACTATGGCCTGATTGTCATTATCGTGTCGGCACTATTGCTGCCATTACTGATGTTAATATCACGCTTGCGCAAACAACAAAACGCCCCCCAGATGCAAGAGGTGCCATTAACCGCCCATGAAAAGATGCAGGCATTAATTGCCAGCGCTAAACAAATTGGATATCCAATAACGATTTTATTGATTAATCCAAGCCATCTTGCGCCTCGCGATATGGCCACGCTATTAGATGAGATACGGCAGAAATTGCGCCAACAAGATATTATGCTCGATAAAGCCAGCGACCAACTGCTTATCATGCTGCCCTTTACCTCACTTTCCGGGGCGAAAGAGATAGTCAAACAGTTAAACACCGTCATTGCGTCATTGCCGGGCGGTGACAAAGTTAGGATAGGTATGGCAGAGATGCAATATTACGACACCTTGTTATCACTGACCAAGCGTGCAGGCATCGATCAGCTCAGTCGATACAACGATCAATTAGGGCGCTAACTCCGGGTTACTAACCTTCGGCTAGGTAATCGCTGATCTCATCGAGAAACTCATCGCCAAAACGCTTGAGCTTAGTTTCACCTATGCCATTGACCGCTAACATCTCACCTGGGCTTGTGGGTAACATCGCCGCCATCTCGGCTAATGTCGCATCGTTAAACACCAGGTAGGGTGGCACATCGAGCTCTTCGGCCAAACTGCGACGCAGTAACTTTAGGCGAGCAAACAATTTTCGGTCGTAATTTAACGGCGCCCGACTGTTGCCGCGACGTTTGACATCTGTGGTTAAGGTGATGCGTGGTTCGGCTAATAACAAAGGCAATTCGCCTTTGAGCACCGCCCGCGCTTGAGGGTTGAGCTTAATCGATGAGCCACGGGTGATATCTTGGCTCGCAAAACCTAAATGAATGATCTGCCTGATAATACTAAGCCAAAATTCATGGCTCTTATCTTTACCTATACCCCAGGTTGAGAGTTTATCGTGCCCTCTATCGACCACGCCAGCCGACTTTGAGCCCCGTAGCACTTCGATCAAATGGTTAATACCAAATTTCTGTTGCAGTCTAAAAATGCACGACAATACTTTTTGTGCATCTTCAACCCCATCGTAGCGTTTAGGGGGATCTAAACAGATGTCACAGTTACCACAGGGTTCAGACGCACTCTCATCAAAATAATGCAGTAACACCTGACGTCGACACGTTTGCGCCTCGGCAAACGCGGCCATGGTATTAAGCTTATGAAATTCGACCTGTTGTTGTGGCCCAGGTTCAGCCTGTTCAATTAGATGCCTTACCCGGCCAATATCGGCTGGATCAAACAGCATTAATGCTTCGGCATCGAGGCCGTCACGTCCGGCGCGGCCGGTTTCTTGGTAATAGGCCTCGACACTCTTAGGGATGTCGTAATGCACCACAAAACGCACATTAGACTTGTTGATCCCCATACCAAAGGCCACGGTTGCCACCACAATATCTAACTGATCTTTTAAGAAACGCTCTTGAATATCGCCACGCTCTTCTTGGGTTTTACCCGCATGATAACCATCGGCTTTATAACCTTGCAGACGCAACCGCTCTGCGACTTCATCGACGCGGCGACGACTGCCGCAATAGATAATACCGCTATTACCGTTTTGCGTCTGGATAAATTGCCGAAGCTGATTGGCGGCATTGAGCTTTTCGGCAACGGTATAACGAATATTAGGCCGGTCGAAACTGGTTAATAACACATAGGGACTAATCCCAAGGCGCTGACAAATATCTTGGCGGGTCGCCTGATCCGCCGTGGCGGTCAATGCCATAATAGGCACATGGGCAAACAGTTGCCTAAGACGACCTAATGCCGCGTATTCCGGCCTAAAGTCATGCCCCCATTGAGAAATACAATGCGCCTCATCGATGGCAAATAGCGAAATATGCAAGGCTTGCATACGATCAACAAAACTGTCCATTAACAGCCGCTCTGGCGACACATAGAGCAACTTAAGTTCGCCGCGGTGCATCTGCTGGAAAATCTGTTGCGATGTTTCACGGGATTGCGATGAGTTTAAATAAGCCGCAGCCACGCCCATCTGCTTGAGGCTATCAACCTGATCTTTCATCAAAGAGATCAAGGGAGACACCACCACAGTTAACCCGGGAAAGAGCAACGCTGGCAGTTGATAACACAGACTTTTACCGCCACCCGTTGGCATAATCACCAACGCATCATGACCGAGAAAGACTTGATCGATAACCTCTCTCTGACCCAGCCTAAAGGTGCGATAACCAAATACCGCCTGCAAACTACTGGCGAGCGGATCTGTGTTATGGGGTTCAACTTGGGTTACTGCAGAATCCATTGGGCATCATAGTCATCAATCGGGCCGCCTATTCTAATCAAGCTCATCGCACTTGTCTCGGTTACGCTGACAATTGCGCCATTTTTTATTGCCATCACTCACGCCAGCTTAGCCATGGTGGTGATGTTTTAAGCAAAAGCTTGCTTCAGAGTATTGTTTAGATATAGGTTATTTACCCTACACCAAGCCGATGATTAACGGAGTAATCGCTTAATGACAACCGCAATTCAAGCACAGGTTTTAGCCAGCGTCGCCGAGATATTTGACCAACAAGTACCGTTTCATAATCTGCTCGACCTGCATATTCAGCATTACGATATCCACGGTGTCGAAGTAGTAGTAAAAATGAAGCCTCAATTAATTGGCAATATCCATCAACAAATTTTACATGGCGGCGTAACCGCCACCGTGCTCGACGTGGTGGGTGGGCTGACGGCATTTTCTGGGCTTGTAGCCAGCCGGGATGATTGGAGCCTAGATGCCTTGCAACAACGTCTAACCACCCTTGGCACTATCGATCTACGTGTCGATTACTTACGCCCAGGCAGAGGGGAGATATTTACCGGCACAGGCACGGTGATTCGCGCTGGCAACCGTGTTTCCGTGTGCCGCATGGAACTGCATAACGAGCAGGGCTCTCACATCGCTTTTGGTACTGGCACTTACATGATGGGTTGATCCTAATAAAACCGTGGCGTATTGGCGCCACGCAACTGATGTGAGGATGACCATAATACGTGACTTACGACTAGCTCAGGCCTGCAAATAACCTGCTTGAGTCCAAACCGCTAGCGCCCTACAATGCGTCTCCTTGTTACGACTAGAATCCTACGTTATGGCCGATACTGAATATCGTAAAGGGGTGGTGTTGGCGCTTTGCGCATACTGCCTTTGGGGCTTCGCCCCTTTATATTTCAAACAATTACACAATGTTTCTGCGACAGAAATACTGACCCACCGCGTGATTTGGTCTTTTGTCTTTATGATCATCCTCATGCAATTTATCGGCGGTTTTTCTAAGCTTAGAGCCCTATTTCGACGCCCCAAACAGCTGGGCGTATTGGCCATCACCTCGATATTAATTGCCGGCAACTGGTTATTGTTTATTTGGGCGGTGAATAATGATCACATGCTCGATGCCAGCCTAGGCTACTTTATCAACCCCTTGTTTAATGTATTGCTTGGAATGATATTTCTTGGTGAGCGGTTACGTAAACTGCAATGGTTTGCGGTGAGCCTCGCCTGTACAGGAGTACTGATCCAGCTGATCTCTTTTGGCTCGATCCCACTGGTGTCATTGGCACTGGCATCCTCATTTGGCTTTTATGGTTTACTGCGTAAAAAGGTCAATGTCGATGCTAAAACAGGGTTATTGGTTGAAACCGCGCTATTGCTTCCTGTCGCGGTGATCTATCTATTTTCAACTTTAGATTCGGCCACTGCAAATATATTGACCAACGACATCAATATGAACTTATTGCTTATTGCAGCTGGTGTGATCACCTCGGTACCGCTGCTGTGTTTTGCCGGAGCAGCAACACGTATTCCGTTGTCAATATTAGGTTTCTTCCAATACATTGGCCCCAGTATTATGTTCGTTTTGGCCGTTAGTCTATTTAATGAACCGTTCGATTTAGAAAAAGGCATCACCTTCGCCTTCATCTGGAGCGCACTGGTTATCTTTAGCATAGATATGCTATTAAAAAGGCGCCAACACTGATTAAATGACGGACGATACCAGTCTAAATAACACAAAAAACCACGTCAAAGCGTGGTTTTTTTGTGGATATACTGACTATAAATCGAGTGCCAATATCTTAGACTTACGTTGATAATTATACAGTTGCTTCTTCTTATTGGGCAGCGCATCGACCTCGACAATCTCGAAACCATGCTCTAAAAACCAATGAATGCTGCGAGTCGTCAAAGCAAACAAACGAGAATAACCGCGAACCTTAGCCTGACCAATAATATTTTTTAGCAGTACGCTCCCCCTGTCGGCATCACGATAGTCAGGATGCACCACCAAACACGCAAATTCTCCGGCATTATCTTCCTCAAACGGGTACAGCGCGGCGCAACCAATCACTAAGCCGTCACGCTCAATCAGCATAAACTGCTCAATCTCCATCTCAAGCTGTTCACGGGAGCGACGCACTAAAATACCGCTTTGCTCCAGTGGGCGGATTAAATCTAGCACCCCACCAATATCAGAGATCGTCGCTCTACGTAAACGCTCTGCACTCTCTGTCACGATTTGCGTGCCGATGCCATCGCGTGAAAACAACTCCTGCAACAGTGCGCCATCATCGAGATAACTGACAAAGTGACAACGGGCTACTCCGTTACGACAGGCATCAATACTCGCCTGTAAAAAAGCCCGAGTGGCCACACACCAATCATCGTTTTCGCTCTGCTCAGATAAGATGCGCTGTGCATCGGTTGGCATTAACTCCGCCAGCACTTCGCCATCACTATCTAAGATGCCTTTTTCGGCGCTAAAACCAATCATCTTATCGGCTTTGAGCTTCACGGCAATTTGGGTGGCAACCTCTTCGGCGGTGAGGTTAAAACTCTCACCCGTCACCGATGCTGCCACAGGGCCTAATAAGACGATGCCATGGTTGTCTAATTGACGCCGTAGGCCCTGAACATCAATCCTTCTCACTTTGCCACTTAGGCAGTAATCGACACCGTTATCGACGCCCAGCGGCTGAGCAATAACAAAATTACCGCTAACCACGTTAATCTGCGCACCTTGCATAGGGGTATTACTTAAACTCATCGACAGCCGCGCGGTAATATCGAGCTGCAAACCACCGACCACCTGTTTAATCACTTTAAACGAGTCTTCATCGGTAATACGTACCCCGTTATAGTATTCGGGCATCAACTGCTGTTGCTTTAAGGCGGCATCAATTTGTGGTCGCGCGCCATGCACCAACACGATCTTGATCCCAAGACTATGCAGTAACGCGATATCATTGATGATGGAGCGAAATTGGTTTTGCGCCAATGCTTCTCCACCCAACATCACCACAAATGTTTTGCCCCTATGTGCATTGACATAAGATGCAGAATGACGAAATCCATCGACCAGTTCAGTAGTGCGCACGTATGACCTCTAAATAACAATAAATGGGTAAGCAATCTTGACCACATTAGAATAACAACCCGATAATATTGCATTTAAATTCACTTTAAAAGCATTTGTTTTCATTTTATACAATTAGCTCATCTCCCCCCCTTTAAGTAGATAGTAGACTCATTGTTGAACTGCTCAATGGAATAGCAAAAATATATAAGCATTGGAGTCAGACTATCAATAAGGTGAGGTAAAGCTTAAGCGAATCGATGAATTTGAAGATGATGTTGGGGAGTTTTGTATGCAGGGAGAGCTAAACAACGACAGTGGCGAGTCGGGATACTGGAAGGTAAAAGGGCAAAAAAAAGCCCCTACAAGTAGGGGCTTTTCAAAAAAACGTTATCAAGAGTTACTTGATTTTCGCTTCTTTATACATAACGTGCTGGCGAATAACTGGATCAAATTTCTTGATTTCCATTTTTTCTGGCATGTTACGTTTGTTTTTCTCAGTCGTGTAGAAATGACCAGTTTTAGCGCTAGAAACTAGCTTGATCTTCTCACGGTTACCTTTAGCTTTAGCCATGGTTTATTACACCTTCTCGCCGCGGGCACGAAGTTCTTTAACAACAACTTCGATACCTTTCTTATCGATAATACGCATACCTTTAGTAGATACACGTAGTTGAACGAAACGCTTTTCGTCTTCTAACCAGAAACGATGGTTCTGTAGGTTAGGTAAAAAACGACGACGAGTCGCGTTCTTAGCGTGCGAACGGTTGTTACCAACCATCGGCTTCTTGCCAGTAACTTGGCATACTCTTGACATGTCAATCTTCTCCAAAAACAATTTAACGCTCGAGCATTAATGTACCTCGAATATGGCCGTCGCCCGAGGCACACAAAGAGGGCGCATTTTATACAGCATCTAAAATCAAAGATCAAGGGATATTCAATCTATCCATCCCCTCTCTGCGAACGACACTATCTCATGATCGCCTATAACCATATGGTCTAACAGCGAAACATCGATAGTTGCTAGCGCGTATTTCAATCGCTCAGTAATTCGCCGATCGGCATGACTTGGTTCCGCAACCCCCGAAGGATGATTGTGGCAAACAATGACGGCCGCGGCTTTTTTCTCAAGCACTAGGCTGACCACTTCACGTGGATAAACCGAGGCTGAATCTATGGTACCACGGAACAATTCAACGAACTGAATCACTCTATGTTGGCTATCGAGTAATAAGATGGCAAACACTTCATAGGCACGATCCCCTAATTGTCTCATTAAATAGTCTCGAGTTAAATCAGGATCTGTTAAAATCTTGCCTCTTTGTAGATTTTCTTTCGAAATTCGCTTACTTATTTCGATTGCAGCCTGCAATTGGGCGTATTTTACCGGTCCAATACCGTTAATCACGCACATTTCACTCTGCTTCGCCGACATCAAGGCTCGTAATCCACCAAAATGACCTATCATGGTGCGAGCTAACGACACCGCACTTTGGCCCGGCAAGCCATTTCTAAGCAACACGGCTAATAACTCAGCATCTGACAGTTGCGCCGCGCCTTGATGCAATAACTTTTCTCTTGGGCCCTCACCGCTGGGCCAATCCTTGATGGTCATACAACCTCCATGTTGCAGCGCTAGGCTGGCAATTATGTTTGCCACATTTTTATTTGAGTTATTGAGTATGGCTCAGTTTTTACAAACTTGTTTGCTCTACTTTACTCTGATTGTGGTATGGTTAGCCGGATGCGAAGCAAGGCAAATTAACGCGATTAGTGATCAATATGAGTCTGACAAATAAAAAGATATTACTGGGCATTGGTGGTGGTATTGCTGCCTATAAATCGGCTGATTTAGTGCGCCGACTCAAAGAGCGTGGCGCCGATGTAAGAGTGGTGATGAGCCAGAGTGCTCAAGAATTTATAACGCCGCTGACACTACAGGCCTTATCTGGTCACCCTGTTGCAAGCGATCTGCTTGACCCCGCAGCCGAAGCGGCTATGGGGCATATTGAACTAGCCCGCTGGGCCGATATGGTGCTGATTGCTCCTGCAACCGCCAATCTTATTGCTCGTATCAATGCCGGCATGGCTGATGAGCTGATCACCACCACTTGCTTAGCCACCGAGGCTCCCGTGGTATTGTGCCCCGCGATGAATCAACAGATGTATCGCAATGCGGCAACTCAAGCCAACTTAGACTCGCTACGTGACAGAGATATCACCATCTGGGGACCCGCTTCAGGCAATCAAGCCTGTGGTGAAGTGGGCCCTGGGCGCATGGAGGAACCGCTGGTGATTGCCGAGCGAGTCGAACAGTTTTTTGCCCCTAAAATCTTACAAGGTCTATCACTATTACTCACGGCAGGACCCACGCGCGAAGCCATCGATCCGGTGCGATATATTTCCAATCATAGCTCAGGCAAGATGGGCTTTGCCCTTGCTAAAGCCGCCGTCGAAATGGGCGCTAAAGTCACCATAGTGACAGGGCCGGTCAATATTGAAACCCCGCTAAACATCAATCGCATCAACGTAGAGTCGACCCAAGAGATGCTCGACGCCGTTATGCAGCAAGTGCATCATAGCGATATATTTATCGGCTGCGCCGCCGTTTGTGACTACCGCGTTGCCGATATTGCCACCGATAAAATCAAAAAATCAGCACACGAGATGGCACTTGCGCTAGTGCGTAATCCTGATATCTTAGCCAGCGTTGCCGCCCACCCACAGCGGCCGTTTACTGTTGGTTTTGCCGCAGAAACCCAAGACGTGGCGCATTATGCAAAAGACAAGCTTAAGCGTAAAAATTTGGATATGATTGCCGCTAACGATGTATCAGATCCATCGCAGGGTTTTAATAGTGATACCAATGCGCTAACCGTCTTCTGGTCTCATGGTCAGTATGAGTTACCCGCAACCGATAAGCTGACCTTAGCCAGACAGTTACTCACCTTAATTGCACAGCAGATGAAAACAGCATGAAGACGCCAATTGAACTAAAAATTTTAGATTCACGTATAGGTTCACAGTTTCCACTGCCCGCTTATGCCACCCCTGGCAGTGCTGGCATGGATCTTCGTGCCATGCTTGACAACACCTTAGTGATTGCACCGGGTGAAACCCAGTTAATCCCAACAGGTATTGCGGTACATGTTGCTGACCCAAGTCTCGCGGCGATCATTTTACCTCGCTCAGGTTTAGGCCATAAACACGGCATAGTGTTGGGCAACTTAGTCGGCCTTATCGACTCAGATTATCAGGGGCCATTAATGGTCTCCTGCTGGAATCGCAGCAGTGAACCTTTCAGCCTAGAAATTGGCGACCGACTGGCACAACTGGTGTTTGTGCCTGTGGTGCAAGCTGAGTTTAAGCTGGTTGATGAGTTTGATAGTTCAGATAGAGGTGAAGGTGGTTTCGGCCACTCAGGCACCCAATAATCTGCCACGCCAGACAAGTATAATTAGAGAGCCATGGTGATTAACTTATACCATCGGCTCCTGTAGTAATTGAGTAAAGGAAACTTAAATGGCTGCAAGCCCTAAAATCAATCGTCGTGAACACATTCTGCAATGCCTCGCCACCATGTTAGAAACCAGCCCGGGCCAACGTATCACCACGGCTAAACTCGCCGCAGAAGTGGGCGTGTCAGAAGCGGCGCTGTATCGTCACTTTCCCAGTAAAGCCAGAATGTTTGAAGGGCTTATCGACTTTATTGAAGAGTCATTATTGTCGCGCATCAATCTGATCATGGACGATGAAAAAGACACCATGAAGCGCTGCCAGCTATTACTGCAGCTGCTACTGGTCTTCGCCGAGCGTAACCCTGGCATCTCACGCGTACTCAATGGCGATGCACTGCTTGGCGAAAATGAGCGTCTACGCAGCCGCACCAGCCAAATATTTTCAAAAGTCGAAACCCACTTAAAACAGATTTTACGCGAAAAGACCCTGCGCGAAGGCAAAGGCTTTCAGTTAGACGAAGCCATTTTGGCTAACTTATTATTAGCCGTTGCTGAAGGCCGCATCGCCCAGTTTGTTCGCAGCGATTTTAAGCAAAAACCCACCACACATTTTGTCGAACAGTGGAACTTTATTCAGCTGCAATTACTACAAAGCTAACCGAGACAAAGCTGATGGCGGTTAGCAACATCCTATGCCGCTGTAGCATGTCTATCACCTAAGCATTTGATGGTTCAATCCGCTTCATCCCTCAGCTCCGAATTAAAAAGCCGATTATCAACATCGGCTTTTTTGCTATTCCCCTACGGTTTCTGGGTATAAATTGGCCGTCATTCAGGGTATTCTCCTTGCCCGCCTATTAGCCTTTAACTAGATAGGCGATCTATAATCATTACTTTGAAGCGGCAAAATATTCATATTATTGATAATTTACCGCAATTGAACTAACCACTATCAATATGGTGGAGGATCCAATGGCATTAAGTGAAGCAGCACAACAGGTGCAAACCGCATTATTAGCGCGGGGGTTAGAGACCCCCATGGTACCTTGTGGACTCAGCGCCAATGAGCGCAAAGAAAAGATAGAACACCATATGCGTGAGATCTTAACCTTAATGTCTCTGGATTTACGTGACGACAGCTTAGTCGACACCCCAAAACGCATTGCCAAGATGTATGTTGACGAGATTTTCTCTGGTCTCGACTATGCTAACTTCCCCAAGATCACTGTTATCGAAAATAAAATGGGGTTTGATGAGATGGTTAAGGTGAAGGATATCAGCCTCACCAGTACCTGCGAGCATCACTTAGTGACCATAGACGGCGTCGCGACCGTGGCCTACCTGCCACGCAAAAACATTATTGGCTTATCGAAAATCAACCGTATCGTACGCTTCTTTGCTCAGCGCCCCCAAGTGCAAGAACGCCTAACCCAGCAGGTACTCGTAGCACTGCAAACGCTACTTGAGACCCAAGATGTGGCAGTAAAGATGGACGCGGTGCACTACTGCGTTAAGTCACGTGGTGTAATGGACTCCACCAGCTCCACCACCACTACGGCACTGGGCGGTATTTTTAAATCTAACCCAGCCACCCGCGCCGAATTTCTACATCAATAAAGCTTATCAAACTACTCATGCTGCGGCCTCGGCCGCAACATTTAAGCAACAAAATCTTGACTTCACTAATTGACTATCTTACTTTTCAAAAATTACTGCTCAAATATCATGCAATGCGGGTTATCTATAATTAAGGATTTATACCCTAGTCAAGGAAGATATAAACATGAAACACACTCTCACGTTACTTGTTTTCGTAATACTAACTAGCTTTATTACTATGTCTAATGCTTACGCAAGGATAACCTATACCACCTGTAATGATTGTGGTATCGCCCAACAAGGGTTAGCCGCAACGCAAATTCCTATGCTTAATAATAATGACAGGGTATTTGTTTTTAATTATATCAACCGAACGGTTAATGAATTCAAAATTATTCAACGTGAAGGAGAAGAACATCCAGATACTAATATTCCGAGAATATTCAATGTATCTGAGCTACAACCTAAAACGGCCGCAACTATAGAGTTAGAAAGAGCCTATGAAAATGCAATAATCCAGCTAGGACCCAACGGGGAAAACCTTTATAACTCTGCAGAAGAGTTACCAGATGATTTTATTATCCCAAGCACTGCAGATATAGTAATGAACCCCGCAGTGACTGTAACTATTGCTGACTACATCAATCAATATTTAAACAGACAAACAACGATTAACAGAACTTTATCTCTCCTCGAAATTCAAGCCAGAAACTTAAACCTTTCAATCGGCCCATTTAGTCATATCCTGCCAAGTAGTAATACTTTTTATGTTAAATTTCCTGATGGTACATTATCTAGAGTAAATATTTCTTTGGTCAAAATAGGGACTAATTTCGAGGTTAAAATCACTTACGATGGCGTTGCAGTTTTTGCTGATGGGACGCCTATTCCACAAAGTACACATCAGTTTAAAAACTTAATGCAATCAGCTACCAAGATATATCTGCCATCATTGATCCAGCTTGGGGCGTCCCTCGGTGTCCCCATTAGTTTCTCAGGTAGCCAAACTTGTGAACCCACCGAGATGGTCTGTGATGATAATATCCGTTGCACTGTAAGCACCGTTTGCAATTAAGATTAATCCATAGAATGCGGTAATGATGAAAAGCAAAATGCTGCAACCTTTTACTAGAGAGTAAAAAAAACAAAAAGCAAAATCTTATATTAAGATTTTGCCTTTTTTAACCGAGAGCTAACATACAGCTTTAACCTGAGCTCTCGAGCGCACTAACTCTTTACGTTATCGCTTAAATCCCGTACTGGGCGCGATAAGCACTCACCGCGGCCAACTCGGTTTCCATGCCTGGCTTTTCACTTAAATAATCAACTAAGTCAGCAAGCTTAATAATCGCGATCACCGCGCAGCCATAGTCACGTTCCACTTCTTGGATCGCCGACAACTCACCCTTGCCTTTTTCTTGGCGATCGAGCGCAATCAAGACGCCCGCTAAACTAGCATCATGAGCCTGAATAATATCCATCGACTCACGGATCGCTGTACCTGCTGTGATCACATCATCGACCAACATCACCTTGCCCGTCAGCTCACTGCCCACTAACGACCCACCTTCGCCGTGATCTTTTTTCTCTTTGCGGTTAAAGCAATACGGCATATCGACATTATGATGATCACAAAGTGCTACCGCAGTTGTCGTGGCAATCGGGATGCCTTTGTATGCAGGGCCAAACAGCAGATCATATTCGATGCCAGCATCCATCAGCGCCGATGCATAAAAACGTCCAAGACGCGCTAAATCACGGCCTGTGTTAAAAAGGCCCGCATTAAAAAAGTAAGGGCTAGTGCGGCCTGACTTTAACGTAAATTCGCCAAATCGTAATACCTGACGCTCAAGGGCAAACTCAATAAACTCACGTTGATAGGCTTTCACAATCTCTCCTTAAAAATGTAGGGTAACGTATAATGTGTAAAATTTTACTCAAAAAAAGGACCCCTTCGGGGCCCTAATAACAAACGAATGATTTAGCTCAATGCGGCTTTCTGCACATCGACGATTTCACGAATACCGTGCTTGGCCAGTTCAAGTAGATTGAGCAACTCTTCGTGGCTAAACGGCTCGCCTTCTGCGGTGCCTTGGATCTCAATGATCTTGCCCGTTTCGGTCATTACCACGTTCATGTCGGTTTCAGCGGCACTATCTTCGATATATTCAAGGTCACAAATTGGCTCACCTTTATAGATGCCCACGCTAACCGCTGCGATAAGGAACTTAAGCGGATTGCTCTTAATGATCCCTTTACCACGAGCCCAGTTCAGCGCGTCAACCAATGCCACACATGCACCAGTGATAGCAGCGGTACGCGTGCCACCATCGGCCTGAATCACGTCACAATCGATAACTATGGTGTTCTCGCCAAGTGCTTTCATATCAACCGCAGCACGTAGTGCGCGACCAATAAGACGCTGGATCTCCTGCGTACGACCAGATTGCTTACCACGGGCCGCTTCACGATCCATACGGCTATGAGTAGAACGTGGCAACATACCGTATTCAGCCGTTACCCAACCTTGGCCTTGGCCTTTTAGAAAACGCGGCACGCCTTCGGTGAAGCTGGCTGTACAAAGTACTTTGGTTTCACCAAATTCAACCAAAACAGAACCTTCTGCGTGAGCGGTAAACTGTCGAGTAATAGTTACTGGACGAGATTGAGCGGGCGTTCTGTCACTTGGGCGCATAGGAAATTCCTGTTTTGAAATATGAAAAGCTAAATTGGCTGCATATTATAGGGGCTTGAGACGACGGATGCCATGATATTCACGACCAAAACCCGAAACAGACAGAGTTTACTTTAACCCATGAGGTCATCGGACTATAATCGAGGCTAACTTTATCGATTTAAACTATTGGAATAACCATGATCCAAAGCATGACAGCCTACGCTCGCATCGAGCACAAAGCACAATGGGGCACCGCCTCTTGGGAGATCCGCTCGGTTAATCAGCGTTATCTAGAAACCTACCTACGCCTACCAGAGCAACTTCGCAGCCTAGAGCCTGTGCTAAGAGACCGTCTGCGCAAACGTTTAAATCGCGGTAAAATCGAAGTTAATCTACGCTATGACCTAGGTGAAAATAAAGACAGCGACTTGCAACTCAACCAAGCCTTAGCAGCGCAAATTATTCAAGCCGCTAACTGGGTAAAGCAAGAGGCCGGTCAAGGCGAAATCAACGTCGTCGACGTACTACGTTGGCCAGGAGTGATGTCGGGTAGCGAGCAAGATATGGACGCTATCAGTAAAGAGTTATTAGTTGCATTCGATGATGCCGTTGCGCAGTTTATCGAAGCACGCGGTCGTGAAGGTGATGCCATCAACACCATGCTACAAACTCGCCTTGATCAAATTGTCGAACAAGTCGCTATCGTGCGTGAACACATGCCAAGCGTTATGCAATGGCAGCGCGATAAAATCACCAATCGTTTAAGCGAAATTCAGGGCGAGCTCGATCCCGCTCGTATAGAACAAGAAATGGTACTCCTCGCCCAGAAAATGGACGTCGCCGAAGAGATGGACCGACTCGACGCCCACGTGGCCGAAACGCGTCGCATCCTTAAAAAAGGCGGCGCTCAGGGTCGCAGACTCGACTTCATGATGCAAGAATTCAACCGTGAATCTAACACCCTCGCCTCTAAATCTATCAGTAGCGAGGTCACCGCCGCAGCCGTCGAGCTAAAAGTACTCATCGAGCAGATGCGCGAGCAGATCCAAAACGTGGAATGATGTTTTAGACTGTACCAGCAAGTAAGAAAATCCGTTATAACACAGGTTATTACGGATTTTTTTGTTTTTACAGGTTCGTCATTGTTTGCTATTGTTTGATAAAAAGTGGGACTAAAGTGGTGACTAAATTGATTAGTCACCACTTTAAAATAAGTTAGTCACCAATTTGGACTTAAGCCAATGAATGATAAGCAGATAAAATCTTTTTTAAAAAGCAAAGAGCTGGGGCGTAAAGCTATTGGGGATGGATTGTATATCAGAGTACAAACTGAGGGCGTCGCATATTGGGAGGTCCGATACAGCATTAACGGTAAGCGACGCTCTATGATGTTAGAAGGTGGCATTTATCCGGCCATGCCACTAGTTGAGGCTAGAGCGGAAGCTGCAAAGGTCAAGTTACTAGTCAAACAAGGTGTCGATGTCCTGGCTGAACGAGAGCGTCAACAAGAGGAAACGATTGTTACCGTTAATGATCTATTTGACGATTGGTACCAAACCATTAGTGCTCGCTTGAAACATCCCGAAATTCCAATGCGCATGTACACGAAAGATATTAAGCCGACTATCGGTCAATTGCGGATTGCTGATGTAAATGCACGAGATATCAGAGCTATCATTCATAAAGTCGCTACCAGTAACCGCCCAACGGTTTCCAACAAGACCCTACTGTGCTGTAAACAGCTCTTCAATCATGCCTGTAAGTTAGACCTCATAGCTGGTAATCCTGCTACACCATTTAAACCCATCGATGCTGGTGGAGTCGAAAAGAGCAGAGATAGAGCTCTAAAATTGCCTGAGCTTGTTAGCCTTTTCAAAGTATTAAGAGATAACAGTCAAATCTTTACCAGAGACAACTATCTAGCAGTCGCTCTATTGCTTGCTCTAGGGGTACGTAAAGGAGAACTGATTGCTGCCAAATGGAGTGAGTTTGATTTTGAAAAGCAGCTTTGGCATATGCCAAAAGAGCGAAGTAAAACTGGTGTAGCGATAACTATCCCTCTACCAGCTCCAACTATCGACTGGTTTCAAGAACTTCATGCACGAGCTGGTGGTTCCGAGTTTGTGTTTCCATCACGCCGCACAAGTAAACGTCATGGTCATATCTCCAGCGATACACTTAACCATGCCTTGGCAAAGCTCTTCGGAAAAAAGGTTGATAGTCACAAACAACCCTATGACAACTTACTAGGACAAGCTGGCATCGAGCATTTCACCGTGCATGACTTACGTCGAACCTGTCGCAGTTTGTTAGCTGAATTAAAAGTACTCCCTCATATTGCTGAGCGCTGCCTCAATCACAAACTAAGAGGCATTGAAGGAGTTTACAATCAACATGACTATCTACAGGAGCGTAAAGAGGCATTAAATAAATTAGCCCACCTACTCAGTCCAATAATCGACAATCAAGAAAATGTAATACCTTTTCTTCCAATGAAAAACGCATAAATTTTTATTAAAGGTTGCTAAATGAGTCTTCCAGAAACAGATAAAAAATTCCGAATCAATGACATCAGTAAAATGATCTTGCCTGAAATGGTGCCTGAACAACTTCAACTTTTGGGAATTACGAAGAATGATATTAGTAACGGCTGCTTTGAAGAAGCCAGCCAAAAGGAAGCTCCTGGTCTTGAGAAAATCAAGCTAATTAATGAGCGAGCTAGATCTATAAAAGCTAAAAATAACGATTTATATGCCGAGTTCAGTACTAAGGAGAAGCCTTCCCAGCTCTGCCTTGTGATTGAAAATTCAGATATCTTCATGTATCAAGCCAAACAGTTATTAGGCCTACTACCAAACACACCTAAAAATGAACCAATCTATAAAATCGTGGATCAGCTGATAGAGACAGCTACCATGGTTGGTTATTCCACAGGTAGCAATGACTCTTTCGCTCTCACTGATAGATCAGGGTGAGAGCATGAATGCTTAAATATCACCCAACGTCTTTAAGCCTGCTGTTAGTACCTGCTCCAGATAATCAGTGCTGCCGTGTGCACGCTTCTGTTTGCGTGGGATACTGATTTTTCGAGTTGTTTCCGCTCGGAGCATATTCAACGCTATCTTCCTTGCTCCGGACAATACCTCCGCCGCATTGCCTCTATATATTTGACATTGGTCTTCCTTCATCGACGCGTCCAATACCCAATGCAGGCTATTTTCAACCGCCCAGTGGCTGCGTACTGCATTGGCAAAACGAGCCTTACTCAGTTTGGCTGAACTGATGTAATAACGGTACTCAAGGGATTCATTGCCGCTTTTCGTTCGACGATAGCTTAACGCAACACCAATACTTTTAAGCCCTTTCCATTCAGGGAAAGCGTCGGCTAAGCTGCCTGCGTCCATTACACAATAGGCTCTAGCTTCGTTACGTCCGTGCTGCTTCTCTAAGCAAAGCACTTCTTCGTCAATCTCGCTGCCAAGCGCCTTACGAACGGCATTATGCAGTGTTTTTTGATTACCTTTTACGGCAAGTAAATAATCTCCACCCCGCTCAATAATTTGTTCGGCGATATCTGTCTGACATCCCATGGCATCTATTGATATCAGACAACCTTTTATATCCAACAGCGCCAGTAATGCGGGAATGGCGGTAATTTCATTCGACTTACTTTCGGTTTTAACTTGCCCAAGCACGACGTTATTTTCTGTTGCGAAGGCATTTACCATGTGGATGGCTGACAGTCTGTTCTCGCGATTATATGAACCACATAGCCGTTTACCATCTATCGCAATAAGCTGACCGTCGGATAACTCAGCAACAGACTTCATCCAGTCGATAAAGCAATACTGAAACTGCTCGCTATCTATTCTCGATATGACTCGAGCAATAGTGTCATGAACAGGTAACCCATTCTTAAAAAGTCCTTTTTTGGCAAACCAGTTAAAGTGGAGATCGCCAAAATCTTCGATATCTTCCCAACCTTGTGCCCCAGCTATTGAGGCACAAACCACGAGGAATAAAATATCAGTAAATAGATGCTCGACTTTGGCTGACTGACGAGGATCTTCTAAGGAACTAAAGAACTGTTGAAATGCACCGGAGTTCATAGGGCTCTCCACAAAAGAGAGTATAAGATCACAGCCAATATGGCCCGTCCAGCTATTTGAGCGAATATCACCCTAATAGCTCAAATTATGTTCGCGATCTCGCCCTGACTGATAGATATACCAACTCTGGTTATAATACTAGCGTGACTAAACCACAAAGCGGTGGCAAGTCGAAAGCGCAAAAATCAGAAAACGTTAAAACCTTAGTCAATGAAATGGCTCGCCATATTTACCAAGATGAAAATTTATGTGCCGCACCCAAAAAAATGCTGGCGGAGGCCATTCAAAAAAGATTGGCTGATTTTTCAATCCAAGGTAATAACAAGGCCATTCCAGCCTTGTTGCAGTTCACTAATCGCACCCCTGAATACAACTCAATCATGAAATGGCTTAAACCAATGAAACAACCAAAAAACGCTATCCCTACCCCAAAACCGAGTTTGGAAAGAATCATCGTTGAGTTAAAAACAGCATTTAAACCCCAGAGAATCAAAAAGCATTTAAATATTTAAATGATTAAAAACATATAATTAACTAATTTTTTAGATACCTCTGCTCAGTAGAGCGACTTTGCTTTACTGAGTAACAAGCCAAAATCACTCCCGAACAAACTTAAACGGGAGTGACCCATGACCACATCAGCTAATACATCAAAAACCACCGCACCGGACCGCATAGTTCGTGAGGCAGAACGTAAAACCATCACTGCTATTTCAAGAACCACTGCATGGTCACTTGAACGTAAAGGGTTATTTCCGAAACGTAGACAACTCTATCCGCAAAGTACCTCTGTAGGTTGGTTACTATCTGAGCTCAATGAATGGGTCGCCTCTCGTCAATCTATCAATTAAGGGTTAGTTAAAATGACCCACATTACAAAAGACTACCTAGCACAGTACTTAGACGAGAATCGACTAGTGAAAAAACCAGAGCTGCAAAGACTTTTGGGGATAAGTCGTTCAACCTTAGGTCGGTGGATCAAGTCTAGACAGTTTCCTCCACCAGTACTAATTCAGAGCGGTCGCTCATTTTGGCGGTTTAAGGATATTGATCAGTGGCTCTCTAACAAGTAACCAATAAAGCAGGTTTAGGCCTGCTTTTTTATCAAGGGCGATGACACACTTTGAATCATGAATAACACACTGCATAACAAGCTAAAAAGCCGTCAACCCCTTACGTACAGCATAATTCAGCCTCAAACCGACAATGTATTACGGCGGATATTAAATAATATATCCCCTGCAAACTAAACAGATGTCAAACAACTAGAAAATGACAATGCCTAAGAATAAATGTAAAACTAAACACCGTAAGCCATTCTTTATAGCCAAGCACAACTCCATCTTGTTTGCCTACAAGAACCATGCTTACAGTATTTTCAAGCCTCAACAGAAATGCTTTAAAAACAGCGTAATCAACACCATTATCTCTGATTACGAAATTATGCTTAGCCATTACAGCCGAGTATTCGTTGTTAGAATCGATCTACATCCAAAGCACTACTCAGCAGATAACCAAGCCATCAAGCGATTCTTAAAACAACTAACAACAACCTTAACCAACCAATACAAAAGCAAAGTTATTTATCATTGCGCCAGAGAGCAAAACACTTCTGATCGCGAACACTACCATCTTGCCCTCATGCTCAGTGCACATAAGATTAAGCACTCAGAACGCTTGCAATCACTCATTAAAGCAATGTGGGAAAAGCACTCTGGCGGTACTGTGGCAAAAGTCGATAATCCATACTGCATTGTATTTAGAGGCAACAAAGCCTCTCTAAAACATGCTATTTACCGTTCAAGCTATTTAGCTAAGGAACACACTAAAGAGCTGAACGGTAAAGCTAAAGGCTTTATAAGCAATAAGCTACAAGCAGCCAAAACCTTTGATCCCACGAATGACTTCATGCTGGTTGATCCCAAGATTACCTTCGCTAAGAAACAACATCAGCAGTCATTTTAAGCAGCTCAGGCTTCTAAAGGTTCTCACTGCACCAAAACACATAAATCTGCAAAATATAGTTGGTTCAACATCCAGTCCCACGCCTTACAACTCGAAGAATGTATAAGCTCAAGGGCAACCAGCTTAAATCACTTAACAAAAAATCATCCAAGAATTTATCAATATAAGGAAACAAAAAATTTACTCTCAGGTTGATTTAACGCCTCTCAATGGTAGTGGATCACTAACACGTAATGGATCTATATCAATGGTTGTTTTTCGCCAGTGCAGCACTCCTTAAACCGGAAAATTTATATACGAATAGTCTCAATAGTGATCCACTTACCGGGCTTCATTTAATAAATCAAAAACAAACTAAAACAACCTCAACCTTGTGCTTCAGGGGGAGAAGTGGATCTCTTGCATGCTTTAACTTTAAGTCGATTGGCAGAAATGCAAAACAAAGCCCATGAACCGAAAAATATCGAACAACAACTAATGAAGTGATCCAAAAAATAAGGAGCGATTATGGCTAAATTTAACTTAGCAAACCTGCCTAAATGCGGGGCTAAAACTAGAAGTGGAAAACCATGTCAACGCTTTGGCAACAAGGTTAATGGGCGATGCAAATTACATGGAGGACGCTCGACAGGTGCAAAAACCAAAGAGGGAAAACTAGCCGTGCGAGTTAATGCACTGCTCAATCACTTTGTTTGGTTCTTTGATAATCGATTTTATATGAAAATCAAGAATACAGACCTTAAAATGGCACTCACTGCTTACTTAAGTTTAATTGAGTTAAGTAGCCTGAAATCAAATCAACTTGATAATAAGGTTATTGACATTGTCAGCCAGTACCGAGTTGAGTTAGAAATGTGCAAGTTCTACATTGTCAAATATGAAGGCTCAGATGCTCTACTTCTTATTCAATCAGCACTTGATCATTACTACAAAGACACAGCAAGCCAACATTTACAATTTCATGTATACACCCCAATTTACCCTACACCTTTTTACAACAGAGAGTTTGGTTCACAGGCAGAGAAAGAAAAAATAATGCAAATACAGGATAATACAACACGTAAAAAAGGATGTTTTTATTCCCCTAGGGTATACCCAAGCCCAGAGCAAAAAGCACTTAAGGAATATTTTAAGGGGCTAAAAGGATGAGACAAAGTTATTTAAACTAAAGTACTAAGATTCGATTTCGGTAGTACCAGGATAAAAAAGGTGTAGCAATGCCACACCTTTTTAAGAAACTTAACTTAAGATTAATTAAATACTTACTGGTTAATCATCGCCCAAGTAAGCATCATTATTGGGGTTATGGGCATCAGCCCAATCATCCATATCTGCGTCATTGTTGGGATTGTTAATATCTGACCAAGTATCTAACTCATCTTGCGACATTTCAGATGTATCTGGCATACAAATCTCCTTATTTTTTGCCATTGTAGTTAGGGTTGTTAGGGTTCAACTGATTACTGCGATTATCCTGCGATTTCTGGTAAGCAGGATTAGTACCTGATGTGCCCTTATTCGAATTGCTTTGGTTAGCCTTGTGATTATTATTAGACATATTTTTTCTCCTAAAAATTAATGTGTTATCGATTACCCAGGGGCTTCAACATCTAAAATCAAAGCCCCTGCAATCGGCGAACATCGAGTTTAAAGTTCAAAAAAGGCCCTGCGATCACTTGGCGTACTGGGAACGGTAAGCCTTTTACCACTAGGGGCAGTCAACACGGGATGACGCCCTCGCCGTATGTGCCACACTCCACTCTGTAGCAGTTGATGCACCAAAACATTAATATTTTTATCATTACTGTATTTCTTCATAGAGCAACTCCAAAAGGGCCCGTCACCACACAATCTCAAAGGGGAAAGCGAACTCCTTTATTGGGATTTATTAAGCCGTAGTGGTCGCTGACCCATTGGATTGATAGCGTCTTACAAAAGACTCAGCATTGAAGTCAACATGTGCAATAGCGCTCTCAACGCCCACATCCAATACCGCAGGGCTTTGCACCACTCCTTGGCACGCATCCGAATTTTGATAGAAACGACCTTCAGGATTCAGCATCAGATAGGACTGCCACATATCCTGGTTATCTTCTAGAGAGACTATCTCTGAAAAACCCTTATGCCTTTCAATGTAGGCACAATACTGGGCCGATGAAATAGTTAGTTGATGGGAGTAAACTGGCAGCACCCGTAGAAGCTTCCATTTATCTGGCTGTATTTGCTCTATGGCATGAGACATATCTTCACGCCAGTTAAAAGCGTTGACGACCGTATTGATTTTAACCTTGCCATTACGGTTTAGGGTTCTATACACAGCCACAATCTCAATGACTCGAGACGGTGATAGCCAGGCACTTTTACGATCTACTCGCCCAATACTCTGAGCTAATAAAAAATCTGCAGTATCAAAACTCAAGCCCAGCATATCCAAATGCGGACCAATACGATCCATCATTTTGGCTGATAGAAGATGGCCATTGGTAATAATTGAGGTGCGAAATCCGAGTGACTTAGCCAACAGTAAAGCACTAATAAAGCGCCCACCAAGCATCACAGGTTCTCCACCAGCAAAATTAATTCTGACCGATGTATACCCCAACGCTTTGCGTATTGGATTTTCAGAAAAAAAGTAATCGGCAAGCTTTATAAGCAGAGATTGAATATCTCCAGATGAGTGATGTAACTCCGCTTGCGAATCATTGCTTTCCCAAGTGGCATAACAATATCCGCAGCGGTAATTACAGGTTTCGGTCATATGAAAATTGATGACCATTTCACTTATACTTGTCATTTAGCTAGCTCCGTTTGTTGAGGACAAACGCAGAATCACCTAGTGCAATGCACTAACAAGCCTTTAAATTAAAAAATTACATATTTTTGAATTTATCTAGCAAATCATCAAATTCGACGGCCTCTCTTACCTCTTTTTCTACATGCCGCTTCAATTGATTTACCGCTTCATTGTCAGAACACATCATAGATGCCATCTGAGCAGCCTTATCAAAATCACCTTGTAAATATGCTAACAGCATATTATCGGCGGGCGCCATAGCTGCTGATTGCGCTAATAAGGCATGCAGTAAGTTTAAGTTTTTTCCCAAAGCTAGCTGGGGCAACATGGTAAAAGGATTGGGTAACTTGTCCTTATATAAATCGAAACTGCCAGCCAAAGCACCTGCAAACTTAGAGGCCAATCCATTACTTATGGCTATTCCCATCAGAGAGTTACTTTCTCCAAACATAACCTTTACCGCTTTAGCGCACTCTTGCCGATAAGCATTATCCTCAAAGATACGCTTCACATCCTTAGGATCATGAAACACGGCATTGAGCAGCAGCGCATTAAATAACACTGTCATTTGGCCAGGCGCTAAGTACTTAGCCTTCCGCTGTACTTTTTGTTCGGTTTCAACTTTGATTAGCTTATTTCGGACAAGCGAATCTGCCTTGGTTTTAAGCAACTGACTTTGGCTTGCGACATCGATATCAAATAGCTGACGTATCGCCTCAGGTACGGTTATTCCGCTAGCCATTGCAATATGCCTTCTCTAACAAAGTACTTACCTGAATTCGATGGAACTCTTCCTGCCCAATAGAGAAGCTTGCGATAGCTTTAGCCATATCAAACCAGTTACTTCTTTGGTACTTAGAGGAATAACAACGGTGTGATTGCTGACTATACTGCTGCAATACACCAATACAGTAACCAGCTCGCATAGCTTCAGCCATAGAGGTATGTAAGGCTGCATACGAACCAGGCTGACCTTTACGATCAAAAATCTCTACAACATCGCGACATGCGTTTTGCAAAAACTCAGCATCATTACCATTAAATGGAGCTTCTTTTGCCTGCAACGAAGCACTGACGATTAAGCAGATACAAATCAAGCTAGTAAACATCACCTTCATAACTTTCCCTCGACTGGAGCTGTAGTTGGAATCGTTTTAACTTCAATAGAAACAGAAGAAGGTGTTATAACTTCAGGTTGCCCCTGCGCCTCTGGCACAAATGGGGAAGATATTGATTCAGATACATTTTCAGATGGTCTAACTGATTGCTCATCAGCTTTCTCTGCTGCACTTTTCTTGGACCATAGCTTTGGTAAAGGTGCTGAGGCATAAATGGCTAAAATGATAAGCAGGCTTGAGACATAATTTCCAACTTCCTCATAACTATTAAAAAACTCAATTTCTAATCGTCCTTTATCCATAACTTCCCCCCATACAGCAACGAGTTCTATGAACGAAATAAGCAGAACCATACTTGAAACGGCATATACAAAGCGCCGCAGCTTCTGCCACCAGCTCCACTGCAATTGAGAGCTTCGACGATAAAAACGCCAAATTACGCCAGCCAACAAGATGAACAGACCTAACTCCATAGCATCCAACTCGCTGATGCTATTACTTTCCTCTAAAAATTCGAAAGGAATGGCAACCAAACAAAATACGGTGATAGAACCTAGGCTAAGATAAAGCAAGAAGGTCATAATCCCTGCAGCAAGATGCCCCAGAAGAATATCTAGAGTATTAAAAATCGATTTCATTGTTCATCCTTGATAATACGGAGATGATGGCAAGGAGTGCCATTTCCAAACGGCCAATATCATTGCGTTTTACACTCTACGAATCAAGTGGATCACGCCCAAGTTGATCACTAACTTTAAAAAAGTATATTCAAATGATTGCCAGCGGGTAAGCATTTGCTTCAGTTTGGTAAAGACAGCTTAGCTTTATCGACAGTATTACTACAGCTAGGCTTGTTTTTGCCTCGATAATTACAGCACCCCCAGAATTCACTATAAGGGCCTTTTTTTAGTTTCATATCACTACCACAAGCGCTGCAAAGTGGTGCTATATGACCGCAACCATCATTCAAGCAGACCTTTAAGCCGGTAAAGCGTTTACGTGTCATTGGGCCACCGCAAAGCTCACACCCCTCCTCTTTATGATCACACAAAGGGAAATGGGAGCATGAAAAGAACGATTTGAAGTTGCCAACTCTGGGCTTCAGCGTACCTGTAGTACAGCGCACACAGCTTATGTCTTCAAAAATTTGTTGCACCAAAGATGTGTTGAATTCATCTTGCTCGATGGCATAGTTTTCTTTAAGCAATTCGATCACAAATGGACTCACGTCAGTCATATCAGCAAGCACGTATGCTCGATGTTTTGCCCGAGTTAATGCCACGTAAAATAAGCGACGCTCTTCTGCAAATTCAAATGCCTCAGTCTTAGGTAAAAACGCATCAAGTATTGGGGGAGTGACTTTCATCGACGGGAAACCATGTTTTCCCTTTTGCATCCCCATGATCACCACGTAATCAGCCTCTTTACCTTTTGATGCATGAAAAGACTGGCATTCGATAGTCAGCTTTGGGTATTGCCTGTTTAACTGCTTTAGTTCAACTTTATCGGGTAGTTGAAACCAGAAGCGCGCCAGCAGATACACTACAGGCTGGGCTTTTGACTTAGTGCTAAGTTCATCCTCAACCTTTTCAACACGCTTGTTAATCGCATTCAAAGCCTGTTCAAGTGCATTGGGGCTTGGTTCATCTTGATTGGCAGGCTCTTGTGCGCCTCGTCGTATCAATGACACCGCAGGGTAATCAACCTCTGAATTGGAGCGAATGTCTTTTTTAAGCTGTACAGGGTTCTTGGTCACAAACTGTGTGGCGACGTCACCAATGCTATTGTTAAATCGGAATGTTTCGTCTAAATACGTTTTAGCTGTCGGACCGAAATATTCAGTAAACTGAGTGGTTAAACTAACATCAGCCCCGCTAAAACGATAAATTGCCTGCCAATCATCACCCACGCAAAACAATGATGCTTTGGGTTTGCTCCCAGGTAAGCAAGAGTCCCTTAACGCTTTGACTAGCCGAGCCCTAGGCTCTGAGATATCTTGAAATTCATCCACCATGATATAGCGCCATGGACTAAGAAATTGCCCTTGTTGGATATAGCCTAACGCTTTGCCTATCATGTCTTCAAAATCGATATCGCCAGAGGCTGACAATTGCTGTTGGTAACGACTTAATATGGGCTCCAATAACTCAAATGCCTTACGGGTCTGCTTCGCATCTGCGGCATGGCTAAACACCATTTCTAGTCCGTGACTATCGAGACAAGCTGATTTATACAAGCCAATAAGCTTACTAAATAACTTGGCTAACTCAGTAACGCGACCCAGTTCATTCAGTGTCGCTAATATGGCCTCATCGGGTAGCGGAGACTCTTTGATCTCTAGCGTTTTAATCTGGTCTTCTAGCTGCTTTGTAAGCAGACCTTTTTTATGCTGGTGGTAGAAAAGCTCAAGGCAAACTGTTTCGTGCTCTCTATGCAATTGGCGCTTCCACTCCATCGACTCCAGATATTGCTGGTTATCGATATAAGGGGCTGTACGATCATCTTCATCAATGCCGTAATACTCAATATACACACCGTAGTCAGGTAGGTAGAAGTCGGGTTGATACTGGCGGAAATCAACACTACTTACATCATGCTCATACTTAGCTTCATACTGGTATTCAATACCATTACTGAATAGCCAATTAGCGATGTATAGCTCGCCGAAACTCTTTACTCGCTCCCCTTTTAAGGTGCGAATATCGTTATCAGTTAAGTACTGGAAATACTCACCCTCTGATTCAAAATCAAAAGGGCTTTTTTCAACATAATAGTATTGGCTGAAGTACTCAAACAGCTGTTTACGATAGGCCTCATCCTTAATGAAGGTTTCAAGGGTATCTTGTACCCATTTATCTTTAGCTTTTTCATCCTCAGCCCAAGGAGACAAGCTAGGTGCCTTGCCTTCAACCTTAGCAATAATCCTTAAACCTAAGCTATGGAAGGTGCTAGCTTTGATATCGTCGGAACCAAGCTTCTCTTTAATGCGTTCGTCCATCTCATCAGCAGCTTTTCTGCCATAGGCGAGCAGCAAAATATCATCAACTTGTGCCTGACCACTTTTGATCAAGTAGCCAGCGCGACCCACCATAACGCTGGTCTTTCCTGTACCTGCACCCGCTAATAACAAGTTATTGTTATCATCAATCACGCAGGCTCGTCGCTGCTTATCGGTCAGAGGATTAGACTCAACATGCTCAAAGAAATCGGCAAACTTGATCAGCTGTGCTTGAACATAGTTTTCACGTAGCCTTTCTATATCGCCTTGGCTCCAGCTATGCATCTGCTTTAACTTGGTTAGCGCTGTTTTTATATCCTTGACCAGTGGTGCATTCTCGCACCAGGGAAACCAGCGTTTATACTCACGCTTAACTCTGGCCTGTATCATCTCTAAGCGTGATTGGCGCAGGTACTCCGTAGTAATGGTGCGCTCAACTCGAGCCACCAGCTCACAGATTCGCTGTCCATTTGCATTAGCCCAACGCTGCGTCACTTCATTACCAAAGCGGTAGTCAGCTAAATAGGTTAAATAGGGAAGCTGATAAGCTTTACCAGATACCGTAAAGCCAAGCAGATAACCTAGGGGACTAAAGTTAAAAGTGGGTGGGGTATCCAGTTGCTGCCATGTAAACATCATTTCAGCTGGTGGCACTGTAACTGAGCGATACTTGGCTAAAAACAGGCCTTGTTCACGGTGGAACCTAATGCCTTTCTCGGTCAGCTCTACCGCCTTTAGCTTGCCCAAATAAAGATAGCCAAACCAACTGTGTTTAATATTTTTATCAGACTGCTTTGATGACAATGAGGATTACCCTGTTAATCGATAACTTTAATAATTCAGTCTCTTTAAGGCTGAATTATATAGCAGCTACCAGTTACTTTGGACTATCTATTTAACTTTTTAAATATCAATTGATCATTGTTTAAAATACGGGTCTACTTGCCATTATGTTTTATCTCCTACTGCATCACCTAGCAATCGCTCAATCTCTGCAGCTGTAATTGCTGCTGGTAAAAGCAGGTTTCGACTTAGCTCTCTCTTTCGCTCTAGCAGCTCATTCAACCTTATATCAAAAGATGCTTCGCCATATTTTGGATGTACTGCCATCGGGTAGTGAATATGTACCGTTTTTTGTTGTCCGATTCTATAGATACGATCAGAGCACTGATCCTCAACAGCTGGGTTCCACCAGCGAGATAAATGAATTACATGGTTAGCTTGAGTCAATGTAAGCCCTACCCCCCCCGCTTTAGGTGATAACAACATGACATTAAACTCGCCTTCCGGGGTAAGCTGGAAAACATCAACTAACTGTTTTCGTTTTGCTCCATTTATAGAGCCATTTATTCGAGCAGGTGGATGCTGCATTTGGTAGCGCTGCTGAAGATAAGGTACCAATAAAGCCTGAAGTTTCAATGATTCAATGAATATGAGAACTCGCTCTCCTGCTGCATGAATAGTATCTAAAATATCTATAGTTTCTTTGAGCCTAGCGGAGCTTTCAATATGGCAGTTAGTTAATCCCTCTGCTCCAACTTCAACAGCAAACAAACTCACTTTACGGAGTTGTTGAATCACTTCTAGCACTCGCCCTTTTTCGGTATTAACTTGCGCATTACTGACGACAACCGAGTAATCTTGTGCCTGCTGAGGTGTCATCTCTCTTTTGTAGTGCTTAGTAAACTTCTTAGGCAGCCCTTGTAAATGCTCCTCTTTCATGCGCCGCATCAAAATAGAAGGAGATACTTCATCAACTAATCTAGATTTTAAAGCTTCTGCAGCAGCAATCGGATCATCTGTCTTAACATAATTATCATGGAACTCTGATAGCGCCCCTAAATAACCAGGCTCTACTGCATCAATAATACTCCACAGATCTTTCAACTCATTTTCTACTGGTGTGCCAGTGACGGCTACTGAAAAGTCGCATGACAACGATTTAGCCATTTCAGTCATTCTCGATACAGGATTTTTAATTTTCTGAACTTCATCAAAAGTGACGCATGCCCATTGGATAGGCAGGAAATATAATATCTTATCTCTTAACGTTTCATAGGTAGTCAATACCCAGTCCGCATCTTCAAAAGCACGTTTACGGTCTAATGCAGACATGCCACTAAGTGACTTCATTCCGGGGCCATATGCCTCGAAAACACGGCCTAGACCAGGCTTGTTTAAATGCACAGCCTCTTCATCTTTCCAATTCTTTAACAAGCCTGAAGGAGCAACTATTAACATAGGCTTATTGGGGTAAACATTTTCATTCATTGCTTCTTTTATCCAAGCCATAAAAGCTAGACTTTGCAATGTTTTACCTAACCCCATGTCATCTGCTAGAAGAACCCCATTACTACCTTGCTTCCAATGCTCTTGTAGCCATGACAGACCCACTTTTTGATGTGGATATAAAGATACTGTTTGAAGTAGTTCGGGAAACTCACCATTTAAACTTGCTCTTGGCGTTTTGCAAATCTGATACTCAAGTTCTTCAATATTATCCGTAGTTATAGGAACCAATGTATCGTTGGTTCTACCTTCTCCTTCAAGGCTATTATCTTTATCCAAATCACCGGAGACTGCTTGAGCCACTCTTTGAACTGCAGCTAAAGTTTCAGGGGTTGCAGGGAGCTCTTGATTACCGTGCTGAACGGTAGAATTACCTTTCGCGATTGCGTCTTCTATTTGTTCGCTTAAGCCAACAGCGTCCTCAGGAGTAATTTCAACCACCTGCTCACCAAGAATAAGAGTCAAAATTTCATCATCAGGTACCCAGCTAGTCGAATTTTCCAGCCTATAAGCACAGAGCTTTGGCTCCCAAACTCCCAATTGTTGTATTCGAAGGCTTAAAAACTCTGGAGTTTCGACAAAGAACTGCTCAACCTCCTCTTCACTATATTGTAGCTCGAGTGCTTGAGTTATTTTTCCTGCTGGATTGGCAATAAAAGCAAGTTTATCTTGTATAGTTCCCTTCTGAACATCTCTTACTACGTTCATCGCCTCGACCATACTTGGGGACAATATGACATATTGTCCTTGCCCTAGAGCATAATGAGGAACACAATTTTTCTTACCAGAAAACTGCTTAGAAAAATTTTTTTCATATTGTCTAGGAAGTAGTGGGCTGTAATCGGTAATATCACCATCAAAATCAGTGACAGGCGTAACCAGTACAGGGTGCACTTGACCTTTTGAGTCAATATCTAAAGTAAACCTATTAGCAGAAGATACTGTTATGGTGCTGAGTTGACCATCCACGACAGCATCTGAAGGTAAAAACTGCTGCAGTAATCCCCAAGCCAACATCTTATTGTCAATATCTTCAAAATTACTCTGTTGGAAATCTTCTATATGCTTGATTAAAGAAAATAAAGGTTCATTTATCAGGTAACGCTTAGCCCCCTGATGCAACATTATGCCATCTCGTTTCAAGCCCATCATAGGTCGAGAGCGCGTATCTAACCATATTGAAGTCAATTTAAACGTAGGTATATGTATTGGACCACTACCCGATATTTTTATCTTAAACGGAACAACTGCAGGTAACCCAAGCTGCAATACTTCGGTGGCGTCACATTGAGCAACTACTTCCTCAGCAACATCTATATAGCTATTTTTATCCTCGGCACTATCTTGTTCAAGCCAACTAAGTAGAGGAGCAACTGAGCCTAAACCATGAGATGTATGGCAAACAAAATTCCCCCACTTTTTGGTTGGTATCACGGTACCATCAGACTCTAGATGGAAACGTAATTTACCCTCAATAAGTTGCCAACTTAAATTTGCCATACCCATAATTATACCCGCATGTAATTGTTATATTTAATCTTTATATTTGTGTGATTTGCAATGGAGTCACTTAACTGTCTCTGCCATGTACCATTTTCTGAGTTATAATGACTGTCTTCATGATACGGTAAGTTTACTAACATCTTTCTGTTGTATTCAGTTAGGTAGAATCGAGGCGCGAACTGACTCGTATCTAGCCAATATCTATATTTTCCCGAGTGACTCCACTCTGTAATGATTAAATTACCAATTCTTAATATCAAAGCTGAATGCCTATGATTAACACCAGAACCTCGAACAAAATAACCATAGCTAGTTTCACCTTTTAAAAAGTGGTTCGACATTGATTTAGCATGCGGTCCCAATACTAACCAAGCCTCATCGATTGCCTCTATATCTAGATACGCCTTCCAGAATGCCTTTCTGTATCGCCAGTGCCTATCGGCGGTATCATCTCCATGAGAAACATAGTCAAGTAAAGAAAAAAAGTCTTCTAATGTACTTTCCACCATCCAAGACAAAAATATCTTCTTTGCTTCAATATTCACGTTAACCCACAATGCATTGTTAACTCTCGGGTCCTTGAAAAAGCTAAGCACAAAACCTTTGATGGTTTCCTTAACTTCTTTAAGTGGTTTTTGGTTTTGAAAAGGAAGTAATAACGCTTCTATTAAATGCGAACGATAAGAAGGATATTTCAGCGTCCTTTGCTGAGTAATAGATTCTCGGAGTATTTGACCGATAGTTTGCTTTTGCCACTCACGTGAGGCTAATAATGGCTGGGTTTTGTTTAAAAACTCTAAGTAAGTAAGCTGAGCTAGTCTCCCTGTCGCAAGAGCCCCTGTCAGCCCTGCTCGCTCATACAGTTCATCAAGTGATTCGCCATCATCTAGGTAATTAAGTAAAACTCTGTGCCCATTTTGCTCGAGTAGGTCAAAATCCTCGCATCGTGCCCATATTGTCATTGATTTATGATCGACTGCATAGCGTAATGCGTAGGTTAACGATTGACGTACGGCTTCAAATCCTTTGTTTTGATATGGATAAGTTAGCATTAAGACATAGTAAATAGTCAACCAACCACGTTTGTATTGCCTCCTTGCTAGCTCTTGCGAATAAGGCTGCCAGAACCCACCAATATCCATCAAGCTTTCGCTACCTTTAACTGGAGAAGAGAACAACATCCACGCAAATGTGCGTAAGCTACGCTTACTTAGTTTTGGCCACAGTGAAGGTTCAGTGATAGCGGCTATAGCCTTCCGATATTCACTTTGTAGTTCAAATTCAGATGGCTCTACAGCATCAAATTCCCCAAGGGTAATTAAGGCTCTTTGTGTGGCTATATGGAGTCGACTATGTTCTAGCTCTAGGCGTTTGAGATTAAAAACAATCGGGAGTTGGTTAAGCTTGGCCTTAAGCGACATAATTTATCCCTTAAAACCTTTAATTAATAGCTCCTTCTCTGCATCAGTAAACTCTGGCGGTGTCATTATGAACCTTAAATCTATGCGGCGGTTTGCTTGATCATCAGTAGGCACATGATGACGATGCCCCGATATAGGACGCTCTTCACCATAACCAGACACACTAAAAATAGCTTCATTGTTATCATTATCCATTGACTTCAATAGTTCGGAAGCACTAACTAATTCCATATAAGTTTTAATTGCTCTATTAACGGATAGCTGCCAGTTGAGTTTGCCCGTATCATCACCTCTATAACGAGTATTATCAGTGTGTCCCTCAATGAAGATAGCCTCTAAATAAGCGTGATCTTTTTTTTCACCTTCACAGGAAGAAAGTGATGCCGCTAGATTTATTGCAAAACAAGGTAAAACATCTTCTAAAACATTACGGATGGCTTTTAATTTTATCAAATTATCGTCGTTTAACTGTGCGGATCCTGATGCAAAAGTGATAGCATTTTCCGTTAACCGAAGTACACCATGAGCCTCGTCTACATTAACGATAATGCCATGTTCTTCTTCTAATCTTCGTTGCAATTCTTGAAGCAATTTAGCACGGATATAATCATTACTTTCCATGCGCTTTTTAACAGTATTAAGCCGTTCAATTTCAGTTTCCATCTTTTCCTGAACACGAGCAGTTCTTTGTGCTGCATCTTGGAAATTAAGAATAAATGCCACCAACGTGATGATAAATATGAATACCAATCCGGACATTAAGTCACTCACAGATACAAGGTAACCTGAGCCTTCATCAAGCTCTAGTTCATTATCAATACTCATAAGTCACCCTATGCCGTAGCAGACCATTCTTCGACAACATCTGCAAGTTCTCTTACTGCACCAGATAACTTCTCCACTATTTGTGCAGCATTACTATCTAACCCCGTTAAGTAACTTGTTGTCGACTCTGCGAAGGTTGCATAACCCTGATTAAGGCTTTCAAGAGTTTTCCCTAATGACTCATCAACGTCCACAAATCGATTATGATAACTTTCCCAGTAGCTTCGTAATTCATCTTGCATCTCTTTTATTTGGGTAACTGCTTGTTGATTAGCTTTAGCTGAATCTGAAAGAGTATTTATCCCGGTATTCAGTGACTCACTACTACCATTTAAATCCTCAGCAAGATCAGCTATCGGCTGTACGACAGAGGCAATACGCTGGTGGACATCAGAAAGAGATACAACAACAAGGCGAATTTCTTCGGCCAAGGCCTTATTATTTGATGTAATGTCAGCGATATCGTTTGTACTATCACGAAGTTTGGCTATAGAAGAATCGAACTCTGTTGCTATTTTCCTCATATTAGCTGCAGACTCTTGTGTGGCTTCTTTTAACATGGTTGTCATTTCACCTACTGATTGCGTGACGCCATTTACCATGCTTGCTACTCCAGAGCTAATTTCCTCTCGCATCTGATTGGAACCTTCAGTGAATGCTTTGCTTAAATCTCCAATCGTATCTTTGGTACTCCGCTGCATATTTTCATGGTTCTCATTCATCGCCTTCATTTGCTCACGTAGATCACCAGATAACGACTGCATGGTAGTCGCAAACGCTTCCATCTCTTTACCTGCTGCACCAGAAATACTTTGGCTAAATTCAGAAATCAGACGTTCAATGGTCTCATCGGCAGCTTTAGATTGGTTTTGATTGAGTTGTTCTAATGCTAATTGAATATTACCAAGCGTTTCGTTTAAAGGTTGCGATACTTGCTCGTTAAGTACTTGCCCCAAACTAACGGCTAAATCAGTCGAAAAACTGTTTAGAGCTTGAGTCTGGCTACGAGACTCTTTTAATATCTCAGTATTTATACGCTCACTACTTACAAACTCTAACCGCTCTTCCAATAAATCATTCCACTGGTTTAACAAGCCCTTCAGCTTATGGCTATTTTTTTTCTCACGCCAAGAGAAAATCATTGAGGTGATCAAACCAGCAATTGAAGTTAAAAAGGCTAGCGAAGCGCCATCTAATAGATGCGAGAGTGCTTCCTTGGCTTCATCTATATCGTTGGAACCAATGCCTGACGAGGCTAAGTAAATACCCGCGACCAGTCCTAAAAAGGTACCTAAAATACCTAAACCTGTTAATTTATTTGGTACTGAATTGAAGTAACGGACATCGAGATGTGGGCGAATAATTGTCTGGTCTGAAAAAAATTGCTGCGGTCTACGAGTATTAACTATGACATCTCTTTCTGTAAGGTGGTGTTCTCCAGGTAAAAGTAAGACTTCATTGAATTCACGCCAAGGATTTCTCATCACTGGAGACTCTGTAATAGTCTCTTCAAGCTCATAAAACTCGGCAGGCATTGCGTCAGCATTTTCTATACGGCTTAAATGATCAATAGCAGGTTGCAGCTGCTTTGTCAGGACACGACATTTTTGCCTAAACTGATGCCAATTAGTTGCAGCAAGGGCAATGATGATCAATATTTGAATGGAAATACCAATTCCTGATGTAAACAGTAAGGCAAACATATTTAGAGTATTATTCATTTTTTCACTCGTTTAATCCTTCCGTGGAGCTGGATAGTACTATTACATTATTTATGGTTATTAGTCACCAACATGACTCGATGCTTTAGCAAATGATCCCAGTGGTTACCAACTCAAACATAGAGTTGGTAACCTCATTACATTGTTTGGTAGAACTTCACCAACTATTATGGACAAATTTCGTTCTGTACTGGTGATAGTCCATCATTGCTTGTCTAATTTCAGGTCATACAGCCCTTAGCCTTGAAACAGTTAATACATCAAAGTTCATTAAAACAGTACAGATAAAAATACAGCACTTTATTTAAAATAATCTTTATTATTAAAAGGCTTAAGCCATCACTTACTTATTGAATAAGCAGTTGAACTTCTACTCGACGATTTCTTGGATCTGAAGGTTCCATTCCTGAGAGGGGTTTAGACTCTCCATACCCAGCGACGATAATTCGCTTTGAAGTATCAACATCTAATGTTCCAATAAGTTCACGTCTGGCCTCTCTTGCTCTAGCTGCTGATAGCGTAAAATTATCATCATACACAGTACAGAACCGTTTATAGTCCGTCACAGGTCTACTTACAGGGATATTATCCGTATAACCTTCAACTAAAATCATAGCCTTAGGATTATCGATTAAGAATCTCACTAATTCACTTTGGATAGCATGTACTGCAGCAGCTGCTTCAGGGTTTAAACATGCACTCCCTCTTTCAAACACACCATCTCGTAGTGTCAGTCTGTTGGTATATTTATCCAAAGCAATTAAATTTGAAGTATCTGTGTTTTTCAACATTTCACCTAATAGCTTGGTCACCTTAAGTACTGGATCGTCTTTTTGTTCAAGTGCCTTAGCTAATTCTTCTTGATAACGAAGATCACTCACACTCTTTTGTAACACTGCAACGACCAGCAGTAGCATGACTACCGCCATAACCCCTGCCATCAGATCAGAAATGGCAATCCATTCACTTGGTTTTTCTTTCATGTCAGCTCATCATGTTAGGTTAATCATGCAACTTCTGAATTAATTCCAGGATCTTTCGTAAAAAGATCAAGCTTTAGATCTTCCAGCGCACCTAGTAATAACTGTTGATTTATCGGTATTTCAGAAATTGGGCTCAATATGGACAGAAGCTGTTGCTGTGAATCTGGGTATTCTTTCAAATATGCTAATAAGGATGATAACTCGGAAACATAACTAACGATCTGATCTGCCCGTTGAACAGACATATCCAGCGTATCACTTAAGATTAACTGGTTAGCTTTTACACTCGCACTATGCTCTGCAGCATCTTGCCTTAATAATTTAACCTCATTAATAAACTCATGTTGTTGCACCAATAATGTATCCAAAGGTTTCAGACTAGAGAGTAAATGACTTTGATGACTACTCAGTAACTGCAATGGTTCTAATGCTGCCGGTAAATTAGCCAAGTTGCCGATGACCTGCTCTAAAGCAGTTTCATTTCTTTTAAGTGACTCGCCTATACTCCGCATTTGTTGCCCAGAGGTTGAAATAGCACTTAACCCTGCTTCAATAGGCTTACCAAGTTTACTTACAATCTCTGTCGACATTGCAATGCTTTCATTAAGCACGTTACTTGATAGCGTAAATTCAACAGCGGCTTTTTTCTGGATATGAAGCGCTTCATCAATCGATGTTTTCACATCTCCCATTGTTTCTTTTACATCTGTTGATAACACACCAAGTGCAGTTGATATTTCAAGTGTAGCTTTGCCCAATTGTGTACTACCGCGCTCAAGAGTTAACGACGCTTCACTGCTCATATCCTTAATAGCAGAAGACAGATCACTACGGACATTATCGAGCACTTCAGTAAATTGACTATTGAATGAATCAACAGCATTCACTAAGTCACTTGCAGCAAGTCCTACTTTATCTGCTCCTTGAGCCATCCTTTGAGCGGCACCAGCCATGTTTTCAATAACTGATTGGCTATTATCAGTAAAAGACTGCATTGCTTCTTTAGTCGCTTGCGTTTCAATGCGTACAGACTCAATTGTTTCTTGTAGACCATTGATACTATTATTTATAGATTTTTGAGTTTGTTGATGAACCTGAGTCAGTCTATTTTTTATATCGTTGAGGCCAGCTCTAAGTGTTTCGCTTGTATGCTTTTGCACTTCAGTCGATTTGTTCACTAGAGTTAAAATACCAGTTTCTATGCATGTGCGCGTCTGGTCATTAGTATTTTTCAATACCTCTTGCAACTGTAAGCTATTATTCTTTGATTCATTCTGTGTTGATAAATGAGCTTGGTTAATACATTGCTCTAATGAATCAAAATTATCACTCAATAGTTGGCTATTTTGACTGTTATTTTGTTTATTTTGCTCAAGCAATTGATCTAACTTGTTGGAAAAAGCGCTAGCCATATTTACAGAGACACTACTTATTTGAGAAAACAATGCGGCTTGCTTTTCATCTTCCATGGCAAGTTGAATACTCTTGCGATGCTCTATCTCATTTTTAACTTTATCAATGACCCAAGTAAGACGTTTCTCATCGAAACGAGCAAATTCACTCCAAATTTTAAGCAGAATAAAACCACTTATTCCCCATGTTGATGTTTTAAATTTAGTGCCGAGACCATTAAGAAGTCCAAGCAGATGCTGCATACTATCTGCAGCACTACTCGCATCTAGCGCATTAGGCTGACTAAGAATATTAGAAGCATGATTAAGTGCCATGCCCAGTCCTAGAAATGTACCGAGTAAACCAATGATTAATAGTAACCCTGGCATGAGTTCGACCAGTTTTTCAGGAGCTGTAGCAACGGCATGCCACAGATCCGTCACGCTACCATGCTCAATATCTAAATCATCAGTCGTATCATTCGGTGTACCTCTATGCCACTTTTTCTCCCAAGATTTAGGTTTAGCGATTAGGTGGGCACTCACAATGGTACAAAGCATCATAAAAAGAATGATGGACAAAAAAAACGCTTGCAGTGGGTCACTAATATCCGGTATTAAAAAGTCTAATATTGCATCTAAATTCATACAGCAACCTTAAGAATAGTATCCATGCGCACTTTTGATTCTTGTTTGAATATATTGGCATAGTCGTTTAAAAGCGATTGCTCATCAGGAGTTAACTCATTGAATGACTTACTATGCTCGGCACAATCTATCAGCAATACACCTATTTTATGACCGTCCTCAAGTAAATAACTACGATCTTCTAATTCAATCTGCTCTTCTGTTTTCTCGAGTAATTGTAGGAACCCCTCTGCAGCTCCAACATAACGTTCAATATCTAATTGTTCTTCAGATAATTTATCAAGTGATAACTTATTTTTAGGTACATTTATCTCTAGTAGCGCTAACTCACTTGCCTCTTCACTAGAAAGTTCATCTTGAATTTTACATGCCAGAGTCAAACGCTGTAATAGCATTTTGTCTTTCGCATAAGCTCTGTTAGCAATATTCCACTCTTCCTCAAGAACCTCTGCATTTTTCGCCCAAGACACAATGAGCTCTTCAAAAACAAAAGGAGCAAGTTTTTTACCATGCTGCCTTGTCAATACACGGTCTAAGCGCTCTGCAGCATTTTTATTTAACTCTGGATTAGCCTTGATGAGATCTGAAGCTATTCTAATTAAAAATAAATCATCAGAGTTCAGATCATCAACAGTCATTGATGTACGAAGCTTTTTATCCGCAATAGTCAGCAATTTTTGTGTTGCACGTAGGCGTAAATAATGTTCGAAATCTGTGGGTTCGGCATCGATTGCTAACGATAATTCCGCTTTTGCAATTTCAAAGTCATTGATTGCAGAAGCTAATTCAAGGTTGTGTCTTTGTTCCTCGGGTATCACCTCGTCCTCTGCAAAACGAAACTCTTGTTGATGTGTTTTAGCTTCTTTCAATTCTTCAGCGTTGAGTACATCATTTTGTTGGTTAGTTGATTCGCTCCGTTCATTTTTATCTGCATCAACCGTTTGGGCCTTGTGCCATCGTTGAGCAAGTTTAATTGACCATTTAATTGCAGCATCTATTTTCTTTGCAATTGGGGATTTTTCAAATGCGGTTAATGCCCCCAAGCCTTTTTCTAACGACAGTAATGCCGTTTTTAACCAAGGATGCGACACTGATTGTGCGGCTGAACGTAGTACTCCACGTATTTGTTCAACATAAGGTTTAACGGCCTTCCAGGCTTTTTTTACGCTACCCACAAAAACGTCTGCTTTCTCTGCCATCCAACCGATTGCTTTGCTTGCAACACTTTTAACTGTTTCATATGCAGAACTAGCTGCACTTTTTACTGTGCTAACTGCAGAGCTAACAAAGTTACCCACTGAACTACAAGCATTACTGAACCAACCCATTTTATTTCCCCTTTAAAATTAAACGCTTATTCCATAATTCCGAGTAACCGCCGACTAACCTCGGTATTAGTCACATTATTGGCTGCTTTTGTTATTACATCTTTTCTACTTTTACCCACATTCCTATTTGCAGAACAAACATCTTCTATTGCTGTTTCAAAGTGATGCCACTTAACCCTTGGGTCTTTATCACATTCGACTAATGCACGAGGAAAAGCTGTACGTAAAACAGTTCTTATTTCACGACCTGATAAACCATCAGATGCAACAGCACAACGTTCAATTATCATATCGCGCTCTTCGTCTAACGGGACGCCAGGAACCAGCATTCGCTGCCACAATTGTTTACGTCCTTCTATATCAGGGAGTTTAAACTCAATGTGATAGCGAATCCTGCTGACAAAAGCGCTATCGTAATTTTTAGCAAAATTGGTTGCAAAAATTACGATGCCATCAAAGCGCTCTAATTCCATTAATAATGTTGACCGCATAGCATTAATTTCATTATCGATGCCTTGAGTAACCGAAGAGAGTCGAGCCCCAAGTAATGTATCTGCTTCATCAAAAAAAATGACCGCACCTTCCAACGCTGCCGTTTTAAATGTTGCAGCTATATTTTTGGCCGTCTCTCCAACATATTTACTTTCAAGTTCAGATATACCGATGTGAAAATACTGGCGCTCTAAAGTTCCTGCGAGGGCTTCGGCAGCAAGAGTTTTACCTGTTCCCGGTGGACCATATAAATTGAGGATCATATTACGGCCCATAGGGTCAACCGCTTCAAAACCCCAATCTGTATAGATTGTTTTATGATGACGCATAGCACCAATAGCCTCTTCAAACATTCTGCGCGTCTCTGGTGCAAGAACGACATCCTCCTCTAAACGAATCCGTGGAGTACGTAATTCGTAACTAGATGAGGTATCGCCACTTTTTCTTGGTTGCTCGTACATTAACTAATTGTTCCCTAATGCTCTTCGGATGACCGATGATATAGTCTTTCCAACTATTCCCGATGAATAATAAACATCTGATTGGTAATGACTTATACAGGATTCGAATGTAAAACAGATTGACGTTTGTAAGTGATTGGAGAGTACAAATCACCAGAAAAGGCTATCCCTAATATATTCATAACGTTCCTTATTATTTTTGTGCTGACCAAACGTTTTAGTTTGACTTGTGAATGGTTAGTACTGCTCACGCTTTTTATCCAATACATAATTAAAGCGCTAGTATCTACTGCTTAAACACACGATGCTTACTGGCCAACTGTCTGTCAGCATTAGTAACGGTATTCAACACTTTTACTAATACCAAAATCACAGGCAATATTAATCTATTGATTTATATGAAACAATGTAATAAATCACACCTCGCAAGGTAAGTTCACTTCTGAAAGCTTTAGCGAATATCGATTTTCTCCCTATACAGGCGCTAAAGCGGAGCAAAATGCTCCTGACATTTTGTGGGTGAGCTTGTTAACCACTATTTGTGCAATATTGACCTGCGCTTCAACTTTAACCTGCGAAGGCGAATAGTTCTTCAACACGAATGCTCCTTGCCTATTCTCTACTCCCGCCTTCCTTGGCGGCCGGATGATACGAGCCTGATTATGTGAAAGAGTGGTTTGTTCTGCGCCACCAGCTAAACTCACACTATAAATTACACCCATTATGCTTTTGCCTTTTTAGTGCTGGGCTTTTTCTTAGCGGCTTTGGCTGCTAATGCAAGCGCTTCCCGTTCGGCTTTAATGCGCTCAAGCAAGGCCTGTGCGCTGTTATCACCACTAATAAGTTCAGGGTTAGCGGCGCGCCAGTCGGCGGTGAGTTCTCCTCTGAAGGCTTTAGCGAGTATCGACTGAGTGAGATTGTTAACCCGCGCTTGTGCGGCATTGACCTGCGCTTCAACTTTATAGGCGAAAGCGAATAGCTCTTCGACACGACGGACACAAAATCGTCGGGAACGATTTTGGACTGCAGAAAGCAGGGCCGAAGGCTGAGTATCAGGGATGATACGAGCAATTTCGGTTTGCTCTGCACCACCAGCTAAATTCAAACAATAGATAGCACCCATCATACCTTAGCCTTTTTAGCTCGCGCATTCTTTGCGGGCTTGAGCTTTTTTCTTTCCGCTTTTATACGCTCAAGCAAAGCCTGTGCGCTGTTTTCGCCGCAAATGAGTTCAGGGTTCGCAGTGCGCCACTCTTGAGTTAATTCGCCCCTGAAGGCTTTAGCCAGTATCGACTGGGTGAGGTTATTAACTCGTGTTTGTGCTGCATTAACCTGCGCTTCGACTTTATCGGCGAAGGCGAATAGCTCTTCGATACGACGGACGATTTCGGTTTGTTCGGTTTTCGCTAAGACTGGTATCGGACATCTAGCGAAAGCCTTATGAGTTAGATCAGGTTGAGTAGAGCGTCCAGAATTTTCCCTGACGTAAGTTTGACAGATAGGAGACGATAAAAAGAAAATTAGAAATTCACGAATGATTACATTTGTATCATAATTAATTCTGAAGGAATTATTATGCATAATGCCTCTATATCCAGTAAGCACCCTACCGACAGTTCCTGTTCTTGATAAAACTATATCTTCAGGTTCAGCAATAATTGATTTGCTGTCTATAAATGCATAATGTACATCTTTAGTGAATGAGTTTTCATAATTAACGGTTCTTAGTATTGGAAGAACTCCATCATCAGTCTCTTTTCCTCTCGACGATTTAGCTATCTGTAATCCTTGCTGAAAATTAGCTATGTTACCAATAGCTGTTAACATCCAACTAGTCGGAATATCAAAAGCATATTTGTCTTCAATAGAATATGTATTTTCAATGCTTTTTCTTCCTTCTTCAATAGCGTATGTCTCACCACGCCACTCTTCTGTCAATTTGCCACTAACTGCCGCAGCCAAGAGCGATTGGCGGAATGATTTTAAGATGGCGGGGATGGCATCGAGGCGGGCTTTGGTGCTTTCTACCTGCGCCAGCAGTTCATCCAGCTTGTCGGCTATAACTTTTTGTTCGGCTAGTGGGGGGAGATTAATTTCTATGGGGTATACTTTAGATCCTGAGATAACAGGTTGTGCCGTGCTCGAATCATTCTGCCTTAAATCAGTATTAGTCAACAATTGATAAAGAAACTTTTTGTTTATTAAGCCCTCATCAAAACTAGTAACAAAAGCGTTATCGGTAATCCAAGCTTTAGCTGGTGTCAGATGGACTGAACCACAATAAAAACCGACACGACCGATAGCTATAGTCTCTTTATTTATGTTGCTGTCGTTGTGCCAACCAGTAATACCATTACCCCCAAATACAGGGGTATCACCTTCTACCATCTTGGATTTAGTTAACCCTTTTCCTGAAGAGATGCTAATAACACCACCAAGGTTAGTGAGAGCCCAACCCTCAGGCAATAAACCTAATTCACTCATCCCTTCACCCCACCCGCTAATGACGCAACCAAAGCCTCAAGATCAGCCAATGCACCTTTCAGTTCTGTCATGGCTTCGCCTGCCAGCTCTTCTGGTGTACCTAAATCGGCCGCATCGACACTGTTAGCATCTTTAAGCCATGAAATATCCAGTGAATCTGATTTGGTGTCACGAATGAATTCACGACTAAACACCCGCCAGCGACTGTGAGCTAAGCGTGGGTCTACGCCCTTGTTGACCTCAGTGCTTTCAACTTCCACTTCTTCGGCATTAAAGCTCCACTCACCTTCTTTACGTTCTGCTAGTGGCGCGTTATACACGGTCTCAAATGGGCTTAAGTGTTGCTGACCAAACGGGGTACGTTTGCCAAAGTTAGGCATATTGGTACGTAGGTCGTATACCCAAGTGTTAGTGGTGCAGTTTTCTTCTTGGTGCTTGTCGGCCTCAGAGCCTTTGGTAAAAAACAGCACATTGGTTTTAACCCCTGCGGCGTAGAAGATGCCAGTTGGCAGCCTTAGGATGGTATGCAGGTTGCACTTGTTCATTAAGTCGCGGCGAATATCGGTACCGACGCCCGCTTCAAACAACACGTTATCTGGCAATACTACGGCGGCGCGGCCACCCGCCTTTAAGTTACGGTAGATGTGCTGCAAGAAGGCTAGCTGCTTGTTGCTGGTGGGATAGGTTAAATCGTCACGAGTAATAGAGGCATCACCGCCTTTGCTGGTACCAAAGGGCGGATTAGCCAGAATGATATCGGCTTTTGGTAATTCAGCGCCCACTTGGCCGAGTGAGTTACCTAGATGCACTACGCCTTCATCGTCGCCTTCCATGCCATGCAGTAGGCAGTTCATCAGGGCTAAGCGGCGGGTTGATGGCACCAACTCGACACCGACAAAGGCGTTGTTTTTTTGAAATGCCACTTGCTTGGCATCGAGGTCAAAGTGGTCATCGGTTTGCGCTTTAATGTAAGTATCGGCGGCAATTAAAAAGCCTGCGGTACCTGCGGCTGGATCTTGAATGACTTCACCTGCTTGTGGGTTAATCACCCGTACCATAGAGTCAATTAATGCGCGCGGAGTAAAGTACTGGTGCCTGCGCCTGATTTGGTCTCGTTGGCGTTTTTTTCTAACAAGCCTTCATACAAGTCGCCTAAGCCGTCTTTCTGGGCGCTAAACCAGTCGATAGAGTCTAATGACTTGATGAGTTGCTTTAAATGACGTGGCTCACGCAGGCGGGTTTGGGCATCGGCATAAATGGCTAGAATCAATGGGTCGGCGTGTAGGGTGTTACCCTCACTGTCTTTACCTGTCGATAGGGTCAGTAACATACGCTTATAGTCATCAAGCAGGTTTAAGCCGTCTTTATCGCTTAAGTCTGTCCAGCGGCAGCCTGTTGGTAAGGTGTGCTTATTGAGTAAGCCCGCTTCACTGTTCTCATGAACCATTTTAATGAATAGCAGCAAGACGAGCTCGGTTACGTAGTCAGAATAGTTAATGCCGTCGTCGCGCAGTACGTCACAGAGGTTCCACAGTTTTTGTACGATGTCGTTGTTGTTCATTGGGTTCTCAATGTTTAGTTTGGCTAATGATTGCTGCAGGCTAATTTGCTGCAAACTTTACATTAGTTGGTTTAATTACTTGTTGTTACTCGCATCAAAGTACGGGCTAAACTGATTACTGTCTTTGGTCATCAGGGTGACAAATTTAGGGTGAACAAATAGCTTCTCTTTGCCCGATTGCACCTCTTGCAATACTCCAATGTCGCACAGCTGTTTTAAGTAAACTGAGGCGGTTTGGCGCTTTGCTATGTCGTTTTCAACTAGGTTTTGAATACGACAATAGGGCTGTTCAAAAATCACTTGTACTAGCTCATGGCTATAGATTTTAGGTAACTGCTGACGCACATATTCCGTGGTGTGCTCGATTAGTTCACGGGCGGCGGCAATTTTGTGGGTAGTCCACTTAGCGGTTTGTTCAACGGCATTAAGCATGAAAATGATCCACGCTTGCCATTCTTGCTTGGTGGTCACGTTAAGTAGCAAGCGATAGTAATCTTGCTTGTTAGCCACGATATAACGGCTTAAATACAAGATAGGTGCGCTAAGCAGTTGTTGGTCAATCAGGTAAAGAATATTAAGTACACGTCCTGTACGGCCATTACCATCGATAAAAGGGTGAATCGCTTCAAACTGATAGTGGGCCATGGCCATCTTAATCAGTGGGTCTACATCATCTTGATTATGTAAAAAGGCTTCCCAGTTACTTAGCAAGTCACGAATGACAGCTTCGCCTGCTGGTGGGGTATAGATAACTTGACCTGTGGCCTGATTGGTTAAGCTAGTACCTGGCACTTTACGCACATCCATTTGCACCGATTTAATGGTACTGCAAATTTCTAATGCGGTGGTGACACACAATGGCCTGCTGGTTAGCTCGGTAAAGCCTTGGTAAAGGGCGGTGCGATAGCGAAGCGCCTCTTTGGTCATCGGGTCGGCTTGGCTGTCTTCTTGGGCGTACTGAAATAGCTTGTCGGTAGTAGTGACAATGTTTTCAATCTCGCTACTGCCTTGGGCTTCAAGTAATGGTAATAAGTTGATCAGCAAGCCTTGGTTAGGCAATAGCTCACCCGCTTGCTTTAATTCAGCAAGCGCGGCACGGGCTGGAATACAGGCTTTGAGTATGGGTAAGGTTTCGGCCATTTCCCCTAGCTCAGTGTCTAGCGGTAAGGGCGGCAAATGGTTATATGCTTGGTCAGCTTGCCATTCCATGTTTAAAAAACCTTCTTTTTTCGACATAAACAAATAGTGCAGTGAGCTTATGTCGATTCAATCGACATGTAAAGCAAACATGTTTATAAAATCTGATTAAATCGACATGTGTTACGTATTTTGAGTGGTTATGTCGATTGCATCGACATTACTGGTAACATGTATAGAAAATACGAATATCTATACATATCTCAGTGGCTACCCCCTAAAAATATGCCCTGAAAATTAAGCGCTAACCGACCTGCCAAAGGTATTTGTTCAGCTCGTCGATAATGGTATCGAGCTGATCATCAAGTACATTGTTAAAGCGTTTAGCACCACCTTGATCGGCAAAACGTTGGTTGACAAATGCCTTATCAATCACAGCTTCATGCACTAATTGTTTTGCTAAGCGCTGAAGCCACTTACGTTGGTTAGGGTTCCACTCATGCTCGCTGTATATACGTTGCATCGCTTTGGTGACTCGTTGCTCAAAGGGGATGAGGGCTTCATCAAGCGCTGCCTGACGAATATAACCGATAATACTGGCTGCAATATCTTGGTTGGTATTTTTACGCCATGCGCTTTGCAGATGGGCCTCACTATAACCTGCTGCATCAAGTAAAAGTTTAACTTCTTTAAGTTGTTCTCGGGTTAGGTCTTTAGGGCGATTAACCACCACGGACAAGGCTGCCGATTGGTTAATATTCTGCTTAATAAAATGGTTAAAGCTTTCAAGATAGTCAGCCGGTTTTTCATGTACGCCATAGTTTTGCTGACGACTTATGAATTCATCGCGGCCTTCATAGATAATCGGCATCTTATCGCTACCAACAAGATAACGAACTTCGGCTAACTGATTAAGCAGGCCTTGATGCTGCTTAAAAAACTGCGCAGCCGCTTTAGGGCCAATTTGATGTAAATGCTGGTGGAGCTTATCAGGCGCAACGCCCCATAGACCCTCAAGTTGATCGAGTTTGGCTTTTAACTCTGGCTTATTCTCCGCCTTTTTAACTGCTGTACGCATGACTCGCATGACTTTTTGGCCAAGCTGATTAAGTACATCATCGGCGTGGCTAGTGCCAGCCTGTTCACCTGGAGCATCTAATGCTTGTGTTAACTGGTTATCATCGCTTAATTCTTCCACCAGCTGTTCAAGGGTGATGCTAGGGTCTTTGACGATCGGCTTCATGGTGTTGACGGCTTCGAGCGCACTATAAATATCTACAGGGTCATAAATCTTAAATGCAGTTTTACCAATGTCATCACAACGACGGGTCGCACGGCCCATCATTTGTTCATACAGGATGCGCGATTTAACACGGCGCAAAAACACCAGATGACAAATCTTAGGGACATCGATACCCGTTGATAATAGGTCAACGGTAATGGCGATATTAGGATATCGCTCATTTTTATACTGGCGAATAAGCTGGCTTACTTTGTCACTTTGACCTGTTATTTTAGCCACTGCAGCTTGATTGTAGTCATCACCATATATACCAATGAATGCTGTATCTAACAGACGCTTCACCATGTCAGCATGAACGTCTGTGGCGCAGAAAATTAAGGTTTTTTCATCGCCTAATGGATCTAATTCTTTAGTTAACTCTTGGCAAATAACCTCATTAAATGACTCGGTTATCACCCGCTTATTAAATGATTCAACTTCGAACTTTAACTCATCTTCTAAATCGGCAGTCTCGATTTCACCTGTTTGCGTATTAATAGCACTGATGGTTTCCCCTTTTTCGAACTTGATGCCATTTTTGTTTAATAAGGTTTCATATCGAATGGGTGGTTCATGGTCGATTAGCCAATCATCTGCCACCGCTTCACGGTAGCTATAGGTGTATACGGGCTTACCAAAGATCTCGCTGGTATGCTTAGCCGGAGTTGCGGTTAAGCCAATACGCACTGCATCGAAATAATCGAGCACACGACGGTAACTAGACAGGTATTGGCTAGCGTCTCGTGTTGCCAATTCACCTTCTGTCATTTGCTGGTCAAGCGCATAACCACGGTGGGCTTCGTCAACAATAATACAGTCAAATTCATCAAGTGGCGGCGGTGTGTCAGACATAAAAATGCGCTTTACCATGGCTTGCACGGTAGCGACTTGAATACGGGTTTCGGCTTCACTGGCCATATCGCCTAATTCGGCAATATTGTAGATCGACGACAGCACTTTATTTTGTTCAAGCTTCGCTTCATCAAATGAATCACAAGCCTGCTCGCCCAATGCGGTTCTATCAACGAGAAATAAAATACGTCTAAAACGTTCGGCTTTTAAAAATCGGTACATTAAACCGATAATGGTACGGGTTTTACCTGTGCCCGTTGCCATAGCCAGCAGACATTGGGTTTTATCTTGCGCTAATTCTGACTCAACAGCAGCAATGGCTTTTTGTTGGTAATCGCGTAGGCCAAGGTAATCAAAGCCCTCTTGCTGCAGTAACTTCTCTGCATCTTCACGACTACGTTTTAATTTATCGAGTAAGCCATCAGGCGAATGAAACTGCTGTAGCGCCTTCTTTGCATTGCTGGGTTTACGGACATCTCGAAACCAAGTGCCTGATAACTCTGCCAGTTGCTTATTAAACTCTCGGCCATTAGATGAATAAATAAAGGGGATATGGTAATGACCATCTTCCTCATCAGCCCATGCTACCGTGCGACCTTCTAATTCCCATGCGCCTTGTTGAGGGGAAGTAAGTTTGTATCCTTTAGAGTAACGTTCCGCTTGAGTTATCTTACCCGCGACGTTGGTGTTCTCTTTTTTAGCCTCGACGACTGCCACAGGGGTTAAGCCACAGAATAGTAGATAATCAGCTCGGCCTTGTAGGCCCTTATGCTGGGTAGGCCATTCTGCAATGGCGATATTTTTGCCTTTTTTAGGCCGAGTGCCTTTGCGAAAATCTAATCTTTCAGAGTCAGCAATCCATCCTGCATCTCTTAACTGTTGATCGATAAGTACCCGCGTTAGCTCTTCACTGAGCTCAATATGACTGCCTGCTTTGCTCGCTTGCTTGCTAATTTGCTTCTTATTTTTTGTCGCAGCTTGGCTATCAGCTTCAGCAAGTTGTGCTAATTCAGTTTGTAGTGCTTTGATACGTGATTCGAATTGCTGCTTTTGCTCGGCGAGTGCTTGCTCATGTTCAGCCGCTTGCTGAGATAAAGCTCGGGCCTCAGCATCCATTTGTTCAGCAAGCACCACATATTCTTCTTTTTCCCGCGCGATTAACTCAGTTAACTGCTGGCTATCTGCTAGCTGCTGGTGGTTATCATTAAGTTCGCTGCGCAGCTGCTCGATCTGTGTTTGTAAATCTTGTAGCTGCTTACTTGGATCTTCAGGAGAGACAAATGGGCCTGCTTTAAAGGGAGACTTGAGTTCGCCAAAGGCATGATGAAACCAAATAGCTAAGCTTCGAGCCAGCTTTAGCCCTTCTAATGCTTCTTTATGCTGGGTTCTAAACTGATGAGTCGCTTTATTGCCTTCAATTCTTAAAGAATGAAATAGCTGACGAACGACAGGTTCTAGGTTTAACTCTCGGTGAATTTTATAAAGCAGATCCGCTTGCGTCGTTTTATCGTCAAACTCGATACCACACCTAGCGGCGATATCTTGCGCCATTGCTTCACCTAACTGACGCAGCTTAATTAAGGTGGTGTTGGGGTCTGAGGTAAAGGCACGCTCTGCGCTATAGGCTAAATCTAAAAAGATGGGATCGTATGATGACAGAAAACTAAAGTTTGTAGATTTGTTTTCTAAATTTTGACCCAGTGTATTCAATGCCATCATTCCCTCGCAGCGGTATTTTTCTAATCTAATCATAGCTTTTTAAAAATTGATAATCACGATTTAAGTTCAGAATTTGTAGCCCGCTCATTAAGCGGACGAATCGCAAACTCCTAGTTACAGCGTTGAGGCAATTTAGCTACAATACTTTCTTAATCAACAGCTTTAGTTTGTCATAGGGAACACGACATGGATCTCGACTCCATTCCAACGATTGAATCACTTTTAGAGCAAGATGCCATTCACTTTACTGGGAATGCGGAGTGGATTAATCGTTTTATTGATTTAATCACACCTTACGGCGTATTAACGCATTTCATATATGGTTCACCTGCCACAAGGTTTGATTCTCCTTTTAAGACCCTTGACCCGATTGACCTATGCGCCAATACACCACTTATTGATTTAAATACTAATGAAAAGCGGTTTTTAACAACTGAAGAGCTCAATCAATATCAATCAGTAAGGAAAATACACAAGCAAGTGAGACCACTTTACACTGTTAATATTGATAAAGATTTTACTGTTATCGCCCACGTTAACAGCAACAGTGGCAACTTTGATAAGCTTATCCATCAAAAAATTAATGTAAATCCGCACCGCCTAATACACAGCCTGAAAGCATTAGCTAGAGCAATTGACCAATCAAATGCCTTTTTTATCTGTAGCACATGTAATCAATTAATTGACGCCGATTTTAAATCCAAAGGACGCCAGCCGGTCACTTGTGACGATAACGCTTGCAACAATATGGCTAAGCAACATTTCGACGTATCATCTGCAAAAGTAACTAATCAGGCATATAACCAGGATATGCGCATAGACATACTGGAGGATGGAATCACCATTTCAACGGCTATCGTTGGATGGCATGGTCCATATAGCTCCCATCTTGAGTGGGTGACACAACAAAAAATGAGCCTAAACTCCACACCTCGTCAAGTAAAGTCAGCCGCTAAAGCTATTCATGAAAGTGACTCCTACAGAATAAAATGCATATACTGCAAGGAAATGACTAATATTGGCAATATGTTCGATGACGATACCTGCCATTCCTGTGCATCCAGCCAATATGGTATCTTGTATTAATTTATCACTTAGTCCAAACCGCAACACTTGCTCTTTCAAAACAAAAAATGAGTAGTAGAAGCTGACTTCGGCAAAGCAGCTTAACAAAGTAGACTTGGTGACTAAATTGGTGACTAAAATCTAGTTAATCATCACCAAACAAACCCAAGAAGCTGAATATTAAGGATTTAAATTTCTATCACCACATTCAGATCCAAAACGTGGAATAAACTCCCCTCCTAACAAAAAAGCCTCACCATTGAGGCTTTTTTTTTTTGGATGCTGTAAAACTACACCGTGAGTCCCCACATATCGAAGGTTTCTTGGCAAAGCTGTTCTCTAAAATCTGGGTGAGCGATGTCGATTAAGGCGCGGGCTCGCTCTCGCAGTGATTTACCTCGCAAATTGGCGATGCCATATTCGGTGACGATGTAATGTACATGAGCCCTGGTGGTGACCACGCCTGCACCAGGTGAGAGTACGGTGCTGATACGTGACACACTTCCATGCGCTGCAGTGCTTGGCAGTGCGATCACCGAGCGGCCGCCTTCTGATAGGCCCGCACCGCGAATAAAGTCCATCTGCCCACCTACGCCAGAATAGATACGCGTGCCTAATGAGTCGGCGCAAATTTGTCCCGAAATATCCACTTGCAGCGCCGAGTTTATTGCCATCACATTGGGATTTTTACGGATAATCGAGGTGTCATTGACCTGCTCAATATCCATAAAGATCACCGATGGGTTGTCGTCAACATAGTCATAGAGTCGCTGGCTACCGAGGGCAAAACCCGTGACCAATTTACCAGGATGCACTTTTTTGCGGCTATTGTTGATCACCCCAAGTTCGACCAGATTAAGCACGCCATCGGAAAATAGCTCAGTGTGCACACCTAAGTCTTGATGTTCGGTTAAGCAGGCAAGCACGGCGTCGGGGATCGCGCCTATACCCATTTGTAAGCAATCACCATCACGCACTAGTTTTGCCACATTTTGACCTATCGCCAAACTGGTGACATCGCTGGCAGCGAGTGGGTGTTGTGGTAAAGGCATACTCTGCTCATACACAGCGGCAAATTTTTGATAATGAATAAATCCATCACCGTGAGTGCGCGGCATCATAGGGTTGATGTGAGCGATGATTTTTTTAGCTACTTGGCAAGCGGCCAAGGTGGCTTCTACCGAGATACCTAAAGAGCAGATACCGTGTTTATCTGGTGGCGACACTTGAATGATAGCGGTGTCGATGGGTTGCTCGCCCGAGCGAAACAGTTTGGGGACTTCCGAGAGGAAAATAGGTACATAGTCGGCATCGCCACGCTGTAACAATTGACGCGTTGGCAGGCCACCAAAAAAACAGCGGTGTCGCAAATGCCCTTTCAGATTGGGTGAGCTAAGCGACTCGGCACATTCGGTATGCAGCTGTAATAGGGTTAAGTCTTGAATCGTTAACGCATGCTGCGCTAGCGCATCGAGTAGCACCTTAGGCGTCGCCCCCATAGAGTGTGTCCACAGGGTTTCACCGCTTTCGATTAAAGACACAGCTTCTAGGGCAGAGTTACAGATAATGGGGGCCATCAATGGTTATCCAATGTTATTAATCTGTAAGCAGTGTAAGGGCTTATGCAACACTTTAATAGTGATTGCGAGGATGAGTTGCACCTTAGTTGATCTTGAGCAACCTGGCCAAATATTGCCGGGAGCCTCAACGGGCATAAACCAAAAGAGCGCATTATTTTGCGCTCTTTTACTTGATTAATCGCTATTGTGCACAGGCTATTGAAAATACTTTTTCAACGTCGCTTGTTGGTTCAATAGGCTTTGATACAAGGTAAACTGATTGGCCGCTCGATCGAGATTATGGGTGTCATGCTGCACATGGAAGTAGCTATCGCCATTGAGATAGTCGGTCAAAAAGCGGACCCCAATCATTAGGCAGATCACTCGCGCGCCCAGCCATAGGCTACGCTTTTCATCCACAGTTAACACATCACCTAGCTCAGCTAAGTAGCCACGGCAGATAGCGGCAAATATCGACTCGCGAACCTCAACCTTATCAAGGTTGGTGGAATCCTCCTCCTCGGGCGAGGTAAAGGTGCGCACCATATCGCCAAAATCATACATTAAATGCCCTTTCATGCAGGTATCTAAGTCTATGATGGCTAAACTGCTCATGTCGCGCTTATCGTAAAGCATGTTATTGATTTTTGTGTCGTTATGGCAGGTTCGCAGCGGTAATGTCTCAGCCAACAGAGCCAATTCATCAAGTAGATGAGTCTGCGCCAGTGCAAAATCAACCCAGTGTTGGCAGTGTACTAATCGACCCACCATGTCTTGGGTGGCGGCCTGGTTAAGCAGCGCTATTCGTCCGGGAAGATGATGAAATTGCGGGATCACATCTTCCAAGTCGGTCGCATCTAGATCACTCAAGGCGCGTGAAAAATGGCCAAAGGCTTTAGCGGCTGACTCAGCCTCTTGCTCATTAGATACCACTTCGATGCTATGACTGTGGGGTAAGTAATTAATCGCGCGCCAAAAACCATTGTCGGCTAAATCAACATATAAGGCGTTATCCATGGTCAATACAGGTGCCACCACACTTAAATGATAATCACCGCACGCCGCTTTCACTTGCAAGTGGCTGGCTATCTTTTTTGCGTTGTTCACCAAGGCTTCTGGCCTCTTGAAGACTTGAGTGTTAATCCGCTGTAAGACTAACTCGCCCTGCGCTGAGCGCACTAAAAATGTGTCATTGATATGACCATTGCCAAGGGGCGACACTTTAGCGCAATCGGTTATGCCAAAGTGGGGCAGCACCTGCTGCCGAATAAGCTCAATCACCCAATAACTCCATTAATTTTTGTTTGACCCAGAGGGCATCTTGCGGATATGTCACGCCCATCCAGGTGTCGGCGCTAATATTAACGTAAACCGGTTTGACGCTGATATTATGGTCTTGCTGATGCTGTGACGGTAGGCAAGTCTGCACCACAGCGGGCAAGTAACATTCACTGCCAGCAAGATGACCACTATCTTTGATGAAGTGAATCAAGGCCTGCTCTAACACCCTAAAAATATCGACCGAAAACCCCCAGCATGTCATCGACACTAGGCTTTGTGGATCGAGCTCAGCTTGGTGCTGACCATTGTGTCCCAGCAGTTTATCACCTTGCCATGCAATATCGAGCCACTCCTGAACACTGCTTAAATAGTCCCCTTGTGTTTGGCAAATCCCCCGATTAACGCCACCATGTTGTGACAAGGTTTCATTGAGGCAATAAGCCACCATTTGCCACCGTTCGCTAGCGTGTTTAAAGCCATCGACCAGCAATTTAAAGGCATTATCACCATAATAATCATCGGCGTTAATCACTATCATAGGGCCATTAACCCAATGCCTGGCGCACCAAAGTGCGTGGGCAGTCCCCCAGGGCTTGCCCCGCCGCTTAGCTTCACCTTGCAAAGGCAAACACTCGGCTGGTAAGTCATCGGTTTGTTGCACACAAAAATGCAGTGCAAAACCGTCTGGCAAGGCGGTTAACCGCTGCTGCAGCGGTTCGATAAGCTCGGCGCGGGTGATAATCACCGCCGCCGAACATCCTGCCTTTATCGCACTCGCCAGCGAGAGCTCAAGCATGGTTTCGCCATGCGGCCCTAGGTTTGCCAGTTGTTTATCGCCGCCGAAACGACTACCTAAACCAGCTGCCATGATCACCAGCGTGACATTATTGAACTCATTATCGGGTGTACTAGAAGAGTGCGTCGCAACCATTGTCTACAACCAACTGGACTAGGGGCGGCGCGCTGGCCACCGACCATTAAAAATGTAACCGACGAGTTTAATCAGTTATGACGATGAACACCAGCGCCAATAGCCGCCATTCCCCCCTATTGTATAAAGCTAGCTGTAATAGATCTCGCCGATTAATCACCCGTTCATAGTGTTGAACATTAGCCTAAAGATAGGGACGAAACGCCGCTTGTTTCGCCAATGCCGCCTGACTGCCTTTGAGACTAAACTGATACCCACACAACTTAAGGCTGCCGCGCATGGCGACATCGTTAAGAATGGCTCGGGTATCGAGCGGCGAAAATCGGGCTAACGTCGATGAGTCAGGCAATAAACTCACCTCCATCGGGCGATATTGAGCACCATTATTAAAGGTTAACTCTTGGCAGCTACTATCCCCTTTACCAGTGGCTAATGACCACAATAATCCTGGCTCGCCGCGCTCACCCAACCAACTGATCATCAGCACATCTTCATCGAGTAGTATGCTAAAACCGTCGGGCATTATTGCCTCTTGATAAGAGGCCGTTTGGTTTATGCTACCTGATGCTTCGGCGCTGTTCTGCTGCACACTCTGGGTAGAGCTAGGTTCATCCGACCACATTAACACTAATGCGCTCACTAACATCAAGCTGCCAGCGCCAAGCAAACTGGCTCGGGGCCGGGCTTTAATCACCTTAATGGCACGCAAAGCACCTTGACCTATCACCTTTATGATACTTGCGAGGGCTTCACTATTATGTGTACTCGCGCTGTGAGTACTAGAGCCGATAGCATGCTCATAAGATTGTTGGTCATTAGCTTGATGCCCCTGATATCGATAGGGGCGCTCATTGGGGTCATCATCAAGCTCAAGGGGCATAACAGCGTCGCGCGCATCGCCAGCAATCACAGGCTCGACACGCCTTACGCGGCGATTCGCCGGTGATAATGGCCCCTGATAGCCGTAACAGCTTGCCGTAAATTGGCTTTTAGCTGGCGCTTGCAGCACCACAAACACGCAGGCTGCCAACTCCAGTAACACACCACAACCAATAACTATGGTATTAGCTTCATTAATCAGGCCAACACTCAACAATATCAGTCCGGGCACAGGCAAAAAAGCCCATATGATGGGCCGACCTTGCAACCGACGCTTAGCACTTAAGCTAGCAAACAATGCCGCAGCCAGCCCAACTAACAATAGCGATACATGGCCGTTTAGTAGCACATAGAAAATCAATACGGCAAAGAATGCGGCGAGATTGATCAGCGCAAAACGCACACTGCTATCCACGCCTTGACGACAAAAAAAGGTATTAAACTGCATAAAAATCCTACTACATTGGCTATCGGTTCACAGGTTCAGCCAAGAGTCTACGCTATCGACTCTGAGCTAGAACTTAAAAACTACCATAAATTACCCACTTTGGCGGACAAACAGTGACACTAATAGGCTAAATCACTAGCCTAATTTTACCGCTAGGCTGTATAATGTCTGGCTACCTAAATCAATCAGCTTTTGGATAGCACGCTCATGACCGCTCGCGGAAACCTGTTTATTATTTCAGCGCCTAGTGGTGCCGGTAAGTCTTCTCTTCTTAGCGCTATTTTGCAGGATAATCCTGCCGATATGAAAGTGTCTGTATCGCATACTACGCGCCAGCCACGTGTGGGGGAAGTCGACGGCCAACATTATCACTTTGTCTCGGTTGATGAATTTAAAGCGCTTATTGAAAAACAAGCTTTTTTTGAGTGGGCTGAAGTGTTTGGTAACTACTACGGCACCTCTCGCGAAGCGATTGAAGTGATGCTCGCCCAAGGGATCGACGTGTTTCTCGATATTGACTGGCAAGGCGCGCAACAGGTGAAACAGATGATGCCAGAGGCCATAGGGGTATTCATCTTACCGCCGTCAAAAGCTGAACTTGAGCGCCGTCTTACTGGCCGAGGTCAAGACAGTAGCGAAGTGATTGCTGGCCGCATGGCACAAGCCACTTCTGAGATTTCACACTATGGTGAATACGACTTCATCATAGTCAATGACGACTTTGAGCAAGCTCAGGTCGATTTAAAAGCAATTATTCGTAGCCAACGCCTTACTCGCGCTGGTCAAATTCATACTCTAAATGATATGCTTAACGATCTGTTGGCAGACTAACTGTCATAATGTATAATTTTGCGTCATTTTTTCACCCATAATCACTGGAGTTTCAACACATGGCTCGCGTAACTGTAGAAGACGCCGTAAACCAAATCGGCAACCGTTTTGATATGATCCTGGTTGCAGCGCGTCGTGCTCGCCAAATCGCCGTGCAGGGTAAAGACCCTATGGTTGAAGAAGAGAACGACAAGCCAACGGTTATCGCCCTGCGCGAAATCGAACTTGGTTTAGTCACCGCTGACACACTTGATGCCGATGAGCGTCAAACTGTGCGCGAACGTGAAGCGGCAGAAATTGCTGCTGTTGCTGCTATCGCTGAAGGCCGCAACGCTATATAAGGAGTGCTGCCACTTGTATCTGTTTGAAGGTCTCAAGGAGTCTGCGTCAGCTTATTTAGAACCGACGCAAGTAGAATTACTCAAGCAGGCCTATCAGGTTGCGCGCGATGCTCATGAAGGGCAAATGCGTACCAGTGGCGAACCTTATATTACCCATCCGGTTGCGGTTGCTCGCATCCTGGCCGATATGCGTCTCGATCATGAGACGCTAATGGCCGCTCTGCTGCACGACACTATCGAAGATACCCCCGTCACCAAAGAAGAGCTGTCCGAACTTTTTGGACCCGCCATTGGTGAGCTGGTTGAGGGCGTCTCTAAGCTAGACAAACTCAAGTTTCGCGATAAAAAAGAAGCCCAAGCAGAAAACTTTCGCAAGATGATGATGGCGATGACCCAAGATATTCGCGTCATCTTAATCAAACTTGCCGACCGCACCCACAATATGCGTACCTTAGGTGCACTGCGTCCCGACAAACGCCGTCGTATCGCCCGTGAAACCTTAGAAATTTACGCGCCGATCGCCAACCGCTTAGGTATCCACAACATTAAGACCGAGCTCGAAGATTTAGGTTTTCAGGCTTACTACCCGATGCGCTATCGCGTACTCAAAGAGGTAGTCAAGGCGGCTCGCGGTAACCGTAAAGAGCTGATCCAGCGCATTGAAGTGGCGATAAAAACCCGCTTAGAAGATGCGGGCATCAAAGGCACGGTAAAGGGGCGAGAAAAAAACCTTTATTCCATCTATAACAAGATGCGTAATAAAGAACTCCAATTTCAAGAAGTCATGGATATCTATGCCTTCCGCATCATAGTCGACACCATAGATACCTGTTATCGAGTGGTGGGCGCGATGCATAGCTTATACAAACCACGTCCTGGGCGGTTTAAAGATTATATTGCCATTCCTAAAGCGAACGGCTACCAATCGCTGCACACCTCGCTGTTTGGCCCCCATGCGGTCCCTGTTGAAGTACAAATTCGTACCGAAGATATGGATCAGATGGCAGACAAAGGGGTCGCGGCTCACTGGCTCTATAAAGGCGCCGGCACGCAACAGCAAGGCACCACCACCCAAGTGCGAGCACGCAAGTGGATGCAAAGCCTATTGGAGCTGCAACAAAGCGCCAGCACCTCCTTTGAATTTGTAGAAAACTTTAAGACTGAACTGTTCCCTGAAGAGATTTATGTCTTCACCCCAGAAGGGCGTATCTTGGAGCTTCCTGTGGGGGCGACGCCGGTGGATTTTGCCTATGAAGTGCATACCGATGTGGGTAACACTTGTGTCGGCGCGCGCGTCAATCGCCAAGCGTATCCCTTGAGTCAGCCATTGATTTCGGGGCAAACCGTCGAAATCATTACCGCTAAAGGTGCCAGACCCAACGCAGCCTGGCTTAACTTTGTCGTCACAGGTAAGGCACGCGCCAAGATAAGACAACTACTCAAGAGTCTCAAGGAAGATGAGGCGGTGGTTTTAGGTAAACGTCTACTCAATCATGCATTAGGTGATGTCAAACTTAAAGACATTGCCCCTGAACAGATTGACAAAGTGGTGCGTGAAACCAAACATAAGAGTCTAGAGTCATTACTCGCCGATATCGGTCTAGGCAATGCCATGAGCATTGTTATTGCACAGCGCCTTAAAGGTGACAGAATAGAGGTGCAAGAACATAAAGAAGCCAATATGATGCCCATTCGCGGCGCCGAAGGGATGCTGGTTTCCTTTGCTAACTGTTGTCGCCCCATTCCTGGCGACGCTGTTATTGCTCATGTTAGCCCAGGTAAAGGGTTGGTGGTGCACATGGAAAGCTGCGCCAATATTCGTGGCTACCAAGGTGAGCCCGATAAATATATCCCCGTGCATTGGGATAACGCCGAAGGGGTTGAATTTCAAGCTAATTTGCGTATCGAAATTGTCAACCATCAAGGCGCACTGGCAAAAATCACCTCTATCGTGGCCGCCGAAGGCTCCAATATTCATAACTTGAGTACCGAAGAGCGCGATGGCAGAGTCTTTTTGATTAACTTACGGATCTCGGTGACCGACCGAGTCCATTTAGCCAATGTGATGCGTCGTATTCGAGTGCTACCCGAAGTATTGCGTACCTCGCGCAATCGTTAAGTTGCGCGGCGCTTAACCTGCATTTATTAACCCCGTCGGCATAACGACAACTATTAATAACGACAAGTAGGAAAAAGTTTATGGCAGAGAAGATTATTATCGCAACCGACAAAGCCCCACAGGCTATCGGTACGTATTCTCAAGCAGTTAAAGTGGGCAGCACAGTGTACCTTTCTGGCCAGATCCCGTTAAATCCTGAAACTATGCAGATGGTCAGTGATGAGTTTGCAGCCCAAGTAGTTCAGGTATTTGATAATTTAACCGCCGTTTGCGCAGCCGCTGGTGGTTCACTACAAGATATCGTTAAACTCAATATCTATATGACCGACCTGAGCAACTTTGCAACCGTCAATGAGATAATGGGGCGCTACTTTGAGCAACCTTATCCTGCCCGCGCCGCCATTGGCGTTAAACAGCTACCGAAAGATTCGCTAGTTGAAATGGACGGAGTGATGGAGCTTTAATTTAGCCATTACCCTTGAGGGCGCCGCGGCGCCCTTTATACTTTTGATCTACAAGTAATCCCTATCGCCATGAGCCCAGAACGCTTCGCCCGCATCAATCAGATGCTAGACAATCGCCAAACCGACCTTACTGTTTGCCTCGATAAAGTCCATAAAACCAATAATATTGCTGCGGTTATTCGCACAGCTGATGCCGTAGGTATCCATCAAATCCATGCCGTGTGGCCTGACATTGAGATGCGAGTATCGGGTAATACTGCTTCGGGCAGTCAGCAATGGGTAAACACCATCAAGCACTATCATATGGATGAAGCTGCGGCCCAATTTGCTCAACAAGGCATGCAGGTGTTAGCGACCAACTTTTCCCCCAGCGCGGTGGATTTTCGCGAGATTGATTACACTAAACCTACGGTAGTGATCATGGGTAACGAGCGCGATGGAGTCAGTGACGCAGGCCTTGCGATTGCCGACCAGCACATCATTATTCCTATGGTGGGCATGGTGCAATCACTCAATGTGTCGGTCGCATCGGCATTAATCATGTACGAGGCTCAGCGTCAACGCGAACACGCTGGCATGTATGGCACGCGCACCTTAGATGATGCTTACTGCCAAACCATGCTATTTGAACAGGGGCACCCTATTTACGCCAAGGCTTGTCGACGCAAAAATATCCCCTACCCACGCATCGATGATCAGGGAAAAATTGTGGCCGATGACACCTGGTGGCAACGGATGCGCGCCCCCGATCCCGACGCAGAGCAATAAAGTCGCCTAGTCATAATGTGACCCCCCTCCTCAGGTTATCCCTACGCCTAAATCTATGACAATTCGTTTATTATTCAAGCAAAACAATTGTCATAGATCACATTTTTCGCCATACTCAACAAGCGCGCACACATAAACAGAACAACTCGATGCGCTTACTTTCACTTACGGATAACTATGGAATTGCAGATGGACTCACACTTTAAATCTCCGGTCGACATGTTGCAGCATTGGGTCGATCTTTATGGCGACAGCACCTACCTAAGACAACCCATCAACGGCCAATACGTCGACTTTAGCTGGCGAGAAGTACAGCAAAAAATGCAGCAAATTGCTGGAGCGCTGCGTCACCTCGGCCTGCAGCCAGGTGAAAAGATTGCCGTCTTATCGAAAAACTGCGCCGAATGGTTTATTACCGATCTGGCATTAATGCATGGCGGCTATATCAGCGTCCCCATTTACCCAACGGCAAACGCCGATACTATTCGCTATGTGCTAGAACACAGCGAAGCCAAAGCTATTTTCATTGGTAAACTCGATTACTGGGCCGATCAAGAAGCTGGCGTCGGTGGTGATATCCTCCGCATGGCGATGCCCTATGACACCATGCCCGCGCAATACCAATGGAACAGTCTACTCAAATTGGGCCAGCCATTAATCGACGCACCGGTTATCACCCCAGATAAGATAATGACCATCATCTACACCTCCGGCTCTACCGGTAAGCCTAAAGGGGCGATACAAACATTCGCCAGTTTTGAATGGACCTGTAAAGCTGTGGTGCGCGATCTTAAAACCGATGTAGAAGACCGACTGCTGTCGTACCTGCCACTGGCACACATTACCGAACGAGTGGCGATGGAAGGCTCCTCATTTTATTCTGGCAGTTGTGTGGCCTTCGTAGAAAGCCTCGACAGTTTTGTCGACGATGTTAAGCGTGCCAGACCCACGGTATTTTTCTCCGTGCCAAGACTTTGGAGCCTATTTCAGAAAAACATTATCGATAAAATTGGCTATAGCAAACTGAATTTTTTACTAAAAATCCCTATTATCAGCAGTATCGTTAAGCGAAAAATTCGCCAAGGATTAGGGCTTGAACACTGTAATCTACTGGGATCGGGTTCGGCGCCAATTCCACCTTCACTGATCACTTGGTATCACAAGATAGGCCTCGATATTTGCGAAGCGTGGGGCATGACTGAAAATAGCGCTTACTCCATCATTAACCACCCTTTCAATGCGAGTAAAATTGGTTCTGTCGGCCGCGCCGTAGAAGGCTGCAGCATAAAACAAGCCGACAATGGTGAGCTGTTAGTTAAAAGCCCAGGCCTAATGAGTGGCTATTATAAACAGCCCGAAACCAGTGCCAGTAGTTTCGATGCCGATGGCTATTTCCACACCGGAGACTTATGCGCTATCGATGCCGAGGGTTATGTGACCATCACCGGGCGAGTTAAGGACAATTTCAAAACCTCTAAAGGCAAATATGTGGCTCCAGTCCCCATTGAGCGTAAGTTGGCCCAAGATCCTCATGTTGAGCTGATCTGCATCATAGGCTCGGGCTTACCGCATCCTATCGCCTTAGTGCAACTGTCTGAGGGTGCTGCCATGCAGCCTAAAGAGGAGATCCGCACTTCTCTCAAAGCCACACTCGACAGTGTGAATCCGCATCTAGAGTCTCACGAAACCGTCGATGCCATAGTGGTCGTCAGTGAGCCTTGGGATATCGACAACGATGTGCTCACGCCGACACTCAAGATCAAACGTCATGTACTTGAGGAGCGATTTAGCGCCAAAGTCGATGGGCTGCGCGGCGGTAAAATCCGCTGGGAAGATGAGCTTTAAGCCCTTAGACAGAAATTAATCGGTGTAACAGCTAAAAGCACGTCTAAGACGTGCTTTTTTACTATTAATTTAACCGCTTATCTTAAATAAAATTTAATCTTGGCAGTGCAAAATTTTAGTTGCCTTCCGAGTGTTAAAGCCTATCCTTGCCGCCTAACGTTTATTGGAGGTAACCATGTTGACTTTATTAGCCATTATCGGTGGTTTTATTATCCTGACCGCAGGGGCAGAAGCCTTGGTACGCGGTGCTAGCTCGGTGGCATTAAAGTTAGGAATTGCACCTTTAATCATAGGATTAACTATTGTTGCATTCGGTACTAGTGCACCTGAACTGGCTGTAAGCCTTAAATCTGCATTAGCTGGCAACCCAGGTATCGCCATTGGTAATGTTATCGGCTCTAACATCGCCAATATTGGCTTGATCTTAGGTATCACTGCCCTTATTCGGCCAATACAGGTACAGACGCAAATGATCAAACGGGATATCCCTATCATGATCGGTGCCAGCCTACTGTTTTGGGGGTTAATTAGCGATGGCGATGTTAGCCTGCTCGATGGTGCACTGCTCACTGCACTGCTGGTGGCCTATTTAGGCTTTAGCTATATCAGCAGTAAAGGGGAAGGAGCCGACGATATTCCAGGTTCGAGTTCAGTGCATCCGCTATTAGCGACTCTGCTCATCGCCATAGGCATCAGCATGCTGGTTGGCGGTGGTATGCTGTTTGTCGATGGCGCGGTGACACTGGCGCAGCAATTTGGGGTTAGCGAACTCATCATCGGCCTGACCATAGTCGCGATAGGCACCAGCATGCCAGAACTGGTGACATCGGTGGTTGCGGCCCGTAAAGGCGAAAGCGATATCGCCATCGGTAATGTTGTTGGCTCTAACCTTTTTAATATATTGGGTATTTTAGGTGTTACCGCACTTGTACACCCTATCACCTCAGGTGGCTTACAGGTTATCGATATGAGCGTGATGCTGGCGCTGGCGCTGATCTTACTGCCCGTGGCGTGGACAGGCTTGCGTATTGGCCGCCGCGAAGGCGCTTTACTGCTAATGGCTTACCTTGCCTACATGGGTTATCTCATTAATAGCGCCATGGGATAAAGCGGCTAAAGGAGCTGCCTTAAACAAGGCAACCAAACCCAATAGCTCAACAAATAGACCTAGGCAAGAGTCCTAGGTCTATTTGCATTTGCCTCACCCTCTCACGCTTCACCACGCATTCCTTTTCCCTCGGACTGTCACCAGCCCACTGCACGCCAATTTGACTAAGATTGCGTTCAGAGTAAACTCTGATAATATATGTATATATTTACAGTGATTGAGCCAATAGTTGTTTAAATGACTCAATGAATCAAATGGGTATAAAGCGTGGATAGACTCGATCTTATGGCTGTTACAGAGCTAAAAGGCGTTGCGATTAAAATGGCGCAGCGGCTAGAGAAGCTCGGCATAAAAACAGTCCAAGATCTCCTATTTCATCTGCCACTGCGCTACGAAGACCGCACTCAGATATACCCGATTGCCGCGCTTTACCCCGGTAGCTATGGCACCATCGAAGCCGTAATTCAGTCATCGCAAATTATTCAAGGCCGCAAACGTATGCTCACCTGCACCGTACGCGATGACAGCGGCATGATGACCTTACGCTTCTTTAATTTTTCCGTCGCCCAGCGTAACGGTTTAGAAAATGGGGCCACTATTCGCGCCTATGGCGAAGTGCGCCGCGCTAAACATTCGGTAGAGATCATCCACCCTGAATATAAGCTCATTCATGGCGCCAGCGATGCAGGGCTCAGTGAAACACTTACCCCTATCTACCCCACGACCGAAGGGCTAAAGCAAGCCAGCTGGATAAAATTGACCGACCAAGCCTTGTCACTACTCGACAGTGGTGCACTCGCCGAGTTATTACCGCCAGCACTGCGACCTAATCAAATGTCGCTCATCGAGGCCCTCAAATTACTGCATCGGCCACCCACAGGCACCGATCCTTTTACGCTCGAACAAGGCACACACCCGGCGCAGCAGCGCTTGATCCAAGAAGAACTACTGGCCCACAATTTGAGTATGTTACGGCTAAGGCAACGTAGTCATCGCGATACGGCCGTATCGCTCGCGGGGAGCGGCCAACTGATCAATCCGTTTTTAACCACACTACCCTTTAGTCCAACTGGAGCCCAGCAACGTGTGGTGGCAGAGATCAAGAGTGATTTACGCCAGCAACATCCAATGATGCGCTTAGTGCAAGGCGATGTGGGATCGGGAAAAACCTTAGTTGCCGCATTGGCAGCGCTACAAGCGATTGAGAGCGGCTATCAAGTCGCCATGATGGCGCCCACCGAACTACTGGCAGAGCAACATGCCAATAACTTTGCCACTTGGTTTGAGCCACTGGGATTAACCGTGGGTTGGTTAGCGGGCAAGCTCAAAGGTAAGGCGCGCAGCCAATCTTTGGACATGATAAAAAGCGGTGAGGCCCATATCGTTATCGGTACCCACGCGATTTTTCAAGACAAGGTCGAATTTAATAACCTAGCCCTGATCATTATTGATGAGCAGCACAGGTTCGGCGTGCACCAGCGACTGGGGCTACGTGAAAAGGGGATCAGTCAGGGCTTTCATCCACATCAATTAATCATGACAGCCACGCCTATCCCGCGCACATTAGCCATGACCGCCTACGCCGATTTAGACACCTCTATTATCGACGAACTACCGCCCGGCAGAACCCCTGTGACCACGGTGGCGGTATCCGATAGCAGGCGAGCCGAAGTGATTGAGCGAGTGCGCCAAGCCGCGCTGCAACATAATCGCCAAGCCTATTGGGTCTGCACCCTAATTGAAGAGTCGGAAGTGTTAGAGTGCCAAGCGGCCGAAGACACCGCAGAGGAACTCAAGCAGCAACTACCAGAGTTGGCGATAGGCCTGGTACATGGGCGGATGAAGCCCGCAGAAAAACAAGCCATTATGGCCGACTTCAAAGCAGGGATAATTCAATTATTGGTTGCCACGACTGTGATTGAAGTGGGCGTCGATGTGCCCAATGCCAGCTTAATGATCATCGAAAATCCCGAACGCTTAGGTCTAGCACAGTTGCATCAGCTCAGGGGACGTGTTGGCCGTGGCGCCATTGCCAGTCACTGTGTCCTCATGTATAAGGCGCCGCTGTCGGCAACTGCGACTAAGCGCTTAGGCGTACTGCGTGACAGTAATGATGGTTTTGTTATCGCGCAGAAAGATCTCGAAATACGCGGGCCGGGTGAGGTCCTAGGCACTAAACAAACTGGTCTTGTCGACATGAAAATCGCCGATCTTATCCGCGATCAAGCCTTGATCCCCAATATCCAAAAACTGGCGCAACACGTGATGCAGCAGGCTCCCGATAATGTCGATGCCATCATCACGCGCTGGCTCGGGAACAGGCAGCAATATGTACAAGCCTAATCAGTGCTATAACTTGGGTTATACCCTCTGTTGAAGTTAAATATTTTTTATTTCAGTCAACTTCACTAGACAAGTCGACTGAATTTTGCAGAATGAAGAGAGGCTGTGTTGGCCCCTCCTACACACGAGCTATTTTTCAAGGAACTCACATGCAAGTCAGTCAAGAAGATAGAATTGCCCCGCAAGAAAAACGTGGTGGTGCCAGCGCGCTAACGATTGCTGTTGTGGTGATTTTGCTGATCGTGGCCGCTGGCGCTTATTATTTCTTTGACAGCAAAGAAACCCAATCTGAGCCAGAGCAACCAACGGCTGTGACCTTGCCCGAAATCGTCCCCGAGCAGCCGTTACCCACCGATGCCAATCTGCCAGAGCCCGAAGCTGAGCCTGAGCCCGTTGTTGAGCCGCCTGTAGCGGAAGTCACAACGCCACAAGTTGAGCCCATCCCCACGCTCGCTGACAGTGATAGTTATGTGACCGCTAAAACACTCGACGTCGCTAACGGCATGAAAATCGACCCTATTTTAGTTGAAAAAGATATCATCAGACACTTTGTGGTGTTCGTCGATAATATCGCCCAAGGGGAGTTAGCCCGCAAAGTCAGTCCACTTAAGGCGCCCAAGAGCCAGTTTACGGTTTCAGATGTGAGTAATAAAACATACCTAAACCCAGATAGTTACCACAGATACGATCTCTACGCCGACTTTATTAGCAATCTTGATGAGCAGCAACTCGTCACCACCTATGAACAGTTAACGCCACTACTTAACCAAGCGTTTGAGGAGCTCGGTTACAGTAATGGCAGCTTTAACGAACGCATGATCGACGCCATCAACGTGATGCTTGCTGCACCCATTATTGAACAAGCGATTGAGCTCAATAGCGTTAGCGTTAACTATAAGTTTGTCGATCCACAGCTAGAATCGTTACCCAATGCACAAAAATTGATGATCCGCATGGGCCCCGAAAACAGCAAAAAAGTCAAAATGGCGTTGCGTAAGCTGAAAAAACAACTGCAAGAGTAGTCACAGCCAACACCTAAAAAAACCGCCTCATTTGGCGGTTTTTTTACTGTAACTAGCACAGCATGTTATCTAGCTGTACGCACCATAATCATCACCATAACAGGGCAACATCGACATAGCGCAAATCGTGCTTTTTCTCTACATATCGGTGTACAATGGCACAATTGATGCGGCGTAAAGCCCATTCCCCTGTTATGGAAAACGCAGCCGTATGCTGCAGATTGAGGCAAAGCAGTGCAGTTAACCTTTAGGATCCAGTCGTCAGGTGCTTGGTCACCTCGCTACCAACAGATAGCCGATTGGCAACAATGGCCTCAGTCGCTCGGCGATGAAAATGATCTGGCGAGTACACCCAAACTGTCTCAAATACCTGCGATGCAGCGTCGACGCTTTAGCAAGCTGACCAAAATGCTGCTCGATGCGGCATTTCAATGTGATGCCCCTGATCAATGCCGCACTATTTTCGCTTCGCGTCATGGCGAGCTTAACCGCACCGTCGAACTCCTCGAAGATATTGTGCAAGAACAGCCCATTTCCCCCATGGGCTTTAGCCAATCGGTACATAATACTGCTAGCGGTATCTTTAGTATTTTGACCCATAACCGCGCCCCCTCAACCTCTATCGCCGCCAGCGAAACTACGCTGGAACAAGCTCTTATTGAGGCTTATGGCCAGCTTTGTGAAGATAATAGCGATCTGCTGCTGGTGTTTGGCGATGAGCCAGTCTCTGATGTGTATAAAGAGTTCACCCATGAACCTGAGCTGCCTATCGCTATCGCGCTGCAATTGTCGCTGCCAACGCCTGACTCGCCACCGGCCATGTTACTGCAATTACACACCCAACCCAGCGCCCAACAGTATCTCGATGCGCCACCCTTAAGTTATGGCCAGCTGCTCCATGCTATCGCCTGCAAACACCCCCTATATGGGCGTTTAAACCGCTTCATCTGGCAACTCTCCCATGGCTAGCACAACAGGCACAGGTTTACACTCACTGGCCTATATTCCGCGCTGGTTAGCAGGCGTCAGTTGTTATGTGGCTTTCGGCCTCGGTGGTTTATTGCTCTCTTTGACTGTGATCCCTGTGCTAAGGATATGCTCAAGCAATCCACAGCAACGTGCCGCGCGCGTGCAGCGCACAGTTCATAGGATGTTTGGCGGCTTTGTCACCTTGCTCACTTGGGCTGGGGTAATCAAAGTGACCTGCCAAGATCTGCATCGCCTAAATGGCGCTAAGGGCAAAGTGATTATCGCCAACCATCCCACACTGGTGGATGTGGTGGTGCTTATTAGCCTGATGCCCAATGTGGGCTGTATCGTTAAGCAAAGCTTGTGGCGTAACCCGCTTATACGGGTCGTGCTTTCTAGCGCCGGCTATATCCCTAATCGCGGTGCTGATCTACTCTTAAAAGATTGCCAAGCGATGTTGCGTCAGGGCACTTGCCTAATCATCTTCCCCGAAGGCACCCGTACTCAACAAGGAGCCATCATCAACCCATTTGCGCGCGGGGCGGCCAATATCGCCCTGCGGACAAAAACAGACCTGATCCCAATTGTATTGCGCACCAATGCCGTTGGCCTCACCAAACAGCAGCCTTGGTATGAAATACCTCGCCAAACCATAGGCATGCATGTGGAAGTAGGCGAAACCATTGCCCATATCGGGTATGATGCTGGCCCAGGCGGCGAAGCCAAGATGGCGCGTCAACTGACTCGAGATCTTGAAAACTATTATAAACAACAATTTGATAATAATTATGAGCTTACAAAACGAAATTAAACAACTGATCATTGATTGCCTCGATCTTGAAGACGTCAGCATCGACGATATCGACACCGACGCTCCCCTTTTTGGTGAGGGCTTAGGCTTAGACTCGATAGATGCACTAGAACTGGGCTTAGCGATAAAGAAACAGTTCGATGTAAAAATTGAAGCCAACTCCGAAGCGACCAAGGCACACTTTTTCAGTGTGGCCAGCTTAGCCGACTTTATTGAATCACAGCGCGCGTAGGGGGTTACATGCAAAATCGTCAACAGATCCTCGACATGCTGACAAACATTTTGGTCGAAGAGTTCGAAATTGAAGCACAAGATATTACCCCTGAGGCCTCATTATATGACGAGCTCGATCTCGACAGCATAGATGCGGTCGATTTGGTGATTAAACTGCAACAACTTACGGGCAAGAAGATTAAACCCGATGAGTTTAAAGCGGTGCGCACGGTCGATGATGTCGTATCTGCCATCGAAGGACTCGTTAAGCAGTAATGCGCCTGATAATACAAGTAATTAGCACCCTACTGTTATTGGGCTACCCCATAGCCGTATATTTTGGGCTGCATTACTTGCCACCGGGCGTGATTGCGTTAAGCCTATGCCTGCTGCTGGTGGCGCGCTTAGCCATTCAACAACAGCGCGTCAAGGCGATGGCCCTGCCGCTACTGGCTGGTATAGGCTTGACCGCTGGCAGCTTTATTGCCAAGCGTAACGACTGGCTACTCTACTATCCTGTGGTGATCAATCTAACTATGTTGGGGTTGTTTGCTTATTCGCTTAAACACGGCCCCAGCATGATAGAGCGTCTGGCGAGGTTGAAAGAGCCTAAGTTGCCTGACGCGGCGATCCCCTATTTGGCCAACGTCACCAAACTCTGGTGCGGGCTATTTATTGTTAACGGCGTAGTGGCCTGCTATACCGCTCACTACACCAGCTTAGCAACCTGGACCCTGTACAACGGTCTCATCGCGTATCTGCTTATTGGGCTGCTACTCGGTGGGGAATGGCTATATCGAACACTGTGGTTAACAAAGTCATGACAGAGCTATTAAAAACTTGGCTGTCTCAAGGCCCCTCGAGCCAGCAACTTATCAGCTTCAATCACCACGACATCGTCACGGGTAGCGCATTTACCGCCCAAGTGGCCGCCCTGTATGCTAGCTTAAGTGAGCAACCCGCCAAGCGCTGGTTACTGGCAAGCGACAGTAGCGATCTCTTCGCCATAGGGTTGTGCGCGGGGTTGCTTGCGGGTAAACAATTGATCTTACCTAGCAATACCCAAGCAGGCACCTTGAGTGAACTGACCCACGAGTTTGACGGCATCTTGTCCGACAGTTGCCTGTGTGAAGGAAAGTTGATGTTGACGCTCAAAAAAGAGCACTCTGGCGCCGAATCTCACTGGCCGTCCCTTGCAGATAACGCTGTCGTGGGTGAACTGGTGCTCTTTACCTCAGGCAGCAGCGGCCAACCCAAAGCCATCACCAAGACCCTAGCCCAGCTCGATGCCGAAGTCAGCGTACTGGAGCAAACATTTGCGGCGCACCTGCCCCATTGCAGCGTGATATCGACAGTGTCACACCAACATATTTACGGGCTCTTGTTTAAAATTCTCTGGCCACTCGCCGCCAGTCGCCCTTTCCTGAGCGATCTGGTGGAGTACCCAGAAACCTTAACCTATTACACTAGCTTATTTCCTAACTTATGTTTGATCAGTAGCCCGGCGCAACTGTCGCGACTTCCCGAAGCACTCGAGCATCAGCCACAGCTGCATTCGCCCAGCTTAGTCTTTAGCTCTGGCGGGCCGCTCAATTTCCAAGCGGCAGCAGAAATAGCCCACTGCTATGGCAAACCGCCGATTGAGGTGTACGGCAGCACTGAAACCGGTGGCATCGCTTATCGCCGTCAAAGCGCCGACAATCAACCTTGGCGCATTTTTGCCTCACACCAGATTAAGCAAGATGCAATCGATGGCGCGCTGCTGCTCAAATCACCTTATCTGGACAATGACGACTGGCTAAAATGTGACGATAAAGTCAATCTTGTCAGCGACAGCGAGTTTCACCTGCTGGGTCGACTCGACCGTATCGTCAAAATTGAAGAGAAGCGTATCTGCTTGGTGCAGATGGAGCAGTTACTAGAACGCCACCCCATGGTGTCTCAGGCCATGTTAATGGTATTGGAGCAGCCACGCATGCAGCTTGGCGCGGCCATCGTACTATCGGCTCAGGGGAAAAAGATGCTTAATAATGAAGGTAAGTTGGCGGTGAATAACCAACTCAAAGCCCACCTGTTAACCCAGTTTGAGCGGGTCACTCTGCCCAAGCGCTGGCGCTATCCTGAAGTGCTTGAGCTGACCCCGCAGGGCAAGCGTGATAATCAACGATTAATCGAGTTATTTAGCCATGATTAAGTCCAGTTTACCGCCCATTATCGGTAAGACCACACTCGCCGATGGCGTCGAATGGCACCTCGATATTACGGCAACCCTGCCCTATTTCGACGGCCATTTTCCACAGCAAGCCGTGTTACCCGGGGTGACTCAGTTAGATTGGGCGGTGCAACTCGGCGCGCACGAATTTGGCTATGAAGCACAAGTCGACAGCCTTGAAGTACTAAAATTTCAGCAACTTATATTGCCTAGCAGCCAAGTGTTTCTCAAAATCAGCCTCAATGCCAGCAAACATAAGCTCACCTTTGCCTATTACGATGGCGACAAACGTTTTGGCTCGGGTCGTATCGCCCTGAGCGGCGCTAAACTCGAGGAGAGCGCCTGATGCAATTAGCGTTAGTCATTCCTAATTACAACCATCAACAGGCGATTAAGCAGACCCTTGATCGCTTAGCGCCGCTGGCTCTGCCCTGCTATCTAGTTAATGATGGTAGTAACGATGAGACCCGCTACCTCTTAAGCCAATTAGCCGAGCAATATGATTGGGTTACCCTATTGCATCACCCTTATAATCGGGGCAAGGGAGCCGCGGTCACCACGGGACTCAGGGCGGCTTACGCCGATGGTTTTAGCCACGCCTTGCAAGTCGATGCCGATGGTCAGCATGATTTGGACGATATTCCGGCCTTTATCGAGCACGCCAAAGCCCAACCAGAGGCGGTGATTTCCGGCCAGCCGCAATACGATGACTCTGTGCCTAAAGGCCGTCTCTATGGCCGCTATATCACCCACTTTTGGGTTTGGGTCGAGACCTTAAGTTTTGAGATAAAAGATGCCATGTGTGGCTTTCGCGTCTATCCGCTGACGGCGACAGAGCGACTATTTTTAACCGAGGCGCTAGGCGAGCGCATGGACTTTGACATCGAGATCTTAGTCAAACTCTATTGGCAAGGCACACGTATCGTGCACCTGCCCACCAAGGTGATTTATCCAGAAGATGGTAGCAGCCACTTCCAAGCGGTACGGGATAACCTACGCATCTCAGCCCTGCATACCAAACTGTGTTTCACCATGCTCAAACGCCTACCTAAGCGACTGCAGCGCCAGCCCGAGCCACAACAAGCCAGACACTGGTCGCGCATCAGCGAACGCGGCAGTTATTGGGGCATCAAGCTGCTCGCAAGTAGCTATAAGATTGGCGGCCACTGGTTATGCCGCGCCATTATGTATCCGGTGATCGGCTATTTCTTTCTCACTGGCAGCAGCGCACGAGCCGCCTCTTTGCAATTTTTACAGCAAGTTAAAAGCGTTGAACCCCAACACCCCCAACTCAAGGGCAAGATAGGGTGGCGCCATAGCTTAAAACACTTCATCAGCTTTGGTAATGCCGCCTTAGACCGTATCGATGCCTGGTGCAATCGGCTGCAAATAAGCCAAGTAGACTTCGCGAACCGCGAGCTGCTCAACCAACAAATTGAACAGGGGAAAGGCGCGGTATTGCTGGCCTCACACTTAGGTAACATAGAGCTGTGCCGAGCGATATCCAGCCACCAGCACAAGATTAAAGTCAATGTGATGGTGTTAACCGAGAACGCCGAAAACTTCAATCGGGTACTTAAACAACTCAACCCGGACAGCGCACTAAACCTTATCCAAGTGAGCGAACTGGGCCCCACCACCTCCATGCTGCTGCACGAAAAAGTCGCCCAAGGAGAGTTAGTGGTTATCGCAGGCGATCGCACCTCATCGCGCAGCGAAGGCCGAGTCGTTTACGCCCCCTTTATGGGTAAACCTGCGCCATTTCCTCAGGGGCCCTTTATTTTGGCAGGGTTACTCGACTGCCCCGTATATTTAATGTTTTGCTTGCGAGAACAGGGTCGCTATCGCGTCTATTTAGAACACTTTAGCGACACCCTGAAAGGGCCACGCGCCGGACGCATGCAACGCCTAGAGCAAGCCATTGGCCGCTACAGCGCAAGGCTTGAATACTACGCACGGCGCGAGCCACTGCAGTGGTTTAACTTTTTCGATTTTTGGCGCAAGGATGACGAGCACCTGCGCGCGGCGAGTGTAACTCGCCCCTCAACCGCTAACAGGACAGATAAATAGATGACGCAACCCGCAGTAAACCTCGTTGAGTTCGGCCAACGCTCATTGACGCTAGAAGAGGTGGTGGCCATTGCCAAAGGCGCTCAAGCCAAACTCAACCGCCAGCCAGATTACCAAGAGTCGATTCAAAAAGGCGCCCGCTTTATCGACAGCCTACTGGCCGAAGAGGGGGTGGTTTATGGTGTCACCACTGGGTATGGCGACTCCTGCACTGTTGCCGTGGGGCTGGACTTGGTCCATGAGCTGCCGCTGCACTTGTCACGCTTTCATGGCTGCGGACTCGGCGACACTTTCAGTGAAATGCAGTCCCGCGCGATAATGGCGTGCCGGCTCAACTCGTTGGCACTGGGTAAGTCTGGGGTGAGTTATGAGCTGCTGCAGCGCATCGAAACCTTGCTCAATCTTAATATTATTCCCGTGATCCCCCAAGAAGGTTCGGTCGGCGCCAGTGGCGATCTCACCCCGCTCTCCTATTTAGCGGCGGTATTGGTCGGCGAGCGCGAGGTGTTTTATCAAGGCAAGCGCCAAGCGACAGCCCAGGTGTACGCCCAGCTATCCATCACGCCGCTCACCTTACGCCCCAAAGAAGGGCTCGCGCTGATGAACGGCACCGCGGTAATGACGGCGCTGGCTTGCCTTGCCTACGACAGAGCCCAGTATTTAGCTCGCCTGACCAGCCGCATTACCGCCATGGCCTCGTTAACGCTTAAGGGCAACGCAAACCATTTCGATGAGATACTGTTTGCCGCCAAGCCACACCCAGGGCAAAACCAAATTGCCGCTTGGATCCGCGCCGATTTGAATCACCATGAACATCCACGCAACTCTGATCGCTTACAAGATAGATACTCTATCCGCTGTGCACCTCACATTATTGGCGTGTTACAAGATGCCCTGCCGTTTATGCGCCAGTTTATTGAGACCGAACTCAACAGTGCCAACGACAACCCCATTGTCGATGCCGAAGGTGAGCATATTCTCCATGGCGGCCACTTCTATGGCGGCCATATCGCCTTCGCCATGGACTCGATGAAAAACACAGTGGCGAACCTTGCTGACCTTATCGATCGCCAGATGGCCTTGGTGATGGACCCCAAATTTAACAATGGCTTACCGGCTAACCTGTCGGGGGCCACCGGCCATCGCCGCGCCATTAACCATGGCTTTAAAGCGGTGCAAATTGGCGTGTCAGCCTGGACGGCCGAAGCGCTAAAAAACACCATGCCCGCCAGCGTCTTTTCACGCTCGACCGAGTGTCACAACCAAGATAAAGTCAGCATGGGCACCATTGCCGCACGTGACTGCATGCGGGTATTACAGTTAACCGAACAAGTCGCGGCCGCCGCCTTGCTCGCCATGACTCAAGGCATTCATTTGCGGGTAAGCCAACAAGAGTTATGCCAAGCATCCTTGACCCCATCGGTGGCGAAAACCCTGCAACAGGTGAGCGCTGACTTCGACTTTTTAAGCGAAGACCGACCGCTAGAGCAGGTATTACGCCAAACGGTCGATAAAATACAGCAAGGGTTATGGGAAGTGTGCCACTAAGGAATGATGCCGATGAAAGCCATATTGACAACCGAAATGGATATGCTGATCCCCTTCCATGATGTCGACTCCATGGGGATCACTTGGCACGGTAACTACCTGCGCTATTTTGAGGTGATCCGCTGTCAGCTGCTGGATAAAATTGATTATGGCTATCGCAAGATGCAAGAATCAGGCTATGGTTGGCCCATTGTGGATCTGCAGATCAAATACGTGCAGCCCAGCACCTTCGATCAAAAGGTGAAGCTCACCGCGTCACTGGTCGAGTGGGAAAACCGCATTAAAATCACCTATGAAGTCCGCGACCTCGCCAGCAACAAGCGTTTGACCAAAGGCTATACCATTCAGGCGGCGGTCGACATGCGTGACCAGCAGCTGTGCTTTGTGACCCCAGAGTGTTTTCGCGACAAGATTGCACATCTGCTCGACAGCAGCGGAGACTAGCCATGGCCACCTCAAGCCGCTACCTTTGCGCCCTCTTGCTGGGCTTAATCCTCAGCACACCAAGCTATGCCGAGCAGGTGAGTCCTGCTGCCGATAGCACCTTTATCAGCCTGTTTGCCACGCCAGCGGATAAGCTCGCCCTGCAGCAACTGGCCGAGCAGCTCAGCAGTGGCGACACGGCTCAAGGGCAATTTACTCAATATCGCTACTTAACCGTGCTGCAACGCCCGCTTGTCAGCCATGGCGAATTTGTATTTCAAAGTGACTTAGGTTTGGCTTGGGTGCAGCTGCGCCCGTTTGCCAGCACCTTAGTGCTGAGCCAAGACACCTTGGTGCAGATCGACAGTGACGGTCAGCGTCAGGTCAATCGAGCCGATGACAATCCCCAAGCACAAGCCTTAGCACGCACGATTCCCCTATTGATGAGTGCCTTGCTGCGTGGCGACATAGCGCCGCTCAGCCAGCAATTTAGCCTGCATCTCATCCAAGAGGCCAGTGGCTGGCAACTCGGTTTGATCCCCAAAGATCCCATGCTAGCGCAAGCGCTGCCCAAAATGGTGATGCAGGGGCAAAGCCAGATAAAGTCACTCACCTTACTTAATAGCAATGGCGATCGTAGCCTCATTGAGTTTGAGCAGATAAGTGAGCAACCATTATCACCCCAACAACGGGCGCTATTTGGCACCGACAATTTGGGCACCGACAATGATGCCGACAACCGGCCTGACGCGCGCCGATGATCGCCCTTCTCGCACGTCAACTCGACCGTCTATCGGCCAACAGTAAGCTGTGTATGTGGTTGCTGCTACTGGGGACTATGTTCGTCTTAGGCGCAGTGCAGCTGCAACAAGGCGCTAAGCTGCAAAGCGATATTTTGGCCATGCTGCCAACATTACAGCAAGATGCGCTCACACAAACGGCCATAAACCGGGTTGAGCAGCAACTCAGCGACCGTATCTATATCGGATTAGTGGCTGACACTCAGATTCAAGCTATCAGCGCCGCAAAGCGGCTCATGCAGGCACTGGCGCAACATCCTGACAGTTTTACCGACATCAGCAGCGCTAATAGCGATAGCGCCAACGCGTTTAATCACTTTTACTTTGCCCATAGGTTTAAGCTACTCACCGAGCAGCAGCGTAACTTACTCAGCGAAGGTCAGCTGGACAGATTAGAGCAGCAAGCACTCGCCCAGCTCTACAACGCCTTTGGTTATGCCAATAGTGCGCTGCTGAGCCAAGATCCATTGCTGCTGTATCCCGCTAACCTACAAGCCTTAGCGCCAAGCCAACAACTGCAAAGCGCGCAAGGGATCTTGCTTAGTACCCAACAAGAGGCGTCAGGGAAGACTCGCTACGGGGCCATAGTGATGGCGAAAGGCGTAGGCAGCGTTTTTAATCCTAACGCCCAGCAACAACAGATAACCGCCTTAGACGCCTCCCTCAGCCAGTTAAGCATGACTGGCGACATCGAGGTGCTCAAAGCGGGGGCTCTGTTGCATGCCAGCGCCGCAACAACCCAAGCCAAACAGGAGATCTCAACCTTAGGAGCCGCCTCACTTATCGGGGTAATTGCACTCGTGTGGTTGGCGTTTCGCTCGATTTTCCCATTAGTGATAGCCAGCCTAACGATCGCCACCAGCTTGCTGTTTGCCTGCGTCACCACCTTGAGTGTGTTTGGCGAGCTACACCTACTCACCTTAGTGTTTGGCACCAGCCTGATTGGGATCGCCATCGACTACAGCTTTCATTTTTATTGTGAGCGCCTCAGCCAACAACAGGCGGCAACGCCTGCAGTCAATGCGGTGTTTCCAGCGGCATCTTTGGCCATAATGACCACAGTGCTAGCGTACCTTGGCATTGGTTTAACGCCATTTCCGGGCATGCAACAGGTCGCCATCTTCTGCGCGGCTGGATTAATCGGCGCCTACCTGACATTACTGCTGGCCTATCCCAAATTAGCCAATAGCCCACTTAAACCCAGGCCGAGCACCTTGGCATTGGCTCAGAGTTACTTAACACGATTAGCCTTACTGCACCGCCGCCTGCGCAGCAAAGGGGCAGCGCCACTGGCGCTAATTATGACGACGCTCTGTCTGTGGGGGCTGGTGCAACTGACCACAGATGATGATATTCGTAACCTACAACAGAGCCCGCTTGAGGTCGTGCAGCAGGAGCAGCGCCTGCGTCAGTTGCTCAGTGGCGGCACCGATAATCAATTTATCTTGGTCAGGGCCCAAGGCGCGCAGCCGTTATTACAACAACTCGAGCAACTTGCTGAGCCGCTCAAGCAACTGCAGCAGCAAGGCGTGATTGGCAATGCGATTAATTTGGCCAGCTATATCCCTAGCCATCAAAAACAGCAACAAGCGTATCAACTACAAGGCCTTATTTATCAAGATATTGAAACGGTTCTGGGCAGACTAGGGCTCGACCTAGGCTTAGCCCCAAGCCTGCGCCAACAATACCGAGACAGTGCCAGTTTACTGATTGAACCCGACGCCTTTTTGGCGTCACCCGCTGGCATATCGCTCGCCCCGCTCTGGTTAAGCCCAAGCGGTACCGATCCTACGCCGCAATATGGCGCCATAGTATTGCTCGGCGGCATTACCGATCTGGCGGCGCTGCAAGCGAGTATTGCACCGTTCACTCAGGTAGAGCTGGTGGATAAAGTTGCCGATATCTCCAGCGTGATGGCCAAATACCGCGGCCTCACCTTAGCCTTGTTAGCACTGGCGCTGGTGCTGGCCGCGTTGATTTTCTCGCGGCGATTTGGCATCAAGCTGGCGTTATGGATCACCGCGGTGCCTGCATTGGCGGCGTTATTGACCCTAGCAACGCTTGGGCTGCTAGGGTCACCACTGACCTTATTTCATGCCTTGGCACTGATTTTGGTATTCGGGATCGGGGTCGACTACAGCCTATTTTTCGCCGAAACCCAACAGGGTGAAGGGGTGATGATGGCGGTGTTTATGTCGGCCTGCTCCACCTTAATGGCCTTTGGCTTATTGGCATTTAGCCACACGCCAGCAATACACTATTTCGGCTTAACCCTATTATTGGGTATCGCATTCACCTTCGTGCTTGCGCCCCTCATTTACACTTTCACAAGGATAGACAAGTGACCGACTCAACCCATGCTAACGCACCACTCACAGGCCATTATGATGTTGTCATCATAGGTGCAGGCCCTTCGGGAAGCGTCGCAGCCAGCCTACTGCATCAGCAAGGCAAGCGAGTCTTGGTGATTGAAAAGCAGCATTTTCCGCGCTTTTCTATTGGTGAAAGTTTACTGCCTTGTTGTATGCAGGTGTTAGAAGAAGCCAACATGCTAGCGGCGGTTAATCAGGCGGGTTACCAATTTAAAAATGGCGCCGCCTTTAATTGGCAAGGCCGCTCGACCATGTTTGATTTTACCAACAAATTCACCCCAGGTCCCGGCACCACTTATCAAGTCGAGCGCGGCCATTTCGACAAATTATTGGCCGACACTGCCGCTAAGCAAGGGGTTGAGATCCGCTATGGCGACACGGTAACTGCCGTTGACTTATCGGCGACGCCGACGCTCACCATTGTCGATAGCGCCCAACACACCTATAAAATCAGCGCCGAGTACCTGCTCGATGCCAGTGGCTACGGCCGAGTGTTAGCGCGCCTATTACAGTTAGAGCGCCCCTCGAGCTTACCTAGCCGCACCGCCATTTTTACCCATATCGAAGACAATATCGATAAGGTTGAGCTGAGCGATCGCCCATTCAATCGCAATAAAATCTTAATTAGCGTGCATCCTGATAATCGAGATATCTGGTACTGGCTGATCCCCTTTAGTAATGGCCGCTGCTCACTGGGCGTAGTGGCAGAGCCTCACCTATTGGGCGACTTAGAGACCGATGCTAGCAGCATATTGATGCGCTTGGTGAACCAAGAGCCGTACTTAAAACAGCTACTGGCCAAGGCCAAGATTGTCAGAGAATGTGGCCGCCTAGCGGGCTATTCGGCCAACGTCAGCACGCTGGCAACCGACAAGTTTGCTCTATTAGGCAACGCGGGGGAGTTTCTCGACCCGGTGTTTTCCTCTGGGGTCACCATCGCCATGCAATCGGCGTCAATGGCAACGCGCTGCATCGTCAGGCAGCTAGAGGGGGAAAGCGTTGACTGGCAAGCCGAGTACGCCACGCCACTCATGCGCGGCGTCGATACCTTTCGCACCTATGTGCAGGCATGGTATGACGGCCGTTTTCAGGACGTGATTTTTTATGAGTCGCCCAACCCCAAAATCAAACAGATGATTAGCGCGATTTTGGCCGGCTACGCTTGGGATGAAAACAACCCCTTTGTGACAGAGTCTGAGCGGCGACTCAATATGATTGTCGAGCTATGCCAATGACCGCAGTTAAGCGCCTAGGTTTTACGCTAAGCGTATTTATCGTGTTTGCCCTTAGCGGATGTAGCCAACATCTGCAGCGGCAAACCTGTATGCCGCTAGCCAGTGAGGTCAGCTACTGTTTAGCGCCGCTGCTCAATGAGCCACCCCGCAGCCAAAGCCAGCAGGTTAACTTAAGCATCGCAGGCAATCGGCACCAATTATTGAGCCAACTCGAACTCAGCCCGCAGCAGCTGACCTTGGTCGGGCTCGCGCCACTGGGCCAAGCGCTATTTACCTTAACCTTCGATGGTCAGCGACTCGACAGCCAACAAAGCCGCATACTCGGCGAGCAGTTTAAAGCCGAATACCTGCTGGGGTTACTGCAACTTATCTATTGGCCCACCGACACGGTTAATCGCCATTTACAAGGCGCGACAATGGCGACGGTTAAATGTGATGCGCCGCTGTGCCGCAGGCTTTATGCTAACGATAACGAGGTCAACATTATTGATATTCGCTATAGTCAGCCACAACCATGGCAAGCTCAGGTGAAGCTGGCGGTTATCCCAGCGCAACTAACACTGCACATAACGCCGGTTGAGTAACCTAATGCCACTCTCACAAACCATAAGAACCAACATGATGACAGAGATAGCAATCACCCATTTAGGCTTATGTACCCCACTGGGTCAGACTCAAGAGCAGGTATTACAACGCCTGCTCGATGGTGATACCCAAGGGATGCAGTGGCGGGAAGATCTGATCCCCCAGCAGCGGGTATTAGTCGGCGCCATCGCAGAGCCCTTGCCGGCCATTCCAGAGGTTTATCAGCGCTTCGACTGTCGTAACAATCAATTACTCTTGGTGGCCGCCATGCAGATTGAGGCGCAAGTGACGCAGGCTAAAGCCCTGTATGGCGCCGATCGCATTGGCATTATTTTAGGCACTAGCACCTCGGGTATCGCCAAAGGCGAAAAGGCACTGGCTTATCGCGCGGCGCACGGAGTACTGCCCGATGATTACCTCTATTCCAAACAAGAACTGGGCAATAGCTGCGACTTTTTACAACACTATTTTGACCTTAAAGGGCCATGCTATACGGTATCGACGGCTTGTTCATCCAGCGCCAAGGTGTTTGCCAGTGCCAAGCGCTTATTGGCCGCTAACCTGTGCGATATGGTGATTGTTGGCGGCGCGGATAGCCTGTGTAAATTGACGTTAAATGGCTTCTATTCGTTAGAATCTATCTCCAAAGGTCACTGCCAACCCTTTAGCGCCAACCGCGACGGCATCAATATTGGCGAAGGGGCGGCGCTGTTTACCCTGATCAGAGGCCGCGCCGATGTGATGCTTGCCGGTGTGGGAGAGTCGAGCGACGCACATCATATGTCGGCGCCTCACCCTGAGGGACTTGGCGCCATCGCCGCTATCGAAATGGCGCTTAACCAAGCCAATATTAGCGCCAAACAGATCGACTATATTAATCTGCACGGCACCGCGACTATCAAAAATGATGCCATGGAAAGCCGAGCATTAACCCAAGTGTTTGCCGATGACTTACCTTGGGTCAGTTCTACTAAACCCTTAACAGGCCACGCCCTTGGCGCAGCGGGTGCCATCGAGGCGGCCTTTTGTTATTTACTCTTATCAGCCAGTAACCCAAGTGGACGCTTACCGCCGCAGTTGGGCGATCAGCAGTGGGACGATAGCAATCCGCCACTGCGCTTTGTCCCCGCTCACAGCGATAATGCCCATGTGCGCACGCTACACTATGTAATGAGTAATTCTTTTGCTTTTGGTGGCAGTAACGCCAGCGTTATTTTTTGCCGCCCCGAGATGTAACCCAATGAACCAGAGCAACACCCACAACCCAAACTACCCATTAGCGTTGCTCGATGTGGCCGATTATCTGCCCCATCGCGCGCCCATGATCTTGATCGACCGGCTGCTTGAGCATCAGCCAGACACCTTGCTAAGCGAAGTATTTATTCAACCTGGCAGTCCCTATTTTGATGACAATACCCAATCGGTGCCCAACTATGTGGGAATAGAATATATGGCGCAAAGCATCGCCGCGCTTGCGGGAATTGAAGCCGCCGCCAAGCAGCAACCTATCCGCGTCGGATTTCTACTGGGCACCCGTAAACTCCAGCTGCACATTAAGGCGTACCAACTGGGGCAGCGTTACCAGATCAGGGTCAGCCGCCTATACCAAGAGGAGAGCGGACTGGCGGTGTTTGACTGCCAAATTCTGCAGCAAGATACCCTTGTGGCGACGGCCAATGTCAATGTATTTCAGCCGCAAGACACACAAGCCTATATCGCTCAAAGCAGCCAAGACAACAGGGAAGATAACTCATGAACAAACGCGTATTAGTCACCGGCTCTAGCCGCGGAATAGGTAAAGCCATCGCCCTCAAACTGGCGGCCAATGGTTTTGATATTGCGCTACATTTTCACCGCAATCAAGATGCCGCTAACGCCACCCAAGCGCAGTTGCAAGCCTTGGGCGCACAGGTCAGTTGCCTGCAATTTGATGTGGCCGATCGCGCTGGCGTCAAGGCGGCCATTGAGGCCGATATCGCGCAGCACGGCGCCTATTATGGCGTGGTGTTAAATGCCGGCATTAATTGCGACACCGCCTTTCCCGCCATGAGCGAGCAAGAGTGGGACAGCGTGGTGCACACCAATCTCGACGGCTTCTATAATGTGATCCATCCCTGCACCATGCCGATGATCCAAACCCGTCAAGGCGGGCGCATTATCACCATGGCGTCTGTATCTGGCATTGCGGGTAATCGCGGCCAGGTCAATTACAGCGCCTCTAAAGCGGGGATTATTGGTGCAACCAAGGCGCTTAGTTTAGAGCTGGCGAAACGTAAAATTACCGTTAACTGTATCGCGCCGGGTCTTATCGAAACCGACATGGTGACCGATATTCCAAGCGATATGGTTAAACAGCTGGTGCCGATGCGCCGCATGGGCACGCCGGCAGAAATCGCTGGGCTGGCGAACTTCTTAATGTCTGAAGACGCCGCCTATATCACCCGTCAGGTTATTTCAGTTAATGGTGGCATGATTTAATGACAAGCTCGACAAGACGCGTAGTGATCACCGGAGTCGGTGGTGTGAGTGCATTGGGCCACGACTGGCCAACCATTGCCAAACGGTTGCAGGCACAACAAAATTGTGTGCAGCGCATGGATGAGTGGGACAAATATGACGGTTTAAATACGCGCCTCGCCGCCCCCGTCAGCGACTTCGATAACCCTGCTCACTATTCACGTAAAAAGATCCGCGCCATGGGACGCGTCGCTATCATGGCGACATGGGCTAGCGAAAAAGCCTTGATCGATGCCAATCTACTGGACGATCCTGTGGTGAGTTCTGGCGCCATGGGCATCGCCTACGGCTCATCGACGGGCAGTACCGATCCACTCATCGCCTTTGGTGACATGCTGAAAACTGGCGATATGTCTGGCGTCACCGCCACCAGTTATATACGCATGATGGCCCATACTACCGCGGTCAATGTGGGGGTGTTTTTTGGTTTAAAAGGCCGAGTGCACACCACCAGCAGTGCCTGTACGTCGGGCAGCCAAGGTATAGGTTATGCTTATGAAGCGATCAAATTTGGTCTGCAAGATCTGATGTTAGCTGGCGGCGCCGAAGAGCTTTGTCCAACCGAAGCTGTGGTGTTTGATACCCTGTTTGCCACCAGCACTCAAAACGATCAGCCCAGCATGACGCCGCGCCCTTTTGATAGCGATCGCGACGGGCTGGTTATCGGTGAAGGTGCCTGTACCTTAGTGCTAGAAGAGCTTGAACACGCTAAGGCACGCGGCGCGAAAATTTACGCCGAACTGGTGGGCTTTGGCACCAATGCCGATGGGTTACATGTGACTCAGCCCAATGCCGACACCATGGAAGTGGCTATCCGCTTGGCATTAAAAGATGCTCAGCTCGCGCCCGCTGCCATAGGCTATGTTAACGCTCACGGCACGGCCACCGATCGCGGTGATATTGCCGAAACCCAAGCAACTGAAGCAGTATTTGGTCAGCAGATGCCTATCTCGTCGCTCAAAAGCTACACTGGCCACACGCTCGGGGCGTGCGGCTCGCTAGAGGCTTGGTTAACGATTGAGATGATGAATGCGGGGTGGTTTGCGCCGACGCTAAACTTGCAGCATGTGGATCCGGCCTGCGGCAAACTCGATTATATTAAAGATGGCGTTCGCCACCTAGAAACAGATTATGTAATGAGTAATAACTTTGCCTTCGGCGGGATCAATACTTCACTGATCTTTAAGCGCTGGCTAGGCTAACGACAGTAATGCCGTAAAGAACAGTGCCGTAATGAAAATGGCGTAACCTAGGTTACGCCATTTGCATATGCGGGCAAGGCAGCCACACAGCCTGCGAGCTTATCTGAGCGAATTAAGCGAATTAAGCGAATTAAGCGACCAGCTGCTTAATCTCTTGCTGCGCCTGCTGTATTCCTTGCTCTGCAGCATCAGGACCCATATTGAGCGCTTCGGCGTAAACGGTATCGACATTTTCAATACCGATAAAGCCTAATACCGTCTTAAGGTAAGGTACCACATGGTCAGTCCCTCCGGCTTTATGCACCCCACCACGGGTGGTGACGAGTATGGCCCGTTTGCCTTGGAGCAAGCCTTGAGGCCCGGTATCGGTATAGGTAAAGGTGATCCCAGCGCGGGCGATCAGATCGATCCAGTTTTTCAGCTGTGTCGGAATGCTAAAGTTGTACATGGGCGCAGCGATGATCAGCGTATCATGTGCCTTAAGCTCGGCAATCAGTTCATCAGACAGTGCAACCGCGTGCTGCTGCTTGTCTGACAGATTGTCAGCACCTCTTAGCGCGAGTGCAATGTCACCGTCAAGCACAGGTAATGTTTGCTCGGTTAAATCACGCACCGTGACCTGAGAGCTCTGTGCCTGCAACTGTTGCAGCAACTCATCAACTAACTTAGCTGACTGAGAATACTCACCTAAAATACTCGACTTTAACACCAATACACTCGCCATAAATCACTCCAACACGGACTAAAGATGGAGCATTATAAATTTCAATTAATCGAAACTAAAGCGCATAAAATGCGACACAACAATCGATAAAATCGAATAATCTAACAGCTTTGCCAGTCCCAGATCAGCGACGCCATATTAAATCAGCAAAAGCTAAACAATATCGCATTGATTTTATTTGATTAATAAATAAACAACGCAATGCGGCATTTTTTTATGCATCTTGTTGTGATCTTGTGATGATCCCCAGCCGTAGATAGCTGATGTTAATCAACTGTTATAGAGGATGGATGCATGAAACGGATATACCCTGCGATACTACTCAGTACAAGCGTCATATTTGGTCTAAGCGCATGTAATGACGATGATGACGATATTATCAAGTTACCTGAGCCCGTACTTGAAACACAGGTTCGCGTGATCCATGCTGGCGTCGATGCGCCCAAGGTGAACGTCAATGCCAACGGCGCCGCGTTACTCACTGACGTCGATTATGCCGTCTCTAGTGGTTTTATTACGGTGCCTGTTAATACCTATGCCATAGGTGTCGATGCCCAATTGGCCGATGGATCAGTGCTTGAGGTATTAACCGCCGAGCTCGATGCCATGGCAGAGATGCAATACACCGCCGTCGCCGTAGGTAAGGTGGCTGACGACACGCTGCAGCTCAAGCTTATCGCCAATGCGGTCAATGACATCGCCACCGATTACGCTCGCGTGCAAGTATTGCATGGTGCATCAGATGTCGGTTTAGTGGATATTTATGTCACCGCACCGGGGGCCGATATCACAACTCAGGCGCCCACCTTGTCGGCCAACTTCCTCGATGCCAGCGATCAACTTGAGATCTTAGCTAGCGATTATCAGATCCGCATCACCGCTTCTGGGCAAAAAACGCCGGTGTTTGATTCGGGCACAGTCCCATTGCAAGCCGGTAATGATTACCTAATCAGCGCCATCCCTAATGCCGCCACGGGTGATTCACCTGTAGCACTACTGGTCGCGTTAGATGATGCACAGGTGGTGCTACAAGACACCATGACGGGCAGTGATATCAGAGCCATTCATGCAGTAGCTGATGCCCCTGCGGTCGATATCTTTCTCGACGGCGCGGCCACCCCTGCGGTTGATATGCTTAGCTTCAGCGAATTGACCAACTACCTTAATGTGCCTGAGGGCGACCATACCGTTACCGTGGCTGCCGATGCAGACAACAGCGTGGTGGTGATTGATGCCGCGCCAGTGACGCTAACACAAGGGGCTAGCTATAGCGTACTGGCGGTAGGCTCGTTAAGCGGTAGTGATATTGCGCCATTAGTGGTGATGGAAGATCGTCGCCGAGTCGCAACTGAGGCCAAACTCAATATTATTCACGCCTCCTTTTCGGCGGGTAATGTGGATATCTACCTCACTCCAGACAGTGACATTACCGCTGCCACGCCAGCGCTAAGCAATGTGCCATTTAAAGCCACATCTGGCAGTTTGTCCGTGCCTGCTGGCGACTATGTGGTCACAGTAACAGGTACTGGCAGTAAAACGGCGGCCATTGGGCCACTCGATGTTACGCTTGCGGCGGGTAACCTCTACGGCGTAGCCGCGGTAGATGCCGTTGGTGGTGGCGCTCCACTTGGGGTAATTTTGATGGATGACTTTGTGCCAGCGCTTTAGTAACAGCGCCTAAGTGACAGCCATTTAAATTGCCACGCTTTGGGTATAGCAGGTTAAATCAAAGCGTTGCGCTAACCCTAGTATTTCACCGCCGCAATCATGATTGATGAGGTTAATCACCACAGCGCCTAATATAGGCGCTGTTTTTTATCAATATCAAAGTGTCTCTATCTCAACCCCTTTTTGCCTGACTAGATGAGACAAATTAGGGTGTCACTGCCATTTTCTGGTATTCTCTGCATTATTAAAAATGACCTGAATGCATACATAATCATGTCCAAACAAGACTCTTTCTGGTTTAAATCATTACGTTGGATACAAAAGAAGCTGGTTCATACCATAGTGGTCCCCCAGCATCCTTTTGATGACCTTAATCTAGATTCAGATAGACCTCTAGTCTACGTAATGAAGACGAAATCCATCAGCGATATCGCCGCATTGAGCGAGATAACCGCTAAACTCGGCTTACCGAGTCCCTATGAAGCACTCGATGTGTGCGGCGAAAAAGTGTCGCGCGTGGTTTGCCTCGAAGGGGCCAAACCCTTGTTTGGTGAGCGCGAGAGCAACGAGTATTACCTCGACAGCTTCACTCGCCTGTTAAGTGCGCACAAACAACATCCTGAGCTCGACATTCAACTTGTGCCAGTCAGCCTGTACTGGGGGCGTACTCCAGGCAAAGAAGATGACACCATGAAGGCGGCGGTTTTAGAGCGGGAGAACCCGACTTGGCTGCGTAAATGCCTGATGATTTTATTCTTAGGCAGACACAACTTTGTGCAGTTTTCTAATGCGATGTCGCTACGATATATGGCCGATGAACACGGTACAGATAAACGTATAGCGCAAAAACTGGCGCGAGTGGCACGGGTGCATTTTCGTCGTCAACGCAAGGTCATGACTGGGCCTGTCTTGCCTAATCGCCAAAATTTATTCCACTCGCTGCTCAAATCTGAGTCGATGAAAAAAGCGATTCAAGAAGAAGCTCATAGCAAAAAAATCTCCGAAGCCAAAGCCCGTGAAACCGCGCTCGAATACCTAGATGAGATCGCGGCGGATTACTCCGACAGCCTAGTGCGTATTGCCGAGCGCTTCCTCACTTGGCTATGGAATAAACTGTATAAAGGCATCAATATCAAAGGCGCCGAGCAAGTTCGTCAGCTACACCATGATGGCCATGAAATTGTCTATGTCCCTTGTCACCGTAGCCATATGGACTACCTGCTGCTCTCTTATATCCTCTATTACCAAGGCATGGTGCCACCGCATATTGCCGCCGGGATTAACCTTAACTTCTGGCCAGCAGGCCCCATGTTCCGCCGTGGCGGCGCCTTCTTTATTCGCCGCAGCTTCCGCGGCAATAAGTTATACACCGCAGTATTTCGTGAATACTTAGACCAGCTGTTTGCCAAAGGCTATTCGGTTGAGTATTTCACCGAAGGTGGACGTTCACGCACAGGCCGCTTGCTGGCGCCCAAAACTGGCATGATCGCCATGACACTTAACAGTGTGCTGCGCGGAGTCGAGCGCCCGGTGACCTTAGTGCCTGTGTATTTGGGTTATGATCATGTGATGGAAGTGGCCACTTACCATAAAGAGCTCAGCGGCAAGAAAAAGAAAAAAGAGTCACTATGGCAGGTGTTTGGTGCCATCCGTAAATTAGGCAATTTCGGTCAAGGTTACGTTAACTTTGGTCAGCCAATCACACTACACAACTTCCTCAACGAGCAAGTGCCAAACTGGCGTGAAGAGCTGGCCCAAGACCGAGAGCAAAAACCCACTTGGCTCACCCCTGTGGTCAACACTTTGGCTAATCGGGTGATGACACGCATTAACGATGCCGCCGCTGTCAGCTCGGTGACCTTAACCAGTTTAGTGTTACTGGCCTCAGAGCAACATGCACTGGAACGCTCACAGCTGGAAAAACAGCTAGATCTGTATCTGACGTTGCTCAAAAAGCTGCCTTACACCGAGTTTGCCTCGGTCGTTGAAGGCGACGGCGCCAAATTGATAGAACAGGGTCTTGAGCTGAAAAAGTTCAAGCTCGACAGCGACCCACTGGGTGACATCATCTCTATCGATGAGAGCCAAGCGGTCTCCATGACCTATTATCGAAATAATATTATTCATTTAATGGTTATTCCGTCGTTAATCGCCAGTTGCCTAACCCAGCACGATAACTGCACTCGTCAAACGATTATCGATACTGTCGAAGACTTTTATCCTCTGCTACAAGCCGAACTGTTTATGGGGATAGACGATATACCTGAGTATGTGTCTCAGTTATTAGATCTGCTACTTGAACAAGGGCTTATCATTGAAGCCGCTAGCTTTAGCGTCAATCTAGAGCACCTTAATCAGCTACTGCATTTGGCAGGCACCATCAGTGAAACTATGCAGCGCTACGCCATTATCTTCAATATCTTGGCCGCAGCACCTAACATTGAACGCTCGGAACTTGAGAGCGACAGCCATCAGTTAGCTCAGCGCCTTGGCGCATTGCATGGCATTACTGCACCTGAGTTTTATGATAAGAAACTCTACGGTACCCTAAGCGTTAAGCTAAAAGAGTTAGGTTATCTGGCCGGTGATGCTAAGCAAGCCGATGTGCAGCGTATTCGCTCACGGGCGAACCATCTGCTGCGTGCCTCAGTGAAACAAACCATTGTCGACAGTGTCGCTGCGGAGCACCACGCGTAATGGCCAACCATATGAATGCCGCCAAGCATAAAGCCTCTGGCAAATCATTATTGGGTGGCGCAATGATTATCGCAGGTACCGCCGTCGGTGCCGGAATGTTCTCTCTGCCTGTCGTCGGTGCGGGTATGTGGTTTAGTTACTCGCTATTGATGATGTTAGGCGTGTGGTTTTGCATGTTGGTATCAGGGCTATTGCTGCTCGAAACCAATTTACACTTTGAACCCGGCGCCAGTTTTGACACCTTGACCCGCGACACCTTAGGTAACTTTTGGCGTATCGTAAACGGTCTGTCCATCGCCTTTGTGTTGTATATTCTGGCCTATGCTTACATCAGTGGCGGCGGCTCCATCGTCAACCATAGCCTAGCGGGATTAGGAATTGAATTACCCCAAGGCTTAGCCGGACTCATCTTCGCCGTTGGCTTAGCCATCGTGGTGTTTATCAGCACTAAGGCGGTCGATCGCATCACCACCATCATGCTGGGCGGGATGATAATCACCTTCTTTTTGGCCATAGGTAACTTGCTGATCGAAATTGAACCCACTAAGTTATTCCATCCCAATGGTGAGACCCGCTATTTACCCTATATGTTGGCGGCGATCCCGTTTGGTTTAGTCAGCTTTGGTTACCACGGCAATGTGCCAAGCTTAGTGAAGTATTATGGTAAAGATGCCAATACCATAGTGAAAGCCATCACCTTGGGCACCTTAATCGCGTTTATCATCTATGTTTGCTGGCTCATGGCCACCATGGGCAATATCTCGCGTATCGAGTTTATCGATATTATCTCCCAAGGCGGCAATATGGGCGTGTTAGTGGCGGCGCTATCGGATGTGATGGCCAGCAGTTGGCTTAATACCATGCTAACCCTGTTTGCTAACTTGGCGGTAGCCTCGTCGTTTTTAGGGGTGACCTTAGGGCTGTTTGACTACCTTGCGGATCTATTCGGCTTTGAAGAAACTCGCACTGGCCGTTTAAAAACCGCTACCGTCACCTTTGTACCGCCAACCCTACTTGGACTGCTGTTTCCCAATGGCTTTTTAATTGCCATTGGCTTTGCGGCCATCGCCGCCACCGTTTGGGCGGCGATTGTACCAGCCTTAATGGCGTATCGTGCACGGCAGATGTTTCCTGATAGTCAGAGCTTTAAAGTGCCGGGCGGCACTGCAGTGATCGCTATCGTCATTGGTTATGGCGTCCTGACGGCGGCCTGTCATCTGCTTGCCATGGCTGATTTACTGCCCGTATACGGCTCGTAATTCACCTCACTGTTACCCAATAAAAAAAGGCGCTCTATAGAGCGCCTTTTTTGTTTACTGTTGTCATTTACAAGATAAGCAACTAGGTATTAGCCTCATCCTTGCTCAGCGTGCGGCCGTAAATCAGTAAATACAGCGCGGGTAACACAAACAGCGACAGCAACGGTGCGGTGATCATGCCGCCCACCATAGGCGCAGCAATCTTTTGCATCACATCATTACCCGCTCCTGAGCCCCACATGATAGGCAACAGGCCAAAGAAGATAGTCGCGACCGTCATCGCCTTAGGTCGAATACGCATCACTGCCCCCTCGATAAGCGCCGCTTTAAGATCGTCAATGACCACATAGCTGCCGGTCTCTTTACGATGCTTAATGGCATTATTAAGGTAGACCAACATCACCACCCCAAACTCGGCGGCCACACCCGCTAACGCGATCATCCCAACGGCCACCGCTACCGACATATTAAAGTCGAGCAGGTAGAGCAACCAAGTGCTGCCCACCAAGGCGAAGGGCAAGCTGAGCATGATGATAGAAGCCTGCATGGTTGAGCCAAAAGTCATCATCAGCAGAATAAAGATCACTGCCAGCGCCATGGGGATCACCTTTTTCAATTTAGCGTCCACCCGCTGCATATATTCATACTGCCCGGCAAAGCTATAACTGTAACGCGGCGGCACCACCAACTGCTCATCGAGCACCGTTTGCGCCTGAGTGATGTACTCGCCAATTGAAGTGCCCTCAATATCGACAAACACCCACGAGATCAGGCGACCGTTTTCACTCTTTAACATAGGCGCGCCATCGCTAATGCTGATATCGGCCAAGTTGCGTAGCGGCAGGTAATGCCCTGACTTAGTGATCACCGGAAGCTCTCTTAGCTTGTCGATATTGTCACGCAGCTCTCGGGGATAACGCAGGTTGATAGGGTAACGCTCGGCGCCCTGCACCGACTCACCAATTTTCATCCCCCCGATGGCATAGCGCACCACATCTTGAATATCACTCAGCGACATGCCGTAACGGGAAGCCACATCTAACTTAGGGGTGATATCGATATAACGTCCGCCGCCAACCCGCTCGGCATAAGCCGATTTGGTATGTGGCAACTGACTGAGTATCGCCTCGATATCGGCGCCCACTTGCTGCAACTCATTGACATCGGCGCCAGTGATCTTAATCCCTACCGGGGTTTTTATCCCCGTCGATAACATATCGATACGGGTCTTAATCGGCTGCACCCAGGCGTTGGTTAAACCGGGCACTTTAACGGTTTTTTGCAGCTGATCTATGATGTCGCTTAACTCAATACCCTCGCGCCACTCGGCTCTGGGTTTAAGCATAATGGTGGTCTCTAACATGGTGAGCGGCGCCGGATCGGTCGCGGTTTCGGCGCGCCCCACCTTACCAAACACCCGCTTAACCTCAGGCACGGTTTTAATTAATCTGTCGGTCTGTTGCAGAACTTCGGCCGCTTTACTGGCACTGATCCCCGGTAAGGCGGTGGGCATATACAGCAGATCGCCCTCTTCCAGTTCAGGCATAAACTCGCTGCCCATTTGCGTCACCGGATACCAAGCGCTGCCCAGCGCCACTAATGCCACTAACAAGGTGATTTTAGGAAAGCGCAGTACCAGCGTCAGCGACGGCTTATACAAGGCAATTAATACCCGGCTAATGGGGTTACTGCTCTCTTTAGGAATATTGCCGCGAATAAAGAAGCCCATGAGTACGGGGACTAAAGTTATCGACAGCACGGCCGCAGCCGCCATCGCAAAGGTTTTAGTGTAAGCCAGCGGGCTAAACAACCGTCCCTCTTGCGCCTCTAAAGCAAATACCGGCACAAAGCTTAAGGTAATGATAAGCAGTGAGAAAAATAGCGCCGGCCCCACCTCGACCGAGGCTTGAGCCACGATGTGCCAATGCTCTTTATTATCTGGGCCACGCTGATGCTCCTGCCTAAAGTGCTCCAGATGTTTGTGCATGTTCTCTATCATCACAATGGCCCCATCGACCACGGCACCAATGGCGATGGCGATGCCACCTAGACTCATGATGTTAGCGTTCACTCCCATCTTATTCATCACGATAAAGGCGATGAGAATAGACAGCGGTAGAGTGATCACCGCCACCAATGTCGAGCGCGCATGCAGCAAAAACAGCAAACAGACCACGCCGACAACTACCATCTCCTCAATCACCTTGTTGAACAAGTTGTCGACCGAGCTTTCAATCAAATGCGATCTGTCGTAAGTGGGCACAATTTCGACGCCTTGGGGCAAACCGGCCTTAAGCTGCTCTAACTTGACTTTAACCGCTTCAATGGTGGCTAAGGCATTTTCACCGTAGCGCATTACGATAATGCCGCCCACCACTTCACCTTCACCGTCGAGCTCGGCGATGCCACGGCGCGACGCTGGGCCTTTACGCACCGTCGCTACATCTTTAAGTAACAGAGGCGTTCCCGAGGGGCTGGTGATCCCTAGTGGGATTTCACGAAAATCATCTAAGGTTTGTCGGTAACCTTTAGCCCGCACCATATATTCTGCTTCGGCCATCTCAATCACCGAGCCGCCAGCTTCGGTGTTCGATTTCGCGATGGCGTTTTTAATGGTGGCGATATCTAAACGATAGATGGCCAGCTTGTCTGGCTCTACGACGATTTGATAGGTTTGCTCCATACCGCCAACGGTGGCGACTTCTGACACTCCCGCCACACTTTGCAGCTCTAATTTTAAGTACCAGTCTTGCAGACTTTTTAATTGCGACAGGTCTAAACTGCCAGAGCGATCCACTAGGGCATATTCAAAAATCCAGCCCACCCCCGAGGCGTCAGGCCCCAATGACGGCTGAACGCCAGGCGGTAAGCGACTACTTACTTGGCTTAAATATTCCAGTACCCGTGAACGGGCCCAGTAGATGTCGGTGCCATCTTCGAAGATGACATACACATAAGAGTCACCAAAAAACGAATAACCACGCACGGTTTTCGCGCCCGGAACCGCGAGCATCGCGGTCGATAAAGGGTAAGTGACCTGCTCCTCGACCAGTTGAGGGGCCTGCCCCGCAAAAGGGGTCTTGATGATCACCTGCACATCCGACAGATCCGGTAAGGCATCTAACGGGGTATTTCTGAGCTCTTGTACGCCCCACACGCCAATCATGATGGTGATGATCAGCACCATCAGCCTTTGCTGAATGGCCAGTTGAATAATTTTGCTTAACATAATGTCCCCTAGTGCTGATGGCCGCTGCTAAGGCGCATTAAGCTGCCTTTTAGGCTGGCTTCTGAATCCAGCAAGAACTGCCCCGAGATCACCACGTTTTCCCCTTCGCTTAAGCCGCTGAGGATCTCCGCTTTACCTTGAGACATCATGCCCACAGTGACTTGGCGTGCTACAAAACTGTTGTCGCTCTGCTTAACAATCACCCGGTTTTCATGCCCAGTTTGGATTAAAGCCTCTTGCGGGATCACTAAGGCATTACGATTAGGACCGCCAAAAATGGCAATATTGGCCAGCGTATTGGGGCGCAGTGCCACGTCGCTGCTATTGAGCACGATTCTGACCCGTAAACTGCGGGTCACAGGATCAAGTTCGGGGTAGATATAATCGACTACGCCCTCGATATCTTGTAGTCCCATCGCAGGCACTGACACTTCGGTATGTTGCCCTAAAGCAATCCAACTCTGCTCATTCTCAAACACATCGGCAATCACCCACACCTTAGACAAGTTCGCTAATGACATCACCTCGGTGGCAGGCTGAATATACATACCGTCTCTAACCGACAGCTGTTTCACTATGCCATCGGTTTGTGCATAAAAGGGCACCCGATATTGGGTCTGCTCCGTCTTGGCTAGGCGCTCAATTTGGCCGCGAGTCATGCCTAACAGCTCAAGCCTCAATCCGGCACGGCGCACTAAATCTTGATAGTTTTTACTGTTGCCCGAGCTGCGTAAACTGCCCAGCGCCAACAGATAATCATCTTGCGCGTTGATCAAGTCTGGCGAGTAGATCTCATACAGCAACTGGCCTTTCGTCACCTTATCGCCGACAGACTTAATGGCGAGCTTTTCTATCCAGCCGTTGACCCTAGCGTGAATGTGGCTAATTTCACTCTCGTCATAGCCTATCTGACCAACGGTTCTGACAAACTTCCACATAGTGCCCCGTGTCGCTGGCGCTACTTTTAACGCTAAGGCTTGCTGCATGCCACCGGAGACTTGGATCTCGATTTCAGACTGGCCACCGCCCACTTCGACTTTTTCAAGGTTCATGCCGCAGATAGGACACGTACCCGGCACATCGCTGATGATATGCGCATGCATTGGGCAGACATATTTGATCGAAGGCTCACCGGTTAAAGGAGCGGGTTTGGCTTGGGCTAAGGGATCAAATGCCTCAACACTGGCAGCTTGATGCGCGGCATGGGCGGTATCGACGGCCTCTTCCTCCTCCTCTTCAACCAGAAACATATTGCACTGCGGACAGCGGCTGCCGGCCTCATGGCTGGTTTCCTCTGGATGCATGGGGCACACATAGGTTTTTTGCTCGGCGCTAGCGGCCTTATCTTTTAATGCCGACTCATGTTGTTGCTCAACCAGAAACATATTGCACTGCGGGCAGCGACTGCCGGCCTCATGGCTGGTTTCCTCTGGATGCATGGGGCACACATAGGTTTTTTGCTCGCCAAGATGTTGATGTTGGATTTGCGCCGCACTATCACTGCCGCTTAACTCCACTTGGGCCGCACTCAATTGCGGCGTTGCTATCAGTAATACACTGACGAAATACGTCAATGGTTTACGCTTATCACTCATATTGAAATAACTCATAATGCCTCAGTCCCACTCAGTAATTAGTGATGTTTATGCGTTGCTGCGCCATGAGCCGCGTTAACTGGCGTGAGGTTCATACCGCATTTAGGGCAGGTATCCCCTTTTTCACCAACCACTTCAGGATGCATTGGACAGTCGTATTTTGCACTCAAAGCAGCATCTTTAACTGGCGTGAGGTTCATTCCACACTTGGGGCAGGTATCACCCTTTTCACCAATGACCTCTGGGTGCATTGGACAGTCGTATTTTACAGTCGCTTTAGCATCATTTTTATGTTTCGGACAGTTATCACACTTGCTGGCATCATGCTGACCATGGTGTGCTGACGCACTTGCCTGATGTTCGCCGTGTGGGCATTTCTTATGTTCAGCAGCACCTTTAACTGGTGTGAGGTTCATACCGCATTTTGGGCAAGTATCACCTTTCTCACCAACAACTTCAGGATGCATAGGGCAATCGTAATGTTGCCCGGCTTGCTCACCATGAGCGTGCTGATGGGCAGATGCCATCGGCGCCGAGATAACAAAAAGAAAAGCAGTGAGCACTAAACTGATAAGGGTTTTCATTGATTGACTCCATCGTAATGGTGGCCGTATTACTAGGCGTTGAGCCTTGTTATAGCCAAATATGGCTTAAGTAATTGACGGCTAAATATAAAATAATCACCGTTAATATCCCGTTACTGCATAAAACGACGGTAGAGAAGGCGCATCACACTGACAAGTCAGCTTATGGTGACATCGCACAATCTATCGCCATGCACATAGCAGGGGTTAACGACTAAAAATATATAAAAGATTAAAGCTAAAAATCAGACCTGACATTGCAGGTAACATCTAGCGTCGGCAATAGCCGACAATGTTACGCAATCGGAGGTTTAAGTTCTGACCCTAACGAGATGGAGTGGAAATGAGGCATTTGAGTAGCCAAGATAGATTCTGAGCCGCGAAAGTCTGGCCAAGACGTGACGCTAAATAGAGTGCCTGTCATCGAAATCACTAAGCAGTGGGTACAATCTCCCTCGCAATATCCATTGCCTTCACAGCAATGCTGAGCCGCGGGAAGCATATTTTGCTCGGCATCGCAGCAGTGAGCTTGACGCACTATTTCGGATGGATGACACACTTCACTATTGCTCATCTGCATCATCATGGATAAATCATGGGCTTGGGCATTGGGCACCATAGAAAAACCATTAGATAGCATTACCTGTCCCAACATGGCGAACAGAGTAAAGATAACTAATGTATGGTGGCGAAATACGTTGCGCATGAACTTTCCTAACAATGAGATAGCGTCAGTCTATCACGAAATTTTTAAACAACCTTGATTGAATTCACAATTTCCTGACAAACATCAGTGATATCTAAAGGTAATAACCTGCCTATTTCAATATGCCTTTCAGCAAGATAAGTTTATCGAGGCCGGCACTAAATTATGCTTATCAATGCCCACCTGTTGCAATAGACCGGCATAACCACCAATAGGTTCCATCCCTGCTCCAGAAATATTTAGCCACCGTCACAGATGAACACCTAGCAAACTATTCACAACAAGAACAACGTTAACGCAAAGACGTGATCAACCTTGCTACATCCTTCAGTTTGCAGTAACTTTAGTTAATACGCATATATATTAATCAAATTACGATATTCTCATTAATGTAAATTAGAGTTAGAGCTAGCTCTCATTTTACAGTTATAAACCCAGATCCACCGTCTGCTTCTGGTTATACTCAGTGTCAGAGATGAAGTAAATATTAGATAAAACAACTATATTTTGGAGATACAGCGATGAACTGGCGTGCACTATTCAAACCAAGCGCGAAATACTCAATACTAGCCCTCATTGTGGTCGGTGTTGTCATCGGTGTTGTGGGTTATTTCGCGACACAGCAAACATTACATGCAACCAGTACAGATGAATTCTGTATGTCTTGCCATAGCAATCATTCACTTAAGGATGAAGTGTTAGCCTCTGCCCATGGTGGTGGTAGCGCAGGGATCACAGTACAGTGTCAAGACTGTCACTTACCTCACGGTCCAGTTGATTACCTGATTAAAAAGATCATCGTGTCTAAAGACCTTTATGGTTTCTTGACTATCGATGGCTTTAACACGCAAGAATGGTTAGACGAAAACCGTAAAGAGCAAGCAGACCTTGCACTTAAATATTTCCGCGCTAACGACAGCGCTAACTGTCAGCATTGTCACACTCGTATTTACGAGAACCAGCCAGAAACCATGAAGAAGATGGCCAAGAGAATGCACGAAAACAACTTCAAGAAAGACGCTGACAAGCGTAAGACTTGTGTTGACTGTCACAAAGGCGTTGCTCACGTTTATCCAAAAGGATAATCATAGATTTTCAGCACCAGCCGGATAATGAAAACCAAAAAAAGCCTCAATAATGAGGCTTTTTTGTTATTTGATGCCAACCCCTCTCTATGGATCGATAGTTATGCCAAGGATAAATGCGGCAAACTCACATATATCCCCTCAAACTCGGCGCAACACTTGTCACCACAATAAAGCGCGACCTGTAAGGTCACCTTCACCTTACGTCCCTTAGCTAAATCACTTAAATCAGCATCTGGCCAGCGCACCTTGGCGACAGGCGTCGCATCAACAGGGGCCAGATAACGAATATCCGCCTTAGCCAGCACTATATCCCCTGCAACCTGACACAGACTTTGATTAAGCCAAACCACTTCCCAACCCGTTAATGTCATCAAGGTATAGATGCTGCCGGCAAACATAGTGTTATGCAGGTTAATGTTGGGAGCTAAGGATGCCGATACGCTAAAGAGGTCGTCATGATATGACAATGGCGTTATCTGCATAAACTCACTCACCGGAATGGTGTTATGCCAGATCTCAGCCAATTGCGTTAATCGTTCAGCGATCTTAAGGGGCATAGGCTACACCTGCAGATTAAAGGTCACAGGGCCGTCATTAATTAAGCTGACCTGCATATCGGCAGCAAATTCACCCGTTTCGACCGCCATACCTTGCGCTCGACAATAATCCACAAAGGCGTGATACAACTCCTTGGCTTGCTGCGGGGTGCCTGCCCCTGAAAAACTGGGACGCAAACCACGGCCAGTATCGGCAGCTAAAGTAAACTGCGACACCACCAGCAGGCTTCCGCCCACTTGCTGCACATTGAGGTTCATCTTGCCATTATCATCGGCAAAAACGCGGTAGTTCATCACCTTAGAGGCCAACTTTTCCATCTTAGCAATATCATCTTCACGCTCTACACCAAGCAAAATTAATAAGCCTTGATTGATGGCGCCAATGGTCTCTTCTGCCACCTCGACCTTCGCCTGTTTTACCCGCTGAATTAAGGCTATCACAACCCTTGTTCTCCTTATCTACGTCTGTATTACCGCCCTGTCGGCGAAAACCACTTGTCTATGGCTTAGCTCAGCTAAGCAGCACGAGTTGTCGATCTGTTTTATTGATGTTTAATGTAACGGGTCATTTGCGCAACCGCATCGCTGACCGCCTGACGCATCTTGGTATCGATAAGAGTATGATGGCCGCTTTTTACTAGGCGAGAGCGTAATAATGGCGGGCCAAATTGGTTTAAAAAGTCATCCACTAACCGCTGCGGACACACCCAATCCAGCTCACCTTGCAAGATAACGGTGGGGCATTGTAATCGGCCCCCAACCTGTTGCATCAATGGATAAGCCCCAAAATAGTCGTGGCGAGCATAGTGCAACTCGATGCGGGCCAACACCCTGCCTTGCTCAAGATTATCGACACTCATACCTGGGGCGGCGAGCGACAGTTCCCAAGCTAGCCAACGTTGTATCGCCTCATCCCGAATATCACTATCTTGACTATTAAAGTCCTGCTCAAATTGCTGTAAGAGTTGCCCAATATCATCATTGATCCGACGAACAAACTGGCGATATTGGCAGGAAAAAATTTGCGCGACGCCGCGGCGGCCATAAAGCCAGTCGACACCAGCCGCCGATGGAATAAACAGGCCCCACAACACCTGAGCCTGCACCCGCTGCGGATAGATGCAACTGTATAGATACCCTAGCGTTGCCCCAAATGAGCCCCCCAGCAGACACCAGCGCGCCACTCCAGCCCATTGTCTGGCCTTCTCAATGTCGGTTAATAAACTGTGGAGATCATTATTATCTAAGCGGCCATAGGGTTTAGAGCGCCCTGCGGCGCGTTGATCTAACATATAAATACGTAAGCCCTCGACGCCAAACAGAGCAAGCTCATCAATGCAACACCCCGCCCCAGGGCCACCATGCAGATAAAGCACAGGAATGCCGTCGGCATCGCCATATTGGGCTAAGAATAATCGATGACCATCGCCGACATCTAACCAATCTTGGCGGATCAGCGCAAAGGCATCAAACCCGCTCATGGTCTTGTGGCATTATCTTTTTGGGGACGATTATCATCATGGTTGCCTGCATCGGCAACCACCTCATCGCTATCATCGAGTGATAAAAAGCGTTTATCTAAATATTCAGGCATGGCGGCGGTGATCTCGGCGCCAATCAGCACAATGATCCACGACAGATAGACCCACACAAACAGAATAGGGATAGTGGCTAATGCACCATAAATAGCTTCATAGGCCGGAAATTCGGTGAGGTATAATGCAAAGCCTTTTTTGCCCAGTTCAAACAGCAACGCGGCAGCAATTGCGCCTAATAAGGCATGGAAAAACTTCACCTTAGTGTTGGGTACTACCATATAGATGAGTAAAAAGGTCGCCACAGAAAACAGCATGGGTAAGCGCTCGACTAACCAAGGCACCACGTCGCCAAACTCGGTATCATTAAACAGTTGCAGCGATACCACATAAGAGGTCGCCACTAAACTCGCGCCCATCAGTACAGGGCCTAAGGTCAGCACCATCCAATACATAGACAAGGAGACCGCAAATGGGCGCTGCTGTGTGGTGCGCCAAATACCATTAAGCGATTTATCGATATTAGATATCAGTAAAATCGCGACCACCACCAAGGCGCCAATCCCCACCACAGTGCCTTTGGATGCATTAGCCACAAATTCATTAATATAGGTTTGTACGCTATCGCCTGCCGAGGGGATGAAATTATTGTAAATAAAGGCCTCGATATGCACTCTAATGCCTTTAAACACAGGGAAAGCCGACAGCATCGACATGGTTACCGCCACCATAGGCACCAAAGATAATAGGGTCACGTAAGCCAAATGACCGGCGCGCATGTTGATCTGATCTTCCGCCACACGCTGCTTTAGATGTATCATAAATGCCCAGATACCTAGCATAATGGAACGAAACAGGCTTATGTCGATTCTATTTATCACGGTATTCTCTTGATTCAAGTAGTGTTAACTGCGTAAGCTAGATTACAAGTTTAAAGACACTAGATACAAGTGTAAGGAATAAATTCATGTCTCAACAAGGTTCTGCAGGCAATGTGATTGCCGCTATCGCAAGTTTCTTTTTCCCGGGGTTGGGGCAATTAGTGCAAGGACGCATCTTGGCAGCCTTACTCTTTTGCATCATCACCATCGTTGGTTACGCTTTATGGTGGCTGATTGTTCCGGCAATTATAGGCGGTATCGCCCATCTATGGAGCATTATCGACGCGGCCAAATTTAGAGCTGACTAAACTCACACAAGGATACTTCTAGGATGAAAAACAGACTATCTGCAGCCATCATCACCTCGGTGATGCTACTCAGCGGCTGCCAAAGTGCCTATTACGGTGCGATGGAAAAAGTGGGTTACCATAAACGCGACATCATGGTTGACAGAGTAAGCGATGCCAAAGAGTCGCAGCAAGAAGCGCAAGAACAATTTAGCTCGGCATTAGAGGAGATGCAGGCACTGCTCAATCATGATGGCGGCGATCTGCAAAGCGCTTACAACAAGGCCAAAGATGAGTACGAAGCCTCACAAGAGGCCGCCGACGAGGTCAGCAGTCGTATCAATAAAGTAGAAGATGTCGCCGAAGCACTCTTTGATGAGTGGCAAACAGAGATTGGTGAGATAAGTAAAGCCAGCCTACGACGCAATAGCGAGGCTAAACTGCGCGACACCCAGCGCTCATACACCCAACTGATGCGCACCATGCGCCGCGCCGAGGGCAAAATGGCGCCCATTTTAACGGCGATGAAAGACAACATGCTTTATCTCAAGCATAACCTTAATGCCCAAGCCATAGGCGCCATTAAGGGCGAGTTTGCCAGCCTGCAAACCGATATTTCTAGCCTAATTAACGAAATGAATAAATCGATAGCCGAGTCGACCCAGTTTATCGAATCCCTCGAAGGGGCAAATTAACTGCCTATTCATAAAAGCCCTCACGTCTGAGGGCTTTTTTGTGTCTTCTGTTTTCAGCACACCGACTCAAATACAGTGAACTAATTTAAGCGAACATCAATGCTGCTTTGGCCGTATTACACTTTACTAACAAGGCGATACAGATCATCAAACCGGGCATATAAGGGCTTAATTTCGCGATTCACACCACACTATCGATAGCATAGAAGAACTAAGATCATCCCATCTCCTCTTATAGATACAAGCTATTAGTTGGTATTTCCACAATGACAATAATCGAATCTGTAACCTTAATGTTAGCCTTGGTGTATAGCATCAGTTTGCTCTATTGGAGCGGCAAAAAATGGGGGGCACTGCTGGCGGGAGGCCTACTCATTGGCACCTTGGCAATCACCCTTTACTGGCCGTTATTATTAGCGCTATTTATCGCCGTCACTGGACTGGCTATCGCCAACCGCTATCACCCTGAGCTGATTAAAGGCACTGTGAGAGCCAACACTCTAAGGGAGGTATGCCAACACCTGCTGGCACTGTCCATGTTGCTGGTGGGTTTACAGTTTGCCGCTAATGCCGCCCTACTAAAAATGGGCATAACGCCTTGGTTAATGCGCCCCGATGTAGGTGATGGATTTTTACCTATCGCGGGGGGGATCGAGCTAAAGGCCATTTTAAGTTTAGGCATTTGGGATCAAAACCACCCTGCTGCAGCTGTGATGCTCACCGTGGTACTACTGACAGGGCTATTGTGTAAGCGAGCGTTTTGCGGCTGGGCTTGCCCACTGGGCTTGGCGGGTGAATACCTGTACAAACTCAGAAAACGCGTCATTAAACGTGAATTTCTGCCACCAGCATGGCTAGACTGGCCACTTCGTATGCTCAAATACCTACTATTGGCCGCCTTACTCTACATTGTGATCGGTATGCCTAGTGCATCGATCCCCCATTACCTCAACGGTAACTACCATAAAGTTGCCGACCTAAAAATGGCGCTATTTTTTATCACTCCAGGACTGGTCACCTTAATTTGCTTCGGGGTTATTTTGGCAATAGTCGCTTGGCGACGCCAAGGCTTCTGTCGCTACATCTGTCCCTATGGTGCACTACTTGGGCTACTGAGTTTTTTAAGCCCATTTAAAATACGCCGTAATACCCAACACTGCCTTATCGAATCTAAAGGGATGAACTGTGACAAATGCACCCGCGCCTGCCCAGCGGCCATCAGCGTGCACACCCAAAAGCATATTCGCTCAGACGAATGCCAAGCCTGTATGCGTTGTGTATCCGCTTGCCCTAAAAAAGAGGCACTGCACTTAAGTACTCGTAATGGCATCACACTATCTGCCCGTGGCTTGACCATCATGTTATTCGTGCTGCTATTTATGCTGCCACTGATCGCCTATGTGAGCGGTTTTTGGGTCAGCCAGACCCCAACTGAAATGCGGATGTACCTGATTCAACATCTTAACGCCATTGGTCATTAACCCCTGACCGCCTCGTTGGTATATCGTGCCTCAATACCAAGACAAAAAAGCCCTCAACATTTGCATGTTCAGGGCTTTTAATACTTAAAGCTTAAGGGCTAGCGACTCGTAAGTGCTAGCACAGGCTTAAGAAGCGTCTTTTGAACCACGGTTGTGGCGCTTACGCTCGTTTTCTGTCAAGAAACGCTTACGAACACGGATGCTCTGCGGCGTTACTTCAACTAATTCATCATCATCGATAAATTCAAGCGCCTGCTCAAGGCTTAAGTTGATCGGTGGAGTCAGTACTTGTGCTTCATCGGTACCCGATGCACGCATGTTGGTTAGCTGCTTACCTTTCAAACAGTTCACTGTAAGGTCGTTAGCACGCGCATGAATACCAACGACTTGGCCTTCATATACTTCGGCCGCGTGGCCAATAAACAGGCGACCACGATCTTGTAAACCAAATAGTGCGAAGGTTAACGCCTTACCTGTTGCGTTAGAGATCAATACGCCGTTAGCGCGTTGACCAATATCGCCACCTTTAAATGGACCATAGTGATCAAAAGTGTGGTAAATCAGACCGGTACCAGAAGTGGCTGTTAAGAACTCAGTTTGGAAACCGATTAGACCACGGCTTGGAATCACGAAATCGATACGCACACGGCCTTTACCGTCAAGCTGCATATCTTTCATTTCAGCTTTACGGGTACCTAGCTTCTCGATAACGCCGCCTTGATGTTCTTCTTCAACGTCAACGGTTACGGTTTCGAACGGTTCACACATCACGCCATCGATCTCTTTCATGATCACTTCTGGACGCGAAACGGCTAACTCGTAACCTTCACGACGCATGTTTTCAATCAAGATTGACAGGTGAAGCTCACCACGGCCCGATACGCGGAAACGATCTGGGCTTTCAGTTTCTTCAACACGCAGTGCAACGTTATGCACTAATTCCTGCTGTAGACGCTCAAGGATGTTACGTGAAGTCACGTACTTACCTTCTTTACCAGCAAATGGAGAGGTGTTGACTTGGAAAGTCATGGTCAATGTTGGCTCATCAACTGACAGTGGTGGTAGTGCTTCTACAGCGCCTACTGCACAGATAGTGTCAGAGATCTTAAGCTCACCAAGACCAGTGATTGCTACGATGTCACCAGCGTTAGCAATTTCAACTTCGGTACGGTCTAGACCCATGTAACCTAATACTTGGCCGACTTTACCATTGCGTGTCTTACCATCAGCACCAACGACAGTGACTTGTTGGTTAGTCTTAACGCTACCACGCTTGATACGACCTACACCGATAACACCTACATATGAGTTGTAATCAAGTTGCGAGATCTGCATCTGGAAGTCACCTTCCGAGTCAGCATCTGGGAATGATACTTTTTCAACGATAGTTTCAAACAGTGGCGTCATGTCGACACCCTCTTCGTCTGGATCTAAAGTTGCGTAACCGTTTAACGCAGATGCGTAAACGATTGGGAAGTCTAGTTGCTCATCAGTCGCACCTAAGTTGTCGAATAGATCGAATACTTGGTCGATAACCCAATCAGGGCGAGCACCTGGACGGTCAATTTTGTTGATAACAACGATTGGCTTTAAGCCTTGTGCGAATGCTTTTTTGGTGACGAAACGCGTCTGTGGCATTGGGCCATCAACCGCATCAACCAGTAGCAATACACAGTCAACCATCGAAAGAACACGCTCAACTTCACCACCGAAGTCGGCGTGGCCAGGGGTGTCAACGATGTTGATACGGTAATCGTTCCACTTGATGGCAGTATTCTTTGCAAGGATCGTGATGCCACGTTCCTTTTCGATGTCGTTCGAATCCATCACCCGCTCAGCGGCTTCTCCCCGAGACTCCAGGGTTCCAGACTGTGCCAGCAACTTATCAACAAGGGTAGTTTTACCATGGTCAACGTGTGCAATAATGGCGATGTTACGTAAATTCTCTAACACAAATAAACCTCTTACCATCAAAAAAATAGGGTATTACTAACAGCTTCAATAATAGCTATTGCAATAAAAAACGTGCCATTCTACTCTAGACGAGGACTCTCGCACAGGATTATTTTTTAGTCAGCTATGAATAATCATGATCATCACAGTGCGCACCAAGATGGTGAATGCACCATAAAAAGGCAAGGGACGCACCAATATGGTGCAGGCCAGATTACACCACTCCTTCCACTTATTTGCATCCCTTTATTATTCAACAGCTTAAAATATTGGCACGAGTCTCGCTTTATCTTGGTCAGTACCGCGTTAAGCGTAAGTTGAATGTTATAAGAAGGGCATCCCCTCTACCCTACACGGAGATTTAAGAATGTCAGCAGAATCAGTTTTACAACAAATAGCAGAACTTGAAGTCAAATTTGTTGATTTGCGTTTTACCGATACCAAAGGTAAAGAGCAGCACGTTTCTATTCCGCATCACCAAGTTGATGCCGATTTCTTCGAAGACGGCAAGATGTTTGATGGCTCTTCAATCGCAGGTTGGAAAGGCATTAACGAATCAGACATGGTATTGATGCCAGATCCAACCACTTTTGTATTAGATCCTTTTACAGAAGAAACCACTGCACTTATCCGCTGTGACATTCTTGAGCCTGGCACCATGACAGGTTATGACCGCGACCCACGCTCTATTGCCAAGAAAGCAGAAGAGTATCTCGTCTCTACGGGAATCGCCGATACCGTATTGATTGGCCCAGAACCAGAATTCTTCCTATTTGATGATGTAAAATTTGGCACCGACATGTCAGGTTGTTTCGTCAAGCTTGATGCCAAAGAAGCGGCTTGGAACTCTGGTACCCATTATGAAGATGGCAACACAGGTCACCGTCCATTTGTAAAAGGCGGTTATTTCCCAGTAGCACCAGTTGACTCTTCACAAGACCTGCGTAGCGCTATGTGTCTAGTGCTTGAAGAGATGGGCCAAGTCGTTGAAGCACATCACCACGAAGTGGCGACTGCGGGTCAAAACGAAATTGCCACACGTTTCAACACGCTAACAAAAAAGGCCGATGAAATTCAGATCCTTAAGTATGTTGTGCACAACATGGCGCATGCTTATGGCAAAACAGCCACCTTTATGCCTAAGCCAATTGTTGGCGACAACGGTAGCGGTATGCATGTACATCAATCACTAGCTAAAGACGGTGTTAACCTATTTGCTGGTGACAAGTATGGCGGATTGAGTGAAACCGCTTTGTATTATATTGGTGGTATCATCAAGCACGCTCGCGCACTGAATGCTTTCACCAACCCAAGCACTAACTCTTACAAGCGTTTGGTGCCACATTTTGAAGCACCAGTTATGCTTGCATACTCTGCACGTAACCGCTCTGCTTCTATCCGTATCCCTGTGGTACCAAGCCCGAAAGCGCGCCGTATCGAAGCACGCTTCCCCGATCCACATGCAAACCCATACTTAGGTTTTGCTGCGCTTCTAATGGCCGGTCTTGACGGTATTCAAAACAAGATCCACCCAGGCGAAGCGATGGATAAAGATCTGTACGATCTACCTGCAGAAGAAGCCGCTGAGATCCCACAAGTGGCAACCTCACTGGAAAATGCACTCGAAAACCTCGATGCTGACCGTGAGTTCCTTACTAAAGGTGGCGTATTTAGTAATGACTTCATCGATTCATATATCGCATTGAAGAAAGGTGAAGCAGAGCGGGTAGCGCGCACGACTCACCCTGTTGAATTCGAGCTTTACTACAGCTTGTAATCTGCGCTGCAGATAATAAAACCGCCTTACATAGGCGGTTTTTTTATTTATATTGCTATGGCGCATTCACACAGCCACCAACACAATTAATGCTTAAAAATGCATTCTTCGCAATACACTGAATTAGTCGCCAGACAACATAGGCAGTAGACTTTAATGCCTTAATTCTTATCCATCTTTGCAGGCCACATCCCAGCCTAATTAGACTATCAGTCATTAGACTTTAATCTGCTTTAAAATGATTTATCTTTATGGGTAAACTGCTATGATGAGCAGGCCGTTAATTTACAGTAGAATCAATTATGTCTAGCCGAGATCCGTTTGCCAGTTACACTTGGAAGAGCGATATTTTTAGTTGCGAAAGTAACGATATCAGCACCTTTTATACGAGCTTAAAAGAGCAAGTCACTCGATTAGGTTTACTGGAGCGCAAGCTTGGCGACGCGGGACGCTACCCACTGAATCTGTACCAATCTCCGGCACAAAAATCGGGGCAACCCTCACTGTTAATTAGCGCAGGATTTCACGGTGAAGAAGCCGCAGGCCCTTGGGGAATGTTACATTTCCTCAATGAGTTAGAACCCGAACTCTTTCAACGCATCAACCTTAGTCTACTGCCACTTGTCAACCCAACAGGATTCAAGCGCGGCCATAGATTCAATAAGTTAGGTCAAAATCCTAATCGAGGTTTTTTGGTCGACAATGGTCGCGGCAAAAGTAATGATGACACCTCTGCTGAAGGTAAAATACTGCTTGAACATTCGCAGTTATTACAGGCGGCCAGTAAAGAAGGTATTTTAACTTGCCACGAAGATGTGCTGCAAAACGATACTTATATCTATTCGTTTGAAGCTAACCAAACTCCAGGCCATTTCAGCCGCACACTACGTGACACTCTAGGTGAATTTTTCCCTATTGCTCCTGATGGTTTTATCGATGATTGCCCAGTAAAAGATGGCATTATTTTTAACCATTTCGACCTCTCATTTGAAGCCTTTTTGGTCCGCTTAGGTGCCAATGTTGGCGTATGCAGCGAAACGCCGGGTAAACAGAATTTCGATCAACGTGTTTTGGCCAATAGTGCCATTATGCAAGCCTTTATCGAGCAGGTCATTGCCAGGCAGTAATCAACACCAACTCCATACAGATCGATATTACGACACCAACATTTAAGAATAGATATTTTCATTTGTTAACTATATATTCACCTATCGATATTTTTTAAGGATGAATATATGAGTCAATTTCAACAGGTTTCAGTAGATAAGCTGGCTAATGTTTACTTCGATGGCAAAGTGATGAGCCGCACAGTCACTTTCAGTGATGGCAGTAAACAAACATTAGGCGTGGTGTTACCCGGCGAATATGAATTTAGCACTGCCGTGGGTGAAATCATGCACGTGCTCGATGGCACCTTATCAGTGTTACTTCCTGGCAGTGATACATGGCAAAGCTTTTCTGCAGGCAGCCAATTTCAGCTGGCAGCCGAGGTGAGTTTTACCATGCGCGCCCATGATATTGCTCAATATTGTTGCCAATACCTAGATTAAGCCGCTAATTACGTAGTCGCGCCGAGTGGACAGCCAACACCCTCTCCCGCTAGGCCTATTAGCGCCATACCACCTGTTGAGGTCGGCCGTGAATGGCGGCTGACCTTAATCACAACTCTTGCTCACCACACATCTCGACAGTGCCATGCGGGCAATTTACGCGATGATTTTTATGCAAAAACAGACTAATCTAAGCAAGATACCATCGTATAACAAAGGATCGCTTATGCGCACGCTACTACTTTTGACCTTACTACTTCTAACAGCGTTCGCCCAGGCGACCATTTATAAGTGGGTCGATAAAGACGGCAAGGTTCACTACTCCGACAGTCCGATGGAAAATGCCCAAGCGGTCGAACTTAAAGAAAACACCCAAAATCAAATTAAGTTGCCGCCAGTGGTGGTACGAGAGTCAGGAAGCAAGCAACCTGATCCAGTCGATATGCCAAGCTATCAGATGCGGATCAGTAGTCCATCGGAAGAGGAAACCATTCGCGATAATAACGGTAACATCACCATTATTGGCTCGATAAGCCCCGATCTTGCCAGCAACCATGTGTTAGTGCTGCTAATGGATGGCAAAGTAATAGGTCCAGCGCAAACTACAGCTGTATTTAACCTAGAGAACGTCGATCGCGGTGAACATATTTTTGAAATTAAGGCGTTAGCACAAAACGGCAAACAACTTGCATCTACTCCTCCAAGAACCGTATTTCTTCATCGAGCTAGGGTCAACGCGATACCAAAGCCTAAACCCGCTGGCGGCCAATAAATATTAATTAATTATTTTTTATTGGCTTAGCGCATATTTCAACATTATTCGTCTCGATGAAGCTAGCTTGCACCATGCACCAAATTGGTGCACCATGTTGGTGCGATCTATTTCAGGGAGTCGTAAATGCACACAGACCCTTTGCTCAACAACCTAGTGACTGCGGTCATAGTGATAAATCACGACCTAACACTCTGCTATGCCAACAGTGCAGCGGAGCAACTATTAGGCTTAGGTTGTCACCGACTCACAGAACATAGCCTAGGCGATTGCTATCAGGAGCTGAGTGTCGACACTCAACTGCTGATGAGCGCCATAGAACAGCACCAAGGGCTCACGGTCAATAGTGCTAATATCACCACCTTAGATGGTCACGCGCATATCCTCGACCTCACCCTAACTCCCATCGAAGCTGACAATGGCACCCCTCAAGGCTTGTTAGAGTTGCGTCAGGTGGATCAACAACGACGCATCCACCAGCAGTTAACCTTAGATGCCCAGCAACAAGCCGCGCAGTATCTGGTGCGTAATTTAGCCCATGAGATTAAAAATCCACTCGGTGGTCTACGCGGCGCAGCGCAATTACTCGCTCGCGAGTTAAAAGATGATGAGCAGCGCGAATTTACCGATCTGATTATTGAGCAAGCCGATAGGTTGCGTAACTTGGTCGACCGACTGTTAGGGCCACAAAAACCGACACAGCACAGCCTACATAATATCCATGAAGTGATCCAAAAAGTGCTGAAACTGGTGCAGGTCACCTTACCCAGCACTATCCATTTGATCCAAGATTATGATCCATCTATTCCCGATATCGAAATGGATCAAGAGCAACTACAACAGGCGGTGCTCAATATTGTGCAAAATGCGATACAAGCATTAGAAACTGGCGGCGAGATCCGCATTAAAACGCGCACTCAGCACCAGGTCACCATAGGAACTCTCAGACACAAACTGGTGCTGGCTTTATCTATCATAGACAACGGCCCCGGCATCAAGCCTGAGCTAATGGACACCCTGTTTTATCCTATGGTCACGGGCCGCGAACATGGCTCGGGGCTAGGGCTCTCCATAGCCCATAACTTTGCCAGATTACACGGCGGGCGCATTGATTGTGCATCGGTTCCAGGGCAAACCGAGTTCACCATTTTACTGCCGGTCAAAGGCTAAACTGTGCCCAATCAGTTAGAGACACGCGCGTGACGCCACATAATGAGTATTCAACTTAAGAGAGTAAGCGTATGACAGAAAAAGTGTGGGTTCTCGATGATGACAGCTCCATACGCTGGGTCGTAGAGCGTGCCTTAAAAGGGGCCAAAATTAGCTGTGCGAGCTTTGCTGCGGCCGAATCACTCTGGCAAGCACTAGAGCAGGCACAGCCTCAAGTGATCATTTCAGACATTAGAATGCCGGGCACCGACGGCTTGACGTTGCTGGAGCGTTTACAGCTGCATTACCCGCATATTCCGGTGTTGATCATGACAGCGCACTCCGATCTCGACAGCGCTGTTAGCGCCTACCAGGCTGGCGCATTCGAATACCTGCCCAAACCTTTCGATATCGATGAGGTGATTGGTTTAGTCGAACGCGCGCTCAATCATGCCAAGGAGCAGTCGCCTAAAGCTAAACCAGAGCCAGAAGTAAAGGCGCCAGAAATTATCGGTGAAGCCCCTGCCATGCAGGAGGTGTTTCGCGCCATCGGTCGACTATCGCGCTCCTCGATCAGTGTCTTAATCAATGGTCAGTCGGGCACAGGTAAAGAGCTGGTCGCTGGTGCGTTGCATAAACATAGCCCACGTAAAGACAAACCCTTTATTGCGCTCAATATGGCCGCCATTCCTAAAGAGTTGATTGAATCTGAGCTATTTGGTCATGAAAAGGGAGCCTTTACTGGTGCGGCAAGCGTTCGCCAAGGCCGCTTCGAGCAAGCCGACGGTGGCACCTTATTTCTCGATGAGATTGGCGACATGCCACTGGATGTCCAGACGCGGTTGCTCAGGGTGTTGGCCGATGGTCAATTTTACCGTATTGGTGGCCACTCGCCCGTGCAGGTTGATGTGCGGATCATCGCCGCGACTCACCAAAACTTGGAGGAACAAGTGAGTAAGGGGGAGTTTCGCGAGGATCTATTTCATCGCTTAAACGTGATCCGCGTGCATCTGCCGCCGCTATCACAACGCCGACAAGATATTCCCCAGTTAGCACGCCACTTTTTAGCCACTGCGGCCAAAGAGATCAGTGTAGAACCCAAGGTACTCACCCAAGCGACCGCAGAGCTATTAGCTAGCCTACCTTGGCCAGGTAATGTACGCCAATTAGAAAACACCTGTCGCTGGCTAATGGTGATGGCATCGGGACAAGAGATTTTACCCCAAGACTTACCACCGGAATTATTAACCCCCGTAATCAGTCACCATAGCGCGGCAGGATCTGGGGGCTCATGGCAGCAAGCCTTAACCCAGTGGATAGATAAACGGTTAAGCGCAGGGGATAGCGACTTACTCACCGAGATCCAACCAGCTTTTGAGCGCATCTTACTCGAAACGGCACTCAAACATACCAACGGACACAAACAGGAAGCGGCTAAGCGTTTAGGCTGGGGGAGGAATACATTAACCCGTAAACTAAAAGACTTAGAGATGGACTAGCCCCATATTAGCTACCGCCAAATAATAAAAAGCCCAGCTTAGGCTGGGCTATGTTGTAGCTCTTCGGTAGGCGCATTGCTTACCACAGATGCCGATGACTCAGGTGTCTTATCACACTCACAGGCCTCGACAGGCATTGCCGCTTGCCATAAGGCGCCTACCCATAAATTTTTACTAAATTTCATTATCTTGCTCCATTTTTGCTGACCAGTTCAAAGTAATATGCTGGCATCTATTAGTAAAATGAATATATACCATGCCATGAATGCCAAAAAAGAATGAATATACCAATCAAGACGTTACAGTATTATTTAACCTTAGTTGAAAGCGCGAATTTTACCCGCGCCGCCGAAAAGTGCTTTATCACCCAACCGACGCTCAGTAAAATCATCCAGCGCCTCGAAGACAACCTAGGCCAACAGTTACTGCATCGTAATAATCAAAAAGTTGAACTCACTCAGGCTGGTATACTACTGGAGCGTAGCGCCCGAGAAATCCTCGGTCAGTGGCACAGATTACAGGAAGATTTAACCAATTTAAGTGGGCTAAAATCGGGACATTTACGCTTAGGGGTATGCCCCATGATGAGTAGCCTGCTGATCGGCTTACTGACCGACTTTCGACAGCGTTACCCGGGAATCGAGTTACAAATGTATGAGTACGGCGGTTTTGGTTGCGAACAAGCTCTGCTTAACAACAGCTTAGATATTACTTTTACCGCGCTGCCCACGACACATGAGACCGAGCTCGCTCATCACCCCTTGACACGTTACCCTCTGCTCGCCTGCCTCCCCGAAGGCCATGTGCTGGCAGATAAAGCCGCGATCACTTGGCAAGACTTTGAAGCCTTTCCCTTTATCTTGTATAACGAAGATTTCTCGCTGGCAAAACTGATCAGGCGGCTTAGTACCAAGGCAGGGGTGCAGTTGAATATCGCTTTTCGCAGCGGCCAATGGGATTTTTTAGCCACTATGGTTGAAGCCGATATGGGAGTGGCCATTCTTCCCGAGCCTATCTGCGCTCGCCTCAGCAATAGCCGCTTAGTGTTTAAACCCATAATACCTAATTTGACTTGGGATTTAGCCTTAATTTGGCGTAAAGATCTGCCTCTTACGCCTGCTGCTGCGGCATTGTTACACTTGAGCCAGCAAGCGCAACAAGCAGCACCGTCACCCTCTCAACCAAGCAATATCGACCGTTAAACGATACCGGTTAATAATAAACCGCCCAATGGGCGGCTTATGTAAAGGCAAGACACTGACCTTAAATGGGGTCTTGGTGGATCAGTACTTCCACATCTTCAAACAGCTTACGCACCCTAGCCTCAGCCGCATCGGCAATAGCATGGGCCTCATGCAGACTCAGTTGACCATCGAGCTCTAAATGACACTGCACGAAGGTGGTCTTGCCCGACTCGCGCGTACGTAAGTCATGGAAACCATTAATACGTGGATCTTGCTCTAGGGCTTGTACGATAAGGAGCTTCTTATCGGCATCAAGTTCTCTATCGAGCAGTGACTGCGCCGAGCGATAACCTAGGTCTAACGCTTGGCGACCAATAAATAGCGCGATCAGTATGGCAAATAAGCCATCGGCCCACCACCAGCCAAATTGTGATAATACCAAGGCAAGCAATACCGCCGAGTTGAGGAGTAAATCCGACTTATAATGCAGTGCGTCGGCCTCTACAACGGTACTAGAGGTTGCCGCTACCGCACGTTTTTGCAACATCACCAAGGCAAAAGTTAGCACTATAGCGATAACCGAGACAATGATCCCCATAGTGGCATGATTGACTGGCGTGGGGTTGATGAGGCGATCGCCACCATGAAACAGGAGTAAAAAAGCCGATCCCATAATAAATGCCGACTGTGCTAATGCCGCCAAAGGCTCTGCCTTACCATGACCATAGCGATGATCTTTATCGGCAGGCACAATGGCATAACGTATCGCGATAAAGTTAACGATTGAAGCTAACGCATCAGCAAATGAGTCGGTGAGCGAGGCCAGCATACTGGCAGAACCTGAGTACATCCAGGCTGTAAGCTTGATAATAATAAGGGTGAAAGCTGTTGCCACAGCGGCGCGGCTCGCCAGCTTCACCCAAAAATCGTATTGAGAAGTGTCTTTCATAGGGTCACATTACTACTGAGTAAAGTAGGGGAAGAAACATGACCCATTGTAACTTAGTTAATGCTTAGCGGCGATCTCCTTTACGTCCCATCCCTTTAGCTAGGTTAGCTTTAAATGTCGCCTGCTGTTCTGGCGTAAGCATCTGATAGATATCATGCTGTACTTTTAACTTAGCGATGGCCGCATTTTGACGTTGTTGCTGTTTCGCTTGTACTAACGCGACCGCCTCGCTCTCGTTAAAGCTATCTGCACTCAGCAGATCTAACATTTTCGCCTGACGAACCTGACGCTCTTCGATTGAAGGACGATTTTGCTTCATGGTATCTCTATGTTGCTGCATTATCTGTTTAACTTGGCCACGCTGCTCTTCAGTTAAATCCAAACCACGAAAGAGTTTATGCATACCACCATGATGCGCTCGATATTCGCCGTGCATCTTGTGATGATACGGCGCTGCATCACTAGCTGGAGGTTCGGCAAACGCCGCTGATGACAATAAAGTGGCCGTGGTCATTAGTGCCAATAATCCAGATTTTAGGGTTAACTTATTCATAGTCTGCCTCTTACACGCTATTGCGAGTGAATGATCAATTAAACTCAAACAGAGTTCCAACATCAATAGTGTACGCCCTGCAATGTAATGCTGCTCGACAGCAAGGTAAACCTCTGTAAAGTTATTGCGCTGTTACGCTAAAATAGCCTGCATCAGCCCCTTTACGTAGACTTACATTGGTAGACTGCAATTGACACCCAAACGGGTATACTCAGGCGGTTAGCTGTGTATCAATATTCAACAGAGATTAAGGCGCATATGAATCACATATTGTTAGTTGACGATGATTTAGGTCTAGCCGAACTGCTAGTGCAGTTTTTAGAGCTAGAAGGATTCAGCTTAACCGTGGCAAACGATGGTCAGTCGGGTCTTAACCTCGCGCTGGAGCAAGAGTTTGACTTAATCCTATTAGATGTCATGTTGCCTAAACTCAACGGCTTTGAAGTGCTTAAGGCGCTACGGGCCAAGAAACAAACTCCCGTGTTAATGCTCACCGCCCGCGGTGATGAAATAGACCGAGTGGTCGGGCTCGAAATTGGCGCTGACGACTATTTGCCAAAGCCTTTTAATGACCGCGAACTCGTCGCACGCATCAAGGCGATTATTCGCCGCACCAACCATCAAGCAGATGAACAGCTGCCCGGCATCATTGAATTTGCCGACATTAAACTCGACCCCAGCCGCCAAGAAGTGACATGCCAAGACCAGCTGTTAATCCTCACGGGCACCGAGTTCAGCCTGCTGTATTACATGATCCAACATAATGGCGAGGTGATAACTAAAGAAACACTGAGCGAACAGGTGCTCGGCAAAAAACTGATGCCCTTCGATCGCAGCCTAGATATGCACTTATCTAACTTACGCAAAAAAATCCCCGAGCGTGCCGACGGCCGCCCAAGGATCAAAACCCTGCGTGGCAAAGGGTATATCTGGTTAACTTAAATGAAGCTCAGTAGTCTCCCCAACCGTATTTTTATCAAACTGTTACTCAGCTTTTGGCTGTGTAGCAGTTTAATCATTGCCATTGTTGGCCTGCTGCCATTATTGCAGCAAAATCACGATGAAACTCGCATGACCCCTCGCCTACAAGAGCTACTTGAACGCGTGGCCAATCATATTCAAACTCACCCAGAGGTCATCACCTCCGAGCGTGACCAACGTTGGCATCGCATAAAAGAGATGGGACATAAACCGGTGCGTTTCTACCTGGTGAATGAGCAAGGCCAAGTGGTCAATACCGAGCGAGTCTCTCGCGGCATGCGGCGCTTTATGTTATTGGCAGAAGAGGCCGCACGCCCCATAAGCCATCAATTTAAGAGTGAGATTTTTTTTGGCCCCCATGAGTTTAGTGTCAATGGCAGTAAATTTAGCCTCTATGGCCGAATGGCTGAGGTGCGCCCCCGGCCTTGGTTTATTTTCTTCGCCGATAACATCATCTTCACCCTAGTGCTTGCCATTGTGTTATCGGGCCTATTATGTGGCCTATTAGCGTGGCATCTAGGCAAACCGCTTCGGGCCTTAAAAGAGAGTGCCGAAGCCGTAGCCAAAGGCGAGTTAAGCCATCGCGCCGATAACAGCACCACCGCACGCAAAGATGAAATAGGCCAGCTCGCCGTGGCATTTAATGCCATGGCAGGTTCAATCGAGTCTATGGTCAACTGCCAACAACGACTCATTAGCGACATGTCGCATGAGCTACGCACACCGCTAACGCGCTTACAACTTGCCTTAGCCTTAGCCCGCAAGCGTGGTCAAGATTCGACAGAACTGGAGCGCATTGGCTATGAAGCACAGCAACTCGAGGCCATGATTGCCGAACTGCTGGAGCTGTCGCGGGTTAAGCTCAACCTAGCGGAGAATCGGCACCTACTATCGCTCAATGAAACCTTAGGCCAGGTATTAGATGATGCCGAATTTGAAGCCGAGCAACAAAATAAACGTCTATTGATCGATATCGACGAACAGCTCTGCCTACCTATTACCCCAAGGCCATTAGCGCGCGCAATTGAAAACCTGCTGCGAAATGCCATACGTTACGCTGAAAAACAGGTGAGTATCTGCGCGAGTTTACACTGGGACCATGTATGCATTGAGATTATTGATGATGGCCCAGGGATTGAGTTAGAAAGCGATTTACAGACAGTGTTCGATCCCTTCTATCGACCACAATCGGCCAGAGAGCGCGAATCGGGGGGCTGGGGGTTAGGCATGGCAATCGCTAAGGCAGCCATTGATGCCCATAAAGGAGAGATCAGCGCGAGCAATGTTGCGCCTCACGGCTTAAAAGTCACCATCAAGCTGCCGACCTAGTCGCTTGCTCATGTAGCTGCGCAAGCCAGTCGGTAAATTGTTGTTTAGTGGGGATCCGCTTGTTCGAGTGCCCCATTAGTTGGCTCAATGCGTAGCTAAACTGATAATAGGTCTGTACATCGTCACATGCCTTGGTGCCATCATCGCTGTTGATCATGGTGCCACGAATATAGTTCTTAACCAATTCATAACGATCGAACCCCGGCCGCTCACCAACAGCCAAAATCGTACTTTGATTCCAATGGCAATATTGCTCAAGCAAATCATTAAATCGATGCCGATAAACCTCAGAGGCTTGCTGTAATAACTCTTGATTAGGCATCATTCGCTCTATCACAAAACGCTTTTGAGCTAACACATCATGTAGGCGCTGGCAGTGATGAAACAGATAGCATTCAAAGGGATCGCTATATTGTTGTTGGTCACGCTCGGCCGCGAGCAACCAATCTTGGTATTGAGCACAAGCCACTGCCACCACTAAATCTGCCTCTGTGGTGAAATGGTTATAGATGGTACCCTTGGATATCTGACTCGCAGCAACCAGATGAGAGCGACACAAATCAAAGCTCTGATGCCCCCTAAGGCTGCGCTGTGCAACCTCAACAAGATAATCCTCTCTTTGTTCCCAGCTACTCATAGCGACCCCATCACATTTCGACAAACATAAACATTGCAACTTCACAATCAAACGATAACAGTGTTTATGGCAACTCGATATTGAGTAATACTGATACCACTATGAGCAAAGCCAATACCCCATGTTAAAAATCGAATTACTCGAGAGCTTTATCGCGGTGGCGGAATGCGGCAACTTGTCTAAAGCTGCCGATAAGATCTGCCGCACCCAGTCAACCTTAAGCCTACAGATTAAAAAACTGGAAGAGAGTGTCGGCCAGCCACTATTGCTGCGCGATAACAAAGGAGTCACCCTCACTGAGTCGGGCAATACCTTACTCAACTACGCTTACAAGATGATGCAGCTCAACTCGCAGGCGTTGGATGAGCTTAAAGAGTGCCAAAACCGTGAAATTATTCGCCTTGGGGTGCCGACCGATTATATTAAGCGCTACCTCAGCAGTTGTTTGCTCGAGTTTATTCGCGAATTTACCTGCATAGAACTGGTCATCGATACCGATGTCAGTGGCAACCTGTATAAACGCCTGCAACAAGGGGAGTTTGATCTCATCGTCGCTACACACTGGCAGCCACCCGTTCAAGGTGAGCTGCTATTTGAGCGTCGATTTCATTGGGCCGCCGCTAAAAATGGTAATGCCCATAAACGAGCGACGATTCCGATGGCACTGTACCCCGAAAATTGCCCCATCCGGGCACAGGTTTTTGCCAATCATCAGCTCACCATGCGGCCTATCAATGTATTGTTATCAACGCCCTCGCCACAAGCCTTGTGCATGGCGGTAGAGAACGATCTGACTATCGCGCCTATTGCCGAGTTTCGTATCAACGATAATATGCAGATATTAGATCCTCTCGAACACGGCCTACCCGTGTTGCCAGTGTTCAATGAGGCTCTGTACCTCAACCCTGACACCCAAACCGATGCCACGCTGCAACTTATTACCCTAATTAAGGCCAATGTTGAAAACTTGGCAGAGGCATGCGATCACTAGCAAGCAACCACTATTGGCATCGTTTAGACAAAGAAAAAGCCTCTTAGGCAAGGAAATGACCAAGAGGCTTAATTAACTTTAACATCATCGCTGCTGGAGTCACACTGCGATTTCCCCCTCAGAAAGTAACAGCTTACCAGGAGAATACTCTCTGTGCTGCGACCCAAAATTATTGGGGGGAATAGAGATAGAACAGTGACCCATGTTTCAATGAGTCACTGGGCCAATATTACTCTTGGTGCTTATCAAACTTGAAGGTATGACAGTTGCTGCATAATGGCTTTTTAGCTTTATGCTCGCCATGACACTCTTGGCAAGGTAAGTCTTTGCCATAGTGCAGGTTATTATGTGGATTCTGCCACTTATCCTCTTCACTGCGTGCCGTTTGCTCGGCTAGGTCGTCCACATCGTGACACTGCAAACAAGCTTGATCAGACGGGAACTGCTTAATCCCCTTGTCATGGCACATCTTACAATCTTTACCGATCACCTCTTTATGCCAAGCACGCTGCTCGATCGCTTGAGCAGAGAGACTCACCAAGCCACCTAAGACCAGTGCGAGTACAATATTAAATTTTTTCATTATTGATTCCTCTAATTAACCGATCGACTTAAGCTTGCATCATGGTGCGTGCAGCGGTCATGCCCATTACCATACACTCAGGGATCGAGCAGCTGCCTAAACGGCTCACACCGTGAATACCGCCACACACCTCACCTGCTGCGTATAAGCCAGGAATTGATTGGCCCGTAAAGCTATCTTTGACTTCAGCATTAACATTGACCTGCACGCCACCTTGGCAGTAATGCACTTTTGGCCATAGGCGAACCACGGTAAATGGCGCCTCGATAAACTTATCTTTGGCCTTAGTCATGTTTTTACCAAATTGCTTATCGTCACCAGACTTAACGTAACTGTTGTACTCTTCAATTTGTGCTTTAAGCGGTTGCAACGGCACATCGAAATGCTTGGCTAACTCTTCAATGGTGTCGAACTTCCAACCCACGTTGTACTTGATCACCTTCTTAGTATTGGGATGCTGCTTAGAATCCTTATAGCTGGTGATCAAAATTGGCGGCAGTGGATTACCCTTTTCATCGCGACAAGCCAACTCAGCATCGGCACGGGTCTTACGGTCGGCAATTTCGTTCATAAAACGCTTACCGGTTAGGCGGTTAATCGCCATTGAATGCGGGAAGTTATAAATAGAATAATTCGATACATAACCAAAACCACCTTCATCAGGCGATGCCCAAGGACCAGACTGAATGTGTGCCAGGTGCACAGGGATAGCGCCCAAACGGAACATCTCGTACATCCCTTCACCGGTTGCGCCCGGTGCGTTAGTACAACCCACTTCAGAGGTTAAAGTGGGATCTTGCGCCATACGTAAGTCAACGTTTTGCGCAAAGCCACCTGTGGCCATAATAACGCCTCGCTTAGCACGAATATTCAGCACATCACCGGGTTGGTCTTCACCAAAATGATAGTTCTGGCGCATTTTAACGCCAACCACTTCCCCTTTTTCACCCACTAAAAAGCCTTCAAACTTAGAACGGTTATGAGTTTTAACACCAATGCGCTGACACTCTTTATAAAGCGGTTGGGTAATACCTGCGCCGCAGCTCACCGTGGTCTGATAGGTTCGCGCAACGGAGTGACCACCGAGCTGTTGAAGGTAGGGATGATACTCAGCGCCAGCATCAATCGTCATCTGTAAGGCTTCAACGGCATGAGAGGCCACATGGCGTAACAGCGCTTCATCAGCAATACCACGGCCAGACTTTAACTGGTCGCCGACCATGCGGTCGACCGAATCTTGTACACCCTCTTTTTTCTGCATCGGCGTACCAGGCGCAGCAAAAAGACCACCGTTAATGGCGGAGTTACCACCAAAGTAAGACATCTTCTCAAAGATATGGACATCTTTAGCGCCCTTGCGGGTGGCTTCGATCGCCGCCGCTAAGCCAGCAAAGCCTGAACCTATGATCAGCACTTCAACTTCTTTGTCCCATGTCACACCGTCAGCTTTCTCAGAAACCGCCATTGCAGGCGCTGCCATTGCGACACCCGCCGCGGCACCCAGCCCTTTAATGAAATTACGGCGTCCTAGCAGATCTACATTACTCATCTGTTATCACCCTTATGATTTATTCGACAGCATCATCATAGGGCTGGAATCCGTTCCAAAACGGGAGTTAATCAACAGTTACTTTTAAAACAAGCTAGCAACATTTTAAAAGTGGTAACTGGCTTCAAATTTAATCGAAACCACTACTTTGGCAGTCTTTTGGAATCGATTCCAAATCCGACTATCGGTGGCGACGCAGCAGAAAAGCCAAGCATAATGAGGCTTCATCATTGTCAACAGCCAAGTTAAGCAATCACGGTATGAGAGAACATCTTAGATAAGCATGAATAAAAAATGACTAAGCTCAGCCGTCACGCTCAGTCATTGCAAAACAGGATAAAAGCCAACCTAGGATCCATCTGGCTGGCGGGGCCAGAAAATAATAAGCCCAATACCAAACAGAAGTTGGCATTGGGCTTTGAGCGGCTAACAGCTAATTGAGTTTAGCGCCTTAAGACCTTAAACCTTATGGTTTAGCTCTTAAGACTCAAGACTTAAAACTTAAAACTTAAAACTTAAAAATAGTAACCAAAGTTAATATTAACTCGTTTATCCCAGCTATCGCCCATCTCAGGCAGGCCGACATGGCTGTTATCGCCAGTCGACGCGTACATATTCTTACCCAAAATAAAGTCAATCATGGTGTAAGTCGGGCCCGCAGCAAGGGCGACGCCAGTGACATTTTGATAACTGGTGTCATAGCTGTCGTCATCGACATCTGGGGTGACCATGCCAAAGTCGTTATATAACTTAATGCTGCCCCAATCGGTATCTAACGTCTTGGCGACGTTGACGCTATACGCTTGCGCTTTAGCTGCAATTTCATACTGATAATTATAAGCGGACACCGCAATCTTATTGCTATCAACCGCATCGGCAGCGTCGTATTCATACTGCATCACCTGCAGTTGCAGGTTCCAGCCGTTATAGCTGCTATCCATATGTAACGCGACAGCGTAGCGATCGCCATTATTGCCAGTATTACTGTTATAGATTTGACCGAATTCGACTGAACCACCTAGGCGAGTTTGACCACCAGCATAGGTTATCTCATACATCTGACGTAGATTAAGCTGATTAGTCTCTTGGTTAAAATATTCGATGCCATTAACCACACCCGAATACAGATCGGTCGCATAGCGCTGATTGTTGCTGGCGGCATATTCGGCATTTTTAAAGAATGCCATTTCAGTGTTCCACGCGCCGCTAGAATAGGCAGCCTTAACCCCTAAATCATAATCATCTTCGAAACCCAGGTAATATGGCACGCCAAACCAAAAGCTATTTGAAATAAACCCTGGGTTACCAAAAGGCACTTGGGTGACACCCAATTGCAATTGCCATTGTGGATTTACATCATAAAAACCATAGCCGTAACGCAACATATTCCAGCCATCTAAAAAGCGATATTCGCTGGCCCAGTCCCCAATCGCCTAACTTGCCGTCAAACTTGATGGCAGCCATATCGAAAGTAAAATCACCCAACTTGTCTTTAGAGGCTTGATCATAATCTTTGTAGGCATAATTGACTCTGACGGTACCAGAGACGTTAATACCATCTTCAGCCCCCGTTGCTTGTACATCTGTGATGACGAGGGAGGTTGGCACTAACAGCGCCAACAGTAATGCTTTGGAAATGTTCATCATTCAACCAACTTGTTTGTGTAGTGATAGTGACATAAGAGGAGTTTTGATTTAACCAGCCTAAGTGATACCCATCCATAAATTACTGAGTTAATGTAATGGGGAAACCACCGAGCCTGAGTCAAATCACCTGTCGCTGTGCTAGCCTAATTCATTAAATTAAAGGCTAAGGTTGAGTGACAACACAAGTTAATGCCGAGTCGTTGGGTCAATATATGCAGTGCTCACTACCTACATTGATGCAATGACTAATCCCATTCAAACAACACATAGCCATTTTATTGGACAATAACTTTAGACCATCTTTAATGCTGCACTCCAGCAGCGCTACAGTATGCCTATGTCAACGGCGAACAGCAAACCAGTCACAAGCTATTAACGGCTAAATTGTGACCAAGATCAACGGTACCCTCACATAATCAAGCCATTGAATTAAAGTCGTTTGATAAATTTTAAGCACAAAAAAAGTGGCCCTTAGGCCACTCAATAAATGGGGGGATACGCAGGAAGCTAACGCAAGCTTGCCGATACCCAGTTCTGGTTAGCGCAACGCAGCGTTGAGCCCTACGGTATTGACGGCCACCATTTGCGGCCATCAATAGCGGATCACAGTTTAACCAGCACTCGCCCTGTCACCTGTCCTTTAACAATCTTATCGGCAAATTCTGGCACTTGAGCTAGGCTCACTTGCTGACAAGCCTGCTGATAGAACTGCTCAGGTAAACGTGCAATCACCTCTTGCCACGCGGCTTGGCGTTTCTCAAATGGGCAAGAAACGGAGTCAATACCCAGTAGGCTAACTCCGCGCAAAATAAAGGGCATCACTGTGGTGGGCAGTGCAAATCCGCCCGCAAGACCACAAATGGCCGCGGCGCCGCCATAGTTAATTTGCGCCAATGCTTTCGCTAAAATTTTATCGCCAACGGTATCGACCACACCTGCCCAGCGCTGGGCCTCTAAGGGTTTCGCATCTTGCTGTAACTCGGCGCGATCCATCACCTCTGCCGCGCCCAACTGTTTAAGCATAGGGCCATTTTGTTCAACGCGGCCACTGCAGGCCACCACACGATAACCCGCACTGGCAAGCAAGGTCACCGCAACCGAGCCGACACCACCACTGGCGCCAGTGACGAGCACCTCACCTTGCTCTGGCGTCACTCCGGCGCGTTGCAATGCCTGTACACACAACATGGCGGTAAGCCCGGCGGTGCCTATCATCATGGCTTTGGCGGCATCACATCCTGCTGGCATGGGGACTAACCAGTCGGCATTGACGCGTGCTTTTTGCGCCATACCACCCCAATGATTTTCACCCACGCCCCAACCAGTGAGGATCACCTCATCACCCACTTGGTAGCGTGGATCTGCCGATTCGCTCACCACGCCCGCAAAATCGATGCCCGGTACCATAGGAAACTGGCGGATAATTCTGCCAGTGCCTGTCACCGCCAGGCCATCTTTATAGTTGAGAGAGGAATAGGCGACATCAACTACCACATCGCCAGCCGGAAGCTGATCTTCGCTCAATTGCGTCACGCTGGCGTGCGTCACTTTATCTTGCTGAGTTAACACTAATGCATCAAACATGCTTCTCTCCCAACTGATTTAAATCAGTGATTATTGATGGTACAAGCTCATTGGCGCTTACCTTAATGGTGATAACGCCACACAAGCAAGTGGTGATATTGTCTCAGGTCAGCTTCGTGAGCTGGCGCATTTACATCATATTTAGCTTAGCGCGGTCAGTCACATATTTCGCTCAAATCAGACCATGTAACCAAGCTTACTTCAGCCCTAAGGCCTTTAATTTACGGTACAGCGCATTACGGCTGATCCCCAAACGTTTGGCGCACAAACTCACATTGCCTTGACACTCATGATACAAGGCGGCGACATTGGCATTAATGGTGGCATTGAGGGATTGACCCGCTTTTGACTGGCTCTCTTCAAGCACTGACTCTATCGGCAATAGATGATCGGCCACACGCAGCTGTTGCTGCATATGATCAGGCAGATGATGCCACGCTAATACCTCGTCGCCCTCGGCCAACAAACACGCCACCTGCATCACATTATCTAACTGACGTAAATTACCCGGCCAGGCGTAACATAACAGCCGCGCTAACAGTTCAGCGCATAATGCTTGCGGCGCCACCCGATAACGCTTGTGTAATTTATCGATGATCCGCGCCTTATCTAGGCGATCGCGCAGCGGCGGCAGCTCCACTTGCAGGCCATTGAGTCGATAATATAAATCTTGTCTAAACAAGCCTTTCTCGACCAGAGACGCTAAATCCATATGGGTAGCGGCAATCACTTGAATATCGACTTTGAAGGTGTGATTGCTGCCAACAGGCACCACCTCGCGCTCTTGCAATACCCGCAACAAGCGCGCTTGCGCCGCAAGGGGCATTTCGCCCACTTCATCGAGGAACAAAAAGCCGCCATCGGCTTGACGGATCTTGCCCAAATAACCACTGCGACTGGCACCGGTAAATGCGCCCCCCTGATAACCAAACAGCTCTGATTCCACCAGCTCACTCGGTAAGGCGGCGCAATTGACCGCCACTAATGGGTGCTGGCTACGGCTGCTCTGATGATGCAACTTTTTAATAAACTGCTCTTTACCGACCCCAGTTTCACCGCACACCAATAACGGAATATTACGTTTAACCACCTTGTTGGCCTGCTGCCAAGCGCGCTCCAATTGCGGGTCACGAAAACGCACGCCTATCTGCTGACTCACCAGATGAGAGCGGCTACTGGGCACTAACTCTTGGGTCTTAAGGTGTAAACTTTGATGCTGTAATAACTGTTCGGGGCGATGCCATTGCTGCCCCAAATATTGATGAATATCGTCACCCACCTTGGCGCTCTGCAGCAGTTTGTGGGCCATCGGGTTACAGCCCAATATTTTACCCTCGGCATTAGCGACCACTATACCTTGCCATCCCGAGGTAATAAGCGAAGCTTGCTCAGCTAAGTCAATACGATAGTGGCTACCGGGCAGATGGCATAATAGCGCCGTTTCAATCTGTTGCGCTAAGCTGGCGATCAACAACAGGGTCTGCTGGCTATGGCGTTGTTGTTCGCTGGTGATGTCGATAGCGCCGAGCATCTCCCCCGTGGGCGAAAAAATGGGCGTAGCGGTGCAACTCATAAAGCGATGCTGACGAATAAAGTGCTGATCGCCAATCACAGATACCGCTTGCTTTGAGGTTAGCGCCGTACCAATGGCGTTAGTGCCTCGGTACTGCTCATGCCAATTGACCCCGATATCCAGCGCCACATTGGCCAACTTATTAGAGTATTGTGCTACCCCCCAATGGCGCAGCACATAACCTTCGTTGTCAGACAAAATAAGGCGGCTCTGAGTATGCGCCATGAGCTGATGAAACAAGGGTAAAGCGTGTTGTTCAATCAGGGCGATTAATTTGCGATATAGCTCGTGGCGTTCGGCGAGCGCGTCGCTTTCTAAACGCACGGCTTGTGGCAGCTGGGTTTCTGATAATCCTGCACCTTGGCTGCGTGACCAAGAGTCAGATAACCAAGCCTCTGTCTGTGGAGCAATCGTCATAACAGTGTTCCATTTTGGCACAGCGGCTGTGCACTTATGTCACAGTGCGACGACCCTTCCAGTGCTACCTCTTACTGGAACACGCACATTCAGACATCAAAAATTAGCTTTTCATCATACTGTTACCAAACAATCAACACAACTCCTGCCAGTTTGGCGCGCACCTTGTAACGTGCTCTATGTAATAGACCAAATGCAGTAGGGCACATCAGCAGGTCAGTGACACACAAGCGACAGGCAAGTACCTGCTTAACCCTATTTTATCGAGCGATAAGTCAGTCGCTCACTATACCAACCGCGCACAAGATGGCGGCACGAAATAAGACTCGAATCAATACTCAAATCAATACAAGGAAGCAGCATGATTTATACAAAACCGGGTAGCGCCGACTCACTCGTCACCTTCAAAAGTCAGTACGATAACTTTATCGGTGGTAAATGGGTCGCACCTGTAAGCGGTGAATATTTTACTAACAGCTCGCCAGTTGATGGCCAAGCGTTTTGCCAAGTGCCACGTTCAGATGCGAGAGATATTGAATTAGCGCTCGAAGCTGCCCATGCCGCCAAAGACGCCTGGGGTAAGACCTCGGCGACCGAACGCTCAAACGTATTACTGCGCATCGCCGATCGCGTCGAGCAAAATATCGAATACCTTGCGGTAGCCGAAACCTGGGAAAACGGTAAGGCGGTGCGCGAAACCCTAAACGCCGATCTGCCGCTGTTTGTTGATCACTTTCGCTACTTTGCTGGCTGTATTCGCGCCCAAGAAGGCAGCGCGGCCGACATTGATAACAACATGGTGGCCTACCACTTTCCTGAGCCATTAGGTGTGGTCGGACAAATTATTCCTTGGAACTTCCCCCTACTGATGGCCGCATGGAAAATCGCCCCCGCACTCGCCGCCGGTAACTGCATCGTCCTTAAGCCTGCAGAGCAGACACCGGCCTCTATCTTAGTGATGCTTGAGCTGATTGAAGATCTGCTTCCCGCAGGTGTACTTAACGTGGTTAACGGTTTTGGTAAAGAAGCGGGCCAAGCACTCGCTACTAGCTCACGCATTGCAAAATTGGCCTTTACCGGTTCGACCCAAATAGGCCACCACATCTTAAAATGCGCCGCCGAATCCTTAATCCCATCGACTGTTGAACTGGGCGGTAAATCCCCTAACATCTTCTTTGCCGATGTGATGGATCATGAAGATGAATACCTAGATAAGGCGATCGAAGGTATGTTACTGGCCTTCTTTAACCAAGGCGAAGTCTGCACCTGTCCATCGCGGGTATTAGTGGCCGAATCGATTTACGATAAGTTTATCGAGCGGGTTATCGCCCGAGCTAAAACCATCAAGCAGGGCAATCCACTCGACACCGACACCCAAGTGGGCGCACAAGCCTCTAAAGAGCAGTTCGATAAAATTCTGAGCTACATCGACATCGGCCGCAACGAAGGCGCCGAAGTGATCATTGGCGGTGAACTTTGCCAGCTCAGCGGTGAGCAGAGCAATGGTTTTTATGTTAATCCAACCATTCTCAAAGGCACCAATAATATGCGCGTGTTCCAAGAGGAGATCTTTGGCCCGGTTATTTCAATGACCACCTTTAAAGATGAGGCTGAGGCGCTGGCTATCGCCAATGATACGCAGTTTGGCTTAGGCGCCGGCGTATGGACCCGCGATATGAATCGCGCCCAACGTATGGGCCGTGGCATACAGGCAGGCCGTGTGTGGATAAACTGCTACCACGCCTACCCAGCCCATGCGGCCTTTGGGGGGTACAAGCAGTCGGGGATCGGTCGTGAAAACCATAAGATGATGCTAGCCCACTATCAAAACACCAAAAACATGTTGGTTAGCTACTCGACCAGCCCATTAGGTTTCTTCTAATCTCACTCAGCCATGGCCAAATCCTCTCATTCTGAGGGTTTGGCCTGGTTGTTATCAAGCCCTACCTACAAACTCACAGCGTCAATCGAGATCTCACCTTCAATAAAAACTAAGATATCACCCCGCGGATTTCCAGATTGGAAACGCTCTATTAGCGGTTTTTCACTGTTAGCCCAAACGCGAACCACGTAAATTATATCCATATTCTTTTTGTGGATACCTATCATGACCCGACTCAATACACTGGCAAGCATAGTTAGCGACCCTCATCTCTCTCCCAAACAAAAGTCGAACTATCTGGCCTTAGAGGCTGAAGCGAGCTTGCCCTATGTCGCGGTGTCCGATGCCGTAACCACGGCCATGCAAGCGGGGATTATTTGCGACATGTTTGAGGGCCACGCCCCCTTTAAACCACGCTATGTGCTGCCCGATTATGCTAAATTTCTGCGCCAAGGCTCCGCCTACTTAGAACTCGCCGCCGCGACAGATTTAGATGAAGCGCTCAACGCGCTGATCATCCTCTATCATCATGTGCCATCGGTCACTAATATGCCTGTGTATCTGGGTCAGCTAGATGAACTACTCATGCCCTACGTTGACGGCGTTGATGAACAAACCTTATATCGCAAGCTGAAAAACGTGTGGATCATGCTCGATCGCACCCTGCCCGACGCCTTTGTGCACGTTAATATCGGTCCAAGCGATAATATCGTTTGCCGCACCCTGCTTAAAATCGATGCCGAGCTTAAACAGGTCATGCCTAACTTGACCTTTATGTACGACCCGGCCACCACGCCCGATGACCTGCTGTTGATGGCAGCTAGCAATATTTGTGAATGTAATAAGCCACATATCGCCAATTACCCACTGCACGCCAGCGCCTTTGACGCTAAAGGATTCGGCATTGTCAGCTGTTATAACGCGCTGCCACTCGCCGGCGGCGCCAATACCTTGGTCCGGATTAATCTAAAACAGGTGGCCAGTCAGGCAAGTAGCATCGACGCCTTCTTTGAACATACTCTGCCAACCTACTGTGCCCTCGCCTATGAGCTCATCGAAGCACGGGCTAAATTCCTCCATCAAGAGTCGCATTTTTTCGACAGCTTCTTGGTAAAAGAGGGGCTTATTGAGCCGTCACGTTTCGCCCCCATGTTTGGCATTTACGGCATGGCCGAGGCGGTGGATATCCTGCTTGGCAATGCGCCCATATCTGAGCAGATGAGCGCCAAACCCAGTAAAAATTACGGCCATCACGACGGCGCCAACCAGCTGGGCTACCGGATATCGAAAGCCTTAGATAGCATAGTTAAATCGACGCCTGTGACTTACGGTTATAACGATCGCGCCCTACTGCATTCGCAAAGCGGTATCAGCCTCGATGTGGATGTCACCCCTGGCGTGCGTATTCCCTATGGCACCGAGCCCAATCCCGTGGCACATATTCAAGCGTTAGCGCCGCACCATCAATACTACACCTCAGGGATCAGCGATATTCTCACCATAGATGCTACCGTGAAGCAAAACCCCGAGGCCATGCTGCAACTATGCAAGGGCGCATTCAACTTAGGCTTTCGTGAATTTAGCGCCAATGTTGCCTCTAACGACTTAATTCGCGTTACCGGCTACATGATAAAACTCTCGGATATCGCCGCCTTTAAACAGCAAGGCTCACGCACCAATACCACAGGACTAGGCGCCGAAGCGGCGCAGAATACCGGCATACTCAAGCGTCAGCCGAGAGTGGCCGCCCTTGAACTAACGCCGCAATACGCTGAGTAAAGCTGTTGTGGATCATGTAAGTTGAATGGCAGTGAGTAAAGCTGTTATGAGTAAGGTAGCCGTGGATAAAGTCGCAGACAGAAAAACCACAGAGCGTGAAGCTAATGTACATCGATCATCGGCAAGTCCATTGGCCAATGTCAGCCAGATCTTGCCTTTCTCCTGTGTCGACGGGCCGGGCAGTCGGCTGGTGATCTTTTTGCAAGGGTGTAATTACAGCTGTAAAAACTGTCATAACCCCCACACCATCACGCCCTGCGATCATTGCGGCGACTGTATTCCCGCCTGCCCACAGGCGGCGCTCGCCTTAGATCGCAGCGGCGTGAAACCACGTATTGTGTGGGATAGCCAACGCTGCAACCAGTGTGATGCGTGTTTGTCAGCCTGCAGTAAACAATCTAACCCGAAAACCCAGCAATACAGTGTCGATCAACTACTGGCGCAGATCCGCATTAACCTACCCTTTATCAACGGCATCACGGTTAGCGGCGGCGAAGCCAGCTTACAGCTGCCATTTGTTATCGCGTTATTTAAGGCGATAAAAGCCAGCCCGCAACTTAGCCACCTCAGCAGTATGCTCGACACCAACGGCAGCCTAAGTCACACAGGTTGGCACAAACTATTGCCTTATCTCGACGGCGCTATGGTCGATTTAAAAGCGTGGCAGCAAGAGACCCACAACTACATCACCGGACGCGATAACCACAGGGTTTTCCAGTCACTGACCCTATTAGCCCAACATAATAAGTTGTACGAAGTGCGCCTACTGCATATCCCCGGCATCAGTGATTTCGACCGAGAGGTCGATGCCTTATCCCACTACCTTAACAAGCTACCCAAAACAGTACGTATTAAACTCAATGCCTTTCATCATCACGGCGTTACGGGTGAAGCGAAGAACTGGCCAAACTGCCATGAAGCCGATATCCAGCAGCTCGCCACACAGCTGTCGCAGCGAGGAGTGAAGCATTTGGTTTTGCCCAGTGTGTATTTGTAAGGTGATTGAGCTTATAGCGCCAATCGCCCATCTTTAGTTTTTGAGCGTCAAGCTGACTTTGGTATTTAAAAGGATATTTGAAACCATGACTTTATGGTTTATCAATTGCCTACAGCAGGTGCAGCGCAGGGATGCGCCAATGTCGAGATCACAGGATGTGAGTGAACGACCCATTCGTGCAGGTGCTTCTTCGGCATCGCTGTAAACCCATCCCTGGACGCTCTGCGATTTCATCCCTGAAATCGAAGGCCTCAGCCGCACCTACACCGAATTCTTAATCTCTTCGATTTAACCTTAAGGTTGGAACTCGGACAATCAAAAGCTAAATTGTTTTTGGACAAAAGGTTGTGGAACTTCGAATGAAGGTGTTGGCATTTTTGGATTTTGCATTTGGCTGAGTTGGTTTTTACATCGCTGATGGCAGCGTTGACCTTCATGGTTTTGAATTGCTTGCCGCAGGCCTTTCGTGCAAGTGCTTCTGTGACACGGTGAGTGAAGCCCAGCTTCGCGCTAACGAACGAGAGGCATGGATGCCGAACTGGCTTTTAGACATGGACGTTGTTCAAGTACAATCCATGTCACGGAAGGTCACAGCCGCACCTACACCCGAGTTCTTAATCTCTTCGATTTGACCTTACTCGTGTCACTCGGACAATCAAAAGCTAACTTATTTTTGAACCAAAGCTTGTTAGGACTAATGTTCTAATTGGTATGTTTCAGATTAATTTTTTTATGGGTTAACGCCCACTTAAGCGGACAAAAATAGTTGGTTAAAATGTGAAGCAAAGCGGAACCTAACCAACTGTTTTTGTTCCGTTTAAAGTGCTTGTTATGTGTTGGGTAGTTTGACAGAGAATTCACTTTCATTATGTACTAATTCTAACGTCATTCTCTTCTCATTAACCACGCTAAGAAAAACATTAATCACGCTTACAAGCTGCAGATAATACAACTCTTTTTTACTTTCTCTGTCTGAAGCAAAGAAGAACCCTACACAAACATGACCATCAGGAAGAAAAGGTGAGAAATGATTACTATGTACAAATTGATTACATAAAACCTCCAAACTAAGTTGCTTTGAACCGCCAGAAAAAAGCTGGTAGTCATTTATGAACTTATTTTGTTTAGGCTTATCTGCTTTAGGATACGTCGTAATTTTCCAGTTAAGACTTATGACGTTATTTGGAAGTAAACCGCTTTCTTTCAATTTACGGATAGCGTAGAAGCCGAGGAAAATGGATTTTTCAACCGAAAATTCAAGCTCGTCATTCCAGTTATTACTTCGATAAAGTTTTTCAAGAGATGTCGCTGATTGTTTCAGCTCAGCTAACCAATACCTTTTCAATCGACTATCAATCATAAAACCTCTTAAACACATAACAGCTTATTGAATAGCAGCTCAACAAACTGCTGTCCAAAATTTAACCTGCAGCAACTATGACACGCTAATACATTGAAATAAAGCGATAAAGTGAACATCGCATCCATAAAAGTTGAATAAGTTCCCCGCAAAACAGAACGAGTTGATGTAGAGGTCTCTACAACAAATTATTAAATCACAACAATTCAACTAATTATAAAATTGCAGGCTGTTTATCGAGCATAAAAAACACGTTTTTCGCTCTGTTTTTAGCGTGCATCGAACATGGCGAACGTTTGTTAGCTTTTGAACTAGCGGCTCACACCAAGTGAAGCTAAATCGAAGAGACAGAATAACCGGTGTAGATACGGCTGAGGGTATCGAAAACAGGGATGTTTTCGTTAAGCGGCCAAGGACGGCGAAAAGCGCACCGAAGCAGTATCTGCACATTAGCCTGCTGCAAGCAATTAACTCACATTGAAGGTTCGACCTTCAAACACTTTCAATTAATAAAAATACAGCCAGCCGCTACTCAAGCAAATGTCATTGTTCTTCATGCCAAGCCCAACACACTTTGGGGCAAAAGCTTCTTAGCTTTTAACTCTGAATTCACACCAAATAAAGCCAAATCGAAGAGGCGTTAGAGATAGGTGTAAGCCTGCGGCAGGCAATTAACAACCATGAAGGTGCGACCTTCAAACACTCTTGCCAAAAAAGGCACCGCCGAAGTCTACTCGGCTTCATGATCCCATATATTAGGGATGACCTTGCTGGTATACCCAGAAATAAATGGCTTTTTCTGCCCAGAATGGAGGTCATACACATGGCGTTTTACCGCACCGATGTTGGCGCCGTAGACGTGAATGCTGATCGACACACTATCCTTAAGGGCATTTGAAACTTTGTGGATATCGCCAATGCGCGGTGATACGAGATCAACGCCGCCCGTGGGCAAGAGATGTGAGCCGATTGCGCGCAAGCGAGCGGTTGCAGGGTCTAGTTCAAACTCCTCACAGAGCTCGGCGCCGCGCATAACGCCAACCATGCCCCATACGGTATGATCATGCACTGGGGTCGTTTGTCCCGGCGCCCATACAAAACTCACCACAGAAAAACGCTCCAGCGGATCGCAATAGAGCAAATACTGTTGATACCTGTCCATGCTCGGCTGGGCAAACGCTTCGGGCAACCAATCATCATGACGGATAAGTGCTGACAGTAGGTTTTTTCCATCAGCCAAAATACGCACCTCATCGCTGCCGACGTGTTCGATTAAATGGGTAAATGACTGAATAAAATCCCGCAATCTGACACTGTTTTCCATCACGAACTCCCCCCTGATGAGCATGCGAACCAATTAAGCTATCTGGCTGATCACTGTTGAACTATAACGCTTAAAAACAATAGATAACTATAGATAACTATAGATAAATATAGATATAATCATAACCCTAGCGAGGTCAGCCAGATTAAAAAAGGAACCCGAGAGTTCCTTTTGTACAAAATCTATATTTAGTCGATAAATTATTAAAATGATATGTACTACACCGGCTCTTGTTCATCTTTATTAAGATCGATAAGCGCTTGACTATAACTAGTGATTACCCACCTAGCGCCCTTATATACCTGAACATACGTCGTTAACACATTTTCACGCTTTTGAATGATAGTACGACTATCGCCCTCTAGGAAAACGTCCGGTACTTCATTAATGTTCTTGGTGCGTATTGCGCAATTAGTAGAAGTTAACTCTAGAGTGAGTGCTTGGTTTACATCAAAATCAGGGTCAACCTGTAGAATGCTGTCTGTTTGCAAGGTTAACGCATCATCATAGGTTACTTTAAAGACAGTCTTACACTGAGTATTCGCAAACACTGACGAACTGACTAGCAGAGTGAGCAGCGCAGCGATATATTTTTTGTTCATTTACAGTCCTTTGCTTGTTGCATTTATGATTCAACATCGTTACATAATCGTTTTTTTTTACAAAATAAATCAACCATACAGATTACGCTCCTTGATGAAATCAGTCATAAGAACTAGGCTGAATTTTTGGAATTATCTGCTTTAGTGGCAAATAAAAAACCATTAAGCCCAACACCAAAACCTCAAACCCCAACGCCCTCCTTCATTCAAACGCCATTCGACTGCATTCAACTATCTGTTGATAGAGCCAACGCAGCGCGGGATCATTCATGCTCTGACGCTGCCAAACCAGACTGTAGGCGACCTTGCCATAATCGAATGGTAGCGCTTTAGTGACTAATCCTTTGGCCTGCAAAGCGGTATTGGCCCAATGACGCGAGCAGGTAAACAGCAGTTCACTGTGATGACACATTAACGCCGCACTGCCAAAGTCGGGCACCACTACAGGGGTCGCCCGCTGGCGTGACTGCTGAGCTAACTGCATCTCAAAAAAGGGAATATTTAAGTCAGCATCGCTTATTCCCACATGACTAAAATCTAAGTAATCGGCCATGGTAATGGTCTCTTGATGAGCCAATGGATGCGCCGGACTCATTAAACAGACCATCTGATCATCAATTAAGGTTTCCCACACCAAGTCTTGCTGGGTGATAGGCGGCTGGCTGCGATCATGGGGCAAGATGATGAAATCCAGTGTTCCCTGCACTAAACCGTCGAAGCCTATTCCCTCCTTGGCGCAGATGGTTAAGCGAATGTTGGGCGCCATCTTCAGCACTTGGGCAGTTAGCTTTGCCGCGAGCAGTTCAAAGGTGCTTTCACGCATGGCTAACGAAAAGCAGCCCTCATACAGGGCAGGATTAAACGCCTCTTGGCTGACCATCTGGTTCATATCATTAATGATTTGATGCACACTCGGCCCAAGTCGACGGGCAACAGGCGTGGCAACCAACTTATTACCATGACGGTAAAACAACTCGTCATCTAAGCTATTGCGCAGTTGGCTTAAGGTCTTACTCACCGTTGATGGGCTAAGGCACAGCCGCCGAGCGCTGTCAGTCACACTCAAGGTGTCCAGCATCACGTGCAACGTGATTAAGTGTTTCATGCTAATACGTGAAAGTTTAGCCAGCTCCATATCTATCTCAGCAATTAATGACAGTCCTAGGTAATATAAACCTAAATGCCGACCATGTTGATGGCGATGCTGAGATTCACGATCCCACTCACAGTGACGTTTTCCACCATCGACTTTTACCGTATAATCGCCGCTCATCAATCCAAAGGTAGGCCAGCATGTTCCATATCGCCCTTTATGAACCCGAAATCGCCCCTAACACAGGCAACATCATTCGCTTATGTGCTAATAATGGCTGCCAACTGCACTTAATTGAGCCACTTGGATTTGATTTAGAAGAGAAAAAGCTGCGCCGCGCGGGTTTAGACTACAGCGACTTAACCCGGGTGACGCGCCACAAAGACTTTGCCCATTTTCTCGAGGCAATGGCAGGGAAGCGAATAATGGCGTGCACCACAAAAGGCAGCCGTCCACACAACGAACTGAGTTTTGAGAAAGATGACGTGTTGTTGTTTGGCCCTGAGACCCGCGGTTTACCGATGGAGATCATCGAATCCATACCGACCACACAACGCCTAAAAATCCCCATGACAGGTAGCAGTCGCAGCTTAAATCTGTCTAATGCGGTAGCGATCATCAGCTATGAAGCCTGGCGTCAAATTGGCTACGAAGGCGCGCTTTAACTCTTGAGCGCCTATAAGCAGCGCTAATCGCCAATCATAAAAAAGCCCCTGTAATTTAAGGTTACTGGGGCTGGTTATTTAACAGCAAGGTCTGCACTGCTAGGATGTAGACTTACTGGGCAAATCCAACGGCATCAATTTCAACTTGCTTAACCTCGCCATATTGCGCCGCAACATCGGCAATCTTGCTGGCATTACCAATTAATACATATTGCAGCTTATCCTGCGGAAAGTAACGACTGATTAAGCGCTGGCTTTCGGCAATGGTCAGGCCATCGACCTTGGCTTGAAACTCGTTGATATAACTGTCGTCGAAACCGTACAAATACATGTCGGACAACAGAGCAGCCAATTGACCACTGGTTTCAAATTTAGGCGGAAACTGCCCTTTAACATAGGCTTTGGCCGAGTCTAAGGTGGCCTGATCGATCCCTTTCTGCCACAATCTCGCGTAGGTCTTTAAGGCCAAATCGATGGCATCTTTGGTGGTTTCACTCTTGGTAAAGGTGCTAATTTTAAACACCCCGCCCTGAGAATAAGCGCTAAAACCTGAGCGAGCACCATAGGTTAGGCCGGCATTAACCCTTAATTCATCATTTAACCATGAGGTAAAGCGACCGCCCAATATGGTATTCACCACTTGTAAGCCAACCAAATCAGGATTATCCCGCGTGACCCCTTTGCCACCGATCAAGAAGGTAGTTTCAATGGCATCGCCCTTATTCACCAGCAAGACGTTACTCTGGTTTAACGCTGGCTGCCCTTGGGCTAAAGTGGGCATTTGAATCGCTTCACCATTTTGCCAATCGCTAAACAAGCTAGCTAATTTGGCTTTCATGACTGCTGGGGAAAAGTCTCCCACCACAGTGATAGCGGCGTTGCGCGGTTGATAATAGCTTTTATGAAACGCTCTAAGCTGAGAGATAGTAAGCTGCTCCAGCGAGGTACGCGTCCCAGAAGTGGGATTACCATAAGGGTGCTGACCAAATATTAGCTTATCGAAATAGCGACCAATCACATTGCGAGGGCTCTCTTTCGCTTGCGCTAACGCAGCCATTTCACGCTGACGCAACTTATCAAACTCTTCGGCATAAAAATCAGGCGTCACCAATAAGTCTCGCACCAATGGCAACATCTTATCGCTATCTTTCGCCATAAAGTCGGCGCCAATATAGGTGCCCTCTTTGCCAGCGCTGGCCCCAATAGACGCCCCGAGGAAATCGACCATCTGTTCAATGTCGGCTTTTGACTGACCATTAGCGCCAAGCAGTAAAGACTGCGCCGTCATCAGCGCCACACCGGAAGTTGTATCGTTAACGGCGCCCGCACGCACCACGGCATTAACGGTAATTAAGGGGACCTCCGTCTGCGGCATTAAATAGACAGTTAAGCCATTGTCGAGTTGATAACGCTCATAAGCAGGCATCTTAAAACTGGCACTGTCAGACACAGGCGTTTGAGTCGTCGTACAACCAGATAAGCCTAGCGTGGCCGCCAGCAGCGCGGTCAGCGCTAATGTCGACAACTTGGCGGGCATTTGGCTAATAAACTGCTTCATTGGTCACTCTCCTCTGTGGCCGCCAATACGGCAACGGTGCGGTTGGCACGACGTAAATAGGTTTGCGCTACACGTTGAATATCATCTGGGGTGACCTTGTTATAGGACTCAGGCGCGTTAAATAACTGAGCATAATTGCCAAAGTAAAGCTCATAGGTGCCTAGGGTGTTGGCTTTACCATTGATGGTTTCCATCGAACGATAGAAGTCCATCAATTTGATATTTTTAACCTTGTCTAATTCGTGCTGGGTGACGCCTTCACGCGCAACGCGGTTAATTTCGCTAATCATGCTTTTTTCTAGTTCCGTGGCGGTGATCCCTGGATTTGCCACCCCCATAACGTAAAACAAGTTAGGGTCAAAACTCATCGGCATATAGGTTTCGACTTCTATCGCCACCTGTTGCTCAACCAAGCCTTGATAGAGACGCGAGCTATTGCCTGAGGTCAAAATAGAGGACAAGAGATCCAGTGCATAGTAATCGGCATGGGTCGTGGCGGGCACATGATAGCCCAGCATCACGTTAGGCGTACTGACCGAGGCTTGTGCACATAAACGCGGCGCTCACCTTTTTGCAGCGGCTCCACGGTTTTCACTTCGCGCGGCGGCGCTTGGGCTGGAATTGGCGCAAAGTACTTATTGGCTAAGGCTTTCACTTCATTGAGTTTCACATCGCCCGCAATCACCACCACCGCATTATTAGGTGCATAGTAGGTCTTATGGTATTGCACTAAATCGTCTAGGGTCCAGGCGGCGATATCCGATTCATGGCCTATCACAGACCAACTGTAAGGGTGCGCTCTAAACGCGACGCCCTTAAGCTCTTCTTGTATGGTGCGCCAGTTAGAGTTTTCTAGCCCTGTGGTGCGCTCGGAGGTCACCACACCGCGCTCACTTTCTACCATTTCAGCATTGATATCCAGATGCGCAATGCGATCGGCTTCGAGGTCAAAAATGGTCTCTAGCGCGCTGGCAGGAAACCAGTCGGTATACACAGTGACGTTTTCTGTGGTGTAAGCATTATTGGCTCCCCCCGCGGCTTCCATGGTTCTGTCAAACATCTTAGGACCATATTTTTTTGAGCCGTTAAACATCATATGTTCGAAAAAGTGAGAAATTCCGGTAATGCCGGGGACTTCATTACGCGAGCCGACTTTCCAAAATAAGTACATGTTGGCATTGGGGATAGAAGCATCTTCTAACACCATGATCTTCATGCCATTATCGAGTGTAAAGCTTTGTATATCGTCGACTTGTGTCGCCTGTGCGGCCGTTGCAGTACATAACACTGCTATCGACACCCCCAGCGCGATAATTGTTCGCATCATCAGTGGTTCCCTCTCGTTGCGCAGCTAAAAATATTTAAATGTTACCGAGACACTCAAGATATGAGGATATCGATATTTAGCTGACTATTAAGCGGTGAAACCAGGATTAAGATCAAGTGCCAGAGCGTAAAATCTACATAACTTAATTGTAACGTATTGCTTTTTTGATATTGAAAATGAGGAAGCAAGCCGCGCAATGGCCCTAACAGGCAGCCAAATAGCGCAGCAATAGGCGAGATAAAACTGAGTAAAAAGTTCTTTGCCAGCAGGTAGCATTAGCGCCTGCTGTAACCGCTTAATCCTTAACGGGCACTTTTGGTAAAAAATACCACATCGTTATCAATCACTTCGAGCTGCCACTGCCACTGCTTAGCTATCCACTCAAAGGTGGCAATGCTGTAAAAACGGATATGGGTCAAATCGTTCTTATAGTGCCAGCGGGCAAACTCTTCGGCGCCCAAGACTCGTTTAGTCATGATAGCCAACACCCCATTGGGCTTGAGCAAGGCATCCAATTGCTGCAACAATGCCGCGCTATCGGCAACATGCTCAATCACCTCGGTCATGGTAATAAAGTCATATTGGCGGGCTAACAGCTCAGGATGGTTAAAATAATACAGATCATAATTGGCCATAGTGATGCCAGCATCGTCAGCCATCACACTGATGGTTGGCCCTGGGCCACAACCAAAATCTAACCCTTGCATGGCGGGTGTCAGCCGCGGCAATAGCGGGCTCCATGTGCGGCTTAAAAAACGGCGATAGCCCAAATCGTCACTATTATTTTGATGATTATCGTAAAACGCTTTCTCGTCGGCGGCGCTGAGCAAATACTCGTCGGGCACAGTGACCAGTTGGCACACTGAGCAGATAAAATAGGCGCGCTGCTTATCTTGATGAAATGCAGATAACGACGGGCTCTTACATAAAGGACAACAACTCACGGTATTTCCTATTTCAATGATCCACGTTAAGGGTCATTTGCACACTCGGTATGCGAATTCATCCTAAGGTTGCGGGATTTTACGCGTTTTTGCCGCCGCTTCGGCCGCTTCACGTAAATATTTTTGTTCACGGGTTTCGCGCTGATTAAAGTCGGCTTGCGCCTTAGCCCGTTGCTCTGCTTGCCATTCGCCTGCTTCTTGGCGCTGCAATACCTCTTGCTGACGCTGCTCGGTCTCGCTCGCCGCTTGGCGCGCCTTGGCTAATTGATCTTGCTCGGTTTGTCGCGATAGCGCCTCGGTCGTTGCGGTTTTTTCATTTTGGCTAGGGTCATCTTTGGCCACTACGGCGCCACTGCACAGCAAAGCGCAGCCGATGAATATCGATGTGATGCAATGCGGTTTACGAAACATCATTTTTTCCTCAAATCCTATGTGTGATAAACGATGAGTATCAATACTATGTATCCCAGTGTTTACCAAGCGCCCATTTAGCCAAGGATAAATCACTGACTTGCAGTATGGCATGCTGATATTACCTGCTGCTTGCTCGTGATGATAGCGGCTTATTTTAGGCGTTGAGTATGCGAGAAGAGAGCAAATGTAAATCGAGTCATGGCAACCAGGCCACTTTATAAAGCAAGGGGTGGGCAATACCGGCAATAAAGCCATGCTCGCCGCTTGCTCTAAGGGGATAAATACAGGGCGCAATAAGAAACCGACAGCCGTGTCAGTCACTGCCTCCCTGCATGGACAATGACTGACACAACTATCTCACCACTTGCACACAAGTGATGGCATCATTAAACATCAGTTCCAATCCTGTTATCGTGACCCAGTGCTAAATTGTTAGCGTAGCCACGGCGATAGATCACACATTTTTAGGTCAATTAGTCATTTTGACCATAACGCGCCCTCACGGCCACTGGCATGGCATTGAGACGCTGCTCAACCAATGCCGCCAATGCATCGCTAAGGGGCGACACATCAACATGAGGCGTTACCGCTTTAATGGCCAGCGCCGCCGCTTCTAGGGTCGATAAGCTGTCGTCACGCTTCGCTTTTCGAATAGTGTAATGGGAGGGCGAATCCAGCTCCAGATGCAGCGCTGGGTACTGTTGCAACCAAGGGTTGAGCTGCAATAACTTATAGGCTTTACGCCAGGTGCCATCGAGCAGTAACAGCACAGCATCAGGTACGATATTCTGCTGAGTCATGCTTTGGCTATGCTCTGAGGGATAGAGTAAATATATCGGCTTATCCACACTGTCGAGATAGGCCTTAAGCGCGGCAAAATCACTTGGTGTTTCCCCCACCTCGACACGCAGCGGCTGAAGCACGGCTTTCATTAACTTAACGCTATTTTTAGCATGCTTAACTTCGCTGGGATCTTGCAGCACAATCAGCTCGAGCTCAGTCGACATGGGCCTAATATGGGCGCACAGGCAGGCATTTAGCGGGTATTGGCATTGCTCACACAGGGCTCGACTCACAACAGGCTCTATTTCAGTCATCACACAAACGCTAAGTTTACCAAACCCACGCTCAAAACGCGCCTTTAGCAGGTTCTATAATTAAAAAAGCCTGCGCTTTAGGTCACTCAGCGCAGGCAAAAGGGTTAGGTTATCATTATTCGTTATCTGCCCTTGGCTACTTTTGGCGCCACGGACATAGACACATTAGTGGGCGTGCTGCTCTTGATGGCAATTATCGAACCGACTCATCGCCATCATGCCTAGCAGTAAGATCGACAACCCGCCGGTCACCACAATCACCGCATATGGCGCGCTTAAGTCTGTTTGCTGCACCAGTCCAGCGATGACCGAGGCGCCACTCATCTGAATAAAACCTAACATCGCAGCGGCTGTCCCTGCACGTTCACCAAACGCCGAGAGTGCCATGCTGGTAGCTGGGCCCAGTAATAGCGCAAAACCAATACACAACATCATCATGGGTAACATAAAACCAAACGCCGCAGGCAAGCCGGTTTGTGGGCCAACAAACTGCATCGCCAACTCCAATACCGCAGCAGCTAATAACGCCAATAGCGCCAGGATAACGGTGGGGCGATTACCCAAACGGCTGATCACCGCTGGGGCAGCAAAACAGGCAATGATGTTGACCACGGCATTGAGGGCAAACAGACCACTAAAGGTCAACTCTGATACGCCTAAACGCTCGATAAGCCACACCGGGGCATAGGAGACATAACATAAAATTGAGGCCATCCCCGCCATACAAGCCACCGCATAAAACAGAAAATGGGGTTCGCGTAAAATCGGCTTATAACGAGCCCAACGATACAGTGGTCCTGTGGTGACCGTGTTAGCAGGACGAGTTTCTGGCAGGCGATAGCTCACCAGCACCATCATCAATAAGCCATACAAGGTCATAAATAGAAATGTCGAACGCCAACCAAACTGTAAGGCCAGCAAGCCGCCTAAGGTCGGGGCCAACGCTGGGATCACGCAGATAACACCATTAATATAGCTGTAATAACGCGCTCCTTCTTTGGGAGTGAAGCAATCGCGGATCGCACTAAAGACCACAATAGAGGTTGAACAGGCGGCTAACCCTTGTAGCACTCGAGCCAGTTGCAACCAATGAAACTCCATCGCCACCACAGCCATTAAGCTGCTGGCGATATAAAGCAAAATACCGCCCAGCGCCACAGGGCGACGACCGTAGCGGTCGGCTAACGGGCCAATGAGGATCTGCCCCACGCCCATGGCAAATAAAAACAGCACTAAGGTCGATTGCACCTGACTAGCCGACACGGCGAATTCTGCCGCCATGGTTGGCATAGAAGGCAGGTAGATATCGATGGCCAGTGGGCTAAGCACCACCATCATCATTAAAATAGGTAACAAATTACGACGCATGAGCTTTCTTTAATCTCTGTAAGTTAATCGGAAATATGCAAGCCGAGCATTTTAAGCGAGTGATGTTATGAATAGAAATGGTATAATTTCAAAAGCTAATTTCCTTTAAGGAATATCTTATGAATCTCGACAATTTGGCCCGTATCGATCTTAACTTATTGGTGATGCTGCAAGTCTTGCTCGAAGAGCGCAGTGTTACCCGCGCCGCTAATCGGTTACATGTGAGTCAGTCGGCCTTGAGTAAGAGCTTAAATCGCTTACGAGATGCCTTAGGCGATCCACTGTTTATTCGTACCGCTCACGGTTTAAAACCCACCGCCCATGCGATGCACCTAGGTCAGCAACTGCCCACTATGTTGCAAGGCCTTTATCAACTGACTCAGCCACCCAATTTTGAGCCCGCTAGCAGTAATCGACAATTTTCCTTCGCCATGGTCGAAAGCGCCTACGAAACCCTGATCCCCTATTTTATCGGCCCGCTGCTCAATAATGCGCCCAACTTACGGCTCGACTCCTACCTCTGGCTGGAAAAATCGCTGCCGGCATTGCAACAAGGGCAGATAGATTTTGGCATTACTGGCCGCGACCTTAATCCGCAATCGGATCTGATTATCGACCGCCTCCCCGAGGGTATCGCCTATCAAACCCTGTTTAAAGATCATCAGGTTTGCCTTGTACGCCAAGGACATCCGATTCTCGCACTGGTCAACAGTAACGCCTGGAGCTTGGCCGTCTATCTAGAGATGTCGCATGTGCAGGTGCGCTGTGAGGGCAATGAGTGGTGGGCTCTCGACTACTTTTTAGCTAAAAAAGGCCATCGTCGCCACCTAAGTACCACAGTGCCGGACTTTTATGGTGCCGCCAGCGTTTGTGCCCATAGCGACCTTATTTTTACCCTACCATCGAGCTTTGCCAGTCACGCCCAGAAACTCTATCCCTTGGTGGAATTACCCCTACCTGTGGCATTTTCTCCTTTAGCCTATGTCTTACTTTGGCATGAGCGTAATAATGAGGAGCCGGGACACAAATGGATACGAGAAACCATCTGTAAGAGTGTGGCGCAGGCGTTTAATCAAGCCAATGAGGATAATTCAGCAACGGTTAAGCCTGATTAGTTTATCATCAGTTTTTTAGCGAGCAAGCCAACATACCGATGTGTGGCTGACACTAAGATTAAGCTAATTTAACGTGATCTCTGCCGCCTAAGTGGGCAGAATCAAGCCACAGCAAATTCAGGAGAAACTATGATTTATCATCAATTTCAGCAAACACCTTTGCAACATAGGTTCACTGGAATCAAAGGGTGGTTAGCATTTGCTATCGGTTTAGTGGTGATGACATTGGTCTTGCTAGCGCTGCCCTTTATCATCTTAATCGCGGCGGTGAGCTTGGTGTTGCTCAGCGTATTTGGTCGCTTGTTTTTAAAGCGCCAACTGGCTAAGTTTCGCCAGTATTCGCCAGCACAAGATGAGATGCCTCATCAGGCTCAGCGCCGCCATACCCAAGCGGAATACTTCGAGCAACAGGCGCCATTTACCACGCCGCGCCAAGGCCGCACCTTCGACCACAACCCCAACGAGTAAGCTTGTATTAGCTGAGGCCATTGGCCTCAGCTAGATTATATAGGGCAAGCAAACCCGCTTAAATCGGTTCAGCTAACAACTCTTTCGCCCGCTCTAGCGCCGAGACCTCGGCCTGATTATCCGTTACCGCCAACACATTGTCGATTTGCGCCACCAATGAGCGCCATAACGGCGCGATCACCGCTAGTTCCTGTTCATTAGCACGGGCGCGCGCCATATTAAGCAGTGCCGCCGATCCCACGACATCAATACGCCCTAAAACACCATCGGCTAAGGCGATACTCAGTTCAATCATGGCCGGGACACTGTGGCCATATTTAACCACTTGGCGCAGATAACGCTCGGCCACACTGTAATCGTCACCCAGAGCATTATCGTTGTTGAGCATCTGCTGTGCTCGATTCAACATGGCGTCGAGCTGACCTTGCTCGGCCGCTTCGGCCATCCAATGCTGACTGGCTAATGCGTCGGGCTCACACCCCTCGCCTCGGGCCAACATCAAGGCTAAATGATACTGCGCATGGGGGAAACCTGCGTTAGCAGCAGTCGAAATGTAATGATAGGCTTGGCTATAATCGCCTTGCTGATAATAGAGTACCCCAAGATTGGCCATCGCTTCCGACTGCTCCAGCGCCGCAGCCGCCTGCAGGTAGTGCAAGGCATCGCTATGGCTAACCTCAATATGCTCGCCCCCCACCAAGTAAAAATAACCTAACAAAGCCATGGCATTGGCGACACCCGCTTTGGCAGCGCCGATGATCGCGGTTTCGCCAGCGCTGGCATCTGGCTCGCCGTTATAACCGTGCAGCAAGCTAACCCCATGTTCATACAAGGCCTCGGGGTGGTGAGGCGCCGCTTGGGCAAACCAATAGGCGGCTTGCTTAAAGCTGTCGGTACTGCGTTGATGCTGGACCTTGGGCTCATCATCTTGCTCGGCTAGTGCTTGCTCTTGCTCACGCTGCATCAGCGCGCGAGTTTTTAACGACATGCCCACCAAATACTGGGCCTGATGGTCATTTTCCATGATCGCCCGATAACATAAGTCGCGACCAGCAATCGAATCAAATGGTTCAAATTGATACTCAGGGGCTGGCCGTTGGTGCACTATAGGAAACAGCTCAACCACCAGCTTGAGTAAACGCTCAATTGAGCGCTGCGCCAACTCTTGCAGCGCCTCGGCGGTTAGGTGATATTTTTCTGGATGAGCACCTCGATTACCATCACCACGCAGCCGATGCAGGCTTCGAGTGATGCGCACATTGATCACCCGCTGCCGATTCAAGGTCTCAATATGATCATAGAGGTTAGGGCTATCAAAAATAATCTGCTGCGACTGCGCTAACTGGTCGGTCAATTTGTGAGTAAAGCTGCGGATATGCAGCAAGGCTTGGGTAGGTACATCACGTACGTAGCTCTTGGCGATACGATAATCTTCGCCAAGCACTTGAGAAAATTCGCTCACGAGTTCGATATCGGTCAGCACGGCATACACTCCGTAAAACTTACAAAAAAGGGCCTATCAGGCCCTTATATAAACACTCGCTACACGTGCTCATCGACGCTAGGACGCGACACCATGTATAAGCGAAACAGCGCAACGTTAACAAATAACCCAATAAATGCCACGCTCACCTCGACCACCAACATCAGCGGAAAGCCTACTGCTGAGGCGAGTTGCGACAAGGTGCCACCCAGCAGAGACAAGGGAATATACAGCATTAATACCAGTAACGTTTTAAAGGCGATAGCAGAGCTAAACTTGAAACTGCCTTTAATCGCCTCAAGCGGCGTTAATCGCTCAACCACCACCATGAAGTTAACATAGGCGAGGCGCGCAAATACATAGATGCTCAAGGTCAAGCCGATTAGCCATAAGGGACCAAAGGCGGCAAACAACATCACCGGGGCTAAAATCAGTAATCCTGACATCACACCCGCCAGCAATAATCCCGGCACAAAGTTTAAACTGGTTTTTAAAATCAGGGCATTAGATGGCTCATGGCCATTGGATCTCACTTCCATAAACAGGGTTAACGATGCAATCAACACCGAAAACACCAATAGCAACACCATCATAGCGACCATATGAGACGCACCAAACTGTGGGTTCTCTAAATCGGCACTGTTGATCTCCATTCCCAGCCATAATTGAATACTCACCTGAATAAACAAAATAGGCACGGTTAAAATAGCTAACTGACTAATATGATTGCGAAAGAAGTTATATGCTTCGGTCAAAATCGCTGATAATGACATAGGTCGTTCCAATAGATAATGATAAACCAACTAATTAGGTCGCACAGGATACCGAAATTTCCTATCTAATGCACAACTGATGTCTAAAAATAGCGACGAAATCTTGGCCGACTTAGGCTAATATTAGCGCCACATTAAATTGATTTACCAAAGGATGGTAAGTGATGAAGCTCTTCAAGGTTATACCGTTACTGCTCAGTACCCTCGCTTTCAACGCCCCGGTTCACGCTGGCTGGCTCGATAATTTAAGCAACAAAACCGAACCCCAAGTAACGGCGCCACAGACCCAAAATAACGATCTGGTTGGCACTGTCATGTCGCAGCTCGGGCTCAACCAAAACCAAGCAGAAGGCGGCCTTGGCAGCCTGCTCTCCTTAGCGAAATCCACTTTAGGTAACGACAGTTTTGCGCCGATTGCCGCGGCGATCCCGGGCGCAGATATGTTACTTGGCGCCGCACCTCAAACCGATAGCGGCTCGGGCATGTCAGGCTTATTATCACAGGCTGGCGATCTGGGGGCCTCGCTGCAAGGTGGCGCGCAGGTTTATGATGCCTTTGAAAAGTTAGGTATTTCTAAACAGCTGGCCATGCCGATGGTAGATATTATTAAAGGTTATTTAGACACCAATGCCGGCGCTGGTACCAGCGACCTGCTGCTACAAGGACTGGGTGCAATCCTGTAGCCAGTGACTCCACGCCCACATCCAGCTTTGCTGTTATAGTGAACTCTTGCCTCTTATCGGGCTCTAACCGATATCGAGGCAGTAAAAGAGAATCATGATGATAGCAAAGCTAAAACAGTTGCTCGCTTCTGAGCGCCAAGCGGTATCGCCGCAAGAAAAAGCCAAACATCTTAACCTTGCAGCAGTGAGTTTACTGCTAGAGGTGGTCTATGCCGATGCCACTCTGAGCGACGAAGAGCTACACTTGCTGCCTAGCCTGCTGACCACCACACTGTCGTTAGCGCCGGGCGAGGTTGATGAGCTGATAGCAACGGCGAAGGCGAATCATCAAGATGCCACCTCACTGTATGAGTTCACCGCCGAGATCAACCAGCAGTTCGACTTAGCGGAAAAACAGCAGCTGATCTTAGCCATGTGGAAATTGGCCTATGCCGATGGCCACCTGTGCCGTTATGAAGATCAGATAGTACGCCGCACCGCAGATCTGCTGCACCTCAAACACAGCGAGCTCATCCAGATGCGCAATGCGGCGATAAACCAGCTGCCGCAATAAGCATTGGTAACATGTGCTTGAGATAACCTTGCGGTGACTCGATAACCCCCATTGATTTAATCGCCCTTAGCTTGAATAACCTATGGCTTATTTAAGCTAAGGGCTAACTTACGTGCCAGATGGCTTTTTTGCCACCACAATAGAGGCGCCACCAGTAATACTAAGCCTGTGGCGTACCACATGTTATTGCCCAGTGCCTGCATCATCAGCAAACAAAACAGTATCCCCATCATTGCCAGTGGCAGGTAACGCTTACTCAGCAGTTTAACCGCTGCCATCATAGAAACCAGATAGATAATCACAAATACGCCGTTGGTCCAGGCAATCAGGTGTTCCAGCTCTTGCCCCGAAAGGTAGGTAAGGACAATCACTAGCGCCATGGTCAGCAATACCGCTATCAGTGCGCGCACTGGCACTCTATGGGTATTTAACTGCATAAAATAACGTGGTAATACCCCTTCACAGCTAAAGCTCCAGATCAACCTAGACACACTGGCGGTATACACATTAACGGTCGACAACCCACCGGCAATACCTAGTATGCCAATCACTTGTGCGCCATAGCCTCCCAGTAATTGATCAAATGCTGCTACCATCGCAAGGCCATCAGTGGGCGGCGCAAACAGTAACAATGCCGTACACGCCACATAGACTAAGCCAACCAAGACGGTACCGATAATCATCGCCGCCATCATGTCTTTCTTAGGATCTTTAAAATCATTGGCTAGGTGGGTCATGGCTTCGATACCCAAAAAACTCCAAAACGCGATACCGGCGGCCGCCATCACTAGGCTCATATCGCCACCCGCTTGATGGGCTGCCAATTCAAATTCGCCAAGGTGACTGCCACCGGCGCCAAACATCACCACCACCACGGTCACAATGGCCAGCGTTAGTGCAAACTGCAACTTAGCCGAGACTTGGATCCCCCTAAGGTTCAAGACCAAAAGCAACAAGAGTAACCCCAACTCAGTAAACACTTGCTGCCAGCCAGACAGGGCCACCAATTCATTAACGAACTGAAATGTCATTAACACCGCCGCTGGTGCCCCTAAAGGGATCACCAACAAAAAGATCAAGCCTATGGTGCGCCCAGCGGTGCGGCCAAACGCCTTTTCAATAAAGTAAGCTGGCCCCGCCGCATGAGGAAAGACGCCGGCTAATCGGCCAAAGACCAGCGACACCGGAATAATGGCTAAGGTCAGTAATATCCACGCCAATATAGCGCCCGTGCCCGCGGTATCAATCGTCATCTGCGGTAAAATAAATACCCCGGTACCCAGCAAAGTGGTGGCCATTAAACCTGCCCCCTGCCAACGCCCTATGCTGCCTTGAATATGAGTCATCTTGTTATCTGTAAAGGTGGTTAATGGCCATTAGTATAGACTTGTGTGACGCAACAAACTGTCATAGCATTGCGTCGATGTTCCTATGGCGACCGCCATTTTGACGTCATTTTGCCTTTTGACCGACAAATCGTCGCCGCCGCATAAGAGACACTCGATGGATAAATTTGATAAAGCAATCATCAGCGCATTACGCCAAGATGCACGCCAGAGCGTGTCACATATTGCCGACAAAGTCAGCCTGTCGCGCAGCGCCGTATCTGAACGGATTAAAAAACTGGAACAAAGCGGCATTATTCGCGGTTATCAGGTGCTGCTCAGTGAGTCACAAAAAGAGGGGGTGTCGGCTTATTTTGAGATCCAGCATCAATGCCGTCAGAGTGCCGATGTGGTGCATGTGTTTCAGTCGATACCCGAAGTGGTCACATGCCGCGGGATCACCGGCGACATGGATCTGCTGGTGTATGTGCAGGCCAGTTCGATGAAACGCTTACATGAAATTCGTGAACATATCGATGCCCAAAACAACATCATTAAAATTAAAACCCACGTGGTGATGAGTGAGTGGATAGACAACCGCGCGCAATAAATAGTTGGGGCAACCCCACTAGTCAATCACCGAGTGGCGAGCGACTAATGGGACCGATAAGCCTTATCAGTGATGGCAGCGCATGCAGCTGTCAGTGACTGGCGTAGAGGCATGTACCTTATGACAATCGCTGCACATCATCAAATAGGAATGTGACTGATGATAAGGGCCATCAAGGGTATCGACACTGCCGTGACACTCAATACAGGCACGGTTTTCAACCTCATTGTTAATCGATGGCTCGCCATTTTCATGGCACGTTTCACAATCGCCATTAAGCATATGAGTATCGACCACCGATTGCGCCTGTACCATTAAGGCGAGACACAGCAGTAGCGCTCCTAATCCCAATTTGTACATCGCAGCTCTCCAACGGCTAGGCCACTGTCATTTGACCGGTGTAAAGAATGAAGTTGCGCAGCAATAATACGCCCATCAAACTACACATGGCCGTAACCGCTACATAAGAAAACTTACGCTTAGCCGAGGCTTTCATAAAGAGGTTAAAGGCCAGCGGCAGACTCAAGCCTACAAACACAATTCCTCCCCAGAATACCCAGCCCCAGAAGCCTTCGCCTATCGCCCTAAAGGCGGCTAACTTGCTGGCTCCGCCACTCAATATCAATCCGACAAAGAAGGTAAAAATCAACACCATTTCCACCAAAATAATCGGGATCTCTATATTGTGGATAAAGTGCACCTCTTTGCCATCTGGACTCCCCTTCATCAGCACGCCACCGAGCAGTGTACCTGCCGCACCAGAGGAGAGACCAGAGAACAGAAACAGCAAGGGCAATACCGGATTATTGAGCATGGGATAGGTCGTTAACGCCGACAGTAAGAAGCCGGTATACGCCCCCAGTGCCACCGCCGAAATTGCCAAGATACCGGTAATGCTGGCTTCGGCACTCACCAGCCACTTTAATAGGCGTTGCACACGTGGCCAGCGCTGCTCACAAAACGCGAGCAAGGGTTTTTTAAACACACATGCCAGCCAGGCAAATAGCATGGCTTGATAAAACATCAACACCGCCACCCCAACCGACATCACTGAGGTGGGGTTGTAAAACACCAATATCTTCCAAAAATCAAACGGCTTGGTGAGATCGATCACCAAGATACCCAATCCGGCAAACACACTCAGTGGCGCGATAATACACGCTGCCTGCACGAAAGGAGACCGATAGGCATCATCACCTAAGCGGAACTGTTTTAGCAAAATGGCAAAAAACACCGCGCCGGCAGACACCCCAGCTAAAAACAGGTAAATCGCAATCGGCCAATGCCACACTAGGCCGTCAAAATGGAATGGACTCATAACCTTACCTCGCCGTCTTGTGAGCCAATACGAAACAACTTAGGACGCGTCCCAAGTTCGGTCTTAGTGCGATAGTTAGGCGTATGCTTTAACACCTGCACCACTTGTGAATCGGGGTCTTGCAGATCGCCAAAAGTCAGCGCTTGGGTCGGACAGGCACTAACACAGGCTGGCAATTTGCCCTCTTTTAAGCGCGTCTCCTTACAAAAATCACACTTATCGGCCGCCTTAGTGACAGGGTTGATAAAACGCACTTGATAGGGGCAAGCCGCGATACAGTACTGGCAGCCAACGCATTTCCACGCATCGACACTGACAATGCCCGTCGCCTCATCTTTATACGCGGCGCCTGTGGGGCAGACCTTAACGCAAGGGGTGTCTTCACAGTGTTGGCAAGAGTGACGGGTAAATTTAAAATATTGCTCTGGGTACTCGCCATAGGGGCCTTTACGTTCAATGCGCAGCCGTGTTACCCCTTCGGGAACATCATTAACCTCGCGGCACGCCACACGGCAAGCATCGCAGCCAATGCATTTAGTTTCGTCATGGATTAAGGCATATTTTTTAGTCGCCTGTTGCGCCTCACCTAATGGGCCCTGCGCCAGGGTGTAACCAGAAGCACCCACCACTAAGGCGCAAGCGGATTTCAAAAACAAACGTCTAGAGTTTTTCATCATCACTCTCCTTAGGGGTAACACCATGACACTTGCCACATAAGGCGCTACGCTCTTCAGTCGCTAGGGCCATCATAGGATCGGAGTCGCTGTGAAGCTGATGGCAGTTGGCACAGCTAACCTTGTTTGAATGCACTGCATGGGTCCAATCGGCTTGATAGAGGACATCGTGATCATGGCATTGCGAGCAACTGTCCACTTGTGTAGTCACTTTACTGCTCGATTCGGCATTGAAACCGATAATCAATGACGGTTGACGAGGATGTTTCCCCTTTTCGCCATGGCAACTCTGGCAGGTTAGTGCCAACGCATCATTACCATGCACACCTGCCATTAAACCGTTACGCTTATGGCACTTAACACATTTATCTTGATTGATTTGCAGACGGTTCACTTCGGCTTTCACTGGCGCAATATTCAGCAATAAGAGAGCTGATATCGACACCGCGCAAAACGCTGTTTTGCTGAATATGGACATAATGAGTCCTCACGAGATGAGAGTGATAATTGAATTAACAACTGAAAAATACGTGCTGAAGCGTTGCCTCAGCACGCTACACGCTATGCAGCCATCGACAACGAGCGGGTTAATAAGGCTTCATCGCAGGGCACATTAGTGTCTAGGTGAAGTACTTTGATGCCCACTTCGGCTAGCGAGTGATCAATAAACGCGTTTCTCTCGGGAGAGTTATGCTCAGGATCGGTAATAACTAACTTAACCGCTGACGATTCTGGGTCCACTAATACATAATCTAAATGGCAGGCTCTTAAATATTCATGTGCCTGCTCATCCTTATTATTATCAATGTCCAAAATACTGTCTAAACAGGTACCATAAAGCACACTGTATTTATTTTTAAATGCACCGCTTAGTTTAGATAGAAAAACTTGAGCCTTAGCACTTACCTTACTTCCTTTAAACTTAAAAGCTTTACCCTCAGATTTGCCCTCAGATTTAAAAAATTTAATACAGGTCATTGCAAATGTAACTAATACAAATGGCACGACCACGAATAAAACAAAATAAACAAAGGCATAACTAAAAACAACTGAAGCATTCATAATTATCTCCAACATTCTAACAGTTATTATTTTTAACGCATGGCCATTATTTATAAACAAGAAAATCTAAACCTTGATCTGGATCACACAAGAAAAACTAACAATACTTATTTCAAGCAATTACAAGCGGTGTCATAATACCATTTTTAAAAATATAGAAAACAGAAATATAAAGCATATATAAGCCAAATATAAGATTTAGATAACTGGATAATAATATACACCAGTGGTGTAACATCAAAAAACATAAAAACCTTAAGCCACGGCCACTGTATAAATAAAAATAAATCAAAACGGCAAGAATTTAAATATGAGAATAACTCAATTTTACAATATGCATAACCCATTAAGTGACACAGGTGTCATTTAGCAAAAATAGTTAATAGATTTAGACAAATAACAAATAAAGTTCCTTATGATGTGGAAAGGAACACTTATGTTTAAGGGGTATATTAAATGAGAGATATAATATTCAGCGACCTGGATCTACTATGTCTAAATATTTTCGTACACCTATACGAAAATCAATCGGCCACCTTTGTATCTCAAAAGCTCAACATACCTGCACCTAAAATAAGCCGCAGTTTAAAACATGCTCGCGAAATATTTGGCAACGAATTATTTATTAGAAAAAGATATGGATTAATCCCAAACGATTACGCCAGCAAAATATATCCTGTCGCCAAAGAAATTGTCGAATGTTCTAAAGCGCTACAGTCATTTAAAAATGAAAGTGTAGAATGTAATAATACACACTTTAATATAGCCATTCCGACACCGCTATATCTAAACTTATCTAAAGGGATCTTAGATAATATTAGAGATGCGGGTAAACAAATTTCGGTTTCATCTAAGTCTTGGAGTACAAAAACACTGGATGAAATTAGCAAAGGCAAAGTGGATATTGGTTTATGTTATAGCAGAAATAATGCTCAACTCAATGAGTTCAGCAATATTAACAGCATCGCACTGTCGCCATTAAATCGACTGCTGCTTATCGCTAACGAGCATCATGATATTTACCATCAAGAGATCACCTTGGAAACCATTGCAAAATACCCTTTTGCTAACCCCAATATCGGTGGTATCAAAAATGCGATTTCGCCATTTCAAGAGTACTGTAATATTAGCGGACTGGCGCTACACAGTGACGTTGAAGCCAAGAATATCAACTTCCTGTTCGATTACCTTAGAAATAGCCAAGCGCTCACCCTGCTGCCATTCAACGAGAAGTCAGAGATCACTGAAAATATTAATGGCTTGCATTCATGCGAGCTGTCTCAGTTTGAAACCAACCGCGTTTATAGCCGCATCGCACCGCCCATGCTGACGCTGGTTTATAATAGTGACGATAATGGTCAACCACTACAATGGATGATCAACAGCATTATCGATACCTATCACCAAAGCAGTAGTCAACCGCATCCCTCTGCAGCGCAGCTTAACTTTGGCCAGCCTCTTGTTGCTGTTGATGGCAGTGCTGATGGAGTTTAGCCACTTTATCTTGCAGATTAGCCAACAGATGAGAGGTGAATAACTTATCGTTACCATGATGAAATTGTAGGTAATAGTGGTAAGGCACAAACCGATTTGAATCACGGCATTCACGATTAAAAAATGTAGACACATTCATCATAGCCAGCTCCGGACGCTGGCGAACAAACTGTGGCGCGAGCGCCGATGCAATCCAACAAATATCATCGCAATGAGCGACATGATCCAGTGCCACATTGAGGCTCGATGTTTTCAAGCTAACCGCCAGATTGACGCCTAACTTTTGCGCCAGATCTTCGAGCCAATGACGCTTGCCGCCAATCAATGAATAATTGATAAACACAAAACGATGAGTAAATAATGTAGGCAGCGACAAGGTTTGACTAAAGATGGGGTGATCTTTTTTAGCGATAATATAACGGTATTTCACCTCACCCAAATCGACACTTTCAATCGATTGATGCAGGTCCGCATTAATCCCCACGCCATAATCAATTTTACCTTGGGCAATAAGGCTAGGCGCATTATCGCTCCACTGCTGCATATTGATGGTGACATTACGCTCTAACAACTGACACACCTCTTGCACCGCCTCGGTAAACAAACCAGCTTGATGCTCTTGCGCTGCGATGGTCAATTCACTCTGCTGGGGCTGCCTATGATGTATGGCAATACTCATCTCATCATAAGCGGCCACTATCGCCTTGGCTAAAGGATAGAGTTTTTCGGCCATGGCGTTAGGCTGCAAACCATATTGCTGGCGTACAAATAGCTCATCTTTCATCCATTCGCGCAGACAGCTCAAGGCACGGCTCACCTTAGGCTGAGTGGTATTCAATTGCTCGGCCACCACAGAACCATTTTGATATTCGAATAAGCCGATGAGGACCCTAAGTGTAAAATAGTCGAGTTTACAAAGTTCCTTTTTAATCATTATCTTAATCCTAGCCCATATCCATATCGGCTAAGATTATCACAGCTAAATTTAGGTTATTGCTCGGCTAAATCAAACATTTGTCGATTACGCATAGTGAAACGCAATTATGCGCACTAGGGCATAAAACCACCAAACAATTGATGATTAAAACGCCAACAACTTTCATCAAACTCACAATCAAAACAATTCGATTACAAAGTTAACGGCTTGTATTAATGCGCTATCAATGACGCGATTAACATCACTCGCAAGCCGCCTTTTGCGCTAAAGTGTGATATCGCGAGCTAAGCCTTACTCCTAATCCTTAAATCGCGTTACACTAACCTTAATCGAAATCTTAAAAACTTCATCGTGATCAATGGATAAAACAGCCGAGCTCAACTTATTGTGGGGATCGATACTCCTCGAAGAATTAGCACGCCTTGGGGTGCAGCATGTCTGCATGGCGCCGGGTTCTCGCTCTACGCCACTCACCTTAGCGGCGGCAAAGCAGACTAAACTGAAGCAGCATCTGCATTTCGACGAGCGTGGATTAGGTTTTATGGCGCTAGGGTTAGCCAAGGCCAGTCGTGCTCCCGTGGCCATTATTACCACTTCCGGCACGGCTGTGGCTAACCTTTATCCTGCCATCGTTGAAGCTTGGCTCACCCATGTGCCACTGATCGTATTATCGGGCGATAGACCGCCAGAATTACTCGATTGCGGCGCGAATCAAGCCATTATCCAACCCGCTATTTTTGGTCATTACGCTGAGCAAATTAACCTGCCGACGCCAGATCTACAGATCCGCCCAGAGGCGCTGCTGACCACTATCGATAGCGCCATTGCCAACCAGACTCAGCCAGTGCATATCAATTGCATGTACCGCGAGCCACTGTACCCTGGCACCATGAGCGCCGATTTTACTCACTACCTGAGTACGCTGGGTAATTGGCAGCATACTTCGCAGCCCTTTAGCCAATATGCTAAGGCGCAGCTGCACAGCACGCCCAGTAGCGATGCCTTAGCGCGCTTTGTCCATGGTAAAGGCGTCATTGTGGTGGGCACCTTAGCGCCCCATGAGCAACCCGAATTAATTATCGAGCTGGCACACAAGTTGGGCTGGCCGATCCTCACCGATGCCCAATCTCAATTGAGACAACATGGCGCTGCCATAGGTAATATCGACCAACTGCTGCTGCAACCTAAGGCTAAATCACTGTTACAACAGGCTGAAAAAGTACTGGTGTTTGGTGGGCGCCTACTGTCAAAACGCTTAATTAACTACTTAGCCGAACAGAAATGGAAGAACTATTGGCAAGTACTACCCCACCAGCAGCGGTTAGATCCTAGTCATACCCCAAAACAGATTTGGCTTTGCCCGGTAACGGCCTTTAGCCAATTAGCTTGGCCACGCTCGTCACAGGCCAACTGGGCGGTGCAATTAATCGAATTAAATCAACGCTTGGCTAGCCTATTTGAGCAGCAGATCGATCAAGGGGAATTTGGCGAAGCTCAGGTGGTACGCGCCATTGCGATGCACACCGATAAGCAACTGTTTATTGGTAATAGCTTACCGGTGCGCCTGTACGATATGTTTGCCCCCACCACGGCCACCATGGCAAGTATTTACACTAACCGCGGCGCGTCGGGTATCGACGGTTTATTAGCGACCGCCTGCGGCATTGCGGCCCATAAAAAACAACCGACCACCTTAATTATTGGCGACTTATCGCAACTGCACGACCTTAATTCACTCGCCATTGCCGCCAAACATAACGGCCCACTGGTTATCGTGATCCTCAATAATGATGGCGGCAATATCTTTAATTTATTGCCTGTACCCGACGAAAAGCTGCGCAGCGAATATTATCGCCTTGCCCATGGCTTAGAGTTTGGTTACGCCGCGGCCATGTTTGGCTTAGCCTATAACCAAGTTGACGACATCAACGCCTTTAATGAGGTCTATCAAGAGGCGATTAACCATCAGGGCACTTCGGTGATTGAGGTGAACGTGGCTCAAGATCAAGCCAGCTCGCAGATAGCGCAGATCGCCTCATGGATAAAGCAAAGCTAATGCTCGCCTCGCGCTGTTATGGCCAGCCCACTAATCCCTGTTTGGTGTTACTGCATGGTCTGCTGGGCGATAAACAGGACTGGCAAGACTTGATGCCGCGTCTGAGCCAGCATTTTTACTGTGTCTGTCTCGATCTGCCTAGCCATGGCGATAGCCCGGGCCTAGCACTGCCTTCGCCGGGCTTTATACCGGTCGCCAGTCTTATCCGCAGTACACTCACAGCACTCAATATCGAGACCTTTCACTTGCTTGGTTACTCCCTTGGTGGGCGCATCGCGCTGCATCTGGCGCAGCTCATGCCGCAGCAGATCTTAAGTGTCAACTTGGAGTCGTGCCACCCCGGGCTGACCAGCCAGGCGCTACGCGAGCAGCGCTTGCACAGTGATAAACAGTGGCATGAGCGCATGCTACAGATGTCGCTAAGCGAGTTTCTTAACTTGTGGTATCGCCAAGCCGTCTTTAGCGATCTGAGTGATAGCGAGCGCGCGCAGCTCATTCAACGTCGCAGCCGCAATAAGTTGGCGGCGCTGCAACAGATTTACCTGCCGACCTCACTCGGCTTACAGCAAGATCTGTCCTGCTTACCCCATCACCTTGGCGTGCCTTGGCATTATTATGTCGGTGGCCAAGATGATAAATTTTCCGCGTTAGCCACAGCATGGCAACAACGCGCGCCCCTCACTCTGCATCGCTTTGAGCATGGCGGCCACAATATTCACCTAAGTTGCTGTGATGCCTTTTGCACCACCTTAATTGAGCAACTCACCATGACAGACACCTAGGCAGCCCAGTGAGATGGCACCGCACTTGAAATCGCGCCCGTAGCACAATAAGCTGAGCACGCATTTGTTTGCCAATTAAAGCGCCTTTGCCCCCCAAAAGGATCGTACATGACACTGTTAACCCTTAACCTGTATCGCTACCATATTCCACTCGAAACCCTATTACCTGTGGGTAATCAACGTATCGATAGCCGCGAAGGCCTAGTGTTACAGGCCAGCACAGCGCTGGGCTGCGAGGTAGTTGAAATTGCGCCGTTGTCGGGTGTCGATGTCGACGGTCAACCCTTAACGGGCTTTAGCCAAGAGCGACTCGAGCAGGTGATTGACGCGCTCGTCGCCGCCATGCCATCGCTACCGGGCCAACCGCTTGATGCCCTGCTTGACCTTGCCGAGCACACGACCATGGCCTCACTCGCCTATGGTTTAAGCCTGTTACACACCAAGTTGTCGGGGCTACTCCCTAGCCTGTTGGCGCACCGAGCTTTACCTCGCACAGTGCCGCTTATCTACCGTCATCAAGATGAGCCCATAGCCGAGGTTGGCCAGCGAGTCGCTCTACTCGACCGTCAGGTGCATGCGGTTAAGGTGAAGGTGGGGCAAACCTCAATGATGGAGGAGATCCAATTAATTCATCAAATTTTGGCGATCCGCCCCGATCTCAAACTGCGCCTCGATGCCAATCGCAGCTTTAAACTGCAAGATGCCATCGACTTTTTAGCTTGCTTGCCCTTAGATGCCATTGAATATATTGAAGAACCATGCCGCGATCCGAACCACAATCCGCTGTTATTCAATACATTAGGGATCCCTTATGCCCTCGATGAGAGCCTTAACGATCCGCGTTATCAATTTACCATGCAGGCGGGCCTTAGTGCCTTAGTGATTAAGCCTATGTTACTGGGCACCTTAAGCCGCTTACAGACGATCATCGACACCGCCCAGCAGCACGGCGTGCGGGTGATCATCAGTTCCAGTTTAGAGGCGAGCTTAGGCATCAATGCACTGCGCTGCATTAGCCAAGCATGCACTCCAGATGAAGTGCCCGGACTAGACACCCTGCGTGCCTTTAGCTGCGATTTACTCGAGCCCAGTGATAAGGCGCGCTGCCTCAATCTCGACGATTTAACCTTGCTTTACAGCGTATAGGAGCTCAGATGCCCCAAGTACACTCGCCACTGCATCTTGCCGCCAAACACTATCCACAGCAGGCGGCACTCTATTATTGGGCGCAAAACCAGTATCACAGCATCAGTTATCAGGCTCTCAGTCAGGCGGTTTGCGCCTGCGCGCGGCAACTCACCCAACAAGGAGTAAGGCTTGGCGATCGCCTCGGCTGTATCGATAATAACTCGCTAGAACTGGTTATCTTATATTGGGCTTGTGTTGACACTGGCGTGATATTTTGCCCCTTATCACCTCGTTTCCCTGCACAGCAAATCGCCAGTTTGAGCATGCAATATGGCCTGCGCCATAGTTGGGCTCAAGCTGCCTATCGGCATCTACTGCCAAGCGCGGGATTAGTCGTGGACTTTAGCGCCCGCGCAGCCACGGCCCCTCAGCCTATCGACCATCAGCGGCCCTGCAACGTTATTCTCACCTCAGGCAGCAGTGGCCAGCCTAAGGCGGCGGTGCATTGTTTGGCCAATCATATTGCCAGCGCACAGGGCGCTCGCGAGGTGATCCCTATCGCTCAGGGTGATAACTGGTTACTGTCTTTGCCGCTATTTCATATCGGCGGACTCGCCATCGTCAATCGCTGCGCCTTGGCTGGCGCCGCCATCACGCTGCCGACAGCCGAGCTCAGCTTGGCTGAACAATTACAGCAACAGCCCCTAACTCACCTGTCACTGGTCGCCACCCAACTGGTGCGGCTGCTACAGCAAGATAAACAGGCACTACGCCACGTCAAAGCCCTGCTACTGGGAGGCGGCGCTATCGCCCCCTCGTTACTGCAACAACTGGCACCGCTAGCCATTAACGCCTACACCAGCTATGGCATGACCGAGATGGCATCGCAAATTACCACCGGGCTCGCCACCAGCAAAGGCAGTAGCGGTAAGTTATTAAATGGGCGCGAGTTAACTATTATTGATCACAAGATCTTGGTTAAGGGAGACACCCTGTTTTTAGGCTATCTAACCCATGATGGCGGTAACAATTTATGGCGCCCGCTCGATGATCAAGGCTGGTTCGATACCCAAGATTTGGGCTATTGGGATAAGGATGGCGATCTGGTGATCAGCGGCCGCGCCGACAACATGTTTGTCTGTGGCGGCGAAAATGTGCAACCCGAAGAGATTGAGGCCGCCCTTAAGCGCCACCCTGCAATCATTGACGCGATTGTATTTCCTCTGCCTGACAGTGAATTTGGCTTCCTGCCGGCGGCCATTATCAACGGCAGCATTAGCGATGTCGCCCCGCTGGATGATTTTGTGCGCCAGTATATTGCCAGCTTTAAACGCCCGCGCCGTTATTACCCTTGGCCTGATATCACCAGCACCAGTTTAAAGGTGCCACGTAAGCAGCTGATTGAGGCGGCGCTGGCTCAGCAGACTCAGTTTTAACGGCTTCACTTCAGCCTGGCTTTAACGGCCCGACGTTAACAGCCTGGCTTGTCTCCTTTAGCCGGTCACCTTTGCCACACTGAAGTCACACTCTGCTTAAGCGCTGGCCGCCAAGGCTTGTTGCCCCACAGCGCTAGGCGCATAATACGCACTATGTGACAGGGCTAAGCCCAGTAGCGAATGACTGACTCACGCTAAAACGCTATGTCACTTAACTATGACACTCAACTATGTCACTTAGCTATGACACTAAACCGACACTAAACTGGCTACACTATGACACTAATACGCTCTATCGGTCAGCAGTGGACTAAGTCCACCTTAGCCCATCGCCTCAGTTTAAGTTTGCTGCAATCAGTTAACGTGCAGCAACTGTTTGGTGGCGCCACCTCATTAAAGACGGTCGCCCATACCATATCCGCATTGGTTTTTACCCAAGGCCAACCAGTGTGGTTGCCGCCGATGGAAGATGCCGCAGAGCATGCCTTGCCGCCTGAGTTAACCCTGCACTGCTTGTTCGAAGCCAGCCGTCTGCTGTTTGTCAAAGAGTTAGAGCAGGGCCAACTGAGCCAAGCCGAACACCTGATCCTTACCATCGCCAACCAGTGGAGTGTCGAGCTGCAAAAAAGTCCTGCCAAACAGGCCAACACGCTTAGCGAGCCACGCGATGAGCCCGTTGAGCATCACCTGTTAGGCGCAAGTGAGCTCAGCGATAATGGCAAGCAGCTATGCCACTTATTGCAAACTATTCATACTCAGTTAGAGCTGGCGCGCAGCCAACAGCGTCAGGTGAGCCGCAATATGGGCCGCAACCCCAGCTAAATAAAAAGCCCGCTCTCTTATCGAGAGCGGGCTTGTTCGTCTGACCTTGTATTGCACTCGGCGACGAGCGCGTTAACTCACTCGTGAGCCAACGCGGGCATTATCAATACCTTTATCGCCACAGATGCATAACGATACCCATGCTTAACGATACAAGCGGGTCTCTTTCGGCAGTAGTTGAAAATCTTGTTGTAACTGCACCAAGAAGTCGCTGCCAAGCAAGGCTAAGCCACGATAAAAATCTGTGGTGGCGTACTCATAAGCTAAGGCGAAACAACGCGGTGCCCACGGCAACAGGTGTTGCTGCAGTAACACTTGGGTAAAACGCACCAGTGCATCATTTTCAGGCTCTTGGCTTAGGCGACCAAAGGTTTGATCCAACACCGCAAAAAACAGACCGATATGATCTAAAGGCTGTGGAAAATCCACCTTAACCTCTACCCCGTGAGCACGATAAAACGCCATTAGCGCCATGGTCGATTTGTCGTTGAGCAACTGCTCCTCGCCCAAATAGACCGACCCTTGCGGCACGGCATTAGGCTCACCCGGACCAAAAAATAGCTGGCCATAATCCAGTTTAAGGTCAACCAGTTGTGCTTCGTCACTCGGGTCTGACTGCGCAGCCACCCAGCGCTGTAAATACTCACCTAGCAAGGCTCGCCCTTGGGTATTTTGCGGGCGCTGCGCAAATACCGGCCAGCTAGCAGCGACATCACACTCTGCTAATCCTTGCACCAATTCGGCATCTGGATAACGGATTAAACAATGATGCAAGATGCGCGCTAAGCCTTGATATGCCTCTAAATCGATTGAGGCTAAAGGCGCTTTACTGACAGACTCTACTTTTGAAGACATGATTTACCTTACAAGCTAAGCGGGCTTAAGTTGCCCGCCGCTTAAATACCACTTAAAGACTAAAATGTAACGCTTAAACCTCTGATGGATTTAAGATGCTACCTTCACCACTACCTGCGGGACGACCGTTAACATTGGCCTTGATGATCAGGTTAGGTGATGTAATTGAAGGTGATGGCAGTGGCGCAATATGCCCGTCACCGTCGCCATACTTAGCGCGTAAATTCTCCATAGTATCAAAGTCTAACGCACGTAGCGGGCAAGACTCAACACACACAGGCTTACGGCCTTCGGCGATGCGCTCAAAGCAGCCATCACACTTAGTCATCACTTTACGCTCACGGTCGATCTGCGGCGCATCATATGGGCAAGCGCGAGCACAGCTTTCACAACCGATACAGATATCTTCAGCTACCAGTACCAGACCGTCTTCACGGCGCTTATGCATGGCACCGGTTGGGCACGCCTTAACGCATACCGGCTCAGAGCAATGGTTACAGCCGATCGACATGTAGTAAGCAAAGACATTTTGCTCGAAACAGCCGTTGTTGCCGACAGTCCAATCGCCGCCGCCATATTCATAAACACGACGCCAAGTGACCCCATTTAGCGCAGGTAAGCTATTGTCTTGTGGATTACTGTTATTACGAATGTTATTGCTTTGACGGTCTTTGCAAGAGACGTGACAGGCTTTACAGCCAGTACATTTAGTGCTGTCTACATAAAAACCGTATTGAGTTGATTCAGTCATAATTCACTACTCTCTTAAATCTTTTTAATGGCAACACGGATGGTGTGCTGTGGGTTACCTTTAGCAACAGGGCTCGGCTGATAGCGAGTCAGCGAGTTAATTGCGCCGCCTTCGTCTAGCGTATGGCCTGTACTACCGACAGTGTTACCTGGGCTATACCAAGCGCCTTGACCCAGAGCAAATACCCCTGGTGCCACACGTGGGGTAACGCGCACCTTCACGGCAATCGACCCACGCTGGTTGTACATCTCAATCTTATCGCCCGAGCTTAAGCCATGCAGAGTAGCGTCCATGGGGTTAACCCATACCGCATCCTCTACCGCTTCGCGCAGCCAAGGCACGTTGTGATAGCTTGAGTGTGTCCGCCCCTTAGTGTGGTAACCGGATAACTGGATTGGATAATCCACCTTAGTGTCTTCATCTTCATAACCATCCCAGGTTACTGTGTACTGCGGGATAGGCGTGATGACGTCACCTTTGATGCCAGTCGGATTTTGCGCACTGTTCTCTTGAGTCCAGTTAGCCGCACGCCATGCAAGCTCGGCAGAGTAGATCTCAATTTTGCCACTTGGGGTGCCGAGTGCTTCGCCACCCTTAATGTAACTTTGCAGTGCCACGTGGTTGTCGTTCATGTTTTTACGGAAGAAGCCAATCGCCTGGGCTTCTTTGTAAGTGGCTGGGAACGCTGGGACCACGCCTAAGTTTCTGCTGCTGTCTTTGGTTTTTTGATACAGCTCTTCAAGCCACTCGGCTTCCGTTTTACCCTCGGTAAACTCGGCTTCACAGCCCATATACTTGGCAATTAACGCTGCCGCTTCGTACATAGACTTACAATCCCACATAGGATCAATAGCCGACTTCATGGCAGTGATATAACCCAAGGCACCTGATGCATAAGAGTCGTTCACCAGATCGTTTGACTCTAACCAGCTGGTATCAGGCAAGATAATATCGGCAAATTTAGCGCCCGGCGTCATCCAACAATCACAGCTAACAATCAGCTCAACACCCGATTCATCACGTAAGATGTCGGCGGTATTATTGATCTCGGCGTGCTGGTTCAGTAACGAGCTGTCTGAAGCAGAGATAATCACCTTGATGTTAGTGCCAAGTGGAGTATCTAAGTCGTCGGTACCACGAATACCGTGGGTCCGCGCCGTCATGTTTTTGCCGTTGTGAATCGCCTCACTCCACGTAAAGAAGGAGATGAATTCTTTCACTGGATTTGAGCCCGCCGGAATGCCCGCGCGGTACATGCCGCTCATAAATGGCAACTCACCGTTAGAGGCACCCAAGTTACCCAGCTTACCGGTTAATACCGATAGCATATAAAGCGCACGCATGCTCTGCTCACCGTTAGCTTGACGGTTAACCCCAGCGCCAACCACGATATAAGGGCGCTGCGATGCCATTAAATCATCGGCAATTTGCTTGATTTGCGCTTCGGGAATGCCGGTGATCTTTTCTGCCCATTCCGGCGTTTTCAACGGTTGGCCAGCATAAATGCCTGCACTTAAGATGTAGTCACGGTAGTTGTCGTCAGGGTTCATCACCTGAGCGTACTCTTGCTCTTTTTTATCGCTACTGGCGGCAAATATCGCTTGTTGCGCCGCAATCGAAGCGGCGTCATAACCGACGGTAAACTGATTGATAAAGTCGAGTGAATTCGCATCGACCCAACCTGTGCTTATCATCTGGTATGCAATCGCTTCGGCCAGTGCGGCATCGGTACCGGGACGAATGGGTAACCACTTCGACTCTTTGCCTAACATGGAGTCGGTGTAACGTGGGTCAATCATCACCACTTTTAAGCCGTTCGATTTTTGCAGGGCTTTTAAGTAATCGTACCCTTCGCCCGAACCAGACTGACGGATTTCGCTTGGGTTGTAGGCGATACCTAATAAAAAGTCACTGTTTGACAAGGTCACAGTGGAAGAACCACTGGTACTACCGGTACCAAAAGTATGAGCAGCAGCTTCCATCTGCTGCGCCCAAGAGTAGTTACCATAGGCATTTAGGCAGCCACCGTTTAAGTTGAGTAAACGGTTAAAACAAGCATTGGAGGCAAAACCATAGTAAGCACCCGAACCGTAACTACGGAAAATGGCTTTGTTACCATGCTCGGCAATCACCGAGGTTAATGTGGTACCAATCGTCTTGGCAGCTTCATCCCAGGTGATAGGCACAAATTTACCTTCACCACGCTTACCTACACGCTTCATTGGGGTTTTTAAACGGTCAACCGCATAGGTACGTTGACGCAGTGAACGGCCACGTGCACAGGCGCGTACTTGATAGATGTCGTCACCATCAGTAATGTCATGATCGGTTTCAACGCGGGTGATCACACCATCGCGACTGAAAACTTTGACTGGGCAGTTTGAACCACAGTTAACCAAGCATGAAGACCAAGTGATTTGCTCATCACCCACTGGTGGCGTTGGCGGAACTACATTGGCATCATCAGAGCTGGAATTACAGCCGGTTACGGTTGCTGCGCAGCCCAGTGCAGCGCTCATTTTTAAGAAACTTCTACGTTCCATAATCTTGTTTTCCTCAAACTTATTAAATAACTGAATCGACTCACTTCAACTTGTAGCTGAAGGTCAACATCAGTTGATGGGCGTTATAGTTGTGGTTCAGGTCACCCAAGGTGATTAAACCTGCAATGCTATCGGGGGTGACCGAAGCGCTGTCGGTATCAAAATAACGTTCGTACTGGTAAGCCAGCTTTAATGCCATTTGTGGCGATAACAGGTATTGCCCATATAAGCTCACACTGTGGTTATAGGAGTAATACGCACCATAGTTGTCGCTGCTATAGCCATTGACGCCGGTGTTGCTGTCAGAGTTAGCAAATAGGTAATCGACACCTAAGGTTAATCTGTCTTGCATCAAGCCTGAGTAGGTGGCACCTAGACCCAAGTTAATGAATTCATCCTTAATTTCGGCTTGCCAAACAGAGGCTTGATCGCCACTTTGGTCTGAATCAATCCACTGCTGGCCAGCAAAGGCGTACACGGCGAGCGGCTGAGTGACTTGAGCATGCACATTAACGTCATAACCATAATCTTGTGCTTGAGTCAGCCCGATGTCGGTCGCGTTGTAATCATCATTGGCATAGTAAGTACTTGCATCGAAGGTTAACCAGGTGAGCGGGGTGTAGCTGGCTCTGGCGTTGACTTCACTGCGCTGACGGTCGGCAAGATGATACTTGCGCATCAAGGACTCACTCTCTTCGCTGGTCAGTTCATTGGCTTGATAATCACTGCCGCCTCGATCGCTATAGCTCACACCAAAGTCAAGGATCAGCTTATCGATCGCGCGAATGTTTAACTTGCTCCACAACTCGTTATCACGGGTCTCTTCGCGTTCTCCGTAGCTGCGCTCGACCTGCTTATAGTTGTAACCCGCTTGCAGGCGATAGCCGCTAGCAATGCGATAACTGGCATCGGTTTTCAGCGTTTGGCGATCGATATCCATAGGGGTATTTTGCTTAAACGCCCCCGATACTGGGTTGTATTCATACTGGGCAAAATCAAATACCGATGAACGATTATCGCGTTTGCTGTAATCGTAACTGGCGCCCAGACGTAAGCGATTACTCACTCGGGTGGTCGCAGCTAAGTGGGTATTAAGGGTGTCGACTTGACCATCCCAGTTTTGGATGGGGTTGCCACTCATCTGCACTAAATCTTGATCTTGGATCATACGACCCGTCACCACACGGCCACTAAAGACACTTGATGCCAAGCGGTACTGGCCCGATAACGCCACTTGGTGGGCTTGGTTATCTGGGGTGGCGCTATACACATCGGGGGCATAAGGCAAACTCAGGTTGCCAAGATTATTGTCGTAACGTGAACCGTGATAGCTCAGCTCTGACAACCAGTTGTTGCCATCCAGCACCACGCCAGCGCTGAATTTATCTGTGGTTTCATCGACGGCGTTCGCAAAATTGATGGGACTTGGGCTGGTTAAGCTGGCGCTGCGATGCCCGGTTTTCTCTTCATGGTTATAGCGGGCATAACTGCTTAGCCCTAATCCCAATACTGAGGCAAAGTCATACTCAAAGCCGATGCCGCTGCGCTGTCTTTGCAGCTCAAGGTCCAGCATTCGAGTCTGCTCGCTTGGGGTCAGCATGCCGTTGTTTTGCCAAAGATTGGTGGCTGCATTGCTACCATGATTGGTGGTGATCGTTTGATAATCTAAATCAAACTTATATTGACCAGGCTTGCCCGCTTGCATCTGGATAAAGCCGTTATCCATACCGAGCTGGTGCGCCTGTACATTGGCGCGGTACCCACTGCCTTGATAGGCCACATCACTGTTAAGCCCAGCGACAGCGCCATCGGTATCGGTGCCAAGCTGATTGATGGCATGGTTGTCATCGGCATCGATAACACCCACGCTCACGCCAACACTACCACTGTGACCTTGAGGTTCGACGCAACGTTTACACTGATAACTGGTTTGGTTGATGGCGCTGGTATTGGCATGTTGAATACCAAAATCGGCCGCCAAGGCGCTAGTACCTGAACAAAGCAAAGCCAGAGTGATCAGGTTTAATGAAAAAGGGTTAATTGAACGCATAATACTCACTCCAAAGCTTAACGGGCAAAGTTGCTGCCAGCAGGATGGTTAGAACCATGGATCTTGCTGTGACAGTTGAGGCAACTTTTACCAGCACTAAATGCATCTAGACCTGCCTGAGAGCTAACGCGACTGGCGTGACCATCGTCGGCGTGACATTGTTGGCACAACTGCGGCGCACGGGACTTAAGTAAGTTTTCGTTGACACTGCCATGGGCCGAATGACAGCTTGAGCAGTCCTCCATCACTGGCGCATGTTCCCATAGGAATGGGCCGCGTTTATCGGCATGACACTCGGCACAAGTTTCATTCAGGCTTGGCTTGATTAATGCGCTTTCCGTCATGGAGCCATGGGGGCTGTGACAGTCAATACAGGTCATCTGATCCCATTGCATTGGGTGTGATGAACGCTTATGCATATCGGCTTTGGTGCGGGTATGGCACGAAGTGCAGGTATCGTTGACCGTGAGGCGATCTAGAGCTGGGTCTTTCGCGCTATGGACATTATGACAATCGCTGCACGCGACCTCTGCAAGGTTATGGGTGCTGTTATGCCACGCCATCTGCTTGGGATCGTTATGACAGCCCTGACACACACTGTTTTGGCTAGCAGCAGACAACTTGCTATCGGGACCAAAATGGATCATGGGCTCTTTGCCGCCACGATTATGCTTACCTATGGGGCCGTGACAGGCTTCACATTGCAAACCTGCCATAGGCGATGTGCTGTTGCTCATGTCGCCATGAACACCATCAAAAATGGCCATCACCTTAGTATTTTTTTTATGGCACATCAGGCAAGAATCCGCTCCTTTGGTGGAATACTCCCCAGCAGAAAACTTGTCTACTAATGTTGCTTCAAGCTGTTCACTCGATAAATTATCCCAAGGAGTGGCCTGGACACTTGCGACCAGACTCAATATTGAAATAATCCCAACAGTGAATGCGGTGATTATTTTTTTCATATTTATATGACCCTACCCTAATTAACCATGAGTTAATTTTTATGGTGCTATCGTTATTGCAAAGATAGCCAATATAATTAAAGCCTAGTCGAATATGTGAGTTGTTAAAATTAGCAATTGAAAAACGCTAATAAACTCTAAAAAAGATTGGTTATGTGATCTGCAACACTCTGCTATCGAGAATGAATCTTATTAACAGCAGACACTGAGATAGATAAAAAGAAGATAACAAACAATAACTTAAATTTAATCGCGTTACATCATGATATTTGAGTTGATATTGAATGGTTAGCTGTAAGTTACAAGCGTTAAGGTGCACTATATATATGTGTTTGAGCCAGATCTAAATTTGAAAATAATCCCTCATATAATTGAACTATTTTAACCCTACACAACACCATTTAATTAAATTAAAAAAAACATAAATGAGAACGAATATCATAAGCATGAGTATTAAAACAGCAAAAATAATATTATTAAGATGATCTCTTATCGAAAAAACAGCCTGCATAATCCAAGCCTAAACAATTAAGCTCTAAATAAAGCGGCAATAATTCATAGCAATACTATTAATAGCCTGTTTTAAATCGGTGGGAGATCTTCACAGCGTGATAGGCAGAGATGACTTAAAGTCGCTACAAGGGCATAGTTTCACCGAGCATAACCAGATAAATCATGGGATGAAGACAAGACACCTGAGCTCAACATTGAGGCATAAAAAAACCTGCCAAGTGGCAGGTTTTTATCACGTCAGGTCTCAGCTTACATTTCCATGCGCGCTTTAAGCTTGTTCATGGCGTTTTTCTCAAGTTGTCTGATACGCTCTGCAGACACTTGATACGTCGCCGCAAGCTCTTGCAACGTGGTTTTTTGGTCGTCTAACCAACGCGCCTGTAGAATATGCTGGCTACGCTCATCAAGGGTTTTGATGGCCGCCAACAGGCGTGTTTGGTTATCGGCTTCTAAATTAGCATTTTCAACCTGTGAGGCTAAATCTGAAGAGTGATCTTCAAGATAATGCACAGGTGAATAATCTTGCTCGTCGTCGTTATCGCTGGCAAGATCGAATGCTGGGTCTTGCGCCGCCATACGTGATTCCATTTCGGTCACATCGGCTTTAGATACCCCCAGATTTTCGGCGACCATAGTCACCTCTTCATCGCTAAACCAACCAAGACGCTTTTTGGCTTTGCGTAGATTGAAGAACAATTTACGCTGTGCCTTTGTGGTCGCAACTTTAACGATGCGCCAATTTTTAAGTACATATTCATGGATTTCAGCTTTAATCCAATGCACTGCAAACGAGACAAGACGCACACCCACATCAGGGTCAAAGCGCTTCACCGCTTTCATCAAGCCAATGTTGCCCTCTTGAATTAAGTCTGCTTGTGGCAAACCATATCCAGAGTAGCCTTTGGCCACATGAATAACGAAACGAAGATGAGACATAATCAATTGCTTTGCCGCCTGAAGGTCACCCGTCTCTTGCAGACGCTTGGCTAACTCATACTCCTCCTGTGGCTCTAACATGCTAATGTTATGCGCAGACTGAATATAAGCCTCTAAGCTACCGCTGCTTTGCGGAACCATTAGTGACATTGATTGCGTTTGACTTGTCATTAACGCTCTCCTACCTCTTATCTTGCAAAAATTTAACGCTATAAATGCTTTATGACGCTTGAATACCTATTGCAGGTTGCCGTCTCTGGTCGCTCTGATACACAGTAAGCTTTGACGCAGAGGCAAGCTGACGAACTATTCACTATCTGACAGTATATGTCAATACCACCGCTTAACGTGGGCTAATTTCACCCGGAACTATAGACAGTTCAAGTGAAATTTAGTTCATAAAAGCCACAAGCTCAGCGGGATGTCACTCAAGAAGGTTCGATGGCGCGCAGATGTTGTCTTACCGACAGATAGGAGCCTAACCAGCCTAAGAAGGACGCCAATAAGACCAGTTGGCCTAATTCGGTAAGCGTCAGCGATTGCATCGTTAATGTACTGCCATAAAGCCCTAGTAGTTCAGCTAGAGCGCCATCGAGATACCACACCAACAGATTAATAATGATCCACGCTAAGATGCCGCCGATGACACCAAACCAGATGCCGGTGTATAAAAAGGGCCGTTGAATAAAACTCTCTGTGGCGCCGACTAATTTCATCACTTCAATTTCGGTGCGCCGATTCATAATGGCCAAACGTATGGTATTGCCTATCACTAATACCACGGCTAAGACTAATAATAGCGCAATAGCCAAGACGGTTCGCTCAAGCAATCTCACCACCGCTTGTAATCGTTCTAGCCACTCAATATCGAGCCGCCCAAAGCTCACTTCAGGCTCTAACTCCAGCTTTTTTAATAAGGCGCGTGCACCATTGGGGCTGGCGTGCTTGATATCTGGGGTTACCGTGACCACAGCTGGCAGCGGATTATCATCCAGATAAGCTATCGCCTCACCAAAACCAGATAACCGCTGAAACTCCTCCAGTGCTTGATCGCGATTAATATAGTTGACCCCACTGACTTCAGGATACGCACCTATACGGGTGATCAAGCTTTGAATAGAGCGCTCGCTGCGTCCTTCATCGATAAAGAGTGAGATCTCAGCGGCGCTGTTCCAGGATTGGGTAATGGTCTCAGCGTTTTTTACCAGCACTTGTAACGCCGCGGGTAAGCTTAAACTCACGCCCAATACCGCCATGGTCATTAACGAGGAGATAGGATTACGCCATAACTCGCCCATGCTGCCCATGGCATGTTGAATATGACGAATAAAAAACATCACGATGCGACCCGTAAAGGGAAGCTTGCTGCGGACTAATTGAGGTTGCTTATCCATATTCGATTGCCTGCTTATCCGTTAAAGGCTTGAGGCGTCGCCAGCTCATCACCACCAATCACCCTCCCCTGCTTGAGGGTTAAAGTGCGGTACTTCATGCGGGCAATAAGGCCAAGATCGTGAGTTGCAATTAACACCGTGGTTCCCGAATCGTTAAAGGTTTCGAACAGACGTAAAATGTCCATCGACAGCTTAGGATCTAAGTTACCTGTAGGTTCATCGGCTAACAACAAGGGCGGCTTATTAACAATCGCTCGGGCAATACCGACACGCTGCTGCTCACCCCCCGACAACATTATGGGATAATGACGCTCTTTACCGTAAAGGCCCACCATATCTAAGGCGGCCAATACCCGCTTTTTAATTTCATGCAGGGCAAAGCCTTCAATCACCAACGGCAAGGCGATGTTGTCAAATACACTGCGGTCCATCAACAGGTGATGATTTTGAAAGATCATGCCGATATCGCGCCGCAAATAAGGCACATCTTTAGGCCTAACTTTGGCAATGTCATGACCATTAATAGCGACTCGACCGCCATTGGCGCGCTCGATCACACTGATCAACTTGAGCAAAGTGCTTTTACCGGCACCCGAGTGACCGGTTAAAAACGCCATTTCTCCACGTTTTAAATGAAAACTCACATCGGTGAGTGCCTTTTGTCCACCTGGATAAATTTTGCTAACTTGCTCAAATCGAATCATAGCTACCCAATTATTGATGCCGCCAATCATTGACGGCGATACGTTATCTTATATCAGCCCAATCCACGCAGTTGATGAATGCAATATTTTGCATACTCAAATCCGTTTCACTGCGAGGTGCGATAGCGGTTATGTCGTCTCTTCGCCCTCTTGGCTAAACAAGGCGTCGACAAAATCCTTGGCATCGAACGTACGCAAATCGTCTATCTGCTCACCCACACCGATGTGACGGATAGGAATACCAAATTTATCGGCAATAGCAAAGATAACCCCGCCCTTCGCGGTACCATCGAGTTTACTAATGGTAATGCCTGTAACACCAACGGCTTCTTTAAACAGCTGCGCCTGACTGATGGCGTTTTGGCCTGTGCTGGCATCGAGGGTCAGCATCACCTCGTGAGGTGCCGACTCATCTAGCTTTTTCATCACCCGCACGACTTTTTTCAACTCATCCATTAGGTGGGCTTTATTTTGCAGTCGACCTGCGGTATCGGCAATTAACACGTCGACATTACGAGCGCGAGCCGCTTGTAAGGCATCAAACAACACCGAGGCACTATCGGCCCCCGAGTGCTGAGCGATAACGGGAATATTATTGCGTTGGCCCCACACTTGCAGTTGCTCAACGGCGGCGGCGCGGAAGGTATCGCCCGCTGCTAGCATTACCGATTTGCCCTGCTTCTGATATTGTTTAGCCAACTTACCGATAGTGGTCGTTTTACCCACACCATTAACGCCAACCATTAAGATGACGAACGGCCCATCGGGGTTTTCTGGTACTAAGGGCACGCTCACGGGTTCAAGCGTTTTTTGCATCTCTTCGCGCATCAACTCATACAGGGCTTCGCCATCTTTAAGTTGCTTACGGCTCGCTTGTTCGGTGAGGCTGGAGATTAAGCGCGTCGTGGTCTCAACCCCGACATCGGCGATCAATAGCTGCTCTTCAAGTTCTTCAAACAACTCGTCATCGATCTTTTTGCCTTTGAACAGGCCGACAAACCCACTACCGATATTTTCGCTGGTGCGCTTCAAGCCACGCTTAAGGCGGGCAAAAAAGCCCTCTTTAGTCGGTTTTTGTTGCGGCTCAGGTTGCTGCTCGGGTCCATCTGCGACGGGAGCGGCTTGCTCGGCCTCAATGCGCGCAGCTTCGATGCCGGCAAGTTCTGCCTGCTCGGCGACTAAACGCGCCTCTTGCTCGGCCTCAATGCGCGCAGCTTCGATACGGGCAAGTTCTGCCTGCTCGGCGACTAAACGCGCCTCTTGCTCGGCCTCAATGCGCGCAGCTTCGATACGGGCAAGTTCTGCCTGCTCGGCAACTAAACGCGCCTGTTGCTCGGCCTCAATGCGCGCAGCTTCGATACGGGCAAGTTCTGCCTGCTCGGCGGCTAAACGCGCCTGTTGCTCGGCCTCAATGCGCGCAGCTTCGATACGGGCAAGTTCTGCCTGCTCGGCGGCTAAACGCGCCTGTTGCTCGGCCAAAATACGCTCAGCTTCGATACGAGCAAGTTCTGCCTGCTCGGCGGCTAATGCCTGTGCAATTTGTTCTGCTTCAATGCGCTCGGCTTCAATACGCGCCTCTTCAGCCTGCTCTGCAGCAAGGCGATCAGCTTCGATGCGCTCGGCTTCGGGCTGTGTCGCCTCAGCTTCAACTTGAGATGTTACTTCTGCTTCGGGTGCCGCGACATCCTCTTTCGATTTGTCTTTACGGAACCAAGAAAAAAAACCTTTTTTTGCCATGGGTAATACCAGTACTCAACTAACTGATTTAAAATTCGGTATGAAGTCGTTTTGTGCTCGTTATTATAACCAGATAGCGAGTCCAAATACGCAGCAAAGTGCGGCATTTTTAGCTAATGTCGGCGGCTTTTCACCATTTTTAACTGCTTTGCGTTAAAATGGCCACTTCAATTTAGCGTCACAGTCTATCACTTTCTCCGGTGAGGCCAAATCATCGCTAAAGCTATCCGTAAATTGACAGGTATAAGATGGCTAAAAATAAACCCTTAAGTGGGCAAGTACGCATTATTGCAGGCCAATGGCGTTCACGACGTTTACCCATTCACGATCTTGAGGGATTGCGTCCCACGACAGACAGGGTACGAGAAACCTTATTTAACTGGTTATCGGGCGATATTGCAGGTGCTCGGGTACTCGACTGCTTTGGTGGAAGTGGTGCGCTGTGCTTAGAGTCACTATCACGCTACGCTGCCTACGCTAGAGTGTTTGAGTTACAAACGAGTGCCGCAAAGCAACTACAACAAAATTTGCACACTCTCAAATGTGACTGCGCCGAAGTCGTGCAGGGCGATACGCTTGCGCTACTGCAACAAGCGCCGAGCCAAGGGTTTGATATTATTTTTATCGACCCGCCATTTCGCAAAGGGTTAGCCCAACAGACCATTACGCGACTCAGTGAGCACCAATGGCTGAATAATAATGCGCAAATTTATGTCGAAACCGAAAGCGAGTTAAGCGCCCTCACTGTGCCTAGCGACTGGGTACAGCTAAAAGAAAAAAAAGCCGGACAAGTGATCTACCGTCTATACCAGTATCAGCCTGAGGTGAGCGACGCATAATGAAAGCATTGATTTTAGCGGGTAAAGCCATCACTTTGTGCACCTGGTTGCTGATGCTGTATAACCTGCTGATGCCAATAGACGGTGCAATAAGCCAACTGCTATCACTGTTATTATTGCTCACAGTGGTGATGCATTGCGTGCAGCTACTGATTTTTCATCGCCTATTTAGCCCCTTGTTGCCGCTGGGTAAGGTCGACTATGGCGCCGTGTTGCTGTTTGGCGTGTTTAGCCTATTAGACTATCGTCAGCGCGTGCTGGCCAAGATGGCTAATCGCTAAAGACCCATAGACGATCAAAAAAAGCACCCTAAGGTGCTTTTTTATTGACCCATTAGCGCTAGATCCCTGGGATGCGCCCTTGAAAGCTAATCGGATAATAACCTTGGCTGTCACGTTTACCTAAGAAACTTAGCGCCTGCTTGAGATCTTCAGGTTGTGCGGGCGTCTCTTTTATCTTGGCACTCAGCGTGATCTGCTTATTATCTTTAAGTAACGCATTACCTGTAAGCCCAAGCGCATTCATGGTCTCATCGGTGGCTAATTGAATATTGCCATCCACACAGCTTAACCCCAGCTCAATATTGCCTAGCGGATATTTGCCAAACTGGTTATTCACCTGCAACTGCTGCACAAACAACTTGCCGTTAAGCTGCTCACACCAAGGTAAGCCTTGTTCCAGCTGCTGCACGATTAAACTAAAGTGACCATCCACTTCGGCTCGAAACGGTAGACGCGTCTTGCCGATAAGAAAAGCGCTTGGCGCTTCAAAACGCAGCCCTTGGGCATTGATCCCAGACATAGACAAAGACACTTGGCCTTTACCGTTAACCGCCGTCGCTCGGCTGCCAATGGCAAAATCGATATTGGCCTTGCCGGACAACAGTCCCCACGGGCTTAATTGCCATTGCACCGACTCAAGTTGGCGCTGTTGCAGCGCCACTAAACTGGCCTTGCCCGACCAAATGGTGCCCGACACCCCGCTGACACTGATCCCTTGGGGCAGCGGCGCCAGCTGCAAGGCCACACTGGCCGGAAACAGGACCAGCATAAAGCCACAATATAAGACCACACCTATGATTATCTTTTTCACTACACTCACTACAACACCTTAAAACCTTGTTTACTGAGAGAATTGGATGCGGCGCACTTTAACCAGACCTGGCGTATCCGCTTGTGCCAAATCGATGCTGTCCAGTGATAAACCTTGCTGTTGTACCAGATCGCTCAAATAACTTAGCAAGCTGTTAAATGGCACTTCGTCCATCCACACCTGAATTTTTTGCCCTTGTGGTTGCATCCGAGTGATTTCTAAGCCGTAACGTTTGGCGGTCTGAGTCACTGTGGCACTTAAACTGCCCGAATAAGCTTTTTTACCGCCAGCACTCTGTAGTGCCACTATCTTATTGGCAGTCTGTTTTACATAAGTTAACGTGGCTTGCTGAGCTTGTAATGCCCGCTCGGCATCCTGCTCAGCCTCACTTATTGGTGTCCAAACTCCCCAATAAAGCACGCCTAGCATCAAGACCACACCACAGGTGGCAACCAACTGCTGCTCACGTAAAATTAACCCGTTCCACCACGTTTTAAGGTTCTCCATCTTACTTACTCCTTAAGGTTAACGTGCTGGTGACTTCATCTTCACCGCTGTTCATCGCACCAGAGTCGACCTTAAATTGCTTGGCGATGAGGCTTTTAAATTCTTCAATTTGCGCATAACTCTTGGCGGATATTTGCATGCGTAACTCATTGCGACCACTGTCGAAACGCAAGCTAGTGGGCTTTAATTGCGGCACCTTTGCAAATGCAGTCGATAAGCCGTCGAGCATAGTAAAGAAGACGGTGCCATCGCCCGAACCTTGCAGACTACGTAATTTACTGTCCATCTGTGAGCGAATATTGACCACCCGCGAGCTGCCCACCACTTGCTTGAATATCGCGCTACTTTGCGCTTGTAACTGCTCACGCTCGACGTTCATCTGATGAATGGAGAGCCCTTTATTCACTAAGGCCAACACCAAGGCGATGGCGATCACTATGGCACTATTACGCCACAGCAACAGGTGTTTGCCGTACTCACGTTTAGGGGTGTAAATGCCTGAAAGTAAATTGAGCGGCGCATGTAAAATACCTTTGGCCAGCACTAACATCGGCAGATCCAGCGGCTGGGGCTGTACCTGGGCACCATCGATATTCAGCTCACTATAACCAGCCACCGTGAGCGGGGCGCTCGCCGTGGTGTTGTCAGCCGCTTTGGCGACAAATTGAGGCAGCGTGGCGTTAAACCAAGTGGCATCCAGACAGGCACCATGGCCAGCGCCGGTGCGCAGCAGATAATCGGAACCAAATTGCATGGCCGCCCACTGACACTCCTGCAGTGGCAAGGCTAAACAGTCAGGCACAATTTGGCGCGCTTTAATGCCTGCCTCGCTTAACCAAGATAACCAATTTTGCATCTGTTCATGGGCAACAACCGCAACACTGAGGGACTCGCCATCACGCGGGCCGGTGACAAAATGCAGTTTATCGACATTTTCGGCCAAGTTTTCTTCTAACATAAACGGCAAAGCTTTAATCGCCTGACGCTGGCCTTTCTCTGGTAAGCGCACCGAGGTGAGCGTGATCGCCGAGGCGGGCACTAAGATATCGACCGGACGGTTACCCGCTCGTTCGGTTAGGCTCGACAAGGCATGGGCATCGGGCAGGTCACCCGAAGCGATGATCTCTTGCTCTTGCTCGGACCACACTAGCCAAGTACAGCGCTGATCTTGGCTTCTTCCTAAGCGGATAAATAATCGTTCACTCAATGTCGTTCTCCACAAGTCTCATTAAGTTGCGCAAAATAAACTTGTATTATCTCAATCGCATTCATTATGGGTATTAGGCCTGTTAACCACTGCGGGTTACCGCCCCGCCGAGCCGTTATCGTTGACCACCATATTGGCGCGTCAACACAGCTAACTGATTATTTCCGGCCACTTGCAACACGCTTTCCATACGAAAAGTGGCACTGTCGACTTTGGCGCCAGCTTGCAATAAAAAATATTGGCTCTTTAGGCTAAAACTGGACGCTAAATTCTCTTCACCACGCAAACTGGCGATTGAGCCATTGGCCCAAAAGTCTTCAATAGTGTCGTAGCCATCACTTGGGCGCTGATTAATAATACTTTCTGCTTCGCCAACACTAATTTTATTGTCGAACATGCCTGCCAATAACGCCGCATGCTCAAGCTCAATGGTATTAACATTCAATACCTGTCGATCGTAACCTGGGATAGCGCATACATAAGGTGCCAGCTTAAGGTACACCTCTTGGCTCACCCCGATGACCGCGCGCAGCTCGCTGCGATGACTCATTAAGGTGTTCGCGGCGCGATAAGGCACGGTGCGTGATTCATAATCGGCATCTTCGGCGCCAAATGGGCTGGCGACACTATCCTCGTCAATATAATCTTTCACCGTATGCGCCAAACGCTCGGCGGCAAAATCATCCATGCCCAAGGCCACTAATAACCCTTTAAACTGCTGTGCAGGCAATGGCAATTTGGGTTGACCATTCTCAACCTCTTTAGTCTGCATCGATAACGCATTCACGTTAAAACAGGCCTGCATATCGCTAATACGCCCGGCTATCTCTCCTTGCTCCACTGGCAATACCACGTCGGCTTGCGCCCAATACTGCTGCCTGTGGATCTTACCTTCGTCGGCGTCGTCTAAATCTTGTTGCAGCACCTTTTTGGCTAACTCTTCGGCCGAAAGTGCGTACCAATAAGCCTGATCATATTGGGCTAAATTGATGGTCCGCCGCACCATTATCTGGCTACGGCCATTAATATTGGTGGCGATAATGGCGATCATCGCCACGATCAGCAATACCACGATCAGGGCGACTCCGCGCTGCTTTTGCGCCAGCTTATTCACCCTTACAGCCCTCGGTCCGGGTCGTTGTTATTGTCATCTTCATCGGCATTATTGTCGTTATCATTGGCGCCGCTATCGTTACCCTTATTACTGTCGTTATCGTCAGCATCATTGCTACTGCTGCTGGGCTGCGCGCCTAGCGGCAGTAAAAACTTCCGCTGTATTTTCCCCAGCCCTTCCACTTCAACCGCCATGGCGATGGCCTTGGGCAGAGTCGTGGCCTCAATTTTTCGCTGCCAACTGTCTTCGACAAAGAAGGAGTATTCCACCGATAACACCTTGTCCATCACTAAGCTTTTAGTCGGCTCTGCGCCAAACTCAGGCTCTGGATAGGGAAAATACCAGCGCTCTAACTTATTATCTTGCACCACATAGGCCACCGACTGCAGGCTACCTCTAGGCAATAGGGCCGTCGGGGTTGAGCCAACCAATACGATAAAACACTATCGCTTCTGATTCTGAGTCAAATAAGTCGCTGCCCGTTTGTATCACAGTGCTACCCCGCCCACCTTCGAGCAACCTTGGGGTGCGTGCCACCATCTGGCCAAAATCTCGCTCGAGAACGCCAAACCCTTGCTGTAAGGATTTTAACTTAGTGGCAAACTCCTCGGTGGCAATATCATTTTTCATCACGGTATTGAGCACAGAGTTAGCCGCTAAGCCCAACATGGCAAAAATACCTATGGCCACCAGCATCTCTAACAGGGTAAAACCCTGATTGAATTTATGATGCTTTAAGTACATAACTGCTCACCTGGGCTATGGTGCGAGTGTAGCGCTCATCGTCACTGACACTGATGCGGATCAGCCGAAAGTTATCATCGGTGGTTTTAACCACCTCTTTACGCCAATACCAGGTCTTATCGGCCAGTTCGACTTGGCCCTCTTTTTTGCCTAAATCGCTGCCGCCGGCCACTAGCTTGGCCTCGACCATCTGGTTACTGGCGACCCACTGCGCCAGAGTGCGCTCTTCTAAAATGGGCATGTTGGCGATCTGCTCGCCTAGGCTCTTAGTGATCGACACTGCAGCGACGGCAAACACCGCCAAGGCGACAATCACCTCTAGCAATGTCATCCCTTGCTGATTAACTCTCATGCTTATACCCAGCAGTGCCCGCTAAATGACAAGATAGGAATATAGAGCCCAAAGTGGGGCAATCAATTATCGAGTTCATTGTCTCTTCCCAACCTTAATCGCCCTAACACATCGCCCACAACCACAGTTTCTAACTCATTTCCCATGGCATCTTCACTGATAAAGGTCAATTCGAAGGCGCTCATCTCGCCACTGGGAAACAGCATCACCTGCGGCTCTGGATGCTTCTTTTTATCCTCGGCGGACGGCTCGATAAGCGGCTCGTCGAACCATGAGTCTTGCTCTTCATCTTCTTGAGACAGGGGTAAACCATCGAGTATCAGGTCAAGCTGCACCCCCTGTTGCATCTCGCGCGCCGCCAGCAAGCGGTCTTGCTGTAGCGGATGCCACTTACCCTCGTCATAAACCACAAACTCATAACGGTCTTTTTCGATAACGATACCGATAAAATGGCCACTGAGCACAGTTTCATCGAGCACTAACTCGGTTGACGCCATAAATTGCCGCGCCACTCGATCGAGCGCCTGCTGCTGGTCGGTGCCCTGCATGGTTAAGGTCACCGCGGAGGCCGCGAGCCCCATCAGTAACACCACCAGCAACACTTCCATCAGGGTAAACCCGCGTTGGCGCAAGAGGCTCATCACTCTTCGCTCGGCTTATTGGAAATCTTGTAGATTCCAGCTACCGACATCATCTTCAGTCCCCACTTGCCCATCTGGGCCGGCACTGAAGATATCGATTTTGCCTTGTTCACCTGGACTCAATAACAGGTATTCATTACGCCATGGATCTTGTGGTAAGCGTTTAACATACCCCCCTTCACGGTAATTACGTGGCTCTGGTGAAATGGTTGGCTTTTGGATTAAGGCTTCTAACCCCTGCTCGGTCGTGGGATAGATGCTGTTGTCCAAACGGTACATATCTAATGCATTTTCCAGCGCCACAATATCCGACACCGCTTTTTGCAGGTCGGCCTTATCTTTGTTACCCATCAAGTTAGGTACCACCATAGAGGCAAGGATCCCCAAAATTACGATAACCACCATCACTTCTAACAGGGTAAAGCCTTGTTGCTTGTTTCTTACTTGCATTAATAGATCCTCTATAAAAAATGCCTAACAGGAAAAGGTTAGGCTGCCGCGCTAGGGAGATGCTTGAGGCATCAACCACTAATCATGTTGTTAAGTTCTAATATCGGCTGCAGAATCGCCAGTACGATAAACAGCACCACGGCTGCCATGCTGACCACTAATAAGGGTTCAAATACCCCCAAGGCAATATTCACGTTCGACTCGAATTCACGGTCTTGGTTATCGGCAGCGCGCTCGAGCATCTGTTCGAGCTGACCACTTTTTTCGCCTGAGGTGATCATATAGAGCATCATAGGCGGAAAAAGTTTAGTGTTAGCCAGCGCAGCCCCAAGACTGGTCCCCTCGCGCACTCGTGCAGTGGCTTGTTCCACTGCGGCTCTCACTCTGACGTTTATCAACACCTCACTGGCGATGCGCATCGCATCGAGCAGTGGTACTGAGCTGGCCGTTAAAATACTTAAGGTACGCGCAAATCGCGCCGTATTGAGCCCCTTGCTAACACGACCGATCACCGGCATTTTCAGCAGGGCACTATCGAAGGCCATGCGATTGGCTGCACTTTTCAACAGTTGCTTGGCACCAAAGGCTAACATCACAACGACCCCAACAACTAACAGACCGTAATCACGGATAAAGTCAGATGCGGCGATCAAAAATTGCGTAGTCCATGGTAGCTCTTGCCCCATGTGCTCAAACTGCCCCACCACCTGAGGCACGACAGCAGCAAGCAAGATAGCAATGACGCTAATGGCCACCACGGTCAGCACAACAGGATAGATCATCGCTTGGGTCATTTTGCTTTTCAGCTGTTGACGGCGCTCGGTGTAATCAGCCAAGCGGTTAAGCACCACTTCGAGGTGACCTGACTTTTCACCCGATGCCACCATGGCGCGATAAAGATCATCAAAAATATGCGGGAATTCGGCCATGGAGTCGGCCAGACTGTAGCCTTCAACCACCCGTGAGCGCACTGCCATCACCATACTGGCGAGGCGATCCTTTTCACACTGCTGACCAACGGCCTTCAACGCCTCTTCCACAGGTAAACCGGCGGCAACTAAGGTCGCAATTTGGCGAGTGATCAGGGCTAACTCTGCCACCGAAATACCGCGCTTAAAGCTAAAACCTTGGCGTTTGGCCTTGGCTTCCTTGTCGACCACAGGGGTGATCTCCAGTGGCATTAAGCGCAATTCGCGAAGCTGACCTCGGGCATGGCGGGCGGTATCGGCTTCCACCACCCCTTTTTGCTGTTTGCCTTGGGCATTTAACGCCTTGTACTCATATGCGGGCATGGCTTACTCCTCGCGAGTGACGCGCAGCACTTCTTCTAAGGTGGTGATGCCGCTAAGCACTTTACTCATGCCATCGTGACGAATACTGGGTATCGATTGGCGAATATATTTTTCAATCGCCAATTCGCCGCGGCCGCTATGAATAAGCTCACGAATTTTATCATCCACCAGCAGGAGTTCATGGATCCCCGTGCGGCCACGATAACCATTATGGCCACAAGCGGCGCACCCCTTGGCACGATAGATAGTGCGTGGATCGTCGGTGCTAATCCCCAGCAGTTCGCGTTCACGCTGATCGGGCACGTGCTCAATCTTACACTTAGGGCACAAGGTGCGGATCAATCGCTGGGCTAACACCCCAAGCAGACTCGAGGAGACGAGGAAAGGCTCAACGCCCATATCTTGCAAACGCGTGATGGCACCCGAGGCGGTATTCGTGTGCAGCGTGGAGATCACCATGTGACCAGTCAACGAGGCTTGCACGGCAATTTGCGCAGTTTCAAGATCACGGATCTCACCTATCATCACCACATCAGGATCTTGACGTAAAATGGCGCGCAGACCGCGGGCGAAGGTCATATCCACCTTAGTATTCACCTGCGTCTGGCCTATGCCCGCGAGTTCATATTCGATGGGATCTTCGACCGTTAAGATATTGGTGTCGATAGAGTTAATTTCGGTCAAGCCGGCATACAGAGTGGTACTCTTACCCGAACCAGTCGGGCCCGTGACCAAGATAATGCCGTGAGGCTTACGGATAAGCTCATCGAATTGATGCCGGATAGCATCTGTCATGCCGAGCTGTTTAAGGTCAAGGTTGCCAGCGTTTTTATCCAGCAGACGCATCACCACACGCTCACCATGGCTTGATGGCATGGTCGACACTCGCACATCCACCGCACGACCCGCAATACGTAGCGAGATACGCCCATCTTGCGGCACTCGCTTCTCGGCAATGTCTAAACGTGCCATCACCTTAATACGTGATACCAGCAGTGACGAGAGCTTACGATTGGGTTTGAGCACCTCTTTGAGCACACCGTCGACGCGAAAACGCACCACCAGTTGCTTCTCGTAGGTCTCGATATGGATATCGGATGCTTCCTCTTTAATGGCCTCCGATAGCAGGGCATTAATCAACTTAATAATGGGCGCATCATCATCGCCTTCGAGCAGGTCTTCGGTTTGTGGCAGCTCTTCGGCAAGGGTAAACAGATCCATCTCGTTGCCAATATCTTCCATCAGCTGCTGCGCCTCTGATGAGTTGGCTTGATAGACCTGAGTTAACTTAGCTTCAAATACATTTGGCGCTAATGTCGACAATGCGAGCTCTTGTCCCGCATACCGGCGCACCTCTAACATCGCCTCAAGCGGCGTGCTCTCGGTATGATACAGGGTTAATCGCTCATCATCGCCTTTGGCTAATAGCAGTTGAAAACGATGCGCAAATGCAAATGGCAGACGCTCGCGGCTGTTGGAGTGAAACACCTCATCGGATTCGACCTCTGAGACCAACCCAAGTTCACTCGATACTTGGGCTAGCTCATCATGTTGAGCGGCTTGCAGATCACTCATCGGCGGCATCTTGCTGTTTGTTGTCAGAAATCTGTTTAAGTGCAGGATCGGTTTCACGCATCTGCATCTCTAACCCTTTGCGGTCTTTGTAACGTTGCAAGACATCATTCACCTCTGGTGGCAGGTAATCTTCTTGATTCCACTCTTCCAATACTGGCACATCGCTATTGGGCATTAAGTTAACGCCACGCTGTTGCTGCTCAAGTTGTAAGGCACGGAAGTAGTTATACTTACGCCCTGAAATGCCTTCCATAGTAATGCCGTCACGGATAATGGTCGGCTTAATAAATACCATCAGGTTTTTCTTTTTCTTACCGCTTGATGATGACTTAAACAGATGACCTATGATGGGGATATCCCCTAGGAAAGGCACCTTCTGTACACTCTCTTGCACCTCTTCATTGATCAAGCCACCTAGCACGACAATTTGACCCGAATCGGCCATCACAGTGGTGGTTAAACGGCGCGTGGCAAAAGTCACATCGACACCGGTTTTACCGTTAATGCCCGACACTTCCTGCTCGATGGTCAACTTGACCGTACTGCCTTCGTTAATTTGTGGCACCACTTTAAGCTTGACCCCCACCTCTTTACGTTCAACCGTTTGGAAGGGATTACTGTTACCGTTACTGGAGTTTTGGCTGCCCGTTAAAATCGGCACTTCATCACCGACGATAAACGATGCTTCTTGGTTATCTAAGGTGGTAATAGATGGCGTCGCCAATACGTTTGACTTGGTATCACTCGATACCGCTTGGATCAGCGCGCCAAAGTCGCCCATAGCCACGCCCCATGCCATACCATTGACCTTGCCTAGTGCTTGGGCGAGTAAGGTGATGTCTCCTTGAGTCGCGGGATTCTCTGTACAAGTGCCATTTTCGGTACACACTTTAGTGCCATCTTGCTCTCGTGCTTGCCAGATCCCGGCGCCAATTTCCCCTATGGTGGGGCCCAAATTATTAAACTGGGTACCGCCACCCGCTTCGGTTGCCCATTGAATACCAAAGCCAACATCGTCACCTTCGGCGACTTCAACAATAATAGCTTCCACCAATACTTGAGCGCGGCGAATATCCAGCTGATTAATCACACTTTCAATGGTGCGCATCTGATCGGGTTCGGCGCTGATCACCAAGGCGTTAGTGTCGGTATGGGCCATGATATTAATTTCGTTGCGACGCTTGCTACGCCCACCTTGTGGCTGCGCTCCACCATCTTGTGCGCTGGCAAGTTGCTCGGCAAAACCAGTCAAGACTTCGACTAAGTCTTCCGCCTTGGCATAACGCAAATAACGCACCTTGGTATTGCCAGTGGTGGCTTGCTCGGCATCGAGTTTTCTGATGAGACTCACTACTCGTAGGCGGCTCTTTTCGTCGCCACTGACCAGCACGGCGTTGGTACGCTCATCGGCAACCACTTTAGGAGCTTGGCCTGGCAGCTGTGACTGGTTAGCGGTCGAGCGGTAAAGGGTGTCGATAATCCGCACCATCTCACCCGCTGAGGCATATTCCAGTGCCACCACTTGCACTTCGGTATCACCTTGTTTATCGACGCGGCGCACTATCTCGACCAGTTTGTTGACCACGGCGGCGCGGCCAGAGATCATCAATACGTTAGAAGGGTCATAGTTAACAACGTTACCGCCGCCGGCGTTATCGTTAAGCTGGCGCAGCAGGGGCGCTAGTTGTTTCGCTTCCGTGTTATACAGAGCCACAATGCGGGTGACCATTTCGTCCCCTAGGCCAGGCCTAGCGTCGTCGGCTACGCGAATCGCCGAGGTCTTGGCATCTTTATCTTTAATGACTTTGATGATGTTATTGTCCATCTCGACGACAGCATAACCATAGACCTGCAACACATTAAGAAAGAATTGATAATATTGCTCATCATCGAGTAAATCATAACTGCGAACGTTAATTTTGCCGCGCACGGTTGGGTCAACGATGATGGTTCGATTCAAGTTTTTACCAACAATATTGATAAACTCTTGAATGTCTGTGCCCTTGAAATTAGCCGCATATTGCTCAGACCATGCGAGCGAAGGCGCCAATAACGACGCCCCCATGACAACACCCGCGATGAGATTGCGGCGAATATTCTTATTATTCATTTAATGACTTCCCCTAAACCCTTTTTTATTGCGGCAAACTAAACATGATCTCAACCAATTGACCTTCTCTTTCTATCATCAAAGAGATCTCGGTCAATTCGGGCAACTGCGCCATCACTTCCAGTGCCTGGCTCATGTCAGTCACATCGTAACCGTTCATTGATTTGACTAAATCGTTAGCTTTCAATCCCGCCTGTTCAAATAACGCCCTATCCTTACCTGGGTTAAGACGATAGCCTTGCAGTTCGCCATCGCGATTGACGGGCGAAATGGCTAAGTAATCGGTCAATTTACTCGGATCGGCTAACAGCTCATCGCGCGACTCCTGTAACTCTTGCGCTACCGCTTGGTTATCGCGCTGATCCACCTGACGCACATTGCGATCTCGTTTCGCTTGCTGTAACTGTTGATTGGCCTCACTTGGCGCATCATATTTGAGCCCATCAAGCATCAGCGTTTCGTAGCGACCACTGTTTGAAATAATAATACGGTCGGCATACACCTCTTTCAGCGAGGCCGAAGTGCCTTTAATCTTGTCACCTAAACTATAGGTATTTTGACTGCCAGCAGACTCTATTACCGCCAAACCTTTTTGTTCAGAGGTTGACGCCACGACACCCGTTAGCTGAATAGATAACGAGGTTTTTGGCGCATCGGTAATTTTCTCTTCGACAGGTGCCACACTGGGCTTATTGGCGTTGGCATCCAATTGACCGAAAAGGGCTAACTTTTCCAAGTTTGAGACATTAATCAAACTAGATGAAGTAGAAATATTCGTCGGCGTGGGTTGCCATGTCAGTGGCGACTGGGAAACAGGCACTAACTTCCATGAGATATGCGCCAAAAGATAGATAGCGATGATCATACCCAGCCAAAACACGGCCGTGCTCATCGGCTTATGGGGGATATCATTCGCCTTAGATATTACTTTGTCTAATAAATCCATATTATACGGACCCTCGATGCAGGTCTCTGTTCTGATTATGATAATTTATGCTCGTGACTCATGCTAACCTACACAGCATTTGGCAACAAGCCCATAACAGTGGCTAAATTAGCCTATAAAGGCTAATTATGCTAACTTTACGCACCAATAAAGGGTGTGAAGTGGGTCGCTATATTAGCTTATCATCCTGTTTAGGATGAGAGTTATTATCCAGCATGTGAACTCGCCCATCTTTATGCACCACAATCTATTGTTCTACCTAGATGGAGACACTATAACCATGGCATCTGCACCGCAAATTTCAGTCCGACTGGATAAATGGTTATGGGCGGCGCGATTTTACAAGACTCGAGCCATCGCCAAAGAGATGATCAACGGCGGCAAGGTACACTATAATGGCCAGCGAACCAAATCGAGTAAAATGGCCGAAGTGGGTGCTATGGTCAGAATTCGTCAGGGCTATGACGAAAAAGAAGTCATTATTAACAAGATATCCGAACAACGCCAACAGGCGGTGATCGCCCAAACCTTATATGAAGAGACGCCTGAGAGTATCGCCAAACGCGAGACTTACGCCGAAGCGAGGCGCTTAAATGTGCTGAATAATCCGGCTCCAGATACCAAACCGGATAAAAAGCAACGCCGTCAACTAATACGCTTTAAAGCAAGCTAACTGTGAGATTGAAATGAGTAAAGATACATTAAACCGCTACCTATTTGACAACGCCGATGTGCGTGGTCAAGTCGTTCAACTAGAGAAGAGTTACCAAGAGGTATTATCTGCTCACGACTACCCGAAAGCGATTCAAACGCTGCTCGGCGAGTTGATGGCGGCGACATCACTGCTCACTGCCACACTCAAGCTCGATGGTGATATTAGCGTGCAAGTACAAGGTAATGGCCCGGTATCACTGGCCGTTGTTAACGGCAATAACCTGCAGCAATTACGCGGCGTCGCACGCTGGGATGGTGACTTAGCCGATGATGCCACTCTCGCCACCTTGATGGGTACAGGCCATATGGTTATCACGCTCACCCCTGCTAATGGCGAGCGTTACCAAGGCGTTGTGGCCTTAGAACGTCCGACCCTGGCCGAATGTTTAGAGCTTTATTTTGACCAGTCAGAACAGCTGCCAACCGCTATCCGCTTATTTGCCGATGGTAAACAAGCCGCGGGCATTTTACTGCAAGTGCTGCCAGGTGATAGTGAAAACAATCAAGATTTTGAACACCTTGAGCAACTAACTAACACAGTTAAAGCCGAAGAGCTGTTTGAACTCGAAGCCACCGAGGTATTACATCGCTTGTATCACCAAGAAGAGGTGCGCCTGTTCGACCCTATCGATGTGACTTTCCGCTGCACCTGCTCGCGCGAACGCAGCGGCCAAGCATTACGCACTATTCCTCGTGAGGAGTTAGACGCTATCTTGGCAGAACAAGGTAAAATAGAGATGGGCTGCGAGTTCTGCAACAGCAACTACAGCTTCGATTCTATCGATATTGAAGCCTTGTTTAGCAATGCACAGCACTCTGACACTCAGCAGTAAACTGACTGTTACCTAACACGATTTTTAATAGGGCGCCGCAAGGCGCCCTTTTTTTTGTCTATTTCGCGATGTTACTCACACATTTATTTACACATAAGCTACAATCGACCGCCTATAACCATAAGCAGCAACAAATTAACAACAAGCTGGCACAGATCGGCACACTCAACCCTACTAAAGAAAGATGGAGACCTTACTGATGGCGGATGGATCTAAGCAAACTCATAAAAACCCCTCAACGGCGCAACTTGTTGAGTTTGCACTGGCACGTGACGAAGGCGTACTCACGGCCAATGGTGCTTTAGTGGCGAAAACGGGCGAACGCACAGGACGCTCACCTAACGACCGTTTTATTGTTAAAGAAGCCAGTAGTGAAAATGAGATCGACTGGGGCTCGGTGAACAAACCGTTCGCGATGGACGACTTTAACGCCCTTTGGGAACGTGTCAGCCACTATTTGTCAGATAAAGAGACCTTTGTGTCTGAGCTGGAAGTGGGCGCCGATCCTGAGCATTACCAACCGATCAATGTCACCACCGAAACCGCATGGCATCAACTGTTTGCTCGTAACCTGTTTATCGTCCCAGAGCAGTTCAACGCCGCGAACAAACCAGTATGGCAGATCATGAACGCGCCAGGATTCGAATGCGACCCCGAGCGTGATGGCACCCATTCTGATGCGACGGTTATTATCAACTTTGCCGATCGCAAAGTGCTATTAGCCGGACTTAAATATGCCGGTGAAATGAAAAAATCGATGTTCTCGGTGCAAAACTTCCTCTTACCCGCCAAAGGCGTACTGCCGATGCACTGCTCGGCCAATGTCGGCGTCGATGGCGACACCACGCTGTTTTTTGGACTATCAGGTACCGGCAAAACCACCTTATCGGCCGATCCTAAGCGTTTCCTCATCGGCGATGACGAACACGGCTGGGCACCTGGCGGGGTCTTTAATATCGAAGGCGGTTGCTACGCCAAATGTATCGATCTTAGTCAGAAAAATGAGCCAGTCATTTGGGATGCTATCCGTTTTGGTACCGTGCTTGAAAACGTCATGTTAGACGAGCAACGCGTACCCGATTACAACAATACCGAGCTAACCGAAAACAGCCGCGCCGCTTATCCATTGGAGCATATTGCCCAGCGCAAAGTAGACAACTGTGGCGCCGAGCCAGATGCCGTGGTGTTTCTCACCTGTGACGTCTCAGGGGTATTACCGCCAGTGTCTAAGCTGAGCAAAGAGCAAGCCGCTTATCACTTTTTGTCGGGCTATACCGCTAAAGTCGGCTCTACCGAAATGGGCTCGACGTCGGCGATTCAATCCACCTTCTCCACCTGTTTTGGGGCGCCGTTCTTCCCTCGTCCAGCGGGCGTGTATGCCGAGCTGTTGATGAAGCGTATCGAATCATTTGGCAGCCAAGTTTACCTTGTTAATACAGGTTGGACTGGCGGCCCACACGGCGTGGGTAAACGTTTCGACATCCCCACCACACGCGCCATCATTGACGCCATCGTCAGCGGTGAACTAAAAGAGGTCGACACCCAGCATATCGATAAACTCAACCTCGATGTGCCCGTCGCGGTGTCAGGGGTCGACACCCAACTGCTTAATCCCGTTAATACCTGGTCAGATCCGGTGGAATATAACCGTTATGCTCAGCAGTTAGCCGAAGAGTTTGCCGCCAATTTCATAAAATACCATGTCTCGGATGCAATAAAACAAGCGGGCCCTAAAGCCTAAACCCATTGCTCTGATTCAAAAATGGCTCCCCTTGGAGCCATTTTTATGACCTTTTATCGCGGTAAGTCGTGTAATTTATTCACCCTTAGCAATATCGCTCCGCGCATACCATTGGCACCATATCGCGCACATAACCTGCAACATCATGGATTTATCAATCGCGGGGCTAAATATAGCCACCATTTTGAACAATCATCAATTTAACCCCGTTAAAATTGCACTTTTAATAATAAACATCTAATTTGAAGTCAAGTTTGGCTATTTACTCACCAAGCCGAGAAATATTTCACAGCCCGATGACGACTCTAATGCTAGACTCTGCTCCCGCGGTAAAGCTTGGCTGGCTTTACTTACACCCAATCGATTCACCAACATAACGATAAAAACGAGGCCACAGTGGCAAATAAAACTAATCAATTCATGCGTAATATCGGCGTACAGGTCGTGATCGCCATGTTTATCGGCGCGATCGTCGGCTTTTTAATGGGCGAAGACGCGAGCATTTTTGCGCCGTTAGGCACCATCTTTATTCACCTCATCAAAATGTTAGTGATACCTCTAGTCTTAGTTTCCATTATTTCTGGCGCCGCCAGTCTCGGCGACAGCCCGTCGGCAGGTAAAATCGGTGTCGGCACATTTGGCTTCTTTATTCTCACCTCGGGTGCAGCGGTTAGCTTAGCCTTAGTGATGGGAAACCTGTTTAAGCCCGGCCAAGGCGTCGACTTCACCGCTCATAGCAGTGGTAAGCTGATGGCCGTCACCGAAGAGCATGGCGCACTGCCGGGAGTGATGGATACCTTTATAGGCATGATCCCAACCAATGTATTTGAGTCGCTCACTGGCGGCAACATCTTACAAATATTGGTCTTTAGCATCTTCTTCGGCATTGCACTGACGAAGGTCAAGGGCGATGGCGCTAAACCGATTTTGAGCGTGCTTAACACCATAGTCGATGCGTTCGTGTGGATGATTAACTGCGTGATGATCATCGCACCTATCGGGGTATTTGGCCTGATGGCAGATTCGGTCGGCACCTTTGGTTTCGATGCCCTAGAAGTGGTGTTTAAGTTATTTGCGGTATTTGTCGTGGCTATCTTGCTGTTTGGGTTTGTGTTTTTCCCACTACTAGTGCAGCTGTTTTCTCGGGTCAGTGCCAAACAATTTATTAGCGCAATGAAAAAACCTCAGGTGATGGCACTCTCGACCGCGTCATCGATGGCAACGCTGCCGGTCAACATGGAAACCTGTGAGCAAGAGCTTAAGGTCTCTAAGGCGACTGCCTCTTTCGTGCTGCCATTAGGCGCCACGATTAACATGAGTGGTAATGCTATCTATTACGGCCTAGTGGCGATGTTTTTTGCGCAGATGTATGGCATCGACCTGTCGCTGACCGCCTATGCAGCGATTGTCTTCACCTCGACGCTGGGGGCGATTGGTCAAGCCGGTGTGCCGGGGCCTTCGTTCTTAGTGGTTGCCGTATTACTGGCCGCAGGCATTCCTATCGACGGCCTACCACTACTGTTTGCCTTAGATAGAGTATTCGACATGATCAGAACCTCGCTCAACATTACTGGCGATGCCGCTTGTGCGTTAATCATGGACAAATACACCGAAGATAAGACAGCGTAAGCGATAAGCTTACCTAGCTATACATAGGGGCGCCTGCTGTTGCAGCGCCCTTTTTTATGCCGCTGATAGGTACTATCTCATTATCAAACGGTCGAGATCTCGCGTCACGCCGTTAGATGAGGCGATAGGATATCTTTGCCACTACACAGTAAGCCAACACGTATGCACTCACTCGAGTAACCCTGGGGCTTCGGCTCTTGCGAGGCACCACACTTGCAGGTGAATATAGTGAGCGGCAAACAGCTCGGCTATCGATTGCACCGTAGTGCCAGTGGTAACCACATCATCGATCAGGGCGATACGCTGATAATTAATCGGCTCCGTTAACACAAAGGCATCGGCAAGATTACGCCGCCTTTGTTTACCAGTTAAACCTGCTTGCGGACGAGTATCGACCCGGCGCACCAACACGTTATCGAGCAAGGGGATCCCTAGTTGGCGGCTAAGGGTATCGGCAATTAACCATGCCTGATTAAAGCCTCGCTGACGTAAACGGTTTGGATGCAGCGGCACCGCAATCATCGCCTGAGGCAAGCGTATTAATCCCAAGCGTTGTAATTGCTTAATCCGCTCAACCAAGGACAGCACTAACATATCGAGCGCCGCTAATTCGGCGCGGTATTTAATGCCCGCCACCAGATCCCCGAGCCCCTGATGATAACTGGCCGGTGCTATGACCACTAACGGCTGGCTATGCTGACATGCACCGCAATAGCAACTTTGTAGCAATAACGCTCGGCCACAACCTAAGCACGTTGGCGTTTGGTACAAGCTTATCTCTAGGCAGCAGGCGCAGATCCCCCGGTAAGGGGCTGCCACTGTCTGATGGCACATCAAACAGCGATTGGGTAAACTAGTCGCCAATAATTGCTGGCACGTGGCGATGACGCGGCGCAATAGCAGTGGGCGAAGTAATTTTGGTAATAATGAGGGCATATTGTGAGTCAGCAATCCTTGCATATTCAAACTATAGGTCAAGGTACGCCTATCGTCATGCTGCATGGCTGGGGCGTTAACAACGCGGTATTTCAGCCGTTACACCCCATTTTTCAGAATTACTGCGTGCATTATGTCGACCTGCCAGGCTTTGGCGACAGCGCCCCTTTAGCGGGCGACATCGACTCTTGGGTCGATGCCATTGCCGCCCAAGTACCCACGCAAGCCATCTGGGCAGGTTGGTCACTGGGGGGGCTGATTGCCACACGAGCCGCCATACGCTACCCCGCACGGGTCATCGCCTTATTGACCATAGCTTCTTCCCCCTGCTTTATGGCGCGTGACAGTGAAGCTTGGCCCGGCATTGCTCCACAGGTGCTGGCCCAGTTTGCCAGTCAGCTCGAGCAAGACTTAGCTAAGCTAGTCGACCGATTTTTAGCCATCCAAGCCATGGGCAGCGCCACGGCCAAGCAAGATATCAAGCAACTTCGCGACTTAGTCATGGCTAAACCTTTGCCCGATGCGCTTGCCCTCAAACAGGGGCTACAGATGTTGAGCAGCGTCGACTTACGCCAAGCTGTGGCAACATTAGATTTGCCATGGCTGCGAGTGTGGGGGCGCTTAGATGGATTGGTATCGCGTCGAGTGCTCCCCTTACTGCCCAAGGGGTCGCCCCGCATCGAAGATCTGATATTGCCCAAAGCGGCTCATGCACCGTTTTTATCTCATCCAGCGCCCTTTGCTGACGGCGTGCTGAGCTGGCTTGATAACATAAAGTAACAATCTCTTTAACTATTGACGGGAAATGTTTACTATTTAGCCATTACAGCTGGAGTCTATCAAATGTTAGTGGTGACCAACTATCCCCAAGTACCTATCGCGACAACCAATGTTGCCACCGATAGCGCGCGGGTAGAAAACCACCAACGTCCCCCCATAGTCCCCGCATCTCAGCTAGCACGCAGCAATGAAGAGCGCCCGTTTACCCCCCAAAATGAACGTGCTGCCGATCAGACCCATATTCAATCTAAGCTAAATGAAAAAGTGCAGCCCAAGCAGCAAGGTGGCGATGGGCAGCAGCAACATGAAGGTAAACAGCAACAGCAACAACAGCAACAACGTCCCAATACCGCGGCGCTGTTACGACCATTACTGTTTAAACCGGCACTGGCGCGCAGCGATATTCGCAATGTGCAACTTTCACATCCTACTGCAGTAACAAAAAGCACTCATCGCCTGACGAATGAGGCGCCGGCGTTTTATCAAAGTGTCTCGGCTCACATTGCCAGCTTTTATCAAACCCAAACACTCCCCCAAAGTGAACCCGGCTTGTCGACTTATATCTAGTTCCTCCTCTCATTCAAGCTAAATAACATCCATAAAAAACCCGCATCTAGCGACACGGGCAAATTTTACTCGAGTCAGTCGCACTGTTATTAGGGCGCTTGCACCGCCGCAGATGCAGGTGAGGTGGGGGTAATTGGCTCATGAGTTTGGGGCGGAGTTTGATAAAACTGCTTTTGATAAGCCAAACTGCCCCATAACGCCCAAGAGAGCGCAGCCTGTTTCATCTCATCACTTTGCTCATTATGGACAAGCTTTTTATTTTCAAAATCATAAATATAGCCACTTGGGGCGCGATCGGGTTGCAAGATCACCACATCATCGCCACGCAAATACGCCATATTTTTATCGTATTGCATCAAGGCGCGTCCCGGCCAATTGGGGCCGGCTAAGGTGAGATCTTGGCCCAACATAGGATAACTGGCCGAAACTCCCATAAGTGACAACAAGGTCGGTGCCAGATCAATCTGGCTAACCACTCGACTATCACGCTTAGGCGCAATGCCCTCGCCCACAATCACCGCCGGAATACGAAAATGAGAGATAGGTACTAACGCCCCACCACCCACGCGGCTTTCATGATCGGCGACCACCACAAACAGGGTGTCTTGCCAGTAACTGGACTGCTTGGCCAACTTAAAGAACTCACCAATGGCAAAGTCGGCATATTTAGCGGTATTGTTGCGCGTCTGCTTAGGTTGCTCGTACAGTTCGATGCGGCCATCGGGAAACTCAAATGGTTCGTGATTACTCGAGCTAAACACCAAACTAAAGAACGGCTTGCCCTGCTGGTGAAACTGCTCGAACTCTTGATTAGCCCGATGCATCAAATCTTCATCTGACACGCCCCATGAACCGACAAACATAGGATCGGTATAGTTTTTCTCCTCGACAATATGGCTAAAACCATTGCCTAAGAAAAAGCTTTTCATATTATCGAAGTGACTCTCGCCGCCATAAATAAATTGTGTCTCATAACCATGATATTTCAGGAGATCGGCGATGGTAAAAAAGTCGGTTTGGCTCTTACTCAGCTTAACCACAGAGCGCGCTGGTGTTGGCGTAAAGCCGGTAGTCACAGCCTCAATGCCGCGCACCGAACGCGTTCCGGTGGCATAGAGCCTATCAAAGGCCCAACCCTCTTGAGCTAAGGCATCAATATGGGGAGTTAAGGGTAATCCACCTAAATAGCCCACAAAGCGAGCCCCTAGGCTTTCTTGCAAGATGATCACTAGGTTTTTAGGCTTACCTTGATAACTGGCTTGGTTATACGTCACGCTAGGCAAGGTATCAGAGCTAAAAGCGCTGAGGGGACGGCCACTCTCACGGCGAATGGTATCGATAATGGTTTGCTCGTCGAGTTTACCGTAACTTGCTGATGCCTTGGCCTCATTGGACATTTGATCGATAGCAAATACCAACGAATAGGCGGAGTTAACCACTAAGGAGTTAACTAATGGGTCATCGGCAAAAGCCACCATCGCGGGGTTAAGTGGACGGTGCCCTAAGGTCGAACGTGCCCCTAATAGGGTGATTGCAATAACCAGTACTGCCAGTACCGGACGCCAAAACCAACGCGGATATTGCACATTACGCAATAAGCGGCCACTCAGTTGCCAGCCGCCCCACAAACTGACACCGCTCACTAACAGGCCTAAGAAAATTTCGCCTTTGCGGCTCGTCCACAGCATCGACAACACTTCTTTAGGGTAGATAAGGTATTCAACAAAGAGACGGTTGGGACGCACGCCATACTCTTCAAGAAAAGAGGGGGTAGAAAGCTCAAGAAAAATCAGCAACCACAAACCTAAGGTCAACCAGACTCGTAACAGTGGTTTCCAGCAACGGCCAACAAAATGATCGCCACTCAACAGCGCCGTGCCTAAGGCCGCCACGCCCCACAACCAACACAAGGTGGCAATATCGACTCGCAATCCCTGAATGAGTAGGTGTGACCACCCCTCAACGGCGGCGACCCGTTCGGTCTGCCACAGCCCCAAACCAATGCGGCTTAACGTGGTAATGATTAAGGCAATTAATCCAAAATAGAGAATGGCACGAAACGGCCCAGCAGTTGTCGCTTTGTTACTCATAGCGTTCCCAAACAAAATGTCATTAATATTGATGCCCTTCTAACGGAGCACTTATCATCGGCCCAAAGCCGACATGGCAATACTCTGACATAAAAGTAACAAATAGGTTCGACAAATGTTTCACCAATGTTTTAACAAATCAACGGGCACAAAAAAACCGAGACGTTTAAGCCTCGGTTTTTATGATGAAAGTTTAATGAGAATTACTTTTTCAATTTAGCAAAAGCATCGGCAAACGCATTGCCCATCGCCGCGTTTGCTGGGGCTTGGGACGATTTATGCTGGCTTTTTTGCGGCGATTTACCTTGGCTGCCTTTATGAGCTTTGGTATTGCTCGGGCGGGTGCTCGGCGCTTTGTCGGCGGCTTTTTCATCGAGTCGCATGCTCAAGCTGATCCGTTTACGCTCCACATCCACTTCCATCACTTTCACTTTAACCACATCACCAGCCTTCACCACTGTATGAGGGTCGCTGACAAACTTGTCAGTTAACGATGAAATATGCACTAGGCCATCTTGATGCACACCCACATCAACAAAGGCGCCGAAATTAGTCACATTGGTCACCACGCCTTCTAAGATCATATCTGGTTTAAGATCTTTTACCTGCTCAACCCCCTCTTTAAACACCGCAGTTTTAAACTCACCACGGGGGTCGCGGCCCGGCTTTTCCAGTTCGCTCAAGATATCGTTTAACGTCGGTAAACCAAATTCTGGGGTAATAAAACGGCTAGCATCAATCTGTTTAAGCAGCTCGCTGTTACCCACTAAAGCATCAACCGCCTGTTGCTGAGCCTTAGCGATGGTCTCGACAACGCTATAGGCTTCTGGATGCACGGCGCTGGCATCGAGTGGATTATCGCCACCGGCAATACGTAAAAATCCGGCGGCCTGCTCGAAGGCTTTAGGCCCTAGGCGAGCCACTTTTAACAGCTGCTTACGGCTAGTAAATTGACCATGCTGATCGCGATACTCGACAATGTTACGCGCTAAGGTTTTGTTAAGCCCTGCCACCTGCGCCAATAACGGCATGGAGGCCATATTCAAGTCGACGCCGACGCCGTTAACACAGTCTTCAACAACCGCCTCAAGGGATTGTGACAATTGGCTCTGGCTTACATCGTGCTGATATTGACCGACACCAATCGATTTAGGTTCGATTTTAACCAGCTCAGCCAAAGGATCTTGTAGGCGACGGGCGATAGACACCGCACCACGGATCGACACATCCAGCTCGGGAAACTCTTCGGCGGCTAATTCAGAAGCCGAATAAACAGAGGCGCCCGCTTCACTGACCATAATTTTGGTCAAGGTTGGCATATCGGCTTTGACAGCGGCGATCAGCTCGGCGGCCAGTTTGTCGGTTTCGCGCGACGCAGTACCGTTACCGATAGCGATCAGCTCTACCTTGTGCATTTTAACTAGGTTAGACAGGGTACGAATCGACTTTTCCCACTGGTTTTGTGGGGCATGTGGGAAGATGGTCGAGTGAGCGACCAACTTGCCGGTATTGTTGACGATAGCGACTTTCACCCCGGTGCGCAGACCAGGGTCTAGCCCTAATGTACACTTAGCTCCCGCAGGCGCGGCCATCAATAAGTCGCCTAAATTACGGGCAAACACATTAATCGCTTCGGTTTCGGCCTGCTCACGCAGCTTAGCAATAAACTCCGTTTCCATCTGCAGGACAATTTTAATCCGCCAAGTCGCAGTGACAACCTGTTTGAGCCACTGATCAACGTCGCTGTCGCCGAGTTTAAGGTTAAAGTGATCGCTAATGATCACTTCACAGTAACTGCCTTGTTTCCCATCTGTGTCTGGGTCGGCGTTCATGCTTAGGCTTAATACGCCTTCGTTACGCCCACGTAGCATAGCTAAGGCGCGGTGCGAGGGGATGTGAGTCAGCTTTTCACTGTGCTCGAAATAATCTCTAAACTTGGCGCCCTCTTTCTCCTTACCCTTGACCATGCGGCTCTCAAGTTGTGCCTGCTGGGTCAATTGGCGGCGCACTTTATGCAGTAATTCGGCATCTTCGGCAAAGCGTTCCATCAAGATAAAGCGCGCGCCATCGAGCACGGCTTTGGCATCGCTAAAGCCGGCGTCACTATTAATATATTGGCTTGCTACGGCGTCGATATTGGCCTGACGGTCTTGCAATAGTTGATCAACCAAAGGCTCGATACCCGCTTCGATGGCAATTTGCCCTTTGGTACGACGCTTAGGCTTATAAGGCAGATAGAGATCTTCTAGGCGAGTTTTACTGTCGGCGTTATTAATGGCCGCCAGCAAAGCTGGCGTCAGTTTGCCTTGGGCGTCGATGCTCGACAAAATCACCTTACGGCGATCATTTAGGTCACGTAAATAGCCTAAACGCGTATATAAGGTACGCAACTGGGTATCATCTAAACCACCTGTGACCTCTTTACGGTAGCGCGCCACAAAAGGAACCGTGGCGCCGTCATCCAATAGGGTGATTGTTGCTGTCACTTGCTGCTCACGAACATTGAGTTCTTGAGCGATGGTTTGTGCAATATTTTGCATAGAATATATCGAGCCTAAATTGGTAGATTTCGTGTCGCCAAAGATACCACAGCCGTTGACTAAGTTGTACGGTGTTGGCTCGGCAAAAACCACCAAAGCCTGCGAAAACAGGCTTTGGCTTTACCACAAGCGTGAGCGCTTAATGGCTAAAACTGGCGATAACCTGCACTTTGGGGTTATCGCTGTGGCTCAGGGGTTACTGCGCCTCAAATGGTTGGTATTGGATTTTATTGATATACCAGACTTTATCGCCTTGTGGCGTGCTGACCACCACTTCGTCATCGACCTGCTTACCAATTAGCGCCCGCGCCATTGGCGAGTCGATGGTGATATAGCCCAGCTTAGTGTCGAGCTCATCTTTACCGACAATCCGATAGCGCACCACCTCTCCAGCCTCGTTTTCGAGCTCAACCCAGGCACCAAAAAAGACCTTACCCTCTTGTTGGGGCGAATAGTCGACGATTTTAAGATCTTCCACCCGCTTTACTAGGTAGCGAACTCGGCTATCTATCTGTCTTAATAGTCTTTTGTTGTAAGTGTAATCGGCATTCTCACTACGATCACCTTGCGCAGCCGCCTCCTGCACCTTTTTGGTGATCTCTGGGCGATACTCTTTCCACAGGTATTTAAGCTCTCTATCGAGTGCTTGCCACCCTTCACGGGTGATCAACATAGCTTTCATATCATTACTGGATTTATTCTGCATTTAGCTTAATCACTCAATTTTAGTCGGGATACCACCGTCAATGGCCAGATGATACCTAGCGAGCGACAGAGAACACAAGGGGCTTACGCGGGATATGCTGCCGCCCCTTCAATTTGGTACAATTTCATAGCGGCGGGTGAGTTAGTAACAATCTATCTAAATATCAGCTAATTATAAGCAACTCTATCTGAATATTCTCAAGCAGATAGCGTGAGCAAATAAAAATCTCGCTAGTCATTTAAACAGCAAAACAGCTATATTAAGCAAGCATATAAGATTAATAATTAATATCAGCGAGTTGAGTAACTGAATGAGTCACTCATACTGCGCCAATAAGGGATACAAGCATGGGACAAGAAACCTCTAAAATTCTCGTCGTCGATGATGATATGAGGCTCAGAGCCTTACTAGAGCGTTACCTGATGGAGCAAGGTTATCAGGTTAGAAGTGCCGCGAATGCCGAGCAGATGGACAAATTACTCGAACGGGAAAACTTCCACCTTTTAGTGCTCGATTTAATGCTGCCCGGTGAAGACGGTTTATCTATCTGCCGTCGCTTGCGTCAGCAAGGTAATACCATCCCCATTGTGATGCTGACCGCCAAAGGCGACGAAGTCGACCGCATTATCGGCCTAGAACTGGGCGCCGATGACTACCTGCCCAAGCCGTTTAATCCGCGTGAACTCTTAGCCCGCATTAAAGCGGTGATGCGCCGTCAGACTCCAGAAGTTCCCGGCGCGCCGACGCAACAAGAGGAAGTGATCAACTTTGGTGAATTTACCCTTAATTTAGCCACGCGCGAAATGCATCACGGCGAAGAGGCCATCTCGCTCACCAGTGGTGAATTTGCCGTGCTTAAAGTCTTGGTCAGTCACCCCAGAGAACCCCTGTCGCGAGACAAACTGATGAACCTCGCCCGAGGCCGCGATTACTCGGCGTTAGAGCGCTCTATCGATGTGCAAGTGTCACGCCTGCGCCGCCTGATTGAAAAAGATGCCGCTAACCCACGCTATATCCAAACCGTATGGGGGCTTGGCTATGTGTTTGTGCCCGATGGGGCCGCGCGGCGCTAAGCTATGCTCACACCAGCACAGATACGACTCATCCAATGATATGGCTAAAACGGCTGCTGCCCCGCAGCGCATTTAGCCAAACGGTACTGCTGATTGGCTCCTTGCTGCTGGTCAATCAGCTGGTGTCTTATCTGTCGGTAGCGGTCTATTTTATTCAACCAACTTACCAACAGATCAACCAACTCATCGCCCGCCAGGTAAAGCTGCTGTTTGTCGATGGTATCGATGTGGGGCGTGAGCACTTAACCATTGTCGATGCCCTCAACGCCAAAGTCCGCGACGATGGCATGCAGATATACAATCCCAAACAAGCACGAGAAGCGGGGATCGACCGCGCCGTCTATTACAGTTTGTTGTCATCGCAGATGTCAGAACATTTAGGCGGTAAAGCCGAAGTGCGCATCGCCCAAGGGCAAGAATTTGAGGTGTGGATCCGTCCACCGCAAGCCCCGTCGGTATGGATAAAGGTACCGCTAACAGGCTTTAACGAATTTGGCTTATCGCCATTAACCCTGTATTTAATTGTGATTGGCGCCCTCAGTGTCGCCGGCGGTTGGTGGTTTGCCCGCAAGCAAAACAAGCCGTTAAAGCGACTGCAAAAAGCCGCTATTGCGGTTTCGCGTGGCGACTACCCCGGCCCCTTGCCGCCCAGCGGCTCGACCGAAATTATCGAGGTAACCAACGCCTTTAACCAGATGTCGCGCAGTATGCAACAGCTTGAGCAAGATCGCGCGCTGTTAATGGCTGGGATCTCACACGATCTGCGTACGCCACTCACCCGTATCCGTCTCGCCACCGAGATGATGGCCGAGCAAGATGAATACCTCAAAGAGGGCATAGTGCACGACATTGAAGATATGGATGCCATCATCAATCAATTTATCGCCTATATTCGCCAAGATCAGCAAAGCAACCGAGATCCAGGGCAAATTAACGCTCTGCTTGAAGATGTGGCCAATGCCGAGTCAAATCGTGAGGGAGAGATAATCCTAGATCTACAGCCCTGTCCCGATGTCCCCATGCAGGCCGTGGCCATTAAACGGGTGATTGCCAACTTAGTCGAAAACGCCTTTCGCTACGGTAATGGCTGGGTCAAAATCAGCTCCTGCGCCGAGGCTAAGCGGGTTGGTTTTTGCGTAGAAGATAACGGACCGGGTATTCCGCTTGAGCATATCCCCAATTTATTTCAACCTTTTACCCAAGGAGATAGCGCCAGAGGCAGTGTCGGCTCGGGCTTAGGCTTAGCTATCATCAAGCGCATTGTCGACCGTCATCAAGGGCAGATCCTACTCACCAATCGCCACGAAGGTGGCCTACATGCCCAGGTGTGGCTCCCCTTAGAATAACGATATCCGCGGTGACCGTTCAGCGATGCCTATTACGCTTAAAATATCGCCAACCAATCGGCGGCTAGGATAGGGTTTAATCACGATAACAGGATTTATTCACCGCAACGCTCCCACCCTAGCTAAAGCCGAGAACTCACCTTGGGCTGCCTCTCTTATCGCAAGGCTTGAGTCTTACCCTGACTTAGAATTTAGCTCTATGTCGCGAGGCAGCGGCATTGCATTGATTTGAGACGACTTACGCTACAACAACACCGATCAACTACAGCAAAACTATGTACGTGCCCGCTACCAACGTCCTTTCGCCACCTTTGCCCATTCGGGCGTGCAACTGAACGTAAAACTCACCCATTTTGATGGTAACTGGACGATGACGCAGGCAAATTTTACACCATGGACTGCTTTACCGTAGAGGTGGTCACTCCGCTAGCTAACGCCAACAACCTATTACATTTTACTCGCTAATATATCAGCCGCGATTACGAGCTTGATCTGTTAGGGTTCAAAGACCCCCTCTATCGCGTGGCTGTCGAATACGTGCATTATTTTTAAAAGGTAATATCAAGGGGCTATGCCCCTTGATTCACATGCCAATGGGGCTTACAACGCCGCTAGTACCACTTCGGCCTTGCTCACCTCAAAGCTTTTAGGCGCTTCAATATTTAGCAGTGTTACCACACCATTGTCGATCACCATGGCGTAGCGCTGCGAGCGAATACCACCAAACGCGCCAGTATCCATGGTTAATCCTAGCGCTTGGGTAAAGCTGGCATCTCCATCGGCGAGCAACATCAACTCAGTGGCATTTTGCACCTCACCCCAAGCTTTCATCACAAAGGCATCATTAACCGCCACACAGGCAATCATATCTACCCCTTTGGCCTTAAACTCATCGGCCAATACCACATAACCTGGTAAGTGCGCCTCCGAACAGGTGGGAGTGAACGCCCCTGGCACGGCAAATAACACCACTTTTTTGTTAGCAAATAACTCGGTCACATCATGATTAACTATGCCATCGTCAGTTATTTGCCCTAACGTGGCTGCCGGTAATGCTTGTCCTAATTGGATCATAAATAGCTCCTTAATTGATATGAAAAGTGACTGGGGAAAATGTGTAACTACCTCCAAATATAGTCTCATGCATAATTAGAGTTCAAATTAGGTAGGCGGATATGTCATTTATGTAGGCTGATGCTTTCAGCGACAACAAAATATTGGTAAGCCCTATGGCCTCGAGACTCAACGGTTTTTCATTGCGGCTTTCACATACACATCGAAACGATTTTTCTTGGTGGCGATAACAGTGCTGGGCTTGACGCCGCCTAAATCCTCGGCGTAATCGGGGCGCTTAACTACCACCCGTTTGGTGGCTAAGGCCATCGCTGGCGCGAGCAAACCATCGGCATCGAGGTCAGCGCCAACTAAAGATTGAAACACCCGCATCTCTTTTTTCACTAAGGCAGACTTTTCGCGGTGGGGGTACATGGGGTCTAGGTAGACTACATCAATTTCGGTACCAGATGTGTTAGCCGCATCGGCTAACGCATTAAGGCTTGAACCATGAAATAGACTCATACGCGCTTGCATCCATGGGCCAATATCGGCATCTTGATACGCACGGCGCAGGCCGTCTTCAAGTAGCGCGGCCACCACAGGATGACGCTCGACCATAATCACCTTGCAACCAAGGCTTGCCAGCACAAAGGCATCACGCCCAAGGCCTGCGGTACCATCGACAACTGTCGGAGTCACGCCCTGTTTAAGCCCAACGGCTTTGGCAATGGATTGGCCACGGCCGCCGCCAAACTTGCGGCGATGAGCAACTGCACCTGAGACAAAATCCACTGCTATCCCTTTTAATTTTGGCTCATCACGCTTATTGAGCACGAGGCAATCATGTTCAAATACCAACTCAAACAATGAGTCCTTATCAAACACCAGCCCCCAACGCTCACAAATGGCTTCTAGGGTCGGATAATGGCGATTGAAAAACACTCCGATATGAGGGGTTTGATTTGATTCTGACGTCACGATAGCTCTGTTGTTAAGGAAATAGCACTTCATTATGCCAGAGGCTCGGCGCGTTATAAAAGCAAAGATGCCGCTAGGTAATAAATCCATGGAAGCGGCGCAATAGGCAGCGTGCTGATTAGGCCTAAAAAAAGCTAAAAAAAACCAAAAAACGTCTCAAAAGCCTGAATATGCGGATAAACAGCTGATTGTTCACATTGTCGACATCCAGATTCAGGCACACTTTTGCCGCAGTCGCGAACCATAATCACGACGCTAAAAAGACTAAAATGAGATGATATATGATGAAAACCATAAGACTTAAAAAGCTGGGCTACTTAACACTGTTGAGTAGCTTATCTCTGGGTCTCCGTCGCCTGCTCCGACGGTGAAGATGGCAAGCCGGGCGAAGACGGTAAGCCGTCTAACAGCGTCAGCACCCAAGCTAACACCTTGTCGATCAGCATAGATAACACCAGTGTGACTGACGACCTACTGAGCATCGATTTTTCAGCAGAGAATGAATACGCTCTGCCGGTGATAAAAATTGCTGCGTTAAAAATCTACGCTAGCCAATTACAACCCCAAGCCGCAGGTGAGCGCTCGCAGTGGCAAACGCTGGCCAGCGAAACCTGCTCTCCAGCTAAAGGATGTGACGGTATACTCATCGATAATCTTGATGGCAGTTACCGCTACACTATGCATGCGCCACTAGTTCAAGGTGAGGCGAGTTTTAATGGCGACTTCACCCAGCGAGTACAACTGAATATTCTTGCCAGCGCGACTGTACCCGCCACCACCACAATTATCGATTTCAACACCAATGGTACCGACATAGAAGACAATCGTAGCATTATAGATGCGGCAAATTGCTTAAACTGCCATGACGCTATTGCAGAGATTAAACATGGCGGTGATAACCTCGAAAGCTGTGCCAGTTGCCATACCAATAACAAGATGTCAGATCCGAGCAAAGTGTGGCCGGTACTGGCCCATACCGCTCACATTGGTGTGACACCACAAGCACTCGGTAGCTGTACTGCTTGTCACAGCAAAACCGTAAGCGAGCAACAGCCACAGGCCACTAACTGGTACCAAGTTCCGACTCGTGAAACCTGCTCAAGCTGTCATGATATGACCAGCAATGCGGTGTACAATCATGATTCTCAACCCGATAACGGCAACTGCTTAACCTGCCACGCTCCTGAGCGCACCTACACAGCACACATGGGCAAACATGAAAAAGCGGTAGCTGAAGATCAGCGTAATATTGTCAATGTCGATCTGCGCGACGCAAAATTGGTGCAACAAGGTGGCCAACACTTTGCTGAAATTAGTTTTGCTTTACTCGACAGACAAGGACAAGAAATCGCGATTACCGACAACAACCCTGCTAATGCCGATTGGATTAAGAATCTGCAGCTATACGTTAATTGGGGCGCGTCAGTCGACTTTACCAGCAGTCGTGGCTACACCATTTATGTTAAAAGTAACAAGAAAGACATTACCCAAGATGGCAGCGGCAATACCCCTGCAGGTGAGCGTGAACGTACGCCGCTATATCGCAGCGAAGGTAATGTTTATAGTTACTTAATGGGGCCTGTTGTTACGCAGGACCAATTCTCTGGTGACTTAATTAATGATTCAGGCTTTATCTCTAATCGCCTTATTTACTGCTTTGACGAGCAACAAAACTTAGTGAGCTGCGATCAAGCTGGGCATACCAAAAATGCCGAAGCCAATAAGCGTTGGTTCTTTAATAAAGACGGTTTAACCGATGCGCCAGAAGCTAAGCGCCCAGCAATTGTTTCAAACAAGACCTGCGGCACCTGCCATGGCTATGATGAGTTTAATGATAACTCACAGCTGGCCTGTCGCGGTTGTCATGCACAAGTCACCGAGATCAACAAAGAGCTCGCCGATACCACTTGTTTCTCGGGTCACGATCATGACGAATTAGGCGAACACCTACGTCCGTTTAAACCACGTGCAATGGCCATCAAAGGTCAGCCTGCCTTCCTCAGCTCTACCGCAGATATCGTCGATCCCTGTTTGGCCTGCCACAATCCAAACACGCCACCGACACAAGCGATCCGTGAAATGCACACTAAACCAAGCGATTGGGATTATATTGAGCAACTCACCGTTAGCCATCCAGATCACAAAGTGTGGATGCACTCACTGCATACCAACCAACGCGTGACACAAGATCGTGCAGATGGTGTGCGTAACGTTGAGTACCCTGCCGACAAGGCAAACTGCTATCGTTGTCACGAAGGCGACACCTTCGGGGTTGATCGCTTGACCGCGGTGGGTCGTCCGCTGGCCCTCGACTTAGACTACAACCCTGACTCGAGAGCCCATCCAGCAACGGATATCAGTGTCGATGCGTACACTTCACCCGTGTCGGCAACCTGCTATGCCTGCCATGCTAAACAGCAAAATAGCGACGGCACCATGGTGATTAACAAGTCAGTACGTGCTCACATGGAACAAAACGGTGGCCGTTTTGGGGTGAGTGCTAACCAACTTCAAGTTGAATCCTGCGCCGTTTGTCACTCAATAGACAATCTAAAACAGGTACACAACTTGTAACGCTCAGTTTTCCCTGCAAGGAAATTAATGCCGTTCAGCGTTACACGCTGGGCGGCATTAACCCATGAAACACAGAGCTTGATCATACTTCAACAGCAAACATTTCCGCGTTAATCCTCACCGCCTTATACTGGCAGCGTGAGCCCCTTGTAGAGAGTTTCCGTGCAATTAACCTCAGAGTTGAGCCTTAACGTTGCTCAGCAACAGTTATATAACCACCGTACGTCCACCTGTATCGATCTTAGCTATGCCGAGACCGCGATACTGCAGCAACTGCTAAGTCAGCAAGGTGAACTGGTGACCAAAGATACCCTTATGCGGATAGGCTGGCCTAATCGCGTGGTCGCACCGTCTTCATTACAACAGTGCATTAGTATGCTGCGCAAAAAACTGGCCGATCAGCCGACTATCGAGCTTAAAACGGTTCCGCGCCATGGTTATCTGTTGCAGTTGCCTCATCAGCCCGCTGTCACTAAGCCTTTTACCCGGCCCACGATGCCTGTGCTGCTGGCAATAGCATTGCTGTGTAGTGCGCTACTCGGTTATCTGTCTTATAGCCAACAACCCCAGGTACATGCCTATCAAGAGCAAGGGTTAGTCAGCTCATTAAGTGGTAGTCAGGGGCTTTTTACCCTATTAACCTCAGTGGCTGACAACGCTATTGATGAGCAGGTGGCCGCACAACGCTTGCACCAGCAACTGCTGGATGAGCCCAGCTCGCCGCCACCATTTGACACCTTTCAAGGTTTTGCCCAGTTAAGTGCCAACCGTGACAGTATCGCAATATGCCCTAACTACCAAGCGGGCCAATGCCCTGGAAAACAGTTGATCAATATTCGTGGCGATGCCGAGCGTGCAGGCCACTTAGCCCTGTCTGATTTTTTGAGCACCAAAATTAGAATGGAGCAAAAAACCTATAACAAGCTGGCGATACCAGAGCTGCAGCAGCACCAAGGTCAACTTAAAGAGCAGATGTATCATGGTGACCTCTATTTTTCGGTACAAGATAACCGCTTGGTGCGCAGCGATATCCGCATCTCTCTAGTCGAGATCTCGGCCGATCAGGGTATTTTTTATTTTGCAGCCTGCATAACCGATGAAGACTGTTATTCCACCCCCATTCGCTATGAGATCCGCGGTCACTTTAGCCGTAGCACCGAAATTTGGCCGCAACGCCGCGTAGAACGTTATGACATCAGTATTAATAATACCGAGCTATCGTCACCCAATACACTGACAGACACGGCGCAACGCATCTATTTAGCCCTGCGAAAACAGCACCTCACTCATAAAGCCCTAAGCTTTTATCGCATCTATCAAGACGACGGCACGGCGATATGGCAACTGCCGCTAGCAGGAGATAACCTCGTTTGGATGCAACGCCATACCTTGCAATTATGATCCCCCTTAGGAGTTGTATATAATGGTGCTTCCATTACTCATCACCAATAAAGATCTCCCATGTTAAGTTATCGCCACGGCTATCACGCTGGAAACTATGCAGATGTACTTAAGCACACCCTGTTGCTGCAAACCCTTAAACTTATGCATAAGAAACATAAACCTATGGTGTATATCGATACCCATGCGGGGGCAGGTGGTTATGCTTTGTCGGATGAATTTGCGCAAAAAACCGGTGAGTACTTAGAGGGTGTGGCTAAACTGTGGGACAAAGATGACCTGCCACCGGCGCTGCAAGATTACATCAACGATGTTAAGCATTTTAACGCCGCCGATGAACTTGAGTTATACCCAGGCTCACCTTCCTTTGTCGATATGAACCTGCGCGAAAACGATCGTATGGTGCTGCATGAACTGCATAGCGCCGACTTTCTGACCCTAGATGAGCAGCTAGGCGCAGACAAAAAAATCAAGGTGATTAAGGGCGATGGCCTACAAGGCTTGATAGCAGCTGTGCCGCCACTGGAACGCCGCGCCGTGGTATTAATCGATCCTAGCTATGAGATGAAAACCGATTATCAAGAGGTGGCCAAAGCGGTAATTCAAGCCCATAAGCGCTTTGCCACCGGGGTGTATATGATCTGGTATCCTGTGGTGAATCGCGCGCAAACCGAGTCGATGTTTGAGTTATTAAAGCAAAGCGGTATTCGTCGTCAGCTGCGTATCGAGCAAGCGATTAAGGCCGACAGTGATGAGTTTGGTATGACCGCAGCTGGATTGTGGGTCATTAACCCACCATGGCAACTCGACGAAATTGCGCAAACCACATTAGATTATCTGGGCCCACTGCTTAATCAAGGTGGCGGCAGCACTCAAGTCACCTGGGAAGTGGGCGAATAAAGCGTTTAAAAAAATGCCTCGCAGGGCGTACCTTGATGATAGATGATCTGCCAGCGGTCGCCCCCATATTTCCACAAAGATGTGCGTAGCGAATAGCGCTTATCCAGCGCATTGATTGGCTTAAAGCTGGCGCGGTATGTCAGCTGCACAATATTTTCACTTAATTGACGGTATTGAATATCGACCACGGTGAACCTAGGGGTATTTTCTTCGGGCAAACGCCGCAATATCTCTGGTTTACCAAAACCGAGTCCCGTGGCGCCAATTTCTATAAATTCGTCGTGGATCAGCCGATCGAGTGTCGAGATACTGTGACGAACCTCGGGGTTGAGTAGGGCTAATTCTAATTCAATAATCGACTGTTTTAGCATGGCCGTTACCCGAGTTGTTGATAACGCTTGAATAAAATTTTAACCCTTTTGACATAAGCTTGCGTCTCAGGATATGGCGGAATACCTTGATATTGGCTTACCGTCGTTGGCCCTGCATTATAGGCGGCGCAGGCCAAGTCGATATTGCCCTCGAATCGAGCCAGCATCTTGGCTAAATAGCGCGCTCCACCATCGATATTTTGCTCGGGACGATAAGGGTTATCCACTCCCATCTCTTTGGCGGTGGCAGGCATTAACTGCATCAATCCCATGGCACCACTGCGTGACAACGCAAACACGTTAAAGGCTGATTCAGCATGAATAACCGCGCGTATGAGGGCAGGGTCAAGCCCATGTTCGGTGGCGGCACGCCCAATCAACTCATCGTAATCGGCACTAAACAGGGGAATTTTTTGCCAGTCTAACGTGGAGTCGCTCTGACAGGCAAAACAGTCATACAGCAGCACCCTAAAATCGCTACTGCCTGGAGCGTGGTCGGCAAATGCCACTACGCCATTATTCTGCGTGTATTGATACACCTTAATTTTGTCGACGGGCGCATCGATAGCGGCTGGCGCATCATGATTACCGAGAATACCTTGTTTAGAATATGTCGCCTTATAATGTGGCTTTCCAGCAGACTCTTGCGCCCATACCCCCGCACAGCTGGTGAGCAGCAGTAGCACAGCATAACGGCAAAACAGCGGTAAACGAAAAGGCGTACCTGTCATTACAATCCAATATCTTGATCGAGTTTAAGTACCTCAATCATAGCAAATAGCTGCTTCATCTCACGGTTTATTTGACTAAATTCATACTCAAATGTCGCCCCATTAAATATCGAGCCTAATTCGAAGCGATTTTCGTGACTTTCTAGCATGATCAGCAGCTTATTTTCATAAAAAGCGCACTGTATCTTACCTGAAAACAGCTCGGCCAAGGTTTGCAGTCGCTCCATAAAGCTGACCGTCAGCAGATACCGGGCCTCGATTTGGTCGGTAGAAAATACATCGAACTGTTGTTCAAAACGCGGATCTTCAAGCTTCACCCGCGTGAGGGTTTTAAAAGAATTTGACAGGAAGTTAATCAAGCCACCGCGATTTTTAACCACCACAGTATGGCCCTTAAACGCCTTATGACTACTCAGCAGCACCATGACGCCACGAAATACGGTAGCGGTTTCGGTGCGCTTTTTACGCCGAACCCGTTTAGTGAGGGTAAGCTCATTGATGGCAATATCGACCCCCTTATGTGCTCCCTGCACATAATCATCAAATAGGGCATTGTCATGATCGGGCAGCAATTTAGAGCGTTTGAGCAAAGGCAAGCTCATTCTGTGGCTGGGGCTGAAAATAAAATCATCGCCAAAATATTTAAAAATTTTAGGAAAAACTTGCTGTTTTACATCTCGCTTATAACGCTTTATCGGGCGATAACACCACCACAGTAGGCCAGCAAGCGGCAGTAAGAGTAACCACCAAGGCACTTGGATATAGTGACGCGCGCCATACAGCAGTGCGACTAATCCCAACCCCGCAATTATCGCCATGCTGGTGTAAATTCGCAGCCTTAACGCCTTAAGACTGGCGATGCGATGATTTTCGAACTTACGCGTTAATGGCTCAATATGTTGCTGATAATGCGCCTGAAACTGGGCTAATTCCTCTTTGGATGCCACCAAACGCTGTGGCTGGCGCAGCGGTTTTATCGGGGCACCAAAAATAAAGCTAAGCACGTTCACTGCAGTGACCTAGTGGCGAAACCATGAGTGAGACATAATTACAGATAATCGGCCGCATCCACTGGCGCTTTCGATACTTCATCGGCTTCATAAAACGGCATCACCTTAACATTAGCCATAGACGCAATAATGGAGCCGGGGAACACCTCTACCGCCGTATTAAGTTCAGACACTGCGGCATTATAGAAGCGGCGCGCCGCTGAGATATGCTCTTCAACTTCGTTGTAGGTCTGCATGGCTTGCAGCATGGTGATGTCTGACTTGAGTTCTGGGTAGTTTTCGACATTCACCATTAACTGACCCATTTTTTGATTAAGCTGCTCTGCCTGCGCTAGATGTTGTTTAATCGCTTGGGGATCATTATTGTCATAGCCTGCGGTGACTTGGCTTCGCAGTTCGGTGATCTCGGTTAATAGTGACTTCTCATGCTCCATAAACTTTTTAGCGATCTTGAGGATATTGGGCACTAAATTAGCACGCTTCTTCAACTGTACGTCGATCCCTGATAACGCCTCACGCGCGGCATTGCGCTTTTTGATCAGGCTGACATACCAAAGGTAGGTAATAATGACCACTATCCCTAAAGCTAACAGTAAACCTTGCATTACCTCTCCCTTACCATATTTAATGGCCTATTATGTTGTATTGGCACTTATTAACCAGTAGCACCACATCCATGATACTGACCCCATGCAATCGAGTACTGCATAACATACGGCATCACCTTTACCGATTTTACGTCATATTTCCAGTGATTTATCTACAGCCCCAGCAATATCAAACTGATGGTTATTTAAACCATTTACAATAAAGCATATGGAAATAAGCTCTCTATCACCATTCAAACATGCAGTTATCTGCCTTACATCATTAATTTAACCTAAAACCCAAAAAAGTCACACCCAAAGATAAGAGCAAAAAATAAAGTGATTAATAAACAATAACTAAAGATAAAACACTACAAACAAAACAGAGGCATTAAGTGATATTGAGGTTAACGCCTATGGCCCATCTTAGCCGCGAGCATACACCCCCTCCTTCGGTCCAAAGCTATTTAAAAACGACATTAAATTAGCTGATACCGGTTCAGCTTAGGTACAGTATTTGGGCGCTAATATAGTCGTCATTGACCTTACTTGACCTTGTGGGTTAATCACAGCTTTTGTCCCTTACTTTTCCCCAATGTAAGGGATTTTTTTTGCCCAAAATTAATCCACCAGCTTACCCTCTAAGCGGTCGAACATCGCGTAAACAGCCTGCTGCAGTTAGCGGCATCATCATCGTCAGCCACTTATTCAGTCTAGATACAGGATCAAAGCCTTATGCTTTGATTTTCCCAAGACCATCTCCGTTGGCGAGGGGACAATCATCACTTTTTTAGCCCGTATCCCTCCAGAGCGGGCTTTTTTTATCTATACGCCACGTCCCATCGCCTACCGATTTAAGTTTCAGTTAAAACTCTTGCTTCATCATAGAAACATTGCACCACCCAAAATAACAAAACAATAACTTAGGGTACAAAGATGCCCATAATGAAGGAAAGTACATGAGTCTTGAGCAACAAGATGACTTTGGCAGTCGTGCAACAACTGCCGAACAACCGCCGGAACAGAGCGGTTTATTTGTGCGATTTTTAAATATCGTCGAACGCCTTGGTAATTTACTCCCCCACCCCATCACTTTATTTGCTCTATTCTGCCTCGCCGTCATCGTCATTAGTGGTATTGCTGGCTATTTTGAACTCACAGTCACAGATCCCCGCCCAGAAGGTGCCCCAGGACGCAGTGCCGATGGCTTGATCCATGTCGTCAGCTTAATGAATGGCGAAGGTTTGCGAATGATAGTCTCAAATCTGGTGACTAACTTTACTGGCTTTACTCCGCTGGGTACTGTATTGGTGGCCTTGCTTGGGGTGGGCATTGCAGAGCGTTCAGGGCTGCTATCGGCAGCCATGCGTTCACTGGTCATGGGCGCCTCAAAGCGTTTAGTCACCTTAACCATAGTGTTTGCCGGTATCGTCTCAAATACCGCATCCGAGCTGGGTTATGTGGTGCTCATCCCTATGGCAGCCTTGATTTTTCACTCCTTAGGCCGTCACCCTCTGGCTGGGCTGGCCGCGGCATTTGCTGGGGTCTCGGGCGGTTATAGCGCCAACTTATTACTGGGTACGGTCGATCCCTTGTTGTCAGGTATCACCGAGGCCGCAGCGCAGATGATCGATCCTGAGTATTTAGTCGGCCCAGAGGTGAATTGGTATTTCATGTTTGTGTCGACCTTTGTGATCACTGGGTTAGGTGCTCTGGTTACTGAAAAAATTGTCGAGCCTAAGCTAGGTAAATACGATGCTAGCGAAGCCAGTATCGACCTAGGCGCACAAAAAATGGATGGTGTAAGCGCAGTAGAAAAGCGTGGCCTTAAGGCTGCGGCCATCACCACTGTGGTGTTAGGCGCCATCTTAGCCTTGACCATAGTGCCGGAAAACGGGCCACTGCGTCACCCTGAAACAGGCTTAGTGGCAGGGTCACCGTTTCTCAAAGGGATCGTCGCCTTTATCTTTATCTGCTTTGCCATTCCGGGTTTAGTATACGGCAAGGTGGTGGGCACCATGAAGCGCGACAAAGATGTGATTGACGCCATGTCTCACAGCATGAGCACCATGGGCATGTATATTGTGCTGGTGTTTTTTGCCTCGCAATTTGTGGCATTTTTTAAATGGACTAATCTAGGCGCGGTATTGGCAGTTACCGGGGCCGATGCCTTAAATGCCGTTGGCCTTACTGGGCCGCTGGTATTTTTGCTGTTTATTATGATGTGTGGGTTTATCAACCTGATGCTGGGCAGCGCATCGGCGCAGTGGGCGGTGACTGCTCCGATCTTTGTGCCTATGTTGATGTTGGTCGGTTATGCCCCTGAAACCATTCAGGCGGCTTACCGAATAGGCGATTCGGTCACTAACCTTATTACCCCTATGATGAGTTATTTCGGGCTTATCTTGGCGGTTGCCTCCCAGTATAAGAAAAACTTAGGTATAGGCACCTTAGTCGCCACCATGTTGCCTTACTCTATCGTGTTCTTTATCGGGTGGACCTGCTTCTTCTTTATCTGGGTATTTGCCTTAGGCCTACCCGTTGGCCCCGGTGCGGCGACCTACTACACGCCTTAATAACTCAGCCTGCAGACCAACACGCCGGAGCCCATCCGGCGTGTTGTTATCATACGCTCACAAGAGGGTTTTTATCACATCTATCACTGACAACACCCGCTGTGGTAATGCCGACTTTCGTCTGTAACACAAATAGATAGGCTCGCTCACGGGGACAGATAAAGCGTGCACCTTTATTCGCTCAGGCCGCGTGAACGCTTCAACCGCATAGGCTGGCAACACGGTAAAGCCTAAGCCACGACTCACCGGCTCGAGGATCTGGCTTATCTGGTTAGAAAAGCCGCGCGTTGGCAAGGGCTCACTGTACTCAAACTCGGGATAATTGGCACCTAACAACAAACTGGCATGGTGCGCGCCATCGGGATGATCGATAAACCCCAACTGGGTTAAGCTTGCCCAAGTTAACGAGGGCGACTGCGCTGGTGTCACCAGGAGTAATGACTCCTGCCCCACCTTGTGACCGTGCACTTCGCTTAAGGTCGGTTGCCGTGTCATTAAGCCAATATCACTATCGAGTTGGGCAATGGCCTGCTCAACCCCTGAGTTAGAGGTAAAGCGATAATCGAGCACCAGCTGAGGGTGGAGCTGCTGCAAATCGAGCAAGTCTGCATACAGCTTTAACCCCATGCTGCCAGGCGACATCACCCGCACTATGCCCGCAAAGGGAGGGTCTTGGCGCACCGCCTGTTGTAGCTGCTGCAGCGCCTGCAGTATACCGCCCCCCTGTTGGTAGAGGGTTTGCCCTGCGTCGGTCAGTGAAAACTGCTTGCCCTCACGCACTAACAGTGGCGTGCCCAGCTGCTCTTCTAATTTACGCACATGCTGACTGACGCCAGATTGAGTCATGTGCAAGCGCTCGGCGGTGCGGGTGAAATGCCCTAATTCCACCAAGGTGCAAAAACTTCGTAGCCAAATGGGATTTATCATCACAAAATATAATCAAGTTTTCAGATATTGATAACCTTACATGATTTTGCGTAATTTGTAAGCCACGCCCCACTGTCACCTTGCAATAGCGCGTTGTTAGCTGAACACTCGATACAAAAATGCCAACCCCTAAAGATTGGCATTTTGCTATAAAGCATTGATATTAAGCTTGAATACCCGAATGTCTCAATAGGGCGTCAATCTTGGGTTCGCGGCCCATAAAACGCTTAAATAAGGTCATTGGCTCTAAGCTACCGCCCATCTCTAAGATATTTTCTAAGAAGCTACGTCCGGTTGCCGCATTGAAGATCCCCTCCTCCTCGAAACGAGAAAATGCATCGGCCGATAACACTTCAGCCCACTTGTAGCTGTAGTAACCTGCTGCATAGCCTCCCGCAAAAATATGCGCAAAACCGTGTTGAAAACGGTTAAAGTCGGCAGTGGGGACCACGGCCACTTGGCGTCGAACCTCATCGAGTTTGGCTTGAATTTGCGCCCCCACTTGCGGGTCATACTCATGGTGCAAACGAAAATCAAACAGCGAAAACTCCAACTGACGTAACATCATCATGCCCGATTGGAAGTTTTTCGCCGCCAGCATTTTATCGAGTAGTGCCTTAGGCAGTGGTTCACCCGTTTCAAAATGACCTGAAATTTGGGCTAATGCTTCCTCTTCGTAACACCAGTTTTCCATAAATTGACTCGGTAACTCCACCGCATCCCAAGGTACTCCGTTGATCCCTGACACACCGGCCACATCAATTTGAGTCAACATATGGTGAATACCATGGCCAAACTCGTGGAACAGGGTCGTCACTTCATCATGGGTAAACAGCGCAGGCTTACCCGCCACAGGGGCGTTAAAGTTACAGGTTAAAAAGGCCACCGGATGCTGCAAACCATTAGCGGTTTGACGTCGTACACGACAATCATTCATCCAAGCGCCGCCGCGTTTACCTTCTCTGGCATACAGATCTAAGTAAAAGCTGCCCCTGTGCTGGCCTTGGGCATCTTTTATGGTGAAAAAGCGCACATCTTTATGCCAAGTATCAAATTCGGCTTGCTCTTCAACGGTTAAACCAAACAGACGCGAGACGGTATAGAACAGTCCAGACAGCACGCGATCTTCAGGAAAATAGGGACGCAATAGCTCTTGTGAGATCTCATATCTGTGGTGCTTAAGTTTTTCCGCGTAATAGGTGAGATCCCAGGGTTCGAGCTCGCTCACGCCGTATTCCTGCCTGGCAAATTCGGTCAGTTCGGCTAATTCGGCTTCACCTTGGGCTTTAGAGCGTGTTGCCAACTCTTCTAAGAAGTCGATCACCTGTTGTGGCGACTGCGCCATCTTGGTCGCCAGCGACTTTTCGGCATAGCTCTTAAAGCCCAGCAGCTGTGCTAGCTCGTGGCGTAACGCAAGGATCTCATCCATCAGCGGGCCGTTATCAAATTCACCGGCATTCGGGCCTTGATCCGACGCCCGCGTGACAAACGCGGTATAGCACTCTTGGCGCAGTTGACGGTTATCACTGTAGGTCATCACTGGTAGATAAGAGGGATAATCTAAGGTAAATAACCAGCCTTGCTGCCCCTTGGCTTCTGCCATGGCTTGGGCGGCAGCAATTGCCGACTCTGGCAGACCGGCAAGCTCGGCCTCATCGGTGATCAATTTGCTCCACGCCTGCGTCGCGTCGAGCAGCTGATTAGAGAAGCGACTGGTTAGCTCAGATAAACGCTTCACCAATTTGCCATATTGTTGTTTATCTTCATCGCTCAATCCTACGCCTGACAGCTCAAAATCTCGCAGACTATGCTCGATACTGGTTTGCTGCGCCTGACTCAAGCTGGCAAATTCGGCCGATTCTTTAAGTGATTTATACGCCTGATACAGGCCTTGGTGCTGGCCAACATAGGTGCCGTATTCAGACAGCAGCGGCAAGCAAGCATCATGGGCAGCGCGCCATTCGTCGGTGCTTAACACCGCGTTCATATGCGATATTGGCGACCAAATTTGGCTGAGTTCATCATCGACTTGCTCTAACGGCGCCACAAAATTATCCCAAGTATATGGGCCGCCAGAGGCCAATACTTCATCGATTTTGCGACGACACTGTTCAATCCCATGCTCGACGGCAGGCTGAATATGCTCAGGTTTAATATGCGAAAAAAGCGGTAATTCCGCTTTGCTTAGCAAAGGATTGCTCATGTTGTTTCCTCTAAAGATCGACAGATATACACCACTAAATATGGGCGATGGCCACGTGATTCAAGCATTTGATACCAAACCCGCTTAAAAAGGCTCACTATAACGCTCTCTAGCAGCCGATACACATTAATGTTGTGATCTCGCTTAAAAAAGAGTTAGCCCGCAGCACCTAAAAACATAATTGATAAGCCGGTCTCAAATACAACTTATTCTCATTTTCGTTTGATTTCGGTGACGCTATGATCCACTCCATTCTCGTTCTGTTTAGGCTAATGTTTAACATGAATCGCTTGACCACACCCTTGATCACCACAGCGTTGTTGACAATTGGCACGCCGCTATTGGCGGCGGACATGATCCCCTCAGGCAGCGTCGATGATTTACACCTAAACAATATCATCACCTTCGAGCCATCCTCCAATAACGTTATCATCGACTTAGCATGGGACAACCAATATATTTCCCAAGGCCGTAATAATTTGGACGAGGGGGGCATTTACTGGGCAACTGCCGCTTGGCAACAGCACGATATCACCCTATATGGCACGGTTGGGCGCGCCGATAGCATGACTTACATCGAATGGAACCTCGGCCTAGAATACGCCTTACCTCTTGGTGATCGCTTTGATGGCTCACTAGGCTACCAACGCATCCAAGTCTATGGTGATGAAGAATGCACTGATAACGAACTGTTTGCCTCACTTAGCTACACAAATATTGGCTGGCTCACCCCCTCGATTGCCTATACCTACTCTACTGAAGCTGCAGGCTATTTTGTTGAAGCCAACCTTCACAGTGAGTGGGCGCTTTCACCACAACTAACTATCACCCCTTATGTCACCCAAGGCTTTGATTTTCAATATGCGACTGAAGCACATAATGGCCGTAACCACTTACAGTTAGGCGTCGAAATCCAATATCAATTCAGCCCACAGCTGACCCTGTCGGGCCATATTAGCCACACCTTAGCCCAGCAAGATATTAAGCGTGAGGTGGGCCCCAATAACGGCGACTTAGATCATACCTTTGCCGGCTTACACCTCAACTGGAGCTTATAACGCGCATTTAAAGCGTGTTGCACCTAGGGCTAATCTCAACTAGCTTTAAAGCTGACATAAAGGCAAGGAACGCCTTTAGCAACCATGAGGGACAAGGAATGCCTAATGTTATCCGCAGCGCCATAATCACCTTGATGATACTCAATGCCATTGACGGCAAAGCCCAAGCAGGCGAACCGTTACAATCACTCCAGCCCGCAACGCCACCAACCAGTAAACCGATAACCTTGCCCGCAGACAGCGCGTTAGACAGTGAAGGTAACCCTATCATGATCCCAGACGAGCACCGCAGTGCGCTACATTATCGCCCTCAGGATCTGCCCGCCACTAAGCAATCTAAATCCCAGCGCCGTGAGACCAGTAAAAAGTCAAAAAAAGATAACCGTCAACGCATCGCACAGAGGCAACAAGTAGCCGATGATCCTAGTTGCCGTTGGCTGCATCAACGTATGAACCAATTAAAAAGCAAATTACGGTCACAATCTAAACCCGAGTTTGGCTTTCATCGGGATGAGCTTAATATCCGTAGAAGCGAATGGGCCTGTATGAAATGCGGCGCCGAAGGCCCCTCAGTGAGCGACTACCAAAAATGCCAATACAAGCGCTAACCTCAGTCCATTAATAGCATCAACCCAAAGCACTTACTCAGCATATGGTCTTTGCATAAAGCCAAAAACGCCACTGGTTTGACAAGCGGTTTGCCCCTACAATGACCGCAATATGCAATCGTTCGAATTTGGAGATAATGATGGCTCAACACTTTGACTATATCTGTTTAGGCGCAGGCAGTGGGGGGATCGCCTCGGCAAACCGCGCTGCTATGCGTGGCGCTAAAGTACTGTTGATAGAAGCAAAAGCTCTTGGTGGCACCTGCGTCAACGTAGGTTGTGTGCCTAAAAAAGTCATGTGGTATGGCGCTCAGGTCGCCGAAGCCATGCACTTATATGCCAAAGATTATGGCTTCGATGTGGCGGTCAATAAATTCGATTGGAACAAACTAGTCGAAAGCCGCGAAGCCTATATCAAGCGCATCCACGGTTCATACGACCGCGGCCTTGAAAACAATGGCGTCACCTTAGTGCGCGGTTATGGGCGTTTCATCAATAACAACACCATCGAAGTCAATGGCGAGCATTACAGTGCCGACCATATCCTTATCGCAACCGGCGGTGCACCGACCATTCCTGATATTCCGGGCGCCCAATATGGTATCGACTCTGATGGCTTCTTCGCCCTCAACGAACAACCTAAACGCGTCGCCGTAGTGGGCGCAGGCTACATTGCCGTAGAAGTGGCTGGCGTGCTGCATGCACTGGGCAGCGAGACCCATCTGTTTGTGCGTAAACACGCACCACTGCGCAACTTTGACCCTATGCTAAGCGAAGCCTTGATGGAAAGCATGGCCAGTAACGGTCCAAGCCTGCACACCCATAGCGTGCCACAATCTGTGGTCAAAAATGCCGACAACAGCCTAACGCTCACCTTAGAAAACGGCGAGCAATATGAGGTCGACACCCTTATTTGGGCTATCGGCCGTAAACCATCGACCGATAAAATAGGCCTAGAGCACACCGACGTCACCCTAAACGATAAGGGCTATGTCGTGGTCGATGCACAGCAAAATACCACAGCGAAAGGCATTTACTGCGTCGGTGATATTATCGAAGGCGGCGTCGAATTAACGCCTGTGGCGGTTAAAGCGGGACGTTTATTATCTGAGCGTCTGTTTAATGGCATGACAGAGGCGAAAATGGATTACAGCTTAATCCCAACCGTGGTCTTTAGCCATCCCGCTATCGGCACCATGGGGCTCACAGAGCCAGAAGCTATCGCCCAGTACGGTGAAGCCAATGTCAAAGTGTACACCTCAAGCTTTACCTCTATGTATACCGCCGTCACCGCTCATCGCCAAGCTTGTAAAATGAAGCTTGTCTGCGCTGGCGACAATGAAAAAGTCGTGGGTATTCACGGCATAGGTTATGGAATGGATGAAATACTGCAAGGATTTGGCGTTGCCATGAAGATGGGGGCCACCAAGGCCGATTTCGACGCAGTGGTTGCCATTCACCCCACTGGCGCCGAGGAATTTGTGACGATGCGCTGATAGCTTCTGGCTAAGCATCGATTAATCCATGAATAGTGGTTAAAAGGTTATGCCCTTAAGGACATAACCTTTTTTATTGCGCCGCGTCCTCGCCGAATTAATCCCATAGCTGGCCAATATTATGCTTAATTGCTGGCGCTTACTGCAGCGTTCAAAAGCCCGCAGCTATTGGCAACCAACATCCACAACAGTGCACCACGCTAGTCAATTTAATGTTCGTCACCCACCCATTAACAACAGCTTAAAACGATCGCTTACGCCTTAGCAAAAACCGCCGTGCTCACAAGCAAAAAACCTTATTGTGACGACAAAAATAATTAGCTTTGCAGCCTGCGCTTTTAGCCCTAATGTCGCGTCCTTATTTTTAAGCAGTAACAGCAAACAATCGAATGATAAACCAAGTGAAAATGCCAATATCAATGCCTTGATATGATTTATGGCTATATTTAATCAACGGCAATAATCCAGCTAACGATTAAATGTGTTACTGTTTAGTTAACATGCCATCATGACCATAGGTTTCACTCTTACCTGCTGATTTAATCTGAAATTTTATGCCTTAGGTAGACTAAGGTCGCTATTAAGGAACATAGTTATGCGCATCGCAATTCTGTCTCGAAACGAAAACCTCTATTCAACTCGTCGCCTAAAAGAAGCTGGTGAAGCTCGTGGCCATGAGGTCGATATTATCGACACCCTGCATTGCTACATGGACATCACCAGCAGTAATCCAACCGTACGCTACATGGGTAAAGTATTGCCTAAGTATGATGCCGTTATTCCACGCATTGGCTCGTCGATCACTTTTTACGGTACGGCGGTGGTGCGTCAATTTGAGATGATGGGCACGTTTTGCGTCAACGAATCGGTGGCCATCAGCCGCTCGCGCGACAAACTGCGCTCACTGCAATTGCTATCGCGTAAAGGCATTGGTTTGCCGCGCACTGGGTTTGCTAGCAAACCCGATAAAATCAAAGATTTGATTAAAAATGTCGGCGGCGCGCCACTGGTCATTAAGCTGCTTGAAGGCACCCAAGGTATTGGCGTGGTATTGGCCGAAACCACTAAGGCGGCCGAAAGTGTCATCGAAGCCTTTATGGGGCTTAAAGCCAACATTTTAGTACAAGAGTTTATTAAAGAAGCGGGCGGCGCTGATATTCGTTGTTTTGTTGTGGGTGATAAAGTCGTGGCCGCCATGAAGCGTCAAGCGGCCGAAGGCGAGTTTCGTTCCAACCTGCACCGCGGTGGTATCGCGCAACTGGTGAAGTTAAGCAAAGAGGAGCGCGCCACAGCACTCAACGCAGCCAAGGCGATGGGGCTTAATCTGTGCGGTGTCGATATTTTGCAATCTAATCATGGTCCAGTGGTCATGGAAGTTAACTCATCACCAGGATTAGAAGGCATCGAACAAGCAACCGAGAAAGATGTTGCTGGGCTGATTTATGCCTTTATCGAAAAAAATGCCAAACCTCATGCCAATAAAACACGTGGTAAAGGCTAATGGATAACTCAGCCTTACACATTGGCGGAGTCGATATTCTCCCAGGCGAGCAGCGTCAACTGCAACTGCCCGTCGCTAGCCTGTACACCGACACCCAAGTGTCGATGCCAGTGCATGTGATGCGGGGCAAAAAGCCTGGGCCTAAGGTGTTTATTAGTGCGGCGGTGCATGGGGATGAACTCAATGGTATTGAGATCATCCGCCGCTTACTGCAGCTGAATATCAAACTCACTAAAGGCACACTCATTTTAGTGCCTATGGTCAATGTGTATGGCGTATTAAACCAGAGCCGTTATATGCCAGACAGGCGCGACCTTAACCGCAGCTTCCCAGGGTCGCAAAAAGGGTCGCTGGCGGGGCGAGTGGCTTACACCTTTATCAACAGCATAGTGCGCCATTGTGATTATGGTATAGACCTACATACTGGCGCGATTCATCGCTCTAATTTACCGCAAATCAGAGCTAATTTAGACGACAGTGAAACATTAGCCTTGGCACAAGCCTTTGGCGTGCCAGTACTGCTCAATGCCAATGTGCGGGACGGCTCCCTGCGCGAAGCAGCGGTGAATAATGGCGCGCGGGTACTATTGTATGAGGCTGGCGAAGCCTTACGCTTTGATGAGTTATCAATTCAAACTGGGGTCAGAGGCATACTCAATGTCTTGTCATCTCTGGGCGTGATGCGTAAACGCCGCTTACGCCAAAAAATAGCGCCCTTTGTGGCCAACCGTAGCGACTGGACACGCGCCGCGGCGAGTGGTTTTGTGTGTGAATTTGCCAAGCTGGGCGCCTATGTTGAACAGGGCGAGGTGTTGGCTGAAATCAACAACCCCATGGGCGAGCTTATCCAGCAAGTAACCTCGAATCGCGCTGGTATTGTCATAGGTAAACAAAATATCCCCCTCGTGTTGGAGGGTGATGCTATGTTCCATATCGCCTATTTTGGCAGTGCTGCCGATGAAGTGGTTGAGCATATTGAGATCATGAACGAACAGATCACCCCTATCACCACTCCCGTGATATGAAGGCTCACCAGAGCGGGGTAATTTTATTTTGTTAGGATAAAAACATGAAAAAAATCATTATTGGCAATCTAGAAATATGCCACCTACCCGATCTCGGTATTAGTGACCTGCAGGTGCGGATCGACACCGGGGCTAAGACATCATCCTTACACGTCGACAACCTAAAACGTGTTAAAGTTGGCGGCCGACCTTATGTCGAATTCGATCTGCATCCCGATGTGTATAATTTGGATCAGACGGTACACTGTAAAGCACCAATGCATGACTCTCGCAGGATAAAATCCTCTAATGGCGAAGTTGAGCAGCGCTGTGTTATCCAGACCACCTTGCAATTGGGTGATCATCAATGGCCTATCGAGCTGACACTAAGCAACCGTCAGGATATGACCTATTTGATGCTGCTTGGCCGCGAAGGGATGGGCGACCGCGTGCTGGTTGACCCAGCACAAAGCTTTTTACTCGATTGCTAGCGGGAACAATCGCTAATCACGTGATTTAGTAACAGATAAACAGCGTCGCTTTTAGCTCATGTCGGTTATCATAGCCGACATGAAACGGCTAGTGCATTGAGTAATATCATCAATGGACTGCAGCCTGTAGTACGCCACGGCGCATCGCCGCATGTTGGCCTGTCACTCGTTTGATTACAAGGATATTTCCATGGCAATGCCTGAACATGAGCCTCTTAATGAAGAGGAAATAAGAGACGACCTATTATCTCGGGTCATCGACATTGTCAGCCACCCAGAAGAACAAGAATCTGCCTCGCTGGCCTTTATCAGTGACTACAGTGACGCCGATTTAGCCAACCTATTCGAGTCCATCACAGACCAATACCGTGCGGTCGTGTGTCGCTACATTCCTGCCGAGCGTGGCTGGGCTATCTTACACCTGCTGCATTATGAAACCGCACGCCATGTGCTCGATATTCTGACCGACGCGCAGATGCAGGAATTGCTTAAGCGCATCACAGAAATTGATGTACTGACCTTCGCCGAAATCTTACCCAGTGACGTGGTCGAAGATTATCTCGAGCAACAAGAGTCTCTCACCATAGAGCAGATGCAACAGGCTCTAAGCTATCAAGATGAGGAAGTGGGACGTTACCTCAATAATGATATTTTACGCTCACGCCCAACAGCTCCAGTTAGAAGAGTGCTAGAGCGCATCGCAAAGTATCCCGAACGAGATTTTGTTGCGGTTTATGCCGTCGATGCCCAAGGCGAATACCAAGGCGCATGCACCATAGAGCAGCTTCACAATGTGGCTCCGAGTACGCCACTGGCTGACATTATTGTGGAAGTGGACCCCATCAACGACGATCAAGATATTACTAAAGCGGCGCAACATCTTAATCCCGTGACTGGCTTTGCGTGGCATCCGGTACAAAAAGAGGGCAAGATCATTGGCGCAATAGCGGTGTCCATTTTGATGCAACGCCTCAAAGAGCGTAGTTTAGAAGTGCTGGCCTCAGAAACGGCGCAAGATGAAGAAGATCTGTTTACTCCGGTCACCGTTGCCGCCAGAATGCGCGCTATCTGGTTAACAACCAACTTATTAACCGCCTTTTTAGCCTCTTGGGTCATTGGCTTATTTGGTGATGCGCTGCAACAAGTGGTGGCACTGGCTATCTTAATGCCTGTGGTTGCCAGTATGGGCGGTATTGCCGGTAGCCAAACCTTGGCAGTGGCGCTACGCGGTATTGCACTTAACCACTTAAAACGCAGCAACTTAAAACTGCTACTCGACAAAGAACTTAAAATTGCCGCCTTTAACGGCGTGTTGCTGGGCGCCTTAATTGGGGTGGTAGTGAGCTTTTGGTTTAACTCGGTGCCGCTGGGTGGCATTATTTTTGTCGCCATTGTGTTTAACAGTTTGGCCGCGGCCTCATCGGGCACGGTGATCCCCTTTGTACTCAAACAGATGAAGATTGATCCTGCCGTTGCGGGCTCGGTGATCTTAACCACAGTGACTGATGTGGTCGGGTTCTTTATCTTCTTAGGCTTAGGCAGCTTATTGCTGCTACCTTAAGCGCCTATAACGTGGGCAATCTCAGTTGCCCACGTTTACCCTCACCAACTTATAAAAGATTAAATAAAATTGAATCTTAAGATAAGGCTTATTGAATTTATTAGAACCTAAGTGCTAGTTATACTGCGGCAATCACACTAGAACTCGATCACCTTGTAGATGAAATCTTTGTTTAGCCAACTCATTGACCAGCCTTCACGGCTGATTTTTATGCTGTGCGCCCTGCTCTGTTTAACTCCGGTTATCTCTTCACCTATCGCCTTAGTGCTGGGCTTTACGTTGGCCAGCCTTGGCTTGGTTCCCAGCCAATGGGATATCGGCGCGTTAACCAAAAAACTGCTGGCTTATTCCATCATCGGCTTAGGTTTTGGTATTGAGCTTGAAACGGCGCTCAGTGCCAGCCTCGACAACCTCGGCTTAATCCTAGGTTCAATTGTATTTACCTTAATCTTGGGCACCCTGCTCACTCGGCTGCTCAAGCTAGACCACAAGCTCGGCCATATGATTGCCGCGGGTACCGCCATCTGTGGCGGTAGCGCCATTGCTGCAGTGTCTCCAGCCATCAAAGCTGACAGCCAGCAAACTGCTCTGGCACTCGCCACCGTATTTGTACTTAACTCGGTAGCCCTATTTCTGTTTCCCGCCTTAGGGCATCTATTAGAGATGAGCCAATATCACTTTGGTATATGGAGTGCGATTGCGATCCATGACACCTCCTCAGTGGTCGGTGCGGCTTCTGCCTATGGTGATGAAGCATTAGTCACCGCCACCACCATTAAGCTGGCGCGCGCCCTGTGGATAGTGCCACTGGCATTCATTAGCGCCATGGTATTTGGCGGTAACAAGCGCAAGGTATCTGTGCCGCTATTTATTGTGTTTTATTGTGTCGCCATCGCCATCGCCCATTACCTCCCCCAAGGGCAGGCGGCTTATGAAGCCATCTTTATGTTGTCAAAGCGGGTGCTGGTTTTGTGTCTATTTTTGATTGGCGCGGGGATCACTCTACGCAAGATGCGTCAGGCAGGTGCTAAGCCGATGATATTAGGCTTACTGCTTTGGGTCGCGATTGGGCTGGGTTCGTTATTGTATATCATTCACTTTAGTTGAGCCGTTTATCCGCCACACTAAGGCTAAGATCACTACAAATGCGCCAATATCGATAAGGGCGCGAATCAGACCTGTGGTGAGCATCGAGGCCATAACGAAGATGCCACAACAGATTATAATCAGCCACTTTTCCATTTTGCCTCCGCTGGGCGCTATGTTGAAGTGGCCATTATTTATCGGTATCTAGCATTCACCAAATACCTATTCTTACTAACAAATAGCTCAATAAGCTAACCAGCCACACTGCTGGCGATGACGATAGACTGTGACACAAGACGATGCTGACGTTAACGCCCTTAATCGATTCATTAATAGAAGGGCGTCGGGTCGACATCTAAGCTGCTGGGCGAGAGCCCGCGCTCGATATGCACATCATGTTTTAATAGATCCACCATCACCACATCGGTATAGCGTTTATGGGTATTAGAGTAGAAACACTTAAGCACGGGATGCAACGCATCACGATCTTTCGCATCCCACACAATCCCCACGCGACCATCAGACAGTTGCACCAAAGAACCCACAGGATAAATGCCGATACAGCGGATAAACTCATATACTAATGCCTCGTCTAAATGAAACGGGGTTAAGCTGAGTAGGATCTTAAACGCCGCGGCTGGACTCATCGCCTCTTTGTAGCAACGCGTAGCGGTAAGTGCATCAAAAATATCGACAATGCAGCTCATGCGACCATGCAGGCTTATCTGCTGGCCAGCAAGACCATTAGGATAACCTTTGCCATCGAGCTTTTCATGGTGCATCAAACAGACATCACGACTGATCTGGGACAAGCCTTGGGTATCTGCCAGTATCTCTTTGGCAAACACCTGATGTAACTTCATATGCTCAAACTCTGCGGGCGTTAGCCTGCCGGGCTTATGCAAGATGTTGTTGTCGACCTTCACCTTGCCGATATCATGCAAGATACCGCCTACGGCTAACTGTTTAAGCTCGTCACGTTCAAGGGCCAAATACTTACCAAAGGTCACTAATAAAAAGGCCACATTGATAGAGTGCTCCAGCAAATAGGCATCTTTAGAACGCAGCGCTGAAATACATTTAAAGGCATCGGCGTCTAACATGACTGACTCAATCATGTTCTCTGCTAAATCTTCAAACGGCTCAACGGCAACGGCCTTGCCTTCAAAGGTTTCAGACAAGACTTTTTGCACCAGATCTTTTGCCTCTGCCATTAAGCGTTTGGCTTTATCTTGTGACTGTTCTCGACTGATTTTTTTTACGATAGGAGGAGCCGGTGCCAGCGCGACTTTAGGAGGCGTTAGGCCGCAACTCGGGTCCGAACGATTAACATCGACCCAAACATATTTGAGGTTATTTTTAATTAGCTGCTGGATAGCCGCAGTACTTTTAATTTGCCCAGGATGAGCAATATTAACTTGACCTTGCCGCTCTATCGCCGTGACATACATGCCTATAGACAAGCGCCGCACTGCAATTTTTATAATGTCCGCTTTGTTACCCACTGTTTCACCATCTGCGCCAAGCCTCACCACGAGCTCTCTAACCACTTTCAATCTAGTCAGGATCCAGCCCAACAGGGCCAATTCACAACATCAAGCTCTAAGGGCGCCATGTTATGCTGAGCACACTAAAACTACCACTCATTTTTGCGTATTTTAGGTGGCTCAGCGGTGAAATAAATTATGCCAACATAAACAGAATGTTAACTCACCTTACCTCGCAGTTAATACGGTACATTCAATCGCGTCCACTAACCAACGGCGGCGAGCACAATTGACACAAGAGCGTAGCTGATCATCGACCTGCTCATCTTCGTCGTCGGCGATAAAGTGCTGGCACTGAGCCGCAATATGACGAGCCGCTTGATAATTGTCAGCCTCAACGGCTAACTGCCAACGTCCCTGATGTAGACTAAAATACTGTGTCATAGCGGCCCCATTAATAATGCTTCAGTTGTTGTTTTAGGGCGTTGCGCCAAACACCCTCTTGCTGATACACCAACAGGCAAACTTGATGTTCGCGGTACACCGCCTTCACCTTACCTGACAGTTGCAACGGCGTTTTAAAACACAGTGGCTCACCGCTGTCGGTTAGCACACAATCGACGCCTGTTTGTTCAATCGCCTCGGCAACCGACAATTCCACCGTGCCCGCTTCCAGCCCGGGTAGCTTAAATTGCCCCTTGATCCGGCCATCATTACCTTGCAAACGCAGTCCTAATCCTGCCATGGCGCCAATGACACCTTGGCCAGTGCCACCATGCTCACTTAAGTGAATACCTTGTGCATGCGCTAAGGCGTAAGCTTCAGCCTTGGTTTTCACCACCTTCTTAGCCGCCAGCCCAAAGTCGATTAAGGCTTGATGATCGCAAGCAGCTTGTAGATCGAGCAAGGCGATGCCAGGATCGGACGCCGACGCGCATTCTTGCAGTAAATGGTTAACGGCTATCTCCAAGATCTGAGCCTGACACAAAGGCGTTCGCACTTGAAAACACATGGCGCTATTGTGTGACGTGTAGGGAATATCTGGATGCACAAATAGCTGATGGCGAGTCACAAACGCGCAGCGGCTAGGCTGGCCTGCCGATAATTTTAAGGCAATTTCTTCGGCGATCTCACCCGTGCCTTTAGTGCCAATATCATCGGTATCATCGATACAGACTAACCAAGACGCTAACCCCTGTTGACTCTTCATCATTACAGCTCCTCACGGTCTAACAGATCATGGCTTCTCAAACGTTGTAATACTGGCGGTACCAATAACGCCGCCAGTACAGCAAAAAAACCACCAAACACTAAGCTTTTAGCCAGTTGCAATAGCACCACCTCAAGGCTTAGCCCCACTAAAATATCCTCAATCGTTCCCTTACTCGCCCATGCCACAGTAGCCACTAGGGCTAAGATAATGCAGCGCCATTTGAGTGCCAGCACAGTCGGCAACAGCAGTAAGCACAGATCCATGGCGGCTGCGGGCAAGGCAAATTTAAGCACGATAAAGGGGCCCCCTTTGCCGACACTCAACATCATCGCCATTAAGCCAGCCAAGATGCCACACACAGTGATCGCCCCTTTTTTACCGACGGCGCCATAGCAAATAAGATAAAAAAAAGTCATCAAAAACATCGAGTGTCCGGTCAAGCCTAACTTGAGTCGCAGCAACCCTTTTAAGGCCACCAAGAGCGTGGCGCAAAAGCCAATAAATAGCGCATCGTGCAGTGTAAAACCTTTATTGTGCATGTAATTTAATCTCATTAATCGGGCCAGTGGGTTGGCTTATGGTGGACACCGAAGCGGCGTAATTTAGCGGCTAAGGCCATCTGTTTAGACAGTTTTAGCAGTTGAATTAATAACGGGTAGAGCACACAGTAAATCAGCTCGCCCCAATGTTTCGGTCGACACAAGGCTTTGGGCGTTATCTTCGCGCCGCGCATCACCTGCATCTGATAAATCTCCTTCACCTCCAAGCCAATTCGCGGCAGCAAACTAAAGCTGGCCGCCATCACAAAGGCCCATTTGTGCGGTAAACACCAACTCAATACCTCGCCAATGCGTTGGGGCGCGCAAGTAATGGATAACCACCAGCCGGGAATCATCGCCAGTAATATGCGTACCACCGCCAGCACAGCCTCACCTATCCGCTCGCCCCCATGTAGCAGCAGGTAAAGTGCGCAAGTGATCGCCAATTGAGTCGTAAACAGTAAGCATAATCCTTTAACACCGCCGCCCAAATAGCGCCCTTGGAGTAACAGCACACCATTAAACAGGGCGATAACCGATAAAAACTGATCGGGTACAAAAAAAGCACTGCTCGACAGACACAGGCTTAACAAGATACACAGGGCACACAACTTAGGATTTTTAACGATAAAGTGCTGCGTCATGTCGTTATCTGCCGACGTAACGTGGCCCCTTGCCTTGCTCTGCTTAACCCACACGAGCATACCTTTCATCTTGCTCAGTCAACTCAGCTCCCGTGAGACATTGCAGACGCTTATCGCTAATGTGCCACACCTGATCGATAGGCAATAAGTACAGCGGTCGATGGCTAGCCAATACGATGGCACAGCCTTGCTCGCTCAGGGTTAAAATTAACTTGGCTACCTGGTAGAAGAAGCCACTATCTAGCCCAGCAAAGGGATCGTCCAGCAGCAAGATTTGTGGCTGCAAACAGGCCAATGACGCAAGCGCCACTAAATGCTGCTGCCCATAAGAGAGTTGGTGTGGCGATTGAGAGGCCAGCGCCGACAAGCCTAATCTAGCGAGCATTTGCGGCGCACGTTCGAGCGGCAACCCATAACGTTTTAAACTAAATTGCATCTCTTCGATGACGCTTGACTCAAATAACTGCCGGCTTGGTCGTTGATGTAATAGCGCCAATTGATGCCCATACACACCTAACTTAGGACGTTGATTTAAAACTGAAATACAGAGATTACCCACATCGGCCTGAATACCGGCTAAACATTTAAGCAAGGTGCTTTTGCCTGTGCCATTGTCACCCGTTAAGGCCACGATTTCACCAGGGTACAAACACAGAGCATCACTTTGAAACAATAACGGCTGGCCGCTAAAACCCACCTTAAAAGGCCCGGCATGGATAACCGGAGCCTGCATCGCAGACGTATTAGGCTTAGTGCGCGCGCCGGCCATACTAAGCAGTGCTGGCTCGGCATCATCCTCCTGATAAGGATGCAGCCGCCCAGCATCGAGCAGCCACCTGTGGGTCACGCAACTCGAAAAGGCACGCTTATGATGCTCAACAATCACGATTGCCATACCGGCCTGTTGCAGCTGTGCTAACAGTGCCGTGAGTTCCTGTACCCCTTGATTATCGAGCTGCGCCCACGGCTCATCGAGCAGTAATATATCGGGTTGCAGTACTAACTGCGCCGCAATCATTAAACGGTATCTTTGTCCTAACGACAGGGTCTCTATGGGGGTTTCTAAGCTAATAAACAGCCCGACGTTACGCAGGGCTTGGCTGACTTGGGCATGCATATCTTGCGCTGCCACCCCTAAGTTTTCCAATGCAAATGCCACCTCGGCGCCTAGGGTTTGTCGCAGCAATTGCACATTGGGATCTTGCATCACGACACCTAAGCACAGCGGCGACGCGCAATGGCGATCGCCCACAAAGGGACGTTCCATCACGCCTAAGATCAGTTTTAACAGGGTCGATTTACCTGAGCCAGTATGGCCGTGGATCATCTGGCAATCACCGGCCTTGATAGTAAAATCAAGATTATCAAACAGCGGCTTAGCCGCTGTTTGATAATGAAAACTGATTTGTCGCAATTGAAGTAGCTGCATCAGAACACTCAGTCTATATCTGCCGTCTAGATCTGCCAGTTAATGCCTAAGAACACCTGTCTACCCGCTTGAGGTAACGCCTCACTCTGGTAGTAATGTTCGTCAAGCAAGTTACTGGCACGCAGATACACAGATAAGTTATCCCCCATGATGGGTTGAATTAAGTTGAGATCCACCAAGGTATAGTCAGCTAAATCTTGCTCAACCAACACCTTCTGTCCCGCGACCTTTTGTTGCTGTTGAAACACCTGCCCCATTATGTGCTCAATATTAATATTGATACGTGTAGCGAAAGGCAGCTCGTAATCGGCTTGCAGCCTTAATTGATGACGCGGACGATACTCTAAGGTTGCTAGCCCAGGAGCTGCGTCTTTATCTTCGCTATCGAGGAAGCTATAGGCAAAGGTCACGGCTAGCTTATCAATGCTGTGGTTACTCAGTGCCACATCGACGCCGGTGAACTGATAGCGCCCCATGTTTTGGTATACGCCATCCTTATCTTTAGCAATATAGTTGTCGGCATCGGTGTAGAACCCAGCGATATTCAAGTCGGTGTTATACCCCAAACCTTGATCGACACTCAGCTCGATATGCTCGGAAGTTTCCGCTTGCAATGCTTCGTTACCTGAAGATAACGCATACAGATTACGCATTGATGGGAAACGTACTTTACGCGCGAGCCCTAAGTTCACCCGCGTCGCGTCTAATACCTGCCAATAACCGGCCACTTGCGCCGAATAATCGGTTTCATCGTCTTGCACGCGATCTTGTTGATGCAGTGCTGCACCGACGGTTGCACCTAAGTGATCGTGTTGATACTGATACTCGAGCGCCGCAGTGTACATCCATGAAGTATCGTCAAAGGTTTCCCCAGAGCCGCCACCTGAGCCATTACCACCGCCCGTGCCTGAGCCACTACCGCCGCCCGTACCTGAGCCACTGCCGCCACCCGAGCCTGAGCCACTGCCGCCACCCGAGCCTGAGCCACTGCCGCCACCCGAGCCTGAGCCACTGCCGCCACCCGAGCCTGAGCCACTGCCGCCGCCCGTACCTGAGCCACTGGTATCAAAGCTGTCGCTGCTCGACTCCCAGCTTTGGTGCTCGGCTAATACTGCTCCTGTTAGCAGCTGACCATGCTTAAAGTCGGCGATAAATTGCACGTTAGCACCACTCATTGTTGAGCGACCATCTAAACGCTGCTCGATTAGTTGATAGTTGTCATCGACATAGCGATTTTCTAACACGTCAGATTGGTTTTGATAGGCAAAGCCACGTAGGGTATATCTGTCATTAAATTGATGTGCCATGCCCAATTGAACTGTATGCGCCTGGTAATCATCGACCCGCTCAAATTTAGGGTTACGACTCGTGGTGCCATCAACCGCAGGCTTACCCCAGTCACCCTCACTCAAGTTAACGTTCGCCATCAGTTCGGTACGATCCGATAACCAATATGAACCTTGGCCGAACAGGCTATTGACCGTTTTAGCAGAATTTAAGCGCGTATCGCCCTGTTGCAATGCCGTATCAGGTTGATCACCAGACACAGGCCAGCCATCGGTTTGCTGTCTCGATAACGAGAGCAATCCTTGCCACTGTGCCCCTGAACCCGCCATGGTCAGGTCACCGGCAAAAGTATCATTGTCGGCGCCTTCAAGGTGTCCCGACAGTAAGGGGGCGTTATCGCCCTCTTTAGTACGAATGTTGATCACGCCGCCTGCACCGCCCGGGCCATACAACACAGAGGTGGGGCCTACCGATACCGTCACTGAGGCGATTTGACTCGCGGGGATCACACTAGGATCAAATTGACCATCTTCGGCGCCATTTGCTGGCACGCCATTAATGAGATAGATAACATGGCGCGCTTTAAAACCACGAATATCGACACGCGGAGTGCCTTGGCCACCCACGCGCACAAACACACCCGGGGCATTTTTAAGTACTTGATCGAGACTCTGTACGCCTAAGGCTTGGATTTCATCGGCGGTAATACGCCATGTGGTCGTGCTCTGCTGCTGCGCCGTTGGCTTTTCGCCCGTCACCACAATCACTTCTGACACATCTAAAATAGGGGTTCTATTGGCATTATCAGCCAACACCATAGGACTGCTACCCACCGCAAGAGCGACCAACGACAATTTGATTATTTTTTGATTTTTATACATTTTTAATTAACACTCCGAGTAACCTAATCGCATCATTGTTCAATGTTACGATAGTGGTCTCAAGCGCTCTAAAAACAAAAACCAACCCAGATCGACTAATTACGACTTTGTCTGTGCTTTACTCCCCCCTCGGTGGACATTTTGTCCAATAAGAAAATCACTTAAGACAAAAGTACGCAGTTTTTATCTATCAATAAACCAAATATAAATAAACAATATTTGGACAAGTTCACAGCTTAACTCCCTGTAACTTGACAGTCTTTTACCGGCACATTAGGTTGTGGGAAAGATTCTTATTAGCAATACACCATAAGTCTCTACATTGCATATTGGTGGCGATTGTTGCCATCAAACAAAGATACTTATCGATAAAGCTGGAGTATTTATTGAGCGTTTTCTCGCTATCCCAAGCCATAGCATCCTTAACTAGCACACTTGAGCAACTGGAGATCCATCAGTACGGCGAGCCGATCATTCAGCTGTCTGTGTCTGTGGCTCCCTTGCCCTCTATTGCGTGGTTAGCGAGCCAGTCGTGTTATCCCAAAGTGTACTGGCGCGGGCGTGACACCCAACAAGAGGTCGCAGCTGTCGGGGCGTGCAAAGATTTTATGTTTGAAGATGCTGTCGATGACAGCCAGCTGTGTGCCGCCTATCAGCAGCAGCGCGCATTGTCGAGCAATCCAGAGATCCGCTACTACGGTGGTGTGGCGTTCGATCGTAATACCGATTGCTGGCCAGAATATGGCCGGGCACATTTTATCTTGCCTCGTATCGAATTACGCCGCAGCGGTAATGAGTACAAGTTATTAATTAATCTCAATATTGAAATTAATGACATCGAAAGCGAGCGTCAGTTAGCGCTCGATGCACTGCAGCAATTGTCACCGCCAGCGCCCTTATCGGCGCCCAATAAAATCCACCTGCTCAGTCGCAGCGATCGCCCCAATCAGCAGCGCTGGCGTGAGCTGGTCAATCAGGTCACCCAAGATAAATTTATTCAAGATACCCCCAAAGTGGTGCTGTCACGGCTCACTCAACTGGAAGTGAACGAGAAAGTCGATCCCTGGATGCTGCTCGCCAGTTGGCAGGGGCGCAATCAAAACAGTTTTCAATTTGGCTTCCAGTTTAGTCCAGACAGCGCCTATATCTCTTGCACGCCCGAACGCTTATACCGCCGCTGTCAGCGCGAGTTGTTTACCGAAGCATTAGCGGGTACCACCACTCGTGGCCTTAATGAAGAGGAAGATGCACTGCTGGCCAAAGCGCTCATCGATGACAGTAAAAACAGCCATGAAAACCAACTGGTACGCCAACATATTGTCGATGCGCTCACGCCGCTGAGTAATTATGTCGGTGCCGATGAGCTCGCTAAGATATTTAAACTTAGCCATATTCAACATCTACACCGGGCGATCAGAGCCGAGCTCAAACCAGGCGTGAACGATTTTCAGATTTTATTAGCCCTGCACCCCACCCCAGCGGTAGGCGGTTTACCCAGAGAGTCGGCGATTAATTTTATTCGCCAGCGCGAGGGGTACACCCGCGGTTGGTATGCGGGCGCCTGTGGTTACTTCAACAAATATGAGAGTGAGTTTGCGGTGGCCATTCGCAGCGCCTTGATTGAACCAGGCAGAATCAACCTTTTTGCAGGTGCTGGCATTGTGGCTGGCTCCGAGGCCGACGCCGAATGGGGCGAGCTGGAAAACAAACTGGCGACCATACTGTCGATACTCACCGAAGTGTAACAACCCTAACCTCTATCGTATTCAATGCCTGCCGTTATCTAGCGATACTAAGCAGGCTTCCCCCTGTAAGCACAGAATATCTGGCCTGATGCAGCTAAAAACGTCAATTATGCTTGTACATTGGTAGTAATTATCTATAATTTGCCGCCCAAATCGATAGACCCCATTGCTGCTGGTCACTCTGATAACTTAAGGGTTCTTAAGTAGTGTACGTAAGCAAGGTGTCGTCATAAGCGCTAAACTTACGGCGATGCACAATGGATAAGATTCACCTTAGCGGGTTCCCTCACCCCGCATTAACCGACTAAAAAGGCCACAAGATGTTAATGTTATCTCGCGCGCAATTGCAGCGTGCTCTATTACTGTTAGTCAGTTTTCATATACTGATCATTGCAGCCAGTAACTACTTAGTTCAACTTCCTTTTCAACTGTTTGGCTTTCACACCACTTGGGGTGCGTTTAGCTTTCCGTTTGTGTATCTCGCGACCGATTTAACCGTGCGGATTTTCGGCCAGCAGCATGCGCGTCAAATCATCCTTAAAGCCATGTTACCGGCATTGGTGATCTCCTATTTTATTGGGGTATTGTTTCATCAAGGCAGCTTTCAAGGCGCGCAGTCGTTAGCCGAATTCAATAGCTTTGTCTTTCGCATCGCCTTTGCTAGCTTTGCCGCTTATTTGGTGGGGCAGCTCATGGATATTCGCGTATTTGCCAAACTAAGAAGCACAAAATCATGGTGGGTGGCACCAGCGGCATCGACCGTTGTAGGCAATCTTATTGATACTTTAGTGTTTTTTAGTGTAGCTTTTTACGCCTCTAGCGATACTTTCATGGCTACCCACTGGCCCGAAATTGCCACCGTCGATTACGGCTTTAAATTGATGGTTAGTTTAGGTCTGTTCCTGCCAGCCTATGGCGTATTGCTCAAGGTACTGCAAGATCGGATTTTAGCCTCAAAACCACACAACGAACTGGCCTGACCAGTTGTTTTAGGCTATCATCGCGGCACTTTTTTAATCAATTCCAAGTGCCGCTTTGGTGGCATTGTTGTCTGGAGATCTAAAGATGTACACCACGACGATTGCCCGTCATAGCGACCTGAGCGATGACTTATTGCAAACGCTAATCACCCTAGCTCAGCAAATCCCTGAATTTGATGGCCGTTATACTATTGAAGATTATCGCGCCCGCTTAACCAATAAACCTATGTTGCTTCAACTGATGAGTGTTGAGGGTGAATTAGCAGGCTTTAAAATAGGCTACAGCGAACAGCCAGGCCAATTTTATAGCTGGCTTGGCGGCATACTGCCCGAGTACAGACAGCTAGGGCTGGCCAAAACCTTACTGGCCGATCAAGAGGCTTGGGCAAAAGCACACGGGTTTGAGCGCATAGCGGTTAACACCTACAACCAGTTTACTAGCATGCTGCAGATGCTGATTAAACAAGGTTATAAAGTGGTAGGCCTACAGACAAACAAAGAGCAAGTTGACAATAATAAATTGTTTTTAAACAAGTTATTAAATTGATCGCAATGGCGTTGTTATTTACACGTAAATAACTTGCCAACCCAAATGATAATGACTATCATTTACATGCGTTCCAAAGCTCAGTTTAATTAGCACTTCATCTCTGCTTAATGATTGGGTTATATGCTTAACATTGCTCACGTACTTTTTCGCCGGAATATTTTTATTCCGGCTTTTTTTTACCTGCAATTAAGCGCTCCCCCATATCACTTTAATGATAAGCCTTATCGGCCTTTATCCTTAGCCATAAAAACGGCAGCTCAAGGGCTGCCGTTTTGGTATTGATAGGGTTTAGCCTCTATTTTTATTGGTCATATTGCTGGAGAAATGTAACCCACCATAAGGCGGATTTAATTGATCATCTTTGGCCTTATGGTATAAACCAATGGTAAACAGGGTTCCCTTACCTAAGATTGAGCTGACCTCGATGGTGCCACCTATCCGTTTAATAATACCGTAGCTGAGTGACAAGCCTAAGCCAGTGCCATCTTTACGTGTGGTATAGAAGGGGTCAAAAATCCGTCCGAGCTGCTCCTCGGGAATGCCTTTGCCCTCATCTTCAATCTCAATTTTAACCCCCACAGGCTCACCGTGTTGCAACCAGTCGTAGGTGCGGATCTTGATGCGTCCACGACCGTCCATTGCATGGGCAGCGTTAACGACCAAATTGATCAACACCTGCAGCAATTGAGGCCGATTCACCTCGATGGGATAGCTAGCGTTAAGCTCTTGGATCAATACCACCTCCTGCTGCTGCACCGAGTGACGCACCAAAATCAGCATCTCTTCGATAATGGGCGTCAGCTGATGCATCTCCAGCGGCGCATTAAATTCACCGGGCCGACTGTACTGCAACAGACTACGAATAATGGTACTGATGCGGCCAACCTGTTGGATCACTATCTCAATCTCTTCTTCAACGTCAGCCGCCTGATCGCCCAGCTCATACTTAAGCAGCTCCATATTACCTAAGATCACCGCCGTCGGATTATTGATCTCATGGGCAATACCGGCTGTTAGCTCGCCGAGTGCGGTTAACTTCTCATTAGTGACCAACTGCTGACGCGTCTCGTTTAACAAGGCCACGTTACGCTGTAGTTCTTCGGTTTTTTCTTGCAGGCTGCGGGTGCGCTCTTCGACTTTCACTTCTAGCTGCTCGGCCGCCGCTTGAATTTGGCTATTACGCCGCTGAAGTAAATCGAGCATGCGATCAAATTGCTCAGCCAGATCCGACAGCTCATTATCTTGCTCGAGCCCGAGTGAACCAATACGTAAATTACGCCCCGACTGCACCGCTTTGACCACGTGATGGATCCGCTCTATCGGCAGTAATAAGCTATAGGCGCCGCGGTATACCAGTAAGCCTGACACCAGTAAGACCAACATTAAGATGGTGCCGAGCTCGATAATATTAAGCAGATAATTATGAATAAAGGGCGATTCGGAAAAGCCGGTGTAGATCATGCCGATACGTTTGCCGCGAATATCGGTCAACGGCGCATAGGCCGAGATAAACCAGTCGTTATAGACAAAGGCCCTATCGACCCAAAGCTGGCCATTAATCAAGACTTTTTGGCGCACCTCTTCAGACACTAAACTGCCTAACGCGCGCCCCTGTTTCTCACTGTTTTGCGGCGAGAAATGCAATGGTACATTGGTACTGATACGGATGTTGTCTAAAAAAATGGTCACGGTACCGATAGAGCGCTCTGGCAGTGTGCCTTTGTCGTACACCAAGTCGCGAATATGGTCGACAATGCGCATATCTCGGTTAAGCAAAATGCCGCCATCGAGATACCAGCCAACAGTGCCATCGTTACCGACAATGGGTAACAGGCTACGACTGAGCATGCCGCGCTTTTCTACCACCTTACTGGGTTTCTGTGAGCGTGGCGTATCAACAAGCGGGATCACCGCTGCCGCGTCAAGCTGTTCGCCCAAGCGCGCTAAACGCTGCGGTGGAAGCACCATCAGCCCAGAAACAGCTGCTGTATTGTTGGTTTTAGGTAGCATCATGCGCAAGTCGGGATCAGCAGCCGCCTCTGCAACACTGATAAGCCGCAAAAAATCGAGATGCAACGCCGCCTTTTGTTGCCCCAGCAAGGCGCTAATGTCATCGGCTAAGATGGGCGCTTTGGGGTCGAGTTGGCGAAAGGCGTTTTGAAACTCCCACGACACCATCACCTGTTTAAGCAGATCTTCTTGCTTAGCCTGCACCGCATCCAAAGTATTGCGCGCCACGGTGAGGTCAGCTTTAACCTTCATAAACAGCTGCTTGCCCGTGTAGCTAATGTTCCAATAGATGGTAATAAACACTAGGCTGACTAGGGTCAATAAAATCGGCAGCAAGGTTAATACTAAAATTCGGTAGCGTACTTTAGCCTGCAGTTGCTGCCAGTTAACACCAAACAGTCGAGGAAAAAACGCCACCTTAGCTCTCCGCCTCGTCTTGGCCTTGGTCAAACCACTCTTTGTATTTACGATCTAGGGTTTTTCTAGAGACGCCTAAATCGCGAGCGGCGGCCGATTTGTTGCCTTGATGCAGATCCACCACAGCAGTAACGTGATGTTTTTCTACTTCTTTTAGGCTCCAGTTCAGCGGATAACCGGCTTCGTTTAACATTTCTGACTTAGGTTGCTGCTTCCAATATTCTGCCGGTGGCTTGCCCAGCAAAATACACCGCTCAATCATGTTACGCAGCTCGCGTATATTTCCTGGCCACTCATGTTGTTGTAATTTCAACATATCCTCATGGCTCCACACCACCTCTTTAACCCCAAGCTCGGCGGCCAGTTGACGAGTAAAGTGGTGGGTCAGCTCGACCACATCTTCTGGGCGCGTGCGTAATGGGGGAATGACGATATCGAGCACATTGAGTCGATAAAACAGATCGCGCCTAAAATTGCCCGCCTCAACCTCGTCGGCGAGTTTACGGTTGGTCGCCGCGAGCACTCGCACATCAATCTTGATCTCTTTTTCACTGCCCACCGGACGGATAGTGCGCTGCTCAAGCACCCGCAATAACGCGGTCTGCATTTTTAGCGGCATCTCACCTATTTCATCTAAGAAGATGGTGCCGCCTGAAGCAAAACTAAATAGCCCTTCACGGTTGCCTTTAGCCCCGGTAAATGAACCTGCAGCATGGCCAAATAGCTCGCTCTCAAGTAGTTCTGGGGCAATGGCGCCACAGTTAACGGGCACAAATGGCCCTTGACGACCACTTAAGAGATGCAGCTGTCTGGCCACCAGCTCTTTGCCTGTACCCGATTCGCCTTCGATTAAGATCACCGCATTGGTCGGTGCAACCCGCTCAATCACGTGCTTCACCTCCATCATGGCATCGCTGCTGCCAATAATGGTTGAGGATTGACCGATAGAGACTTCGCGGCGTAGCATCAGGTTTTCACGCTTAAGCAAGCGACGCTCGATACAGCGGTCTACAGCCTTCATCATCTGCTCTAGATGAAACGGCTTCATAATAAAATCGGAGGCACCGGCGCGCAGTGCTTTTATCGCCACATCCATATCGGCGTAGCCTGTCATAAAGATAATGTCAGAGCGGCGCTCATTATCGTTTAGGGCTTCATCCCATTCGATCCCTGAACGTCCCGGCAGACGGATATCGACAATTAACAGATCAAAGTGACAGCGACTGCGGAGCTGTTCGGCATCTTCAACACTGCCAGCCGTCTCTACTAAGGCGAATTTCTTCGACAGAGCTTTTTTTAAAAAACTGCGCATTCCGGGTTCATCGTCAACGATTAACACAGATACGGCAGACGGTAACGGTTTCATCTCTTTATTTGGCTGGCTCATATTGTCTTCTTTTGGACATTTTGACACACATTAAACAGATTCTAGCATCAAAGCTCAGGGAATTGGTCACCCTGAACCAGAGTTCTATGACTTTGGGACATTATGTCTGCTGAAATTTTATTGACCTTGCGATCTGTCTCACACTTTATAACTGACTTGAGACATGTTTTATTTAAATTCCGCATTGGCACCTTTTTTGCTGACTAATCACTGTTTTGTAAAACAAATATATGCGAGAGCGGCAAATCGCATCTTATCACTATGCCAAGGAGTACCAATGTTAAACCTAAAATCCATTTTCAGTCTGGCGGTTATCGCTAGCGCCTTAACCGTATCACCACTACAAGCACAAGAAGTGATTAAACTGGCGACCACCACCAGCACCGAAAACTCGGGCCTACTGAAAAACTTGCTGCCAAAATTTGAAGCTGAATCAGGTTATAAAGTACAGGTTATCGCTACGGGTACCGGCAAAGCATTAAAACTGGCACGCCAAGGTGATGTCGATGTCGTAATGACTCACGCGCCAGCAGCCGAGGCTAAATTTGTAGAAGAAGGCTATGGCGTTATGCCTCGTGGCATAATGGAAAACGATTTTGTGATCTTGGGCCCTAAAAATGACCCAGCAAAGATCCGCAGCAGTAAGACAGCAGCAGAAGCCTTTGCTAAAATAGCCGAATCTGGTGCAACCTTCGTGTCGCGTGGTGATAACTCTGGCACCAACATGAAAGAGCTTATCGTGTGGAAGGCGGCAAACGTTGAGCCTAACTTCGACGGTTATCGTTCAGTTGGCCAAGGCATGGGCAAAACCCTACTAATGGCGAATGAACTTCAGGCCTACACCTTATCTGACCGCGGCACTTACGTCGCTTATAAGGCCAAGCTTGACCTAGCAATTGATTACGATGGTGGCGCAGCATTAGCCAATCCATATCAAATTGTACTGATTAACCCTGCCAAATATCCCGATCTAAACCATCAGGGAGCTAAGGCGTTAAGTGATTGGTTAATCAGCAAGGATGCACAAAATATGATTAACAGCTACACCGTCAATGGTGAGCAACTATTTAAGGCAACATATAGCGAATGAGTGAAGGCTGGTTAGCCCTTATACAGCAGGCGTTAAGCCTGCTGTTTTCATTGGACCCTGATGTATGGGCCATTGTCAGTGTCTCTTTTTCAGTCTCTTTTGCAGCGCTGGCGTTTACCCTGCTGCCGTCACTGATCTTAGGCTTCCTATTGGCATTTATCCCCTTCCCCGGCCGCTGGTTTGCTACCAATTTAATTCAAACTATTCAATCTATCCCCACCGTGGTTATTGGCTTATTGGTTTACTTATTACTGACTCGCATGGGGCCGCTGGGCGATTTGAGGTGGCTGTTTACCCAACCCGGGATGATCCTTGGACAGATGATGATTTGTGCTCCGGTATTAATCGCCATGAGCCAAGCCGCTTTTACCAGCGTCGATAAACGCGCATGGGAAACCTCTCGCACCTTAGGCGCCTCGTGGCTACGCTCTGTGTGGCAAATTTGCCGAGAATTGAAAGTGCCGTTATTGATGGCCATTGTCGCTGCCTTTAGCCGTATTTTGACCGAAGTGGGTTGTTCTATGATGGTGGGCGGTAACATTGCTGGTGTCACACGTAATATCCCCACCGCTATCGCGCTGGAAACCAGTAAAGGCGATTTTGCCCAAGCCATTGCCTTGGGGCTGGTATTACTCATCCTCTCTTTAATACTCAACTTTACCTTGGGCACGTTAAGAGGCAAAGCCGAGCCGAGGAGCCACTAGTTATGGTTAAAGTAACGGCCAGTAATATCGAAATGCGTTTTGGTAGCCGCCTGCTATATCGTTTCGATAACCTCAGCATTACCCAGCAGCAAACCGTACACCTGCAAGGTGATAACGGTTCGGGTAAAACCACCTTAATGAAACTATTTGCCGGCTTACAAGCCCCGACCAGTGGCAACCTACAGGCCCACGGATTTCCATCATCGCCTTGGTGGCGCCGCAACCCTTTGCTAGGCAAAGCCGTGTATTTACACCAGCACCCTTACCTGTTCGATGGCAACGTTGCCTATAACCTTAATTATGTGCAACCCTTTTGCGAGCTCTCGACTCAAGAGATACAGCAGCGAACACGCACCGCCGTCGAAATGGCACAATTAGGCCCCCTCATGCAACAGCAAGCTGCAAGCCTATCTGGTGGCGAGCGTCAGCGCTTGGCGATTGCACGCGCTTGGGTCATGCGGCCGAAATTATTGATGTTAGATGAACCCACCTCTAACATGGACAAACTGTCACAGCAATTAGTATTGACCATGATAAGTGACCTAAAAACACAGGGAACAGGTATGCTTATCAGTAGTCATCAAAGCTGTTCACTCACCAGCCTGTGTGAACAAAGTTGGCAAATAGAACAGCAACAGATTATTGCTACCGATGCAGCAGCATCGCCCATTGTGGGACTCAACCAACATAAGCAGGAATTACACTATGTCACAGCAAATTGATGCGGTGATCCTTGCCGGCGGCATGGCAAGACGTATGGGCGGTAACGATAAAGGTTTGGTCGAACTCAATGGCCAACCTATGATCAAGCACGCCATTGACAGGATAAAACCTCAAGTTAAGGAGATCCTGATCAACGCAAATCGTAACCAAAATCGGTATGCTGAATTTGGTTTCAAAGTATTAAGCGATGAAGACTCTGGCTATCTTGGCCCCTTGGCAGGCATGATCACCGCACTAGGCCATACCTTGGCCGATTATCTATTAGTGGTGCCTTGCGATTGCCCTTTGTTACCCCAGGATTTAGCGGCAAGAATGCTAGCGGCTATTGACGCTCAGCAGGCCGACATGGCCGTGGCCAGTGACGGCAAACGTGAACAACCCGTGGTGTTACTGATCAAGCCTGAGCTACGCAGTTCGATGAAGGCATTTTTAGATGCTGGCGAGCGTAAAATTGATGTCTGGTACGCTCAACATAACTGTGCGGTTTGCGATTTTTCTGACCAGCCCAATGCCTTTGTCAACGTCAACACGCCAGAACAAAAACAACAGCTTTCTGAGGCAATAGCCCAATCAATTTAGAGGTCTACATGAGCATAGCGTTTAATAATCCCCTGTCGGTGCCCGTTCTCGGATTTTGTGCTTATAGCGGTACAGGCAAAACCACCTTGCTGAAAAAACTGATCCCAGAACTTAATCGTCGTGGGATCCGCCTAGCGGTGATTAAGCATGCTCATCACGATTTTGACGTCGACATTCCCGGTAAAGACAGTTACGAGATGCGTAAAGCCGGTGCACGCCAGATGCTGGTTGCTTCCCATGTACGCTGGGCATTGATGACTGAAGACTTGGTGGCCGATGCGCCAGAGTTACCGCACCTGCTTAAGCAGATTGAACAGGACAAAATAGATATCGTCTTGGTCGAAGGCTTTAAAAAATTGGCCTTACCGAAAATCGAACTGCACCGCGCCGCTCACGGCAAACCCTTTATCCATACTCACGACACTAATATTCAAGCGATCGCCTGTTGCGATGACACCCAGCTGCCATCAGATCTGCAGCGACTGGATATTAATAACGTCGCACAGATCGCCAATTTTGTTATCCAATATGCAAAAAACTGGACACCATCAACCACCCAGGTGCCGCTACAAGCCGCGCCTGAGTGTGGCTGCGAAATGGACAGCAGCAACAGCCTATCTGTCAGACAAGGCGTGGATAATATCCTCTCTTTCGTTAAGCCCGTGACGCAAGTCGAGTCTGTAGCCCTCGATGATTGCAGCAATCGGGTATTGGCCGAAGATGCGATTTCGCCCGTCGATGTGCCGCAGCAGACCAACTCGGCAATGGACGGTTACGCTTTTAAATATAGCGACCCTATGTTGAGCCAATACCAGATTGTTGCCGATGTAATGGCGGGACACAGTTATCAAGGCCGCTTAAATGACGGTGAAGCGGTGCGTATTATGACTGGCGCACCAGTACCAGAGGGCGCTGACACTGTACAGATGAAAGAGTTGGCCGATGATCAAGGTGATAAGGTAAGCTTTAGCGGTAATATCACCTTAGGGCAACACGTACGTCAAGCCGGTGAAGATATCGCCAAGGGTCGCACGGCTCTGGCCGCTGGGCACCGCCTACAAGCGGCCCATCAAGGCATGCTAGCGTCATTAGGTTTTGGCCAGCTGGCAGTGCACCGCAAACCACGAGTGGCGGTTTTTTCTACCGGTGACGAGGTCTGCCAGCCGGGTGAACCATTAAAGCCCAACTGCATTTACGACGCTAACCGCTTCACCATTAAATCTATGCTCAAACAGTTAGGCTGTGAGGTGATAGACCTCGGGATCATTCACGATTCAGAAGCGGCCTTGGTGGAAGCGCTGCAAGGCGCGGCGCAACAAGCCGATGCCGTGATCAGCTCTGGCGGCGTGTCGGTCGGAGATGCAGACTTTATTAAACTCGCCTTAGCCAAAGTAGGCCAAATTAACTTTTGGCGTATCAATATGCGCCCAGGTCGCCCACTGGCCTTTGGTCAAATTGGCGACTGCCTATTCTTTGGGTTACCCGGCAATCCGGTGGCCGTGATGGTCTCTTTCATGCAGTTTGTCCAACCTGCACTGCGCAAGTTAGCTGGCGAGTCAGCTTGGGCTCCCACACTGCTACCCGCCATCGCCGATTGCCAGCTACGCAGCCGTATCGGACGCACCGAATTTAGCCGCGGCGTGTATCACTTAGGCGTCGATGGCAAGCTGCATGTTAGCAGCACGGGGGCTCAAGGCTCTGGGATGCTCAGCTCTATGGTCAAGGGCAACTGCCTTATCGTCATCGGCGAGCAGGATGAACAACTCGCCCCTGGCGACACTGTGTATATTCAGCCTTTTACCGACCTGTTATAAGCGGTCATTATTTTAGCCGGGCCAGTGGGTATCCAGCGCACCACTGGCCGTTGTAGGTGATCTTGTATGAGTTTGATTGTTGATACCTTTGGCCGCACCGTCGAGTATTTACGCCTTTCGGTCACGGACAGGTGTGATTTTCGCTGCGTCTACTGCATGAGCGAAGATCCCTGCTTTCTCGATAGAGAGCAGGTGCTTAGCCTCGAAGAGCTGGCCTGGGTTGGCCAAGCCTTTACCGAACTTGGGGTCAAAAAAATTCGCCTCACGGGCGGAGAGCCTTTAGTGAGAAGCGATTGCGATCAATTAGTGAGCCTGCTGGGTAAGTTACCCGGGCTGCAAGAGCTGTCGATGACCACCAATGGCTCAAGGCTGACTAAATTTGCCGACAAGATGCATCAATCTGGCTTAAATAGGCTCAATATCAGCCTCGACACCCTTAAACCTGAACGTTTTACTGAGCTGACGCGCAAGGGAAAACTGGATCGGGTGATCGCGGGCATCGATGCGGCTAAGGCGGCAGGCTTTAAGCGGATCAAGGTCAACGCGGTGATCCTGCGGGGCCAAAATGATGATGAGGTGCTCGACTTAATCGAGTTTTGCCGCGCGCGCGAACTGGATATTGCCTTTATCGAAGAGATGCCTTTGGGCATTATCGACGAACGTAAACAGAGCCGTCATTGCAGCAGTGACGAGGTGAAAGCCATCATAGAGCAGCGTTACCCGCTGATGCTGTCTAACAAACGTACCGGCGGGCCGGCGCGCTATTACACCATGGCAGGCAGTGCTATCCATGTGGGCTTTATCTCACCGCACAGCAATAACTTTTGCCATGAGTGTAACCGCGTCAGGGTGACGGTTGAGGGACGTTTACTGCTGTGTTTAGGCAATGAAAACTCGGTCGACCTTAAGGCGATTGTACGTCAATACCCTGGAGATATAAGCCGGCTAAAGCAGGCGATTATCGCCGCCATTAAGCTCAAACCTAAAGAGCACCATTTTGGCGGCGAGGATGATACGCAAATCCTGCGTTTTATGAATACCACCGGCGGCTAATGACCCGCTTAAGATAATGCCCTAGTGCTTTTTCGATGATAAACTCATTATCTGTATCGATAACAATTGAGTTAAAGCAACGATGGCATTATCTCGTAAAAAGTGGAATAACATCATTATCTTCGCCTCGGTGGCTATGGTGGCAATTCTCACCTTTTTAGATCGTGAGACCCCTTCGCTCCCCGATGACGCTCAGCCGCTATTTGATAAAGCCGCGCCGTTACATCAATTGCAATATGATGATGTGTGGTTGAGCCAAGGTGGATTTTCATGGCAATGTACGCCGCAGATCCTCAATTGCAGTCAATGGGCCGATGCCTGGAGCTCGATTTTAGTCTCACCTATCAACAAACTGATCCCGCCAGAATCGACACCCCATGAACTGGTGATTCAAATTACCAATATTGCTACGCCGCAGGTGTGGGTCATCTATCCCGAGGAGGGCCTGCTGAGATCGCCCGCAGGCAATTGGTATCAAATTCCTCCCAGTTTACGTGGCGCACTGGTGCCCATCATTAACGCTAGCCCAAAATAGAGAATACCATGCCTGAATTACCCGAAGTGGAAGTGACTCGCCAAGGCATTACGCCGCACCTTATCGACCAGCAGGTTACCGCACTCATTGTACGTAACCCGTCACTGCGTTGGCCCGTGCCTGATATTGCCCAGCAAATTGTGGGGCAGACCATACGCAATATCCGTCGCCGCGCCAAATATCTGCTAATCGACACCGACGCTGGCACCACGATTGTCCACTTAGGCATGTCTGGCAGCTTAAGGATCGTCTCTCGCTCGACCAAGGTTGAAAAACATGATCATATCGACTTAGTCATGGCCAGTGGCAAAATATTGCGTTTTAACGACCCAAGACGTTTTGGCGCTTGGCTATGGTGTGAGCTTCCTGAAACTGCGCACCCTTTATTGTCCAAACTTGGCCCCGAGCCGCTACAAAGCGAATTTAATGTCGATTATTTAGCGCAAGCTTTGACGGGTAAGAAAAAGGCGATAAAACTATGCCTTATGGATAATCATATCGTGGTGGGAGTCGGTAATATTTATGCCAATGAAGCCCTATTTGCCGCCGGTATTCATCCGCAAACCGAAGCAGGGCGAATCGATAACGAACGCCTGACACTGCTGGTAGCCGAGGTGAAACAGATCCTCGCCAATGCCATTAAGCAGGGTGGCACCACACTCAAAGATTTCACCAATGCCGAGGGTAAACCCGGTTATTTCGCCCAAAAATTGCATGTGTATGGTCGCGGCGGTGAGACCTGTACCCAATGCGGTAACCTGTTAAGCGAGATTAAGTTAGGCCAAAGAGCCACGGTCTTTTGTGGTCTGTGCCAGCACCGTTAAGGACGAAACACAAAAAAGGCTGACACACTGTCAGCCTTTTTATTACCACCAGCGACCTAAATTAAAAACGATACTCATAGGTACCAAACAGGGTCGCATCGGTGTCGTTGTCGGCGGTTTCGAACTTCGACTGTGATACCGTCCCCCCCACACTCATCATGCCTTGCCAAAGGGGGAGACGATAGCTTAATTCAAGCATGAGTAGATCTTCTTTAGATGGCTGCGGCGCCCATTCACCACCACGGTTAACACCGTCATTGTTAAGCTGGGCGTAACGTACTACCGACGTTAGACCATGACTATTGGCAAATTGACCAATCAACCCGAGTACATACACCTTGGCATCGCTATCATAGGTACTGCCTAATGAGCGGCCATAGTAACGAGAACCACTTTGATAAGTGCTGTGTTCATAAAAGCAGTTAAATGCATTTTGATTTTCACCGCAGGCGACCATGGTATCTGTGTATTCAAAAAACAGCTTATATTGCTGATGGTCAAAATCGAAACGACTATCGACACCAAATAACTTGGCACAATCGGCTAAGTCCCACGGCATCGGGCCACTAGAATCTTCACAGGTACGCTCTAAATAGATGCCCACAGGAATATCAAACCAGGTGTCGGCGTAACGAATATCGAAACCCGCCATTTGGTTGCCGATTTTGCTTTGCAGCGCAGGATCGCAACTTGGCTCACCATTGACACAGGTAGTATTACCGGCAATCGCATCCCACAAGGTAGACAAACCACACTCTTGCCCATCACCACAAAACATGGTGGTCCACGACAGGCCCATCTCGAGTTGGCGCAGCGGCCTGATGCTACCTCGCATATTCCATAACAAGGGGTTAGCAACCGCACGCTCCTCTTCGAGCTCACTAATGCCAGTGGTCAAGGTCCATGGCCCTATCCAAGAGAGCCAAGGCGTTGCAAATGCCGCGGCGTTATTACGGCTGATCATCACCGAAGGAACGGGGCGAGCATTGTTTGACTTGTGTAGCGCCGAGTCAAAGCCAGGTCCCCACCACTGTTCTATTACGCCTGCGGTGAGCATCCAGTTGCCAAGCGCCATGGCAGCATAACTACCATCGAGACGAAATTCCTCTTCATCGAGTGGATCAAGAGTGGCGGTTGCGGCAAGCTTAAAGGCAAAACGCTCGCCCATATATTCATGGCTCGCCTGTAGCTCAGCCTCTTCACGATAATCAGAGCCAAAGTGTTGGAACCTTGCGGCATCAGTCGCTGCCACCGCTTTGATGCTGGTATTGCCTCGATTACCCACTGCGTTATTGTAATAAAAATTAACCCGCGCAAATGCATCCGCCAAGGCAGGGCTTAACTTAGACGGCTCAATGTTATTCAAATCGACGCCGATCCCTGACCACATAAGCGGATAGGTATTAACTGGTACCGTTATCACCCCCGCATCGGCTAGCGCCTGAATATCGGCACGCAGGTAAATATCAGACACATCGACCCAAGGTGCACTATGCGCGACTGAAGCAAATAGCAGGCTAGTTGCAACCACTGCGGCGGTAAAATAAGCTTTGATTTTATTGATGATCATAACGAACGGTTTAATCCTTGAGTTCGAGCGCTTTGCTCACTGCGGGGTGAACAAACTGACTGACATCGCCACCATGCAATGCCACCTCTTTCACTAATGTCGATGAGATGAACGAATTCTCTTCGGCGGGGGTTAAAAACACACTTTCTAAATCGGCACTGAGACGTCGATTCATATTGGCTAGCTGAAATTCATATTCAAAATCGGACACGGCTCGCAAGCCACGCACCAAGACACTGGCCCGCTGCGCTTTGGCAAAATCAACTAATAGCCCACTAAAACCAACCACTTCGACATTATCCAAGTGAGCGGTCACTAACTTCACTAGCTCGACACGTTCGGCCAAAGTAAAGCGCGGCTGCTTAGAAGGATTAGCGGCAATACCGATAACTACATGCTTAAATAGCTTGGCGGCCCGCTCTATGAGATCCGCATGGCCATTAGTAATAGGATCAAATGTTCCAGGGTAAATCGCTTTCGTGTGCATATTTGACTCACTTTAGCTCACGTCGTAATGGCGCATAGTGTAACGATTTTATCCGCTAGAATGAACCAATCTTTTTAGCTTAATCGCCGCCAAAACTGCGATCTACTATCAGTGATTATAGCTGCCACAACTATCGGCCAACATTGTTACCTTCATGACCGCCCGATGACAGTAACGTTCTCAATTACCCAGAATAAACTGAGATAGCCCCTGCATATCTCACGCTTAAAACACAGATCAAAAGCGTTATAATTGTTATACTGCTGCAAATTTTATCCTGTCGCAGGCGGTTCGGGAGTGATTATCGCTAACAAGACTGGGCCTCGCTTGACGTAATAAACTGTAGTTGGTTGATTTTTATATGATAAAAAGAGTCTTACTGATAAAACACGATAAGATTGGGGACTTTGTCCTCACTTGGCCGTCTTTGTATCTGCTCAAAACGGCATTGCCTCAAGCCAGCATTGAAGTGTTTGTCTCGCCTGCAGTCAAAGCCTTTGCCCAAGCGTGCCCCTATATTGACCATGTCATCGTCGATAATGGCGACGACGCCGCCATCAGCCAACAATTTGCCGAGCGCCAATATGATGCGATTTTGGTTTCATTATCAGAGTTGCGCACCTATAAACTGATCCGCCATTTAGATGTGCCTTACAAGCTGGCTCCTAAGCACGCTTGGTTTCAGTATCTCTATCGTCATAGAGCCAATGTCACCTACCGTAAAGATGAACCCTGCTGGCGCGGCAGCTGCATGCTTGTAGAGCATTTTTTACGTCATCACGGCTACCCTATCCCTGCACTGCCCAAGCAATATTGGGACATGAGTCAACACAGACAGAAATGGCAGCAATATTATGGTCAACAAGGTAATGAGTTATTAATTTTTGCTCATGCTGGCACTGGAGGCTCTTCTGGCGCTTTAGCGCCAGCAGATTTTGCCGCCCTGTTACGTAAGGTAAATCAGCAGACGCAGCGAGATTGCAAGTTTGTTCTAACCTTTAGTGGTGACGAAGAGGTGCTGGCGCAAAGCATTTATGACAACTTACGCCAAGATGACATTAAAGTGGTGATGGCTAAGCCACTGCCCAGCTTGGCCGACTTTGCCGAATCCATTGTCGCGGCGGATATGTTTATCGCGGGCTCAACTGGTCCGTTGCATCTAGCCGGCTTACATGACGTACCCACAGTGGGTTTTTATGCGGGTAGACGCTCAGCACCCAAGATACGCTGGCAAACGTTAACTCAAAGCCACAAACGTTTAGCGTTTACCCCACCGGTAGGCAAGCGAACTGGCCGTAATATGGCGCTGATAGATTTTGATGCCGCGGCCAACGACATCGCGGCTTTTTTAGATACTCATTACGCGGATCAGCAATAAGCAATCGAGCTTCATCATTGCGCTTATCCTTAGGTTTGCTAAAAAATTTGGAAGAATAATATGATAGTAGTGACAGGTGCAGCAGGATTTATTGGTAGTAACTTAGTCAAGGCCCTCAACGACATGGGCCGCAGCGATATTATCGCGGTGGACGATCTGACCGATGGCACAAAAATGTTCAATCTGGCCGATTGTGAAATTGCCGATTATCTCGATAAAGATGATTTTCTTGCAAAAATAACCAGTGGCATGTTCGACAACCAACTCGAAGTTATTTTTCATCAAGGTGCGTGCTCTTCTACCACAGAGTGGGATGGCAAGTTTATGATGACCAATAATTATGAGTATTCTAAGGTGTTAATGCACTTTAGTACCCAAAATAACTGCCAGTTTATTTATGCCTCATCGGCATCGGTTTATGGCGGCAGTGACAAGTTTATCGAGCAGCGTGAGTTAGAAAAACCACTTAACGTTTATGCCTATTCTAAGTTTTTATTCGACCAATATGTGAGAAGACAAAACGTTAATACCCAAGTCGCTGGCCTACGTTACTTCAACGTTTACGGACCTCGCGAGCAACACAAGGGTGGCATGGCCAGCGTGGCTTTTCATTTTAATAATCAGATTAATGCTAACGGTATTTGCCGTCTGTTCGAAGGCATCGATGGTTACGACAATGGTGAGCAATTACGTGATTTCGTCTATGTTGAAGATGTCGTCAAAGTTAACTTGTGGTTATGGCAAAACCCCAGTATTTCAGGTGTATACAACTGCGGTACCGGCCAAGCCCAGAGCTTTAATGATGTCGCCAACGCCGTTATCGACTATCACGCGAAAGGCCACATTGAGTACATTCCTTTCCCCGATAAGTTAAAAGGTGCCTACCAGAGTTACACCCAAGCCGATTTGACTCAACTGCGGGCGGCGGGCTACACCGACGTATTTAAGACCGTTGAGCAGGCCGTGCCTGAATACTTAAACTGGCTTAAAACACAGCATTTCATTGGCCAATGACCTGCAAGTTCACCGTACCTAATTCTTCAACATGGACACAATGATGAAAAAAGCTATTTTCACTCTTGCTATTGGCGATGAAAATCCGATGTATCGTGCGGCGTTACTGAGCTTCGAACAGTACGCCAAAAAAGTCGGTGCCGATCTCATTGTTTCGAAAGAGCTGCATTACCCGATCACGATTAGCGAACCTAAACATACTGCAAGCCCTGCATGGACAGAAAAGCTCTATATTAAAGAGCTACTTAAAGAATATGATCGGGTTTTGTATGTCGATGCCGACATCATTATCACTCCAGATGCTAACAATATTTTTGAGGTGTACGATGACCTCGAAACCCTGTATCTGTTTAATGAAGGTGAGTTACTCGAACGCCAACCGGTTATTGATAAAATTACCCACATCATGGGTGACCTACCCAATTGGCCTCAGGTTAATCAACGCCCTGTGTACTACAACTTAGGCTGCATGCTGATCTCAAAGCAGTGCCCTTTATTTGAAATTGCACAGTTAGATGATTTACAAAAAATATGTAATCACATTAAGTATTACGAGCAAACCTATGTTAACTATCTTATTCATAGAGATAATTTAAAGCATCAAAGCATTTCTGCCGAATTTAACAGAATGGATGTATTAGGTCTCGATGGTTACAAGCAGGCTAGCTTTATTCATTATGCTGGACGAGGATATACCAACTCATCGCTAAAGCGCGAAGTAAGGTTTATCAATGATTTTTGTGAACTGTTCGACCAGCATCTTGATAGCGAAACCCTAGCAGATCTGCAACAAGCAGGATGGCAGCTGTTTATCGATAAAGCGCATAAACGCTATAAATTGCCCAAACCAATTATCAATACGCTAGCTAAAAGCTTCGTCACCATATAACGAATAAGACAGATCATCATGCTGAAATACAAAGTATTTGTGATTAACTTGGCTCGCTCGCCAGAACGTATGGCTCGTATAAGCCAGCAGTTAGCAGACGCCAACGTCCCCTTTGAACGCATCGAAGGAGTCGATGGTAATTTGCTCTCCGATGCCGAAATTGAACAAGTATCACCGGCCGCTTTAGTTAAAAAGCATTATTACAGAGCACTGAATAAGGGCGAAGTCGGCTGCAGTTTAAGCCATAAAAAAGCCTGGCAGCAGATAGTCGATGATCAATTGGATTTCGCTTTTATTTTAGAAGATGATATCGATCTTGAAAGCAACTTTGCCGACGTAGTCGAGCTGATGGCTGGGCTACCTCACGCCAATTGGGACTTTATTAAGCTGTATCCATTGCGCAAAGGAAGTCCCAAAAATATTCGCCAATCGGTCACTTATAAGCAGCACCAGTTTATTAGCTACCACAAGTTTCCTCTCAGCGCGGTAGCGCAGGTGATTAGCCATCAAGGGGCGACAACACTATTGCAGCGTATGCCCTATGTAGTACAACCGGTTGACGGGCATTTAAAGTCTTGGTGGACATTAGGTATCTATCCATTTGGTTTAATTCCTTATTGTGTCTCGGTCGATTTACAAGGACAATCAGATATTAATCCAACGGGTGGGCTAGAAAAATTACCACAACGTCGTCTGCATAAATTGTATTTAAATTGGCAACGTGCCTTTATGCGGCTGGTGTCAACGCCCAAATTAGATAACGCTTTTAGCTTATTTAGTAAGAGCCTGAAGTAAGGATTTATGTGGCAGCTTTAATTAATCACTCAACCTTGCAGGGCGCCAAGCGCCTTTTGTATATGACTCATCTTGCCATTGGTGACTTTGTGTACCAAGGTGTGTGGTTACGCGCTTTAAAAGCAAAATACCCACATTTAATCATAGATATTTGGTTTGATGATTGCCGCACTAAACCCCATGACTGGGCTACTGGACGTAATAAGATTTTAGGGGAGTGGATTGAGGCCATTGGTGACTTTAATGAAACTTACCCCATTGTCAGCAACCTAGATGAACGCCAAGCGGCCATCAAACGAGCCCAAGATAAGCATTACGATGCGATCGTCTTTATTGGTAAAAATAGACCCGAGCAATTTGCCAAAATTGCTCGGCAAATTTCACCCACCGCTACCATAGTGGCATCTAAAAGTGGCAGCCTTATCCGTACGATTAAAGGCTACCAACACTTTAAAAAGCTAGATGCGACCTTTAACTACGATAAGCTTGCCAACAATAGCCAACATGTAACCGATCTTTACCGTCAATGCTTTAAAATAGCCTTGGGAGTGGAAACAAAAGATCTGTTAGATGGCAAAACCCAGCTTAGTATCGATATCAAACCTCAATACCACGACAGCGTAAAGCCGCTTATTGCAGCGTTAACCGATAGCGATCCTAATAAGTTAGTGGTGTTTATCAACCACCTCTCTACCGCAACCAAGAAAGACTACCCTTGGGAGCAAGTCAAAGCCCTACTATTGCAACTCAATCACCAATATAACAATCTGGTTTTTGTGATTAATACTCCGCCGGATCAATTACACGCTGTCAAAGATGTGATCAATCAAGATACGACATTGAAGCCATTACCCATACTCACTTTCACAGCATTGGATAACTTTTTCGAACTACCCGCCTTGATTGGTCTGTGCGATATCGTGATAAGTGTCGACACGGCAACGGCGCATTTAGCCGTTTGTATGGGCAAACCACAAGTGACTATCATGGCGAGCGATTTTAAGCTGTGGCAACCTTTGGGTGATAGCCTAGTTTTAGAGGGCACGGGTAAGGCTAGAACGGTGACGCCAGAGCAAGTTTGCAAGGCATTTACGTGCCAAGTTGAGACTCATTTTAACGGCACTAGCAAGTATCAGCCTCGTTAAGCCCACTAGCGACTAATACAGCAGCAGAGCGTCACTGTGCAAAGTGATGCTCTGCTGCCTCACTGAGCTTAATCGCATGCTAACCATTCTGAATGGCTAGCATGCGACAATAATGATTAAAGCTCCCCCGCTAGAGGGATCATGAGTTTGATTGGTTTGACTCAGACTCCGCATCACACAGGGCCAAATAAGCCTGAGTTATCTCAGCTATTGCCACACGATCAAACATATCAATATGAGTAATATCGGGATAAGCCGTTAATGCGGCGTCCATGGCTTGGCTCAACGCCACAGCATCTCGTCTCGGCACCAGATATTGGGCTAACCCCTGAGTTAAGATCTCATCGGGCCCATGAGGGCAGCGAGTACTCACCACTGGCGTGTTACAAACAAGCCCTTCGAGCAGCACATTACCAAACCCCTCATAATCAGAGCTCAGCACCAGCAATTTGGCTTGCTTTATCCAAGGAAACGGGTTGGCCTGAAAACCGGGGCAGATCACTCGGTCGGCGACGCCATGCTTTTTAGCCAATTTAAGCGCCTTTTTCGGATTATTACATAATAGGACTAACGGCAATGGCTGGCGCATCTTGGCTAAGGCTTTAAATAAAATATCGTGACGTTTCTGCTTAGCCACTCGTCCGACATGAATAAGATAATTGCCTTGAGGAATGTCGCTATTCTCCTCGTCGGCTCGCGCACGGATCTGCGCAATATCAAACGGATTGTAGATGGTACGAATTGAGGCGGGGCTCACGCGCTTTGATTGCACAATTTCACGCTCAATCCCTTCGGACACCGTCACCAAGTGCTGACCATTAAGCGCTTTTTTAGCTCGTAGCATATTAAAATAAGCCAAGGGACCTAGCTTTAATTGCCGGGTTAACTCCTCTTCAATCGAGTTATGGATCACGCAGTAAAGCGGAGTGATGCTGGCCTTGGTAAATAATAAATTGGTCTTATCTAAATTGGATAAAAACAGATCGAATTGACCAAACTGCTCGACAAGCCCCTCTAGCCATTGCTGCACTTGCGCCACAGAGTGACGCAGGCGCCATACACTATCGATCTGTTTCTGCTCTGGCGAGAAACAAAAGTGCACCGGAATATCGTCAGGTAACTCGTAGTCACAATTAGGTGTCAGTACTAGGAGGTGAGGCTCATGGCCTAGTTTTTTAAGCTGAGCTGCAAGGGTTAATACAATTTTTTCTGCTCCGCCCCCCGCTAAACTGTCGATGGCGATGCCGATACGTTTCATTTGCACAAGGGTTGTCCTAATAAGCGGGAAATTTCAGCCATACAAATGTCTAACCCTTTAGCCTCTGCTACTTGCTGCATCTGCTGGGTTAATTGCTTGGCGGTATCCTCTTGCAGTAATCGCATGATCTGCTCACTCATTGACGCAACTTCCGGCTCACAGTCAAGCGCCAAGTGTTTTGCTGTGCACTGCTTAATACGACTGGGCTGATCTTTCGACACCGCCACGGCTAGCGTCGGGACTCTTAATGCAATGGCTTGCAACAAGGTATCCCCCCCACTCAATACCGCCGCCTTAGCGCCATCGAGTAAATTAATAAAATCGTCAGTATTAAGCTGCTTAATGGCGATAACCCCCTCAAACTCGGGTAAGGCTTTGGGGTAATTAGGACCAAACACCATCAAACTTGGCACGCCAGTTTGCTTAAACACCGCCAGCGCCGCCTGCGCAAACAGATCGGCGGCTAACCCACCTTTCAACTTATGCCCACCGGAACCGGCACTGTAGAGCAGATATTGCTTAGGGTTAACCTGATAGTGTTGCTGCAAAACCGCTTGCTCGGCTTGAGTCGGGTTAGCAAAGATTGAACCGGTAAAAATGGGCGGCTCACGTTTAATCAAATTGAGTTTTAACTTATCCAACCAATTAATATCGCCAATGACAAATTCAGGTTGAACGACCCAATGACTGTCGGTCACCAGTGCGCGCTCAATTTTCATGCCTCGGGCACGCTTACGGCGATGCTGGCTGATAAACACCACTTTTGCCCCATGTAAATTGGCGTGTTTAAGCTGGGCTTTGCGACCCGACGCATCAAAAATCACCACATCGGGCTTAAATTGGGTAATCAACTGATTGACGGCGCTGATATGTTTTGTCGGTGTGTCATCGACTAAATGAGCACGATAGGGGCAAGACTGAGCATATGGAGCATGACTATTAAGCACAAATTCAACTTGGGCATTAGGCCAACGTTTACACACCTCATCGGCGACAATTTTTGAGCGCATATACTCTCCAATTCCCTCTTCGGAGGAAACTGGGACAAACAGAAATTTTGGCGCTATCGACATTCACTCTTTCCCTATTGCTTCACCACGTAAGCAACCCTTAAGATATTGGGTACCTATTGACTATTGCTCGCTGTAACTTGCCCAAGTAAGCACAGCGCTGGTCAGTTTACCATTAGTGGCTTAACCGTTGCGAGAGCTGATTAAAGCGAGCAAGCACGCTCTCGACGCTAATCATCTGCATCAGTTGAGCACCTTTTGCACGGGTACCCCAGACCACCTTACCCGATGTTTGTGCCCTGATAGCGTCATCATAAACACTCACCACTAAATCTAAGCAAGTATAGGGGCCTGTGCGCCCAGGATTAGAGTGTGCATACAAACCGATCACTGGAGTGCCTTGAGTGACAGCCATGTGAGCGGGACCGGTGTCAGGCGCAAGTACCATGGAGGCCTGTTTGAGTACGGCCAATAATTGCGTTAAAGAGGTGCGCCCGACTTGATTGTCCAACTCATGCTGGGCAAAGCCTTGAATTGCAATGGCTAAATCTTGCTCTAACGCTGTAGGTCCGCCGCACAATATGACGTGATAACCTTGCGCGACCGCATAATCGGCAACTGCGGCATAACGTTCAGGTAGCCAATTACGCTCGGCTTTACTGGCTGCAGGGCAGATAACTAAGGTATTCTGGCCGCTGGGGATCAAATTCTGCGCAAATTCAGTGTCAGAGGCTGGGACTGGAATATTCCACGATGGCTGCAAATCGGTTACCCCTAAAGCTTTAGCAAACCCCATAAAACCGTCTAACACATGGGGAGTCGCTAACGGCGCAACCCGCTGATTGGTCACCAACCATTGGCCCTCTTTAGCCCTAGCGCAATCGAATCCCAAACGGTATTTTGCGGTAATGGCCAATGAAGCAATCGTTGCCCGCAGCGCCACCTGCATATGCAGCAGCACATCAAAACGCTGCCCAGCTATGGCACGCTTAAGATTAAGATAACTTCGCCAGCCTTGTGACTTATCGAACACCACAAACTGCACCCCAGGTAGATGCTTAAGCAATTGATATTCTACCTTGCCTATCACCCAAGTGATCTCTAGATGAGGATAATGCCGCTGGATCGCCTGTACCATGGCAACGGCATGACAAACATCGCCAATGGCCGATAAACGAAGCAAACATAAAGAGTGGGCGGACTGTAAATTTAAGCTCATAAGATTTCAGGGTTCACTGGGATTAATAGCCGTTAAAGATCCGCAACGAGTTTAATGTAGAATGCTGCTAGGTTCCATGTTTAGCCCCCAAAACCGGGCAAATAGCCTTAAGCGCGCTATTACAGCCCTGTCGCCAAAAGATCCAAAGGCTCGCATTGGTAGGCTCCCCCAGACGGCAAGAGTATGGCGGCGCACCAAACTAGCGTCGCAGTTATTATCTGAAATCGGGCCTAAATATTCTGACAAATACCCACTGATGATGTTGTCTATCAAGCTCACAATTAAACGCACCACCTGACTCGCGGCAACCCAGCGGACAATCGCTTGAGCAAGCCCTAGTAGAAGAATATCAACACTGTGATTCAAGCACTTAAACAGTCGGTGAAACAGTTCTGCTCGACGCTGAAGATCAGTTACAATTAAGCCATTCGCTTAATGCCATCAGAGTTAGCTTGTAATTTTATGCAAATCAAACGTACCGACGCCGGTTATATCGCCTTTTGTGAGCCAGAACTTAAACCCATCACACCCGATTGGTTTACCTTTGACTATTGGCAGGATCTGGGTGACATCACAGGATCTTCAACTGGCCGTTACACCACTTGGTTTGTCGACCCACAACATATTACCCGCCACAAGAATGCTCAGTGGGTGATACGTCACTATTACCGCGGCGGCGTGATGGCTAAATTCAGCCGAGACAGCTACCTGTATACCGGACTCAAGCGCACCCGTGCTATCGCCGAGCTGGCATTACTCGAACAGTTATTTAGCGAAGGCTTTGCGGTACCTAAACCGGTCGCGGCGCAAATTCAGCGTCACGGTATGCATTATCGCGGTGATATCATTATTGAACGTATCGAAGGCGCACAAGACTTAGTGGCTCAGTTATCTCATGCTTCCATGACAGACGCCCAGTGGCAAGCCTTGGGTAAGCTTATCGCCACATTCCACCAGCGCGGGGTTTACCACGCCGATCTTAATGCCAAAAACATCTTAATCGGCAATGACAACTTCACCTTGATTGATTTCGACCGCGGTGAACTGCGCACGCCCTCGCCCAAATGGCAGCAGGCTAATCTAGACCGCTTATTACGCTCATTTAACAAAGAGAAAACTAAACTCGCCACGCTGCATTTTAACGACCACAATTGGCAGCAGTTAATGGCTGGCTATTCACAAGCGTAAACTCAGACGATTACGGCGCTATCTGATAAAGATAAATTAACGCAAGCATGCCTCGGTACTCGACAAGTGATGCAGCATTACTGGTCGAGCAAACCACACACCAGTGCAAATTGGGCAGCAAGCGCCCCTTTATTGTCTTCCACCACTTTAAGCCCGGCCTCCCTAGCCAGCAGATACGCCTCTTTGTCATCAAATTTATCCACTAATTGTAGTGACAAGTCCTCGGCAGATTTCACCACAGATAAGGCACCTGCTTCTTGTAGCATGAGCGCAATTTCGGCGAAGTCCCTGAAATTGGGCCCCACGTAAACAGGCAGTCCCATGGCGGCAGGTTCGAGCGGGTTATGGCCACCATTTTCAATAAGCGTGCCCCCGACAAAAGCTTGGTCTGCGGCGCCATAGAAACTGAGTAGTTCTCCCATGGTATCGCCCAGCAACACTTGGGTATCGGTATCTACCTTGTCTGCTTGGCTGCGACGCGCCAGCGTTAATCCCGCAGTGTTAACTCGACTGGCTGCAGCCTCAAACTGCTCAGGGTGCCTTGGCACCATGACCAACAGCGCATGAGGAAAGCGGATCAATACATTTTTATGCGCCGATAAAATGGCGTCAAACTCCCCCGGATGCACGCTGCCTGCAACCCATACCGGCGTCTCTAGGCGCTGCCACTCGCTGCGCAGCTGCCTTGCCTTGGCGATATGCTGCTCACCAATGGTGAGATCGAATTTCAAGCTACCTGTCACCTCAATTTTGCTGGCCGGCACCCCCAAGGCGATAAAACGCTCTGCGGTTGGGCTCGACTGCGCCGCTATCACATCTAAGGTCTGCAACATGGGGCTCACCAGTTTAGGCCGCTGCTGATATTGCTTGGCCGACTTGGCAGATAAACGTGCATTGGCCAACATCAACTTTACGCCACGTTGTTTGGCCTGATGCAGTAAGTTAGGCCACAGCTCGGTTTCCATAATAATGCACTGTTGAGGCTGCACTTGGTTGAGAAAGCGAGCCACACATAGCGGCAGGTCGAAAGGGAGGTAGCAATGTTGTACTCGGTCACCAAACGCCTTAATGACCTCTGCCGACCCTGTTGGACTGGTCGTCGTGACGGTGAGAGTCAGATGCGGATACTGGGTCATTATTTTATTAATCAGCGGGATGGCCGCGAGGGTTTCTCCCATCGATACTGAATGGACTAACAGATCGGTAGCCTGTAAACGACTTAAGCCAAAACGTTCTGCCCAGCGGCCTCGATAAGCGGGACTTTTTATAGCGCGAAACGTCAAATAAAGCAATAACAGGGGTGAAGCTAAATAAAGTAGAGCTGAGTATAAAATCCGGTTCATGAGATAGGCTTGTCAATCGGTTAAGCACAGGAGACCTAATATTAGCATGCTAGGCCGTTATAGGCACTTTCCCCCCAAGGTTAACAGCTTAAAAATAAGGGAGATTATGTGTCACTGATACATACTGTCTCTCAAACTGGTCTGATAAGCCATCGATTGACATTTGCCTAGGGGCTGTTTAAGTTGGCATTTAGAGCCTGAGCTCAACGGGCTTGCACAATAACGACCCCAACCTTAGAGCCTAACGACAACAAAGGCTTTACCTTAAGCATTTTTCTTAATCGACCTAATTTGGGATCTGCATGAAAACCCGCGATAAAATTGTCCATGCCAGCTTAGAACTCTTTAATGAGCACGGCGAAAGAAGCATTACCACTAACCATATTGCCGCGCATTTAGGGATCAGTCCGGGTAACCTCTATTACCACTTTCGCAATAAAGAAGACATTATTCGCTCTATTTTCACCCTCTACCAGCAACACCTTGAATCAGGCTTTCAGCCCTATCAAGACAAAAAAGTGGATGTTGACCTATTAATTGGCTATTTCGATGCCCTATTTTATACCCTGTGGCAGTTCCGCTTTATGTACTCTAACTTAGTGATCATTTTAGGCCGCGATCCCGAGCTCAATAAGCAATATACCCAGGTGCAAGAACAGGTACTTGCACGCGCGAGCAACATTTTAAACCAACTGAAACAAGACGGCGTACTAACCATCGATGATCATGATATCGCCCCGTTGGCCGACACCATTAGAATGGTCGCTTGTTTCTGGATAAGTAATCGCCTCACCCACTCTGAAACCACCATAATCACCAAAACTTCCTTGTATGAGGGTTTACTTAGGGTGTTGATGATTTTTAGAGCTTACGCCAGTGATAATGCTAAGCCCACCTTTATGCGACTCGAGCAACATTATCAGACGCTAGCGCAGAACGAACAACACGCTGATTAAGCACCAAGGAGCAATCACTCATCCCCCCCGCAGCTTTAGTCAACATAAAGCTGCTCCTCACAATGTTGTCTATGTGACATTTCACATTACTTTTTGTTATGCAAAAGTTGTTATTGCACTAGCTAAGTTAATGATGAAAAAAAGAGTGTGGTGCCGAGCCCATTTAAGGTTAGAATTCGGCCAACCTATCGCTTAGCGTGGCTGGTGCTCGCTGTGTTCATGTGTCGATAATACGGCCACCATGGCAGTAAATATCGACAAGTAAACCTAACTTATTGACGTTCGCGTAATGAGCTCAAACAACATCTAAGCCGCGACTCCGGCGACGAAATGGGCCCTTAGTTAGAGGCCATTTCGTTCATTTTGCGTCTAAATAGGCTCGATGAATCAAGCGCAAATGATAACAATAAAATTATCCCCAAGAAGGAGACCTCCTGTGACCAAAACCTCATTCTACGACCAAATTAATCAGCAACTTGTTGAAGTAAAAGCTGAAGGCTTATACAAAAGCGAGCGTGTAATCGCCTCTCCTCAACAGACATCAATCGAAGTAAATGGCAGCGAAGTGATGAATTTCTGTGCCAACAACTATCTCGGCCTTGCCAACCACCCTGAGCTTATCGCCGCGGCGCAGCAAGGATTAAACGATCACGGTTTTGGTATGGCATCGGTGCGCTTTATTTGCGGCACACAAGATATCCACAAGCAACTTGAAGCCAGCCTAAGTGAATTCCTCGGCATGGAAGATACCATTCTTTACTCTTCTTGCTTCGACGCGAACGCCGGCCTGTTCGAAACCCTATTGGGCGCCGAAGACGCGATTGTGTCCGATGCGCTTAACCACGCATCAATTATCGATGGCGTACGCTTGTGTAAAGCCAAGCGTTTTCGCTATGCCAACAATGATATGGCCGATTTAGAAACACAGCTTAAGGCCGCCAAAGCAGCAGGTGCACGCCATATCCTTATCGCCACCGATGGCGTGTTTTCTATGGATGGGGTTATTGCGAACCTCAAGAGTGTGTGCGACCTTGCCGACCAGTATGGCGCACTCGTCATGGTCGATGATTCTCATGCCGTGGGCTTTATTGGCCAAAATGGCCGTGGCACCCACGAATATTGCGATGTGATGGACAGAGTCGACATCATCACTGGTACCTTAGGTAAGGCATTAGGCGGCGCATCGGGCGGATTTACCGCGGGTAAAAAAGAGGTCATCGACTGGTTACGTCAGCGTTCACGCCCATATCTGTTTTCTAACTCTTTAGCGCCAGCCATTGTAACCGCATCGATCCATGTCCTTGAAATGCTCAAATCTGGCCAAGCACTGCGTGAAGCCGTGTGGGAGAACAGCCGTTATTTCCGCGAAAAAATGACTGCTGCCGGCTTTACCTTAGGCGGTGCCGATCACGCCATCATTCCTGTGATGATTGGTGATGCTAAGTTAGCGGGCGATTTTGCCAACCGATTACTCGAAGAGCACATTTACGTCGTTGGCTTCTCATTCCCTGTGGTACCGAAAGGCCAAGCGCGTATTCGCACCCAAATGTCTGCCGCCCACAGCCGTGAGCAGTTAGATCGCGCCATCGATGCCTTTACCCGTATCGGTAAAGAGATGGGCATTATCGGCTAATATAAAACCAAAGGGACTACATTGTGTTGTAGCCCTTATTGAATGACATTTTTTACTGACCGCTAGGGTGAGTCAGTCATAGGGTGGAACATGAAAGCACTAAGCAAATTAAAGCCTGAAGAAGGCATCTGGATGGTCGATGCGCCAAAACCTGAAGTTGGCCATAACGATCTACTGATTAAAATTCGTAAAACTGCCATCTGTGGCACCGACGTACATATTTATAACTGGGACGAATGGTCACAAAATACCATCCCAGTCCCTATGGTAGTGGGTCACGAATATGTAGGTGAAGTGGTTGAGATTGGCCAAGAGGTACGTGGCTTTTCCATTGGCGATAGAGTATCGGGTGAAGGCCATATAACCTGCGGACATTGCCGTAATTGCCGCGCAGGTCGTACTCACTTGTGTCGTAACACTTCAGGTGTTGGGGTTAACCGTGAAGGGGCCTTCGCAGAGTATCTGGTGATCCCAGCTTTTAATGCTTTTAAGATCCCTGATGATATTTCTGATGATTTAGCCTCTATCTTTGATCCCTTTGGTAACGCAGTACATACCGCATTGTCATTCGATCTGGTAGGTGAAGATGTCTTAATCACCGGAGCGGGTCCTATCGGCATTATGGCGGCAGCCGTATGTCGCCATGTCGGTGCGCGTCACGTGGTGATCACCGATGTTAACGAATACCGCCTTGAGTTAGCGAAAAAGATGGGCGCCACTCGCGCCGTTAACGTCGCGACCGAAAAACTCGAAGATGTGATGCACGAACTTGGCATGACCGAAGGTTTCGATGTGGGGCTGGAGATGTCGGGGGTTCCTGCGGCGTTCCACTCAATGCTCGATACCATGAACCATGGCGGTAAAGTTGCTATGCTGGGTATTCCTGGTGGAGAGATGGCAATCGATTGGAGCAAAGTGATCTTTAAAGGATTAATTATCAAAGGCATATACGGTCGTGAAATGTTTGAAACCTGGTACAAGATGGCCAGCCTGATCCAGTCGGGTTTAGATATTTCGCCCATTATTACCCACCACTTCAATGTCGATGATTTCCAAGCGGGCTTTGACGCCATGCGCTCTGGTCAATCTGGTAAAGTGATCCTTAGCTGGGATTAACTCGGTATAATTGAGCTAGTAGGAGGCTGTTCAGCTGCAGCCTCCTATCACACACTCACCAATAATTATTGATTTCTACAGGTTTACTATGTCAGCTTTTAAACACTTAAGCGTTAATCAACTGCTGCAAATGCAACAAGAAAACAGTCCGCTCCAGATAGTCGATATTCGCGACAATGCTAGTTTCGAGGCTGGACACATTGCAGACGCAACCAACCTGACTAACGACAATCTTGCAGCCTATATTGCTGAAGCCGATATGGATCAGCCCTTGGTGGTGGTTTGCTATCATGGCATTAGTAGCCAAAATGCCGCAAACTATTTACACGAACAAGGCTTCGATGACGTATATAGCCTAGATGGCGGCTTTCAAGCGTGGCGCGAAGCGAACTAACCTCAGTGAGAAGATGCTAATGCTAGAAATTGGTCGCTTACCCAACGCACGTGCCGCACAGGCACTTATCGACTATTTAAAAGGTCAAGGTGTAAGCTGCCAACTATCCTACGATGAACAAGATGTTATCGTCTCTGTCGAGCGCGAACAGGACTATGCTCCAGCCCGCGCCGAGTATGAGCAATTTATTCAACATCCCCATGATGATAAATACCTGCAGGCTTCTTGGGATAATGGCAGCCCAGCAACAAAATTAGATTATGGTGCACCTAGCTTACAACTGCTAAGCCAATTTATTTCTGGCGCAGGACCACTCACGCTAGGCATTATTGCCATTTGTGCCGTGATCTATTTAGGCTTTAATATTGGCTTTGCCAATGTGCTATTTGAGCACCTGTCATTCTTTGGCGCCGTCCCCAATAGTGGCTTTGAGCAAGTATGGCGCGTCTTTACTCCCAGCCTGATGCACTTTTCAGCCATGCATATCTTGTTTAATTTACTCTGGTGGTGGTATTTAGGCGGTAAAATCGAAAACAAGCTCGGCGTAGCGCCATTGTTTATCATACTGTTAGTCGCCGGAACCCTACCCAATATTGTGCAGTATTTTATTACTGGCCCTAACTTTGGCGGCCTTTCTGGCGTCGTCTATGCGGTAGTTGGCTACACTTGGGTGATGGGCGTTAAACGCCCTGAAGCTGGCATAGGTCTGCCACCCGCCTATATTGTCTTTATGCTACTCTGGCTAGTACTAGGCTTTACCGATATATTTGGACTCTCGATAGCCAACGGTGCCCATATTGGCGGATTGATTGTTGGAGTTATTCAGGGCTTTATCGACAGTAGAAAACGCACCTAGGCGCTAGCGCCTAGGGCTTAGTGTTAACCGCCTAAGAGGCCAGTTCAATCACCTTCCTCACCAGTTTATTGATACCTATATGTGCTTGGGCAATGTTTTCTGCCAACATATAAGCTGGTGTACTGACTAATTTATTGGCTTCATCAACCACTATCTGCTCCACATTAGTCTCGACATGCTGCCCCCCCATCAAATTAAAGGCATGTGCAGTTTCGGTATCATGCCCAATGGTGCCGCGAGCCTGATGATACAACTTAGGGATCATCACCGGAGAAATACAGATAAAGCCCACTGGTTTTTTTGCTTCGATAAACTCATTAATAAAATGGCTCACCTCTGGTGCGATTTCGCATTCGCTGCCCGCAACAGCAAAGTTACATAGATTCTTGGCGGCGCCAAAACCACCGGGGATCAGTAAGCCATCAAACTCTCCGATAACAAGATCTGTCGTCGCCTTTATCTCACCACGAGCAATACGCGCCGACTCCACCAGCACATTACGTTTATCTTCGACATCTACCTCACCAGTAAGATGATTAACCACATGCATCTGGTCAATATCAGGCGCAAAACACTGGTAACAAGCACCAGCTTGAGTGAGGGATAACAAGGTCAGCACCGCCTCCTGGAGCTCGCTACCATCAAACACCCCCGCGCCACTCAATAACACTGCGAATTTTTTCATTAACAGCTCCTTTTATATACCCAATAGTTTTAACAACAATGAAACAAACAACTTGATCTGTTTATTTTTCGTGCTAAGTTAGTGCATCGACTTTAGCAAGCCGCTGTCAATTCGCCAAGCCAGAGCCGATAAATGGAATGAAAATAAAAGTCCACACATTAGGAAATTTTACTTGGAAGTAATACCTAGTTCACACAAAAAATAAACATCACATAAAATCAATAACTTAAAATCACACCATGTCGTCGCGGTTATAAAGCCTGCTCGTTGATTTTTTTTTAGCTCACAGACTTATCCACAGCCTAGTGAGTAATTTTGCGTGGCCGAAATCGTCCTAATGTGGCATGCTAGCGCCATCATCGAATACCGATAAATGAATAGATATTATGCCTACTATTGCTGAAAACCCACTGATCCTTGTGGATGGTTCTTCTTATCTTTACCGCGCTTATTATGCCCCCCCTCACCTAACGAACTCGAAAGGCGAAGCCACTGGCGCCGTTTATGGCGTAATTAATATGCTGCGTAGCTTGCTAAAGCAATACAAGCCGACACAGATGGCTGTGGTATTCGATGCCAAGGGTAAAACGTTCCGTAATGATTTGTATGCAGAATATAAGGCGCATCGCCCAACGATGCCTGATGACCTACGCTCTCAAATTGAACCGCTACACCGTATTGTGCGAGCACTTGGCCTGCCATTAGTCTGTGTGCCTGGCGTCGAAGCCGATGATGTTATTGGCACCATTGCTACTCAAGCGAGTAAAGAGGGGCGTTCGGTACTGATCAGCACTGGCGATAAGGATATGGCGCAGCTAGTCGATAATAATATTACCCTTATCAACACCATGACCAATACCATATTAGGGCCTGAAGAAGTGCTCGAAAAGTTTGGCGTCGGCCCAGAATTGATTGTCGACCTATTAGCACTGCAAGGCGATAAAGCCGATAACATTCCAGGCTTACCTGGTGTGGGTGAAAAAACCGCACTGGCGATGCTTAATGGCGTTGGTAGTATTGAGCAGATCTTAGCTCATCCTGAAAAAATGCCAGAGCTCGGCTTTCGCGGCGCTAAAACCATGCCGGCCAAAATTGCCGAACATGGCGAGATGCTAAGACTCTCATATGAGCTCGCGACCATTAAGTTAGATGTAGAATTAGAGCAAGATTGGCATCAGCTGAATATCGCTCCAGCCGATAATGAAGAGTTGATCAAATGCTATAGCGAAATGGAATTTAAGCGCTGGCTTGCAGAAGTGCTCGATGGTAAGGGCGCAAATAACATAACCAATGACGCTAAGGACGAAGATACCCCTCCTGTACCACAAGATATCGATGCCGATTACGTCACCATCTTAAGTTGGCAACAACTGGACGAGTGGATTGAAAAACTCGCTAGCGCCGAACTCTTTGCCGTCGATACCGAAACCACCAGCCTTAACTATATGCAGGCTAAGTTAGTCGGCTTATCCTTTGCTATTGAAGCGGGTCAGGCTGCGTATCTGCCACTGGCACATGATTACCCCGACGCGCCAGAACAACTGGACATGACGCAAGCCTTAGCCAAATTAACCCCACTACTGGAAGATGCTAGTATCAAAAAGGTTGGCCAAAACCTAAAGTACGATATGAGTATTCTGGCCAACGTGGGGATCACGCTACGCGGCATAGCCTTCGATACCATGCTCGAATCTTACGTGTTTAATTCGGTCGCCTCGAAACACAATATGGACGACTTAGCTCTGAAGTATCTCGGACATAAGACTATCGGTTTCGAAGAGATTGCAGGAAAAGGCGCCAAGCAACTGACCTTCAATCAAATTCCGCTAGAGATAGCTGCGCCTTACGCCGCTGAAGATGCCGATATCACCCTAAGATTACATCAGCATTTGTGGCCAAGATTAGCCAAAGGCCCCTGAACTTGCGAGCGTGTTCAGTGATATCGAATTGCCGCTGGTGAGCGTACTATCACAAATTGAACGCCAAGGCGTGCTAATTGACAGCATGTTACTCGGCCAGCAAAGTGAAGAACTCGCACGAAAAATTGATGAGCTAGAACAAAAAGCTTACGACATCGCCGGCGAAACCTTTAATCTCAGCTCAACTAAACAGTTACAAGCCCTGTTTTTTGAGAAGCTCGGCTACCCTGTGATTAAGAAAACCCCCAAAGGCGCACCATCGACAGCCGAAGAAGTGTTAGTCGAACTGGCGCTTGACTACCCTTTACCTAAAATACTGCTAGAGCACAGAAGCTTATCTAAATTAAAGAGTACCTATACCGACAAACTACCTTTGATGGTCGATGCAAATACTGGCAGAGTACACACCAGTTATCATCAGGCCAATGCTGCAACCGGTCGTTTATCGTCGAGTGAGCCTAACCTACAAAATATCCCAATCCGCACCGAAGAGGGTCGCCGCATTCGCCACGCCTTCATCGCGGGTGAAGGACGTAAAATTCTGGCTGCCGATTACTCGCAAATCGAATTACGCATCATGGCACACCTATCGCAAGACTCAGGCCTACTGAGCGCGTTTGCCGAGGGTAAAGATATCCATAGCGCGACTGCTGCTGAAGTCTTTGATGTCGATTTTAGTGAAGTGACAAGCGAACAACGTCGCCGCGCCAAAGCGGTCAACTTTGGCCTCATTTATGGCATGTCCGCCTTTGGGCTAGCGCGTCAGCTCGATATTCCTCGTGCCGAAGCGCAAAAATATATCGATATTTACTTTAAACGCTACCCAGGCGTACTCAAGTACATGGAAGAAACACGCGCCGCGGCAGCCGAACAAGGTTACGTATCGACGCTATTTGGCCGCAGGCTCTACCTACCAGCCATCAAAGATAGAAATGCTATGCGGCGCCAAGCTGCTGAACGCGCCGCAATCAACGCCCCGATGCAAGGCACCGCTGCCGATATCATCAAGAAAGCGATGATTGATGTAGCGCATTGGATTGCAAGCGACACTCAAGGTGAGATCACCATGATCATGCAGGTACACGATGAATTGGTTTTCGAAGTTGATAGTGATAAAGCCGAGAGCTTAAAAGAAAAAGTCTGTCAATTAATGGCCAGTGCAGCCAGTCTTGATGTCGAACTACTGGCCGAGGCGGGTATTGGTGACAACTGGGAACAGGCGCACTAATACAATGCATATCCAGTAGCCAACTGACTAAAGGCGCAATATTTGAATTGATTAAGCCTCACTTAGTGTGAGGCTTTTTATTGCAGCAAAAAGCCACATAGACTATCAACGCGCTCATCTTAAGTCATTGCGGGGCATCTGCACCTGAAAAAGTAATTTATTTTCATTTTGAGTGTTAAAACAGCTAAATTATTATTTTAAAGTGCAAATATGAAACTTTAAGATCAAAAAAATGCTGTTTTTATCGCCTAAAGTTTAGATGTTGCTCACATTATTGTCGTTTTTTATAAAAAACAGTTTCCCAAATAACGGCTAATGCAGTATTATTCTCGGCGTAGGGTACAGAGGTTAAGATGTTCTATCTTTCAGACCTTTTTTAATTCACTTGTTAAGTGGATAGCCGAATTATGGCGCCTCAGCGATTTAATTGCTGGGGCTTTTTTTCGCCTAAAATTTAATTTAGAGCAAATACTTTAAGTTGGTCGAGATTCGCGCTATCATGCAGTTATTGAGAGCCATTGATCATCGATTGATGGAACTTGAGTCTTGTTGAATTTAGCTTCTCCTCAAAAGAGCTAATTTATTCGCCGATGGTTTACACCGTCGGTTTTTTTTGCCTAAAATTCCGCTATACCCCTCTTCTTCATTGCTATCTGCAATGCCCGTTCAACTATGAAACAAAAAAAACGCCTCCTCGAAGGAAGCGTTTTAACAGTACAATAAATACTATTCTTGATCGGCCTCGGCCAATGCTTCAACTAACCAGTCAGGGTGACACCATTCATTCAGTATGCTTAATACCTTAGGTTTACCAGTGCCTTTCAGTGAAGAGAAGGGCTCCACCTTAACCGCATCACCAAAATCAATTAGCGCCTTGCGAACCTCGTTAACGGTTTTCATTCTGGCACTTTGAGCCAACTTGTCGCATTTCGTCAGCAGCGCAAGTACCGGAATATGACTATCAACAGCCCACTCTATCATCTGCATATCGAGATCTTTTAACGGATGACGAATATCCATCAGTACCACTAGGCCACTTAAGCATTCACGTTCTTGTAAATATTGACCTAACGCTTGTTGCCACTTCTTCTTTAACGCCAATGGAACTTGCGCAAAACCATAACCAGGCAGATCCACCAAGCGGCGATGCTCGTCGAGGGCAAATACGTTAATTAATTGCGTACGCCCAGGGGTTTTACTGGTTCGAGCTAAGCTTTTTTGTTCTGTAAGCTGATTTAATGCACTGGACTTTCCGGCATTAGATCGGCCTGCAAATGCAATTTCAACACCCACATCTCCAGGCAAATGTTCATTGAGATGCGCGATATCAGGTGCGCTGATCAAAAACTTTGCCTGCCGAAAATCGATACGAGAATCAGTCACTACCCACTCCAAAATTTGTTCATTCTTTAGTTTAAATATCGAAGAGTTGCTTACATTTGCACAATTTCGTGTAAAATATTACTCCGATCACATAAATCATATTTTATCACGCTTGCAGGTCACTCTCGTAAGCTCAGGACAAAAAATTTAACTAAAAGTTGGAACGCCATGAAAAAGCTAGCTATTGCGCTATCAATTTTAGCCACATTATCGACTCCCGCTATTGCAGCAGGTGATGCTGAAGCGGGAAAAACTAAAGCAATCATTTGTTCTGCCTGTCACGGTGTTGATGGTAACAGCATGATAGACATGTACCCTAAAATTGCAGGGCAACAAGAGACTTACCTGAAGAAACAGCTACATGATTTACGTCAAGCGGCTCACACTGGTGGTAAAGAGGGCCGTAACGAGCCACTAATGAGCCCTATGGCAGCAGGATTAAGCGACCAAGATATCGAAGATCTAGCCGCCTACTATGCTTCATTACCACTCACAGTGACTGAAGTAAAAGATGTACCTGAACTGGGTGAGCAACTTTACAAAGGTGGCGATACCGTCCGTGGAATTACCGCTTGTATCGCTTGTCACGGCCCTAACGGTAAAGGCTCTGAAGCAGCAGGTTTTCCAGCAATTGCAGGACAACACGCTAATTACATCAAAATTCAGCTAACTAAGTTCCACGACTCTACTCGTAACAACGACTTAAATGGCATGATGCAAGATGTCGCTAAGAAATTAACTAGCGAAGATATCGAAGCACTAGCAAAATATGTTGCCAGTATTAAGTAATTATTAAGCTTAATGAAAAAGGTGGTTACGATCACCTTTTTTAACCTCAAAAAGCTGACGCTTACGTCAACTGCGCAAATTCGGGCTTGACATAGATCACAGATTTCGGTTTAATTGTGCCCGTACCGAGGTGAACCCAACTGTTTATCCAAAATTTATCTAATAATATTAAACAGATTTCGGTATGTAACATCGCTTAAGATATAAGAATAAAGTGAAACCATAACAATAATAATATTAAGACCACTCACTAATAAAACAATATAGAGTCGCACTTCGAATTTGAAGTCAGGTCATGTTCGATTTTGGTAAGGATTATTGGTTAGGAAGGCCAATTCGCTAATTAGCACTCTCCTTACTCGTTCAGAAATGCTACAACTGAACTCAAGGTTACACCAACAAGGATGGTTGATTTATCATCAAAGATGATGAGCAATATTGTGATGTGTCATTAAGACCATCTACGGAAACTGTTGTCAGGAAGGCGACAGGCTAATAAGAAAGTGTCTGGAAGACCACAAACGATAAAAACTGCATGGATAGCAGACAAAAAATAAGATGGAATCCGACTGGGAAAGTCGCATAGCAAGTAAGGAAACTTGGAGTCAGAATTGAGTACCTAGGGTACTTTTTTGGAAGGCGACAGTCATACTGTCGCCTTTTTTTATGACAAAATGTACACTAAATGGAATCACCTAGAAGAGTCATTCGTTACCGATGCGAAGATGCCCCCTGTGCCATAACGATAATACTACCCCCTTCTATCAAGATAGAAAACGTTGCATACACCGCTGTAAAACCTGCATGTTACTATTTGCCGATGCCAGTTCTCATTTGCCGCCCAAGGCCGAACTCAATAAATACCAAACGGCAACCCAAAAACATAAAGCCACCCGCCAACTAATATTGAGCCTCGTCGGCCAAATCGAACAAGAGACCACAAGCCCCTTAACCGGACTTAATTTTGGCCGTATCGTTATGCCTGCACTTATCGATGAGTTAGCCATTAATGGCCACCAACTGTATCAATACGACCCTTTTTTCGCACCACAACATAAAGTGCTAAAACAGCAATATGACTTTATCTGTTGTTATAAAGTATTTGAACACTTTCGCTTCCCAAATAGAGAGTGGCGTTTACTCTGTTCATTGCTAAAACCGGGCGGATGGATGGCGATAAATACGCAATTGATCACCGAGTTAACTGGCTTTTCCAAATGGCACCATAAGAATAATTTAACCCACGTCAGTTTTTATCAGCAGGCCACCTTCCAATATCTAGCATACCAAGCTGAATTTAAGCTATTATTCGCGTCAAACGATCTCATTTTGGTGCAAAAACCACCAAAATCTGATATAACACGCGACCCAAGTTCTCTTGTCTAATTTGATTAGATAAGTTCACGATATTTTTTGTAGTTGAGATTATTGCTATGTCCCGTAACAAATCGCGCAAAATCAATGAAAATGCGCCTAAGAAACAGCCACGAACGAAAAAGCAAGACCGTGTAGTTGCCGGCAAAAAGCAAAATTCGGGCAACAAACCGGGCAGCCGTCATGACGAAAAGCAGATCCAGCAAACACAATCGGGAGCGGCGAGAGCCAAAGATCCTCGTCACGGCAGTAAGAAGCCTGTGGCCTTAAATCTACCAACCGTTAAACCGGTAGAGAAAAAGCCTGCGGCTCCTAAAATGAGTGATGAGCAGAAGCTACTTAAATTAGAAGATGATCCGCGTCTAAATTCGCTACTCGACATGCTAGAAGAGGGCAAAACATTAACCGCAGCCGATCAGAGCTGGCTTGAAAAACAGCTGACTGAAATCGAACGTTTAATGGAGCGTCTCGGGATCAATGAAGAAGATGATTTAGAGCACGTAATGAAAACCACAGCAACGTCTGATGATGATTTGCTGGAGAAGTTTGAGTCTGGCGCTGATCTACTAAAAGACTACCAACGTAAAGACTAATGCACTCGCATGAGGACTTAATGGCATCGAATTCGATGCCATTTCTATATCTACTCCCCTAACACAGCTTATTTGGACCTGATTATGACGACTTCACTTATGATTATCGGTGCCTTAATTATTATTGGGCTTGCAGGCTACGCCGCCCACCTACTGATAAAATTAAAGCAGCAGACTCGGCAACAGCAAGCACAACAGGCCGCTCAGCAACAAGCGGTCGAGGCTCGAGAGCAAGAGCTGCTCGGCAATATTCATTATATTGCTGCCGCGATGCTAGAGGAGCGCTGTGAACTGTCTGAGGGAGTCATGCGTATCGGCAAACTATTTGGTATTTTGGGTCAAACAGAACAAGCCACCAGCCGTTACCCAGCCTTGTTCGCCCATTTCGAAGTGATTGAGCAGCACCCGATCATGGAGCAACGTAAAGCACTCAGTAAACAGCAGCGCATGAAACTCGACTTAGTCAGAATGAAATCAGAGGCGGCACTCGAGGCCGATATCAATCAAGAAACACAGCAACTGGTTAAAGATTACGCCCCTATCCAAAAATAGCGGCGTGAGTCGGCGCACAAATTTCACCTCGCACCACAGACATTTGGTCTAAATTCAAGGATATTCATCGGCTACTATTACTTGCAGTGTTAATTTGCAACAGAGATCAATGTTATTAATCTGATAACATTGCATACTTCGCTTGTTGCTAATTTACCACCTTCGGAGGACACGCCTTGAAGCAGCCCACCCAAATTAATTGGGATCAGTCAATGATCGAAAAGTATAATTACAGCGGTCCCCGTTACACCTCTTATCCGACCGCACTCGAGTTTGATGACTCTTTTACTGAAAACGATCTGCTGACTTCAATCAAGAACAGTAAAAGCGATAAGTTGTCGCTTTATCTGCACATCCCTTTTTGCGCTAAGCTTTGCTATTACTGTGGCTGCAACAAGGTGATCACTCGTCATCAGCACAAAGCTGACCAATATATTGAATATTTAGCGGCCGAAATTGTTAAGCGTGCGCCCCTGTTTAAAGACTACCTAGTAACACAAATTCACTGGGGCGGCGGAACTCCCACTTTCCTTAATCCTGAGCAGATCCTTAGACTCTCTTCGCTACTGCGCGAGCATTTTAATATTGCCGATGAAGGTGAGTATTCAATCGAAGTCGATCCTCGGGAAATTGAGCTATCTATGCTCGATACCCTCAAAGAAGCTGGATTTAACCGTATTTCGATTGGCGTGCAAGACTTCAACAAAAAAGTACAGGTCGCGGTTAATCGTGAACAAGATGAACAGTTTATCTTTGACCTTATGGCCAAAGCTAAAGCGATGGGCTTTGTATCGACCAATATCGATTTAATCTATGGTCTGCCACACCAAACACCAGAAACCTTTGCAGAAACCATGCAGCGGGTCTTAGACTTATCGCCCGATCGCCTATCTGTGTTTAACTATGCGCACCTGCCAGCACGCTTTGCTGCGCAGCGTAAAATTAAGGATGAAGATTTAGCCTCTCCGCAGCAAAAGCTAGAGATGCTACATCAGACCATCGAAACCCTCACAGGCGCTGGCTATCAGTATATTGGTATGGACCACTTTGCCAAACCTGACGATGAGCTATCTATCCTGCAAAATGAAGGTCGACTGCATCGTAATTTCCAAGGCTACACGACTCAAGAAGAGTGCGACCTACTGGGTTTAGGCGTGTCATCCATTAGCCAGATTGGCGATTGTTACGCACAAAACCAAAAAGACATTCGTCCTTATTATGAGTCTGTCGACGCCGTAGGCCATGCATTATGGAAAGGCTGTAAGCTTAACCGTGATGATGAGATCCGCCGCGTAGTGATTAAACAGCTCATCTGTCACTTTGATCTGGATATGGCCAAGATTGACCAGCAACTTGGAATTAATTTCGAAGAGTATTTTGCAGAAGATCTTAAGCTGCTACAAACCTTTGTTGACGATAAACTGGTCGATATCACCGACAGAAAGATCACCGTTAGCAATACAGGCCGCCTGCTTATTCGTAACATCTGCATCTGTTTCGATGTTTACTATCGCGATAAGGCACGTCAGCAACAGTTCTCACGTGTGATCTAATCGCTGCAGTTAACCGCTAGCGATAATGACCGTCCATTAAAAAGCCGATGATAATTCATCGGCTTTTTTGTTTATCACGCTCAGGTCATTACGCTTTGGCGGCGTATAACGCTTTGCGTTCGCTGTCAGATAAAAAGGCCATCTCCACGCCATTGCGTTGCAATAACGCTAACTCGGCATCGGTTAAGCCCATTTCAGCCTTCACCACCCGATATTCATGCTCAATATCGATAGCGCTCACACCTGGGTCGTCAGTATTCAGCCCAATCAACACCCCTGCATCCATGAAGGTGCGCAGCGGATGCTGTTGATAATTAGCAACCGTCGATGTGTGCAAGTTACTGGTTGGGCAAGACTCGATACCTATCTTGTGTTTAGCTAGGTATTCCATCAACTTAGGATCATGCACCGCATTAACACCATGGCCAATACGAGTCGCACCTAACTCCAAAATCGCCTGCCACATGCTTTCGGCGCCAGCCGCTTCACCAGCGTGAGCCGTAACGGCAAGGCCCGCATCACGCACCTTATTAAAATGGCTGTTAAACAGTGCACCAGGGAAACCGAGTTCATCCCCAGCCAAGTCCATCGCCACTAAGTGCTGTTTATGGGCCAGCAGCGCGTCGAGCTCCAGCATACAGGCTTGCTGGCCAAATGAGCGCGACATAATACCAATCAAATTAATCTTCACGTCATGCTCTTTTACACCGGCATTGACACCGTCGATCACCGCTTCGACAACCCCTTCGAGCGGTAATTGGTGGTTCATCGCCATGTAATATGGGCTAAAACGCAACTCAGCATAATCTAAGCCTGACACGGCTGCATCAACCACGTTTTCATAAGCTACGCGTTTAACGGCATCAAGATCGGCAAGCACGGCCACCATCCAATCGAGCTTCTTTAAAAACGCGACCAGACTCGACTCTTTACCTTGAATTTGTACAAAAGGCGCTAACCCTTCCAATGTATCGGATGGCAACGCAATGTGATGTTGATGACCAAGCTCCCAAATCGTATTAACCCTGACGTTGCCATCAAGGTGACGATGAAGGTCCACCAACGGAATGGATGTATCAATCATATTTAACCCCTATGTAAACCCCTCAGCCAATATTATTTTTTATCTGGTCTGAAGTTGTCAGCACTATAACACGCATTATTTAATCGACTGTACGACTTAATTCAGCTATCGCACCTTCATAGCGCCACTTGCTAGTTGGCGGATAATGAAGCGTAAGCCACACCGATGACAAGCAACACACAGCCGTGCATAATGTTTCACCTACGACTCACACCGATGAGTTAACAGCACAAATAACAACCATAAATAATAGCTATAAATGGAAGGATTCCCATGTACTCTCGCCTCGCCCCGTGTCTCTTACTTGTTAGTCTCAGCGCCTGCCAATTACAGCCATCGGCTCCAGCAACGTCATCATCAGCGGCAGAACCCATTAGCGTAAGCGCCACTAAAAATGCAACCTCGCAGGAGTTACAATCGGTTATCGATGACGCATGGCAAGTTCGCTTAGACTTTGATCCTGAACTGGCTTACGCATTAGGTGATAGCGCCGCAGCAGGCAAACTGGTTAACTTGTCGCCGCAAGCGTTAGCTTTGCAGGCTCAACGGCAACAAGCCTTGCTCACACGCTTACAGCAACTCGACAGCGCCATGCTTACTAAAGATGAGCAGATCAACGACCAAATTTTGCAGTATCAGCTGCAAAACAGTGTCGACATGTACCGCTATCATGATCACTACCTGCCTATTTCAGCAGAAAGCGGTTTTCATGCTTATATCGCTTCGATAGCCAAAGGACGCTTTACTCAAGCGCAAGATTACCAAGATTACCTAGCTAAATTGCAGGCTCTGCCAAACTACTTTGCCCAGCAAACCTATTGGTTAAAACAGGGATTAGCCGCAGGTATCACTCCGGCAAAAGTCGTGTTAACTGGTTTTGAAGACAGCATCAGCGCGTTTATCATTCCGGCTGAACAAAGTGGCTACTTCAAGCCCTTTACTCAATATCCGGCCCACTTTAGCCCACAACAACAAGCGCAGCTCACAGCCCAAGGGCTCGAGTTGATCCGCAGTTCAGTATTACCCGCCTATCGCGCTTATTTCGACTTTATGACCCAAGAGTATATTCCCGGTGCCCGCAGCAGCATCGCCGCCAGCGACCTGCCCAATGGCAAAGACTTTTATGAAAACCGCGTGCGTTACTATACCACCTTACCCATGACTGCCGATGAAGTGCACCAGCTTGGCCTTAAAGAGGTCAAACGGATCCGCGCAGAGATGCAAACCATCATCGACGATATCGGCTTTGAGGGGGACTTTGACGCTTTTTTGCATTTCCTGCGCACCGATCCGCAGTTTTACCCCCAAACCGCCGAGGAGCTGCTAAAAGAAGCCGCTTATATTGCTAAGCAAGCCGATGCCATATTGCCACGTTATTTTGGCCAATTACCCAGAATGCCTTACGGCATTCAACAGGTGCCTGCCGAAATTGCGCCTAAGTACACCACAGGACGATACTCGGGTTCGAGTCGAGACGACGAGCCCGGTTACTACTGGGTTAACACCTACGCCTTAGACAAGCGCCCCCTATATGAGATGGAAGCTTTAACCTTGCATGAAGCTGTGCCGGGACATCATTTACAGATCTCGCTCAATCAAGAGCTCACATCCTTACCCAATTTCCGCCGTTACAGCTATATTTCAGCCTTTGGCGAGGGGTGGGGATTGTATGCTGAGTTTTTAGGTCTAGAGGCAGGCTTTTATCAAGATCCCTACAGTAACTTTGGCCGCTTAACCTATGAGATGTGGCGCGCGGCGCGTCTGGTGGTCGACACAGGCATGCACGCCAAGGGTTGGTCTCGCCAGCAAGCCCTCGACTTTATGGCCAGCAACACCGCACTGTCGATGCACAATGTCACTACGGAGATCGACCGTTACATCTCATGGCCTGGGCAGGCACTGTCGTACAAGGTAGGGGAACTGACCATAAAACGCTTACGCCATCAGGCCGAGACGGCGCTCGGACAAGACTTCGATATCCGCGCATTTCACGATGCCATTTTAGCCAACGGTTCGGTACCCATGTCGGTACTCGAGGCACAAATAGAGGACTTTATTGCGGCGCAAAAAGGCTAATTGAGAATAGGAGGGTGAGCCTGTTTCTGGCTCACCTTCATGGATTAACTTAAGCAGCACAGGGTTAAATAAAAAAGAAAAAATACACCACTAAGAGAAACGAGACGATGGCACCGATGATCACCGGATAGATCATGTAAGCGTCATTGGCGCGCCTAGCCCGAATACGGCATAAGTTGGTTAAAAATAGGCTGTAGACAAACAACATCACCGAAATAATAGCGCCATAGCTAAAACTGAGCGACTGCATTTTTAACGCCGTAATAATCAACAACACCCAGTCGAGTAGGATTAAATAAAGAAAAAACTTCTGTAACTTATTGGTACCTACACGCTTAAAAGATGTTGTCATGCTTACCTCTAATTTACAGAACGACGTTTAAGTTGCTGCAGTAGCGATAACAGCTGCATATTATCGGCTTCGACCCAACGAGCCCCCCAGAACCGAAGCCGCCCCTTTACTTGGTGAGTGCGAGTGATTTCACATAGCAGCCGCTGCTGCTCAAATTGAATATAGAGTTGCTGCCCGATAGCCAAATTCATGCTCGCCAATAGCCCCACACCACTTAAACTAAAGTCTTTAATACTGGCTGCGCCTAATGACTTAGCAGTCAACCAACCCGGTTCGAATAGGGTGACGGCGACGCCATCGCAAGCCAAGACGAGCGAAGCGCTCGGGTTTGGCCGCAGACTAAAACGCTTATGCTCGCGGCGATTGTCATGCTCAAGTTCATCAGATATCGGTGAGTCGCTGAACCTATCCTTAGGTATATCGTCAAAATGAACTAAATCTTCGTACTTAATCACACTGTCATCCTTTTGTTTACTACTGGTAGCGGACTCTAGGTTGATTAGCCATTGCTTGCTGCTTGGCCTCTTGTACGTCCACTCCCGCTTCCAATACTTCTGCAGGCACCCCAACCATGTCACGGATCAGCTGTTCGGTCGATGAGGTTAAGATCAACACTTCAATACGGCGATTGGCCGCAGCGGCTGGCTCATCGGCAATATAAGGCACCTGATCGGCCATGCCTGTCACTTGAATCACTTGTTGACGTTTAACGCCGCCATATTCAAGCACTCGCCGCGCGAGCAGTGCCCGTTTACTGGATAATTCCCAGTTGGTGAACACTGTGCCTGCATAAGGAGTCGAATCGGTATGGCCAGAGATCACCATGGCATTGGTGATTTGACCCAATATTGGGCCTAACGCTAACAGTAAGTCTTCAAAATATGGTTGTATCTTGGCGCTGCCACGGGTAAACATAAACTGGTTAATATTATCGTGGATTAAAATCCGTATTCCTTGTGGCACCAAGGTAATAGCAATATTATCAGCCATTTCAGAGCTTTGCACTACACGATTAAGCTCACGGGCTAACATGGTTAACTGAGCTTGGGTTTCGTACTGCCCAGGTACCATGGCATTGAGCTCTGGGCCCAAACCCGCATTAGGCTCACTTTCTCCCACAGGCACATTATTGTACGCCGCAGGCCCCGCGCGCTCGGCGCCAGTGCCTTGGGTGGGGATCACAGCCTGCTGCACCGCCATCGACCCCTCTAAATCGATCATCGATGAGGCATCACTCATGCTAAACGGGTTCATCGGCCCAGTTTCATTCATCTCACCGCGCAGGTATTGGACTATCATGGTGCGCTCACTTTCGTCAGCAATCTGCATGATCCACAGCACCATAAACAAAGCCATCATCGCCAAGGTAAAGTCGGCAAAGGCCACTTTCCAAGCACCACCATGACCGCCGCCGCGTTTACTCCGCTTACGGCGGTTGATGATGACAGGTTCATTTTTCTGGATCATCAGTTTTTCTGCTCCTCCATCCAGCGCTCAAGCTCGATGAATGATGGGCGGCTTTCACTCTGGATCTGTTTACGACCAGCATCGATAGCCATCATAGGGGGCTTACCTTTAACGAAAGCGCTCAAAATGGCGGCAACACACCGCAGTTGAGCAGACTTACGGTCAACCAGATGCTCCAAAGCTTTTGATAAAGGGTCAAAAAAGCAGTAACAGGCAAAAATACCGATAAAGGTACCGACCAAGGCGGCCGCCACTTTCACACCAATCATGGTGATGGGACCATCGATAGCCGACATGGTAATAATAATCCCCAATACGGCGGCCAAAATACCAAAGCCCGGCATCGCCTCGCCCACTTTATGTAAGGCTTCTGATGGGCGTAACCTGTCCTCTTCGATGCGGTGGATCTCCTCTTCGAGCAGGTGCTCAAGATCATGAGGCGATATTTTACCAATCGACTGGATGCGTAGATTATCGATCAGAAATTGCAACACATCGGGATGCTTTAACACGGCGGGGTACATCAAAAATAGCGAACTGGCCTGCGGATTTTCAATGTGTTCGTCTAACACTTTAAGCCCTTGCATCTGAATTTGAGACATTAAGACCCCCATCAAACCAAACAGTTGCGGGTACAACTCAGGGTCTTCCTGCTCTTTGGTAAACAGCTCTTTAATTTGTTCAGCCATCTCGAGCAATACGGGTTTAGGGTTGGCTATCACAATCGCACCTAGACCCGCACCAAAAATAATCAAAATTTCAGCGGGCTGCCATAAGGATCTCAGTGTGCCACCTGCCCATAAATAGCCGCCAAATACAGAGAACAGGATGATCAGTAACCCAATTAATTTACTCATTATGCTTTACTTACTCCGAATAACGATTTATTGCTGCAGGACGCCTTTCAGCTGTGCTACGGCCAATTTATGCAGCTGACAGATGCGGGTCTCGGTTAACCCCAGCGTCGCGGCAATCTCTTTCAAATTGAGCTCATGTTGATAGTAAAGCGACAGGATTAGCTGTTCTCTTTCATTTAATTTTGCCATGGCTTTGATTAGGGTCTTTTTGAGGATAAATTGGTCGACACTATTGCCACCGGCAATGGGGTCATTACCCAGACTCAACATCTCATCTAGACTCTTCATGGTCTCTGCTTGCGAGGCATAAAGGCGCTCACGGTAGGCTTCCTGACTCAAGCCCATCTCGGCAGCCACTTCCAGATCTTTTGGCTCTCGTCCTAGACGACGGCTCAACGTGCGCACCACATCGTTAAGCTCATGGGCCTGCTGCCTCACCGGACGCGGACGCCAATCTTGACGGCGTAACTCATCCAATATCGCGCCACGTATACGCTGACCAGCAAAAGAGATGAAACCATTGTCATACTCACCAGGGTAGCGCCGAGACGACTCCAGCAGTGCCATCATGCCTATCTGCTCCATATCTTCTATGGCCAACATGGCACCACAATGGCTACGTAACTGAGATACGGCGCGTTTTACCAAAGGCAAATACTGGCGCATTAGCTGCGCTTCACTCATGCGCTGCTGTGGCTCATCGTACACTTGTTGATAGGCTAGCTGACCGTCAGTATTCATTATCGACCCTTTACTGGAGCACCATGCGGGTGAAGAGCACTTCGTCGATATCCGACTGAAAATCATTTTCAGACAATACCTTCACTATCATCACTAAGGCTTCTGACTGTAGGCTTTCGAGTTGATCTCGGTTATTTAACTCTTGAAATGATTTACGTGAAAACATCTTCATCAATGAGTTACGGATCACTGGGTCGGCCTCAAGCAACTCGCTTTCGAGTAGCGGATTACGGCTCTTTACCGTCATTTCAAGTAACATGTAATGGGGATACTTATCGCCTGGAATCGACATGATGAACTTTTCCAATGGATAGTATTTCGCCACCTCTGCCGGCTCTTCTTTAGGCTGTAGATAGGGTTTAGTTAACTCAGGACCTTGCCAACCCAACCATAAAGCACCGCCAGTCCATCCAAGGAACACACAGATAATGGCTAAACTTTTAACTACACTCGATTTCGCTAGTGCCATGTAATTACTCCGGCATTACGCCAATAAATTCAATTGATGCTGGTGCAATTGCGCCGGCACCTCTGTTTCTGTCATAGGTTCAAAATCATGCCCACTGAGACTTGGACTCTTCAAACCTGCACTCTGTTGTTGTCGCTGCTGTTCATTGCCACTGCTACTTTGGCCAATATCTAACTCAATTTGACCGCCATGGTCTTGAGCCAAATCATTGCGTAGCCGCTCAAGTCCGGTTAGTAATGCCTCGCGCACCGCTGGATTAGCCGCATGCATTTGAATATGTAGACGATCGCCATCGAGGCGAATATTTAACTCAACTTTACCAAGCTCTGGCGGATCGAGGCGTAACTCGGCGTGCTTAATGCGTTGATCAATCTGAAAACGCAGCTGCTCGCGCATCGGAGTTAACATCTCATGCGCCTGCTGAGCAACACTGGCCTGTGGGCTAACCGACACTGGCCCCCATTGGCTCACATTGGCACCCTGCCGACCCGCTTGCTGCGTGGCCTGACTGGCAATATCCATCGCCTCACTATGACGAAGCTCTGCCATCGCTGGCAACAAACTTGGGTCGCTGCGAAGCGTAGTCACGCCAGTTGCAGGCAAAGCACTGGTGTTTGATGCCAAGGCCATGTTGGCAAGTGGCATAAACTCGGCTCCAGGGCCGCCACCTTTGATCAGCGACGCGGGTAATGCCACGCTGCTATTGTCCGCAGCCGTTACTGCACCAACCTGTATAGGGGTGGCTAAGGTACCAGCAGGGATCTTGATTGCCGTTTTCATGGGGTTGCTCAAGGTCGCCAAGGCATTGGCCTGTGCGGCGCTATCGCTGCCTGCTGCGGCGAATCGCATTGCCATATCGTTGCCGCCGTCAGCCATGGCGGTTGAAAATCCCAACTGCGCCGCATAAGGGCTGGCGGTGGTGACGATACTGGCCAATGGTGCACTCTGTGGTGACAGCAATTCAGGGTTAAGCAGGCCACGGTAGCTCATATTAGCGGGGGCCATATTCACAGAAGTCATGCTAGCTGAACTCATCGCACCCATAGGCATAGGGCCGCCGCTCAACTCATGAGCTAATGCCTGCTCAAGCATCGCTAAAGCGATGTCAGTTTGCTCACCTTGCGCTGCAGTATCGACTAAAGCTGGCGTATCCTTATCGGCAGGCAATAGGGCAAACTGCGGTATCTCCTCGTGCTCTGACGTGTTAGCCGAAGACGTGTTAGCCGTAACGCTCGCCGCTTTACCACTGGCCTCGGCCGCAACGGGTCGCGCCATTATAAAATCAGATATCATCAACAGCTCCGCTGCTTAGGGTTAATTGATAGGCCGCAAGTCCCGGTTGTTGCTGTTTAAAGCGCTTCATCTCTTCGCTGAGTTCATCGCGCGCCGCCTCCAATTCACGCAACACTTGAGCATGGATCTGTCCAAGATCGGCGCGGGCTTGTCGTTGTGCCTCGCTACTTACCGTACCCGCCTTGGTCAACGCCCTGATAAGGGTGGCATTGACCCGAGTGACATTCTCCCAATCAGCTTGGTCTGCATACTGACGTAACGCGACGCCAAAACGCTGCCACTGCTCAATTGAGATTGGCCCATCCTTCTCTAACATTGGTAATAACCTCGGTTACAGGCTGGAGCGCTTCGGCGCTGTTCTCAATACTGGCACTGATTAATTGACGGCTACAGTAGTCATATAAACGATTTAGGCTGGTGGCCACTTCTCCGCCGTTTTCCAAGTCCAGCATGGAGTCGAGCCCATGAACAATATTGAGACACTTATTGATGCTAATACCCTTAGCCTCATAGCGTTTTCGCTCCATGTGCCCTGCGGCGCGCTCTAACTCTTCAAGCAAACCTTCCAGTAGCATACGAACCATATCGTGGGGATTCGCAGCGGCAACGCGGGCATCTAAAGAGGCTTGCTGATACGCATTAAAGGGATCGTGCTCATTTAACATTTATACTATTTTCCTTTTAAAACAAACCACTGGCTGCACTCAGTTGGTTTATGGTCGCTTCCATGGCCGTAAATTGGGCCAAGTAAATTTGGTAACGTTGCTGCATGTGATAATCGTGACGCTCCATGTTCTCGTTGACTCTGTCTATCTGGCCATCGAGGGTATCTTTCTTCAGATCCATCAAGCCTTGAAAGTCGTTAAAGGGTTTCATCACTGTTTCGAGTCTGTCGACATAACTGCCAGCATCGGTAAACATGGCTTCGATAGCCGATGCATCACCCTTTAGCGCGTCGGTCAACTTAGTTTCATCAACTTTCAACTTGCCGTAGCGGTCTAATTCAATGCCGATATCCGATAAACGCATGCCGTTTGGTGCACTGGCAAATATCGAGTCACGCATCTGGCTTTGCAATTGACGAATAGAAGCGTCCCCTTTCAAGACGCCGATTTGTCCCTCTTTTACCGTAGTGGCTACTTCATCTTCATCGTCTTTATCGGTATTGTTATCTTCCTCAATCACCGAACTGCCCATCGAGCGAGTCAACTGATTGATCTGCTGCAACATGGTGTTAAAGGCTTCAACAAAGTCTTTCACTGCATCTTGGGTACCTTCGAAATCTTCTTCGATTTTAACCCAGCTGCTTTCACCGGCGCCGTGAGTACTGGTTAACTCTAAGCTGACGCCATCGACCACATTTTCGAGGTAGTTGCTGCTACTGGTAATGTCGATACCATTAAGGCTTAGCTTGGCGTCTTGCGCCGCGCGGCGCTCGGTCATACCGAAATCAACCCCATCAAGCTCAACGGTTAAACTGTTGGCCACGCCTGATTCGGTCGCCGACATCATTAATTCAACTTGGCCGCCCGTACGCACCAAAGAGGCTTGCATTCCAGGGTTATCTGGATGCTTGTTAATCACATCGCGTAATTGCGCCACCGTCATGGGCGCGCCACTATTAACCGTCGCAAGATCAATCTCTAAGCGCTGGGCAGGATCGCTACCTAGCTGAATACTAAACACACCTGAGGCCGGCAATAACTCATCTTCTGAGGCATAACTCTTGGTTAATTGCTGTGCCTGCGCCAACTGCTCGATATGCAGCTCATAATTTCCCTTAGGGGCATCGGCCGTCACTGTTACGCTGGCTTTGTCGTCACTGACGCTCGAGGTCTTGCCTTTGAAGGCTTCAGTGTCAAAACTGGTTAACTTAGCCGTTAGCTTGTCCATGCTTTTTTCAAGCAATTTATACGCATCTAACTTGGCGTTATAGGTGTTAAGGTTGTTCTTATATAGGGCATCTTTTCCCGCACGCTCAACCATAATCAGCTGTTCGGAAAACTGCGCCGCACTCATACCTGAAATCATTAAAAAATCCTCTTATTGATAACCTTAAAGCAAACCTTGTACCAAGATTTATCTAATTGTTTTTAATATATTTTTAAAAGAAGCGAGATCCTATTAGGTGAGGAGGCTTCCGTTGTTACAACACAAAGGGAAGTAATGCTTCCGCGCCAATGCGCTCAGTGGGTAACAACAATCGATGTGGATAGCTCAAATAGGCGACCGAAACGGGCTGGAGCTGAAATAAGCAGGGAGACAAAAGTCAATTTAAGAGGATAAAAAAAGGGGCCGCAGCCTAATGCCAGTCAGTTAAGCTGATTGGCATTTTTCTTTTTATGGGGATATTTGCTTGGTTTTGACTTTATAGCCCTTGGGTACACCCTATCTTCTCGTTTCGTTGGTAGCTCGAAGTTACCTAGCATTTCTATCAGTTGCTCGTAATGTTTGGGTAAATTTCCTGGGCTCATCAGTGGTAATCTTGCTAGGTAACTTAGTATCGTACTCGCACAATTACTGAAGCTGAGGCGATTGGCCCATATTCCTTTTCTTGATGCGGCCTCAGTCATTGCTTGACGCATCAGGTTGTAGCCAAGTAGTAAGCCCCAAAGTTCCTGTTCTACCATCTCTGATTTTTTACTTCTTAGCGTATACTCGCTGTTTAGTAGGGTTTGTTTCATCTCTCTGTAGCCAAGCTCTATTTCCCATCGATGATTATATAACTCAACGATGTCAGCACTTGGAAAGCGTAATGGGTCGACCATTGAGGTTAATACCTGATGCGTCTTACCTTTTATTGATTTTGTCACCAGCCTCGCTTCTATATGCGTCGGTAGCGCTGGGTTTTGTTGTCTGGCTTGGGCGGTTATTGCCAATTTCACCTGTTTATCTAACCGGCCATTTGAGTGTAAAACCTCGTACTGAAGCCCCTTTCTCGCAGGGATTAACCAGTGCCGCTCTTCACCACCTAGTTGCCATTGATGTAGCAAGTTTAAGGAGTAAAAACCTTTATCGAACATCGTGAGACTATGGTCTGGAGTTGACTGTATGAGCGCTTCTGCTAGCTTCATTTCACTCGTTTTATAACCATCAAACGCGCTATTTATCAGTTGATGGCTAGTGAGCTCCATATGACACACCATACGAACCTGAGGAAATGAGGTGTCACCATGTTGATTTGATGGTGAGCCAAAAGCATTACGATTATCAGCGGTGTCTTGAGTGCGCCAGACTACACCATCAACGGCTAATAAATTCAGTCCACACCATGTCTCAAATTGAGTGTTGCTATAGTAATGTTTTGCCATCATTTGAAAGGCATTTTTCATACTCTGCACACCTAACCTCTGGCGCCCTTGAACAAGAGCACTGGGGGCAATGAGCTTCTTTTTACCTGGTAGCATCAACTCCATATGAGTCGCAAGCTCCCATACAGACTGTTGTCGGTAAAAACTCATACCAATGACAGACCACATAACTGCATCAAGGGGTAAGCGACGTTTTCTTACTGTGGCGACCCCCGCAGTTTCAAAGGCTTGCTGGATGATGTTTTCATCCAATAAGTGATTAAGATTGGTAAAAGCTGTGGCTTCTTGGTGGTATTCAAAAGCGGTGCAGAAAGCTTGTTCTAAAGACATAAAAAAATCCAATATCATTTCTGATATTGGATTTTGAAGCCTTTTAAAGATCGGTCAACTGATCGTTTATATGCTTAACTGATCAGCATTAGGCCGCAGCCCCTTGATGGTTAAGGTGCTTACAATTAACGTAATAGACCCATAACCAAACCAGTGTTTTGGTTTGCAGAAGACAGGATAGTGGTACCTGCTTGAACTAACATTTGGTTCTTAGTCATGCTTGCAGATTCAGTCGCGAAATCAGCATCCATAATACGACCAGCAGCAGACTTAGTGTTTTCTGTGATGCTAGTTAAGTTAGCCGCAGTGTGACCTAGACGGTTGATGTTAGCACCTAGCTCAGAACGCGCAACACCCACTTCATCGATATAAGTATCAATCGCTGTAATTGCAGCAGTTGCACCAGCAGTCGTTGTTAAATCACCAGCTAGGGCAGTTGGAGCAGTCATGGTGACAGTTAGCGTTTCAGTAGTACCAGCACCAATTTGGAACTGAACACCACCAGTTAGCTTAGCCATTAGGTCGTTACCCGCGTAAGTGGTTTCACCCATAATACGAGTAGATTCAGCAACCAACTCTTGGAACTCAGAGTTAAGTGCCGCCATATCTGTAGTCGAGTTCACGCCGTTGGCTGCTTGAGTGGCCAATTCTTTTTGACGGTTAGCGATGTTAGTCAACTCTTCTAGCGCACCGTCACCAGTTTGTAGCATAGAAGTCGCATCAGAAATGTTACGATTGGCAGTTTCCATGCCACGGATGTTGGCATTCATACGGTTAGCAATCTGTAGACCTGCAGCATCGTCAGATGCGCTGTTGATACGAAGACCAGTAGATAAACGCTCCATAGCGTTAGTCAGTAGATCGTTGCTCTTAGTAACCGCATTTTGTGAAACCAGTGACGCGTAATTAGTGTGAACTGAAAGCATGTGTATTCTCCAAGAAATTAAAATGTTTCATCGTGATTCACAATAGATAAGACGGCAGTGCAAAAGAAAACTGAAAATAAAAATCTAAAATTTTTTAAATAAATTGATCTAACCTGTCACTCGAGCGCCGATCACCATAGCCGCTGTGGTGGTTATCAACTCCTCCAAAATAAAAAGATGCTAAGAACACGATACAGAAAAAGCATAACGACACGGCAAGAGTTACCTCATTGTCATGAAAAAGCCGACCCTAGGGTCGGCTTAATATTCTCACTCACAGGGTGAGAGCATGAATGCTTAAATATCACCCAACGTCTTTAAGCCTGCTGTTAGTACCTGCTCCAGATAATCAGTGCTGCCGTGTGCACGCTTCTGTTTGCGTGGGATACTGATTTTTCGAGTTGTTTCCGCTCGGAGCATATTCAACGCTATCTTCCTTGCTCCGGACAATACCTCCGCCGCATTGCCTCTATATATTTGACATTGGTCTTCCTTCATCGACGCGTCCAATACCCAATGCAGGCTATTTTCAACCGCCCAGTGGCTGCGTACTGCATTGGCAAAACGAGCCTTACTCAGTTTGGCTGAACTGATGTAATAACGGTACTCAAGGGATTCATTGCCGCTTTTCGTTCGACGATAGCTTAACGCAACACCAATACTTTTAAGCCCTTTCCATTCAGGGAAAGCGTCGGCTAAGCTGCCTGCGTCCATTACACAATAGGCTCTAGCTTCGTTACGTCCGTGCTGCTTCTCTAAGCAAAGCACTTCTTCGTCAATCTCGCTGCCAAGCGCCTTACGAACGGCATTATGCAGTGTTTTTTGATTACCTTTTACGGCAAGTAAATAATCTCCACCCCGCTCAATAATTTGTTCGGCGATATCTGTCTGACATCCCATGGCATCTATTGATATCAGACAACCTTTTATATCCAACAGCGCCAGTAATGCGGGAATGGCGGTAATTTCATTCGACTTACTTTCGGTTTTAACTTGCCCAAGCACGACGTTATTTTCTGTTGCGAAGGCATTTACCATGTGGATGGCTGACAGTCTGTTCTCGCGATTATATGAACCACATAGCCGTTTACCATCTATCGCAATAAGCTGACCGTCGGATAACTCAGCAACAGACTTCATCCAGTCGATAAAGCAATACTGAAACTGCTCGCTATCTATTCTCGATATGACTCGAGCAATAGTGTCATGAACAGGTAACCCATTCTTAAAAAGTCCTTTTTTGGCAAACCAGTTAAAGTGGAGATCGCCAAAATCTTCGATATCTTCCCAACCTTGTGCCCCAGCTATTGAGGCACAAACCACGAGGAATAAAATATCAGTAAATAGATGCTCGACTTTGGCTGACTGACGAGGATCTTCTAAGGAACTAAAGAACTGTTGAAATGCACCGGAGTTCATAGGGCTCTCCACAAAAGAGAGTATAAGATCACAGCCAATATGGCCCGTCCAGCTATTTGAGCGAATATCACCCTAATAGCTCAAATTATGTTCGCGATCTCGCCCTGTTCTCACTCACTCGTTGAAGTCAATGATTCCAGCAGAAATGTGCACAATTTAACCCAATAGCGCAGTCACTTGATCGCGATTGGCATTGCCCTGCGCCATCAATGACGTCAACTGGTAGACAAAGGGTTGCGGCTGCATAAACTTGTCCAGTAGTTGTAACTCCGTCTGTGGTGGAATGGCCGCCATCGATGTCTGCATCTGGCTCAGTAATGCGGCGTGGGTGGCTAAGATCACCTGGATCTGACTATCGATTTTTTGTTGTGTCTTGGTTACTTTAGCTAAGGTCTGCTTTAAGTTGCTGTCGGCCTTTAAACCCCACTCGCGGGGATCTTGCACACTAAAGCGCTCATCCAAGTGGATATTACGCAACTCGCCAGCGGGCAAGCGTTGCCCCTCGCCCATCATCAGCAAGCCTTCTTGTACCTGTTGCCACACAGAGCTGGGTGCCTTAAACAAACATTCGCCATTGATCCGTTCAACATTAAGCCCTAAAGGGGCGAGTGCATTAGCTAACACCTGATTAAGCTGCTGCCGGTCCAAGCCGGCAGCCAAGGTCACATGTAATGAGCGCTGACCAAGCTGCACCAATATGCGCTCGTCACGTTGCTTCGGCACAGTTAAGTCGACCGAGCGCAACACAAAAGCATGCGTGGCAGCAGGGGTTTGCGATAGCAGGTTAAAATGATGATCGAGTAATAGTTGACCGCGATAAAAGGGGCGAATTTGGCTCAGACGTTGCCGCTCTTGCTCGGCTTTAAATAAGGTCTGCTGACCTATCTCACCAGAGCCTGAGCGGATCACGCTGTACAACTGCTGGCGAATGTGGCTCAACAAGCTTGATGCCTGCTGCAGCGCTTGCAGTGCCACCTGAGAGGCACTCACTTGATGCTGCTCTTTGGTGCTACTGGCCCAGCGACCATAAGAAGCCAGTCGATGCTTAGGTAGGGCCCGAGTGGGTTGCGGCCCCTGCTGTACAGGGGCGACTGGCGCTGTATGGCTACTGCTAACAGTCTGATTCTGTCGTAACACATTGAGCGAATCACCTATCGCATTAACCATCTAACACACGCCTTATAAATGATTGAACAGGGTTAACTGACTCACCTGAACAAAAGTTTGTTGAGTCACTTTGAGGGCCGTGAGTTTAACATTAAATTCAGCGGTAGCGCTGGCATAATCTAGCTCTTGGGTTTCGCCAATCACCTTTTTATTAAACAGCACCATCTCCTCGTGAGAGGTTTTCATCAACGACAGGCTGTTTTGCTTGCCACCCATATCGGTGATCGCGCTGTTAATACTGTCTAAAGTATCATTAAGCGAGGTTTGCATCGCATCGGCAGCTGTTGCAAAAGCGGCATCGTCTGGCGCAAGCGTGGGGTCTTTGAGCACCGCAATATAATCGGCAGTCTGATTTAGAATGTCTTGGCTGGCGTTAGAGAACAGGAATTGCTCGGCCGTCACGTTGGCCGTCATCCATGATGATCCCGAGGTTTGCACCTCACGCTGGCTATTATCACCTTGATAGACATAACGCCCCGCAGCATCTTGGGTAATAGTCTGCTGCTCGGTGCGATTCCCCGAAAACAGATAATTACCGCCATCATCCTTGGCATTGACGTTATCGACCATCGCCTCGAGTAACTCATCTAGCTCTTGAGCATAGGCACTGCGATCTTCCGGCGATAGGGTCGAATTATTAGTGGCCACGCTGATTTCACGCATCCGTTGTTGCAACTCAACCATGCCCGACAGATAAGTCTCTGAGCGGCCTAAGCTGGTGCTCAGCGAATCGATATTTTTAACATACTGCTCCATCGAGGCTAAATCGCGTTCATTAGCCATAACGCGCACCGCACCAATAGGGTCGTCTGAGGGACGCAATATCGACATTCCCGTCGATAACATCTGGTTCAAGCGGGCCAAATCTATGGTGGTATTTTGCAGACTGTGAATATTGTTAGTGTACAAATTTTGCATTGTCACGCGCATTTTCGGCCCCCTTAAAAGCTGCTTAGCATGGTTTGAAACAGCTGATCGGCTGTCGATATCACTTTGGCATTAGCCATATAAGACTGCTGATAAATGATCAAGTTAACCCCCTCTTCATCAGGGTTAACACCACTGGTGCTGGCCCACTGAGACTGCGCATCTTTTTGTAACTCGACACTGGTCTTGGCATTGGCAATGGCTTGACGCGACGCCGAGCCTAACTGACCCACTTTGCTGCTAAAGGATTCGGAGAAACTGGTACTCACACCTAAACTAGTAAAGGCCAAATCTTTGTTTGCTAAGGCCACCAGCGCTTTTAGGTTGCTGTTGTCACCTTGGGTGCCATCGGTACCAAAAGCCAACTCTTCCGCGGTAAAGCCATTAGTCACCTGTAGGCTGCCAGCGGGGTTGCCCGGCTGAAAACTAAATAGGTTTTGAGTTGGCGCAGCACCATTTAAGTCGGTACCGCCTGCCAACACAGCATTAAACTCATCGGCCAATTTAACGGCTAATTCATCAAGGTACGCTTGCGAGCTGGCTAATTCATTATCGCGATAATCGAGTAACGCGCCCATGCTGCCGCCGGCCGAGGCTTCAAGGGTAAAATGGCTTTGACCAAAATTGATGTCTACATTACTGACCAACGGATTGGCCGGATCGGGCACAACTGACAATTTAGCCACGGTATTGCCCGACAACAAAGGTTCACCACGTGCTAGCGAGATGTTCACCATGCCTTTGTCATCTTCGATAACACGTATATCGACAATGGCTGCTAGCTCATCGATAGCCGCATCACGGCCATCTTGCAATGCGGCTGGCACAGTACCACTGGCGCTGGCGGCCTTAATGTCTTGGTTAAAACGGGCGATGATCTCCAGCTGGGCATTGACCTCTTTGGCCGATGTACCTAACTGACCTGTCACCTGATCGCGCTGAGATACTAAGCTATCGTTGATGCCGTTAATCATCTGGGTTAAGGCTTTCGCCTCGTTTAACACCCCTTGACGATGTGCAACCAGATTAGGCTGCTCCATCGCCGAGTTGAGCGACGCAAATAGCTGATCTAATCCGGCAGAAATATTATTACCTTCGGCGCCAAAGACTTGCTCAGCTTGACCTAAATAACTGCTGCGCACATTATCGAAGCCCACATTACTGGTGGTCTGCCATAGTTGGGCCACTTCATATTGGTCTGAAATGCGCCTAACGCCATCGATAAACACCCCAGCGCCGCCACCATAAGCACCGCCGCCCACAGAGCTGGTCATGACTTGCTGGCGCGAGTAACCCGCCACCATGGCATTGGCCACATTATTAGAGGTTGCATTGAGCGCCGCCATGCTGGCTAACAGCCCAGATTTACCAATGTTTAACATGCTCATTTATTGTCCTTAGCGTGCGGCGGCACAAAAAGTGCGGGCTGCATAGCTGTGGTTGTCATCTGTTGCGGATCATAGGCGACAGGATCGGCGCTCGACTTAAGCGCGCCAGACAATTGTTTAGTCATCACCTCAGACAAGCCCATGCCTTGCATCTGGCTCAAACGGCTAGCCAATTCGGCATCGTGCAGATCGCGATATAAACCATCGTTTTTTGACGACAATGGGCTCTCTTCATCGGCCATCGCATCGGAGGCTGAGCGCATCTGCTTTAAGACGGTTTGCAAAAACTGCGCTTCAAACTGCTGACTCACCACTTTAAGGGCTCCCAGCTCGCCATTGCTTTTAATCAGATCGCCAGCATTTAACTGGTTAAGATAGCCGTTATTATTTTCAAGTTTCATTAGATCACCACTAACTCAGCTTCTAGGGCGCCAGCTTCATCGAGCGCCTGCAATATGGCCATCAGATCCATCGGCGCAGCACCTAAACTGTTCACCGCCTTAACAATCGCTTCGATGGCAATGCCCTCAGGCCAGACAAACATGCGGTTATCACCTTGCTCGACCGACACTTGGCTTTCATTGGTCACGACAGTTTCGCCATTATTGTTGCCAAAATAGCCACCATTAGGCTGGCTAACATTTTGTCCTTCAACTATGGTCACCGTTAGGTTGCCATGACTGACCGCCGCCTTGCGCACTACGACATTGCCCCCCATCACAACCGTGCCGGTGCGGCTGTTAAATACGATACGCGGGCTGCGGCGTCCTTGCTCTATCTGTAACTCTTCGAGCATCGACATAAAGGTCACACGCTCGCGGTTCGACTTAGGCGCTTGCACTAAGACTTTGCCGTGGTTTTCCGCTCTTGCCACATTGGGGCCAAACAGCCCATTAACCGCGCGCTCGATATTGCGCGCAGTCTTAAAGCTGGGATCTTTGAGGTTAAGGATGATATCGGCGTTATCATTAAAGCTGCTGCCAATGGCGGCCTCAAGTAAGGCGCCATTGGGAATACTGCCCACGGTAGGTACATTGACGGTGATCGAGGAGCCATTGCGTCCCGATGCCGAAAAGCCACCGACCACTAAGTTACCTTGGGCCACCGCATAAATTTCACCATCGACGCCGCGCAGTGGCGTCATCAACAGGGTGCCGCCTTGTAAGCTTTTAGCATCACCCAATGATGACACTGTCACATCTATGGTCTGCCCAGGGCTAGACATAGGCGACACGGTAGCGTGCACCGCAACGGCGGCGACGTTTTTCAATTTAGGGTCGCTATTACCATCTATTTGCACGCCAAACTGCTTAAGCATGTTGACCACAGACTGGCTGGTAAATTTCACCTGCGAACGGTCACCGCTGCCATTGAGGCCCACCACGACACCGTAGCCCACCAGCTGGTTGTCACGAATACCTTGTACATCGACGATATCCATCAAATAGCGCGACTGCTCAGCAGCGTTAAGCTGGGCACAGATAAACACTGACAGTAATAAACACAAACGTAGCATGCTAAAAATCCTTGCCTAAAGAGGGAACCATGGGCTGTTGAAATAACGAGAAGCCCAACCCATTGCATTACTGTCGGCAATCGCCCCTTGGCCACCATAAATAATACGTGCATCGGCGATGCGCTGTGACGAGATAGTATTGTCGTTACCAATATCGTCGGTGCGGATAAGTCCTAATAGGCGCAAGTATTCGTCGCCCTGATTGAGCCTGAGCCACTTTTCGCCGCGGATCAGCAGTGCGCCATTGGGCAATACCTTGGCGACGGTTACGGTGATCGAGCCTGATAGCTGGTTTTGCTGGGTGCTTGACCCAGTACCATTAAAACCACGCCCTAAAGACACATCGCCGTCGGCGCCCAGATTATTGGCGCCAATTGAACCACTGGAGCCCGCGGCTAATCCAAAGGACATATCTTGCGCTTTGCTGGTTTTAGTGTCGGCTTTCTTGCTGGAATAGGTTTTTTCATCTAAGGCAACAGTCAATAGATCCCCTTCGCGAAAGGCACGCTTGTCTTTAAACAACGTCAGCATATAACCGGGACGATACAAGCTGCCATCTTTAGCATCTGGCAAACTATAATCTATCTCTGGCGGTGCCCATTCGGCGCCGCCCGGCTTAGTTAACGGCTCTGGTATATGTGAAATACATCCAGATAACAACAAGGTCATCAGCAAGTAAAACCAACGCATCATGCTTCCTTATAACGACTGGTTGAGGAACTTGAGCATATCGTCAGACGCCGATACTACTTTGGCGTTCATCTCATAGGCTCGCTGAGTCGAGATCATCTCGACCATCTCTTCAACTACGTTAACGTTAGCGCCTTCCAAGGCGCCCTGACGCAAACCGCCTAACGCTTGGTCGCCAGCCACCCCTTCAACCGCCACGCCCGATGCCGCAGTTTCGCGATACAGGTTATCGCCGCGTGCTTGTAGGCCCGCTGGGTTGGTAAAGTTGATCAAGGTGATTTGGCCCAGCTCTTGTGGGTCCGCTTGGCCTGCCATTTGCGCGCTCACCAAACCGTCGGTAGCGATGGAAATTGATAACGCATCTTCTGGGATCACTATGTTAGGCACTAACGGTAGCCCCTGAGAGGTCACCATCATCCCTTCGCTGCTGCGATAAAATTGACCATCACGGGTATAGGCTAATTCACCATTAGGCTCTTCCACTTGGAAGAAGCCGTTACCTTCAATGGCTAAATCCAGCTGTTGATTGGTGGTCTGCATATCACCGGTGGTGAAGATTTTTTGGGTGCCTACCACGCGAGTACCTGCACCGAGTTGCAAACCCGATGGCAGTTCGTTCATGGCATCGACTTGACCACCAGGCTGGCGCTGCACTTGATAAAATAGATCGTTAAACGCCACACGATCACGTTTAAAGCCTGTGGTATTCACGTTCGCCAAGTTGTTGGCGATAGTGGTCATTTTAGTATCTTGTGCCGTCAGGCCGGTTTTACTTACCCATAAAGCTGATTGCATGCTGAACTATCCTTTATACGTCACGCAGTAGACGGTTGCCGACTTCGGCCAATTTCTCTGCGCTTTTCATTAATTTCACCTGAACTTCAAACTGACGGCTCAAATCCATTGAGGCGATAAGCTCGCTCACCGCTTGTACGTTACTGGCTTCGAGGAAACCACTATTGACGCGCACTTCATCGTCTTGTGGCAGGTCGGCGCCGTCACGGCGATACAAGAGACCATCTGGGCCTTTTTGCATTTGTGCCATATCGCTATTCACCAGCTTTAGTCGCCCAACTTCCTCAATCACTCCGCCTTCCGATGGCAAAATGCTGATGGTGCCATCTTCACCGACAAACAAGTCTTTATGCTCAGGCAATACCAGTGGTCCATCGACGCCCAACACGGGGCGACCGTCAACGGTCAACTGGCCTTCACCGTCGGCGATCATGGCACCGGCGCGGGTATAGGCTTCGCCGCCATCGACCATGACACTGAACATGCCTTGGTCATGAATCGCCATGTCCAATTTGCGACCCGTGGGGTTCACCGCGCCGCTCTGCTGGCTAAAGCCGCTGCTTTGGGTCAAGGCTAATACTCGGGTGTCAAAGCTACCTGGTGTGTTAGGGATCGCCATGGCGTTCACTCGCTCCAGATCGGCCTTAAAGCCCGTAGTCTCGGCGTTGGCCAAGTTATTCGCGCGAATGGTTTGTGCTTCCATAATACGCGTAGCACCGCTAACGGCTGTATACAGCATCTTGTCCATGTTGTTAGCCCTTAAATAGCGTTAAGTAAGGCTTGCTGCATGGTCGAGTTAACGTCCAGCACCTTAGCGTTAGACTGGTAGTTACGCTGCGCTGACATCAAGTTAACCATCTCTGCGGTGGTATCGACGTTAGAGCCTTCTAAGTAGCCGCCGGTAACGTTACCCATGGTGCCTGTAGCTGGCGCGCCAAGAATTGCTTGACCGGCGCTGTTAGTGGCAATCCAAGCATTGTTACTGATAGGTTCTAGGCCATTAGGGTTAGCGAAGTTAGCCAGTGCCACTTGGCCCTGTAACTGCTCTTGACCGTTAGTGTATGTGCCATATAGCAAACCGTTGTCATCAAGACGCACGCCTTTTAAATCACCAGAGGTGTAACCGTCTTGGCTCAGGCTAGAGTTATTGTACGCCGCCGCATATTGGGTGCTCCTATCGAAGCCCACATCGAATGCCATCGCCGTCGCGCCATCTAAGATAGCTGGGTCGTTGATGTTCATGGTCAGGGTATTGCCTGCGGTTAAGATACCGTTTGAGTCAAAGGTCATGGTGTGACCGCCAGCAGGTGTCACATCAACGCCTTCCATCATGTAGTGCACGCTCCACTCGTTAGAGGCGGTTTTTACATGGTATTGGGTGAGTGCGTGTTCGTTACCTAACGAGTCATACACACTGACGGTGCTTGATGAGTGGTAGCTGTCCATGTTGGCAGGATCGAAGGGTACTAACGCTGGATCAATCACATCGACGCGAGCATCAAGGTTTGAGACTAAGCCAACTGTAGTCGTGGCTTTCGCTGCCAAGGCCGCCGTTTGCACTTGCAGGTCGGTGGTATTACCCGTTTGAATTTGGCCTGTCGCGCCCACTGCATAACCCTGTAAACGATTACCCACTGGGTCGACGATAAAACCTTGTGAGTCCTGATGGAACATACCCGCACGGGCATACATACCGCCACCATCAACGCCTTTTAGCATGAAGAAACCTTCACCCTGGATCCCCATATCTAACTGGCGTCCGGTGTAAGTTAAGCTGCCACCCTGAGAAAAGTTCTGGCTGGTCGACATGACGCTGACGCCACCGGCTTGGCCGCCATTATAGATGGCGGCAAACTCGCTGCGGCCACCACGAAAACCCACGGTAGATGAGTTAGCAATGTTATTACTGATGGTGTTGAGATCTTGTGTCGTGGCCTGTAAGCCGCTTAGCGCTATGTTAAATGACATCCTAATACCCTATTAAAATAAATTTATGAAACTTCAGAAATATCCAGCACTGAAATTGTGCCTAGACCATAGCCCATCTCGGCCATCATCATTCCTGATGCGCTCGCGAAATGAATTTTTTCGATCGGCGCTTTAATGTATGTGGGTGCCATTAACACCGACTCGCCCACGGTGGCGTTGGCTTTAAGCTCATATTTGCCTTCAGGCAAACCTAAGGCTTCGGGGTCAATGTTAAAGGCAATATCGCCTTTAGATTGCGCGCCCAGCTTAACGGTTTGCACCACTTCGCCTTGCTCGTTGATCACCTCAATCTCTAGGTCTTCAACGCCGTTTTCTAAAAACACTTTGCCTTCAACCGCTTCATTGCCTAGCTCAAGGCCAGAGGCTGGCACCATGGCACTCTTACCAATCAGCGATGCCGATTGCACTATGCCTAAGTTCTCCATCATCACCATCTGGTTCGACTGGTTTTCGCGCATATATTCTAAGCTCTCTACTTGCGAGAACTGAGCTAACTGCGAGACATATTCGGCGCTGTTAATCGGCTTAGTCGGATCCTGGTTTTGGATCTGAGCAATCATCAACGTCATAAATTCATTTTTGAGCGAGGCAGCATCATTGCCTGGCGCTTGCAACACATTAGCGCTCTGCTGCGCTTGGCTGTCCGTAGTACGTCCTACTTCCATTTACTTGTTTCCTAATTGCAGTAAGCCCTGCTGCATAGAGCGGGCACGGTTCATCACTTCAACACTGGTCTCAAACGAACGGCTCGCCGCCATCATGTCGGCCATCTCTTCAACGGTATTAACGTTGGAATACGCCACGTAACCTTGCTCGTTCGCAAACGGATGGTTGGGCTCATAACGCATATCCAGCGGCGCATCGGCTTGCACTATATCGCTAATCTCAACCGAGGCGCTGGCGGCTTTGCCTTCTTGCATCTGGCTATAGATAGTGGCAAATACCGGCTTTAACGCACGGTAAGCTTGCTCTGGCGACTCGGCAGCCGTTCCGGCATTGGCTAAGTTACTGGCCACGGTATTTAAGCGTATGGTTTGGGCATTCATGCCTGCACCCGCTATTTGGTAGATTTCTCCAAATGACATAGGGACTCCTAGCGACCTTCGATAGCCGTTTTTAAGCCGGCAATTTTCATGTTAAGAAATGTCAGGCTGGTCTGATAATCCATCGCATTTTGCGAATATCTCGCCTGCTCTTTGCCAAGCTCAACCGTGTTATTGTCGGCAGAGCTTTGATAAGGCACGCGATAACCGATATCGTAGCGATTAGCGTTGCTGGCACCCGATTCAATGCGAGCCATTACCTTACTGAAGTCCAGATCTCGCGCCTTGTAACCTGGGGTTTCGGCGTTCACCAAATTACCCGCCAGCACCTTGCTTCTCTCTACCCTAAAGTTCAGTGTTTGGGGGTGAATTCCCAACGCCGTATCGAGGTTGATAGCCATCTCAATTCCTAGTAATGTATGCTCAACAATGTTTATGGCACTGAGTATCCAATTAATATGCCAAGTATTTTAAATCAAATTAAACAAACACTTAGATGTTGAGGCCTGCCATAGTCGGAAGCCTAACTTCCCTCTTCCTCTTAGGCGGATTCGGTTTACTTCCGCTGCCGGTGTATAGCCAGACAGACACAACTTCCGCCAGCGCACAAATTGAGCAACAGATGCGGCGCTCAATCGAAACACAACTGAGCCGCTGGCAACAGCAACAGGCTATCGATAAGGTGCAACATAAGATGGTGATTCGCGTGCCATCAGGGGCTGATAACCTTGAGCCTTGCCCGCAAAGCATCACCATAGATCCGCCTCAAGGCTTACCCTTCGGCCGAGTGCAACGCAAGCTGAGTTGCCCCTCTCAAGGTTGGTCTTTGTATGTCAGGGCAAAAGTGACGCTGCACGCCTATTTACCTGTCGCCAATAGGAACTTGCAAAGAGATGAGATAGTGACATCTGCCGATCTGCACTGGAAAATGTTACCGCTGAAGGCCTCAGATCAAGATGTGATCACCCAAGAGGCCAACTTGCTTGGCCAACAAGTAACCCGCAAACTGCGTAAAAATAAACCTATTCGCGCCGCCTATCTCGAGGCGCCAAGGCTGATTAATGTCGGCGATGAGGTGATTATCGAGGCCAGCAGTGAGGGGTTTTATGCTAATATGCTCGGCGTCGCCTTGGATGTGGGTAAAGAGGGCGATGCTATTCGGGTTAAAAATAGCAGTTCAGGCAAGGTGATCACCGCCTATGTGGTGGCCAAAGGTCGAGTCCGCACCCAGTTTTAGGCTTATTAGCTTAAAAAATCCCTAAAAAAGTTTTAGCGATGTCACAATCCGGTCGCTCATATAGAGTATCAAGCCGAATTATCGAGTGAGTACAATGGAAATCAATAAAATCAACAGCGCTATTGGTGCTGAGATTGGGGCCAATAAGAGCAATGTTAATGCTCAAGCCACCCCAGCGCCTCAATCAGCCGCTACGTCTGCTCCAGCGCAGCTTTCGATCAGTCAGGATTGGCAGTCGCTTGAACAATCTCAGCAGGCACTACAGCAACTTGACGATGTGGATCATGACAAAATTGCCGCACTGCGTCAGTCGCTGCAAGACGGTAGCTTCTCAGTAGATTTAGATCAGATTGCCGATAAGATGCTTAACCAACATGGATAAACCCCAAGTTGATAAGCGCTTGTTAGTGCAGACGCTGCTACGTGATATTCGCTTAGATGTGGATGACTACAGCCAGCTAAAAAGCATGCTGAAACATCAAAGAGAATTAATGCAGCGCACCGACAACCAAGGGCTATCACTGCATAATACGCGTCAAACGGCACTGTGCGACAAACTAGCACAACGGGCCGCTCAGCGTAGTGAGATCCTGATACAATTGGGGTTTGATGGCGATGCCAATGGTATGAAGCGCTTACTGGCCGCCCTTCCGAATCAGTTGCGTCCACAAATTAAAATTTTGTGGGATAACTTACAGTTGCTAGTGAAAGATAGCCATCAGGCCAATGAAGTGAATGGCCGTCTATTAGCATTGCAGCAAGAAACCCTCACTCGGTTGCTCAATCCTGATAGCCAGCATCAACAGATAGATTACGGCAATCACCTAGCTCGCTAATGTTAAGCTGAAATTGCGTTAGCGAGACACATTGCCCCGCGTATAAAACCCTGCCATATCATCTAAGGTCGCTTGCTCTTGACGCATGCTGTGCTCCAGTAGCGCCTCGTTGGTCTGCTGCTGTAACCACTTTAGTCCTTGCTGCCGCCCCAACTGCTTACGCCATAAATTGTCGACTCGTGCCTGCTCTTGTTGCAGCAAGGTCTGCTGTTGAGCCAGTTTGCTCTTCATCGGCTCTAACGCTTGGGCCATCTGGGTCGCGTTTTGCCATAACAGCGGATGCGCCCCATATTGGCGACCGCTATAATCGCTGATCATCTCACTTAAGGCTTGATGTTGTTGCTGAGCCTGCTGCATACGGCGCAACGCCTCATCACGCTTTAGCCCTAATTGCGCGAGCTTTTTCTCTTCCTGTTGACACAATCTAGACAGTTGTCGCTGACGCTGGCGCATAACCCATCACTTCCATTAATTGCTCTAACTGTTGCAGACTATCGGCGCGGCTGATTTTGGTGTCGGCCGCTTGGCGTAAAAACTTGGCCATCTCGGGATAGGCTTGTACAGCCAAGTCCATCTCGGGATCTTGCCCCGCCTGATAACCGCCTAATGGCAATAATTCACGCACCTCGTTATAGCGACTCAAGAGGTGGCGCATAATATGGCTCTGCTCTAGCTGACTTGGGCTGGCGATCTGAGTGGCTAAACGGCTCACAGATGCATTAACATCGATGGCGGGAAAATGGCCGCGCTCGGCCAGTTTACGGCTCAGTACAATATGGCCATCGAGGATCGCACGGGCCGAATCCGCCACGGGGTCTTGCTGGTCGTCCCCCTCGGTTAGTACCGTATAGAAGGCGGTTAAGGTGCCTTGTGGGTGCTGACCATTACCGGCCATCTCCACCAAACGAGGCAACTGCGCAAATGCCGAAGGCGGGTAGCCTTTAGTGGCTGGCGGCTCGCCCAAGCTGAGGGCGATTTCTCGCTGCGCCTGAGCGTAGCGAGTTAACGAATCCACCAGCAGTAATACTTGCTTGCCCTGATCGCGAAAACCACAGGCAATGGCATGGGATAAACGCATCGCGCGCAGGCGCATCAAGGGCGTGGTATCGGCGGGTGCGGCAATCACCACCGCGCGGCGCCGGCCAGCTTCGCCAAGAGTCTCTTCAATAAATTCGCGTACTTCGCGGCCACGCTCGCCAATCAATCCCACCACCACCACATCGGCTTCGGTGAAGCGGGTCATCATGCCCAAGAGCACACTCTTACCCACGCCTGAGCCGGCAAACAAGCCTAAGCGTTGGCCACGGCCTATGGGCAATAAACTGTTGATGGCTCTCACACCAACATCCAGCGCTTGTTTTATTGGCTGACGCAACAAGGGGTTATAACTGGTGTCTGATTGTGGCACGCGGGCGATACCGGTTAACTCGCCTAAGGTGTCTAACGGCTGACCTAATCCATCGAGTACCCGTCCGAGCAGCCCTTCACCTATGGTTAGCGTTTGCTGCTCGACCATGGGTAGCACGCGGGCGCCGGGCATCAGCCCTTGGGTGGTTTCAATCGGCATGAGACAGAGCACATCCTTATGAAAGCCCACCACTTCGGCTTCGATAAGCCGGCCGTTACGTCCTTCGATTTGGCAGCGATCGCCCATGCCAAGCTGGCAGCCAACGGCCTCCAGCAACAGGCCGTTGACTCGAGTCAACCGTCCATAGACACGGGCAACGGGCACATTAGGCCAGTCCTGCGGTGCTAACTCAGGCTTCAAGTTCCGCCTCATTCAATTTGGCTTCGACCTGCTGCATGCAGGCATCGAGCCGCGTTTCTACCGAGGCATCGGCGTCAGATTTATCGCTGACAATGCGGCAGCTGCCAGCAGAAATACTGGCGTCTGGTACTAGGTTCCAGCCACGGATTTTATCTTCGGCCAGCTCTTTTAACTTGGTCACGGCCGAAGGCTCAAGGTGAATTTTAACGTCACTTTGATCATCGGGCAGTGCGCTTAAGGTCTCTTCCACCAGCTTAAGGATTTGCTGCGGCTGCAGGGTTAATTCACAGCGGATCACCTGTTGTGAGACGCGGCGAACCAGATCTAAAATCAGGCTCTGCTGTTCACTGACCTGTTTGCAATGACCTTCTTCTAGCAAGGCTTTGAGCGCCCCCAGGGGAGCAATTATCTCATTGAGCTGCTCATCGATACTGGCTTTGCCTGCTTGCTGGCCTTCAAGTTTACCTTGCAAAAAACCGGCGGCATGCCCAGCGGTTGTGCCCTCTTGCAAGCCTACTTCATAGCCAGCGTCGCGGCCTTGCTGCATGCCTTCATCGTAGCCTTGCTCGAACGCTTGCTGATAATCTTGCCAGCCAGAGCCTTCACTGCCGGGCTCGCCAGCGCTGGAGAGCGGCGGAAATCGATAGCGTCGTGCTAGCTTGTCATCTAAGCGCCAGCGGGTAGGTTTGTCCGCCATTAGCTCACCACCTGCTCTTCAAATAGCTGTAACTCAATTTCGCCATCTGCCACCATCTGCTTGGCGAGCGTCATAATATCCTTGCGCGCACCGTTGGCGCGGCTTACCGGCACACTCCCCAGGGCATCGACCTGAGTTTCAATCGCCGATGACATACGTTTAGGTAAGGCATCGAGTAGCGCGTCTTTAAGCTCTAAGTCGATCCCTTTTAGGGCTAGGGCTAAGGTTTCACCTGGCACTTGTCCTAATAAGGTCTGCAAAGTATCTGACTTTTGACGCCCCAAAATAATAAAGTCGAACATGTTGTCGGTAACATCGCTGGCCAACTGTTTGTCGAACAGTTTAATCATCTCCATCAACTGCTCACGGTCGCCTTCAAAACGGTTAAGAATATCGGCCACTTGCTTAACGCCTGCCACTTGAGTGTGGCTCTTTTCCATCGCCATCAGCATGCAGCGCTCCACCAGCTGACGCAGTTCATCGACCACGTGGCGGTCGAGATCGCCCAGCTGAGCAATACGAATTAACACCTCGTCTTGGCTGACGCTTGGCAACATTTTTAAAATTTCGGCGGCACTTTCTGGTGGTAGCAAGCCCAGTAACACTGCCTGTAGCTGGCTATGCTCGTGGGCAATTTCTCTGGCAAGCAGTTTAGGTTCCACCCATTCTAAGCGTTTCACCAGCACTTTAATTTCATCGCCATAGATGTTGTCGATCAGACTTTTAGCCACGCGATCACCCAAGGCGATATCGAGGGTTTTTTGTAAATAAGAGCGTGAGGCTCTGGCAATACCCGACTGCTCTTTATAGCGCTCGAAGAAGCGGCTCAATACCGCTTCCGCTTTTTGTTGAGTGATGCTGGAGAGGCGAGCCATTTTGTGGCTCAGGTGCTGGACATCATCACGGTCGAGATGCGCCATCACCATCGCTGCGCCTTCTTCACCCATGCTCAGCAGCAACATGGCCGCTTGCGAATAGTTGTCCATCTTGATGTCGAGATCGTTATTATCATTCACCGTCTTTATTACCTATCCAATGAGCTATTACTTCGGCAACCCGTGCCGGTTCCTTATTTGCCAGCATGCTGAGGTGCTCCATCTTCACCGTTAAGGGTGAACCCGGCTCTGGCAATCCTTGACTACCCAGCCAATCGGCGTCGGCAAGCTGTTTGTCACCACTGGCTTTTGGCGGTAAGGCCGCTGGCGCGGGCTCGCTGATAGCCGCGGTGGGGAGTGCAGCTTGGTTTTCGGCTTCGGTGTTGTCGGCTTTCTTCTGTGAGGTCCGAGTCAAGTGCTTCACCAGTGGACGCAACACGAAGAAGATCAGGCCGATCCCCAACAATCCACCGATCAGATAGCGTAGGTAAGTTTGATAATGCTCAGCCTGCCACCAAGGCATTGGGCTAAATTCGGCCACGGTAATGGGGGCAAAAGCAAACGCATTGATGCTAAAGCTATCGCCTCGCGGAGCTGAAAAGCCGATGGCATCTTTCACCATGTTGCCTAATTTGAGTAGCTGCGCCTCTTCCTGCGCAGCATCGGCGATAGTGGCACTATTGACCAATACCGACACAGAGAGGTTTTCTAACTGCATCTGCTGATAACGGATATGGCGTACTGAGCGGCCAACATCATATTGACGGCTCTCTTCTTGACGCACATTTCGGTTAGTATCTGTGCCTGCATCCTCTTCGTTTGGCTGCGGTGGTTGATTGCTCAAGGCGCCAGGGATGCCTGCCGCAATGGCGGCATTGTTATCGTCTAAACTGGTGCGCTCTTGGGTCATCACGGCTTGTGGATCGAGTGACTCTTTGGTCTCTTCCACTTGGTTAAAATTAACTTTGGCGGTCACTCTGACTTGGAAATTTTCAGCCCCTAGTACAGGCGCCAACATAGATGAAGCGTTGGCGATTAAGCTCTGCTCTAACTCGCGGGTGTATTGCAGTTGGCGGTCGCGCGCCTGAGTAATATCTTGATTATCAGCGATAGCGGCACTTAAAAAGTTACCGTTTTGATCGACCACTTTAACGTTAGCCGGCGTCATACCTGTGACGCTGCCCGCCACTAGGTTCACAATCGACTCTACTTGAGCTTCGTTCAATGTCGAGCCAGAATAGAGTTGCACCATCACCGAAGCCGTGGGGAGTTCGGGCTGCTGACGGATAAACAGGGTACGCTTAGGGATAGCTAAATGCACTCGTGCGGCACGAACCGGCTTGAGTGCCATAATGGTGCGCGATAATTCGCCTTCGAGGCTGTGACGGTATTTCGCCTGCTCCATAAACTGGCTGGTGCCCAGACCTGCGTTGTCGAGCTGATCCATCCCTGATGGCACTTTAGCCTTTACACCACGGGCAGCGAGTAACATCCGCGCCATGCCGAGTTGATCTTCGGCCACCAGCACTAAACCGGTATTGGCTTCGAGTCGATAATTAACACCCTCCGCCTCAAGCACTTCAATAACTTGCGAGGTTTCAACGTTTTCTTGGCTGCCATACAGCGGGCGATACCCTTGACTGGCGGTCCATAGCATAAGCACGATCACGCTCGCCACCACACTGGACAGCAGCGCCAATACCATCACCTGACGGTCACCATTGGTGAACTGACGCCACTTTTGCGCCACACTCGCCAACGGGCTAGTACGGGCATCGGCGTTGATGTCCGGGCTAGATTGAATAACAGAAGTAGACATACAACAATTTCCTTACAAAGGCATCTTCATTACATCGTCGAAGGCTTGCACCAATCGATTACGGATTTGCATCATGGCCGAAAAGGATAGGCTAGCCTTTTGTGACGCGACCATGGCACCTACCAAGTCGTCGCTCTTGCCGCTATCTACCGCTTTCATCATCATTGATGAGTGGTTTTGATCTTGGTTTATCGCCGAGATTTTGTGTTTCATCAACTCGGTAAACGATCCAACAGCCATGCCATTATCGGCAGGATTGGCGCTAATATTGATGGCTCCCTTGGCAATCTCACGATGCACGCTCAGGGTGTCGAGTAGTCCAGTCGAGCTGACGTGCGTCCCATTAACCATAACAATTCCTATTTTTCTTTAGTTGCTTCATGCCGCTTGACCAGCACGTTGTAGTAATTGATCGACGTCGATGCCCGACTCGCGCATTTGTGCCAACTTGTACCTCAGCGCTCGCGTGGTCATCCCTAGTGCATCGGCACTTTGGTTACGATTACCATTGAAACGTTTGAGGATGTCGACGATATATTGAAACTCTGCCTGACGCTTAGACGCCTTGAGGCCATCGCCATTGTCTGTAGGCTCTGGTGACATCAGCAGCTCAACGGCTAAGCCTAACTCTGCCGCTTGTATCGCCTGGCCGCGGCGCATCACTAACGCGCGTTGAATACAGTTTTCTAACTCACGTACATTGCCCGGCCAATCGTGTGCCATTAATAGCTGTTTTGCCGGTTCGCTGAAGTAGCACGGCGCCGCCGACTCAGGGGTGTCGTATAAACATAAAAAATGTTCGGCTAAGGGTAAAATATCGGCCTTGCGTTCACGCAGCGGTGAAATGGTTAGCGGTAACACGTCCAGGCGATAGAAGAGGTCTTCTCTGAAGCTGCCCATCTCAACGGCTTTACGTAAGTCTTTATTGGTCGAGGCGATTAATCTGATATTTAACGGGATCAGCTGATTACCACCCAAGCGTTCGACTTCGCGCTCTTGTAATACTCGCAATAATTTCGCTTGCAACAACAGTGGCATTTCGCCTATTTCATCGAGTAGCAAGGTGCCACCGTTGGCCTGTTCAAATTTACCCGCTTTATCACATACAGCGCCGGTGAAGGCCCCTCTGACGTGACCAAACAGTACCGATTCCAACATGCTCTCAGGAATGGCCGCGCAGTTTATGGCCACAAATGCCTTATTGGCTCGTGATGAGTGGCGATGAATATAATGAGCGAGTGGCTCTTTACCTGTGCCGCTCTCACCACAAAGCAGGACGCTGGCCTCGGTTGCGGCGGCGCGATGCGCTAACATCAATAGCTGGCGGCTTACGGCTGCAGCGACAACTAAACTGGTGTCGGGCTGCTCGAGACGGCGTAACCGGTTTAACAGCGCAAATAGCGACTCGCCAATCACTGGCAGTAATAAGTAATCCTGCGCGCCAGCTTGCATCGCCGCTGCGGCTAATTCACTTTGCTCTGGCGCTAACAGTGCCACCAGATTTGCGGTTTGATACTGGGTGAGTTGCGCAGCCACTTCGGTGGGATCACACTGTGATAAGTTAACCAAGGTTAACCAAGGCTGACTAGTGCTTTGTTGCCATAAACTAAATCCAGCACTAAACAACTGTTGCTGGATTTCATCTGGCAGCTCAATGCCTAGGGTTCTAATACTGAGGGTATTCATATCGATGCTCTCCAATTGGAACCTATCACTTTGAGGTCTGCTTAACTAAACGTATGCTGACTCTGCGATTGGCCTGTCGACCCGCCTCAGATATGTTGCTGCTTTTGGGGTAGCGAATGCCATGACTGCGCACCTGTATCATGGCGCGACTTATCCCCTGCTCAATCAAGCGTGCGACCACTTCGTCACTGCGTTGTCTGCTTAACATCAAGTTCGCCAGTCGATCGCCGTTGCTGTCGGCATGACCATCGACCAAAATTTGGTTAATCTGTTTATCAACCTTAACGTAGGCGGCGATCGCTTTGATGTCGGCCAACTGTGACGCCGTTAAGGTGTCTGAACCTTTGGCAAACAACAATTCACGCTGGCGAACATAAGAAAAAGGCTTGGGTAGCAAATTACGTATGCACAGGCTCATCGCGCGCGCTCCCGCTTGGGTCGATACTGCGCTGGAGTCGATTTGATAGAGCAACTCACCTTGCTCGACGAGCAACATTTGCCACGCATAATTACTTTCTAATGCTTCGAGAAAGAGATCAGCAGAGGCGGTGCTTACTGCGCTTTTCCCCTGACCTTGTAAGGTGGTGTGGGCCAAAATACTGGTCTGAGACTGCCATGCAGAAGGTTCGATACTGGCGGTAATACCTAAATCGTTAAGCGCCAGCCAATCGGCATTGAGTACTAAACGAATCGGCTGGCCTGGCTGAGCGACGAGCGCCATTTCACCAAAACCCATAACCGGGTGGCGTAACTCACAGCCAAAGCGATCACCTTCGAACAGCCACTGAGCTTTTTCAAGCGGCGTCTTATAAACGGTCAGATTAGGATTCGCGATTGCGACTGGGGCCGACAATACCAACAATAAGAGTAAAGAAAAACTAACAAAACCACGCATAAACAACCTCAATGCCTTTTATTCTTATGGCGTGATCGACACTCCTAAAGCTTAATCTTTGGCAATAATTACTCTGGAACACAATTTGTTAAAAACTAGTAACGCGGTCCATCGCAAATTAATCCACGCAAACATCAAATAAGTCACCCAAACGCTTAATAACAAAGTGATAAAGCGATATAAATTAACTCAGATTAATCAACCTATATATTCTGACGATTTTTCACCCAAAAAAAACTAGTAATCAATCAATGAAAATCAATTAGTTGATTCATTAATTAATACCTAGTCCACTGGGAATATAACGACCAATAATTTAGCAAAAAACCTTATCTTTCAAAAAGTAGTGATTAACACTACTTTAGGCGTCTTATCGAGAGCTGCCCGATATAAACGCAAAGTACTTTACTAGTATGACAGATATTATGTCAATTACACACTGATTAAAAAATAGTTCACTATGGGTGATCTTTTAATATTGAAACCGACATACTTGACTGGTATGTTTAGCGCCCAATTAAGAAGGACTGCACTTTAAATATAAAAAGATGACACTTAAAGAGTCAATAAAATAACTATCGACAAAAATTTGGCGCTTATTTAATGATAAAAATAGCTAATTGATAATGAGATGTTTAATAATGATCAATCGGTAAACTTTATCTAACAAACGAATCGAAAGTGATGAGCAAAAATAAAACAAACCCTATATTAGGTTTTATTTTTAAAGTGTGATCCATTGCTCACTTTTTGATTTTGAGCAAACGAATGACATAAATGACATAACAAGGCTAATGTGAGTTATTTTTAGTATTTGTCCTTTTTAAATCAAAACTTTTAAATCAGTACTTAGCGTGAGCAGTTAGGCGAACCTTGCTTTCAATGCGGAGAAAAAATGAAAACAACGACGAAATCTCGCCTACTTAAGGCAGGCTCGGGCCACAAGGTTAGGCCAGTGATGCTCGTACAAGAGAAACTTGCTCGAGCACGCTTACTGCAGCAGTTGGTCCTTAGCCGCAGACCATTACTTGATGCCATCAATGCAGTACTGGCGCCCTTAATCCGTAATGGTCATGGCCCTGCGCATAACGTGACGCTGACAGAGCAAGATAATCCGCAGCAGCCTGAGCATTACCATGCCTGGTTTGTGTGCCGCTATCAACAAACGACCCTAGGTTGGTGGCGCATCGATAGCTGCACTTTAGATCAGCTGGCCAGTTGCTATTACGGTAGCCTAGCCACGCCTCTGAGCTCACCGCTGCGTGAGCCCAGCCAGTCTGAGTTCAGACTAGTGAAAAACTTATTGGTACACACCTTAAATGCACTACCTATGACGGCAATGGACGCTGAGCAGATTGAACTTGAATTGGTGAAACCACCAATGACACTCGATGCGCCAGCAGTCTGGTCTATCGAACTGGGCAAAGAACGTTTCGTACCACCTATGCTGTTTTGCATGACCGAACACTTACTCGGCTTGATGGCTGAGCAGCCTAAGGAGCCTGTCGTCAACAAAGATCTGGCGAAAAAGCTCGAACTTTGGCTACAACAATTACCCATTAAACTGCAGATGACCTTAGGCCAGCACGCCATGCCAGTGCGCTCGCTTAATCAGCTTAACGTTGGCGACATACTGCCAATGAATTTAAACCCTAAGGGCCAGCTTAATGTGGGTAACCGCCCCTTATTCCAGGCTTCTGTGCATAGTCACGAAGGCCAAATGGTCGCCAAATTGACCCAAGATATATTTCAACATGAGGACAGCAACATTGGCTGAACAGGACTTACTATCGAATGACGAGTTTTTACTCGACGATGACATTTTCGCCGAAGATAACTTTTCAACGCCTAAGGCTCAAAATAAACCATTGAAAGATATCTCATTCTTTCAACAGCTTCCTGTGCAGGTCACCCTTGAATTGGCCAGTGCAGAGATGTGTCTTGGTGAGCTGACCCGCATGGGTGAAGGCGACGTGATTGCCTTAGACCGTATGGTGGGTGAGCCCTTAGATATCAGAGTCAACGGTGCACTGCTAGGTAAGGGTGAAGTGGTTGAGGTGGGCGGACGCTACGGTGTACGTCTACTTGAAGTGGAAGATATCGGTTTAGGCGGAGCAAGCGACTAATGCTACTGCGAGCGTTGATACTGTGCCTATGCCTTTTAGCGCCTCAGGCATTTGCCGCTGATGGCCTCACATTACTCACGCTCGATGGGGCTCAAGAGAGCCAAGCCGTCAATATAAAGCTGGAGATCTTAGCGCTGATGACAGCGCTAAGCCTGTTGCCTGCGCTGCTAATGATGATGACCAGCTTTACGCGCATCGTCGTCGTATTGGCCATTTTAAGACAGGCATTAGGCTTACAGCAGAGCCCACCGAATAAGGTGCTTATCGGGATTGCACTGGTGCTAACGATTTTTATCATGCGCCCGGTGGGGGAGCGTATCTATCAAGATGCCTACCTGCCTTATGATCAAGGTCAGCTTGAACTAACCGAAGCGGTCGCTATTGCCAAAGTGCCCTTGAGTCAGTTTATGCTGGCACAAACCCGAGAAACCGACTTAGAGCAGATGCTTAAGATTGCGGGTGAACCTACCAATCTTAAAGCGGCAGATGTGCCCTTTTTTGTGCTAATGCCCGCCTTTGTGCTGAGCGAGCTAAAAACGGCATTTCAAATTGGCTTTTTGTTATTTTTACCCTTTTTAGTGATCGACTTGGTCGTGGCCAGCGTGCTGATGTCTATGGGGATGATGATGTTGTCGCCACTGATCATTTCGCTGCCATTTAAGCTGATGATCTTTGTTTTGGTTGATGGCTGGTCGATGACGGTCAGTACCCTGACCGCGAGTTTTGGGTAACGTCATGGATACCAACCAACTCACGGTTTTATTTGCCGATGCCATGTACCTTGTGGTCGCCATGGTGATGGTGCTCGTGACCCCCGGCCTAGTGCTGGGCTTGTTGATCGCCGTATTCCAAGCGGCAACTCAGGTCAATGAACAAACCTTGAGTTTCTTACCCCGCTTGGTCTTGACCCTGTTAATGGTACTTTTTGCTGGCCATTGGTTAATTCAGAAACTAATGGATTTCTTCGACCAGTTATTTATGAACATTCCCCACATCATAGGCTGACATGCTTTCGCTCACTTCAATCGAGATCAGCACCATGATTGGCAGCTTCTGGTGGCCTTTTTGTCGCCTAATGGGGGCATTTATCGTGATGCCGTTGCTGGGTAATGCCTTCGTACCTGTGACGGTGAGGATTTTACTGGCATTCTGCTTGGCCGCGCTGCTAGGCCCTATGCTGCCCCCTGTGCCTCAGGTGGATGCCGTCTCGGCTGGCGCGCTGTTACTGGCGATTGAACAGTTATTAATTGGCTTTATGCTGGGGTTGTTTCTCAGCATCTTACTGCACGTGATGAGCATGCTGGGCACTATCATGTCACTGCAGATGGGTTTGGCAATGGCCATTATGAATGATCCGGCTAATGGCAACTCTAATCCGATTTTAAGCCAATGGTTTTTGATGTTTGGCACCTTAATCTTCCTAGCCTTAGATGGTCACTTAGTCGCGATTGGCATACTGGTCGACAGCTTTCGTCTGTGGCCAGTTGGCACTGGCATTTTTGATCTGCCGTTAATGGGACTGGTTAATCGCGTTGGCTGGCTATTTTCGGCGTCATTAATGCTGGCGATTCCGGCAGTATTAGCCATGTTGATGGTTAACATTACCTTTGGCGTATTAAGCCGCGCCGCACCCTCGTTGAATATTTTTTCGCTGGGTTTTCCGATGACCATGCTGATGGGCTTGCTGTGCGTATTACTCTCTTTCAGTGGTATCCCTAGTCGCTACAGCGATGTCTGCCTCGATGCGCTCACCGCTATGTATCAATTTATTGGTGGCAGTGCATGAGTCAGGACGATAAGCACGATAAAACCGAGGAACCCACCCAGCAGAAACTGCGCAAGGCCAGAGAAGAGGGCCAGGTACCGCGATCGAAAGATCTGGCGGCAGCGGCACTGATCATTAGCTGTTCTTTGATGCTCACCAGCAGTGCCGACTGGTTTGCCGAGAAAGTCAAAGAGCTGCTCAAATACAATATGTACCTGACCAAGGCCGATCTTAACCAGCCAGATATGATGACACGCCACTTAGGCGCGAGCCTGATGCATATGCTCGAGCTATTGGGGCCGCTGTTTATTATGGTGGCACTATTGGCTGCCGTGGCTGGCGCCCTGCCCGGTGGCCCCCTATTGAGCTTTAGTAATGCGGGATTTAAATATAGCCGCATCGATCCTGTCTCTGGCATTGGTCGCATCTTCTCGGTGCAATCCTTGGTCGAGCTGCTTAAGTCTGTGCTTAAAATTGTGTTGTTGATCGGCATCATGTTTACGTTTTTAAGTAGTCATTTACAAGAGCTGCTGAACTACAGTCAGCTGCCCATCGACGAGGCGATTAGCCGCGGTATGACCCTGCTATCGGAAGGGATGCTTTATTTAGGTACAGGTCTGCTGGCCATCGCGCTGATTGATGTGCCCTATCAATATTGGCATCACCGTAAAGAGCTGCGCATGTCTCATCAAGATCTTAAAGATGAACATAAGCAGCAGGAAGGTAAGCCCGAAATTAAGGCCAAAATACGTCAATTACAACAACGTATGGCGCGCTCTCGTGCCGATACCGTGATTCCAAAAGCCGATGTGCTCTTGGTTAACCCCACCCATTATGCGGTGGCCTTAAAGTATGACCCCAACTTGGCTGATGCCCCTTACGTTATCACTAAGGGCACCGAAGAGTTAGCCCTGTATATGCGTAAGCTCGCCAAGCAACATAATATCGAAGTGATTGAGATCCCGGCGCTTACCCGCGCTATCTATCATACGACACAGGTCGATCAACAAATTCCGGCAGCGCTATTTACCGCGATTGCCCATGTACTTAGCTATGTAATGCAGATTAAGGCGTCTCGCCAAGGCAAACAACAAAAGCCTGAGCCTTTGCCTCATTTCTTCATTCCTCCACATTTACGACACGATTAAAGGATTGCTTAACCTATGAACTGGCTATCACGCACCTTTTCAGGAAACTATAGCGCTATCGGTATCCCTGTGATGCTGCTGGCGATTCTGGCGATGGTGATTTTGCCGCTGCCACCTTGGTTGCTCGACGTCCTCTTTACCTTCAACATCGTCCTTGCGGTGATGGTGTTGTTGGTGAGTGTGTCGATCCGCCGGCCATTGGAGTTTTCGGTATTCCCAACGCTCCTACTGCTAGCCACCTTGATGCGCTTGACACTGAACGTGGCATCCACCCGAGTGGTGTTAATTGAAGGCCACGAAGGCGGCGATGCTGCAGGTCGAGTCATTCAAGCTTTTGGTGAAGTGGTCATTGGCGGCAACTATGTTGTCGGTGCGGTAATCTTCCTCATCTTAATGATCATCAACTTTGTGGTGATCACTAAAGGTGGCGAACGTATTTCTGAGGTATCTGCGCGCTTTACACTCGATGCCTTGCCCGGTAAACAGATGGCGATTGATGCCGATCTTAATGCAGGCACCCTCACCCATGAACAGGCCCGCATCCGCCGCCAAGATGTCGCCAGAGAAGCCGATTTCTATGGTTCGATGGACGGTGCCTCTAAGTTTGTCCGTGGTGATGCCATTGCCGGCCTGTTGATCCTCGCGATCAACATTATTGGTGGTATCAGTATCGGTATCTTTATGCACGATCTCAGTGCCGCCGATGCCTTTAAAACTTACGCGCTACTCACCATAGGTGACGGCCTAGTTGCCCAGATCCCCTCACTATTGTTAGCCACAGCGGCAGCCATCATAGTGACCCGCGTCTCTGATGCTGAAGAGATGCCGGCGCAGTTAACGCGGCAACTACTGGCTAACCCAAAGACTTTAGCGACTGCGGCAGTGGTGATGTTTATCTTAGGCATTACCCCTGGCATGCCAGCAGCGGTGTTCCTGTCGTTTGCACTGTTACTGGGGTTCGCCTCATGGCGACAAAGCCGTAATGTGACGCCCATTGCCGAGAGTAGCGCTGATGAAACCATTGAGAACACCCTCACTGAGCCCTCGGCACCGAGCTGGGACGCGCTGCCCTACACAGATATTATCGAGGTTCGCCTTGGCTATCGTCTAGTGCATTTAGTGGAAAAGACCAAGGGCGCCGAACTGCAAAAACGCCTCACCGGGATTAGACGCACCTTGTCAGAACAAGCAGGCTTCTTGCTTGCAGAAGTGCGGGTACGAGACAACCTCACTCTTGCCCCTAATGCCTATCAAATCAATTTTATGGGCACTCAGGTGGCCTATGCCGAGTTAGAACCCGATCGTCTTATGGCCATTAAAAGTGGTCCAGTCTATGGCAAAATTGATGGTATCTTAACGGTCGAACCAGCCTATCAAATGGATGCGGTTTGGATAGACACGGATATTAAAGCCAAGGCGTTGAATTTAGGCTACTCGGTGGTCGACAACGCGACCGTTATTGCCACCCATGTGAGCAAACAGCTACGAGAATCGCTGGCCGACTTATTGCAACACGATGATATTATGCATCTGAGCGATCGCCTCAGTAAACAAGCGCCTAAACTGGCAGAATCCTTAACCACGGCGTTAACTCCGGTGCAATTACTGAAAGTATTTCGTTTGCTGTTAAAAGAGCAGGTGCCGTTAAAAGATATTCGCACCATCGCCACCACGTTACTTGAGTGCAGCGAGCAGACCAAAGATCCCGTATTACTGGCCGCCGATGTTCGCTGTGCATTGCGCAACAGCATCTTACAACAGATAGTGGGCACCAGTGCCAAATTGAATGTACTGACCCTAGCGCCGGAATTAGAGCAAACCCTGATGACCGCACTCAACCAGTCGCAGCAACAGGGCAAAGTGGCACTCGACAGTTTTCCGGTAGAACCGAGTTTACTCGCCCAGCTACAACAGCGCATGCCACAACTGCTGAGCGAGACCAAAGAGAAAGGTCACAGCCCTATCTTACTGGTATCGCCACAACTAAGGCCGCTGCTGGCTCGTTATGCACTGGCTTTTGCCAGAGGACTACATGTACTCTCCTATAACGAAGTGCCTGAAACCAAAGAACTGATGATCGCTGGGCAACTCGGTTAACCTAGCCGCTAGCCTTGGTGAGCCCCAAGGCTAGCACGCAAGATTGATCGCCATCATAAGCTTTTCTCTGTTACACTCATGAGCTTATAATGCACCCACTTTTATCTTGCTCACTCAATGACTGTAACCCCTATGACACCGACAACTGGCTCAGTAATACCTCATCCTTACAGCAGTGAGCACACGCTTACCTCCCCCCAATTACAACGTTTTTGGCAACAAATAACCACTGGTGAACTGACGGTCAGCCCAGAGATCACACTGGCTTATATGGCAGTGACTCATCCCAGCCATAAGCGCACCCTAGTGCTCAGTAATGGCCGCGTCGAGTCTTACCTTAAGTACCAAGAAGTGATCTACGATTGCTATCAGCAAGGTTACAATGTTTATGCTCTGGATCACCGAGGACAAGGACTCTCTAGTCGGCTGACATTGAATCCTCATAAGGGACATGTCGAGCATTTTGATGACTATGTTGATGACTTTGAAAAATTTATCGAACAGGTTGTCCTACCCGCACAAGCACAAGAGAGCCCTCTTTTTTTGATGGGGCATTCCATGGGCTGCGCCATCAGTAGCCTGTATGTCGCACGTAATCCTCACACCTTTAGCGCGGCTGCATTTTCTGCGCCCATGTATGGCATACGGTTACCCGCGCCTAAACCGGCGGTCCTCTGGCTTGCCACTTGGTTAGACAAATTCAGACGAGATGGCGAACCCAACTATGTACCTGGCGGGTGCAACTATCGTCAGGTAGCCTTTGAAAAAAATGAGCTTACTCATTGTCGAATACGCTATCAGCGTTACCAACAGCTCTATAACGAGCGCCCCGAATTACAGTTAGGCTCACCCACCAATCGCTGGCTAACCGAGTCAATTAAGGCTGCTGAATACTGCGTTAACAGCGTCAAATACAGTACTGTCCCCACGTTAATTCTGCAAGCAGATGAAGACACCATAGTCGATAACACGGCACAAGACAGGGCAATAGGGGAAGAGGCCCAGCGGGTCATTATCCATGGCGCGCGGCACGAAATACTGTTTGAGAGCGACAGCATCCGCAATCACGCCCTTAACAGCCTATTTGACTTTTTCCAGCAATACGCCTAAACCCCATCACTTTGGGGTAGTCATACCCAATAAGGGCTATCCCAATAAACTAGCGGTAAACATCGCTCACCGCTCTCCATTGGCTTTATCTACATACAGATAAACGCAGTCATAAACCACCTCCCCATCTGCATTGAGCCACCCAGTCATATCTATGCATTAAAAACAGCCCTAAACTTATCGAAATAGTGGTTCGATATTCACCAACTTATCCGCAGATACCGCTTCGAGCAATCACAAGGGCACCCTAACCCGCTTAACAAAAACATTCGACCAACATGGAGTAGGGTATATAGACAGCGAAATAGACAGGGAAAATATGACGTAGTAATAAGCTTATGAACGAGAGCTAGAGTCAACTTGGCGACAGCCAAATGCTAGCGAATGAGAAACAAGGATACTGAACTGGCTTTTATATAGGGATATATTGAGTCGAACTGGCTATTGGCAGAATGCAGACGGCTTTCTACTTATAAAGAGTCAGCCATTAGGGTGGGGTGAGTGTCAAACAATATCGGCAACATAGTTGTTCCAACTGAACGACGAAGGGCATGGATGCATAAATGTCATGTAGACCATGGATGATCGAGAGAGACCGCAGCTTTAGCAACGACTTACGCACTACACTTAGTACCATCGTTATCATTTCTCTGATAAACAAATACGAAAAAGCCCTTAGCATTGCTGCTAAGGGCTTATCGTAATGTTGGCGGAGCGGACGGGACTCGAACCCGCGACCCCCGGCGTGACAGGCCGGTATTCTAACCAACTGAACTACCGCTCCTTTAGACCGAAGTCTAAATTCTTTTATCGTCGCTAACGTGTCATGGCTAGGAGACGTGCTCTATTGAGCTTATTAGGCGCCTGGAAATGACCTACTCTCACATGGGGAGACCCCACACTACCATCGGCGCGATTGCGTTTCACTTCTGAGTTCGGGATGGGATCAGGTGGTACCACAATGCTATGGTTTCCAGACAAATTCGGAAATTTGAAAAGCTGCTCTCAATTCTGTATTTCAAGAAGCAAGAGATATTAAATTTGAGTCACACTAAATCAAGTGTCTGTATTCTTTCGCTAAGTATTCACTTAGTTAGAAACCCTTTTGGGTTGTATGGTTAAGCCTCACGGGTCATTAGTACAAGTTAGCTCAACGCCTCACAACGCTTACACACCTTGCCTATCAACGTAGTAGTCTCCTACGGCCCTTTAGAGGACTTAAAGTCCTAGGGATGACTCATCTTAGGGCTCGCTTCCCGCTTAGATGCTTTCAGCGGTTATCGATTCCGAACGTAGCTACCGGGCAATGCCATTGGCATGACAACCCGAACACCAGCGGTTCGTCCACTCCGGTCCTCTCGTACTAGGAGCAGCTCCCTTCAATCATCCAACGCCCACGGCAGATAGGGACCGAACTGTCTCACGACGTTCTGAACCCAGCTCGCGTACCACTTTAAATGGCGAACAGCCATACCCTTGGGACCGACTTCAGCCCCAGGATGTGATGAGCCGACATCGAGGTGCCAAACACCGCCGTCGATATGAACTCTTGGGCGGTATCAGCCTGTTATCCCCGGAGTACCTTTTATCCGTTGAGCGATGGCCCTTCCATTCAGAACCACCGGATCACTATGACCTGCTTTCGCACCTGCTCGACGTGTATGTCTCGCAGTTAAGCTGGCTTATGCCATTGCACTAACCGTACGATGTCCGACCGTACTTAGCCAACCTTCGTGCTCCTCCGTTACTCTTTGGGAGGAGACCGCCCCAGTCAAACTACCCACCAGGCACTGTCCTCAACCCCGATTCAGGGGCCAGAGTTAGAACATCAACACTACAAGGGTGGTATTTCAAGGTTGACTCCACAAGAACTGGCGTTCCTGCTTCAAAGTCTCCCACCTATCCTACACATGTAGGGTCAATGTTCAGTGCCAAGCTATAGTAAAGGTTCACGGGGTCTTTCCGTCTAGCCGCGGGTATACGGCATCTTCACCGCAATTTCAACTTCACTGAGTCTCGGCTGGAGACAGCGTGGCCATCATTACGCCATTCGTGCAGGTCGGAACTTACCCGACAAGGAATTTCGCTACCTTAGGACCGTTATAGTTACGGCCGCCGTTTACCGGGGCTTCGATCATGAGCTTCTCCGAAGATAACCCAATCAATTAACCTTCCGGCACCGGGCAGGCGTCACACCGTATACTTCCTCTTGCGAGTTTGCACAGTGCTGTGTTTTTGATAAACAGTTGCAGCCACCTGGTATCTGCGACTCCCGTCAGCTTAGAGAGCAAGTCTCATCACCAACAGGAGCGTACCTTCTCCCGAAGTTACGGTACCATTTTGCCTAGTTCCTTCAGCCGAGTTCTCTCAAGCGCCTTGGTATTCTCTACCCAACCACCTGTGTCGGTTTGGGGTACGATTCCTGCTAACCTGAAGCTTAGAAGATTTTCCTGGAAGCATGGCATCAACTACTTCAGTTCCGTAGAACCTCGTCGTCAACTCTCAGTGTATGTGCACCCGGATTTGCCTAAGTGCACCACCTACAGCCTTAAACGCGGACAACCAACGCCGCGCTAGCCTAGCCTTCTCCGTCTCTCCATCGCAGTTAGCAGAAGTACAGGAATATTAACCTGTTTCCCATCGACTACGCCTTTCGGCCTCGCCTTAGGGGTCGACTCACCCTGCCCTGATTAACATTGGACAGGAACCCTTGGTCTTTCGGCGAGGGGGTTTTTCACCCCCTTTATCGTTACTCATGTCAGCATTCGCACTTCTGATACCTCCAGCGTGGGTTACCCCTTCACCTTCAACGGCTTACAGAACGCTCCTCTACCGCACTAGCGCAAGCGCTAGTACCCATAGCTTCGGTGTATTGCTTAGCCCCGTTAAATCTTCCGCGCAGGCCGACTCGACTAGTGAGCTATTACGCTTTCTTTAAATGATGGCTGCTTCTAAGCCAACATCCTAGCTGTCTAAGCCTTCCCACATCGTTTCCCACTTAGCAATAACTTTGGGACCTTAGCTGATGGTCTGGGTTGTTTCCCTTTTCACGACGGACGTTAGCACCCGCCGTGTGTCTCCCGAGTAGTACTCATTGGTATTCGGAGTTTGCAAAGGGTTGGTAAGTCGGGATGACCCCCTAGCCTTAACAGTGCTCTACCCCCAATGGTATTCGCTCGAGGCGCTACCTAAATAGCTTTCGAGGAGAACCAGATATCTCCCGGTTTGATTGGCCTTTCACCCCCAGCCACAAGTCATCACCGCATTTTTCAACATACGTGTGTTCGGTCCTCCAGTTGATGTTACTCAACCTTCAACCTGCCCATGGCTAGATCACCGGGTTTCGGGTCTACACCTTGCAACTAAACGCGCAGTTAACACTCGGTTTCCCTACGGCTCCGCTATTCGCTTAACCTCGCTACAAAATGTAAGTCGCTGACCCATTATACAAAAGGTACGCAGTCACGGTCTCAAGAACCGCTCCCACTGCTTGTACGTATACGGTTTCAGGTTCTATTTCACTCCCCTCACAGGGGTTCTTTTCGCCTTTCCCTCACGGTACTGGTTCACTATCGGTCAGTCAGGAGTATTTAGCCTTGGAGGATGGTCCCCCCATGTTCAGACAAGATGTCACGTGTCCCGTCCTACTCGTTTTCACGTAAAGTTAGTTTTCATGTACGGGGCTATCACCCTGTGCCGCTGTGCTTTCCAACACATTCCACTAACACCCTCTACGCTTAAGGGCTAATCCCCGTTCGCTCGCCGCTACTAGGGGAATCTCGGTTGATTTCTTTTCCTCCGGGTACTTAGATGTTTCAGTTCCCCGGGTTCGCCTCACAACACTATGTATTCATGTTGTGATACATGCTTATGCATGTGGGTTTCCCCATTCGGACATCGTTAGCTCAAATGCTTGTTACTAGCTCGCCAACGCTTTTCGCAAGTTACTACGTCCTTCATCGCCTCTGACTGCCAAGGCATCCACCGTATACGCTTAGTCACTTAACCATACAACCCAAATGAGTTTCACAAACTAATGTTTACAAAACACATCCTATCAAGCGGGTAAGCTTGATGGCTGTATCGCAACTAATGGTGTTTACTTTCGCCAAAAGAATACTCATGAATCATCATTACAATGACTCGGCACTTGATTTAAGTGTTTGAGAACTCAATTTTAATTTTCGCGTCAATGCTACAAATAATCACGTACAAGTACGTCACTATCCCTTTCACATTAACACTATCAGCTTTCCAAATTTTTAAAGAACAAGCATCGCCGTTAAGACGTGCCACCTGCTCTAACAAGAACAAGTTATCTGTGTGAACACTCAGCAAATATTGAGTTAGTCGTATAGGTAAGGAGGTGATCCAGCCCCAGGTTCCCCTAGGGCTACCTTGTTACGACTTCACCCCAGTCATGAACCACACCGTGGTAAACGCCCTCCCCGAAAGGTTAAGCTATCTACTTCTGGTGCAGCCCACTCCCATGGTGTGACGGGCGGTGTGTACAAGGCCCGGGAACGTATTCACCGTGGCATTCTGATCCACGATTACTAGCGATTCCGACTTCATGGAGTCGAGTTGCAGACTCCAATCCGGACTACGACAAGCTTTGTGAGATTAGCTCCACCTCGCGGCTTTGCAACCCTCTGTACTTGCCATTGTAGCACGTGTGTAGCCCTACTCGTAAGGGCCATGATGACTTGACGTCGTCCCCACCTTCCTCCGGTTTATCACCGGCAGTCTCCCTAAAGTTCCCACCATTACGTGCTGGCAAATAAGGATAAGGGTTGCGCTCGTTGCGGGACTTAACCCAACATTTCACAACACGAGCTGACGACAGCCATGCAGCACCTGTCTCAGAGTTCCCGAAGGCACTAAGCTATCTCTAGCGAATTCTCTGGATGTCAAGAGTAGGTAAGGTTCTTCGCGTTGCATCGAATTAAACCACATGCTCCACCGCTTGTGCGGGCCCCCGTCAATTCATTTGAGTTTTAACCTTGCGGCCGTACTCCCCAGGCGGTCTACTTAATGCGTTAGCTTGGGAACCCAGTGTTCAAGACACCAAATTCCGAGTAGACATCGTTTACGGCGTGGACTACCAGGGTATCTAATCCTGTTTGCTCCCCACGCTTTCGTACCTGAGCGTCAGTCTTTGTCCAGGGGGCCGCCTTCGCCACCGGTATTCCTTCAGATCTCTACGCATTTCACCGCTACACCTGAAATTCTACCCCCCTCTACAAGACTCTAGTCTGCCAGTTCGAAATGCAATTCCCAGGTTGAGCCCGGGGCTTTCACATCTCGCTTAACAAACCGCCTGCGTACGCTTTACGCCCAGTAATTCCGATTAACGCTTGGACCCCTCGTATTACCGCGGCTGCTGGCACGAAGTTAGCCGGTCCTTCTTCTGCGAGTAACGTCACACCTAAACGCTATTAACGCTTAAGCTTTCCTCCTCGCTGAAAGTGCTTTACAACCCGAAGGCCTTCTTCACACACGCGGCATGGCTGCATCAGGCTTGCGCCCATTGTGCAATATTCCCCACTGCTGCCTCCCGTAGGAGTCTGGGCCGTGTCTCAGTCCCAGTGTGGCTGATCATCCTCTCAGAACAGCTAGGGATCGTCGCCTTGGTGAGCCATTACCTCACCAACTAGCTAATCCCACCTAGGTACATCCAATCGCAGAAGGCCCGAAGGTCCCCTCTTTTCCCCCGTAGGGCGTATGCGGTATTAGCAGTCGTTTCCAACTGTTATCCCCCTCGACTGGGCAGTTCCCTAGGCATTACTCACCCGTCCGCCGCTCGTCAGCAAAGAAAGCAAGCTTTCTTCCTGTTACCGCTCGACTTGCATGTGTTAGGCCTGCCGCCAGCGTTCAATCTGAGCCATGATCAAACTCTTCAATTAAAGTTTTGTTGAATCTTGCGATTCGGCTCAATGAATTCTGATTCCGTTTAAAAGACTCGGAAGAATCTTAAAAACGTTTGTACATATTGCTATGAACACTCATCGTTACATTGATTTAATTCTTTGATTGCCAACCCGAAGGTTAGGCAATTTCGATTAACTCAACACCTGTGAGTGTCCACACAGATTTCTTGTTTCATCTTGTTAAAGAGCGTTGCTAGCATGAGAGAATCAATCTTTCATTTAGCCGCCGTTGACGCTAGGTCGTTGGCTTAGGGATGCGTATTCTACACGTCCCGCTGTTGGCGTCAAGTGATTTTCAATAAGTTTTTCAACTTGTTCACTTTAAACTCAACTTGCTGAGTCACTGCATTCATGTCGCTTAGCGACGCTGTTTGCCGTGTCAGTGGGGCGCATTATAGGGCGTTATCGATTACGCGCAAGGGCTTTTTTAAAGAAAACTATTACTTTTGCACTGTTTGAATGCTTTTTAGCCTGACTAGCTACTTTTTACCCATTATACTGCTAGATTCTCGCTATTTTAGCCGTTTTAAGGACTACCCAATGGCAAATTGTTTACGATCTTATAAGGGTATCAGCCCGCAGTTTGATAACAGCGTCTATATTGACCAAGCTTGTGTATTGGTTGGCGACATTTTTTTAGATACCGATGCTAGTGTTTGGCCTTTAGTGGCAGCTCGTGGCGATGTGAACCACATAAGAATTGGTAAGCGCTCTAATATTCAAGACGGCACTGTATTGCACGTGACCCGTAAATCGGCCGCGCGTCCGCAGGGTCATCCGTTGATTATTGGCGATGATGTCACTATTGGCCATAAAGCCATGCTGCATGGTTGTCAGTTGGGGGATCGTATTCTCATTGGTATGGGAGCGATTATTCTAGATGGGGCGATCATTGAAGATGATGTGATCTTGGGAGCGGGCTCTTTGGTTCCTCCTAATAAGACGCTTGAGAAAGGCCACCTTTATGTGGGAAGCCCTGCGAAAAAGATCAGAGCCTTGACCCAAGATGAATTGAACTTCTTACCGCAATCGGCCGACAACTATGTGCGGTTGAAGAATGAGTATATAGAAGAAGCGCTACAGAACTTACCGACTTAAATTGAATCAATCACTAAACAGCCCTGCTCATCGACCGCTTCCTGGTCGATGAGCTCTTGTGCCTTATCCTCTATATCGAAACGAAATTGTTCAAACAGGTCGATAGCCTGCTGTGGCTGCCCCCCTTCCGTACCTGATAGTCCCTGTAATACCGCTAGGTCAATGTAACAGTCGATCGTCATCCCTTGTTGCTGCGCGACAAAATGAATGGCGCTGCGCTCTGCATCCCATTGGCAACTGTCGCTAAATATGACGCTTTGATTCATGCCCTACCCTTTACCACTTTAAAAAATTACTAAATTACAGGTTTTACTGCGCCTAGTGCTAGCTTAATTGCTCGCGCAAGCTAGCGAGTACTGGGGTAACATCAGGCTCGACGCCACGCCACAAGGCAAAACTTATAGCCGCTTGGCCGACAAGCATCCCGAGACCATCAATCACTTGCTTAGCACCTTGCTCCCGCGCCCACAGATTAAAGGCAGTAAGCTGCTTGGCATACATCATGTCGTAACAAGCGGTATGAGTACCGATTACCGAGCTTGGTAATGCAGGAGCTTCACCGCTTAGGCTCGATGATGTGGAGTTAATCACCAGATCAAAAGGCAGCTCTAGCTCATCTAGTCCCTTAGCCTGAATATCGCCAAAGGGAGCAAATCGCTTGGCTAAAGAGGTAGCTTTCTCGTGGGTACGGTTATGGATAACTATCGAGTCGATGCCACTATTCAGTAGAGGAAGGATAGAACCTCTTGCCGCACCACCAGCACCCACGAGTAATACTTTCTTGCCATGAAGCTTGCCGATATGACGCTGCAGATCGGCAACCAGCCCGATGCCATCGGTATTGTCACCTCTTAATCGACCGCCTTTTAATACGCTTAAGGTGTTCACTGCGCCAGCCAGTTTGGCCTCTTCGCTAAGTTCATCGCATAAGGCAAATGCCTGCTCCTTAAAAGGCACGGTAACATTGGCCCCTTTGCCACCATTAGCAATAAATTGCCGTAAACAAGACTCAAAGCCATCGATTGGCGCGAGTATCGCTTCATAACTTACTGCTTGCCCTGTGGCTGCGGCAAACGCTTGATGAATCGCGGGCGATTTACTGTGACCTATTGGATTACCCAATACGGCATATCTGTCTGTCATCGATTGACTCAGTTTTTTGACGATGGCATCAGTCTACCCATGCTTTATCTGTGAATCAAAGCCAAAAAACCAAGTGTTACTTATTTATAAGCTGCCATTGAAGGGCTAAAGGTGTTAGTTGATCGCTTTGAGCGGATAAGCTAGTGTGCGCTACATATAACAAGGCTAAGGTAATGGCAGTTTTAGCAATGAAGTGGTTAACAAAGTTAATATCTAAAAAGCAGGAGCAACGAGATCCACAGCAGTCGAATGCTTACGATCGTATCGGTGGTGAGAAAGTCATTGCGGCATTAGCAAAACAGTTTTATGTGCAGATGCAGAGCAATCCTGAAACTCAGGCGCTGTTAGCGATGCATCGCTCACCTATCGCCGAATCGGAGCAGAAACTGTTTGAGTTTTTAAGTGGCTGGCTAGGTGGTCCACCGCTGTTTGAGCAAAAATACGGTCATCCTGCTCTTAGGGCAAGGCATATGTCTTTTGCTATCGATAGTGACATGCGCGATCAATGGTTACTGTGTATGAAACGCGCTATTGAGCTAGAGATTAAGCAGCCGCAGCATAGAGAAGCCATCTATCAAGCCATATCGACTCTTGCCGACCATATGCGTAATCGATAAAGATGACGTAATAACCCACAAAAAAGGAGCTTATTAGCTCCTTTTTACTGTGTTACTTAGCGCCTAACCAATCTCTTGGCGCGAGGTAATCGCTATAAAGCAGCGCCTCTGGGCTACCCTCTTCAGGGGTGTAAGCATATTGCCAACGCACTAATGGCGGCATCGACATCAAAATAGATTCGGTACGACCACCGGTTTGCAGCCCAAATAAGGTGCCTCGGTCATACACTAAATTAAACTCGACATAGCGCCCGCGACGATAAAGCTGGAAGTTACGCTCGCGCTCACCATATTCAGTGTTTTTGCGGCGTTCAACTATAGGCGCATAGGCGTTTAAAAACCCATTACCCACCGCCTGCATAAAGGCAAAGCTGGTATCGAAACCTTGCTCATTGAGATCATCAAAGAACAAGCCACCCACACCACGGGTTTCGTTGCGATGTGGCAAGAAGAAATAGTCATCACACCATTTCTTGTATTTAGGATAAACATCATCGCCAAAAGGCTCACATAACTCTTTGGCACTTTGATGCCAACCAATGACATCTTCTTCAAACGGATAATAAGGAGTGAGGTCGAACCCACCACCAAACCACCATACTGGATCGGCGCCCTCTTTTTCGGCAATAAAGAAACGAACATTAGCGTGTGTGGTTGGGATATAAGGATTTTTGGGATGAATAACCAATGACACGCCCATCGCTTCGAAACTACGGCCCGCCAACTCAGGACGATGCGCCGTGGCCGATGCAGGCATGGCGGCTCCCGTCACATGGGAAAAATTAACCCCGGCCTGTTCGAACACTTGTCCATCGGTCATCACACGACTGGTTCCGCCGCCACCCTCTTCTCGCGTCCAAGAGTCAGCAATAAACTCAGCCTTACCATCGAGGCGCTCTAAACCTTCGCATATCTGCTGTTGCAGACCGAGTAGGAATGCTTTGACCTCACTGGTAGTTGGCTTACTCATATTTAGTCCTTGTTATGGTTTTATCTGATTCAACGTAAAAGCGGTTTTATCTCAAAATCTTGCCGCTAATGGCATCGATTATCGTCGAAGGCTTTAGCTCACGGCCTAACTCGCCTGTAACCAGCGCATCGATTTTGCCATCAAACTGCAAAATCACCTCTGCTGCCGTCATCGCAGGATCTTGGCCCGTCAAATTGGCGCTGGTCGAAACAATGGGTTTACCCAGAGCTTGGCATAAGGCTTGTACACCGGGATGATTAGAGACCCTTACCGCCAATGAATTAAATTGGCCGCAGAGTAACTGAGATAAGTTAGGCTTGATGGGCATGATAAAGGTGAAAGGGCCAGGCCATTTGTCGAATGCTTGTTGCAACTGCTCGGCACTAAGCTGCGATTCGTCAATATAGGGCTTTAGCTGTGAAAAATCGCTAGCCACTAAGATCAGCCCTTTTTGCCAAGGCCTTTGCTTTAATTCAAGCAACTTTTGGATGGCGCTGTCATTATCAGGATCGCAACCTAAGCCATATACCGCCTCTGTTGGGTACGCGATGACACCGCCTTGTAAAACAACATCAACTACCGCATGGGGATCTTGCTGCAACATTTAGCCTAACCTTCTCGTCGAACTTATTTAGACGCATTATCATTTTCAATGAGTCGAGATTATACAGAGATGGCTAATACTGACAACGCTGTAAACATAAGCGCCTACAAAGGGCGTTTATATTTACATGCCTTTTGCGGGCATTCCACACGCATACCGGCCGCGCCTTTACGCTCGACCAAGATACCAAACCCACAGTCAGGGCAGGTTTCTGCCACTGGAGGATAATTGACTAAGAATTTGCATTTAGGGTAAGCGCTACAGGCGTAAAATGTTTTACCGAAACGACTGGTTCTATGCTCTATGACTCCCTTTTTACAACTGGGACAAGCAATCTGCGCCTGCTCGTCGTCATGATCATGCTTTTCAATATGAGTGCACTCGGGATAACGAGTACACCCGATAAAAATACCAAAACGACCGGATTTAACCGCTAACTCAGCACCACAGTCAGGGCATTCAGACCCCTCAATGACCTGACTCTCTATCGACTCATGATGCACCAACGGCCGAGTGTAATCGCAAGAGGGGTAATTATTACAACCGACAAACCCACCATGCTTACTGTTTTTTATCGACAACTCACAGCCACACTTAGGGCAGAGTTCATACTCTTTTTCTAACGCGTGCTCATGCGAGCTAAACAGTTGTTGATCTATTTTAGACATGCTTTCCTCAATGGGCGCCGTTGCTGATACTCAGGTATTTTAATCCCTAGGGTATGATGTTAATCAATTATCATCTGCCACTAAACCTATGGTGATTTAAACTCAAAAAGGAGGCTATCGCCTCCTTAATGTGTTGCCATTGCTGTGTCGATTATGAATGGAACCGACCATCTGGCTGCTCAAAAATCAGATCTTCCATCTGCTCATAAGCAGATTCGTTACCAGGCACATTAAATAATACCATTAAGATAACCCACTTGAGATCTTCTAAAATCAGTACAGGTTCATCCAGTTCCATGACGCGATCGATCACCATCTCACGGGTTTCGACGCTCAATACTTTTATCTGCTCTAAAAACAGCAAAAAGCCTCGACATTCGACATCGAGCTTTTCCATCTCATCTTGAGTATAAATACGAAATGAATGTTGATCATGATTGCACAAATAGGGCTGATCACTTTCTTGCAATGAAGCCAAATGCTCTAACCAAGACAAGGCCTTGATAATTGCAGACTGATGAAAACCAGCGCGGGTTAACTCTTGCGTCAACTCATCCTCGTCGACCAACAGCTCAACCTCACCGTGAACATAGTTTTCAAATAGATACATGAGGATATCAAACATGGCTAGCTCCTCTTAAGTCTTATATAACCACCGGGTACCGCTGAAACCCAACCTTGCAGTTCAAGTTCAAGCATTTGCTCTAGTACTAGCTCTATCGTTTTTCCACTATGTTCGACCACCACATCTAATGGCGTGGCCTCATAACCTACACTAGCTAACAGTGAGGTAAATGGCAAATCAGAAGCATCGTTCCCCCCTATATGGTGGCGACGATGTAACTCTTCAAGGTGGAAACTCGATAAAGGTGTCAGCTCTTCAATAATATCGGCCGCACACTCGACAAGTTTGGCGCCATCACGCAGTAAATCATGACAACCTTGATGATCGCCCGCCAAAATATTCCCCGGCACTGCAAACACTTCTCGTCCCTGCTCTAATGCCAACCTAGCGGTGATTAACGAACCACTTTTACGCGTGGCTTCAACCACGAGTACACCTAACGACAGGCCGCTAATTATACGGTTACGTTTAGGGAAGTTACCAGCATAAGGTTTCATATCTGGCCAAAACTCACTGATCACGCATCCTTGCTGCACAATCGCCTGATATAACGTCCTATGGCGCTTAGGATAAACCACATCGACCCCAGTCCCCAGCACAGCGACCGTAGGCTTCTTGGCATCAATCGCCGCCTGATGAGCCGCACCATCAATACCGGCAGCCATGCCACTTGTAACGCCAATATGCGCATCGCTTAGCTCGGTTGCCAATTGATAAGCGGTTGAAAGCCCCGTTTGAGACGCAGCGCGACTGCCCACCACTGCAATACTTGGATGCAGTAAAGCGGTCGGTGCTCCTTTAACAAAGAGCAGGGGCGGAGGATCACTGATGTCGAGCAACAAACTGGGATAAAGAGAAGAAGTTTGACAAATAATATGATGATTATCGGCTTTAGCCAGCCAGTTGAGCGCCGCTTCAACACGGGTAAAATCAGGTGCGAACGAGCGATTCAGCAGTTTCTCAGGCAAAGGTAGCGCATGCGGTTCATGCTCTAGCCTATGCCTGAGTTCCTCTACTTCCATGTAGTTTAATAATTGTTTAATCCGAGCGGGTCCAAGCCCAGATACAGCACAAACAACTAGCCAATCGACCAGTTTGTCGTCTATTTATTCACCTTGTAATAACGTGTCCGGTTGCAGCAGCTTATCGTTAACGCGCACCGGTTTTTTATTGAGTAAGATCAACCCAAGACTCACCTTATCAAACACTTTAAACACCATGAGTTTTCCGTGGTAGATATCGGGCATCTTAATTTCATTATCGGCAGAGATACTCGAAAGAAGATCTTCATAAGTGCTGCGATCTTCTGGTTTTACCGGCATGCCATCGCCATCGATCACTATGGCTTGGCCATCTCTGAAAATGGAATATACCTGACCAGGCTCGACACCCCCATTACTGCCTTTATCGATATACACCACATCGAGTTTACCCACTTCTCGCAAACTCCCCTCGGCCGCCAATACCGAAGCAGGCGTTGTCGCAGCCTTAGGCATAAAGTACGCAGACATGAGTGAGTCATCATCAATAGGTAAGATACGATAACCGGCTTTGGTCTCTTGCAGATTACTCAACAAACGGACTTTTGAAATTGGACCAGACTCAATCACACGACCACTGGCGGTCATGATCACCTCTTGGCCTAAGTTATCGCCCGAGTCGGGGGCCACAAATTCACGCCCAGGTGCATACACGCCCAATTTGTCACCCACGGTGAGTTCAGCCTGCACATAAACAATGTCATTGATGATGTGATGCTTAGATTCACTTTCTCCGCCCATCACCATGGGTTGCTGCTCAAACCAACGGCTATCAACCACACGGTTTTGCACTAAATAAGCTTGGATTAAGGACAAATCGATAGCCGGAATCGCACCGTCTTTGGCCATGATGCGCCCCTGTGGACTTTTACGCACATGGGGTTTAACCACTAATCTGGGCTCGCCATCGATAAACACCAACGTCAGCCTGTCGCCAGGATAAATGAGATGAGGATTGGCAATTTGTGGGTTCGACCCCCACAATTTAGGCCAACGCCAAGGATCATTAAGGAAGTGTGCAGAAATGTCCCAAAGGGTATCGCCTTTCTTTACTATGTAAGAGTCAGGATGACCAGACTTCAATGTCAAAGTGTCTGCGAAAACAGACGAACAACTTAATATCATTAAACCGAGTAAAATTAGTCGTTTCATGGGGGTATCCATGCTGTTTGCTCTTTAAATAGAGCTTTTGCTGTTATTGAATGCCACTAAGGATTAAAATTAACCTATTAGCCTGAGTCAGTATAACTAACTGGCTCAAATTTGACAGACTTGTTAAGAGTTTATGTATGAGCTTACTCAAAGTATTACGTTTTCCAGATGAACGCTTACGCACCATTGCGGAGCCAGTGACAGAATTTACCCCCGAGCTGCAAACACAGATCGATGATATGCTCGAAACCATGTATGAAGAAAAGGGCATCGGCCTAGCCGCCACCCAAGTCGACTTTCACAAACAACTTATCGTCATGGATCTACAAGATGATATAGAGCGACCCAAAGTCTTTATTAATTTAGAAATTCTCGAAAAAAGCGGTGAATTTACCAATGAAGAGGGCTGCCTATCGGTACCCGGGGTTTATGCCAAAGTCGATCGCGCCGAGTGTGTAAAAATCAAAGCCCTCGACCGCCATGGTAACGAGTTCACTTTAGAGGCTGATGGGCTTTTTGCTATCTGTTTGCAACATGAACTTGACCATCTCAATGGCAAGTTATTTGTCGATTATCTGTCGCCCCTGAAACGGCAGCGCATTAAACAGAAGCTTGAAAAAGCCGCCCGTCTCGAAGCCAAGCAAGGATAAGTTGCACTTGAAACCACTCAATATCATTTTTGCGGGCACGCCAGACTTTGCTGCCCGCCACCTACAAGCGCTGATCGAATCTGAGCACAATGTCATAGGGGTTTATTCCCAACCTGACAGACCCGCAGGGCGCGGTAAAAAGCTGCAAGCAAGCCCAGTGAAAGCATTGGCACTTGAGCACAATATTCCTGTGTACCAACCCAGTAGTTTGCGCACACCAGAGGCACAAGCTGAATTAGCCTCATTGAATGCCGATATCATGGTGGTGGTCGCCTACGGATTGATTTTGCCGCAAGTGGTACTCGACACACCACGATTGGGTTGTATCAATGTGCACGGCTCAATACTGCCTCGCTGGCGAGGTGCTGCACCTATCCAGCGCGCACTATGGGCGGGCGACGCCGCCACTGGCGTGACCATAATGCAGATGGATATTGGCCTAGATACGGGTGACATGCTGCTTAAAACCCATCTGCCCATCGAAGATAGCGACACCTCGGCGACCCTCTATGAAAAGCTCGCTCAACAAGGGCCAAGTGCACTGATTGAAGCGCTAGCAGGGATAGCTCAAGGCACGCTCACTCCAGAGCCACAAGATGAAGCCCTCGCCAATTACGCTGAAAAACTCAGCAAAGAGGAAGCGCTGCTCGACTGGAGTAAACCTGCCGTACAACTGTGGCGTGAGATCCGAGCCTTTAACCCTTGGCCGGTAAGCCACTTCAATCATATGGATGCCAGCATTAAGGTATGGCAAGCCGCCGTTGGAGAGCATGCAACTGACGCCGTGCCAGGGACCATTTTAGCCGCCGATAAACAAGGTGTTACCTTGGCGACGGGTGACGGCACCTTAGTGCTACAAACCATACAGCTCCCTGGTAAAAAAGCGCTGCCGGTGGCCGAGATCCTAAACTCGCGCGCCGACTGGTTTACTCCAGGCACTCGGCTGCACAATGGCGCAGACAACCTTGAGGCTAACTCGTGATGAATTTACGCGCGTTAGCGGCCAAAGTGATTTTTCAGGTGCTGGAAAAAGGCGTGTCATTGTCAGTCGCTCTGCCCGAGCAACAGCAGAAACTGAGTAGCGCTAAAGACAAAGCCTTATTGGCCGAACTCAGCTATGGCGTGATGCGTCATTTGCCTCAGTTAGACAAACTAGTGAGCGATTGCATGAGCAAGCCGATGAAAGGCAAGCAACGTATCGTCCACCAACTGCTATTAATTGGTTGCTACCAACTGTATTTCACTCGTATTCCAAGTCATGCGGCCATTTCAGAAACCGCCGAAGCCTGTCGACAGCTTAAATTCGATGGTTTAGTCAAAGTGGTTAATGGTGTATTGCGTAACCTACAGCGTAATCAAGCACCACTGCCAACCGATAACGACACCTTGGCCTTTAATACGCCCGCGTGGCTGATCAAACGCCTTAAAGAGGCGTATCCAGACACTTGGCAACAGGTGATAGAGCAGAGCCATCAACGCCCACCTATGTGGCTGCGTAATAACGCGTTATCACAAACGCGCCAGCGCTACCTAGCATTACTCGCCGAGCAAGAGATTGGTGCCACAGCAGGCAACAGCGACAACGCCATTTTACTGGACAGCCCTAAAGATGTGGCTCTACTGCCAGGCTTTAGCGACGGCGCTGCATCGGTACAAGATGGCGCAGCCCAATGGGCGGCCACCTTACTGGCACCGCAGGCCAACGAATTAATACTCGATGCCTGTGCCGCGCCCGGCGGCAAAACCTGCCATCTGCTAGAAACCGAAAATAGCATAGATCTAGTCGCCGTAGACTTTGACGCCAAACGACTCGAACGGGTACAACAAAATCTGGACCGTTTGTCACTGCACGCCAAGGTGATCCACGGTGATGCCGCCAATATTGACTCATGGTGGCAAGGGGAAAAATTTGATCGCATCTTACTCGACGCCCCCTGCTCCGCAACGGGCGTAATACGTCGTCACCCCGATATTAAGTGGCTTAGAAAACAAGCGGATATCGAAGAGTTAGCCACGCTGCAATCACAAATTTTAGATCACTGCTGGCAGTGGCTAAAACCGGGTGGCACATTGCTATACGCAACCTGCTCTATTTTGCCGCAAGAAAATGCCGAGCAAATCAGCGCCTTTTTGGCCAGAACGGCGGACGCCACGCTCGTACCCATTACGCAGCAGACTCATCGCGACGATATCGGCTGGCAAATCACGCCAGGACAAGACAATATGGACGGGTTTTATTACGCACGTCTGCTTAAAGGGTAACGTTAGTTTATGAAAATTATCATATTAGGTGCAGGACAAGTTGGCGGCACATTAGCCGAAAACTTAGTGGGCGAAAATAACGATATCACTATCGTCGATAACGACAGAGAAAGATTGCGTTCCCTACAAGACAAGTACGATCTTCGCGTTGTACTCGGTCATGGTGCTCACCCCAGCGTACTCAAAGACGCCGGGGCCGAAGACGCCGATATGTTAATTGCAGTAACCAATAGCGATGAATGCAATATGGCCGCCTGCCAGATAGCCTATTCGCTTTATGGTACCCCGACGAAAATTGCCCGTATTCGCTCAGAGCAATACCTTGCCCTGCGTGACAAACTGTTTATTAACAGTGAAACTAAAAACAGCGAAAACCGCCCACGTGGCGGCTTTATTATCGATGAACTCATCGCACCAGAGCAGTTGGTCACCTCCTATATTCGCCGTTTGGTCGAATACCCGGGGGCATTGCAGGTACTAGAGTTTGCCGAAGGGCGCCTAAGCTTAGTGGCCGTGCGCGCCTATTACGGTGGCCCGTTAGTCGGTAATGCATTGGCAGCATTGCGTGAGCACATGCCAAATATTGATACCCGGGTCGCGGCCATCTTTAGGCAAGGCCGCGCTATTATGCCGCGCGGCACCACGATTATCGAAGCCGACGACGAGGTCTTTTTCGTAGCCGACAGCCGCCATGTGCGCGCGGTGATGAGCGAAATGCAAAAGCTCGACAACAGCTATCGTAATATCATGATCGCAGGCGGGGGTAACATAGGCCTAGGGTTAGCTAAGCAGTTGCAGCGCAATCATTCGGTCAAACTGATTGAGCATCGACAAGATCGCGCCGAAGCGCTATCAGAAAAGCTAGAAAACACCACGGTATTTTGCGGTGACGCGTCAGACCAAGAGCTGCTGCTTGAAGAACATATAGATCAAACCGATGTCTTTATTGCCGTAACCAATGACGATGAAGCCAACATCATGGCAGCACTGCTGGCTAAACGTATGGGCGCGAAAAAGGTGATGGTGCTGATCCAGCGTGAAGCCTATGTTGATATTGTGCAAGAGGCCAATATCGATATCGCTATCTCACCCCAACAAGCCACTATTTCGGCACTGCTTACCCATATTCGTCAAGGGGATATCTGTAACGTCTACTCCCTCAGACGTGGCGCAGCAGAAGCCATTGAGGCCATTGCCCATGGCGACCCCAGTACCTCAAAAGTGGTGGGGAAACAGATTGGCGAAATCAAACTCCCCCCGGGTACAACCATAGGTGCCATTGTGCGAGATGAAGAGGTCTTGATGGCCCATGACAGAACCGTTATCGAACAGGGCGACCATGTCATCCTTTTCTTAGTCAATAAGAAGTTTGTTGGTGAAGTTGAAAAACTGTTTCAACCTAGCGCCTTCTTCTTTTAGCCGTTCCTTTAATTCAGTGGCAGCTCAATATGCTTAATATTCGGCCATTACTGTTCATATTAGGCGTTTTCCTGTCGACGCTGACCGCCTTTATGTTTATCCCGCTGCTCTTTGCCCTATTCTATGGTGAAGAAACAGTGGGAGCCTTTATGATCGCCTCATTGGTTACCGGCACTTGTGCAAGTGCCTCGATGCACCAAGGACACAGAGACAAATTGCGTCTTAATATACGCGATATGTTTCTGCTCACCAGCCTCACCTGGCTGATTGTTAGCTTGTTCGCTGCCATGCCTTTTACCCTCTATCACGGCATTAACTACACCGACGCGTTCTTCGAAACCATGTCGGGGATCACCACCACAGGCTCGACGGTATTATCTAACTTAGACACCATGGATCACAGCATTCTTATCTGGCGATCACTACTGCAGTGGCTCGGCGGTATAGGCTTTATTGTGATGGCAGTGGCCATTTTGCCCTTCCTTAACGTCGGCGGCATGCGGCTATTTAGAACCGAGTCATCAGACTGGGGCGAAAAAGCAGTGCCGCGCACGCAGAATATGGCCAAGCAGTTGTTTTTTGTCTACGTGGGGCTGACTGTAGCTTGTGGAGTCGCCTATCACCTTGCCGGCATGACTTGGTTCCAATCCATAAACCATGCCATGACGACTCTTTCAACAGGCGGCTATTCGACCTCTGACAGCTCCATGGCCGCCTTCTCGAACTCGGCGCATTGGGTTGGCATCCTGTTTATGGCAGCAGGTGGATTACCACTATTGATGTTTGTGCATTCGCTGTCACAGCGTTCGGTAAAAATATGGAATGATGATCAAGTTAAAGGCTACCTGTTATTTTTAGTGTGCGTCTCTTGCAGCCTCGCCTTTTGGCTTTGGCAGGGGCACGAAATGACGCCTATCGATGCCTTGCGTCTAGCCAGCTTTAACGTGGTTTCCGTGGTCACCACCACAGGTTATGGGCTCACTGACTATACCGCCTGGGGAGCACTAGCCAACGTTGCCTTTCTGTTTTTAATGTTTGCAGGTAGCTGCTCGGGATCGACATCGGGCGGGATTAAAATTTTCCGCTTTCAAATTGCCATCGCCATTATGCGCGAGCAACTTAAGCAGCAGTTCCACCCTAACGGTATTTTCAAAGAACGCTACAATGGCCGCACCATTAGCGAAGATATTGTGCGCTCGCTGGTCACCTTTATTCTGCTGTTTATGCTGGTTATTGTGACGCTATCGGTCATACTCGTGATGACAGGGCTCGATCCAACCACCAGCTTTACCGGTGCAGTTACCGCTGTGACCAATGTCGGCCCCGGGCTTGGGCCTATTATCGGCCCTGCGGGGAATTTTTCATCGCTGCCTGATGTGGCTAAATGGGCATTAGCAATCGGCATGTTACTGGGGCGCTTAGAAATTTTGACCGTGGCCGTACTATTCCACCCGCATTTTTGGAAATATTAACCTCTGTCTTAGCCGCGAAATTTATGCCACATTTGTCGCTGGGATGGGGTGAGAAAGCTCCACGCCAATACTCGCGTTAGCTTATTGCCTTGGGTCATCTCTATGGTTTTCACCGTGACGGCGCCGAGCCGTTCCAGCGCGTTATAGCAAGGCTTTACGTTCTCTTTTTTCGACACTAAACTGCTAAACCATAAGCATTGCTGGGCAAAGATTTTGCTCTCATCGATCATATCCAGCAAGAACCGCAACTCTCCCCCTTCACACCAGAGCTCCGCCTTCTGACCACCAAAGTTAAGCTTAGCCGTAGGATTGTTGGCCAGGGTTGCATGTCCTTTGGCGCGGCGATTCGCAGCAAGGTTCGCCAGTTTGCGCTCGCTGCCAGCAGCGGCCTGCGCCAATGAGGCATGAAACGGCGGGTTACACATGGTCACATCGAAACGCTCTTGTGGCTTGATCACGCCATTGAAAATCGCCTTAGGTGTGTTCTGCAGACGTAAGTTGATCTTACCCTGTAGCGACGGATTACGGTCAATAATGGTGTGTACATTGGTTATCGATAGGGGATCGATGTCGCTGGCCACAAAACGCCAGCCATAGGTTTGTACGCCTAAAATAGGATAGATACCATTGGCCCCAGTGCCTATGTCTAACACCTGAATTTTTGCACCTTTAGGTGGCTTAACTTGGGTGGCGCGACCACTGACGCGATGCGTATTCGCGGCACTGTCCTCAGCCAAGAGATCGGCTAAGTGATGCAGGTAATCGACCCGCCCAGGGATAGGAGGGCACAAAAACCCGGCAGGGATGTCCCAATAATCGATACCGTAATGCTGCCGAAGTAAGGCTAAATTCAAGATTTTAACCGCCTGTTCATCGGTGAAATCGATCGACAAGTTACCGTAAGGATTCGGTCGCACAAACGGGCTTAGCTGCTCCGTCTTGGCAATCAAGGTGTTAAAGTCATAACCATTACCATGCACGTTCCGTGGATGAAGCCCCTTGCCACCTTGAGCCTCGCGACCTTGCACCTGATTAGGCTTCTTATGTGATGATGGCGTCTTTTTCACTAACTTAGCCTTATTGGTTGGCTTAATCTGGCTCGATTTCGCCGCTGTTGATTTAGATTTACTGTGGGCGCTTGGAGGGGTGTTCGTCGCGCGCCGAGGTTTATCAGGCTGAGTCATGAAGCAATTACCATTAAAGAGGTGGCCGCGCAGGATCGGCTGCGCGGCCACAGAAAATGCCGGGGGTCAACTAACGGCGGTTAGTCATACAGATATTTGGTAAACAACATATTGACCACCAAAGGCTTACCCACCTCTTGTTGCAAGAGACGATTAACAGCCTCATAGCACTCACGGCGGATCTCTTCTTTGCCCACTAATGATTTCACCTTGTCTTCTGTTTGGGCACCTAATATTTCCAAAATTGCCGCGCGCAGTAAGGGATCATGATGTTGCAACACCACTAGGTCCTCAGGAGCTTGAACCATCAGCTCGACGCTAATTTTTACAAAGCCGAGTTTCTTTCGATTGGAGATGTAATTGGTGACGATATCGGGGGTAAAGCCGTAATAAGCATAAGTATCGACGACATCATCTTTGGCGGCAAAAGCGCCATGGCTCATGCTACAGCTCGCCAACAGTAACAGTAGCAATGCAAACTTTTTCATTTTTGGTGGGTACTCCCTAATTATTTAAGCTCGCCATTGTTAGCTTAAGCGGTTTCATATTGATTCAATTGATACTCAATTATCGCCACCTTGTGCCAATACTTTAATTACCGACATCATAGTAACAGCATGATAAACTGCAGGCGTTTGCGAGTATAGTACCGAGAATTTAATGAGCGTAACGAAATTAAGCTTTCCCTATGGTGAATCTCTTCACTGGTATGAAGCGGATCAGATACCGCAGCTACCACCGTCTCCCCTCAAGGATTGGCTACTCGCCCCAGGTAGTTTAACCCAAAAGCTTAAGTCTCACTGTGGTCAATTTGAAGTAAAGGTCTTGGGTGAAGATATTCTTAGCCCCTTTGCCAATGAGATGCCACAACAAAAACAGGCCTGGATTAGAGAAGTACTATTGTGCCTCGATGGTCTGCCTTGGGTCTTTGCCCGTACGTTAGTGCCCGGCAGCATGCTCGACAATGCTCAGTCAGACTTTTTAACCTTGGGTAATCGCCCCCTTGGCGAACTGCTGTTCAACAGTGGCGAGTTCATCCCAGGCAAAATTGAAGTGGGCCAGTTTAACGCCTGCAGCACCTTAGCCAAGCTTATCGAATCCTTACACCAAAGCAGTGAGCAGACGCTCTGGGGCAGAAGGCGTTATTTTAGCCATAACGAGCAGCAGCTTATCGTCAGCGAAATCTTTTTACCGGCGGCGCAGCGACTTATCGAACAACATCAACTCGAATGACCCTTATTGCTGCTTATGCCAACGAAGACGATGATAACCGAGCAAGAATAACAACGACAGCGTCATCCAGCCCACACTACCACCACCGCCAGAGTCTGAGCTTGTGTCAAGATCACGGGTCGTGGCTACGATAACCGTTTGCGTCGCGCTCGATTGCGTATTGCTGCCATCGGTGACCGTTAATGTCACCAGGTAACGCCCAGCATTGGCGTAGGTGTGAGTTGGCGAAATGTCGCTACTGCTACTGCCATCACCAAAGGTCCACACATAGCTAAACGGCCCGCTCCCTCCCGATGTGGTATTGCTAAACGCGACCCTTAACTCGGTCGCCACATAATCAAAATTAGCACTGGGCAGATTGACCGATTCACTGCGGTATTCAAACCGCACCGTAGCAACGCTAGAATCCGCTTGCTGCTCTATAACCTCCATAGTGAGCCCTAATACTGGTAGCAATACACCTGATTGTGGTTGTAAGGGCGCACTGTAATCACGGCGATCATCGAACAAACTGATAGCCGATAGGTGATTGTCATTAAAATAGCGTGATTGATTAAACATGCTGAAAGTCGCATCGCGGATCTGCACTTGCGTGGCGGCGTTGCCAATTAAGTTTTGATCAGCGTCCACCACACCAATCAAGCCTCTGCCCGGATGATTGCTGACGTTGTTATCGACCTCACTCAAGTTTTCCAACCATAACAATACACCGGGCTCATAATCGCGGCTGGCCAAGCCGGCATCGAGACCGTTATGGCTGCGTAGCTGCACTAAGTAACGGCGCTCACCACCGGGACGATTGTTATCAATTCGCACAAAACCACCGGTTAACTGCATCACTCCGGCAGCTTCTGCGCCATCGAAATAGAGGCGATTATTACCATCAAATAGGCCAATGTCGTCAACCACCAAACCATATCCACCCACCGCCTCATCGGTGCGGTACACAATACTCAGCTGCCTGCCCGTAGTGCCAGCGTATCCAGAAACATCAAACGTTAAGTCGACCCAATTATCCACGCCCTCGGCTGCGCCAATATCCGCCGACGTGCCAGTGATAATATTGGTGGCACCATTAACGCCATTACTGGCTCGAGTGTAATTGCCCTTAAGCACCACACCATCGAGCATCACCTGAGCATAATCATAATTGAGTTCAATATCCCAATGCGCCTTCATCTTAAGGGTCAAATTATTGCTTGCTGGAAAATCGATATTCACCGCTGCCGCGGTACTCAGTAAATTGCCTTGATTGGAATAGTATTGATAAGCGCCAGAATAGGGCGCCTTAAAGGCAATATCGACCGAGGGTAATCTCAGGGACAGTTGATTGACTTGGTCATAATTAACTGCCTCGACAAGGCGCACCTCTTGGCCGCCAATAGGGATACGGTCGAGATCGACTTGTAACTCTCTCACCCAATTCCCCCGATATTTACCCTGTAGATAAGAGCGAGCATAGGGACTAAACCCCACCGGTTGGGTACCAGCAAGTTCACCCGACCAGCTGCCGCTAGACATAATCGACCAATCTCCCACTGGCGAACCATCGCCGCGGTTGGTGGTGTCATATTCATCTGGCAAACCCAGTGCATGGCCAAACTCATGCACCACAACGCCAGCGGCGGCATCTATGGGCTGAATAGTGTAGCCAAACACTTTCTTGTTAGTGCCCGCAATAGCGTATCCTGGAACACCGTCTTGATAGACAAAATAACGATGCGACCAAATGGCATCGCGCCCCAGCACACCACCACCCGCCTCTTCACCAATACTGGAATGAAACAGCATCACATGGTCGATATCACCATCGGCTTCATTCACATTACCATCGCCATCGAGATCGTAAGGGTCTTCCACGTCATAGGTGTCGATTTCGGCTTGAGTCATATTAGCTAAGGCTTGCGTCACCGCCTCTTTAACCAGTTCGGGCACGGCTTGATCGTCATCACTGTTATTAGGGTTATTTTCACCATAGTAAGCCGCATTTTGGCTAGCGGTATACCAGCCCTTAACGTTACCCGTAAAAAATAAACTGCCGCCAGAAGCCGCTTGATAATATTGATAAGCACTGATGAGGTTTTGCCCCTGCGGCCCAGCAAAGCCCGAGGTGGAAAACATCAGATCTTGATAATGAGCGCGCGGATAACTGGGATAATACATGCTGGTATCGCCAGCAGATAAGCGATTGTTGTCGTGGGGTAGATCGGGGAAATCAATTAAGATAGCCAGCACCTTAACAGTTTTACTGATATCGGCGTCGGCGCGGGCGGCGGCAAAACTCATGGTGCGAGTGGACGGCAGACTCTTAGCCCGCAATCTTTGCTGGCGCTCAAGGCGGCTCAAGATAATAGCCGTATTCTGCGGGTAGCCCTTAGCTCTGGCGGTAAAGGCCGCAAGCGCATCACGACGCTCGGTGTCGCTGGCATCACTGGCCAGTTCGCCTCGTTTGACCAACCAATAGAGTATACGCTGCTGATTAATCACCCCCGCATCGGCAAATCCACCTGGTTCATCACGCGTTAGGGGGGCGGCGAAAGCACTTGAAACCAGCCAAAGCCCTGACAATAGCAACGCCAATAGCCTTGTTGCAACACATTGATATTTCATCGTTCACCCTCATACGATCCAGTATCAAAACTGCCGTACTCAACACTTACTACACGTCAGCAGATACGTCATATCGATTGGTCTATAGTGTTTATTCTAGTCTGCTAAGCACTAAAAGGATCACTATCACAGTCGAACCACCACAGTCACGCGGCGGCATGAACAAGAGGAATAAATAGACAAATGAGGGGGGGTAAAATAGTCAGAACGATCACGATAGCCTTTAACACAAGGCTTACCACATTTGCTGGTAAGCCTTGATACTACAACTAGTTCGCTTGCCCCGTGTGCGCCATATAGTTGGCGATGCCATCGAGGAACATCTGCACCGAAATCATCACCAGTACCATTCCCATCAGGCGCTCTACGGCTGTTAAGCCTTTGTCACCCAATAGCTTAGTAAACCCTTTATAGAAGAGTAAGATAACGGCACTGGCGCCCCAAGCACCTAACAAGGCGAGCGTCCAATCCATCATACGGGTGCTATCGGTATGGGCTAACAAAATTAAGGCCGCTAATATCGACGGCCCAGCCATAAGTGGAATCGCCATTGGCACGATAAATGGCTCTTCACCCGCTGCCAATCCCACCACGCCACCGGGTTGGGGGAAAATCATTCGAATGGCTATCAAAAATAAGATGATGCCGCCAGCGATGCTGACCGACTCAGAACGCAAGTTAAGGAAGTTCAATATGGCTTCGCCTGCATACAGAAACAGCAGCATGATGATCAGGGCGAAGAGTAGCTCTCTGATCAAGACTCGGCGCCGCTTCTTCGGCTCAATATGACGCAAGATAGAGGCGAAAATTGGCAGATTGCCAAGCGGATCCATAATCAGAAACAACATTACCGCAGCAGAAAATATGTCCATAACTCAAATATTGGTCAAAAATGTAGGCGTTATTGTACAACTTATTCTCAATATTTATCAGTCAATAGCACAACAAATGCCGGTTTTAAACAACATCTTTACCCCATGAGCTGCGACGCTTATCGCCTTGGCAATGTAAATTAAATGATGCTGCGTGCTAATTATTCGATTGGACAGCATAACACTGGTATACTATCTGGCTTTCTAGACTCCCTTGTTAACACTAAATATGTACTATCTCGTCGCCAGTTGTATTGCACTCCTGCTAGGCCCACTGTTCTACCGTTTCTTTACCACGGGAACAGGCCTGCAAAAAGGCTTAGATGGATTTATCTTTGTCTCGCTAGGTGGCTTAGTGTTAATCCATATTTTGCCTGAACTATTAGAGCACGGTGGTTTCTTAGCCATAGTGTTTGTGATCATAGGCTTGTGGGGCCCTACCCTGAGTGAGCGCCTCTTCCATCGCTATTCTGAAGTAACCCATAACCTCACCCTAACGCTGGGGATCACCGGTCTATTACTGCACACGATGACTGATGGTGGCGCCATGGTATTAGCCCAACAAGAGGGCAACTCGGCGCTACTGGCCCTAGGCGTGATACTGCATCGGCTGCCAGTCGGTTTGGCCATATGGTGGTTACTCAAACCCCAAGTCGGCAACCGCTGGGCCATGGCGGTATTGGCTAGCATGATGCTACTCACGGGTATCGGCTACTTCGCCGGTGAACAACTGCTTAATCACCTCAGCCTAGATAACACTGTTTACCTGCAAGCCTTTGTCACCGGCTCAATTTTACATGTGGTACTGCATCAGCCTCATGGCAACAATATCAGTGATAAACAAGGTAAATATGAATACCAGGCCGGCATTGGCAGCCTGCTCGGCATTGCCTTGCTGTTTATTCTGCTCGCCATGGATTCGGGTGGACACGAGCATCATGAGCACAGCCACAGCACAGAACAACTGATGCAATGGTTACTGACCTTAGCGCCAGTGCTTATTCTGGCCTATGTTATCGCCACCGTGCGCTATCTGTTTGGTTTATCGCCACAGCATCCTCAGCTAGGTAAACGCTGGCTGCAACGACTGGCAGGCCCAGAAGCACTAGTGATCACCCTGTTATTGCTGGGGCCAAGCTTGGCAATGATCCAACTGATCGGCCTAACCCTTATCGGCCTATTGCTCACGCTAACCAGAGTACAACTGACCGATCCTCATCAAGGGCTGCCTATCTCAGCATGGCGTTTTGGCTTCGCCCATTTAGTGGATAGAAGCGCGCCGTGGATCATCCTCAGTTTAATTTTGGCCAACCTTATCGGCCATCCATCAGTGCCGCTAGAAAGCCCATTGGTGCAAGTGATGGTGCTAATGGCGCTGTTTTTACCTATGCGTTTTTGTAATCTTGGCGGCGCCGTCTTAGCCTTATCGCTGGCCTACAGTGGCTGGAGTATCGAGGCTGTCATGGTCGCACTGCTCGCCGCACCGGTATTTAATCTAGCGCAGCTAAAGCTGATGAACTGGACCCAAAGGTTACTATTAGCCGGGCTCATTATTATCTGCCTGTTGGGCACCCATTGGCTTATCCCACAGTGGAGCACCATTATTGCCCTGCCGCAAAACCTGAATACCGCAGCCTTAGCCGTTATTGCCTTCCTGTTTGGCGCCAGCTTACTTAGGTTAGGGCCACGTAAATTTATGGCGCGCATCACCTTGTGGACACCAAAAGTTCACGACCATCATCACCATGATGATACGGCTCATGCACACACTGATGACGCCATAACCGCAAAACCTGAGCAGCACACTCACAAACATCATCACCATTAGTCAGACGATGATGCCCATTTAGATGGCTTTTATGACGCGACAAAGCTAAATTAAAGCCATCATTTACCCTGTGAGTTTGAGCTAATGTGCATTCTCTTTGTCGCGCTCGACGTACATCCTGACCATCCGGTTATCATCTGTGCTAACCGCGACGAGTTCCATGTGCGCCCCACAGACCCCGCCCACCTCTGGCCGAGTAAGTATCATGTGCTGGCAGGTAAAGATCTCCAAGCAGGAGGCAGTTGGTTAGGCGTCAATCAACAGGGTGATATTGCGGCGCTGACCAATATTCGTGCGCCAGAGCAACTGCATGCCGATAGCCGCAGCCGCGGAGAATTAGTGATCAAAGCGTTAAATGACCCAGGCAGCATTACCCATGAGTGGCTGAATGAGCATTATCAGCGCTACAACCCATTCAACCTATTGTTTGGCCGCCACAACCAACTCTATTGTTACCACAGCTTAGATAACAGCCTTAAGCAACTCACGCCCGGCTTTCATGCCATCAGTAATGGGGCGTTAGATGATATTTGGCCAAAAATGGCTAAAGGTACCCGCGCCTTAGAGCAACAACTGTCGCAAACGACGCCCCCAGATATCGATGCCCTGCTCACCATCATGACCGACCAAAGCCAAGCTCAAGACAGCGAGCTGCCACAAACTGGCATCGCATTAGAGTGGGAAAGATTACTGTCGTCTATCTATATTAAACACCCAGAATATGGCACGCGCTCGACCTCGATTATCTTGCAAGATAGCCAAGGCAATAGCGAGTTTATCGAGGTGCGTTACGATGGCAAGGGGCGCAACCTAGGGCGGCAGCGCTTTACCCTAAGCCCAGAGAAAAGCGCTTAATCGGAGGTATGATCGTGGGTAATCACCCACTTATCATCAATTTTTTCGACTAACAGAGTAAACACACCATTAGGCTGATCTTTCGCCCGCGTCAACTCCCAGCGCCCGACCACTAAGGCCGCATAATTGCTGAGCATTTTGATCTCCTTGATGGTGAATTTTAGCGTGCCTAATGTCGCCTTGTCTGGGTAGTTTTTCTTATAGGCCGCCAATGTCTCTTCCCAGCCATAGCGAAATTTATTACCCGAGACAAACCGCACCTTGTCATTGTGCCAATAACCCTGCATATACGCATCTAAGTCGGCGCGATTCCATGCATCTTGCTGCTCGGTGATCACCTTGGTGATCTCATCGGTTGGCACTGCCTGCGCCGGAAAGACCAACAGCAGTACCAGCATTAACCATCCATTTTTAATCATGATGTACTCCAGCGGGAGAAATTAAGGTGTAGTATATAATAAACCACTGTAAGACATTATCGGTTAACTAAAAAAACACCCAACTGCATTATTAAAAGAGCTTAAATTATGCTGCAAACCCTGTGTAAAACACTACTCAAGTTAATGGGCTGGAAAATTGATGGCGCCTTACCGACCACGCCGCAATACCTTGCCATTGTGGCGCCCCACACCAGTAACTGGGACTTTATTATCGGTGTATTGGCCCGTGGTGCTCTGGGACACAACATCCACTTCCTCGGAAAACATCAGCTCTTTATTCCACCTTGGGGCTGGTTGTTCAAGGCCATTGGTGGCACACCAGTGGATCGACGCAAGAGTAACAATCTGGTGGATGCCGTGGCGCAACTGTTTAAGGCCGATGCCCACTTTAAACTGGCCTTAGCACCCGAAGGCACCCGTAGCCCTGTCACGCGCTGGAAAACTGGCTTCTACCATATTGCACTGGCTGCCGATGTCCCTATTGTGACGGTCGCATTGGATTTTGCCCATAAAACCGTGGTGATCCCACCCGCCATAAAAGTCAGTGGTGACATAGCACAAGAGATGGGGGCCATCTTAGATTTCTACCGCACCATCAAAGGACGCCACCCTAAAACCATTCCCAATTACAGCGCGCAAAAATAGCCGCTAGCGGGTTTGCCAAAGCCGGTCGCACTGGTTATAGTGCGGCCACCGCCCATTTTATCTACCTGCTTTTTTTATGACTTTAGATACCTGGTTACTGTACCTGTTTGCCGTCTTATTGATTGCCATTTCACCTGGCACCATGGCGGTACTGTCGATGAGCCATGGTATCCATTTCGGGAAGAGCCGCAGCTTGGCAACGGCGTTAGGCAGTGTCAGTTCGGCGCTGCTGTTGATGTTAGCTTCCGCCGCGGGGCTGGGCGCACTACTCAGTGCCACCGAGCATGGGTTCGCGCTACTGAAATACTGCGGCGCCGCTTATCTGTTGTTTCTTGGCGTTAAGCTCATCATGACCAAAGCCAGCGCCCAAGGGCTGGATCTGCAATATATCAAAGGTAAAGGCTCGCCTAAGCAAATGTTTAAAGAGGCATTTTTAGTGGGGATCAGTAACCCCAAAGATCTGCTCTTCTTCGGCGCACTGTTTCCACAGTTTATCGACATCAGTCAGCCCCAAATCCCCCAACTGGCGATATTGGCGCTCACTTGGGCGGTGATCGATTTTAGCTTTGTGATGATCTACGCCAGCATGGCCAACATGTTGGCTCCCAAACTCAAATCCAGTAACCGACTGCATTGGTTTGACAGAGTCAGTGGCGGCGTGTTTCTTAGCCTCGCCGCTATTTTAGTCACCAGAGAGTGAGCTTGAGAGCTAACTTTCAACCGCTCTCAAGCCGTCCCCTTAACGCTAATGCTCGCCCTTAAGGCTGCGAATATCGCCTCCGGTAGGTGATTGGAACGCTCGCAGATTGAATTGCGGTAGTACAGCATAAATATGATCGAATATATCCGCTTGAATATCTTCATAAATAGCCCAGCGGGTATCGTTAGTGAAAATGTACACCTCTATCGGTAACCCCTCAGTTGTCGGCGCCAATTGACGCACTAACAGTGTCATATCTTGATGCACTTTTGGGTGCTTGTGCATATATTCCAGCAGATAAGCCCTAAAGGTCCCCACATTAGTTAGATTACGACTGTTGACTGGCATATCGCCATCTTCGACTTGGGCATTAAATTCAGTAATTTCAGCCTCCTTGCGAGCCAGATATGCTTTTAGTAAATTAATTTTACCCAAGCGTTGCTTCTGCTCTTCGCTAAGAAAGGCTATCGAGTCGATATCGATATTCACTGCGCGCTTAATCCGCCGTCCACCCGACTCTTGCATGCCGCGCCAGTTTTTAAAGGCATCAGACACCAACGCATAAGCGGGGATCATGGTGAGTGTGTGGTCCCAATTACGCACCTTAACCGTGGTTAATGACACCTCCTCGACCGCGCCATCGGCGCCATATTTGTCCATCTGGATCCAATCACCCGGGCTCACCATACGGTTAGCGGCAAGTTGGATACCCGCGACAAAGCCTAAAATGGTGTCACGGAACACCAACATCACCAAACCGGTGGCCACACCTAAACCGCTGAGAAAATACACCGGAGACTGCTGCGCCAACACCGAGATTGAGATGATGATGGCCACAAAGAACATGAACAGTTTTAACAGCTGCACAAAGCTCTTAATGGGTAAGCGGCGACTGATAAGGTTTACATCGGCAATCTCATTCAGCGCATCCAGCGCACAATATACCCCGCGCACAAATAAAATGACGATAGCCACATCAAGCAGGCGATCGACCAAACTCCCCAGTAGAGGGTGCCCCACCAATGCCAGTGGCAGCAAGATATTTAAAGCCAACGCCGGCACCAGTAACGCAAATTTTTCCAGCACCTGATGGCGCATAAAAATGTCATCCCAGGTCACTTTGGAACGCTGGATCACTAGGTTCATAGCACGCACGACACCACGCTTAACAATAAGATAGCCAATAAGCGCAATCACTAGGCTGACCAGCAACATGATCCCAGTAGAAACGCCATCGGCGGGGGTATCGATACCAAAGTGTGCCAGCCATTGCGACACCTGTGCGCGTAATTCTTGATCCAAAATATTTATCTCCTGAGGCGAAATCACTCGCGCCACTAAACCATCGACATCGCCATCACAGTGGCCAGTCACTTGCCCATATCAACTTACCTACAAACACATGACAAATCGTTATTTTTACAGCTTTTTTAACCAGATTGCTCGACTGTAATATAAAGCCAAACAACAATCCATTTATCAGCCATAAGAATTGATCCCTCTGACCAAAAACTTACTTTCATCGCTTATCAAATCGATGATACTGGTTAATTACGGCGATTATCACCTCGCTTTACCCCAGCGAGCGCTCCCACCTTGCGACAAACATCCAATGTGGGCCGATTGGTATATGAATTATCTTTCAGTTTGTCTATGCTAACCAACTTGGCAACTCTAATGAATCGGTTTAACTCCATGTATAAAGCACTACCCTATTATGCCGCCTTGGCCATGATGCTGATATCGCTATCGACGCTGGCTAAGGATGTGGCGCCAGAACCTGTGGCCATTGTCACCCTTGAAAATGGCGCTAGCGTCAAACTCAACGATGACTTTACCTGGGAATATCTGTTTCTAGACAGCCAACCCACAGCACAAGCCGCAAAAGATACGCCTCTAAGCCCCGCATCGAGTGCGCCAGTGGTCATTGCCGCTGCACAAGGGGAAGGTGCTGTCGCCGTTACCACCACCGCCGCCGAGGTTGCCAATAGCTTAAGCCGTCGCGCCATTGAGCAGTCAGAACTGCTTAAGTCTACGGCTAAAAATGGGGTTAAAATTAGCTACCTGAATAGTCAATGGGACAGTAAGGGACGGCTAGGGCTTAGCTTCGAGCTTAGCAGTACCAGCCCAGAAAGTTATGTGATGATCGAGCTAGAAATAGGCTTATTTGCCGACTCTGGACAGCAACTCAAGAAGGAAACAGTTGAAGTGTGGCAGGCCATTTTCAGAATGCCAGAGACCTACCTTCGCCAAGGCCAGATCCGCAAGAGCGACACGTTTTGGATTGAAGGGGTAGACAAAGCCCAGTGGAGCAAACAGTTACTAACACTCAACATTAAAGAGATGGATTCACGCTAAGCCCGGCTTGTTAACGCTCCCATTAACATCACAGGACTCGTTGTTGATAAGAGCAAAGTGGCGCAATCATCCGTGATTGAGGCACTTTGGTTAGCACTTCACATTAAGATGCGATACTGCCAGTCATTGACTTCATGGTGTCGGGCATCTTAACCGCCACCATATGACCTCTAGCACAAAGGATCCCACCAGCAGACAGTGAAATATCGACCACCACTTTGCGCGGTTTCACCTCTTTAATCTCGCCCACAAGCACGAGTTCTACCCCCATTGGCGTTGGGGATAAGTAATCGATATTCAGCGCTGCGGTGACAAATCTTGGTGGTTCTTCATCCGAATCCCCCGCCTGTTGCATTGCTCGCTGCGCCGCTGCACTGGCACTGCCGGTACCATGGCAATCGATAAGCGAGGCAATAAGCCCGCCGTAGACAAAGCCTGGGATTGCAGTATGAAACGGCTCGGGCATAAAGTGGGCGACGGTCTCCTCCCCACGCCAGTAGCTCTTAAGCTGATGCCCCTGACTATTATTACGCCCACAGCCATAACAGTGACTTAAATCATCAGGATAGACATCCTGAAACGCGACTCCTTGCAGCATCTACACATCCTCTATCAATTATGGCAAGTTACCACGCTATATCGATTCCCCCCCTTGAACAATACCAACTTAAGACTTAATCCTAACTACCTATTGTCACCAGTTTCGATGCTCACAAGTGCAGATGTTCAAAGAGTATGAAGGCGTATTGACTGCTTCCAACTAAACGCCATCCAATAAAAAAGGGCCATTAGGCCCTTTCTGCGACAACTAAAGCGATACCATTAAAAGCTTGGCATAGTGCCCGCTGGCAGGTAAGCATTGAAGCTTGCGGTCAATAGCAAGCCTGTCGCCGCTTCGATATCTGGGCCAAAGAAACGGTCTTTATCGTAGTAAGTGACTAACTCACGCAGTTCCGCCTTGGCTTTGGCTACCGCGACACTGGGCTGCAATGGCGCTCTGAAATCAAGTCCCTGCGCCGCAGCGAGTAACTCAACTGCCAACACACCACGGGTGTTCTCTGACATATCACGCAGACGACGGGCCGCAAACGTTGCCATCGATACATGATCTTCTTGGTTAGCCGACGTCGGTAAGCTGTCAACAGACGCCGGATGCGCGTAAGTCTTGTTCTCTGAAGCCAACGCCGCTGCTGTCACTTGCGCTATCATAAAGCCAGAGTTTACGCCGCCATTCTCAACGAGGAATGGCGGGAGTTTTGACAGGTTTGAGTCGATCAGCAGCGCAATACGGCGCTCGGCAATCGACCCAAGCTCAGCAATCGCTATCGCCAAGTTATCGGCAGCCATTGCCACAGGTTCGGCGTGGAAGTTACCGCCAGAGATAATGTCGCCGGTATCTTGGAACACTAACGGGTTATCGGTCACGCCATTAGCCTCAACCGCCAGCACATCGGCAGCATGTCGAATTTGGGTCAAACAGGCACCTAATACCTGCGGCTGACAACGCAGAGAGTAAGGATCTTGCACCTTCTCACAGTTGACGTGATCTAGACTGATCTCCGACTCATCACCTAATAGATGACGGAAAATTGCTGCCGAATCGATCTGGCCTTTTTGGCCACGCGCCGCATGAATACGAGGATCGAACGGACTACGACTGCCCATTGCCGCTTCGACACTCATGGCACCAATCACCGAGCTAGCGGCAAATAGATCTTCTGCGTTAAACAACCCTTCCAGTGCTAATGCGGTCGACGCCTGTGTTCCATTGAGTAGCGCCAAGCCTTCTTTGGCCGCCAACTCAATGGGTTTAAGACCTGCGATTTCAAGACCTTCAGCAGCTGAAATCAGCTCACCACGATAACTCATCTTGCCTTCACCAAGCAGCGGCAGACACATGTGTGACAGTGGCGCTAAATCGCCAGATGCCCCCACCGAGCCTTTCTCAGGCACACAGGGGTAAACTTCGGCATTGACCAAGGCGATAAGAAAGTTAATCACCTCAAGTCGGATACCAGAAAAGCCACGGCTAAGGGAATTAATTTTGAGCACCATCATCAAGCGCACAGTCGCATCGCACATAGGTTGGCCGGTACCCGCTGCATGAGACAGCACGATAGAACGCTGCAACAACTGCAGATCATCATTACCTATTTTGGTGTTGGCCAGCAGACCAAAACCTGTGTTGATACCATAGACAGTGCGACCTTCATCGACAACTTGCTGCACCAGACTGGCACTGGTATTGATATCGGCAATGGCACTTGGACACAGCTCAAGGCTCACTTTGCTGCGGCTAATTTCGCGCAGTTGTTCTAGGCTAAGGGTGCCCGGTTTTAATACTAAATGATGCATAAATACGCTCTCTTATTATTGTTATTATTTATTTGCTGTGGTGAGCATGGGCAGATCTAAGCCCTGCTCGGCGGCGCATTGCTTAGCAATATCGTAGCCGGCATCGGCATGACGCATCACCCCTGTTGCAGGGTCATTCCACAATACACGGCCTAAACGCACGGCGGCATCATCGCTACCATCGGCCACAATCACCACACCCGAGTGCTGACTAAAGCCCATGCCGACACCACCACCATGATGCAAGGAGACCCAAGTGGCGCCACTCGCTGTATTGAGCAATGCATTCATCAAGGACCTAATCCGATACCGCATCGCTGCCATCAAGCATAGATTCGGTTTCACGGTTAGGGCTGGCAACAGAGCCTGAATCTAAGTGATCGCGACCAATCACAATTGGCGCCGATAGCTCACCATTTTTAACCATCTCGTTGAACGCTAACGCTAAACGCGCACGGTCTTTTAATCCCACCCAACAGATACGCGCAGGCAAACCTTGAAACGCAATGCGCTCGCGCGCCATATCCAGCCAGTTATGCAGCTGCGGGTTATCAGGAATAAGCTCTTTGACCTTGGCATCGGTTTTATAGATATCTTCTGGATCGCCAGACAGTGCCGCCCAACGGAATGGGCCAATACCTTCACAAAACAGCGGACGCACATAGGCAGGCACGAAACCGGGGAAATCAAATGCGTTCGCTACGCCCTCTTCGAACGCCATCTGACGAATATTATTGCCGTAATCGGTCGTCGCAGCACCTGCCGCTTGCAGCGCTAACATGGCCTTAACTTGTACCGCCATCGATTGCTTAGCCGCCTTAACTACCGCAGCTTCATCTTTTTGACGCATCTTAGCAGCCTGTTCTAGAGTCCAGCCTTGGGGTAGATAGCCGTTAAGTGGGTCATGGGCAGAGGTTTGATCGGTCACCACATCAGGGGTAATGCCGCGCTCGACCAACTCGGCAAACACATCGGCAGCATTAGCAAGTAAGCCGACTGATACGGGAGTGCCCGCTTTGTTCGCTGCATCGATCATAGCTAACGCTTCATCTAGGTTAGTGGCCTTTTTATCGACGTAGCGGGTACGTAGGCGGAAATCGATACGCGTCTCATCAACCTCACAAGCCAGCACCGAATAGCCCGCCATGGTGCCAGCTAAAGGTTGGGCTCCGCCCATGCCGCCAAGGCCGCCAGTTAAGATCCATTTACCCTTAGCGTCACCGCCAAAGTGCTGCTTAGCCATAGCAACGAAGGTTTCATAGGTGCCCTGCACTATGCCTTGGGAGCCTATATAGATCCAAGACCCCGCGGTCATCTGGCCGTACATAGCCAAACCTTTTTTATCTAGCTCGTTAAAGTGTTCCCAGTTAGCCCAATGCGGTACTAGATTTGAGTTGGCGATGATCACGCGAGGCGCGTTGCTGTGGGTCTTAAATACGCCCACTGGCTTACCAGACTGCACCAACAAGGTTTCATCATCTTCTAGCCTCTGCAGTACTTCGATGATCTTGTCATAACACTCCCAGTCACGCGCCGCTCGGCCAATGCCACCATAGACCACGAGGTCTTCTGGACGTTCGGCCACATCGGGATGCAGGTTGTTCATCAACATGCGCATCGGCGCTTCGGTAAGCCAACTCTTACAGCTTAATGTTGTGCCGTGGGGCGCGATAATGCGACGGCTTGGGTCGTGTCTATTGGTCATGGGTTTTCCTCAATTTGTGTTATCTCATCGCTTAACGCGATTGTTATATTTAATATTTTTGGTATTACGCTCATTTCATCAGGCAGGCGTTAACGGTTAAAGGTCAAATGACCACCTAAACGGAAACGACTACCGGGGTGGATAAGCCGCGCAAAACTCACCACACCTTGGCGTGACCAGGTGCGACGTAAGATCTGCAAGCAGGGCTCACTGCCTTCAATCTGCAATTGTTGTTGCTGTGACGGATTGGCAAGGATCGCCTCGATGGTGTGACGTGCCTCGGTCAAGGGCGCCACAAATGACAGGTACTCATGAGGCGTTTGCAAAGTGTAATCTTGCTCAAGGTAATCAGGCGCCAGTTGCGGATTAACATAGCGCTCCTCAATTTGCAGCGGCAGCGCCTGCTCGCAGTGCACTAACAGTGAGTAAAACACAGGGCTACCCTCTTCGAGCCCCAAGGCTATCGCGGTCTGCGCTTGCGCCTGAATCTGTTTTAGTTCAAGTTGCTGCACGCTATAGCCATGACCGCGGTCTTTGATCTCATCGGCGATATTGCGAATCGCCAGCATCGACGACTGCGACTTTAGCCCAGCCACAAAAGTGCCTAGCCCTTGAGAGCGCTCGAGCACGCCCGATTCAGTGAGCTCTGTTAACGCCCGTCTGGCCGTCATGCGACTACACTCAAACAGCTCGGCTAACTGATTTTCAGACGGCACGCGGCTATGTTGTTGCCACTCACCGGTTTCAACCTTGGTCAGAATGAATTGTTTAATCTCAGCAAACTTAGGCGTAGCCATCTAAGCTCCTTAGGCTTATGGTGATGACCCCATCATCTTGATGCAGACTGTGATAGGGCAATATCACTTTAAAAGTGATTAAATTAACCGCTATAATCCTAGCTTGTATATACAAGCAAGCACAAGCTAGCTCACACAAATTAATGATCGCGACATGTTTAGGTCGCACCTTGAGGGAAATATTATGTCTTGGGATCAGGTTTGGATTGACGTCAACATTGCGACAATGGATCCAGATATTTCAGTGCCTTACGGTGCAATCACCGATGCGGCTCTGGCGGTAAAAGAGGGCAAAATTGCTTGGGTTGGCCCACGCAGTGAGTTGCCACAATTTGACGTATTGTCAACGCCAGTTTACAGAGGTAAAGGCGGCTGGCTGACCCCGGGCATTATCGATGCCCACACTCATTTAGTGTTCGCGGGTAATCGTGCCAATGAGTTTGAACTGCGCCTGCAAGGCGCCAGCTACGAAGAGATTGCGCGGGCGGGCGGCGGTATCATCTCGACAGTCAAAGCCTGCCGTGACGCATCAGAAGCCGAGTTATTTGACCTTGCAAGGCAACGTCTCAATGCCCTAGCTAAAGAGGGAGTAACCACGGTCGAGATAAAATCAGGCTATGGGCTGGATACCGACACCGAACTCAAACTGCTGCGCGTTGCTCGTGAGCTTGGCAAGCATCATCATGTGGATGTAAAAACCACGTTTTTAGGCGCCCATGCGATCCCGCCAGAGTATAAAAATAATAGCGACGCTTATGTGGATCTCGTTATCGACGAGATGCTACCCGCGGTGATAGCTGAAAACCTTGCCGATGCCGTCGATGTGTTTTGCGAAAATATCGCCTTTAGCCTAGCGCAAACGGAGCGCGTACTCAGCGCCGCCAAAGCGGCTGGGCTGGATATCAAGCTTCATGCCGAGCAGTTATCTAATTTAGGCGGCTCGGCTATGGCCGCCAAGCTGGGCGCTAAATCGGTGGATCATATCGAATACTTAGATGAAGCAGGTGTAAAAGCCCTCAGTGAAAGCGGTACCTGTGCCACCCTGCTCCCCGGCGCATACTACTTCCTGCGTGAAACCCAGATGCCCCCCATCGACTTGTTGCGCCAATATCAAGTGCCTATGGTGCTCGCCAGCGATTACAACCCCGGCTCATCACCGCTGTGTTCGAGCCTATTGATGCTCAACATGGGTTGCACCCTGTTCCGCTTAACGCCAGAAGAAGCCTTAGCCGGCATGACACGCAATGCCGCCAAGGCGCTGGGTATTGAAGAGAGTGTCGGCGTATTGCGCGCTGGCATGCAAGCCGACTTCTGTCACTGGGATATCACCACCCCAGCCGCACTGGCCTATAGCTATGGGGTTAATGTGTGTAAGGATGTGGTGAAAAAAGGCCGATTAGTGCATCAATAGCCTTGGCTTAGCCTAAGCGATGAGGCTAATTCATCGTTTAGGTTTGTTTACCCCAAAGGGATTTGATACTTAACCTGCGAATTTAATTACCATAGTTTTATGGTGTTCAATTGCTTGCCGCAGGTGCAGTATAGGGACATACCAATGTCGTGATCACATGGACGTGAAAGAACGACCTCATGCGCAGATACCGCCTCGACACGGTGAGAGAAGCGCAGCTTCTAGCTCACGAACGAGAGGCATGGATGCCGAACTGGCAGTTAAACAGGGACGTTGTTCAAGCCCTTCCCTAGGCACTCTGCGGTGGCATCTGATGTGGATTCACAAATGCAGCGATGACATGGATGTCAAGGAGCTGCCATGCCACCGAAGGCCAAAAGCGTGCTTACACCTAGTCATCAATCTCTTCGATTGGACTCTTTGTTCAGCACACAGCTATTTCGTATACTTAACACCACTTGAATGACTTAATGATTAACTCAACTCATCAATTTTGACTCTTTGGCGAATATGAGTATGTGCTGCCTCTGAAATATCGCACCCTATCGACTTCCGCCCCAAATTTTTTGCAGCGATTAAAGCAGAACCAGAACCAAAAAATGGGTCGGCGATTAACTCATTGGGGAGAGAACTTTGCTTTATCAAAATTTCTATCAGCTCGACAGGCTTTTCAGTCGGGTAGCCCCGATGCACTCTTTTACATTCCAAAACATCGGGTATGCCGAGATCGTTTAACTTACGCTTACCCTTCTCAAAAAAAAGAATAAACTCATATTTAGCTCGATAGTGATAGCCCATACCAATCGCGAGCTTATTCCAAACTATTGGTTTCCAGAATTTAAAACCAACTTTCTCAGCTATTGGCTTCACATAAAACATAGTTTCTTGATCGCAAAACAGATAAAAATGAGCGTTTTTCTTTAATACACGATAAATTTCAGTGAACAGCTCCTCAAAGCGTTGATTAGGAAAAATATCAAACCATTGGTTACTCGAACCATTACTGACTTTTAAACGAGTCGTGGTCCCTATTTTCCTATGTTTTTCAAGAGACTCATATGGTGGGTCAGTCACCATAAGATCAACGCTCGCATCGGCGAGCGTTGATAACCAACTTATAGCGTCATCACGAAATAACTGCATTAATACCTGCTAAAAAGTACTACAAGAACGTCCATGCGAGTGTACTGTTGAAACAATGCCTTTGTCTAACCCCCGACAATCAATGCAATAACTTTGATGTCCATCAGGATTTCTTGCCGTTACACGAGCAGGAGTTTTGCCAAATTGAGCAGGATATGGATGAAACACATGCTCCTCCCATTGGCAGCCGAACAGTGCGGGCATGACTTAAATTTTTGACCAGTGTTGAAATCAATTTTAGTCAACATGCCACTATTTAACTTAGATCCACAGCAAGCACATCCCATATAAAACTCCTTTTTATATTGAACTTTTAAATTATTAAATCAACGTGATACAGCGAATCGCATAACGATAAGAAAAACGCAGATTGCATGTATCTATACATAAACCTGTTCACTATTTAGGCTGGCAGTAAGATTGAGACCAAAAAAGAATCAATGGAAATGATTTCTAACGTCGACACTGATTTTTATGAAATTTCTGCTAGTGCTTTTTAACAAACCAACTTTCTCGACCTCAACGCCCCTTGATCTCACGAAACAGAATATAGAATAAAATAAGATAAATTAGTCGGTTATCTATAAACACAAAGGCTCATAACCAATATATCTAGCTTCGCCGATACATTGACATGCACTGATACCCACAATATTTATTTGGCGGCATTAACCCAAAAAGGTTAATCGAAGAGACGTTGGACATACCTGCACATAAGCCCGCTACAGGCGATTAACCTCGATGAAGGAAAGACCCGCATACATCTAAGCCAATATTATTGCAGTCAGGTATGTCTAAAAGTGTTGAGAGTCAGCCCACTCCTTCGCGGCCTATTACCTCACAGCAATCAGACCGCAACTAACAACTGAACAACTGAGTCTGTTAGCCTTTTCCCTGACAACAGCCGCTACCTTGCTGAATCGGCGGACACTTCACTGTGCCGTAAGAGCAGAACACGCAGCAATCACCCGCAAGCGGCTTAAGCAGTTGGTGACAAGCGGTGCACTCATAGAAAAACTGACAGGCATCGGTTGGCATGATTTCTTGTGCATGCTTACCACAGTAAGGGCAGGTTATTTCAGAAACTAACGCTATTGGGCTTGGTATCGGGTTCATCATGCCTCCACTTTTTATAGCGCACATATAGCTCACATCGGTGTCGATAAGGTAAAACCCTATTCGAGTAAACTAAATGGCTTAGTTAAGGTGATTCGAGCTGTGCTGGGTAGGTTTGCCTACCGACTAAGCAGCCTCATTTGCCGCAGCGCTCGAGGCTAACTCATCATTACGATCTTGAATAAAATCTTCCATAAACCAAGCACAGAAGGTGTGGCGACCATCGACATCGGCCTTGCTGTAAATAGAGGAAGCCTGCTGGCGTACGGTTTTCTCTTTGGTTTGCCGCACCTCGGCAATCTCTTTAAAACTTAAGCCTTTTAACAAGAGAAAAGCAACCTGTTGCTCGCTCTTAGTGAACCCCCAGGTCGTAAACTGACTAGAGACTGCCTGGCTATATTCTTGCCGAGCGGAGCGCATCTGGCTGGTCATGTTATCTATCTGCTTATCGGCTTTGGCTAGCCGCTGGGCTAAGGTTTTCACCTGCCGCGAACGGCGCATCAAGTCATGACTTAAATAAACGGTCGCGATGACAGTAAGCAACACTAAAATCCCCTCTTGAGCTATATGCCAAGCAGGGATATCAAGCTGAACGTCGGCGACAATATCAAGCAATTTAAACAGCATGATCAGCACCAACAACACAATAATGACGACATCCTTTTTCATGGGAACTTCTACTCCATCAGCAAGATCAATGACACCTAATAAGTTGATTTGATATCACATCTATTTAGGCTCTATTTCGCTACGAGCTATACAACTTTCAACCTACCAGCAGCATAATGAGGCCTATGATGATAACCAAGCGCCTTATCGATGCAATTTGGGCACCACAAGGAAAAACAAATAAAATCATAAAATTAACTTATGGGGCATATGTACCATAAGCGTTTTTATGATACATCTCCCCCAAGACATCAGTGTACCAAGCCTTAGACTAACAGCACACTTTAAAAGCAAAGAAATCGCGTATGTCTGTTGTAAAGTCTTGTATCAAGATATGTCTGTTAAGCGTGTTAAGTTGCACGAGTATTCTCGGCCATACGGCCACAGGCGACACCCCACCCGAGCGCCCATTGTCCCCTCTGCTCCAGTTAAGCCAAACCAGATTACAAGCGTCACAGCTCAATAGCACAACGCTTAATGATGAGCGCGCACTTGAATTAAGCGCATCTTCTTGGCTAAGCGGCCTACCTAGCATCAGCTTGAGCCATTTGGGCAGCCTAGATAATGGTAACAGTTACGAGCAAGAAGTGTCGCTCAACTTACCCCTTAAATCACCGGGGCAACACGGAAGTGATAAACGCTTAACGCAGCTGAGCCAAGCGATTCAGAGCCAGCAATCAGCCTTACAAAGTTTGTACCTATCGGGATTACTCAGGCAAAGCCTGTGGGCGCATCGCATTGCCTCTGTAAAGCTTAAGCAGTTAGCGCGAAAAACAAACTTACTGCAAAAGTTACACGCCCAGCAAAAACGGCTTACCGATGTGGGCGAGTTACCGCTGGCGAATCTGCTACTGCTTGAGCGCGAGCTGGTTGATATTGAGCTTGAGCAAATTGATATTCAGCAGCAACAAGATGAAGCCCATGCCCTCTATCGCCAACTGACAGGACAAGATGAGGTTCCCACCCAGATAGCCGAAAGCCAGCGCCCACTAGCCAATGGCAATTCAGATTTAGCCCAGCATCCTCTATGGCAACTGCAAACGTTACAACAGCAGCAACAGCTGTTGATCATCAAAAGCCAGCAAGCGGGTGAACAAGACCCTTGGACTGTGTCGCTTACGGCAAAAAACACGTCTGACGCTCAAGTCGATGACCAGCAATTGGGGTTAGGTATTACAGTGCCACTGGGCTTTAGTTCGGCGCTGTCACAAGGTGAGCTATCACAATGGCAGCAAGCACACACAGAGCAAAATCTGGCTCGCGATCGCACCTACCTAGAGTTAACGACCCAAATCGACAAGCTCACCCAGCAGCAAGGTAATTTACACCAGCAACACGCCCTTTTAAGCCGTGGCTTGTCATTAAGCCGCACCATTACCGAAGAGCGAGCCAAAGTAAAAGACCAAGATCAGGTGAGCTACGAGATCTGGCTGCGCCGTTATGTGGACGCTCTCGATACTGAGTCACGCTTAACGCTCAACCAAGTGATGCAACAACAACTTCATTCTCAGCAACTGCAAGCCTTAGGAATTTCATTATGATCGCCAAGTATGGCGCAAGCCTGTTATGTTTATCTGCCTGCCTATCCACCAGCTTGGTACAAGCCGAATCGTTAGCCCTAGCGGCTTTAGGCAACTTAGAACTGAGCTATACCCAACCGCAAAAGGTCGCGAGCTATGAAGGTAGCCCGCTACCGGCACAAGTTGACCGTTTACCGGGTAACGATTACTGGGTGAGCACCCCTGAAAATATCCAACAGGTCACTTTCTTGGTCGGTCAGGGACAGATTGTCACCAAAGGACAAGAGATTGTCAGGTTAACAGGGCCAGAAGTGTTTCATTATCTTGCACAATTTGAGGCCACCAGCAGTCTGTATCAGTTGGCTAAGCAGCGCTATGACCGTAATAAGCCGCTATTAAAAAATGGCAGTATCAGCGCCGAAAAGTGGCGTGAGATCAGCCAAGATTACTTTAGCAGCCACCTCGAATTTGAGCATATGCAACACTTTATGGAGATGGTGCACAGTAAAGATGCCACTACCGAGTCGTTAGTGATCAGCGCCCCCGTGGCCGGTATCGTTAAACTAAACACACTCAACAGTCCCTATATGGCTGACTCACAGCTGTTTTCACTGGTGCCAGCAGACAGCATTCGTGTACAAGTTAATGTACCGATGAGCCAGTCGACGTCACTCTCGGCCATCAATATTAACCAGTGCCATATCGCCATCGATTCGATGTCAGCCATCGCCGACGGTGCATTTGTGGGCGCATGGTCAATGCCGGTACCAACAGAGTGTAACCTGCTGTTAGGCCAACAAATCACTGTGATACCCGAGTATCAAAAAGCGGTATATTTACTGCCGAAAAACAGCGTATTTAGCTGGCAGCAAGAGACCCAAGTGTTTACTCAAACCGCAGAGACACTCACGGCCATCAATATCGATATATTAGGCTCAACCCCACAGCAATACATAGTCGCCAGCGACCAAGACTTGAGCCAAATCCAAGTGTTATCTCAGTCGGTTGCCGCAGTAAAAGGCATAATGCTCGGCCTAGGAGGCGAATAATATGCTGACCTCTGTGATCCGTTTTTCGCTGACTCAGCGCCTGTTTGTGCTGATTGTGGCGCTGATCTTAATGTTAGCCGGTGCTCGCGCCTGGTTTGCCATTCCGCTCGATGCTTTTCCCGATATCTCGCCGACCCAGGTCAAAATAATCCTCAAAGCGCCAGGCATGACGCCTGAGGAGATAGAAGCCCAGATCACCGTGCCCATTGAAACCGAGTTATTGGGTATTCCTAATCAGGCGATCTTACGTTCGACCACCAAATATGCCATCAGCGATATCACCCTAGATTTCACCGAAGGTACCGATATCTACTGGGCACGCCAACAGGTGAGCGAGCGCCTTGCCGCGGTATGGGACAGCTTTCCCGAAGGCGTCTCTGGCGGCGTAGCGCCTATGAGCACCCCGCTGAGCGAGATTTTTATGTTCTCGCTAGAAAATCCGAATCTGTCGCTGATGGAACGCCGACAACTGCTTGAGTGGGAAGTGCGTCCGCTACTGCGCACTGTGGCAGGCGTGGCCGATGTGAATATTCTGGGCGGATATGCTAAAAGCTTTAGCGTCAACCCCAATCCTGCGGCGATGGCAGCAGCAGGAGTCAGCTTTGCCGCCCTGCAGCAGGCGATTATCGATAACAACCATAATGAAGGTGCGGGTAAGCTTACCATAGGCACAGACACCATTATTGTGCGTGCCGAAGGGCGTATCGACGATATCGACGAACTGGCACAACTGGTGATTAAGGCCGACGATGCCAAGGTTTATCGCCTACAGGATTTAGCCGATATTCAGATAGGTCACCTTGCCCGCTATGGCGCAGTGACCAAAGATGGTGAAGAAACGGCAGAAGCGCTGATCATCGCGCTAAAAGACACTAACACCGCCGACGTGGTCAACAATATCAAAGCGAAGCTGGAGCAGATCAGTGCCAGCTTGCCCGAAGGGAGCGAGATCAACACCTTCTATGATCGCGCCAACCTGATCAACACCGCTATCGATACCATTTCTAACGCACTGTTCGAGGCGGTCATTTTAGTGATTGTGTTGCTGGCGCTATTTTTAGGTAATGTGCGCGCCGCGCTTGTTGTGTCGCTATCTTTGCCACTTGCGGCTTTAATGACCTTCTTGATGATGGACTTTTTCAACCTATCAGCCAATCTAATGAGTTTAGGCGGCTTAGTGATCGCCATCGGTATGTTAGTCGACTCCTCTGTGGTCGTGGTCGAAAACATGGTCAACCTTATCGCCACCAAACAGCGTTTACCTCGGCTGCACCTCATCTTTCGTGCCACCAAAGATGTGGCGATCCCAGTGGTGTCAGGAACGGTTATCGTGATGATCGTCTTCTCGCCGCTGCTCACTCTTACGGGGCTTGAAGGTAAACTCTTCACTCCAGTGGCTATCACCATAGTGTTTGCCATGCTCTCGGCGCTGGTCTTGTCGCTCACAGTGATCCCGGTTATCGCCTCTTACTTAGTTAACGAAAAAGCGGCGCAGGAGCCCAAGGCGATCGAAAAGCTCAAAGCGGCTTATCTTGCCAGCCTTAAGAGCACGATTGTCTACCAAAAGCCCTTTATGATTGTCGCTTTTAGCTTACTCATCATCAGCCTAGGTCTATTTAGTCTGGTGGGTAAAACCTTTATGCCAACCTTAGATGAGGGTGACATCATCTTACAGTTAGAAAAATCACCGTCGATTTCGCTCGAGGCCTCTATCAATATCGATAAACAGATAGAGCACACCCTGCTAGCCAAGGTGCCCGAGATCAAGCAGATGGTGGCCCGTACTGGTGCCGATGAGATAGGTTTGGACCCTATGGGGCTTAACGAGACCGATGTGTTTTTAGAGCTAGCGCCGCGTAGCGAGTGGCGCTTTGACACCAAAGAGCAACTTATTGATGCTATTCGCAGCGAACTACTCAATTACCCAGGGGTAAACTTTAACTTTACCCAGCCCATTCAGATGCGGGTATCTGAAATGCTGACCGGCAGCATTGGCGATGTGGCAATTAAGGTCTTTGGCAGTGATATCGACACACTTGGCCAGCTAACCGGTCAAATTGAGCAGTTAGTCAGCGCCACCAACGGCAGCATAGATGTCAAAATGTCGATGATTGAGGGCAGCCCCTTTATCAACCTGACCTTAGACAACGAATTGGCCCGAGGCTTCGGCATGAGCACCATGGAGTTTGCGCGCTACCTTAAGAGCCAGCTCGAGGGCGTTATCGTGACCGAAGTGCTGCAAGGTAAAAAACGCACTCCAGTGTTGATGGCCAATAATCAAAGCAGTTTAAGCAGCATTAATGAGTTGCAAAATCAGCTATTGGTGATGCCAGATCATTCGCTTAGACGCCTGACCGATGTGGCGACACTAAGTTACAAAGAGGGGCCCATTTTAATTGAACGCGAGCAAGGCGATCGCTTTTCGGTGATTACCACCAATGTACAAGGTCGCGATATTGTCAGCTTTGTCGAAGAGCTGGACGCTAAAATCGCCGAACAGGTTAAACTTCCCAGCGGCTACAGCGTCAACTTTGGTGGTGAGTTTGAAAACCAGCAACGTGCCACCAACAACTTATTACTGGTGATCCCCATTGCAATCGCCTTGATCACCTTAATTTTATTTACCACCTTTGGCTCATTGGCAAAATCGGGCTTGATCCTCGCTAACGTGCCGTTTGCCATGATGGGCGGTATTGTCAGCCTGTATCTGTCGGGTGAATACCTGTCGGTACCCGCCTCGGTTGGCTTTATCGCACTGCTGGGGGTGGCGGTGCTCAACGGGGTCGTGATGGTCAGTTATTATGAGCAAACCAAACACCAATTTAGCAGTCTGTTAGTGCGAGTAGAGCAAGGCGCAGCGCGGCGCTTACGCCCGATCTTGATGACAGCAACGACTGCTATGTTTGGCTTAATGCCATTAGTGTTTGCCTCTGGGCCCGGCGCTGAAATTCAAAAACCCTTAGCCATAGTGGTGATTGGTGGCTTGCTCACCTCGACGATCACCACCTTATACCTATTACCAATCCTCTATTACTGGCTGGAGAAACGTCAATGAGCCCGAAGCAGATGTTAGTGCTGATCGCCCAAAACGAGATAAAAGACGATATCGTTGATACCTTGATTGAACTCGATTTTTTATCCGGTTTTAGTTTGGGCACTATCTGCGGTTTTAGTCGCGAACACAGCCACTTTAATATTAAGGAGCAGGTGGAAGGTTATCGGGAGTTTTGTAAGTTTGAAATTATGCATCCCAACGAGCAACAAGAGGCACTATTGGCGGCTATTACCTTGGTATGCAAACACAATCCATGCCGCTACTGGATAATGCCCATAACGCACACGGGCACCCTGTGCTAAACCAAGCTCGCCGCCCACGTCAGCTTAACAAAGCCTGCGTGGGCGGCAAGTCCCCAACTCACTAAACACTATGTGTTGCCAGCTTAACGTTAACAACGCTTAAGGCTTAGCGCTACCTTGCTTGAGCAATAGCTCGGCCTTAGCCCCTAGGTACACATAAATCCCCAGCCCCACCAGCAAACCAACCACAGCAAACATCATCCAGATAGCGGGTTGAACATATTTCATCTCACCCAACGATGCCTTAAACATGGTCAGCAAGGCCTCGATAGAAATAGCAATTAAGATGGTGGAGATAAAACGGGTGATGGTGCGCCGCGTCGAGCTATGACGGAAGATATCTTTGTGCATCAACACCTCCTCTTCCAATATGGTTTTGCCCAAATCAAATACCGCCAGCGCCAAGGTGATAAAGATAATAATGCCAAAGGGTTTAATTGAGCCACTGGGCACTCGCCCGTCAGCTAACAGCGAGGCAATGTCCACCGCAGCCATACTGATCAGCACCATCACCATAATAAACAGTCCCAGCACTAGGGCGCAGTAGACACTTTTAAATAAAGGGGTCGCCTTACGACGAGCGCTATCGCCCATCATAAATTCGATCAATTGAGTCAGATTCACATCGACCACGATATAACCTTGCTCGCCATTATCGCCAATTCGGTAGGAGGCCGACAAACATAATTTACCACTGGCATTCGACAAGTAAGGATGGGTGATATTCAGCGTCTGGAGTGGTTGCGCCTTTGAAAAATAGGGCCGATGACTGCGGTTTAAGTTACGCCCCACGGGAATAGCCTCCACGACTCGATTAACAATGGCGACGTTATCACTGATCTGTACCCCATCGGCATCTAAGATATACAGCAACTCGATAAAGGGGTAGCTGTTGGCCATTTCGGCCATAGCCCGCACCCGCATCCGCATCCCAGGGTCCGACAGCATCACAGGATCGCTAATCCCCACTAAAATCGACTCCAGCAGCTCTTTCACCAACTGCTCATGTTCATGGTATCGCTCTATTACACTCAAATAGCTCATGGCTGCCATAGGTTGCTCCAATAATGACCACAAGCAAGGCCTTTGCAACTATGACGCCAATGACAAAGCGTCGACCATAACCATATGCGATCGTCAGCGCCCCCCCCCAACAGGGGCGCTAGGCAGAGGGCCGCCAATCATCAGACCCAACCAATAAGGCAGCTAATCGCGCCGATACTACTCCTCGAAACGCACCGACTGAGCTCGTGCGCACCAAAATAGAGCATGGTTAATAGATGCAGCCTCGCTGACCACTAAGAGAAAAATGAGCAATTAACGCCGAGCACAGTTCAAAGGTTTGGTCGCTGCGAACTAAGTGGGTCAATGACTTACACTGCAAGCTGATTTTACCTCTTGGACTCGCAGCGCTGGCCAAATAAGCTAGCCAAATTGGGGAAATCAGCTTAGGATCGGGGTAGCTATTGAGGCGATTAATTTTAATGCAATGTGGAGTAAGCCAACATTATGGGTATTAGAGCCATAGTTGTAGATACCGCGGGTACAACAACCGATCTTAACTTTATTAAAGACATCCTTTTCTCTTATTCTGCGAAGGCGCTTCCCGATTTTATTAAAGAAAATCAAAACAATGTGTTAGTTGATAACTGCATTAGCGATGTAAAAGATATCGCCTTAGAACCAGAAGCATCTCTGGATCGTGTCGTCGAAATTTTACAGCAATGGATAGATGAAGACCGTAAAGCAACGCCACTAAAAACCCTGCAAGGCTTAATCTGGAAACAGGGTTACGATAAAGGCGAGTTTAAGGGCCATATATTCCCTGACTTTATCGACGCCATTAAGCAATTTAAAGCCGAAAACCTGCGCGTTTACAGCTTCTCCTCTGCCTCGGTAGATGCACAGAAATTGCTTTTTAGTCATAGTGATGGCGGCGATCTGACCGAATATTTCAATGGCCATTTCGACACTCGTACAGGCCATAAGCTCTTTAAGCAGGCCTATAGCAATATCATCAACACCATCAGCTTAAAACCCAAGCAAGTGCTGTTTATCTCTGACTTGTTAGAGGAGTTAAAAGCCGCCGAACAAGCGGGGCTTCGCACGGTACAGATGGTACGCGACACCACCCAGCGCACTGGTGAGTACCCACAAATCACCAGCTTTGCCGAGCTAAAACTGCAAGACTAAACAGTGATTTTACCCAGCAAAAGGCATCGTTAACGATGCCTTTTTTGATCCACTCACTCCCCCTTGTTGCTGACTAAACATGCTGTTATGCTCAATTAAACGAGCGTTTTAATTTGAGTCCCAATAACAGCAACAGGAAGTAAGCCAAGTGGAACAATTTATCAAACAGTACCCCATTCGCAGTCAAATCAATGTCGCCTGGGGAGAGATGGATGCCCTACAACACGTTAATAATGTCGTTTATTTCCGTTATTTCGAAACCGCTCGAATTAACTTCTTTAATCGCTTTTTTCCGCTCGATGAGATGTATAAATCGGGGGTTGGACCTGTGATCAGCGACAATAGCGCACGCTATAAGCGGCCGGTGACCTTTCCCGACACCTTGCATGTTGGTGTGAGCATTAGCGATATACAAAGCGATAGATTTACCATGCATTACCATATTTACAGCGAGCAACAACAAGCGATTACGACTACTGGATCTTCAGTCGCTGTGATGTTTAATTTTCATAGTCAAACTAAAGCCGAGCTCACCCCTGAGTTACTTGCCGTGTTGCGTGAGCACCAACAAGACGCATAACACAACCACAGGCGCCTCAGTCGCAGCGTTAGTTTCATTTTCACAAACTAAAGCCGAGCTCAAGTTAAGCGAGCCCCTGAGTTACTTGCTGTATTGCATGAACATCAACAAGACGCATAACACAACCACAGGCGCCTCGGTCACGATGTTGATTAGGCGCCCCGCGTGTAAATGAGCCGTTGATATTCATCCCATTTGGTCAGTGATTCATGTATTGAGACTCACAATATGGTGGGTTTATAACGGCTCGTTAAACAGCAATATCAAGCCACCACCACTTAAGCCACTGTTAATATTAAGTGTGATGCCTAAACCGATATTATCGACCCAAGCCGCCAGTGACGGGGTTTCGATTATCCAGCCAGCCCCCAGCTCATAGTAATAACGCGTGCCCATTGGGTCGACCACATCACCACTTAAGTCAACCCGCTTAACCTGCAACACCAGTTCATTACGACGCGACCATACACTGGGTAATCCATAATGGAACACCAGTGTATTGCTAAAACGACTCACCTCGGGTGACACTGACTGCGCGCCATTATCGGTCAATACTGTGCGGCCATAGGCATAACGAAACGCACTGATAAACTCCCATTTGTGGCCAAATAAGTCACTGGTGTAAGTCAATTCAACATTGGGGTCGACCATCACCGCGCCATAACGGGTATTCACTATCACGCCATCCAACTGCGACCGCTGTGCGGCCAAGATAGGATCGCGATACTCTAAACGGTTTTCTAACCACAATAACTGTCCACCTACACCGAATACCACCTGCCAACGAGGCGTGAACAGATATTGCCAGCGGTACTCGGCCGCTAATAGATAACTGGTATCCTCTAGGGGACTCATTAACGACTTATCATCAATACCCAAAATATCTTCTGTGGCGTTAACATAGGAGAGTCGCACCGCACTCGATACCTGCCAGTCGCGATTAAACTCACTGGGCTTGCTTTCCCAGGGCAGAGAATAGTTGCGCAACTGACTGCGCCGGCGCAGAGAATCGGCATCACCGGCATTAATATCGCCAATCCCCCCTAAATCGATAAATGCATTAGGATCGAAGTCGACAATACCTAAGGTGATCAAATTCGCATCGGTGAGCACAATTGCGCTAGTGACATCGCCTTTGACCTTGGTTTCGACAGCCTGTCGCAATGCATCCTCAACCGCCGATACAGGGAGACTCCATCCGATCAAAACCAAACCGAGCGCCGATAAATAACGCAACATAATGCCCCCAGTTAACCATCGATGAATCAATTGCACCTCGCTAACTCTAACGCCATATAACTTTCTATTGATGAGATATTGCTCTCAGGCTCATACTTAATGAACCTGCACCATGGTAAGAGATAGCATAACCTTAGATAAAGTAGCCGCTGTGCAGTGATGACATCTCAAACTTGTCCTTGATGTTATTAACAAGGCAAACTCACACACAAGTAAACAGTGCATTTTACTTTTAATACAAAAGGTTAAGTATTGATGACAGCTATTTGAGATACCTTGGTTATCCTGAGTTCAGATTACATAGCCCGATCGCTAAATACAACCAAGGCTCCCATGAAAAGGGATCGCCCAGATTGATAAGCACAACACAGGCATCACAGCACTAAACGTGCTAACGTCAGCAGAGCCAAGATATCAAGGGAATACACATGAGCCAGTCAACCATTTTACATCAGGCCGATAAACAGAGATTTGTGATTTTAATCGATGACCAGCAAGCACTGCTTGAATACCAGATTGAGGACGATCATATCGATTTTAATCGCACTTACGTACCCGATGCATTGAGAGGGCGAGGACTAGCCGAACGTTTAGTGCGCCATGGGCTAAAGTGGGCCAAGGCACAACCACTCACCATCAGTGCAAGTTGCTGGTATGTACAAAAATTCTTGCGCTAACCTAATGATGATAAATCGCCGTCGTGACCGCATAACCCCACTCGCAACGGCTATTTAAATCGCTTAGTCTCCAGTGCGCTGCGCTAAGGCCCTGCTTAACCATGTCGGGGATCGGCACGCTCTGATTAGCGCCATAATCATAATGCACCAAGGTGGTTTGAGCCTCAGCGGTCATTTTCCCCGCCTGCCAGCACTGCTGCGTCACCTCAAAGCTACTGTTACCAATACGGCTCACCCACGTTTTGACCTCAACAGGCTGACCAAAGAAGGTGGGCGAGGTATAGGCAATGGTGAACCCTGCCACAATCAAGTTCCACTCATCAAGATTCAGGCTAGGATTAAACAAGCTAAAAATAGGCTCACGCCCCACCTCAAACCAAATGGGGATCACGGTATTGTTGATATGCCCCAAGCCATCGGTTTCATTGAAACGTGGGTTAAGGGTTGTGCTAAAAAATGTCTCAGCCACTGAAGTATCCTTGTAAAGGTACGCTTATTATTGTGCTGCTGACGTTAACTGAGAAGATTGAACGATGCAATATGAACTTTAGGCTTGAGGGCTTGAGGGCTTGAGGGCTTGAGTAAGATTATCACCTCAACCTTGCATCAAGCCCCTCTTTCGCACAAAGTCTTTAGCTATTTACCGTACATGGCATTAATTTCGGTAGAGTATTTATGATAAATCATCTTACGGCGTAGTTTCATGGTGGGGGTAATAAGCCCTGCTTCCATAGAAAATGCCTCGGGTAACAAAGTGAACTTTTTGATCTGCTCAAACCCTGCCAACTCAACCTGCAAATGCTTTAACCTTTGTTCAAAATGCTCAATCACATGACTATGACGCAACAGTTCAATAGGCGACTCATAATGCAACCCTTTGTCTTTGGCCCAAGCTTCGAGCGAGGCAAATGCCGGCACGATTAAGGCGGTCACATAGTTTTTAGCATCGGCAATAATGGCCACCTGTTCGATATAAGGACAACAGCCCACCTTACCTTCGACACGTTGCGGCGCAATATATTTACCATTTGAGGTTTTCATCAACTCTTTAATGCGATCGGTAATAAACAGATTACCTTGCTCGTCGATATAACCTGCGTCTCCGGTTTTTAACCAACCATCTTCAAAGCTGGCTTCAGTCTCTTGCGGGCGGTTGTAATAGCCACGCATCACAGTATCACCGCGAACTAAGATCTCATCATCTTTACCTAACTTGATCTCCACTTCAGGTAGCACCTTACCGTTGGAGCCCGCTAAGCGATTGGCCAAGGTATTACAGGTGACGGTTGCCGTGGTTTCTGTCATGCCATAGCCACATAAAACAGGAATATCAATAGCATGGAAAAAGCTCGCCACCGTTTTGTCGAGTGCCGCGCCACCACAAGGCATAAACTTTAAGCGCCCACCCAGTACTTGCTGCAACTTGCTAAACACTAATTTGTGCGCCAGTTTATGCTGTAAACCTAACCACACCGTGCCTTTAGCGCGCCCTTGGCTGACTTCAAACTGACGCTCACCGACTGACATCGCCCACGCAAACAGTTTTTGCCTTGCCGCTGGCGCCTTCGCCACTTTATCTTGCACTGCGCTATAGACTTTTTCGAGGAAACGCGGCACCACACACAGGGTATGGGGCTTCACGTCGGCAATGGCTTCCTTGACCATCATAGGGTTTTGCAGGTAAACGTTGTGACCGCCACGGCATAGCACGTAGAAGCTCCAGCCACGCTCAAATACATGACTTAATGGTAAAAAGGCCAGTGACACATCGCCGGGAGTAAAAGGCAAAATGGTGTCATGTTGACGGATAACCGAGGCGATATTGCGATAATCGAGCATCACCCCTTTAGGGTCCCCCGTTGTGCCTGAGGTATAGATTAGGGTTAATAGATCATCGAGACTGGTCTGGCTCAGTCGTTGCAATAACTCAACTTCAATCGCGGGATCTACCGCCGGATTAAGCAAGCTATCGAAATGATAATGCGCTGGGTCAATCAGGGTCACATCTGAATCAAACACCACTATATGGGTCAGCGTGGCACAGCGCTTGGTGAGCTCGCAAGCCATCAGGTATTGCGCCGCATCCCCCACAAAAATCAGTTTTGCCTGCGCATCATCTATGATGTAAGCCGCTTGTTCTATTGTACTAGTGGGATATATAGGCACCACAACCGTTTTGGCTTTTAAGGCTCCCACATCGGCGCAAGTCCATTGTGGAGAATTTTGTGACAGGATAACGACTCTATCTTGTAGCGCTAAATCGAAACGGATCAGCGCCTTAGCTATAGCATCACTGATATTATCAAATGCAGACCAGCTGATCTGATGCCAAGGTGCTGCACTACCATAGCCCTCGAGCGCAATGGCATCGCCGCGTTTAAGGCTCTGCTCCTGGATCAGGCGTATTGGATGATATTGCTCGAGTGACATAAGTTTTATAACCTTTTTAGCGTACAGGTGTACCTCTTTTAGCGCATTTTACTTTAACCTTGCCTAAAAAATAAGAGCTTTTGCTCCAACACTGTTAATTGGCGCACAAAACGGTAGCAAATGACACATGACTCACCCACTGTGATTATATTATTTTTATTTTATTACAGTAAGTTAGACGTAAAAACCAGACTCATCAGACCTCTTATAGATAACATAATTTAATTGAGCTTCATTCCATAGGCTGGCTGCTATAACGAATCAGTCTGTTGACACAATGTCGTTCTCGCATTAGCCTTTCAGCAGCTTATTAACCTATTGATAAAAAACTGAATTAACATTGTCGCAATATGCGCATTCAAGGGATGAATATCATGCCACAAGCCAACATTATGCACACGGCAAGCGATAAGGAACGTCAGACTCAGTTAGCACTGTGGCTGTTACTGCCGCTGGCTGCCATGCTATTTTCTCTTACCAGCCATGCCGAGACAGAGACCGCGCCCACCAACGACACTTGTTATGTCGACGGTCTGCCAGATAGGCTGCGCTGCGGCTTTGTCACAGTGCCTGAAAATTACGCTCACCCCGAAGGTCGGCAGCTCAACATCCATTACTCGGTACTGCCAGCAATAAAACCGAGCTTTACTAACGAAGCCTTGCTCGCCATTGCCGGCGGCCCAGGGCAATCGGCAATTGAAAACGCGCCGACGTTCGATCGCATGTTAAGTAAAGTCCGCCAGCAGCGCGATATTCTGCTGATAGACCAAAGAGGTACAGGGCAGTCCAACCTATTACAATGCGAGGGCGAAGGCTTTGAAGGGGCGTTATCACTCAACGAGGATGATTTAGATATTGCGAGCGAAACTCAAAAGTGCCTCGACGGACTCGATGCCGATGTCAGCCAATATGGCAGTGAAATAGCGTTAAAAGATTTCGAAGCAGTTCGAGCCCACTTAGGTTACGACAAACTCCATGTCTATGGCATTTCATACGGTACGCGTATGGCGCAACTGTACATGCGTCATTACCCGCAAGTCTTGGCCACAGTCACATTAGACGGCGTAGTGCCGATGCAGCAAAGTGTGTTGCATATTGGTGATGCGATAGACAGAGCCATCAGCTTACTGATCGATGACTGCAGCAGTAATGCCTTATGCCATGGGCAGTTTGCCGACCTTGAACAGGACTTGCAGCAGGTGAATACGCGCCTCGCCCAAGCCCCAGTGAGTAGCCAAGTTCGCGACCCGTTAACCAACGAGCCGCTCACGCTTGTGATGACCCGCGCTAAGTTTATGGGGGCGCTGCGTATGGCCATGTACACCCCGAATATCAGAGCGCTATTGCCCCACGCGATTCATCAAGCCGCGCAAGATAACTTCCAAGCCATTATGGGCTTATATGCTCTGACGATAGACAGCACAGGCATTGCGACTGGCATGCACTCATCAGTGGTGTGTGGTGAAGATTGGCAGCGCTTTAGCCAAATCGAGCGCCAGCAAGCCGAGCAAAGCTACTTCACCCGCGAAATGGTCAATGCCTTCGATCTTTACTGCCCGATTTGGAATGTACCCGCTGTTGACGCCGAGTTTTCAGCCCCGATTGCCAGTAATATTCCCACCTTGGTGTTATCGGGACAGTTAGATCCCGCGACGCCTCCGAGCTGGGGCGAGATGGCGATGGCGCAACTGAGCAATGCCAAGCATTTTATCGCCCCCTATGCCACCCACGGAGTAGCCTACCAATCCTGTGGCAACGATCTCATCGCCCAGCTTGTCAGCAGCAACAGCCTTGATGACATATCCGATGAATGCCTAAGCAAAGATGTTAGCCGTAATTTTTACCTCAACGCGAATACTGTCGAAGCGCTCCCTGCAGCCAAACAAGCCCGTTCATCGACATCCCATACTAAGGCACAAGGAGTGCGTCATGATTAAAGTAGCTAATCTTTCTAAGCGTATTGGTGACGTACAGGCGCTTAATGACCTGAGTTTTGAGGCGCTCGATGGCCAAATAACCGGACTGCTCGGCCCCAATGGTGCGGGTAAAACCACCTGTTTGCGTACCGTGTTTGGTTTACTTAAACCCGATAATGGCATCGCCGAAATTGACGGTATCGATGTGGCTAAGTTTCCGGTCAAAGCCAAGCAGCAACTGGGGTTATTTCCCGATCCCTTTGGCCTGTATGAACGCCTTACCCCCAGAGAATACGTGAGCTATTTTGCCGAGCTCAACGGGTTACCGCGTGCACAGGCCAAAGCAGCGGCGGCAAGCGTGCTCAACAAATTACATATGGATGATATTGCCGACCGCAAATGCAAAGGCTTTTCTCAGGGACAACGAATGAAAACCGCCCTAGCCCAGGCCATAGTGCACGAACCTACCAACATCATTCTCGATGAGCCCACCCGAGGCCTAGATGTGATGAGCACGCGAGTACTGCGCGATCTGCTAAAAGACCTTAAAGCGGCCGGCCACTGCGTGTTGTTTTCTAGCCATGTGATGCAAGAGGTCGCCGCTCTGTGCGATAGGGTGATAGTGATGGCACAAGGCAAGGTGGTTGCCATCGGCAGCCCAGAGCAGTTGTGCCAACAAACAGGCAAGGCCTCATTAGAAGATGCCTTTATCGCATTAATTGGCACCGATGAGGGGATTGCAGCATGATCAGCACCATTATAGCCATGGTTCGAAAAGAGCTGATCGATGCCGCCCGCGATAAACGCTCGGTCATGGCCGGCCTCTATTATGCTATCGGCGCGCCGCTGATGATGTGCGGCATGTTTATGCTGCTGATAGGCCAAATAACCAGCCCCGAAGCACTTAATATTACCATCACCCATGGCGAACGCGCCCCCGATCTGGTTAAGTTTCTTGCCAGTAACGATATTAGCCAAGGCGATAAAGCCGAGCGCAAAGAGATAGAGCTGATAATTAGCCAAGATTATGCCAGCAATATGGCCAAAAGCCGCACGGCCGAATTAACCCTTATTGCCGATAATTCCAATGAAAAGTTGCAATCCTCTATTCGGCGCATTGAAAAAAGCTTGCAAGAATACAGCGCCGAAATGGGTAGCCTACGCCTAATAGCCAGAGGGATTGACCCTAAAGTGGTGCAGCCGATAAAAGTGACGGTAGAAGATCAAGCCACCAGCGATTCTAAAGGCGGCATGATCTTAGGTATTGCGATATTTATGATGGTGTATGCGGTATTTATCTCGGGCATGAACCTAGCCATCGACACCAGCGCTGGAGAGCGCGAACGCAACTCGCTGGCGTTGCTGCTGAGCCATCCGGTATCGACGCGTGACATAGTGCTCGCCAAGGTCGCCGCGGTCACCATATTTGCCATGCTGGGATTAGTGTTGACCTTACTCATCTCAAAAATTGCCTACGGCTTTGTACCTTGGCAAGAGCTGGGCTTTAGCGTCAATATCACCCCTGATTTTATTGGGTTAATGCTGGTTATCGGCCTGCCGATCGCACTTATGGCCGCTTCATTGCAGTTATTTGTGTCATTTATGGCAAAGTCATTTAAAGAGGCACAGTCTTACCTAACGATAGTGCTCATAGTGCCCATGATGCTGTCAATGGCGGCCAGTTACAACATAGCGCCAGACACCTTACAGTGGCTACCCGTGTCCGGACAGATGCAGGCACTTATCGCCTTTATTAAAGGCAAAGAGATACCGCTAATGCAGCTGCTACTGTCGAGTGCTACAACCTTAGCCATCACCTTTGCCCTAATGCTGGGCATGGAGCGCTCCCTCAAGAGTGAAAAGATTGTCTTTGGCTTGTAACGCCAAAAGGCGCTGAATGCATAGGCTGTAAAGCGCTGGTCAAAGGTGCTTTACTGTTTAACACCGCGCTGAGTATTTGCCATTAAAAAGAGCGCCTAATATGCGCTCTTTTTACATCAGTAAAAGGTCGACTGATATGGCTTATTTAGCTTTGGGTCTAAATGGCTTAATCACAGCTTCATCACACTCTAAGAAAGGCCCGTCCATCAAATCGATACAATAAGGGATAGCAGGGAATACCGCATCGAGACATTCACGAATCGATTTTGGCTTGCCGGGTAAATTAACTATCAATGAGTCACCGCGCAGGCCAGCGGTTTGACGCGATAAAATGGCGGTGGGCACAAATTTTAATGATTCGGCGCGCATCAGCTCACCAAAACCAGGCATCATGCGATCGCACACCGCTTCGGTGGCTTCTGGCGTCACATCGCGCTTTGCAGGGCCTGTACCGCCAGTCGTGACGATAAGGCTACAATTTTGCTCATCGGCCATCTTAATTAAGGTCGCTTCAATCACATCCTGCTCGTCAGGGATCACCTCGTAAACCGGTTGCCACTCAGAGGTCAGGTATTGGTTTAGCACCTCAATAATGGCCTTACCAGAAATATCTTCATACACGCCCGCACTCGCTCGGTCACTTACGGTCACTATGCCAATTTTTGCTATTGCCATTACACTTTCCTCTTTTAGCGCAGTCGATTGAGAGAATGCTAACCACTCTCGTTTAGCCGCTAAAATAACACATTTTACCTTGAGCTTGGCATCTATCGCACCAAATTGAGACAGCGGATGTAAGCCTCTGTCCCGCTAAGCCTGACATAAGCTTGCTCTGCGCATGCTAAAGAGCAAAAACACACTTAAGGGCATGATACGGTTGGAGTAAATGGAATGACGTAGCCTGATAATAGGCCTGTGACATAAAAATGAACCACCTGCGTAGGACAATACCTATGCACCTTAGCCAACGGTAATGTATTGACCGTCATCATAATAGACAAGGCAATTACGCCCATCAGCTTTGGCTTTATAAACGGCTTCTTCGGCTAATACCAACAGATGAGAAAAGTCGGTCATTTGCGCATTGGCGACCAGTAAGCCAAAACTTCCGGTCACCATTATCCCCATCGGCTTTAGCTGCTGTAGACGTTGGCGCACACTTTCAGCTTTCTCACGAGCCTCTGTCATGCCAGACTCCATCAAAATAATAAACTCTTCACCGCCCATCCGCGCCACCATATCCTCCTTGCGAAAGCTATCTTGCAGTAGCTTAGACACGGCCTGTAATATTTTATCGCCAACATGGTGACCATTAAAGTCATTAATTTTTTTGAAGTTATCCAAATCTAACATCACCACAGACAGTTCTGTTTGGTGGCGAGCCATACTCGACAGACTCTGAGCTGCCCACTCGGCCAAGAAGTGACGATTGTAGAGACCGGTCAACTGATCGTGCAACGCCATAAACTGTAACTTGTCGCTATGCTGTTTTAATTGCAAATGAGTCGCGACTCGAGCACGGACAATCGCAGGGTGAATAGGCTTGTTAATGTAGTCGACGGCACCTAACGCTAAGCCTTTTTGCTCATTATCATCGGCATCTTTAGCGGTAACAAAAATAACCGGAATATGGGCCGTGTCGGTATCAGCCTTCAACTGCCGACACACCTCATAACCGTCCATATCGGGCATGTCTATCGTTAACAAAATCAAGTCGGGTTGCTGCTTAGCCAAAGCTAAACACTCTTTGCCGCTTGCTGCGGCCCAAATTTGATATTGCCCTTTTAAACATTGCCTCATGATGAGCACATTGGTTTTTACATCATCAACCACCAGCACAACAGAAAGCGCTTCCATACTTTCCCCTAGCTTTCATCAGTCAATTAGATACAACTATTCAAATGGATAGCCTCAATTTAACAGTGTAGCAGATGCACCACCATTCAAAGGGTTGGGTAAAAAGTACAATAAAAACAACAATAAAAAATAATATCGTGCGATAGCAATCACCTTAATATCCATTTAAATGGCACTAGAGACAAGTTGAGATGAGAAACCGTGTAAACTAACATCCTTGTTCACCGCTACCAACAAGATAGCCGTGTGCAATACAAGATGATTGTCGTGATGCAGCAGAGACTCTAGATATACCAGTAACAGGAACAACCCATGCCTAATATCGGCTCGCCGACTGATACCAGCTTTGACGATTTTATCGCACCTAAGTGCGATGATGTGGTCACGATTTTATATCAAGATGATGATATCTTATTGATCAATAAGCCCAGTGGTTTACTGAGCTTGTCAGGCAAACATCCCCTTAACCAAGATTCAGTACACTACCGCTTAGTCCATGGTCAGGCAGGAGTTAGCCCTGCATTTCCTGAGGCCAAATTGCCACATCGATTAGACTTTGGCACATCGGGCATCATGGTTGTGGGGCTGCATGCAGAGTCGACCCGACACCTCAATAAACAGTTTCAAGCGCACACCATTAACAAGCGCTACATGGCACTACTACAAGGTTGGGTTACAGATGATAATGGCCAGATCACCGCGCCAATAGCAAAAGATAGGGATCACTTTCCACGAGTCAAAATTTGCTCCACCACAGGCAAGCCGGCCATCAGTGAATACATTGTCTTACAGCGCCTTGAGCAGCCCTGTCGCACCTTAGTGCAATTTACCCCAGTTACCGGCCGTACGCATCAACTGCGAATACACAGCTTGACCATGGGCCACCCCATTCTTGGGTGCGATCTGTATAACAGCAGCCAAAGTGAACAACTGGCAGAGCGCTTACAATTACACGCCAGTGACCTGTATTTTGAGCATCCAACTCTTGGCGAAACCTACCATGGCCAATGCCCTTGCCCGTTTTAAACCGCTTAATACTCGCAATTACACCGTAAGACCGGCGGCCACGCCGGATGACCATGCCCACTGGAAATTAAACCCACCGAGCCAGCCGCTGACATCCATGACTTCACCGACAAAAAATAACCCTGCGACCTTTTTACTTTGCATATCTTTAGACGATAACTCGTCGGTATCGACGCCACCTAGGGTCACTTCAGCCGTGCGGTAACCTTCGGTTCCGTTCATCAACAATTCCCAGCGATGCAAGTCGGCAACCACTTTATCACGCTGAGCATGCACCAATTGATTCAGCGCCATATTGAGTAACGCCTCATCGAATAACACCTCAATCAGACGCTTAGGTAACCACTGGCTTAAGGTATTGCGCAAGCTTTGTTTCGGGTGCTGCTCGAGTGCCTCAGACAAGCCCTGCGCCGCATCCATGTACGGTAACAGGTTGATAGAGATAGTTTCGCCCGGCTTCCAGTAATTCGATATTTGCAACACCGCGGGCCCTGAAAGCCCCCGGTGGGTAAACAGCAACGCTTCACTAAATTGTGTGCCATCCTGAGCGGTGATGGTACATGGCACAGCGATGCCAGATAATGGCTCAAACTTTTGCTTTTGCTCACTGTGCCAAGTAAAAGGCACCAACCCTGCGCAGGTGGGGAGTACTTTAAGGCCAAACTGTTCGGCCAACTGATAGCCCAATGGCGTCGCGCCCAATTTAGGCATAGACAATCCGCCGGTGGCCACCACTAACGAATCACAACTGTATTCGCCTTTAGAGGTGCGTAATACAAATAGGCCGCTGTCATTTTTGCTCACAGAGATGATGTCGGTGCGCAGCTGGATGCGCGCGCCGGCCCATTCACACTCGGTCAGTAGCATGGTGACTATCTCTTTAGCCGAATCGTTGCAAAATAGCTGACCATGATCGCGCTCATGGTATTCAATACCATGACGTTCAACTAGTTCAATAAAGTCTTGCGAGCGATAGCGAGCCAATGCCGATTTTACAAAATGTGGGTTTCGGCAGATAAAGTTAGCGGGCTCAACCTTTTGATTGGTGAAATTGCAGCGTCCACCGCCACTGATCAGAATTTTACGTCCCGCCTGCTTAGCATTATCGATAACTAAGACATCACGACCTCGATATCCTGCGGTAGCCGCACACATAAGCCCCGCTGCGCCTGCGCCGATAATGATCACATCATGATGTTCCACTTAGATTACCTCTTACTTTGAGTCATGGTTACGCGTTGCATGGAGCAAATGCCAAAAAGGTATGAAACATGTTAGCCCCAATATCACTCTCCTTCACTGCCATCCATGCGCTTCGGAGATAAATACTTATTGCATAAAAAAGGGCGCTATTTTAGCACCCTTTTATTATTTAGTATCACACAGCCTAGGCTTTAATCGCTTTCTGCCGTCTCTGATTTTTTCTCTCTACCCAGCAAAGCTTTTGCAGCTTCGTGAGGAGTGCCACCCTGATACAAGACACGATAGACTTGCTCTGTAATAGGCATTTCAACCCCTAAGCGTTTCGCTAAGGTGTAGACCTCTTTCGTATTGCGGTAGCCTTCAACCACTTGGCCAATCTCAGCTTGCGCTGTATCGACATCTTTACCTTGGCCTAATGCCAAGCCAAAGCGACGATTACGCGACTGGTTATCGGTACAAGTCAACACTAAGTCACCAAGGCCCGCCATCCCCATAAAGGTTGAACCTTGGGCACCTATGGCTTCACCTAGACGCGTGAGCTCAACAAGCCCGCGCGTAATGAGTGCGGTTCGAGCGTTGGCGCCAAAACCGATACCGTCAGACATACCAGCGCTGATGGCGATCACGTTTTTAACCGCACCACCCAACTGCAACCCGATAAAGTCATCATTGGCGTAGACGCGCAAACGACTCGGGCTGTGCAGCAGTTCGACCAGATCGTTAGTAAAGGTGTCATCTGTGCCCGCCACCGAGATGGCTGTAGGCATGCCCGCAGCGAGCTCTTTAGCAAATGTAGGCCCAGACAACACCGCCAGCGGATATTGGTCACCGAGCACTTCGCGTGCGACTTCTTGTAGCAAGCGGCCGGTTTCAGGCTCTAAGCCTTTGGTCGCCCAAACAATACGCGCATCTTGGCGCAGTAAAGGTTTAGCCTGCTTCAACACTTGACCAAATACATGGCTTGGAACAACCACTAGCACATTGTTAGACGCGGCTAATGCCGTGGCTAAATCAGACTCGGGAATGAGTAAATCGGGTAATGCAATACCGGGCAAAAACGCTTCATTAGCGCGATCGCGCTTAAGGTTTTCGATATGCTCAGGGTCATGTCCCCAAAGCAATGTTTTATGACCGTTACTGGCTAAAGAAATAGCAAGGGCGGTGCCATAAGAGCCCGCCCCCAGTACCGTAATATCGGCAGTATTTTTCATGCGTGATTAAGCGTTCGCTTCTTCTGCAGCAGGAGCGGCTTCGGCAGCTGCTTGACGCTGTTGCACGTATTGTGCAAATAGCGCATCAAAGTTAACTGGTGCTAGGTTTAGCTGTGGGAAAGTACCACGAGCCACTAGGCTGCCAACGGTTTCACGCGCGTATGGAAATAGTACGTTAGGACAGTATGCACCTAGAGAGTGAGCCAGTTGCTGCTCTGTTAGGCCGCTGATAGCAAAAATACCCGCTTGCTGTACTTCACATAAGAAAGCTGTTTCTTCACCGTTTTTAGCAGTAACAGTTAGCGAAAGAACCACTTCATAAACGTCGTCAGCCAATTTAGCGCTGCGAGTATCTAGATCTAGCTTAACTTCAGGGCTCCACTCTTTTTGGAAAACAGCTGGGCTATTTGGTGTTTCAAAAGAGATATCTTTAGTGTAAACACGTTGAATGTTGAACTGTGGACCCTGTTGTTCGTTATTTGCTACTTCAGCCATAATTTCCTACCTAATCAATTTATGTGATCTTCCAAACAGAAGAATCATCTTAGGGCTTTTGTTACTCGAGTCCCAATAAGACCTCAGCCACCATCCCGGTTTTAGTTTTGCTTGAAGGATTAACTGGTAATCCTTCAAGCCATTTTTTAAGAGATGACACTCTACTCAAAGTCGCCTTAAAAAAGCAAACACTGAGTGGGTAGAGTTAGCGCTTAGCCTTAGCAACAGGTAAGTTACTTTGTTGCCATTCACTCATACCGCCTTTGAGATTATACACAGATTCAAAACCTGCTTTTACCATCAACTGAGCCGCTTGCGCCGAGGTCATTCCTGCGTTGCATACCATTATAATGGGACTGGCTTTAGCGTTTTCAAGTGCACTTAACTGATTATTTTTAATTTCCGCTAACGGGATGTTAACTGCATCAACAATATGACCTTTTTTGAACTCTTCTTTAGAGCGCACATCGACAATTTTGGCGTTTTGTTTGTTAATTAACAAGGTTGCCTGTTGATGATCAACTGTTTTCACTTTAGAAAGACTAGACTTAAAAACGCTCACTAAAAGCGCAACAAGTAAACCAATCCAAGCAAGGCTAAGCATGGGATTGGCTTTTAAAAATTCGATATATTCTTGCATAATTTACGGCCTACTTCTGTGGCTGGAGGTTCTGTCAGGGCCAAGAGTATAACCGATTGTCGCCGCAGATTGCAGCAAGTTGTTAACCCTTAACGGGCTGACAGATGGTGACAATCGCGCCATCGGTCCAATGTTCGATAACCGCTATCGGAGTAAATCGCTTTTTGATCGCCTGCGTACGTAGTAATATTTAACCAATTTCGAATTGTAATCTTTGTTTCTTAAACTTAAAGGTACCACCATGACGACACGCAAACGCCCTCTGGCACTGCTGATCCTTGATGGCTGGGGTTATCGTGAAGACACCCATAATAATGCGGTATATCACGCCAACACCCCAGTGCTCGACAGACTCAACCAACAGTATCCCAACAGCTTAATTTCAGGCTCAGGCCTCGATGTCGGACTGCCCGATGGTCAAATGGGTAACTCTGAAGTGGGCCATATCAATATCGGCTCCGGCCGTGTGGTTTATCAAGAATTGACCCGTATCGGCAAGGCTATCGAAGACGGTGAGTTTGACACCAACCCAGCCCTCGTCGAAGCCGTAGATAAAGCCATCGCAGCCAATGGTGCTGTGCATATCATGGGGCTATTATCACCTGGTGGCGTGCACAGCCACGAGAATCACATCGAAGCTATGTGTAAGATGGCGGTTAAGCGCGGCGCAAAACATGTTTATTTACATGCTTTTCTCGATGGCCGCGACACCCCACCACGCAGCGCAAAATCGAGCCTTGCCCATTTCAATGAGCTGTTTAACACCTTAGGCACTGGCCGTATAGCCTCTATCATTGGTCGCTACTACGCCATGGACAGAGACAACCGCTGGGATAGAGTGTCTCAGGCTTATGAGTTGATCACTCAAGGTAAAGCACAATACCAGTTTGCAGATGCTGTCGATGCCTTGGCCGCCGCTTATGCGCGTGATGAAAATGATGAGTTTGTCGCCAGTTCGACGATCACCGACGCGCAGGGGCAAGTGGCAACCCTTAACGACGACGATGCATTGATCTTCATGAATTTCCGCGCCGATCGTGCCCGCCAAATTACTCGCAGCTTTATCAATGCTGATTTTGATGGCTTTACCCGCGAGGTCATGCCTAAGGTCAACTTTGTCACCTTGACTGAATACGCCGCCGACATTAAGGCGCCTATCGCTTACCCCTCGGTAGACTTGGTCAATACCTTAGGTGAAGTGTTACAAAACAGCGCTAAAACCCAGTTACGTATATCTGAAACTGAAAAATATGCTCATGTCACCTTCTTCTTCAATGGCGGCAAAGAGGAACCATTTGAAGGTGAAGACCGTATTTTGGTGCAATCACCTAAAGTTGCCACCTATGATCTGCAGCCAGAGATGAACTCTGCCGAGTTAACAGATAAATTGGTCGCAGCCATTGAGTCAACGAAATATGACGTGATTATCTGTAACTACCCTAACGGCGACATGGTAGGCCATACGGGTAACTTTGAAGCCGCCGTTAAGGCCTGTGAGGCGGTAGACGCTTGTATTGGCCGCGTGGTCGAAGCCTTAGCTAAAGTGGATGGCGAGTGTTTAATTACTGCCGACCATGGTAATGCCGAACAGATGACCGACGAGCAAACCGGTCAAGCACATACCGCGCATACCAGCGAGTTAGTGCCATTTATCTATGTGGGCCGCCCGGCAACAATTGCCGACAACGGAAGATTAAGCGATATAGCCCCAACCATGTTAACCTTGATGAATCAAACGGTTCCACCCGAGATGACAGGACGCTCTCTCATCACTCTAACAACCAACTAAGCGAGTAACGATTCATTGCTTAAGCGATACGGTTTTCATAAAGCCAGCATAATTGCTGGCTTTATCATGTTATCTTTTACTGTGCAGGCTTCCGATCTGACGCAGCGTCAATCGCAGCTAGAGGCGATACAAAAGCAGATCAGCAGCCAACAGTCGGCGCTCAAAGATACTAGCTCGCAGCATGAAAAACTGATCAAGCTGCTAAAAAAAGATGAGCAGGCTATCGCTGACGCGGCCAAAAAGGTCAATAACACTAAGGCCTCCTTGGCGACAACCGATAAACAACTCGCAGCGCTAGAATCTCGCCGAGTCACACTCGATAAACTGAAAAAAATTCAACAGCAAACCCTATCAAATCAGTTGGCCAGCGCCTACCTTGCAGGCAATCATGATTACACCAAAATGCTACTTAATCAGCAGAGCCCTGCAACCATAGAGCGCCTGCTGGCTTACTACCAATACCTTAATAAGGCCCGCATCGACTCGATCAATAAGTTGCAGCAAACTATCACCGAATTAGACAGTGTCGAAGCAGAGCAAAAGCAGAAACAAATCCGCCTCAACCAACTGGTGCTCGAACAACAGCAGCAAGCCAAAAATCTAACTCAAGAGCAAGCTCAACGGCAACAAACGCTCAAACAACTGCAGCGTACGCTTAACTCTCATGGTGCCAAACTTGAACAGTTACAAATTGAAGAAGCCAGTTTAAAGCGCGTGGTAGAACAAGCGCTAAAGGCGATGAAAGACAGCCCTGTAATGGAAGGGTTATCACGCCAACATAAGCTCAATTGGCCCACTCAAGGCCGCATTCGTTCAGGCTTTGGTAGCCAACGTTCCGGTGAAGTTAAATGGAAAGGGGTGATCGTCGCCGCTCCTGAAGGGCAATCAGTTAGTGCTATTGCTTCAGGTAAGGTGATCTATGCCGACTGGTTACGAGGCTTTGGTATGGTGATGGTAGTCGACCATGGCAAAGGCTATATGAGCCTATATGGTCACGCCCAGACCTTACTTAAAAACGCCGGTGATGCGGTCGACAAAGGTGAAACCATTGCCCTAGTTGGACGCTCGGGTGGACAAACCGAACCTGGCCTATACTTTGAGGTAAGGCACAAAGGGCAGGCTATCGACCCAGCACTCTATTGTAAGCGCTAGGACAACAGCAACCCTTTTATAGAGGGTTGTTTATGATAAAGTTTATTCGTTACTTTGCCTGCGTTATTTTAGGATTAACACTCGGCTTATCCATCACATTATCAGGCACAGAGCACACTGCGCAGCATCACTCTAAACTTAATTATCCATTACTCATCGATATCATTAGTACCGTAGAAAGCTACTATATCGACAAGATCCCCCAAGAAACTTTAATACAGGCAGCCATTGACGGAGTGTTTAACTCTCTCGACTCTTACTCTAATTTTCTCGATGCAGAAGCCTTCTCAGACATCAGAAATGCCAATAGTGGCGAATATTTTGGCTTTGGTATCGAGATCGCTACCGAGGAGAATCAGGTCACGATTATCAGTCCATTTCCACACTCTCCAGCCGCAGCAGCAGGTATATTACCTGGCGATAAAATTGTTAAAGTCAATGATAAAGCTATCGATCCTAGCCAATTAGATAACGTGCTGCGGCAGATAAAACACCATAGCAAACACAATTTAGCGATTAACTTATCGTTACGTCGGCAAAATTCTGAAAACCTTGTCAACGTTACCCTCAAGCCTTCCCTTATTGACGTAAACTCCGTTAGCGCCACACTACTCGCTAATGATATTGGCTATATCAAACTCAGCAGCTTTCAAGATGACTCGACTCGAGATATGGTCAACCAGCTCAACCAGTGGCAAGACCTGCCCATGAAAGGGCTTATTTTAGATGTGCGTAATAACCCCGGAGGCTTACTGGACCAAGCCATAAAAATTGCCGACCTATTTTTAGCAAAAGGGCGCATAGTATCGACTCGAGGACGATTTTTTGATGCCAATAGTGACTACTTCGCCTCGCCGAAAAATATGTTTTCTAAATTGCCAATAGTGGTCCTCATCAACAAAGGATCCGCATCGGCATCAGAGATCTTAGCGGCAGCCCTGCAAGAAAACCAAAGAGCTATTTTAATCGGTGAAAAAAGCTTCGGAAAAGGCACGGTTCAAAGTCTGATCCCTACCCTAATTGATGGCCATGCAATCAAGCTCACTATCGGCCACTACACCACACCAAAAGGTAGGGATATCAACACTATTGGTATTGAACCTGATATAAATATCACTAAAGACGCTATGACTGGAATTAAAAGTATGCCTATAATCGCTGAGCTATCGCCCCATGATGATATCGCTCAAGACAGGCTGATTAATTCGGCTGTCACATGGATAAAAACAAACAGCTAAATACCATGAAATCATAGTGCGCTTATTACTTTTATTGATTGTTACTTTTATTGCTAACTCTGCAAAGGCCGCTCAAGTCGCTATCATCATTGACGATATTGGATATCGTCAAACCGATGAGGCCGTACTGTCTCTCCCTATTGGCGTTACCCTGTCAGTACTGCCTAATACTCCGCTAGGCAAAAAAATTGCCATTGCCGCCCACAATAGAGGTCATGAGATCATGCTGCACATTCCGATGCAGGCACTCAATGGTAAAAAACTCGGCCCGGGGGGATTAACAAATGACATGAATGAGCACACTTTTAAACAGACAATATCCAGTGCTTTTAACAGTATTCCCCACGTAAAAGGGGTTAATAATCATATGGGCAGCTTGCTAACCCAGATGGATAAACCCATGTTATGGCTAATGGAAAGCTTAAAACAACAAGATAATTACTTTGTTGACAGTGTGACAACCCGTTATAGCAAGGCAGCGGATAATGCCAATAAACTCGGTATTCCATTACTAAGAAGACAACTGTTTCTTGACAATGATGTCAGAGAAGAGGCATTAGAAAAACAGTTTCAACAATTAATCCAATTAGCTAATAACCAAGGTAGCGTGGTAGCGATCGCGCACCCTTACCCTGAAACGATTCGCTTTTTGCGACACAATGTAAGTAGACTGCAGCAAGAAGGCATTACTTTAGTTCCAACCTCTACACTGCTTCCTTATCGCCTAGCACAGCAACCTAAGTTGAAATCGACAGCAAGCCCTACACGATTAAGGTAGGCCAACTTAGTCTTTATTCTGCGACTTTATAACTCTAAGATAGGAATTGAAATATCAGTTAATAACCCCTTAAGCTCTTGGCGGTTACTGATAATATCGGCGAGAGTATAACGGTCTAACACCGCAAGATAAGCCTCAACCGCTTCTGCCAATACACCTTTTAATTGGCACGAGGGAGTAAAACGACAATAGGGCTTACTGCAATCTATTGGGGCCAAAGAGTTTTCTAAAATCCTCACCAACTGACCAATATTGATATCTTCAGCAGATTTCCCCAACCTAAAGCCACCACTCTTACCACGAATAGTCTGCAAATAACCCTCTTTACCTAAATGATGCACAATCTTTGATACATGATTAGGGGAGAGATCAAACACCTCTGTAATTTCAGCAATCCTGAACAGCTGCTCCCTTTCAGGAAATAGTGCTAGATACATCAAAGTGCGGATACCAAAATCTGTATAACGAGTTAACTGCATAAATAACCTTCTAGGATTGTGTCGCTGCTTCTAATGAAGTGATAAGCCAAAGGGCCTCTTCGTTTGTGTTGCCGCAGACATCTTCTGTAGCCGCAAACCGAGCACACAGCTCAGGTCGCTCAGACTGACCGAAAATTTGACAAAGATTATCATCATTGAGTTGGATACAACGCACACCAGCAGGCTTACCGTTAGGCATTCCTGGTATTGGGCTGGTTATTGAAGGCGCAATACAACATGCACCACATCCTAAACGACAATTCATACCGCATTATACCTCTATTCACGTTGCATGTTAGCCATAAAGATCACAGTGCGCTGCAGATAACATATCAAATACTAATAATACATTAACGTCCAAACGTCATATTTTTAAGCGGTTAAACGAAAAAATCCCCAACACGAAGTGCTGGGGATTTATCGATTCTCTTACGAGAAGTATTAGGCGCCTGTTATGGCCAGCTACGCTAAAGCTTCGCGCTCATATGCACATCGCTTACGCGATATTCGCCCTACTATCACATGGGTTACACCTCACTACGTTCGGACTTTTTATTTCCCCATGTTCGAGTGGTTATCTCCAGGCTAAAACGAAAAAAGCCCGTTGCATTAGCAACGGGCTTTATCGTATTAGGCGTCTGGAAATGACCTACTCTCACATGGGGAGACCCCACACTACCATCGGCGCGATTGCGTTTCACTTCTGAGTTCGGGATGGGATCAGGTGGTACCACAATGCTATGGTTTCCAGACAAATTCGGAAATTTGAAAAGCTGCTCTCAATTCTGTATTTCAAGAAGCAAGAGATATTAAATTTGAGTCACACTAAATCAAGTGTCGGTATTCTTTCGCTAAGTATTCACTTAGTTAGAAACCCTTTTGGGTTGTATGGTTAAGCCTCACGGGTCATTAGTACAAGTTAGCTCAACGCCTCACAACGCTTACACACCTTGCCTATCAACGTAGTAGTCTCCTACGGCCCTTTAGAGGACTTAAAGTCCTAGGGATGACTCATCTTAGGGCTCGCTTCCCGCTTAGATGCTTTCAGCGGTTATCGATTCCGAACGTAGCTACCGGGCAATGCCATTGGCATGACAACCCGAACACCAGCGGTTCGTCCACTCCGGTCCTCTCGTACTAGGAGCAGCTCCCTTCAATCATCCAACGCCCACGGCAGATAGGGACCGAACTGTCTCACGACGTTCTGAACCCAGCTCGCGTACCACTTTAAATGGCGAACAGCCATACCCTTGGGACCGACTTCAGCCCCAGGATGTGATGAGCCGACATCGAGGTGCCAAACACCGCCGTCGATATGAACTCTTGGGCGGTATCAGCCTGTTATCCCCGGAGTACCTTTTATCCGTTGAGCGATGGCCCTTCCATTCAGAACCACCGGATCACTATGACCTGCTTTCGCACCTGCTCGACGTGTATGTCTCGCAGTTAAGCTGGCTTATGCCATTGCACTAACCGTACGATGTCCGACCGTACTTAGCCAACCTTCGTGCTCCTCCGTTACTCTTTGGGAGGAGACCGCCCCAGTCAAACTACCCACCAGGCACTGTCCTCAACCCCGATTCAGGGGCCAGAGTTAGAACATCAACACTACAAGGGTGGTATTTCAAGGTTGACTCCACAAGAACTGGCGTTCCTGCTTCAAAGTCTCCCACCTATCCTACACATGTAGGGTCAATGTTCAGTGCCAAGCTATAGTAAAGGTTCACGGGGTCTTTCCGTCTAGCCGCGGGTATACGGCATCTTCACCGCAATTTCAACTTCACTGAGTCTCGGCTGGAGACAGCGTGGCCATCATTACGCCATTCGTGCAGGTCGGAACTTACCCGACAAGGAATTTCGCTACCTTAGGACCGTTATAGTTACGGCCGCCGTTTACCGGGGCTTCGATCATGAGCTTCTCCGAAGATAACCCAATCAATTAACCTTCCGGCACCGGGCAGGCGTCACACCGTATACTTCCTCTTGCGAGTTTGCACAGTGCTGTGTTTTTGATAAACAGTTGCAGCCACCTGGTATCTGCGACTCCCGTCAGCTTAGAGAGCAAGTCTCATCACCAACAGGAGCGTACCTTCTCCCGAAGTTACGGTACCATTTTGCCTAGTTCCTTCAGCCGAGTTCTCTCAAGCGCCTTGGTATTCTCTACCCAACCACCTGTGTCGGTTTGGGGTACGATTCCTGCTAACCTGAAGCTTAGAAGATTTTCCTGGAAGCATGGCATCAACTACTTCAGTTCCGTAGAACCTCGTCGTCAACTCTCAGTGTATGTGCACCCGGATTTGCCTAAGTGCACCACCTACAGCCTTAAACGCGGACAACCAACGCCGCGCTAGCCTAGCCTTCTCCGTCTCTCCATCGCAGTTAGCAGAAGTACAGGAATATTAACCTGTTTCCCATCGACTACGCCTTTCGGCCTCGCCTTAGGGGTCGACTCACCCTGCCCTGATTAACATTGGACAGGAACCCTTGGTCTTTCGGCGAGGGGGTTTTTCACCCCCTTTATCGTTACTCATGTCAGCATTCGCACTTCTGATACCTCCAGCGTGGGTTACCCCTTCACCTTCAACGGCTTACAGAACGCTCCTCTACCGCACTAGCGCAAGCGCTAGTACCCATAGCTTCGGTGTATTGCTTAGCCCCGTTAAATCTTCCGCGCAGGCCGACTCGACTAGTGAGCTATTACGCTTTCTTTAAATGATGGCTGCTTCTAAGCCAACATCCTAGCTGTCTAAGCCTTCCCACATCGTTTCCCACTTAGCAATAACTTTGGGACCTTAGCTGATGGTCTGGGTTGTTTCCCTTTTCACGACGGACGTTAGCACCCGCCGTGTGTCTCCCGAGTAGTACTCATTGGTATTCGGAGTTTGCAAAGGGTTGGTAAGTCGGGATGACCCCCTAGCCTTAACAGTGCTCTACCCCCAATGGTATTCGCTCGAGGCGCTACCTAAATAGCTTTCGAGGAGAACCAGATATCTCCCGGTTTGATTGGCCTTTCACCCCCAGCCACAAGTCATCACCGCATTTTTCAACATACGTGTGTTCGGTCCTCCAGTTGATGTTACTCAACCTTCAACCTGCCCATGGCTAGATCACCGGGTTTCGGGTCTACACCTTGCAACTAAACGCGCAGTTAACACTCGGTTTCCCTACGGCTCCGCTATTCGCTTAACCTCGCTACAAAATGTAAGTCGCTGACCCATTATACAAAAGGTACGCAGTCACGGTCTCAAGAACCGCTCCCACTGCTTGTACGTATACGGTTTCAGGTTCTATTTCACTCCCCTCACAGGGGTTCTTTTCGCCTTTCCCTCACGGTACTGGTTCACTATCGGTCAGTCAGGAGTATTTAGCCTTGGAGGATGGTCCCCCCATGTTCAGACAAGATGTCACGTGTCCCGTCCTACTCGTTTTCACGTAAAGTTAGTTTTCATGTACGGGGCTATCACCCTGTGCCGCTGTGCTTTCCAACACATTCCACTAACACCCTCTACGCTTAAGGGCTAATCCCCGTTCGCTCGCCGCTACTAGGGGAATCTCGGTTGATTTCTTTTCCTCCGGGTACTTAGATGTTTCAGTTCCCCGGGTTCGCCTCACAACACTATGTATTCATGTTGTGATACATGCTTATGCATGTGGGTTTCCCCATTCGGACATCGTTAGCTCAAATGCTTGTTACTAGCTCGCCAACGCTTTTCGCAAGTTACTACGTCCTTCATCGCCTCTGACTGCCAAGGCATCCACCGTATACGCTTAGTCACTTAACCATACAACCCAAATGAGTTTCACAAGGAAACAAACTTTATCAAGCGGGTAAGCTTGATGTTGTATCGCAACTAATGGTGTTTACTTTCGCCAAAAGAATACTCATGAATCATCATTACAATGATTCGGCACTTGATTTAAGTGTTTGAGAACTCAATTTTAATTTTCGCGTCAATGCTACAAATAATCACGTACAAGTACGTCACTATCCCTTTCACATTAACACTATCAGCTTTCCAAATTTTTAAAGAACAAGCATCGCCGTTAAGACGTGCCACCTGCTCTAACAAGAACAAGTTATCTGTGTGAACACTCAACAAACATTAAGTTAGTCGTATAGGTAAGGAGGTGATCCAGCCCCAGGTTCCCCTAGGGCTACCTTGTTACGACTTCACCCCAGTCATGAACCACACCGTGGTAAACGCCCTCCCCGAAAGGTTAAGCTATCTACTTCTGGTGCAGCCCACTCCCATGGTGTGACGGGCGGTGTGTACAAGGCCCGGGAACGTATTCACCGTGGCATTCTGATCCACGATTACTAGCGATTCCGACTTCATGGAGTCGAGTTGCAGACTCCAATCCGGACTACGACAAGCTTTGTGAGATTAGCTCCACCTCGCGGCTTTGCAACCCTCTGTACTTGCCATTGTAGCACGTGTGTAGCCCTACTCGTAAGGGCCATGATGACTTGACGTCGTCCCCACCTTCCTCCGGTTTATCACCGGCAGTCTCCCTAAAGTTCCCACCATTACGTGCTGGCAAATAAGGATAAGGGTTGCGCTCGTTGCGGGACTTAACCCAACATTTCACAACACGAGCTGACGACAGCCATGCAGCACCTGTCTCAGAGTTCCCGAAGGCACTAAGCTATCTCTAGCGAATTCTCTGGATGTCAAGAGTAGGTAAGGTTCTTCGCGTTGCATCGAATTAAACCACATGCTCCACCGCTTGTGCGGGCCCCCGTCAATTCATTTGAGTTTTAACCTTGCGGCCGTACTCCCCAGGCGGTCTACTTAATGCGTTAGCTTGGGAGCCCAGTGCTCAAGGCACCAAACTCCGAGTAGACATCGTTTACGGCGTGGACTACCAGGGTATCTAATCCTGTTTGCTCCCCACGCTTTCGTACCTGAGCGTCAGTCTTTGTCCAGGGGGCCGCCTTCGCCACCGGTATTCCTTCAGATCTCTACGCATTTCACCGCTACACCTGAAATTCTACCCCCCTCTACAAGACTCTAGTCTGCCAGTTCGAAATGCAATTCCCAGGTTGAGCCCGGGGCTTTCACATCTCGCTTAACAAACCGCCTGCGTACGCTTTACGCCCAGTAATTCCGATTAACGCTTGGACCCCTCGTATTACCGCGGCTGCTGGCACGAAGTTAGCCGGTCCTTCTTCTGCGAGTAACGTCACACCTAAACGCTATTAACGCTTAAGCTTTCCTCCTCGCTGAAAGTGCTTTACAACCCGAAGGCCTTCTTCACACACGCGGCATGGCTGCATCAGGCTTGCGCCCATTGTGCAATATTCCCCACTGCTGCCTCCCGTAGGAGTCTGGGCCGTGTCTCAGTCCCAGTGTGGCTGATCATCCTCTCAGAACAGCTAGGGATCGTCGCCTTGGTGAGCCATTACCTCACCAACTAGCTAATCCCACCTAGGTACATCCAATCGCAGAAGGCCCGAAGGTCCCCTCTTTTCCCCCGTAGGGCGTATGCGGTATTAGCAGTCGTTTCCAACTGTTATCCCCCTCGACTGGGCAGTTCCCTAGGCATTACTCACCCGTCCGCCGCTCGTCAGCAAATTAGCAAGCTAATTCCTGTTACCGCTCGACTTGCATGTGTTAGGCCTGCCGCCAGCGTTCAATCTGAGCCATGATCAAACTCTTCAATTAAAGTTTTGTTGAATCTTGCGATTCGGCTCAATGAATTCTGATTCCGTTTAAAAGACTCGGAAGAATCTTAAAAACGTTTGTACATATTGCTATGAACACTCATCGTTACATTGATTTAATTCTTTGATTGCCAACCCGAAGGTTAGGCAATTTCGATTAACTCAACACCTGTGAGTGTCCACACAGATTTCTTGTTTTATCTTGTTAAAGAGCGTTGCTAGCATGAGAGAATCAATCTTTCATTTAGCCGCCGTTGACGCTAGGTCGTTGGCTTAGGGATGCGTATTCTACACGCCCCGTTGTTGGCGTCAAGTGCTTATTTTAAGAAGTTTTCCAAGCGATGCTTTCTTAAACAGAAGTCATCAATCGAAGCCCTTAAAAGCGCTTATCACCTGAGTTAATCTCCGAAGAGTTCAACTCCTAACACCGCTGCAAGTCCCGTACTACCTAGGTAGTTGGCCTGCTGTGCCGTGTCAGTGGATGCGCATTATAGGCAGTTCTCGGATGGGCGCAAGCGCTTTTTGAAAGAAAGTAACACTTTTACTATTGAGTGAATACTTATCAAACGATACGTATAAAAAAGGGGCTAGTTAGCCCCTTTCTTGTTTGTGTTCGTACACTTGTTGGCGGTTATTGGCCGAAGAATCGCGATTCTTGTGTAGCCTCTACCTTTTCACCATCTAAGATGGTCGTCACTTTAAAGTCGATTTTTATCATGGGGCGCGAAAGCTCAACAGGATCGACCGCAATACTGACTGGCAGAGTTAACACTTCGCCACCATTAATGGTGACCGTTTGCGGGCCATACCATTTGTAATTGGGTAATCCTTCTACGCCCAACTGGTACTCATGCGGCGCTTCGGTCTTATTGAGTATCTTTAATGTGAAGGTGTTTTCAATTAATCCTTGGTTGTTGACTCTAAATAGCTGATTACGATCGCGGATAATATCAACACGAACAGGGGCAATGGTGGCACTGGCATAGACAAAGATAACGATCATGATGGCTAACACCGCACCGTAACCGACCAGCTTTGGTCTTAACACTTTCTCTTTTATCCCATCGAGTTTGTTTTCGGTGGTGTAAGCGATCAAGCCTTTTTGATATCCCATACGCTCCATGGTGTTATCGCAAGCATCAATACATGCTCCGCAGTTAATACATTCATATTGTAAACCGTTACGGATATCGATACCTGTCGGGCACACTTGAACGCATAAGTCACAATCGATGCAATCACCTAAACCTAGCTCTTTAGGGTCAGCTTTACGCGAGCGAGGACCTCGGGCTTCACCCCGTTTAGTGTCATAACCAACGATGTAGGTGTTCTTATCGAACATGGCCGATTGAAAACGAGCGTAGGGACACATGTGGGTACACATGATTTCGCGCATCCAACCAGCATTGCCATAAGTCGCTAAGGTAAAAAGCATGACCCAGAAGTAAACCCCGCCAGACGCGGTGCCACTGAATACCTCGGCATACACTTCTGTGCTAGGAACAAAATAGGAGACAAAAGTCATGGCTGTTAACAGGGACACTAGCAACCAAGCGAGGTGCTTTGCGGTTTTACGCCATACCTTATTAAGGCTCCATGGCATTTGGTCAAGCTTAATGCGCTTGTTGCGTGCACCTTCAAGCTTTTCTTCAAACCAAATAAAGATAAAGGTCCATACCGTTTGTGGGCAGGTATAGCCACACCAGACTCGACCAAGATAGGTGGTCACAAAAAACAACCCAAAAGCGGCTATCATTAATAGTGCAGCTAAAAGGGTTAAATCTTGCGGCCAAATGGTCAACCCAAAGATGTGAAACTTCTGCTCACCTAGGTTAAACCATACCGCTTGCCTATTACCCCATGGGATCCAAGGTAATATAAGGAAGAACAATATTGCGACCCAACCTAGACGGCGGCGCAGCTGGGTCCAAAACCCTTGTATTGCTCTGACATAAATACGATTGCGGGGATTGAAGCGGTCGGACTTATTTACATCAGGCTGGTGAATTTTGATCCGCTCAACCTTCGAATAGTCCTTTTTATTTGATTCTGCGTTCATATTTAACAGCCTTACAGCTTTAATATTCCATGAAAACTGGCTTATTATACCTTTTCTATCACAAATTGTTCATCATGGTTGGAGAAATAATGAGAGGCTGGATTATTTTAGGCGCAGGTGCAGGGCTACTCTATTACCTTGCAACCGAAACCAATAAGCTCGATGAGCCAATGGCTCAAGCCGATGCGCTTATGCAAAAAGCTGAGCGAAAACTCGACTCAATGACAGGCACGAAAATTATTAAAGTCGATAATCATTTATCTCAACTAAAAGCTGAAATCGCGAACCGACTCAACAAGGCGGAACAGGCCGCGTTAGAGGGTATTTTCGAATCAGAGCAATCTGTCATGGCCTATAAAGCACAATACTGCGGTGATAACGCCAGTCGTTTTACGATATTAAGCCGCGACAACCAATTATTCATATGCGATAAATTACGATAATTTCCCATTAGCGCCGATATCAATGCCGCGCCCAGCGCACGGTTTTTATATCCATAATTGACCTCTATAACGATTGAGCCTAGCCTTGGGCGACTCGTCTCAATTGACAATACAGACACAAGGTAATCCATATGACAGACCAAGTTTCCGATATTTTTGACTCAAGCCTTTGGGAGCAAGTCAGCGGATTTGCATTTGAAGATATCACGTATCACAGGGCTAAAGAGCAAGGCACGGTACGTATTGCTATCAATCGCCCTGATTGCCTTAACTCATTTCGCCCTAAAACCGTTGATGAACTCTATACCGCCTTAGATCATGCGCGCCAATGGTCTGATGTTGGCTGCGTACTATTAACCGGTAACGGCCCATCGGCTAAAGGGCAGTACTCTTTTTGTGCTGGCGGCGATCAACGCATTCGTGGCAAAGATGGCTACAAATACGAAGGTGCAGAAGAGGGTAAGCCCGATATCGCTCGCATGGGACGGTTGCATATATTAGAAGTGCAACGGCTTATCCGCTTTATGCCCAAAGTGGTGATTGCGGTCGTCCCAGGTTGGGCGGTGGGCGGTGGTCATAGCCTACACGTGGTATGTGACCTCACTCTCGCCTCGAAGGAACACGCCATATTCAAGCAAACGGATCCCGATGTGGGCAGTTTCGATTCAGGTTACGGTAGCGCCTATCTTGCTAAAATGATTGGTCAAAAACGTGCCCGTGAAATTTTCTTCTTAGGTTTTAATTACAGTGCCGATGAAGCGTTCGATATGGGCATGGTCAATCGCTCAGTGCCCCATGCAGAGCTGGAAATCGAAGCATTAAATTGGGGCAAAGAGATCAACTCGAAATCACCCACCGCCATGCGCATGCTTAAATACGGCTTTAACTTGCCCGATGATGGACTCGTCGGCCAACAACTGTTTGCCGGTGAAGCGACTCGCTTAGCCTACGGCACCGATGAAGCCATAGAAGGCAGAGATGCCTTTTTAGAGAAGCGTGAGCAAGATTTTTCTAAATTCCCTTGGCACTATTAACCACGAATAGGCTCACCTACTAAGCAAGCCGCATCACTGCGGCTTGCTTATATTGATAACTCGCATATACCTGCGGTCAATCTAAAAACTCTTTTAGCCCTATCGACATTAACCTCTTTAGAACTCAAATGATAACGAATATCATTTATCTTAATTAAAGAGGAGTTTCATCATGGCTAAGACATTCACTTTTGCAATACTGCACTTTAGCGTTGCCTTTACGATTACTTACCTATTAACGGGTAGCTTAGTTATTGGTGGCGCGGTAGCCCTTATTGAGCCAGCGGTTAACACTGTGGTGTTTTATTTTCATGATAAGGTATGGAGACGAATAGAAAATCGTCGTGCAATGCCATTAGGCCTAAGTAGTTACTGTCCTTCCTAGCATATACTGTACCAAATCACAGTCATGAACCAACCCGCCTCATTGTATGAATAAAAGCAAAAGCCTCCCAAAAGGAGGCTTTTGCTATCGGTTAACCAATCACTATCGTGAATCGATTTTATTACTCAACCGTGACCGACTTTGCCAGGTTACGTGGCTGATCCACATCGGTGCCTTTAATCAGTGCCACATGATATGACAGCAACTGCAACGGAATGGTGTAGATCAGTGGCGCCATAAACTCATCACAATGAGGAATAGGGATCACCTTCATGGTGTCGTCTGACTCAAATTCAGCATCTTTGTCGGCGAACACATACATTAAGCCACCACGAGCACGCACTTCTTCCACGTTTGACTTAAGCTTTTCCAGTAACTCGTTATTAGGTGCCACCACTATCACAGGCATATCGGCATCGATAAGCGCTAGCGGGCCATGCTTAAGCTCACCCGAGGCATAAGCTTCGGCATGAATATAAGAGATCTCTTTTAGCTTTAGCGCCCCTTCCATCGCGATGGGATACTGATCGCCACGACCTAAAAAGAGTGCGTGATGCTTGTCGGCAAAGTCTTCCGCCAGTTCGGCAATGGCATCATCTAAGCCCAGTGCTTGCTCCACTTTGGCAGGCATAGATTGTAGGCTCTGGGTGATTTTTGCCTGCATCTCGTCAGACATCCCATTATGACGACCAATCACGGCCGTTAACATCAGCAATCCGGCTAACTGCACGGTAAAGGCTTTGGTTGACGCAACGCCAATTTCGGCGCCCGCTTTCATCATGTAAGCCATATCTGATTCACGCACCAAAGATGAACCCGGCGCGTTACAGATGGTCATGGTGGCTTTATAACCCATCTCTTTAGCCAAGCGCAGTGCAGCAAGCGTATCGGCCGTTTCACCCGATTGAGAGATAGTCACTAACAAGCTATTGGGGAACAGGTGAGACTTACGGTAACGGAACTCAGAGGCGATTTCGACGTTGCATGACACCCCCGCCCAATCTTCAAGCCAATAACGCGCCGCCATGCCGGCGTGATAACTGGTACCACAGGCGATGATCTGCACGTGTTTAATGTCTTTTAAAAACTCTGCAGCATTGTCGCCAAACGCCGAGTCCAATACCTGACCACCAGCAATACGGCCTTCTAAGGTATGGGCAATCGCACGTGGCTGCTCATAGATCTCTTTGAGCATGTAGTGACGGTATTCGCCTTTATCACCCGCATCATGAGTCACTTCAGACTCTTTCACTTCGCGCTCAACAGGATTACCGTCAATATCGAAAATTGAGACTTGGCGTCGAGTCACTTCGGCCACATCGCCTTCTTCTAAGAAAGCAAAAGAGCGGGTCACAGGTAACAGTGCTAGCTGATCGGAGGCAACAAAGTTTTCGCCTAAGCCATAGCCTATCACCAACGGACTACCAGAACGCGCCACGATCATGCGCTCAGAATCACGACGGTCAATCACCACAGTGCCGTAAGCACCTTCTAGCTGTTTTACCGTTGCCTGTACCGCTGCCAATAAGGTGTCGTGCGACTTAAGCTCGTGATGCACCAAGTGACAAATCACTTCGGTATCGGTATCAGAGGTAAATACGTAGCCTAAGCCTTTTAGCATTTCACGCAGTTTATTGTGGTTTTCGATAATGCCGTTATGCACCACGGCAATGTCGCCAGATGATTGATGTGGATGGGCATTACGCTCACTTGGCTCACCATGGGTTGCCCAGCGAGTGTGGGCGATACCTGTGCCGCCCGCTAATGGCGTTTGCTCTAACGCACTAGAGAGCTCCTGTACTTTACCCACGCGGCGCGTACTCTTGAGCTCGCCATTGTGGATAACCGCCACACCGGCTGAGTCATAACCGCGGTATTCGAGACGACGTAATCCCTCGACCAAAATTTCTGCAACATCCCGTTGCGCTACTGCGCCAACAATTCCACACATAATGTTTTCCTACACGCTAATCTTAAGGTTTAAAAATAAAAGCTAGTTTGAGTAAGGGGCTAAGATCACTTCAACGCCTTGCTCGGTAATTTTTTTAACCACCGCGGTATCAATGCGGTCGTCTGTCACCAGCACGCTTATCTGTTGCCATGCCAGCTCTAAATTCGGTATTCGTTTGCCAATTTTATCTGAATCAACCATCACGATAACGTCGCGCGAGACTTCGGCCATCACTTTGCTCAGGCCCGTCAATTCATTAAAAGTGGTGGTACCACGCTCGAGATCGATGCCGTCAGCGCCGATAAACAGTTGGTCAAAGTTATATGAACGTAATACCTGTTCGGCAACTTGTCCTTGAAAGGATTCAGAGTGCGGGTCCCAGGTGCCACCGGTCATCAATAATGTCGGTTCGTTTTCCAACTCATGTATGGCATTGGCCAATTGCAGCGCATTGGTCATCACCACTAAGCCACGCTTATCATTAAGCTGCTGCACTAAACCAGAGGTCGTACTGCCACTGTCAATAATGATGCGGTTATGATCTTTAATTAATTTAGCCGCTGCCGCGGCAATGGCTAATTTATTGGGTGCAACCTTGGCACTAAAATGCAAAGTAACTTCATCGGGAATGGCAACCGCGCCACCGTAACGGCGCAGTAAAAGACCAGTTTTTTCTAAAGCGGCTAAATCTTTACGAATGGTAACTTCAGAGGTATCGAAACGTAACGATAACTCATCAACGCTCACTTCACCTTGCTCATTGAGGATGGCGATAATGCTATGTCGACGCTGTTGAGTGTTGCGTTTATTCATAAAAGTGGCTGCTAAGTTTCGTTTCGAAAGCCGATTATAATGAAACGAAACTTTTTTGCCAGACTTGAAGCTTAAAAAATGGCAAATGCCTTAAATAGCAAAAAGCCTCTATCCGATAAGACAGAGGCTTTTATATCATCACTATGAGCTTATGTTAAAATTTAGCTTCTAATGCTAGGCTGAAATGACGCCCTTCACCAACCGTGACATCGGTATTAGTACCGCCAGCTAGGTAGTCGGTATCGAATAGGTTTTTCACATTGAGTCGCACATTCATGTCGCTGCCAAAGATATCCATACTATAAGCCGCGCCCATATCAAAGCGTACGTAGCTATCTTTGCTGATGCTATTGCTGGTATTGGCAAAACGCTCACCCACATAGATAGCACCGAAGTTAAACGCTAGATCATCAGTCATTTCATAACGAGTCCAGACGTTTGCCGACCACTCAGGAGCATCAACAGGAGTCTTACCATTCAAGCTGTCAGCAGCTGGACGAACATACTCGGCATCCAGATACATCATTGAACTGGTTACAAACCACTGTTCACTGACTTGACCCTGCGCTCCCATCTCAAAGCCTCTATGGCGCTGCTCGCCGCTTTGGGTGGTAATGGTTTGCTTATCGACACTAGCGATAACATCAAGCTCTTCGGTTACCGTGACGTTAGAGACTGTGATATCAAATACGGCTCCCGTCAGTAGTAAGCTGCCATCAAATAGCTCCCACTTAGTACCGATTTCGTATTGCTCACCATACTCAGGATTAAGGTTCATCTTATCGTTAACATCTTCGGCATCGTTAACCTGGCCTTGCGGTGTGAAGCTCTTAGAGTAGTTAACATAGATACTGCCATTATCCATTGGCGAGTAGATCACGCCAAATTTTGGCAACACAGCATAACTATTATTACCCGCACCCTCTTTTTTCTGCTCGTCATAACGCACACCCGCCAATACTTGCCAGCTATCGTTAATGCTGATCAAGTCTTGGATATAGAAACCATAGTGTTTGTAATCACTTTCATATTTAGTGTCATCTCTATGGTAATCAAGATCGGGTCTGGCAAGCGGCTGACCCGGCATCACCACCTGGCCTTTAGGTCCAGAGTCTTTCAACTGACCGTAATAGTAATCCAGCATATTGGCGCCGATTAAGAACTGATGCTCAAAACTGCCCGTACTGAATTTACTCGTGATATCAACAAAGCCAGTTTTGTGCTGCCAATCGTCGTATCTATCAAATGGACTGACTGTGTAGCCGTCTTGGAATGGGTTTTCAGAGCCCTTTACTAAGCTAGGTGACGAGTCTAGGCGCTGACGATTAAACTGCTGGTCGTTATAACCGGCTTTAACTTTCCAATCATCATTGATGTGGTAAGTCAGTTCGGCGCCCAAGTTAGTAATAGTATTGTCGGTAAACGCCCACGGCATATCCCAGATAATGTCACGGCCACCAATCAACTCACCGTCACGGTTTAACCAACCACCACGGTCAATACCGGTTTTATCTTGGGTATGATCATATTTGAGTGACAACAGAAGGTCGTCGGTAATATCAAATTCTAGATTTAGATAACCTAACCAACGGTCACGCTCTTGATTAGTGTCATCCTGATAGTCACGCCAGTATTGTGTATCTTGCTTAACCAACACAGTGCGATAGCGCATAGTTTGAGCTTCGTTTAAGCTACCGCCAGCATCGAGTTGTACGCGGGTAGAGCCGTATTCATCAGTATCGAAACCGACCTCAAACATGGTGTCATAGGTTGGCTTTTTGGTCACCATGTTGATCAATCCACCAGGACCAGACTGACCATATAGCATACTAGATGGACCTTTGAGCACTTCAACCTGCTGCAATGTCTCGATAGGCTGCACATAGTGAGACCACTGTTGCTGGCCATTGATCAAATAACCTGAACCTGAAGACAACTCAAAACCACGAATATTAAACACTTGGCGGTTCCATTTCTCACTACCACCAGTGACACTTGAGTCATTCACCAATACTTCAGAAAGGTTAGTTGCTAACTGCTCATCAGTGACAAAATCAGGGATGACGGCAACAGACTGAGGAGTATCCATTAAATCAATATCGCCACGCATGGCGCCAGAAGCAACACCCACTTTATAATCGTTAAAGGTACGGCCGGTAACCGTAATACGTTCTATGTTAGCATCGGCAGTAGTATTATCCGCTTCATCAGCTGAAACTGACACACTGGCTAATGCAGCTATAACCGCTAAACCTACACTCGAGTATTTAAACGCAGCGCCCTTGATTGACATAACAACCCCATAACTAAAAACGACAACAGAAAAAGTTGCGCTAAATATAAATGAGAATCGTTTTTATTTAAGTTTCTTTACATCTATTTACATTGCAAGGTGAGCCAGTTCAATTTATTGCGCCTTAGCGGTTAAATTTCATGCACTTCAATGAGCTAGCAATAAAAAAGCGACCCAGTAAGGTCGCTTAATTGTGGTATTCAACTCCAAACTTAATACCGTGTTTTACTTCTTTAGCTTAACGGGACGAGTCCAGCCGCTTAAGTGGCGCTGCTTAACACGAGTAATAACGAGCTCATCGGCCGCTACATCACGGGTTATGGTCGAACCCGCGCCCAATGTTGCGCCCTTACCTATGGTAACAGGCGCTACAAGCTGAGTATCACTGCCGACAAACACATTATCTTCAATCACAGTAAGATGTTTATTGGCGCCATCATAGTTACAGGTGATGGTGCCGGCACCGATGTTCACTCCCGCGCCAATCTGCGCATCGCCAATATAAGCTAAATGACCCGCTTTAGAGCCTTCACCTAACACGGCTTTTTTCATCTCAACGAAATTACCAATATGAGCATCACGTTTAAGTTCGGCGCCGGGGCGCAAACGCGCAAAAGGTCCTGCACTGGCTTTTTCGCCAACAATGGCATTTTCAACAATCGAATAAGGTTTGATTTCCGCGTTATCGGCAATGTCGCAATCAATTAAAATCGCGCCTGCGCCAATGGTCACATTATTACCTATGGTCACTTTACCTTGGAATATCACATTCACATCGACCATCACATCCATACCCACGCTAACATCACCGCGAATATCGATACGAGCTGGATCTCTAAGATTTGCCCCTGCTAGCATCAGTTTTTCAGCGGCGCGCGCCTGATAAGCACGTTCAAGTTGGGCTAACTGTACGCGGTTATTAGCGCCTTCCACTTCAATAGCCGACTGCGGTTGGGCTGTGGTAATCGCAACCCCATCGCGATGAGCCATAGCCACGATATCGGTAAGGTAGTATTCACCTTGCGCGTTATTCGATGATAATTGACCCAGCCATTCTTTTAACTGTTTACCTGGCGCTGCCATAATACCGGTATTCACTTCATTAATGGCTAACTGCTCGGCATTAGCATCTTTTTGCTCGACAATGCCGACGACTTTACCCGCCTCACGCACGATACGACCATAGCCCGTTGGATTGGGCAGATTAACAGTCAAAATAGCCAAACCATTAGCTTCGCGGGCTGCAAGCAACGCCTGAAGAGTCGATGGCTGAATCAAGGGCACATCACCGTATAAAATCAGCACGGTATCGTCATCATTAATATTGTCGTTGGCTTGCGCCACAGCATGACCGGTACCCAGTTGCTCGGCTTGCAGCACCCAGTTAAGTTGCTGCTCACCTAAACTGGCTTGCAGCTTATCGGCACCATAGCCATACACCAGCTGAATGGTATCGCTACCCACATTATGCGCGGTATCTATCACATGTTGCACCATGCTTTTGTGGGCAATCGGGTGAAGAACTTTAGGAAGATCTGAGCGCATGCGGGTTCCCTTGCCTGCGGCCAAAATCACTACATTCAGTGCCATGGGTTATCCTTGAGCTAATGCTGGTTTAAATAATGAGATCAATTTTTTGTGGGGGTGATTTTAATGGATTGAGCATGTAAAAGCGAATGACGGGCTCATTAAAACGTCGCTCATTGTTAACAGTTAAAAAGTCACGCTTTTATCCGTGGTTAATATCCATTGGGCTAAATCATCCATAGTGGCAACCTGGCAACCTTCAATCACCGCTAATTCACCAAAGCCACGAGCCTGCATACAGGAGCCACAGAACTTCACCTCACTACCTTGGGCGATAATAATTTCTAGCATCTGCTGAATATTGTAACCCTCATTGGGGTTTTGTTTAGGCAGTACTGCGGTGATGGCATCTGACAATAAGAAGAGCTTTACCTTTGCTGGTGGTGATTCTTGCTCATTGAGCTGTATTGCCAAGCGTAAAGCATTAAATAAGCGTTCTGAACCATAGGGGGCGTCATTAACAATTATAAGCACGTGCAGCATTGGAGCTCTCTTCAACCAGAGATAAATAGCCAAATAGTAACAGTATCAGTGTAATGAAAGATCTGTATCTGTCACGTTATAGCGGTTCCCATCAACTGATTTTAGATACAAAAAAGGCGCCCAGAGGCGCCTTTTATAATCAAACAATAACCTTATCTGGCAATGTTCTTTTTGATGGTTTCTACAACGCGCAATTGAGCGATAGCCTGAGCTAATTCAATCGCTGCAGCGGCATAGTTTAAGTCTGCACCAGCATCAGCCATATGGGCTTCTGCACGACGCTTGGCTTCTACAGCTGCCTGCTCATCAATCTCTTCGGCACGCAATACCACGTCAGCCAATACGGATACCGAAAAAGGTTGTACTTCCAGGATACCACCTGAAAGATAGAACACTTCTTCTTTACCATCTTGCTTGACGATGCGCGCCATGCCAGGTTTGATAGGTGTAAGCAAAGGAGCGTGACCTGGCATAACACCTAAATCACCTTCACTACCAGTTACCTGTAGGTGTGCTACAAGACCTGAAAAGATGCTACTTTCTGCACTTACAATATCAAGTTGTACTGTCATGGCTGCCATCCGTTCTCCTTAAAATACCAAGCCTAGGGCCCGATTATTTTTTGTTAGCTCGCTCGATAACTTCGTCGATAGAACCAGCCATGTAGAACGCTTGCTCTGGAATGTGATCAAACTCACCTTCCAATAGTCCCTTAAAGCCACGGATAGTGTCTTTTAGAGAAACGTACTTACCTGGAGAACCGGTGAATACTTCTGCTACGAAGAATGGCTGAGAAAGATATTTTTCAATCTTACGCGCACGAGATACAGTGGTCTTATCTTCATCAGATAATTCGTCCATACCTAGGATCGCGATGATATCTTTAAGCTCTTTATAGCGTTGTAGTACAGTCTGTACACCACTAGCTACGTCGTAATGCTCTTGGCCAACAACCAATGGATCTAGCTGACGTGAAGTCGAGTCCAATGGGTCAACCGCTGGGTAAATACCTAGCGAAGCAATGTTACGTGACAATACAACAGTCGCATCTAAGTGAGCGAAGGTTGTTGCTGGTGACGGATCCGTCAAGTCATCCGCAGGTACGTATACCGCTTGAACTGAAGTAATAGAACCAGTTCGAGTTGAAGTAATACGCTCCTGAAGAACACCCATCTCTTCAGCCAATGTTGGCTGGTAGCCTACTGCTGATGGCATACGGCCTAGCAGTGCAGATACTTCAGTACCCGCCAAGGTGTAACGATAGATGTTATCGACGAACAATAGTACGTCTTTACCTTCATCACGGAACTTTTCAGCCATAGTCAGACCAGTCAGTGCCACACGTAGACGGTTTCCTGGAGGCTCGTTCATTTGACCATAAACCATGGCCACTTTATCGAGAACACCAGATTCTTCCATCTCGTAGTAGAAGTCGTTACCCTCACGAGTACGCTCACCTACACCAGCGAATACTGACAAACCAGAGTGTGCTTTAGCGATGTTGTTAATCAGTTCCATCATGTTAACTGTTTTACCAACACCCGCACCACCAAACAGACCGACTTTACCACCCTTAGCAAACGGACATACAAGGTCAATAACCTTGATACCTGTTTCTAACAGTTCAGTCGTGCTTGATTGATCTTCGTATGAAGGAGCTTCACGGTGAATTTCATAACGCTCTTCTTCACCAATAGGACCCGCTTCATCAATAGGTTGACCTAGTACGTTCATGATACGGCCAAGAGTTTTCACCCCAACCGGAACAGAAATAGGTGAACCTGTATTTACTACCTCAAGACCACGACGCAGACCATCTGAAGTACCCATAGCGATGGTACGAACTACACCACCACCAAGTTGCTGCTGAACTTCCAGCACCAAGCCTTCACTTTTGATCTCTAGAGCGTCATAAACCTGAGGTACGGCATCATGTGGAAACTCAACGTCCACAACCGCGCCAATTACTTGGACAACAGTACCTGTGCTCATGATTAATCCTCTAAAACTTGTATTCGTTACCCAGCCTAAACTGCAGCGGCACCAGAAACAATTTCCGACAGTTCTTGCGTAATCGCAGCCTGACGGGCTTTGTTATAGACCAACTGCAAGTCATCGATAAGCTCACCAGCATTGTCTGTCGCAGCTTTCATAGCAACCATACGGGCTGCTTGCTCAGATGCGATATTTTCGACAACACCTTGATAAACTTGAGATTCAACATAGCGAACCAATAGTTTTTCCAAAATTTCTTTTGGATCTGGCTCGTATAGATAATCCCAATGATGAGAAATCTCATCGCTATCCGACTTAGGCAAAGGTAGCAGCTGTTCGATCACAGGCGTCTGGCTCATGGTATTAACGAACTTGTTAAATACCACATACAGACGATCTAGCTTGCCTTCGTTGTAAGCTTGTAGCATTACGCGTACTGTTCCGATCAGGTCAGCGAGCTTTGGAGCATCGCCTAAACCCGAAGCAGAAGCAGACACTTTACCGCCAAAGCTATTGAAGAATTGTACGCTGCGTGCGCCAATAGGGCAGAATTCAACTTCTGCACCGGCTTCACGTTGCTTCTTCACGTCTGCGATAACCTTTTTGAAAAGGTTAACGTTCAGACCACCACAAAGACCACGGTCGGTTGACACTACAATGTAACCAACACGCTTAGCCTCTCTCACTTCCAAATAAGGATGCTTATATTCGAGAGAACCTTGCGCCACGTGACCGATCACCTTACGCATATTTTCTGCATATGGACGGCTCGCTGCCATGCGTTCCTGCGCTCTGCGCATTTTGCTGGCTGCAACCATTTCCATCGCAGATGTGATCTTCTGAGTGTTTTGAACACTCGCGATCTTGGTTTTAATCTCTTTAGCGCCGGCCATCTTTACTCTCCAATCTGGACCTGAGGTGCCTTAAGACACCTCTGGGTCTTTACCAGGTTTGGGTTTCTACGAACTTGTCGAGGCCAGCCTTCAGACCAGCTTCGATGTCGGCGTTATAATCGCCAGTCTCGTTGATAGTCTTCATTAGGTCAGCATGCTCGCTGTTCATGTAAGAGAGCAAAGAAGCTTCGAAATCACCGATCTTTTTAAGCTCAACAGCCTTTAGGTAACCTTTTTCAGCTGCGAAAATAGACACAGACTGAGCAGCTACGCTCATTGGCGCGTATTGCTTTTGCTTCATTAGTTCGGTAACACGCTCACCATGCTCAAGCTGAGCACGAGTTGCATCGTCAAGATCAGATGCAAACTGAGAGAACGCCGCAAGCTCTCGATACTGTGCAAGTGCAGTACGGATACCGCCAGACAGTTTCTTGATGATCTTAGTCTGCGCCGCACCACCAACACGAGAAACAGAGATACCTGGGTTAACTGCTGGACGTAAGCCCGAGTTAAATAGGTCAGTTTCAAGGAAGATCTGACCATCGGTAATCGAAATTACGTTGGTCGGTACGAATGCAGATACGTCACCCGCTTGAGTTTCAATAATCGGCAGTGCTGTTAAAGAGCCTGTTTTGCCCTTAACTTCGCCTTTAGTGAACTTCTCAACATACTCAACGTTTACACGTGAAGCACGTTCTAGTAGACGTGAGTGAAGATAGAAAACGTCGCCTGGGTATGCTTCACGTCCAGGAGGACGCTTAAGTAGCAATGAGATCTGACGGTAAGCAACTGCTTGCTTAGACAGGTCATCATAGACGATTAGTGAGTCTTCACCGCGATCACGGAAGTATTCACCCATTGAACAGCCAGAATATGGCGCCAAGTATTGTAGTGCAGCAGCTTCAGAAGCGGTTGCAACCACAACAATGGTGTTAGCCAATGCGCCGTGCTCTTCAAGTTTGCGAACTACGTTAGCAATGGTAGAAGCCTTTTGGCCTACTGCTACGTATACACACTTAATGCCAGAGTCTTTTTGATTGATAATGGCATCGATCGCTAGCGCTGTTTTACCAGTCTGACGGTCACCAATTACCAATTCACGTTGTCCACGACCGATAGGGATCATAGAGTCAACGGCTTTATAACCAGTTTGCACTGGCTGATCTACTGACTTACGTTCAATAACACCTGGTGCGATAACTTCAACAGGAGAGAAACCATCGTTGTCGATAGGTCCTTTACCGTCGATTGGTTGACCCAATGTGTTGACTACGCGGCCTAATAGACCACGGCCAACTGGAACTTCCAAGATACGACCAGTTGTTTTAACTTTTTGACCTTCAGCCAAATTGGCATAAGGACCCATAACTACGGCACCGACAGAATCACGTTCTAAGTTCAACGCGATTGCGAAACGGTTACCAGGCAGTTCGATCATTTCACCTTGCATCACATCGGCTAGGCCGTGGATGCGGATGATGCCGTCACTTACTGCAACGATAGTACCTTCGTTGCGAGCTTCACTAACGACTTCGAACTGCTCGATCCGCTGTTTAATCAGATCGCTGATTTCAGTGGAATTCAGTTGCATGCTCAAACTCCCAATTACGACTGCAGCGTATCAGACAGACGGTTTAGTTTACCGCTGACCGAGCCATCAATGACTAGGTCGCCTGCCGTGATAATTACACCAGCGACTAGGCTGGCATCTACGCTACAATTCAGCTTAACTTTGCGTGTGAGACGTTTCTCTAGAGAAGCACCGATTTGCTGTTGTTGCTCTGCGCTAAGCTCAGTGGCAGAAACAACATGTGCTTCAACCTCTTTCGCCCACTCATTGCGGAACCCTTGGAAGAGTTCACATACGGCAGGAAGTACTTCCAAACGACCGTTTTCAGCCATTACCTTTAACAGGTTTTGACCTTGCTCATTGACCTGCTCACCGCACACTTTAATAAAAAGTTCTGCAAGCTGGTTACTGGCTAATGCGCCAGACAGTAGCGGCTTCATCGTCTCGTTTTCACTGACTTGAGCTGCAAAACTAAGCATTTCTGCCCAGCTTTCTACTGCGTCTTTTTCAAGAGCAAAGTCAAACGCTGCCTTTGCGTAAGGACGAGCGATGGTGGTTATTTCAGCCATAACTCAACTCCCTTATCAAATTTCAGCAACTAGTTTATTAACTATGTCACTGTGGGCGGCTTCATCAATCGAACGCTCAAGGATTTTCTCTGCGCCAGCGATGGCTAGAGAGGCGACTTGCTTACGCAGGTCTTCTTTCACGCGATTACGTTCAGCTTCAATTTCTGCTTTACCCTGAGCGATAATTTTTTCACGCTCAGCGTCTGCTTCGGCTTTGGCCTCTTCGACAATCTGAGCTTTGCGCTTATTAGCTTGCTCAATGATTTCGTTAGCAGTTGCCTTAGCTTCTTTTAGTTGGTCGGTGGCTTTCGCCTGTGCCAACTCAAGGTCTTTTACAGCACGATCAGCATCAGCTAGACCGTCGGCTATCCTTTTTTGGCGCTCTTCGATGGCATTCATCAAAGGGGGCCAAACAAACTTCATGCAGAACCACACGAAGATAATAAAGGCAACCGTCTGACCGATTAGGGTAGCGTTGATATTCACAACAGCCTCCTAGTTAGATTAAAGACAGAAGCGTTGATTACAGCATTGCACCCAGTGGGTTAGTAAACAGCATAAATAGTGCAATACCTACACCGATCATGGTTACAGCATCCAATAGACCAGCAACAATGAACATCTTAACTTGTAGCATAGGAGCCATTTCTGGTTGACGCGCAGCGCCTTCCAAGAACTTGCCACCTAGTAGATGCCGAAACCGATAGCGGTACCTAGAGCACCCATACCAATCAGTAGAGCAACAGCGATAGCTGTCATGCCTAATACAGTTTCCATCTCTATCTCCAGTATTCTAAATCTTTAGTTAGTTAGTGATTTAGCTTAAAAAAAATTTCTTCAGCAACCCTTAATGATCTTCATGTGCCATGCTGAGATATACGATCGTCAGCATCATGAAGATAAACGCCTGCAGAGTGATAACTAAAATATGGAAGATTAACCAACCTAGTTGTAATGTCACACCTAGGGCAGATAACGCCATGTTAGCACCATACATCAGCGCAATAAGGATGAAGATCAACTCACCTGCGTACAAGTTACCAAATAGACGCAATGCCAATGAAATAGGCTTAGCGATCAGAGTAACTGACTCTAATAGGAGGTTGACGGGTATCATTGCCTTATGGTTAAAAGGCTGTAATGTCAATTCTTTAACAAAACCTGAAATGCCCTTGACCTTGATGCTGTAATAGATAATCAGCACAAACACACCAATAGCTAAGCTGAAGGTGATATTTAAGTCAGTAGTTGGCACAATTTTCATGTATGGGATACCAGCAGCAGCTGCCAGTGATGGAATCCAGTCAACTGGAATCATATCCATGAAGTTCATCATGAATACCCACATAAAAATAGTTAGCGCCAACGGAGCAATAACAGGATTGCGGCCGTGGAAGGTCTCCTTCACACTAGAGTCGACGAATTCAACGATCATCTCGATAAAGCATTGAAGCTTACCGGGAACACCTGTCGTTGCTTTCTTGCCAACACTGCGGAATAGCCACAAGAATAGAACACCAAGCCCAACCGAAAAGAACAACGAATCAATGTGCCATGTCCAGAAGCCTTCGCCAACCTGTAAGTTGGTAAGGTGGTGCTGGATATAGCCCTGCGGTGTTAACGCTTCACCAGTTGCAGCCATGATTCATCCCACTTAACTTTGCTTGAAGTATAAAGGAGCTGTCCAATGTACGAATAAGGTAGCAACATAACAAACGAAAAGCGGCATAAATACGACTTTAAGATTGATAAACACTAACGAAAACATAGCAATGGTTAACAGCAACTTTACCGCTTCCCCCCAGTAAAAAGTTTTCATAACTTTTCCTGCTGAACTTGCTCCCGTGTGGGAAAAAGCGAGGGTCGCGAATACAAAATTAGGGAGTACAGCAATTGCACCGCCTGCTAACGCAGATAGTCCAAACTGAGCTCCCCACACGGCGAAAAAGACAATCGAAACACCCCCAGCCATCGCCGCCTGCATCATCACCAACTTATAGGCAGACCACCGGCCACGACGTGCTAAAACCTTGCTCAATTCATCTTCTCCGCATTCATACTTTTTGTTTCTATGACCGGACTACAAATATCCGTTCACTGACGAGGTACAAAAAGCTTGCGAAAGTATACCTTTTCGCACATTCAAAGCAAGTTTAAGGTAGGGAAAATCGAGACTTTTCGCGTGATCTACGCCAAAAGTCTAAAAGAGGAAGATTAACAGATGTCACAAAATTACATAATATTGCGTTAACTTGTAATAATTAGCGGATTTTTTCAATAATCCCATCTAATTCAGCCAAGTTTTGATAGTTAATTACCATTTTACCTTTACCCTTTTTATTATGAGTAATAGAAACTTTGGCACCTAACTTTTCAATTAACTGGCTCTCTAAGCGGGCAACATCCTGATCTTTTGCTGGCTTATCGATGATTTCAGGTGGATTTAAGGTTTTATTAACTAAACGTTCAGTTTCTCGAACAGTTAGCTCTTTAGCACTCACTAATCTAGCCAGTGTCGTTTGCTCATCGCCAGAGACGGCAAGTAACGCTCTAGCATGGCCCATATCGATATCACCATACTCAAGCATGCGCTTTACTGGCTCGTTTAGGCCATTCAAGCGTAATAAATTTGATACAGTAGTACGCGACTTTCCTACAGCATCGGCAGTTTGCTGATGGGTGAGGTCAAATTCTTCAATTAAACGATTTAACGCAATCGCTTCTTCCATCGCGTTGAGATCTTCACGCTGAATATTTTCAATTAATGCAATAACAACAGCCGACTCATCAGGCACCTGTTTAATGATACAAGGCACTTTGTCTAAGTTAGCTAATTGAGACGCACGCCAGCGACGTTCACCGGCAATAATTTCATATCCTTGCTCAGAAACGCGGCGCACAACGATGGGCTGAATAATACCTTGATTACGAATCGATTCAGCAAGTTCGTCTAACGCTTCGGGTGACATATCTTTACGAGGCTGATACTTACCCGGTTGCAGCAAGTCTACGGCAATCATCTTTAGCTCTTCATGGCTGTCACTGCTGGTATCTTTAGAAGCCATATTGCTAGCCGCTGCATGGCTAGTGCTTAATAGCGCATCTAACCCTTTGCCTAAGCCACGTTTTTTCGGTGTCATCAATTTTTCCTTAAGCTTGCTCTAACTGAGAATGTTGCTCTGCACGTCTAATAATTTCACCAGCTAGCGCCAAATAAGCCTTAGCCCCCGCGCTAGACTTATCGTAATACATGGCAGGAGCACCAAAACTGGGGGCTTCAGCCAACCTCACATTACGAGGGATCACCGTTCGGTACACTTTATCGCCAAAATGCTGTTTAAGTTGATCGGATACATCGTTAGATAGTCGATTACGCGGATCGTACATGGTGCGTAAGATCCCTTCGATAGACAGCCCAGGATTAACCATAGCAGCTAACTTACTGATGGTATCCATGAGTGCGGTTAAGCCTTCGAGAGCGTAATACTCACACTGCATAGGCACAAGCACTGAATCGGCTGCCGACATGGCGTTGACCGTCAACATGTTGAGCGAAGGCGGGCAGTCGATAAAGATAAAGTCGTAATCATCTTTGATAGGCGCAAGTGCATTTCTAAGGCGAATTTCGCGGGCAAAAAACTCCATCAGCTTAATTTCAGCTGCGGTCACATCGCCATTACCGGCGATCAGATCGTATTTACCCGTTGTGTCGCGATACACTATGTCATCGAAACTTTTTTCTTCAACGAGCAGCTCATAGGCGGTATTTTCGACACTGTATTTGTCGACACCGCTACCCATAGTAGCGTTACCTTGAGGATCAAGATCGATAAGCAAAACTTTGCGCTTAGTGGCAGCCAAAGATGCAGCTAAATTCACACAAGTTGTTGTTTTCCCGACACCACCTTTCTGGTTGGCCACGGCTATCACTTTACCCACAATATTATCCTGTCTATCTTGTTAGCTGGTTTAGGGTCAGTTTATTCTGCTATCAAATTGCTTGAACTGATTTAATAATGCAACAGTCATCGACCTCGAGCCTAAGGGTTTTTAACCACTCTGAGCAAATGACGCTGCTCATCGAGACGAGGGACTTTTAATTCAAATACATGAGTAACGCTATAGCCTTCAGGTAGTTGTGCCATTTCGTCATCACTTAATTGGCCTTTTAGCGCGTAAAAACAGCCAGTCTCTTTCGGTAAATGGTGACACCAATGCAGCATATCCTGAATTGAGGCAAATGCGCGGCTTAATACGCCATCAAACTTTTCTTCAGGTTGATAGGCTTCGACACGACTTTCCACCGAGCTTATATTAGCGATAGAAAGCTCAAATTGAACCTGTTTCTGAAAGCGAATTCGCTTACCCAAACTATCAAGCAGTACAAAGGTTTTATCGGGATTCATAATCGCCAGCGGAATACCGGGCAATCCTGGGCCAGTGCCCACATCGATAAAACGCTCTCCAACAAGATGTTTGCTTGCCGCTAAGCTGTCCATGATGTGACGGATCAGCATCTGCTCGGGTTCTCTCACCGACGTTAGATTGTAGGCTTTATTCCATTTAGCCAACATGGCAACAAAGTCGAGCAGCTGTTGTTTTTGCTCTGGCGTTGCCGTCATCTCGATTTCGGCAAGGTAAGTATCTAATTGGGCTGATAACACAGACGTATCCTCGATAAACAATGGGATATTATGAAGCGGACGAGCCTAGATGGGAAGCACCAAGGCTTACCATCTAGACTTATATCAATCAACAGCTTGGTTTTATGCGCTCTTTCTGAGCAAACCACGTTTTTTAAGATGGACCAACAAAATAGAGATCGCGGCAGGTGTGATACCAGAAATACGCGACGCTTGGCCGACAGTTTCAGGTTTATGATCGTTTAATTTGGCGATCACTTCGTTAGATAAACCGGGCACTTCTTGATAATCAAGATCCAACGGCAGACGAGTCTTTTCATGGCGAATAGCTTTATCGATCTCATCTTGTTGGCGTTGAATATAGCCAGAGTATTTCACCTGAATTTGCACTTGTTCTGCAGCACGTTGATCTTCAATGGCTGGGCCAAAACCTTCAATACTCATCAACTTAGGATAATCTAGCTCTGGGCGGCGTAGTAAATCTTCAAAGGTCGCTTCACGCGTAATTGGCGTATTGAGGTGCGGATTTAACGCATCCACCAAAGGTGAATTAGGGTGGATCCACTGGCTGCGTAGACGTTGAAGCTCTAGTTCAATGGCTTCACGTTTAGTATTAAATTTAGCCCAGCGGTTATCGTCAACCAATCCCAGTTCACGACCTTTCTCGGTTAAGCGCAGATCCGCATTGTCTTCACGCAGCAATAAACGGTATTCCGCGCGGCTGGTAAACATGCGGTAGGGTTCTTTAGTACCAAGGGTTGATAGATCATCAACCAAAACACCAAGATAGGCTTCATCACGACGTGGACACCAAGACTCTTTGCCTTGTACCTGTAGTGATGCATTCATGCCAGCAAGTAACCCCTGTGCGCCAGCCTCTTCGTAACCTGTGGTGCCATTAATTTGGCCAGCAAAGAAGAGTCCACTTATCGCTTTAGTTTCGAGTGAGTTTTTGAGATCGCGCGGATCAAAATAATCATATTCGATGGCATAGCCAGGGCGAATAATTTGTGCATTTTCCATACCTTGGATCGAACGAACCAGGTTTAACTGTACATCAAAAGGTAAACTGGTTGAGATACCATTAGGGTAGATCTCGTTAGTATTAAGCCCTTCTGGCTCAATAAAAATCTGGTGTGATGTTTTGTCTGCAAAGCGATTGATCTTATCTTCAATCGATGGGCAATAACGCGGACCAATACCTTCAATGACGCCTGAATACATTGGGCTTCTGTCGAGTCCACCACGAATAATGTCGTGGGTACGCTCGTTAGTATGGGTCACATAGCAAGAGACCTGACGAGGATGATCTTTTACATCGCCGATAAACGACATTACAGGTAATGGATCATCACCTTTTTGCTCACTCATCAAGTCAAAATTAATGGTGTTGGCATCGATACGTGGTGGAGTACCGGTTTTTAAACGTCCTACACGGATAGGCAGTTCTTGTAATCGCTGCGCCAAAGAGATCGATGGCGGATCGCCAGCGCGTCCTCCGCTGTAGTTTTCTAAGCCAATATGAATTTTACCGCTTAGGAAGGTTCCTGCAGTTAACACTACCGCTGGAGCTTCGAATGCTAAGCCCATCTGAGTAACAACCCCTATAACGCGATCGTTTTCAACAATGAGATCATCTACCGCTTGTTGAAATAAGCGCAGGTTAGGTTGATTTTGTAAAATTTGTTGGATCTTAGCTCGGTAAAGAGCTCTGTCAGCTTGGGCTCTGGTGGCTCGAACTGCAGGGCCTTTGCTCGAGTTTAGGGTTCTAAATTGAATCCCCGCATGATCTGTTGCTATGGCCATAGCGCCACCTAAGGCGTCAATTTCTTTAACTAAATGGCCCTTACCAATCCCTCCAATTGCTGGATTACAGGACATTTGTCCCAAGGTATCAATGTTGTGAGTCAACAATAACGTTTTTGACCCCATCCTAGCAGATGCCAATGCAGCTTCGGTTCCGGCATGACCGCCACCAACAACAATTACATCAAACCGTTCATGAAAATGCATCACAGTACCTTAAATAAAACCTGTATCGAAATTGAAAGTAGATTGATATTTGCTACCGACAAACTAACCATCGAGTAGCCGAGCATTTTAGCACCTGGAAGGCATTTGGTGAAAGATCAATTTAGCCCTTTCGATCTCAAGTGGATCTGCTTAATAGATCTTAAGATCTTTATATAGATCCTTTATTATGTTTACTATTAGGATCGCACTTTTCGGTGGATAACTCTAATTCACCTTTAATATCAATAGATAGCATCATTCTGATCCTGTGATCTGATCGCGATCTAACTGGCGTAAGCTTGGGGATAGATCGCCTACTTATCCACAAGGGTGATCTTTGGTCATCGAGGTCAGTGAATAATACAGAGTTAGATCATGATCAAATAATAGGTTATCCACATATTTATCATTTAAGAGCGTAATATGTGGATAAAGATGATCTAATCTGTGGGCTATTACTAGAGTTATACGGGAATGGGATCGTTAAAGATAATCTTGCCAGGAGCTTAACCAAGCCTGAGCAGGCTCTTCAGGGATAGGATCGTATTGCACATCGATCTGGATCTTATCCACATAGACTTGTGCACCGCAATTTTCGATCGCTTCAATTAATTTTTCAGGCCCTTGGCAAAAAGTATCGTAGCTGGAGTCGCCAATGGCACACAAAGCATATTTGGCTCGACTAAGATCGGGGTTTTTGGCCACGATTTCTTCGTAAAAAGGCTGAATATTGTCAGGTAGATCGCCTGCACCATGGGTTGATGACACGATTAACCATAGGCATTTAGGGTCAAGATCGTTCAGTTCTGGGGTTAAATGTACCTGAGTTTGGTGATCTAAAGCCTCTAATTGTGCCGCTAATTCATCAGCAACATACTCGGCACTGCCCAGTGTTGTACCGACAATCAGTTCTATTTTTGCCATTATTTTTCCTATATTGAGTCACAAGATGATTAAGCTTTATGCCGCATTAACCTATTAAAACCGAGTTAATGTCAATCTAAGCCATTATGGCATCATAAGTGAAAAGCCCATTTAGGTCTTGTTGGTAAGCACGTTATAACGATAAATAACCGCCATACCGCATAATGTGATGGCGGTATCTGCAAGCCAGTTTTAAAGCGGTTTTTGGGCATAGAGCAAATAGTTTACGTCGGGTTGGCGGCTGGTTTTCCATTGGTTGAAAAATGGATTAAAGCGCATTCCTTCCACTTTTATTGTGGTTAATCCATGGCGCGATATCATGTTATCTATCTCTTGTGGCTTTACAAAATGACGCCAATCATGAGTGCCCTTGGGTAGGTACCCCATGACATACTCAGCCCCGATAATGGCGATAAGATAGGATTTGATGGTGCGATTAAGAGTCGCCATCACCAATAATCCTCCTGGTTTTAACAGCTGACAACACACATCGATTAACTGGCGTTGGTCGTCGACATGTTCAATCACTTCGGTGTTTAGAATCACATCATATTGGAGTGGTTTATTCAGTAAATCATCGGCTAAGCAATGTTGATAGTCGACTTTGATCGACCAACTTTTAGCATGTCGTTGTGCCAATAGCACATTATGGGCGCTAGCATCGATACCGGTTACATCAGCCCCCTGACTGGCTAATGGTTCGCATAGTAGGCCAACACCACAACCAATATCCAAGATCGACAAACCTTCGAAGCTGACGTCTTGAGTTAAATCTCGTTGATAATGACCTGCTATGGCATCTTCTATGGCAGTTAAGCGAGTCTGATTAAAGGCTAATACGTGCTTAAATTTACCTTTAGGATCGCGCCACTCTTGCGCTAGAGCATCAAATTTGGCTATTTCAGCTTGTTGGTCGAGCATCTTGGGTCTATTGCTCAGCTGGCTTTTATCTAACATAAAGATCCATTTCTATTTGCAGGTTATTTGATTATATACGTACAAAACGGTGACGTTAGTTCACCTAAATCAGTGCACACATTATTTGTTGGAGCCATCATTAATTTTAGGCTAAAGGAAGGTGAGTCATGGCATCAAGTGACGAATGGTATAGCGCGGCAGATTTATCAATCAGTAACAGTGCATTAAAAGAGGCCAGCGCCGGGCGCTCAGTGGTAGCGGTTTACAGGGGAAAGAGTGGGGTGGTTAAGTCGTTTATTTTAGGGCTATGACTTAATGGCTAAGTATTATTGAGTGTTAGTGATAACTAGTTATTGATCACCAAGAGTGGGCGGCTTTACTTTATTAGCCAGTGTCAAAGTGTGGTTTAAATAGCACTGGATAATTAACTGGTAAAAGGCGTACGTTTGTCGGCGGCTTACTGTTCATAAGCTTATATTTAGTAGGCTTATATTAGTTAGTACAGCAGCCAACAACGCGTTAAAGCTGGGTTAACTAATACTTTTAACCTGTGATACCAAAAGCCAAATGGCTAAAGCAAAAAAGATGATCCCCATAAACTTATTTTGATTTTGTCTAAATTTATCATTATTAAGTAATGACTTACCTAATGTACCCACCATAGCGACCAATAATAGATTAAATAGTAATCCCATCACATTGAGTAATAGACCTAAGACTAACATTTGCTGGCCAGAGCTCGTGGCTAGCTGAGTCGAGACAAATTGCGGTAAAAACAATACAAAAAAGATCAACGCTTTCGGATTGAGCAGATTGCTCATCACTGCACGTCGGTACAGTTGTTTAGCAATATTATCTTGTTGCTCAATTTGCGGGGCATCGGCCGCACAGCTGCGAATACAATCCCATCCCATCTTCAATAAGTAGGCGGCACCTAATATACGAAGTAGTTCTAAAGCTAATGGATTAACCGCTATGACTGCAGAAACGCCCAGTGCCGCCAGCAATGTCAAAATAAGCCCCGATGTGGCATTACCAAAGCTGGCATAAACCCCCACCTTTTTACCATAGCTTAGGCTAGAACTGGCGATTAATAGCATGTCAGGGCCAGGGATCAGCAGCAGCGCAATTACAGTGGTTAAATAGAGTGGTAGTAGGTTGAGATCGATCATCAAAAATGGACTGCTTAAGGTTAAAGACTAAAACAAGGCGCGGATTTTACAGCGATCGATTAAAAATGAAAGTGACAAGGAATTTAAATCCATAAATCATTGGCAGGGCAGCTTTACGATGGTGGAATTAACTGTGTTATTTTAGTTGAGCTTCACGGTTTAATGTTAGTGGCTATTTTGAAATGGAGCTCATTAGTGGCTAATGCCTGAAAGCTGATTAGCTGAGCAATACTATTTCTACTGTGCATTTTACTCAAGGCCAAACAGGTTTGCGCTGTGGAGATTATGAGTCAAAGTCTAAGTGGTATTTATCCCTAAGCTAAATATTCAGCTATTATGAAAATATCATCTTGAATCAATTTCTTATGTGATATATTCACTAGCACTTTGATTGTTAGTCTTGGGGCATATCTGGCTATGGAACAGGTCGGGATTTACGAAAAGCTTATTACTCAACTCATTGAGCAGCGCTTAGATAAGGACATATTTTTTGTTGGGGAAAGGAAGCTAGAAGTTGCTGAGGCAAGTGTTTGGCTCTCACGTTTTTTGACTAAAGTCATTGAATATGTGATTAATTCTGTTCCCGCAGATGAAAACCAAGTTATCAATCAAATCAGTTTGGCTAATCGGTTAGTGATGTGGCTCAAAGAGCACATTAACGATGATGATTTTATTGATGAAAATCTCATCGATAGCCAAGGTCGGATACTCACGGCTCTCTTTAACAAGCAAAATCCTATTGCAACTGATTTACCTAAATATACGGCCGCCATATTTCCATTAACAGGGCTCACTCAGAGTGAGCTTTTTTGTGGTAGTAATGCGGGATTATCGCTTGAAAGTGAGCTTAAACGTGAGATCCGCTCATCAGATAAAATCTATTGGCTGGTGTCATTTATCAAGTGGGCGGGTATTCGTATCTTCAAAAATGAACTTGAGGAATTTACGCGCAGTGGTAAAGAGTTACGTATCATCACGACATCTTATATGGGCGCTACTGATGCTAAGGCCGTCGAGTTTCTAGCCAGTTTACCCAATAGCCAAGTAAAATTAAGTTACAACACTAAACGCGAAAGGCTGCATGCAAAGTCCTATTTATTTCTACGAAATACGGGTTTTCATACTGGTTATATCGGTTCTTCAAATTTATCGCATTCTGCATTGACCAGCGGGCTTGAGTGGAACCTTAAGATCACCACCCAAGAAATTCCCCACATTATTGATAAATCACTCAGCACTTTTGAAACTTACTGGGAATCGAACGAATTTGAGCTTTTTAGCGGTGATGCGAACAGTAAAGAAAAGTTAAACAATGCGCTCAAAGAAGCGAAAGGCTGTGGCACTGAATCGAGCTCATTTCATTTTGACATTAAGCCGTTTGCGCATCAGCGAGAAATCCTCGAACAGCTTGCAGTAGAACGAAGCGTTCATGGCCGTTTTAAAAATCTTATTGTCGCGGCGACAGGCACGGGCAAGACTATTATATCTGCGTTCGATTTCGCGCGATTTTATAAACGGTATCCAGAAGCTAATTTTCTATTTGTTGCTCATAGGCAAGAAATTTTACAGCAAGCCCTCAGCGCTTATCGCGGCGTATTAAAGAATAATCAATTTGGCGAGCTATGGGTGGCAGAGCATAAACCAAATAGTTACAAACACTTATTTGCATCTATCCAAAGCTTGAATCTGCAACTTGATAACCTGCCATTAGCGGCTGATTTTTATGATTATATTGTTATTGATGAAGTCCATCATGTTGCTGCGAGCAGTTACCGTGGGCTCTTAGCTCATTTTGAACCTAAGGTTTTATTGGGGCTTACGGCTACACCAGAGCGTCATGATGGTGTCGATATTTTGGCTGACTTCTGCGGTGTCATTGCCGCTGAAATACGTTTACCCGAAGCTATTAATCAACGGCATTTATGTCCATTTCAATATTTTGCGATCGATGATGCGACCGATCTTCGCAAGTTAAATTGGCGCCATGGTCGTTATGACGTCGCTGAGCTGAGCAATTTATACACTCACAATGAACAACGCGTGACGCGCATTATTCGCAGCCTAGTTGAAACTGTAACAGATATAAATAATATCAAGGCGTTAGCCTTTTGTATAACCAAGGAACACGCCGAATACATGGCGAAGAAGTTCAATTTAGCGGGGATCAGCGCCGATGTGCTGACCAGTGATAATCGTTCTGAACGCCAACAAAAGCGGCAGAGCTTAGTTAGTGGCAAATTATCTATTTTGTGTGTGGTGGATATTTTCAACGAAGGTGTCGATATTCCAGAGGTCGATACCTTGTTATTTTTACGGCCAACGGAAAGCTTGACTATATTCCTGCAACAACTTGGCCGTGGTTTGCGTCTCACCGATGATAAACAGTGTTGCACCATATTAGATTTTGTCGGAAATTCACGCGATGAATATGATTTTTCACAGAAATTTAGAGCGTTAGTCGGTAAAACCAATCAGTCGATTAAAGATGAAATTCTGAATGACTTTCCGCATCTACCGCTAGGGTGCCGAATTGAACTTGAGGAGAAAGCGCAGTCGATGATTTTGCGTAATATTAGCCGCGCAACGCTCAATTCCAATCGATTAACCAGTCTAATGGCAAACTTTAAACATCAAACTGACTTGCCGCTCACGTTAGGCTACTTTTTACTCATGAACCCGCAAGTGAGTCTTGAAGACATTTATCGCATAAAGATTAATGGCCAAAGTGGATGGACCTTATTAGTCGAGGCCGTTCAGGGGAATAAGATTACAGAACCTGCAGTTCAGCCCGATTTAGCTAAAGCTTATTATCGCGCGATTAACTTCCACTTACTCAGTTGCACGTCATTATCCTATTTAAAGTTTATCAAACAGTTATGCGAAAATGATTTTCTCTTTGACGGGCTAGATCCTATTCAAAATCAGTTTGCTTTGATGTGTCATTACAACTTTTGGGATAAGTCAGGTACGGCTTTAAACGTTAACAGTTTAGCGGCTAGCTTGCTGATGCTACGCAATAAACCGTTACAGGAAGAATTGTTGGCAGTATTGGCGATACTGCTCAACCGGATACACCATCAAGAAATGGATTTGGAATTACTCCAACCCACAGCGTTGAAAGTGCACTCTCGTTATACTCGTGAGCAAATTTTAGCAGCAATTGGTGCAAGCACATTTGTAGCTAAATCGCCTTCAAGAGAAGGTGTGCTTGCTATTAATGACCAAAATCTTGAATGCTTATTTGTCACGTTAAACAAATCAGAGAAGCAGTTTTCACCGACAACCATGTATCACGACTATGCCATTAGCGAGCATCTTTTTCACTGGCAATCACAAAATAGCGCACGGCCAGAACGTGGTCGAGGTCTGAGTTATATTGAGCAACAAAAGCTAAGGAAAACCATACTGTTGTTTGTTCGAGAGCAGTCAAAAGACGAAAATGGCCGCACTATGGGATTCGTGAATTTTGGCAAAGTACATTATGTCAGCTATAGCGGTTCACAACCGATGAATATCACATGGCGATTAGAGCATCCAATACCTGATGTAATGTGGCATGACGCCGCTAAGTTATCTGTTGGCTAGCAAAGAGCTTCTGCTTATCAATTAATCAATCAAAGCATAAATCCAAATTCCATTTTATTGCAGATAGTTATAGGGAGTTGCAAAGGCTAAGTTGTTACCAAGGCGCTATATAAAGGCATGTTCAATTAACGCATTTTTATAATGCTATGTAAGCTCGAACAAACTTAGCCATTCCCTTATACTGCATCTCATTAAATCGAGACCACTTAAAACTAGGGTTAAGTTTATGCCGAATTGCTGCAATCCTAATAGAGCCAAAATCTTCATCATAGGTCTGCCGCGAACAGGAACCACGAGTGTTAGTGTGGCTTTGTTAGAACAGGGCTTTAAAGTGGCTCATCAGGCGTTTACTAAGCAGGCATTCGAGTTGGCGGATGTGGTGTCTGACGCACCGTGTTTTAGTGATTATCGCCAGTTACATGGTTTATATCCACAAGCTAAATTTGTTTACTTAGACCGGGCGCTAGATGCTTGGGTGCCATCGATGCAGATGTTACTTAGTCGAATGTTGGTGCACCTTGATGATAAAACGGGGCGGTTTCATCCCATTTTAAAGCGCAGTTTTAATCACAGTTTTGCGATTAATCGGGTGGATGATCCTATGTGTGCGATGCATTTGGTTGATTGTTATCATAATCATAAAAAACAAGTTTTTGATTACTTTAGCGAGCAAGCTAACTTTATTAGTATTGATATTAGTGATGCTGACAGTTTGGCAAAGCTTATGACATTTTTATCGGTTGAACCTTTGAACGGCGCGCTATCTTGCGATGTGAAACCATCTTCCCACTCAAATTTGCCTCATTTAAACTTTCCTCATTTAAATAAAGGGCGAAATGTCGCCAGTTGGGATGAATATAAACATCCTAATAAAATCAGTACTAATGCTGTAGGGCCCGATAAACGTAAGTTTTTCAGTTACAAATTGGGTTAACTTATCTTGAACATCACATAACTACAGTGGAATAAACGAGGAGGTGAAGTTTCACGTGGAACTTCAGCGCCCTAGTTGCTATTAACCAAAGGCTTTGAATTGCACAATTCATAGGCAGTAACAACTGAGTCTGTTTTTATACATGGCATCTTACCCACCATGCTCATCAAACCCGCGCTAGCGTAAGCTGTTCTCTAGACTTTGGTTATTTAGTCACGATTGGCCATGTTAACTCCCGCTATCGAGCTCACTTTCGACGTTTTTACCACCTTGATGCCGCCATGTTTATCTATAGTTGCTGCGTGTGTTATCGCTCGCAGTGGGTGTTGGTCATAGCCTACTCGGTTTATCTTCATGTTAATTGAGTCATTACTGCCTAAAGGGCTGATTGATTTCGATCTAAATTATTTAGGCTAATACTGGGTTAATTAGATTGGTGCTGATTGGCGTGCATTTGTTAGGTCTAAATATTGGATCGAGTGCTGGGGAAGCAGAGTTATTGCTTGTTGGTTGGTATGCTGAAAAAGCGTGAAAATCTAGTATAAAAAAGCGAGTAGAATGGTTGACATCGACTAATCAGTCGATCTGCGCTGCGATCTGGCTTATTTTTAGCGATATATTTTGAGTATAACTTTTTTACTGAGATCTGAAATTTACTAAGCTAATCAAAATCCATAAAAAACATCGCTGTATTTTTTCTTTAAAAAACAGATCCTTAATGTTTTCCACCTTATGTTGATTAACTTTAGATCCCCCGTGGATTACTTGTTGATATCTCTGTTGATTAAATTGATCTCGATCTGAGTGTTTATGCACCAAAGCGTGACAAGATCTTTAAATGATCGCGGCTTTTTTGTTTGATTTTTAATCTAGTGTAGCGCCAAGGTCACGGCTGAATTGAAGGTAAGCTTGAGCATCAATTTTGGTGTGTTTGAAAACCATTTTGGTGCCCCATGATTTAAATCGCTGCAGGTCTACCTATATAAAGACTTTTTTGTTTATTTTTTAGATAGAGATATTTTATGAATATTCTTTTACTTTTAATCGGTTTTTAGTATGGAAAGTTGTTGTGGTTGATATTGTTAGTTTTATATTTTGGGTTATCTTGATTTTTTAGATGTTATTTTGGTTATTTTGGTTTTATTGCTATTAGACAAGTTGTTTAACATTGTGATGTCTTTCAAAAAAAACGATATATATCAGTTGTTTCATACATTTTTGTTGTATTATGCCGCCTCAACTCAAGGGAAGAGTTAATTAAAATTTATAAAAGGTATTTTTTCCTCAAGTATTTTTTAAATGGCACTTCCTTGGTATTTCATCTTAAAAGGAATTGTCTTGTGAAAAACCCTCTCATTTTTGCATTATTCTGTGCTCCTCTATTTACTGGTTGCGTCTCTACATCTGATAAATCGGCTGCCACGCTTGACCGAGAACAAGCTGTATCTGAACTAACTGTCAAAATGGATAATTTAGGATATGAGCCTGTTACTATTCAACCTGGTGTTGATGAGTTTCTTAATATGGCAGCGGCTGTATTAGAACGTCAACGTAATGTGATTGGTGAGTATAGAAAGCAAACTGAAAACTATAAAGATGTACAAGCTTTTTTATATGCTTACAAAGATGCTACTCCTGAAGAGCTGCAGTTAGCGATTGATCAGTTTGATGCTGGAGCGGCTAGTGAGGATGAAAAAATTGGCCACAAAATTACTGCTTATACCAAGGCTAATGAAAATGTTTACGATCAAAACATTCAGTTAGCTGGAACGTTAACGGTAGAAATCGCTAAATCTGCATACATTTTATCCGAGAATAGTACTGCGGTTGCCAAAGCGACGGCAGCCCATCTTACTGGTTCTGTTTTTAAATCTTTGAGTTTCGACGAAAAGAAAGAAGAAGATCCAAACGACCTTGGTACAGCGTTATTAAAAGCAAAGGACCAGTTAGAATTAGCATTAGAAGCTAATGAAATCATTGATTTAGAGCTTGCAACCATCGATGCTGTTAAACAACTTCAGCAAGAGCAGGAAGCTAAAAGCTAATGATTAAAAGCCTATTTGCCTTTTGTTGGGCAATTGCTTTTAGTTCTTCTGTATATGCTTGGCCTGAATGGGTTACTCATTCAGAGCCAACATGATGATTTTATTGTTGGTGTCGGGGTAGGCAGCGATCGTATCTCTGCCAGAGATGCAGCCCTAAGTGAAATAGTGGCACAATTAAGTGTTGATTATAGTGTTGAGCAAACTCAAACATTAACCACTAATAACAGCCATACAGAAAGCAATTTTAAGCAATCTAGTCAAATGAATAGCCTGCCTTTTACTTTAGAAGGTGTTCAGGAGTTAGAGGCCGCGAAATCTCAAAATGAAACGGCTTTACTGCTTGGGATCAAAAAATCCACTCTAGTAGCAAACTTAGAAAATGAGTTGGCTATTTTGTCTCGTTTATCAAGTTCACCGTCACAACCTAGCCAAAAGTTTATTTGGGCGCTTCATTATGGTGAAACGTTCGACATGGCGAATAAACGTTTACGAGTACTTCAGTTACTTGACGGTGAACATACGGCTTTATCTCTTCAACTTGAGTCATTAATGGCTGAGAGGCGCAAAGCGCTCGATGCGGTTTCTTGTCAAGTGATTGCTAGCCATGAATTAGCTGAGATTAAATCTGCGTTGAGCAGTTCACTTCCCCAAAGTGGTAATACTCGGTTGTTAGTGAAAACTAATCTCAAGTGGAAGCAAGCCAATCGCGGTTCACAGCGTTTGGCACAAGCTAATCTGCTGCTCACTATTACCGAAGCTCAATCACCATTTAGAGTATTGCATCAGCGTCATCTTGTTGCTGAAGGTAAGGGGGCTGGCTCTGCAATCGCTAAATCAATGGCACTACAAGGGCTGGAGACACAAGTACAAGCCCCTATTAGTAAATGGATGTTCGATAATTAGGATTTGTTATGAAATTAATAAAACACGTTTCTCTCTCTTTACTCACGCTTGCTATGTTGGCTGGGTGTCAGAGTAAGCCAGCTCAACAGACTCAGATGTCACAAGTCAGTAATCGAGCTTCAAATGCAGAGGTCGCCAAAAGCGCTTACGATTTTAATGATAACGATATCCGTGTGCCGTCTTACTTTGACACTCAAGGTTTAGATCGTTGCAGTTTTGATGTGAATAATGAAAACGATGGTTGCCCTCTGAAAAAGCCTGTCGTACGTATGTATTTTGATGTAGCCAAAGTGAGTGGTGAAGGTGAAGGTGTTAACGCATTAAGAGCATTTGAAGATCAACAGCTGTTAATGATGCTTGAGAATCAGTTTGCGGGGATTAATCGTTTTCGCATTGTGACGCGTGATGATGATGTCGTATCGCAAGAGCAGCAAATATACTTAGATCAACAAGGTGCTAAAGCATTAGCGGAAAAGGTTAGCTCTCAGCAGGTACTTAAGCCTGATTATATTGTTAAATTAGACTCGCTGCGCACGGTAAAAAATGAAGGCAGTATTACCAGTTGGATGGATTACACCTTAGAGCTGACGAGTGCAGTGCTAAATCCTTATACTCGCGAAAAACTATCTCACCCTAATCTAGGTAAAATTCGAGTTAAGTCAGAAGATGTTCGTGAGCGGTCTGAGCTTAAATATGTCATGGCAAGTAACCGCTATGTCAGTGGTTTTAGGTATTTTGATAGTGCCCACGTAAATGCGGTAATTAATGATATGGCATCGCGTGGCATAGATATTCTTCTTACTCGAATGTTGACTGAAATGCCTGCAACGACACAAGTTATGGGGATTAAGGGTAATCAATTAAGTTTAGATCGTGGTCAAAATGCTGGCGTGTTACCTAATGAAACCATGATAGTGTTTAGCTATGGAGGCCGGTTTTGTCGAACCTATCGGTGTGGCAAATGTGACACCTTCTGCAAATAGTGCTATCGGTGAGATTATTCGTTGGAAAGACAATGATCTAGCTGACTCTATTAAGAAAACAGCTGAAAAAGGCATTTATCGTCCTAGCGCTGATATGAAAGTGTTTGCCGTGTCTGTAGGCACTCCTCAGGGATTTTTGGAGAAGCGTACATGAGAACAATAGGGTTAAGTTTATTAGCCTTATTATCCACACCATTGGCGGCTGAGGTGAAGGTCTTAGCCGATGCAACAATGCAAACCACGGCATGTGGCTATGGTCGTGGCAGTGTGGCTATATCAAGTGCAAAAAACCAAGCCGCCGCAGAGCTGGCAGCCTTTATTCAAGGCAATAAAAGTTTAACGGTTACTGACAGCTCACAGGTTATGGATGCTTCATTAAATGAGCAATCTGCCAGTCTATATGAGCAACAACGAAGCTATATGCTCGAAGGACTGAGCATGCAAGCCCTTCCTCTGACAATCACCTCTCCCACCCTTAGTGGCAATGATACGTGTGTGACCGTGAGTTTGTCTTTGCAGGATTTAGCACTACAAGAATCTCAAGATTGGGAAGAGGATTCTCACAATGTCAGTGTTACCGTTTCCGGTGAGGGGTGGCCTAAAAATGGCCAAACAGCACGTTATCATGCCGAAATGGATGCCTTACAAAGAGCGGTTTCACAGGTGGTTGGTGTCTGGTTAACTCAGCAACATAGTCAGTCATCACAATTAAACTTGCAGGTGCTCAATGATGATGAAACCACTCAAATGCAAGAGCTTATTGGGCAACAGTTATCTAGCCATAGTGAAGGGCTAGTAAAAGAGTGGCAAACCTTAGATAGTCATCCTATTGCCAATAATGGCCTACAGGTCACTCTGCATGCGGTTGTCGAGAAGTCACCTTTGGTACAACAAGCATCACAACTCTTAGCGGTTATTGGCTCGCCACGGGTTAAAGTGATTGCGCCTGAACCTCTAAAAACTGAGCTAACCATGTGGCTTGGTGAGCAAGGTATTGAAGTTTCGCCAGTGGCTAGCTTAGTGGTATTAGCCACTTCGGAGTTTGCTGAAATAGGCGCTACCAACCGTTTACACCTCAATGTCAATGTTCAAGATTTAAGCGGCAATATCTATGGCCATTGGCAGAATAATCCTGCGCTATTGGCTTTACCTAGCGGCCAACGAGTAGAGCAAGATTTAATGGCGGTTCATCTGGCTCATGAGCAGCAAACTCAAGCGTTGGCGCAAGCGTTACAAAAAGCCTTTACCCAGGTTGTTGCTCGCGGCGGTTTGGTGAGACAGGTTTGGCTACCCCAATCGAAAATAAAACAACCAGAAAAGCTTCAGGCCCTATTGAGTACCTTAGGTGGTGTATCGGATGTATCCATTGATAAGAAAGGTAGCAATATTGTCGCCAGTCTTCGCTTCAAGGGGCCAACAGGCGAGCTTGCTGACGCAGTACATCAAGCGTTAACCACAACAGGCAGCGGATTATCTGCCATTAGTATCGAAAATGATTTTACTCTTAGATATAGGTAAGGAAACTATTTTGAAATTAAACCTATTTACACTGGCCCTCGCGCTATCTATGCCTGTTATGGCAAGTGATGACTTTGATTTGACCGACATGATGCCTGCCAGACCTGGGGCTGACCTAGCGAACACTGAGCAAGTGGTAATAAAAGGCGATGCTGTTGTTGGTGATAACGCCAATTTAGCTGTAGCTGTAGCGCATCAAGCACTGATTGAAAATGATGAAGATGGCGTGAAAATGATCCAAGTTGGCAGTGGTACCGGGATCTTATCTATCGGCAGCATTAGCTATACCACTTACGATAATATCAATGCGACGTTACTGTCTAAACGTGGGGCTTATAACCAAGCTTATCTCATAGCGAAAAAGCAGTTGGTCGAAAATATGAAAGGGGTAGAGCACCAGTGCAGCAATTTGGTCTCTACCAGTATGGATGTCATAGATACCGGTGCCGATAGTGCAGCTAACACGCAAACGGCGATGATGGAAAATTGTAAGGAGTCGGTTTCTGGCTCACTTGCTGGATTTGTCACTTTTGATGTGTATGACAATGTAGCGGCGAAAAATGTTCGCGTAAGTTTAATATCTACCCCTAAAACCCGCGATCAGGTGCGTACTAAACATGGGGCTGTGGCAGTAACAACGGATCCTAATAGCATTTTTAAGCAAGTGATCACCGATATCCGTGAAGGCGTTTTACCGCCAGTTGGTGCCAAAATACTTACCCACGCCGATACAGGTGAAGTTATTGTTATGGGCTATGGGTCTGCGATTATTCGACAAAATAAAAATAAGACCATAGCCGATAAATTACGCAGCACGGCAAAGTCACAGTCACAAACTCGGGCGCGCTCAGCCTTGCTAGCAACGATGCAAGGGGAGCAGGTTTATTGGCAGGGCAGCTTTGATGAAAAGCAGATGGAAGGCGCTAAACAGTTCCAATATGACGACCCGTCGATGCAAGATCCCCAGCAGGTGAAAGTGCTCGACAATGATCGTGAGACTTTTATTAATCAACTTAAGAGTTCAGATGATTATTCGACGCTAGCCAAAGGTAAGTTACCCGCAGGAGTTAGTGTTAAAAGTTTTAGCAGTACAGATGGATACTGGCAATACAGTGTTGCTGTATATGCTCCGAGCCTTGAAGCAACTGCTAGACAAGCCAACAAAGAGATGCAGTCTGGTGGCACAAGCTTAAATGCGAGTAGCAGTGCTGGGCATAAAATACATGTTGTGGGTGGGGTTAATAACAAGGCCGCTAACCCACAAGCTGCATCAGGTAAGGTGTCGAGTAGCGAGGAACTCTGATGCTGTCTATATTTCTGGCAGCCTCTGTTTTCTCTGGCGCTATTGTCACCGAGTCATCGGGAATCGTCAGAGAAAAGAGTCCCTTTTTTATCAGTGAGGCGAGCGATGGCGGTGCACAGGTTATCGCGCTAAAAGCGCTTTCCAGTGGTGCCGAGCAAGCGGCTTGTCGACGTGCACTGACTTTGCCTAAGCGAGCTGAAATTCGGGCCGAATTAATGACCTTAACCTCGCAAACGATTCCTCCGCCATTAAGTTTTATCGATGCCAGTATTACTAACTATCGACAGACAAAACAAAAAGATGGTTTGTATTGTGTTGGTGATATCAGCGTGGTTGATCCGCAATATAACCAAGCGGGATTAGCGTTAATCACCGCATGGTGGGCGTTAGATAATAGTGATATCGAGCTATTACGCGCAATGTTAAAGGTCGCTTTACAGCATGAACGAACTCAAGCTGACGCAGTCGCATTAATTGCCAGCCAAACAGATTTTGAATCTGGCTTAGCTTATCTCGATAAACATTTAGATGCTGAAAACTTATCATTCAGCGAGGCCAAAATAGCGGTTGCCAAAATCTGGTTAGAAGCTGAAAAGTTTGCTGCGGTTAGCGAGTTAATGGCGACCTGCGAAGCGCCGCTTTGTCAGCAGTTGTTGATTAAGGCTCAAGAGGCGGTGCGGCAAATCAACATTGAGCAAGCTAATGATTTAGAAGACTATTTTTAGTTGGTTCATCTTTTAAAAATAAATTAGATAGAAGCTAAGGGATAACAAGGATACCCGTATGAGTGTTCAAAATATTTTAAAAAGCAACAATGGGGTTATTGACGGTAAGCCGCAAAAGAAGGGCTTCTTTGCTAGGTTAACGTCTGGCTTTGTATTACTCATGGTTGTATTAATGGGCCTTGGTAACTGGGCCGATACTAAACAATTACTTACGGAAGCTTATCAAGCGTTTATCACTCATTTTACCCATCAGGTAGAGAATAATAGAGTCGCTTCATTAGATATTGGTAACTACCTGCAGTTTGCTCAAAAAAGTGTGGGCATGCCGCAGGTAATTAAAGCTTCTAGTTTAGATCCTAGTATTGAGTATCGTTATTATAAAGATCCTAAGTATCTACTGACATTGATGAATAAAGATCAGCGCATCGTCGCGATCGTATTACATAGCCTACAGCATGATAATCCCTTGCTTGGGGATTTTACCCCTCAGGTACCTTTTACTGAAAGCTTACTCAAAACGAATACCATTACAGATATTACGTCTGATTCAAATATATTTTTCTATGATAATCAAAATGTTACTTATTTTTTACAATCTAGAGAGCTAGGCCCACAAGGAATGTTTTTAAACTTGTTGGCTGGCTTTACTGAATATGAACAGGTTCAACCCAATGCATTCTCTATGTTAACCGAACTGGATCAAGCGACATTAGAGGGGAATACCGCAGAGGTTGGTGCTCTGACTCAAAAGTTAGCCGCTTATACCGCTAACTTTTATGCGATTTCTGAATTATCGCCTGAATACATTGCTGATTCACTACTGACTAAGTATGAATTTAATGCTTACTTCTAAGGATATCGTCATGCGTAAACTCATACTGCCAATAATATTGTTTCCCTCTTTGGTGCTGGCTACTGACGCTTCTTTTGAAGAGTTTAAAAAAGGTTGGCAGCAACAAAAGCAAGATTATGTTCAGCAACAACAGCAGGAATATACTGCATTTAGAGAGAAATACTTAGCCGATTATGACCATTTTCGTGGTCAATTACTGCAAAACTGGGCCGTTCCGGTGCAGAGTTCAATAGAGCAAGAGGTTGTTTATAGTGATGATTTACAAAGCCGAATAATTGTTGATGAGCAAGCACAAACACTGACAATCGAACAGTTAAATGAAGAGACCTCTTCTAAGCCAGGACTTGCAGTTACCGACTTGCTTGATGATATCAACACGGCGCCAGTGCTCAAGGTGTTGATCGATAATGATGATGCATTGCAAGAGTTACAGCAAACTCCTGCCGTCATTACACCTCAGCCAAAAGTAGTGGCGAGTCAGCCAGTGTTAAAACAACAAATTGTGCTGCAGCATGAGCAACTGCTAAATAGTGTGGATACCGATGAAGCCATCTCGGAATCTGATGCTAAAGTAAAAAAACAACAGCTCGAACAGCAACAGCAACTCAGAGTTGAAAATCTTGAAAAGCAGGTTGAGCAAGTTAATAAACAAGATGTTAAGTATAAAAAAATAAAGTCATATACGATTGCTCTGCCTGAAGATTATCTGTTGAGAAAGGCATCTCCTTATCTAGAATCATTCAATAAACAGGCTGACAAACAGCGGCAAGAGGTCGCACTATTGCTGGCTATTTCTCATGCTGAATCATCGTTTAATCCTGAGGCTAAGTCCCATATTCCCGCTTTTGGGCTTATGCAGATTGTTCCTGGGTCGGCTGGTATGGATGTGGCGAATAAGTTACTGCAAAAGTCGACTGCACCGACAGCAAGTGAGCTTTATCATGCCGATACCAATATCCTTTATGGAGCAGGGTACCTTTCAATATTATCTGAGCGTTATTTAAAAGGTGTTACCGATCCTACAAGCCGTAAATACTGCACCATTGCCGCATATAATACAGGTGCTGGTAACGTGGCAAAGGCCTTTAATGGTGGTAATAATCGTAATATTAATCAGGCATTAGGAAAAATTAATGCAATGTCTAGTGAGCAGGTTTATCAAACCTTGATGCAACGCTTACCTTATGCTGAAACCAAGAAGTACCTTAAGAAAGTTCGTAAGTTAGAAGAGCAGTATCACGCCAAATTACCCACATGGAATGGAAATAGCAAAATATGATGAAAAAATACTTAACCGTAGCCAGCGCTTTGATCTTAGGTGCATGTAGTAGTACTCAAGCACCACAGTCTACGCCGCTAGCAGAGAATGATAGTGTGCCGAGTTGGGTTTTGATGCCGACTCATGCTACTGGATTAGCCTCTGCTAGTTGTGTGCTGTGGAGCGGTAATATGGCAGCTAGTCGCGCGCAAGCCATTGCTAATGCGAGAGCCGATTTGGCAACACAAATTAATACTAAAGCTATGGTGATGGATAAACTGGTTAACCAGCAAACCCAAGAAAATGAAGCCAGTATGACCAGCTCGAGCTTTGCTCAAGTAAGTAAGCAGATTGCTGAGCAAAGCTTAGTGGGGGCATTACCAAAAGAGGTCGCATTTGCCCGCATCGATGATAAAAAACAATTGTGTGTCTTGGTGGTGATGGAAAATACCAAGCCATTATTCGACAAGTTGATCCAAGAGTCGGGTAAGACGTTAAACCCTAATGATGAAGCTGTGCTTTACTCTGAGTTTAAAACCCAAAGAGCGAAGCAAGAATTAGAGGCTGAGTTGTCTACATCTAAAAAGCTATAAATCAATATTAATAAAAAGATGAGCCAATGCTCATCTTTTTATTTAATAACAGCAATTAAATGTTGTTTTGACATTTTAGTCAGTCATTAATCTAGCCCAGCGTAATCCAGCTAGGCATCACTTCCCGATACAGAAAGAGCCGAATATTTTACCCAGTAGGTCATCTGAGGTGAATTTACCCGTGATTTCAGATAGGGCCATTTGGCACATTCGCAGCTCTTCAGCTAGCAGTTCACCCGCTTGATAAACCTCTAACTGCTCTTTGCCCAGTAATAAGTGACTACTGGCAAGCTCTAAGGCTTCTAAATGGCGCCTACGGGCGATAAAGCCACCTTCAAGGTTGCTTTGGTAGCCCATAAGAGATTTAAGGTGTGCTTTAAGCTCCTCGACGCCTAAGCCGGTTTTTGCCGATAGACGAAAGACTTTATAACCCTGTTCTTGGGTGGTCTCTAATGGTTCGCCAGTCAGGTCGGCTTTATTACGTATGACGGTGACGCCAAGGTTTTTGGGGAGGCGATCAATAAAGTCTGGCCAAATATCGTGGGGATCGACTGCATTGGTGGTGGTGCCATCGACCATAAATAGCACTTGGTCGGCACTTTCTATTTCGGCCCAGGCTCTCTCGATACCTATTTGCTCTACCGTATCTGTGGTGTCACGTAGACCTGCGGTGTCGATAATGTGCAGCGGCATACCATCAAGGTGAATGTGCTCGCGCAATACGTCACGGGTGGTGCCGGCTATTTCGGTAACGATAGCCGATTCTTTACCTGCTAATGCGTTCAGTAGACTCGATTTGCCTGCGTTCGGGCGACCCGCAATAACGACTTTCATCCCTTCGCGAATAATCGCGCCTTGTTTGGCACTCGATTGCACCGAATCGAGTTTGTCGATAATACGGTTGAGCGAGGCGGCAATTTTGCCGTCAGAGAGAAAGTCGACCTCTTCGTCGGGGAAGTCGATAGCGGCTTCTACGTATAAACGTAAGTTAGTCACCTGATCGACCAGATCATGTACCTGGGTGGAAAATTCACCCTGCATCGAATTGAGGGCGCTTTTGGCGGCTTGTTCGCTGGTGGCGTCAATCAGATCGGCAATGGCTTCGGCTTGAGTCAGATCCAGCTTGTCGTTCATAAACGCTTGCTCGCTGAATTCCCCTGGTTTAGCAATACGTACGCCGCCCACTTCCATGACGCGCTTGATCAGCATATCCAGTACGATTTGGCCGCCATGGCCTTGTAGCTCGAGTACATCTTCGCCGGTAAATGAGTTGGGCCCCTTAAAGAAGAGGGCAATGCCTTGGTCTATCACATCCCCATTAGCATCTTTAAAGTCACAGTAATCGGCATAGCGGACTTTAGGGATATGCCCTAACACGGCCATTGCCACTTTGCTGGCGTTGTCGCCCGAGATACGTATGATCCCCACGCCGCCGCGTCCGGGAGCGGTTGCCTGTGCCACGATAGTATCTGTTGTCATTACTGTGTTTCCTAAATTGATGGTGAATGGCAAAAATATGCGTTTATATAAAACAAAAAAGCGGTCAATACTTAGTATCCGACCGCTTTTGTTTGTTGGAACTAAAAGGTTATTTTAACCCTTTTTTCTCCAAACCAGCATAGATGATCTTCTGCTGAGTAATCGCAACAATGTTACCGACTAACCAGTAAAGTACAAGACCGGCTGGGAACCATAAGAAGAATACGGTAAATACCACTGGCATCCATTGCATCATCTTCTGTTGCATTGGGTCCATGGTTGGCGCCATTGGCTGCATCTTCTGCATTAAGAACATTGAGATACCCATTAGGATTGGCATCACATAGTAAGGATCTTGTACCGAAAGGTCGGTGATCCATAGCATAAAGGGTGCATGACGCAACTCAACGCTTTCTAACAGTACCCAGTAAAGGGCAATGAAAATCGGCATCTGTAGCAAGATAGGCAGACAGCCACCCATAGGGTTTACTTTCTCTTTCTTGTACAGTTCCATCATCGCCTGACCCATCTTTTGACGGTCATCACCGAAGCGCTCTTTCATCTCAGCTAGCTTAGGCTGCAGGTTACGCATCTTCGCCATTGAGGTGTATTGTGCTTTGGTTAGTGGGTACAGCAGGCCACGAACGGTTAAGGTGATAAGGATAATCGCTAAGCCCCAGTTACCTACAAATGATTGGAAGATCATCAGTAGTTTGTAAATAGGTACTGCCAACCACCATAGGAAACCATAATCGACCACTAGGTTAAGTGATTCAGATATTTCCGATAATGCCGCTTGGTCTTTAGGACCAACATAGAATTGCGCACCAATGGTTTGGCTGCTACCTGGGGCAATATCATACACTGCACCACGGAAACCAATATTGGCTAATCCGCCTGCGCTAATGCTAGAAAAAATCGTGTTTTGGTCGTTTGCTGGTGGAACCCATGCAGAAACGAAGTAGTGCTGCAGCATTGCAGCCCAGCCACCTAGGGTTTTCTTGTCTAGGTTTTTGTCAGCCATATCTTCGAAGCTGTATTTCTCGTAACGGGTATCTTGAGTCGAGAATGCAGCACCGCGATAAGTTGGCATCATCATGCTACTTTCGCTTTCTTTGATACTGTGCTTGATTTGGCCATACATCTGCACCTGTAGCTGTTCGCTGGAGGTGTTGTTGATACGGTAATCTACATCGATGTTGAATTTACCACGATGCAACACAAACACTTTGGTGTAAGTCACACCATTGTCAGCCACATAAGTCAGTGGTACTTCAAGTGTTTCTTGGCCATCGGCCATAGTGTATTGCTGTGCTTGGCTTGAATAGTGGGCACGGCCTTTAACGCTGCTATCGATACCGTCACGACCAATTAGGCCGCTTTGCGCGATATAGTAGATGTCGTTAGTTTGCTCGAGCAAAACGAAAGGTTCGTCTTTATCGAGTTCAAGTTTATGCGCCACTAATGCCGAATAAACGATATCACCACCGACTGGGTTGATTTTTAATATCAACTGGTCTGTGGTGACAGTAATGAGTTCTTTAGATGCAACGACTGCTTCTGGGAGTGCAGCATCGGCATCAGGAACATCACTACCATGTGTATTTGCGACAGTAGTTGACGCGGCCACTGATGATTCAGTAGCAACGGGTTGCGGTTTTTTGTCTGTTTGCCATTGCTGCCACAGCAAAAAGCTGACAAAAAGCAGACCGATAAGCAATATATTGCGTTGAGATTCCATAGCCTATTTATTACACCTATTTATTTTTTGGAGGGACGGGATCTTCACCGCCCGGATGTAAAGGGTGACATTTTAATACGCGTTTCCCTGCAAACCAACTCCCTTTCACAAATCCATGCAAATGAATGGCTTCAATGGCGTAAGTTGAACATGTGGGGTGAAAACGGCACTTTGGCCCTAGTATAGGGCTGATAAAGATTTGATAGCCACGAATTAACGTAGTGGCTAGCCATTGTAACGGCGACTGAGTTTGCGCCATAACTTCTCTACCAGTTTGTGGAGTGCTGCATTATCCATATCCAGTACGCCATTTCTTACCAAAACGACGATATCAAGCGGGGGTAGATCGTGCTGATGCAAACGAAAATTATCGCGGATGATACGTTTAATTCTGTTGCGTTGATTAGCTCTCTTTACATAACGTTTTGCAACGGTTAATCCAATACGTGGATGTTGCTCTGAGTTAGGTATAGCAAGTAAGGTAATTTCAGCCGAAGAAGCTTTGATAGGATTTGAGAATACAGATTTGAATTGCGCGGGAGTTAACAAACGTAACTCCCGCGTAAAGGTATAGCTGGTCACTTGCATTTCTACTGATTAAGCAGAAAGACGAGCGCGACCTTTTGCACGGCGACGTGCGATAACCTTACGGCCACCTACAGTAGCCATACGAGCGCGGAAGCCGTGAGAACGCTTGCGCTTCAGGTTGCTAGGTTGAAAAGTACGTTTACTCATTATGGCAATCCGTCTTTGTTAGGTGAATAAACCTGACTCCTACAAATTAGAAGTAAGGGCAAAAAAGAGGCCGAATTGTAATCACTTTAGTGATGCCCGTCAACAAGCAAAATCAACAAGTGTACAAAATCTTCCTTTAATACTTCTGCTCGGCTAGGTTATATACACACTCTAGTGTGGATAACTCTGTGAATGAACACTACATCTTGTGGATCTGGTATTCATTTGCCTGAACGAAGGTTGCTAATTATAGATCGATCTGGATCGCTTAATAAAGCTGAGTTTACTGGTTTATATAAATAAATTGATCGGCTGCGATCGATCTGGATCAGTGTCAAAAAGTCAAGTTGATCTTACTGGGGATAAATCCATTTAAAGGATAGCGATCCTTGTGATCTCACTATAGAATACACCCCTTTGTATGATCTTTTGGGGATAAGTAC